>JAPPFP010000013.1 GCA_028877275.1 Acidobacteriota bacterium
TGCTCTCCGCGGCGGTCGTAGCACCAGGTCGTGTCGAGGCTCGCCTGCCCCATGAGGTCGGGCGACCGTCCCTGGCCGCCGTCAGAGTGGCCATCCACTCGGCGGACCCCGCCGTCCTCGAGCCCTGGGGCGGCTTCCATGCCGCTCGCCGCATCCTGCTGGCCCTCCGGCAGCGGGCCGATCTGGAGGACATCGGCGGCACGTCCGGGGCGGCGATCGGCGGCTACTCGACGCATCACGCCCAGCACCTCGGACCCCTAGGTCTCGCGCGACTCCGGGTCAACCATCGGGTCGTGCCAGAACCAAACGCGGACAACACCCCCCTCGTTTGGCTCTCCCGGGTATGCGCGTGTGGTTGTCCTCTCTTGAGGACACCTCCCGAATGTCCTTGAAACGCAAGACGTTTCTCGGGCTCCATTCCGGGAATGCGCCCTCCCGGACGTTGCGATTGGGTCGTACTAGGAAATCGGGTTGGGACGTGAGCGCCCCCCTTTTCGTCGCCCCGTGCGGCGCGCAAGGGTCTCCCTTTTTCACGGCCTATTCAAGGCCGACGGGAGGGTCGCTCACGTCCAGGATGATCCCTACGGGAAGGCTCGGAGACCGGAGGAACCGCCATGGCCGCGTCGTGCGTGGAGACGCTGGAGCCGTTGATACATCGGATCGACGGCGGCTAGCGTCGAGGGCGAGCCATGAGAAACGCCAACGATCCGGTCTGCCGCTTGCTCAAGCAGGTCATCATGGCGGACGAACCGCTTGTGCATCCAAGCCTCGAAAACACGGCGGACTCCGTGGTGCTGGACCACGTAAGGTCGATGCTGGAACGGGGCCTCGTGGAAGGGGAACTCCACACGACTCAAGGAGGTTACTGGACCGTCTACCCCGGCCAGCGGATCACTCGCTTGGGCCGCTCATACCTGAGCCGACGGCATGCTGACCGAGACGACTGAAGGAACCCGGCGGATCGAACGCACCGCCGATCAACTGGAAGCGACCGGTACGGCGAGAAAGCACTCCGGGGCGGGCGAGAGAGGGTGGCCTCCGCCGCACGGGGGGGTCTTGCGACTCGGAGCGGAACCACAGGTAGAAGAAGCGAAGTACGCCGCAGTAGTGCGCAACGTGGTTGCGCGGATAGATGCAACCGACCACTCCGCCTGCAGGACGTAGGGAAACGGAAGCTGCCGTTCCCTGAGCGCGAACGGAGTGCGACTTCCGCCGGGGCTTGCTAGGATCGCTCGGGTGGCCACGGTCTCACAGTTGTCCGCGACGCACTGGGTAGTTCACCTCGGCCGGCAGGCCGACTCCAACGTCACGGTCGAACTGCGCATGAGCGAGGACCAAGCTCGCGACCTCGCCAACCTGGAGACCAACCGCATCGCGGAGCTCAACCCGACCGAGCCGCAACCGGCCGAGAACGTCGGTTCGGCCGTGCTCACGCTTCTGGCGTCGGTCCTCGCCATCGGTCGCGTCAAGGAACGCCTGCGAACGGCGGACCAGCAGGAGATCATGAACCTGATTGACGACGAGGTTGCCGCCGAGCGTGCGAGTCGTCCTTGACACGAACATTCTCGTCAGCGCGCTCATCACCAAGGACACACCGCCGCATCAGTTGTACAGGGCGTGGCTTCGTGGCGACGTTGAGCTTGTCACCTCGCAGGCGCAGATAGACGAGCTTCGAGCGGTCCTCGGTCGCCCACGCCTGCGCAGGTACGTCGATCCCGCCGAAGCCGACCGGATGCTCCCCGCTCTGCATCTGAACGCAAGCGTTCTCCAAGACGTTCCGGTAGCGAGACGGTCTCCCGACCCCAAGGACGATCCCATTCTCGCGATGGCGGTCATCGGCGAGGCCGACGTTCTCGTGTCCGGGGACAAGACCGACATGCTCGCGCTGAAGTCCGTCGAGGATGTACCGATCGCCACCGCGCGCGAGGCGCTATCGCTCGTTCTCGGCCAATCGCGACCGCCCCGGACCCATCGCTAGCTGGAGCTTGGCCGTTGGTCACGCCGGCTACGCCAAACCTGATCCAGCTTGTGCAGAACAGGAGTGCGGCCTTCCCCGCAGGGATCAGTCCGACGTGAGGACCCGCCCTTAGCGAAGACTGGGTAGCGTGGTCCGACAGCTTCTGATTCACTACGCTGAATGCCCCGATTGACGCCGCAGGAGTTCATCGCCAAGTGGCGAGCGTCGACGCTGAAGGAGCGCTCCGCTTCGCAGGAGCACTTCATCGACCTGTGCCGGCTGCTCGGCGAACCGACGCCGGCCGAGGCGGACCCGTCCGGCGAGGCCTACTGCTTCGAGCGCGGCGCCCGCAAGGACACCGGCGGCGACGGCTGGGCCGATGTCTGGAAGCGCCATCACTTCGCCTGGGAGTACAAGGGCAAACGGGCTGACCTCGACGCCGCGTATGGACAGCTGCGGCTGTACAACGCTGGCTCTGGAGAATCCACCGCTGCTGATCGTCTCCGACATGCAGCGGTTCCGCATCCGCACCAACTGGACGAACAGCGTCAGCAGGACCTATGAGTTCGACTTGGGCGACCTCGCCGACGCGGCGACGCGGGATCTGCTCAAGTGGGCGTTTTCGGACCCCGAGCGGTTGCGGCCGGGCAAGACCCGGCAATCGCTTACCGAGAAGGCGGCCGAGGCCTTCGCCATGGTGGCTCACGTGCGCAGGTTCCTGGGGCCGCTGCACGATCCAGTGTGACGACATCTGGTCTTCCCAGAGATTCGGGGCACGATGGTCGGGGCGGCGGTGTTCGGCCGGTTGCTGAACGACCTCAAGATCGATTGCAGCCCGCACGGTCTCCGCAGTTCGTTCCGCTCCTGATGCTCCCACGAGGGTATCGACCGGGAGCTGGCGGAACAGGCCCTGGCCCACGCGGTCGGCAGCCAAGTCGAGCAGTGCTATGCGTGCAGCGACGTACCGGAAGCCCTGTGGGGCGCTCTCCTGCGGCGCGCAAGGGCGAGTAAAGCGGCCAAAGAGGTGGCGCTAGAACTCGGCTCCTTCTTCGTCGGTCGGCTCTTCGAGGATGAAGCGCAAGCGCTCGTACTGTTCCTTGATCCAGGCCGCGGCATCGGGCCACTCCTCGTCGTCCTGGTACGTCCACGGTCTCTTAAGCCGAACTGTTCGGCCCTCAAGACTCGCGGCGTGCGGCTCTCCCTCGATCCTCTGGTCTCCCATTTCTAACCGGATCTTCCGTGAGTAGCGAAGAAGCCGTGTAGCGAGTTCAGCCGATGTCCCTTGGCCCCAAGGTTTCCGAATGTAGAGGTAGAGCGCATCGTCGACAACTGCGAGGCCAACCCGATCACCTTGAGGACTCAAGGGCTTGGTCCACTGATTCTCCCCGCGCCAGGAATCCGTTTGCCCCGGCAAACCACCTGTCCGCTGCCGCAGGAAACGGTAGAACGCCTGTCGCCGATGAAACTCCTCTACGCCCCTCACTTCGACGTTCACGCCGCAGTGTTGGCCCATGCCGCGGCATCGCTTCGCGCTTGCGAGATGGTGCCGGTCGTAGGGGTAGAGGACCCAGGCGTCGTGACCGGGGACTCCCCGCATCGTCAGGCTGCCGGCCTTCGATCCGGCCGGATAACGTAGGGCCGACTGCAGATTCGTGCTGAGTGCGTTGCCTGATAGTCTCTCCGCATTCTCCGGGTCGCGATCCAGAAGGGCCGCTGCCACGTTGAGGACCATCTGGCTTGCGCTCCCTTCGGCGCGCCACGGGCCGCCCTCGATCCGCCACTCAAGTGGTCCCGACCTGTCTGATGTCTCCGTCTCGGCCTCGGTGCGCCCTCGCCATGGCCAGAGCCTCAACACACGTTCGGCGAGCCCACCGGCACGCCGTTCGAGCGCTTCCCGGTCCCACTGGTCCTCTTCGGCGATCTCGCGGGTCAGCCCAACTGGGCTGTTCTTGTAGGTCGAACGCTTCTCCTCGAACGTGCCCGTCCCAAGCTTGGCGTTGGTGACATCGCCGCTCAGGGTCAGATTCCCGAGGCGGTGAAGCCAGCGTTCGTGTGTCTCGGCCGCGTCATCTCCCAAGGCCTCTTCCCAAGCTGTGGTTAGTTTCTGCGGCATTACGTGCTCGAGCGTTAGGTGGTTCCGAGCAGGCGACTCCTCTCCGTGCTCGGCCTCCATCAGCGCGCAGAGAATCGCGGTCGAGGACTGCGTTGCGCTTCCCCCGTGGGCCTTGCGCGTGCGCACTCCGCGAGTGACGTCTTCGTCGTTGGGTACGCCGACCCGCGTGTTCTGGCGCCGTCGAATCTGGCTCATCCAGTACTCGACGTAGTCTTCATCTGGTCCCGGCGCCTTGAGGTTCGCGAGTTCGGCCGCTGCTTTGTTGATTCCGGCCATGGGACGCTCCGCCAGCCACATTCGCGTGAGCCACGTTCCAATGGCTCTCAGGGACTTCGCTAGTTCTAGATGCGACGGCGCCGAACTGTCCTTCGAAGCGTCGTCGAGAAGCCGGAGACTCAAGGGTCGATGAACGTGAATGCCCAGAGCTCTCAGATGACGGAGTTCCAACTCCACGCGTAGATCGCGGTGAGGTCCGGCCGAGCCGGTCAGGATCCCGTAGAGCCGGGCCAGGCGAGCGAGCTCGCGACAAATGGCCGCTCGGTCAACAAGGCTGATCGCCTTCTTCCGAAGCGCCCACCGCCGAAGGCCCTCGTAGGCTTGGTCCTTGCCTCGTAGCTCTCCGGTGCGCCAGCGGAGGACATCGCGCAGGAACAGGTCGATCGGTTCGGTGGTATGGCTGGCGCCGAGGAGTCGTTCGATCGGCAGCCAGCAATTGTCGTGGAGGTCCCGCTGCACGTTTTCTTCGGGCTGACCCATGAGCAACCAGTTCTTGACTTTCTCGCTCTCGGCCAACGGCCGCCCGGTTGCGTTGATGCTCTCGAAGATCTGCTGTGGATCCTCATGGGGGTCGAGTGAAATGCTCACCACACGGAAGCGTCCGAGGCCTTCGAGAAGCTGGGCGACGTCGCTCCTGGCGACCAGCCGACGGACGATCTTCCAAGCCTGCGTGACCGCTCCACTCCCGTTCGGCTTACCGTCTAGTAGGCCCCGGCGATACTCTTCATCATCGCCCTGTTGAAGCCGCAATTTGCGGAACTTGTCCTCGCTCTTGCCGGGATTCGTGAGCCGGTCGTCGCGAATGATCTGGGCGGTCCAGTCGCCGCACTCGCCATCAGGTCCGAGCCGCTCTGCGATGCATGCGAGGAGGATGCTGACCGTGGTGAGGCGCTGCTGGCCGTCGACCACGCGAACCCTCTTCACCACACCTTCAGGTCCAGGTTCGGGGAACGTGAGCAGGGCGCCACCGTAGTGCGCCGTCTGGGAGTCCGTCGCCGCGACGGCGAGCAGGTCCGCGACCAAACGTTGAATGTCGGCTTGCCCCCAGCGATAGCGGCGCTGCCAGCGAGGTACGATGTACTGGACCGTGCCGTTGAGCAGGTTCAGAAAGGGGATGTGAGCCGTTTGCATACGGGAATGACGATTGCCACGTCGACTATGTGGTTCCGCCAAGGCACGGCTGCCTCAGAGCGCGACGATCCTACACTCAGTGTCCTGGACAGGTCGCCGAATCATGTGGCTGCGCCTTTTCGAGCGCAGCACGGTGCCACTCTGGATGAGGCGCAGCCAGCGGCCCTGGATCGCTGCCACGACTGACAGGTAGACCACGCCGCGAGCTAGAACCGCATGAACACTTGACCCGTCAAGCAGTCGGGCGACGCAGTCTGGCAGTTCCGCGGTTTCGGCGATTCCGTCCGCCGCCGCGCCTTCCCGCAGGGATCAACCCTGCCGGGAGGCCCCCCCAACAAACGGTACAACGGGAAGGGGATCCCCGTGCCGCACGAAAAGCGGCAAACCCGGTGGTCGCTTGTCCCTTGCTTTCACCACTAGCCTTCGGGTTCTGGGCATGTGGGAAGATCCAGCCCTTCAGCGCCCGAGAAAAAGCGCTGAGGGGGCCGTGGCGGGTCGATGGACTGCGGAGCCAGACCGAAGTCTGGTGTTTCCCGGCATTCAGGGGGGAGGGGGCGCCCTACCGGGTTCGGTTGGCCGCTGACCTAGGGATTTGCGTGAACGACTCCGACCACGAGCCCCATGATGATCCCGCTCCAGTGGTTGATCCAACCTGCGAGAATGGGAAGGGCTCCCTCTAGAATTGCCACTGAGGTTCCCGCCGCCGCTCCGACTGCGATCGCCCGCAACATAGTGACGCGGGCCTCGGCCTTGGCGATCTTCTTTCGCAGAGAGGGTTCCGATTCCCACAAGAGAGCTTTGTTCTTGCTCTCGGCCCAAGCGACCGAAACGGTGCTGTGGAGCGGAGTCTCTTCGGTGGACACGAGTTGGCCCAGTTTCTTCCCTGGCGGTAGCGCACGTTCTTCATTCACTGGCACGAAGCTCAGCGCAGCGAACATCGTGCCCGCTGGATGCCGGCGCAAACCCTGTGGAGTCTGCAACCAAACCGATGCTTCGGTCACAATGTAGCGTGTCGGTGGTACGTTTCCCTTCTCGTACTCATCCTTGGTCTGTGACTCGACGATATCCTTCATGTCCACTCCTTCCGAAGAGGTGTCCCGGCGGGGGATCGAGTTGGGGCCGCACTCCGAAACTGAACCACCGAGGCTAGGTTTGGACCGGAGTCGGCGATCTAGAAGGTGCTCCTCCCTTCGGTCCGAAAGGGTCGTGTTGTTCTACCTAGCTGCTCACGTACGGCCCGAGAAAGCACTCGCCGTCAAAGTGAATGAGGTGATCGGGTGCATCGGCAACCCAGACTTCGGTTTCCCAAGCGATCTCGGGCAAGAACTCCCGCATCGCGGCTCGGTCGAGGAACGCCGTGACGAAGACCAGCCCAGCCGTCGAACCGGCGAAGAGATCCTTGAGCTGGTTGTGGCGCAGGAGGTTCACGGGGCCGTGTGAAGCGACGGCCTCGATGAGGAGCAACCAGTTACTGTCCACGTGGTGGATTACCGCGTCTGGCATCTTGCCGTGGGGGTCGATCACGACACCCAGGCCGCGCAGATACTCAACATCGTAGACCAGGTGCTTCTCGGCGGTATCCCCGACGTAGACCACGTAACCACCCGGCGCGAATCGCGGCGCGAACTGCTCGACAATCTCCTTGACGAGAACGTTCTGCCCGCCGGCAGTGAGTCTGAGCGCCCGACCGCCTGGGAAACTGACCGGGATGAACTCCGTCCGTCGTGGACTCTCGCGAAGCCGATTGACCCCTTCGCTCGCCAGATACGCGGCGAGATTACGGTCCCAGGTATCTGTCTCGAACCGCCGCAGTAGTTCGAGCGCTGAGGTTGTAACCTGGTAGACGTTCTTCGGGCTGTTCGGTGGACGCCCCGGATCATCCGGGTTGAGGACGACTATTCCCATCTCGATGAACTGGTGAAGCGTGAAGCGGCGGATCGTCTCACGTGTGTTTGGGGCGTACCGCTTCCCGTAGTTTTCGGCCATCCAGTCCATGAGTCGCGTGACACCTCGGAGTGGCGCCTTGGCATCGGACCAGGGAGCCTGCGGCACCAGGTCGAGTAGCCCAAGGAGTGTGAGAGCGGACCGCTCGTTGCACTGCTGCCTCGGCGCCTTCATCGCTTTCAAGACATCTTCTGCGTCCCGCACCCGTCGCTTCACAGCGACCGGATTGTCGGCTCCGTTCATGGCGTGTATCTCCTCCCGAACAAGTCGGTCGATATCATCCTGAGTCGGCATTGAGAGGCCGACATGGTCACCGAGGCGCTCAAGCTCGCGTGCCGTCGGGAAACGCAACGATCGCAGATCCCCGGCGTTCACCTGGGTGTGACCGCTGAACTGCCGGAAGTACGTATCGACCGCCGTACTGTTCAGGAAGACCGCGAGCCCCTTAGCCAAGTCTTCCGACAGGCCGACGTTGCCGCCGTGCAGGACGTTCAGCTTGTTGTCGAAGGCTACCGCTCTCGCATCCACACGTCTGGGATCGTAGAGCGCGGCCACTACGCGGCGCTTCTCTTCCTTGGTGCTGAAGCGGCGGACCAAGACGTACCAGCCCGCTGGCAACAGGAGGTCGTCGTTGGGGCCAGACGTCTCCAAGGCGTTCGGCTTCGAGCTTCCCGGCTTCGGCCATGCCACGAACCCCTGCTCGAAGTGCTGCGACATGATCAACGGGGCGTCGCCAGGGCCAGCTTGGGCGCGCAGACGGTCCCTTGCTCGAAATCCGACTACACGGCCGGTTGAGACACCAACTCCGTGACCTCCAAGCGTGTGGGGCAGCGCTCGCATCTGCTCGGAAATCTGGGCGTCTATCTCATCCGGTACGATGTGCAACACACACGCCGGATCGTCTGGGAGGACTAGCTCAGTCTGGTCGATGGTGCGCTCCACGAGACCTGCGTCGGCGGGACTGTCCGAAGCGGTGACGTTGACTGTCCCGCTTCTGCCCCGCCGGATACCGTAAAAGATGACGTTCTCTTGGAGGACATCGTCGCTAGCGAACGCCGCATCTCGGGCACCATAGACGTGCACGCGACGGAACGCGAGTTCGGTCGTGAGCGCTTGGCGGAACGGCCGAAAGTAAGCCCCATTGGTGAAGCTGCGTGGCGTTATCGCGACAAGCTCGCCGCCGTCCTCCAACAGTTCCAGAGCTAGCCAGACGAAAGCGGAGTACAGATTGCTGGTCTCGATGCCAGCCGACCTCAAGGCACTGCGTTCAGCGCTCTCGCTTCGGAGCTTACGGTAGGGAGGGTTCAGGATCGCCGCGTGAAAACGAGAGCCATCCTCGGCCCGAAAGAGCTCCCCGTCGTCGTTGACCAGACGGGCCGCTGAGAGGACGAAGTTCTCTTGACGCAGAGTTCCTGTGAACCGGATTCCGGCAGCCTCACAAACTCCACGGCAGTGTCCGAGAGTTCGGGCGAGGTCCGAACCGAGCCGCTCATCAATCTCCCAGACCGTCGCGTTCAAAGCTCTTGGCCGCATCGACTTCGGCCGGGTGCAGAACGCTTCGACCACGGCGGCCGTTAGCATGCCGCTCCCGCTGCCAGCGTCCAGAAGACGGAGTTCCGGCGGTTGCGCGGAGACTCGCATCATGCCGGCCATGAAACGGGCGACCTTGGCGGGCGTGAGGAACTGACCGAGACCCGCGCGGCGCTCCGGGTCAACGGCGATTCGACTTGATAGCGCCAACCGTTCCAGTTCCAGATGGTCTAGAAGAGTGGTCGCTGTCGTTCCCGTGACAGCGCTAGTCGGCTTGCTGGCCGCCGTGCGAGTACGGGGAGCGGGCCGGCTCAGGAGACTTGGTTGCTCGGCCGCCACAGTCCGTCACCGTTCTCCCTCATCATCACACCGATTCTACGCAAGGGCGTACAACGTTGGATGGCAAAGCGCCCGCCGGTCTCTCTGACCCCTCCGCGCAGCCTCACCGGCAGTCGATGCACCTGTCTAGGAAGCAGGGACCATTGGGGGGACAGTCGCAGACTGTCGATCCTCGCAAGCACCCGCGTTCTCTGGTACTTCGCCCGATCCAGAGCGGGAAGGAGCGATCCGCTGCTCGCCGGCGTGTTGCTGGCGTTGGCCGCGTGGGCGCTGGTGGAAATCCGCGCGGCGGAGCCGGCTGGCGACGTGTCCACGCTGGTGGTCGCCGAGGGGTCGGAACTGGGCCGCCCCTAGGGCACACGGGGCGAGTAGAAGCAGCGTCTACTCTGAGCGGTGAGCGGTCGTGCCCCGCCGAGAGAGGTAACATGTCTTCCGTCCCGTGCGCGACGAGCCGTTTCCCTGGAACGCGAGGCCGACGTGGTTGTGTTGGTCGGGGGGGAAGAATTCGGCCTGGGCGCTCAAGGAGCTCCGGGATGATCCGCGCTTCGACGTTCAGGGCCTGATCGCGCTTGTCAACGAGAAAAACGGTCGCGTGATCCTGCACGGCGTGCGGCACGCGCTGCTGCAGCGCCAAGCCGAGGCGGTCGGGCTGCCGTTGCGGTTCGTGCCCCTGGCCCCGTCGTCCTCGAGGACCGAGCGAAACGCCGCGCTCGCCCGAGGCTTCGGAGAGCTACGGGGGCGCGAGGCAACCTGTATCGCCTTCGGCGACCTGTTCTCGGCGAAGGGCCGCGACCGGCGCGAACTGGTGACGGCTGACACCGGCCTCGAGGTGTTGTTTCCGCTGTGGGGCCGGGACACACACGTCCATTCGACCGAGATGCTGGAGGCCGGCCTGTCGGCCTGGGTGTGCTCCGTCGATACGGACTCCCTGCCGGCGGATCGCTTGGGACGCCGGTACGACGCTGTTTTCGCAGCCAGCTTGCCCGTCGGCGTCGATCCGTGCGGCGGAGACGACGAGTTTCACACCTTCGTCGAATGGGCTCCCGGCTGGGGTCGCCGCGTGCGGGTCCAACCGACCCGGTCGATCGAGACCTACAACTTCGCATTCACCGAAATGGAACGGCGAGGCAGGGAGCACGGCGCCGGCGCGGATCCACGTGTCGACCCTTTCGACCACTTCGCGCGGTTGGACCGCGTGCGGCGCTACGTGGATGGCCACCTCACCGAAGACATGGACGGCGCTTCGGTCGCCAGGGTCGCAGCGATGACGCCTACGGGATTCTCCCGGTACTTCCGGGAGCACGTCGGGACCACCTTCACGAGCTGGCTGGTACGGCGACGGGTCGAGCATGCGTGTCGGCTACTGCGGGAGAACAGCGCTCCGGCGAGACGGATCGCAGAAGCCGTCGGCTTCCACAGCGAGAGGACGTTTCGCCGCAGCTTCCACCAACAAATGGACTGCAGCCCCTCGGAGTACAGAAAGAGGTGGTTGGGGGAGCCGGTGGACTGAAAGGCCGGCCGAAGCCGAGGCCGACCGCCGGGTCGCCAGCGCGGATCGGCGACTGCCGCGGATGGTCCGGGTACGCTAAGGGCCTAGGGGCTCCAGGCCGGCCGAGGCCTTGGACGCCGGCGCCGGCGAGGGGGGAGGGCGGAAACCACGGCACCCTCGAACGACGCTCTCCCCATGATCCCGAACCTCGACCTCACCTCCAGGCACCACCGGCACGCCGCGACCTACGTCGCCGCGCAGTCCGAGGCCGCCCGACCGGCCGTCCGCTCCAACCCGCCGGGCATCCCGCCTCATGGCGGCGCTTTCCGTAGCCCTGCGCCTACGCCCAAAGCCTCGGAGCCGTGCGCAACGGACTCGGCAGGCACTACAAGCCAGCGACCGCGAACGCCAGCCTCGCCAGCGTCCGCGGAGTGCTCCGCCGCGCCTGGCAGCGCGGCGGTCTCGATCTCGCCGACCTCGACGCCTCGACGCGCTCAGGACGGCCAAGGGCGACTCCGCTCCCGGCCGGGCCATAGCGCGACGCATCGAACTGCGCAGCGAGCAGGCGCGCATCGGGCGGTTTTCCCCGCACGTGCTCCGGCGCACGTCTGCCACTCAGGTGCTCGACCAGGGCGCGGACGTGGCCACCGTCGCCGACCTCATGGGACACGCAAGCCTCGACACGACCAGGCGCTACGACCGCCGCGGAGAGCAGACGAAAAGGGACGCCATGGCAGCCATCGCCGTACCCTACGCCCGGACAAGGGCGCGGTAGGCCGAGAACGCCGGCGCCTGCCGGCAAGGATCGCGCGGACGGAGCGCTCCAGACCTCCGGAGGGTCTACCCCACGCCGGATGGGCCGAATCGCACGTGCCAGGGCAACTCTCGGCGGCTGCGCCGCTCCGACGCCGCACCGATTTATGACATTCGCCCCCGTTTGTCGGTGAGCCGAATCGGGCCGCCGCAAGGTTACTTTCTCGAACCTGTTACCAGTGTTCACCTGACGAGGGAAGGAGATTCGAGTGAATAACACCCACCTGCACGAGCTCATGGCGCGAGAGATCCTGTCCGCCGCTGGCCGGTGCTATGTATGCGGGGCTCCTATCGAGCGGGGTAGCCGCCGCGGTCGGCCGCCGGTCGCATGCTCGGATCCACAGTGCGCGATCGACTGGCGGCGCACGATGGAGCGGCGTAAGCACCGCCGACGCCGCGCGGCGCTCGCGGATTGGCCGGATGGCGGCCTGGGTTCCGCAGATGCCGCCGACGTGCGCCGGCGATTGGACGCGCTACGCAGGCGAGGCACCAGCCGATGCACCCGTTCCGTTTCGTAGCGGCTCCAGGTAGCCAGCCAGAGGCGCACCGCCAGGCCGGCAACGAGCAACTGCGCGGTAGACCGGACGCGGCCCGGGGTCGGCGCGGGAGGCCCTGAGCGATGCTCTTGGGCCGCTCAAGAGACCAGGCCGGCTCTCGACCCCGACCACCTCGCGGGGTGCGATCCGCCCAAAGACGTTCGACACACTCGCCGACGCCCGGACCCTGGAGGACGCCGGTCCGACTTCCAAGCAGGCCGAAGCGGTGACGACAACGATCCGCGTAGCGATCGCGGAAGGCACCGCCACGAAAGAAGACATCACCCGCCTGGAGGCGAGACTCGCGGAACTCGAGACATGCCTGACCTGGCGTATCTTCGCCGTGGTCGGCGGGCTGCTGGCCCTGGTGACGGCGCTCGAGCGGCTGATCGGCTAGGACTCACAGGTTCCGGATCCCGGGCAGGAGCTATACGCAACGAGATCGACGCCCCGCCTCTCATCCGGGGAATCAAGGCCGAGAGCCTGCCGCTAGACGGATTCGGGAAGCGCGGCCGGGACTTGGCCCGTTGGGGCCCAAGTCCCGGCCCGGCTGCCCAACAAATCAGTCTTCGGGCGGCAAAGACTCGGGCGTCAAGGAAACGCCTTGGGTCGCCAGGTTCTGTTCCATGCGCTCAACCTTGGCCATGATTTCCGCGACCCCCTTGGCTATCTCTTCGTCCTTCTTCATGCTCTCCTTGACGAGGGCGTACCAGGAGAACACCGTTTCGTCGTCGCTGTCGTAGATGTACTCGATCAGTCGCTGCCGGGCTTCCCACATGTCCATTTGGGAAGGTGCATAGCGCTCTTGAGCCTTCACGAGTTCGCCCGACACCTTCGGTAGGGCGGTGTAGTCGCCTGTCTTTCTTGCGTGCGCTAGAGCCTCGGTGAGCGCGCGAGCATGCTTGGTCACGATTTCGTCCTCTTCTCTCATGCGCTGGTCGAAGGGGTCTTCGCCTTCGGAGAGAAGAGTGGTCGGAACTAGGATCACCGCCCCTAGAAGGGCGAGAAGAAGTGGCTTCATGGTTGACTCTCCCTGTTTCATGGTTAGGACTGCGTGCAAGTGGCCACTTTGGCCGCGAGATTCTCGATTTGCTGGCCTAGGTCGCGACAAGTGCTGCGTTTCTTCTTGCTGAAGCTGAAGCTGCCGCAGTTCCCTAGGTCGGAGTATTCCTGGAGTGCCGACAAGGACGTTGTCCACATCGTGCATTCGGCTGTCTTCCTGTCTTGCTCCTCTTTCTCCTTCTGCTTCTGGTGCTCTTCGTCCGCTTCCTTGTCCTCCTTCGTCTGCGGCCCTATCGTCGGCCCCTGTTTCGGCGGATCAGGTGGTGGCTCCGGATCCTCCGGCGGCCTCGGAGGCTTCGGCGGATCAGGCGGGGGCGGGTCCGGTGGCAGTGGAGTGTCCGTGACCGTGATCTCGTCGTCGCACTCCACCGTTCCGTCTTCCTCGTCGCACTCCATTGTTCCGCCGCCACCTTGCGCAGTAGCAGGCGCGGCTAGCAGCGCCAATCCGCCGCAGAACAGCACGCTCAGCAGCGCGCCGCGCAACGTCTCCCTCACTTCTCGTAGCTCCCTTGTAGGCGCTACGGCCCGTCGGCAAGCGGCTCATCCGCGACGACTCGGCCGTAGGCTGGAATAGACGCCTAGGAGCGTAGCAGAAAGGGGGAACAGCGGAAATCTCTGTTACGCTGTTTCACACGGTCCACCACGGCCCCGCAACCTGTTCGGCGTAGGGTTGGAGTAGACACCCCCTCAAGCGAGGACACCGTTGCGTCTCTCCGTGGCGTTCTGGTCCGCCAACGGGCAAATCACCCCTCGTCCTTCTGCTTGTTGCGCTCGTGGAAGAACGCCTACGACCGTCGTAGACTGACGCGGTGAACAGCGCGACGTTCGACACACTGGCCGCGGCACGCAAACTCAAAGCGGCTGAGGTACCGGCCGGTGCCCATGCAGAGGCAATGGTCGAGACAGGGCGAAACAGGTCACCGCCGGTTGGGTCCGAAACAACGCGATCCGCATCCTGGAAGTCCAGGACGGCGAAGCGACCTTCCAGTGGCCCATGCCATAGTTCACTCTTCCAGCGCCCCGATCAATGCCCCACCCGACGCCCCACGGCCAGGCGGTCTCGCAGCCACAGCCCCCGACCAGCGTGGCCGCCGTCTCCGCGAAACGCCGCCGCACCATGCAGGCGGTGCAGTCAAGGGACACGAAGCCGGAACTCCGCGTGCGGCGCCTGCTGCACGCCATGGGATACCGCTACCAGCTCCACCGGCGAGACCTCCCCGGAACGCCGGACATCGTGTTCACGCGTCGCAAGAAGGTCATCTTCGTCCACGGCTGCTTCTGGCACGGCCATGACTGTAGGCGCGGCAACCGGCAGCCGGTCCGGAACGCCGAGTACTGGAAGGCGAAGATAGCCCGCAACGTGGAGCGTCATTGGGAACAGACGGCGGAACTCCGCGAGCTTGGATGGAGCGTACTGACATTGTGGGAATGCGAACTTCCCGAGTTCGACCGATCGACCAGAGAACTTGTCGACTTTCTCGGCCCTGCCTCGTATCTGTCCGGCCGCTGAATGCCCACTGATCGGCGAAAGCGCGGGGTATTCGCTTGCCGTCGAGTACACCGAAGGGCTTTGAGAAACCCTCAGCGCCGACGAAGGTGTCACTCAGGTGAACTCCCATCGATTCTCGCTTGAGTTGAGCCGCTGGACATCCCGGATGGACACCGACCTCATCCGGCACTTGGAAGCCAGGTTGGTCTCGGCCGAGAGCGCGGCTCGGTCCATTGGCATCAGGCCCACACTGTTTCGTACGCCCCAGTTGACTGCCATCGAACTGCCGAGACTGTTCGAGGTCGACCGCCGGTTTCTTCAGGAGTTCACCTTCAGGACCACCTCGACCGCGAGGGCGAGAAGCCCTATTCGGCGGGAGGACCTGGCGACCCTGGCCGAGTACGGCTGGTACCTGGATCCTGAGTTGCCGGTTGGTGCCGCGGCGGAACTTGCAAGAGCGCTTCGTGAAGAAGAACCGGATCGCGTGTCAGAAGAACTCGCGCACCACTTCCAAGGACGGGTGGACGAGATCGAGGCCACGCTGGCAGCATCGTTTCCCAGCCGGGAGAACGTTCTCTCGGACGCGTTCGAAGCTCATCGCGAAGGGAAGTTCAATCTGTCGATCCCAGTCTTCATCGCACAGGCTGACGGCATGTGCCACGAGCGCCTGGACTTCCTTCTGTTCATTGGCAAAGAGCGTGAGAAGGGCATAGAGGAGATCGTGAAGAGCAGCGACTCCGACATGCGCAGCCAGTTGGTCGGCCTCTTCGGTGACCCCATCCCGTTGTTGTCGTCGAAGAAGGACAGGGGAACGGGGTTCTCGGAACTCAACCGACATCTGGTGCTGCATGGTGAGAGCGTCAGCTACGGCACTCAGCAGAACAGCCTCAAGGTCATCTCGTTCCTGTCCTATCTGAACTTCGTGTTGGCAGGCGAAGGAGAACCACAGCCCCGGCAGCGTTACGCTTGATGCCGGCCGGGACCCGTGTGGCGCGAGACGCGCCCCCCGCGAACCAGTCCCTGCGCCCGCTATCGGGCGCAGGATGGTGCCAATGGCAACCGAAAATGTCCCCATGGCTTCCTGCCTCACGGCGCGTAAGAGGGCCTCGACTGCGCCCTGATCTGCCGACGCCAGCCTGTGGCGAAGCTACAAACGCGCATCCGCTGCCGTCGGCGACCTGACCGTCACCGACGCAGCGGACGGAGTGTAGGACGTGGGGTTACACAGACGTGGGCCGAGCGCAGGGCATTCCGTCTTGGGCTTCCTGACAACCGGAACCATCCTGGGAGGCAGTCCCCGGCCAGTACTCCGCGCAAGTGACGGCGTCTGCGGCTACTTCGCCTGATTCCGAGCGGGAAGGAGCGGCGCGCCTCTTTCCTCTTCTCCAGATCGGCCAGCACCGTCTGTCTCGGGTCCGGGGCATTCGGAGGGATGCTCGGCAGGCCGCCGGCCTCGACGAGGTTTTGCCTGATCGGGCCTCTGAGCCACTCGGCGCGTCCCCGGTGTCTCGCTAGTTCTTCGATGCGGCACCTAGCGGGCCGGTACTTGAAAGGACAGTCGACGTCGTTCGGCAGCCATTTCAGGCTGGATCCTGCCATTCCCCGCGCCAAAGCCGAAGACGCGCCCGAGACGGAACGAGAAGTTGGACCCGATCATGGACACGATGCTCGATCCTAGGCCGGCCCCGGCGGCGGCCGCGCAGGCTCGCCTAGTCGAGGCGGCGATTCCCCCGGACCGCAGCCGCTGCATCGATCACCTGGCAAATCACGGCCGCGATCCTGGCTCCTTGGCACCCGCGAAACCAGACGCGACCGGAGGCTGAATCCCTAGGACGTGCCGGGATCTGGCCGGTTTTGCGCGAATCTGGCCGGAATCCGCTAGCCAGCGTCCTTTTCTTCTTCGGCGTTCTGCCTCAGAGTGACAAGGTGGAGGTCGCGGCGCACGGGCCAGTTGAAGGGGACCAAGGTGGCCCGAGACCTTACTCATGCCCTCCCTCCGAAGTCAGGAGCCTGAAGAAAGCACCTGGCCCGTGGTCGCGGCGCCCTCCACCAATCGCATCTACCGAGCACCATCGGGCGGCGGGCGCCGCCGAAAGGGAGGCAGCATGCATCCTTACTCCCGGTCGTTGGACGTGGCGCGGCTCCAGTGTGACGTGCGCCGGGCCGCGCGTTTCCGCAAGATCGTTCGAGCCCGGGCGCGGTGGGGCGATCCGCTGCTCGCCGGCCTGCTGCTCGCGTTGGCCGTGTGGGCGGTCGTGGAGATCCGCACGGCGGAGCCGACTGGCGGCATGTTCACGCTGGTGGAATCGGCTCCGGCTCCCGAACGACGAGGCGAGTAGAAGTTAGCGGACGCGGTCTCTACCCTGGAGCGGGGAACGAGGAGTCCCGCTCCGAGTCGAGGGTGTAGAGTGCCATCCTGTTGCGTGGAAAGTCGCTTCCCTGGAACGCGAGGCCGACGTGGTTGTGTTGGTCGGGAGGGAAAGACTCGGCCTGGGCTCTCCGGGAACTCCGGGCGGATCCCCGCTTCGACGTTCGCGGCCTGATCTCGCTTGTCAACGAGAAGAACGGCCGCGTGATCCAGCACGGGGTACGCCACTCGCTGCTCCAGCGCCAGGCCGAGGCGGTCGGACTGCCGCTGCAGTTCTTGCCCCTCGACCCGACGGCCACGACGACCGAGCGGAATGCCGCCCTCGCCCTAGGCTTCGGAGAACTGCGGAGGCGCGAAGCGGCCTGCGTCGCCTTCGGCGACCTGTTCCCACTGTGGGGCCGGGACACGCGCGTTCATGCGGACGCCGTGCTGGAAGCCGGCCTGTCGGCCTGGGTGTGCTCCGTCGATACGGACTTCCTTCCGGCGGATCGCGTGGGCCGCCGGTTCGACGCGGCTTTCGTGGCCGGTTTGCCCACAGGCGTCGATCCGTGCGGCGGGGACGACGAGTTTCACACCGTCGTCGAATGGGCTCCCGGTTGGAATCGCCGAGTGTGGATCAAGCCCACCCACCGGATCGAGGCGTACAACTTCGCGTTCGCGGAAATGGAACGGCGAAGCAGGGACGCCGACGCGAGTCCACATGACGTCTTCGGCCGGTTTGCGCGGTTGGACCGCGTGCGTGGCTACGTGGACGGCCACCTCGCCGAAGACCTGAACGCCGCTTCGGCCGCCAAGGTCGCCGCCATGTCGCCTACGGGCTTCTCCCGGTACTTCCGGGAGCATGTCGGGACGACCTTCACGAGCTGGCTGACGCAGCGACGGGTCGAGCATGCATGCCATCTGCTACGAGAGAACAACGACGTTGCGGTGAGCCGGGTCGCGGAAGCCGTCGGCTTCCACAGCGAAAGGACGTTCCGCCGGCACTTCCACGAACAGATGGGCCTAAGCCCCTCGGAGTACAGGAAGAGAGCGCTGGAGGAAGCCAGCGAAGCCGGATCATCGAGGCCGCGGCGGCTGCCGGTCCCCTGAGCGCCTGGTCGCCGGCGGCGCAGGGCGCGCCGGGCGGCTAACACACCGCCGATTACGGATAGCAATCGCCTGTCGGGACCACGTTGGGGGACAGTCGCCAACCGTCGTTCCCCGCAAGTACCTGCGTTCTCTGTTACTTCTCCGCATTCCGAGCGGGAAGAAGCCCGCAGCGACGTGCTGGAGCGCCGCCGCGAGGCCATGGAGGCTTGGGGAGCGTTCCTGGTCGGCTAGCACGCACGGCCATGGGCATCCTCGTCAGCTGCGTCAAGGCCGACCAGGTCGCGGACTTCTGACAATGGTCCTCAAGCTCCCGGAGGTCCCGCACCTGGCCGCCCGCCACGCCGCGCTCCGCGGGTTCGGCTTTCGTCCTCAAGAAGCGGCCTGGCTCACCCTCGTCTGCCTACACTCCGGCGTCTTCACCAGGACCCAGTTCACCGAGCACCACCGCTGCTCGACCAAGACCACCCATGCCTTCGTTCACCGCCTCGTCGCAGCCGGTGTCGCCAGGGAGCGTCCGATGCCCGGCGCAGGCACCAGGCTGCGCTACACCCACGTGTACGACCGCCGTCTCTACCGCGCCCTAGGCGTCGAGAAGCTCCGCCGCCGCCGCAACCCGAAGGAGAACGTCGTCCTCTTCCGCCGCCTGCTCTCCTTCGACCACGTGATCCGCCACCCCTACCTTCCCTAGCTCGCCACCGAGGAGGAGAAGGTCGCCCACTTCGAAGCGCGCGGCATCCGCCGCGCGGTGCTGCCGGTTCGCCGGCTGACGGCGGCGACTCGCGCGTACAATGCGCGCCACAGACCATGGCTGGATTCGGCTTTCCTCCGGGCGGAACGGCAACCTGCGACGGCGTCGACCTGGTGGCGGTCGCGGACGCCGAAGGAACGCCGCTCTACGTGTACAGCGAGCCGCTCATCATCGAGCGCTACCGTGAATTGGAAGCGGCGTTCGGCGACTATCCGCACCGAATCCACTACGCACTCAAGGCCAACTCGACCCTCGGCATCGTCCGGCTTCTGCACGAGGCCGGAAGCGCTTTCGACGCCAACTCCGCCGGGGAGATCGCGGTCGCCCTACGGGCGGGTGCGGCGCCGAGCGAGATCGTGTTCACGGGCGTCGGCAAGACAGCCACGGAACTGGACGACGCGGTGCGTCTCGGCATCGGCGCAATCAACGCCGAGTCGGCGGGCGAGTTAGACCGCATCGATCGGATGGCGCGGGCGCGCGGCAGACGGGCGCGGGTCGCGCTGCGGGTCAATCCGAACGTTCGCGCCGACACGCATCCGGGCATTGCGACCGGCAGGCGATCGCACAAGTTCGGCGTGCCCATCGATCAGGCACGCGCACTGTGTCTCGAAGCGGCCGCTCGCGACGGCCTCGACCTGGTCGGCGTGCACGCCCACGTGGGGTCGCAGATCACGAACGTCGAAACGCTGGGCCGGAGCGCCGCGCTGGTTGCGGAATTGGCGCGGACGCTGCTTGGCGACGGCGTGGACCTCGAGCATATCGACCTCGGTGGCGGACTCGGCATCGCCTACGATGGCGCGGCGGCACCGACGGCGGCCGGCTACGCGCGTGTCCTTCTCGATGTCGTCGCGCCGACCGGATTGACGCTCCTCCTCGAGCCGGGGCGCTGGATCGTGGGACCCGCCGGCATCCTGGTGGCGACCGTCGTGGACATCAAGCCACAGCGCAACGGACGCCACTTCGTCGTCCTCGACGCGGGCATGACCGAGTTTCTGCGCCCCGCCCTCTACGATGCGGAGCACTGTCTGGAGTACCTGACCCCTCTGGCGACGCCTGCCGTGACATGCGACTTCGTCGGACCAATCTGCGAGACGACCGACGTGATCGCCATGGCTCGATCCATGCCGCTGCCGGAGGTCGGCGACCGGGTGGTGGTCCGCGACACGGGGGCCTACGGTTCCGCGATGGCGTCCAACTACAATCGCCGTCCGCAGCCAGCCGAGGCATTGGTCGGCGGCGGCAAGTGGCGGATGATCCGCCGCCGCCAGACGATCGACGATCAGGTCGCCTGCGAGTGCTGACCCCGAGCAGTCGTCGGGTCTTCGTGGCGGCCGGTTTCCGTCACCCGCCTGCGCGACTGCGCCCGCTGCGATAACCTCCGCTGCTCCGCAGCAGTACGCTGCGGCCAAGCCGCCATGTCCTCTGGGCGGCGCTTTGCGGACTCGGAACCGAGGTTCACGTCGCTGGCGTCGCACGGACCTGGTGAAGCAGCACGCGCTCTCCCGCAGGGTCGCCGCCTAGGCCAACAGCCCGGCGGCACGGCCGCTGACCCCGGAGGAGAGGGCAACCCTGGCCGCCGTTACGGCGGCCCTCCTCTCGACTGACATCGCAGCTCTCCAACAGTGGGGCGGCATCAATCCAGCCCGCCGACTCGCCATCGACCTGCGCAAGCGGGCCGATCTGGAGGACGCCGGCGGCACGTCAGGGCCCGCGATCGACGGCTACTCGACGCATCACGCCCAGCACCTCGGTCCCATCGGTCTCGCATGACTCCGGGTCAACCAGGATCCCGCACCAGGAGGAAAAAGGACAGCATCCCCCATTTTCACCTCTTGGCGCTGACCTTGTCCGGTTGTCCCCTTTCGAGGACACCTCCCGAATGTCCTTGAAACGCAAGATGTTTCTCGGGCTCCGCTCCGGGAATGCGCCTTTCCGGAGCGGCGACCTGGGTCGTACCAGGAAACCGCGTTGGGACGTGAGCGCCCCCCCCTTTTCGTCGCCTCGTGCGGCGCGCAAGGGTCTCCCTTTTTCACGGCCTACTCACGGTCGCCGGGAGGGTCGCTCACGTCCAGAATCGATCCCTGCGGGAAGGCTCGGAGATCGGACGGATCTCTGACGGCCGTCAGGCCCTGTTTCCCTTAGCTTCCCTTTCTGCTACGGTCGCAGGTGTCTATTCCAGCCTACGGCCGAGTCGTCGCGGATGAGCCGCTAGCCGACGCGCCGTAGCGCCTACATGGAGGCTACGAGAATGAGGGAAGCTCTACGGGGCACGCTGCTGAGCGTGCTGTTCTTTACGCTGCTGATCGGCGGCGCGCCGACGATCGCGGCTGCGGGGCAGCCAGAGTCAGTGACTTCGGCGCACACGAGCCCCGGCGCTTGCACTGACAACGGCGGGTCTTGGATCAACAAGTCGAGTCCAGGCAATCCAAACGGCTACTGCACCTACGATGACCTCACTTGGGACGAGATGGTCGGCACAGACCCGTGGTGTTCCCTGATGAGGGCGGGCCAGACAGCTGCGAGCCTCGACGCCGCTGTCATTGGTTTCATCTTCGGCGGCCCTGTTGGCGGTGCCGGCGCAGCGCTTCTCGTAGGTGGCTTGGTCGAGATTTACATCACGTACCATTGCGGATGATGATCAAGCTGACTCCATCCTTCGGGCGAAAGAGGGAGATGCACTTCCCCTTTTACCTGCGCCCCATCGCGTCGTGGAAGGCCGTAGTGTTCGGTCTGGTTGCGCTTGCCCTGTTGGTGAGGGTGTATCCCTTCTAGGCGGCGCTTTCGGCGATTCACGCTAGGACAGGGTGCCGTCTGCCTACACGCCGCCCCGCCGCCCCCTGGGGATAGCTCCAGGGGGCGGCGGTGACACGGCTGCCCTGGGACTGTCGTGCGGCGTAAAGGACCGTTGGCAGACCGGCATTGCGTAGCCGGCCCCTCTGCGGTCGTGCTGTGGAGGCACCCGCGATCGGCATACTCAGAGCATCGGCAAGACTGCCTGAGGATCATCGTCGGTATCTCGAACCGGAAGGAGTACGACTACCGCAATGGGTGTTCAGGCCAGCGGTCCGCAAGGTCCTCGGCACCCTGGCGGATGGGTGGTTGTACGGCGTGGTCCTCTACGCACTCTGGTTCATGGTCTTCTAGAAGAAGACGGCCCGATGGCCTCCGCCAAAGAGCGCACTGTCTCCGGGTACCGCGCTAAGAACCCACCGGTCCGGCGTGACCCCGGCCCGAGCAGGCGGTCTCGACGGCCACGGTCGTGGAGCTTCCAGGGACGAGCACTCTGGGGTTCCCGTCGATGTCGGAGATTCTGATGGACCGAGCGATTTCCCGTGCCTGCTCGATCTGTGATTCGCTGGGACGAACGGAATCATCGAACTCAGTGAGGCCCTCGGGGACGCCCAAGTACCAAGCGGCCCTCTCGGGTTGACACCACACGACGCGGAACGAGTAACTTCGCCTCGACACGCCGCATGCTCTCAACGTTCTCGCGGATGCCCTGGACGTTCTCCTGGACACGAACAGACGCCTCTGTTCCCCGATATCGAGAGGGTCGCCCAGATCCTCGTTGACTAGAATCTCGTAATCTGCCTTGGGGTCTGCGGGAACAAAGTACCGTGCGTTCCCGGCATGGTCCTCGGTCCGAGTCGGTCCGCCCTCCTGTGCTTCCATCGACATGATCCTCCTAGCATCTCCAACTCTACTCCAATCTGGCAGTCTGCTTCCCCGTCGCGGTGGACGTACACGATTGTGCCGACATCTCCTCCCTTCAGCCCCGCCGTCAGATCGGTCGTGAGCACGATCCGCTCAGGTTCTTCCGAGCATGGGCTCCTCAACGGATGTGCCGTGACGAGGCGAGGGCTCTGCGTTCGCTGTCGATGATCCGGACGGTCCTGCCGGCCGCAAAGCTGGCGGCTGCGATCAACGCGGGTCAGGTGTCTTGCGGCTGGTTTCGCCGCTCCACTTCGCCGACTTCAATCGCTCGCTTCTACTCGCCTTTTGCGGAGTTCTTCCTTGATATCTTGCAACAGCGACTCTAGGTCCTCTTGGACACTTTCCGACCTTTGCCGGAGCAGTTGCTCCGTTGCAGCCATTTGTTGAGCGGGCGTCTCATCGGCCCCCTGGCCACTGTCGCAGACCAGGAACACCTCTATGGTTCGGAGACAACTACCGGCGCATCCTGACGAAGCTGTCCAGAAAGGGTGGGATGCTGGGGGAGATCTTCAAGAAGGCTCGGCAGGAGATCCAGAACCCAGCGACGCTGAAGCGCCTGATCGTAGACCTGATCGAACCCGAGGACTGGATGTCGATGCGCGCGGACGTGAAGGGTGACATCTACGAAGGCCTACTGGCCAAGTCGGCCCAGGAGTCGCCGAGGGGCGCGGGCCAGTACTTCACTCCGCGGGAACTCATAAGGGCCATCGTGGACTGCGTGCGGCCGGGGCCCGATGACACCGTATGCGATCCCGCCTGCGGGACGGGCGGATTCCTGCTGGCCGCCCACGATCATGTGGTCCGCGAGCGCGGCGGCACGCTCGACCCCGACCAGAAGACGCACCTGCGGACGAGCTTCGTACACGGTTGGGAGATCGTGCCCGGGACCGCCCGGCTCTGCATCATGAACCTCTATCTGCACGGGATCGCCCCGGACGAGTCGCCGATCCGGTCGGGAGTGGACAGCTTGGCCAACGATCCCGGCGAGCGCTTCTCTTTGGTGCTCACCAACCCGCCGTTCGGGAAGAAGAGCAGCGTCCAGATCGTGAACGAGGATGGCGAACTGGAGACCGAGTCCGACACCTACGGGCGTCAGGACTTCTGGACCACCACCAAGAACAAGCAGCTCAACTCCCTCCAGCACGTGAAGACGCTGCTCAGGATGCACGGCACCCGCGCCATCGTGGTGCCGGACAACGTGCTGTTCGAGGGCGGCGCGGGCGAGACCGTGCGGCGGAACCTGCTCCAAGCGTTCGACGTACATACCCTCCTCCGCCTCCCGACCGGGATCTTCTACGCCCAAGGAGTGAAGGCGAACGTCCTTTTCTTCGACGCGAAGCCCGCGCGAGAGGAGCCTTGGACCGAGCGGCTGTTGGTCTACGACCTACGGACGAACAAGCACTTCACCCTCAAGATGAAGCCGCTCCGGCGCGCGGATCTCGACGACTTCGTGGCCTGCTACCGGCCGGGCAAGCGCCACAAGAGGGAGCCCACGTGGAGCCCGGAGAGCGAGGGCGGCCGATGGAGGGCGTTCGAGTACGACGAACTGGCTGGGCGGGACAAGTTGAACCTGGACCTGCTGTGGCTCCGGGACAGCGCCCTGGAGGACAGCCAAACCCTGCCCGAGCCTGAGGTGCTGGCGGCTGCGATCACAAAGGACCTGCACGCCGCATTGGAAGCGTTTCAGGCCATTGCCAAGGAGCTTGAGCTGCCGGTCTGTGATCCGGCATGAGAGTGCTGCGGAGCGGAGGCGCCTCGCCTTCGCTGGCAAGTCAGTCGGACTGCTGGCATCGTGTACAAGTAGGACCAGCCACGACTGCGGTGGGATGATCGCCGATGGCGCAAACGTGCACGAGAAACCGATCGAGAGCACCTAAGTACGCGCGACAGGAACCTATGTGTGTCCGCCGCATCGACCTACCCAAGCCCGTTCCCCGAAGGAGCTCCAGACTGCCGAGGATCGGCGATCCTTAGACAGTCAGCTTGGGAGGGAGGCTTGGCCAGTAGGGAGACGGCCTGCCGAGGCGATAAGGCTAGCCACGAGCAGGCAGACGGTCGCTCGGGCGGGTAGTGGGACGACGCCTGCCGAATGCGGTCAGATCAGCAAGACCCAACCGCTGAAGGACCTCCGCAACTATCGGGACCACGTTGGGGGACAGTCCCTGACAAGCGTTCCACGCAAGTACCTGTACTCTCTGCTGCTTCGGCGGATTCCGGGCTGGAAGGAGCGATCTCTCTACCGCCTGCTGTATACTTCTCAGGCTTGGTGATCGTTGCGGAAAGAACCACCCAGTGCCGGTGAACGCGTCCCCTCCCCCCCCCCCCCGAATCTGACACCCGCCTAGTCAGATTCCATCGACGCGGCAGCCGCCCATCTCGCTGGGCGTCCCTGCGCACCGAGCACTCCTCGGAGCGTGCCGCGGCTTGCGGAACGACAAGACCGGCCCGGCCGGGCAGCGAAGTGGCCCGTGCGCCGCGCCGCGGCATTGACGATGTTGCTCAGGACTGTTGCACCGACAACGCCGGAAGGGACCCGGCGGGATGTCCTCAACGCATCGAACGGCGATCGCGACCCGATCCATTACCAGATAAGGTAGACGAAGATGAACCGACCGGCTCGACTACACCTCATTCTGCCCATTTTCGCCTTGGTTGCGGCGGCGCCTCTCGCCGCTCAGCAGGGACGGGATCTGTTGGCCTCGGAGGAACCGCTCGGCGCCCTGGGCGAACACGTCTTCCTCAAGGGGTCCGTCAGTGACGTGGTGTTCCATGAGGCTGGTGACATCTCGCTGGTCGAAGCGGCGGTTTCCGACCCCACCCGAGTCGCCTCTGCGGCCACGACGGAGTACAAGTACGACGACGGCACCGCGGAAGAGTTCACCAGCATAACGAACGCATACGAACAGGAATACGCGCAGCGATTCCGGCTGCCACGTGCTGGCACGTTAACGTCCGCGACGGCTTGTTTTGGCCGAGAGCAGGACGACGACAACGCGAACGTGTCGTTCGTGCTGACCTTCTACCGCGATTCCGGTGGACGGCCCGGAAACCAGTTGGCGTCGTACTCGGCGACGGCCTCCGGCTTGACCAGGGGCCGGGGAACCTGCGTCAATGTCAACCGAGGTGACATCACGCGCCAGCGACTCGGGAGCGGCGACACCTGGCTGAGCGTCCGGTGGCAGAACTCCACCGGGAAGGTCTTCGTCGAAGATCGCAACGGTCCGGGAGGTACGCGGAACTTCTGGCGCGCCCGATCCTCATCGGGAGGCAGTTGGGGTTCATGGAACGCCGATAATGAAGTCACGGCCTACTTCATTCGCCTGGGCGTCGATCACGGAGGGACTACGCCCGACCCGGACCCTGAGCCGCCACCTCCAACCTCGGGCTGCACGCCGACAACGACGGCGCTCCGGTTCGACGGTGGCTATGGGGTCAGCATGTGCTACCGCACGCCCGATGGGCAAGTGGGCCAGGCTAAGTCCGGCGTCTGGGCTTCCAGCCAGTCAGGAATCCTGTGGTTCTTCGATCGGGAGAACGCGGAGGCGCTCGTCAAGGTGCTCGACGGCTGCGCCCACAACGGCCATCGCTGGGTCTTCGTGGCGCCGGTCACGACCCTGGAGTTCAACCTCTGGGTAACGGGCCCGAACGGCAAGCGGTGGACGCACAGCAACAGGCAAGGCCAGACAGCATCGAGCAGGAGCGACAACCGCGCCTTCCAGTGCTCGGACGAAGGAGACGACGACGAGGACGACGAGGGAGACGAAGACGATACGTCGGTTCCCGATCTCGTCGTGTCGAGCCCTTCGGTCAGCGACGGCAGCCCGAGCGCGGGTGGCAGATTCACGCTTCGGGCCACCGTGCGCAACCAGGGCGACGGTCGGTCCGCGTCGACCACGCTTCGCTACTACCGTTCGTCCGACTCGCGCATCAGCATCTCGGACACACAGATCGGCACGGACGCTGTCAGCGCGCTTTCCGCCTCGGGTTCGAGTTCCGAGTCGATCAGCCTGACCGCTCCGTCCAGCGCGGGAACGTACTACTACGGCGCCTGCGTCGACTCCGTGTCGGGCGAGTCGAGTACGAGCAACAACTGCTCCGGCGCCGTGCGAGTGACGGTCAGCGGTGGCGGCACGTCGGGAACGAGGTACAACGTGGGCGATGTCATTACGACGTTGCCTTCCGATTCGTGGAGTTTCAACGGCGCGCTATCGGCGTGCTCCTTCGGTTCTTCCGGTGGCGTCACGAACGTGCAATGTCAGCGGAACGGTTTCGTCGAGAGGCTTCCCTACCGATACACCTGCGACGCGAGCACTTGCCGGATCGAAGGGAGAACCGTAACGCGAGGCACTTGGTCGGAAACCAGGAGGTAGAAGCCGCCGTAGGGCCGCCGCAAACCAACGATTCGAAGAGGGGCTCTGGAGCGAATGTTCTTGAAACGGAGCTACAGAGGAGGGAGCAAGTGGCAACCCTCGGTACTCTGTAGACCTCGCGACGTACCGCGACCGCGGAGTTTCGGCCGCCGGCACCTCCGGCTGCCTGGGCGGATCAACCTGCTGCCGTTCGCGGTTGCAGCGCTTAGCGCGGCACCCGCGAGCGGCATCGTCTACGTCATGCCGACCGACGAGAGTATGGTGGACCGGTCGCCGCCCATCGTCTTCGGCGCGGTGCGGTCCGCGGGACCGGGAGTGCGTTTGGGCCAGCGTGCCGCCTCAAAGTTACAGGGTGGAGGTCGCGGCGCACGGGCCAGTTGAAAGGGACCAAGGTGGGTCCTGCTCCGAATCGAGGGAGTAGAGCGCCGTCCTGTTGCGCGGAAAGTCGCTTCCCTGGAACGCGAGGCCGACGTGGTTGTGTTGGTCGGGAGGGAAAGACTCGGCCTGGGCTCTCCGGGAACTCCGGGCGGATCCCCGCTTCGACGTTCGCGGCCTGATCTCGCTTGTCAACGAGAAGAACGGCCGCGTGATCCAGCACGGGGTACGCCACTCGCTGCTCCAGCCTCAGGCCGAGGCGGTCGCACTGCCGCTGCGGTTCTTGCCCCTCGACCCGACAGCCTCGACGACTGAGCGAAATGCTGCCCTCGCCCTAGGCTTCGGAGAACTGCGGAGACGCGAAGCGGCCTGCGTCGCCTTCGGCGACCTGTTCTCGATCAAGGGCCGCGACCGGCGCCAGCTCGTGACCGCGGGCAGCGGACTCGAACTGCTGTTTCCACTGTGGGGCCGGGACACGCGCGCCCTTGCGGACGCCATGCTGGGAGCCGGCCTGTCGGCCTGGGTGTGCTCCGTCGATACGGACTTCCTTCCGGCGGATCGCGTGGGCCGCCGGTTCGACGCGGCTTTCGTGGCCGGTTTGCCCACAGGCGTCGATCCGTGCGGCGGGGACGACGAGTTTCACACCGTCGTCGAATGGGCTCCCGGTTGGAATCGCCGAGTGTGGATCAAGCCCACCCACCGGATCGAGGCGTACAACTTCGCGTTCGCGGAAATGGAACGGCGAAGCAGGGACGCCGACGCGAGTCCACATGACGTCTTCGGCCGGTTTGCGCGGTTGGACCGCGTGCGTGGCTACGTGGACGGCCACCTCGCCGAAGACCTGAACGCCGCTTCGGCCGCCAAGGTCGCCGCCATGTCGCCTACGGGCTTCTCCCGGTACTTCCGGGAGCATGTCGGGACGACCTTACCGCCGAGACCGACCACTGTGCGCACGACCGTGGACCGGGGGCTTCCACCTAGGCCCTTGGCCTCTGGGCCTTCCCACAGGGATGAACCTAGACGGGAGCGTCCCCTGCGGCGTGTCGCGGTGAGTGCAACAAGCCCTGGAACACTCCGGACTTCGCCGTGCCGCACCAGGCGCTGAAACGGCGGGCGCTCTCTCCCGTAACCCGCTTCGGCCCGCTCACGGGTCGGCTGGCTTGCGAGGAAGAAACGCTGTACGGGCAGGGTGTTACTCCGCACCGGGAGGCGAAGACTAGGCAAACACGACCCGGAACACTCGGGCGTCTGTCCCTTGTTGCCAAAAGGGCGGATCCCTCGTGCGTCACGGAGGCCGCCGGAGAAGCCCGGCTCAACAAGCCTCCTCGGATCATCAATGATCCGGGGCAGGATCGGCTGCCCCCGAGCCCCTCGGGGTCGTGAATCTGGAGCCGATCTTCCGTCCTGTGGGCATGTATCCTCCGCGATTCGGGTCGACCGGGAAGACGTAAGCTCGACCGGCCATGGGAACTGCGGTGCAGCCAACGCTTTCAGGGCCAGACAGACGGGCCAAGACTCTGGGAGTCCTGGGGCTGCGCAGCCGCACGGCCGACTGGCCGGCCCTGGTCTGCCTGATTGCGGCGCTCCCCGTCGGCGCGATCGTCGGCGAGTGGCTGGACGGTGACTAAGAGCCAGGGCTGGGTGCAGAAATGCGGAAGGCCCCGCGCAGCTAGCGCAGCAGGAATCCAGCGCCTAGGCCGCCGACGAGGGGAGTCCAAGGCCCGGACGGCGCGCCTGGCCGCCACCGATCTGGGCACCCTTGCTAGAGTAGCCAGGAGATGAAGTTGAAATCCTACTTCGCATTCGCGGCTCAGACCTGGATGCTGGCAACGACTTTCGTCCTGACGCTGGTCTTCGTGTTGGGCGTCTTCCCTTTCCTGCCCGTGGGCGGCGAGTTGCTCGACTACAAGCCGAGCTACTCACACGAGGAAGCCATGGCCGCCATGGAGGAGTACGGAAACCGGGGTCGGCGAGTCTACGCTTGGGCGAGCCCCACGCTAGACACGTTGTTCCCTCTCGTCTACGTCAGTTTCTTCGCCGGGCTCATCTATCGATGCCGTCCCACGGAGCGTTTCTGGTGGCTGGCGTTCGCGCCGGTGGCGGCCGGAATCGTGGATCTGGCCGAGAACGCGCAGATCACGCTGATGCTGATTCAGTATCCCGACGTTTCGCCAGGGCAGGCGGCGGCCGCTTCGGCATTCACTCAGTTGAAGGCTCTGGTCGGGCCGGTCTATCAGTTCATGGCGCTGGCGCTGCTCGTCCTGGCGTCCGGGCGCTGGCTCGTGCGGCGAAGCCGGCGAAGTTCGTCCGGCGACAGCTAGCAACGCAATCCTCGTAGGCTGCTTGCCGATTCGGGGCGAGGAATCTTGGCAGTTTGGCCGGATCTGGGCCGAGACCGGCAAAGCTGGCCGGACTCTCGCCGTAAACTCCGCTAGGCTGGTGTACTCTGCAAGGCTTCTGCTCTCTTTCCTACCGCCTCGCGCGAAGCCGGACCGTGGTGATCACCATCGCCGGAGTCGCGGCGGTCATGGCGGCGCCCCGGGAGAGGGCGACCGGACGGCAGCACGTTGCCAGCGTCTGTTCCTCCTGACTCCAGACAAGTCGCCGTCGTCGAGCGCGCCCATGCCTGGCTCGAACAGGCCGGAGACACCGTGATGGGCGACGAGCCGTCCTGACTGATCGGCAGGTAGCCGATCTCGTCAACGACCAGCAAGTCGGGATGGGTGAGTGCCCGGAGCCGGCGCGGCAGGTTGCCCGCAGCCTTCGCCTTGGTCAGCGACTCGATCAGGGCCGCCAGCGTGCCGTAGTAGAGACGTTTGCGGCCCGGCTCGGCGGCTGCGATCGTCAGGCTGATTGCGAAATGCGTCTTGCCCACTCCGGGCGGACCCAGGAGGATCACATTCTCGGCTCGCTCCAGGAAGCCCGGCTCATGGAGGCTTTTGATCTGCTCCCGCTTGATGCTCGGCTGGAAGCTGAAGTCGAACTGATCGAGCGTCTCGACCGCTGGCAGGCGCAAGGAGAGCAGCGCCGCTTCCAGTCGGCGGTTATTGCGCAGCGGGATCTGGGCGGAAAGCAGCTCATCGATCGCTTCGGTAGCGGTCACCGCTCCGCTGTCGGCTTGGTGAAGGCTGCCGTCCACGGATTCCAGCGCTCCAGGCGTTTTCAAGTCCGCCAGCATCGCCCGCAGCCGAGCTCGCCGGTCGCCAGCCGGGGCCTTCATCGGACGGCCTCCGAGTACTCCCGCAAGGGACGCCGCTGCACCTGTACCATCGGCACCACGAAGCGACGCCGGGACGCCGCTTCGGGCCGCCGAGCGCCCAGACGCCGGTACGGACAGCTGGCCAGGAGACGAAGCGCCTGGCGCTCGCCACGCTCGAAACGGTCCACCGGGCGCTCACACGTCGTGCCGTGCCGGCGCACATTGGCGGTACCCTCCAGCCAGCGCTGGGTCTGCTCATTCAGGTCGGCGTCATTTGTGAACGGCTGGCCGTAGAAGAAGCTCTCCCGCACGTACCGGATCGGACGCTCCACCTTGCCCTTGGTCTGCGCCCGGTAGGGACGGGCACGACCGCGGCACGAAGCCCCAATGGGCCGCGAACCGAAGGAACTCGGCATTGAGCGCCAACCCCCCGCCCGAGGTGCGGTCGTCCGACACGACCACGGCCCCCATCTGATCGAATAGGAGCTCCTGCGGCACGCCGCCGAACCGGCAGAAGGCACTCTCGAGCCCCTCGATGAGGACCGACATCGTCTGCCGGGCCTAGAAACGCAGCCACAAGACCCGGGAGTAGCCGAGCACCACCAGAAGCGCATACCAAGGTCCCCAAGGCAACCTGAACGTACCGAACTCCACCTGGCCCTGATGGCCCGCCGGTGTCTCGAACCGCACCGGAGGCTCCTGAGGGGGCCGCGGCCTCACCTCCCGCACGTAATCCCTCACCCGGCTGTAGCCGCCGTCGTAGCCGGCCGCACGCACCTCGTCGAACAGGCGCTTCGCCGACAGCTTGGGAAACTCACCGAAACGGACCTCGATCAACTCCTTGTACGGATCCACCTTGTAAGCGACCCGGGGCCGCGGCGAGTACCACGCCCTGTCCGAGGACAGGTCCAAATCCAACTGACCCGACTCGACCCATCTATCGATCGTCCGCCGGCTGACGCCGAAGCGCCCCGACAACTCCGCCTTCGAGATCCCCTGCTCCAGGTAGTGCCTGAGCCGCATCCTCCTCTCCCATCCGTGCATCTGCGCGTCGCTCCATGGCCGTTGGCGAAGCCAACAGCATCGAACGACGAACGACCTACGACAAACCGCAGAGTATGCCGTTCTCGGTTGCCACGAACGGGACCTTTACACTTGCTCCCAACAACCCAGTCTGGGCGCTCTGAAGAAACCCCTGCTCCGGAAGTCACGGTCCAATCCCCGAGGCAACGCCCTACCGCATGAGGAGCTGACCGACCTCGCCCGCAGCGGCCACCACCGCGTCATTCCGTGCAGCACTAGAGTGTCTTCGTCAACCGGAAGAAAACACCATGGCAACAACAAAAAACGAGAACTCACGGCATAGAACCATACTGAAGTTCTCAGGCGGAACTCCGGAAGTAAGAAACAATCTCTCACTTCCGCGTGCGTAAGGCGCCTGCTGCGGCAGCAACGTTCGTCCACCCGAACCGGTCTCTTCATCGCTAGGGAAACGACCGCGCGGGAACAGGACCCCGCGGTGCTTTCCACACTCCACACGTCCATCAACGAGGCCGGCCGCGTGGCGAGGAGCCGCTTCGGCAGCCCGTTCCCGACGAGATCAGTCCTGATCGAGTTCTATATCTCTCTTGTGCTGTTTAGCGGCGATGAACGCTTCGATCTCGTCTCTTGGCCACCGCTTCGACCGAGGACCCAAACTGACAGGCTGCGGTATGAGCCCTTCCCGTTGCCAGCGATACAACGTCGCCTCTGAGATCTGTAGTAGGTCCATGACCTCGTCCCGTCGGAGGAGTCGTCTGTTCATAATCCAACAGTTATACACGAAAAGACGTACTCTTGCTCGCAAGCCCAGGAAGGAAACGTCACAGTGTGGGCTCGACGCATAGCAAATGAACTCCCATCCGGCACGTACGCTTCCCGTTTCAGCGAAGGGCCTACCCACTTCTCGCTCGGTCCTATTCCATGGGCGTGGGCCGCGGCTCACCGGCTTCGGCTGGGCAGAGGCCACATCCAGCAGCAGCCGCAATAGGGGTGACCTGCGAGCCGACGCGAAGAACGGCCAGACTCGGCTTCCATCGGTCCACGGGCCGTCCGGGCATCTCCTCATGCTCGGTGCCGAACGCTCCGCGGCCAGTCGCCGCCTCCGCTGTGTGCCCAGCGGAATCGCGGGCGCGCCGGTTTCCTGGGTCGCGGAGAAGCGCTAGACTTCGCGATCTGTGACCGCAGCGTAGGCGCCGATGTCGGGTCGCCTGCCGAATACAACAGCCCCTAAGAGGCCGCGGGTAGCTCCCGAAGCCGGCGAATAGGCGGGACCTTCCATGCCTACGCGTGGCGGTCACATACGGCCCGGCGCCAACTCGGGCGCTAGGTCTCTCCTCCAAGGAGCACGACCGCCATGCTGGCTCGAATCGTCAACTCCCTACTGGGTCCCGCTCCATTCAGACCGGCGCGGAGCGCTTCTCACAAGACGCCATCCTGCGTCGGTTCCCTGAGGACCGTCTCGACAGCGGTACTCCTGCCTTGAGTGGCAGTGAGAAAGTCGATAATCGTCAAAGGTCGGCTCCTGTGGTCAGCGTGGAGGTTGACTGTCAAGTCGGAGACTCTCTGCGGCCTTCCGCACGGTCCGAGACGCGTAATCAGCCGGGTTGAACTTGTCTCGACGGCGTCGCTCGAGAACGGCGACCAGAGCGCTTCGTTCAGTGCCTTTCCGCAGACGGTCGCGCACAAACGCCCAATCGCGCTCACTCTGGCTGATTCCGCTGCGAACCGCCACACGTCGGCCTGCGCGCTTCGGGCTGGACCTAACCTGGACGTCGCTGGCTGGAAGCCGGCCGAAGTTCGCCGGCCCGACCGGGTCGCCGCCATGGTCCGTCCAAGCGGCGACGGCGTTCTTGCGGTCCGGCTTCTTGTTGTGGAAACCGGGAAAGCGCATGACCCGCGCTGTATCGGCCACGGAATGATCGCCTGCGTCGCGGTCAGCTAGACGGCCCATAGCGTCTTCGGCTTGCTCCTGTGTCCAAACCGCTCGCGTCGTGTGCCAGAGAACCCGGTAATTCTGTAGAGAGCTGCGAACTACGTTTGCTGGCGCCGGTAGGCGTCCGGACTCAACGTCCTGCAGGAGACGCTGGAGGGAGTCCGCCCCATCCGCATCTAGGTCAAGCTGGAGGCGCCGAACCTCGGCTATGTCCTGTTTCTCACGTGTGCCCCGAGCTGGATCGACGGGGTTCACTCCGAGGAAGAGGTCGTACCCCCGGGAGTTCAAGTGGCGAAGCCAAGCTTGATAGCGCTCGCCGGCGACACGACCAGCGTCCACGATCCGCTGAAGAACCGCTGGACGCTTAGGGAGCCCACGAGAGACGACAAGAACGGCGACATAGTCGGCTGGCTCGAAGAGCACGCGGACGTACGCAGCGGATGAAGCCTGATCTCTCATAGCGAAGTTGGATAACATGATTATCAGATATGAACTCGCGTAGCAAGAGGGAAGGGGGCGAAACGTCCGCCTGGGACAGCCGAGCAACGCCGATGGTCTGGCTAAGCAACTAGGCGGAAGTCCCACCTATGAGACCGCTAGCAGACGTGTTGACGGACGAGCGCCGGCTCTCAAGGGGGCTGCAGCGGTTACCCGCGACTGGACAAAGCGGCCTAGAGCGGTACGACCACGTCGAAGTGGCCTTCATGGCGCGCCTGCTGACGCTTTGTGCACTTCCACGTCGAAATCGAGGAGACGAGCGGCAGTACATACGGAGGAACGGGCCGTACACGATGATCGTGACGGCAACCGGCCAGCCAGGCCTACCGTTCGGAACGCTCCCGCGCCTACTACTGGCGTGGATCTGCACCGAAGTCGTAAGGACCCGGTCGGCGAGACTGCGGCTGGGGGCGACGCTCGCGGAATTCATGCGGGAGCTGGGGATCACGAGCAGGAGCGGCGGTGTTCGCGGGGATCGGACGCGGCTCCGGGATCAGATTGAGCGGCTCTTCAACGCGTCGATCAGGCTGAGCTACGAGGGGGAGGGCGTCACGCGAAGCGTAGCGTCGATGATCGCGGACCGGTCGGAGCTCTGGTGGGAAGTGGATTCGCCCGAAACACCGAGCATGTGGCGAAGCACGGTTCGTCTAGGGAGCGACTTCTTCACGGAGATTCTTCGTCGGCCGGTTCCGGTGGACATGGCAACGCTCAGAACGCTGCGACCCTGCGCCCTGGGAGTCGATCTCTACCTCTGGCTCACCTACGCGACGTTCAGACTGGACCGTCCACGACGGATCACCTGGCCGGTGCTGTACCGACAGTTCGCGGACCAACCGAGAGAACAGTACGACAAGAACGAGGTGCAGATGTTTCGTCGGCGAACTTTGCGGGAGCTACGCAAGATCAAAGCGGTCTGGCCAACGCTGAACTACCGCGTGGAAGCTGGCCGACGAGGACACAAGAACCGGGCAGGAGCGTTGGTGATCGGACCGACTACGCCGAAGATTCCGGCCCGACAGAAGCGCATGGTGCCGTAGCCCGGGCTCTCTCTCCTTCCTTTGTGGTTCTCCCGCCTATCCAGTGGTGTGGTCGGTCTTCCGCAGGTTCCATCGTGCTACTACTTGCTGCTAGGTAGATCTAGTTGGTTCTACTTGCTAGGTGTACGCTTTCAGCGAAGGACCATCGCTTTAGGTGTACGCTTTCAGCGACCAAGACACGAACTCTGGTGTGCGTTTTCGGCGTCAGGAGTTGTGGAAGGCCGAGGCCCTGAGTCTCTTGGGAGCAACCGTTGAGCGTGCGCCGGCACCGAGGCAGATGGAGCGCCTGGAGAGCGATCCGGATCGGCTGCGAAGAGTTGGGGCGGGGCGCAGACGTTGGGGCTGGCTCTCCCCTTGCGGCGTCCCCCGTGGCCGCCCAGGAGCGGAATGGCCTTCTGCGGTCTCTCGGCACCCGTGAAGCGATTGGCTTCGTGCTCTCGAGGCGTCTCAGACAGAGATGCGTTCGACGAGGTTGCGGGTGACGCGGCGGCTGCGCCGGTCGTAGACCTGTGTCGTGGAGGGATGGGAATGGCCCGCGAGATACTGCACCTCCTCGATCGGCACGTCCTGGCTCAGGAGATCAGTGACTACCATGACCCGGAAACTATGGGGCGTGATGATCTCGGGCAAGCCGGCGTCGCGGAGGCGGCGCTTGAGAAGCGTGCGGATCGTCCACGGCTGAACGCCACGGTTCGTGAAGCCTGTAGCGGCGGTAGGAGACGTGATCCGAAACAGCGGGGCGCTCTTGGGTTCGTCCACAGGAACCGCAGCCGCCATGTACTCAGAGATCCACTGATCGAGGTCGAAGCGGAGGGGTATCTCCCGTTCCTTGCCACGCTTCTCCCGAAAGGCGAACGATCGCCGGTCTCCGTAGTCAAGGAGATCCTGGATCCGGAGTCGGGCGACTGCGCCGACGCGTTGGCCCGTGTAGGTCAACGTACCTAGTATCGCGCGATCGCGGAGCCCGACTGGACGAGCACTGTCGAGGGAGTCCAGGAGCTCTCGAGCTTGAGGGACCGTGATCTCCGGCGTCTTGCCCTCACGCGTATCGCGCCGTGGCCCGCGAACAGAGCGGAAAGGGTTCAGCATCACGGCATGACGGTTCACGAGCACGTCGAAGAACTGGCGCAGGGCCGCTATCGCGAGCTTCTGGACCGAGACAGAACCGAGACTGTCGATGAACTCGGCAGCATCGCCAGGCGCGACGGAACGTAGGTCTAGCTCCTGGTCCCTACACCACTCGAGAAAGAGCCTCACGGGACGCTGGTAGGCTCGACGCGTGTGAGGGTTTCGGATCCTCGCCGTGAAAAACTCGTCGGCGGCAAAGAGAGCCGCAGGACCGGCCTGACGTAGCGCTTCTGGGTAGTGCTGAGAGTCGCGGCGAACGACTCTCCCAGGTTGGTGAGGCAGCACGGTCATGTGGCGATAATCGACTTTCGGCCTCTTCGATCATACCGACCGCAGCGCCGAGGTCGCCGACTTCCTCCATGCCAACGTCAAGGTCGGCTCCTGATGGCCCGCTCCAGGGACCGCGTCGGCGAGTACCACAAGACCTTCGCCCGCCAGATCATCCGCCAACTGAAGGACGGAACCGCCCCCTTCCAGAAGCCCTGGAAGCCCGGCGAACGCTCCTTGCCGGAGAACCTCGCAACCGGCCGCCGCTACACGGGAGGCAACAGCCTTTACCTCGGCGTCGCCGCCCAGATGAGGGGCTACACCGACAACCGGTGGGCAACCTACCGCCAGATCAGAGAGGCCGGAGCCCACGTCAGAAAGGGCGAGAAGGGCACCAAGGTCCTGTTCTTCTCCACCCAGAAGGTGGTCCCCACCAAGGACGAGCAGGGCAACCCCAAGCTCAACGACGCCGGCGAGAAGCAGTACGACATCGTCGAGACTGATCGTCCCTTCGTCCGCACCTACACCGTCTTCAACGCCGAGCAGACGGACGGCCTGCCCGTGCGGCCGACGGCTTCCCCTGAACCCGAATGGAAGGCCCACGAGGAAGCCGAGGCGATCATCGAGGCCAGCGGCGTCACGATCGAACATCAAGCCGGCGACCGCGCCTACTACAACGTCCGCACCGACCGAGTCGTCCTTCCGGAACCCGGCCAGTTTCCTAGCGCCGCCAAGTACTACCAAACCGCGCTACACGAACTAGGCCACTCCACTGGCCACCCCTCGCGGCTCGATCGCGAGACTCTCGGGAAGAAGTTCGGCAGCCCCGACTACGCCCGCGAGGAACTCCGCGCCGAAATCAGCGCCATGATGACCGGGGAGAAGATCGGCCTCGGCCACGACCCGCGCCACGGTACCGAGTACGTCGCGAGCTGGATCAAGGTCCTAGAGGATGATCCGCGAGAAATCTACCGGGCGGCTGCCCACGCCGAGCGCATCTCCCGCTACCTGATCGCACCGGCGCGCGAGCGGGCCGAACAACGCGAGGCTGAGGCTCGCGAGCGGATGACAGCCCACGCCGCGTTGCGCGAGCGCGGCCAGGAGCTCGAGCGGAACCAGCCGGAAACGATCACCCTCTCCAGGACCGATGCCCAGCATCTCGTCCACAACTACAGCAGCGCCTCTCCACCACGCCATGACGCGGTGAAGCGGCTCACCAGCACTCCACTGCCGACCGTTCCGGCCGGCAGCGCCGGCGCCGTTCGCGTCGCCGCCTCCGACCAACGGCCGGAGCTCCACATCCACCAGGGCGCGCTCGCTAGAGCCATCTACGGCGAGAAGTTCGAAGAGCGTTCCGTGATCGACACGTCGCCGGCCCTTCACGCCGCAGCCATGAACCAGCAGGCCCACTTCAACTTCAACCGGAACATCCAAATCCTTGCCGAAATCGCCCTCGACCACCTCGGCAGACACCGCGGCCACCGCGCGCCGCCACCTCAACTCCTGCGCGACCTGCAAGGCGTCCACTTGGCGGCCTCGCAGAACACCTACACCCGCCAAACGGCGAACTTCCGCAGCCTCCGTAGCGACCTCCAGAACCACGCGAACGACTTTCTCCGCGAGTTCCCCGAGGAGCGCCGAACCGTCCTCAATCTCGCGGACAACTTCGAGAACCAGGGACAGGGCCGGCGTCTCGATCGGGAGCTCCCAACCCCTGATCGCACCCCCATCGACGAGCCGAAGAGCGGACACGGACAACGCTTCGCGCTCGACGACGGCTCCCTCAACCCACAGGACCGCAGCAGCGCCCACGTCGTCGCGGACCTCCCCGAGGCGTTGCGCGAGCACGAGGCCCTGGTCAAGGCCGGCCGGTACGAAGACGCCTCCCGTCTCGAGGAACAGGTCATCGACCCCGAGATCGGATGGGGCCAACTCAACAACGATCAGGACGCCAAGGATCGCTACCTTGCCGTCTCGGAGCTGCGCGCCGAGCGCCACCGCGGCGGCCTCGCTCCCCGTCTCACGGAACTCCCCAGGGCCACCAACGCAGACATCAACCGCGTCGTCGCCGAGCGGACCGCCGAGCGCACCTTCGAACGCGACCACGAACCCACGCGATGAGCCGCTGGGGCGACGCCAGGGACGATCTCCGCCAGGCGGAGCGCGAGCCGGCGCGACAACGCGGACACCGCCGCGAGCTCGCCGGCCGGGATCCCGAGCGGCGTTCCTTCCAGGACCGCCTCCAGGCGTCTCTCGTGGACGTGGCCGTCCATCGCGCCGTCGCCTCCCGCGACCTGGTGAAGCACCAGTTCGGCGGCCACCCCTTCGCCGGCAAGCGCGGCATAGATCACCTGGTGAAGGCCGGCTGGGTCGAGGAGCGGCAACACCGCGGGACGAAGGTTCTGACGGCCACGGAGGCCGGACGCCGCACAGCCAACACCGTCGCCCCACAGCGAGGCTGGGCCGCCGAGCAGCGCACCTGGAGCGGCCTGGGCAAGCAAACCGACCTCAAGCACGACCTCGCCCTTTACCGAGCCGTCGCCGAGGCCCGCGAGCAGCTGGAGGCTCGCGGGCTGCATCTACAGCGGATCCGGCTCGACGCCGAAATGCGCGGCGAGATCATGCGGCGCACGGAGGCCGTGCGCGCCGCCCGCGGCAAGGCTGCGGCCGACGCCCTGCGCGAGGAGATCGCCGAGCGCCTCGACCTGCCGCTCGACGACAAGGGAGCCATCCTCTGGCCGGACGCCCAGATCGAGGTCGCCCGCGAGCCGGACGGACCCGTCGAGGGCCGCGTCAACATCGAGATCACCACCGAGCACTACTCCCGCGCCTCGATCGCCGCGAAGAGCGCGGCCGGCTTCGCTCTCTTCCCCGCGGGCGCGCGGGCCGCCCGCCACCTGGCCAGCACCTTGAGCAGCCTCTCGTCATCGAGCGGCGGCGCCGGTAGCGGAGGCGGTCGCCGCGGCGGGATCGAAGACGGACTTCTCGACCTGTGACCGAGGGCGACTGACCATGAGCTATCCCGCGATCCCGCTCAACCGCATCCTTCAGGACACCGTGATCGGCTGGACCGTCTACGCCTGCCTCGTCGTCGTCGCCGCCGCCGTAGCCATCTACGAGCATCGCGAACGACGGCGCCTGGAGCGCGACCTGACTGTCGCGCGCCAGCTGCCGGCCCTCCCCCGAACCTGGGCCCCGGAGCCGCCGTCAGAACCCGGCCCCGCCCGCCTCTGGCTCTTCCCCATCGTCGCCATCGTCCTCGGGCTGATCGTCGCCGTGTGGTCCATCTGGAACGTTCTCGATTGATCCATGCACACCTGGCGCATCAGCTTCGGCGTGACCCTCACCCTAGGGGCGATCCTCGCCTTCTACGCCATGTCCCGGCTCGACTTCCTCGCGCCCCATGGACGCTTCATCGTGCAGGAGTACTGGCTCCCCATCACCGTTCACACCTTCCTCGCCGCCGCGACCTTCATGGTCGCCCTGGCCGCCGCGATGCGCCGTCTGGGCCTCCACGACGTGGGCAGGAAGGTCGACCTGGTCGAACGCTCTCTCCGCCGTGGAGAGGGCGATCCGGACTTGACGCGCCGCCTCGCCGATCAAGAGCAGGGCGAGTTCGTCGAGTGACCCCACCAACTCCCCACAAGGAGGACACCCGCATGCATCCCGAAACCATGGACGCGAAGCCCCAGGCTCCGCCCTTCTCCCGACTCCAGAGCCTCACCATTCGGCTCACGACGTTCGCGTTCCTCTTCCTCGCACCGGCCATGCTCATGGCCCAAACCAGCCCGTGGACGAGGGCCGTCAACCGGCTCCAGACCGCCTTCACCGGCCCGATCGCCCGAGGCTTGAGCCTCGTGGCCCTGGTCATCGGCGGCCTCATGTTCGCCTTCGGCGAGGGCGGCTCCAAGAAGCTCCTGGCCGGGATCATCTTCGGCCTCGGCATGACGATGGGCGCCGCCAACTTCCTTGGCTGGCTCTTCTGAGGAGGAAGTCAGATGCTCGACGTAGTCGCCCTCTTTCCGCCCCCGGCCTTCGTAGCGCTGGCGACCAGCACCCTGATGGCCGCCTTCCACTACCCGCGCCGCCGCCGCTACGCCGCGGCTCTCTCGATGGCTGGCCTCTCGACCGGCCTGACCCACCTCCACGAGGGGCTCGGCGGCCTGACCGCCGACCTCGTCGCCGTCGGCATCGCCGGGCTGTAGGTCCCCTTGCGCGGAGAAACCCCTTGGTACGGCCACCCGGCGCTCTCGCGCCCCATGAAGATTCTGGGCGTGGAGCGCCGGTGGTTTCTCCTCTCCGCCACCTTCGGCGGCGCCGTATGGAACGGCCTCAACTCGATCATCACCGGAGCGCTGCTCTTCGCCGTCCTCTACGTGGCCGGCTTCCTCGCCTGGAAGCGCGACCCCAACATGCTCTCCATCATCGCCAAGGCCGGCACGAGCCGAACGCGCTACGACGCCGGCAAGGAGTCCAAGTGGCACCTGCACCTGATCGAGTGAGGGCGCCGGCCTGCAACCGGCGGAACTCAGCCGAGCAGCCGAAGGAGAGCGAACACCGACGCCACCTGGCCGGCCAGCAACGCCGCGGCGACCGCGTACAGCGTCCGCATCATCCGCGTCTCCACCCCCGCGATCTCGGCCTTCACCTCCGCACGCAGGGCCTTCATCTCCGCGCGCAGCACGTCGATGTCCGCCTTGGTCGCGTAATCGATCTCTCTCGCGGGCTCGCTCATCTCGCCCGTCATCCTAGCGAATGAACCTCGAAGCGGAGCGCACGGACCACGAGGCCGCCGGCAGCCTGGCCGAAGAGCTCCCCTATTGGGGCTGGCTCGAAGACCACCCCTTCTGCCTGACCCGCGGCGGCGAACTCCTCGCCGTCGCGGAGCTCTCCCAGGCCGTCGTCGACGGCCGCACTCCGCAGCAAATGGACGAGGTCCTCGGCCGGTGGCTCCGCCTCCTCTCCAGCCTCGATCCCCACACCCGGCTCTACTTCTACCTTTTGAGACGGCCCGGCCGGCTCGCGGCCATCGACGGGCTGGACGGCCTCGCGGCCATCTCCCAGGAGAAGCGCCGCTCCTTCCTCGAGCGGCGCGTCCAGGAGCTCCGCGCCTACGTCGTGTGGTCGCACGACGCCGAACTCAAGGCCAACGCGCGGACCGGCAACGCCGGCGTCCTCGCCGCCGCCCAGGACTGGATCAAGAGCCGCATGAAGCCGGACGAATGCGCCTTCCTGCTCCGCCACGTCACCGACGCCGCCGAGCGCTTCCGCCAGCTCGTCGGCGCCTCCGCCGCGCTCGCCTCCGACGTCACTCCGCTGCGCGTGCTGCCGGCGGAGGAGGCCACCGCCGTGCTCTCTGGACTCGTCAACCGGCCGGGACAGCCCTGGCACGGCGACCACATACCGAGCGCCCTCAACTGGAGACTGGCCCTCTCGGAACTGGAGGCCGAGCGGCGCTTCCTGCGCCTGGACGGCCAGCCCCTGATCCTCTACAACCTGACCTCCCCTCCGGTCCAGGCCAGAGCGAACCTGCTGCAGGAGCTCTATCGCCTCGACGCCCTGCTCACCGTCTCCCTCGAATGGCGGCCGCAGCCGCTCGCCTCCTCGCGCCGGAAGATCCGGAGCGTTCAGCGCCACTACTTCAGCAAGCGCTACTCCATGGTCGCCCACATGCAGGACGCGCAAGGCACCGCCGCGGCCATGGTCGATTCGGCGGCCGACGCCGAATCCGCCCGCATCGCCCACGCGCTCGTCGAACTCGAGACGGAGGGCGTCGCCTACGGCGACATCTCGCTGACCATCGCGCTCCACGGCGACGACCTGGCCAGGATCGAGGCGCTGGACGCCGAGCTCTTCCGCATCTTCGGCGCCGCCGACGCCAAGGTCATCCGGGAGGGCTTCGGGCAGCTTCCCGCCTGGTGGAGCCGTTTGCCCGGGCAACCGCGCAAGCGCCAGGTCCGCACCGTCTTCAGTAGCGCCGGCGTCGCGGCCTGCATGGCGCCCCTGTTCGGGCCGCCGCCCGGCCAGGCCGAGTGCAAGCACCTTGAGAAGCCCGCCATGGCCACCTTCGAGACGCCGTGGAAAACCCCCTACCACTACGACCTCTTCGGCGGCAGCGACGTCGGCCACACCCTCATCCTCGGCGCCACCGGAGCCGGAAAGAGCTTCGCCCTCAACTTCCTGCTCGTCCAGTCCCAGCACTACGCGCCCAGAGTCCTCGTCCTCGACCTGGGCGGCTCCTACAAGTGGCTCACCGAGTTCATCGGCGGCGGCTACCTGGAACTCAACCCCGACGCGGACGGCGACGAGATCGCGCTCAAGCCCTTCAGCCTCCCACCCGGCGAGAGGACCTTCAGCTTCCTCACCGGCTGGATCGCCCGCCTGCTCCGCATCGGCGGCTACACGCTCAGAGGCGAGGACACCACCGAGCTCAGAGAGCGCGTCGAGGACCTCTACCGCAGTCCGGCCGAGGACCGCACCCTCTCAGCTCTGGTGCGCACCCTGCCCGCCGCCATGTGGCCGGCCATGAGCCGCTGGCACGGCGAGGGCGCCTGGGCCAAGTTCTTCGACGGCGGAGGCGAGGACACCCTGGAACTCGCCGACTGGCAGGTCATCGACCTGGCCGGAGCCGCGGAGCACGACGACCTCTGCGAGGCCGCCCTGTTCTTCCTCCTCGAGCGGCTACGGCTCGCCCTGGACGATCCGGCCGAGGCCGCCCGCGTGAAGCTCATGGTCGTCGACGAGGCATGGCGCTACCTCAACGACCGCGCCGTCCTCACCTACCTCGCCGAGGCCGCCAAGACCTGGCGCAAGCGCAACGCCGCCCTCGTGCTCGCGACCCAGAGCGCCGTCGACCTCACCGACACCGAGGGAGCCCAGGCGCTGCTGGAATCCCTCCCCACCAAGCTCTTCCTCGCCAACCCCGACCTGCCGGACGGCGTCCAGGCGACCTTCCGGCTCAACGACACCGAGATGCAGACCATCCGCGGACTCCTGCCCAAACGCGAGATGTACCTGCGCCGCGCCCAGGAGGCCGGCGTCGTCCGCCTCGAGGTCGATCCCGAGTCCTACTGGCTCTACACCAGCTCTCCCGTCGACGGCGAGCGCCGAGCGCAAGCGGTGGCCGAACACGGCCTCGCCGCCGCTCTCGAGGTCCTGGCTAACCAACGGAGGTAAATCACCTTGTACGCACCACCCACCATCGCGGCCGCGATCGCCTTCGCCGCCGTTCCCCTGCTCGCCCAGGACTCCCACATCCTGCGCATTGACCCCGCGGAAGACGAGGTCTGGAGGCTCACCACCCGCGTCCGCCACACCACCGTCATCACCCTCCCCGCCAACGAGAACATCCTCGACTTCGTCGTCGGAGACCTCGACTACTGGCACCTTTCCGGATCCGCCAACGTCGCCTTCCTCAAGCCCACCGAGGAAGGCGTCCAAACCAACGTCGCCCTGGTCTGCGAATCCGGCCGGATCTACCCCTTCCTCGTCTCCGAGTCCTCCGACACTCCGCCGCACCTGGTCGTCCGGCTCGACCATAACTTCGAAGCCGAGGCCGCCGCGGCCGCCGGCGAGGCCCACCGGCCCGCCTTCGTCGCCGCCGACCAGGTCGCCTCCTACCAGGCCATGGCCCAACAGGCCGCCGAGGACGCCGCCGCGAAGCGTCGGCACGCCGACGAGCAGATCGCGGCCGCGCATGCCTCCGCCGACGACCGGGTCAACGGCTTCCGCGCCCAGTACCCCACCCGCGTCCGCTTCCCCTACCGCCTCCACGACAAGGCCAAGGGCTGGCCCTTCCTCGTCGAGGGCATGTGGCACGACGGTCAGTTCACTTACCTGCGCAGCCTCGCCCAGGAGTCCCCCGCGCTCTACGAGAACAAGGACGGCCAGCCGTCCCTCATCCCCTACGACCTCACCGAGGACGGCCTCTACGTCGTCCGCCGCGTGGTCGGCCAGGGCTGGCTCCAGATCGGCAAGCACCGCGCCGGCTGGACCTTCGACGAACCGGAACCCCTCCAGTAGTGGCCGACTTCAAAGAGTGGAAGCAGCGCATCGCGAAACCCGCGGGCGCGCTGCCGGCGAACCTGATGAACCGCGTGGTCGCGATCCTCGCCGTCGTCCTCGTCGTCGTGATCGTCGCCGCCACCATCGGCGGAGCCGGCTCCGAGGAGGAGATCGGCGAGACCGATCCGGACGAGCAGACCCCGGCCGACCCCGAAATGGCCGACCGCCTCGGCAGCGAGGTCGAGAACCAGCGGCGGCAGGCCGCCTTCGAACGCGAAGAGGCAGAAGCCGACGCTCAGCGCGAGACCGTTCGCCAGGCCAACCTCAACCTGGCGCCCTCGCCACCTCCCGGCGAAGCCATCCTCCAACGGCTAGCCGGGATGACGCCGGACGAGGAGGACCCCAACCCCGACCCCTGGGATCCCGACGTCTTCTCGCCCCAGGAGGCGGAGCTCCGCCTCGAGCTACACCTCGAGGACATCGAGCGCAGACACCGGTCTCTGGTCGCCGTCCCCGTTGCCCACTCCGTCCGCGACCAAGACGCGCCTCTCGGCGGCGGCGACTCCGAACCCTCCTCCCACGAACGGCTCGCGGCCCTCTACGACACTCTCGGGGCCGCCGCGCTTCAACAGTCGACCGCGGGGGCCGTACCCCCGGGCGCGGCGGGCCCTCCCGCAAACGCGACGGCTGGAGGCGCCCTGGACGTCGCCCTGCCCGACTCCAACAACGAACCCGACTACGAACGGCCGGAACGGGTCGCCGTACCCGACGACCCGCCTGGCTGGCACCGCATCCACGAAGGCTCCTTCGTCGAAGCCGTCCTCGTCACCCAACTCTCCGGAGACTTCCCGAGCCCCGTCTCCGCCGTCGTCGCCGTCCCCTTCTACAGCGCCGACCGGCAGACCGTGCTGATCCCCCGAGGCAGCCGCTTCATCGGCACGATGCAGGCCGTCCGCGACCAGAACCAGAGCCGACTCGCGGTCGGCTTCCACCGGCTCGTCTTCCCCGACGGCCGCTGGGCCGCGCTCCGCTTCCAGGGCCTCAACCAGCTCGGAGAAGGGGCGCTCAAGGACCAGGTCGACCGCCACTACCTCAGCACCTTCCTGGCCGCCGGCGGCGTCGGCCTCCTGAGCGGCCTGGCCTCGGCCGGCGCCGGCGTCGCCGAAACCACCGACCAGTACCGCCTCGGAACCGGCCGCAGCTTCTCCGAAACCGGAATCCAGATCATGGACCGCTTCCTCAACCGGCTCCCCACCATCACCATCCGCGCCGGACACCGCCTGCGCATATGGCTCACCGCAGACCTTCTCATTCCACCGACGACCACAGGAGCCACACCATGATCCTGCCGAGCACCACCTTCCGCCGCACCCTCATTCTCGCCCTGGTCGGCCTGCTCGTCACCGGCGGCGCGTACGCCTTCCTCAACATCGCCGGCGCCACCGAACTCACCCAGATCCTCAACGTCGCCGAGAACGCCCTCGTCGCCATCGAGCAGGCGGCCGCCGTCGTCGAGCTGAAGGACCAGATCGACCAACAACTCGACGACGCCATGGGCAAGATCGGCGCCCTGACCCAAGCCTTCGAGGACTTGAGCAGCGATCCCATGAGCCTGCTCCAGGACTCGTCGGGCCTCTCCTGGGCGGGCGACTTCACCGGTGAGCCCCTCGCTCTGGCCAACGCCATGGCCGACATGCAGGACGACGGCGGCAACTCCCTGCTCACCCACTCCCGGCAGGCCCTGGCCGCGGCCGACACCGTCTCCCGCCAGCGCTACGCCCGCGCCTACCGCGACGTGCCGACCGCTTCCGACAACTGGCTCGAGAGGCGAGAGCGGGCGGAACGCCAGCTCGCCACCGACTACTTCGTCCTCGACAGCGCCGAGGCCCTCATCGAACTCCTCGGCAAAACGTCCGCGTCCGTCGAGCGCAGCCGCCAGCAGACCGAACTCGCGGACACGGCCCTCGCCCAGGAGGCCCACGCCATGAAGCTCAACGACATCGAGGTGGACATCGCCGTCGCTCAGCTCACCGCTCACCACGCCGCGCGCAACATGCTCGAGACGTGGAAGCTCGAAGAAGAGCATCGCGAGCAGCTCGAAGCCGAGGTCACGGCCGAGCGCGCGGAGGCCCGCCGCGCCGATCGCGCCCAGAACCGCGTCCGGGGCCAGCGCAACGCCTGGCGCCAAGCCTTCCTCTTCAACTAGCCGGATCCCGATGCTCCCCGGCTCCAGATCGCCGTCCACGCCTCGCGAGGCGTGGCCCTGCGTCGCACGGCGCGACCCACAGACAGTCTGCCCACCCGGGACCGGCCCCGCTCGCGTTACCGGGCGATTCTGGCCGACTTGCGCCTCGGGGCGTAAGTCATGCGCGGGATCCGGATCCGGAGCGGCGCGACGACGCGCACCGCTCGTCCTGACGGCCGTAGGCCTTCTCCTCCTGACCGCCCTGCCGGCCGACGCTCAGCCGCCGCCCAACGCCGGCATACCGACGGTCAACGACAACAGCATCGGCAACCTGCCCCAATTCCTCGACACCGCCATCAACATCGTCCTCTCCGCCGGCGCCCAGAGCACCATCCTCGGATGGGGCAACGACCTCGCCCGGAACATCGCCCTCATCCTCATCGTCTGGACCGGCGCCCGCGTCGCCCTGAGCGGCACCTTCCAGGCATGGGAACTCATCAAGTTCATCTTCGTCCTCGCCATCCCCCTCGCCCTCGTGCGCGGCTACGACACCAACATCGTCGGCCTGGGCGTCAGCTTTCCCGAGCTCATCACGGGGCAGGGCAACGCGCTCATGCGGCTCTTCGGCGCCGATGTCCTCGCCCAGGGCGTCGCCACGGTCATGGAGCTGGCCGAGGACCACATGAGGCTCGTCGGCGAGGAAGCCGGTTCCGTCAACCTCTGGACCGCCTTCCGCACCGGCGGCAAGCAAATCGCCCACCTCGCCCTCCTGACCGCCATCCTGGGCAGCTTCGTCCTCGGAATGATCGTCGTCCTCGCGCTCGCCATGGCCCAGATTCTCTTCGCCCAGGCCGCGATCGCCGTCCTCGTCACCCTCGGCCCGCTCTTCATCCCCTTCATGATCGTCCCGAAGATGGACTTCCTCTTCTGGGGCTGGTTCAAGGCGATGCTCCAGTACAGCCTCTACGGGGCAATCGCGGCCGCCATGGTCAGCCTCTGGACCCGGATCATCCTCGGCTTCGCACGCGCTCTCGAGGCCGAGACCTTCGAGATCAACTCGATGACCGCCGCCACCGGCGTCTGGGTCGTTCCCGTGTTCGGCGTGATCGTCTGCGCCATCGTCTCCATCATGAAGATCGGCGACATCGCCGGCATGATCGTCGGCGCCGGCAGCGACGGCGGCGGCTTCTTCGGAGGCGCCTTCATGGCCTCCCGCATCGTCGCCGCCCCCGCCCGCGTCGCCGCAGCGCCGCTCAAGGGAGGAGTGCCCGCGTGAGCAAGCCCGACCCCGGCAAGGAATTCGCCGACGTATGGGGCGAGATCGTCGTCTCCAACCGTCACTTTCGACTCGCCACTTACGCCCTCGGCGGAGTCCTCCTGCTCCTGCTCGTCGCCGTCGTCCGCCTCTCAAGCGTCGAACTCCCCAAGCCGATCGTCATCCGCGTGGACGACGTCGGCCGAGCCGAGGCACTCGCCTACGACGCGCTCGAGGCCCAGGTCGACCCGCTCGACCCGACCACCAAGTACTTCCTCGCCGCCTTCGTCAGCGACCACTACTCGCGCCGTACCGCAACCGCCCAGAGGGCCTGGGCACGGTCCCTCAACTTCCTGGTCACCACCCTGGCCGACGAAGCCTTCCGGCGCGACGGCGAGGCCGTCGCCGCCGTGGCAGCCGGGCTCGCCGAACAGGAGCGCCAGGTCGAGAGGGTCTCCCTCTCCATTCAACCGCAGCCGGAGGCCCCGCACATCGCCTCCGCCAACTTCGAGGTCGCCGTTCTCGAGAACGGCCGGGAGGTCGCCCGCGAGCGCTGGAGCGTCTCCATGCAGTTCATGTTCCTGGAACAAGTGCCGGCGAACCTCCTCCCCGTCAACCCCATGGGCATCCTCGTCACCTACGTCCAGGCCGACCAGGTCACCGACTTCTGACCGTGGCCCTCAAGGCCCCGGACATCCCCCACCTGGACGGACGCGACAGAGCGCTCCGAGAACTCGGCTTCCGTCCCTACGAGGCGGCTTGGCTCACCCTCGTCTGCCTCCACTCCGGCGTCTTCACCAGGACACAGTTCACCGAGCATCACAGCTGTGACCGCAAGACAACTGCCCGCTTTGTAACGCCCCTCATAGACCGTGGGGTTGCCAAGGAGCACCCGCTCCCCGACCACGACACCAGGCTCCGCTACACCCACGTCTTCAACCGGGGCCTCTACCGCGCCCTGGGGGTCGAGCACATCCGCCATCGTCGCCAGCCGAAGGAGGACCCCGTCCTCTTCCGACGTCTCCTCTCCCTGGACCACGTGGTCCAACACCCCGACCTCCCCTGGCTCGCGACCGAGCAGGAAAAGGTCGACCACTTCACCGGCCGCGGCGTCCGCCGCGACCTGCTTCCCAACCGCCGCTACGCCGGCGCGGCCGGAGGCACCCTCCGCTACTTCGCGCACAAGCTGCCGATCGCCGCCGACGAGAAGTCGGCGACCTTCGTCTACGTCGATCCCGGCCGCCGCACCGACAAGGAGCTCCAGAGCTGGGCGGCCGAGCACCGCGCCCTCTGGGCGATCCTCCGCAGCCTCGGAACCCAGGTCCGCGTCGCCGCCGTGGCGCGCACGGTGGCGAAGCAGGGCGAGCTCTCCCGCAAGGTCGCCGCGTGGACCGACTCGACGCCGGGAGGTGCCGAGCCGTTGACCTCCGAAGAGCGTGAAACGCTGGCCGTCCTCGCCGCCGCCGTGCGCGAGACCGCCACCACCGGCGACCCGCGGCCGTGCGCTCCCTGGGGCGGTTTCAATCCCGCACGTCGCGTCCTCATTGCGCTCCGCCAGCGGGCCGACGCGGAGGACTCCGGCGACGCTTCCGGGGCCGTGATCGACGCCTATTCCACCCATCACGCTCGCGGCCTCTCGCCCCAGGCTCTCGCATGACTCCGGGTCAACCACGGGGTCGCTCCGGGATGCCACAACGTCAGCACCCCCTTTGTGGCACTTTCGATCCGCCGAATGTGGCATCGTCCTCTTTCGAGGACCCCCGCCGAATCGTCCTTCGAACACGACGTGTTTCTCGGGCTCCGTTCCGGCAGAAGCGCCCTTCGGGCGCAGCAACCCGGCCGCACCAGGCGACCGGGTTGGGACGTGAGCGACCCCCCCTTTCGGCCGCCTGGAGCGGCACGAAAGGGTCTCCCTTGTGGCGGCCTATATGGCAGCCACGGGAGGGTCGCTCACGTCCAGAGTTGATCCCTGCGGGAAGGCTCGGAGCGGAGCGATGACCACTCTGAACGGCTCGGCTGCGTCGGCTCCGCCGCGCCTCCTGAACCGACTTCTCACCGCCGGACGCCGACTGGCCGTCGTCGCTCTCGCGCCCGCTCTAGCCGGCCTCTGCGTCCTGTTCGTGACGCTTCACTTCGCCGCCTGGCCGGCCCCCGGCCAGATGGCCTGGCTCGACTTCCTCGCGCTGCGCACGCCGGCCGACTTCGCCCTCGTACGGGCCACGTGGTGGGCCACCCTCGCGGCCGCGCTCGTGGCTGCGGCCGACGCGATCCTCGACGCCTTGGGACGCCTCATCGACCGCGGAACGATCGCACTCGGAGCCACGCTCCTCCGACGCCTGGGACGGCTCCTCCGTGCGCTCAGGCGAGCCGTCACGATCCGCTTCCTCATCGCCCTAGCGGCCGGCTTCGGAGCCTTCAGGTGGGCCGGCCAGGTCCGGCCCTTCCCCGCCATCGGCGAGGACCCGCTCCTCGACTTCATCCAGTACCACGATCCGGCCGTCCACGCCCTCCTCCGGGCCTGGCACCTGGCCGCCCCCGGCATCGTCGCCTTCGGGGGCGTCCTCCTCCTTTCCGGCTCGGTCCGGGTCTGGCTCGGCTCTCGAGAGGAGTCCCCGCGCCGAGGACGCGGCGTCCTCCCCGACTGGCCCGCCTCCACCCAGGACGAGGCGCCCTCCCTCGTCCTGGGCGAACTCCATCACCCGATCGAGGCCACGGAGGCCAGCCGGCCGCAGTGGCTCTCCATCCCCGAGCGCGGCCTCTACACCGGCCTCGCCATCTTCGGAGCCGTCGGCACCGGAAAGACCAGCGGATGCATGCGGCCCTTCGCAGAGCAACTCTTCGCCTGGCAGGCGCACGACCCGCGAAAGCGAGCCGCCGGACTCGTCCTCGAGGTCAAGGGAGACTTCTGCCACGACGTCCGGCAACTCCTCGCCGACAACGGACGCGAGCACGACTACGTCGAGATCGCGCTCGGCGGACGATGGCAGTGGAACCCCCTCGACTCCGACATGGACAGCTACAGCCTCGCCTACTCGCTCGCCACGCTGCTGAACCAGCTCTTCGGACGAGGCAAGGAGCCCTTCTGGCAGCAGGCGTCCACCAACCTCATCAGGTGGATCATCGAACTCCACCGCGTCTTCCCCGATCCCTGGGTCACCCTCCGAGACGTCTACCGGCTCACCATCGACCCCGAGGCGTTCCAGGAGAAGATCGACGAGGCGCGCAAGCTCTGCAGGCGGCCGGCCGCCGAGCCCCGGATCCGGATCCCCGCCGAGCACGACGGCCACCCCGAGCTCCAGGACCTCGATCTCGAACCCGACCGGCGCGGCGGCCTCGTCGCTCCCGCCAGCGCGGAGACGACGGAGCGCCTCGACCGGCTCGGCGTCCCCTGGGAATCCGTGGAGGCGCGCCCGGCGCCGCCGGACGAGCGCCTGGCCCGCCTGGAGGCCGTCAACCGCTGGTACCAGAACGACTGGCTGGCGCTCGACAAGAAGCTCCGCACCTCAATCGTCGAGTCCGTCTCCGTCTTCCTCTCCATCTTCGACCTGCCGGACATCGCCCGGCTCTTCGCGCCGCCGTCACCCCTCGATCCGGCGGCCCCGAAGCTCGAACAGGACGCGGACGCAGCCCTGGGAACCGAAGATCCGTCCTCGACCCCTATGGGGAGCGATCCGAACACCCCCGAAACGGAGCCTTCAAGCGCGGACCGCGCCGAGCCGGGATCCGAAACGGACGGCCGCGTTGCCGGAGGCACCCTCAAGCCGCTACCGCCGCTCGCCGAGCTCATCGAGGGCGGCAAGGTCCTAGCCCTCAACATGCCCGCGGGCGCGAACCCCGCGCTCGCCCGAGCCATCGGCGTCATGCTGAAGAACGCCTGGCTACAGACCCTGCTGCGGCGGCCCGCCCAGATGAAGCGCGAGCCCGGACGCTACTTCCGGCCGGCCGTCTTCCTCTGCGACGAGTACCAGAGCTTCGCCACCGTCGGCGAGGACGACCCCTCCGGAGACGAGAAGTCCTTCGCGCTCACCCGGCAGTGCAAGTGCATCCCCATCGTCGCCACGCAGTCCATCGCCTCGCTCCGATCCGTCCTCTCCGGAAACGACGCCTGGCGCACACTGCTCCAGACGCTCCGAACCCGCATTTTCCTCACCCTCAGCGACGACTCCAGCGCCGACCTCGCCTCCAACATGTGCGGCAAGGTCGCCCGGCTCTCGCCCTCCTACTCCTTCTCCGAGTCGAGCAAGCCGGCCTTCTCCCTCGTCGCCGCCCGAGCGGGCGGCGGCCAAGGCGGCAGCCTCGGAGCCAGCAAGACCTACCGCGAGCAGCGGGAACCCATGTTCCACGCCCGGACCTTCACCCTGCTCCAGAACTACCAGGCCATCGCCCTGCCGTACGACGGCGCGAAATCACTGCCGGCAACCAGGCTCTACCTCAAACCCCACTACCTCCCCCACGACCGCTCCTACTGGCGACAGCGAGACGCCGGCGAAATCTGATTCCTTGTTGACACCCCCGCAACCTCACTCCTTCACCTGTTTACACGACAACTTCCAATGGCCGACTCCCTCGACTCCCTGAAGACCTTCCTGCCGGGGCTCGAGGAACTCCTCGACGACCCGGAGGTGACCGAGATCATGATCAACGGCCCGTACAACGCCTGGGCCGAGCGGGCCGGCAAGGGCCTCCAGCCGCTCGAAGTCCCGTTCCTCGACGAAGGAGCGCTCCGGCGAGCCGCCATCAGCATCGCCAGGCCCCTCGGCCTCGACCCCAAGACCGATCCCGCGCTCGACGCCAGGCTCCCGGACGGCTCCCGCGTCGCCATCACCACGCCGCCAGCGGCGCCCGACGTCGCGATCACCATCCGGCGCTTCGGCAACAGGTCCTTCTCCGCCCAGGACCTCGTCGACAACGGCAGCCTCACCCCGGCCATCCTCGAGGCCGCCACGGACGCCCTCGCAAACCGCCGGAACATCCTCGTTTCCGGAGGCACCGGCAGCGGCAAGACCACGCTGCTGAACGCGCTCATCGAGCTCCTCCCACACCACGAGCGCATCGTCTCCATCGAGGACACCCTGGAGCTGCGCATCGAACAGGCCAACACCGTCCGCTTCGAGGCCCGAGACCTCGGCGAGGGATCCCTCACCATCCGCGACCTGGTCAAGCACTCGCTCCGCCACCGACCCGATCACATCGTGGTCGGAGAAGTCCGTGGACAGGAAGCCGCCGACCTCCTCCAGGCCCTCAACACGGGCCACGGCGGCTCCCTCACCACCATCCACGCCAACAACGCACGCTCCGCCCTCTCGCGCCTCGCCAGCTGCGCCATGCAGGCCGGCGAACTCCCCTGGGAGGTCGTCTGCAGGAGCGTCGTCGACGGCATCTCCCTCATCCTCCACGTCACGCGCGTCCAGGGCCGCCGCTATGTCGAGGAGGCGATCGCCCTCCGGGGCTGGAACGCCGAGGACGAATCCTGGCTCATCGAACCCGGCGCCTCGCGGCCCGCGGCCGTCCCGGCCGCCGCGCCCTCCCCAACCGCGAAGCGGAAGCGGCCCACGAAACGGAAGGCCGCCTCCGCATGACCCTCAACCGCCAAAAGGACCCTCCCGTGACACAGGTCAAGACGTACACCACCTCCATCCGCTTCCCGGTCGAACTGCGGCCCCGCATCCACGCGGCGGCCGCCGCCGAAAGCCGCCGACCCACCGAATGGATGCGTGAGGCTGTCCGAGACGCCCTCGCCAAGGCCGAGGCGCCGAAGGACGCGTAGACCGTCTCCTTGAGCCTCGCCGCAGTCTTCGCCGGGCTCCACGCTCGGCTTCGTTTTCCCCGCGCTGCTGCCCGTGGCCGCTTGCGGCCATCAGCGCCGCCGCCATGATCTCGTCGCCGATCGCGCCGCCCCACTCCTCGAAGCCATCGTCGCCTCCTGCTGGATCGTCTCGCTGGCGCCCGAGGTGATTTGACATGCGCCCAGGCAAGAACAGAAAGAGACTCAAGATCAAGAAGGGCGACGAGGTCCTGGTCATCGCGGGCCGCAACCGCGGAACGCGCAGCCGGGTACTGCGGGTGCTCCCGGGTTCGCCACCACCAGATCGACCGGCGCCGGAAAGACTGGCTCGCGACCGAAGCGGACCTCCGCGGGTACCCGCACAGCCAGCTCGTTGGCCTGCACATCTACTTCTTCCTGGCCACGCTGCGCGATGCGGCGCTTGACCGTCTCCGTCCTTCAGGCGGCCATCCCGAAGGTCCTCTGTAAGTACGATCCGGTCATGTTCTTCGATCATTTCGTCTCCTCAGCGGATAGGCGGTAACGAGGCGCGGAGCACCTCGTTCGCGGTCAAAGATCCAGACGGTCCGCACTCGGGGATTGCGACCGCTTGGGGTCTCGATAGGGCCGTCCACGCTGTACCTCGTTCCGTAGTGCGACCCTGACACCTCTGTGACCTCGCCGACGTTCCCGCGCTCGCGCAGCGCGCGAGGCGGAAGCCCGACGCCAGCGAGACCTCGTCGCCGCCTTGCGCGAGCACGAGGCCGTGGTCAAGGCCGGCAGGTACGAGGCCGCCTTTCGCCTGGAGGACCAGGTCATCGAACCCGCCAACCAACGGGGCGAGATAAAGGACCAGGAAGCCAAGGACCGTTACGAGGCCGTCCGGAGCCTGCGCAGGAAGCGCTCGTTCGATGCGGCCGAGAACGGCCGACCGATCACCAACGAGGACATCAACCGCGCCGTCGACGAGCGGACCTACGACCACGATCGCGACTACGGCCCGAGCAGGTAGGGAGACGCCGGATGGTCAGCCTCGAAGAGCCAGTCGGCAACCGCCACGATCAGGCCGCCGAACACGCAGGCGAGGACGCAGAACCGTGAGCAGTGCGCAGCCGGCGCGGTTGAGCGCCGTGTGCATGCGCCTCGAGCTGCGGCTCACGCGACGCATTTGCGGCCTCAGGCCAGCGCAACGGTCGCGTTCACCGCGTCACGCTGCTACGTCTGCTCGCCTGATTCCGGGTTCTGCCGGATCTCAGGCGGCCGTGAGGCCGCTCGCTCTGTGGGGCCATGAAGGTGTGTGATCGGTCGATCTCCCCGGAGGGGTCACGGGCCGATTCAGGGGGCGGAAAGTCGCCGTTCCCAGGGGTTCATGCCCCCAGGAACGGCAAGCTCTCTTACCGACGAGACCAGTTAGCGAGAGCCTGGCGCCACCAGTAAACGGCCAGCACTATCAACAGCGCGCCCACCGTCCCTAGCGTTACCAGCGTACCGGTTGACATGGAGCCGCCACGGAAAACCACGGCCCCCCCTGAAAACAGCGCGCCTCCAAGCAGCGCACTTCCAAGCAGCGCCGGAATCGCGAACCCGACGGCCCTAATGGCCAAAGGCCTTACAGGCTTCATCCATCGCCTTTTCTAGAAGTGTGGTTGACGCGAGAGCAGCAATCGCCGCGGCAGCAATCTTGTTCTTCTCGTCGTCATCCGACGTGGCGTACTTGTAGATCACGGCCGCGGCCGCGAGCACGTACACCGCAGCTTTCGCCAGTGACACGCCTCCTGGCGGTTCTGCGTGCCACTTCCGGCAAACCTCCGAAGCGTGCTCCCCGTACTTCTCCGCAGCGGCCTTCATCAGCTTCTTCACCGCCTTGTTGACAGCCTCGTTCACTTCCTCGTGATTGATCGGCGCTGGACCTAGGCTGGCACCGCCAAGGACACCCCAGGACGCCGGAAGCGTGCCCCCGATGGTGATGACCTTCCGCACAGTAGGCACGTGCTTCTCGACAACGGTAACGACATCCGTGAACGTCGGCTTGTCGTCTTCGGCTCCTGCCATCGTCGGCGCGCCTCCGATCAGCAACGCGAAGAATAGCACGCTGAGCAGCGCGCCCCGTAGAGCTTCCCTCATTTCCGTAGCCTCCAATGTGGGTGCTACGGCCCGTCGGCAAGCGGCTCATCCGCGACGACTCGGCCGTAGGCTGGAATAGACGACTACGACCATAGCAGAAAGGAGAGCAGTGTGAAACAGCGGAAATCTGTTACGCTGTTTCACACTGGCCCGCCACGGCCCCGCCACCTGTTCGGCGTAGGGTTGGAATAGACACCCCCTCAAGCGAGGACACCGTTGCGTCTCTCCGTGGCGGGCCGTCATCGCCTCGCCGCTTGCGGAGGTAACGCCAGGAGGACGGCCGCATCCGCTTCTGGGGCAGAATCAGCCTCTCCGGCGAGGCCGCCGACCGCATTCTTCGCGTCATCACCCTGGAGGACGGTGAGACCATTCCACAACGCGTTTCTCGATCGCTGCGACCGCCAGGACGAGCAATGAAGATGCACTACTATCCCGACACGGACAGCCTCTACGTGGAGTTCAAGCGCGAACCGAGCGTAGAAACCCGGGAGGTCGCTGACGGCCTCAACATGGATCTCGACGCTCAGGGCAACGTCGTCGGCTTCGACATCGACCACGCCCGCCGAACGGCTCGAACTGGCCACCCTGGAGACTCAAGAGCTACCTGTAAGGGCGTACAAGGCCGGCTGACTTGCCTGCCTGCCCACTGAGCTTGGCGGTGCCTTAAGATGGATACCGTAGCCGAAATCCGAATCGGTCTCGATCGGGAAGTGATCGCCATCCCGTACAGACCCGAGAAGCACGTTGATGGCGAGACGTTCCCATACCGGTCGCTGCTGGAAGAACCCTCCGCGATCAACGACATCCCCGAGCTTCAGGGAGAGCTGCATCTGAAGCGCTTCGTTGCAGCCGTCAACGCGCCTGGCGGCACCTTTGAGACGTTCCGAGTCCAGCCCGGTCTCTGTCGGAAGAACGGGCGCTGGCGGCCGTGAGTGAGTGTGGGTCTGTTGTTTCGAGACCGCCGGCTGTTCCGCGAGTACAGCAACTACGTCGCTCTCGCCGGGAACTTCCTGCAGTATCTGGCGCAAGCAGCGGTCCCGCTAGAGCTAGACACGGTGCCGCTGCTAGACCTCCAACAGGCTCGTCTGAAAGACGAGGCGCTCGACGGCTGGGTCTGCGATCTGTACGTATCGGCTCAGGGCTCAAGCGAGCTTGCCGCCCGCACTCGACTGGGTACGGTGCTGGATAGCCTCGCCGGGTTCCTCCGAACCGGTCTCACCAAACCCGACTGACGGCGTAAAGCGTCAACGTCCTGTCCGGCACAGAGAGGGCGAAGCCGGCCGCTCTCGCCGACAAAACGGGCTTCCGAGGGGTGCTACCGGAGCCGTCTTCACCGGCCAGGAGCGTCGCTCCAGGGCCACCCGCGCCGGGCCTGCCGATTTAGCTCAGCTAGCTAGCCGGACTTGTCGCTGTCCCGAGCGCGCCGCCACCAGAACCTCGCGACCGCGCCGTGCGCCGGATCTTCGGCGAGATCGTCAGTAAGGGGAACCGCGCCACCGGCGGGCGTTCGCGGTTCTGTTGAGAGGTCGTTTCAGTCGCCTGACTGCGGCGTCTTCGAACGTCTTGGCCTGCCACTCGTCGAGGCCGGACTCCAGAACCCGGAAGCGATACCGGGACGCCCGCCTGAGCGCGCCTGAGGATCGCGCCGTTACTGCGCGGATTCGCCCTGGCGCAGCACGAGCGGCGGCGCGTCGACGCCCAGCGAGTCCACGAGTCCCAAGTGTTGCGCGAGCCGGTCGGCAACTTCAAGCTTGGTGATCCCGACGTAGGCCGCGCCATCGGCGAAGATGACGCGGTAGACGGACCATCCGCCCCGCTCGCCCGGCAGCGCCGGCGCGGTGGGCGGCGGATAGCCCGGTCGCGTCAACTTCCCGGCGAGCCTGAGCGCGACGTTCCGCCGCTGTCGCATGGAGCGCCGCGAGCCACCGGGATTTGCCGGTGAGATGGTTGCCTGAGGCACCTGCCGACAACCACACGCTCGGATCACGGCCAGGTAACCACGATAACTGCGGCTGCCGCGATTCCGAACAGGATCAAGAACCACGTGAACAACCGCAGTGACCGCGATTCGTGTCGGTCGCGGAAGCCGTTGCTCACGGGCGAGACCCTCTTTAGCGACGGCCGGCCTCAACCGGGCCGTCAGCTTCAGCTATAGCGCTCCCACGTCCAAGCAGCATGTTCACGGCACGCTTCCACGTCCGGAGCAACACACACAGGACCACGCCGCCCAGGAGGTTGAACCCGACCTCTGTCCACATTCCAGCCCATGCACGCCAGCCGATAGCGCAGAGCATGACTGCCACGATGAAGTACTTGTTCAGCATCAGGTTCCGCATCAGAGGACGACGACCGCTATCACCGTGGCCTCGGGCCGTTGCTGGGCCTCCGAGAGCCTCGCGGCGGACCTGCACCGGGGTTCCTCGAGCGGTCGCCAAGACTCTCCTGTCGATGGAGACCGCTGTCCGCAGCCTCGCGCCTCCTGGCGACCCGCCTGCGGCCCATCCCGTGCGCCCAGACCACAAAACCGACTCCTAGGGCGATTCCCGCGACTGCGCCCAACACTGTCGTCCCCGGATGCTCACTCGTCACGACTGCGAGCAGGAGTTCCAAGCCCGCCGGCGATGGATACGGCGGCCATTGCTGTAAGCGTCAGTACTCGCGACACGACCGACTCAGATCAGCTCCGTCTCTTGGAGTGCTACCCGCTGGATCGGGCGACGTACACGCCTCCCGACCCAGCGGGCTCAGCGCCAAGCGCACCTAGCACCCTTCACCCCAATGAACGTCCAGCGACAATCACGCCAAGACTGCCGGTGCCCAGCAATGTCGCGGTCCCAACCGGCGTCAGTCCCTGATAGGCCGCGATCACGCTTCGCATGCCGATGAACAGCGCCAACACACACTGCACCAGAACGATCCCGAACGCCTCGGCTCCCAAACCGAGCCGCGCTCCTACCTAGTGACTCGTCGGTGCGCGACGCTGTACCGTGCCCTACTGATCCAGGCCGCCGCCATGCAGTGGTTTATCGGGCGCGCCGGGATCG
>JAPPFP010000019.1 GCA_028877275.1 Acidobacteriota bacterium
GGGCGGCCGAGGGCGGCGGCCTCGTGGCGGTGGCGGCGGCCGCGGGCCGCGTCGCGACTAGGCGGTAGGCCGTCCGCGGCGGCGGCCTGAGGCGTCGGCGGCCGCGTGGTTGCTTGGGGCTGTTGGACCCGCCGTCCGGGGACCGGACGGCTGGACGGCTTAGGCCAACGACGTAGCGCCTGGTGTACTGGCCGCCGGGCGGACTGGTCGGCGTCGGACCGCGGCGATGCCGATGCTCTTGTCGGCCGGCCGACTCGGGCGTTGGGGTCAGTGCGCGGCGCGGAGGGCGGCTCGGTAGATGTCGCGGAATGGGACTCCCTGTTCGCTGGCGATTCGGCGGACGTCTTCGTACTCGGGGGCCGCGCCGAGGGATCGGCCTGAGATCGTGGCTTGCTTGAGTCGCACTTCGCCGAAGGGGGTCAGAACAGTAGAGATCGAGCGTTCCGCTTCCAGGCGGTCGACTACGGTGCGGCGGCAGCCCAGGGAGCCGGTTTCGAGGAGGAGACGCTCGGCGAGTTCTGAGGAGTGTTCTGGGCGACAGATGACCGTGATCGCTACACCCGGTCGGGACTTTTTCATCTGTACGGCGGTCGTGAAGACGTCGAGGGCGCCGGCTTCCAGAAGGGACTCTACGGCATAGCCGATCGCCTCTCCCGTTGCGTCGTCTACCTGGCACTCGAGGACCGCGACTTGACGCCACGGTCCGGCACCGGAGGCGAGGGGCGTCGTCCGCTGGAGCCGCAGTGCGTTGGGGCGATCGGCCAGCTCCCGGCTGCCGAGCCCGACCCCGTAGTTCTCGATTCGCCGCGGAGCGGCTGTCGCGGAGGGCTCGAACTCGTCGACGAACTCCCGCACGATGACGGCGCCGGTGGGTGTCGTGAGTTCGCCGGAGGCCCCGCCGGAGGTGATCGGAATGCCCTCCAGCAGCAGCGCCGTCGCGGGTGCCGGGACCGGCATCACGCCGTGGCGCGTCGAGACGGTGCCGCTTCCCACAACGACGGTCGACGACGACACCCGGGCCGGGCCGAAGTGCTCGAGCGCGACCGCGGCTCCCACCAGGTCGACGATCGAATCGTCGGCGCCGACCTCGTGGAAGTGGACCTCCTCAAGGCCGACGCCGTGGACCTGAGCTTCCGCCTCCCCCAGCCGCCGGAACAGGGCCGAGGCGCGCTCGACCACACCGGCGCTGAGACCGCTTTCCTCGATCATGCTCTGGATCGTCGATAGCCGCCGATGCGAAGCACCCTCGCTGCCTGCCCCCTCGACTGGCCGCCCATCTCGAAACACGGAGAACCGGACCCCCGCCAGACCGCCCCGCTTCGCCCGCTCCATCCGTAACTCGACCCCATCCAGACCCAGCCGTTCCACCATCTCTTCGAGCAGCGTCAGCGGCAAACCCACGTCCAGACAAGCCCCAAGGAACATGTCCCCCGAGATCCCACTCGCGCAATCCAGATGCAGGTGAACAGGCCCGTCCGCCATGAGAGGCACCCTAGCAATCATGGCTCCCGGCGCAGCCGACACAACGGGCGATGACGTCCAGCCCGGCTGGGACCCTCCCCCGCGGCCCCAGCCGGGCGGATGCGTCTACAGCAGCCGGCGCTCGCGCAGGGAGACCCAGCGGCGGCCGCCGGCGAGGACGAGGTGGTCGACGAGGTCGATGCCGACGGCGGCGGCGGCGCGGCTGAGGCGGCGGGTGAAGGCGATGTCCTCGGGGCTGGGCTCGGGATCGCCGCTGGGATGGTTGTGGAAGACGACGACCGCCGTCGCGCCCAGGCGGAGCGCTTCCTTGAGCACCGCCCGGGGTTCTACGGAGGTGCGGTCGAGGCCGCCGACGAAGTGCTCACGCTCGGAGATGATGCGACCGCGGACGTCCACGTAGATCGCCCCCATCGCTTCCTGGTCGAGCCGGGCATAGCGCAGATTGAGGTAGCGGGCGACCGCGGCGACGTTGCCGAGGGGTCTCCGCTCCGGCAATTGAGCCCGGGCAAGCCGACGAGCCAGCTCCACCGCCGCCAGCACGGTGGCCGCCTTGGCGTCCCCCAACCCCTTCCGTCGCAGCGATGGCAGATCGTGCTCGACCAGGAGGGCGAGCGCCGGTAGTCCGCCAAGCCCCCTCCCCTCGTCGTAGAGCAGGTCACGGGCCAGGTCAACCACGGAACATCCGCGATGGCCGGTGCGCAGGAGGATGGCGATCAGTTCAGAGTCGCTCAGAACCCCGGCGCCGTGGGCGAGCAGGCGTTCCCGGGGACGCTCCTCGGATGGGACTTCCCGGAGCGTGGTGCTCGGCCTGTCGTTTCCGCGCATCGATCCTCCTGCCGACACTGACGGAAGCGCCTCCCGGGAGTTCGCGCGAGGCGGCCGGTAGCACCACGGACTGCTAGCGTGCCGCGGCCATGAGCGGATCCGACCTGCCCAGGTTTCTGAGACTCGACGTGCCAGCCCGGGAACCCGCCGTCGCGGTGCTTCCCGTTCCCTATGAGCGGACGACCTCGTGGAGGCGCGGCACCGAGAACGGACCGGATGCGCTCCTTGTGGCCTCGCACTACGTCGAGCTCTACGACGAGGAACTCGACGCCGAGCCGTGTCAGATCGGCATCGAGACGCTGCCGCCGGTGGACGTGAACGGCAGCGACGAGTCCGTGCTGCAGCGCATCAGCGCCGCGGCCGAGGCCACGCTTCGGGACGGACGCTTCCTGGCGGCGATCGGCGGGGAACACACGGTGACGCCGGCGCTGGTGCGCGGCGCGCTGGACGCCGCCGAGCGGGCTCTGGGAGTCGTCCAGTTCGACGCCCACGCGGACCTCCGCCAGACCTATGGCGGCACTGCCTGGAACCATGCCTGCGCCATGAGCCGCGTGCTGGATCTCGGTTTACCGACGCTGGCCGTCGGCATCCGTTCGCTGACCCGACCGGAAGCCGACCGGATAGCAAACGAGGCCCTCCCGATCATCTGGGCGGAGCAGCTTGACGCCCTTCCCCTGCCGGAACTCGAAACCCTGTTCGAGGGGCTGCTGGCTTCTCTTCCCGACACGGTCTACCTGACCTTCGACCTCGACTTCTTCGATCCGTCCGTGCTGCCGGCGACGGGAACGCCCGAGCCGGGGGGCGGCACCTGGTATCAGGCACTGGCGCTATTGCGGCGTTTGTTCGAGCGCAAGCGGGTGGTCGCGATGGACGTCGTCGAACTGGCGCCGATCCCGGACAATCCCGCCAGCGACTTCACCGCCGCCAAGCTGCTCCACAAGTGCATCGGCTACCGCTTCCGCAGCCAACTGGCCGGCATGGCCGACACCTGAGTTCCCGTCAGACGCCGATCAGGCCGCCGGCGACGTAGACCCAGAACACGATCAGCACCAGGCCGATCACGTTCAGCCACACACCGGCCCGGAGCATCTGCGGGATCGTGATCTCACCGGAGCCGAAGACGATCGCGTTCGGTGGCGTCGCCACCGGCATCATGAAGGCACAACTCGCAGCCAGGGTGGCCGGAACGATCAGCAGCAGGGGATCGACGTCGATGACGGCGGCGGTCGCCGCCAGGATCGGCAGAAACGTGACCGTCGTGGCCGTGTTGCTCGTCACCTCCGTGAGCAGGATGAGGAGCCCGGCCGCGCCCAGCACCAGGATCAGCACCGGCGTGCCCTCAAGCACCTGAAGCAGGCCGCCAATGAAGCTGTCTACACCGGTTGCCCGGATGGAAGCGGCCAGGCTCAGACCACCCCCGAAGAGCAGGAGGATGCCCCAGGGCGCTTCGAGCGCCTTCTTCCAGCTCAGCAGAAAGACGCCGCGGCGCAGGTCGACCGGCGCCGCGAACAGGCACAGGGCAGCCGCGATCGCGATCCCCGAGTCCGTAAGTCCCGCGAACGGCGCGACGCCGCCGATCTCAACGCGCGCCAGCCAGGTTCCCGTCGTCCACAGGGCGGCGGTCGTGGCAAAGATGGCCAGCACTCCCTTCTCCGGTCCCGACATCGGCCCCATCTTCCGCAGTTCGCTGCGGATGAGCTCCGCTCCGCCAGGCACCTCACGGATGCGCAGAGGGAAGGCGACCCGCGTCAGCACGATCCAGGCCAGGGGCAGGAACAGCGCACTCAGGCCGAAGCCGAACGGCAACCATTGCGCGAACGTGATCTCCCGGCCGTAGTTGTCGCTCACAAAGGCCATCATCTCCAGATTCGGAGGGGTGCCGATCTTCGTCGCGACGCCGCCGATCGAGGCGCCGTAGGCCGTCCCCAGCAGCAGGCAGAGAGCAAACGGGAAGGTCTGCCCGGGGGGCGGCGCCTCCTCGCCCAGGCGCCGCCTCACGAGGGCGATGACCGAGAGGGCGATGGGCAGCATCATGACTGTCGTCGCCGTGTTCGAGATCCACATGCTGAGGGCGGCGCTCGCGGTCATGAAGCCGAGCACGACGCGGCGGGGGTGCGTACCCACGAGCAGGATGATGCGGAGCGCCAGCCGCCGGTGCAGTCCCCAGGTCTGCATGGCCAGGGCGATCATGAAGCCGCCCATGAAGAGGTAGATGTTCGGGTGGGCGTAGGGTGCCGCGACCTCCCGGACGCCGAGTTCGCCGCCCGTCAGGAGCGGCATCGCCGCCAGTGGAATGAGCGCCGTGGCCGGCACGGGCAGCGCCTCGGTGAGCCAGAGCGTTGCCATCAGGACACCGACCGCGGCCACGGCCCTGCCGGCGGCCGAGAGACCCGAGACGACCTCGCCGTCGGCGCCCACGACGGCTTCAGGAATCGCGAAGTAGACGAGCGCCGCGAGAAGGGGCGCTCCGATCAGCCCGGCGACGGCAAGCGGACCGACGCCACGGTCCTTCTCAGTCACTTCGGCCCGTTCCGGACCTATCCGGAGCGGCCGCCCTTACCGAGGTGGCGGCGGAAGTAGGACCTGGTCAGGCCGGTGACCACACCCGAGAGGAGAAGCAGCGAGATGAGGTTGGGGAAGGACATCAGGCCAAGAGCGACGTCGCCGAAGGTCCACACGGTGGTCAGCGGCAGCAGGCAGCCCATGAAGAAGAAGCCGACGTAGATCCAGCGGTACACCGGAATCGCCCTCGCACCGAAGAGGTACTCGGTCGAACGGTCGCCGTAGTACGACCAGGAAATCGCCGTCGACACCGCGAACAGCAGCACCGAGAGGGTGACGATCAGGTCGCCGCGACTGCCCGGAAGACCGAGGCTGAACGCTCGGGCCGTCAGGGGCGCACCGTTCAGCAGGGCACCACCCTCGATTCTCGGCTCGGCCCCGTCGGTGCTCAGGGAGCCGTCGGCGCCCAGCTCCAGCCTGCCGCTCCAGGCGGACCCGTCGTCGTCCACCAGGTGCGCGTCGACGATCGTCGCGTGGAGGAACACGAACGAGCCACTGGCGGTTCCGTCGACGACGTCGAGCGCGCCGCCGCCCAGGCCGGCGCGCTCCTCCCGCGCCGCCAGCAACTCGGAGTCGTCGTCCAGCACCAGGTGAATGCCCTCGACTTCGTCGAGACCGAAGCTCTGGGGTGCCGCGTCGCGCCAGGCGTCCGTCGTCACGATCACCAGGCCGGTCATCGTGCAGATGACCAGGGTGTCGATGAAGGGTTCCAGCGAGGCCACCAGACCCTCACGCACGGGTTCGTCGGTCTTGGCGGTGGCGTGTGCGATCGGCGCGCTGCCCTGTCCGGCCTCGTTGCTGAACAGACCGCGCCGGATGCCCCACATCATCGTCATCAGGAAGGAACCCGCGGCGCCGCCGACCATCGACGTCGGCCGGAACGCCTGCTCCACGATCAGGGCGAAGCTCGCCGGCACGCTGTCGATGTTCGCCAGCAGGATGAAGAGGGCTCCGCCAACGTAGATCACGGCCATGCCGGGCGCGAGGATCGAGGTGACCCTCCCGATGCGGCGGATGCCGCCGATGATCACGACGGCGACCAGGGAGGCGAAGACAAGGCCACTCCAGACCGGCGCCAGGCCGAACTGGGACTCGAGCTGATCGGCCATCGTGTTCGCCTGGTTCATGTTGCCGGTACCGAACGAGCAGATGACGGCCAGGCCCGCGAACAGCATGGCCATCCACTTCCACTGCCCCCCCAGGCCCTTCTCGATGTAGTACATCGGACCGCCCGAGACCGAGCCGTCCCGGTGCACGCGCCGGTAAGCCACGGCCAGCGTGCACTCGGCGAACTTGAGCGCCATGCCGAAGAACGCCGTCACCCACATCCAGAAGAGGGCCCCGGGACCTCCCATGCGAATCGCGATCGCGACTCCGGCGATGTTGCCGATACCAACGGTCGCCGAGAGGGCCGTCGTCAAGGCCTGAAAGTGAACCAGATCGCCGTCGTCGTCCGGGTCGTTGTACTTGCCAGCCAGAATGGCCCAGGCGTGCCGGAAGCCCCGCAACTGGATCAGACCCAGCCGAACGGTCACGAACAGGCCCGTTCCCAGCAGCACGAGGGCAAGAAGGGGCGCCTGCGGCGGCGTGTTCCAGACCACGCCCTCCAGCCAGCCGGCCACCGGCCCGAGCAGCCCGTTTACTCCATCGGCAATCGAACCGAACACCTCCTCGGGCATCGCGCCAAAGCCTCCCTACACGTAGTTGGCCGGATGGCCGGTCGCGAAGACCAGCACGGATTCGCCGCGACGGATCGTACCGGAGTCCCTGAGCCCAACGACCGCGGCCATGGCCGCCGCGGTTTCGGGACCGATCAGGAGTCCTTCCTCCGCCGCCATCCTTTGCATCGTCTCCTCCACCTGATCCTCCTGGACGGCCACAGCCGTTCCCCCGCTCTCGCGGACCGCGCGCAGGACGAGGAAATCGCCGATTGCCCGCGGTACGCGCAGGCCCCAGACGCGCGTTTCCGGCGCATCCCAGGGCTCGGCCTGCTCGCTGCCGTCCCGGAAAGCCCGCACGATGGGAGCGCAGCCGGCCATCTGCACGACCGCGAACTTCGCGGGCGGGCCGCTCAGCAGGCCCAGCCTGCGGAGTTCGGCGAACGCCTTCGCCATACCGACGATTCCGGTGCCGCCGCCGGTCGGATAGACGATCCAATCCGGCAGCCGCCAGCCGAACTGTTCGGCGACCTCGAAACCCATCGTCTTCTTTCCCTCGACGCGGTACGGCTCGCGCAGGGTCGACAGATCCCAGAGTCCGCCGCCGCGCTCCTGCAGCGCGGCGCCAGCGTCGACCAGGGTACCGCCCGATTCGACAACCTCCGCGCCGAACGCACGACAACGTTCAGCAACGGTCGCCGGAGTATCTTCCGGCAGCGCGACGCGGCAGGGCAGCCCGGCCGCGGCGGCGTAAGCGGCGGCCGAAACGCCCGCGTTGCCAGCGCTCGGAAGCTGGACCCCGGGGGCGCCGAGTTCGCGCGCCCGGTTGACGGCCAGGGAGAGTCCCCGGTCCTTGAACGAACCCGTCGGATTCCCCGCCTCGTTCTTGACGAAGACGCTGACGCCGTCGGGACCCGCGCGTTGGAGCCGCACGACGGGAGTGCCGCCTTCGCCCAGATCGACCCGAGCGTGGAAACGGGACACGGGCAGCAACTCGCGGTACCGCCACAAGGTCCACGGTCGGTGACGAAGGCTACGGGCGAGCGATTCGCCCCGCCGCCGATCCAGTTCGTAGCTCACTAGCCACGGTTTGCCGGCGGGCGACAGGAAGCCCGGCTCATCCAGAGGCGCCTCGAGCCCGGTAGCGGAACAAACGAGGCCCTGGCCCCAGTGCTCCCTGCTTTCACCGCCTAGCTTCATCTTCGCTCCCGCCGCGCCGACCCTAGCAGCGCTCCCGCGCGCTGTCGTTCAGCCGGCACAAGCCACTGAAACACAACAACTTACGGGGAAAATGTGCTATCCTTGCGTCCTCGCATCAACTTCTTGGCATTCGCGCATGAGTCAACAAATTGGTCACTTCGAGATTCTCCGCCGCCTTGAAGCGAAGGCTGGAGCAGCTTCCTATCTCGGTCGCGACACGCGAGACGAAAGCCCCGTAGTCGTCGACACCTGGACTGGGGAGACGGCCGAAGCTCAGGGCCTGTTCCTGAAGCGCGCCGCCGCCGTCGGACGGTTGGAACACGTCTCGATCGCCCGGATTCTCGATTTCGGAATCGACGGCGCAACGTCCTGTCGAATCGAGCAGTCCCTGGGCACCGAGACGATTGCGGCGCGGCTCGACCGATGCGACAAACTGCCGATCCGGACGGCTCTGGCCTGGCTTGCGCAGGTTGCGCGGGCGCTGGCGTACGCGCATGACCGGGGCGTCGTCCACGGAGACGTCCACCCCGGCGCGATCACGATCCGCTCCGACGACAGCGCCGCGGTGCGGGGTTTCGCGAATCCGCGCCCGCGAGCGCACGTCAGGTACAACGCCCCGGAATTGCTGCGCGGCGGGACCGTCGACGTGCCGGCCGACATCTACGCGTTCGGTGTGCTCACGCACCGCGTGCTGACCTTCCAGCCCACCGAACGACAGGTGGCGTCGCGCCGGCTGAAGTCGAAGGACCGGCGGTTCCTGCAAAAGGCGATCAAGGCGCAGCTCCCGCCGCACGTCGCGAAATCGCTTGTTGCGGTTCTCGAAGCTTGCCTCAGGGACCATCCTGACAAGCGTGCAGCGAGTTTCACCCCCATCGTCAGCGCCCTCGAGGCCGCGCACCAGGAACTCGTCACCGAGACGACCAGGGACGAGGCCCCGTCGTCGAACGAGCCGACCGACTGGACCGCCACCACGGTGCAGACGCCGCGAAGTTCCGACTCCTCGTTGATCGAAGTCGAGCTCAACGGAGGCGCCCCGTCTCCGGCAACGCCCCACCCACCGACTCTCGATACGGTTGCCGACGCAATCCGCCGTCCACCCCGCTCCCGCATCCGGCGCCGTTGGCTGACCTTCGCCACGGTCGCCGGAACCGCACTCTGGCTCGGCGGCACGCTGTGGTGGTCGAAGGGTAGCCCGGTCGCCGGATCGGAAGCGCCGGCACCGGGGACCGAGGCCCCGATCGAACGACAGGCGATCGCCGCGGAAACCGAAGGCACAGGGCCCGCTACGGAGCCCGTCAGACCGGCTACTCCCAAAGCTCCGACGACGGCCCAATCCCCGGACACGACTCCACCCGTCAGCCGGGGCATCGGCCGCCTGGCCCTGGCACCCGCCTGGGATTCGCAGATCACCGTCTCTATCGACGGCGCTACGCCCGTGGTCCTGGATCGCAGAAGGGTGTTCGAGGTCGAAGCCGAAGTCGACCACGTCCTTACCTTCGAACTCGCCACTCGCGACTACCAGATCCGGGAACAGGTCGTGACCCAGGTCGGTGTGGGCCGGTTGCTGGAGACGCCGGTACCCCTGGTCCGACCCGGCGCCGTCAGCATCGCGCCGGCAAGCGAATCGGAACGTCCCGTGTTCGTCCGCATCGGCGACGAAGCGATCGGCTGGACGCCCATCCTCGACCTGCCAGTCCCCGCGGGCGCCCATGTGCTCAGTCTCCTTCGCAACCCCAGGTGGCAGCCGGAAGACAGGATCGATCAGAAGATCCACGTGAACTCCAGACAGGCGACGGTGATCCAGTTCGACCTCCAGGCCGAGCCGCCGGCGTTGATCGTCGACGGCCAGAGGATCGAGTACGCTCCGGTTGATGAGGGGCCCGCGCCGTAGCAGCGACGCCGGCGCTGACGCCACGCCGCTCGACGTCAGTGTCCTCGTACCGGTCCTCGACGAAAGCGGGACGGTAGCAGCCCTGGCCGAGCGCGTCCTTGCCAACCTGGACGCCTTGGAGCTCCAGGCGGAACTCGTGTTCATCGACGACGGCTCGACCGACGGCACGTCCGATGCCGTTCGCCGCGAACACGAGCGCGATCCCCGGGTGCGACTGATTCGGCTACGGCGGAACTTCGGCAAGGCGGCCGCCCTGTCGGCGGGGGTCGACCACTCGCGGGGTCGGATTCTCGTCACGATGGACGGCGACCTGCAGGACGATCCCGACGAGATTCCGCGCCTGCTTCAGGCGCTGGAAGATGGCCCCCTCGATCTCGTCTCCGGCTGGAAGCGCACCCGGCGCGACCCATGGCGCCGCCGACTGGCGTCCAGGGTCTTCAACTGGGTGACGCGAACCCTCTCGAACGTCAGGCTGCATGACTTCAACTCCGGCTTCAAGGCCTACCGCCGGGAAGTCCTGGAGCAGGTCGCCGTGTACGGCGAACTCCATCGTTACATTCCCGTGCTCGCCAGCCGGCGCGGCTTCCTCGTAGGCGAGATTCCGGTGGCGCACCACCCGCGCCGCGTCGGACGCAGCCGGTACGGATGGGATCGCTCCTACAAGGGACCGGTGGACCTGATCACCGTCCTGTTCATCAGCCGCTTCACCCGCAGGCCGCTGCACCTCTTCGGCCCGATCGGCCTGATCAGCTTCGCGGCCGGCCTGGGCGTCTGCGCCTATCTCGCCGCGCTCTGGTTCGGCGGCGCCTCGCTCTCCAACCGGCCCCTGCTACTGCTCGGGGTCCTGTTGATGGTCCTGGGCATCCAGATCGTCACGACGGGCCTGATCGGCGAACTGATCACCTTCAAGAACTTCCGCCGGCCCGACAGCTACTCGGTGCGCGAGCGGGTCGGCTGAGAGCGGTTGTCCGGCGGCAGGAGCGCGGTCCTGCGCATCCTCTTCCTCACCCAGACCTATCCTCGTTGGCCCGGCGACACGGCCGGACCGTTCATCCGTGAGCTCGCCCGAGGACTGGTTCGCGCCGGCGATCGCGTCACCGTGCTTACGCCGCGGGCGGCGCAGGTGCGTCGCGCGTGGAACGACGACGGCGTCGAAGTCTGCTCGTTCGCGTACGCCCCCCCTCCAATGGAGGTCCTCGGCTACGGCCGCAGTCTGGCTGCCGACGAACACGTGCGGCCGGGCGCCGCGCTCGCCGCTCCCTTCTATCTGCTCGCGGCGGCGAGGGCGGTAGCCCGGAGTCTCCGACGGGAACGCTACGACCTGTTCCACGCCCACTGGGTCGCGCCGAACGGGCTGGTAGCCCTCTGGCCGGGTGTACACAAGAAGGAGACGCTAATCGCCGCGGGCCTCCACGGCAGCGATGTCTTCCTGGCCGAGAAACCGCTCGCGCGGCCGGCGATCCGGCGCGCCCTGGCCCGTTGCGAACTGCTGACCGGCTGCTCGCCCGAGCTCGTCGAGCGGATCCAGCGGATCGGCTACCGGGACAAGCCGTCGCACGTCATCCCCTATGGCGTCGATACCGACATGTTCCGTCCGGCGGCGGAACTCCCGGGCGAACCGGACGAGCAACCGTGGCGCGAACGCCTGAACATTCCCGGAGACTCCACGGTCCTGCTCGGCGTCGGCCGCCTGGCGACGAAGAAGGGCTTCCAGGTGCTGATCGATGTCCTGCCGCGGCTGCTGTCCGACTTCGGCGACCTGCACGCGATCATTGCCGGCGACGGGGATCAGATGACGGATTTCCAGGCGACAGTCGACGGATGGAGGCCCGACCACATGAGCCGGGTCCACCTACCCGGCGCCGTCGCCCACGACGATCTGCCCGGTCTCTACCGCGGCGCCGACCTGTTCGTCCTCCCCGCCGTCCACGATCCCCAGGGCAACGTCGACGGCCTGCCCAACGTGATCCTGGAAGCACTGGCCAGCGGCCTCCCCGTGGTCGCGACAGCGGTTTCCGGGATTCCCCTGGCGGTGGAGTCGGGAGTACAGGGGCTCCTGGTCCCGGAGCAGGACCGAACCGCTCTGCGAGAGGCGATCGCCAGTCTGCTCGGCAGCCCGGAACGGCGGCGCCTCATGGGCGCACGCGCCCGCGCCCGAGCCGTCTCCCAACTGACCTGGGACATCGTGGCCGGCAGATACCGGCAGGCGTACGTCGACGCCCTGACGGATGGCGCCGGGCGATGAACCGACCCGACGAGAACGGACCGGCCGAGCCGCGACGTCGAGGGCTCTGGTGGGCGATCCTGGCCGCCGCGATGACGTTGCCCACGGTCGCCTCACTCGCGTACTTCGTCTGGCTCGAGGGAACGGCCTGGGTCGCCCCCGTCTACCTCGGCGCCAAGGCGCTCCAGTTCGCCGGACCGGTAGCCGCCCTGGGCGTGCTGCTGGCGGCCGCCTTCGGCCCCACGCGGCCGGGCCGATCGGTTGCCCTCGGTCTGGCCACCGGGATCGCTGGGGCCGCCTTGACCTGGCTGGCCTACGCCGTTCTGTTTCGCGGCGGTGAGATGGCCGCGACCGCCGCCGAGGCAGTCACGGTCAAGTTGGCCGACTTCCATCTCGACACTCTGGGGCGCTACATCGTCGCGGCACTCCTCATCAGCTTCGTTCACTCCTGGCTCGAGGAGGTCTACTGGCGTGCCTTTGTCTACGGCAGGCTCCGCCGCCTGACCTCTTCCTCGTGGTCGCACCTGGTGGCCGCGATCGGCTTCGCCGCTCACCACGTTGTGGTCATCGGCGTCTATCTCGGCGACACTTCAATCCTGCTTCTGACCCTCATGTCGCTTCCGGTGGTCTTCGGAGGCGTCCTCTGGTCGCTGATCTACCAAGCCACGGGCAACCGACTGCTGGCGCCCTGGCTCAGCCACGTCTGTCTCGACCTCGCGATCATGGCCGTGGGCTACGACCTGATCTTTGCCGGTTGAGGCCCCCGTTCGTCGCGCGAGATGGGCAGTCCCCGTTCGCGCAGCCAGTCGTCGTTGTAGATCGTGCTCAGGTAGCGGGTCCCCGAATCCGGGAACAGGGTCACGACCCGGGCGCCCGGTGGCACTTCCCGTAGTGTCTGCCGCACACCCCAAAGCGCCGCGCCGCTCGAGCCACCCACCAGCATCGCCTCGTGCCGGGCCAGTTCACGTGCCGCCAGGAACGCCTCCGCGTCGCTGACCTGGAGCATCCGGTCGAAGACCTCGAATTCCGGGCAGTCGATGATCTCTTCGTCGCCCAACCCCTCGAGCAGATAGCGACCAACGGGCGCGGACGCGTCGGGGGCGCCGGAAAGAGCCGCGAAGTGACGGCTGAACACGGATCCCTCGACATCGACCGCCACGACCTGGATCGCCGGATCCCTCTCCTTCAGGAAACGACCCACCCCGGAAACCGTGCCGCCGGTGCCGATGCCGCCGACGAAGACGTCGATCCGGCCATCCATCTGCCGCCAGATCTCAGGAGCCGTCGTCTCGTAGTGGCACTCGTTGTTGTCCCGGTTGTTGTGCTGGTCCGGGAAGAAGGCGCCCGGCTCGGCCGCCACCAGGCTCCGGGCCTTCCGGTTGTACGACTCCGGATGTTCGGGATGCAGATCACCGTCGACCAGGACGAGTTCGACCCCCAAGGCCCGCAGGCAATCGAGCTTCTCGCGGCTGGTCTGGCGGCGGACGACGGCGCGACAGCGCAGCCCACGGGTCGTGGCCATCATCGCCAGGCCCATCGCCGTGTTGCCGGAGGACGCCTCGATCACGAGTCCGCCGGGCTGGAGCGAGCCGGACGCGAGCGCGCGATCCACCAGGTAGCGCGCGACCCGGTCCTTCACACTGCCCATCGGGTTGAGGAACTCGAGCTTGGCGAACACCTCGACGCCGGCGCCGGCGTCGCCCAGGGAACGCCGGAGACGCACCATCGGCGTACCGCCGATCGTCTCGCACACGTCCTCGCAGACGCCCAGCAAAGCCCCTTCGGACTTGTCAGCCGCCACCTTCAAGGTAGCGAAGACTACTCCGCTCCGTCGGTGCCGAGCAGCCGGTCGCGGACGACCTGCATGTCCTCCCAGACGGGCCGCCTGTACGACCGATCCCGAAGCAGGGCCGCCGGGTGATACGTGACGCGAACCGGCACGCCTCGAGCTTCGTGCCAGGTCCCGCGCAGGCGTCCCAGGGAGTTTGTCGTTCCCAGAAGTTGCTGCGCGGCCACTCGGCCCAGGGCAACGATCACGCGGGGTGCTATGAGGTCGACCTGGCGATCGAGAAAGGAACGGCAGGCCGCCGTCTCGTCAGGCTGCGGGTCCCGGTTGTTCGGCGGCCTGCACTTCACCACGTTCGTGATGTAGACATCCTCGCGACGCAGGTCGATGGCCCGGATGATCCGCGTCAGGAGTTGTCCGGCCGGTCCCACGAACGGCAGCCCCTGCCGATCCTCGTGTGCGCCCGGGCCCTCGCCCACGAACATCAGGTCCGCGTCACCGTCGCCGTCGCCGAAGACGACCGTTTTCCGCGCCCTGCAGAGGCCGCACGCCGTACAGCCCTGGGCCTCCTCGGCAACCGCGTGCAAGCGTTCCAGACGGCCACCTGTCGCCACCGGTGCCGATGGCGCCGCGGACACCGACGGCGCCGCTGGTGCCGCCGGCGGCGGATAGGCATCCGTGAAACCCAGGTCCCGCAGCAGACCGATCTCCTGGGGAATCGGCAGGCGGGTTCGATTCACGTCGCCTCGCCGGCGAACAGTTCCAGCAGCCGTCCGGCCAGCTCATCCTTGGACTGCTTCGGAAACCGCTCGACTTCCCCGTTCCCGCCGAAGACGACGACTTCGTTGTCGGCGGACTCGAACCCGATGTCCGGGCGGGACACGTCGTTGGCGACGATCCAGTGCGCCCCCTTCGCCTTCAGCTTCTTCCGGGCCGAGCGCTCCAGATCCTCAGTCTCCGCAGCGAAGCCGACGCGCTGGGCCCGCGGCGCCACAGCCGCCAGACCGGCCAGCAGGTCCGGATTCTCTTCGAGCTCCAACACAAGGCCGTCTCCACCCGACTTCTTCATCTTCTGCTCCGCGCACTCGCGGGGCCGGTAATCGGCAACGGCGGCAGCCATGACCACGAGGTCCGCGTCGTGCGCCGCCTCGCGGAGCGCCGCCTCCATCTCGGCGGCCGAGACGACGTCGACGCGTCGCACCCCGGCGGGCGTCTCGAGCTTCACCGGGCCGGCGATCAGCGTGACCAGAGCGCCACGGATCGCCGCCTGGCGGGCCAGCGCGAACCCCATGCGACCACTCGATCGATTACCCAGGAAGCGCACCGGGTCGATCGCCTCGTAGGTCGGACCGGCGGTGACGACGACTTTCCTGCCGGCGAGCGGGCCTACGGACGCTTCGTCTTCCGCCTCGGGCAGACCAAGGGCCCGGCACACGGCGTCGACGATCGCCTCCGGCTCAGCCATGCGGCCCCAGCCCCGCTCGCCGGAAGCCAGCGCGCCCTCGACCGGGCCCACCACTTCCACGCCGCGGTCGCGCAGGGTGGCCACGCGGCCCTCGACCGCCGGCTTCCGCCACATGGCGTCATGCATGGCCGGAGCGACCACCACCGGTCCTTCGAACATCAGCGCGGTCGTGCTGAGGAAGTCGTCCGCCAGGCCCAGGGCAAGGCGGGCAAGCGTGTTCGCGGTCGCCGGCGCGACGCACAGCAGGTCGGCCCACTGCGCCGCCTCGACGTGCAGCTCGGCACCGTCGCTGCCGCCGTCGCGCGCCAGATACTCCTGGCCGTAGACCCGGTCGCCGCTCAGCACCTCCAGCGTCAACGGGGAGACGAAACTCTCGGCGGCCAGGGTGGGCGCGCAACGCACTGCCAGGCCGCGTTCCCGCAGCCGGCGAACCAGGTAGGCCCCCTTGTAGGCGGCAATGCCGCCGGTGATCCCGAGGAGGACTCTGGCCGCCCGTTCAGGCACGCTGTCCCGTCCTCAGTTGACGGTACTGGGGGGACTCAGACCGCCGTTCTCGGCGTCCGTTCCGTCCTCGTCGGCGCTATCCGTCTCCGAGGATTCAGGCGCCTCGCCGTAGTCCCAGTCGACGAGTTCGTTCGCGATCTCCTTCATCGCATGCCGGGCGAACTTCGGGCTCTCCCTAGGCATCCGTTCCTGGGCACCACGAATCAGTTGTTCGGCCCGGCGCGCGGCCAGGAGCACGTAACGGAACTTGCTGTCGATCTTCTCAGGAATACGGTCCATGTGCATGAAAGTCCGCGAGAACGCGGTTGACGCGTTCTCGCATCCGCCCCCTTCGCTGTCGTTTCTCGAGAATGATGGCCGCCAGGATTCTGGCGGCGCCCTCAGCGCGGTCATTGACAATAACATAGTCATAGTCCCAGACCCGGTCCACCTCGGCCAGCGACCCGGCCAGACGCTGCGTGATCTCGGGCGCGTCGTCCAGATCCCTCCCCCGGAGTCGGGACACGAGAGCTTCGTAGCTGGGCGGCATGACGAAGATCCCCCAGACAGCAGTCCGAAGGATGCCTTCGACGCCGCCCGGCAACGACATCACCTGCTTCGCGCCTTGCACGTCGATGTCGAGAAGCACATCGACTCCTCGCTCGACGCGCGGTAGCACCTCGTCCACCGCCGTGCCGTAGAGATTGCCGTGAACCTCGGCCCACTCCAGGAATCGCCCCTCCTCCACCATTCGGTCGAAGGTCCTCCGATCGACGAAGTGGTAGTCGTATCCGTCCCGCTCGTTCTCACGAGGCCGGCGAGTGGTGTGGCTGATCGAGAACTCGACACCGTCAACGAGCTTCATGCCGTGGTGGACCAGGGTGGTCTTGCCGGCACCCGACGGCGCCGAGAGAATGAACAGCTCCCCTCTGGCAACGACCGGCTCAGCACCGGCGTCCCTCTCTCTGTCCGCGCCCTTCATCCGCCCGCAGTCATTCGACGTTCTGCGCCTGCTCGCGCAACTGCTCGCACAGCACCTTACCTTCGACGACCCCACGCTGCATCCCGAGGTCGCGGCACTTGGAGCCGACCGTATTGAGTTCGCGCAGAATCTCCTGGCTCAGGAACACGAGCCGCCGCCCGACCGCGCCGCCCTCCTTCATCGCCGCCTCGAAGCCCTCGAGATGTCCGGCAAGGCGCTCCAGTTCTTCGGAGGTATCGCTGCGCTCCACGAGCAGGGCGACCTCCTGAACCAGGCGACCCGGGTCGAGTGGCTCGACGACCTCCAGTAGCTCACCGATCCGGCGCTCGAGCTCTCCGGCAGCCTCCCCGACGACCTCGCTCCGGCGCGCCGCCAGCACGCCGACGCAGGCGCGCAGCGAGGCCAGATGTCCCATCAACGAGTCGGCCAGAAGCTGCCCTTCCCGTTGCCGTTCGAGCACCAGAGAGGCGATCGCGAGCCGGCACGTTTCGAGCACCAGCGCTCGCTCTTGTTGACCGGCGGCGCCAGCTCTGGACTCGGACCGGACTGCTCGCGCCACGGAAAGGAGCTCCCCGGCGCTCAGCTCGGTGCTGACGATGCCGCGTCGTCGCCAGCGGCGCACGGTCTCCAGCAACCGTTCCGCGGCCGCGTCGGTCTCGTCGAGGCCGGCCGCGGCCCAGGCCGAGTCGATCTCGATCCCGATCTCCACCCGGCCACGCCTGACTTCCGCCGCGACCGCGGCCCGCAGTTCGGGTTCGAGGATCCTGAACGGGCCCCGCACCCGTAACGCGACATCCAGGTTGCGGTGATTCACCGACCGTGCCGTGACGGTCACGCGATGTCGGCGGTCAGTTGCCGTCGCCTCACCATAGCCGGTCATGCTCCTCACGGCCGGGTTATCCCTTTGCGGCCGCGGACCTCGGCCCGCTCTTCCAGCAGGCCGAGTTCCTCGAGCAGGCAGCCGGCCGCCCGTTCGCTCGCTCCGGACTCGCCGAGGGCCGGCCGCAGTTCAGCCAGCGCCCCGCGCATGGCGTCTATGCGGCTTCGCCGCTCCAGCAGGCTGGAAGCCGCGGCCACCAACCGCTCGTGGCTCGCTTCCGCCTGCAGCAGTTCCGGCACGACCGGACGGCCGAGCACCAGGTTCACCAGGCTGACGAACGGCAGGTCCACCAGGAGGCGTCCGATCGCGTAGGTCAGGGGGGACACGCGGTAGACCACGACCATGGGCGTTCCGAGAAGCCCGACCTCTAGCGTCGCCGTACCCGAGGCGCAGAGCGCGAGGTGCGAACCGGCGACCGCGGCGAACCGCTCGGCGCTCACCACATCCAGTTCCTTTCCGTCCAGGGGCCCGCTGGCGATCAGGCGCCCCACCAGTTCCGGGTCGGCCGTCGGCGCCAGGATCAGGCGAACCTGACCGTCGTGGTTGCCGGTCCCGACTAGAGTCGCGGCGGCCCGGAGCATGGGTGGCAGGATCCGCCGAACCTCGCTGTTGCGCGACCCCGGAAGGAGCGCCAGAACGGGTTGCTCCGGTACGTCGTCCTGCCGTTCCCACGCCGACTCGAGCTCGGGAACGTCGTCGACCAGGGGATGGCCCACGTGATCCACGTGAAGTTCATGCCCCCGGTACACGTCGACCTCGAACGGGAAGAGCACGAGCATCCGATTGACGAGGCGCGCGATCGTCCGTACCCGCCGACGGCGCCACGCCCACACCTGGGGCGAGACGTAGTACAGGACCGGTATGCCGCGGCGGCGCAGGCGACGGGCCAACCGCAGGTTGAAGTCGGGGAAATCCACGAGAACGGCCAGGCTCGGCCGCCGCGTCTCGGCTGCTCGCAACAACTTGCGAAACACACCCCGGATTCGCGGCAGCTCGCGGACCACCTCGGCGATGCCAACGACGGCAACCTCGTCGCTGTGCGCGACGGGGTCCAGTCCGGCCGCGGCCATCGCGTCGCCTCCGAGCCCGAAGAAGCGGATTCGCCCCCGATCCCCGGTCAGCCGAGCGGCCGCCTCCATGAGTCCCGCTCCGTGGCGGTCGCCCGACGCCTCGCCGGCGGAGATCAGAACACCGGTCAGGGCAGAACCCTGGTCAGGGAAGGGGCGTTGGCGGCGACCATGGAAACGGGAACATCAACCAGGCGAGCACCAGGCCCCCGCCGACCATGCCGATCATCATCTGCAGGAAGAGCCGCGCCCTGTCCCTGAATCGGCGCCGCCAGAGCACGGCAAAGAACAGGCTGACCTGCAGAGCGTAGATCACCATCAGGGCAAAGTGACTCGTCAGCACCGAATCAGTCCTTCGAGCCGCTGGCGATGTCCCAGGCGTCGAGCACGGCAAGCAGATTCAGCAGGCCGGCGGTGAGCAGGAAGGCCTTGCCGTACTCGAACGTCGAGGAGAGGATGTCGCCTTCGTACTCCACCAGGTAGCGGGCGAGAAAGTACGGAGCCCCTGCGCCCATCGAGCTCAACGTCGCAAGACGGCTGAGCGGCTGCTCGGGGATGACGACATAGAGATGGCCCCGCAGCCAGCACCCGAACAGGAAGGAGAAGAGGACCACGCCGCAGACCACGGCGGCCCGGCGAGGTTTCCTCAGCAACAGGTGACCGGACCCGGGCACAGCCCAGGCCGCGACAGCGACCAGAATCTGCCGAGCGATTCCCTGAGGCTGCGGGGGGGAGCCGGCAGGAGGCGGAGTCGTCGTCATGCGTGCGCGGCGGCGGGCTCGACCGCGGGGCCTGGCTGCTTCTTTCAGCCCCGGGCGAACCTACTCGTCGGAGTTGAGGCGTTCCCTGAGTTCCTTGCCGGGCTTGAAGTAGGGAATCTTCTTGGACGGAACGTCTACCCGGGCGCCGGTCTTCGGGTTGCGGCCGATCCGGGAGCCCCGTTCGCGAATCCGAAAGCTCCCGAATCCACGAAGCTCGATCTTGTCGCCGTCCTTCAGGGAATCGACGATGCTCTCGAAGACCGTGCTGACGATGACCTCGGCGTCCTTCTTGGTGAGGTTGGCGCTACGTGCCACCTCCTCGACCAACTGTGCCTTCGTCACGCCGTGGCGAATGTCGGAAGGGAACTGGATCGCGTCTTTCATTCTCGGCTCCTCCCACAGGTCCGGCAGGTACTAGCTCCCCTCCGATTCCCCTTCCGATGGACTCTCGTCGGCGACCGCTTCCGGCTCGGCCTCATCGGCTTCACTAGCCTCATCGGCTTCATCGACCTCGCCGGATTCACCGGCGTCCTCGACCTCGTCGCTCTCCGAAGCGGCGGCGCTCGCCTCGGCGGCGGCGTCCTCCGTAGCGGCTGTGTCCTCCGCGGCCGCTGCCAGCGGCTCTTCCGTCCCGGACGTCTCGGTCTCCCCGGCCGTGTCCACTTCTTCAACCGCGTCCTCTTCTTCGACCGCGACCTCCTCTTCGACCGCGACCGCGGCCGCTTCCTCCGCCGCGGCCCGGGCCGCGGCCAGCTTCCGCTCACGCTCCGCGGAGAGCTCCTCGGCCTCTTCGTCGCTGAGTTCGGTCACCCCGCGCAACGTCAACCCGACCTTCTTGTCCTCGTCCTCAATGCGCAGGATGCGCGCGCGGACGAACTCGCCGATCCGGTAGTGGTCCTCGAGCTTGCCGCCCGGAACATCCACCTCGCTGACGTGCGCCAGACCTTCCAACCCGTCGTAGACGTCGATGAAGAGTCCGAAGTCCGTCACGTTGACCACTCTGCCGACGATGTCGTCGCCGACGCTGTGGCCATCCACGAAGTCCTGCCACTCGTTGGGCAGGAAGTCCTTGATCGAGAGGGACACGCGCTGGCCCGTGATGTCGATGTTGGTGATCCGGGCCCGAACGGCGTCGCCCCTGGCGAGAACTTCGCTCGGGTGCTTCACCCGCTTCGTCCAGCTCATGTCCGAGACGTGGACCAGCCCGTCGATCTCCTCCGTGATCTCCACGAAGGCGCCGAACTCGGTCAGATTCCTTACGCGGCCCTCCACGATCGTGCCGACCGGGAAGCGAGCCGCCAGATCCTCCCAGGGATTCGACTCGACCTGGCGCAGGGACAGGCTGATCCGGCGCTGGCTCATGTCGAGTTCCGAGACGATCGCTTCGACCTCCTGACCGACACTGACGATCTTCGACGGCGGCACGACCTTCTTCGTCCACGACATCTCGCTCACGTGGACCAGGCCTTCGACACCCTCCTCCAGTTCGACGAATGCGCCGTAGTCGACCAGGCTGACGACCCGGCCCCGCACCCGTGAACCCAGGGGGTACTTCTTGTCGACCAGGGTCCAGGGATCCTCGGTCGTCTGCTTGTAGCCGAGGGAGACGCGCTCCGTTTCGGGATCGAAACGCAGAACGACGACTTCGACCTCGTCGCCGACGCCGAAATGCTCCGACGGATGGTTCACGCGGCCCCAGGAGATGTCCGTGATGTGGAGCAGGCCGTCGATGCCTCCCAGGTCGACGAACACGCCATAGTCCGTGATGTTCTTGACCACGCCCGGGAGCCGCACACCCTCCTTCAGCTTGGTCAGTGTCTCGGCTTTCTTCTTCGCGTACTCCTTCTCGAGCACCGCCCGGCGCGACAACACGATGTTGTTGCGGCGACGGTCCAGGCTGATGACCTTGAACTCGAGTTCCTCACCCTTGAACGACTCGAGGTACTTGACCGGCTTGATGTCGACGAGGGAGCCCGGCAGGAACGCACGCAGGCCGACATCGACCGTCAGCCCTCCCTTGATCCGGTCGATCACACGGCCCGTGATCACCTTGCCCTCCTTGAAGCTCGTCTCGACCTGGGCCCAGATGCGCATGCGTTCGGCCTTGACCTTCGAGAGCATCACATGCCCGTCCGCGCCTTCCGTCTGCTCGAGCAGGACCTCGACCTCGTCGCCGACGCTGATCTGGAGCTTGTCGTCCCGTGAAGTGAACTCGTGGATCGGCACGAGTCCCTCGGATTTGTAGCCGACATCGACGACGACGTCGTTAGCTGTGATCGCGATTACCGTTCCGGAGACGATCTCGCCTTCGTTGAGATGCCGCATGCTGTCGTCGTACATCTCGACGAGCTGTTCGTAGGACAGGTTGTCCCCGTCCTGTACCTGCGCTTCCGGCGGAAGCGCGTCGGGCGTGTGTTCTTCAGTGGGTTCCATGTGTTCCTGTGTTCTCGCCGCGGTATCTGGAACCGCAGCGGTAGGCGTTTCTAGGTGCTTCGGGTGGCGACAATCAGCCCCTGGACGAACCACCACAGGCAGTCGCCCAGGGACAAAACGGCGCCGGGGTCAGACGAACAAGTATAGGGACGCGGCACCAAGCGGTCAACCGCTTGGAGGTTCTCAAATCGAGTTGACTCTGGCGGCCTTAGTCCCTGATTTCAGATGACTTACGAGCCCCGCCACGACGCAGGGCCAAGCGCTCCAGCGCCCAATCCGCATGGCTCCTGACAACCGGATCGCCGCTCTCCCGGGCTCGCTGGAGCGGCGCGGCGTAGACCTGATCCGCCCGGTTCCCCATCGCCACGGCGGCGTTGCGCCGCAGCCCGGACCTGCCGGCGCGCTTCATCGGACTCCGCCGAAAGCGGCTGCGGTAGCCGTCCCCGGAAAGCGACAGGAGACCGGCCAGATCCAGCTCGGCACGGCCTGGCGGAAGTCTGAAGATCCCGGCGCGCTGCCGTTCGACGGGCGACGCTCGGTGCCGGTTCCAGGGGCAGACCTCCTGGCAGACGTCGCAGCCGAAGACCCAGTCGCCGACCATCGCCCGCGCCTTCTCGGGCATCTCCCCCCGGTGCTCGATCGTCCAGTAGCTGATGCACCGCTCCGCGTCCAGCACATAGGGTTCCGGCAGCGCTCCGGTCGGACAGGCCTCGAGGCAACGCTGGCAGTCTCCACAGAGGTCCCCGGCCAGCGGCTCGCTCGGCTCGAGCTCCAGGGTCAGGAACAGCTCACCGAGCAGGAACCAGGAGCCGCTCCGGTCGAGCAACTGCGTGTTCTTGGCCACGGCGCCGAGGCCGGCCCGCGCCGCCAGCGCCCGTTCCAGCACGGGTCCCGTATCCACGTAGGGGCGAGCGCCGGCACCCGGAAACGCCTCCCGGATGCGCGAAGAGAGCCGCCGCAGTCGACGCTCCATCACGTCGTGGTAGTCGTCGCCGCGGGCGTAGCGCGCCACGCGTGGCCAGAGGTCGCCCGTCGGTGCCGGCTCACCTTCCAGCGGGTGGTAGTGAAGCGCGACACAGAGCGCCGACCTGGCGCCGTCCAGAAGCGAGGCCGGGACCACCCGCCGGCCCGGGCGGCGACCGAGCCAGGACATCGAGGCGAACAGACCCCGTTCCAGCCGGCGCAGGAAGGAGGAACCGGTTCCGACCTGCGGCTCCAGCGTGGCTACGCCCGCGCGGTCGAAGCCCGCTTCGAGCGCCCAGGCGAGCAGCAGGTCGGTGCGACTCGCCGGGTTGGCGGGTCCCTCGCTCACCGGCCGCATTCCGGCGGCGCCAGGACTTCGAAGCGAGTGGCATGGTCATCTTCAGGTCCGGCCGCCACATCCTCCCACCTTTCCACCCGCCAGCCCTCGAGCGGAGACAGATCGACCGCCGTGTCGCCTTCGACCTCAGCCAGTACGCGGGTCAGGTACACGCGGTCCGCGAAGCGAAACGCGGCGCCGAACAGCCCGGCGCCGCCGATCACGAAGAACTCTTCCTCGCCCGCCCGGCGGGCCGCCTCGATCGCCGCCTCAAGCGAGCCGTGCACCATGGCGCCGGGAGCCTCGAACCCGGGCCGCCTGCTCAGCACGACGCACGTCCTGTGCGGCAAGGGGCGGCAGCCGATCTCCTCCCAGGTGCGGCGTCCCATCACCACGTGGTGGCCCGTGGTCAGCCGTTTGAAGCGCCGCACGTCGGTCCTGAGCCGCCAGGGCAGTTGGCCCTCGAGCCCGATCACGCCGTTGGTCGCCGCGGCCAGAATCGCCGAGACTCTCAACGCGCCGCTTCCCCCAACCCTCTCAGACCGCGACCGCGGCGCGAATCGGCGGATGGGGCTCGTAGCCGACGAGTTCGAAGTCGTCGAGCGCGAAGTCGAAGATGGAGTCGACGTCCGGGTTGAGGTTCATCCTCGGCAGCGGTCGCGGCTCCCGGGTCAACTGCTCGCGCGCCTGGTCGACGTGGTTACTGTACAGGTGGGCGTCACCGAACGTGTGGACGAACTCTCCGGCTGCCAGCCCGCAGGTCTGCGCGACCATCATCAGGAGCAGCGAGTAGGACGCGATGTTGAAGGGCACTCCCAGGAAGAGGTCGCCGCTGCGCTGGTAGAGCTGGCACGACAGACGGCCGCCGGCGACGTAGAACTGGAACAGGGTGTGGCAGGGCGGCAAAGCCATCGAGTCGACCTCCGCGACGTTCCAGGCGCTGACGATCAGGCGCCGTGACGTCGGCTCGGTGCGGATGCGCTCGATCACCGCGGCAATCTGGTCGATCGACCGGCCGTCCGGAGCGGGCCAGGACCGCCACTGCGAGCCGTAGACGGGACCGAGGTCGCCGTGTTCGTCCGCCCATTCGTCCCAGATCGACACGCCATGCCGGTGCAGATAGTCGACGTTCGTGTCGCCGCGAAGGAACCAAAGCAGTTCGACGATGATCGACCGCAGGTGCAACCGCTTCGTCGTCAGCACTGGAAACCCGTCCGCCAGGTCGTAGCGCAACTGCCGGCCGAACACGCTGCGGGTCCCGGTGCCCGTGCGGTCGTCGCGGACGACGCCGTCGTCGAGCACTTCCCGCAACAGGTCGAGGTACTGGCGCACGGCGGTCGTCTCAGGTGCCGGTCCGCGGGAGCCGGCGATCGCCCGAACGGTCCACCACGCTCTACTCCGCCGGTGAGATCCGCAGGTTGCGGAAGTGGGCCACGGTGGAACCTTCCATCCACAGTGCAACCTTGCCCCGACCGTCCGCTCCGGACTTCAGGTCGTTGACGATCAGCGTCGGGTGGGCCGCGCCGTTCACGTACAGCCTGGCCTTCTCGCCCGTCACCTCGATCTTCACGGCGATCCATTCCGCCGGACCGATGTCCACGTAGGTCTCGTACAGCCCCGGTGTCTCCTCCCGCAACCGGAACCAGGTCCAGTGCGGATGGGAGATGTACTGCGCGCTGTGGTTGCGGCGGAGCTGGTCGTCGGCCCGGCCGTTGGTGGGACGCAGGTAGAAGCAGTCGTAGGTCTCGTCGTCCTCCTGGACCCGGAAAGCGACGCCGACGAAGCCGCGTGCGCCACCCTGGGCGCCGGCCGCGGGCTGGCCGGCCAGTTCGACCTCGATCGTGCCATTCCCGAACTCCACGTCGTCGACGATCGCGAGAAAGTCGCGCCGCGACTCCTCGAAGGCGGCCGGTCCCGGTCTTTCGCCGCGGGCCCGCAGCGCCGCCATCACCTCCCGGCGCTCCGCGGCGATCGCCCCGAGCACCTCCGGATCGCCGGCAACGCGCAGCGCGGATCGGCCGTCGAGGGCCTCGGCGCGAACCTCGACGTTCAGGAGCCGGAGGTCGTCGGCAGATGGAACTACGCCGAGAACTCCCGCCTCCTGGCTCAGCAGAGGAAAGGCGGCCGGAATCGAGAGGAGAACGAGTGTCAGTCCGAGACGACGAGCAGGCATCGGCAGTTCCTCCAGAGTCCTCAGAGTAGCAGCCGTCAGAGGCCCTCCAGCAGTCGCAGCAACGCGGTCCTCTGCTCTTCGTCGGCGACTCGGCTGAACTTGCGCCGCAGCCGCCGTCGCAGGTACGAGCGCTCCCAGCGCGGCCGGTGAAGGTCGTAGTAGCGCAGTTGCGAAGCACGGTAGAACCGCTCCACCGCGGGCGACAGGAGCCGGGTCCCAGGCCGCCCCGTCGTGACGCCGCGCAGGTGGCAGGCACCCGCGCCCTTCACCTGACGCTGACGCCAGTCCTGCCGGTGCAGCCGCACACCAAGGTCGGCGTCCTCGAAGTAGAGGAAGAAACCCTCGTCGAAGCCGCCGACTTCCTCGAACGCGCTCCGGCGAACGAGCAGGCAGGCGGCGGAGAACCAACCTTGCCCGAGCAGCGGCCGGAGCAGCCGCGGCAGCAGCTCGTGGCTCCAGGCTCTCCCCTCGAACCGGTTCCGGAACTTCTGGATAGCTTCTCCCACGACTCCCACCGGAGCCGCCCAGCCCAGCTGCGGCGAGCCGTCCGGGTAGTGAAGGCCCGGAGCGGCGATCCCGAGCCGGGAGTCGCCGTCGAGCGCTTCCACGAGCCGCCGCAGGGACGGTCCGTCGATCCAGGCGTCCGGATTCAGGAGCAGCAGGTAGCGACCCGCCGCATCCCGGGCCGCCCTGTTGCAGCCGGCGCCGAAGCCGACGTTGCGCTCCAGAGCAATCAGCCGAACCGGCGGCCGCGACTCCGGCCCCTGCTCCTGGAGCCGGCGGACCGCCTCCGTCGAACCGTCCGTCGACGCATTGTCCACCAGGATGATCTCCAGGCCATCGTCCCGAAACCGCTCCTCCGCGGCGACGACACGTAGCCGCTCCAGGCACTCGTGGAGATGCGGCCCCGCGTTGCGGTTGACGACGATGGCGCTGATCGCCGGCACGTCCGCGCCACTCATGAGCCTTGCTGCTGAGCCGTCCGCCAGGCCGTTTCGACTTCGATGGCGAACCGCTCGGCGGCCCGAGCCCAGGTCAGCGACCGTACGCGCATCGGCCCCTCCGACGCCACGAACTCGCGCGCCGCGGCATCGAACAGAAGCCGCTGGAGCCCATCGGTCACGGCATCGACGTCCAGCCGGTCACAGCGAAGCGGATAGTCAGGCCACAATTCGAGCAGGGCGGGCGCGTCGGCTACGAGCACCGGCACGCCGGCAGCCAGCGATTCGAGAGGCGGCAGGCCGTAGCCTTCGTACTCCGACACGTAGATCGTCCCGACGGCGCCCGCATACAGGTCCGGCAGAACCCCGTCCTCGACGTAGCCAAGCTGGACCACGCGGTCGGCACATCCGCTCGACCGGATCATCCGCCCCAGATCGTCCGGCCGCGGCAACTGGTTGCTGCCGGCGATGACGAGTTGCAGGTCCTCGGCGAACGGCTCGGCGGTCCCTGCCGACGGGTCCTTCGCGGATCCACTCAGGAGCCGATGCAGACCTGCCAGTACCAGGTCGAGTCGGCGGCGCGCCAGGATGGAACCCAGAACCAGCAGGTAGGGACGCCGCACACCCAGGCCGGAGAGAGGCTCGCTCCGGCCGGCATCGCCGTGAGAGACCGACTCTCGCACAGGCTCGAACCGGGCCGACACGCCCAGAGGGGCGACGGCGATCCGTTCCTCCGGAACGCCGTACCGCTTCTGCAGTTCGGTCGCCGTACGGTCCGTGTCGGTCAACACCCTGGTTGCCGAACGCGCGGCGCGACGTGCGAGGAGACGCCGCCGCCACCTCTCCCTGAAGGCGAAGTCCCGCGGCAGGAGCTCGAACGACAGGTCGTGAATCGTGACGAGCGAAGGACGAGCCGCTGCACGAGGCAGGCTGTAGCCCGGCGAGAAGAGGACGTCCACCGGCCGCCGCCGAAGGACGCGTGGCAATCGGAACTGCTCCCAGAAGACCGGATGCGCATCGCCGCACCGATCGAACACGGCCTCGCAGGTACATCCCCCAGCCTCCGCTCCGGTCCACAGCGGATGCTCGAACGGATCGCCCTTGAAGAAGAGCTGCAGGCGCCAGCCACGTGCTCGCGGCGTGCAACGGAGAGCCGTCAGGAGCTCCTCGAGGTACCTGCCCACGCCGGTCGGCGCGCCCTCCATCTCGTAGGCCACGACACCGATCGAAGCCGGCCCCGAAGCCCCCGGCGTCATCGGGAACCGACCGTCCGCGGGCCGCCCGCGATTTCGCCGTAGATGCTGACCACCTCCTCGGCCGCCCGCCGCCAGGAGAAGGTGGCAGCCCGCTCCAGGCCGGCCCGCCGGTAGCGATCCCGTCGCGCCGGATCCCGTAGCAGGACGTCCAGGCCGCGCCGGATCGCCGCCACGTCGGAGGGGTCGACGCACAGGGCGGCATCTCCAGCCACCTCGACCAGTGACGACCGATCCGACGTAAGGACCGGTGTCCCGCAGGCCATCGCCTCCACCACCGGAAGCCCGAACCCTTCGACCAGCGACGGATAGGCCACCACCGAGGCGACATTGTAGAGAGCGATCAGGTCCTTCTCCGATACGGCGCCGAGGCGGCGCACGAAGTCCGGCCAGTCGCCCGCGAACACGGCGTCCCGCTTCCAGCCGCCGCCGCCGACCAGCGCCAGCGGGACCCGGGTCCGGAGATCCGGACCGAGGCCGCCATATGCCTCGATCAGCCGGGCAATGTTCTTGCGCGGTTCCAGCGTCCCCACCGAGAGAACGAACGGCCCGTCGAGACCGAAGCGCTCCGCCAGCCGCCGCCTCGCCGCTTCCAGCTCGGCGCCGTCGAGCGCCACGAAGCCGGCTGAAGCCGCCTCGTAGACCACCCGGAGCCGGTCATCTCGCAAGACGAACCACTTCCGCACTTCCTCGGCCGTGGCCTCCGACACGGCAATGACCGTGGCACCCTGCGCCACCGCCCGCAGCGTCGCCAGCAGACACTGATTCCGGTTCGCCGGCACGTGGAATCTCGGGTGCGTGAGAAAGGTCAGATCGTGAATCGTGAACACGACCGGTCCGTCGAAGCAGGCGGGGTCCGCGAAGGTCGGGATGTGGAACAGATCGAGATCCCGGCGTCGCGGCCAGCGACCCGGTCCACGCCGAACGTTCCCCGGCAGTCCTCTCAGGAGCGTCTTCCAGCCGCCTGCGTCGACCTCCGCATCGAGCGCGTACAGAAGCAGGCTTGGCCCGCCGCTTCGTTCCTCCGACAGCTCGGCCAGCGCCTCCAGCAGGCTGGCTGAGTACCTGGCTACGCCGTCCCGAGGCCCGAACAGCTTGCTCACGTCGAAACCGACGCGCATTGCCGCCTCAGGCGCTCCGTGCTTCCCGCCTCACCTCGGCGCGAATCCCCCTGGCCACCGATCGCAGTCTCCTCGCGGCGCCGGCTCTCAGGTGTCCGGCGCCCTCGAGTTGCTCGATCAACGGCAGGATGTCGGCGTGAAGCGGATCCACCCTGGCGACCTCCTTCGCCCGTGCCCACACGGCCAGGCGAAGACGATCGTAGGCGCCCACGCCGACGACGCGACGCAGCGCCAGCCGCAACGGCCGCGCAGGGCCAGAACGGGCAAGGCGTCCCAAGAAGGCAACGATGACCCGCCCCATGGCACCGGGAGGGTACAACAACCGGCTCGCCGCGGATCCGATGGCCATGCTCAAACGTCGAGAACAGCCACCAGGCCGATCACCTCGTCGTACAGCGCGGCGCGTTGCCGGCGCAGCCGCTCCACCGTACCCCTGCGGAACCCTCCGATCCACAGCGCGCGCAGGCCGTGACCAAGTTCCTGGATGAAACGGTGGTAACGGAGGCCCAGCAGGGCGGAAAGCACGCACAGCGCCAACATCCCGGAGACTCGCACCCAGAGAGCCTCGGGCCTCCAGTCGAAGCCGGGCAGGGGCTCGGTCCAGGCCAGGCCCACCGCCAGACTGGCCGCCAGCCAGGCCATCGGCAGAATGATCAGGCCCAGGAACATCTTGAGGCCCGCCTGCTCCTTACGGGTCACGGAGAGTTTCTTGGCGCCGAAGCCGACGAGCAGAGCCGCCGGCAGGTTGACGAGATTGCCGATCAGAACGACCGTCGGCAACAGCAGAAGCATGAGCAGCGCCTCGGCGCAAAGGAGAATCACTCGCCAGACCGTCCGTCCGAGCGGAGCGCCGTCCAGGTCGCGGTCGTTCAGGCCAAGCAATCTCAGCGCCTCCCTGTACCTGGTCACCCGAGCAACGAGCCGGTCCGCGACGCCGGGGTCGATGGCGCGCTGCCTTCGGTAGCCAGCCCATACGCGTGCGAAGCCCGCATCCCGCTCCTGCATCGGTGCCCGGCGAAGTCGCGGGACGCCTTCACGCGCCGCCTGCTCCGCCCGCACCAGGGACCGCACCTGTTCCATTGCCCGGTGAAGCTCCCAACTCTCGGTCGGACGGGTGACCTCGATCAGGTGCTGCTGAATCAGCCCCGTCAGACGGTCCACGAAGGTCTCCTCCGTCGCCTCCCGGTCGCGGCCGGAGTCAGCGCCCGGTGGGATCGCGCCGCGCCGGTCCGGACGCAGATCCTCCGGCAGGTCGACCGGCGGATAGAAGGCGATCAGAGCCCGGGAACGGAAGGCGTGTTTCCGCTCGTAGTGAAGGCCCACGGGCACGAGGGCGGGATCGCCGTCGTCCTGGGCAAGTTCGAACAGCCGTGCGGCCCCCGCCCGCAACTCGAGCAACTGCGGCTCATCGTGGGTTGCACCCTCGGGAAAGATCGCCACGAAAGAGTGCCGGGCGGCGACCGCGAGCGCTCCCAGACTCCGATGGTTCGCCGCCCGGCGCTCCTCGTCGCTCGTGAGGGCGCCGGGTTCTCCCCGATCCCGTCGCCGGTACAGAGGCACCGCGCCGGCGCCCCGCAGCAGCCAACCGACGATCGGCAGCCGGAACAGGCCGTGGCGGGCCCCGAAGGTAACGGGCCTCGGACTGAAGCCGAGCAACAGAATGCCGTCGGCCAGTCCGTTCGGGTGCCAGGCGACGAGGAGACCGCCGCCTTCTCGCGGCACGTTCTCGATGCCAACGATCTCGACACTGCGGAAGAAGAGCCTCGCCAGCAACCGCAGAAACCACCTCAGGCTACGCATTCCTGAGCCCATGCTCGACCGACCTGGTTCCCTCCCGCTGAACTCCGTCCGACGCCGATCAGTCTACCCACCGGCGACTCGGTCGGACCGTCCGACCGGTCGGTTGCTTGACAACCCCCTGCCGCCCCCCTACGGTGGTTTCACCGATGCAAGGGAAGGAGGCTCCATGACCCCACCGGGCCATCTTCAGCCCCCGGTTGACCCGACGCTGATCGCCGAGGGAGCCAGACCGGGGGCCGCCGAGTCCAGGGCTCAAATGGACGAATGACTTCCGGCCGCTTGACCGTCGCCTGAACCGCCCGAGCGCCCAGCGGACCCGCAGTCCGAACCGGGCCGCGCCGGGGCAAACCAGAACGAGTCGGGGCCCATCGGGCACAAAACGCCTACCGCGAAAACGCATCCATCCCGAGCCCGAGACACTCTGAGAGCGCAGGTTCCGCCTGCGCTCTCACTGCGTCAGGAAGGTCCGATCCGGCTTCGGGAGCGGTCCTGCGTCTTAGTCCATGTGATCGCCTACATGAACTCCGCGACGCCCTGGGGCATCGAAGCGCGGGAGGTCCAGGTGGAAGTCGCGGCCTACTTCGGTCTGCCGGCGATGCAGTTGATCGGCCTGCCCGACACCGCGGTTCGGGAGAGTCGAGACCGCGTGCGGGCAGCGATCCGCAGCAGTGGCTACGACCTCGAGAGCCGCAACGTCGTCATCAATCTGGCGCCAGCGGATCTGCGCAAGGAAGGCAACCAGCTCGACCTGCCGATCGCCCTTGGGCTCCTCACCGCCAATCGGGAACTCTCCGCCGAGTCGCTCGAGGGCCGGATGGCCTGCGGCGAACTGGGCCTGGACGGCGAGGTCCGCCCCGTGCGCGGCAGCCTGTCCATCGCGGAACTGGCCGGAAGGCTCGGCATTCGCGAAGTCCTTCTGCCAGCGGCGAACAGCAGACAGGCCGCCGCACTGGCAGCCACGAAGGTGATCCCAATCGCCCACCTCCGTGAGGCGATCGAACATCTGACCGGAGACCGGGTGATCGCACCGGCGACGGCGATGCCGCCCCCGCAGGCCAAGAACGGCACTGGTCCCGACTTCTCCGACGTCCGCGGCCAGGAAACGGCCAAGCGGGCGCTCGAGATAGCAGCGGCCGGCGGGCACAACGTCCTCTTCGTCGGACCGCCGGGAACCGGCAAGACGATGCTCGCGCGGCGCCTGCCCGGAATCCTGCCGCCGCTCACCGGCGAGGAGGCGATCACCGTGACGAAGATCCACTCGCTGGCCGGCCTCGCGCGCGGCGCCGACGGACTGGTCTGGACCCGTCCCTTCCGCAGCCCGCACTCCGGCGTCTCCGCGTCGGGTCTGATCGGAGGCGGCTCGGTGCCGAGACCTGGGGAGATCAGCCTCTCGCATGCCGGCGTGCTGTTCCTGGACGAACTGCCCGAGTTCCGGCGCGACGCCCTCGAAGCACTCCGTCAGCCGCTCGAGGACGGGGTGGTCACGGTCGTCCGGGCGAAGGCCCGGCTCAGCTTCCCTGCCCGATTCACCCTCGTCGCCGCCTGCAACCCTTGCCGTTGCGGCCACTTCGGCGATCCGCGAGCGGACTGCGTCTGCGCGGCCAGAGACATCGACCGCTATCGCCGGCAGCTTTCGGGCCCCCTGCTCGACCGGATCGACCTCCACGTCGAGATGCCGGTTCCCAGCCTGGAGGACCTGAAGGGACCGGCCTGCGAAACCTCCACCGAGATCGCGGGGAGGGTCGAGGCTGCGCGCCGTAGCCAGGCATCTCGCTTTCCCGCCGGCCATCCGGCGCCCCTCAACAGCACGATGACGCGCCGGGATCTGGAAAGCCACTGCCGGCCGACCGAAGCGGCCCAGAGCCTGCTCGACGCGGCCTTCGAGCGTCTGGCCATGTCGGCCCGGGCACTGGCCCGGGCACTCAAGGTAGCCCGCACCATTGCCGATCTCGACTCATCCCGGCGAATCGACGTCACCCACGTTGCGGAGGCGATCCAGTACCGGCCGCTGGACCGTCACAAACCATGACGTCGACGCGGAAGGCGGCCGGGCGGGGCTCCCCCCCGCCGCGCCCGCCCGCCGCTCTGACGGGCCATACGTTTGCTGCTAAAATCGACCTTGGTCGATATGCCGTCCCGGTTCCACACGATCGTCTTCGTCCCTCACTCGATGAGGCGGACGCGACAGTTCCGTGTCAGCGGCCGCTGGCTGGCCGCCATCGCAACCGCAGCCGGGCTCGTACTCGGCGTCACGAGTTGGGTTACCGTCTATCAGGTCCGATCGGCGGTCCAGCTCCGCGATCTGGAGCGGATCCAGCAGGAGAACGCGGATCTGCGTCGCGCCAACGCCTCCTTCGAGGCGAGTGTCTCCCGCCTGCAGCAGGCGTTGACCGAGGCGGAGGATCGCACCCGCGACCTCGCGATCGTCGCCGGGCTCGAGCAGATCGTTGGCGGCGAACCGCAGAGTCGCCTGTCGGAAGCGGGCGCCGGCGGCACGTTCACGAGCCTGACCGCGCCGGACAGTTCCGACCTGTCCCTGCTGGAGGCCAGGGCATCGCTGCTCGGGGGACGTCTCGACGCCGTCAACAGCGCCTTCGAGGAGCGCCAGCTCGCCCTCCGTTCCACTCCCATGATCTGGCCCGTGCGCGGCGTCATCAACAGCGGCTTCGGCTTCCGACGGGATCCGATCACCGGCCAGCGGGCCCACCACTCCGGTCTCGACATCTCCGCGGACCGCGGCATTCCGGTGCTCGCGACCGCGGACGGAATCGTCATCCGCGCGGAACGGATGGGCAACCTGGGCAGAGCCGTCTACGTGCTCCACCGCTTCGGGTACGAGACGCGCTACGGGCATATGGCGGAGATCCTGGTCGAAGAGGGCCAGGAGATCCGCCGCGGCGACATCCTGGGCCGGGTCGGAAACTCCGGGCGGACGACGGGCTACCACCTGCACTACGAGGTCCGGCTGGAAGGCGACGCCCGCAACCCGTTCGAGTACCTGCGGAGCCAGGGCTGAGGGCACGCTGCGTCACGAAACGCCGCGCTAGGATGCCGTCGCATCGCCCGCTGACGGACGATGCGACCGGGTCGCTGGCGGCGCGGAGACGCTCCGCCAGGGTTCCCAGCCTTCCGTCCCGGCATCGGACGGCCCCACCGTCGCGCGGACCGATGGGAACGAGCCCATGATCTCCAAGACGATCACCAAGGTCTTTGGCAGCAAGCACGACCGCGATCTGAAGCGGCTTCAGCCGCTCGTGGACGCGATCAACGCCCTCGAGCCGGAACTCGAATCGCTGACGGACGATCAGTTGCGCGCCCGTACCGGCGACGCTCGAACCCGCCTCGACCAGGGCGCCGGCCTCGACGACCTGCTGGTGCCCGCTTTCGCGACCGTTCGCGAGGCCTCGCGCCGTACTCTGGGAATGCGGCACTACGACGTCCAGTTGCTGGGCGGAGTCGTCCTTCATCAGGGCAAGATCGCCGAGATGAAGACCGGCGAGGGAAAGACCCTGGTCGCCACCCTGCCGGTCTATCTCAACGCCCTCGCGGGCAATGGCGTCCATGTCGTCACCGTGAACGACTATCTGGCGCGCCGCGACGCCGAGTGGATGGGACAGATCTACCGCTTCCTCGGTCTCGATGTCGGCGTGATCCAGCACGGCCTGACCGACCAGGAGCGCCAGCAGGCCTACGGCGCGGACATCACATACGGCACGAACAACGAACTCGGCTTCGACTACCTGCGCGACAACATGAAGTTCACGCTGGAGTCCATGGTCCAGCGCGGGCACGACTACGCGATCGTCGACGAGGTCGACTCGATTCTCATCGACGAGGCGAGAACGCCCCTGATCATCTCGGGCCCCTCCGAGCAATCCACCGAGAAGTACACGCTCGTCAACCGGATCATCCCCAAGCTCGAGCGCGGCGAGGAGGTCCGCGACGGCGACCGGAAGTACACGACCGGCGACTTCGTCTGTGACGAGAAAGCGCACACGGCGACTCTCACAGACGAGGGCGCGGCCAAGGTCGAGAAACTCCTCGGTGTCGGCAACCTGTTCGAGATGGAGAACATGGACGTGCTGCACGCGGTCAACCAGGGCCTGCGCGCGCACCACCTCTACCGGCGTGATGTCCAGTACCTGATCGAGAACGGTCAGGTCGTCATCGTCGACGAGTTCACCGGCCGCAAGATGCCCGGACGGCGGTGGTCCGACGGCCTGCACCAGGCGGTCGAGGCGAAGGAAGGCGTGCGGATCGAGCGCGAGAACCAGACCCTGGCGACGATCACGTTCCAGAACTACTTCCGCATGTACGAGAAGCTGGCCGGCATGACCGGAACGGCCGACACCGAGGCCGGCGAGTTCAGCCAGATCTACAGTCTCGACGTGGTCGTCGTGCCGACGAACGAACCGATGATTCGCGACGATCGCTCGGATCTCGTCTACCGGACGGCACCCGAAAAGTGGAATGCCGTCGTCGAGGAGATCCAGGACTGCCAGAAGCACGGCCAGCCCGTGCTGGTCGGCACCGTCTCGATCGAGAACAGCGAGATGCTGTCGCGGCTGCTCAAGAAGAACCGGGTCCAGCACGTCGTGCTGAACGCGAAGTACCACGAGCGTGAGGCGGCGATCGTGGCCCAGGCCGGCCGTCGCGGTGCGGTGACGATCGCCACGAACATGGCGGGCCGCGGCACGGACATCGTCCTCGGAGGCAACCCCGAGCAACTGGCGCGGGCCGAGGTCGACGAAGCCAAAGACCCGGACGGCTTCGCCGACGCCCTGTCCCGCTACCAGGAGCTGTGCGCGACGGAACGCGACGCGGTCGTCGCCGCCGGTGGCGTGCACATCCTCGGTACGGAGCGGCACGAGTCGCGGCGCATCGACAACCAGCTTCGCGGCCGCTCCGGCCGTCAGGGCGATCCCGGCTCCTCGCGCTTCTACCTCTCCCTGCAGGACGACCTGATGCGCATCTTCGCCTCGGACCGGGTCCAGGCGCTGATGAAGCGGCTCGGCATGGAGGAGGGCGTACCGATCGAAGCGGGCATGGTGAACCGGGCGATCGAACGCGCCCAGACCCAGGTCGAGGGCCGGAACTTCGAGATCCGCAAGAACCTGCTCGAATACGACGACGTGATGAACAAGCAGCGCGAAGCGATCTACGAGCTGCGCCGCGACATCCTCCTCGGCCGCGAGGGGCGCGACTACGTGACGAGGATTGCCGGCGACGTCGTCGATTACCTGATCGACCGCCACTGTCCAGCCAGGGCGGACCCGCGGGACTGGCAGATCGACGAACTGCGCTCGGAGGTCCGCACCTACTTCGACCTCGACGAACAGGGCCTCGGCGAGCCCCTGGAGGAACTCGGCACGGAGGAGCTGCGCGAAGCGATCATGGGGGCGGCCGAACGGAGCTACGGCGAAAAGGAGGAGGCCCACGGCGCCGACGCCCTGCGCGCCGCCGAGCGCCACCACATGCTCCGCGTCGTCGACGCCTCCTGGAAGGACCATCTGCTCGCCCTCGACCACCTCAAGGAGGGGATCGGCCTCCGCGGCTACGGCCAGCGTGACCCGAAGAACGAGTACAAGCGCGAGAGCTACGAGCTGTTCACCGAGATGAAGGAACGGATCGAGGACACGATCATCAAGGATCTGTTCCGCCTGCGTCCCGTTTCGGCGGAGGAGATCGCGGAGCTGGAGCGCCGGCGCCGGGCCCTTCGCCCCGCGGACATGAGCTTTCGCCACCCCTCCGCCATCGGCCTGCCCCCACCTGCCGCCGGGTCCCAGCCGGGACCGGGCCCCGGTATGCCGGGCATCCCCGGAATGCCCGGCGGCTCCGCAGCTCCCGCGCCCGGCGGCTTTCCGCCGCCGCAGGGACCGACCGGACCGCCCATGCGACCCCAGACACCGCGCACCGTCGTCCGCTCCCAGGCCAAGGTCGGCCGCAACGCGCCGTGTCCCTGCGGTTCCGGCAAGAAGTACAAGAAGTGCTGCGGCGCTCCGGTCGCCGTGTAGGAGCCTGAGCAGCGGGAACGCGGAAAGAGCCGGGGCCGGGTGCGCCACAGCCTCCCAGTTGATAGCGTTCGGCATGGAAACGTCGGACTCCGGGGGTGGCACCCCCGCACTTGCCCTCACCTTCGACGATGTCCTCCTGGCCCCGGGCCTGTCGGAGGTGCATCCGAACGATGTTCGCCTCGGCACCCGCGTCACGCGCGGGATCGAGCTGAACATTCCCCTGGTCTCGGCCGCGATGGACACCGTGACCGAGGCCGAACTGGCGATCGCCCTGGCCCAGGAGGGCGGCATCGGGGTGATCCACAAGAACCTCTCCATCGAAGCCCAGGCCACCGAGGTCGACCGGGTCAAACGCTCCGAGGCGGGAATGATCGTCAACCCGATCACCATCCGGCCCGAGCAGCGCATTCACGAGGCGCTGGACCTGATGGCCCGCTACAAGATCTCCGGCGTTCCGGTCACCGACCGCGACGGACACCTGGTGGGCATCCTGACCAACCGCGATCTGCGGTTCGAGACGAACACCAGCCGTCCCGTATCGGAGCTGATGACGCACGAGAACCTGGTCACGGTTCCCCAGGGAACGACCCTGGATCAGGCCAAGGCCCAGCTCCATCAACACCGGATCGAGAAACTGCTGGTCGTGGACGACGACGGCAACCTGAAGGGCCTGATCACCGTCAAGGACATCCAGAAGATGATGGAGTACCCGATCGCCTGCAAGGACGATCTGGGTCGGCTGCGAGTGGCGGCGGCGATCGGGACGGCCGGCAACTACCTGGAACGGGCGCAAGAGCTGGCCTCGGCCCAGGCCGACGTGCTCGTCGTCGACTCCTCTCACGCCCACAGTCGCGGTGTGCTCGACGCGGTGGAGCGTATCCGCGAGGCCCTTCCCGACGCTCAACTCCTGGTTGGAAACGTGGCGACCGCCGACGGCGCACGCGAACTCGCCGCACGCGGCGCGGACGGGATCAAGGTCGGCATCGGTCCGGGCAGCATCTGCACGACCCGGGTCGTCACCGGCGCCGGCATGCCACAGGTGACGGCGATTCGCGACGCGGCCTCAGCGGCCGGGGATCTGCCGGTGGTCGCGGACGGCGGCATCCGCTTCTCGGGGGACCTGACGAAGGCGCTGGCCTGCGGCGCCCACAGCGTGATGGTCGGCTCGCTGCTCGCCGGGACCGAAGAGAGCCCCGGCGAGACGATCCTGTACCAGGGACGCAGCTACAAGGCCTACCGCGGAATGGGCTCGCTGTCCGCGATGGCCGAGGGCAGCGCCGACCGCTACTTTCAGTCCGACGACCAGCCGCTGTCGAAGCTCGTGCCGGAAGGCATCGAGGGCATGGTGCCGCACAAGGGCAGCGTCCACCAGGTGATCGGCCAGCTCACCGGAGGGCTCCGCTCGGGCATGGGCCTCTCAGGCTGCGCCAGCGTCAGCGAACTCAGGACGGGGGCGCGCATGATCCGGGTCACCGCCGCCGGCCAGAAGGAAGGCCACGCCCACGACGTCGTGATCACGAAGGAAGCGCCCAACTACTGGGTCGACCGCAACTGAGCGGTGGCGCCCCGCCCGTCCGGGGGGCCAGAGGGGGGGGCGGGCCCAGCGGCCGCTCCCGCTCAAGAAGAGAATGGGAGGGCGGCGCTCGCTCCACTCCGCTCGCTCCGGCAGGTCGTTGGTTTCCGGGCTGGCGCAGGAAGTCGCTCGCTTCGAGTCCGCTGGGACCGCCCCCCCCCTCTGGCCCCCCGGGCTGGCTGGACGGCATCGGTGTGGTGTGACTTCCGGTCCGCCTACCAGGCGCGGGGATCGAGATCGTAGGGCAGCGGCGTGAGGTTCGTCATGCCGGCCGCCGTGACGACGACGAGATCTTCGAGCCGCACTCCCCATCCGGCTTCCGGGTCGTAGAGCCCGGGCTCGATCGTCACTACGTCGCCGGCGCGGAGTTCGTCGGTACCCGGTCCGGTCTTTCGAAAACTCGGTAGCTCGTGCAGTTCGTAGCCGACGCCATGGCCGAGCAGGTGGAAGTAGCCCGTCTGGGTACCGGGGTTCTTGTCCGGCACGGCGAAGCCCTCGTTCTCGAACAGGCGGCAGACGCGTTCGTGCAGGGTCCAGCCGCGCACACCGGGCCGAACGGCTTCGAGGCTCGCTTCAAGCGCCTCCAGCACGAGGCCGTGCGCTCGCACCAACTCCTCGGGCGGCTCTCCGACACAGAAGGTCCTCGTGCAGTCGGCGAACAGGAGGCCGCGAGGAAAGAGATCGACGACCACGGACTCGCCGGCACGCAGCACCCGGTCGGGGGTACCGGTGCTGTGACCCGTTGCCCCCTCTTCCGCCGGGGCGACAATGGAACTCTCGGGCTGTTCCAGAGCGTGGGCAGCGAACACCTGCGCCGCGAGGGCCTTCATCCGGGCCACCGTCAGGCGCTCCTCGCCTAGCCAGAGTTCCTCTCCCTCCCGGACCGAACTCTCGACCAGCGCTCCCGCTACCGACCTGAAGGCAGCCACCGTGGTACGGGCAGCGGCAGCGATTCCCTCGATCTCCCTCTGTGTCTTTCTCCGTCGCAGCGCCAGCATGAGGCCCCGGCCGGAGGTGGGCTGCCAATCCCCGTCCTCTAGCGCTCGAGCCAGTGCCAGGGCGGATCCCGCAGGCGGTCGCCCGGCGAGGACGACCTTGCCGACACTGGTTCCGGCGCGCTCAAAGGCCGAGTTCACCGCTGCCGCAAGGATCGCCTTGTGCGTCTTCCCTTCCCGGCGCAGGGTCTCCATCCCGAAGTCGGCGGGATGAACCAACTCAACACCCCCAGCCTCCGCCCGGGCCGCCTCTTCCCGCTCCATCGAGGTGAAGTACACGAGCCAGGCCCCACCGCCGTGCGCCACCACGCAGGCCTCTCCCAGCCGAGCACCTCCGACGAACGGCTGAAGATCCGGGTCACGACTCGAACCCGCCAGGACGACGAGTGCCTCGGCGTTCTCCTCCGAAAGAAGAGCCCCCAGAAGCTCGCCGCGCGCCCAGGACATCACGCCGAAGCGCCGCTACGGGCCCATCGTCCGACAGCGTCCAGCCGTCCAGGGTCGCGTGGGGGTGGGTCCCAGCGGGCTCGAAGCGAGCGACGCGCAACGTCGCTGAAGAAACCGACGCCGGACCGAAGCGAGCGGAGTGAAGTGCGCGCAGACCTCCCATCCTCTCCGAGAGCGCGCACGTCCGCCGGGACCCGCCCCCACGCGGCCCTGGACGGCGGGTCCGAACGGAGGAGGAGCAACACGCCGCCTGGACGCCTAGACGTGATCGTTCAGGAAGGCCTCGAACCGCATCTTCGGCGCGGCGCCGGTCATGCGGCCCAGGATCTCGCCATTCTTGAACAGGATGAAGTGCGGGATGCCCTGCACGCCGTAGCGAACGGCCACGTCCTGGGCGTGGTCGACATCGAGCTTGGCGATGCGGAGTCGCCCGTCGTACTCACCGGCCAGTTCGTCCAGGATCGGCGCCACCATCCGGCAAGGGCCGCACCAGGTCGCCCAGAAGTCGACCAGCACCGGAGTCTCCGACCCCAGTACCCGGTCCTCGAAGCTCTGGCTGTCCACGTTGAAGATCTGTTCGCTTGCCATCGGTTCTGTTCCTCGTGTCAGGTGTCGTTAGTCCGTGCGTCGAAAATACTCCCGCGCGGCGTCGGCGTCGCGGCCGATCTGGGCGGAGAGGTCCATCATCGACGAGAAGAGCTTCTCCTCCCGCAGGTGACGGCAGAACGAGAGGTGCACCTGCTCGCCGTACACGTCGCTTGAGAAGTCGAGAATGTGGCTCTCGATGACCCGCCTGTAGTTCTCGTAGACGGTGGGCCGGGTGCCGATGTTCGTGACTGACCGGAAGGTCGCCTCGAAGCTCGGGAAGTAGACCTTCGTCACGTAAACCCCATTGTGGGGGCAGAGCTCGTTCTCCGGCGCCAGGTTGATCGTCGGCCAGCCGAGCCGCTGGCCCATGCGGTCACCCTGTGCGATCGTGCCCGTCATCGTGTACGGTCGGCCGAGAAGGGCGTTCGCCTCCTCGATTCGGCCGTCGAGGACGAGACTCCGGATGCGGCTGCTGGAAGCCCGCTCGCCGGCGGTCCGGACCTCGTCGATCTCCACCGCCGCGAAGCCGAGGGACGCGCCCATTTCCTTGAGCAGCGCGATGTTTCCCTCCCGCCGGCGGCCGAACGTGAAGTGAGAGCCGACGTAGAGCTCGGCGACCGCCAGCCTCCCGTGCAGGAAATCCCGGACGAACGTCCGCGCGCGGGTGTTCGAGAACTCGTGGGTGAAGCTGATCGTCAGCACGTAGTCCAGGCCCGCATCCCGCAGCAGATCCTCCTTCTGGGCCTGGGTCACAAGCCGGGGCGGCGCGTCGTCCGGACGGACGACACTCAGCGGATGGGGGTCGAAGGTGATGACCGCCGAGGGCGCCCCGAGCTCGCGCGCGCGGCCCGTCACCATGTCGAGCACGCTCTGCTGCCCGATGTGTATGCCGTCGTAGTTGCCGATCGTCGCAATGACCCCGCGCGGCAACTCGGTCGAAGCCATGGCGTCGCGGATCGCCTGCATCACGAACCCGCCTCCGCGGCCGGCTTCCCGGCCGTTGACGCAGGGGCGTCGAAGCCCACGATACGACCGACGGAGTCGTCGGCGAAGGCGTCGGTGATCTCCACGTCGACGATCCGGCCGGCCACGAGTTCGACGCGCAGCGGACCGTCTCCAGCCGCGTCGTTGATCAGGACGCGACCGTCGACCTCCGGCGCCAAGCCCTGGTGCCGTGCCTGGAGCAGGTGCTCGGTCTCTTCGCACGGCCCCTCGATCAGCATCGGCAGCGTCCTGCCGACGAGACGCGCGCGGCGTTCCAGTGCGAGACCCCGCTGCAACTCGAGCAGGCGCTCCCTCCGCTCCTCCGCGATCCCGCGCGGCACCTGGTCCGGCAGTGACGCCGACGGCGTATCGCTCTCGGGACTGTAGACGAACGCGCCCAGGTGGTCGAAGCGGACCTCGGAGACGAACCCGAGCAGCCGCTCGAACGCGGCTTCGTCCTCGCCGGGAAAGCCGACGATGAAGGTCGTCCGCAGGCTCATCTCCGGGTCTAGCTCTCGCGCCCGCTCGAAGATCCGGCGGTAGCGGTCGGCCGATCCGCCCCGGCGCATCGCCCGCAGCACCTCGCGGTCGCTGTGCTGCAGCGGCATGTCGAGGTAGGACGCCACCCGCGGCTCGCTCGCCATGAGTTGCAGCAGGGACTCGTCCAGCGTCGTCGGATAGGCGTAGAGGAACCGGATCCAGTCCGCGTCCGTCTCCGCGAGCAGAGCCTCCACCAGGCGCAGGAGACCGTGCCGGCCATATCCCAGATCCTCACCGTAGCGAGTCGTGTCCTGGGCTACCAGGACCAGTTCGCGGGCGCCCCGCTCGACCAGGTCCCGGGCCTCGAGGACCAGACTCTCGACCGGTCGGCTGCGCAGGCGTCCTCTCCACACCGGAATGGCGCAGAAGGTGCACGGGTTGTTACAGCCCTCGGCGACCTTGAGGTACGCATAGCCCCCGGTGGTCAACAGCCGGGAGTCGCGGTGGTCGAACACCAGGTGGGAGGCAGCCGGCTCGGGGGCCGGAGCGCCGCCGAGCCGCACCAGAGCGCCGACCTGCCTCAGCGAATCGAGATCGACGAAGCCGTCGATCTCCGGGATCTCCGTTGCGAGTTCCCTGCCGTAGCGATTGGCCATGCAGCCCGCGACCAGCACCTGCCGCACCGGCCCGCTGGCGTCCGCCTTGCGGGCGGCGGCGTCGAGAATGGCGTCGATCGATTCCTCCCGGGCTTCGTCGATGAAGCCGCAGGTGTTCACGATGACCGTGTCGGCCCGGTCCAGGTCCGCGACCAGCTCGAACCCCTGACCGTCGAGAACTCCGAGCATGACCTCGCTGTCGACGTGGTTCTTCGCGCAGCCGAGGCTGACCAGACCGACACGGTGTCCGGCCGCGTCGGCCGGCGGACCGGCCTCCACCCTCCTCGCGGGGGTCGACACTCTTCCCCTAGGAGGCGGCAGCCGCTGCCCGGCGCGGAGCCCGGCCCGAGGGATCGAGGTCGTCCAGGAGCTTCTCGCGGCCGATGTGCCGGCCTCCCATCACATCCTGCGCGGTGCGGTACTTCAGATCGTCTTCGTTGTGCCACAGCTCGCGGAAAAGCTGCTTCACCCGACGCCGCGACATCCGGCAGAAGAGGTCGCAGAGCGCCGCCGAGTGAGCTGCGTCCGCCGTGCCGGCCTGCTCCTCGGAATGGGCGCGGGAGACCGAGGCGGCCATCGCGAACAGTTCGTTGACGACATCGACGAGCCGGAACAGGAACATCTGTCGACGCTCCATCTTCTCCCGGTAGACGAGCATTCCGTGGAAACTCTCGCGCGCCAGCTTGCGCGCTGCCCGATCGATGAAGCGGAGGTGCTTTCCGTACTTTCCGTACCCGGCGTAGCGGGGCCAGCGGCTCCAGGCCAGCCAGCGGGTCGGGTACCACCAGGCGTAGAACAGGCCGATCTTCGGCAACGCCAGGAGCTTGGCGCCCGTGCCCGCTCGCCGGTCGATCAGCGTGCCCGCCACCTGCAGGTGCTTGTCCACCGCCTCGCGGGCCATGATCAGGTGCATGATCTCGCTGGAGCCCTCGAAGATGCGGTTGATCCGGAAGTCCCGCATCATCCGTTCGATGCCGACCGGGTCCTCGCCGCGGTCCCGCAGGGACGATTCCGTCTCGTAGCCGCGGCCGCCACGGACCTGCATCGTCTCGTCGATGATCTGCCAGCCGCGCCAGGTGTTCCATTCCTTGCAGGCCGCACTCTCGAGTCGCAGGTCGAGCCGCTTGTCATTCGACATGTGGCTGGCCAGCTTGACGATCGCCTCCATGGCGAAGCCGTAGGCCGCGATGTCCGAGATCTTCTGCGCGATCGCCTCGTGCTTGCCAATCGGCACGCCCCACTGGATCCGGCTGCTGCCGAACTCACGCACCGCCTTGAGACAGTACTTGGCGGCGCCGACCGAGCTGTTCGGAATCGACAGCCGGCCGTCGTTCAGCGTCGTGAGGGCGATCTTGAGCCCCCTGCCCTCCTTGCCGATCAGGTTCTCCTTGGGCACCTTCACGTTGTCGAAGGTGATGATGCCGTTGGCGAGGGCGTTGAGCCCCATGAAGTGGCAGCGGCGCTCGACCTCAACGCCCTCCCAGTCCGTCTCGACCACGAACGAACTGATCTTCTCCGTTTCCGGGTCCATCGCCATGACCACCAGCAGCTTCGCCTTCGTGCCGTTCGTGCACCAGAGCTTGGTGCCGTTCAGGACGTAGAAGTCGCCGTCGAGGACGCAGGATGTCGAGAGCCTTGCCGGGTCGGAACCGACCTCCGGCTCGGTCAGCGCGAAGGCGGAGATCTCGCCGGCGGCGCAGCGCGGCAGGTACTTCCGCTTCAGTTCCTCGGTGCCGAACAGGTTGACCGGTTGCGGTACGCCGATCGACTGGTGAGCCGAGAGCAGAGCGGTCAGGTTGCCGTCGAACGAGCCGATCAGTTCCATCACCTGGGCGTACTCGACCTGGTCGAAGCCGAGACCGCCGTACTCCGTCGGGATCTTCATGCCGAAGGCGCCGAGCCGCGCGAGACCGTCGATCACGTGGTCGGGGTAGTCCTCCGACACGTCGATCTCGACCGGATCGACCTCGTCGCGAAGGAAGTCCGTGAGGGCAGAGTAGAACGACTCGAACTCCGGCCTCCACTCGTCGCGGGAGGGATAGGGGCTGATCAGGTCGAAGCGGAAGTTGCCCAGGAAGAGCTCCTTCATGAAGGAAGGGTTCTTCCACTCCTTCTGGCGGGATTCCTCGGCGACCGCGCGGGCCTTCTCTTCGCTGACCTGAACCTGTTGCTGGCTCATCGACTCGGCTCCTGTTTTCTGCTGACTGGCAAGGCCCGTCCGGATCTCCGCGACGGGCGCGCATTCTATCTGTTGCCCCAACCGCCGCCGCCCGGCGTCTCAAGCACCAGAAGGTCGCCGGGCATCACGTCCGCCTGGTCGACGGAGGCGAGTTCGCGAACGCCGCCGGCGGCACGCAGGATACGGGCGCGGCCGACGGCGCCGCTCTCCCCGCCGTCGACGCCGTAGGGGCGCTCCACCCGGTGCTGACCGAGCACCGAAACCTGTTGCGGCACCAGGAACCGCAGCTCCCGGCGCAGCCCGTCGCCGCCGGGATAGCGGCCCGCCCCGCCCGATCCGCGCCGCACCGCGAACCGCTCGAGACGCACGGGATAGCGGTGCTCCAGCACCTCGGGGTCGGTGATGCGCGTGTTGGTCATGTGTGTATGGACTCCGCTGGCCCCGGCAAACCCGGGCCCGGCCCCGGCACCCCCACCGACCGTCTCGTAGTAGCCGAACGTATCGTCGCCGAACAGGGTGTTGTTCATCGTTCCCTGCCCGCAGGCACTGAGTCCCAGCGCCTTGATCAGGGTGTCGACGACCCGCTGACTGGTCTCGACGTTGCCGCCGACGACAGCCGGGCACAGCCTCGGATCGGCCGGGAACTCCGGGTTGAGCATGCCGCGCGGAATCACGATCTCGATCGGTTCGAGCAGTCCCTCGTTGAGCTGGAGCGGTACGCCGATCAGCAGCCGCAGCACGTAGATCGTGGCGCTCCGGACGATCGCCGGAGTGGCGTTGAGATTGCCACCGTGGACCGGAGCGCTGCCGGTGAAGTCGATCCGCGCCGAACCGCGATCCACGGTCACGCCGACCTCGATCGGCGAACCGTCGTCCAGGCGTTCCCGTGCGTGGAAGGACTGGCGGCCGGTGCTCCGCACATGGTCCTCCAGCGCCGACCGCATGCGGTCGGCGGCGCGCGAGTAGAGGGCCGACATGTAGCGGCGGACCTCGTCCTCACCGGCGTCCGCGGCGAGCTGGCGGAGGGCGGCCACGCCGCGCCGGTTGGCGGCCACCGCCGCGCCCAGGTCGGCGAGGTTCTCGGCCACCGAACGGGATGGCGCCGGCCCCCGGCTGAGCAGTGCCTCGATCCGCTCCCACTGCGGCTCCCCTCCCCGCACCAGATACTGCGGCGCGATGACCACACCCTCTTCAGCGAGGCTCCGAGCCTCGGGCGGCATCGAGCCCGGCCGGATGCCGCCCAGTTCAGCGTGGTGGGCCCGGTTGGCGACGTAGCCGAGCAGCCGGCCCTCCACCAGGACCGGAGAAATGACCGTGATGTCGGGAAGGTGGGATCCACCGTAGCCGGGGTGGTTGGTCACCGCGACGTCGCCGGCGCCGAGCTCGAGCTCCGCCGCGACCCGTCGCACGCACTCGCCGAGCGCGCCGAGGTGGACCGGAATGTGGGGCGCGTTGACTAGCAGCCGGCCTTCCGCGTCGAGCATCCCGCACGAGAAGTCGAGCCGCTCCTTGACGTTCACCGACATCGCCGTCCGCTGCAGCATGACGCCCATCTCGGACGCGATCGCGCCGAACCGGTTGCTGAACAGCTCGAGACGGACGGGATCCATCGGCGCAGTCTACGCGGGCCGTCGCCGAGTCGCTAAGGTACCGCTCCGGTAGCAACCGACCCGAGAACTCCCAGACCCTGGAGCGCCGCGATGACACTCAGCACGATGATGGACTTCCCGCTGACGATCCGGATGATCTTCGATCACGGACGTCGCGTGCACGGAGACAGCAGGATCATCACCTGCCAGGCGGACGGCGCCCGGATCGGCACCTACGCCGAGGTCGCGGAACGCAGCGCCCAGCTCGCCCACGCGCTCAAGGGCCTCGGCATCGAGCCGGGCGACCGGGTCGGCACCTTCGCCTGGAACAACCAGGAGCACCTGGAGGCCTACTTCGCAATCCCGTGCATGGGGGCGGTCCTTCACACCCTGAACATCCGCCTGTTCCCGGAGCAACTGACCTACGTCACGAATCACGCCGAGGACCGCGTCGTGATCGTCGACGACTCCCTGGTGCCGCTCATCGGGCAGGTCGCGGCCGACCTCGAGACCGTCGAGCACTTCATCGTGGTCGGCGACGGTGACGCCTCGCCGCTCGAGGCGGGCGGCGCCTCGATCCACCGCTACGACGAACTGATCGAGGGCCAGCCCACCAAGTTCGACTGGCCCGAGATCGACGAGCGGGCCGCCTGCGCCATGTGCTACACGAGCGGCACAACCGGCAACCCGAAGGGAGTCGCCTACAGCCACCGGTCGTCGTTCCTGCATGCGTTGGGGGTGGCGTCCGGCGGCGCGCTCGGCATCAGCCAGGCGGACAGCATCCTGGCCATCGTGCCGATGTTCCACGCCAATGCCTGGGGCCTGCCCCACGTCGGCTGGTTCACCGGCGCCGACTTCGTCATGCCCGACCGGTTCCTGCAGGCGGAGCCGTTGTGCCGGATCATCGCCGAGCATCGACCGACCCTCTCCGGCGCGGTGCCGACGATCTGGAACGACGTCCTCCGCTACTCGGAGCACCACGAGGTCGACTTCTCCTCGTTCCGAGCCGTCCTCTGCGGCGGTTCGGCCGTACCCCGCTCGCTCATCGAGGGGTTCCGCGACCGCTTCGGCGTCGACATCATCCAGGGCTGGGGCATGACCGAGACATCGCCCCTAGCCGCCATGGCGATCCCGCCACGCGGCACTCCGCGCGAGGAAGAGGTCGACTGGCGGGTCAAGACGGGCCGCATCATCTCCGGCGTGGAAATCCGGATCTGCAACGACGACGGCGAGGAGATGCCCTGGGACGGCGAAGCGGTCGGCGAGATCGAGATCCGCGGACCGTGGATCACCGGCTCGTACTACCTGGACGACGATCCGGAGAAGTTCCACGACGGCTGGCTCCGAACCGGCGACGTCGCCTCGATCGACGAACTCGGCTTCCTGCAGATCACCGACCGGGCCAAGGACGTCATCAAGTCCGGCGGCGAGTGGATCTCCTCGGTCGACCTGGAGAACGAGCTGATGGGGCACCCCGCTGTCGCCGAGGCCGCCGTCGTCGGCGTCCCGGACGACCGCTGGGACGAGCGGCCGCTCGCCTGCGTGGTGCTCAACGACGGCGCCGACGCGGATCCGGGCGAACTCCGGAGCTACCTGGCCGACCGCGTCGCCCGCTGGTGGCTGCCCGAGCGCTGGACCTTCATCGACGAGGTCCCGAAGACCAGCGTCGGCAAGTTCGACAAGAAGGTGCTGCGGGCGCGGTACGGGGACGGGGACCTTGACGTCCTGACGCCCTGATGCCGAGACTCAGTCGGCCGACACCCCCAGGTGCTCGTTGAACCACGCGACGAGCGCACTCGAGGCGCGCTGACCGTCCTCGCCGCGGAAACCGTGGGCGGCGCCCTCGATCACGATCAGCTTCGAGGTGACGTTCGCCTCGTCGAAGGCGGCCTTGATCCGCTCGCTGTTGCTGATCGGCACGAGCTGGTCCTGGTCGCCGTGGATCAGGAGCGTCGGCGGATCGTCCTCGCTGACGAACAGAAGCGGCGAGATGTCGGCGGCCTTGGCCGGATCGAAGTCGAGAGCCGGAAAGCGGTCGTTCGGTCCGACGATCCCCTGCAGATCGACCGGCGGGAAGTAGGCGACGACGGCCGCCACCCGGTTGCCGGTCTGCTCGATCGGGTCGTTGCTCCCGGTACTCCCTTCATCGGAAGCGTTGCCGAGCATCAACGACAGGTGGCCGCCGGCGCTGCCGCCGAACACGCCCATGCGATCCGGGTCGATCGCGAAGTCGTCCGCGTTCAGGCGGATGTAGCGCACCGCCCGCCGCACGTCGGCGACCGCGTCGGGCACCTTGAACAGGGGCGCCGATCCGTGCCGGACCATGAACACGGCATAGCCGTCGTCCAGGAGTTCGTTGACCGCGCCGGCGCGGCCTCCCTCACCGGAAACGATCCGGTGCGGGTCGGACCAGCGGGAGAACCAGCCGCCGCTGACCATGAAGAGTACGGCCGCGCCGTTCTTTTCAGCCGGCACGATCGCGTCGAAGGTCAGCGCCATGCCCATCTTGTGGCCGTAGACGACATCGGCGTGCACCCTGGCGTCCGAGCCGGCCGAGAGGGGCGTGGCGAGGAGGAGGGCAACGGTCAGGATTGCGAACACGTTCTTCATCTTGGGTTCTCCTAGGGCTGGACGCCACCCGCCGTCTCCTGCGGCGGCGCTGCGGGTTTCATCCGTTCGGCGGCAACCATATCCGCCACGTCCGCGAGCAGCTTCTTCGCGTCATAGACGATGCCGTCCTTGATCGTGTAGCGCACACCACCCACCCGCTCGGGGCGGCCCGTGGCGTCGTTCAAGCGGACCGCGCCGGTGCCGTACAGCACCTTCAGGTTGGCGACCGGGTTCTCGTCCACGACGAGGAGGTCGGCGAGCATGCCCTCGCGCACGATCCCGAACTCGATGTCCCCGCCGCTCGCCTTCGCCAGTTCCTCGGCGCCGTTCATCGTCGCCGAGCGGATCACCTCGAGTGGATGGAAGCCCGCCTCCTGCAGCATCTCCATTTCGAGGATCGTGCCGAAACCGTAGGTCTGGTAGATGAACCCGGAATCCGAACCGACGGTGACCCGGCCGCCGCGGTTCTTGTACTCGTTCAGAAACTGCATCCAGACGCGGTAGAAGTTCTTCCAGGCCACCTCGTCCCAGGTCGTCCAGTAGAACCAGTACGAGCCGTGGTCGAGGCGGCTGGGGGCGTAGAACTCGGCCAGGCTGGGCAGCGTGTAGTCCGCGTGCCAATCGGCGTTGCGCGCCCGCATCACGTCGCGGCCGGCGGAGTAGATCGTCATCGTCGGGTTGATGAAGAAGTCGAGTTCCAGGAACTCGTCCAGCAGAGCGTTCCAGCGCTCGCCGCCGGGCTCGACCATGCTCCACTGCCGCGCGACCTGGCCGAACCGGAACTGCTCGTCCATGTAGTTCATCTCGGCCGGCCAGGGTTGCACGTCGTGTCCTTCATACATCGACTCGAACAGCCCGTAGAAGTGGGTCATCCCGACCAGACCCAGCCGCGCGGAGTCGATCGCGTTCATGTGGGCGACCCCCATCTGGTCGAGGTGGGCGGTCGATCCCATTCCCAGGCTCCTCGACTCGTCCAGCAGCGCCGCCATGATCTTCGGCGGGAATGCGCCGAGCTTGAGACCATCCACACCCTTCTCGTGGGCGTACCGCACCCACTCGCGGGCGTCGGCAGGGGTGCGGATGTCCCGGTCCTTCCACTCCTTGCCGCCGCCGGGACGCTGGTAGGAAACGAAGCGCGGCGCGGTGATTTCGTTCCTGCGGCTACGCTCCTTCTCGCTCAGGTCCCACTCGAGCGGGCCGGTGGGCACGCCGCGCGCCGTCGTGATGCCGTGGGCCAGCCACAGCTTGTAGACGTAGTCGGCACGCGGCGCCTTGGGCACGCCGCCCGTGTGGACGTGGAGGTCGACCAGTCCGGGCAGAACCCAGGAACCGGAGAGATCGAGCTCGACGTCGGCGTCCTTCGGGCGCCGGCTCTCGTCGATCTCGGTCTTGGCCATGCCGAGACTCTTGATCTCCTCGATCCGGTTGCCCTCGATCACGATGTCGACCGGTCCCATCGGCGGGGCGCCGGTGCCGTCGACCACCATCACGCCGCGGAGGATCAGGCGGTCGAACGGTCCCTGACCTTCGCCGTCCGGCCGCGGCGGCGCCGGCTCGACCAGCTTCGGCTCGTCTTCCTCGTCGGCCGCGGCGACGGCCGGCGTCGCGGCCAGCAGGACAGCCGCAAGGCCGAGCAGTCCGTACAGACGCCAGACCGCCCTTCTCCTGGATTCGGTGGGCAGATGGAACAGCATGTCTCCTCCTTCGGGCAGGACGCGTCGGCAGGTCCTGATCACCAACGGGCGGCGCTCAGGACAGGGAAGGCCGCTCGCCGGAGTCGACGACGGCGCTCAGGTAGAGGAGCGCCTGGCCCGGCTGCGGCGCCTTGACCAACAGGCCGTGCGTAGCGTCCAGCACGTCGCGACGACTGATCTGGCCCGCGAGCCTGCGCCCTCGCAGCACCGGCAAGCGACGGTACGGCGTGCTCTTGAAGATACGCGCGATGGTGAGGAGATCCGTATCCTCGGAGATCGTGCGCGCCTTGCGGTCCATGAACGCTGAAGCGTCCGTGGAGTCGAGTTCGAAATCGGCCGGGTCCACTTCCTCCTCCGGCGCCGCCAGATCCTCCAGGCCGAGCTCGCTGCTGCGCTCCCGAAGGATGGACCGCCGACCGTCGATCGCCGCGGTCAGATGGTGCGAGGCGTTCAGAACGTCGCGGCGGCTGACCTGACCCAGTAGCGTGCCGTCCCGTACCACCGGCAAGCGCCGGTACGGCGTGTCGAGAAATCGCTGCGCGATCTCCAGCAAGGGCTCGCTGCCATCGATCACCCGTCCGAAATCCGTGTTCATGAACGCGTCCACGGGCGCCGCCGGCAACTGGTCGTAGGCCAGGCCGAGCAGCACGTCCATCGAGAACTTCTCGGAGAAGACGCCCAGAAAGCGACCGGCCGGATCCACGACCGGCGCGCCCGAGATCCGGTTCTTCAGCAGGAGGGCGATCGCGTCGAGCGCCGGCATGCCGGCCCGGAGCGTGACCAGGCGTTTCGCCATGAAGTCCTGCGCCCGCGAACGTCGGCTCGCCGCCAGCCCGCGCTCGTCCGCCGCGCGCGCCGTCACCGTGAGGACCGTCAGGCAGCTTTTCTCCGACAGCATGCCGAGATAGCGGTGGCGCTCGCCGATCACCGGCGCGCCGGTGATCCGATGCCGGAGCAACGCCGCAATGCCGTCGAACACGTGAGTGCGCGGATGCACCGTGACCAGTTTGGTCACCATGATGTCCCGCGCAAGCTTCGGCCTGTCGATCGTCTTCTCCATCGGGAAGTCACCGATCGTAGCAGCGACGACCCGTCAGCGCGTTGCCGCCGGCACGCCGAAGGGCAAGCCCCGGGCGCCCTTCGAGACTGCTAGTCTTGCCGTTTCTCCGACTCCCAGTTCACCCTCCGTCAAGGGAGAGTTCCATGACTCGTTCCGCCCAAGTGTTCCGCCTGGCGACCGCGCTTCTCGCCGTCGCCTTTCTGAGCCTCGGCCTCGTCGCCTGCGACCAGACGCGCGCCGACGTCCCGATGCAGGGACCCCGCGACCTGGCGCGCGTAGCGCCCGAAGAGGTCGGCATGTCGAGCGACCGGCTCGCACGGCTCGACGACGCGATGCAGGGGCTCGTCGACGACGGTCTCCTGGCCGGCATCACGACGATGATCTCCCGCCACGGCAAGATCGCCCACTTCGGCACCTTCGGCCACCGCGACATCGAGGCCGGCTCCGAGATGAGCGAGGACGTGATCTTCCGCATCTACTCGATGACCAAGCCGATCACCGGCGTCGCCCTGATGGTGCTTTACGAGGAAGGCAAGTTCCGGCTCTCCGACCCGGTCCACCGCTACATCCCCGAGTTCGAGGGCCTGGTCGTCGCCAAGGAGGACGGGCCGAACGGCCAGCCGATCACCGAGCCGGCCGACCACCCGATGACGATCCGCGAGCTGATGGCGCACACCGCCGGCCTCTCCTACGGCATCTTCTCCCAGTCCCAGGTCGACACGCTGTACAACGAGGCGAACGTCCTCGACAACGATTCGACGCTCAAGGACATGATCGACAAGCTGTCGAAGATCCCGCTCCGGCAGCAGCCGGGCTCGATGTGGCACTACAGCGTCGCCGTCGACGTCCAGGGCTACCTGGTCGAGGTGCTCTCGGGACAGCGCTTCGACGAGTTCCTCAACGAGCGGCTGTTCGGCCCGCTCGGAATGAACGACACTGCCTTCTTTGTGGCAGAGGACAAGGCAGACCGCTTCGCTCAGGTCTACACCCACGACGCCGACGGGAACCTGGCTCCGCAGGAGGGCTTCGGCGGCTCCCGCAGCTACTTCGATCCGCCGAACTTCCTCTCCGGCGGCGGCGGCCTCGTCTCGACCACGATGGACTACATGCGGTTCTCCCAGATGCTGCTGAACGGCGGCGAGCTGGACGGCGTCCGCATCCTGGCGCCCTCAACGGTCAAGCTGATGCACCTGAACCACCTGCCGCGCGAGCTCAAGGAGATGTCCCCGGGCACCGGCTTCGGCCTCGACTTCGCCGTCGTCCTCGACCCGGTCGCCGCCGACGGCATCTCGAAGGGCGAGTACTACTGGGGCGGCGCCGCCGGCACCTGGTTCTGGATCGATCCGAAGGAAGACCTCGTCTTCGTCGGCATGATCCAGCACTTCGGACCGCGGCGACCCGACGTCCGCTCCCTGAGCCGCCGCCTCACCTACCAGGCGATCCTCGAGTAGTCGGCGTAGCGAGCCGGCGTCGGACGCACCCGCCCGCCCGGGTCGGGGCTTGGGGGGTCCGCCCCCTGGTGCCGTTCGCGCTTGGTCAGACTGTGAAGGGGGGTGCGCTCACTGCTTCCCGCCCGGAATCTGGCGAAGTACTAGAGCCCGCAGATACTTGCGGGGACGGATCGTCAGGGAATGTCCCCCAACGTGGTCCTACTTCAAGGCCAGCACCTCGAACGCCGCCTATCCGGTGGTCGAGCTTCCCGCCGGCCAAGCGAACTGCTGACGCACTCAGGCGAGTGTCAGGGGGACTTAGGTTGAGTCGGTCGCCGGTACTGATTCGTAGGTTCGGATGGCATCGATCAACGCGCTGAGATCCTGAAGTTCGCCGGTGACTCGTAGGAACTTCTTGTAGGCGGACTCGGCGCGGCTGATCACCTCGTCGTAGGTGACGACCGTGATGCGATAGACGGCCAGCGCCCGCTCGTCCATAGTGCGTACCTGGAGGTCTTCCCAGCCGACCGGAAGTCGGCCGACGACGCAAACGCCATGCACGGGTAGATCACGTTCCTCTTGGTTGCGCTTCAGTTCGTCCTTGACGGCGTCCATGTACTTCACCAGCTGGGCTTCGATGCTCGTCTTCCGCAAGCGTCGCTTCCCGCGCTTGAGTTCGACAACGACATGTGCCGCATCCACCCGTCTGTACTGGATGTCGGTTTGCACCCTCTTCCCGCTTGCGGCGTGGTGGAGGCGCTCTTCCATGCTCTTGTACTCCAACGGCCGCTCCCACGCAGGGTCGAGGAGCCAGAGATGGTTGAACAGGTACTCCTCTAACACTCGCTCTAGCGCGTTCTCGGCCACGCTGTTCTGGAGCTTCGAGATAATCACGAGGCGCTCCTGGATGATCTCCCTGAACCGCGCGGCTTCGATGGCATCAATGTCGGCGAGGAATCCGAGTAGCTCCTCAACGTTGCTTTCATCCACCTCGTCCAGCACCTCGATCGCGTGATTGAGTTTCAAGCGCTCGAACGCGAGGACACCGTTCGCGTAGAAGTCCCGCTTGCTGCTCTCCTCGATGTTGGCCTTGTCGATCTCCGCGAAGATCCTCGCCGCCCGCTTCTGGAGCCACGGCGGTAGCTTCTCGTACCAGTCGCTGAGTGGCTGATTGTCGGCCAGGACGTGCTGAAGGCCCTTGCGCTCCTTGAGCTTGTTGGTGGCCACCCAGATGTGCTGCAGCTCCTTGGAGAGGAATGCCTTGAGGGCCTTGTAGCGGACATCGTCCTCGGAGATGCTCTGGCGGCTGGACGTTGCGATGTCCTCCTTGCCGTCCTGGTCCAGGAAGTCGGCTGTGATCTCCCCGAACATGAACTTGGTGATCATGCCTCCGAGCCGGAACTCTTGGAGAATGTCCTCCTGCGCCACCTTGCCGCGAACGACGATGGAGATCTTGTTCAGATTGTCGCCGTCGTTCGTCGTGCCGCCATCCAGGTCATTGGAGTGGCGCGCGATTGCGATCCATCCCCTTGCCTCGTACTCTCCGGCTTCTGACGGCTCACCCTGGGCGTCGAACTTCCCACAGCGAGTGCTGGGCTGGTCGAGTTTCTCGTCGCGATCCAGATTCGGGCATTGCTCGCTGTAGTCCCGGCCGTACTGGAAGATGAACCGGGCCTTGTGGAAGTAGTCGCGATCCTCGAGGGTGACGGGGTCTCCGTTGACGATCACACGGAAGTCGTCGCCGATGATGTTGAACCTCCTGGCGATGCGCTTTCGCAGGCTGACGATGGTCGTTTCGGTGATGCTGCGGATCTTCTTGAGGTCCGAGATAACGAGCGCGGTGCCGTGAGGATCGAGGCTTCTGTCAAACTCGATCGGTTCAGGTTCGTAGTCCCCGCGCTCCGACGGGTCATCAGCGGCGATCTGCTTCTCCAACTCGTCCGCGTCCAGTAGGAGGGCCACGGGATCGCACCCCTGCTTCCTGGAGTAGACGGCGATCTTCTTCGCGATCGAGAACAGCGACAGCTTCCCGATGCCCTTCCGCCCCATCGGTTTCCGGAGCTTGTCGGTCAGGATCTCGTTCTTATCGTCCTTCTCGTCTCCGCGTCTCTTGTAGCCGACGTAGAGGAACTTCTCGTTGATGTCGTCCTCGTCCATGCCGATGCCGTCGTCCCGAACCGTGATGGTCCTTTCCGCGCGATCAAGGTCGATTCGGACTTCGGTCGCATCGGCGTCCCACGCATTGGCGATGGCCTCGGATAGCACGGCGGGAGTGTTGCTGTACAGATGCAACCCGAGGTGGTTCAGCACATTCAGGCTGAGACGCATGACGAAGGGGCTCTTGGGCGGCATCAGTTGACTGCTTCCTGGAACACCGCTTCCTGGAACACCGCGCCGATTGCGCGGCCGAGCTCTACGGGAACCGCGTTGCCGACCTGTCGGGCCAACTCGCGCACGGTGGGCGGGTTCTCCTCGTCTACGAGCCTGTAGTCCGTCGGAAACGTCTGGAGAATCGCGCCCTCGCGGATTGAGATCGTCCGGTCTTGCTCTGGATGCCCGAAGCGACCCGTGCTGTAGTAGCAGAACTGGGTGGTGATGGTGGGGGCGATCCCGCTCCAACGCATGCGACCGTAAGGCGCGGGGTAGTAGGCGTCGTTGTGGCAGGGACTGCGCAGGTGCGCGGGCCAGTCTTCCCAGGAACCGCCTTGTCTTGAGTGGCGTATCCGCTCCTGATTGAGCGGCGAAAGTGGAAGCGTCACGTGCGCGGGGTCGTCGTCAGCTCCTTCGCCGGCTTGGATGGGCGGAAGGCCTTGAATGCAGTCTGCAACCGTTGGCGGCGTTGCGTCCCCTGCAGGCAGCGAAACGGGGCCGATGAGGGACGCGAGAAGGACTAGGCGGCGCCGGTTCTGGGGTACACCGAACTGCTTGCAGGACAGCTTGGGATCGACGCTGGTCGTGTACTCGAGCTCTCGAAGAAGGTCGAGAAGTTCACCAAACGCCGGATGTGACGCCAGCCCTGGCACGTTCTCCATCAGGACGAGTTCTGGCTGGCCTTCCCGCACGATTCGCGCGAAGTGACGAACCAACGAGCAGTCCGTGTCAGTGGTCGCCCGGTGCCGATTGTGGGCCGAAAAGGGCTGGCAGGGAGCGCAGCCGACGAGTGCTCTCACCGCCGAGTCTCCGTAGTGGGACTTGAGGTCATCGAATGTGACCTCGGAGACGTCCTTCTCGACGAACGCCGCTCCTTCATTGTTGGCCTCGTAGGCGTAGCGGCACGCTGGGTCGTTGTCGACCCCCGCCCTCACGTCCACGCCGGCCAGTCTGAGGCCGTGCGTGAGACCGCCGATTCCGCAGAACAGGTCGACCGCGTGCACCTTCCTGGGCCACTCGGGATCGTTGTTTCGGCTCGAGAACTCAGGCGCGTCCACGTGGCGCGGAGTTTACACTCAGCGGCCACGGAGCCAAGTCATGGCACCGCTAGGGCGCCAGATCGCCAACGACCCAGCGCGCCGAGATAGGCCGTGGACGGGGAAGGAGAGAGCGAACCCCACCCACTACCTAGCCATCAAGCGGTGCCGCAGCGGCCAAGCCTAGATTGTCTCGGATGCCCGACAGAGGTATCGTCCGAGGGCGGCAGGTAGGGCTCCACGGGACGGGAAGGAAGCGACGTTGCGATCACTCGAGCTGTTCACAGGGGCAGGCGGACTCGCTCTGGGAACCCACGCCGCAGGCTTCAAGCACGTCGCCCTCCTCGACTGGAACCGCGACGCGTGCACGACGCTTCGGGAGAACATCCGGCATGAGACCGTTCCCGGGGTCTCGGAGTGGAAGGTCGTGGAAGGGGACGTACGTAGGTGCGACTATGGAACGTTCGGCCCGCTTCAACTGGTTGCGGGTGGGCCTCCCTGCCAGCCCTTTAGCCTCGGCGGCAAACACCGAGGGGTGAACGACGACCGGGACATGATCCCCGAGTTCATCCGCGCCATTCACGAGACTCAGCCCGCTGCGTTCCTGTTCGAGAACGTCAAGGGGCTGACCCGCAAGGCTTTCAGGAACTACCTCTCGTACATCGAGTTGGGGCTCCAGCACCCTGAGGTGCCTTTGAGGTCAGGCGACTCGTGGGAAGACCACCTTGCCCGGCTCGAGGATGTTCACACTCGCGGAACACGCGACGGGCTTCACTACCGCATCGTCCGTCGTCTGCTCAACGCCGCCGACTACGGTGTGCCGCAGACTCGCGAACGCGTGTTCATAGTCGGCTTTCGCCGGGACCTCGACACGGAGTGGCACTTCCCCGAGCCGACCCATTCTCGCGACAGGCTCCAGTATGACCAGTGGGTTTCGGGCGAGTACTGGGAAGCGCGCGGTCTTGACCAACCCGAACCTCCCTCTCGGTTGAAGGGCGCCATCAACCGAACTCTTACCCTGTACCCGTCGCCGCAGAAGCCGTGGACAACGCTTCGCGACGCGATCTCGGATCTGCCGAAGCCGCGGCCATGCGGACGAGAGCCGGACGCCCTCTTCCATCGGTTGCAGCCAGGAGCTCGGGCCTATCCCGGACACACGGGGAGCCCCCTCGATCTACCCGCGAAGACGCTCAAGGCCGGCGTGCATGGGGTTCCCGGCGGAGAGAACATGATCGCGTTCTCTGATGGGAGCGTTCGCTACCTAACCGTGCGCGAAGCGGCAAGGGTCCAGACGTTCCCCGACGACTGGCGTTTCACGGGGAGCTGGACCGAGACGATGAGGCAACTCGGCAACGCAGTGCCAATGCAGCTCGCTGTGACATTGGCGGAGAGCATCGCGGCCAAGACTCCCCAACATGTCTGAACACGAGCCGTACGATCCGCTCGACTACGGGAACCTGACTGTCAATCTGGTCCGGGAGCTCATGGACAGGAATCCCGTAGACCTGCCGGCTACGGAACGGTTCGGCGGACCTGGCGTTTACGCGCTCTTCTACGATGGCGACTACGAGCCCTACGCGGCCCTACGCTCGTCGGACGCGGCACATCCCATCTACGTGGGCAAGGCTGTGCCACCAGGCGCGCGAAAGGGAGGAAGGGCACCAGATGAGGCAGCTCCCGCACTCTTCAAGCGCATCCGAGAGCACACGGACTCGTTGGAAGCGGCCGTCAATCTCCGCGTGATGGACTTCAGATGTCGCTACCTCGTGGTTGTGCCTCTGTGGATCACGATGGCGGAGCGGTTTCTGATCGAGCACTACCAGCCCTGCTGGAATGTCTGTGTCGAGGGTTTCGGGCTTCACAACCCTGGCAAGGGGAGGCTCCAGGGACTCTGCCCTTGGTGGGACACGCTTCACCCAGGCAGGCAATGGGCCGCGCGGCTTCGGCCCCGCAGCGAGGTCGAGGCCAAAGAGCGCCTGCGCACCTTCACCGATCAGTATGGAGCTAGCCGAGGAAGGCCGTGACCCTGTCCGTGAGCCTCTCAAGGTTCTTCGTCTCGCACTCCCAGACAACGAGCACCTCCCAGCCCATTCCCCGTAGCGCTACTTGGTTCATCTGGTCGCGGCGCGCGTTGCCATCGAGCTTCTCCTGCCAGAAGGCGCGGCGCTCTGGAGACTTTGGAATGCGGTTCCCCGCGCATCCCTCGTGCCGATGCCAGAAACAGCCGTGAACGAAGACCACTTTCCGTCGCGAGCGGAACACGAGATCGGGACGTCCCGGTAGGTCCTTCGCATGAAGACGGTACCGATACCCCAAGCCGTGGACGAGCCGCCGAACACGCATCTCGGGCTTCGTATCCTTGGACCGTATCCGCCCCATCCGCTCGCTTCGTTCGCGAGCCGTGAGCGTGTCGAGACTCCCTACTCTCATGCTGAGAGACTGCCACACGCGCAGTGTGGAGACATGGCCTCGTACCCAACCGCAAAGGCGGTCGCTAGTAGGCCGGTGGCCTCCCGGCGGTGTCCTCCCCGAACTCCCGCTGGGCCTCCATGACCTCGCTCCGGCGAAGCACGTCGCTGCGGGCATAGCACTGCTGGGCCTGATTCCCGACCGAGTGGGCCAGCGCCTGCTCCGCACTCTCGTAGGAACACCACGACCGGAAAGAACTGTAGAACCCTCACTGCGACCCGACGGACAGACCACAAGGGAGAGAGTCCGTGTCCGAGCCTTCCCGCAGGGATCATCATCTGGACGTGAGCGACCCTCCCGGCGGCCTGAAACAGGCCGGCACATGGGAGACC
>JAPPFP010000026.1 GCA_028877275.1 Acidobacteriota bacterium
GCCCCCCCCGCCCCCCCCCCCCCCCCCCCCCCCCCCCCCCCCCCCCCCCCCCCCACGACTTCTCTCTTCCTGGCCCTAGCCCTTGCAACCATCAGCGCTGCGGCGTCCGCCACCACGGGCCCCCAAACCACCCCCATCAACCTCGACGCCTACACCCAGATCCTCCACGTCTCCACCACCACCGGCGACGACACCACAGCCACCGGCACCACCTCGGCCCCCTACGCCACCCTCACCGCCGCCCTCGCCGCCGCCAACGCGGCCGACGCGAACACCAAGACAGCCATCCTCATAGCCGCCGGCACCTACCCAACCCACAACCTCACCCTCCCCCCCAACACCGACCTCTACGGCGGCTTCGACCCCACTTCCACCCCCACCGACGACTGGACCCACAACCGCGACATCCAAACCCACCCAACCATCCTCGACGCCCAAGGCGAACACCGCGTCCTCACCATCGCCGCCGCCGCCGACACCTCCGCCGACGCCGCCAACAACCGCATAGACGGCCTCCGCATCCAGGGCGGCCTGGTCCACGGCCCCGGCGGCGGCATCCTCATCGACGGCGCCTCACCCGTCCTCACCAACAACGTCTTCACCAACAACAGCACCCTCACCCCCGCCAACTGGGCACCCAAGTACCTCCACGAAACCGCCCACGACGGGGGCGCCATCTACTGCCGCAACGGCGGCGCCCCGGAGATTCGCAACAACCTGATCGCCGAGAACGCCACCGAAACCGGCCGGGGCGCCGGCATCGCCTTCGACCACAACTGCAACGGCGTGATCGCCGACAACGCCATCATCGGCAACATCGCCGGCGGCAGCGACACCATGCGCAGCAGCGACGGCGGCGGCATCTCCATCTTCAACTGGTCGTCGCCCGAGATCTCCGGCAACGTGGTCATGGGCAACTGGGCGCTCAACAACAACGACGGCGGCGGCATCTTCGTTGCCTACTGGTCCTCGGCGAAGGTCCGCGACAACGTCATCGTCGCCAACCTGGGCACCGACGACGGCGGCGGCCTGTTCGTCGGCGGCCAGGAGCACCGCTACGACCGGCCGTTCGACCCGATGCCGAGCGCCGAGGACTTCTTCGTCGAAGTGACCGGCAACCGCTTCTTCGGCAACACGAACGGTTCCGGCAACTCCAGCGCCCTGCGCATCACGATGGAGAGCCGCGGCCGGGTCGAGGGCAACGTCGCCGCGCTCAACGGCGGCTTCTACCTGCAGCGGAGCGAGCTGGAGGTCGTGGACAACACGATCCTCGAAGACACCCTGCTCATCGAGACCAAGGAGAGGCTCGAGCCCATGCGCTTCAGCAACAACATCGTCACCGGGTCGCTGGAGAGCGACGGCACCGCGATCGTCAGCGCGTCCCTGATCCGCGACGGTTCCGTGGGCGAAGGCAACGAGGCTGGACTACCCGAGTTCCTCGACGACGGCCGGGAACTCCAGATGGTCGGGGCCTCCTGGTCCGCGGCCAGCCACCAGACCCACGTCACCGTAGCGGCGCCGCTTCCCGCCACCGACCTCACCAACCGGGTCGTCGCCAGCACCGGCGGCTGGGGGGTCGTCCACTCCGCCTCCGGCCGCAACCTGACCCTCTGGCGCGACCACACTTCCGTCACCGAGCTCCACCTGCTGCCAACCTACCGCCAGATCGCCGATTCACCCGGCTTCGGCAAGGGCTTCGACGCCGCCCGCGCCGTCTCCGACTACGAGCCACAGCGCGTCAACAAGTCCATCGAACTCCTCGAGCGCGGTCAGCCCATCTACTACGACGCCTCCACCGGCGGCTACGAGGAAGGCGTGCAGATGGCCGGCACCTGGGGCGACTACATCATCTACAACGTCGAGCACGTGGCGCTCGACTTCGCGGCGCTCCGCGAGTTCATGCGCGGTCTCGTCGACGCCGGCCCCACCCCGAGCGGCCACCGGACGCCCACCGTGATCGTCTCCCTGCCCCTGCTGGGCCTCGACGAACCGACCGTCACCGCCGGCGGCTGGATGGTCCAGCAGGCCCTCGCCCAGGGCGTCCACGGCGTCCACCTCGCCCGCGCCCGCGACCCCGAGGGCGTCAAGCGCTTCGTCCAGGCCGCCCGCTACCCGATCCACAAGCAGGCCATCGACATCGTCGGCGAAGGCCTCCGCGGCTGGGGCAGCCACACCTTCGCCGCCTGGGTCTGGGGCCTCAGCGTCCCGGAGTACCTCCAGAAGGCCGACGTCTGGCCGCTGAACCCCGAAGGCGAGATCATGCTCGGCGTCAAGCTGGAAGACCAGCAGGCCCTGGACCGGGCCGCCGAGACCCTCTCCGTCCCCGGCCTGGCCTTCGCCGAGCACGGTCCGCGGGACCTGGGCCTGTCGTACGGCCACCTGGAAGGCCGGGCCGACCCGCCGTTGCCGCCCGAAGTCGTCGCCGCCGGCGACATGGTGCTGGAGTTGACGAAGGAGCGGGGGATGTTCTTCCTGGACAATGTGCTGCCGGGGAATGTGGCGGGGCAGATTGACCGGGGGGTGATGATTGGGGCTGGGCGGCGGGAGGATTCGGCGGAGGTGGGACGGGAGTACAGCGGGCGGAGGATGCCTTGGTAGGGGTTCGCTGCTGAGCCCTCTCTGGGCCAGGGCTGACAGGGCGCAGTCATTTCTGACCTCGTAGGTTCCCGGGAGGCTTGGGACGCGGCTAGGCGCCGAGAAGTCGCTGGCTAGTAGAGCGGCGCAGCCGTGAGAAACTACGTGGTGTGCGTGCACCCAAGACTGACTATCGCGGCGCTCGGGGCTCTAATGCGGGAGATGACTTTCACGAGTTGTGGGCAGTCCGCCAAGCTATCGGGCTGCTGTCGAAGGAAGATGGTCTCGAAGCCATCGTCCTTGAGGGTGGGGTAGCACAGGACGAATCGGGAGCGCCACCCGACACTTGGGATGGTGTCGATTGCACTCTTTACTTCGGGGGGTGCGATGCCCGGGCCGCTGACCGAGTTGACTTGGTTCAGCTGAAGTACTCGGCAGCGAACCCGAAGAAACGGTGGACCGCCGCGCGCCTGGTCCAAGGCAGGAGCCGGCAGAACTCAGTCATCAACAAGCTAGCGAAGGCATGGCGTGCTCTGGATGAACAGGGTGCCGCTGCTCTCCGTGTGGTCCTAGTCGGCAACCAGCCGGTCGCAGATGAGCTGAATGCGACGTTGGGCCTAATGGCGACCTGTGACGCTCCGGCGACAAGGCCGGATTCCGAAGCTCCTCCTGAAGTCCGCTTGGCCTACGCCTCAGGACTCAAGGGAGATGCTCTTCGGCGCTTCGCGGAGGCACTCTCAGTTTCCGGTGGTGCCGGCTCCCGGTTTGTACTCGAAGAACGGGCGCTGGAGGCAATTGGTGCGTGGACGGATCAGAATGTTCAACCAGTCGTTGCGCAACTCAGGGAGTTCGTCCGGCGGCGAATGCTGCCCGAGGCGGCGGGCGAACTGATCACGCGCCAGTCGGTGCTCACACACCTCGGCTACTCCGAGGCTAGGGCGTTGTTCCCTTGTCCCTCGGAGATCGTCTCGCGAAAGAAGCTCGTCGGCCGGACATCCGTGAAGGTCGCCTGCGAACGGCTGCTTTCGGGGGCTCAGTACCTCTGTCTCCACGGGCAAGGAGGCATAGGGAAGACCGCCGCACTTGAGGAAATCGAGTCCGCCCTTCCCGAGGGCTCCGTGATGATCAAGTACGACTGCTATGGGGCAGGCCGGTACTTGGATCCGAGTGCGCTGCGCCATCGTCCTCGGGATGCCTTTCTCCAGCTTACAAACGAGCTCTCTGCTCAAATGCGACTCCCGCTGCTCTTGCGCCCCAGAGTCGACTCGGACTATCCGCGCCTGTTTACTTCCCGCCTTAGGCTCGCGGCGAGTGTCCTAGCTTCCCAAACGCCAGAAGCGCTGATCGTTGTCGCGGTTGACGGGGCGGACAATGCAGTACTTGCTGCGGAGAGTCGGAAGCCGGCAGAGATCTCCTTCGTCCGGGATTATGTGCATCTGACGGGCCAGCCAGCAAACGTGCGCTTCGTCGTTACCGCCCGTACAGGGAGACGTGCGACGCTTGACCTGCCGAGTTCATACGAGTCCGTAGAGGTCGAGCCGTTCAATCTCACGGAAACGGGGCTCCACGTCGATCTGCTCTGTCGTGAGCCGCAGGGTCCGGGTTCGCTAGTAGAGGATTTCCATCACTACTCAGCCGGTGTTCCACGGACTCAGAGATACGCGATCAAGTCGGGTAGGGCTGAGAGTCTGGTGGCTGGGGTTGAGCGCTTGCAACCATCCGGCAAGTCGTTGGACGATCTCTTTGGTGAACGGTTTCAGGACGCCTTGACGAGGAGTGGAAGTGAGGCTTCTTTGCAGGAGCTTTGTGCCGGGCTTGTCGCCTTGGCCCGGCCCGTGCCACTAGAAGCTCTGGCTGCGGTTCTGGATAGCACAGTCGAGGGGATTCGGGATCTTTGCGCGGACTTGGCTCCGGGGGTCCGATCTCAGGATGGATGCGTCGGGTTTGCGGATGAAGACCTTGAGACTTTCGTGCGCGCCAAGGCAAGAGACAGACTCACCGACGTTCGGACAAGAGCCGCAGATTGGATGTGCGCTAGAGCTGACGTCAATCCGTACGCGGCATCGAACGTGGCGCCTTGTTTGCACGCTGCCGGCCGTGGTCGTGAGCTTCTGGAACTCGTGGAGAAGGAGTGTTCGCCACGAATCATCCGCGACCCCACCCTCTGCAGGGAAGTGGAGATACAGAGGCTACGGCTCGCAATCAGGGCTTGCCACGCTGCCGGCGACCCCGCCCGCGCACTTCGCTTCGTATTGATGGGAGCAGACGGTGCCAAGACGGGGGGAGCGCTTCGGAAACTACTGGCGGACAACCCCGACCTCGCTGTCCGCTTTGCGGCCGAGACAGCCGAACGGCTGATTCTGTTCGATCCGGACTTCCAAGAGAGTCACGGCTCGCTGTTGATGCAGAAGCTCGCCGTCGACGCTGGACGATCGGATGCGATCTCCGTTCGGGCAGGCCGTCGAGCACTTCGGGAGTGGTTCCGCGTACGGGCGGACCGGCACGAAGCTCTGGCAGAGGAGAACGCTCGCCCTTGGCGGATCCAGGTTTCGGATGTGGAAAGCACGGTCGAGGCTGCGTTCAAGATCGACGGTCCGTTCGATGGTCTGGGGACAATCAGGATGTGGAGGCCAAAGCAGCTTGCTTTGGACGTCGCCTTGTCTCTTCCGTATCGCCTTATCGCTGAGGGACGTGCCTCCGGCATTGAAGCGCTTGTTGCAAGCGGCTGTCTTGGGCCTGCGGCGTCGCTATTCCTACTGATTCCGCTGGCACTTTCGGGTAGACGGGTGGACCCCGAACTGCTCGCCCGCGGTCTTGGCCAGCTTGGTCGTCGTGGCCTGCGCATTGGGGACTTTCTGAAGGGCAACCGAGGCCGCTCCTCGACTCACGGAGGAGTACTACGTACCGTCATGACTACCTGTGAGATTCTCACGAACAGGCGGTGGGCTCTTGAACTTGTTGACGATACCTTGGCTAGGTTTCTCGTACCGGAACTACGACGGATAGACAAGATCCGCCCCTCTCACACGGAATGGCTCGACCTACTCTTCCGCGCCTACGCGCTCCGCGAGGCTCGAGCTGGGCGATCGCCAACCGTCGAGGGCTTGTTCAAGCCACGTCCCCAGGAGGATGGCGAGAGTGAGCGTCCTTCGCGACGCTGGGACGCCGAGTCGCACGACCGTTCTGTGAGAGAGACCGCAGGTGCGGTCTCTCAAGTGTACGGGGTCGTTGCGAGGGCGCTGGTGAACGGGACGCCAGCCGCAGAGCTGGAAGCCGGGCTCTTGGACGTACAGCGGGGCCTGGAGCCAGATAGACGGAAGCTCTTTCTCGATCACGATGGGGTTCGGTTGCGCCGGGTCGCGGCGGCGAACGTGCTGGTGCTCCTCGCTGCGGGCTATTCGCCGGACGTGATCAAGAGCGCCGCTACGGGCATACGCGGCGGCTGGAGGCGGGCTCGACCGGATCCCGGAAGAGAGTTCGTTGCTCGACTAAGCCTGTGGCGGACGTTGCACGCGTCGCTCATTGAGGACTTCGGAGCCGCGGCGTCCGAGGCCGAGGACATGCGAATCGCCGCCGACGAGAAAGTCGAGATCCTGGTGAAGTTGGCCCGGTACACGAGGTCGTTAAGCGAGTCGGACGCGCAGGCGATCTTCAGCAAGGCTGTTGACGCAACTGGCGAACTTGACTATGAAGTTGTAGCCCAGATACGCCTGCTTGAGCGGCTAGTGCGGCGTGGCGGCGATAGCTTCAGCGACGGCCGAGGCACGGCCCGTCGCATTGGTGATGTCGTTGAGGATGCGGCGATTCGGCTCGATGGCTACTACGGAGACTTTCCACCATGGGAAGAGGGAATGTCAGCTCTCGCGCGTTTGGATGCGCCCTTGGCTCTGGCGAGCGCCGCGCGATGGGACGAATCGGGTGTTGGTCTGCTCGGAAGAACGCTGCCAGCGACGCTCAAGGCGAGCACGGAGCGAGGGTCGCTCAGGCCAAGTCAGGCGGCTGCCTTGTCACTGATGACGAGGACAGATGGCGGAGCAACGGCAAGCGCTCTGCAGGTGGCCGATCAGACCGGCAGTGCCAACTTGACGGCTCTCGCTGAGGAGGCCGCGTATGACCATCTGGTAGACCGGACCTACTGGGGGCGTGCCGAGTTGGTCAGCTGCATTGAGCGGAACCAGGTTGAGGGCCGTTGGTCGACCGAACTGGCGCGTCGTGAAGAACAGCGCGAACCGTCGGCCCGGCGACTGGGACGTTCCGTGGCTCCCGGCGCTTCGGGCCAGAGCGAGGGTCCGTTGGAGGGCCACGTTTGGTCACGCGACACCTTGGTCGATAGTTCCGCCCTACGGGAAGCCGTTGAGGCACTGAGCGCCAGGTCGTCGCAGGAACGGCCGCTTCCTGTGAGTTCGATACTCACATCGGCTCGAAGGGCAGTAGCAGCTAGCGACCGGCTAGCTCACGTCGAGGCGCTGGCACGGTTTCGGGCATCACGCAGCGGCGCCGAGCCCGCAACTTCCCTGCTGACAGCCCTCGATGAGTGGCACGGGAGCCCTGCAATCGCGTCTTGGTGCAGACAGAGGCTGCCGGATGTCATCGAAGCTCGCCTTCCCGAATTCTCGCGATGGGTAGCTGATGACGAGCAAGAACTGCGCCGCGCATTGGCGCTGACAGAACTCCCGGCCCGGCAAGCCGGTGACCTCGTTCTCCGCGGTGTTGAACGTCATGTGGACCGCTTCAAGCCAGATTCCATTCTCGCTCTGGCGGGGCTGATGAGCGGGTCGCTCAGTCCATCCGAGGCTGTCGCGCTCACGGATTGGTACTCGATACGGCTTTGGCAACGGGTTCCAACTGAGTATCGCCGGAGCCAAGAGGCGCTTGGAGACACCCCGGTTGGCGTCGACGAGGCGGTGGCTAGGTTTCTCTTCACCTATATGGGCGACTGCGATGTGCGGCTCCGCTGGCGGGCGGCTCATGCGGCTCGACGCTTGGCGCGGCTCGGTCAGGAATCCACACTGAAGGCCCTCGTAAGCCTCTACGGTCGCTGCGAGGAGTCGACTTTTCGGGAACGCGAGTCTTGCTTCTACTGGCTTGCGGCTCGACTATGGTTCGTCGTGACTTGGGACCGCATTGCCGGTGAGGCTGCCGCTACAGCCAGAGTGGCGGCCGCCAAGTTGCTGCAGATCGCGTTGGACGAGTCGTTTCCGCACATACTGGTCCGCTCGTTCGCTCGGGATGCCTGTAGGAAGCTAGTGGCTGCGGGGAATCTGCGACTTTCCTCCGGCCAGCAGCGGGCCTTGGAGAACGTCAATAGGAGCCCCCTTCCACGGGGGCCAGAGGCCACCGACGTGTCGCGCGATCTCTCATTCTGGGCGGGTGATGAGCGATTCAGATTCGACTCTGTGGACACGCTACCTTACTGGTATGAGCCGATGCTCCGCTCTTTCTCTCGGGTGAGCGGGCGCCAGTTCCTGGAAGAAGCCGAGCGCTGGATTCTGGACGTCTGGTACTCCGGTGATGCCATCGACGCGTTCGAAGCCAGGGGGAGTAGAGGACGCTTCGGACGCCATGACTGGCAACTGAGCCGCAATAGTCATGGAGCGATGCCGACGCTCGAAAGGGTCGGCACTTACCTTGAGTGGCACGCCATGTGGTGCGCGGCTGGACACCTCCTGAAGACCGAGCCGCTAGCTCGCTCCGATCACGGTTCAAACACGTTGTACTCCTTGGAGAATCGAGTTGAGTATCAGAAGCTCACCGAGCCTCCGCTCTGGTCTGCGGATCTATTGGTTCCAGCGCCCGTACGTGGGGGCGAGCGAGAGGAGCTTCCAGACTTGGAGGAGTGGCTTCGGGACACCAGCAAGGCGGCGGCGTCTCTCACCCCACTGTTCCCGAAGGACGTGAGTGCTTACTTGATCGTAGACGGCTTCACAGAACGACTCTTGGAGAGGCGGCGAGAGCACGTCTCAGTAAGAAGCGCACTGGTTTCGGCGCCAACAGCGCGGCCCCTTCTCCGAGCGCTCCAGACGATGGACGATCCTTGGGACTACGGTATGCCGTACGATGAGGAGGGCTACAGGAGCGAATTCGAGATTGAGGAATCGCCCTACCGATTCCTGGGGTGGCTGGAGAGACGGAGTCCGGACCCGCTGTTCGATGACAAGGACCCCCTTCGGGAATTCGCAAGTTCGATTGTCTGCCGTCCAGGACCACGAGTCATGGCGAGGTGCGGGCTGTCACGCGATCCGGCGGGACGGCCGCGGTGGTCAAGCGACCTGCCGGAGGAGCCAATGTTCATCTTTGAGGTCTGGGGTACCTCAGAGAGACGACTCGCGGGCTCCTTCGGAGGCTCCCGGACAGCAGGGCACCGCCTGCTGGTGCATAGGGAGCAGCTACAGAGGTTCCTGGAGGTTGAGGAGCTAGACGCTATCTGCGAAGTGGAGGTGTCCCGACGTGAGCGAACCAGGCAGTACACCATCGGATCGGAGCGAGATGCTAAAGGGCCCTGCCGAGCAGCCCGGGTCTATCGGTTCGCAAGCCACGGCGGTCTCGAGATCGCCGAAGGAGGTTTTGGCACTTGGACAGGAGATTGTCCAGCAGCTTGATCTCGCAGACCGCGGGACGGTACTCGCCCGCTGGATGGCGCATCACGTCGCGGAGATCTTGACCGAGCTCGAGGAGACCGAAGGCCAAGAGCGGAAAGCGCTAGAGAAGCACGCAGTCGACCTGATTCTCCGCATCTGGAGTCACAGACGCTCCTTACCGGATCCCGCCGACCCCCTCGCTGGATACCGAGAGGCGATTGAGGTGCTCGGGCGGCTCATGCCCGAGTCGAACCCCTGGCCCTTCGTGCAGCCTGACGACCAGACCGAACTCCTCAGGGAGATGTTTGAGACACTCAGCAGAGTTGTGCATGCCGGGCTTGTGCTCACGTGTGTATCGCGTCCGCGGCCCATCGGGCCGGCCGAAGCGGCGGCGCTGGAGGAGGAGGAACGCCAGGTCCTCGCAATGATGGAGAGCTGGAGGCCCTTGGTCGTACCGCCGCGAAAGAAGCTGCATTGGAGTGTCGTGGAGCCTACGCAGGACCCGGAGGGCGGTGAGGCTAACGTGCTAGAGCTTCGAGTCGCTGAAAGTGGGCAGGATGGAGGCGGCGAAGAACCGCCGGAAGACGAAGTGGCGCTGCGGTCGGCGATCGCGGACGACTTGCGGCTGATGCAGAGTCAGTTGGCAAGCCTGTTGGAGCGTTGGGCGTCTTCACGAGACGAGACAGTGTAGCGCCAACGTCGAGCTGCACGGATTCCTTAGCTCGTGTGCTTAGAGCTACGACCTTGTGCCAGAGCTAGGAGAGCTCTTCCCGGTCGTCGATTCACGCCGCATAGTCAATTGGTTGGCGAAGGCACGACCTGCGTACGGAAGGCGGCAACTTGGCACAGGTCAAGCTGACCCAGCTTCGCAGTATCGGCCTAGGTCGGAGTCGGAGATGCTCCTCCTGTTGCGGATCTTCTTGGGCGGCAGCGCCCGCCAGACCTTCGATGGTCGAGGAGGCGCCGCATGGGAGGCGACTGGCGCTCGACAGAAGAACGGCCAACGGGCCGGATCTCTGCTTCAAACCCGCCCGCCCTATAGAGGCCGATCCGGAGGGGAACCGAGTCGAAACGCCACAAAGCAGCAGAGCTCCTTTCACATGTGGAACCTGGCAGTGGCAACGTCAAGACTACGTATGGGTTTGCCGCTGCTCGCCCCGAAAACGATCGAACTCTCTAGGCAGCCTGCCTATGGTCGCGTCAGGGCTCATGGCGTAGAGGTCCCATTTGACATCCAGTTGGTTCAGCACATCTGCGAGCCGCCTGGCGCTTGCGGGGCCGCGCCCGGCAGCACCGCGCTTGGCACCGCCTGATTCGGGGTCCAGATAGAGCCGATTCGCGGCCTCCACAATGGCCTTGCTGCGCACGAACTCCTGGTGCGACGTCAGCTGCTCGACGACCTCACCGGGCCGGTGGAGCGGCGTACACAGCAGAACCCGGGCACGCTCTGGATCATCCCTGTGTGCGCGGAACACGCCGAAAGGACCAGCCACCAAATGTCGGTAGTAGCGCCGAAAGTTGCCGACCGCGGGAATCCACCGGGCCCTCTCGCCAAGCCTCCGCTCGCCTCTGCTTTTCCCCCGGAACGCGATGTCCTTCAGGCCCACAGGACGAGCGCCGGCTTGTCCGCGAAGGCGGCGCTGTCCTGCCAGATCGAGCGGAGGCAGTCGCTCGCGCCCACGATGTAGCCCGGCAGCGCGGCGCTCGCGGCCCGTGCCGCGGGCCACGGCCCCGGTCAGCGCCCTTGGAACTTCGCCTTGCGACGCTCCACGAACGAAGCGATCCCCTCCGCGAAGTCCGCCGAGTTCGCCGTCCTTGCGCGCATGGCGGGGATCTCCCGGTACGCGGCCTGCTCGCCCTCTTCGAGATAGACCTGCGCCGCCCGCTTGATCTCCCGAACGGCGAGCGGGGCGCACTCGCAGATCTCGCCCGCAAGCTCCAGGGCCCGGTCGATCTGGTCGCCGGCGGGCACCACCTCCTGCACGAAGCCGAGAGCGAGTGCGCGCCGGGCGTCGAACTCGTCGGCGCGCAGCAGGTGGTACATCGCGTTTCCCCATCCGGCTCGCTGCACGTAGCGGACGTGGGCGCCTCCGAACACCGCGAGGCCGCGCCGGGGTTCCAGTTGCGCGAAGCGCGCGTCCTCGGCCGCCACCACGATGTCCGCGGCCAGCGCCATTTCGATCCCGATCGTGTAGCAGATTCCCTGGACGGCCATCACCAGCGGCTTGCGGCATCGCCGGCGGAGCGCGAAGGGGTCGGGGCGGTCGTCCGGCGATTCGTCGGCGTCCCTGCCGCGGGCCATCGAACCGGCGAACTTCGGCAGGTCGAGGCCGGCCGTCGTGTGCTTCCCCTGGAAGGTGAGGACGCCGACCCATGCGTCTTCCGTCTCCTCGAGTTCGGCCAGTGCGCCGGAGATTTGCCCGAACATCTCGGGAGTGAAGCTGTTGAGCTTCTTCTCGCGGTCCACGTGGATTCGCAGGACGTGCCCGGCGAGGGTGGTTGTGATGGGCGGTGCTTCAGGCATTGTCTTTCTCCGTTTCCTCAGCCCGAACTCGACTCGCCGGCCGCCCGTGTACAGCACGGCCGCTCGCGCGGGGGTGAAGTAGTGCGCGGGGACGGATCAGGCGACGGCGACGGCGCGCCGCCGTTCCCGGGCGAGGTCGTGGCTCGCCTGCATCCGCATCCAGTGTTCCGCATCGGACCAGCCGAGCGCCTCGAGCCGCAGCGCGGCGGCTGCGGTGATGCCGGCGTGTCCGTGGAGGATGCGCGACAGGAACGCGCGCGTGACGCCGAGCCGTTCGGCGGCGTGCGTGATCGTCCAGCGCTTGGCCTCGATGGCGCTCGCGACGAGGCTGCCTGGGTGGGCGGGGTTCTTCATTCGAGTCATTCTAGAATCGCCAGGTTGCGGCCGCTTCGCCCCGGTGGGGCGATGGCCCCGGCTTCGCACGCTCTCGATCGACAAGGCGTGCCGGGTGCTCCGGGTCCGACTCAGAACCAGGACCGCGCCGAGACCGTGACCGGGTTCTGTGGAGCCTGTTGGGCGGTATCATGTAGTCGTTTCGGTGGCGTCGTTCGTGGAGAGGTTTCGGTTCTCTGGGACGTACCACAAGATGAGCGTCAAGCTCCTGTTCCGGTACGTCAACGAGTTCGCCGGAAGGCACAATATCCGCGAAATGGACACGCTTGACCAGATGGCGTTCCTTGCTCGCGGAATGATTGGCAAGCAATTGCGCTACAAAGATCTGATTGCCGACGGCTAGGGGTTGACTTCAGAAGCGTTACGAGGTAGCATAGATCAACAATGATTGACTATGGAAAGTTCAACAAGGCAATCGAACGACGCCTGCTCCGCTCCGAATGGCATATCCCTTTTGGATTCCCTGTTCTAGCGGTAGCCGCCCTTGGTGCTGCCTACGTTGGCCTTCCATTGCTATTTGCGTGGAATCCGGGTCTGACAGGTGCTTTACTGATCGTGTTGCTCTTGGCTGGTCTTGTTTGGGGCTTCGGCCGATTGCTCGTCTCCTTTCATGCCTTGTTCTTTCCCGATGAGTTGGTCAATCAGAGCATACGCTTGGGCAAGCTGGTCTCTGAGGGCGTTTTCTCTGGATATCCTCTTGTCCCACACCATGATAATGAAAGTGAGTGGGAACATGACGACAGCAAGATACGTCAGTTCATCGCCGATTTCACGGTCGAGGAAGACAAGGCCAATGAAGAACCACAGAGATGTCGCGACTCCGGCCATGAAGAATAGCATCATTACTCCCATGCCTATGTATTCGGCGAGTCGTTCTCGTTCCATGCGCCTCTGTGAGAATGGGTTTGGAAGTGTCACAGGTCAGTTCCTTGTTGTCCGTGAGAGGGATCGTCTTTGCCGAAGGCGGGACCGTACCGAAGACCGCTAGGGCGGGTCAAGTAGACTAGGACCATGAAGAAGCGGCTACAGCGGCCTACGCCGCCTGAGAAGCCCACCAAGCCGAAGCGGGGTCGGCCGATCACGCGGCGGATCAAGCTGGACGCTACGCCAGAGGAAGTGGCGCAGGCGATGTTTAGGGCGGCGAAGGCGAAGAACCCACCGGACCCGCAGCGGAGACGGTTCAATCGACCAGAGACGGAGGAAGAGGAATGAGCGAAGAAAGCGGCCTTCTGTTGTGCGAGGGAACTGGCTTTATGTCACGCCTGATACAGATTGTTTCTCGCGGTCCAGTCAGTCATTCGGCTATCCTGCATGACGGCAAGGTGCTGGAGAGTGTACCTCCGGGGGGAGTCCGCGTAGTTGACTTCGACTGGTGGCTTGAGGACAGGCGAGACAAGCGGATCTGGTTCCGTCCATTCGCTCAGCCCATGACTGATGAGATGTGGAATGCTGGCGTTGAGAAATACGTTGGCAGGCCGTATGCATATGGGAAAGCCCTGCGGTTGGGGTTGCGTATGGTGCTAGGGCTGCATAGGCGGCCGTTAGCTATCCCCTCGGATACGGCCCCTTCTGACTTTCTGCCGGATAGTGCCGACGCGGATAGTGCCGACGCTGGCAACTACTCCGTATAATCCCGTTTCTCAACATCGGGCGAAGCCCTGAGCACACTGCCGATGAAAGTTGGGGATGGAATCCTCTCCGCAAGGGTGACGGCGAGGCGGTCTTCGACGGAGAGGGAACTCCGCGCGTCGGCCGGGCTGAAGGTCAAGGAACTCGCTCACGCAGAGGAGTTGGCTCGAGAGAATCGCGACCTTACACTCCGGACTTCGCATGAGCACCTTGGTCGATAGCCCCGTTTCCGCTTCGTATTGGGACGGGAAGGTCCGCGTGATCCGGGCCAGCGGCCTCGAGCTGGCGTTTCCGGTGGCTGGGAATCCGCGTCTCGAAGGCGCGACGGAGGCGGAGCTCGAACGAATCGAGCTCTCTCCCTTCGGCCTCCACTGGGTGGAGCTCGACGAGGATCTCTCGATGCGGGGCATCCTCGCAGGCGACTTCGGGCAGCGCCCTCATCGAGCCGCTTGACGCGCTCGGGGGCGCCTGTGCGCGAAGTCGAGGCCGATCGGCTCGTCCGAGGTGGTCGAGGGCGACGCAGCGGAACTCCGATCGCAGTTCACACGGCGCAGACTCGCTGAGCTTCTCGAGGCAGTCCGCCCAGTTCCGCTCGTGCTCGTCGCGGGCCTCGTCTTGGGTGAAGCGCTGCGGATGAGGTCCCTTTTGAGGAGAGCTGTGCTACCAGTCCCGCGTTCTGAGCACCCACGCCGCGCCCGCGTAGTCGGACGGCCGCCAATCCGAGCCAGGGTTCGTAGGGTCCCCGCGGGCCGGCCACATTCGGTGGAAGCTCTACTCGTCGGACGAGTATCCGCGCTACGACAACTATGGCCTGATCAACGTGGACCGGATGGCGGAGATCCCGGAGGATTTCGAGGGCGCAATGCGAGTGCCGATCACCTTCCTCGACAAGTACAACCGAAGCAGTTCAAGATCTTGGGGATGGACCGCCCGCTGAGGTTGGACCTGACCGGCAAGATCAGCGGGTTCTGGCTCGGTGGGCGAGAGTTGTACGCTCGGGTCGTCATTCAGAGGAGGGCGGCGTGAGTGTTCCCAAGACACCGAAGGAGGTAGCTCAGCATGAAGGCTCTGACGACTTGGCTAGGGTTCTTGGTGCCGTGATCGACCTTCACGACAATCCTCCAGAAGGGTTGTGGACAGGCGTCTATGGCAGCAACGTGGTTCGCCAGTTGACGGAGCTTGATAGCGAGAGAATCCACGACGCCTATGTCAGCTTGTGTGACCGCAGGCTTGCTTCGTGGGAGGTGCACAGAGAGTTCGCCCCTTCTGGGAGCGTCAGGGAAGGTTGGATCAGGCCGACCTACGAGGGCCGGCAGCTTCTGGCCAGACTGATTGAGGAAGGGGTTCAGGAAGCGAGGCTCACAGCTCGTGCGATGTCGATTGGTCGTAGGATCTGGCGTGGCGTCGTATCGCTGAACGCAGCGTTCAAGGAGGTCTGGCAGCTTCTGGCACTCATCGTAGCCCTGTTGTCGTTGGCTCTCTGGTTTCTGTCCAAGTAGGCCGGCGATGGCTGAGGGCGTGAAGGGAATCGACTACAAGAACCCTTCCCGACAAGAGTTGTGTCTTGAGGTTCGTGCGCGGGCGGAACTATTCTCTCGCTTGTTTGAGTGGTATCTGCCCGTCATTCAGCAGACGAAGATGGCGGGTTGCCCCGAATGGGGCATACTGCACGAGCAACTTGGCTACTCGCTTGAGCTTGGCTTCAAGTCTCTGCTCTATTGCCAGCAAGGGGAGTGGTGCAGGGGCCACGGACTGAGAAGACAGTTTGAGAGGCTGGACGCTTCGGTGCGCCGGAGCATCGACGACACGTGGAAACGTCAAGTAGATGGCAAGCCTCTAGGGCGACTGAGTTTCGCGCGATCCGAGCAAAGACCGAAGATGCCGGAGTCGAGTCGTTGGCCAGACGACAAGCAGTTCGGCCACGTCCTAGGGTGGATGGACGAATCCGTACTCACGCACACGAAGAAGTACGAGTACGTGGACCGCCCGAATCACTGGCGCTTCTACCTAGATGTGTACATGTTGGCGGCCATGACTCATGTCCTGAAGACACTTGTCGACCATTTGGTGAAGGAGTCGTTGCCATGAGGATTGGACCCCGCCAGATCACGGTCCGCGAGTAGACGGACCGCTACACCAACGACGGCGAAGGCGGCGTCCGGGGCTACGGCGGCGAGCTAGACATCCGGCCGCCGCACCAGCGAGAGCCGCCGGTAACGCGCGTCTGGGCTTCGGTACAATGACCGACATAGTCGGCAATTACCTACAATACGAAGAGGCAAGAGCATGAGTCAGTTTCTGTGGATGGTCGTTGCGGCGTTGCTAGGTGCGGTCCTGGCTCGGCCAGCAGAGAGAGTCGTCCATAGCTGGGGTCCGCGGCTATGGCTGCAGGCCCGCAACAGGTATCGTCAGCTCCGATTCGGTCGCCGGCCGTTGGCGTCGTGGGCCGGCTGGCTCGACGATACCCGCTACTTGCTTGATACGCGGGAGCGTCAGGCAATCCTAGACAGATTGGATGAGGCCCAGCTTCTAGCGCTTCGAGAAGCGCCGCATGGAATTCCATACATGAAGCTCAGGCTCGCTCATGAGCTAGGCATGACCGTTTCTCAGTTCGAGTCCCTTCCCTACAACGAGCAGCTCGCGTGGCAGACGTACTTCGCTCTGCCCGAAGCGTCGCGAGACGGCTTCTACAATAGACGAGTAGGGGAGGCGATAGACGAGTTGCGAGAAGAGGGAGTACTAGGGCCGCCGCAGAGACTTCGGTGTTCGTGGAGTGGGTGCCGTAGCCCACAGGTTGACAATGCCATGTGTAAGGGCCACGCCAGAGAGTGGCGCAAGAGGTACGGGGGAAGGGCGGACCACACGTCGTCGGCGTAGGCGACGGCTCTACGAGCCCCCCATGAACCCCCGAACCGCCTCCACCACCCTCTCCGGCGCCTCCTCCGCCACGAAGTGCCCGCAATCCTCGAACTCGCGCACCTCGACATCCCGAAGCGCCGACTTCCATCGCTCCAGTTCCTTCCTCCGGAACGCGATGTCCTTCAGGCCCCAGAGAACGAGCGCCGGCTTGTCCGCGAAGGCGGCGCGGTCCTGCCAGATCGAGCGCAGCCAGTCGCTCGCGGCCACGATGTAGCCCGGCAGCGCGGCGCTCGCGGCCCGTGCCGCGGGCGACGGCTGCGCGCCGCGGTAGTGAGCCATGATTTCCGGCGTCAGGACGCTTCGGTTGCCGACCGCTCCCGGCATCACCCGGTTCACGAAGATGTTGTGGTGCCGCAGCAGGTACTGGCCGATCCAGCTCGACATCAGGAAGCTGAACGACCTGAAGTGGAAGTCGTCCCCGACCGGCCAGCACCAGGTGTTCGCGATGACGAGACGCTTGACGAGCTCCGGGTGCCTGCGCGCGAAGTCGAGGCCGATCGGCCCGCCCCAGTCGTTCATGAACAGGGTGATCCCGCGCAGGTCGAGATGGTCGAGCAGAGCGGCCACGCGGCGCGCGTGACTCTCGGGACGATGGTCCTCGCGCCGTGCACTTCGTGACGAGAGGCCGAAGCCGATGTGGTCGAGTGCGATGCAGCGGAACTCCGATCGCAGTTCCCGGACCGGCTGCCGGAACAGGAACGACCATGCGGGGTTGCCGTGGACGAACACGATCGGCTCGCCCTCGCCTTCGTCGATGTAGTGCATCCGGTGATCGGGCGGGAGGTCGAGAAAGCGGCTCTCGAAGGGGAACAGGTCGTCCGAGACCCAGTCGGGACGGGCGGTCGATGCGATCCTGTTCACGCGGCGCACAGCTCCCTGAGCTTCTCGAGACAGTCCGCCCAGCTCCGCTCGTGCTCGTCGCGGGCCTCGTCCTGGGTGAACCGGGCATGAGTGAGCGTGAGGCGCGTCCTGTCGGCCGATTCGGGTTGGAACTCGATGGTGACCAGTGTCTCGGTGTCGCTGCCTTCCCAGCGCCAGGTGTGCACCAGGCGGCGTAGCGGCGCGACTTCCCGGTACACGCCGCGGGCGAGCCAGCGCTGCCCGTCGGTTCCGCGCATCTCGATGAGGAAGGTCCCGCCGACTGCGACGTCGGCGACCGCGCGCGAGGCCACGGCATTGCCCGGCGCCAGCCACTGCTTCAGCAACTCCGGGTCGGTCCATGCGGCGTAGACCCGCTCTACCGGTGCGTCGATCACGCGTTGAAGCGTCAGGTCCGTCATCGCCGTTCGCCCTCCTCGTCGGCGCCGGTCTCGACCAGGGCGCCAAGCGCATTGAGGCGCTCCGTCCAGAAGCGCGTGTGGAACTCGAGCCAGTCCTGGGCGTCCCGGAGCGCGGCCGGGTTGAGCCGGCAGACTCGTTCCCGTCCCCGGGCCTCGCGTGTCACGAGGCCGGCGCGTTCGAGTACGCCGAGGTGTTTCGACACGCCGGCGAACGAGAGGGGGAGGGGGCGGGAGAGGTCGCCTACGGTTGTTTGGCCGGAGGCGAGGCGGCCGAGGATGGCGCGGCGGGTGGGGTTGGAGAGGGCGTGGAAGACTCGGTTCAGGTGTTGTTCAACCATGTGGTTGAGGGTAGCGGCTTCTGCGGGCTCATTCAACCCTTGGGTTGAATGAATGAGATCTGTGGTTGACGTGCAAGCCCGTGCTTGCATAACGTCAAACCTCGGCACGCAAGACCGACCCCAGACATGTGGACATCTACCGCGCGATCGCTGACCCAACCAGGCGGGCCATTCTGGATGAGCTCGTCGATCGGTCGGGTCAGTCGCTCTTCGAACTCTGCGGGCGCCTGACCATGAAACACGGCATCAACTCCTCGCGGCAGGCGATCTCGCAACACCTGGGCGTCCTGGAAGCGGTCGGGCTGATCCGCACGAGGCGCGAGGGGAGGTCGAAGCTCCACTGGTTCGAGGGCGCCCCGCTGAAGACAATCAGGGAGCGGTGGCCGGTCTCAACAGACGAGGACACTTCACACTCAACGGATGAGGGCATCGAGGAATGAGAATCCACCTGACCGGCGTCTTCGTGGACGACCAGCGGAAGGCACTTCGCTTCTACACCGAAACGCTCGGCTTCCAGGTGAAGCACGACATCCCTCTGGGAGAGCACGCCTGGATCACGGTTGTATCCGCGGAAGCCCCGGACGGGACGGAGTTGCTGCTTGAGCCCGCTGCACACCCCGCAGTCGGTCCATACAGGGCGGCGTTGGTGGAGGACGGGATCCTCGGTGCCAGCTTCGCCGTCGATGATGTCGAAGCCGAGTACGAGCGCCTCGTGGCAAGAGGCGTGCGGTTCGTTCAGCCGCCAACGGACCTCGGGACTGTTGTTACCGCAGTCTTCGACGACACCTGCGGCAACTTGATCCAGATCCAGGAGGAGAAGGGTCAACCATGACGATCGTACGGAACATCCTCGCCGCCATCGTCGGCTACGTCGGCATGGCCGCCGTGCTCTTCGTACTCTTCTCGCTTCTGTGGCTGACGGTGGGGCCCTCGCGCGCCTTCGAGCCGGGTTCCTGGGAAGTGCCCGTCGGCTGGGCCGTCATGCAGCTCGTACTCGGGGTCGTGGGCGCGTACGTCGGCGGGCAGGTCTGTGCCTGGATGGCGCACGATGCCAAGGGCGCCACGATTCTCATCGGCCTGGTGATCGTGATGGGAGTGGTGAATGCCCTGATCCCGCCGGAGATGGCGGCGGGACCGCGCCCCGACGACGTGTCGATGATGGAGGCGACCGTGGGGGCTCTTCAGCCGGCTTGGTTCAACTGGCTCAACCCGGTGGTTGGGGCGGTGGGGGTGTGGTTTGGGACGGGGAGGTTGCGCGAGTAGCCTACGAGTAGCCTCTCGTATTCGCTGGTCCTTGCTAGGCGTAGAAGGTAGCTTGGTCCACAAATCTAGCCACTAGACATGGACAGGCTGATTGAACTGCTACCAGGGCTCACCGCTGCTGCAGCCCTGCTCATCGCTATCGGGAACTGGATCTTTGAGTCCAGGCAGCGACGGAAGAGGGAGCGTGAGCGGCGCATAGACCTCAAGCGGGCACTGTACGCAGAAACTGCAAGAACCCTTGAAGGATTCGTGATGAGGAAGTCCAACGAGGGGGCCGTCAACTTCTTTCAGTGTTTGGCCCAGCTTCAGATGACTGCTCCCGTCTCAGTGGTCGAAGCCGCCTACCAAGTCATGGCCAGGACCTTCGACGACTCGAAGCCTGAGGTTGAGATTGGCGCGATCGACGCCCTCATCAATGCGATGCGAGAAGATCTAGGCGACGAGCCCGTCGTCCGGAATCTGCCGACGCCGACGAGAGCGAAGTAGTTGGTAGTGCAGCCTCGCCGCAGGCCATAGAAGCTCGCGGACGGCTTGTCGCCTAGTGTCCCTCGCGCGAGACTCTGTGACCCTCGCCGGCGGGCCACTGAACCGTCATCGAAGCACTAGGCGGAGTGCGGGATAGCCCCAGCGAACAGCCGCACTCGGCCACTGAGTAACCGCACTCAGAGCACTCGACCCGTTCGCGCATCCGGCGAGAAGGCCGAGGTTCACGGTGCCGGATACCGCCCGTTGCATAGCGCTTCACCCACGGATACGGCTGGCGACAGTACAACTCGCGGCTGGCACCATCCACCACTAGGTGGTTGTAGCGGGAAACCTCGCGGCAGGTCCGCCAGCGGAGGACTCCCTCTTCCCGTAGCGCGCGCTTGTCGGAAGCCCAGTCCAGTAACAACAGACGCTTATAGGACAACGGCATCCACGCTCTCCCGCCTCGAAGGTCGAGATGAAGCGCGCTCTTCCCAGCCGGAGTGTCACTTGTGATGAACTCCCCGTTCTCAGCACACAGCACCGTCCACCGCATCGCGACAATGCAGTTGACTCCCCGAACCGAGAGCGAACGCGCTATCTTCCCCCTGAAGTGACCGCGATCTCGGTTGATGTTGCGTCGCTCTGTCTTACACCAGTCCTCTATCCGAGTACGTTCTCTTTCATCGGCGACGCCATCGACGTTGGCAATGTCATCGAGGAGTTCAAACGCTACCGACTTAAACTGAGTCCACACGCCGTGTGAACGGAAACTCAGCATCGACACGACATAGCACGCTGCGGCGAAGCGCTCATAGGGAGACAACTCGATGTCTCGCTCCCCGCAGAGTCGCTCCAAGGCCGTCCAACCGTGACCCTCGAGGCACGCCAACTCTCGCTCGTCGTCACTGGACCACGGCTTGGGCGATTGAGCAACCCTCTCCAAGTGCAATGGAGCACCACCTTTCCGCCACTCGCTCTGCGCCAGATCGAAGACGTAGACGCGGCCGGAGCCGACCGTCGTGAATTGCCACAGATACGCCTTCGGTATCAGGTGCTTGCCCATCGAGCCTACACTCTATCCCGGCCAGACGCGTGGTTCTCGTGTGTACGTGTGGGAGCCGTCACGGACGCGCCCATGACCGCGCTACGGTTGATGTCCTGTCAAGGCCCCCATTTGACATTTGACACGGGCTGCTCGCTGGCCGCTAGGTGCGGTCCGGGCTGAGAGCCCCGACCAAAGACAGCTAGCTCGTGTCTCTTGGCCAACTCGGTAGCCTCGTGCTGACTACCGAACGCCTTGGCCTCAGCGTAGAACTGAGTCAGTTTCTCGTCCGGAGGCGCAGCACCACCAAAGGTGTCTGATTCCGCTACTGCGTTTCTCCGCAGAAAGCGGTGCTTGCTCTGATTGTTCTCGACTAGTTCCAGAAACCAAGCCGTCTTCATAGCCTCACATGTTCCTTTCGTTGCTTAACGGGATCAACAGGCGTGACTTCGCCGCACCTGCAGGCTTTGACAGCCAATTGACGATTCTCCCGTCCTGCTCCAGACTCTATCGAGAGTTCGCACACAGGCCTCATAGTCCTGAAGCGCGTAGAGGGGGTGTAGCGTACGGACCCACTCCCTCACCTTCTCGCTCGACTTGAATGGCACCCGGTGCTTCATGGCCCGCGCCACGTCTTCCATCGTCGCGTCGCCGTAGTTGGCCTTGTAGCCCGTCAGCCGCGTCGCGGCCTGCAGTGCATCGCCGTCATCCTCGCGCGGCTGCAAGCTGATCTCCGCCTCGGTGATGCCGCCCACCTTCGTAGCGTCGATCCTCCCCTCGGGCAAGGTCGCCGGATCGCCGGGCTCCGTTCTGAGGCGGGTTGTGCTCATGGTTCGCGACCTGCATGGCCCACTCGAAGTCCATCGCGATGGTATGAGGCATTGGTCGGTCCCTGTGGAGCACGTCGGAGGGTAGGGCGGCAGCGAACGCCACGGCGCCGGTCGACTACACTCCCCGCGCGGCGAACTGCCGTCACCAAGGAGGAAGACCATGCTGACACGAAACGAAATGTCCACCGCGTTCGCTAGATGGGGCGCCGCCTGGAACGAGCACGACCTCGACCGTGTGATGGACCTGTTTCACGACGAGATCTACTTCGAGAACTGGAACGGAGGCTCGGTCAGTGGCAAGGAGAACCTGCGTGAGGCTTGGGCGCCATGGTTCGCCAATCATGGAGACTTCAAGTTCACGACCGAAGAGACGTTCATCGACGAAGTCGACCAGAAGATGCTCTTCCGCTGGCAGCTCGACTCGCCCTCGTTCGAGAAGGGCCAGGAAGACAAGCACGAAGCCAGGCGCGGCCTCGACATCCTGCACTTCAGGGACGGCAAGATCGTCGAGAAGCTGACCTACTCCAAGACCACGATCGAACTGGACGGGGAACGGGTGCGTCTGACGACGCCGTGAAGGATGGTCGCCGCTTCGCGGCGCGTGTTGTCCGCGGGTCAGAAGACCCGCGGTTACATGCCGGCGAGGACGCCGGCGCACCCAGTGTGTAGCGGAGTTCAGTCGCTCGTCAGATGGCCACGGTGTACGCCAGCACGCCGAGAACCAGCGTGTTGAAGGCCATGATGCTGCCAAAGGTCCACTTCAGCGTGCGCATCTGTCCTTCCAGGCCCGTCATCCGTCCCGCCAGCCCCGTCAACCGGCCCTCGATCTCGCCAAACCGGCCCCCAAACCGGCCCTCGATCTCGCCAAACCGACCGTTGATCTCGCCGAAACGGGCGTTCATCTCGCCTTTCAACTCGGCGAACCGGGCATCGACCTGAGCGAAACGGGCTTCCATTTCGCCCTTGAACTCCGCCCGGTCCTGTGCCCGCTGCGCATCGTGGCGGTCGAGCATCGCCACGAACCGGGCATCCGCCTTGGCTTTCGCAATGTCCTGACGCTCCAGCATCGTCGCGAACCGGGCATCCGCTTCCGCTCTCGTCATCATCGGCGTCGCCTGTTCACTCTCCACTCTCGTCATCGTCAGCCCCCGACTCTCTCGATCGTCATGCGCCGGGCGGCCGCGACGGCAGAAGGAAGCGTACAACAGGCCCCGGCGCCGGGCCCCCGCGGACACGGCCTGTTGCCGGCCCTCAAGGACCAGGACGAATTCCGGTTCCGCTTGCCCGATTCTGCGAGCGCGCTGGCCGTGCCGAAGGCGCTGGTCTTGACGACAGTCCTAGGTGCGGTCATGCTGGGAACGCTGACCTCGACTCACACGGAGGGCTGAATGCGCTCGACTATTCTCGCTGGCCTGCTCGTGGTGCTCGCGGTTCCGGCCGGGCTACAGGCCCAGGCCATGGAATCGGCCGAACCCTTCAAAGTCGGCACCTTCCAGATCGACGGGGAGGCCATCGTGGGGCTCGTGCTGCGGGATTCGCTGATCGTCGACATCGGCGCGGCGAACACCGAGCTGGAGCTGGATTCGAGCTACGCCCGGCTCGTCATGCCGGCCGACATGCTCGAGCTGATCGGCCGGTACGAGTACGGCCTCAAGTACCGGCTCTACGAGATCGTCAACGATCTCGTCGCCGGGAAGCGGCTGTCGGGGAGCGCGCGCCCCGCCTACGTCCACGACGTCGACGACGTCAGGATCCTCGCGCCGATCCTGTACCCGAGCAAGCTCATGAACGCGGCGGTCAACTTCTACTCGCACGCGTGCGAGGGCTGCACCGAGGAGGAGCTGCGGGCGCAGACCAGGGAGCGGCAAGAGAACCGGGGCGTGCCCTACCTCTTCTTGAAGCCCACCCGCGGCGCGATCATCGGCAGCGGCGAGGACATCGTGATGCCCTACGGCCGTGACCGGATCGAATGGGAAGTCGAAATGGCCATCGTCTTCGGCCGCACGGGCAAGTACATCTCCGCGAGCCGCGCATACGACCACGTGTTCGGCTACATGGTCGCCGTGGACATATCCGATCGTGGCGGGCGGCCTCCGGGTGGCTTCGGCGCCGTCCTGGACTGGTTCGTCGGTAAGGGCCATGACACGTTCGCGCCCCATGGGCCCTGGATCGTTCCGAAGGAGTTCTACGGCGACCCGATGGAGCGTTTGCACCAGACCCTGGTCATCGACGGCGTGACCGTCCAGGAGGCCAGGGCGGGAGACATGATCCACAACATTCCGGAATTGATCGAGTACGCGTCGTCGCTCATCACCGTGTTCCCTGGTGACGTTCTGCAAAGCGGGACGTCCGGCGGAACCGGCGCCGGTCGCGTCCAGCGCGCGACAGGCTCTGGGTACCTCCAGGCGGGCGAGACGATCAGCGCCAGCATCGAGGGGATCGGCACGCTGACCCACACCGTCGTAGCCGAGGAGAGCGTTCCGGCCGACCTGTCGGGCGCGCAGCTACCGCCGGTCGAGACCTATCGCCCGCCACGCTGACGGGACGGACGGTTCGTATCCGGCTACAGCTTTCCCGTCGCTCGCGCCCGATCCAACACCGGCTGGTAGATCCGCAGCGTCGCCGCGTCGACGAGCTGCCCACCCTTGCCGCCGGCGCCGGCCCCCTGCGCCACGGACTCGTTGTACAGGTCGACCATCTTCTGCGCCTGCTTGATCTCCCTGGGCGACGGCGCGAAGACGTCGTTGGCTAGCGGAATCTGGTTGGGATGGATGCACCACTTGCCGACGGCGCCGAGGGTGGCGGCGTAGGTGGCCTGCTTGAGGTAGGCCTTGTCGTTACGGAAGTCGCCGAAGGGGCCGTCGATGGCGTCTATGCCGGCGGCGCGGCAGGCGGCGATCATGCGGACGCGGTGAGCGGACCACATGTCGCCGGGGTAGCGGTAGTCCTTGTCGAGTTCGTGGCCAAAGCGCATGCCCATGCTGGCGGAGAGGTCGCCGAAGCCGAGGATGAGCGCTTCGAGGCGGTCTGAGCAGGTGGCGATCGCTTCGACGTTGGCGAGCCCCTCGGCCTCCTCGATCAGCGCCTCGAGGCCGATCCTGCGGTCAAGCCCGAGCTTCTGCTCCAGGCCGTCGAGCATCGTTTCGAAGAACCAGATGTCGCGCGGCTCCTTGACCTTGGGCAGGATGATGATGTCGAGGTTCTCGCCGGCGCCTTCGACCACGCTGATCACGTCGTCGACGGCCCAGCGGGTGGTGTGGTCGTTGACGCGGACGGAGCGCACCTTGCCTGTCCAGTCGAGGTCGTTCAGGCCGTCGATGGCGATCTGGCGGGCGCCCTCCTTCTTGTCCGGCGCGACGGCGTCTTCCAGGTCGAGGAAGACGAGGTCGGCAGAGCTTGAGGCCGACTTCTCGACCATCCTGGGGTTGCTGGCGGGCACCGCCAGCTCGGAACGTCTCAGTCGCATGCGTGTTACTCCTTGCCTTCGCCGTCCGGCCCGCCGTCCAGCCCGAACTGGGCGAGGATCTCGTCCCGGTGCTCGTCGAGCAGGGGCGCCCGGCGCCGCACGCCGGTCTTCGTCTCGGTGTACTTGATCGGGCAGCCGACGATGCTGACCGGCTCGTTCTCGCCCGGCAGTTCGACTTCGGCGACCATCTCGCGGATCGCGGTGTGGGGGCTCTCGAAGATGTCGGCCGCGGTCTGCACCGGGCCGCACGGGACCCGGCCGGCGAGCGCCTCGACGATCTCGTCGCGGGTGTGCGCGCCGGTCCACCCGGAGACCACCGCCTCCACGAACTCGCGGTTCTCGCGGCGCGACCAGAAGTTCTTCGTGCGCTCGTCCTCGATCAGGTCGGGCCGGCCCATCTCCTGGCAGAGGATCTCCCACTGCGCCGGCGTCGGTGCCGCGATCGCCACGCCGCCGTCCTTCGCGTCGTAGATGCCGAACGGGGAAAGGCTGTGGTGGTGCTTGCCGCGCGGCGGGAGCTGGTGGCGCAGGCTGGAACCGTAGTTCGCGAACACCGATTCGCACAGCAGGTTGACGCCGTCGACCATCGCGACGTCCATGAACTGGCCCTCGCCGGTCCGCCGCGCGTGGTGGACCCCGGCGACGACGCCGAGCGCCATCAGCGTGCCGGGAAACAGGTCGCCGACGGAGGCGCCGCCGGGATAGCCCCCGCCGGGACGGTCGTCGTCGCCCCGGGGGCCGTTGACGTGGGCGAAGCCGCCCATCGCCTGGGCGACGATGTCGAAGGCGGGCCAGTCGGAGTGGGGGCTCTCGCCGGTCCGCGGATCGCCGAAGCCGCGCAGCGCCGCGTAGACGATCCGCGGGTTGCGCTCGCGGATCGTCTCGTAGCTCAGCCCGAGCCGGTCCATCACGCCGGCCCGCATGTTCTCGAGCACGGCGTCGGCCTGCTCGCAGAGGCGGAGGAAGGTCTCGCGGTCGGCCTCGTTCTTCAGGTCGAGCGAGATGCTGCGCTTGTTCCGGTTGATGCTGCCGAAGTAGCCGCCGAAGTCGCAGCCGCCGTCGACCCCCGCCTTGCCCTGGGCCGGGTGGATGAAGTCCTCCGGGATGGGCGGCGAGGGGCGGGACATGTCGCCGGTCGGCGGCTCCACCTTGATCACGTCGGCGCCGAGGTCGGCGAGGATGGCCGAGCCGAACGGCCCGGCGAGCGCCATCGTGCAGTCGATGATGACGAGGTCGCTGAGCGGCCCGCGTGCCCGGGGATCCGGGCTCACTACGACCCCCAGTGCGAGCGGCGCTTGATCAGCACCTCGCGCTCGCCCTCGAAGACGATCGTGCCGTCCTGCTTCGTGCCCCAGTGCTTGAAGCGGACGACGCCGGCGTCGTCGCGGTCGGCGTCGCGGGTATCGAGCACCTCGGTGTAGGCGGTCAGGGTGTCGCCGAGGAAGACCGGCGCGCGGAACCGGAGCTTGTCGAGACCGAGCTCGGCGAGCGCGTTCTCGGCCGTGTCCTGGGTGGCGAGGCCGATCACCGTCGAGCCGGTGACCAGGCCGAACACGAGCCGTTGCCCGAACGGCGACTTCTGCATGCGGTCCTCGTTGAAGTGGCCGTCGGCGGTGTTCATGACGAGCTTGGTCAGGAGCTGGCTCTCGACCTCCTCGATTGTGGTGCCGCGGGCGTGCTGCATCTTCTGGCCGGCGGCGAAGTCCTCGAAGTAGGTGTTGCCGGACGTGAGCGTCGCGGTCATCGCGTGGCCTCCCAGCGCGGGGCGCCCGGAATGCCGGCCAGAAGGCCGGCGCACCCAGTGAGTTGCGTCATGGCGTCGCCTCTGCGCGCCGCTTCGCGACCAGGTTGGTGCGCTGGTAGCTCACGACCTTTTCGCCGTGCTGGTTGAGGGCTTCCGTCTCCCAGGTGACGATGCCGAAGTGGGGCCTGGAGCCGGACTCGCGGCGGCCGACGACGCGGCTCTTCCCAGTGATCGTGTCGCCGGGATAAACCGGCCGGTGGAACTTCACGTCGTTGACGCCGAGGAACGGCCCGCCGCCCTCGGAGAGGTCCTCGACCGACATGCCGACCACTGTGCAGAGCACGAGCAGCGGATCGATGACGACCGAGTCGTGGCCGTGGGCCCGCGCGTACTCGGCGTTGAAGTAGAGCGGCGTGAACCGCATCGTCGCGGTGGCGAAGAGTGCGTTGTCGGCTTCGCTCAGCGTGCGGCCCCAGTGGTGCTGGAAGGTCCGGCCTTCCTCGAAGTCCTGGTAGCGGTTGCCTTTTTGGCGGAGCGGGAAGGTGGAGAAGTCTGGGTCGGGCATGCGGCAGTGGTTCTACCACGGGGGGCGGAGGAGTACGGTCGCCGCTTCGCGGCGCAGTTTGTTGGCCGCCTTCGGCGGCAGCCGGCGGGGACGCCGGCGCACCCAGTGTGGGGCGCTGCCGTAGAAGACCTTAGCCTTGCTGCCTCTCCGGAGGAGTCTCGTCAGGCTCCACCACTTCGTAGCCTCTTTCTCGGAGCCATGACAGGGGTCCGTCACGCCGGAGCAGGTGCTCGAGCGGCAGGATGGCGAAAGTGGAGTCGTTGTCGGTCAAGGCACGATCGACGTTTTCGAGCCAGAGCGCCCAGCTACGCGACTCCATCTGGCTCAGAACCTCCGGATCGAAGGCGAGTGTGAAGGAATCGCAGGCCCAGGTGGGCGAGTCGCCTGGATGAGCTCTAAGCGTGGCCAGGTCGCCTACGGCCCAGGCGGCCGCAAGACGCGTGTGCGCCTCGACTTGGGCATCGAGCCCCTGAAGACCTGCCTGAAGACAGGTTTGCTCCGCATCGGGCGACATCTCCTGAATCGAATCGAAGAGAGGCGAGTCCTTGTAGCGCTCGGACAGGTGCGCTGGCACCTTCTTGACGTTGTGCTTCTTCGCTCGCTTCTCGATTGCCCGACCAATCGTTCGGAGGCCCGACTCCAGGCCGGCGGACTGCGCCGCCGAATCGAAGAGTTCCTCGGCCGCGACGCTAGGCCGCAGTTCTTCGAGGTTGTCCCGCTTCGGTGCGTATCTGAGTCTGGTCTCCGAGAAGAGCTGGTACAGGTCCTCCGGCAGCACGCCCTCCAGGGTTCCGCGGTCCGGGATTCGTCGTATGCGCTTGATCAGCCGCCATGCTCTTACCGGGTTTGTCAATGAGACGCGCAGGGATGGAGGCGGCAGGTACTCGCTGGAAAGGGCCAGCACGCGTTCGATGGAGTCCGTTTGCCAGCGGAGGCCGTCCGGCACCAGTTCCGGCGTACCGAGGATCCACAGGACATGGTCACCCCTGGTGACCTTCCAGAGGGGCGGCCCGGGGAGATCTCCCACGACCTGGATCTCTTCCTCGACGACATCCACCGGGCGCGGCTGGGATGCGTCGTTCTCCTGGGCGATCGCGCCCGGAACGGCCGCTGAGGCCGCGAGTAGCAAGGCTCTCCAGATCATCGAGGGACTCCTTCGCCCCAAGAACGGTGGACCGCTGTCTTTTGTTCCACTGGTGTCGGAGTGAGTGGTGCCGCTTCGCGGCGCGGCCTGTTGGCCGCCTGCGGCGGCGGCCGGCCGGCACCCTGGTGGCGCGTCCGCGCGCCACCAGCGTCCCAGTCCGTGCGCCCGTCAGCGGGCGCACGGAGGGCAGGCCGGCGCACCGACACGCGCACTCGGTACGATCAGCCGCCCTCGAACCGAAGTTCCCCGGGAGGATCGATTGAACGAAATGAAGCCCGCGGGGGTCAAGCCCGCGATCAGCATCGATGTCGTCAACCGGCTCGACGCTCGGGTCGGCACGATCGAGAGCGTCACGGATGTGGAGGGGTCCAGCAAGCTCGTCCGACTCCGGGTCGACTTCGGCGACCACAAGCGGACGATCCTCGCGGGGATGAAACAGGAGCGCGAAGACCCGACCGAGATCGAAGGTCGACAGGCGTTGTTCATCGTCAACCTGGAGCCGAGGAAGATGATGGGGGAAGCCTCGGAGGGCATGGTCTTCGACGTCGGGTACGAGGACGGGATTCAACCGGCGTTGCTGCTCCCGGAGCGGCCGGTGCCGAACGGCGCTCGGGCTGGTTGAGTCGGACAGTGTCGTCGCCGCTTCGCGGCGCGTTCTTTCCAGAAAGCCGGCGGGGACGCCGGCGCACCCAGTGGGGGGCGCTGTACGATTCCGGGATGATTCCCTGGAACGACCTGAAATCGACTTTGGAGCAGGACGCCGAGTTTCGGTACACGATCCGGCACTGGACGGCGAGTCTGCGGCTTAGCGTGGGCGACCTGCATCACGCGATCCGCTTCGAGGACGGCGCGGTGGCGGCGGTCGAGCCGTGTAAGGCGGACAGCCCGGCCGACGTCTTCATCGCCGGACCGGAAGAAGAGTGGCGCGAACTCCTGCGCGAGGTGCCGCGGCCCTTCTACCAGGACCCGTTCTTCGCCAGCGTGCATCACGGCATCGAGCTGAACCGCGATCAGCTCGACTACGCCGCCTACTACCCGGCGCTGCGCCGACTGGTCGGCGTACTGCGCGAGATGTCCAATCCAACCGAGGGAGCTTCCGCATGAACCTGTTCCGCCTGTTTCTCGGCGTCGTCTTTGGCGTGATCGTCGTCTACACCGTCGCCGTCGCGATGGAACACGGCCTGGGCCTGCTCGGCATCTTCTTCGGCGACATCGCCGCGATGACCTGGAACGGCCAGTTCAACCTCGACTTCATGGGGTTCCTCACCCTGTCGGGGTTGTGGGTCGCGTGGCGCAACGGTTTCTCCCCGGGCGGCCTGCTGCTCGCCGTCGTCGCGCTGTTCTTCGGCGTGCCGTTCCTGACGCTCTACCTCTTCATCCTGAGCCAGCAGACGAACGGCGACGTGAAGCGGATGCTCCTGGGCGACCAGCGGGCGGCGGCCTGATGCCAACCTTCGCGCGGCGCGTCGGCCGCTACCTGGACCTTGACGTCCAGGGTGTCGGCTACGAGGTCTACTTCGAGTCGGCAGGCAACCCGGACGGCATCCCGCTGGTGCTCCAGCACACCGCCGGCTCCGACGGCCGCCAGTGGCGGCATCAGCTCGAGGACGAGCGGATCGGCCGGCACTTCCACCTGCTGGCCTACGACCTGCCCTACCACGCCAAGTCCGTGCCGCCGGCGGGCGTTGAGTGGTGGAAGCAGGAGTACAGGCTGACCAAGAGCTTCCTGCTCGATTTCGTCGCCGGTTTCGTGGACGAGCTCCAGCTCGAAGACCCGGTCTACATGGGCAGTTCGATCGGCGGCCACCTGGCCCTCGACCTCGCCCTGCACCGGCCGGGCCTGTTCCAGGCCGTCATCGGGCTGGAGGCGGCGATCAAGTCGGACCCCGGCAACATCGACCTGCTCGACCACCCCGAGATCAACAACGGCTACAAGGGCGAGCTGATGATCGGCATCACCTCACCCGAGGCGCCGGAGGCGTTCCGGCGCGAGGTGGGCTGGTGCTACAGCCAGGGCGCGCCGCGGGTGTTCCGGGGCGACCTCTTCTACTGGGGCACCGACCACGACCTTGGCGACAGGGCGTCCGAGATCGATACGTCGCAGACGCGGGTCTTCCTGCTGACCGGCGAGTACGACGCGGCCACGCCGCCCGAGGCGTCCAAAGAAGTTGCCGGGCAGATCAAGGGCGCGACCTACCAGACGATGAAGGGCCTGGGCCATTTCCCGATGTCGGAGGCCCCGGAGCGGTTCTACGGGTACATCGAGCCGGTGCTGGCGGAGATCGTGGGGGATCAGACGCGGCTGGGGTCGCCGGACTTTTCTCCGGCTGCGGCCGCGGGTAGCTAGCCATCATGCCGTCCATGACGCGAGCCGAGATCGACGAGTTCCTGAGCGAACCCCGGATCGGCGTCCTCTGCACCAACGACCTCGATGGATCGCCGAACGGCGTGCCGGTCTGGTTCGAGTGGGACGGCGAGCGGATCCTGATGTTCACGAGCGCCTCGCACAAGAAGATCGCCCGGCTCGCGAACGATCCAAGGGCGTCGCTCCTGGTAGCTCGTGAAGTCGGCGAACCGGAGGCGTGGGTCGCCGTCGACGGTGTCGTGTCGATTGGCGAGGAGGGTGTCGTGCCGCTCATGGAACGGCTCGCCGGGCGCTACTGGGTCGACGAAGATCCGGCGGTCGCGAACGCCCACGCGGAGACGGTCGAGTCGTGGCGCCAGGCGGCGGCGCAGTTGCGGGTGCTTAAGATCGTTCCGGAGGAGATCAGGAGCTATCGCGCCTGAGTTTGGCGATAGCACGAGGTCAGGCCGAAGCCCGTCCCAACCACCGCCGGAGCGCTACATCTTCACCAAGCAGCGGTCGTTCCACGGTGAACCGTCTCCGTGGCGTTGAGGCGCGGTCATGCTGACAGCACCTCCATGGCCGGGCCAACGAGGGACTTGGCGCGGCAGACCTCGGCTGCCCGCCAGATCTCGTCAAAGGTTGCCTTGCGCTCGTGGAAGGCGTCGCTTAGCGCCTCGAGCGCTACGTCCTTTCCCACGAGCCGACGGAAACGGAAGCAGTCCACGATCGTCCGGGCAGGGCTCGTAACGCGGGCGGCAACGCCCTCGAACTCAGTGTGCCCCACTCCGTATGTCAGTGATGCTCCGGAGAAGCGCACGATTCTCACCGGCAGCGTGGTAAGGCGCGGAGTGCGTGCCTTGTGCGGGATCGCAATCCACACCTGGTGCGGTAGCTGGGTGCCGATGTTGTGGATGGTCAGGGCGGACAGCAGGCAAACGATGCCACTCGGAACCCGAAGGCAGACGGCTGCTTTGGTGTGGTGCTCCGTGATCTCGTCCTCCGTGAAGCGATAGAGACCACGCACCACGCGTTCGACGGCCCCCTCGTCCACGAGGCGTCGTAGTACGCGAGAGTGGACGCCCAACTCGGTCGCGTCACGGGTGCGGAAGAACGTCAGCGCACGGAGGCCTTCGAGACCGGACCTGCTGAGCGGCGGTCTAGGGTTTGAAATGTCGGCAGATGTAGCTTGTTGCCTACCTTTTGCGCCGGCCACGCCGCGAGGATAGCCGATTGGCCGCCGACCGCCTAGATACCCAGCAGACGCCGTTCCAACAGGGCGCGCATATCTCGCCGCCCGTCCGCGATCACCAGGACGTAGACCTCTCCCTCGGCCACCCGGTAGATGATCCGGTAGGCCTTGAAGAAGACCTCCCGGTACTCCCGAATCCCGAAGTCCAGTAGTTCGCGGGGATAGCTACCGCGATCGGGGAGTGCGGATAGCGCCTGGACGGTCTCTTCGATGCGGTTGAGCACACGCTGAGCGGTGCGTGATCCGTCCTGCCCGGCGATGTAGTCACCGATCTCCTCCAGGTCGCGGGCGGCGGCGCCGGTCATGTGGACGGCGAACGGCATCATTCAGCTTTGTAGCGCTCCCGAAGCCGTGCAAAGACATCCGCTGCCGGTTGCACCTCGCCGGCTTCGATCTGGCGGTCACCCAGCGCCAGCATCTTGAGCAGGGCCAGCGTCTCCTGCGTCCGCTCGTAGCTGTCGATGTCCTGGACGACCGCCTTGGCCTCACCGTTCTGCGTGATGATCAAGGGCTCCGGCCGGTCGCCGAGCGTACGGATGATCTCGGCCGCGTGGGCTTTGAGGTAGCTAATCGGCTTGATCTGTTCAGACAGTGACATAGGACCTCCCTCCCTCGGGACCAAATATAGTCCACGAACGGGTCTGATACGAACGCGGCTGCTCCGAGGACGAGTCGTTGAGCCGACCACCCAGCCTCGGCTGTGTCGGCCGCAGAGACACCGGGCGCTGTCAGCTAGGCTCGCCAACTCGCGGGCCTACTGGACGACGAGCCACCATCGACCACACGATGAACGACATGTCACCCGCCGCCGTCGGCTACATGACCCCGGAGCGAGAGATGCTCCGCCGGATCGCCCGGGACTTCACGGACAAGGAGGTCCTCCCGGTCGCCAACGAGCTCGACCCGAAGAAGGAGACGATCCCGCAGTCGTTGATCGACCAGATGGGCGAGCTGGGCTTCTTCGGCATCGTGATCCCGGAGGAGTACGGCGGGGCCGGACTGGGCGCGTTCGAGTACTGCCTGGTCGCCGAGGAGCTGGCCCGGGGCTGGATGAGCGTGGCGAGCATCATCGCCCGCGGCAACGGGTTCTACCGTTCGATCCCCTTCGACGGCGAGGAACGCCTGAAGCGGATCCGGCTGATGGCCGAGGGCAAGTACCTCGGCGCGCTCGCCATGTCGGAGCCGGAGGTCGGCTCGGACATCTCGTCGATCACCTGCCGGGCGCGGGTGGAGGACGACCACTGGGTGATCACCGGCAACAAGTACTGGTGCACGTTCGCGGACGGCGCGAACTTCATCCAGGTCATCGCGCGGACGGAGGGAGATCCGGCGAAGCGCCACGCCGCGCTGACCGGGATCGGGATCGAGAAGCCGCCCGGCGAGCTGCCGGAGGGCGTCACCGGCTCGCCGATCCCGAAGATCGGCTACCACGGCTGGAAGACGTGGGAACTCCACTTCGAGAACGTCCGGGTGCCGATCACGAAGCAGCAGCGCGAGTCCAAGGGTCAGGCGTTCTACGGCATGACGCGCGGCCTGCAGACTGCGCGGGCCCACACCGCGGCGCGGTCGATCGGTCTCGCCCAGGGCGCGCTGGAGCAGGCGATCGCCTACTCGAAGGAGCGCATCCAGTTCCGGCGGCCGATCGCCGACTTCCAGGCGATCCGTTTCAAGATCGCGAACATGGCGGCCGAGGTCGAGGCGGCGCGCCAGTTGAACTACTCGGTGTGCGCCAAGATCGACACCGGCGTGTCCTGCGCCAAGGAGGCGGCGATGGTCAAGTACTACGCCGCCGAGATGTCGGAGCGGGTGTGCTCCGACGCGCTGCAGGTCCTGGCCGGCGCCGGCTACACGACGGACTACCCGGTGGAGCGCTACTGGCGCGACGCGCGGTTGACGAAGATCTTCGAGGGGACGTCGGAGATCATGCTGAAGATCGTGTCCGACGCGTTGCTCGGGAAGCCGTCGAGGAGGAGCTGACGATGAGACTCGCCAACCATCTTTGGGATCGCTTCGGCGGTCTGACCCTCGACGACATTCCGGAGTCGGCCCGCACGGTGGCCGGCCAGTGCGTGCTCGACTGGTTCGGTTGCGCGCTCGCCGGCAGCCGGGAGCCGCTGTCCGGGATCCTGCGCGACGAGCTGGGCGGTCAGGCCGGGCCGTGCTCGATCGTCGGCACGGATCTGCACTGCGCGCCGGGCGTCGCCGCGCTGGTCAACGGAGCGGCCGGGCACGCTCTCGACTTCGACGACACCCACAGCATGATGGGCGGGCATCCCACGGTGCCGGTGTTGCCGGCCGCGCTGGCACAGGCTCAGGAGATGGGCGCGAGCGGTGAGCGGTTGCTCGTCGCCTTCGTCGTCGGCGTGGAAGTGGAGTCGCGGGTCGGTGCCCTGATCGGGGGCGCTGCCTACAGGAAGGGCTGGCATTCGACCTCGACGATCGGCGTCCACGGCGCCGCGGCGGCGGCGTGCTACCTGCTGGGCGCGAGCAACGAGCAGTTCGCTCACGCGCTTGGCCTGGCGGCGTCCCAGGCCAGCGGCTTGAAGGCGAACTTCGGGACGATGACCAAGCCGTTCCATGCCGGGCATGCCGCCGAGCGTGGCCTGCTCTCGGCGCGGCTGGCGATGCGGGGCTTCACGTCGAACCCCGAAGCCGTCGATGGCCGGCAGGGCTACGCCGATGCCGCGGCCGCTGGCCACGAAGAGGTCAAGTGGGAGCGGCTAGAGGAGCAGGACGGCCGCTTTCTGATCGAGGACACGCTGTTCAAGTACCACGCCGCCTGCTACCTGACCCACGCGGCGATCGAGTCGGTGGGCCGGTTGCGTCCGCAGTTGGCGGACGCTGGGATCTCGGCAGGGGACGTCGAGAAGGCGATCGTCACAGTGCATCCGGGGTTGCTCGATATCTGCGGCATCCCGGAGCCGAAGACCGGGCTGGAGGCGAAGTTCAGTCTGGTGGCCACGACGTCGCTGGCGATGCTGGGGATCGACACGACGGACACCGGGACGTTCGTCGACGAGACGCTGGACGATCCGGAGGTCGGGCGGATGATCGACAAGGTCGAGGTGCGGACCGACCGTGGCTTGGGGCACACTCAGGCCAGAGTGGAGTTGCGGGCGAATGGTCACAGGTTGGAGGAGTTCCACGACACCGGCATCCCTGCGACGGACCTGGAGGCCCAGGGCGCGAAGCTGGCGGCGAAGATGACGGGTCTGACGGCGCCGTTGCTGGGGGCGGAGGCTAGTGACCGCTTGCGGGAGGCTTCGCTCCACCTGGAGGCGGTCGAGGACCTCCGCGATCTCTGCTGAGTGTCGGTGTGCCGGCCTTCTGGCCGGCATCCGGGCGATGCCGCGAGGTGGCTTGAGGGACTACGCCGCCACGCGAGGGCTTCCCGAGCGGGAATCCGTCCTGTAGAGTTCTCTGTTCGCTACACTGCCGCCATCGCGGCTGTGACAAGACGACGAACTACCGCCCCCGGAGGTACTCCGACATGAGCGGACCGCCTGGTTGGCGTATCACGGTCGACATCGAGGCGCATCAAGAGGACGGCGAGTGGGTCGCCACCTGTCCGGACCTCGGCTTGGCCAGTCAGGGAGCTACGCTGGACGAGGCCTTGGAGATGCTGCAAGAGGCGACGGTCCCCTTCTTTGAAACGAGCGACGAACTGGGAATCCTGGCCGAAGAGCTGGTCAAGAAGGGACTTCTGACGCGCGATCTGGCCCCCCACTTCAGGTTCGAGGTCACCACGTCGGCGCCGCCGCGCCGCGCGACCGATGGCGGGCCCCCGACGCTCCTCGAGTTGCCGCTGAATGGCCAGGTTGCCCTCGTCTAAGGCCCAGCCGCGAGAGTTGGTGCCCGTCTTGGAGCGACTCGGCCTACAGACAGATCCGGCTGAAGGGGGCGCACCGGCCCCTGTTCCAGAGTGTGATGGCTATAGGCTAAACTCCTGGCCGACCGAGGGGCTAGAACGTGGCTCCCGGCTCGCTCGGAGGCGTCAGCCATCGATGGCCGACTTTGGCGAGAGTTCGACGTGAATCCTGGTCTGTTGACCGACGCTGATCAGAAGGAGGCGCTATCGCGCGTCTATGCACTGGCTGTCGCTGCTCGGGCTGGTTGTACGACCGCCTATCCCGACTTTGATCGCGATGGTGTGGATCTCGTGATTCAGTCCGGAATGGCCATGCGGCCAGCTATTGGGGTTCAGTTGAAAGCTACGTCACAACACCTGGCTGAGGATGATAGCTATCTGAGGTTCCGGTTGAAGCGCCGAAACTATGACCTGCTACGAGAGGAGACACAGACGCCTCGTGTTCTCGTCGTGCTTCAGTTGCCGGCCGATCGAGAGCAGTGGTTGACAATAACGGAAGACGACCTCGTACTGCGGTATCGGGCGTACTGGCTGAGCCTGCGCGGGAGCGAGGACACGACGAATAGTACTTCCGTAACAGTAAGTATTCCCAAGGCAAACCTCTTCAATGTTGAAAGCCTAGATTTGCTCCTTGAGCGGTCGATGAGAGGAACCCTCGAATGAAGGCCCATATTCACGACAAGTCGGCTCTTATGGAGATTTCACCTCTGTCCTTGGCGGCCTATGCTCGTGCATCTGGCTGGCGGAAGACGGGCGAGTACGGCCAGTCTTCGGACGTCTACGATGCTGACGATCTGCCTGAGATCATTCTGCCGAGGCACAGGCGGTTGGGCGACTATGCGAGCGTTGTGTCCCGAGTTGTTCAGATCTTCGCTGAGCGTTCCGAGACTGATGAGCTTACGCTCTATAGCGACCTCATGACGGCCGATCGGGATGTGGTTCGTGTGCGGGCTGTTGGAGCAGAGGATGGGTCGGTCTCGGCCGAAGAGGGCATTGGCCTTGTCTGCGGGACGCGAGACATGTTGTTGGCTGCCGCCTGCTCGCTACGCGAGCCTCGGCCAGTCTACCGTCTTGGTGCCAACAAGGAAGCCATGGAGTACTTGCGCAGGTCCCGCTTGGGTCAGACTGAGCAGGGGAGCTTTGTTGTGCGGCTCTTGGGTCCTGTGGTCCTGCCTCCTTTGCAGACGTCTCTTGAGGGAATGCCTGTAGAGGATCCGATTGAGCGACGAATAGCAAGGCGTTTGGTGGCGGTTCTAGAAGCTGTCCGGCGTGCGACGGAGAGTGTCGTTGGGGGCGCTTCGGACGCCTTCTCGGAGGCAATGAACGAGGGAGTAAGTGCGAATCTGTGCGAAGCTCTGGAGAGCCTAGTCTCTCCATTTCAGGGGCTGGATGTCAGTGTAAGTTGGGCTCGAACGTATCCCGCGCGTGAGGCGCGCCGCGTGGTCCGCTTTTCCGACTGCGACGCACCGATACTCCGACAGGCCGCTCTTAGATTCCGGGAGCAGGGCCCGCGGCCGGATACGCAGCTAGTGGGCTTCGTGGGCCTTCTGAAGCGGGCGCAGTCAGATGTGGAAGGAACGATCTCGTTGCGCGCGACGATCGACGACAGAGTACAGTCAGTTTCGGTGGTGCTAAGTCAGTCGGACTATCAGCAAGCCATACGAGCGCACGAGCACAGGTCGTTGGTGATGCTGAATGGGGATCTTGAGCGGTACGGTGAGCGATGGCGTCTATTGAATCCCGCGATTGTCAATGTGCTCTCGTTGCCGGACGTGCCAGAAGAAGGAGAAGAGAGTCCGACCAGCCGACCGCAGTAGTCGGCTTTGCGTTGTTCGGGTGGAACTGCCGAGGATGCGGGTGCAGGAAGTCCTAGTGGCTCTAGGCTCGTCGGGCTGGCACTTGGCGAAACGTAGCAGCCAGGCGCTTTCGAGCCGCTCCCGAGGGATCTTGGGATTGACCCTTAGCGCCTTTTCCGCGACGTTCCTCCTGTTCACGGTTTTGTCACGTTCCTTCACTTCGAACAACGCCTGCGTGTCGTCCTACCCCTCGATCCCCCCGATGCACATGTACTTGATCTCGAGGTAGTCGTCGAGCCCGTACTTGGACCCTTCGCGGCCGTGGCCGGACTCCTTCATGCCGCCGAAGGGGGCCATCTCGTTGGAGATGATGCCTTCGTTGATGCCGACGATGCCGTACTCCAGCGCCTCGCTGACGCGCCAGATGCGGCCGACGTCGCGGGCGTAGAAGTAGCTGGCCAGGCCAAACTCGGTGTCGTTGGCCATGGCGATGGCTTCCTCTTCGGTGCTGAACTTCATCAGCGGCGCGATGGGGCCGAAGATCTCTTCGCGGAAGACGCGCATGTCGTCCGTGACGCCGGTGAGGATCGTGGGTTGGACGAAGCACTCGCCCAGATCCGATTGACCGCCGCCGATCTCGACGGTGGCGCCCCGGTCGACCGCGTCGGTGACGCGGCTGGTCACGTTCGCGACGGCCTCGGTGCTGATCAGCGGGCCGACGGTGACGCCGTCCTCGGTGCCGTCGCCCATCTTGATCCCGGCCACCGCGGCGGCGAGCTTCTCGGCGAACTCGTCGTAGACGCCTTCCTGGACCAGGATGCGGTTGGCGCAGACGCAGGTCTGGCCGGCGTTGCGGAACTTGCAGATCATGGCGCCGGCCACCGCCGCGTCCAGGTCGGCGTCGTCGAACACGATGAAGGGCGCGTTGCCGCCGAGTTCCATCGACATCCGCTTCATCGTGCCCGCGCATTGAGACATGAGCAGCTTGCCCACCGCGGTGGAGCCCGTGAAGGTGAGCTTGCGGACCGTGGGGTTGGATGTCAGCTCCCTGCCGATCTCCTCGGTCTGGCCGCAGAGGATGTTGATCACGCCGGGCGGGATGCCCGCCCGCTCGGCCAGCTCGGCCAGCGCGTTGGCTGAGAGGGGCGTCTCGTTGGCCGGCTTGCAGACCACGGTGCAGCCGGCGGCGAGGGCCGGTGCGATCTTGCGCGCGAGCATGGCGTTGGGGAAGTTCCAGGGCGTGATGCAGGCGACCACTCCGACCGGTTGCTTGATGGTGACGACGCGCTTGTCGTTGGCGGGCTGGGGGATCGTGTCGCCGTACACCCGCTTGGCCTCTTCGGCGAACCACTCGACGTAGCTGGCGCCGTAGGCGATCTCCCCGCGGGCCTCGAAGAGGGGCTTGCCCTGTTCCGCGGTCATCATCCGGGCCAGGTCTTCCTGGGCCTCCATCATCAGGTCGAACCAGCGGCGCAGCAGCGCGGCGCGCTCCTTGGCGGTGGTCTGCCGCCACTGCTCGAAGGCCCTTCCGGCCGCCTCGATGGCGCGCTTCGTTTCGGCGCCGCCGCAGCAGGCGACCTCGGCCAGGGTCTCGCCGTTGGCCGGGTTCTCGACGGCGAAGGTCTCGCCGGAGTCCGCGTCGACCCACTGGCCGTCGATGTAGGCCTGGGCTCGAAGCAGACCGGGGTCGGCCAACTCGATGCGGTCGGCCGGGGCTTGGGTGGCTACGGAGGCGGCAGTAGTCATGGGCGTCACTCCCTTCACAGTTGGCGCGGTCGATCAATCCTAAGATGTATCAGCCCGCTGGTCGGGTCACCTGGAGACGCGATGGTCCGTTTGTCCGACATGCCCGAGGTTGAAGCCGCCCACCTGGTGGCGAAGGAGTGCGTGCCGTTCGCGACGCGACCCTGGGTGGAGGGTCCGCCACTGGCGGAGCGGCGGGTGGCGCTGGTGACGTCCGCCGGCCTGCACCGCGTGGGCGATCGCGCCTTCTCGACGGTCGACCTGAGCTACCGGGTGATCCCGGGCTCGATCCCGACGAGCGACCTGACGATGACCCACTCGTCCGTTCACTTCGATCGGACCGGCTTCCGCGAGGACGTGAACGTCGTGTTCCCGCTCGACCGCCTGCGGGAACTGGAGAGCGAGGGGGAGATCGGATCGGTCGCCGACTACCACTACTCGCTGATGGGCGCGGGCTGGCCGCCGGAAGCGATCGAGGACACGATGCGCGAGATCGCCGCACGTCTCAGGGAGGACGGAGTGGAGGCGGTCTGCCTCTGTCCCGTGTGACCGAACTGCAGCCGCGCCGTGGGCGCGGCGGGTCACTTCCTCGAAGACGAAGGCATCGCGACGACGGGCATCAGCCTGGTGCGGAAGAACACGGAGCGGATGGAACTGCCCCGGTTCCTGTGGGTGCCGTTCGAGCTGGGACGTCCCTTCGGCGCGCCCCGCGAGCCGGACTTCCAGCGCAGCGTCCTGCGCGCGGCGCTCGGGCTGCTGGAGCGGCGCGACGGTCCCGTCATCCTGGAGGACTTTCCGGACGACGCTCCCGACGGCGACGACGACGGCTCCGCGTGGTCCTGCCCGGTTTCGTTCGCCGGAGCCGCCGCGGAGGACGGGGGCCTGGTCGGCGAGGTCCTGGCGGAGTTGCGCCGCCTCGCTCCCTGGCAGGAGACGTACGCGGCGCAACGCGGCCGGTCCGCGCCGGCGGCGAGCGGTCTGAGCCACGAGCAGATCGTGCGCGGACTGGGCGAACTCGCCGGCGGCGCCAGGGATCCCTCCGTCGCCACGAACCTGCCGCTGCCGGAATGGGTGCGCCTGGGCCGCGACGACTTGCGCACCTGGTACATGGAGGCGGCCCAGGGCCGTCCCGGCCGCGCGACTTCGCTCGAGCTGCGGGACTGGTTCTGGCGCGAGACGGCGTTGGCGCGACTGATCGGCGCCGCCGGCGTACGGCTCGCCGGCTCGGAGCACCCGGCCCTCCACATGTTCGGCCGCCGCGCCATGGTCCCCCGCGTCTACATGGACGACCTGATGCCCGGCGTCGAGCCGTATGTCTAGTAACTGGCACCGTGCAACGACAGCGCTTCACACTGGGTGCGCCGGCGTCCCCGCCGGCATCCGGCGCTAGCATCGCCGCATGAACGTCGAGAGCGAGACGCGAGACACGGGCCAGCAGGGGGAGTCACCCTGAGTCAACTCCTGCAGGTTCTCGTCAATGGTCTGGCCGTCGGCTGTATCTACGGCCTGATCGCTCTCGGCTTCGTCCTCGTCTACAAGGCGACCGAGATGGTGAACTTCGCCCAGGGCGATCTCATGATGCTGGGCGCCTTCGTGGCGGTGACCCTGATCGGCGACTTCGGTCTGCCCTGGGTGCTGGGGCTGTTCATGTCGGTCCTGGCGCTAGCGGTCTTCGGCTATCTGCTCGACGCCTTCGTGCTGCGCCGCGTTCTGGGCGAACCCCAGTTCGCCATCGTGATGCTGACGATCGGGCTGGGCTTCATCTTCCGCGCCGTGGCGGGACTGGTGTGGGGCTACGACCCGCAGAGCTTTCCCACTCCGTACACCGGCAAGTCGCTGCGTGTCGGCGAAATTGTCGTGAGCTACGAGAACCTCACCATCCTGCTGGGCACGCTCATCCTCTGCGTCGTGCTGTTCCTGTTCTTCCGCCGCACGCGGCTCGGTATCGCCATGCAGGCCACGTCGCAGAACCAGCTCGCGGCCTACTACGTCGGCATCCCGGTCAAGCGCGTCTTCTCCCTGGTGTGGGCGATCTCCGCCGGAGTCGCCGCCGTGGCCGGGATCCTCCTGGCGCCCGTCTCGCTCGTCCAGCCCGGGATGGGATTCATCGGGATCAAGGCCTTCGCGGCCGCGGTGATCGGCGGCTTCGGTTCGATCCCCGGCGCGCTGCTCGGCGGCTGGATCATCGGCATCGCCGAGCAGCTCGCGGGCGTCTACCTGCCCGCCGGTTTCCAGGAGATGTCCGCTTACGGCATTCTCATTCTGGCCCTGCTCCTGCGGCCCCAGGGCCTGTTCGCGCAGATTCAGCGCAAGAAAGTCTGACGGGCGGCGAGCATCGCATGCGGTTCCTCTTCAAGACCCACTACAACCAGGACATCGACCACCTCAAGCACGGTGGCGACCGGTTCTGGTACGGCCTGCTCCTGGTGCTGGCCGCCGCGGCGCCGGCGGCTCTCGGCACCTTCTATCTGGGCGAGCTCAACCTGGTGATGATCTACGCCATCGCCGGCGTCGGTCTGATGCTGCTGGTGGGCTACACCGGCCAGGTGAGCCTGGGCCACGCGGCGTTCCTGGCGATCGGCGCCTATACCCACTCGCTCCTGCTGGGCGCCGGTCTGCCGTTCCTCCTCTCGATCGTCGCGGCGGTCCTGGTCTCGGCGCTCGTCGGCGCCGGCGTGGGGTGGATCGCGCTCCGGATGACGGGCATCTATCTCGCCATCGCCACCCTGGCCTTCGCCATGCTCACCGAGCAGACGATCTCGCGCGCGGAGTGGCTCACCGGGGGCTTTCGCGGCCTCGCCGTTCCGCAGGCGAGCCTCTTCGGGATGCCGCTCACGCAGGGCTGGCAGCACTACTACGTGACGCTCACGCTCCTCGTCGTGACGCTCCTCGCGGCGCTCAACATCCTGCGGTCCTCGACGGGAAGGGCCATGGTCGCCATCCGTGACTCGGAGATCTCGGCCGAGAGCGTCGGCATCAACCTGGCCGTCTACAAGACCCTCGCTTTCGCTCTCAGCGCCGGCATCACCGGCCTCGCCGGCGCTCTCTTCGCGCATCGCCTCGGCTACCTCTCGCCGGACGCCTTCACGTTCCTCATCTCGCTGCAACTCCTCCTGATGGTGGTCGTCGGCGGGGTCGGCTCGATGCGGGGCGTCATCTACGGCGCGCTCTTCATCGGCTTCCTGCCTCAGCTCCTCGCCATCGCCCGCGACACGCTGCCGCCGCAGATCGCTCAGGCGCCCGGCCTCGAGCCGGGCATCTTCGGCCTCATCCTCGTGCTGGTGATCCTCTTCGAGCCCCAGGGCATCTTCGGCCGCTGGCTCAAGATCAAGAGCTACTTCCAGCTCTTCCCGCTCTATCGCCGGGCGACGCACCGGCGCCAGAAGACCTACCTGCGCACGGAGCGACTGAGGTGAGCTACCTCGCCGTCGAGGACCTGTCGATCAGCTTCGGGGGCATTCGTGCCGTCGACGACGTGAGCTTCGCCGTCGAGGAGGGCGAGGTGTTCGCCATCATCGGACCGAACGGAGCCGGCAAGACGACGCTCTTCAACCTGGTGAGCGGCATCTACTCCCCCGACGGCGGGAGCGTTCGGTTCGCGGGCCGCGACATCACCTCGCTGCCGGCGCATCGCATCGCGCCGCTCGGCCTCGCGCGCACCTTCCAGAACATCGAACTCTTCGAGCACGCCACCGTTCTGCAGAACCTCCTCATCGGCCGTCATGTCCACCGGCGCTCGACGGCGCTGTCCCATCTCCTGTTCCTCCCCGCGGTGAGGCGGGAGGAGCTGGAGCACCGGCGCCGCGTGGAAGACGTCATCGACCTTCTCGAGCTCGCCCATTACCGCGAGCAGAGGATCGCCAACCTGCCCTACGGCGTGCGCAAGGTCGTGGAGGTGGGCCGGGCGCTCTGCCTGGAGCCGAAGCTGCTGCTCCTCGACGAGCCGACCTCCGGGCTGAACCCCGAGGAGAGCGAGGACATGGGATTCTGGATCGAGGACATCAACCGCGACCTTGGCGTCACGGTCGTCATGGTGGCGCACGACATGGGCCTCGTGAGCCGGGTGGCGGGGCGGGTGCTCGCCCTCAACGAAGGTCGTGTGATCGCGGAGGGCAGCGCCGCGGAGGTGCAGAAGAACCCCGCCGTCGTCGACGCCTACCTGGGAGCGGACTAGGTGCTGCTCGAGCTCAAGAACGTCGAGACCTACTACGGTCCGATCATGGCGATCCGCGGTGTCAGCCTGGCGGTGCCCGAAGGTCGAATCGTCGCCGTTCTGGGCGCCAACGGCGCGGGCAAGACGACCATCCTCCGTACGATCTCCGGCGTGATGGATCCCCAGAAAGGCGAGATCGTCTTCGCCGGCGAGGACATAGCGCGTCGCGATCCCGACGCCGTCATGCGCCTCGGCCTGAGCCACGTGCCGGAGGGCCGGGAGGTCTTTCCCTTCCTCTCAGTGAACGAGAACCTGCGAATGGGCGCCTACAGTCGCCGCGACCGCGCCCGCATCGCCGACGATCTCGAGCGCGTCTACGACTACTTCCCGGCGCTCGCCGATCGGGGCTCGCAACAGGCGAGCCAGCTCTCCGGCGGTGAGCAGCAGATGCTCGCCATCGGACGTGCCCTGATGGCGCATCCGAGGATGCTGCTGCTCGACGAGCCGTCGCTCGGGCTGTCTCCGATCCTGGTCCACCAGATCTTCGAGATCATCAACCGCATCAACGAGGAGCAGGGCATGACGATCCTCGTCGTCGAGCAGAACGCCCACGTCGCGCTGCGACACTCGCACTACGGCTACGTGCTCGAAAACGGACGGGTGGTCATGGACGATACGTGCGAGAAGCTCGAGAGCTCGCCGGACATCCAGGAGTTCTATCTCGGCATGAAGGACCAGATGCCGAGGGGGGTCCGCCGGTGGAAGAAGCGCAAGACCTGGAGGTGAGCATGGGCGGCCCCGAATCGAACCCCGATCTCGTGCGTGAGACGCGCACGGCCGACGACGGCCGCGAGCTCGTGTTCTGGCGCGACATCAGCTTCGCCGGCACCGTACCGACCATGTTCTGGAGCCGCGTCGAGAAGTACGGCGACCGCATCGCGATGCGGGAGAAGGACTTTGGCATCTGGCAGGACGTCTCCTGGCGCACCTTCGGCGAGAAGGCGCGCCATACGGGGCTGGCGCTGCGGTCGCTCGGCTTCGGCAAGGGCGACGTCGCCTGCATCCTCTCCAACACGATCACCGAGTGGATGTTCGCCGACATGGGGGTGCTCGGCGCCGGCGGCGTGTGCGCGGGGATCTACCCGACGGATGCGGCCGAGCAGGTGGACTACCTGGTCAACGACTCGGGCTGCAAGGTGATGTTCGTCGAAGACGAGGAGCAGCTCGACAAGGTGCTCGGGGTGCGCGAACAGTGCCCGACGCTCGAGCAGATCGTCATCTTCGACATGGAGGGCCTGCGGGACTTCGAAGATCCGCACGCCATGAGCTACGACGACCTGCTCGCGCTCGGACGCGAACAGGACGAGCTCCACCCCGAGGCCTGGGCCGAGTGCCTCGAGCTGGCGAAGCCCGAGGACCTCGCGATCCTGGTCTACACGTCCGGCACGACCGGGCCGCCGAAGGGGGCGATGATCAGCCACCACAACCTCGTGTTCCAGTGCGTCAACGCCCCGCACGTCCTGTCGCAGAACGAGGACGACGAGCGCATGGCCTTCCTGCCGCTGTGCCACATCGCCGAGCGGATCTTCGTCTACGGCTCCCTCTACACCGGCACGAAGCTCAACTTCGTCGAGAATCCGGAAACGGTGCCCGAGAACGCTCAGGAGATCCAGCCGACGCTGTTCTTCTCGGTGCCGCGCGTGTGGGAGAAGTTCTACTCGGCCATCAGCATAGCCCTCTCCGATGCCACCTTCCTGCAGCGATGGGCCTACGGAAAGGCGATAGGGATCGGGTTCAAACGAGCGGACAAACGCCTCGAGGGCGAGAAGCCGGGGGCGGTCCTGGAGTTCGCCTACCGCGTCGGCGATGCGCTCGTGCTGCGCAACATTCGCAAGTTCCTGGGCCTCGACCGCTGTCGCTGGATCGGCACCGGAGCCGCGCCGATCTCACCCGATCTGATCCGCTGGTATCTCGCACTCGGCATCGACATGGTGGAGGGCTACGGCCAGACCGAGAACACCGGCATCGCCTCCATCCTGGAGCCGGGCGAGATCAGGCCCGGCACCGTCGGCCGCTCCGTTCCCTACGGCGAAATCAGGATCTCCGGGGAGGGCGAGATCCTGATCCGCGGAGAGTTCGTCTTCATGGGTTACCTCAACCAGCCGGAGAAGACGGCCGAGACGATTCGTGACGGGTGGCTCCACACCGGCGACGTCGGCGAGATCGACGACGACGGCTTCCTCAAGATCACCGATCGCATGAAGGACATCATCATCACGGCCGGCGGCAAGAACATCACCCCGAGCGAGATCGAGAACCAGCTCAAGTTCTCGCCCTACATTGCCGACGCCGTGGTGATCGGCGACAAGCGCAAGTTCCTGACATGTCTCGTGATGATCGACCACGACAACGTCGTCAAATACGCTCAGGATCATCACGTGCCCTTCACCAACTACCAGAGCCTGTGTGCCGCGGAGGAGATCGTCGAGCTGATCCACGGTCAGGTGGAGGCCGTCAACGCGAAGTTCGCGCGGGTTGAACAGGTGAAGAAGTTCCGCCTCATCGACCAGGAGCTGACCCCCGAGGACGACGAGCTCACGCCGACGATGAAGCTCAAGCGCAAGTTCGTGAACGAGAAGTACCGACCCCTGATCGATTCGATGTACGGAGGACAGCAGGCATGACCCATAGACACCGTTACCTCACCGTCGCTTGCATGTTGCTTGGCGCCGTCCTGGCGGGATGCGGGAGCTCCGATCCCGAGACCTCGGAAGCGGCCGGGGAGATCGTGCTCGGCACCTACACCGACCTATCCGGTCCGGCCGCGGCCATCGGTGTCGGCAGCATCAACGCGGCGCGAATGATCTTCGATGCCGTGAACGAGGAAGGCGGCATCCACGGCCGCCAGATCCGCTTCGTCGTCGAGGACAATCAGTACCAGGTGCCTCGCGCGGTCCAGGCGGCCAACAAGCTGATCCACCGCGACCGGATCTTCGCCATGGTGGGCGCCCTCGGGACGCCGATGAACAACGCCGTCATGACCAGCCAGTTCGAGGCGGGCGTTCCCAACATCTTCCCGCTCTCGGGCGCGCGTTCGATGGCGGAACCGCTGCATCCGCTGAAGTTCGCCGGTGTCTCCACCTACTACGACCAGATGCGCGCCGCCATCAAGTACTTCATCGAGGAGAGGGGCAAGGAGCGCATCTGCACGATGACCCAGGACACCGACTACGGAACGGAGATGACCGACGCGGCGAACGATCAGCTCGGCGAGATGGGCCGGGAGGTCATCGACTCGACCGCCCACAGGCCTCTCGACACCGACTTCAGCGCGGCGATCCTCAAGCTCCGGCAGGCCGACTGCGACCTGATCGTGCTCGGAACGATCATCGGCGACACGATCCTTGCGATCTCGGCGGCACGGGGGATCGACTGGGACGTCGACTTCGTCGGCCCGATCGCGGCGTTCGAGTCCGAGGTCGCGGAGGCGGAGGGCGGTGTGACCAATGGCTTCTTCGCGATGACGTCGTTCGAGTTTCCCTACGCCGATCATCCCAGCCAGGAGGTCCGCGACTTCCTCGCCGGCTACGAGGAACGCTACGGCCAGGAGCCCAACACCGGCTCGCTCCTGGGCTGGTTGGTCGCCGACTTCACGGTCAGGGCTCTACGCGATGCCGGGCCGGACCTCACGGTCGATTCGCTGGTCGCCGCGATCGAGTCGATCGACGACTACCAGGACATCTTCGGCGGCCCGGTCCTGAGCTTCGGGCCGGAGAAGCGGATCGGCACGGACGAGTCGTTCCTCGCTGAGGTACAGGACGGACGGTGGGTACGCGTCACGGAGAACCTGTCCTACTGACGCGGGGGTAACCGTTGCAGAGGCGTCGAATGACGAGGTGTGCGCGTAGCGGCGTCTGGCTGACAGCTCTTCTTCTCGTGGCTCTCGGTTGTGCGGATGAACGTGCCGAAGTCCGGGCCCGAGCCGGCGAAGAGGCCGCTCCGAGTGAGCAGAGATCATCGACGCGAAACGCCTACTTCGGCGACCTGCACGTCCACACGAAGTACTCCTTCGACGCCTACATCTACGGCACCCGCAACGATCCGGACGACGCCTACAGGTTCGCCAGGGGAGAAGCGCTGACCCACCCCGCCGGAATCGAAATGCGCCTGAAGGCGCCGCTCGACTTCCTCGCGGTTGCCGACCATGCCACCTACCTGGGCATGTTCGAGCAGATGGACAACCCCGATTCCGACGTTGGCCGACATCCGCTGTCGATCGCACTCCGAAGCGCCGAAACGCCCGACGATCGCACCGCGGTTTTCCGGGAAGTGATGCCGCGTCAGAGAGGCTATGTCGATTCCGACGACCTGCTCGATCTCGGCATCGTAGCGAGCGCATGGCGGGAGATCATCGCCGCCGCTGAGCGCCACAACGATCCAGGCACGTTCACCACCCTCATCGCCTACGAGTTCACTGCCAGCGGTCCCACAGGGGAGAACCTGCATCGAAACGTGATCTTCCGTGACTCGAACGTGCCGAGCATTCCTTTCAGTCGCATTGACGCCAGGAACAACCCGGAGAAGCTCTGGGACTGGATGGACCGGCAGCGCGAACAGGGCATCGAGTCTCTGGCGATCCCCCACAACTCCAACGGTTCAGACGGATGGATGTTCCGGTTGACCGATAGAGAAGGCAATGCTCTCGACCAGGTCGGCGCCGAGCAGCGGATGCGAAACGAGCCGCTGGTCGAGGTAACCCAGGTCAAGGGCACCTCTGACACGCATCCGCTCCTGTCTCCGAACGACGAGTGGGCTGACTTCGGGATCATCGAAGGGACCATCGGCAATGACTCTCGGAGCAGGCCCCAGGGCAGCTACGTACGCGATGCCTACCTGAACGGCCTGGCCATGGAAGAGGAGCAGGGCGTCAATCCCTTTCGCTTCGGCCTCATCGGCTCCTCGGATACCCACAATGCAGCCGGCTCGTTTCGGGAAGAGGACTACTGGAGCAAGGCCGGCCTGCTGGACATAGAGCCGGAGCAGCGAGGGTCGGTTCCCCGGGCCGAAACCGGCGAGTACGGCGATGGGTCCAGTCAGTACTGGGGTGCTTCGGGTCTGGCCGGAGTGTGGGCCGAATCGAACACCAGGGAGGACATCTTTCGCGCCCTCCAACGGAAGGAGACCTTTGGCACTACCGGCCCTCGCATGCGGGTCCGCTTCTTCGCCGGCTACGACCTCGACGAGACGACGCTGGCTGGATCGGACCGGCTCACCAGGGCTTACGCCGACGGCGTCCCCATGGGAGGAGACCTGATCGCGGATGGCGAGCAACGGGCTCCGCGCTTTCTGCTTTGGGCGACCAGGGATCCCACCGCCGCTCCCCTTGCCCGACTGCAGGTGATCAAGGGATGGACGGCGGACGGAGCGAAGCAGGAGCGGGTCTACGACGCGGCCTGTTCCGACGGCTCGATCCCGGACGACACCCATCGCTGCCCCGACAACGGGGCCAGGGTGGATCTGAGCACCTGCGCGACGACGGAAGGCGGAGGTGCTTCGGAGCTAGAGGCGCTATGGCAGGACCCCGACTTCGATCCTGGCCAACGCGCCTTCTACTACGTTCGCGTGCTGCAGAATCCGACCTGTCGCTGGTCGACCTGGGACGCGACCCGGGCGGGAACGCCGCCGAATCCCGGCCTGCCTCCCACCATCCAGGAGCGTGCCTGGTCGTCGCCCATCTGGTACGTCCCCTAGGAGCCTGCGCGGCAGAAACTGGGTGCGCCAAGTGACGATGCCGCGTTTGGCGACAGCGTCTTCAATCTCGCTCTGAGGCCTGGAGGGGATCCTCGCCGGGGCGCGGGCAGAAGAGGCGGCGCTGGCGGCATCAAGATAAGCGACTGTGGGCTCAGGACGTCGCGGCGCCGGCCGCCAGATTCCTGACGGTATCGATCATGTCGGTCATCGCGCTACCAGAGCCGAACACTGCCGCGACACCCTTGTCGAGCATCTTCCCGGCGTCCTCCTCGGTAATGACCGAACCACCGAGAACCACGGGCACGTCGAGGTCGTTCTGTTTCAGCAGCTCGAGTAGTTCGGGTGTGTAGTACAGATACTCCCAGGAATGAGAGCTGATGCCGATGACATCCGCGTCTTCTTGCATGGCAGCCTGCACGATGGTCTCCGGGGTGTTGAAGCAACCGGTATAGATGACCTCCATACCCTGGTCGCGAAGCATCCTGGCGATGCCAACTGCGCCCAGTTCGTGCTGGTCCATACCCAGCACGCCGACCAGCACACGAATCGGACTCACTGCGCACTTCCGATGGGCGACTCGAGATAACCGTAGGGGTCATAGGGCGTGTCCCAGGCTTGACGGAGAATGCCGGCGATCTCACCCATGGTCGCCCCGGCCAGCGTGCACTCGAGCACCGCCTCCAGCATGTTCTCGTCGGTCTGTACGACGTCGTGCAAGCGCTGAAGCGAGTCCAGCAACGGTTTCTGATCGCGCTTGTCGCGGTAAGCCGATACCTCCTCAACTCGATCGAAGAGGGGTTCGATCTTCTCCTCGCTGATATCCCGCAGCAGCGTGTCCTGCTCGGCGGGCATCTGGTGTACGTTCATTCCGACTTTCAGCACTTCCCCGTCGTGCACCTGCCGGTGGTAGCGGCCCATCGTGCCGTGGAAGAACTGTTTGAAGTAACCACTGCTGACCAGCTCGGCCGGATCGCCGAGCGACTCGATCTCGTTGACCATGTCCAGAATCCTGGCCTCGACCTCATCGGTGAGCGACTCCATGAACCACGATCCACCGAACGGATCCTGCACGCTGTTGATGTTCGTCTCGAGGTCAATCACCTGCTGCGTGCGCAGCCCGACCAGATGCGCCTCCTTGCTGGGGGTTCGGTAGCCCTCGTCAAAGGTCGAGATCTCGAGCGCGGTGACCCCGGCCAGTCCGAGTGCGACCGTCTGGACCGCGCCGCGCACGATGTTGTTGGCTGGCTGCTCGGTCGTCAGCGAAAGTCCCGAGGTGTGCACGGCGATGTTGACCGCTTGTGAGCGCGGGTCCTTGGCGCCGAACTCTTCTTTCATCATGCGCGCGAAGATGCGACGCATGGCGCGAATCTTCGCGATCTCCTCGTAGAAGTCCATCGAGCAATTCGTGAGGATGGCGATGCGCGGGGCGAAGCTGTCGATGTCGAGACCGCGTGCGAGAAGCGCGCGCACAATGTGCCGTATCTCGACGAAGCCGAGGGCCGCCTCCTCGACCGCGTTGAGGCCCGCTTCACTGAAGAAATAGGTGTCTTCGAGAAAACCGTGGAACTTCGGCATCTCCTTGCTGCAGAACTCGATGACGTCGCAGGACATCCGCAGGTGGAGATCGAAGGGCATCTTGTACGCATAGGAGCAGTGTTCGGAGTAGAACGGCCACTCGATCACGGAACCGCGGAGCACGCCTGGCGAGACACCGCGTTCCTTCGCGAGCAGATAGAGGCTTGCTACCGTGAACATCGACGGCCCGGAGCTCGAAATCGACATCTGGTCGAGCGGGATGCCGTCGAGCAGTTGGCGGTAATCATCATGCCGACAGAGTGAGACGCCTTGCGTGCCAACTGTGTATCGCGCGAGTGGGTGATCGGGATCCATCAACGACATCGTTGGACTGTCACCGATCACATCGAGACCGGTCTGGCCGAGAGTCATCAGATATTTGAACTGCTCATTCGAGCGTTTGGGGTCGCCTTCTCCTGACAACTCGCGCTGAATCCAGCCCCGCCCGGAATAGGCGCGGGTTCCGCGGGTAAACGGGTACTCCCCGGGATTGCCGAAGCGCCTGCTGTAGTCGCCATTGGCATCGGAGGGCCCGTAAACGGGTGACAGGTTGATACCCGAGCGCGTCGAGTTCTCTTTCATGGCGATTCTCCTCTACGGAGCTTTGCGTTATACGACTATACTCGAGGATCCTGGCCAGGGGGGAAGGACGTATGAAGAGAATCATCGGATTCCTGCCGACCGCCGCGTTCATGCTCGGCCTGAATCCTGGAGTCGCCGCCGGCGACGGGGTGCCGCGGACTGCCAGTGGCCGTCCCGATCTCACGGGGAACTACAACGCCGCGACGGTGACCCCGCTCCAGCGCCCGGAACGCTACGGTGACAACCTCTATCTCAGCAAGGAGGAGGTGGCGCGGATCGAGGGCAACATGGCTGCGCGAATCGAGGAGGAATCCGAGGCGAGCGACCCGGATCGTGAGGCGCCGCCCGAGGGTGGCGACGGATCGGACGGCGGTTCTGGCAACGTCGGCGGCTACAACTTCTTCTGGCTCGACCGGGGCACCGAGGCCTTCGCGGTGGACGGCAGGTTTCGTACTTCGATTCTGATCGATCCACCGAACGGTCGTTTTCCACCGATGACCGAGAGCGCGGCCAAACGCAGGGCCGCGACCGAAGCCAAGATCGTGCGCGGCGACAACGACGGCACGGCATTCTGGCTCGACAGCGACGAACCCGGACCCTTCGACGGTCCGGAGTCGCTGCTGGCTCAGGAACGTTGCATCGTGGGGTTCACGGGCGCCGCGCCGACGCTCCCCAGCGGCTACAACAACTACAAGACCATCGTCCAGACCGAGGATCATGTCGTGATCCTGATCGAGATGGTCCACGACGCCCGGGTGGTGCGAATGAAGTCCGAGGGGCGCGCCGTGGAGCATCTGCCGTCGGAGATCAAGAAGTGGGCCGGCGATTCGATCGGGTGGTGGGAGGGCGACACGTTGGTCGTCGACACGACGAACTTCCATCCCGACGCGTTTCTCCTTGGTGGCTCCACGGAGATGCACGTAGTCGAGCGCTTCACCAAGCTCGAGGACGGCGACGTGCTCTACCGCTTCACGGTGGTCGATCCCTCATCGTGGACAGCGCCCTGGACCGGCGAGTATGTGTTGCGTTCGACGACCGACCGGGTCTTCGAGTACGCCTGCCACGAGGGGAACTACTCCATGGGGAACATCCTGCGCGGCGCTCGCGTGCTCGAGGCGGACGCGTTGGGGAACTCCGGAGAGTAGGCCACCGGGCCTCAGAAGAAGAGCTGCACCGTCTGACCCTGAAGCGAGTGCAGGGTTCCGCGGTGGTTGACCCAGAGCGGCGCTGAGAGTCCAGCCTCCCAGGCCTCGAGTTCCCTCTCCAGGCGCTCGACGATCTCGGGATGCTGATCCGCGACGTTGCTGGTTTCGCCGATGTCGGCCTCCAGGTCGTACAGAACGGTGGTCTGGCCCATGGGTGAGTCGTCGGGTGGGTAAGCCATCGACGGCAGGACCTGGCCCGGCGGCCCGGCGGGGATCTCGATGTTGGTGTTGTTCACTTTCCACATCTTCCACTTGCCCCAGCGGATGGCGATGTTCGGTGCCGCCCGCCAGTAGAGGAACTCGTGCGGCGGCTCGCTGGTCTCGCCGCGCAGATGCGGAAGCAGATCGACGCTGTCCGGGCTATCCGCTTCGATACCGCTCGCGGCAGCGAACGTGGCATAGAGATCGAGTGCGCTGGCAAGCCCGTGGTAGACCTCGCCCTGAGGCAGGCCCGCCGGCCACTTGAGGATGAAGGGGACGCGATGACCGCCTTCCAGGTGGTAGCGCTTGTACCCCGCCAGCGGCGCGTTGGTGCAGATCGGCTCGGCCATGTAGTCGATGCACCCGTTGTCGGAGAGAAAGACGACCAGCGTGTCGCGCTCGAGGTCGTGCTTGCGTAGAGCCGCGACGACGTCGCCGACGTAGTCGTCGAGCGAGACGACCATCGCGGCGTAGACGCGCGCTCCATCGCCTTCGATGTGCTGCACCCGCTCCATGTACTCGTCGGTCGCCTGCAACGGGGTGTGCGGAGTGTTGGGAGTCAGCATCAGGAGGAAACGCTCGTCGGCGTGGCGATCGATGAAGTCGACCGCCTTCTCGGCGAAGACGTCCGTCAGATACTCCTCGACCTCGATAACCTCGAAGCCGTCGCGGATGACCTGCGACTCGCGGGTGCGGGTGGTGGGGGCTCTCTCGGCGGGCCACTCGTGGGTGCCTGGAAGTCGGGAGTCGATGTAGCTGGTGACGCCTCCCAGGATGCCGTAGAACTCGTCGAAGCCGCGGTGGAGTGGATGGTACGGCTCGGGCACGCCCAGGTGCCACTTACCGATCAGGCCGGTGACATAGCCGGCGTCCTGAAAGTGGTTGGCGACCGTTTTTTGATCCAACGGAAGTCCGAGGTCGTGGTCGGTCGGGTTGTACTCCCAGCCGAAACGATTCTGATACCGCCCGGTGTGGAAACCCGCACGCATCGGACTGCAGACGGCCGCGGACACATGACCGTCGGTCAGGCGCACGCCGTCGCGCGCCAACTGGTCGATGTGAGGCGTGGGGATCTCCGAGCCGTACACACCGATGTCGCCGTAGCCCAGGTCGTCGCCCACGATGACGACGATGTTCGGCGGCGGTGGCGCCGGTGAGGGAACCGAGGCCTCCGGTGGTGGCTCGGAAGGTTGACAGCCGAACGCGGCGATCAGTCCCGCGGCGAGCACACAGTGCCGGGAGCGATGGTTCATGAGAAGAAACCAACTCTCATTCGCGGCCCTCCTTGCGGTCGGGGCTCTTGCCGGACTACTCGCCGCCGGCGGTCTCGGTCGCTCGGCCGGGTCCCCGCTGCCTGGGCGGCTCCTCGTCGCTGTACACGCAGGAGATGAACCCCATCAGCATCTCGTCGGTCGACATCGGTCCGAACACGACGTCGCGGTCCGGGTTGAACCCCCAGCGTTCCGCCTCCTCCGGCGAGTTGTCGAACCACATGTCGATGCGCAGGCGGCTGCCCTTCGGCAGCACCTTGGGCTCGGAGTACCAGTAGATCTCCTGCCAGTCGAAGTCCCAGTCCGGCACGTGGAGGATCTGCTCCTCGCTGCCGTCCGGATAGAAGACGGTGTACTTCGCCTCGCGGCCGCGCATGTGCATGTGCGGAAGCATGCCGAGGATCGTCACCTCCCGGTCGAAGGTGCGCTCGGCGGTGTCGTGCCAGTAGGCGTGGCGCGCCGGAATCTCGAACTCGTAGTTGCTGATCGGGAAGAAGTGGACGGGGTGCGTGACCGGCCTGGTCGCGAACTTGAGCGCGATCGACGACTGGTCCCAGCCGCCGCTGCCGGGACCCGGCTCCTTGTGGTAGTGCAGATCGAAGGTGAGCGTCGCGCCGACCTCGAGCAGTGAGCCGTAGCCCTCGGGCCAGACGTGGGGCGGCGAGCCGGAGGTGGCGCCGCCGAGGAAGTGGCCGTCGCCGCGGGTCTCCTCGTCGTTGGGCCCTTTGACGAAGATGTTGAAGTGGTGGACGAGTTCGCTGCCGCGCCGGAACTCGATCTCCTGCACCCACTTGTCCTCGGGCAGGAGGTCCGGCGTCAGGACCAGGCGGTGCTTGGTGTAGATGTCTTTGATGTCGTCCTCGACGTAGTAGGGCTCGGGCATCTTGAGCACGAGGTCGGGATCGGTGAACACCCAGCCGTCGTCGTCAGGCCACTCGATCGGCGCGGGACCGTTCTCGGGCAGACCGGGCCGGGCGCCCGCCTCGACCCAGCGCCTGATCGTCGCGATCTCCTCGTCGGTCAGGCCGCGCTCGTTCCTGAACACGCCGTCGAAGTGCTCGGAGGCGTCCCAGGGCGGCATCTCCTTGGACGCCGTCTGGCGCACGATGGCACGCGCCCAGGGGCGGGCATCCTCGTAGGTCGTGAGCGACATCGGCACGCCGCCCCGGTAGATCTTGCTGCCCGACGGCCGGTGACACTCCTGGCAATTCTCCTGCAGGATGGGCAGGACGTCCTCGTAGAATGTCGGTTCGTCTGCCTCCGCGGCTCCATGCGCGGCCGCGGCGACGAACAGGCTGAGAGCAAGACCAACCAGGCGTCGACTCGTCATCGCTACTCCCTTGCAGAACAGGTCCGGATCCGTGCGAGCTTACCGCAGCCGCGACACTCCGGCAGCCGTCGTGCTGGCGTCGATTCTCGCTCTCGCGGGCTGCGACAGCGGTCGTCAGACCGGCCCGGACGCGGACGACTACCACGCCGCGGCGGCGCTCGTCGAAAGCAACCTGCTGAGTCTGCTCCACAACGCGGAGGTCGCACCGCATTGGCTGGACGCGGGCGCCGGAGAGGGGTTCTGGTACCAGCGCGATGGCGAAGCGGGCCCCGAACTCGCGGTGTTCGACCTCCAGACGCGGTCGCGCCGGCCCGCGTTCGACCATGCGCGGATGGCCGCGTCGATCGCCGAGGCCTTGACGGACGCCGGCGCGCCGGCTGCCGACGCGGAACCGCCGACCCTGGAAGGCCTGGTCGATCTCCGGCTCTCGGGCAGCCTGACGAAACTGACCGCCCGCGCCGGCGGCTACAGGATCGAATGCTCCGTGTCGGACTACGGCTGCGAGGCGGAGGCGACCACGCTGTTCTCATCGTCCGGCGAGCCAATCGGACGGTACGCGCCGGACTTCGATCGCCAGGTCCTGGTCAGGGACGACGACCTGTTCGTCGTGGGCCGGAAGGCCGGTGACGAGACCCGGCTCACCTTCGACGGCGAGCCCTACTTCTCCTACGCCAAGTGGCCCGACGCTTCCCAGATGACGATGGTGGTCAGGAAGATGGGATGGGCGCCGCCGCCCTATTCGACGACCTGGTCGCCGGATGGCCGCTACGTGCTCGTACCGCGCATCGACGAGCGGTCGCTGGGAACCGTGCCGTTGGTGGAGTGGGTGCCCACGGACGGTAGTCGTCGACCCGTCGTGCACGCATTGCGCCTGCCGCTGGCCGGGGACGCCGAGACCATGGGTGTCGACTGGTTCCTCTTCGATACCGAGAAAGGCGGGCGGGTGCAAGTCGACTTCGACCGTGAATCGCTCCCGGAAGCTCTCCGCACGCCGGAGCTCCTGGACCGCGACGTCGAGTGGGACCTGGAGCGTGAACGGCTGTACCTGCTGGCGGCGGGCTACGCCGGCAAGAGCGGCGCCCTGGTCGCGATCGACATCGAGTCGGGCAAGGCGACGCCGGTGATGTGGGAGACCAGCGAGACGCGAGTCGAACGGAACACCCGCACGTCCAGCCGCGCGAACGTGCGATTCGTGAGGGGGCCGAACGACGAACGATGGGTGCTGTGGTACTCGGACCGCACCGGCTGGGGACACCTCTATCTCTACGAACTCACCAAGGATGGTTCGGTCGATCTGCTGGGCGCGCTAACCGCGGGCGACTGGGCGGTGCTGGACATCATCGAGGTCGACGAGACGGATCGGCAGGTCTACTTCACGGGCGGCGGCCGCGAGCCAGGCCGGGATCCATACTTTCGGCACCTCTACCGCGTGTCGTTCGATCCGGCCTCGTCCAGGGCCGGCGAGGTGATCCTGCTCACGCCGAACGACGCTGACCACCATTTCGATCCCGACTCGGTCCGCATCATGCAGAGCCGGTTCGGGTTCACATGGCCGGGCTCGCCGATCCGGACCGAACTCGGCGTCTTCCTCGACACCTACTCGACGGTCGATCGCGCGCCGGTCACCGTGCTGCGGTCCACCGAGGACGGAGAGGTGCTGGCGGAGGTCGAGAAGGCCGACACCTCGGCGCTCTTCAACGCGGGCTACACGCCGCCTGAGCGCCGGGCCTTCACCGCCGCCGACGGAGAGACGGACGTCTACTCGGTCTACTACGCGCCGCGGAGGAGGGTCGAGGGCGGCCGACATCCGGTGATCGACGCGGTCTACGGAGGCCCCCAGGTGGCTGTGGCGCCGCGGAACTTCGTGGAAGCCGTGGCCGCGTTCAACCCGGCGACCGAGGTAGCGCTCGCGCGGCTGGGTTTCGCGGTCGTCGTCACGGACGGGCGCGGCACGCCCGGGCGCTCCAGCGCCTTTCGCGACGCGGGCTACCCGGAGTTCACGCGCGTCGGCATCGAGGACCACGTGGCCGCGATCCGTCAGTGGGCGGAACTCAAGCCCGGGATGGACCTCGAGCGCGTGGGGATCTACGGCTGGTCCTGGGGCGGGACCTTCGCTGCGCAGGCCATCCTCAGCCGACCCGAGTTCTACGACGTCGCGGTTTCCGGAGCCGGCATCTACGACTACGCCGCGATGTCCGGCAACTTGAAGTTCATCGGGGCGCCGGTCTACGCCGACGGCGGCAGGATCCGGACCCGGCCGGACGAGGCTCCCCAGAACTGGGAGGCTCTCGACGTCACCAGAATGGCGGGAAACCTCGAGGGGCGGCTCCTGCTCGTCTACGGAGATATGGACCTGAGCGTCCGTCAGGCGCAGACCTTCCGGCTGGTCGATGCCCTGATCCAGGCGAACAAGCCATACGATCTCCTCGCTCTTCCGAACGGTGACCACAGTGCCGCCTGGGACACCTACACGCTGCACCGAACCTGGGACTACTTCGTCGAGCATCTCCTCGGGGCGGAGCCGCCGCGCGACGTGACCCTGGAAGTCGAGTCGCCGTTTGCGAACCTGGAACGGGATAACCCGTGAAGTTATCTGGATCCGTCCGAATCTGCCGCGGGCTGCCGAGGGCTAGCCGCTCTCCGCGGCTGTCACGCACCGGGTGCGCCGGCATCCCAGCCGGCATCCTCTTTCCCCTCCTCGCCCTGACCCTCGCCGTCATCGCTGCCCAGCCCGCCGTCGCCCAGTTCCAGGACGGCGAGCCGGCGCCGACGCGCAACGACCCGGCGGACACGATCCTCGACGGCGGCAACGTCTACACCCCCGACGGCTGGGCGGAGTCGATCGCGATCCGCGACGGCGTCATCGTCGCGGTCGGCGACAGCGCCTCCGTCGCTGCGTTCCGTACCGACGCGACCGACGTGATCGACCTGGCGGGCCGGACCGTCTTCCCCGGCTTCCACGATGTTCACGTGCATCCGCTGATCGCGGGCATGCAGGAGTTCTCGTGCCGCCTGCCTCCGGGTGCGACGCCGGACATCATCAGCGAGTCGGTCGGCGAGTGCGCGTCGAAGGCCGAGCCGGGGGAGTGGGTAAGCGGCGGCAACTGGGTGGCGGCGGTGTTCGAGCCCGGCCAGCAGACCAGGCAGTTCCTCGACGCCGTGTCGCCGGACAACCCGGTCTTCCTGTACGACGAGTCCCATCACAGCGTCTGGGTCAACACGATGGCGCTGGAAGTCGCCGGCATCGACCGCGACACTCCGGACCCGGAGGGCGGAATCATCGAGCGTGATGCGGACGGCGACCCGACCGGCCTGCTCCGCGAGACGGCCAACGCCATGGTGGCTTCCGTGATTCCTCCGGCCTCGGACGCGCTGAAGATGCGGGGCATGAAGATCGCCACGGACGAGATGCTGGCGCACGGCATCACCTCATTCACGGTCGCCTACGCGAACTCGTGGCAGCTCGGCGCGCTCGCCCGAATGGCGCGCGAGGGCACGTTGAAGCAGCGGGTCCGGGCCTGCGTTGCCTGGGCGCACGATCCGGCGCTCGCCTACGCCGCCGAGTCCCAGCTTGCGATCCGGACGACCTACGAGAGCGAGCGCCTGAAGGTCGACTGCGTGAAGATCATGCTCGACGGCGTGCCGACGGAGAGCCACACCGCGGCGATGCTCGCGGCCTACGAGGACTCGACCGGCGAGGACGATCCGCGCCCGAAGCTCGGGCTGCTCCTGGTGCCGCAGGAGGCGCTGAACGACGCGGTGACGGCGTTCGACCGCCAGGGCCTGCACGTCAAGATGCATGCTGCCGGCGACGGCGCGGTGCGGGCCGCGATCGACGCCGTCGCGGCGGCGCGGGAACGGAACGGCTTCGGCGGCCCGATGCACGACGTCGGCCACAGCACCTTCGTCGATCCGGCCGACATTCCCCGGCCGCGCGAACTGGGGATGGCCTGGGAGTTCTCGCCCTACATCTGGTTCCCGACACCGATGGCCGCGATCGACATCCGCAGGGCGGTCGGCGACGAGCGGATGAAGCGCTGGGTGCCGATCAGGGACGCCCTCGAGACGGGCGCCCTGGTCGCCGCCGGCTCGGACTGGCCGGTGGTGCCCCTGGTCGACCCGTGGCTCGCGGTCGAGACGATGGTCACCCGGCAGGTTCCCGGCGGCAGCGAGGAGACGCTCGGCCTCCAGGGACAGGTGAGGCTCGAGGACGCGCTCCGCATCATGACCTGGAACGGCGCGCGGCTCATGGGCCAGGACGACAAGGTCGGCACGATCGAGGTCGGCAAGGAGGCCGACCTCGTCGTCACCTCGCAGAACCCGTTCGACGTCGCGCCGACCGAGGTGCATCGGACGAAGGTGGAGATGACGTTCATCGCCGGCGAGAGGGTGTACACGGCCGGTGCGGGCTAGCGTCCTCCTGCCGCTTACGTCTCGTTGGGCCTTAACGGATAGTGGCAGGTCACTCCCGGAAAGCGCCGGAAGTCGTGATCCGCGGTGTGTATCTCGCCTCGGTGGGTGCGAGCGAGGGCGGCGATCTGTGCGTCCGTGACGAGGTCACCGCCGGCGGAACCCGCCTCCGCGAGCAGATCCACGACATGTCGTACGTGGTCCTCGCCCGGCAGCAGGAGGCGCGTGACGGGATGGGCGATCCATTCACTCACCAGGTCGCCGGCGGTGTCGAGTGAGAGCGGCTCCCGGAAGACGCGACGGTTCGTGCTGACCCGCAGGAAGGCGAACAGGACGGGCTGACAGAGCCCGACCGGAACCGAGCCGCTCAGGCAACCGGTCCACCACTTCGCCGCCACCGAGTGGAACGGACTCGTTGAGTCGACGGAGTACAGGAGAAGGTTCGCGTCGGGGACGATCACTTCCGCTCGTTCGTTTCCTTCGTGAGCCGGCGGGTTGCTTCAAGGAACGCTTCCGCGTCGAGGTCCGCCTCGAGGGCGGACAGCTTGCCGAGGTCGTACCCGGGCTTGAGGTCCATGGGGAAGCTCCGCTGGACGAACGGAGGACGCTCCCGATCGCCGGCAATTCCCGCCAGCCCCTGCCGGACCGCGTCGTTCAGGGCCTGCTTGAATGTATGTCCACGTTGCCGCATCGCCTCGCGCAGCAGGGATTCGGTGTCCGCGTCCAGGGTGACGGTGGTTCGCATGCAGGCATCATGATGCGCCAAGATAGTGCTGTCAAGACATAAGACGGTGGTCTGCTATGAAGAAGCGGAGGCTTGACGATGCACCCTGGACACAGACCGCGAATCGGCATCGTCGCCGACTTGGGTCGTGCAACGACCGGGCCGTGGGACGACATCTACACGATGGCGCCGCACAACTACGTGTCGGCGATCGCCGACGCCGGCGGGGCTCCGGTTCTCATCCCCAGTGTCGAACCCTACGACGAGGATCCGGAGGCTGCGTTGGCCGATCTCGACGGCATCGTCTTCATGGGCGGCCGGGACTTCGATCCGGAGATCTATGGTGCGGAGCCGCATCCGGAGAGTGACCGGGCGACCGAGATCCGCGACCGCGTCGAACTCGCGCTCGGCAGTGCGGCACTCGAGCGGCGAATGCCGATCCTGGGGATCTGCCGGGGCTGCCAGCTCCTGAACCTGCTCTACGGAGGTGACCTGGAGCAGCACCTGGCGGACCGGGTCGACATGAAGCCGCACCGCGACACTCTGGGCGTGTTCACGCGTCACCGGGTGGCGCTGGAGCCGGGGAGCAGGCTCGCGGCGGTGATGGAGGCGGACGGCCATCAGGTCGCCTCCCACCATCACCAGGGAGCGGGCCGCATTGGGGACGGTCTTCGGGTCGTTGCCACTGCGCCGGACGGCGTCGTTGAAGGGCTCGAGGATCCTGAGCATCCGTTCTGCATCGGTGTGCAGTGGCATCCCGAGGTGACCGCCGAAGAGGACGGAGGACGACTGTTCCTGGCTCTCGTTGCGCAGTGTTCAGAGGCGGGCCGGCCATGACGAGGATCAGGCCGCTCGCAGGGCGGAGCCGGCCTTCGGCCGGCGCGTTTTCTGGCCGCCTTCGGCGCCAGCCGGCGGGGACGCCGGCGCACCCAGTGTGTGCCGCCCTGTTCCTAGCCCGAGAAGTACACCATCACGGCCGCGACGATCAGGACCAGCACAACCGACAGCGTCCGGTCCAGCCGGCGCTTGGCCGGGTAGGACTCGGCCAGAAGCTCGGCGTTGCCCGCCCGGCTCCAGGTCAGGCCGGCGACGCGCTGCTCGGACGGCGGCGGGAACCAGAGGCTCACCGCGACCAGCACGGCCGCGCAGATCAGGAACAGGAAGATCGCGACGTGCATGAAGTTGATGTCGGCGAAGGTGTAGAGGAAGCCGCTCAGGCTGTCCTTGTTGAGCTCCGCCACCAGACGGCCCATTCCCAGGACGAAGCCGACGGCCAGTGACGCGATCGCGCCCTGGGCGTTGAGGCGCTTCCAGAACAGGCCGAGCAGGAAGACCGCGGTGATGGGCGGCGAGATGTAGCCCTGGACGCTCTGGAGGTACTGGTAGAGCGTGCCCGAGATGTTCTGCATCAGCGGGATCCAGAGAAGGCCCAGGCCGACCAGGCCCACGGTGGCCGTCTGCCCGACAAGGACCAGGCGCCGCTCCGAGACGCCGGGGTGGAGCTTCTTGTAGATGTCGATCGTGATCAGCGTGGAGCAGGAGTTGAAGACGGAGGAGAGGCTGCTCATCAGGGCCGCCAGCAGGCCCGCGACGACCAGTCCCCGGAAGCCGGCCGGCAGCAGCGCCACGACCAGGGCGGGAAGCGCCTGGTCGGAGGAGGCGAGTTCGAGCTTCCCGGACTGCGACAGGCAGTAGGCGATCACGCCGGGCACCACGAACAGGAACAGCGGCAACTGCTTGAGGAAGCCGGCGAAGATCGTGCCGCGCCGGGCGTCGTCGATGCCGCGCGCCGAGAGCGCCCGCTGAACGATGAACTGGTCGGTGCACCAGTACCACACGGCGATGATCGGCGCGCCGAAGGCGATGCCGGTCCACGGGAAGTCCGGGTCGGACATCGGCTTCCACATGTCGAAGAAGCCGTCGCCGGCGGTCTCGACCATGACCCGCCAGCCGCCGAGTTCGGCGAGTCCGAGGATCGTCACTGTGGAGGCGCCGACGATCAGGACGATGGCCTGCAGCAGGTCGGTGTAGACGACGGCGCGGAGACCGCCGAGCACGGTGTAGACCCCCGTGATGACGACGACCACCAGGGCGCCGGTCCAGAAGTTGATCCCCATCAGGGTCTCGAAGACGACGCCGCCGGCGTAGATCGTCACCGAGATCTTGGTCAGGACGTAGCCGATGACCGAGATCACCGAGAGGTACCAGCGGGCCGCGGGCGAGTAGCGCCGCTCCAGGAACTCCGGCATCGTGAAGATGCCGCTCTTGACGTAGAACGGAACGAAGAGCCAGCCGAGAATGAGCAGGATGAGTGAGGCCTGGAGCTCGAACTGGCCGAGGACGAGGCCGCTCTCGGCGCCGGTGCCGGCCAGGCCGACGAGGTGCTCGGAGCCGATGTTCGAGGCGAACAGCGACGCGCCGACGACGAACCAGCCGACGTTGCGGCCGGCGAGGAAGTAGCTGGACGAAGTCCGTTCGCCGTGCCGGACGCGCCTGATCGCCCAGAGGGCGATGGCGAAGACGCCGGCGAAGTAGAGGGCGACGACGGTCCAGTCGAGGGTGGTGATCTTCGCCGTCAGCATGGCCCGTTCTCCTCACTCGGCAAGCCAGCCTCCTCGCTCAGCAAGCCAGCCTCCTCGCTCAGCAACCGGCCGTCAGCGCGGCGGAATCGGGGGGTGCGATCGCGATGCGTGAGAAACGAAGCGTGAACGGCCTGTCCGTCGTGATCAGGAAGGGTGTGTCGATGCGGTCCATCTCGGCGCCGGAATCCTCGAAGCAGCTGAGAGGAATCTGCAGCGTGTCCCATGCTCCTTCGGGCACGCCCGCGAAGATGGGCGAGACGAGGAGACCGCCGGTGCAAGGGTAGCCACAGTCCATCCGCATCTGGACTCGCCCAGCGGGCGCTTGCTCCACCAGGAAGTCGATCTCGAGAGTCATGCCGCTCGCCGTTTCGGCGCGCAGGTCGATGGGATTCGACTGGAGGTAGATCTGAGCCTCGTTGCGGCCTCTCCACTCCGCCTTCCTGGCATCTTCCTGAACGTTGCGGTCGACGGCCGAGAGCACGACACCGGACACTCGGCGGCGGGTCTCGCCGCGGCCGTCGGGGGCGGTGACCCGCCAGTCCGCCTCGTCGCCTACGTAGAACTGCCACCCTTCCGCCGTCCGTCCGTCGAACAGAACGCGGTCCGCCGTCTCGCCTGCATCCGTCGTGCGCACCGGCGTCGTTCCGGCCGGCCGCGTCTCGTCCAGTTCGGGGAGATCGCCTTCGTCGGCGTAGGTCAGGCCGTAGCCGTAGGGGAAGAGCGGGTCGTAGTCCGGGTCGCCGATGTTGAGAACGGTCTGGTCCAGCGAGCGCGGCCACGAGAAGGAGAGCTTGCCCTGGAAGTCGTGGGCGACTCCGCCGCCGGCCGCGCCGAAGATCACGTCGGCCACGCCGCCACCCTCGGAGCCCGGCAGCCAGGCGGCCACGAAGGCGTCGGAGGCGTTGATCTCCGGGTTCGTCCACAGCGGGCGCCCGGAGAGGAAGATCGTGACGACCGGAATGCCGGCGGCCCGGAGCCTCCCCATCAGCTCGACGTCGGACTTGTCCGCAGGGCTGTACTCGAGGCTCGTCACATCGCCCTGGCCCTCGGCGTAGGGCGTCTCGCCGGTCACGTAGATGGCGGCGTCCGGTAGTTCGCCGCTGTACGCGCATCCCTGGCAGAGGACGGCCCGGCCGCCAGCCGCCTCGACGGTCCGTTCGATGCCGGTCCAGATCGAGGTGGCGCCCGGGAAGTCGTCGTTCGTGTTCTCGGTTCCCTGCCAGGTCAGTGTCCAGCCGCCGCTCTGCCGGCCGATGTCGTCGGCCGCGGGACCCGCGACCAGCACCAGCGACGTCGGAGGCAGGGGCAGAAGGCCGTCGTCGTTCTTCAGCAGGACGAGAGACTCGCGCACCGCCTGCCGGGCCACCTCGCGATGCTCGGGAGCGCCCAGCAGTTCGAAGCGTCCGCCGAGCGCCCGCTCGGACGGGCGGCCGCTGTCGAGCAGGCCGGCGCGGGCCTTTACCCGCAGGATGCGCCGCACCGCGTCGTCGAGCCTTTCCTCGGGAATCGCCCCGGAACGCACCTGACGGAGGGTGTTCCGGTGGAGCGCCCTCCAGTCCTCGGGGACCATGAACAGATCGAGGCCGGCTCGAAGCGTGTCGGGGCAGCTCTCGTTCGTGCAGTTCGGCAACTGGCCGTGTCCGTTCCAGTCGCCGACGACGAGCCCATCGAAGGCCATCCGGCCCTTGAGCACGTCCGTCAGGAGACCTGCGTGCCCGTGCAGCTTGCGGCCGTGCCAACTGCTGAACGAGGCCATCACCGCCTGCGCCCCGGCGTCGAGCGCGGCGACGTAGGGAGCGCCGTGGATGTCGCGGAGTTCCTCTTCGCTGGCCCGGGTGTCCCCCTGATCGTGGCCCTCGAACGTGCCGCCGTCGCCCAGGAAGTGCTTCGCCGTAGCGATCACCCGCTCCTCGCCCAGGAACTCCGGGCTGCCGACCGCGCCCTGGAGTCCCTCGACCAGCGCGCGCGCGTACTCGACGACGATCCCGGGGTCTTCCGAGTAGCTCTCGTAGGTGCGGCCCCAGCGATCGTCGCGGGCAACGGCGACGGTCGGACCGAAGTTCCAGTCCAGACCGGTGGCGAGCACCTCGCGGGCCGTGACCTCGCCGATGCGGCGGATCAGGTCCGGATTGCGCGCCGCGCCGAGCCCGATGTTGTGGGGGAAGATCGTGGCGCCGATCACGTTGTTGTGGCCGTGGACCGCGTCCACGCCCCAGACCACCGGAATGCCGACGCCGCCGTCAGAGGTGTCGGTGGAGGCTTCGTGGAAGGCGTCGGCCAGGGCCAGCCAGCTTTCCGGCGAGGCGTGCTTGTTCTCGTCGGGAAATGAGCCGCCGCCGTTCAGCACCGAGCCCAGGTCGTACCGCCGGACGTCCCGTGGCGTGACCGAGCGGATTTCCGCTTGTATGACCTGGCCGACCTTCTCGCGGACGGTCATCCGCTCGATGAGGGCTTCGACGCGCGCTGCGAGCGCCGGATCGGGCGGCAGCGGCGGCGTCAGCTCAGGCCAGACTTCGGCGCGAACCTCGGGGGCCGGAGCCTGCTGCGCCGGCGCTGGAACCGCCCAGGCGATTACCAGCGCAAGCGCTAGCAGAGGGGCCGTCACGACGTGGAGTCGTCCGTTTTCCGGCGTCCCGGGGTGTGCCCTAGAACAACAGCTTGAAGCCGAGCTGAATCTGCCTCGGGTCGCGGGCCGCCTGGGCCTGACCGAAGTTGTTCGGCAGGGTGTAGCCGGTGATCGTCCGACGCTCCGTGGCGACGTCGCTGTCGTAGGTGACGCTGCTCGGGTTCATCACCGAGTTGATACCCACGAAGTTGTCGCGGTTCGTCACGTTGAACACCTCGAACCGGAACTGGCCGGTCACGCGGTCGGTGATGCGGATGTTCTTGGTCAGCGAGAAGTCGACCTGGAAGAAGTCCGCTCCCTCGCACACGCCGGGCCGCGTGTTGCTGAGCGTGCCGAGCTGCCAGCCGACCAGCGTGAAGGCGTCGGGATTGATGACCTGCAGGCCGCTGCCGCCGCACGCGACGCCCGTGAGGAGAGGCCGCATGTTCTCGGTGTAACCGGTGCCGCCGGCGCCGTTGACTCCGGTCAGGTTTCCGGTTCTCACCGTCAGGGCCTGACCCGAGGAGTACTGGACGATGCCGCCGAACTGCCAGGCTCCGAACAGCCCGCGGACGAAGCCGCTCTGGTTCTCGAGCGTGGGCAGGTTGTGGAGCACGTTGGCGTTGAACACGTGATCCCGATGCAGGCCTGCGTAGCCGAAGTCGAGATCGGGGTTCTCGCGATCCGTGATCTGACCGGCGAACGAGCCGGCCCCCGCGTCGTTCAGCGGGTCGTTGGCCTTGAAGCTCGAGAGCGTGTACGAGGCCTGGAACTGCGAGCCGTTGCCGTAGCGCTGCACGTACTGCATCTGGAGACCGTCGTACTCGGAGATGCCGTTCGACTCCCAGAACAGGATGTTGCCGTCGCCGAAGACCGAGAACGGTCGCAGGGCGCCTCGCACCCCGGCGCCGCCGTCGCCCTCGGGGGCGGTCACGTACTCGAGCCGGTCGGGGATGCCGTTGCCGTTGTTGTCGCCGGAGGCCACCTGGTTGATGTCCGAGCGCCTCGTGATGTGGCGCCCGCGGGTGCCGACGTAGGCGATCTCGATCGTGCTGCTCCGGCCGAGCCGCTGCTCCCAGGCCACGTTGAACTGCAGGTTGTACGGCGTCTGGAAGTTCGGGTCGATGCCCGTCTGCGGCCTTCCGAGGCCGCAGTCGAGGCACGGCTGCGGCGCTTCGTCCAGCTTGCGGATGCCGTTCAGACTGGAGCGGAAGGGCGGGTTGCCGGCGAACTCGAGCTGGATGTTCACGCGGTCACGCTGGAAGAACTGGCCGAAGCCGGCGCGGACCACACTCCGACCGTTGCCGAAGATGTCGTAGGCCAGACCGAGGCGCGGCGCGAAGTTGTCCGTGTCGCTGTCCACCAGCCCGCGGCCCGGACCGGTGGAGCCGCCCATCAGGCCCGCGTCGCCGCAGGGGTCCGTTCCCGGTACCTGGAGCAGACCGTTGCACGGGTCGCCGCCCAGGGCGGGATCGAACGTTCTCGGATCGAATGCCGTGAGCAGGTCGTCGCTGGCGTAGGGCCACTTGTAGTTCGAGTAGCGGACCCCGTAGTCGAGGTTGAGGCGGGGGTTCACCTGCCAGGAGTCGGCGACGTAGAACTCGACGTCCTCCCAGTTCAGCTCCGGCGTCGGCTGGTGCGAGTTCTCCGCGTAGCCGAAGGTCATGTCCTGGAGCAGGAAGTCGGCCAGGACGTTGCCGGTGTTGGCGCCCCAGCCGTTGTGGCCGGTGCTCGGGCCCCAGAACTGCGGCGTCTCGGAAGCCGAGCTGCCGCCGATGTACTCCTTCTTCTTATTCTCGCTGTAGAGGGCGCCCACCTTGAGCCAGTGCTTGCCGAAGACCTGCGAGTAGTCGTCCTTGAGCACCATCAGGTCCTGCTTGTTCTCCCAGGGGGCGATGTTCCACAGCGCTCCGTAGCCGGCCGCGCCCCAGAACACCGGGTGGCTACGGTCCGCGCCGCCCGTCTTGCCGTCGAAGATCGCGGGAATTGCCGCGTTGATCTGGCTGTTGAGCCCCGGGTTGGTGCCGCCCCGGTTGAGGCTGATCTCGTTGCCCGAGTAGGAGAACGTGACCGTGTTGACGCTGTTGTCGCCGATTGTCTGGCTGAGCTGGGCCACCAGGGAGTGGCCGGGCTGGTCCCAGTTCGTGTCGACGGCGGGGTAGGGGTCGTCGCCCCACAGGCCGTTCGCTTCGCCGGCGTTCGGAGCGCCGTTCACCCAGTTGTCCCGGGTGTAGCGCAGCATCAGCCGGCTGCGGTCCGTGGCGTCGTAGTCGAGCCTGAGGTTCGCCTGGTCCCAGTCGATCGGCGTGACGACGGCCTCGACCCAGTTGTTGCAACTGCCGGCAACCGGGGTCACGTTGGGCAGGGGGTAGAGGTTCAGCATGCCCTGGCCGCCGGCGTTGATCCGGTCCGAGGGAATCATGTTGCCGGGGAAGGGCTGGCCGGTCGTCGGATCGGTCGGGATCGCCGGTGTGCACCCCGGGATCGACGGACCGCTGAAGTCACCCGCGCGCTCGGCCGCGGTGGGGACGAAGCCCGTGCGGGCGATGCCGCGCTCTTCCTGGTTCCACTCGCCGGAGAGGAAGAAGTGCAGCTTGTCCTGCCGGATCGGGCCGCCGAGGGTGAAGCCGTAGTCCTGGCGGTCGAGAGGCTCGGTGTCCAGGCCGGCCTGCTCCAGGAAGTAGTTCGTCTCGTTCCAGGAGTCGTCGCGCATGAACGTGTAGGCGCTGCCGCGGAACTCGTTCGTGCCGCCGCGCGTCACGATGTTGATCTGGCCGCCGGCGGCGCCGCCGAACTCGGGGCTGTAGCTGTTCCGGTGGATCTTGAACTCCTCGATCGCGTCGACCGAGGGGTAGATGAGGATCGTGCGGTTGGAGCCGACGTCGTTGTTGTTCGCGCCGTCGACCGTCCACAGGTTGCCGGTGGTGCCGCTGCCGCTGATCGACAGGTCGACGCCGGCCAGCAGGCCCTTGTTCTTCGTGTCGAAGCCCTCGGGGGAGCTCACGCCGGGCTGCAGGAGCGTCAACTGGACGAAGTTGCGTCCGTTGAGCGGCAGCTCGCGGATCTGCTCGCCGGTCATCAGGCCGGCGACTTCGCCGCTCATCGTTTCGACCGGGATGGCCTCGGCTTCGACCGTGATCGTCTCCGAGACGTCGCCGAGTTCGAGTTGCGCGTTCACTTCGCGGACGTCGGCGACGTTCAGGCCGATGTCGCTGATCACGGACGACTTGAAGCCGTCGAGCGTGATCGTGATCTCGTACGCGCCGACCGGAAGGTCGCCGAAGGTGTAGATGCCGGAAGGGTTGGTGAACGTCGTCCGGTTGAGACCGGTTTCGGTCCCCTCCAGGTTCACGGTGACGCCGGGCAGGGCGCTTCCGTTCGGGTCGGTGACGGTGCCTCGGATGCTGGCCGTGAACCGCTGCGCCACGAGGGGCGCCGCCAGCAGCGAGAGAATGAGGATGAGGGCGAGTCTTCGTGCCATGGCTTCGTGCCTCCTTGACGGGTAAACCGATTTAGCCGCTAGCCGTACAAAACGCCCGGCATCCTGCCGCTGCAGACGGAAGGGTCGGGCTAAATCGTTTTAGCATGCTAATCTGGACTGTACACGCCGCGTAGGATTTGTCAAGAAGTCGGCAAAGAAGCCCCAGTGAGTAGCGACAGACCTGAAGAAGCCAGCGGCCACGAGCCGAAGCCCGGGCGGCGGGTCCGTCTCAAGGACGTGGCGGCGCATCTCGGCCTGTCGCCCACGACGGTTTCGCTGGTCATGAACCGCTCGCCGGCCGCCAGGGGGATCCCCCCGGAGACCCAGGACCGGGTCCGCGCCGCGGCGGAAGAACTCGGCTACCGCCCCAACTTCATCGCCCGGTCGCTCCGGCGTCAGCGGACGTTCGCGGTGGGCGTGCTCCTGCCGGAGATCAGCGAGGGCTACGCGGCGGGCGTCCTCGGCGGCATCGAGGACCAGCTCCTGCAGGAGGGCTACTTCTACCTGGTCGCCGGCCACCACTCGAAGCAGGATCTCCTGGACGACTACCTGCAGCTCCTCACGGAACGCTCGGTCGAGGGACTGATCCTGGTCAACACCCCGATGGATCAGCCCCTGTCGCTGCCGGCGGTGGTGGTGGCCGGGCACCGGGAGCTGCCGGGCGTGACGAACGTCGTCCTCGACCACGAAGTCGCCGCGCGACTGGCGCTGACCCACCTGGTTGAACGCGGCCACCGCCGGATCGCCTTCTTCAAGGGGCACCCGCACTCGGCCGACACCGAGTCACGCTGGCAGGCGATCGTTGCGGCGTCCGCGGAACTCGGCCTCGAGATCGACCCGCGGCTGACGCTCCAGCTCTCCGGAGGGCCGGCTGGCGAGCAGTTCTCGCCCGAGGAGGGCTACCGCGAGGGGCACGTGTTCGGGCAGAAGCTGCTCGCGGTGGGCGTGCCCTTCACCGCGCTGTTCGCCTTCAACGACGTCTCGGCGATCGGTGCGATGCGGGCGATCGTCGAGAGCGGGTTGCGGATCCCGGACGATGTTTCGGTCGTCGGTTTCGACGACATTCTCAGCGCCGCCTTCCAGAACCCGAGTCTGACCACCGTGCGGCAGCCATTGCACGAGATGGGGCGGAGGGCCGCCGCCGAGCTGCTGCGCAAACTGGGTGCGCCCGGAGGAGACTCGCCGGCGACGGTCACGATCGAGCCGACCCTCGTGCTCCGTGATTCGACCGGTCCCGCGTCCGATCGTGCCTGACTCGCCCCGGATTCCGCTCGACGCTGGCTCCACCAGGTCTGTGCGGTTGCCCCTCTACACGGGTTTCCTGCTCACCGGCGTGGTCACGGTGCTTCTCGGCCCGCTGCTCCCCGAACTCTCCCGGGAGTGGAGCCTGCCGGTGGAGGATCTGGCGCCGCTCTTCGTCGCTCAGTTCCTCGCGAGCGCCGTCGGGTCCCTGCTCTCCAGCTACCGGCAGGGTCTCAGTCTGGCGATCGGCTACGTGCTGATCGCCGTCGGTCTGTCGTCCCTGGCGATCGCGAGCTGGCCGCTCGCCCTGGCGCCGGTGGCCGCCATCGGGCTGGGACTCGGCCTGGCGATCCCGGCGACCAATCTTCGGGTCGCGCACTCGCAGCCGACAAGGCGGGGGGCCGCGCTCTCGTCGCTCAACCTGGTATGGGGCGCCGGCGCGGTCGCCTGCCCTCTCGCCTTCGCGGTTCGTCCGCGGGGAACCTCCAGCGACGCGGTGCTCTGGGCTCTCGCCGCGGCGGCTGGCCTGGTCCTCGTGTTGCTGCTCCGCGCGCCGGGTGGCGGGGAGAGGCGGGCCGATGCCGCTGAGCCGGCGGCTTCGTCCCAGCCAGCGGCAGGGGCAGGCCCGACACTGGCGCTCGCCGTCGTCGCGGCGATCCTGTTCCTCTACGTCGGGATCGAGAACGCGGTCGGAGGATGGCTGGTCAGCCTGGCCGATCAGTTCCAGCCGGCGCGATCGGCGACGTCGCTCTGGATCGGATCGGGCTTCTGGGCGGCGCTCCTGGGCGGCCGCGTCGTGGCGCCCCTCCTGCTGCGGCGGATGTCCGAGCGCGTGCTCTACGGCATCGGGCTCGCCGTCGCGGGAGCGGGCCTTCTCGGGCTCCTGGCCAGTGGATCGCAGCCCGGCGTGGCCGTCTCGGCGGTCGCGGTGGGCGCGGGGCTGGCGCCCCTCTTTCCACTGACCGTTTCGTTTCTGGCGGAACTGACCGCCTCGACGCAGTCCCGTTCCACCGGCTGGGTCTTCGCCCTCGCGGGCACGGGAGGCGCCGTCCTGCCCTGGTTGACCGCCCGGTTGGCCGGTGGCGCCGAGCAGTTTGCCGCCGGGTTCATCGCGCCGATCGCGGGGCTGACTCTGCTCGCCCTTCTCTTCGGCTTTCTCAACCGCCTCGCGGCCCCGGCCGCACCGCATCGGGCCCGACCTTGAAAGTAGACTGATTCGATGACTTCCGGCGGTCCAGACCGTGCCCTCCTCCCGACGTGTCTGACGGCGGCGCTCGCCGCTCTCGCGCCCGCCGTTGCTCCTGGACAGTCGGAGGACGCCGATCGCCCCGCCTTCAGCGACGTCGTCGATGTCCAGCTCGTCAACGTCGAGGTCTGGGTCAGCGATAACCGGGGCCGTCCCGTCACCGGGCTGGGTCCGGAGGACTTCGAGGTGCGCGAGGACGGCGATCCGGTGACGGTCGACTTCTTCAGCGAAGTGACGGATGCCGTCTCCGCCCGACCCCTGGAAGAGGCCGGCGTGCCGGCGCCCGAGCCGGAGTCGACCGCGGGCGGGGCCGTGGCCGAACCCGCGCACCTCGTTCTCTACTTCGACGATCTCCATCTCGGCCCGGCCAGCCGCAAGCAGGCGATCGAGGACCTGCGGGCGTTCCTCGACGAGGAGAAGTTCCCGGCGGAGCGGGTCCTCATCTTCCGGCAGGACCGCGACCTGGTCACCGAGGCCTACTTCGGTTCCAGCCGCGAGGAGCTGGACATCGCGCTCGAACGCATCGGGGCCTCGCCGGGAATGGGCGGCCAGTCGCAGCAGGCGAAGCGGCTGGCCGTGCAGAGGCTGAACCAGCTCTGGCAGGACGCGAGGGTGCTCGCGTCATCGGGCAGCAGCCGGCGGACGACGGCGCCGGCGCCCTGCGAGTCGTTCGTGCGCCGCGCGCTGCCCGAGGTCGAGAACGCCGCCCGCATCGGCCGCGACCGGATCGGCGCCACGCTCGATCACCTGACGACGACCGTCCGCTTTCTGGCCGCGCTGCCGGGCCTCAAGACGCTGCTCTACATCAGCGACTCCCTGGAACGTTCTCCGGGCGCGGACCTGCGGGACTTCATCACCGGCGTGTGTCCCGCCGGCGACCGGTTTCGCTCGCTCACCCCCGTCGAGGAACTGTCCACCGGCTTTCACGAACTGACCCGTCACGCCAACGCGAACCGCGTGACGATCTACTCGCTCCAGACTAACGGCCTCCGCTCGTCGTTCCTGAGCCTGGCGGAGCAGTCGTCGATCGACTTCCAGGGGGCGAACCCGTTCAACAGCTCGGTCCGCGAGGTGGAGCGGGGGGGAATGGCCGTGCTCGCCGACGAAACGGGCGGCCGCGCCATCTTCAACCGCAACCAGTTCGGCGGCGAACTCGAGCAGATCGCGAACGAGATGGCGAGCTACTACTCCCTCGCCTACCGGCCGCCCCACGGCGGCGACCGCGGCGAGCACCAGATCCGCGTTCGGGTCCGGGGCCGGAACCTGCAGGTCCGTCACCGCCGCGGCTATCGCGACAAGAGTTCCGATCAGCGGATGAGCGAGCAGCTCGACGGCGCGCTCTATCTCGGCCTGGTCGAGAATCGGCTCGGCGTGCGGCTGGGCGCGGGCCGCGTTCGGGCGGCCGGCGGCGGCAAGCGGCGACTGCCGCTCCACGTCATGGTGCCGGCCGCGCGGGTCGCCTTCCTCCCGTTCGAGGACAAGGAGATGGCGCAGATCAGGGTCGAGGTCGCCAGCCGGCACGCCCAGACCTCGAAGGTGGTCAGGGACGAGAAGACCTTCCTCGTCGAGGCGCCCCCGGATCGCGCCACGCGTCTTCTCGACCTGGTCTTCAACGTCGACATTCTCGATGGCCTCAACCTGGTCGCGGTCGGCGTACGGGACGACGCCACGCGCGAGACCGCGTTCGTCTCGACCACCCTGGCCGTGGGCGAGGCCGACCGCTGATCCGCGCAAGCGCTTTCGGCCTGATCCTTGCCGCCGGGCTGCCGGCGGCCACGCAGTCGCAGGATGAGCCGCCGGCCGACGCCGCCATGCGGCGTGCCCTGGTGGAGGCCGAGACCATGTTGCGCGGGGACGAGCCGCAGGCGGCCGAGAGCTGGTACCGGGAAGCGCTGCTCGAAGGCTGGCTGCTGCTCGGCGACCTCTACCGTGCCGGCGGTGCTCCGGCGGAGGCGCAGGCGGCCTACGAGCGGGCCCTGGTTTCGGCCCTGGAAGCGCGGCGTCCCCTGCTCGCCCTCGCCGAGCTCGCTCTCGAGCGCGGCGACCCCGACGGCGCCGTCGAGGTTCTGCTGCGCCTGCTCGCGCGAAGCTCGGGAGACGGTCGCGCCGTGCGGCTGCTCGCCCGGGCCTTCAACGCGACCGGCCAGCCGGAGTTGGCGGTGCAGCAGTTGGAGGGGGCCGCCCAATCGATGCCCGAAGACGTCGAAACCCGGTTCGCGCTCGCCAGCGGCTACCTGCGGCTTGAGCGTCCGGAGTCCGCCGAGAAGCTCTTCCGGGAGGTGGCCGAGGAGCGTCCGATTCCGCAGACCTGGATTCTGATCGGCAGGACGTATCGCGACTACGGCGAGTACGAGCGGGCCCGCGAGGCGCTCGAACGCGCCATCGAGCAGGACCCGCGGGTACCGCGCGCCCGCTTCTACCTGGGGACCGTCGAGCTCCTGGACCGGGGCCGCGGCGCCGTCGAAGAGGCCATCGAGCACTTCAGGGAGGAACGCAGCATCTCGCCCGAGGATCCGGTGAACTCCCTCTATCTCGGAATGGTGCTGGTCGATGCCCGGCGCTTCGAGGAGGCGTTGACCTCCCTGGAGATCGCGGTGGAATCGGAGTCCACTCGGCCCAACGCGCTGCATCATCTGGGCCGGGCCCTGCTCGGACTCGACCGGCCGCGCGAAGCGGCGACCGCTCTCGAGAGCGCGATCGATCTGGCGGAAGGCGGGTACGGCGCCTCGTTCAACGCCAACCAGATGGAGAGCCTCCACTATCAGCTCGCTCTGGCTCTGCGCCGCACCGGCGACGAGGAGCGGGCGAGGCCTCACTTCGAGGCCGCCGAACGCTTCTCGGTGGCCCTGGCCCAGAGTTCGCGCGATCGAATGTCGAACTACCTGGACGGGCACGGCAAGGAACCGTCGGCCGGCGTCGTCGGCCTGTCCGTCTTCAGCGAGACGCCGGTCTCCGGCCTTTCCCCGGAGGTTCGCGGGCAGCTCGTGCGAACGGCGCGAACGACCCTGGCCCGTGCCTCGTTCAACCTCGGCGTGATGGCGACGCAGGCCCGGCGGTTCGCCCGGGCGGCCGACCATTTCGAGCAGTCGGCGTCGGTCGAACCGGCTTTCCCGAGGGTCCAGTACTCGCTGGGTGTCGCCCGCTTCAACGCGGGTCACTTCGACCGGGCGACCTCGCCGCTTTCGAAGGCGCTGGAAGAGACGCCCGGCGATCCGGCGCTGCGGCGGATGCTCGCGCTAGCCTGGCTCAACGCAGAGGTCTACGACCGCGCGGCGGACCTCCTGGCCACCGACCCAGGCCGCGCCGACGACCGTTCGCTTCAGTACGCCTACGGCCTGGCCCTGGTCCGGAGCGGCCGGACCGTCGAGGCGCAGCCGATCTTCGACGGGCTGCTCGCCGAGCACGCCGACTGGCCCGAGCTCAACGTGCTGCTCGGCCAGGCGGCGGCGCAGGAGGGCGACTTCGACGCGGCGGTGGAGCACCTCGAACGGGCCATCGAACTTCGTCCCGGCGTTGCGGAGGCGCAGGCCACGCTCGGCAACATCTATCTCCGCCAGGGGCGCCTGGAGGAGGCCGGCGCCGCGCTGCGTGCGGAACTGGCCTCGCACCCCGTCGACCACCGGTCGCGCTACGTCCTGGCGACCGTCCTCGAACTCGACAACAAGCCCCAGGCCGCGCTGCGCGAGGTGGAGCTGGTCCTCGCCGCCGAACCCGACTTCGCCGATGCCGGCTACCTCCGGGGCAAGATCCTGCTCGAGGACGGCCGCGTCGACGAGGCGGCCGCGCAGTTGCTGGCGGCCGCGGAACTCGCGCCAGAGGATCCCAACATCCGCAACCAGCTCGGTCAGGCCTACCAGAAGCTCGGCGATCGGGAGAAGGCGCGCGAGCAGTTCGAGATCTTCCAGAGACTCAAGGGACGGTCGGACCAGTGAAGGACTGGGTGCGTTCGGCGGCGCTCTTTTCCCTGCTGCTCGCGCCGGCGGGTCTCGGCGCCCAGCCCGACGCCGCGGCGACGGAGTCGGTCCGCGGCCTGCTCGACCAGGCCCGCGCCCTTGCCTCGCGGAACGAAGGCGACGCGGCCGCCGAGGCGCTCGGCCGGGCCATTGCCCTGGCGCCCAACTCCGAGGACGTCCTGAACGCCTATGCGCGCTTCTCGCTCGCCCGGGGCAACCCGATCCAGGCGACCCTGGCGCTCGAGCCGCTGGCGCGGATGCACCCCGGGGAGGCGGAGTACGCCTACCTGCTCGGCGTGGCCCGGATGCAGGTGGGCGAGATGGCGGAGGCCGCCGAGGCGCTGGTCGACGCGGCGGCCCTCGACCGCAGCCGCGCCCTGACGCACATCGCGCTCGGCCTGGCTCTCAACCGGGTGGACCGCTTCGACGAGGCGCGGGAAGCCCTGGCCACGGCCCTGCGGCTGGAGCCCGACAACGTCGAGGCGCTGGCCGCCATGTCGGAGACCGCCGAGGGGCTCGGCATGCTGGACGAGGCGACCCGGCTCGCGGACCGGGCCCTGGCGGTCAATCCCGATCACCCGACGGCGCTGGTGACGATCGGAACGGCCCGGTTGAAGGAGGGCCGCTTCGAGGCGGCCCGGGAAGCGCTCACGCGGGCGGTCGCCGCCGAGCCCGATTCGATCAAGGGGCACTACCAGCTCAGCCTCGCCCTGGCCCGCCTCGGCGACCGCGAGGGAGCGGAGCGCCACCTGCAGCGTTCCCGGGAGGCTCAGGCCGCGATCGAAGAGCACATCGAGCGTCTTCGCGCCCAGCCGCCCCTGGGCTCGAGGGCCGAGCCTTGAGCGGAGCCGCCTTGTCGGTGCGCCGGCCCTCTGGCCGGCTTCTGGGGACCAGCGCCGGCGTCCCAGCCGCCGCAGCGGTCGCGGCCCTCCTCGTCTGCCCCGCATCGGCGCTCGCCCAGGGCGCCGGCGACGCGCCGTTGTTCCGCGACATCACCGAGTCCACCGGCATCGCCTTCCGCCACAACTCCGCGCCTGAGAAGAAGTACATCGTCGAGTCGATGAGCGGCGGCGTCGGGCTCTTCGACGTCGACCGCGACGGCCTGCTCGACATCTACTTCGTCAACTCCCTGACGGTCGACACGGCGCACGAGCCGGAGTCGTCGCACAGCGCGCTCTACCGCAACCTCGGCGACGGCACGTTCCGCGACATCGCCGCCGAGGCCGGGGTCGCCCACCCCGGCTGGGGGATGGGACTGTGCATCGCCGACGTCGACGGCGACGGCTGGCAGGACCTCTACGTGACCGGGATCGGCCGGAACCGCCTCTATCGCAACTCCGGCGACGACACGTTTACCGACGTGGCGGCGGAGCTTGGCGTCGCGGCTTCGGGCTGGTCGACGGGCTGCGGCTTCGCCGACTACGACCGCGACAGCGATCTCGACCTGTTCGTGAGCCGCTACGTCGAGTTCGATCTCGACAACCTGCCGGAGTTCGGCAGCGACAAGACCTGCCAGTACCGCGGCGTCTCCGTCCAGTGCGGACCTCGCGGCCTACCGGGCACCTCCGACCTCCTGTTCCGCCAGGAGGCGAACGGCGCCTTCACCGAGGTAGGCGAGGAGGCGGGGGTTCGGGACCCGGACGGCTACTTCGGCCTCGGCATCGCCTGGGTCGACATGGACGACGACGGCTGGCTCGACCTCTACGTCGCCAACGACTCGACGCCCAACTACCTCTACATGAACCGGAAGGACGGCACCTTCGAGGAGTCGGGGTTCTTCATGGGCGTCGCGGTGAGCGAGGACGGCGGCGAGCAGGGAGGCATGGGCGTCGCGGTCGGCGACTACGACGGCAGCGGCCGGCTGAGCCTGTTCGTCAGCAACTTCGCCGAGGAGTACAACGCGCTCTACCGCAACGAGGGCGACTACTCGAGCGACGCCTCCTTCCGGTCGAGGACGGGCGCGTCGAGCCTGCCTTACGTCGGCTGGGGAACCGCGTTCTTCGACTACGACAACGATGGCTGGGAGGACCTGGTGGTGGTGAACGGCCACGTCTATCCCCAGCTCGACGGCGCCAGGCTCGGCGCTTCGGCCGGCTACCGCCAGCGCAAGCTCCTCTATCGCAACCTGGGCGACGGCACGTTCGAAGAGGTCGCCGAGCGAGGGGGCCCGGCCTTCCTCGACCAGACGGTCAGCCGCGGTCTGGCGATGGGCGACCTCGACAACGACGGCCGGGTGGACCTGGTGATCAACGACCTCGACGGTTCGCCCATGGTGCTGCGCAACGAGGCCGGCGGCGGCCGCTGGCTGCAGGTGCGGCTGGTCGGGGCCGGGAAGAACACCGACGCGATCGGAGCGGTGATTCGGGTGACGGCTGATGGACGCAGCCAGATCCGGAACATCCGCAGCGGCACCAGCTACCTTTCCCAGGACGACTTCCGCCAGCACTTCGGCCTGGGCGACGCCGCCACGGTCGATTCGGTCGTCGTGACCTGGCCGGACGGCTCGACGACCGAGCGCGAGAACGTCGCCGCCGACCAGTTACTCGTGGTGGAGCAGGCTGCCGGGCAGGACTAGTCGCCACACACTGGGTGCGCCGGCGTCCCCGCCGGCCGCCGCCGCAGGCGGCCATCAACTCGCGCGAGGCGCTAGCCTCGCTCCTTCAAGGAGAGGCCTCCGGCCTCGCGAGTCGACTTCGGTCGCCACCGCTCCGCGGCGTCGTCCGAAAGCCGGCGAGGACGCCGGCGCACCCAGTGTGGATCGCCCTACTGGGCGGCGCCTTGCTTCATCCAGCGCTTGCCGGAGCTGTGCGGCGCGCTGTTCGGACCGCGATTGAACCTCTCCGCGGCGTGGGGATAGTCCGGACCCACGACGCCCCCGGCGCACTCGCCGGCGGGCGGGATCACCCAGTCGCAGCCGGGCGTGTTCTCCGGGCCGTCGGCCCAGCATTGCACCAGCGCCTCGAGGTCCGCGGCCAGTGAGCCCGGATCGTGCGGCGGCATGTGCTCGTTCGGGTCCCAGAAGTCGCCGGTGAACTCCTCCAGCGTCTCCATCGCGATCCGGTGGCAGCCGAGGCAGCCGTTGCCTTCGATGTGGATCGTGCGCATGTCCCAGGTCGGCGCGCCCACGACGTAGTAGGGCGGGTTCGGACCGGGCAGGACCGGGACGACCGGCTGGCGCGGGTTCTCGGGAAGCCGCGCGGACTTGATCCACGGGTTGTGGATGAACGGGTCCGCCTGGTGGCAGCGGACGCACTGGATGTCTCCGGCGGGCATGTACGCGTCGTCGAATTCGGGGTCGTCGGGGCCGGGCAGCACGCCGAGCAGCCGGTTGTTCTCGCCGATGTGGGTCCAGGGGCTGTTGTCGCCGGACTCGAAGAAGCACGTGGCGCCGGTCTCACGGTTGTAGCCGATCATCTGCACCGAGTCGCCGATGTCGACGTTGAAGACGTCGTCGCGGCCGTCGTGGCGGCAGAAGCTCACCCAGACGACCTCGGGACGGGCCGTGCCGTCGGCGTTCCTGCCCTCGTAGCGCTGGAGGCTCGAACCCGGCATGCAGTCGCCGATCTGGAGGCTGCCGTCGTCGCATGCGTGGAGCCCCGGGTCCTCGAAGATCTCCGTGCCTTCCTGTCGGATGCGAATGCGCGCTCCCTGCCCGCAGTCGACCGTCGGCGGCACGCCCAAGTGCGGCTCGCACATCGCCGCATAGGCGCGGGCGCTCTTCGGCATCGGCGGGTTCGCTCCATCCGGCACGCACTGCCCGCCAGACGCGGACTGCGCGAAGCCCGGGCCCGCGGCAAGAGCGAACAGCAGTGGGAAGGCGGCTACACACTGGGTGCGCCGGCGTCCCCGCCGGCCGTAGCCGCGGGTCTTCTGACCCGCGGGCAACACGCGCCGCGAAGCGGCGACCACACTCCGGACGACCATGCCGTCTCCCACCACCCCTACATCTCCAGGACGACTTCCTTCTTCGCGTTCGACTCCAGCGACTGGACCTTGCGCTTCAGGTACTTGTTGAGCTGCCGGTCGTAGCGGCTCGTGGCGCCGGCGTGACGGGCGCGCACGTAGGGCTCCCAGCGCGCTTCGCCGGCCGCCTCGACCTGGTCGCCCATCACGGTGACCCGCTGGATGATCCGCTCCTCGTTGAAGTCGTTCAGCACGAAGTGCTGCGTGCAGCGGTTGTCCCACATGGCGAGTGTGCCCTGCTGCCAGCGATAGCGGACGGTGAAGCGGGTGTTCGTCGCCCAGCGGGTCAGGTAGCCGAGCAGGTGGTCGCTCTCCTCGTGGCTGAGCTCGACGATACGGCGGGTGAAGTGCTCGTTAACGAACAGCGACTTCCTGCCGGTCTCCGGGTGGACGCGGACGACCGGGTGGATCGTCATCTTCTCCGGCTTGCCGTGCGGCGTCGCGTCATGCAGCGCGGTGAGACCTTCGCAGAGTTCCTGCAGCGGCGGCGAGAGTTCCTCGTAGGCCCTGTACATGTTGGCCCACATCGTGTCGCCGCCGACCTCCGGGCACTTGACCATGTTGAGGATCGCCATCACCGAGGGACTCTCCTGGAAGCTGATGTCGCTGTGCCACTCGTCCGCGACGCCGCCGCGAGTCGCCACCAGCTCGAACACCTCGGGGTGCTCGAGGAACGGGTTGTTCAGGTGGGGGTGCCCTTCCAGCTCGCCGAAGTGCCGGCCGAACCTGACGTGCTGCGCCACGTCCAGATGCTGGTCGGGAAAGAAGAGGACCTGATGGTCCAGCAGCAGGCCGCGGATCGTTGCGGCCTCGTCCGGGCCGGCGTCCGCCAGCGGCAGATCGTGGATTTCGGCGCCCAGGGACCCGGATAGACGGACGACTCGATGGCTCATGGGAGTTCTCCTGCGGTTGAGGATCGAGGCTATCTCTAGACTCCGGGTCATGCGCAACCAACTCGGCCTTGTCACAGCCGGCCTCGCCGCGGTCGTCCTCTCCTGTTCGCCGCTCGCGGCGCAGGAGGAGCGTCCCCGCGTCGAGGCCGACGGCACCGTTCACGTCCCGGCGTTCGACCTGCCGGAGACCTCCTACTTCAGCGACGAGTCGCGGGCCGCGATGAAGCACTTCCGCGAGGTCTACGGACCGGAGTTCGGCACATTCTCGCGGGGTTGCGCGAACCTGAACGACGTCGCCGACGACCCCGAGGCGATTCGGGCCGCGCGCCAGTGCGTCGCCGACGGCTACTACAAGACGGCCATCTACCGGGACACCGTCGCCAAGCACCCGGTGAAGATCACCGCGGAGACGATCGCCGGCGTCTATACCGAGGTGTTCGTCCCCGAGGCGGGCGTCGCCGAGCAGAAGGAAGACCGGCTGCTGATCAGCATTCACGGTGGCGGCTTCCGCGTCGGCGCCCGCTACTTCAGCCAGACGGAGGCGATGCAGGTCGCCGACATGGGCGGCTACAAGGTGATCAGCCCCGACTACCGGATGGCGCCGGAGGCCACCCATCCGGCGGGCGTCGAGGACGTCATCGCCGTCTACAAGGCGATGCTGGAGGACTACGAGGCGGCGAAGATCGGCATCTACGGCTGCTCGGCCGGCGCCATGCTCACGGCGCAGACGGTCGCGTACATCCTCGAGAACGACCTGCCCCTGCCGGGCGCGATCGGACTCTTCTGCGCCGGGATCCCCATGACCGACGGAGACACCCCCGGCGTCTTCAAGATGGGCCGCAGTGAAAGCGCTTTTCTCGTGTCCGCGATCAACGGTTTCCCGCGCCCGGTCGAGCCGGCGGAGCCGCCCCAGCCGAGCGGCTACTTCCAGGGCGTGAAAGCCGGCGACCCCGTCGTCGCTCCCGGCGACCACGACGACCTGCTCGCCCGCTTCCCGCCGGCGCTACTGATCAGCGGCACCCGCGACTTCGCGCTCGGCGGCGTGCTGGCCAGCCACAACAAGCTGGTCAGCCTCGGCGTCGAGGCCGACCTGCACGTCTGGGAAGGTCTCGGGCACGCGACCTTCGCGTTCAACCCCCGCCTGCCCGAGTCGGACGAAGTCCACAACGTGATCGTGCGCTTCTTCGACCGGCACCTGTCGCGGTAGCAGAACTCAGTTGTACCAGTAGATGTGCTCGTCGTCCGCCGCGTCCGGCTCGAGCAGCGTCTTGTCGATGTTGACCGGGCTTTGGGTGGCCCAGGGCCAGATCGGTGCCGCCTGTTCGTCGTTGTGCTCGGCGAGGAGCTTCTTCAGGGCAGCGACCCGCTCCGGTTCCCTGTCGGCGAGGTTGTGCTGCTCGGTGGGGTCCTTCTTCATGTTGAAGAGCCATACCCCTCCGGGGGGTTCGCTGATCTGGAGTTTCCAGCCGTCGGCGAGGACGACCTGGTAGTCGCCGGTGCGCCAGAAGAGACGGTCGTGCGGCGCGCCTTCGACCTCACCCAGGACGTGCGGCACCAGGTCGACGCCGTCGATCTTCCGGTCGCCGGGCAGATCGACTCCGGCCGCGGCCGCCGCGGTCGAGAAGATGTCGAAGCCGTGGACCGGGGCTTCGTAGGTCTGGCCGCCGTCGAGGCGAGCGGGCCACTTCAGGAGGAACGGCACGTGGATGCCCCCCTCGAAGAAGCTGATCTTCCAGCCGCGGAACGGCTCGTTTACCCGCGGCAGGCCGATGTAAGCGGGCGCCCCGTTGTCGGAAGTGAAGAAGACGAGCGTGTTCTCTTCGAGGCCGTTCTCGCGCAGCGCCTCGAGCACGCGGCCGACGCTGCGGTCGAGTGAACGGACCATCGCGGCGTAGACCCGCAGGCGATGCTCCTCGATGTGCGACAGCGCCTCGTAGTCGGCGCGTAGCGCCTGCAGCGGCGTGTGCACCGCCCAGTGAGCCAGGTACAGAAGGAAGGGCCGGTCCTTGTTCGCCTCGATGACCTGAATCGCCTGGTCGGTGTAGTAGTCGGTCAGGTAGCCGCCGGGCTCGAAGGAGGGACTGTCGTTGAACGACGCCTCGTAGCGCACGAAGCGCCACAGGAAGCGGTCGATCCCGTCGAACTCCTGCTTCGAGTTGACGACGTTCGGGTCGTCCTCGGGCAGGTACAGGCCGCTCCTCATCAGCAGGCTCTCGTCGAAGCCCTGCTCGTGAGCCCGCATGCCGTCGCCCACACCAAGGTGCCACTTGCCGATGTGCACGGTGTGGTAGCCGGCCGGCTTGAGCAGCTCGGCGAGCGTGATCTCGGACGGCGGCACGCCCTTCTCGTCGATGGGAACCGAAGCCCCTTCCGGGTTGCCGCTCGTCTGCCGGAGCCTGCCTTCCGTGCTCGAGAGGCGGGGCACCATCGTGGCGAACCCCGGCGGCGTCGGCGTGAACTCGAAACCGAAGCGGGTGCCGTAGCGGCCGGTCATCAGCGCGGCCCGCGACGGGGCGCAGGTGCCGTTGGCCGAGTAGCCGTTGGCGAAGTGAACGCCGTCACGTGCCAGCGAGTCGATGTGCGGGGTCGGCACCGTGCCGCCCGCGACGCCGCCGCCGAGCCAGGTCAGGTCGTTCCAGCCGAGGTCGTCGGCGAGGATGACGACGATGTTGGGCGGCCGCTCCCCGGCGGGCCGTCCTTCGGGATCGGCGCCGGACTGCCAGTCGATCGTCCGGGTCGGACCGATCTCGGCGGGTTGAAACTGTGCTGCCGCGCCCGTGGCGCCGGCCGCGAAGGCCGCGGCGAGCCCGAGGGCGACCAGGCCGCGTCGCGCGCCGCATCGATTCATCATTCTTGTCCTTTCGAGTGGTTGGGGCGATAGCCTACGAGATCAACGCGATGGGTCCCGTTCTCTTCATCTGCCTTCTGTTTGCCGTCACGACTGCGACACATGTGCAGCCAGCGGCGGCACAGAACAACTCCTCCAGGATCGCCTTCGTGTCCAATCAGGACGGCAACCCGGAGATCTACGTCATGAACGAGGGTGGCTCCGACCTGACGCGGCTGACCAACAATCCGGGCTTCGATGGTGCCCCGACGTGGTCGCCCGACGGCACCCGGATCGCATTCGCATCATCTCGCAACGACAACGCCGACATCTACATCATGAACGCCGACGGCTCCAACGTCGTCCGTCTCACCAGCCACGCGGCCAACGACGGCGGCCCCTCCTGGTCGGCCGACGGCTCGATGATCGCCTTCGATTCGAACCGCAGCGGCAGCTCTCAGGTGTGGCGTACCAACGTCGACGCCGGAAACTGGGGGTACAACCTCACGCAGCTCACCGAAGACCATCCTCTGGGGCGCGTAAACAACTTCGTCGCCTGGTCGCCCGACGGTTTGTGGATCGCCTTCGAAGCCGACCGTGACCGCGACGACCCGGAGATCTATCTGGCCAACGCCGTCGATGGCACCAACCAGCAGCGATTGACGTTCACTCGTGCTCTTGACGAGGTCCCCAGTTGGACACCCGACGGCAGGCAGATCGTCTACTCCACCGATCGCGACGGGGCACCGCAGAACGGCAACTATGAGATCTACATCATGAACGTCGATGGCTCCGACAAGCGCCGTCTGACTACCGCCCCAGGTGCCGACTCCAACCCTTCGGTGTCGGCCGACGGCACCCGGATCGCCTTCGATTCTTCGCGCGGCGGAGGGAGGGAGATCTACGTCATGAACCTGGATGGCTCCAATCCGATTCGACTGACGGGCACAGGATCCAACAGCAACCCCGCCTGGTCACCGTTCTAGGCGGGCTCAGAGAGAGGGAGTGTTCGACCCATGAAGAGAGGCCGATTTGCGTTGCTCGCCCTCGTCCCGATGTTCCTGGCCGTTCCGGCGTTTTCCCAGGACGGCGACGAGAACGAGAACGAGAGAGTGAAGGGCGCGCACGAGAACCAGTCGCCGGAGGCGCGGCAGGACGATCTCGGCATCACGGTTCCCGTGCCGACGAGCCACCCGGGCCGGCGCTACCCGGCGGAACACGAGTTCCCGACCGGCCCGGCCATCGGCGAGCGCCTGCCGGAGTTCGAGCTACCGAACCAGGACGGCGAGCTGATCGACTTCCACGCGGACCGGGGGAACTCGAAGGCGATCGTCGTCTTCTATCGCTCCGCCGTCTGGTGACCGTACTGCCGCACGCAGCTGGTCGAGCTGCAAGACAACCTGGAACTCTTCGACGCCGAGGACATCAAGGTCTACGGCATCAGCTACGACACGCAGGAGCAGTTGAAGACGTTTGCCGAGGATCGCGACGTCACCTACGACCTGCTCTCCGATGCCGACTCGGCGGTCATCAAGCGCTTCGGCATCCTGAACACGACGATCGATCCCGACGCGGATGTGCTCAACCGGGCGACCCAGAAGGGGTTCTACGGGATCCCCTTCCCGGGCGTCTACGTCACGGACCGCGACGGCCGGGTGACGGAGAAGTTCTTCCACCGCCACTACGCGACGCGCACGTCGGCCGGCACGATTCGCGACAGCGCGATCGGCCGCATCCTGGCCAAGCACGAGGTTCCCGCCGCCGAACTGGGCGACGAGCACGTCGAGGTTTCCGTCTTCCTCGCCGACGAGGCGCTCAAGTTCGAGTACACGAGCACTCTTCACGTGCGGTTCGAGGTCGCCGACGGCTACCACATCTACGCGGAACCCCTGCCCGACGGCTTCATCGCGTCCACGGCGACCGTCGTACCGACCAAGGGGGTGAGGCTCGGCGAGCCGATCTACCCGGCGACCTCCGAGCGCGAGTTTCCCGAGCTCGGCGTGACGCTCAACGTCTACGAGCAAGGCACGACCGACATCGCCATCCCGATCGCCCTGAACGCCGAGATTCTCAACTGGCCGATTCAGGACAAGCCGACCGAGATCGAGATCCCGGTCGACGTCGTCTACCAGGCCTGCAGCGAGACGGTCTGCTACGTGCCGAAGGAAGAGACGGTCGTGCTCAAGGCGCCGATCGAACCGCTGGTGATGCCGGGTCGGCGTAGATAGCGCCGCCGGACTCGCCACCTCCGACTCGACATCGGACAGTCAAGATGAGCCTGATCCTCTACGGAGCCCACCTCTCTCCCTTCGTTCGGAAGGCGGATGCCCTGCTACGTGAGAAGGGGGCGCCCTTCGAGCTCGAGAGCGTCAACATCATGCCGATGCCCGACTGGTTCAAGGAGATCAGTCCGGCGCGTCGCATTCCGGTGTTGCGCGATACGGAGATCGGAGAGGAAGGCCCGGCGGGCACGATTCCCGATTCATCCGCGATCTGCGCCTACATCGAGCAGAAGTTCCCGGAGCCCGCGTTCTATCCGGCGGATCCCTACGAGCGCGGCCGCGCGGTCTGGCTGGAGGAGTACTGCGACACCGAGCTGGCGATGGCGATCGGCCTCGGGATCTTCCGCCCGATCCAGTTCAAACGGTTCATGGGCGAGGAGCCCGATGTGGACACGGCCAGGAAGACGTATGAGGAACGGCTTCCGCGGCGTCTGGACTATCTCGAGGGCGAAGTCGGTGACGGGCCGTTCCTGGTCGGCGACGCGCTCACCATCGCGGACGTCTCGCTCGCGTGCCAGATCGCTCAGTTCGAGTTCGTCGCCGGGCCGCTCGACGCCTCGCGGTGGCCCGGAGTGGCCGGCCTCGTCGAGCGCTTGACGGGGCGGGACAGCTTCCAGCCCTGCCTCACGATCTGCCGGAAGATCGTGAAGCAGGAGCCCATCGATCTGAGCGCGGCTTGATCGGCGAGTAGCTAGAATCCCTGTAGCCGAAGTACGGCGAGAGAGAGCGCTCGACCCATGACGGGACGCCGGATCGTCCAGGCCGAAACCCCCTGCGGGACGACACCGGGCTACATGCCCGGGTTCGGCAACGACTTCGAGACCGAAGCGCTGCCGGGCGCGCTGCCGCAGGGCCAGAACAGCCCGCAGCGCTGCGCGTACGGCCTGTATGCCGAGCAGCTCTCGGGGACGCCGTTCACGGCGCCCCAGGGCGAGAACGAGCGGACCTGGTGCTACCGGATCCGCCCTTCGGTCAGGCACACGTCGCGCTTTCGGAGCATCGACGTGCCGTACTGGCGGTCGGCGCCCCACATCGTCGACGACGTTGTCTCCCTGGGTCAGTACCGCTGGGATCCGGTGCCCCACACGACCGAGGCGCTGACCTTCCTGACCGGCATGCGCACGATGACGACCGCCGGCGACGTGAACACCCAGGTGGGGATGGCCGCCCACGTCTACCTCGCCACCGAGAGCATGGTCGACGAGTATTTCTACTCGGCCGACTCGGAGATGCTCGTTGTTCCCCAGGACGGCCGGCTCGTCTTCTGGACGGAACTCGGGCGGATCGACCTCGAGCCTCGGGAGATCGCGATCCTGCCCCGCGGCATGGTCTTTCGCGTGGAGGTCGCGGACGGCCCCGCCCGGGGCTTCGTGTGCGAGAACTACGGCGCGAAGTTCCGCCTGCCCGACCGCGGGCCGATCGGCGCCAACTGCCTCGCCAACCCCCGCGACTTCAAGACGCCCGTCGCGGCGTTCGAGGATCGCGAGGTTCCGTCACGGCTGGTGATCAAGTGGTGCGGCCGCTTCCACGCGTCGGACATCGGGCAGTCGCCGCTCGACATCGTCGCCTGGCACGGCAACTACGCCCCTTCGAAGTACGATCTGGAGGCCTTCGCGCCGGTCGGCGCGATCCTCTTCGACCACCCCGACCCGTCGATCTTCACGGTCCTGACCGCGCCCTCGGGCGTGCCCGGCACCGCCAACATCGACTTCGTGCTCTTTCGCGATCGCTGGAGCGTCGCGGAACACACCTTCCGGCCGCCCTGGTACCACAAGAACATCATGTCGGAGCTGATGGGCAACATCTACGGCATCTACGACGCCAAGCCGGAGGGCTTCGTGCCGGGCGGCCTGTCGCTGCACAACATGATGCTGCCCCACGGCCCCGACGCCGACGCCTTCGAGGCCGCGACATCCGCCGAACTGGCGCCGAAGAAGCTCGAGAACACGATGAGCTTCATGTTTGAGACCCGCTTCCCGCAGCACCTGACCGAGTTCGCGGCCCGGGAGGCGCCGCTCCAGGACGACTACACGGACTGCTGGACGGGGCTCGAGAAGCGCTTCGACCCGGACAACGGCTGATGGCAAGGGCGTTCGCGTCGGCGGGGGACCTCGCCGAGAAGCAGATCAGCTTCACCGAGGTCGGCGAGGGGCTTTGGGCCTTCACCGCGGAGGGCGACCCCAACTCCGGCGTGATCATCGGCGACGACTGCGTCATGGTGGTCGAGGCGCAGGCGACGCCGCTGCTCGCGAACAAGGTGATCGAGAAGGTGCGCTCCGTGACCGACAAGCCGATCACGCACCTGGTCCTCACGCACTACCACGCGGTGCGGGTGCTCGGGGCGTCGGCCTTCGACGCGCAGCAGGTCATCATGTCCGAGACCGCCCGCTCGATGGTCGCGGAGCGAGGCCAGGAGGACTGGGACAGCGAGTTCCAGCGGATGCCGCGCCTGTTCGAGGGCCACGAGTCGATCCCGGGCCTGACCTGGCCGACCACCACCTTCTCGAGCCGGATGACGGTCTACCTCGGCAAGCGCCGGGTCGACATCCTGCAGGTGGGCCGCGCCCACACCGCCGGCGACGCCGTCATCTGGGTGCCGGACGAACAGGTGCTGTTCACCGGCGACATCGTCGAGTACCACTCGGCCTGCTACTGCGGCGACGGGCACTTCCTCGACTGGGGCGGGACGCTCGACCGGATCGCCTCCTTCCGGCCGGGTGCGATCGCGCCCGGCCGCGGCGCCGCGCTGGTGGGAGAAGAGATGGTGGCCGCGGCGATCGAGAGCACGCGCGACTTCGTCGACTCGACTTACAAGTCGACAGCGCGTGTCGCCGCTCGGGGCGGAACGCTGAAGGAGGCCTTCGAGGCCACCCGGGCGGCGTGCGACCCGAAGTTCTCCGACTACGCGATCTACGAGCACTGCCTGCCCTTCAACGTCGCGCGGGCGTACGACGAGGCGCGGGGGATCGACACGCCGCGCATCTGGACCGCGCAGCGCGACCTAGAGATGTGGGCGGCGCTGCAGGATTGAGGATCTTCGAGACGCCGCTCTATCCCTACGAGCGGAGTCCCGACCAGGACGCCCCGGCGCCGGCCCGTCACCCGGTCGTCGTGGTCGGTGCGGGGCCGGCCGGCCTGACGGCCGCCATCGACCTGGCGCGGCGCGACATCCCCGTGGTGCTCCTCGACGAGAACGACCGGGTCAGCTACGGGTCGCGCGCCATCTGTTTCGCCAAGCGGGCGCTGGAGATCTTCGACCGCCTTGGCTGCGGCGACGAGATCGTCGACCATGGCGTGACCTGGAGCCGCGGCAAGGTCTTCTTCCGCGACCGCCGCATCTACGAGTTCGATCTCCTGGCGGAGGAAGGGCACCGGCGGCCCGCTTTCATCAACCTGCAGCAGTACCGCCTCGAGGAACTCCTGGTGAGGCGCCTCCGCGATCTCCAGTCGGAGGGCCGTCCCGTCGAGCTGCGCGGAGGCAGCCGGGTGACGAAGGTCGAACCGGCGGCTGACAGCGTGCTCCTGACCGTCGACACCCCGGAAGGTCCGTACCGGCTGGAGGCGGAGTGGGTGGTGGCGTGCGACGGGGCCGGCTCGACGGTGCGACGTGAACTGGGACTCGAGTTCGCGGGTCGCGTGTTCGAGGACAGCTTCCTCATCGCCGACGTCACCATGAAGGCCGACTTTCCGACCGAGCGCTGGTTCTGGTTCGATCCGCCGTTCAACCGGGGCCAGTCGGCGCTGCTTCACAAGCAGCCGGAGGGCATGTGGCGGATCGACCTGCAGCTTGGGCCGGGTGCCGACCGGGAGGAGGAGCAGCGTCCGGAGAAGGTCGTTCCGTGGCTGCGCCAGATGCTCGGCGACGATGTCGAGTTCGAACTCGAGTGGATCTCGGTCTACACCTTTCAGTGCGCGCGGATCGAGCGCTTCCGCCACGGCCGCGTGCTCTTCGCCGGCGACGCGGCGCACCAGGTCTCGCCGTTCGGGGCGCGCGGGGCCAACAGCGGCCTCCAGGACGTCGACAACCTGGTGTGGAAGCTCGAGCGCGTCCTCCTCGGCCGCTCGCCGGATTCGCTTCTCGACAGCTACGACGCGGAGCGGGTTCCGGCAGCCGACGAGAACATCCTGAACTCGACGCGCTCGACCGACTTCATCAGTCCGAAGTCGGAGACCAGCCGACTGTTCCGGGACGCGGTCCTGAACCTCGCGGAGACGCAGCCCATGGCGCGGCCCCTGGTGAACTCGGGACGGCTGTCGTTGCCGCACGTGGTTCGCGACTCGCCCCTCCAGAGCCCGGACGCGGACGGCCTTCCCGCGCGCACGCGGCCCGGCTCGCCCGCGGTCGATGCGCCGATCGACGACGGCTGGCTGCTGGCGCGGCTGGGCGACCGCTTCCAGCTTCTGGCGCTGGGCATCGACGTTCCTGACGACGAGCCCGGCCTGGAAGTCGTCAGCTTGCCCGCCCGGCGGCACGCGCTGCTGGACGAGAGGTACCTAGGCGATGCTCCCGGTGCCCTGTATCTTCTCCGTCCCGACCAGCACGTCGCCGCGCGCTTCACCGACTACGACCCCGAGCGGATCGCCGACGCTTTTCGGCGCGCGAGGGCCCAGGAGAGAGACGACCCATGACCCGACTCCAGACCAAATCCAACATCCCCGATAGCGACGGCTTCTACGACGAACTCCTTGAGCTTCACCGGGGCTGCACGAAGGACGAGAGCGACGCGCTGAATATCAGTCTGATCCTGCTGCTGGCCAACCACATCGGCGATCGCGAGGTGCTCAGCGAGGCGATGCAGGTCGCCGGCAATCTGGTGAAGTCGGAGTTTTCGGCGCCTGCTCGAGAGGATCAGTGACGAAGAGTAAGCAATGGATCCTGCTCGTGGCCATCGGCCTGCCGGGCTGTGCGCCTGGCGAGGACGTCGAGGCTCCTCGCGCACAACGACCGCCGAACGTCGTGCTGATCGTCGCCGACGACCTCGGCTGGCGTGATGTCAGCTTCAACGGCGGCGACGTCGCCACCCCCAACATCGACCGCATCGCCGCGGAGGGCGTCAGGCTCGATCGTTTCTACGTGGCGCCGATCTGCTCGCCGACGCGCGCGGGCCTGATGACCGGCCGGCATCCGATTCGCTACGGAATGATGCGCGGTGTCGTCATGGGGTACCACGACTACGGTCTCGATCCCGAGGCGACGATCGTGCCGCAGGTGCTCGCCGAGGCCGGCTACGAGCACCGCGGTCTCGTCGGCAAGTGGCATCTGGGTCTCTCGCGCCGCGAGTACCACCCCCTCGAACGCGGCTTCACGCGCTTCGTCGGCCACCTCGGCTGGGGCTTCGACTACTTCACGCACGAGCGCTACGGCGAGGTCGACTGGTTCCACGACGACGAGTCGGTGGACGAGCCCGGCTACAGCACGGATCTGATCTCCGAGCACGCGGTGCGGTTCGTCCGCGAGCACGCCGGCGGCGACGCACCCTTCTTCCTGTTCGTGCCGTACAACGCGCCGCACTCGCCCTTCCAGGCGAAGGAAGAGGATCTGCCGCCCTACGAGGACCTCGAGCCGGTGCCGATCGAGGCGGTCGTCGGCGCGGGCGTGCCCCCGGAGAAGTACGAGTGGTTCGGCGGTCACGCGATGAGCCGGGCCCGCCTCGAAGACGTGGAAGGCCGGCTCCGCAACCGCAGGATCACCGGCGCGATGGTCCACGCGATGGACGTCGGCATCGGGCGCATCCTCGATGCGTTGGACGAGGCCGGCGTGGCGGACGACACCCTCGTGTGGTTCTTCTCGGACAACGGCGGGGACACCGGCATCGGCGACAACCGCCCGTTCCGCGGCTCCAAGGGCAACGTCTTCGAAGGGGGTATCCGTGTCGCGGCGGCGGCCCGCTGGACCGCCGGCGGGGTGAGCGGCGGCGGCGCCGTCTCCGCGCCGTTGAACTACCTCGACGTCATGCCGACGCTCATGGAGGCGGCGGCCGCTTCGCATCGTCCCGACCTGGAGGTGGACGGCCGCGATGCCCTGCCGGCGCTTCGGGGCGGCGAGGTCGCCGGCGACCGCGATTTCTACTCCTACTGCGCCCAGTTGAGCAGCGAGCGCGAGCAGCTCATGGCGATGGAAGGCGACTGGAAGCTGATCGTCATCGGCCCGGAGCCGCTCGACCGCGCGGCGCTCGCCGACGCCCAGACCATGCTCTTTCACCTCGGCGACGACCCCGGCGAGCAGCACGACCTGTCAGCCGAGCACCCGGAGATCGCCGAGCGTCTGATCGGTAAGGCGCTTGCTTTCCGTGCGCTGCAGCCCGAGGAGCACGTGCCGATCTTCTGGGAGGGCCGCGACGGTTTCGTGGCGCCGAAGAAGTGGCGGTCTACGGAGTAAGCTGATCCGCGTGGGTGGCGTATGAAGGCGTTTCTCTACTTTGTCGCAGGGGGCCTGGTGGCGATGATGCCTGTCGCGCAGGCTGCCAACGGCGAAACGGCGCGCCCGCTGTCGGCCTTTTTCGGGTTGGACAACGCCCTGCCGGCCGGGGCTAACTTCCTCTGCCAGGGCGCATCCGGGCAGGACGGCATGCCGATCGTGCTGTCCCATACCGTGGACGCAGACACCCTGCAGCCCGATGACTTCCGGATTGTCACGCGGTCCGGGTCTGAGCACTCTCCCATCTGCTCAACTCTCCGTCCGGCCAACGATCCAGGCGAACTCAGGACCGTGCTTCTCATCGGTGAGTTCGGCGACGCTGCCGGCGACCCACCGGCAAGAGTGCTCATTGTCGATGACCTGTTCTCGGCTGGAGTGACCGGTGATCCGGTGAACTTCCGCGGAACGGAGACGAGCGTCACGCCGCTCGAGGCCGGGCCCTCTCTCGTGCTGGCGGAGGTGGTACCCGAGGACCGATGGTCGACGGAGGGCCGGGGGTCGGCGTGTCCGGAAGGCATCCAACAGGTGGTCCGGGCGACCTGGGCCGGCGGCGTGCGATTGCCGAATGGCGACGATCCTGGCGACACCGAGCGCGCCCTCTATCGCGTGACCGTGGAGCGCACGGACGGCTCGACTGACGAGATCGTTCCGGCGGCCCTCGCGGATCTGGGCGACAACGACAACAACCACCTTCTGTGCCTCGATACGTCCGCCCCGGCCGTCTCCGTCAGCTTCCCGGGTGGTCATCTCGTCGACCCGAATGGGGACCTGAATCCCGACACGCAGGTTGCCGTCGGCAGTGCTTCGTCCGAGGTGCCCTGACCACGGGCACGCTGTGCTAAATTGCGCGGCCCTGCGCACGCGTGGCCCGTTCGTCTAGGGGTCTAGGACGCTGGCCTCTCACGCCAGTAACACGGGTTCGAATCCCGTACGGGCTACCAGCGCACGTGTGGGTGGTTCGCCCCGGCAGGCCCGGAATCAGGGCTCCCCGCGGTGGTGTTAGGTTGCCGTAGTGTCTCTCCGACGCGGCATCTTCTGGTGTGCCTCCGGACTGCCGGCCGTGGCCCTGGGGCTCCTGCCGCTCGCGCCTGCATCGGCGCAGCGAGACGACGAGCCGGAGACGGAGATCCTCTCCCACGAGGAGGGGACGATCATCGTCGGCCGTGACGCCGCGGCCCTGCCGTGGGCCCGTTCTGCCTCCGGGCCGCTCGTCGCCCTGGGCCCCGTCGTCGACGCGCTGGGAGGGGATCTCGAGCGGGGCCCGCTCGGCGAGGCCCACACGCTGCGCGTAGCGGGGAGGGAGGTCGTTCTCGGACCCCTGAGCCGGACGGTCACGGTCGACGGCGAGGTCCACCAAGTGTCGATCAGGCCGTGGATCGAGCCGGAACCGGAGTACCCCGACGAAGAGGAGGAGGAAGACGGGGAACCGCCGGATGCGGAGGGAGATGGCGAGGAGGAAGAGCCCGCGCCGGAAGAGGAAGAGCCGGAGCTGCCCCCTGAACCAATCGAGCCGCGCAAGCTGTACGTGCCCGTCGACGCGCTCTCTCGGGCCTACCCGGAGACGCTCGGCTACCGCTTCGACTTCGACCGGCGGCGGGGCCTGCTTCGTGTCGACAGGACGGGTGAACGCCGCCTCGACGTGGAGGTGGACCGCGTCCACGACCTCGGCGCCACGACGCTCGTCGTGACCTTCTCCAGCCGGCCTCGCTTCCAGGTCGATCGGTACCGCGCGGGTGTGCGGCTGCGGCTGCTGAGCGGAGTCATGCAACCGCGCCGCCGGGTGCGCCTGAACGATCCTCTCGTGCGCTGGATCGAAGTGCGGGAGCGTTCGGTCGACATCGGTCTGGCGCCCCGCGCCGAGGCGTCGGAGCCGTACCTCCTGGGCCGGCCCCCGCGGGTCCAGCTCGTGCTCGACATCACGCGAAGCCGGCCGGGATTCCAGCCGCGCGCGACGTCGCCGGCGGAGGAGGAACGGAGCGAGTTCCGGATCGTCCTCGATCCGGGTCATGGCGGGACGGATAACGGCGTGCGGGCTCCGTCCGGCGAGAGCGAGAAGAACCTCGCGCTCCGGATCGCCGAGGTGCTCAGGTCCTACCTGGAGTTCGAGCTGGGGGCGCGCGTGGTGCTCACCCGCAGCGGCGACAGCACGGTCACGCTCGAGAACCGAACGTCGCTGGCCAACCAGTACGAGGCGGATCTCTTCGTGTCGCTGCACGTGAGCGCCGGCGAGGCGGCCATGCCGGGAAGCGCGTTCCAGACATGGGTTCTCGATCCGCCTCCGGCGCCGCTCGACGAGGGGGAGGCGACCGAGTCCGAAAACGGATCCGATGCCGAGGTCGCCGAGGACGAGCCGCAGCCAGATCCGGAGCCGGAAGCGCTCGAGGACGAGGAACTCAACGACCTGGACTCGGAACCGGCGGAAGAAGAGCCGCCGGTCGTGATCCCGCCGCTCGAACCCTGGGACCGGGTCCACGACGCCGAACTCGAGCGGAGCGCGCTGCTGGCGCGGCTGATCCAGACCCAGGTCGGCGACGTCCTCGACCTGCCGAACCGGGGCTTCCAGCGCGCGCCCCTGCGGGTGTTGACGGGTGCGTCGATGCCGGCGGTCCTGATCGAGTTCGGCTACGAGGAAGTCGGGGAAGAGACCAACCCGGTCTTCGAGGGACCTCGCGGCCGCGAGGTGTTCGAGGCGATCGGCCGGGCGATCCGGCTCTACCGGGGGGTCATGACCGGCGCCGCGGCGACGACCGCTGACGGGACGCGATCGTGAGGCGGCCGCGTTCGAGCCTCTGGCCTCTCGCCGCGGTCGTGCTCCTCGTGTTGCTTGGGGCCTGCGGCCGCGACGACGTGGACGGCGAGTTGGACGGCGACGTGGAACTCGTCCCGGAGGGCGAGGACTTCTTCGCGACGCTCTGCTTTCCGGCGACCGGCGAACTGCTCCGTTGCGTGCCGCGGGCGATCCCGGCCGCAGCCAGCGTCGAGGAGACGGCGGCGGCGATCGTCCAGGCGCTGATCGACGGTCCCGGTCCCGCTCCGGTCGGCGACGACCCGCCGGAACCGGGCGAGGAGATCTTCCCCGCTCTGCCGCCCGCCGTCGGCCTGCAGGCGTTCGACCTGGTCAACGGCGTCGCCTACGTCGACCTGACCGTTGCGCAGGCCGGCCCCGCGCTGCGCTTCGAGCGGCCGGCGATGGGGTTGCGCGACGAACTGCTCGCCGTCTACAGCCTGGTGAACAGTCTGACGGCGAGCAATCTGGGCATCGAGCGCGTCGTGCTGATGTGGAACGGCGAGCAGCGCCTGACCTTCGCCGGCCACGTCGACACGAGCCGGCCGCTGCTGCCCGACCTCGACCGCAACGCGGAGCCTTCCGCGGACCTCTGAGCGATGGGCGGAGCACAGCCTTTGATCGGCGTCTTCGACTCGGGCGTCGGCGGCCTGACCGTGGTTGCCGCGCTGCGGCGCCGCCTGCCCGGCGCCTCCATCCTCTACCTCGGCGACACGGCTCGCCTGCCCTACGGCACGAAGTCGCGGCGAACAGTGCTCCGCTACTCGCAGACGAACGTCGACTTCCTGGAGCGCCGCCGGGTCGACGCCCTGGTCGTGGCCTGCAACACGGCCTCCGCCATGGCGCTGGACGATCTCGTCGTGCGGGCGCCGCACTGGGGCGTGCTGGAGCCGGGCGCCTCTGCCGCGGTGGCGTCGGCGAGCCGGCACATCGGCGTGATCGCCACGGAGTCGACGGTGCGATCGGGTGCCTACGAAGAGGCGATCCGCCGCCTCGACCCGCGCCTCCGGGTCAGTCAGCAGGCGTGTCCGCTGCTCGTCCCGCTGGTCGAGGAAGGCTGGGAGGAGGACGAGATCACCGGGCGCATCGTGGCGCGGTATCTCGAACCGTTGCTGGCCGCGAGGATCGACACGCTGCTGCTCGGCTGCACCCACTATCCGATGCTGCGCGGCGTGCTGGACCGGGTGTGCGGCGCGGACGTCACCCTGGTCGACTCCGCCGAGTCGACCGGCGCCCTGGTGGAGCAGGAACTGCGCGGCCGGGGCTGGACCGACGGCGCCGGACGTGAACCGGCAAGTGTGAGACTCTTCGCGACGGACGCCGGTCCGCGGTTTGCCAGACTTGCCGAGCGGATCCTGGGCGAGCCGGCGACGCTCGAATGGATCGACGTGGACGGGTCGGATACGGCAGGAACATTGGGGGCAGGGGAGGAGGTCGAGACATCGTGACGAATCGAGGCGGCGGTTTCAGCCGGAGCGGCGACAGGTCGCCTTCCGCCCTGCGCCCGGTGACGATCGAACTCGACGCGATGAAGTTCGCCGAGGGTTCGACGCTGATCGAGTGCGGCGATACGAAGGTGCTCTGCTCCGCCAGCGTGGAGCGGCGGGTGCCGCCCTTCCTGGTCGGCAAGGGGCAGGGCTGGCTGACCGCCGAGTACGCGATGCTGCCGCGGGCGACCCTGACCCGTTCGAGGCGGGAAGTGTCGCGCGGGCGGCCCTCGGGGCGCACGGCCGAGATCCAGCGGCTGATCGGTCGTTCCCTCCGGTCGGCGGTCAATCTCCGGAAGCTCCCGGAAGTCACGATCGCGGTCGACTGCGACGTCATCCAGGCCGATGGCGGCACCCGCACCGCCTCGATCACCGGCGCCTACGTGGCGACCGTCGCCGCGCTGGCGAAGATGCTGCTCGAGGGCGATCTGAAGAGGTGGCCGCTGGTCCACTCGGTGGCCGCGGTGTCGGTCGGCATCTGCGAGGACGAACTGCTGCTCGACCTGGAGTACGTCGAGGATCGGGACGCCCAGGTCGACCTGAACGTTGTGGCCACCGGCGAGGGCAACCTGATCGAGGTCCAGGGCACGGCTGAGGGCCGCGTGTTCACGCGACCCGAGTTCGACGGCCTCCTCGACCTGGCGCTGGCTGGGATCGCCGAACTGACCGAGCTGCAGCAGAGCTGTCTGGCCCCCCGTCTGGCCGAGGTGGATGAGGCGCTGGAGCGTCGCCGCAGCGGCCCGTCCAAGGCGAAGGACGAGGCCAGTCTGTGGGGCCGTCCGCCGCGCTCCTAGCCTGCCTTGGACATCCACCTGATCGCGATCGGCGGCACCGGCATGGCGCCGCTGGCCTGCCTGCTTCGGGAACTCGGGCACCAGGTGCGAGGGTCGGACGGTCCCCTCTATCCGCCGACCAGCGAGATTCTCGCCGCCGCGGGCATCGAGCCGCTGGTCGGCTACGACCCGGCCCACCTCGAGCAGCGGCCGGACCTCGTGATCGTCGGCAACGCCGTGCCGCGGACGAACCCGGAGGCGGTCGCGACGGAAGAACTCGGCCTGCCGCGGCTGTCGATGCCGGAGGCGCTCGACCGCTTCGTCCTCCGGGACCGACGGCCGCTGGTCGTCGCCGGCAGCCACGGCAAGACGACGACGACCGCGATGGCGGCCTGGGTCTACTCCCACGCCGGCGCCGATCCCGGCTATCTCATCGGCGGCGCGCCGATCGGTCTGGCCTCCGGGTTCGCTCTGGGCACCGGCCCGCGCTTCGCGATCGAGGGCGACGAGTACAACGCGTCCTACTTCGACCGCGGACCGAAGTTCTGGCACTACCGGCCGGAGACCGTGATCCTGACCAGCCTGGAGCACGATCACGTCGATCTCTATCCCGACTTCGAAGGGCTGGAACAGGCCTTTCTCGGACTCGTCGAACGCCTGCCGCCGACCGGGTTGCTGGTCGCCTGCGCCGACTATCCGGCGGTGGAGCGGCTGCTGCCGGCGAGCCCGTGCCGGGTGGTGATGTACGGCGCCGCGACGGGCGACATCCGGCTGGTCGGTCCGGTCGAGAGCGGCGAACGCGGGATCTCCTTCGAGCTGGAGGAAGGGGGCCGGCGGCAGCGGGTCGACCTCGGCGTCTGGGGCGAGCACAACGCGCTGAACGCGATGGCGGTGTGGGCGGCGGCTCGCGCCGACGGACTGGAGCGGGGCGCCGTCCTGGACGCGCTCGCCACCTTCCGGGGCGTCAAGCGTCGGCTCGAGGTGATCGGCGAGAAAGCCGGGGTGGTCGTCATCGACGACTTCGCCCATCACGCCTCGGAGGTCGCGGCCTCCCTCGCGGCGCTCCGGCAACGCTTTCCCGGCCGCCGGCTGGTCGCTCTGTTCGAGCCGCGAAGCCTGAGTGCGGGCAGGCTGCAGTTCGCCGCCGACCTGGCGGCGTCGCTGGCCTCCGCCGACCGTGTCTTCCTGGCTCCCGTGTTCCACCGCGAGCGACTGGGCGAGGAGGGGTTCGACCCGGAGGAGGTGGCTGTGGAGATCGAACGACTCGGCGCGGCGGCTACCGCCTGCGGTTCGAACGAAGAACTGGCCGAGGCGGTCCTCGCCGAGGCCCGGGCCGGCGACGTCCTGGTCACGATGTCGTCGGGGTCGTTCGACGGCATGCCCCGCCGCCTGGCCGACGGCCTGGCGAGCTAGACGTCCCACACTGGGTGCGCCGGCGTCCCCGCCGGCTTCTGGAGAAGACGCGCCGCGAAGCGGCGACGATGCTGGCCGCCCTACAGATGGCTCTCCAGGGTCTGACGGTCCGAGAGTTCGCGTAACCGAAGCGCCGCTGCACCTCCCTCCGGCAACACGCGGCGCGGCGCCAGCCCGACCAACTCCGTCTCGACGACACGCACGCCAGCCGCGGCCGCCAGCTCGTCGGCTCTCCGGACCACATCGAGCAGCGACGTCCGGTCACAGTCGGTCAGGTTCACGCTGACCTGGGCGTGTTGGCGGCTCTCCAGGAAGAACCCGAGCGCGCGCACGCCAGGCAAACCGCCGCCAGATTCGCGTAGTGCCGACGCGATCCGTTTCGCCGCAACGAGTTGATCCGTGTCGAGCAGCAGGTTGAAGGCGACCAGTGGCTTCCGCGCCCCAATACAGACGACACCACCAGTGGTGTGCGGCCGGGACAGCCCGCGGTCCGGCGGCCACTCGCCGCTCGCCATCCGTTCGCCGAGCCGAGCGAGACCGCCGCGGCGATGGTCGGCAAGGGCGGCACGTCCTGCATTCGAGGCGGCCTCGCCGTAGAGAAACACCGGCAGGCCGAGCGCGGCCAACTCGTCCGCGGCGCGCAGCGCGGCGTCGACCGCCGCGGGCATTTGCTGCGCCTCCAGTGGCACGAATGGAGCGACGTCGAGGGCGCCGAGAAACGGGTGCACGCCGGAGTGCCCGGCCACGTCGATGCGCTCGATCGCCGCTCCCGCCAAGGCCGTCACGGCCCGCACCAGATCGCCGCCCGCACCCAGCAACGTCAACACCGTCCGGTTGTGGTCCGGGTCCGAAGACACGTCGAGCACCCGCACGCCGCGCGTCGAAGCCGCCTCCACACAGGCGTCGATGACATCGCGGCGCCGGCCCTCGCTGATGTTCGGGACGCACTCCAGGCGGACCATGCGGTCAGGCTAACGCGGCCTGACCTTGACGAAGGTGGCCACCGGAAGCTACATTTCTGCGCCATGAGATCTGTGGGACTCAAGACGCTGAACAACCGGCTCAGCCGGTATGTGCGAATGGCTGCAGCGGGCGAGACGATCCTGGTTACGGATAGAGACCGCGTAGTCGCCGAGATCGTGCCGCCGCGCGAAGAGCGCAGTCCCTTCATTGCCGACGCGCTGCTGGCCGATGCCGTGCGCAAGGGCCTGTTGACGCCGCCGGCCATGAAGGGAGCAGGGCCGCCGGTGAAGCCGCCACCCATCATGTCGTTGGATGAGCTGCTGCAGGATCTGGAAGCGGATCGGCAAGACCGGTGATCTACATCGACTCCTCGGTCGTGCTGGCGCACCTCTTTGCGGAGATTCGGCGGCCACCTGAACATCTTTGGGCTGAGAGCCTCGTGGCGAGCCGATTGGTCGAGTACGAAGTCTGGAACCGTCTTCACGCCCGGGGACGGGCAGAAACCCACGGCGAGGCGGCGGAGGAAGCGATCGGCCAGATCGCGCTGCTGGAACTGTCTCCGGTCATACTGACCCGGGCGTTGGGCGCCTTCCCGGCGCCGGTTCGCACACTGGACGCCCTGCACCTGGCGTCGCTTGACTACCTTCGAGGGCAACGCCAAGGCGTGGAGCTAGCTACCTACGACCGTCGCATGGCGGAAGCCGCGAGAGCGATGGAGATCCCGGTCCTGGACCTCGGAGAAGCGTGATCGAAGGCCGCCACTACGCGGCGGCCACCATGATCGGCGCGCGCAAACGCCAGGAAGACGCGTGGAGCGTCCGCCCCGTGTCCGACGACGGTTCGGACGAAGAGCTGCTACTCGTGGCGGTCGCCGACGGTTTGGGCGGAATGCCGGCCGGCGACCGGGCGAGCCGGATCACGATCCGTAGTTTCGTCGGCAGCTACGCGCTGATCCCGGAACCGCCCGCTGAGCGCCTGCGTTTCGCGCTCGCCAACGCGAACGGCGAGGTGGCGCGTGCGATCGAGGCCGATCCGTCCCTTCGAGGCATGGGTACCACCCTGGTGGCCGCGTTGTTCTTCAGGGACCGTTTCCGCTGGCTCAGCGTCGGCGATTCGTTCATCTTCCACTGGCGCGCCGGCGACCTGGAGCGTGCTAACCCGCTCCACACCTACGGCCGTGAACTCGACGCCCGGGCCGCCCGCGGCGAGATCAGCGCGATGCACGCTGCCCTGCATCCGGAGCGCGCCGCGATCACCAGCGCGGTCATGGGCCTGCCACTCGACGACGTGGCGGAGGGCGCGGTCGACCTCGCCGACGGCGACGTCGTAGTTCTCGCCAGCGACGGCATCGAGACGCTCTCCGACGAAGAGGTCGCTGCGACTTGCGGCACTCGCCGAGCATCGGGCGCTTCCGGGATCGCCGAGGCGATCGTCCGGCGGATCGAGCAGCGGGCGCTTTCCTGGCAGGACAACGCGACGGTTGTGGTCGTGTGCCCGCCTTCGCCAGCGGCCCAGGGCGGGGAGTATCCGCTACGGTAGATTGACTCGGTCCCGATCCTGATGACAGGGAGGATGCAGCCGATGAAGAGAACCGTCGCGCATGCCGCGTTCCTGGCAGTTCTGCTGGCGGTGGCGGCCGCCGCCTTCGAGGCGCAACCTGTGAGTCAGGAGGGCGCTGCCCTTGAGCCGGGGGACACGTTCTCGGACACCCTGAGTTCAGGCGAGTTGGGTCCGGAGATGGTTGTGGTTCCGGCGGGCACGTTCCGGATGGGCTGCGTCTCGGGCGTGGAGTGCAACGAAAACGAGCTGCCGGTGCGGGAAGTGACGATCCCGTGGCGGTTCGCGGTGTCGAAGTACGTGGTGACACTTGACGAGTTCGTTCGTTTCTTGCGGTCGGGAGCACAACCCGGCTACAAGCAGCACGAGCCGGGCCGAAGCCCGGCCGGTTGGGTGTCATGGTCGGATGCACGGGCGTACGCGGAGTGGCTGTCCGAAGAAACCGGCGAGGAGTACCGCCTGCTCAGCGAGGCGGAGTGGGAGTACGTGTCCCGAGCTGGCTCGACGACTCCCTATCCTTGGGGCGAGGAGTTCGGCACCAACCGCGCGAACTGCTGGGCCTGTGCGGACGAGTTCCGCTTCTCGGCGCCGGTGGGCCAGTTCCCGCCGAACGCATGGGGTCTGCATGACATGCAGGGCAACGGCTGGGAATGGGTCGAGGACTGCTGGAACGACAGCTACGAGGGCGCTCCCTCCGACGGCAGCGCCTGGCTCGAGGGAGACTGTTCCCAGCATGTCATCCGGGGCGGCTCCTGGCGAGACGGTCCCAAGGAGATGCGCTCAGCGTTCCGCTTCCCCCTGGCCGAGCGTTCCGGTTTCAGAGGCGAGAGCTTCCGCGTCGCCCGCGAGCTGGCTCCCTGACGTCCGAGCCGCGAGGCCCCGCGCTACACCAGCCGCCCCAACAACTCCAGCGCCGGCGCAACCCGGATGCCCTCGGGTGTCACATAGTCCCTCGTCCCCGTGGCCGACACCTGCCACGCCTCGCAGTCCGGGAAGCGGACCTTGAAATAGCGCAGACTCCTGTCGAGGCGCCCGTCCGCCCACTTGCACTCGACGCCAAGCACAGGCTGCCGGCGGTCGGTCACGATGAAATCGACCTCGCGGCCGTCCGTGTCGCGGAAGTAGCGGAGTTCCAGGTCGAGCCCCTGGGTGTCCTGCTGATGATGCACCCACTTGAGCAGGTGGCAGGCGATCAGGTTCTCGAAACGTGGCGCGTCTGCCGGCACGACCGTCCAGTCGACGTGGTAGTGCTTCTGCTGCTTCTTGACCGCCCGGATTGTCGGGGCGCCGAAGGGCGACAGCCGGAAGATCGCGTAGAGCCGCTCGAACGCTCCCAGCCAGTCGGCGACTGCCTTGTGGCTTACCTGCAGATCCTCACGGACCGCGTTGATCGAGAGCGGCGAGCCGACCAGTTCCGGGAGACGGAGCATCAGTAGTTCGAGCCGGCCGAGGTCCTGAATGCGTTCCAGGCTCGTCACCTCCTCGCGGATCAGCAGCGTGCGGTGCTCGCGAGACCACCTGCGGGCCTCGACTTCGCTGCCGCCGAAGTACGGCTCGGGGAAGCCGCCGAGCAGCAACAGGTCCTGGAGTTCACCGGTCGTTCGCAGCTCGAGTTCGGCGGCGGACAGTGGGTGCAGGCGGAGGAGATGGAAGCGGCCCTGGAGCGAGTCGCCGCCGAACCGGTAGGCGTCGAGCCGGGCGCTTCCGACCACGAGGATCCGACGCTCTGCGGCGGCCCGCGCGTCGTACAGCCCCTTGAGGTAGTTCCGCCAGTCCCGGTACTTGTGGATCTCGTCGAAGACCCAGAGATCGGTGGTCGGGAGTTCGCGCCTCAGAATGTGCTCGCGATCCTCCGCGACGTCCCAGTTGAGGTAGCCATCGTCGGCGCCTGGCAGGCTGCGGGCCAGCGTCGTCTTGCCGACCTGCCTTGGACCGGCAACGAAGACCATCTTCCGTTCGAGGTCTCGCTCGATCTGATCCGCCAGATACCTGATTGCGGTCGCCACGGCACGCGAGGTTACCAAGATTTTCGACTGCAGTCGAAACTGCCCGTGGATATTTTCTACTGTGGTGGAAAACGTCCGCGCCGATTGCGGGTCCTTTTCAGCGCCGGTCTCCCCTTGCGCAACTCGCCATTCTTGAAGCCCGGCCCGCGCCCGCTGCAGCCGTTGACCACCCCTGACAGCCGTGTTACGTTACCGCCGCTTTCGGGCGCGAGCGAGACAGGTTGGCAGGCGTTGGTAGAGGTCTGCGCTCGTCGAAACAGACCCGGACGACCGCGGGACGAGTAGCTGTGGATTTCGACGCCAGCCTCCTGGTCATCATGGCGATCTTCTGGGCCACCTATGTGGTGGTCCGGTTCTACCTCGTCCGCCCGATCATGCGCATGCTCAAGGAGCGCGACAGCGAGATCGTGACCGCGCAGGAGACCTTCGACCGGGCCCAGGCCGAGGTCGAGGCGAGGATCGAGGCGCAGCGCGAGAAGCTGCAGGAAGCGCGCGCCGAGGCCGCCGCGCACCGTGACCGGATGCGCAAGGAGGCCCAGCAGGCCCGCGAAACGCTCGTCGCCGAAGCCCGCCAGGAGGCGGATGCCGAACTCCAGCAGGCGATCGCCGCGCTCGACGCCGAGACCGCGGAACAGCGCCGCTCGCTCGAAGCCCGCGCCGAGCGGCTCGCGGCCGACATGACCGCGAAGCTGATGGGAGCCCCTTCATGAGGCGCTCCGCGACCCTCAGAGTCGCCTCGCTGGCGCTGCTCTGGGCGCTGTTCGGCGGCGTCGCCGCCGCGTTCGGTGCCGAAGTGGGCGAAGCGACTCACTTCCTCGGCCTGCCGCGCTGGGTCTTCTCCTGGTTCAACATGCTCGTCTTCTTCGGCGGTCTCGGCTATCTGGTCGGGCCGATGGCAATCGCCGCGCTCGAGTCGCGCCGGAACCAGATCCGGGACAGCCTGATGACGGCCCGCCGCCAGCGCGCGGACGCGGAAGAGCTGCACGCCGGCCTCGACGACCAGCTCGCCGCCCTGGAAGCGGAAGTCGCCCAGGCGGCCGAGCGGTCCCGGCAGGAGGGCGAACGCGACGCGCGCGAGATCGCGGCTCTGGCCGACAGAGAACGCGAGCGGATGCTGGAGCAGGCTCGCGCCGAGATCCGGAACCGTACGGCGCGCGCCCGGGTCGAGCTGGCGCAGCACGCGGCCCGGCTCGCCACCTCGCTCGCGGCCGAGCGGCTGGAGCGCGAGGTCGACTCCGCCGCCCGCCGCCGGATTCTCGACCGCGGACTGCTCAGCCTGGAGAGCCGGGCGGACGACGCCTCGGCCGGAGCCGACGCGCGATGATCTACCGCTACGCAAGGCCCTACGCCCAGGCCCTGATGGGGGCCGCCGGCTCGATCGAGGCGGCGCAGGCGACGCGCGATGAACTGAGCGCCTTCGCGGAGGCGATGCGGGTCGTCCCCCGTCTGGGCCGCATGGCCTCGAATCCCGGCGTGCCGCCGGCGACGAAGCGCGCTGTGGTCGACGAGATCGCCGGCATGCAGGGCGCGGGCGCGTTGGCCCAGCGGATGCTGCGGCTGCTGCTCGACAACTACCGGCTGGTCCACCTGCCGGCGATCCTGGAGGCGATCGACGAGCTGCTCGACCGGGCCCACGGCGTGGTCAGCGCCACTGTGACCGCGGCCGAGGAACTCGACGAGGAACAGCGCGCGCGGTTGGAGAAGGCGCTCGAACAGCTGTCCGGCGCCGAGGTCCGGCTGGAAGCCCGCGTCGATCCGAGCCTGATCGGCGGCTTCGTCGCCCAGTTCGGGAGCTACCGCTACGACGCGAGCGTTCGGGGCCAGTTGGCCGTACTGGAATCCAGATTGACCGCCGAGTCGGCGACTGCGGCGGCGGAAGCCTAGAAACGACACGATGTGGAGACGCTCCGCAGCCTCGGAGCGCCACCTATCAGGGGAGTGGAACGAACATGCAGGTAAGAGCCGATGAGATCGCAGCGGTCCTCGAGCGCCAGTTGGCGGGTTACGAGGCCGAGGTCGACGTCGCCGAGGTCGGCACCGTCCTGAGCGTCGGTGACGGCATCGCCCGCGTCTACGGGCTGGAGCAGGCGATGGCCGGCGAGCTGCTGGCGTTCCCGAACGACGTCTACGGACTGGCGCTGAACCTCGAGGAAGACCAGATCGGCGCCGTGCTGATGGGCGAGTCCCGGCTGGTCGACGAGGGCGACGAGGTCCGCCGCACCGGCCGCATCATGGAGGTGCCGGTGGGACCAGGGATGGTCGGCCGCGTCGTCGACCCGCTCGGCAACCCGGTCGACGGCAAGGGACCGATCGAAGCCGCCGACAGCTACCCGCTCGAGCGGATCGCCCCCGGCGTCGTCGACCGCGAGCCGGTGTCCGAGCCGATGCAGACCGGGATCAAGGCGATCGACTCGATGATTCCGATCGGCCGCGGCCAGCGCGAGCTGATCATCGGCGACCGGCAGATCGGCAAGACCGCCGTCGCCGTCGACGCGATCATCAACCAGAAGGGCGGCGACGTGATCTGCGTCTACGTCGCGATCGGCCAGAAGCGCTCGACCGTTGCCCAGGTCGTCAAGACGCTCGAGGACAACGGCGCGATGGAGCACACGATCGTCGTCTCCGCCTCGGCCTCCGAGCCGGCGCCGCTCCAGTTCATCGCCCCCTACGCCGGCTGCGCGATGGGCGAGTACTTCCTCTACAACGGCCAGCACGCGCTGGTGATCTACGACGATCTTTCGAAGCAGGCCGCCTCGTACCGCGAGGTCTCCCTGCTGCTCCGGCGTCCGCCGGGCCGCGAGGCCTACCCGGGCGACGTCTTCTACCTCCACTCCCGGCTGCTGGAGCGGGCGGCGAAGCTGTCGCGGGCCAACGGCGGCGGCTCGCTCACCGCGCTGCCGATCATCGAGACCCAGGCCGGCGACGTGTCGGCCTACATCCCGACCAACGTGATTTCGATCACGGACGGCCAGATCTTCCTCGAGGGCGACCTCTTCTTCTCCGGCGTGCGGCCGGCGGTGAACGTCGGCATCTCGGTCAGCCGGGTCGGCGGTAACGCGCAGATCGGCGCGATGCGCAAGAACTCCGGCACCCTGCGCCTCGACCTGGCGCAGTACCGGTCGCTCGCGGCCTTCGCCCAGTTCGGCTCCGACCTCGACCGGGTCACGCTGCAGCAGTTGGCGCGCGGCGAGCGGCTCGTCGAGCTCCTGAAGCAGGGGCAGTACGCGCCGCTGTCGATCGCGGACCAGGTGCTCTCGATCCTGGCGGGCACCCGCGGCGCGCTCGACGACCTGAAGGTCGAGGCGGTGCGGCCCTTCGAGGACTTCATGCACCGGCACTTCGTGAACGAGGAACCGGAGCTCCGCGACCGGATCCGCGCGGAGGGCAAGCTCAGCGACGAGCTGGACGCCCAGATCATGGAGGCGATCGGCCGGGCCTTCCAGCTCTTCGTGGCCGAGAACCCTGACGCCGCGCTGGAAGAGAACTAGACGAGACGAACGGGAAGGTTCCGAGGTAGGCCCGAACGATGGCGAGCCTGATCGATCTTCGCCGGCGCATCCGCACGGTGAAGAACACCCAGCAGATCACCAAGGCGATGAAGATGGTCGCCGCGGCGAAGCTGCGCCGGGCCCAGGACCAGATCCTCGCCACGCGGCCTTACGCCCTGGAGCTACGGAAGGTGACGGAGCACCTGGCCGCCGTCGCGGCGGGCGAGGTCGAGCACCCGTTGCTGACGCCGCACGAGGGCGAAGGCGACGACAGGGCCGCTTCCGGCAAGACTCTGGTGCTTGTCGTGACCGGCGACAAGGGCCTGTGCGGCGCCTTCAACGCCCATGTCCAGCGCCGGACCGAGCAGGAGATGGCCGCCCTCAACGGCGGCGGCGAGATCCTCGCCCTTGGCAACCGCGGCGCCGACTTCTTTACCCACCGCGGCGCGCCGATGCGGGGCGCCCGCCGGGGGCTGTTCAAGGACCTGAACTACGCGACGGCCCAGGAACTCGCGGCTGAGGTCTCCAAGGCCTTTGCCGACGGTGAGTACGACGCGGTCTACGCGGTGTACAACGAGTTCATCTCCGTGCTGAGCCAGCGCGTGAGCTGGGAACGCCTGCTGCCGATCGCCCGCGAGGACGTCGTCGGCGACGATGGCGGCCAGCCGGAAGGCGACCATCGCGACTACCTCTACGAGCCGTCAGAGGCCGAGATCCTGAACGACCTGCTGCCGCGCTTCGTCACCTTCCAGATCTACCGGGTGCTGCTCGAGTCCCAGGCGGCCGAGCACGCGGCCCGGATGACGGCGATGGACAGCGCGACGAAGAACGCCGGCGAACTGATCGACACACTGACCCTGCAATACAACCGCTCGCGCCAGGCCGAGATCACGACCGAACTGATCGAGGTCGTATCCGGCGCGAACGCCCTCGAGGGATAGAGACAAGAGAGGCACAAACCGTGAACGACACGAACAACACGTCCGGCGCCACCGGCAAGGTGGTCCAGGTGATCGGTCCGGTGCTCGACATCGAGTATCCGGCCGAGCAACTGCCCGAGATCCTGAACGCGGTCAGCGTCAAGAACGACGACGGCAGCATCGACCTGACAGCCGAGGTGGCTCAGCACCTGGGCTCGAACCTGGTGCGCGCGGTGTCCATGCAGCCGACGGACGGCGTCGTGCGCGGCATGGAGGCCAGGGACCTCGGCGAACCGATCTCCGTGCCGGTGGGAGAAGCGACCCTGGGCCGGGTGCTGAGCGTGCTCGGCGAGCCGGTCGACACGCTGGGCCCGGTCGAGGCCCAGGAACGCTGGCCGATCCACCGCGAGGCGCCCGCCTTCGAGGACCAGGCGACCTCGACCGAGATGTTCGAGACGGGGATCAAGGTCGTCGACCTGGTGCACCCCTACACCCGCGGCGGCAAGACCGGCCTGTTCGGCGGTGCCGGCGTCGGCAAGACGGTCCTCATCCAGGAGCTGATCAACAACGTCGCCGTGCAGGGCGGTGGCTTCTCCGTGTTCGCCGGCGTCGGTGAACGCACCCGCGAGGGCAACGACCTCCTGCGCGAGATGGTCGAGGCCGGCGTCGTCAACTTCGGCGAGGGCTTCCTCGAGAACTACGAGGAGACGGGCAACTTCGACCTGACGAAGGTGGACCACGCGGCGCTCAAGGACAGCAAGGCGGCGCTCATCTACGGCCAGATGACCGAACCGCCCGGCGCAAGGCTCCGCGTCGGTCTTTCGGCGCTCACGGTGGCCGAGTACTTCCGCGACGTCGAAGGTCGCGACGTGCTGCTCTTCGTCGACAACATCTTCCGCTTCACCCAGGCCGGCTCCGAGGTGTCCGCCCTGCTCGGCCGGATGCCCAGCGCCGTCGGCTACCAGCCCAACCTGGCGACCGAAATGGGCGCCCTGCAGGAGCGGATCACCTCGACCAAGAAGGGCTCGATCACGTCGGTGCAGGCGATCTACGTCCCCGCCGACGACCTGACCGACCCGGCGCCGGCCACCGCCTTCGCTCACCTCGACGCGACGACGACCCTGTCCCGGGCGATCGTCGAGAAGGGCATCTACCCGGCGATCGACCCGCTCGACTCGACCTCCAAGATCCTCGAGCCCGGCATCGTCGGCGACGAGCACTACGCCGTCGCCCGCCAGGTCCAGCAGGTGCTCCAGCGCTACAAGGACCTGCAGGACATCATCGCCATCCTCGGCGTCGAGGAACTGTCCGAAGAGGACAAGCTCGTCGTCGCCCGGGCGCGGAAGATCGAGCGCTTCCTGTCGCAGCCGTTCTTCGTGGCGACCCAGTTCACCGGCCTCGAAGGCCGCTACGTGAAGATCGAGGACACCGTCGAGGGCTTCAAGACGATCCTCTCCGGCGACCTCGACGACCTGCCCGAGCAGGCCTTCCTCATGGTCGGCACGATCGACGAGGCGGTCGACAAGGGCAAGAAGCTGCTGGCGGCCTAGAGGCGCTGAGACGGAACCAGCGGAGCGAACGAACGTGGCCGACCTGAACCTGATCCTCGTAACCCACGCCGAGAAGCTGCTCGAGATCGAGTGCTCGGACGTCGGTCTGCCCGGGCGCAAGGGCGACATGGGCATCCTGCCCGGCCATGCGGCGCTGATCAGCACGCTGCGGCCCGGCGAGCTCAGCTACCAGCCGGCCGACGGCGGCGCGCGCCGCTTCGTCGCCGTGGCGCCGGGCTTCTGTGAGGTCGCGGACGACACCGTGACGGTGCTGACCGAGACCGCGGAGCCGGCCGAGGACATCGACGCCGCGGCGGCTACGACCGAGCGCGACGAGTTGGCGGCGGAGTACGCGCGCGCCAGCTTCGAGGAGCAGGCGGGCCTCAAGGACCGCGTGGATACCGCGCAGGCGCGGGTCGACGTCGCGTCGCGGGCGTAGCGCCGCGGTAAAGGTCGCCGGCCTTCGGCCGGCGGCTGTGTCTTTTTTCGGGCTGCGCCGCTCCGCGGCTTCGCCCGCACAGTGAGCGCGCCGTCCTCGTTACGGCGCCCGCACACTGGGTGCGCCGGCGTCCCCGCCGGCTGCCGCCGCAGGCGGCCAGAAAACGCGCCGCGAAAGCGGCGACGATGCCGGACCAAAGCCCCGCGACCGGGCGGGCGACCGTCCCCAGCGGCCGCCCGCCGCTGCTAAACTCCCGCGTTCGGGAGAGGTGCTGGAGTGGTCGAACAGGGCTGCCTGCTAAGCAGTTGTCCGGGGTGACTCGGACCGAGGGTTCGAATCCCTCCCTCTCCGCCAGGCAACGCCTCGATGCCCGGTTGACGAAGCTCGCCGCCTAACTCAACCCATACGCCCGCCGCACCTCATCGCCATCCGGGTCCGCGGCAACGTGCGGATCGTCATCGAAGATCAGACACGTCCGGCTCGCGCCGTCATAGCGCGGCCACTCCGGCAGGCCGGCGCCGTTCGGATCGCCCGTGCGTGCGAACTGGACCAGCGAGGCGCCCCAGAGCCTGGCGATCGCGCGGTTCTCGTCCGTGCTCTCGTGGAATGACACGAGGCCCGGCTTCGCCATGGCGAACTGGTTGAAGGTGAAGGCGATGTCGCATCCGTGGGTGATGCCGAGAGGGTGATCGGTGGGCACCTCGAAGTTGTAGACCCAGCCGCCGGCGCCCGCGTTGGTCGCCGCCTCGGCGTTCCGCAGCGACGCCGAACGGAACAGGTCGCACCAGACCTGGGCCACCCTGGCCACCTCGTCGGCGCCCGGGAGCAGTCCGTCGAAGTGCGAGACGTAGTCCTCGGGGCTGTGCGGGTTGATGAGCGGCAGAAACAGGGCCATCACGATGTCGAGCCCCATCGGCGCCGGCCCGCCGAGATCGGCCAGGTAGCTTCCCTCGTCCCGGTTGCTCCCGGCGATGAGCGGCGGTCCGCCGGCGCCCTTGCGTGCGATCGCCTCGACCGTCGGTTGCGTGATCACGGTGCCGTCCACCGTCTGCGCGGTTGGCGCGGCACCCTGCAGGTAGAGCGCGAAGAGTTCGTCCGCCGGGAGCGCCTGGAGCCGCGCCTCGAGATCGCTCTCGATCCCGAGATGCGCGGCCAGCGCGCCGGCCGCGTCGGGCACGGGCAGAATCCCGATGTCGATGTCGCCGGGACTGAAGGCGACGGACCGGTGGAACAGCCCTTCGGCCGCCGGCGCACCCTGCAGGGCGAGCACGGAGCCGGCGCCGCCGCTCTCGCCCCAGATGCTGACGCAGCCTGGGTCGCCGCCGTAGTCGGCGATGTTGTCGCGGATCCAGCGGAGCGCCGCGATCTGGTCCTCGAAGCCCCGGCTGACGCTGCCCGCGTAGGCGTCGCCCAGGGCGCTGACGTCGCAGAAGCCGAAGACGTTCAGGCGGTAGTTGATGGTGACGACCACGCAGTCCTGCTCGCGGGCGAGCACGCTGCCGTCGTACTCGTTGGCGGAGCCCTGCAGGTAGCCGCCGCCGTGGATCCAGCAGATCACCGGCCGGCCCGCGCGGTCCGCGGCCGGCGTGTGCACGTTCAGGTAGAGGCAGTCCTCCGACTGCTCGCCCGGAATCTCAGGCCCGGCCAGCACCTCGGGGAAGGGCGGCTGGGGGCAGCGGTTGGGGTGCCGCGTCGCATCCAGCGTTGCGCTCCAGGGCGGCGCGGGCTGGGGCGAGCGCCACCGCAGGCCGCCGGTCGGTGGCGCGGCGTACGGCAGGCCCAGGAAGACGGACACGCCGTCGCGGTCGATGCCCCGCACGGCGCCGAGCCGTGTCCGAATCGTCGTCATCGGGAGACGCCCGTCAGTCCGCGACACAGGCGTAGTTCGCGGCGTCGTTCACGTCCCCGGACCCGTCGTACTGCGCGTACTGGGGATAGGGGCACAGCGGGCGGGAGAAGCGCTTCCTGTCTTCCAGCGCCTCGCCGGCTTCGAGCATCGCCTCGCTCCAACTGACCGTCCTGTCGCCGAGGGCCACCTGGCCTTCCAGGAACGTGAAGTTCCCGGGGTGCTCCGCGAGGATCCGGTCGGGCGCTTCGCCGTTCTCCACCCAGTCGACGATCGCCTGGATGTAGTCGGCGGCCCAGGCGCCGTTTCCGCCCAGGCAGTGAATCATGCCCGGAACCATGAACGTGCGCAGGTAGTCGCCCATCTCCCCGTTCACTTCCCCGGCCTCCACCAGGAACTTCTCCAGCGCCGCGGCGCGGCAGGGAAAGTCGTGCCAGCCGTTGTAGATGATCAGCTTGCCGCCGCTCTCCTCGAACCTGCTGAAGTCGGGCGCCGGGAGGTCGACCGCGACCATGGCATCTCTCAGCGCGGGCAGGTCCTTCACCGGGTCGAAGGCGTCGATGTCGAAGCCCGGTGTGCGGTGCATCGCCGCCACGAGCACGTCGACCGTGACGTCGGACGCGGTCCCCTCGAGGAACGGCACGGGACCTGTCGCCCAGAGCTCGAAGTCGCCGTTCAGCTCCGCGCCCGGATAGACGCCCGGCACGACGACGGCGCCCGAGTCGTCCGTGATCCCGTTGTAGATGAAGCGCGCGGTCTCGATCTGGCCGGCCGTGAGGCAGTCGGCGGCGGGACCGTCCTGGCATTCGAGAGCGTCGAGTTCGAGCAGTTCGACGCCGCACTTGCGCGGATCGCCGACGATGCCGTCAGCGACGCCGTCCAGCATGTCGCAGGCTCTCCGGGTGTTCGCGTCCAGCAACGCCACGGAGTCCGCGGTGAGGGGGTTCCGCTTCTGGTGCCGGCTCGTCTCGAGCGCGAACGTCAGCAGACCGAACCCATAGTCGACGGCCGGCGCCCCGGCGATGATCCCGTCGTAGTCGTCCGGATAGCGCAACGCCTCCATCAGCGCGGCGCGCCCGCCGTTCGAGCAGCCCCAGAGATACGCGTGCTCGACGGGCCGGCCGTAGAACTCCTGGATGATCCGCTTCGCCAGCACCGTCGTCAGGTGATTGGCGCGGAAGCCGAAGTCCAGTTGCGCGTGGTCGTCCCGGTAGAAGGACGGGTCGTTCTCCGGCTCGTGGCCGGTGTCGGTCGTCGCCATGGCGAAGCCGTCGTCGAGCAGGCTGCTCGTGTCTCCGATCACGCCGGCCAGGCCCCCGGGGGCGTGAAACATGAACCGCCCCGTCCAGCCTTCGGCCGGCATGCGGACCTCGAAGCGGATCGTCGCGTCGATCGTGCCGCGGACCCGGCAATGCTCCGGGACCTCCGCGGCGGGGACCAGTACGCCCGGCCCCACCGCGTGGTCCGAGTCGGTCAGGAGGTAGAGCGCGTCGCAGCGGTCCGCGGGCGAATCCGCCACGAGGGCGATGCCCGGAAGGGCGAGGCAGACCGAGGTCAGCAGGGCGGGAAAGCGCATGTGAATCTCCTGGCTGGTCGCTGCCGTGGTCGACGCGGCAGGGGAGCGTTTCAGGGAAACGGACGCTCGGTGAGGAGTTCCTGGATCCGATCGTCAGCGGTCTGATGCCAGATGCTCGATCTCCCCCCGCTGCAACACCGGATAGAACTGCGTGAACACATTGTCCGTCGCAGCATGCTCCGCATGGCAGTCGTAGCACCGGTCCTTCGGGAACGCTGACGCCGACTCCCTCAGCCCTCCGGACCGGTCGCGGAAGCTGAGGTAGGCCCAGCCTTCGGGGTACCGCTCGCTGTCCTTGACCGCGACCTCCATCCCCAGGAAGTCCTTCTCGAAGTAGCCGGCCTGGTTGATGGACTCGCGGGAGCCGGGGCGGAAGACGTCCATGGGGAGCATGGTGCCCTCGGGGAACTCGCCGGTCTCCATGAAGTAGCGGTAGGCCTCCGGCTGGATGTAGACGTTGGTGAAGGCGCCGGGGCCTTCGCGCTCGGCGGCGTCTTCGTTGTAGCTGAGGCCGAGCGAGGCGCCGACGAAGACCCAGGTGCGGTAGCCGTCGGGACGGATGAGGTCGCCGTCGGCGGTGTAGGTGGGGACGGCCATGCCGTCGAGCGACGGGGCGGCGTCCGACTGTTGGGCGACGGCGACGAAGGCCGCGATCAGGAGGATGAGGGCTGCTGCGATGGCGATGTTGCGCACAGGCGGTCAGGCCCAGCTCAGGTCGTGCCTTGAGATCGGCAGCGAGCGGATCCGCTTGCCGGTCACGGCGAAGATCGCGTTGCACAGCGCCGGCGGGACCGGCGGCAGCGCGGGTTCACCGAGACCGGTGGGCTGGTTGTCGCTCATCACCCAGTGGACCTCCACCGGCGGCGCCTGGTCGATGCGGAGCAGCTTGAAGTTGTGGAAGTTGCTCTCGTTCGTGCGGCCGCCGTCGAAGGTGATCTCCTGGTCGAGCGCCTGGCCGAGGCCGTCGAGAGCGGCGCCCTGGACCTGGTTGACGGCGTTGCTCGGGTTGACGAGCTGCCTGCCGACATCGCCGGCGACCCAGATCCTGTCGACGCCGAGTTCGCCCTCCTTGCTGACCGTGGCCTGGACGACTTCGGCGAAGTAGCCGCGGTGGCTGAAGTGGAACGCGACGCCCTGGGCGGTGCCCTCGGGTAGGTCAGCCTTGCCCCATTCCGACTTGTCGCGCACGAGTTCGAGTACGGCCTTCATCCGCTGCGGGTCGAGTGCCGGCCTCATGCCTTTCTGCGCCGCGTCGAGCAGGTCGAGCCGGAACTGCAGGGGGTCCTTTCCGGCTTCGGCTGCGAGTTCGTCGATGAACGACTGGACGACGAAGGAGATCGCGTTGCTGGTCGGAGCGCGCAGCGCTCCCGTTGGGATGCCGAGGGGCATCTTCGACGCCTGGAGCGCGAAGTTCGGTACGAACGCCTGCGGGAACTCGTTCCGCGCCATCTCGGCACTCGGGGAGAAGCGCGGGCCTTCGCCGAACGAGACGAAGTGGTCGCGCCAGGCCACGAGGTTTCCGGAGTCGTCGAGACCGCCCTCCAGATAGTGGTAGCCGCCGGGGCGGAAGTAGTCGAACCGCGTGTCGTCCTCGCGGTTCCACACCAGCTTGACCGGAACTCCCGCCTGCCGCGCGATCAGCGCCGCCTCGAGCATGTAGTCCCAGTACAGGCGCCTCCCGAAGCCCCCTCCCATCCGGGTCAGGTGGATCGTGATCTGGTCTTCGGGAATGCCCAGCGCCTTGGCCAGGTCGCCGCGGGCGAACTGTGGAGTCTGGATCGGCGCCCACATCTCGAGCCCGCCATCGTGGAAGTGTGCGGTCGTGTTCTGCGGCTCGAGTGGCGCATGGGCGAGGAAGGGGTACTGGTAGGCGGCCTTGACCGTCTTCGCCGCGGAGGCCAGGGCGCCGGCCGCGTCGCCGTCGTTCCTGAGATCCTGTTCCGGCGCCTGCTTCGACAGCTCCTCGGCCTGCCGGTCGAAGGCTGCGGTGCTCTGGGACGCGGTCGACCCCTCGTCCCAGGTGACCTCCAGCTTGCTCCGAGCCTCGTTGATCAGCCACCAGGAGTCGCCGACGATGGCGATGCCGTTTGGCAGCCCGACCTGAAACATCGAGGGCGCGGCGTTTCCGGCCTGAGCGGTCGAGTCGACGACGAAGGCGTCCGTGACGCCGGGCGACGCCTTGACCGCGTCGAGGTTGGCGCTCTTCACCTTGCCGCCGTGGACCCGGCACTTCTCGAACACGGCGTACTTCATGCCGGGCACGGTGACGTCGATGCCGAAGAGCGGCTTGCCGGTGACGATCTGCGGGTTGTCGACGCCTGGGATCTCCTGGCCGATGATCCTGAAGTCCTTGGCGTCCTTGAGCGGGACGGTCCGGGGATTCGGCGGCTCGACCCCGGCCGCGGCGGTCGCCAGCTCGCCGTAGGTGAGCGACTTCTTCTTGAAGTGGACGACGCCGGCCTCGGTCGTGCAGTTCTCCGGCTTCGTCTTCCACTGCTGGGCCGCGGCCGCGACGAGCATGGCGCGGGCGGCGGCGCCCACGCGGCGCATCGACTGGTAGTGCATTGGCGTCGCCATGCTGCCGCCAGCCATCTGGCCGCGGTACTTCGTCGCGTCGAAGTCCGCCTGCTCGACGCGCACCTGGCTCCAGGGAATGTCGAGTTCTTCGGCGATGAGCATCGGCAGCATCGTCTTGACGCCCTGACCGATCTCGGGGTTCTGGGCCATGATCGTCGCGATGCCGTCCGGCGTCAGACGGATGAAGGCGTTGAGCGCCGTCTCGGCATCGGCAGTGGCGGCAAAGGCGCCGCGCGCGCCGTCCAGCGAGAAGCGGGCTCCGAGGAGCATGCCGCCGCCGGCCAGGGCGGTGACGTGAAGGAAGCCGCGCCGGGAGAGGTTGCCTGTCTTGTCCACGGCGTTCATGCCTCACTCCCTCCCGCTCCCGTAGCCGTTTCGTGGCTGGTGGCCGGTGGACCCTGCGCGATGTCCGCGGCGCGGTGGATGGCGGCGCGGATGCGGGTGTAGGTCGCGCACCGGCAGATGTTCCCGCTCATCGCTTCGTCGATGTCGTCGTCGGTCGGCGCCGGGTTGCTCGCGAGGAGCGCCGAGGCCGACATGATCTGGCCGGCTTGGCAGTAGCCGCACTGGGGTACGTCGATCTCCTGCCAGGCGAGCTGCACGGGATGGGCGCCGTCCTCGGACAGGCCTTCGATCGTCGTGATCTCCTTGCCCTCGGCGCGCGACACCGGCATGCGGCAACTGCGCTCCGGCTCGCCGTTGACGTGCACGGTGCAGGCCCCGCAGAAGGACCGGCCGCAGCCGAACTTGGTGCCCTTGAGGTCGAGTTCGTCGCGGAGAACCCACAGCAGGGGCATCTCCGGCGGCGCGTCGACCGTCGTCGACTTGCCGTTCAGCGTGAAGGCGATTGCCATGAGTTCGTTCTCCTCGAGGGCCATTGCGGGGCGGCGACTTACTGGCTGGTCATACAGTGAATGAAACGCGGGGTGAGGTCAAGGGGTCGCCCGCGATGTAGCGCTCAGTTCCGGAATGCCTCCAGCTTTCGCCTGAGGGACCGGCAGAGGCTGGAACCGTCATCGCCCGTCTCGTAGACGTAGCGGTCGGGCCGAATCAACACGCTGGACGAGTTGTTTCGGCCAAGCCAGCGGGTGAGTTCGCCGTTCGCGTCGGACAGGTCGCGGCCAAGCTGGAGGACGATGCCGCCGAGGACCTCCCTGAACCAGTCCATGTCGGCCCCGGTGGTCGGGGAACTGACAATGAGAGAGAACTCCGGACCCAGCAGGTCGTCGAGCCAGGTTTCGCCGCTGGCGGTCGTCACGCGGGGCCGGATCATGCGTGCCCCGGAGGCCTCCGAGCTTCCGATCAGCCCCCGCTGGTAGGGCTGCCGGTTCGTCATGCGCCGCATCAGGGAGAAGCCGGTCTTTCTCTTCCTGCGGCCGCGGAAGAAGGAGTAGTTGCGGTTCAGAATGGCGAGCGGGCTCGAAGCGCTGATCATCCTGCCCCGCTCCGACGCGCCCTCGATCAGACGCGCGCAGTGGTCCCAGCACTCCTCCTGGTAGGTGTCCAGAAGCGACGGTCCGGCGAGCCCCCGAAACAGGAGTTCGAACTTGAAGGCCAGGTTCAGGGCATCGCGGATGCCCATGTTGAGGCCCTGACCGGAGAAGGGCGGCGACTGATGGGCGGCATCTCCGGCCAGCAGCAGTCGACCGACGCGCCAGGCCTTCGGCATCGAGCCATGGAAGAGGAAGGGCTGAGTACGGAGGATCTCGCACGAAGACGGGTCGAAGTACTCGGAGATCGCATCGAGCGCGTCTTCGGCAGTGAAGCTCCGGGCGAGCGCCTCGCCGGCTTCGAAGTCGAAACGGACGTGCTTGTGGTGCCCCTTGAAGTACACCACCGAACGGTTGCGCCGGCACCTGATCTCGGAGCCGTCCGGAAGGGAATCGAAGAGCTTCTGGTCGTGAACGACGAGGTCGACGACGATCCACTGGCGCCGGTAGCCGAACTCGACCCGCTCCGACCCCATCGCCGACCGGCAGAAACTGCCGCCGCCGTCAGCTCCGACGGCGTAGCGTCCGGTGAACTCATGGCGCTCGCCGGTGTCGCCATTCGTCGCGACCACCTTCGCGGCCTCGCCCGAACCGTCGACCGCGCACACGTCGTACCTGAGGAACGCGTCGACTCCGACGCCTTTCGCGAAGTCGTCGCGCAGCAGGCGCTCGAGCGCGGGCTGGTGGAACACCATGCCGCCCATCGGGAACCCGAACCGGCTCGGAGCCCGCAGGAAATCGAGCGTCATGAGCGGCCGGCGCTTCGCGTCGACGAACTCGTTCCGCGTGTAAGGCGAGGCGTCCCCGGGGATCAGCCTCTGGAGGATCCCCATGGACGTGTAGATGCGGCAGCTCTCCGGGTCGAGGACCATCGCCCGGGGCGTGGGATAGACATCCGGCTCGCGGTCGAAGATCGCCACCGACCGGCCACGCGCCCGAAGCAGGTTGGCGAGCGTGGCGCCAGTCGGCCCGCAGCCGACGATCAGTACGTCGTACTTCTTGTTCTCGCTCACGACGCGGCGCCAGGAGCCCGAAGACGGGGCAGGCTAGCAGACGGAAGACGGGGCCGGCGCGAGAGAGCCGGTAGGCTTCGCCGGCGCGCGACGACATGAGCAGCTTCCAGCAGATCGCCGATTTCCGGGACGAGTGCGACTGCCTCGCCGAGGTCCTGGATCCCCTCGCCGACGCCGACTTCGAGCGGGCCACCTTGTTCAAGGGGTGGACGCTTCACGATGTCGTCGCGCATCTCCACATCTTCAACTACGCGGCCGACGCCTCGTACCACGACCAGTCCGCCTTCGACGGCTTCAGGCAGTTCATGGCCGAGCGCCGGGGCCGCCTCAACCTCCGCGAGCTGACCGACGAGTGGTTCGAGGGCAAGCGCAACCGCGCTGTCTACGACGTCTGGCGCGAGTACTACCCGCGGATGTGCGAGCGGCTCGAGGGGCTCGATCCGAGGAAGCGCGTGGAGTGGTTCGGGCCGCCGATGAGCGTGCGCAGCTCGGTCACCGCCAGGCAGATGGAGACCTGGGCCCATGGCCAGGAGGTCTTCGACGTGCTGGGACTCGACCGCGCCGAGGCCGACAGGATCCGCAACATTGTCTTCCTCGGGTTCAACACCTTCGGCTGGACGTACGCGGTGCGTGGCCTCGAGGTGCCGGGCGTCGTTCCGGCGCTCCAGCTGACCGCGCCTTCCGGCGAGGTCTGGACCTGGAACGCGGACGAGACGACCAACCGGATCACCGGCGTCGCGGTCGAGTTCGCCCAGGTAGTCACCCAGGTCCGCAACGTCGCCGACACCTCGCTGGAGGTCGTGGGGTCCATCGCCACCGAGTGGATGGGCATGGCGCAGTGCTTCGCCGGCGGGCCCGAGACCCCGCCGGCGCCGGGCACGCGGCACAAGGCGTAGCGCCGCTGCTAAACTGCCCGGCTTGCCGCTACCGCTGGGAGGTCGTCTAACGGTAGGACATGCGGCTCTGGACCGTAGAATCGGGGTTCGAATCCCTGCCTCCCAGCCAGCTCGCGGTTCACGCCGCCACCGAACCGCGATGGGGTCTCAGCGTTGTTGTGACGCCGCCCAGGCCCGCACCTGCGGCAGATCGAAGCGGCTGACGTCCGGGAACTCCGTCAGCACGGACTCCGGGTAGCCGTTGGCGGCTCCCTTCAGGTGGTGGTCGAAGAACGCGCGGACGAGGGCGTTGATCGTGTCGCTGAGCCGAGCGCCATCGACGCGGCCGGCGTCACCGGGGAGGGCTTGGCGTAAAGCGGCCGGGAGGAACATGATGTCGCTGAGTTCCATGTGGGTCGCTTCTGGTTGCAGCTTGACCCGCACGATGTCCTCGCGCTTGCCCATCGTGGTGAGCGGCTCGAAGAAGAACTCGTTGCTGTAACTCGCGGGATCCTCACTCGTCAAGACGAGTAGCGGCGTGCGCACGTCCTTGCCGAGGACGTCGGAAAGCCAGTGGGTGCCGTCGAAGTTGATCGCCACCCTGGCCCGCTGGTCCACTTGTGCCGCGCTCACCGCCGCGGCCGCTCCGTAGGACATGCCGAAGTAGCCCAGGTCGGCGAGTGTGGTGCGCATGAGAATCGTAGCCAGGACACCATCGGCCGGAGGATCGGATTCGAGGAAGTCGACGAGCGCGATCATGTCGTCGCGCCAGCGCGTGGCCCACGGACCGAGACCTCCGTCGTCCACCGACCGAATCACTGCGCCGTGGCGCTTCCCGACATCGGGGCTGTAGCGGCCATCCGGGTCCGGCGTAGCGGCCGCCCCCATGACCGCGTCGCGCCAATCCTGATCGTAGGTGACCGTCGTGCCGTCCGGGAACAGGACCCCACTCGACCCGCCGGGATGAGCCACACTGAAGACGACGTAGCCGTGGCTCGCGAGATCCTCCATCAACACCGTGTTCTGGGAGACATAGGAGAGTCCCCCGTGTGAGAAGACGAGCGCGGGGAAGGGCCGCCGTCGGCTACCGGTGCCCCCTCGTGGCTGTGCGTTCTGGCGCCGGCGAGGGTGTCGAAGAGCGTCGGGTCCTGGATGACGGGCGACAAGGCCTCGAGCAACGGTCGGATAAGGACGTCGAACTCTCGGCCCTTCATGTAGGTGCGCGGCTGTCCGCTGACACCGGCGGCCGGATACCAGACGCGAGCCATGAGCCGTCGACCCGTTCGATCGCTTTCGCGACCGGAAGGGTGCTTGTCGTCTACGAACTCGAAGTCGAGAACGCCGACCGCGAAGCCGCCGGTCGGCGCTGGCAGGCGAACGCTGGGGCCTTGCGCCGCCAAGGCAGCCGCCTGGGCCAGGGCGAGGACGAAGGCGGTGACGAGCTTCGCCCGCGGATAGAGCATCTGGCGGCGAGGCGCTACACGCCCTCGACGATCACGACATTCGTGTCGGTCGACTGGCTGAGCTTCTCTCTCAGTTCGGCGAAGGCGGCCCCGTCCTGCCATTCCTTGGCCTGTTCGACGCTGTCGAACTCGACGATGACGAGACGGTCGGGCTTCCAGTCGCCACGGATGGCCTCGGCGGCGCCGCCGCGCACCAGGTAGCGGCCGCCGTGGGCCTCGACGACCGCCGGCACCTGCTCGAGAGCGCTGTTGTAGGCGGCTTCGTCTTTTACTTGAACACTGATGATCGCGTATCCAGCCATGGTGGGGCCTCCTAGGCGTAGGTTGAGTGTCAGGGTAGCGCGAACACGAACAGGTTGTTGCCCGAGCTGGGACGCAGCTCCGGCGTGAGCCCGGACAGCAGGGCCGCCGACCGGTTGCCCGTGCTGGCCGCGACGTACTGGCGTCCGTCGACCGCGTAGGTGATCGGGAAGCCGGTCACGGGCGAGCCGAGGTTGATCTCCCAGAGGCTCTCGCCGGTCTTGTCGTCGAGCGCGCGGAACCTGCCGTTGCCGTCGCCGACGAAGACCAGGCCGCCACCGGTCACGAACAGCGACATGAGCCCGGCTCGCTGTTCGTAGGTCCAGAGTGACTTGCCCGTTTCGGCGGACACGGCGTGCACGGATCCGCTCAGGTCGGTGCCGGGCGCGATCTGATGCTCGGCGTCCAGGGCGTAGATCTGGAGCCGGCCGGAGCGGGTTGCCGTCATCAGGGCGCAGGAGTTGCGCATCGGCACGTACATCGCGTTCGTCAGCGGACTGTAGGCGCCCGCCTGCCAGTCCTTGCCGCCGATGTAGGTGGGGCAGACGTAGGCCTCCTGGCCCAGCTCGCGGAACACGACCTCCGAGTTCTCGGTGACCGCGCCGGTGGCGCCGTCGATCATGCTGATCACGTTCTGGCGAATCGTAGGCCGCGCCCACAGGAACTCGCCGGTCTCGCGGTCGAGTGTGTAGACGACGCCCGTCTTGCCGGGAATCCCGGTCATCACCTTGCGCTCCTCACCCGGTTCGAGGCGGGGGTTGATCCAGTCGACCTCGTCGGCGTCGGGCGCGACCGCGGTGTCGACGAGCATGCGCTCGAAGGGATGGTCGAGGTCCCAGTGGTCGTTCAGATGCTGATAGTGCCAGGCGATCTCGCCCGTGTTCGCGTCGAGCGCGAGCGTCGAGTTGTGGTACAGGTGCCGGAGGTCGCGGCCGCCGAGCAGGAACTTCGGCGCCGGCGAGGTCACCGACGTGCCGATATAGATGAGCTCCAGGCCGGGGTCGTAGCTCGGCACCATCCAGGTGCCGACGTGGGTGCGGTCCTCGAACGGGATGTCGCCCCAGGTTTCGTCGCCCGGTTCCCCCTGCGCCGGGACCGTGCGGCGGCGCCAGAGCTCGGCCCCGGTCTCCGCGTCGTGAGCGACGATGACGCAGGAGTCGGGCCCGCCGCGGGGCAGGCAGCTTCGGCCCGAGATCACCTTGCCGTCGGCGATGATCGGGCCGGAGCTGTGCATTGCCGGCTGCGTCTTGTAGTCGAGGATCATCGTCTCCCAGACCAGCTCGCCCGTCACGGCATCGAGCGCGAAGACGAAGTTGTCGACGCTGGTGTCGATGATCAGGCCGCCGTGGATCGCGATGTTCCGGTTGTTCGCCGCGAGGCCTCCGACCTGCTGGAGGATGTTCTCGGGGTGCTCGCGCCGGTACTCCCAGATGAGATCACCGGTCACCGCGTCGATGGCCTGGATGACGTCGATGGGGTTCGGCATGTACATCACGCCGTCGTAGACGAGCGGCGTCCCCTGCTGGCGGCCCTCGCTCATGCCGCGGGACCAGACCAGCCGCAGATCGTCGACGTTCTCGGCCGTGACCTGGTCGAGCGGACTGTAGGCCCAGCCGTCGAGCGTCCGGCGCCACATCAGCCAGTCGTCGTCGCTCGGGTTCTGGAGCATGGCGTCCGTGACGGGGACGATGTCGCCGCGTTCGGGCTGAGCCTTCGCAGCCGGGATCCCCGGAACTGTCGTCAGAAGGAGGGCAAGAACTGCCGCCCGCGGAAGAAGGCTGCGCTGAGTCACGGAAGGTGCGACTCTAGCGCGGAAGAGTGGTCGCCGCTGCGCGGCGCGTCCTCTGGCCGGCGGGGACGCCGGCGCACCCAGTGTGTAGCGGCGTTGCTAGCGCGGAGCGGAGAGTCGTACTTCCGCCTCGGTCTCCTCTTCGCCGCGGAGCAGGGTCACGGTGACCGTGTGGCCGGGCTGCTGTCGCTCGAGCAGCGCTCGGATGTCGCTGACCGACTGGACCGGCTGGCCTTCGATCGCGGTGATCACGTCGCCGAGGACGATGCCCTGTCGCGTGCGCCGGGTGGGGCGGAGCCCCGCGCGGTCTGCGCCGGAGTTCCGGACGACTTCCAGGACCAGTACACCGTCCACTTGCGGCCGCACACGGGCACCCTCCACCAGGGAGACCCCGAGCTGCGGACGGTTGACGCGGCCGTGGGCTATGAGCTCCGGCACGACCCAGTTCACCGTGTCGACCGGAATCGCGAAGCCGATACCGGCCCAGGCGCCGCCGGACGACACGATCTGCGTGTTGACGCCGATCAGCCGGCCGCTCGAGTCGAGGAGAGGACCGCCGGAGTTGCCCGGGTTGATCGCGGCATCGGTCTGGATGACCCCCTGGAGCTCGCGTCCGCCGATCGACTGGACCTCGCGGTCGAGAGCGCTGATCACGCCAGTCGTCAGGGTGTAGTCGAGGCCGAACGGGTTGCCGATCGCCAACACCGATTGCCCGACCAGCAGGTCGCTCGACGAGCCGACCGGGATGGGCCGCAGCGTTTCCGCCGGCGCCTCGATTCGGAGCACGGCCAGATCCATCTCCGGGTCTTGTCCGACGAACGTGGCGGGCCACGTCGTCTGGTCGTGGAGGGTGACCTGGTAAGTGTCAGCGTTCCCGATCACGTGGAAGTTCGTGACGACGTGGCCCCTGTCGTCCCAGAGGAAGCCGCTGCCGGTGCCTTCCTGGACGCGGTCGAAGCGGCGGCCGAAGTAGGAAACCCGGCGGTCGCGCAGGGTCGTGATGTAGACGACCGACGGCTGCGTCTCGCGGAACAGGTTGACCGTCGCGCGTTCCTCGGGGAGCAGCCCCGAACTTGGCGTCACGCGCCGGGGCTGGCCCTGGCTCTCCGCCTGCAGCACGTTGCCCTGCCAGCGCGAGCCCACCAGGAAGGCGAGAGCGGCGAGCACGAGCAGGCCCGCCGTGGTGGCGATCCGCGGGCGTTCGGTGGGACCGTTTGAGGCTCGGTAGGGCATGGGTTGAAACTAACAGGCGGCAAGCGAGAGTTGTTCCGGCGCAAGGCGGAGCCGGCCTGACGGCCGGCACGCTTTCCGGCCGCCTGCGGCGGCAGCCGGCGGGGACGCCGGCGCACCCAGTGTGGGTCGCTCGAAGCTAGACTGGCCGCATGATCCTCACAGACAGAACAGTGTCCAGGACGGAGTTCGAGTCCGGTACCGGTTGGGCCCTCAAACCGGAGGGCGCCTGCAAGGGCGCGGCCTGCGTGCCTCTCTTCGACCGTGCGCCGGCATCGTCGGGCCCGATCGACGGGCTTGCCGTGGCCGAGGCGATCGGTCTGCCGGTCGTACACGACGAGGAACACGGCGTGTGGGCGCTGGGCCCCGAGTCGCTCGGCTCACGGGCGATCGTGTCGGCCGAGGACGCCGACTTCGAGCTGCCCGATCTCGACGGCAAGCCGTTCCGGCTCTCGAGCCTGCGCGGGCGGAAAGTCGTCGTCTACGCCTGGGCGCCCTACTGAGGGTGCTCGGCCCACCTGCCCGGGTGGCAGGCGTTGCGCGACGAGCTTCATCCGCAGGGATTCGAACTGGTCACGGTCGGTCTCGACACGTTGGGGGCCGAGGGCTGCCGCGCCTTCATCGAGGCCGCGCAGCCGAAGCATCCATCCCTGGTCGACCGTCACCACCTGCTGGCCAGGATCTTCGGTGTGGTCAACATCCCCAGCTCGGTCTGGATCGACGAGTCGGGCACGATCGTCCGGCCGGCGGAGGCCGCGCCCGCGCCGCCGACGGATAGCGCGCCGAACCTAGCGTCTCGTTCCCCGATTCCCGGTCGCTTCGGCGAGATGCTGCAGGAGGCGGCGAAGATCCCCGCCGACACCGACGCGTACCACGTTGCGCTGCGCGATTGGGTGGAGAAGGGCGCGGAGAGTCGATTCGCGTTGTCGCCGGAAGAAGTCGTGGAGCGATCGCGGCCGCGCGACGCGAACGTGTCTCTCGGGCACGCCCACTTTGAACTCGCCTCCCGCCTGGAGCTCGAGGGTCACCACGATGCGGCGGTCCGCCACTTCCGCGAAGCGCACCGACTGGTCCCCGACAGTTGGTCCTTCCGCCGTCAGGCCTGGTCGCTCGAGGGTGGTGCCGAGGGTCCCTTCGCGCGCTTCTGGCAGGGCCCGAGCGAAGCGGACCCCGAGGCATGGCCCTACGAAGGGGATTGGCTGAGCGATATCCGTGCGGAGGGGCCGGAGAACTACTCCGAGCGCTTCGAGCCCTGACGTCCTTCGACCCTGAACTCACAGCGGCCCTGGAGCGGCGCCGCCGCCAGTGGCGCGACCTTGACGGCACCGCCCGTCTCTGGGCCCGCGACGCCTCGCTCTGGACCGACTCGGGCGAGGCGGAGTGGCTCGGCTGGCTGGACCTCGAGCGGCTGAGCCGCCTGACGCTCGTCAACACCGACGGCAAACGTGTCGCAACGGAAGCGGCCTCGCTCGCCGAGCACCTCGCTGGCCCGGCGTTCGAGCGTTGCCTGCTGCTCGGCATGGGCGGTTCGGCTCTGGGCGCCGGTCTGCTGTGGGAGGCGCTGCCGCGGCAAGTCGACGCGGAGTTCATCGTCCTCGACACGACGGACCCTCGAGAGATTGCCCGGGCGCTGGACGGAGTCGACCCCGGCCATCTCAGAGTGATCGCCGCTTCCAAGTCGGGCGGCACGCTGGAGACGAAGCTGGCGTTCGAACTGCTGCTGGACCGATTGGGCGAGGCGGCTTCGGGCGCCGCGCTGGCGATCACCGATCCAGGCTCGGCCCTCGAATCCCGGGCGCGGGCGGCCGGAGTCCCGGTGGTCTTCGGCCACCCGGACATCGGCGGCCGGTTCTCCGTTTTCTCGGCGTTCGGTCTGGCTCCGGCCGCGGTCGCCGGCATCGATCCCGAGCCGCTGCTTCTGAGCGCGCGGCGAATGGCCGCCGCGTGCCGTCGGTCGGACGATGGTGGCCAGACAAACCCCGGCGTCGAGCTAGGTCTGCTGCTCGCCGCGGCCCACGACTGCGGTCGCGACAAGGTCTACCTCCATGCGCCGGATGGTTGCGCGGAGATGGTCGCCTGGGTCGAACAGCTCCTGGCCGAGTCGCTCGGCAAGGGCGACGTGCTGCTGCTGCCTGTCGCGGCGGCCGGCTTGCCGGCGGAGCCGGCGCTTGACCGACTCGACATCGAACTCGTTCCCGCCGACCTCGGCGGCGAGTTCTTCCGCTGGCAGTTCGCCACTGCGGTGGTCGGCGCACTGCTGGGCGTCAACCCCTTCGACCAGCCGGACGTGGAGTCGTCCAAGGTTGTCACCCGGAACTACGTGGAGCGGATGAAGGCCGGCGATGCTGGAACGCCCGTCGGTGTGGTCCGGCTGAGCGAGGTCAGCGAGCTCGGCTTGGCCCAGCTTGTGGGCACCCACCTCGCGACGCTTCCAGAGCGCGGCTACGCCGTCATTTCGGCCTACCTGGACCGCAGTCACCGCAACCGCGAGCTACTCAACGCGCTGCGTCTTGGCGTCGCCCGGCGTATCGGCGGCGCGTCCGTGTTGGGATTCGGGCCAAGCTTCCTTCACTCGACCGGCCAGGCCCACAAAGGCGGCCCCAACCGCGGTCTGTTCCTGCAGATCACCGCCGATCCGCCGGCCGCCGACGTTTCGATACCGGGCGAGGGCCTTACCTTCGGTCAGGTCCAGCTCGCCCAGGCATGGGGTGACTACGAAGTGCTCGTCGAACGTGGCCGGCGCGTGCTGGCCATCCATCTCGACGGTGACATCGAAGCCGGCCTGCGGCGGTTGATCGGGGCTCTCGGCTAGCGGAGCCGGCCGTTGGCCGGCGCGCCTCCTGGCCGCCTTCGGCGGCAGCCGGCGGGGACGCCGGCGCACCCAGTGTGAGACGCCTCTACCCTTGGCGGCGGCCGGGGCGCCGGCCAGCCGGCTTGCCCATCAGCTCGTCTAGCCCGACGTTGAACTCGGCCACGATGCGGATGAGGACGTCCAGGCTGACCCGCAGCTCGTCCCGCTCGATCCGTGAGAGATCGGACGCCGGAATCCCGACCCGCTCGGCTAGCGCCGGCTGCGTCAGCTTGTTCTTCCGGCGCAGGCGCCGGATCCGGTGGCCCATGAGCTGGACCTGCTGGACTGTCGCTTCCTGGTTCATCGCTCGCTCGGTCTGAGAGCTAGGGAATCCTAGCGGTGCAGGCGTTCCAGAACTTGGATCAGATCGACGTCCTGAGGTTCTCGTTGGCCGCAATCTGCGCGCCACGCGCCTTGTACCGCTCCCGGCGCTCCTTGCTGAAGCTGTCGACCTCGTCCTTCGGCACGCCGTAGGCGACTCCGCGGTCAACGCCCGGGCGGGCGCGAACGCGCTTCAGCCAGTCCACCACGGTGGGCTGGGTCGTGATGTCGACCTTGGCCCACTTGTACGCCCGGATCCAGGGGAACACGGAGATGTCGGCGACCGTGAAGTCGTCCCCGCAGATGTAGGGGTGCTTCTCGAACCGGCGGCCGAGAATCGCCACCAGGCGCAATGACTCCCTGCCGAATCGTTCCAGCGGATGCGCCCTGGCTTCCTCGGGCACATCGATGTAGCGCGTGTAGCTCAGCTTGTTGCCGAAGGCCGGGCCGAGATTGGCGGCCTGCCAGTAGAGCCAGGGAAGCACGTCCCAGCGCCGCTCGTCCGTCGGGTAGAGCGGTGTCGGGTACTTCTCACCGAGGTACTGCAGGATCGCGCAGCTCTCCATCACGGCGCGACCGTCGTCGACCAGGGCCGGCATCTTCTGGTTCGGATTGATGGCGGTGAACTCGGGCGTGAACTGATCGCCGGCCGATAGGTCGACCATGTGGATGCGCGTCTCGGGCAGTTCGACTCCGGCCTCCCGCAGCTCCTCGAGCATGATCGAGATCTTCCACCCGTTGGGCGTGGCGCTGAAGTAGACGTCAAGAGCCATTGGACGGCGCCTCCCCGAGACCAGCCAGAACGGCGGCGATGCCGTCGGCTCTCAGACCCTGCTTCATGGCCGAGAACGCGTCGGCGTCGAACTCGGCCAGTTGCGCCGCGCGCTCGAGGGCGACGTCGCGCAGCTCGTCGGCTGCCGCGACCTCGTCGACGAAGCCTGCATCCCGCGCGCCCTCGGGGTCGTACATCTTCGCGGTCAGCGCGGCCTGCGTCAGGGCGCGCTTGGAGAGCCGCTCCTTCGCCAGCAACCAGGCGAACGGCGGCAGCGTTCTGCCGATCGCGACCTCGTTCAGGCCGAACCGGAAGTCACCGTCGGCGGCCAGACGATGATCGCCGGTGAGCACACAAAGCGCGCCGAGCGCGATGGCGTGTCCGCTGGCCGCGACCACCAGGGGCTGGGGCCATCCGTACAGGCGCATCATCAGACGCGCTCCGGCCACGCCCATGGCGCGGGCCTCCGCCGGGCCGCCGTCGCGAAACACGTTGAGGTCGAACCCGCCCGAGAACAGGCCGGGCCGGCCGGTCAGGACGGCGGCTCTGGCCTCGTCCGCCGCGCGGTCGAGCTGGGCATTCACCGCGGCGATCATGGGCGGTCCGAAGACGTTGGCCTTGCCGTCGTTCATCGTGACCACGGCCACGTCGCCGACCTGTTCGTAGGTGGTGGGTTCAGTCATCCATCGGCTCCTTTGGCGTTTCGCTAGTTTGCCACCTTGATCTGGCGGATCTTCTTGAGCGGGATCGCGGTGATCTTCTCCGTCAGTGGGTACTCCACGTCGCCCGGATAGATCACCCACAAGTGTTGGAGCCCCAGGTCTCTGCTGACCGAGTGCATCGACTTGGTCGTCCGCGGGGCGTCCGCGCACTTGAACTCGAAACCCCAGCGCCTTCCTCCGCGGAGCAGCATGAGGTCCAGCTCCGCGCCTCGATGGGTGCCCCAGAAGTACGCCTGGCGGGTGCCGAACGCGATCAGGGTCTGTTCCAGGGCGAAGCCCTCCCAACTGGGGCCATAGGCCGGATGGCGAACGAGATCGTCCATCGACTCCAGCCCCAGCAGATGGTGGAGGATGCCTGAGTCGCGCAGGTAGACCTTTGGCGCCTTGACGACGCGCTTGCCGACGTTCTCGAACCACGGCTGGAGCGCGCGGATCATGAACGTACCGGCCAGCAGGTCGCGGTAGCGATTCACGGCGTTGACGCCGACTCCCATCGAGCGGCTGAGCGCCGACGCGTTCCAGGTTTGCCCGTGCACATGCGCGAGCATCGTCCAGAAGCGGCCGAGGGCCTCAGGAGACACCCTCGACCCGAGTCCCGGAACGTCACGCTCCAGGAAGGTGCGCGTGAACGACTCCATCCACAGCGTGCAGGCGGCGTCCGACTCTGCGAGGTACGCGAGCGGAAAGCCGCCGCGGATCCAGAGCCGGTCCTGATTCTCGACCCCGACCTCGTCGAGCGAGAAGCCGCTCACGTCGACGAACGAGATCCGTCCGGCCAGAGTTTCCGAAACGCCCCGGATCAGGTCCCAGGAGGCGCTGCCCAGGAGCAGGAAGACCGCCTTGCGGCCGGGGTCGTCGCAGATGGGTCGGAGAATCTCGAACAGCTCGGGCAGGCGTTGGACTTCGTCGATCACGACCAGGCCCTCACCGCCTCGAAGCAGCCGCTCCGGAGTCGTGTGGAAGGCCTCGCGCACCGCCCGCACTTCCAGGTCGTAGACCATGGAAGGCCCCTCCCACGCCGCCACGATCTGCTGGGCGAGCGTCGTCTTGCCCACCTGCCGGGCCCCGAGAAGAGCGGTAACCGGCGACTGGGTGAGTCGCCAGAGAGTGGCGTCGAGGAGGCGCCTTCTGGCCGTCGATTGTCGCATATTCACCCTTAAAGGTGCGATTTACGACAATAAACTGTCTTGGCGAGCCTGTCCAGTCCGTTCAGAATGCCCGTGCGGCGATCCAGGGCAGGGCGACCGCAGTGCCCAGCACGCTGCCGAGGTTGCTCAGCACGACGACTAACAGCACGCGGGTGAGGCGGTTACTCCAGAACCCGCGGACGGATCCCAGGCTGTCGGCGAGGTTCTCCATGTCGGCGACGAGGGGTCGGCGGAGCAGCGCCTGAACCAGGCCGGCGACCCAGCCGGCGGCGATGAACGGGTTCAGGCTGGTCAGGGGAGCGGCCGCGAAGGCGGCGGCGATGGTCAGAGGGTGCCCCAGCGCGATGGCGGCCCCGAGGGCGGACAGACTTCCGTTGATCAGGATCCAGAGGTAGATCGACTCGACTCCGCGCTCCGCACCGCCCTGCACGAAGCCGTAGGCGAGGAGCGCGATGATGAGGATCGGCAAGGCCCACTTGACGATGCGCGGCCAGAGCGGGGGCTCCGGCAGTCGCTCGAGTTCCTCGAGGTCGCAAGAAGAGTCGGCGAGACCGGTAATCCCCGGCAGGTGCCCGGCGCCGACGACGGCCACCGTGCGCGGTCCGGCTGACTGGCGGAGCTTCTCGGCCATGTAGGCGTCGCGCTCGTCGATCAGCGTGCCCTTGACGGTGGGCAGCGCTTCGGCGAGGGCGCTCATCAGATCGCTCAGATTGCCGCTGTCCCGGAGCTTCTCGATGTCCTCTTCGTCGAGGTCGTCGCCGACGAAGATGCTGCCGGTCAACTGGGTCATCACCTTCGCCCGCTGCCAGAAGCCGAGCGAAGACCAGGTCCGCTTCAGCGAGATCTGGATATCGCGGTCGATCAGCTCCAGGCGAGCGCCCCGGTCCCTTGCCTGGGCGATCGCGGCTCGCATCTCGGCGCCGGGTTCGATGCCGAAGCGCTGCGCGATGCGGCGCTGAAAGGAGTGCATCAGGAAGGAACTCAGCAGAAGCGCCGCCTTGCCCTCGCGCAGGACCTGGAAGATGTCGAGCTTGCGCCAGGACTCCTGGTTCTCCAGGTTCTGGTAGCGGGCTTCGCAGAGCTCGACGCAGACGGTGTCGGGCTCGATCGCCTCGATCGTCTCGTTCGTGTCGCGAACGCTTTGCGGCGAGACGTGGGCCGTGCCCACCAGGAAGACTTCGCGGTCTTCGAGCTCGAGGCGCTGGACCGAGGCCGGAAGTTCGGAGGTCATGGCAGCGCGGAGCGTAGCCCACGAAACACGCCAGCGTCCGGTACGCTCTTCCGATCCACAGCACTTTGGACCCGGAGGGAGTTCCCCATGGCGACGACGACCCGAAGCTCCAGGATCATGGCGGTGCTCGCGGCCGCGGCGCTTGCCTGGGCCTGCGGCGCGCCAGAAGCCGACGCCCCTGCCGCGGACTCGGGCGTCGGTCCGCCGAACATCGTCCTGATCCTCGCCGACGATCTCGGCTACGCCGACATCGGCATCTACGGCAGCGAGATCATCTCGACGCCGCACATCGACGCTCTGGCGGCGAGCGGGGTGCTCTTTAGCGACGGCTACGTCAGCCACCCGGTGTGCAGCCCGTCGCGGGCCGGCCTGATGACCGGCCGCTACCAGCAGCGCCATGGCTGGGAGTTCAACCCGGCCGGCCGCGACGTGAACGCCGGCATGAGCCTCGACGAGGCGACCCTCGCCGACCGTCTGAAGGGGCTCGGCTACCGGACCGGCATGGTCGGCAAGTGGCATCTCGGCCACCAGGAGCCGCATCACCCGATGAGCCGCGGCTTCGACGAGTACTTCGGCGTCCTGGAAGGCGGCAGCATCTTCATCGACTCCAGCCTGCCCGGCGTGGAGTACGGCTCGCGTCGCGGCGAAGAGGGGCCGACGGAGCGCCGGAACAAGGTCCTGCGCGGATTCGAGGAGGAGAAGGTCGAGCGTTATCTCACGGACGTCTTCACCGACGAGGCGGTCGAGTTCATCGAGCGCAGTGCGGCCGGGGACGAGCCGTTCTTCCTCTACCTCAGCCACACCACGCCGCACACCCCGCTGCAGGCGACGGCCGAGTACCTCGCGGGGTACCGCCACATCGAGGATCAGCGGACGCGGGTCTACGCGGCGATGGTCGCTTCGCTCGACGAGAGCGTGCGGCGGGTGGTCGAGACGCTGAAGGCTCGGGGCGTGTACGAGAACACGCTGATCGCCTTCGCCAGCGACAACGGCTGCGCCGGCTACATCGGCAACGCCTGCTCGAACGGTCCGCTGTTCGGTTTCAAGCGTTACCACCACGAGGGCGGCGTGCGCATCCCCTTCATCATGAGCTGGCCGGCAGAGGTCGCGGGCGGGCAGGAGATCAGTCATCCGGTGATCACGCTCGACTACATGGCGACGTTCACCGCTGCCGCGGGCGAAGAGGCGGAGACCGAAGACAGCGTGAACCTGCTGCCCTACATGACGGGAGAAGCCGACGGCGCGCCGCATGAGTACGTCTACTGGCGAGCCGGCGCGAGCGTCGCGATCCGGGACGCGCAGTACAAGCTGATCAAGCTGAACCGGACGGACTTCCGGCCCGACAACCTGCGCGGAGACGGCCGCCTGCAGCCGCCGGAGAGCGGTTGGCCGACCGACTCGCCGCACGGCCAGCTCACGCTGCTCTACGACCTCGCCGCGGACGTCGGCGAACTGAACAACCTGGCGGCGGAAGAACCGGACGTGGTTGCGCGGCTGGAGGCCGAGCTGGACTCCTGGCGCGGCACGCTGCTCACTGAGTCGATCCTGCCCGGCGTGCGCTCGACGATCACCCAGATCGATGGAGAGTGGGTGCAGTTGGTATTCTGAGCCGCCCCGGACGCGGCGAGCTGATGAGCGGACACCCGAAGAACGCTGAGCGCGGCCTCTGGCCTCCGCGCCGTCGGGTTCAGGCGGTGCTGGTGCTGGCGTTCGCGGTGGCGGCCGTTCTTTTGTTCCGGGTCCGCCAGGACGTGAGTCAGGCGCGCATCGACCTTCGGATGGCGGAAGCCGCGATCGCGGGCGAGGACTTCGCAGGTCTCGCCGAGAGGGCTCCGCAACTGCTCGGCCTGGCTGCCCGTCAGGCGGCCGGAGAGAGTCGCTGGCGGGAGGTGGCGGACCTCTACGACGAGTACGCCGAGCACCTGCCGCCGGCACTGCTGGAGGCCGCCGAGGTCGAGCTCGGGTTGAACCGGCCGGTCGCGGAGGATACGACGCCCGGCGCGGTCGACGAGGCGGCGGAGGCCCTGGTCGGGCCGCCCGCGTCGGCCTTCGAGCAGCGGCTGCGCCGGGCCCGGCTGGTCGACGCCTCGGGCATCCAGCAGTTGCTCTTCGACCGTCGAGGTCGGCCGCTGGGATCGATCGGCGATGACCGTTCGTTGACCCTGGAAGAGGACCTGCCGGCGGGACTGGTCCCGCCGGAACTGGCGACTCACCTGCTGCCGCCCGCGCTTCAGCCGCCCGGCCTGGCCGCTGCGGGGCCGGGAGCGATGGCCGCCTCCACGGCCGGCGCGAGAGCGCTGCGGCTGACGATCGACCGGGCCTGGAGCGAGGCGGCCGCCGGGGCGCTGGGACGCGAGGAGGGAGCGATCACCGTCCTCGAGATCCCGTCGGGCGCCGTGCTGGCCGCGGTCAGCAACCGGAATCGACGAAGCCGCTGGCGGGCCCGCGGCGACAGCGTGCTCGATCCGCGCGAGCCGGCCTCGATCGCCAAGCTGATCACCACGACCGCCGCGATGCGGGCCGGCCTCGACCCGGATAGCGAGATCGCCGACATGACCTGCCGCGGCTCGGTGCTGATGGACGGCGAGCGTCTCTACTGCGCCGCCATCGGCGGGCGGCTCAGGGGTCTCACCGACGCGATGGCGAGTAGCTGCAACGTCGCTTTCGCCAGGCTCGCGATGGACGTTGGAGACCGGGCACTGGTGGAGGAGTACGAGCGCTACGGCTTCGTGATCGGCGGCGCTCAGGGTGACGCCGTGCCGAGGAACGCGGTCGGCGTGGTGCACGAGTACCGCCATCCCGGCAAGCGGCTCGGCGATCTCTCCATCGGTCTCGAGGAGGCTTCCATCACGCCTCTCGGCGCGGCCGTGTTTGCGGCCACGCTCTCGGACGGCCTGCGGCGCGAGCCCAGGTTCGTGCTGCAGGCGGACGGCCTGCTCGGCATTTCGCCGCGGACGCCGGTCGCCAACGACCCGGAGGCGGTCACGGTCCTGGAGGCGTCCTGGCTGCCGGCGCTCCACGAGTCGATGCGCGCCGTCGTGTCGCCGGGCGGTACCGCGAACCGGGTGGCGCCGCGGCGCCTGCGGGTGGCGATGAAGACGGGGACCGCGCGCGGCCCGGACAAGCCGTTCCACGTGAACTACGTCGGCTTCTTCCCCTCGGGCGGAGGCCAGCCGCCGCAGTACGCCTTCGCGGTGCGGGTGACCGGGCAACCGACCTCGTCTCGCATTCGGCGGGCGGGCTACGCCGTGACGAATCGCCTGCTGCGGGCACTCGACGGGCTGGTCGGCGACGAGATCGAGGCCGCCTCTCGCGAGGCGGTGCGGCTTACGGGAGCGACCGGAGCAGGACCGTGACCGCGGACGCGAGCTCCGCTCGGCGGCCCCCGCGACGTCGCTACCGGCCGGTCATCGGACCCCGGCTGAAGCCTCTCCTGTGGGTGGTCTTCGGGCTCTTCGCGCTGCTGGCGGTGAACTCGTTCTACCTCTCGGGCGTCCGCGTTGCCGAGGCGGCGACGGGCGAGACGTACCAGAACTGGTTCTACATCTCGATGTTCCTGCTGCACCTGGCGGTGGGCGCGCTGTTCGTTCTGCCGGTGATCTGGTTCGGCCTGGCCCACATGCGGAACGCGCGGACTCGGCCGAACCGGCGCGCTGTCAAGGTCGGCTACGCGCTGTTCGGGACGGCCCTTGTCCTTCTGTTCAGCGGCATCGTCCTGACCCGGATCGAGGGCGTGATCACGGTGAACGACCCGACGGTCCGGGGAGTGGCCTACTGGCTGCACGTGCTGGCGCCGCTGGTGGCGGCGTGGCTGTTCGTGCTCCACCGGCTCGCGGGCAAGCGGATCAACTGGCGGATCGGCGGCCGCGTGGCCGCGGCGGCCGCGGTGCTGGTCGGCGTCGCCCTGGTGCTCCAGTTCCAGGATCCGCGGGCCTGGAACGTGGAGGGTCCGGCGTCGGGCGAGCAGTACTTCTTCCCGTCGCTGGCGCGCACCGCGAGCGGCGGCTTCATCCCGGAACACGCGCTGAGCAACGATGCCTACTGCGTCGAGTGTCATGCGGACGTTCACGAGCGCTGGAGCTACAGCGCCCACCGGTTCAGCTCCTTCAACAATCCGGCGTACAGCTTCTCGGTGCAGCAGACGCGCGACAAGGCCTACGAGCGCTCGGGCGACGTCCAGGCGTCCCGCTTCTGCGCCGGCTGCCACGACCCGGTCATCTTCTTCTCGGGCGCCTTCGACGATCCGGACTTCGACATCGACCAGCCGGCGGCGCACGCAGGGATCACCTGCACCTCCTGCCACGCGATCACCCACATCAACAGCCCGCGCGGCAACGCCGACTACACGATCGAGGAGCCCCAGCACTACCCGTTCGCCTTCTCGGACTCCGGAGTGCTCCGCTTCGTCAACCATCAACTCGTCAAGGCCAAACCGGAGCTGCACAAGCGCACGTTCCTCAAGCCCCTGCACACGACGTCCGAGTTCTGCGGCTCCTGTCACAAGGTCCACCTGCCGGAGGAGCTGAACCACTACAAGTTCCTGCGCGGGCAGAACCACTACGACTCGCACCTGCTGTCAGGCGTTTCGGGCCATGGAGTGGCGAGCTTCTACTACCCGTCCAAGGCCGAGCCCAACTGCAACGGCTGCCACATGGAACTGCTGCCGTCGGACGATTTCGGTTCCCGGCGCTACCCGGAGAGCGAGCGGCCCGACCTCGTCCAGGTCCACGATCACCTGTTCCCTTCGGCGAACACCGGCATTCCTCATCTACTCGACTTCCCGGACTGGGTGATCGAGGCGCACCGGGAGTTCAACGAGGGCGTGGTCGACGTCGACATCTTCGGTGTCAAGCCGGGCGGCACGATCGAGGACGAGTTGATCGCGCCGCTCCGGCCGGAGGTTCCCGCGCTCGAGCCGGGGGAGGACTACCTGCTGGAAGTCGTCGTGCGCACCCTGGGCCTGGGCCACCACCTGACCCAGGGCACCGCGGACTCGAACCAGCTCTGGCTCGATGTCGAGGTGCGCGACGAGTTCGGCAACGTCGTCGGCCGCAGCGGCGGCCTCGGCGAAGGCAACCGGGTCGATCCCTGGTCGCACTTCATCAACGTCTACATGCTCGACCGGGACGGCGCGCGGATCGACCGGCGCAACGCGGAGGACATCTTCGTGCCGCTCTACGACCACCAGATCCCGCCGGGAGCGGGCGACGTGGTCCACTACCGGCTGGAGGTGCCGCGGGCGGGCGCCGCCACCGCGCTGACGGTGGAGGCGGCGCTCAGATACCGCAAGTTCGACACGACCTACCTGCGCCACATCTATGGTCCGGAGACGGCGAACGAACTGCCGATCCTCGACCTGGCCCGGGACTCGGTGACGTTCCAGGTCGCCGGCGCGGCGGCGTTCGACACGGACGCTAGGTCGTCCGCGGCGGCCGCCCGCGAACCCGCCAAGCCGCTATGGCAACGCTGGAACGACTACGGCATCGGCCTGCTGCGCAAGGGTGGTACCGGCCGCGGCGAGCTGCGTCAGGCGATCGAGGCCTTCACGCGGGTCGAGGAACTGGGTCGCCCGGACGGTCCCCTCAACCTGGCGCGCGTGTACCTGGCCCAGGGCACGGTTCGGGATGACGCCATCGCTGCGCTCGAGCGCGCGGCGGCCTTCGATCCGCCGGCGCCGAGCTGGTCGGTCGCCTGGTTCTCGGGCCTGGTGAACCTGCAGAACGGCGCGATCGACGACGCGATCTCGAACTTCCGCTCCATCCTCGAGGCGGACAGCGAGGAGATGCGCCGGCGCGGCTTCGACTTCAGCCGCGACGTGCGACTCCACAACGAGCTCGGACTGGCGCTGTTCGAGCGCGCCAAGCGGGAGCGCGGCCCGGCACGGGCCGATGCGCGGGCGGAGCGGCTGCACGAAGCCCGCGAGTCGTTCGAACGGGCGCTCGTCATCGATCCGGAGAACGTGACGGCGCACTACAACCTCGGCCTGATCCACGCCCAGCTCGGCGACGCCGGCGGCGCGGTCCGGCACCGCGAGCTTCACGCGCGCTACAAGCCCGACGACAACGCCCGCGACCGGGCGATCGGCATCGCCAGGCGCGCCGACGCCGCGGCCGATCACGCCGCCGAGGCGATCGTCATCTACGACCTGCACCGGCCCGAACGCTTCGAGGGCAGCCGGCCGGCCGTTGCCGGGGGCGGCGGTTGAAGACGGATCGTCCGGGCGAAGAGCCGGAGGCCGGAAACGCGGGCCAGAAGGCCCGCGCCACGGAGCCGGAGGTCCCTGAGGAGGAACTCGCGCCGGAAGACGACGCGGTCATCGGCCGGGTCTTCGCGCGTTCCCTCAAGGTGCTGGCGGCTTTGGCGGCGGCCGCGCTCATCGTCGTGGCGCTCCGCTACGCGTTCCGGTCCGGGCCGGAGGAAGCGGTCGAGATACCCGTGGCCGCGCCGCGGGCCGTGGAGGCGGCGCCCCGGGACGTACCGGTCGTGCCCTTCACGGACATCACCGCGGAGGCTGGCATCGACTTCGTCCATGTCAACGGCGCCGCGGGCGAGGCCCTGCTGCCGGAGACGATGGGAGCCGGCGCCGCCTTCCTCGACGTCGACCGCGACGGCGACCAGGATCTTCTGCTCGTCAACTCGACGACCTGGGACGCGGCGCCCGGTGCCGGGCCAACGATGTCACTCTACGAGAACGATGGCGCCGGGACGTTCGCGGACCGCACGGCGGGCTCGGGCCTGGAGGTGAGCTTCTACGGCACGGGCGTCGCGGTCGGCGACATCGACGGTGACGGCTGGACGGACCTCTTCGTCTCGGCGGTCGGCCCGAACCGGCTGTTCCGCAATGTGGAAGGAGGCCGCTTCGAGGACGTGACGGCGGCCGCCGGCGTCGGCGGCGCCGCCACCGAGTGGAGCAGCAGCAGCGCCTTCTTCGACGCCGACGGGGACGGCGACCTCGATCTGCTAGTCGGGAACTACGTGCGCTGGTCACGGGAGATCGACATCGAAGTCGGCTACCAGTTGACCGGCGTCGGGCGCGCCTACGGTCCCCCGCTCAACTACGGCGGCACGACGATGGACCTCTACCGGAACAACGGCTCGGGCGTGTTCACCGATGTCTCCGAGGAGGCCGGCCTGCACATCCTGAACCCGGCGACGGACACGCCGGTGGCGAAGACCCTCGGACTGGCGCCGGTGGACATCGAGGGGGACGGCGACATCGACGTCGTGGTGGCGAACGACACGGTGCGCAACTTCCTGCTGGTCAACGACGGCAGCGGCGTGTTCACGGAGGAGGGAGAGTTCTACGGGCTCGCCTACGGCCGGGACGGCGAGGCGACCGGTGCGATGGGCGCCGACGCCGCCGACTTCCGCAACGACGGCGAGCTCGCCTTCGCCATCGCGAACTTCGCGAACGAGATGACGTCGCTCTACGTCTCCCAGGGCGACCCCACGTTGTGGAGCGACGAGGCGATCACCGCCGGCGTCGGGGCGCCGAGCCGGCGGGTGCTGAGCTTCGGCCTGTTCTTCTTCGACTACGACCTGGACGGACGCCTCGACCTGCTGCAGGTCAACGGCCACCTGGAGGACGACATCGAGGTGGTCGAGCCCAGCCAGCAGTACAGGCAGGCGCCGCAGTTGTTCTGGAACGCCGGTCCCGACGCGTCGGCGACTTTCGTGCCGGTCGAGCCGGCGCCCGGCGACGGCCTGACCGTGGAGCTCGTCGGCCGCGGGTCGAGCTACGCCGACATCGACGGTGATGGCGACGTGGATGTACTGCTGCTCCAGACTGGCGACCGGCCGCTACTGCTCCGCAACGACCAGGACACTGGCCATCGCTGGCTGCGCTTCCTGCTCCGCGGCGACGGCGAGCGCGTGAACCGGGACGCGATCGGCGCCTGGGTCGAGGTCGAGCAGCGGACGGCGGCCGGACCGGTCGTCCAGCGCCGGCGGGTCATGCCGACCCGGAGCTACCAGAGCCAGGTGGAGCCGGTGGTGACGATTGGCCTGGGCGATCTGGCGTCGGTCGACGAGTTGACACGCGTCGAGGTGCTGTGGCCCGACGGTTCCCGGCAGCCGGTGGACGTCGATGGGCTCGACCGGGTCGTCGAGATCGAGTACGACCATGTACAGTAGACGGTCCGCGTCCCTTCGATGAAAGCGCTCCACACCGGTCTGGTTCGGGCGATGCCGATACTCCTTGCCGGCTTGCTGCCGGCCGGCCTCGCCGCGCAGACGATCGTCCTCACGGACGTCAACATCATCGACGGCAACGGCGGCCCGGTCCAGGAGGGGATGACGATCGTCATCTCGGGCGAGCGGATCGCGTCGATTACAGAGGGACCGTACGAGTCGTCGGGCGCCGACGACGGTGCTGAAGTCCACGATCTCGACGGCGCCTGGGTGCTGCCCGGGTTCTGGAACATGCACGTGCACCTGAGCGTGATGTTCCCGCACAACCACGCCCTGGACGACGAACTGGTGCCGTCCAAGGTCATCCGCGCGGGACTGAACGCGATCGACGGGCTGCGACACGGCTTTACAAGCATCCGCTCGGTGGGCGAGCAGGACTACATCGACGTCGCCTGGGGGCTGGCGTTCGACCAGGGGTTCTTCCTCGGTCCGCGGGTCTTCGGCAGCGGGGAGCCGGTCAGCCCGACCGCCGGGCACCGCGGCTCGGTGGCCGACGGCGCCGACGGTGTGGCCGCGATCCGCCGGGAGGTGCGGAAACGGGTTCAGAACGGCGCCCGGGCGATCAAGCTGTTCAGCGTCGAGATGCTGTCGGACGAACTCGAGGCGGCGGTCGAGACCGCCGACAACCTGGGGGTTCACGTGACCTCCCATGTCCGCGAGCCGGGGGCGTACGCCGCGGTCGCGGCCGGAGTCGACTGTCTCGAACACGGCTACGGGCTGACCGACGAGACGATCGAGCTGATGGCGGAGAAGGGGACGTTCTACGACCCGACGATCATCTGCAACCTGAGCGCTGAGTACATCGCGGAGCGGGAGGCGCGGCTGGCCGAGTTGGGCTACGCGGAGGACGAGGAGATCTCGCGGTTGCGGACGATGGTCGCCTTCGCCGACGAACGGTCGCCGGAGTTCGCACGCGAACAACGGGAGATCCTGAAGAAGTCGGCCGAGGCGGGCGTCAAGCTGCTGATCGGCTCGGACTCGATGCCGATCGGCGAGATGGGCTTCCTCGAGATGGAGCAGTTCGTTCTCTCCGGCGTCAGCGAGATGGACACGATCATCGCTGCCACCCGCAACGGAGCCGAGATGCAGGGCCTGCTCGACGATCTCGGCACGGTCGAGGAGGGGAAGCTGGCCGACCTGGTCGTGCTGGGGGCCAACCCGCTCGAGAACATCTCGAACATCCGCGAGACCGTGATGGTGCTCAAGGGCGGCGTGATCGTCGACTTGGATGCACAGCTCGGAACGTCGACCTACTGGGACTACTACGGATCGATGGAACTGCCCGAGGGCTTCCTGGCGGAGTCCGAGGAGGCGGCCGGCTTCCAGCGCGGCAACACGGCAACGGATCAATAGCGCGATCGACAGATCGCAGGAGGGACGAGGGATGAAGCGGAACACGAACGGGAACCGCGGAGTTCTTCTGGTAACTCTCGTTCTGCTGCTGCCGATCGGGGCCGTCGCGCAGACGACCGTTCTCACCAACGCCACCGTCATCGACGCCACCGGATCGCCGCCGATCGAGGATGCCGCGGTGGTCATCGAAGGCAACCGAATCACGGCGATCCACACGCCGTCGTCCTCCGCGCCCGACCCCGGCGACGACGGCCGCGTCATCGACCTCGGTGGCGCCTACGTCCTGCCGGGCCTGTGGAACAACCACTCCCACCTCGGCGACCTGCTGCCGGATCCGAAGGGCATGCTGCCGGACGAGCCGCTGCTGCGGGCCATGATCCGCGCCGGCCGCAACGCGATGGACGCGCTGAAGGCCGGCTTCACGACGCTGCGGATCACCGGCGAGCGCGACTTCATGGACGTCGCCTGGAAGGAGGCCTTCGATGCCGGCGTCTTCGTCGGCCCGCGGATCGTCGCGGGCGGCCCGCCGCTCTCGACCGACGGCGACACCGACTGGCTGGTGCGGACCGGGAAGGGGCCGGAGGGGATCCGGGCGATCGTCGCCGACAACATCGCGAACGGGGTCCAGCTCATCAAGTTCCTGGGCAGCCGGATGCCGCCCGAGGAGTTGATCGCCGGGATCGAGGAAGCGCACCGGCACGGCGTTCCGGTCACCATCCATGGCGGGGACGAAACGGCCCGGATCGCCGCTATGGCCGGCGCCGAGAGCATGGAGCACGGCAACGACCTCTCCGACGACACGATTCGGATGATGGCCGAGGCGGGGATGTTCCTCGACCCGACGATCCAGTGCAACCTGAGCGACGAGTTCATCGTCGAGCGGGAGCGGCTGATCGCGGAGGCCGGCTACGTTGCGTCGCCGGAGGTCATCGAAGGCCGCGTGCGGGTCTCCCGCGCCGACGAGCGCAGCCCGGAGTACGCGAACCACGCGCGCGACGTGATCAACAAGGCATACGCCGCGGGCATCCGCCTGACCACCGGCAGCGACTCGAACCCGATCTCCGAGATCGGGATTCTCGAGATCGAACAGTTCGTCTTCCACGGCATCCCGGCGATGGGCGCCATCCAGGCGGCGACGCGCAACAGCGCCGAGATGATGGGCATGCTGGACGACCTGGGCACGGTCGAGGTCGGCAAGCTCGCCGACCTGATCGTGCTCGAGAAGAACCCGCTCGAGCACATCTCGCACCTGCGCAGCCTGTCCATGGTGATCAAGGACGGCAAGATCGTGAACCGCTCGGAGGATGAGGGCCAGGCCAGCTTCTGGGAGCTGTACCTGCAGGACTGAAGGGGAGGCGCAGATGAGGCTGATTCGGATGGCGGCTCTGATCGCGGTTGCGGCCCTTCTGCTGGTTTCCTGCGCCCCGCCGGAACTCGTCACCCTGCCGGACATCGACACCTCGGGTTCGCCCGACGGCATCGTCGATCTCCCGGCCGACGTGCCGGAGGTGTTCCACAAGTACTTCAACCGGTACGCCTACCACCCGACGCCGGACGGCAGGCGGATCCACTTCCTGGTCTCTTCCGGCTGGACCCGCGACCAGATCAAGCACGGCCTGAACGTCATGGAGCACCTGCTGGCGGATCATCCTGGCTCGGTCTACGGCGACGACAAGAGTGGCATCGCCGCCGCCATGGCGGACCGCAAGGCGACGATGGTCTTCTTCGACACCGAGCCCGACATGCGCCAGGCGATGAGCGAGGGCCTTCCCGACGCGACCGATCTCAGCATGCAGGACCTGCGCGCGAACGAGTGTCCGGCCCCGGGCGATGCCGACTACATGGGCCACGTGACCCGCGATGCCGCGTACGAGGAGATCTGGCACCTGATCCACGACTACGGGATCAAGCCGACGTTGCCGGAGATGATCGCCGAGATGAGAACGGCGAACGACGCGGCGGCGGAGAAGGGCTGGTACGCATGGCCCCGGGACGTGCCGGACGACCATCCGAACGAGTACGTGGGCGCCCTGATCGACAACTACTACGACCTCTGGACCGTTCCGCCGACCGTGTACGAGGGGCGCCCCATCGAGCCGGACGAGATTCCCGAGGGCTACTCGCACTTTGGCCAGTACTTCGCCGGCAGTCGCGCGGCCATGCCGGAGAAGGACCCGCCCGGCTTCGCCCTGGTCACGGGTTTCGTCGGGCCGCATCTGACCTACACGCCGGAACTGCCGCTGGACTTCAGCGGGACGTTCTCGATGACCTTCGATCCGGAACTGCGGTACACGATGAAGACGCAGCATCTGCGGAACGTCGCGCTGACGGGGGATGGCGACGCGGATCTGCAAGGCAACGCTCACGACAACGTGCTGACCGGCAACGCCGGCGCGAACGTGCTGGAGGGCGGCGGCGGCAACGACACGCTGGACGGCGGCGAAGGCAGCGACACGGCCGTCTTCAGCGGGCCGGCGGCCGACTACGAAGTGACCACCGACGCGGACGGAACGACGGTGACCGACTCGCAGGCGGACCGGGACGGCGTCGACACGCTGCGGGGTGTGGAGTCCCTGCAGTTCAGCGACGGGACCGTCCAACTGGAACAGTAGGAGAAACAGATGAAGCTCATTCGCAGATGCGTTCTGATTGCGGTTCTCGCTTTGCTGGCGGTCTCATGCGCCCCTCGGGAACTCGTCACCCTGCCGGACATCGACACGTCGGGTTCGCCCGACGGCATCGTCGACCTGCCGGCCGATGTGCCGGAGATCTTCCATGAGCACTTCAACCGGTACGCCTACGTCCCGACGCCGGACGGGAGGCGGATCCACTTCCTCGTCTCGGACGTCTGGACTCGCGACCAGATCAAGCACGGCCTGAACGTGATGGAGCATCTGCTGGCCGACTTCCCGGGCTCGGAGTACGGCGACGACAAGAGCGGCATCGCCAGCGCGATGGCGGACCGCAAGGCGACGATGGTCTTCTTCAACACGGAAGAGGAACTGAATGAAGCGATGCGATCCGGGCTGGGGAGGGCGACCGACCTCAGCATGCAGGACCTGCGCGCCAACGAGTGTCCGGCCCCGGGCGACGCGGACTACATGGACCACGTCACCCGTGACGCCTCGTACGAAGAGATCTGGCACCTGATCCACGACTACGGGGTCGTCCCGACGCTGCCGGACATGATCGCCGAGATGAGAACGGCCAACGACGAGGCCGAAGCGAAGGGCTGGGAGGGCTGGCCGGAAGACGAGCCGGAGAACCACCCGAACGAGTACGTCGGCGTTCTGCACGACAACTACTACGACCTGTGGACCGTGATCCCGACCCTGTACGAGGGACGGGATATCGCCCCGGGCGATGTCCCCGAGGGGCATTCGCACTTCGGCGTGTACTTCGCCGGCAGCCGCGCTCTGCTGGAGGAGAAGGATCCGCTGGGCTTCGACCTGATCCGGAAGTGGGTGCCGCCGCACCTGACCTTCACGCCGGAGCTGCCCCTGGACTTCAGCGGGACGTTCTCGATGACGTACGACCCGGAGGTGCGCTACACGATGAAGACGCAGCATCTGCGGAACGTCGCGCTGACGGGTGACGGCGACGCGGACCTGCGCGGCAACGCTCACGACAATGTGCTCACCGGCAACGCCGGCGCGAACGTGCTGGAGGGCGGCGGCGGCAACGACACGCTGGACGGCGGCGACGGCGACGACACCGCGGTGTTCAGCGGCCCGGCGGCCGACTACGAGGTGACCCAGGACGGCGACGGAGCGACGGTGTCCGACTCGGAGGAGGACCGGGACGGGACGGACACGCTGAGCGGCGTCGAGTCCCTGCAGTTCAGCGACGGCGTCGTGCAGCTGGACGAATCGGAACAGTAGAACGACCGGAGGGGTTGGATACCGTTGCGGGATGCAGGAACGGCACGGACGACTCGCGCAGCAGATGCGCTTTCTGGTCGAGGTCGACCAGCTCAAGCAGGTGTTGCGGCGTACCTCGATCGTCGGCAACGAGCGGCTCGAGAACTCCGCGGAACACTCATGGCACCTGACCTTGATGGCGCTGGTGCTGTCGGAGCACGCGGCCGCCTCGGGACTCGATCAGCTCAAGGTGCTGAAGATGCTGATCGTGCACGATCTGGTGGAGATCGACGCGGGCGACACGTTCGTCTACGACCAGGCCGGTCTGAAGGACCAGGAGGAGCGCGAAGCGCGGGCCGCGGAACGGATCTTCGGGCTGCTGCCGGCCGAGAGTGGGGCCGAACTGCGAGCCATCTGGGACGAGTTCGAGGCGCGGCAGAGCCCCGAGGCGAAGTTCGCAAGGGCGCTGGATCGCCTGCAGCCGATGGTGCTGAACTACATCAACGGCGGCGGGCCCTGGCAGGAGCACGGTGTCCGGGCCGACCAGGTACGCGAGATCAACGGCTGCATCGAGGACGGCGCACCCGAGCTCTGGCGCTACGCCGAGGAACTGATCGAAGACGCCGTCCGGCGCGAACTCCTGGCTCCGTAGCTTCAGGGTCGCCGGTGCGGCAACGCTGCAAGGAGAACGAACCATGAAGACCGCTCTTGCGCTGCTGGGATGTTTGATCGTCGTCGCCTGCGCCGGCGCACCCGACGCAGGCGAGCCGGCGACCGAGATCGCCTGGGTCAAGAAGGTGATGGTCCACGGCGTGCCGATCTACGCCACGAACACGACCGGCGACGACAAGCTCCTGCACGCGGCGGGCGTCCTCGCCCAGTTCCTCGACAACGACGAGGACGGCGAGATCGACAACCCGAAGGTCCACCAGGCGATGCTCGACACCGGCGGCACGATCGTCATGACCGGCACCCAACAAGAAGCCGAGTACATGGACTGGGCCAACGCGCCCCGGGGCCAGGGCCTCTACGACGAGGAGACCGAACTCGACGCCCGCGCCCGCGGCGTGTTCGACGCGGCAATCGAAGAGGTCTGGCACATGGTCACCGACAACGGCTACGGCGTGGCCTACCCGGACGTGTTCGGTACGGAACCGGGGACCGCGCTCACCGACGCGATGGACATCGCTCGCGGCGGCGCCTTCGACGGACCGCCGGACGAGTACCCGGAGGGCGCCTGGTACACCTACGACGACGAGACCTGCGACTACGGTTGCATGGCCTCCGAGTACATCTACTGGGTCTACACGTCGATGATCGGGGCGCAGGACCTGCCCGGACGGCTGGACCAGATCGGTCACGAGTGGCCGCTCAACACGCCGGAGAAGCTCCAGGAAGGAGAACCCGTCCTGTACGAGATCCTGAACGATCCCGAGTACAGGATCCCGATGGTCATCCCGGACGGGAACTACGAGGGCGCGCCGCTCGTGATCGAGCCGTACGAATTCCGCTCCCCCTACGAAGCGGCGAACCGGAAGATCCGGCGCGACAAGTTCGACCTCGTGCTTCCGGAGATCATGAGGGAACGCGGCGTCGACATGTGGATCCACGTGATGCGGGAGTCGATTCCCGACTCCTTCGGCATCGACGAACTCGGCAGCGCCTCCGGCGTCTTCGTGTTCACCGACCGGGGCGGCGACCGGATCGAGCGGGCCATCCTCGGACGGCGCTGGGGCGCCACCCAGCGCGGCTGGGGCGAGACGGACTACCGGTTTGTCGAAGAGAGCGGCGCCTACGACATCGTGGCGCCCGCGGTCCGGGTCCAGGAGCCGGTCGGCGGCCCGTTGACGGAGTACGACTACCGCTTCGAGGGCCTCCGGGACTTCGTCGCCGAGCGCGACCCGGACGTCATCGCGGTCAACTTCAAGCACGAGCTGGGCCCGTGGCCGACCTACCGGGGCGAGATCGACGGTCTCTCGCACACCGACTACCTGTTGCTCTCCGAAGAACTCGGCGACAGGTACGCGAGCCGGCTGGTCTCGTCCGAGTGGCTGATGATGGACTACATCAACCACCAGGTGCCGAGCGAGGTCGAACTGCTCAGGCGGCTGCGGCGCGACGAGCTCTGGCTGTTCCAGGACGCGCTGGACGCGATCGAGCCGGGCGTCACCAGGGTCGACGAGGCGCGGCTCACCGTGATGCGCCGCATGCGGACCGGCCAGTCGCAGCGCGGCCGCAGCGAGGGCTGGGAGGACGCGGTCGTCCAGGGCGGGGACATCCTCACGAACCCGAGCATCGGCATGTACGCCTACGTGCTACGCGACGGCGAGACGGAACCGCCGCCGGAGATCCAGGACCTCTGGGCCGAGTACCTGCGCGTCGAGGCGATCCTCGCGGAGACGATCAAGGCAGGCCTGACGCCGCGCGAGATCATTCGCGACTACGAACGGATGTTCGAGGAAGCCGGCATCGTGGTGCGCGACAACCAGCTCCACATGGTGACGCCGAAGAACGACTTCCCGGCCTACGCCGCCGGCCTCGACGCGACGAAAACGCACATCTCCATGGACTCCCACGGACAGACGAAGGGCGCCCGGCCCGCGTCTGTCGAGACCTACTTCGGCCCCCGGATCGGCTCCCTCGGCCCGGACTGGTCGAAGGACATTCCGCTCGCCCCGTACCACCACTTCGTCATCGAGTACTTCTTCTATCTGCCCTCGCCGGCGCCGGAGGGGCAGGACCAGTACCTGCTCTGGTGGGCCCACGAAGAGGCGCTCGCCGGCGAGGACGGCATCGAGTACCTCTCGCCGCCGCAGACGGAACTGATTCTCATCCGCTGATCACACCAGCAGCTTCTCCAGCCGCGCCACGACGTCGGGGTGTGCGGCCGCGATGTTCTCGTCCTCCCAGGGGTCGGCCTCCAGGTCGTACAGCTCCTGCTCCTCGTGGAAGCCGTCGACCAGCTTGTAGCGGTGGTCCTGGACGACGCGGAACTGCCCGCTGACCGCCTTGCCCGTCTTGAGGGCGGAGCGGACGTGCTCGCGGTGCTCTCCTCGGCCCGTGTCTAGCAGCGGCCGCAGCGAGCGGCTCTGCATCTCCTGGGGAACGCCGACCTCGGCGCAGTCGAGACTGGTCGCGGCGAGGTCCATCAGGGAGACGAGTGCGTCGCTGCGGATGCCGGCCGCGATGCCCGGCCCTGCCATGACCAGGGGAATCCTCCACGAAGCCTCCTGCGGAGCGCCCTTGCCCCAGTAGTCGTGGTCTCCCAGCATCTCGCCATGGTCGCTGGTGTAGATGACGATCGTGTCGTCCAGCTCGCCGCGCTCCTCCAGCCGCTCCTCGTAGAGCCCGATCCAGCGGTCGATGTTCTCGATCATCGCCGCGTAGTTCTGGCGAATGCGGACGTGGTGCTCGGGCGTGAACGGGGACGGCGGCGCGAGGAGCTGGCCACCCCGTGAGATGCCGTGGTAGTTGTGCGGCTGCGGGAAGTCCTCGATCACCCGGTCGGGCCCGCGATACTCGCGCTCCATCCGCTCGGTGATGTCCATCGGCGGGTGCGGACCGTTGAAGTTCACGATCAGGAACCACGGGTTTCCGTCGGGAACGGCATCCAGCAGTTCCATTCCGGTACGGGCCGTGTAGTTGTCCTTGTAGGCGTGGTCGCCGATCGGCGTCGGGTCCGTCATCCCCCACCAGTTGACGTGCCGGGGCTCCTGCCGCTCCTCTATGTCCGCGTTGTGGATGTCCTTGAGCGGCGGGTCGAGCGAATCGAGCCAGAACCCGTAGGGCTCGCTGTCGCCGCCGCCCTTGCTGCCGGTGATCAACATGTCGGAGAAGCCCCACTCCTCCATGTGCAGCTTGCCGTCGGGGCGCCGGCCGGCGGGACCCTTGTGCAGGTCGATCTTCCCGCAGGCCATCGTGTGGTAGCCGCTGTCGTGCAGGTGCTTGTAGAAGGTCGGCCGGAGCGCCGCGTTGTACACGTCGCGGTTCCGTTCGACCGTGCAGTTCTCGTACTCCATGCCGGACGCCAGGCAGGACCGCGACGGTCCGCACACCGGCGCCGGCACGACCGCCCGCGTGAAGTCGGCGCCGCGTGTCGCCAGGGCGTCCAGGTGCGGGGTCGGCACCGGAATGTCCGGGTTCCGTCCCATCCAGTCGAACCGGTGCTGGTCCGAAATCAACAGCAGGATGTTCGGCCGCCTGATCGCGCGTGGCCCCGGAATCTGCGCGTCGCCGCAGCCGGCGAGGGCGGCCGCGGTCGCGGCGGCGCCGGAGACGAGAACCTCGCGTCGGGAGAGAAGGTGGTTGCGAGAGGTCATGGCAACTCCTTGTCTGGACACGAGAACATGTCCTGTCTATTCTGGTTGGAAGTTCCTACGACGTTAGCAGGTCGACAGGAGGTACAGGAGATGAGAAGAGATCCCACCCGGCGCGAGTTTCTTCGCCGGTCGTCGAGTCTGGTCGCCGGTAGCAGCCTGGCCGGCCTCGCCGCCGCCTGCGCCGATCCGAACTCCCCGGCGCCGGCCGAGAGCGAGGGACGCCGGCCGAACTTCCTCTTCTTCTTTCCCGATCAGCACCGGTACGACTGGATCGGCCTCGACGACTACGCGGTGCCGCTGTCCACGCCGAACCTGGCGCGGTTGGCACACACCGGCGTCAACTTCACCTCCGCCGTCGTCGCGGCGCCGACCTGCGCTCCCTCGCGGTCCTGCCTGGCCTCTGGAATGGAGTACGACCGTTGCGGCGTACCGGACAACCGGTACGACTACCCGGCCGACCGCCCGACCTACCATCGTCTGCTCCGCGAGGCCGGCTACCACACGATGGCCTGCGGCAAGCTCGACCTTTCGAAGGGCAGCAGCGACTGGGGGCTCGACGGCACGAACCGCGCCGACGCCTGGGGCTTCTCCGCGATGATCAACAACGCGGGCAAGGGCGCCGGCATGTACTACCTCCGGGAGCCGTTCGGGCCGAGCGACCCGTACTACGCCTACCTGGACTCTCTCGAACCGCCGCAGGGGCGGATCTGCGCCGAGGACATGGTGAGGCGGAACGCGAGCAGGCCCGAGGGTTGGTGGGGAGACACGACCCCCTCACCCCTCGGCCCCGAGGCGTACTGCGACAACTGGATCGCTCGCAACGGCCTCGACCTGCTCGAACAGGCGCCGGCGGACAAGCCCTGGCACCTGGTCGTGAACTTTGTCGGTCCTCATCCGCCGATGGACATCACGCGGGAGATGGACCGGACGGTGCGCGGCCCCGACCGCGTCCTCGAGGGACTGGGTTTGCCGCACAACTACACCGGTTCGTTCACGGCTGAGCAGCACCTGGGCTCACGCCGGAACTACGCCGCGATGATCGAGAACATCGACATGTGGCTCGGCCGCTACATCGATTGGCTGGAGGAGAGGGGACAGCTCGAGAACACGATCATCGTCTACTCCTCGGACCACGGCGAGATGCTCGGTGAGCACGGGCGCTGGGGCAAGGGCGTGCCGTACCGGGCCTCGGTCGGCGTGCCGCTGCTCGTGGCCGGGCCCGGAGTCCGTCGGGGCTTTCAGACTGGCACTCCGGTCTCGATCATGGACCTCGCGGCGACCTTCCTCGACTACGGCGGCGTGGACGCCCCGATGGAGATGGATAGCCGCTCGCTTCGGCCGCTGCTCGAAGGTGAGATCGACAACCACCGCGAGGTCGTGCTCTCCGGCCTGCGGGACTTCAGGATGGTCTGGGACGGCCGCTACAAACTGGTCCGAGACTACGGCGACGTGGAGTGGCGGCTGTGGGACCTGCTGGCCGACCCGGAGGAGGCCCGGAACCTGGCGGCGCAGCAGCCGGACCAGGTTCGGCGGCTGCGGGAACGGTTGCCTGAGCGGCGCGCCTGAGCGGGCGTCCCCGCCAGGACCCGCGCGGTTTGCGGGAGGTCATGGCAACTCCTTGCCGACCCGGCCGACTTCTCCCCTCGAAGTCAGAACCGTGCCGGTCAGCGGGTCGTGGACCGCGATCACCCAGGTGTGGTCGCGGCGCCGGAACACCAGGTCCGTCTCGTAGTAGAAGACCTGGCCCGGACGCGGCTTAGCGGGGCCGGCGATCAGGATCCGCTCCCTCGACATCTCGGACCGGTTGCCGTCCAGGTCCATCGCCGTCACCCGGACCTCCAGCTCGTTCCGCCAGCCGCCGGCTACCGGGATGAGCTCCACGTGGTCGAGCGGAATGATCACCTCAACGGCCATCGACATCCTCCGGCGGCCGGCGCGAACCGGATCGGAGAAGCGCACCTCGAGCGGCCGCGTGTCGGGGGGAATGCCGAACCGCATGGCGGCATCGACTGTCATCGACACCTCGCGGTCGCGGGACATGTCCACATAGCCCTCGCGGGTGCGCACGCGGAGGTCCGGCCGGCCGGCCAGGCGCACCTCGATGTCGTGGAAGGCCTCGTCCTCGCGGCGCGTCGGCTCGAAGCCGATCCAGTAGTAGGAGCGGGTGTCCTCTACCGCGGCGGCGAGCGCCTGATCGCGGTCGGCGTTGATCATCGACACGCCGCCGGTCGAGTCGGCCAACAGGTCGAGGGTGCTGTGCAGCATGTCTTCGCGCTCCAGCGAACCGGGGCCGGCGTCGGGCTGGGCGCCGGGCCCGAAGCCCCGCGCCGCGTCGCCTGAGAAGGTCGCGCTCAGGCCTGGCAGGTCCACGGGATAGAGCGCGTAGCCGATCAGGTTCGCGGCTGACACCAGGGGTCCGTAGAGTTCGTCTTCGCTCATCAGCGCACCGTCGGCCGAGGCCGCGAAGCTGCTCGTGTCCCCCTTGCCCGCCACGGTGAAGAGCGCCGCGGATCTCGGCCAGCCGCCCGCTAGCAGCAGCATCACCTTGCGGCCGGGCTGGTTGGCCAGGCTGCGCATCGTTGCCATCGCCGCCAGCACGGAGAGCTCCAACTGGTCCTCCAGTCTCTGGGCGTACCGGAGTTCCTGAGAGGAGAGAGAGGTGCCCAACAGGTCCTTCAGCGCGGCCGCGTCCTCCTCGGCCAGGGTCTGCGCCCGCATGGCGACATCGCTACCGGTCTCGCCTTGCTGGGCCTCCGCCCCGATCTGCTCGAGTTCGGCGGCTTCCCTCAGGTCCGGGGCGAAGGCCTGATCGGCGACCGCCTCGAAGATCGCCTGGGTCTCCCGGTTCGCTTCGCTCATCCTCAGTTCGCTCAGCCGCTGCAGGCCGTAGGCGGTCCGCCGGCGCGCTCGATCGAGCGCCTGCTCCATCACGCTCGGGTCGTTCGTCCACGCGGTCAGCATCTCCAGGCTGTCGCCATCGAACGCGACGGCGGCGACGCGATCCACGGGACCGAGTTCCCGCAGGTCCTCTTCCAGGCTGTCGAGCACGCGGTTCCGGTCGCGTTCGATGGAGAAGAAGTCGTCGATGAAGATGAGGAAGTTCGTGCCGACCGGCGCATAGGGGGCCAGGTCGGGCACGCCGGCCACGGCGCCTGTCGCCGGCCCCTGCGCGAACCCCTCCGCGATCTCGGTGAAGTAGCTGATCGGCATTGGCTCGCCGTCGACCAGGAGCTCGAAGTCGGCGGCCGTCAGACCGTGGACCCGGTTCCCGTCCCGGTCGGTGACGACGACCTCGGCGTTCACGACCCGGACGTCGATCACCTCCGAGAAGACGACCGGCTCGTCCTGCTGCTGGGCCGTCGCCGCGGCCGGCAGAAGCAGGGTCCCCAGAAGGGCGGCGTGGCGCGCGAGGCGCATCAGCCGGCCCCGACGCAGCCGGTCCACGTGAGCTGCGTCTTCATCCAGCCCGAGGTGTTGTGGAAGTCGGATACGGCGCTGCCGGGCGGGACCAGGGCGTCGCAGGCGGCGGCGATCTCGGGATCTAGCGTCATCTCCTGGACTGCGACGAGCTCGTCGACGTGCTCGAACCGGCGCGGGCCGATCAGCGGCGCCGTGATGCCCGGCTGGTCCTTGCACCAGAGGATCGCAAGCTGGGCCGGCGTGATGCCGGCCTCGGCCGCGAGCTTGGCGAACTCGACGCCGACGCGGACCGCGCGTTCCGTGACCCGGCGCGCGTAGTACTTGCCGAGCACATCGGCGCGCGAGCCTTCCGGGTAGCTCTGCGCATCGGAGTACCGGCCGGCAAGTACTCCCATTCCGAGCGGCGCCCAGGCCAGGATGCCGAGGCCGTGCCTGCTGCAAAGCGGGATCAACTCGTTCTCGATCCGCCGGTCGAGCAGGTTGTAGGGGGCCTGCTCCGACGAGAAGCGGACGTAGCCCTTCAGCTCGCTCACCATGAGCGCCTCCATCACGCCCCAGGCGGGGTACGTCGAGCAGCCGATGTAACGCACCTTGCCGGCCCGGACCAGGTCGTCGAACGCGCGCAGCGTCTCGTCGATCGGGATGCCGAAGTCCGGGCGGTGGGTCTGGTAGAGGTCGATGTGGTCCGTCTGCAGCCGGCGTAGCGCCGCGTCGCAGGCGTTGAGAATGCCGGCCCGAGAGAGCCCCTGCTCGTTCGGGCTGCGGCCCGGCACGTGCTCCACGCGCGCCAGACCGGTCTGGTCGTCGAACTCGCCCGGGTAGATCTTCGTCGAGATCAGGACCTCGTGACGCCGGCCGGTCTCCTTGAGCACGCTACCGACGATCCGCTCGGCGAGACCGTCGCCGTAGATGTGCCCGAGGTCGATCAGGTTGACGCTGGCGTCGAGGGTCCGCTCGATGATTCGCCGCGCCTCGTCCTCCGGCGTCACGTCCCCGAAGTTGCTCGTGCCGAGGCCGAGCGGCGAGACCTTCAGGCCGGTGCGTCCGAGCGTGCGGTACTTCATCGGGCGGGCAGCCTGGCTACATGCGTTCCGCGAGCTGTAGCGCCGGATCGAACACGCGGTTCGGCACGTCGTCCTCGCCCAGAAGGAACCGGATCTCATCGTCGTAGCCGGTCATTTCCCAGCGGATCAGCGAGATCGGGATGATCCCGCCGGCGAGGAACTCGTCGATGAAGTCGCGGAGCACGAACTGGTCGCCCAGTTGCATCGCCCGTTCGCGGAAGAGCTTCATGAAGTGGGCCTTGCCGACGACGACGCCGGTGTGGAAGCCGGGGAAGCGGAGGTTGGACTCCATCTCGTACCAGACCATGCGCTCGTCCTCCTGGGACCAGCCCTTGGACATCAGCGCGGCGCAGAGCGCGCGCGACTCGTCGAAGGTGATCAGGTTCGCGTGCATCGCGAGGTCGGGGAGCGCCAGGCTCATGTGGGAGATGTTCATCAGGTACTCGACCTCGCGGCCGCGGCGGGGCCGTTCGTCGAGGACGCCGGCCTGCATCGTGAGTTCCTCGAGGGCGACCGCCCAGCCCTCCATTCGCATCCACTCCATGTTGAAGCGGCGGTCGGCGCCGCGGATCGGCCGGTCGTCGCGCTGGCGCCGCTGGTCGTCGAGCATGTGGCCAACGTACTCGTGGGTCTCGCCGGGCAGGATCTCGCGCTCGCGCGCCTTGTGGTCGATGCTCGTGTCGGACGGCAACGACTCCGGCGGCTCGTCGGGGTCGCTGTAGTCGGTCGGGTCGACCCAGTCCGGTACGGTCATGACCTCGCCGTCGCGGAGGAAGTCGACGACGTAGCGGAGCGCCTCGTGCAGCTTGTCGGCGTACTTCTCCGGCGTGTCGGCGATCTCGAACGGCGGCAGGTCGCGGTTCCGATGTTCTTCGAGCGCCAGGAACGTGACGAGCCGGTTGTACTCCTGCTCGACGATCATCCGGCTCTCCTCCCAGCCGTAGGGGGAGAGGTGGACGTTGCGGAGCCACCAGTCGTAGTTCTCCTTGCCGATGCCGGCGGCGCCACTCCAGGACGGCTTGTTCTCCTCGACCCAGCCGCCGAAGGCAAGCACCGCTTCGCGCGCCGCTTCCGCGTCGGGGACGAGTTCCGGGTGGTGTTCGGCGAGCTGCTCCGCGATCTCGTCGTAGATGCGCGCCTCCCGCGGAGCGGCCCAGATCGCGATCCCGCCGAGATCGGGCACCGCCTCGGTCAGGTTGGACTTCGCCTGCTCGTAGAGCTTCGGCACCGCCTGCAGGGTCGCCCTGTACTCGGCAAGCTCCGCCTCGTCGAACGGCGGTTCAAACCGGAACAGCGATCGGAAGCCCGACATCGCCGGGCCGGCGCCGCCCTGGGACATCAGGTAGAACGCGGGGTCGCGCGACCAGGGCCGGGTCACCCGATGGTGGAAGTCGAGCCCGTTCATCTCGGCGCGGACCAGGTGGTGGTCGATCTGCTCGGACACGGTCCAGTCGGAGATGTCGATCGCGTGGAGCCGGCCCTTGTAGTCCTCGAGGCCGTCACGCTGGCGAGCCATCGCCTCCGCCGTGTAGTCCGGCACCCCGTCGACGATCTCCGGCTCCTGGAAGACGCGGAAGTCCTCGAAGAGCTGGAGCAGGTCGTCGTGGGTGCCGGGCGCGGCCTCTTGCCCGGTGGGCGGCGCCGGGGCGCAGGCGATCGCCAGCGCGAGCAGAAGGGTCAACGGAGCGAGGCGGAACGTGTTCTGTCGCATGATGGTGCTCCTCTAATCGGGAACGTTGACGAGCGTGTAGTAGGCCTCCGGGTGAAGCAGCGGCTCGCCGTCGCCGCTGCGGACGCCGTCGAGATGCAGTTCGTGGACGTAGCCGGCGCGCAGCGGCTCGACCGTCAGCCCGACGCTCATGCCGTCTTCGGCCACTTCGGCTGAACGAACGACGGCCTCCACCTTGTCCTCCTCGGGACCGCCGTAGTTCTCGCTGAGCCGATACGTGTAGCTCTCCATCCGGTAGGACGCGGGATCGCCGGCGGTTTCCGCGTCGACGGCCCGGGTGAACGCGAGTTCGAAGCCGTTCGGCCGCGCCCGCATTTCGTGGACCTCGAACGGCACGACGCCGGTCCAGACGATCCGCTGGAGACCGTGCGACTTCGGACCGATGCTGCCCCAGCCCCGCTCGGACAGGCCGGCGAAGAGCGAGCCGTCGTGAGCGAACGCCAGACGGATCACGCCGCTGTCGAGGCCGCGGCGGAAGTTGAACGCGGCGCCCTGCCAGTGGCCGCCGACCTTCTCCAGGAAGACCCGCATGACCATCGCGTGGTGCTGGTCGCCGACGAAGACCTGGCCGGCGAAGGGTCCGAAACGCCCGCCGGTCGTATCCCACTTGAGGCCGGAGGGCGACTGGCCCATCTTCACGTAGGGGAACCAGACCGAAGGCATGCGGAAGTTGGGGATCAGCTCGGGGAGGTCCTTCATGAAGGTCCCGCCTTCGGGCTGCCCGTCGGGTGGCGGCTCGACCATCGACTCGGGCAGCAGGGTCGAAGCCATGCCGTGCGGATGGCCGTGGAAGTCGCCGACCTCGATCAGCGACAGCTTCGAGGCGTTGTTCCACTCGCCCTGGTTGTCGGTGTAGAAGACCTCGCCCCAGGGGCTGACCTCGACCCCGGCAGGCGAGCGGAGCCCCGCGGCCACGAACTCGGTAGCGCCGGTAGCGGGATCGACCCGCACCGCCCAGCCGCGCCAGTCGACCGGACCGTACGGCTCGGCGCCGAAGGGGATGTTCAGGGTCATCCAGAGCCTGCCGTCCGGCGTCAGCCGGGGTCCGAAGACGTACTCGTGGTAGTCGCCGCTGGTCTCCCAGGCGTCCGACACGGTCTCGAACACGTCGGCGCGGTCGTCTCCGTCCGTGTCCCTGATCCGGGTCAGTTCGCCGCGCTGGGAGGTGTAGATCCAGCCGTCGAGCTCGAACAGGCCGAGCGGTTGCCCGAGCCCGAACGCGTACTGCCTGAAGACGGGCGCGGGGGGGTCGCTGAACGCGTTCTCGACGATGAAGATCTCGCCCCGCCGGGTCGCCGCCATGATCCGGCCGTCGGAGAGCTGCAGCAGGCCGCCGACCTCCATCGACATGTCTTCGGGAAGCGGCATGGTGAGCACGCGGTAGTGGCGTTCTTCGGCGGCGGTCTGCGAAGCGAGCGCTTCCCGCTGACTGGCAAGCAGCGCCTTCTCCAGGTCTCGCCGGTCTTCCTCGTCGGGCGCTTCCTGGGCGAGTGCCGGCAACGGGAGCAGCACCGCGAGCAGCGCGGCCACGGCGGCTTGCCCGACCTTCGTTTGTTGGCAACGAGGGAACATCACCAGGACAGGGTTACATCTAGGTCGAGGGTGCGGTGCGGCTCGAGCTCGATCCGTTGCAGGAGTTGCCGGACCCCCTGCGAGTCGCGGACGATCGGTGCAAGCTCTTCTTCGGAGGCCAGCGAGACGTCGAGGGTGTCGTCCACCGACCAGGTGCGTTCGGGGCCGGGCACGATCTCCTCGCCCTCGGCCAGCAGCAGGAAGAGCGCTCGGGGAGCTGCGCCGGCGGCGAGCCGGAAGCGACGGACCAGGTTCGCGCCGCCTGCGCCCGGCAGCGGGACTGGCGCTTCCTCGATGACGACGTCTCCGAGGCGATAGCGAATGGACGGACGCCCCAGATCGTCCAGACGGTAGCCGAGGAAACGGCCGCCGACGTTCCGGTCGTACCGACCCGTTGCCGGCCACGGGCTGTCGACGTCGTCCAGATCTGCGAAAGCCGGACCCGCCGGCAGGTTGAGAACGTCCGTGCCGTAGGGACCGAAGAACTGGCCGGCCCGTCCCTGCCAGGTGCCCTTCGCGTCGAAGAAGGCGCCGCGCCAGACCTTCGCCAGGCGGACGGTGTTCGCGTCGAAGGCGGCGTGGACGTTCTCCGGGTAGCCGATCACGATCGCTCTGGGGCCGACGTCGATCATGTGCGTGCGGAAGACGAGCGGGCGCTGGTCCGGTACCAGCACCAACCCGGAACCGATGTCCATGCCTTCCGGCGTCGGCATCGAGGCGCCGAGCGAGAGGAAGCCCCAGATCGCCGCGATCTGGCCTTCGGTCGTGCCGCCGCCGAGCCGGGGGAAGTTCGCCTCACCCTCGGGCCAGTAGGCGGGCATCCTCGTTCCCGGCCGGATGGCCGCCGGGTCCCGCAGGAAGCGCTCAACCCACGCGGGGCGCAGCCGGTCGTAGGTGGTCGCGAGGTCGATCGTGGAGATTCCGGGCGCCGGATGCACGTGGATGTCGTGGCAGGTGACGCAGCCCATGCCAGCCGTGCCGATCAGTTCGAGGCCGTCGTCCGTGGCGGCGGCGGAGAGAGCCGGCTCGTCCAGATCGCCGGGCAAGGCGTCGACCGCTTCCAGCGCGTCGGCGAGGCGCTCGGCCACGCCGGTCGGGAAGCCCGGCATCCTGACCTCCATGAAGTCGCGCCGGACGTGCAGGCGGTCCCCCGTGAGGATGGAGCGCAGCGCTCCTGGCCTGAGCTTGCCGCCGACGCCGTGGAGAGGAGGGGGCAGCCGTCCCTCGTCTCCCAGGTCCTGGTTGTCGACGACCCGGAAGTGCCTGGCCCGGATCGGGTCGGGGCCGCCGACCTCCGCCTCGCCGATCCGGCGCTGGTGGCACGCGAAGCAGTTGAAGCTCGCCATCGTGAGGGTGATCTCGTCTTCGGGCCGGCGTTCGGGGGGCGGGTCCGCAAGCGTGGCGAGCACGGTCCGGATGGCCTGTTTCTGGTGGCTGGTCAACCGGTACCGCGGCGACGTTTCGCCGCTGTGCATCGCGGGTTCGGCGAGCACCTGCTCCGGATCGAGGGCGTCGAGGTCCGGAGCCCTGGCTCGGGACACGGCGTACGAACGGCCCCGCTCGGGATCGACGCCGGCCGAAGCGTGACAGGAAGAGCAGCCGTAGCGCGCGAAGAGAATGCTGCCGTCCTCTTCGTACCGCCGGCCGGGCGCGGCCGGGCCGTCCGCCGGTCGCAGACGGACGCTCTCGTGGCTGGCCAGTTCCTGGAGCGGCGTCGGCTCCGGCAGCGCCGTCCCGCCAAGCCGAACGTCGACGAACGGTCGGCCCGTGCTTCCGCGAATGAAGTACGTCACCTCCACGGGATGGTCGCCCGCCTCCAGCTCGGCTGCGACCTCCGCTTCGCGGCGGCTGAAGGGGGGCTTGGTGGCGATGACCTCGCCTCCGACCCGGAGCGAAGAACCCGATCGCCGGTCCGACGCCAGGGTGAAGGTGTACTCCGCGGCGGCGGGCAGTCGCAGCAGACCGCTAAAGCGGATCGCATGGTTGCCGCTGTTCATCGGGATCGGCAGATCCAGCGAAAGGGTGGCGACGCGGCCTGCGCCGGTCGCGCGCAGCGCGTCGAGGTCCGGTGCCGGGCGGAGGAAGAAGCCCGGTACGTCTTCGTCCTGTTCCGGATCCAGGTAGTACTCGAACTCGAAACCACGCCGGCGTTCGGTAACCAGGGGTGTCTGACCGCGCAGCAGGTAGATCGCGATGGCCTCCGCCTCCTTCCGCTCCAGGTGGAGCGGCGGCATGCGTCCGCCCGGCCGCGCGGCGCGCGGATCGAGCAGGAACTCGGCCAGCGCCGCGACGGACGTCTTCGCGTTCAGGTCGGGAAGCGGCACGGACGGGATCGCGGGTTCGCCCTCCGCGCCATCGGGCGCGTGGCACGCGACGCAACCGACGGAATGAAAGAGCCTCCGTCCCCGCTCGACAGTGGCCCGGAAACGGTGGACGTGGAACTCTCCCAGGGCTTCCGCGGCGACCGGCATGTCGGGCGTTCCGCCGCGCGGCTCGGGATTGTCGGGGTTCGCCGACCCCGACCCGCGGTGAGCGAGGTAGCCGACGAGGGTGCTGGCGACGTCTTTCCGGTCGTCCGGCTCCAGCGAGTGGAGCACGTCCGGCATCGCCGAGCCCGGTTTCTTCGCGTGGGGAGCCACCAGGTAGTCCGTGAGCCATCTGCCGGTGGCTCGCTCGGCAATGCGGTCGAGGTCAGGCGCCGCTCTGGTCGGGATGCGCTCGGCCACGGCGTCGGTCGGTGCATGGCACGAGAGGCAGTTCAGTTCGGCGAGCAGAAGCTCGCCCAGGGCGGCGTCGTCGGCGGCGCCGGCCAGGCGGAGGTGCTCGTAGCCGGGGACGACGGGTGCTGGCGGCTCTGCGGAGCCGGTCTGCGCCTGCAGCGGCCCGGACGCCGTCGTCGCAATCACGATGAGGAGCGGCGCGGTCCGGAACATCGCGCTAGAGCCGCAGTACTGCATTCAGTCGGTGCGAATCACCCTACACGCTGGCCGTCGACAGCGCACACTGCGGCGCTAGGATCGATCAATGAACGGCTCGGCCCGAGCCTTGGGTGTGTGCGTTCGATCGATCGCGGCCGCCCTCCTGCCCATGGCTTTTCTGGCTTGCGCCGCCACGCCCGACGAGTCTCCCGCGTCTCCGCCCGAGCCGGCCATCCCCCACGCGGACCTCGCGGAACTCGACCCGCCTCTCGCCCGCGAGCTCGAGGCCCGCCGCGCCGGCCTCGACGCGCTACTCGCTGATCAGGAAGCCAGCATCGCCGAGAAGGCCCAGGCCCTCGGCGAACTGGGTCGGCTCTACCAGGCGCACCGCCTGCTGGAACCGGCGCTCGCCTGCTACCGGGAAGCCCACGCGCTGGATCCCGAGTCCTTCGCCTGGGCCTACTACCTCGGCGTTCTCGCGGCGGGCGCCGGCGACATCGAGACCGCGCGCCCGGCGTTTCGCCGCGCTCTCGATCTTCGAGCCGACGACGCGCCGACCCTTGTGCGGCTCGCCGACCTCGAGCTCGAACATGGCCGGGTCGACGAGGCCGAACTCCTCTACGTCCGGGCCGCGGTGGTGGAGGACTCCGCCGCCGTGGCCTATGGGATGGGCCGGGTCGCCGAAGAGCGGGGCGAGTACGCGGAAGCCATCGCGCAGTTCCAGCGGGCGCTGACGCTTCAGCCGCGCGCTTCCGTCATCCACTACCACCTCGGTCAGGCTTACCGCGAACTGGGTGAGTTCGACCGTGCCGGGGAAGCGCTGGCGCGGAGCGGGCCGAGCCGTGTCGCGATGGCGGATCCTCTGATGCACGAGTTGACGACGCTCGCCATCGGCGCCCTGCCCCACCTGGACCGGGGCCATGCCGCCGCCCGCGAGGGTCGGTTGGCCGATGCGGAAGCCGCCTATCGGCAGGCGGTGGCGGCCGACGCAACGAGCGTGCGCGCGCACGAGAGCCTGGCGACACTGCTCGTTCGCCGTGGCGATCCGGAGGGGGCAATCGAGCACTTCGGCGTCGCGGTACGGCTGGAGCCTGAGAACGCCCGGGCCCACTCGGACCTCGGTGTGCTCCTGGCTGATCTGGGGCGAAACGACCGCGCACTTGAGCACCTCGGCCGGGCGGTCGAACTCGAACCCGGGAACGCCGAGGCCCGGTTGGGGCTCGGCGCGGTGCTGGCGCAGACGGGCAGTTTCGAGGAGGCGGTAGTCGAACTGCAGGCGGCGTTGCGGCAGATCCCGGAAGACAGGCGGACGCCCCGCCTTCATTTTGGCCTAGCGGAAGCCCTGGTGCGCACCGGCCGGCTAGAGGAAGCGTTGCCGCACTACAGCCGGGTCCGCGAACTCGACCCGACCCAAGCCCTCGCCTGGTTGCGCGAGGCGACCGTGCTGATGGGCCTGGGGCGTTTCGCGGCGGCCAGGGCGACGCTCGAAGCGCGGCTGCGAGTCGACTCGACGGACGGCCGGGCCGCTCACTCCCTGGCGAGACTGCTCGCCGGCGCGCCCGATCCGAGCCTCCGCGACGGTCCAAGGGCCATGACGATCGCCGGTGCACTCCTACAGGCCGACAGCGCCGCGCCGAACGCCGAGACGGCCGCGATGGCGCTGGCCGAGGTGGGCCGCTTCGAGGAGGCGGTCAGCATCCAGCGCACGCTCGTCGAGGAGGCGCGCCGGCGAGGGCGCACCGGCGAAGAGCGGCGGCTCGCTCGCAACCTGGAACGGTACGAACGAAGTGAAGCCTGCTGCGCGCGTGTAGCGGACGCGTTTCCGCCGTATTGAGAACTAACCCGGTCTCAGACCTGTATCGACAAACTCCCGGGGTGAGACGATGCGGACGCCTTGTCTGGCGCTGTCCGGAAAGTGCCGGACGTTGCCGGTGACAAGGTAGTCGACCATCGAGGCAACCGCGACCTCCAGGAACGGTTCATCCGCTGGGTCGGGCAGCCGAATCGGTGTCGGCGCCGCAAACGTCAGTTCGCCACCGGCTTCGACTTGTAGAAGGAGCGCGCTGACGTCCTCTTCAGAGAACGGGAATCTTGGTCGGCGCAGGACTTCGGCGTACTCGGCGAGGATTCGCGCGTCGTAGCAGAGGCTTAGCCTGCTCGCGGCGATCAACCCGACTACGGTGCCCGGCGGTCCGAAAGGGGAGAGCAGCCCGGACACCAGGACGTTGGTGTCGACGACGATTCTCACTTGCGGCGTTGCCGCCGCGCTTCGTTGATCTCAGCGTTGACTTCTTCGAGGCTCCACTGGTCAAGACCGGCCTCTTGCGCTCGGCGCTGCATGTTGATCACAGCCAGTTGGGCCCGAGCCTGTCGGAGCGCTGCCAGCGTTGCATCGAGGGTCGATGGGGTGGCGGCGGATAGAACCGCTACGGGCTTGCCGTTGGACGTGACGACGAGGTCCTTCGCTTCGGCCAAGGACTCCCAGATTGCCGCGGAGCGAGTACGTAGATCGCGGATACTGACGAAGTCCATGAGTACCTCTCTTGGCGAGGGTCACAATCGGGTACACGAGAGTGACACGATAGTGTGTACCAGTCAAGGCCCGTCCATCGGCACGGCAGGCTATCCAACGTACTGAGCCGGCGCTCTACGTCCAGAGTGACGGTTTGGTGTCGCTTCCGCGACAGGAGAAGGATCTTCTCCTTCCGGTCTGGATCCGTAGTACGATCCGGCCCTTCAACTTCCAACCAAAGGAGCCTCGCTGTGAGTGCAACCGAATCCCGCATTCAAGAACTTGCCCGCCAACACCTCGACATCGGAAGGGACCTGGATCTCGACGCCGGCCTCCTTTCCTCCGACATCTCGTCGCTCGACGCGGTGGCCTTCGTGAAGAAGGTCGGGGAGGCGTTCGGCGTTGAGGTTCCCCCCGAGGAGGTTGCCAACTGGAAGAACCTGCGGGACTTCGCCGCGTTTCTCGATTGCAGCGCCAGTTGAGCGCCGCCGGCGGCGGAGCCTGCCTCGATCCTCGGCTCTAGGCAGGCACCGCGCCGAGCCCTTCCCGGTGTTGAGTCGTGCGATTCACAGGTCCGGTCGGGTCACCGTCGTGTACGTCGACCTGGGACCTTCTGCGGCCCGGGAGCGAGAGGCCCTGACGTGGCTTGACGGCCCGGAGCTGGCCCGGCGGCGCCAGTTCGCGCGATCCGGGCCGCGACGCGAGTTCACTCTCTGCCGCGCGGCGCTTCGAGCGTTGCTCTGCCGGGATCTCGACTGCGCCAATGAAGAGCTTTCCTTCGGAACCTCCGAACATGGCAAGCCGTTCGCGCTGGTCGGAGGGCTTCCCGCGCCCGTTTCCTTCAACGTCAGCCACAGCGGCCGGCATGGCCTGATCGCGATCGCGCCACGGGGGCGTATCGGCGTGGACGTGGAAGACCGGAGAGCGCGCCGCGACATGGACGACGACATCCGCCTCCTCTTCGCCCCCGGGGAACAGGCGGGGCTCGCATCCGCCGAAGGAGACCGCAAGGCCGAGCTGTTCTACAGCCTCTGGACGATGAAGGAAGCGCTGGTCAAGGCGGCCGGCGTCGGCCTGAGGATCGACACGACGAGCTTCGAGATCCCCCCGGCGATGAGTCGGGGCGCGACGAGTTGTCTGGTGCGCCTTCCCGTGGGGCCCTCGGTCAGATGGCGGCTGGAGAACCTCGGCAACCGGCGCTACGCCGCGGCGCTCGCCGTCGAGGACCCGCCGCCGGACGCCGGGGACAGCCTCGAGCCGCAGTTTGCGTAGACGCGAGCCAAGGCGGTAGCCCGTTGACTGTCTGGAAGGTACCTGAGCCCCTGGCCCTGGACGAGGTGCGGCTCGATGAGGAGACGGTCACGACGGTACGGCGGCATGGCCGGCCGGACGCACCGCTTCGTCTGGTCCTGAGTCATGGCAACGGCCTCGCCATCGACGCCTATTACCCGTTCTGGTCGCTCCTGGCGGACGAGTTCGACCTGGTCGTCTACGACGTCCGAAGCCACGGCTGGAACTCCGTCGGCGAGCAGACGAGCCACAACATCCCGACGATGATCCACGACCATGACGTCCTCGCCGGAGCCATTGCCGAGCGCTATGGGGACAAGCCGACCGTCGGCGTGTTCCATTCGCTGACGACGATCGTCGCCATCCTCTCGTTCTCCGACCCGTACTCGGCTCTGGTGCTGTTCGATCCGCCCTTCTGCAAGCCCGCCGCGAGTGAGACGGAGTTCGACGACGCCGCCGACCGCGCGACGGCGCTGACCCGGCGGAGGGCGTCCTACTTCCAATCCAAAGAGGAGTTCTCGGACCTTCTCCGGTACTCCCCGGTCTATGCCCGGGTGCTGCCGGGCGTGCGGGAACTCGTCGCGGCGACGACCCTCAGGCTGGCGGAAGACGGCGAGGGCCGCGAGCTCCGCTGTCCGCGGGAGTTCGAAGCGCAGGTCTCGGAGTACGTGAGGAGCTTTGCCCCGCTGCTGGATCTGAGCCTGCTTTCCTGCCCGACGAAGGTGATCGGGGCCGATCCGACCCTGCCGTATGCGTACTTGCCGAGCTTCGATCTCGCGCACATCCGGAACGTGGACTACGACTTCATCGCGGACTCCAGCCACTTCCTGCAACTGGAGAAGCCGGCGGAATGCGTCGCCATGCTCCGGGCTTTTCTGCGTCAGACCGGTTTGCTGGGCGGGTCCACCCAGTGACGCCGGCGTTCGAAGGGATAGCCGGGTAACGAGATCCGGCGGCGATTCTCGCCGGCGAAGAGGCCCGCGAAGGAGACCGGCAGCCCGGCCTCGTAGGCAGCGGCCGCGGCCTCCAGGAACCCGCCGCCGGGGAGGTCCTCCACGGCATCGCCGGACGGCGGCCGCAGGCTCGCCAGCGCTAGCGGGGCGCTGTCGGATCCCGCGTCGCCGGCGGCTTTCGCGTCGGACGTCGGCCACGCGTCGGCGATCGCCGGAGCCACCGACCGACGCGGACCGATCTCCAGCACGACCTCGACTCCGCGGTCCGCCAGGGTCGCGGCACATGCTTCCGGTTTGGCGGGCGCCTCGTCGCGTTGGAGCCAGAAGGAGGCGGCAAGTGCGTCCTCTACCGCCAGCGGGCGACCGTCAACGCCGCGGATCATCGTGAGGGAAGGGCGTTCGAGGACCACGGGTCCTTCGGCCGCCGCCGACTCGCCCGCGGCGGCTGCCAGACGGAGGCCGTCTTCGAGGCTGAAGATCCGGGCGGCGTGAGCCGCCGCCAACTCGCCGGCGTCGAAGCCGACGACGACACTCGGCCGGATGCCGATGCTCGACCAGAGGGCGGTCAGCGAGCACTCGAGCGCATAGATGGCCGGACAGGCCCAGGCCGGATCGTCGAGATTGCCCGAGGCGTCCGTTCGCCCGAACATGATCTCCAGGAGTGAGTCGGCGCGCTGCTCCCGGAGCACGTCGTCGCAGCGGTCGAGTATCGCCCGAACCACCGGCTCGGTCCGGTAGAGCACCTCTCCCATGCCGGTCCACGGGCTGTCCCGGCCGGCGTAGACGAAGGCGACATTCGTCGCTTCCTGGGGCTTCGGTGCGCCGTTCGCTTCGGCGAGCGCCCGGAGGCCGGAGGCGAGCGACTCTCCGTCGCGGAACACGACCGCGGCGCGGTGCGGGAAGTGGCTGCGGCCGGTGCCGGCGGTCCATGCCAGGTCGGACAGGAGCGGACCGGCCGCGCTGTCGTCGGACTCGAAGGCGCCGTAGTGGCCGTCGACCCAGCCGAGGAAGCGGCCGGCGAGCGACCGCAGGGCGGTCTCGGACTTCGCGGAGAGCGGCAGGATGCGGGTCTGGCGTGCGCCCGGCTCGGAGTCGCCGTCCGGCGCGGCGTAGCCCTCCACGACGACGTGCACGTTCGTCCCGGAGAACCCGAAGGCGCTGACTCCGGCACGGGCCGGACGGCCGTTGGCCGGCGGCCAGTGCGTGCGTTCGGACGTCACCCGCACGGGCAGACGGTCCCAGTCGACCTCCGGGTTCGGCGTCTCGAAGTGGAGGTGCTTCGGAATGACCGCATGACGCATGGCCAGAACGACCTTGATCAGTCCCGCGATGCCCGCGGCCGATTCGAGGTGACCCATGTTCGTCTTGGCCGTCCCGATCAGCAGCGGGCGATCGGCGTCCCGCTCGCGGCCGTAGACGGTGGCCGCGGCCTGCACCTCGATGGAATCGCCGATCTCCGATCCGGCGCCGTGGGCCTCCAGGTAGTCGACATCGGCGGGTTCGATGCCGGCGCGAGACAGCGCCTCCTCGATGACCTGCTCCTGGGCGGGACCGCTCGGCATCGTCATCCCAGCGGCGGTGCCGTTGTGGTTGACGGCCGACCCGCTGATGACCGCCCAGATCCGGTCGCCGTCGGCCTCCGCTTCGCTCAGCCGCTTGAGGAGGACGACGCCGCATCCCTCGCCGCGGACATAGCCCTCCGCCGAGGCGTCGAACGTGGCGCAGCGTCCGGTCGACGTCAGCAGGCCGTGCTCGAGCAGGAGTTTGCTGAAGGTGGGGGAGAAGATCGCGTTGACGCCGCCGGCCAGCGCCATGTCCACCTCGCCGCGCTCCAGCGCCGTGGCCGCGGCGTGAACCGCCGCGAGCGACGCCGCGCACTGCAACTGGAAGGGCAGCGCGGGGCCCATCAGGCCGAGCGTGTAGGCGACCCGTCCGACGGTGGTGCTGGACATCGTGCCGACGGAACCGCCGTCCGAGCCGCTGGCGATCATCAGGTCCCGGTACTCGCTCGCGTTCAGCCCGGCGAACACGCCGGTGCGGCTGCCCCTGAGGTCTTCCGGATCGATCCCGGCATCCTCCAGGGCCTGCCAGCTCGTCTCCAGCAGCATCCGCTGCTGCGGGTCCATCGCTTCCGCCGCGATCGGCCGGAGGCCGAAGAACCTGGCGTCGAACAGTTCGAGATCCCCGACGTAGCCGCCCCATCGATACGCCGGGTGGTCGGCCTCGGGATCGCCGACCTGGTTCAGCCAGTAGTCGACCCCGGTGCGTCCCTCCGTGACCAGATCGGCGCCCGCCAGGAGCTGCTCCCAGTAGGTCGCCACGTCCGGGGCGCCGGGGAAGCGGCAGGCCATGCCGACGATGGCGATGCCCTCCTGGTCGGTCTCGGTCGTCGGACGGGGTCGTGCGACGGGTTTCTCCGGTACGGGGGACGGCGCGCCGGTGAGAGCCTCGATCTCGCCGGCCAGATGACCGGCGAGTTCGGAGGTGCTGGGGTAATCGAAGACGATCGTGTTGGACGTCGTGTACTCGCCGGCGAAGGCGCGGTTCAGCCGGTTCCGCAGCTCCACCGCCATCAGCGAGTCCATGCCCACGTCGAAGAAGCCGACGGTCGCCGAGGGCGGCGAGGGGAGGTGGAGCACGGACTGCAGCTCCTGCTGGATGAAGATCTCCAGCAGATTCCGTTTCTCTTCCGACGGCGCCTCCCGTAGCTGGGCCATCAGGCCGCTGGACGCGGCCGGCTCCTCTGTCGGCCGGCGTCGCACCTTCCTCGTAGCCAGCAGCTCGTCGAAGAACGGGGGCGGTGTCCCGAACTCCTCGGCGACGATGGACCAGTCGGTCGCGGTGACCATGGGCGCGGTCACGTCCTGCCGGACCAGTCGGTCGAGCGCTTCGATGCCCTGTTCGGGAGTGATCCACTCCGCGGCGGTGTGGTCGAACCGTCTCCTGATCCTTTCCCTCTGCTCTTCCGCTTCCCCGATGCCCGACCAGGCGCCCCAGGCGATCGACTGGCCGGGGAGTCCCAGGCCACGCCGGTGGGCGGCGAGCTGGTCGAGGAAGGCGTTGGCGGCGGAGTGATTCGACTGCCCCGGGTTTCCGACCACGCCGATCCCGCTGGAGAACAGGACGAACAGGTCGAGGTCTCTGGTCCTCGTCGCCTGGTGGAGATGCCAGGCGCCGAGGACCTTCGGCCACAACACCTGCTCGAAGCGGTCCCAGGTCTGGTTCTCGATGACGCCGTCCGAGAGGACGCCGACGCTGTGGATGACGCCTCCGAGCGACTTCGCCCCTTCATCGATGCGGGCGAGCAGCGCGTCGACGGCGGCGAAGTCGGTGACGTCGGCGATCTCCACCTGCACGTTAGCGCCGGCTTCCCGCAACTCGCGGATGACCGCTTCCGCCTCCGGATCGGGTTCCCGGCGGCCGTTGAGAACGACGGTGCCGGCGCCCTGCTCGGCCAGCCAGCGGGCGACCGCACAGCCGATCCCGCCCAGGCCGCCGGTGACGAGATAGGCGCGGTCCGGCCGGAGGTCGCCCCCGGCGAGCGGCGGCATGCGGAGAACGTTCTTGCCGATGTGCCGGGCGGCGCGCATGGCGTCCATCGCCGACTCCATCTCGCAGAGCGGCCAGACCGTGTGCGGCAGGGGGGACAGTTCGCCGGCGGCGAGGCGATCCATGATCCGGGTGAGTGAGGCACCGGCGCGCACCGGATCGGTCCGCTTCAGTTCATCCACGTCGAGGACGGAGTACGCGACATCGGGACGCGACGCCGACATCTCCCGTTGGCTCCAGATGCCCCGCTTCCCGATCTCGACGAAGCGGCCGCCGGTGCCCAGACAGGCGAGGCTCGCTTCGATGAAGCCCTCGCTGGTCAGGCTGTTCAGGACGACGTGGACGCCGTCGCCATCGGTCGCCCGCAGGATCTCGTCGCCGAACGCGGTCTCGCGGCTGTCGAACACATGGGCCACGCCGAGAGAGCGGAGGAAGGACTGCTTGGCGGCGCTGGCGGTCGCGAAGACCTCGGCGCCGGCGGCCTGAGCCAGTTGAATCGCGGCGAGGCCGACGCCGCCGGCTCCCGCGTGGATCAGCACCCTCTCGCCGGCCTGAAGTTCCGCCGTCCGGAACGCGAGATCGGCGGTGACGAAGCAGATGGGCACGGTCGCGAGGGCGGACGTGGAGAGGCCGGCGGGAGCGGGCGCGACCAGCGCCGCATTGGTGACGATCTCCGGGGTGAACGAGCCGAATCCCATCCCGGCCACCAGGTCACCGGCCGCGAGACCTTCGACCTCTTCGCCGGTCTCCACGACGCGGCCGACCAGTTCGCGGCCGATCTCGCCTCCGGTGGAAACCGCGCCGATGCTCATCAGCGCGTCGACGAAGTTGAGGCCCATCGCCTCGACGGCGACCCGGACCTCGCCGGGTGCGAGATCGGGCCGCGTCCGGGGCTTCGCCCGGAGGGTGGTGAGACCGGCCTCCGGATCCTCGGGGCCGACGACCCATTCCGGGTCCTCCGGCAGGGCGAGACGCGGGTCGTCGGTGCCGGGCCGAATCAGGCGCGCGGCCCGACGGACGCCTCCCCGGTGCGCGATGAGGGTCTCGGAATCGGCGAACAGGAGTTCATGGGCGAGCTCCGAAGCCGCCGGCGTTTCCGCTGAGGGGTCGAGGTCGATCAGTCTCGGCTGAAGGTGGGAGGCCTCCCAGGACATCGTCTTTCCGAAGCCCCAGAGGGCGGCGCCGGCAAGTTGGCCGGACATTCTTTGGAGGAGGTCCTGCTCGAGGACCTGCGCGCCGCGGGTCACGAACCAGACACCCTGCGTCGGGCCGACGCCCGCGTCGATGACGCCCTGCGCGAGAGCCAGTGCCGTTGACGCGGAATGCGTGACGTCGTCCGCCATCTCCTCCGTGGTCGCCGACGCTCCGTGTCCGTCGAGGGCGTTGAGGTGCACGACGCCCCGAAGAGGCGGTTCCTCGGGCAATCCCTCCAGCAGGGACCGCCAGGCTTCTCGGTCCGACGGTTCCAGGGCGGCCGTCGTGACTCCAGGGACTTCGGGCAGGGGGCCGCCGGCTTCGCCTTCCGCGCGGACCAGAAGAACCGTCTGGTCGCGGGAGGCCAGCTCGACGGCGAGTTGCTCCGCCGTGCCGGCGCCGTCCGCCGCGACGACCCAGGCGCCGGGCGCCGGGGCGACGTCGGCCGGGCCCCGGGCGAGAATGACGCTCGAACCGAGATGTTCGTCGGTGTCCGGATCGCGGGTTCCCAGGAACTCCACGTCCGAGAAGCCGGTGTCGCCCAGTGCCCTCCGCCACTCGTCCGGCCTCGCGAAGGCATGCTCGGTCCGGTAGATGTCAGTGAAGCGCCACCATCCGTCCAGGAGCCCGAAGGTCAGGTCCTGCCAGGTCCGGTGCCGCAGACCTTCAAGAGCAACCAGTTGACCCGACGGGGCGAGCAAGTCCCGGCAGTGAGACAGCGTCTCGCCCAGGTCCCGGGTTGCGTGCAGCACGTTCGCTGCGATGACCAGGTCGTAGGCGTGAGCGTCGATGCCCTGTGCCGCCGGATCCGCCTCGATGTCCAGGCGCCGGTACTCGAGCAGCGCGCCGGTCGCGGCGAAGCGTTCTTCGGCCTGCGAGAAGAAGCCCGCCGAGATGTCGGTGAAGGTGTAGTCGACCCGGTCGGAGGGGAGGCGCGGGAGAACCGCCTCGGTGGCGGACCCGGTCCCGGCTCCGACTTCCGGGACCCGCAGTCGGCGATCCTCCGGCAGGTCGGAGACGGCCGCCTCGACCGCGTCTCCGAGCATCCGGTTGGCGGAGCGGTTGGCCGGGGCCTGGAGGTACACGCCCGCCGCGCCGGGCCCTTCGTCGCTGAACATCAGCGCCATCGGATCCGTGCTTCCCTGGAGCACCTCGGCGAGAGCCGGGCCGCAGCGGCAGAGCAGGCCGAGTTCGTTGGAGCCGTGGGGGTGCTTGTCCCGAAGCCTCTCGGCGAGAGTCTCGGGGTCCGCCAGGGCTTCGTCCGGGAGCGGGTCGCCGGCTCCGACCGCCACGACATAGCCTCCGTCGGAACGGCTCAGGATGTCCGCCTCGGACAGGATGGCCAGGAGTCGGCGGAAGAGGCGCCGGTGCTCGTCGACGACGTTCAGTTCGCGGCGAAGGGCCTCGGGCGAGACCTCCGCCTCGGCCCGGCGCTGCCACCCCATTCCCTCCAGCGCCGAGAGGACGTAGGCCTGTGACAGTCGCTGGAGATCCCGGAGCAGGGTGACCCGGTCCGCCGCTTCGACGCCACGTTCCGCCAGGTGCTCGGCAAGAGTGCGCGACTGGCCGGCGACGGTGGCCGGGCTGGCCAGGAAGTCCGCGGCCGGCACGCTCCCGTCCAGCGGCTGCTCCCGCCAGGCGACCTCGTACAGCAGGTCCTTCATTCCCGCCCTGGAGGCGAGGAGGGCGCCGCGGGTGGCTCGCTTGACGGTGAAGCCGAACAGGCCGCCGAGAGGCGCCCCTTCGGTGGAGTAGAACCGGACGTCCCCCGTCACGACTTCGGGCGGCTCGGACGACGCGGCGTCCGCTCCGTTCCGCTCGCCGGAGGTCCTGACGGTCGCGTGGCAGAGAAGCCTGGTCGGCATCGGCCCCGCCACCCACAGCCGCTGCCAGCCGAAGGGCATGTACACCGCCCCCTGCTCGGAGACGGTGTGATGGCGGGCCAGCGACAGGACCTGGAAACAGCCGTCCAGCAGCAGCGGATGCAGTTCCATCCCCGTCGCGTCGACCGAGTCGTTGAGCGCGAGCGTGGCCAGAGACTCTCCTTCCCTTGCCCAGGCGGATTCGATCGTGTGGTAGGACGGGCCGAGGTAGATGCCGGTCGCGGACCGCATCGCGTAGAACTCCACCGGATCCTGGGGCGTCAACCCGGCCTTGAGCGCCTCCGGGTCGAGCGGCGGAAGCGGTTCGACGTCCGACCTCCCCGAGGAGAGTCGACCGCCCGCGTGAAGGGTCCAGGCCTCCTCTCCCTCTCCCTTCGTGAAGATCTCGAAGGGCCGTTCCGCGAGGTCGTCCGAGCCGTCCAGGACGAACTGCAGGGTGCGGCCTCCGCCGCCCGTTCCGCTCTCCGGATCCTCCTCGTCGAGCATCAGCGGGCTGTAGATCTGCAGCTCGTCCACGACCGCTGGCCTGTCGCCCTGGCTCAGCGCCACCGAGACCGCCATGCCGCCGTGGAGCCCGCCGGGGACGACCACCTGCTCATAGACCAGGTGATCCAGCAGCCACGCGGGATCGGAGGCGAACACCTCCGTCTCGAACATGACCTCGCCGCGGGGCGACTCGTGCCGCACGCCGAGCAGCGGATGTCCGTCGGCCTTGTGCCGCCGCTTCGATGTCCGGACCCAGTGCTGGACGCGCTGGAACGGATAGCCGGGCAGGGTGATCCGGCGTCGCGCCTCACCGGCGAAGAGGCCCTCGAACTCGATCTCGAGGCCGGCCTCCCAGGCGCCGGCGACGGCCTCGGTGAAGCCGCCGCTGGTGTCGATGGGCGGCTCCTCGGCGTCGCGGGGCGGACGCCGCAGACTGGCGAGGACCGGCGGGAAGCCCGCCAGCGCCGACGCGGGCCAGATCATGGAGACGACGGGCCCCAGCACCGCGTGGGGGCCGATCTCCACGACCGCGTCCACTCCCATCTCGGCCAGGGTCTCGACGCTCGCCCGAAACGCCACCGGCTCGCGCGCGTGGCGCCGCCAGTACGCGGCGTCCATCCGCTCGTCGGGGTCGAGCAGGCGGCCGGTGATGTTGCTGACCAGGGGGACGGAGGGAGCCGGAGGCGAGGGCGCGATCTCGCGGACGGCGGCTTCCAGCTCGTCCAGGGCCGGTTCGATCAGGGCGCTGTGGTACGCGGGACTCCGACGCAGCCGGTGCGTCTTGACGCCCTCCGCTTCGAAGCGGGCGAGCACAGCGTCCAGTTCGGCGGCCGGCCCGCTCACCACCTGCTGCGCTCCGTTGTCGACGGCGACCGAGAGGTCCGCGTCGTTCGAGCCGGCGTTGTGGTCCGCCACCGCTTCGGCGACGCGGGACGGGGGGGCGAAGACGGCGGCCATCGCGCCGTCGGAGCGCGTGGCGCCCATCAGGGTGCCGCGGGCGGAGGCGTAGCGAAGACCCTGCTCGAGGGTGAAGCCGCCCGCCGCCCTTGCCGCCGCGATCTCGCCCAGGCTGTGGCCGACGACGACGCTCGGCCGGACGCCCAGGCTCTCCCAGAGCGCGACCAGCGCGCACTCCAGGGAGTAGATGGCGGGTTGGGTCCAGGTCGGTTCGTCGAGCAGGCCGTCGGTTCCGTTCTCTCCGAACATGACGTCGAGCAGCGAGACCTCGCGGTCCTCGGAGAGCAGCCGGTCGCAGCGGTCGAGCACCGAACGGAACACGGGCTCCCGTTCGTACAGGGCTCTGCCCATGCCGGGCCACTGGCTGGCCTGGCCGGTGAAGACGAAGGCCACCTTATGCGCCGCGCGGGGCGTGCCGCCGCCTTCTCCGGCGGCCAGGTCCTCCAGTTGCTGCCGGAGCTGGGCGGCCTCGCTGAAGACGACGCCGGCCCGGTGCGCGAAGTGGCTCCTCCCGACTGCGGCCGTCCAGGCCAGATCCGAGAGGTCCGGGTCCGTCTCTTCGTCGAGCCAGGACAGGTAGCGTCCGGCCACCTCGCGCAGGGCCTCGGGCGATCTGGCCGAGAGCGGCAGGAAACGGGTTTCGCGTGTTCCCGGTTCCCCGAGCGGTTCCTCGCCCGGCACCGTCCGGGCCTTGACGGGCAGGCGGACGCTGGCGGGGAAGGACGCGCGAGCGGCGCCGGCAGGGGCCTCCAGCTCGTCGTAGCCCTGTACCAGCACATGGCCATTCGTTCCCGACCATCCGAACGAGTTGACGCCGGCCAGGCGGGGCCGATCGGGGTGGAGGGGCCAGTCCGTCATCCCGTCGGTGACGCGGACGGGCAGGCGGTCCCAGTCGATGTTCGGATTCGGGTTGCTGAAGTTCAGGTGACGGGGAATGACCCCGTGCCTCATCGCCAGCACTGCCTTGATGAGGCCCGCGACGCCGGCGGCGGGTCCGAGATGTCCGATGTTCGTCTTGACGGAACCGACCAGCAGGGGGTGTTCCGCGTCGCGCTCGCGTCCGTAGACGGCCGCCGCCGCGTGCAGCTCGATGGGATCGCCGACGATGGTGCCGGTGCCGTGGGTCTCCAGGTAGTCGACATCGGAGGGGGAGGCACCGGCCCGCGCCAGGGCCGCCTCCATCGCCTTCTCCTGGGACGGAGCGCTGGGCACGGTCAGGCCCTGGCTGGCGCCGTCCTGGTTGACCGCCGAGCCGGGAATGACGGCCCAGATCCGGTCGCCGTCCGCTTGCGCGTCGCTGAGGCGCTTGAGGACGATCAGGCCGCAGCCCTCGCCGGAGACGAAACCGTCGGCGGCCGCGTCGAAAGTCCAGCACTGGCCCGTTGGCGACAGCATGCCCGCGTTGGCGCGCAGCTCGAGCGGCCGTCCGGCGAACTGGGCATGGACGCCGCCAGCCAGAACCAGGTCCGCCTCGCCACGCTGGAGCCCGGCCACGGCCTGGTGGATGGCGACCAGCGAGGATGAGCAGGCCGTGTCGATCGCCATCGACGGCCCTTCGAGGCCGAGAACGAAGGAGACCCGGCCGATGGCAGTGTTCAGCGCGTTGCCGGTGGCGGCGTAGAGCCCGGCCGCGGCCTCGCTCGTGCCGGGATCCGAGATCGCCATGTCCCGGTAGTCCATGATGCTGATGCCCGCGTAGACGCCGGTGCGGCTGCCCTTGAGGCTCCCGGGGTCGATGGCCGCGTCCTCGAGGGCCCACCAGCTCACCTCCAGCATCATGCGCTGCTGGGGATCGAGCATCTGCGCCTCGATCGGTGAGATGCGGAAGAACTCCGCGTCGAACAGATCGAGGTCCTCGACGTACGCCCCGAATCGGATGGCCTCGTTGCTGGCGGCGAACTGGGGGAACTGCCGCCCCGGGCGCCCGATGACGGAGCCGGGGGGGCCCTCCACGACCGCGTTCTCGGCGGCCAGGAGCTGTCTCCAGTAGCCGGCGAGGTCCTTGCTGCCGGGGAAGCGGCAGGCCATGCCGACGATCGCTACCGGCTCTTCGCGGGGCGGGCCGTCCGGAGAACCTGGGTGGTGGGTGTTCGACATTGAGAGGCCTCCAGTCGCCTGGAGGACACTCTATTCACCGGGAACGTTGCGAGCTAGTCGCGACTTGCTCCTCGCGTTCCGGTGGCGGGCCGTGCTTCAGGCAGCCGTCCCCGCTCCGGCACTCAGCAGGTAGCGATACAGCCTCGCCGTGAGCTTCGGGTCGCTCTCTTCGAGCAGTCGCAGGGCGGCCGCGGTCAGCGTCGCGGTCGTGCAGGGCTCGTCGGCGACGACCGAGGCCGCCGCTGTCGGGGCGGCGACGGGCGCTCGGGGCTCGACCGCGTCGCCCGGCCCCAGTTGGCGGCGGCGCGCGCCGCCGGCGTCGAACACGGAAGCCCGTCCGGCGATGATCAACTGGAGCGTGTCGTTCGACTCGCCGACGTCGAGAAGAGCGTCGCCCTCGGCGTGCTCCCGCGTGTCCAGCCAGTCCCGGAGATCGCCGACGAGCTCCTCGAAGAGGACCTGCCGGTCGAGGTGACGCTCCATGTCGGCGCCCACGGTCTCCAGCAGCGAAAGTTCTCCGCCCTCCGCGTCGTCGGGCGGCTGGTAGGAGGCGATCAGCACGTCCTCGCAGTGTTCCAGCGCCTGGTCGTCATCGGGAGCGAACACGACGCTGCCGAAGACCGGCGGCGGCAGGTTCCGCTGCAACTCCATCTCAAGCGTTGCGGGCGCACGACTCATGACCACCTGGGTACCGGCGCGGCGAGCGGCCAGGATGAAGCGGCACATGGCGCTGACGGTCGAGAAGTCGAGACCGGATACGGCCTTGAAGTCGAGCACGATGCACGCAGGCCTGGGCTCTTCGCCGGGTGACGCCTGGAGCCGGTCCGCCAGCGGATAGCCGGCGCCGAAGAAGATGTAGCCCCGAAGCCTGTAGCCCCGGACCCGCGGCCCCTCGGACCGCAGGATGGCCCGGTCCGGTATCGGGCGGACGCGAAGGCTCCGTTCTTCCCGCAGGGAGAAGGTGGCGTCGACGACATCGACCCGACTCAGGCGCACGACGAAGAAGAGGATCGTGATCAGCATGCCGATGGCTACGCCTTCAAGGAATCCCAGGGCCAGGATCGTCACGAAGATCACCAGGATGATCGCGTAGTCGCTCGCCGGCAGGCGTTTGCGGACCTTCAGCAGCCACTGGTCGATCAGTGCCACGCCCGTGAACAGCAGGACCCCGCCCATCAGCGGCACGGGTACGAGGGTCAGCAGGACATCGCCGAAGATCAACGGCGAGGCGGTGACGACTGCCACCGCGATGCTGGTCGACTTGACGCCGGCGCCGAGCATCAGGTTGCGCAGAGAGGTCGGAACGACGTACGTGCCGGGCGGCGCGCCGCCGAGACCGGCGGCCAGGCTTCCGAGTCCGACGGCGCCGAACTCCCGGTTCCAGTCCAGCTCGCGACCGGAGGCGAGCTCGATGCCGCCGATGTACAGGGCGGTGCAGAGCAGGGTCACCAGAATCAGGACGAGGATGTTCGGAATCTGAGGGCCGACCGCGCTCCAGTCGATGCGTGTCGCATCGTCGAGTGCCATGGGAGGCCACAGGTCCGATCCCGAGATGCCCGCGAACAGGAGGCCCCTGTCCTGCGCCTCCTGGGTCGAAACGCCGAAACGCGCCATACCGAAGTGCAGGAGGCCCGCGCCGGCGATGAAGCTCCCCGGCATCAGCAGGGGGCTGGGCCAGCGTCGGCTGGCGAAGTACAGGCCGAGGCCGTAGGCGACGCCGACGCCCCAGTTCGTGACGACGAGCGGATCGAACAGCGACGCGAGTGCTTCGGCCTCGAATCGCACCCCCATGAGCGTGAGAGCCACCAGACAGGCGAGTCCGCCCGTACCGGCGACGAAGCCGGACGAAACGGGGTAGGGAAAGAAGCGGACCAGGTTGGCGAGGCGGAAGCGCTCGATGAAGAGGCAGCAGGCCGCCGTCGCGACCGAACCCAGAACGATGAGCGCGACCATCGTTGGAAGCAGCTCGTCGCCGGTGGCGGTGAGCGAACCGCCGATCACCCCGAGGGCGATCATCGTCGCCATCGTGGGCCCGGCGGCGGCGCCCGCAAAGCCGCTTCTGAGCCCGGTCACCACGCAGGCGGCGGCGGTGCCGAACAGGATCAGCCCGATGCCCTGGGACAGGTAGGGGGCGAGCTGCCCCGAGAAGGCCAGGCTGACAAGGGCCACCTCGCCGATGATCAGACTGATGCCGGAGACGAAGCCGACCGTCAGCACGGTGAACGCTCTTCGGACTGCCGCGTTCGACGCGAGGCCGGCGGGCCCTCTCCGGGGGAGTTCTCCAGTCATCTCGCGCGCCCTTTTCCGGGAGACTACTGCGTCCGCAGACTACCCAAGCGGAGCGGCCGGTTCGCGCGAAGCGATCGTCTCTCCCTCTCCCTGGACGAGCGTCCGGTACTCGCCCGACGGCACGTCCGTCCAGCGCTCGACGGCGCCGTCCGGCCACCGGACCTCGACCTGGGTGACGGCGGCGCCTTCTTCGCTGCCGAGGCCGACCAGCACCCGAGGGTCCCGGGCGGAGGCGTAGCTGCCGTCGGTGTGGACGTGGCGCCAGATCGGCGGCGCGTCCTGCCGGTGCACCAGGACCTGGGCGCCCAGTGCGTCGCGGTTGTGGGCTACGAGCCTCAGGGCCAGCCACCGCTCGTCCTGGCCGACCTGGTTGAGCAGCAGGCGGGTCGGCGCGTTGCTGTTGACGACGACGACGTCCAGGTCGCCGTCGTTGTCGACGTCGCCGAAGGTGGCGGCGCGGCTGACTTCGGACGACTCGAAGACCGGGCCGGCATCGGCCGTGACTTCGGCGAACGTGCCGTCGCCGAGGTTGTGAAAGAGCTGGTCCGTCTGCCGCAGCGGATAGGGATCGCCAGCCCGGATCAGCGCGTCCATGCCGATCACGGCGCCGTTGACGACGAGCACGTCGAGCCAGGAGTCGTTGTCGTAGTCGATCCAGCCGATGCCGAAGGCGGTGAACGGCAGGCTCGGCGGTCCAAGTTGGGACGACGCCGACTGGTCCCGGAACAGGCCGGCGCCGCCGTTGACGTAGAGGGTGTTCGTCTCCTGCTCCAGGTGGCTGAGCACGATGTCCGGGTCGCCGTCGCCGTCGAAGTCCCCGGCGTCGACGCCCATGCCGGCCTCGGGCTGGCCTTCGCGGTTGACGGCGACTCCGGCCAGGAGGGCGTTGTCGGCGAAGGTGCCGTCGCCCCGGTTGATCCAGAGCCGGTTCCACATCAGGTCGTTCGCGACGTAGAGGTCAATCCAGCGGTCGCCGTTGAAGTCGGCGGCAACGGCCCCCAGCCCCGAACCGGGCTCGGTGCCGATTCCCGAGGTGGTCGACACGTCCTCGAAGGTGCCGTCGCCCCGGTTGCGGAAGAGGCTGTCGGCCGCCGGCCGGTAGGCGCCGGGAGCGCAGTAGGTCAGCACGCCGCTCGGGAGCGGGCACGGCGTGTTGTCAGCCAGCGAGTAGTCGACGTAGTTGCCGACATAGAGATCCAGCCAGCCGTCGCGGTCGAAGTCGAAGAACGCGGCGGCGACGGACCAGCGGGGATCGTCGGCGCCCGAGGCGACCGTGACGTCGTCGAAGGTGCCGTCGCCGCGGTTTCGCAGCAACTGGTTGGAACCGAAGTTCGTGACGTAGAGATCCGTCCAGCCGTCGTTGTCGAAGTCGCCGGTGGTGACGCCCATGCCGTAGCCGTCGGCTTCGATCCGGCTTGCGCCGGTGACGTCGGTGAAACGAAGCGTGGCGCCGGCGGCGCGGGGTTCCAGGTCGTTGCGATAGAGGCGGTCGGTGAGCGGCGTGCCCGGAGGCGGCGGGAACTTGAGGTTGGGGCCTAGCCCGCGGCCCTGGACGATGTAGACGTCCAGGTCGCCGTCGTTGTCGAAATCGAACAGGGCCGCGCCGCCGCCCATGATCTCGTTGAAGTAGTGCTCGCCGGACATGCCGTTGAAGTAGACGAAGTCGAGGTTCGCGGCGGGGGCCGCGTCGACGAAGATGGAGGGTTGGGTGGAGGTGGCTGGGTCGGTGTCGGTTGGTGGGGCGCAGGCGGTGAGGAGAACCAGGTTGAGGGAAAGGCACGCGCTCGCTGCTTTGCGGCATCGCGCTTGGTGCCGGCCAGAAGGCCGGCGCACCGACGGTCGGCGTGGCAGGGCGCTCAACCCCGGCGTTCCAGGGCTCGGGCCGAGGCGAGTTCCCGTTGCGCCTCATCCGGTTGGCCGAGGCGGGTGTAGATGTCGGCGAGCAGGTAGTGGCCCATGGGCGCCATGTCCGAGCCGGGTTCGAGTTCCAGGCCGGTGCGGGCCAGTTCCATGGCGCGCTCCAGCTGTTCGTTGCGGTCGACGAAGGACTTGGCCAGGAAGAAGTGGCCGACGGCGAACTCCGGGTTGATCTCGATCGATTGTTCCAGGGCTTCGGTCGCCCCGTACCGGTCCCCCAGGCTGTCGAGCAGCCTGCCGAGGTTGAACTGGACCCGGTAGCTCTGCGGGTGGACGTCGAGTTCCCGGCGGTAGAAGTCGGCGGCCGCGCGCGGGTCGCCGCGCTCTTCGGCCAGCAGGGCGAGGTTGAAGTGGGCGAGCCGCACGTTCGGCTGGATCGTCAACGCCTCCTCGAACAACTGCTCCGCGGTTGCGAGATCGGACCGCAGCAGGGCCACCGCGCCCTGGCTGACGACTGCCGCCCCCATCTCCGGTGAGAGCATGGCCGCTTCGCGGAGGTGCTCCTCGGCGCCCTCCAGGTCGCCGTGGTCCACGAGCATGCGGGCGAGTTCGTAGTGGATGATCGCGTTGCGTGGATCGAGCCGCAGGAACTCCTGGTAGCCGAGGATCGCCTCTGCCCCGGCGCCGGCCCGCCGGTAGGCGTTGGCGAGGTTGATCACGGCGTGGGCGTAGTCGGGCTTCAGTTCGATGGCTCTCCGGTAGCTCTCGATCGCGGCGCCGGTGTCGTCGGCGCGCAACTGCTCGTCGCCGAGCCGGACCCAGGCATCGATCACCGACGGATCCTCGATCAGCACCCGTTCCAGGGCCTCCACGGCCGCCGGCCGGTTCCCCTTGAGCGAAGCCTCGCGGGCGTCGCGCATCAGGTTGAAGAGATGGATCCGGTCCTTGGGGTCGGCGAGCAGGGCCCGGTCCACGCTCTCGTCGGACCTGCCGCCGAAACTGGCCAGATAGCCGAGGGCGGCGAGCCGCGCGCGGGTTTCCGGGTCGATCTCCTCGATCGCCGCCGGCCGGGCCACGTCGGCCCATCTCGACTCGAGGGACTGGAGCATCGAGGCCATCCGGTCCGCCTCGTCGGGTCGCGCCGAGTACAGGTTGTTCCGCTCGTCCGGGTCGACGGCCAGGTCGTACAACTCGGGGCGGGGCGCGGCGACGTACTTCATGTTCTCGACCCGCAGCGCGGCGAGGTCGCTCCAGCCGTAGTGATAGCGCGGGTAGACGGCTTCCGCGTAGGCCGGCAGGCGCGGCCCGGAGGCGCCGGTCAGGAGCCGGACGATGCTTGCGCCTTCGAAGGAGGAGTCCCGCTCCGCCTGGTCGGCGTCGACCGCCAGAAGGTCGAGGACGGTCGGGGAGACGTCGACCGCCCGGACCACATCGCCGATCCTGCGGCCCCGCATCGTGTCGTAGGGCGCGCGAAGGATGAAGGGAACCCGGGTCGCCCCCTCGTAGACGAAGAAGCCGTGGCCGGATTCGCCGTGCTCGCCGAGACTCTCGCCATGGTCTCCGATCACGATGACGACGGTGTCGTCGGCGCGCCCGTTCTCGTCGAGCCAGTCCAGCAACCGGCCGACCTGCGAGTCGACGTAGGCGATCTCGCCGACGTATGGACGGTTCCGGTACCGGCCAGCGAACGGTTCCGGCGGTTCGTAGGGCGAGTGCGGATCGTAGAAGTGGACCCAGGAGAAGAAGCGCGCGTCCGGGGCCTCGTCGAGCCACGCCAGCGCCGCGTCCGTGACCTCGCCAGCCGGCCGTTCGATCTCGTTCAGCGCCAGCCGCACGGTGTCGCTCAGTTCGAAGTCGTCGAAGTAGTGGTCGAATCCCTGGGCGATTCCCCACTTCGCGTCGAGCACGAACGCCCCGACGAAGCCGCCGGTGCGCAGCCCCTCGTCCCTCAGGATCTCGGCCAGGACGACGTGCTCGTCGCCCAGATAGAAGGCGCCGTTGTCCCTGACTCCGTGAGCCGGCGGAAACTGTCCGGTGAAGATCGACGCGTGCGCTGGCAAGGTCAGCGGCGCCACCGCCTCCGCCTGCTCGAACAGCACCCCCTCCGCCGCCAGCCGATCCATGTGCGGCGTCTCGATGTCCGGGAACCCGTAGGCCCCGATCCGATCCGCCCGCGTCGTGTCCAGCGTGATGAGCAGAAGGCTCAGGTCACCGGGCCCGACACCAGCCGGAAGCCGACCCAGCACATGCCCCGATGGTGCAACGACCTCCCCACTGGACAACAGCCGGACCGCCACACCGACCACCACAACGCCGGCAACGGCCAGGGCCACCGCAAGCCCGATCCACCGCCCCGCGCGCTTCACATCGTCCCGGCGAGTCAATCCGCGGCCCATGGCGAAACCTCAGCCTAACAGCGGTGTTGATGGCCCAACTCCATACGGTGCGTCTTCCGGTTCACGACGGTGACGCGGTCCGGTGGCCGCTGCAGTTCGGTAGCCCGACGACGTCCAGCCTGCCCAGGGGCGGAGGAGAGGGTCGCAGCGAGGCTGTCGGCAAGCGACGCCCTGCGACCCTTCATCGTCCGACGACCGACCGGAGCGCAGCCGACCGCAGCGAGCACTCCCCTCCCATCCATCCGGTAAGTGCGAGCGGCCGCTGAGACCCTCTCCTCCGCCCCTAGGCAGGCGGGTGCAACCTCCGTCGCACCCGCCGTGCCGCGACGTAACGCCTGCCGGGCTGCCTAGAAGTGGAAGCGCGCCCCGATTCGCCAGACCCGACCGCGTACCAGCCGCCTCGGGGCGCCGAAGGGCCTGTCGCTGTTCAGGCTCTGTTCGGCTTCGATGACCGTGTCCGCGTTGCCGACGTTGAAGACGTCGATGCCGACGCCGACCGAGCGGTCATTGCCGATGTTGAATTCCTTCTCCACCCTCAGATCGAGGTTGATGCCGTCGTCGAGACGGAAGGAGCCCGCCGGGTAGCCGTAGATGTCCGAAGTTTGATCGACGTCTTCCACCCTGATGAGCTGGTTGTAGGTGTTGCCCGAGAAGTAGCTGAGGTAGCCGCCGAGGACGACCCCGCCCGGGAGTCGGGCGTTACCCAGAACCTTGATCAGGTGCGTTGGATCGATCGTCAGGTTGCCGTAGGCGTTGATCTGGTGGTTCGGGTCGCTGAAGAAGGTCGAACTGCCGAGCTGGGAGCCTCTTCCTTCCAGGAACTCGTACCAGCCGTTGTTGTCGTTGCCTCTTGCCTCGCCGTAGGTCCACGAAGCCTGCATCTGCCAGTTGTTGCGCCACCGCCTGGCGAGGCTTGCCGTGATCCCGGCGTACTTGCGGACCTTCCTGAAGCAGGTGATCTCCCTGTAGGCCTGCCCGTAGTCCTGGCAGTGGTTGACGTTCGTGAAGTAGTACCGGTTCTCGCCCTCGTTCGTCTGGTTGAGAACGTTGAAGGTCCGTCCACTGTCGGGATCCGTGTACCGCGTGGGTTCGAACGCGCCGGTGAGGTTCACGCCGTCCAGGAAGTTGTCGTTCGTGCGATAGGTCGCCGTGATGTCGAGCGAGACGGTACGCGAGAGCACCTTCTCCCAGCCGACGTCCAGGGCGTCCATGTGGGGCACGTTGAGACTGTCGTCGATCGTCCACTGGCCGGGACCTCGCCCTTCGGTGAAGTCGTGCTCCCAGACCTGGTCGTCCGCGTTCCAGATGTAGCCCGTCACGTCGCTCTCGGGCGCCAGCCGGCTGTAGAACAGCGAGATGACCTGGTGGTAGTAGCGCCCCCAGTGGGCCTTCAGCACGGAGTCGTTGTTGTCGCCTAGGTTGATGTTCAGCCCGATGCGCGGCGCGATCCCGACGCCGGGCGTGAACACGCTGCCCTGATCGAAGCGGACGCCGTTCACGTCCGACTCGACGGCCCCGCGCCAGTAGTTGGCCCGCAGGCCGAGGTTCAGCCTCACCCGGTCGTTGATTCCCCAGGAGTCCTGCACGTAGCCGACCATTTTGTCGGTGTCGGCATAGGTGTCGTAGCCGGTGCTCTCGAAGAGGATGTAGTTCTCGCCGGCGTAGTCCTCGTAGAACTTGCCGCCCGCGTACTGGTTGAGCGTGTTGACCAGCGTGTTCTGCAGCTCGACGCCGAACTTGAAGTCGTGCTCGCCGCGGATGAAGTCATCCGTGAAGTGGCTGACCGAGGCAATGAGCTGGTAGCGCTCCCGGTTGGCATTGAAGGGCCCCCACCAGTTCTCGGTAAGGCGGTCTTCATAGATGTCGTAGCGGGCGGGTGTATCGCCGCCGTCGGGCGTCTCGGACTGACGCTGGCGATAGCCGCCGAACTTCAGATCGAGCAGCGTGTTCTGGGACAGCATGTCCGTGTAGTTGAAGTTGAACAGGTACTGGGTCCCCTCCAGGCTGACGGTGGCTCCAGGGGCGATGAAGTCACCCTCGTCCGCGCCCTGGTAGGCCTGGTCGCGGGTGCTGTACTCGAGCATGCCGCTGAAGATCTTCTCCTGTGTCGGCGTCCAGTTGATCTTGCCGAGGAAGCGGGGCCTCTCGTTGGTCGGGGCGTTGACATGGTCGCCGCTGGCCGTCGAGTCCTGCTGGTAGTACTTGAACGAGGTGAAGAACCACGCCTTGTCGCGCTGCACCGGTCCGCCGATGTCGAAGTGGACTTCCGTATCCGTGCGGTCGCTGCCGCTGCGTTGCAGATCGGGGTCGTTCGTGTTCTGGGACTGCCAGTCGTTGTCGGCGAGTTGCAGGTCGACCAGACCGTTCATGTCGTTCGAGCCCTGCTTCGTCGTCACGTTGACGATCACGCCGGTGTAGCCGCCGTACTCGGCCGAGGCGCCGGCGCCGAGGACGGTAACGTCCTCGACTGAGAAGAAGCCGAGGGGCACCTCGCTCTCGCCCGCCTCCGGGCTGTTGATGATGACGCCGTCGACCGAGAACTGGACGCCCATGCCGGGCGAACCGAAGGCTGAAGGTTGCCTGCCGTCCGCGTTCTGGGAGTGGACGCCGGGCGCCAACTGCACGACGCCCCGGATGCTGCGTTGGGTCGGCACCTCCATCAGGATCTCGTTGTTGAGTTCCGTCGTCTGGAGCGTCGAGCTGCGGACGTCGATGAGCGGTGAGCCCTCGACGATGATGATGTCCTCGACGCTTCCCAACTGCATCGTCAGGTCGACGCTCAGGGTCTGGTTGACGGTGAGGACGATGTCCTCCTGCTGCGCGGTCGAGAAGCCCTCGATCGAGGCTGCGACGGTGTAGGTGGACGGCAGCAGAGCGACGAAGCGGTAGCGGCCGTTCGCGTCGGTCATCGTCTCGCTGGTCGCGCCGAGTTCTCCCGACGTGAGCGTGACGTTGACGCCCGGCATGCGGTCGCCGTTGGGGTCGGTGATAGTGCCGGTGATCGAGCCGCGCTCGATCGACTGGCCCCATGCGGCCGCGCAGATGAAGGCGATGAGTACCCCCGAGCCGATGATGCGTGCGACTCCTGCCTTGGGGGCAAGGGAGCGGGAACAGGTGGTTCCGCCGTGTGTCATGTCCGCCTTCCTTCCTGACCGGGTTTCCGTCTCCTCCTGGTGCTATGCGCAAGCCGGCTCACGCGGCGGTGGCCAGCCGAATTTCCCCTTGTGGAGTTTCCAACTACGTTAGCGCCCGGGAGGGGGCGCGTCAAATCAATTCAGGGCTTTGGACCGGGGCGGGTGGCCAGGCGTTCCCGGACCAACGCCAGCGCCTCGCGGCGATCGGCCTCGGGCAGCGCCTGCCGGGGCGGCCGCACGGTCTCGGACCCCATCCCGACCTCCGCCTGCACCAGCTTGATCAACTGGACGAACTCCGGCACGGTATCCATGCGCAGGAGGGGAAGGAACCAGGCGTAGAGTTCGAAGGCGTCCTGCCGCCGGCCCGCCATGGCCAGATCGAACAGGCGCACGGACTCGGCCGGCAGCGCGTTGACCAGGCCCGCGATCCAGCCCGTCGCCCCCGACCACGCGGCTTCGTAGGGCATGTCGTCGAGGCCGGCGAAGACGTCGAGGCGGTCCCCCAGCAGGGCCTTGACCGCGGTGATCCGCCGGATGTCGCCGCTCGACTCCTTGATCGCGCGCAGGCTGGGGTGCTCGGCGGCCAGTTCGCCGATGATCTCGGGCAGGATGTCGACCCCGTAGGCGAAGGGGTTGTTGTAGAGCATGCACGGCAGATCCGTGGCCTCGAAGATCGCCGCGCAGTGACCCCGGGTCTCGTGCATCTTGCCGTTGTGGACGTAGGGCGGAAGCACCATGAGCGCCTCGGCGCCGCGTTCGGCCGAGCCGCGGGCGATGCGGACGGCCTCGGCCGTGCTGAGCGCGGAGATGCCGGGCATCACGGGCGCCCGGCCGTCGAGCGCGGCCACGCAGGTTTCGACGATCGCCAGCTTCTCGTCGAACTGGAGGGTGTTGCCCTCGCCCAGCGAGCCGAGAGGCACGATGCCGGTGCAGCCGTGGTCGACGAGCCAGTTGGCGTGCCTTGCGAGGAAGTCGTGATCGACCGTCAGGTCGTCGTTGAACGGCGTGGTGATCGCCGTCATGACACCGCGGAATTCCATGTCCTGCTCCTGTTCTGGCTCCGTGAGTCTACTGCCGGGCGACCTCCTCGATCGCCGCCATGCCGCCGACTCTTCCGGCGTTGTCGAGGACGACCTGCCGCACCTTGTCCTCGAACAGCGGGCGGTCGATCTCGTTGAACTGGATCCCCAGCTTCTCCAGTTCGGCCAGGGCGTCAGCGGTCATCGACGCCATCGCCTCCCGTTCGACGTGGACCGACGCCCTGCCGGCGTCGAGCACCGCCTCCTGGAGGTCCGGCGGCAGATCGTCGTAGAGCTTGCGGCTGAAGATCAGCGCCACGGCGAGGTAGAGGTGCCGCGTGTAGGACACGTACTTCGTGACCTCGTAGAAACGCTCTCCGTAGAGATCGACGTGGTCCGTCTCCGCGCCGTCGACGACTCCCTGTTCCAGCGCCGAGTAGAGCTCGCCGAACGACATCGGCGTCGCCTGCGCGCCCAGGGCGTTGAAGGTGTCGACCAGGATCGGGGTCGGAATGACCCGGATCTTGAGACCCTCGAAGTCGTCGGGGGTTACGATCGGTCGCTCCGCATTCCACGCGTTGCGCCGGCCGGCGAACCAGTAACCCAGCACGAGGACGTCGAGTTCCTCTTCGATCCGGTCGGCGACGCGCTCGCCGATCGGTCCGTCGAGCACGCGGTAGAAGTGGTCGAGGTCCCGGAAGATGAAGGGGAAGTTGAAGATCTCGGCCTCCGGGACGAAGGCGGAGATGCCGCCGCCGGCGCTCGCGGCCGAGGCGGCGAGCGCGCCCAGCTTGACCATGAGGGTCGCCTCCTCCTCGGTGCCGAGCTGCTCGTTCTCGAAGATTTGCACCGTCACGGCGCCGCCGGACCGTTCCTCGAGAATCCGGCTGAACTCCTCGAATCCGGCCTGGAACGGGTGTCCGGCCGGCCCGTTGTGGGCGACCTTGAGCACGGTGACGCCGTCGCTGCCGCGGCAGCCGGCGAGCAGGGCGAGGGCGCAGAGCGCGAACGCGGCGGCGCGAAGGGGATTACTCATAGCCGAGCGTCTCCGGCAGCCAGAGCGTGACCCCGGGTACGAAGGTGATCACCAGCAGCATGATGAGCAGCAGCGCGAGGAAGGGCAGCAGTTTGGGCGTCACCTTCTCGATCGGCGTCTTCGAGATGCCGCAGGCGACGTACAGGCAGATGCCGACCGGCGGTGAGATCATGCCGATGCCGACGTTCGCCGCGACCAGGATGCCGAAGTGGAGCGGGTCCATGCCGAGTGCGATCGCCGCCGGCAGCAGGATGGGCATCAGGATGATGATCGGCGGCAGGGCGTCCATCACCATGCCGAGGAACAGGAAGATCAGGTGGACGAAGAGGATGAAGACGATCCAGTTGGGCGCGTGGTTCGAGATCCCCTCCGCCAGCAGGTGCGGCAGCCGTTCGAAGGTGAGGACGAAGGAGAACATGGACGCCGTCCCCAGGACGAACAGGACGACGCCGGAGAGCGACGCGGTCTGGAGCAGGATCTTCGGGATGTCCTCCAGCTTCAGCTCCCGGTAGATGAGGAACGACACGAGAGCCCCGTAGACGACCGCGACGGCGGACGCTTCCGTTGGCGTGAACACGCCGCCGTAGATGCCGCCGAGGATGATGACGATCATGAACAGCGGCAGGATGCCGTCGCGGATCACGCGGAGCCTCTGCGACCACGAGGCCTTCGCCTCGAGTGGCAGATTCAGGTCGAGTGCCCGGATGTAGGTCAACCCCATCAGAGCCAGACCCAGCACGACCGCCGGCGTGATCCCCGCGGCGAACAGCGCGCCGATCGACATCCCCGAGACGACGCCGATGATGATCAGGTCGATCGCGGGCGGCACCAGGGTCGAGACGCCGCCGGCCGAGGCGAAGACGGCGGTTGCGAACGCCGGTGGATACTGCCGCTGCCGCATCGCCGGCAGGGCGACCGAGCCGATGGCGGCCGTGTTCGCGCTCGGCGAGCCGGAGATGCCGGAGAACAGCATCGTCGACAGGATGACGACCAGGCCGAGGCCGCCGGGGAGGCGGCCGACGAACTGCATGGCCAGGTCGACGATCCGGCGCGCCATGCCGCCGTGCGAGATGAGCGCTCCGGCGAGCACGAACAGAGGCACCGCCAGGAGCGGGAACGAGTCGAGCCCGGCCAGGAACTTCTGCGGCAGGACGATCAGGAACTCGGGCGAGCTGTAGAGCAGGCCGACCATGGCCGCGAGGGCGAGCGCGATGGCGACCGGCACGCCGAGCAGCAGCGCCGCCACCAGGGTCAGGATGACCAGGATTCCCATCGTCCCGGGGGCCTACTTCCGTTCCGCTGCGCGGAGTTCCCGGCGCCAGTTGACGAGCACGTAGTAGAGGGTCAGCGTGCTGCCCACGAACGCCGAGGAGTACGGGACCGCCATCGACATGCGTGTCGCCGGCGCCAGCATGTCGTGCACCTCGATCGCGAAGCGGAGCGACTGGTAGGCGAAGACGGCCAGGAACGCGGAGGCGCTGAGCGCGACCGCCGAGCTGATGAGGCGCCGCATGGCCGGCGGCGTCCGGTCGACGACGAAGTGAAGCGCGAAGTGCGCGCCCGTCTTCATCGCGTAGGCGGTGGAGAGGGCGGCGAGCCACATCAGGAGGAAGCGGGCAAGTTCCTCCGACCAGGAGAGCGAGGCCTCCAGGACGTAGCGGAAGACGACCTGGGAGAAAGTCACCGCGACCAGCGCTACGAGGATCGTGCAGACCGCCACCTCGAGCGGATGGCGGAGCAATGCCCGGAACATGGCGCCGAGGCGCTTCAATGCATGTACTGGCCGCCGTTGGCGTAGAAGGTGGCGCCGGTCGTGAACTCGGAGCCGATCATGCAGTCGACCATCCGGGTGATGTCCTCGAACTCGCCTAGCCGTCCCATCGGCAGGGTGGCGAGTTCCTTCGCCAGGCCGTCCTCGGTTTCCAGGTGGTAGCGGTCGATGACCTCGCGGGTCCGGACCGATCCGGGCACCAGGCAGTTCACCCGGATCCGGGGCGCAAGTTCCTGGGCCATGCACTTGGTCAGCGCGATCACGCCGCCCTTCGCGCTGCAGAAGTTCGCTCCGTTCTTGCGCCCGATCTGGCCGCAGGCGGCCCCCAGGTTGATGATCACGCCGGGCCGGTCGGGGTTGTGAAACAGGAACTCCTGGCCGCAGACGAAGTGGCCGCGGAGATGCGCGGAGACGACCGAGTCCCACATGTCGTCGGTCAACTCCGTGAAGGGTGCGTCCCGGTTGATGCCGGCGAAGTTGATCAGGATGTCGACCTGGCCGAACCGTTCGATGACAGCGTCGAACATCGTCCGCACCTGCTCCCGGTTGGCCACGTCGGCCTGGACCTTCATCAGGCGGTCGGTGCTACCCACGCTGGCCGCGATGCGGTCATAGGTCGCCTGCGCCTCGGGCTCGATCAGGTAGTTCATGGCGACCCGGTAACCCTTCAGGGCGAAGTGCTCGCAGACCTCGGCTCCCAGGCCGCTCGACGCACCGGTGACGACCATGACTCTGTCCTCACTCATCGCAATCACTCCTCTCGCTGTTCGCTAGTGCCCGCCCCAGATGTCGCCGACGGTGAATCCGTTGGGGAAGGGATCCTCCGGATCGACGACGTACTGGGCGAAGCCGGTAATCCATGCCGTGCCGGCCAGCGCCGGCACGGCGGCGTCGACGTCGCCGACCTTCGTCTCCCGCTCCATACGGCCGGTGAAGGTTGTGCCGAGGACGCCCTCGTGCACGAAGTCCTGGCCGATGGGCAGCTCGCCCTTGGCCCACATCGCCGCCATCTTGGCGCAGGTGCCGGTGCCGCAGGGTGACCTGTCGAGGGCGCCGGTCCAGGTCAGCGGCTTGTTCCAGTCGAGCTTGCCGGTCGAGACGATCACCGTGTTGCGGCGGTGCGACCCGGGCATCAGGGGCGGCGCCGAGAGCTGGCCGATCGTCACGCCGCGGATCTCCGGGTTCAGCGGATGCACGGGAGGTGGCAGTTGCTCCTGGCAGGCCGCCTTGATCATCTCGCCGACCCGGGTCGCTTCGGCGGCCTCTTCCGGCGCCAGCGTCAGCCCCACCTGGTCGGCGTCGGCGATGACGTAGAACATGCCGCCGTAGGCGACGTCGACCGTGACCTTGCCGAGTTCGGGCACATCGAGCACGGCGTCGAGATGGACCGCGAACGCCGGCACGTTCTCGAACTCGACCCGCTTCACCTTGCCCCGTTCGACGTCCGCGCGGACCCGGATCAGGCCGGCGGGCGACTCCAGCGTGAGTTCGGTGACCGGCTCGGTGTGCGGCACCATCCCGGTCTCGATCAGCACGGTGACGACGGCGATCGTGTTCGTCCCCGACATGCCGGGGTACTCGACCTGCTCCATGATCACGTAGCCGGCGACCGCGTCGGGGTGCGTCGCCGGCAGGATCAGGTTGCAGTTCGCCGCGGGATAGCCCCGCGGCTCGCGCAGCATCCGCAGGCGCAACTCGTCCGCCTCCGTTTCGAGGTAGCGCATCTTCTCGAACATCGTCGAGCCGGGGACGTCGAGGACGCCGCCGACGATCACCCGTCCCGGCTCGCCGCCGACGTGGGTGTCGACGGCGTGGATCACGTTGGAGACGCGCATGCTCAGGCGCTCCCGCCGGGCGGCATGACCTTCATCTTCATCCAACCAGCGGTGTTGTGGAAGTCGGCGACGACGCTGCCGGGCGGTACGAGCGCGTCGCAGGCGGCCCGCTGCTCGTCCGTCAAGGTCATGTCGAGCACCGGCAGGAGGTCTTCGAGGTGCTGGAGCGTCCGCGGCCCGATGAGCGGCGCGGTGATGCCGGCCTGATCCTTGGTCCAGAGGATCGCGAACTGGGCTGGAGTCAGGCCCGAGTCGGCCGCGATTTCCGCGAACTTGCGGCCGACGTCGATGCCGGCCCGGGTGACACGGTCGGCGTAGAAGCCGCCGCGCAGCGCGGCGCGCGAGCCCTCGGGATAGTCCGAGTCGCTCAGGTAGCGGCCGGCCAGCACACCCATCGCCATCGGCGCCCAGGTGATGATGCCCAGGCCGAGGCGCTGGCACATCGGGATCAGCTCGTTCTCGATCCGGCGGTCCAGCAGGTTGTAGGGCGGCTGCTCGCTGGCGAAGCGGGCGTAGCCCTTCAGCTCGCTCGTCATCACGGCCTCGGCGACCATCCAGGCGGGGTGAGTCGAGCAGCCGATGTAGCGGATCTTCCCAGCGCGGACCAGGTCGTCCAGCGCTCTCAGGGTCTCGTCGAAGGGCATCTCGGGCGAGGGACGATGCAGCTGGTACAGGTCGATGTAGTCGGTCTGTAGTCGTTTCAGTGAGCCTTCGCAGGCGCGGATCAGGTTGATCCGCGAGTGGCCGTACTCGTTGGGGCCGATGCTGCCGGTGTAGTCCACGACGCTCTGGCCGACGACCCGGCGGCCGTGATCGACCTTGGTGGCGATCAACAGCTCGTGGCGGCGGCCGTTCGACTTGAGGGCCCGGCCGATGACCCGCTCGCCCTCGCCATCGGCGTAGACCTCGCCGGTGTCGATCAGGTTGATGCCGGCGTCCATCGCCGTCTCCAGCATGCGCACGCATTCCGGCTCCGGCGTCGGGTCGGCGAAGTTGTCGCTGCCGAAGCAGAGGGGCGCGACCTTGACGCCGGTCCGTCCCAGTACGCGGTACTCCATGAGTGCTCCTGCCTCCGGCCGATCCCGCGGTTACTTGTGCCAGCGCCGCCCGTTGCTGAGACCGTCGGCGCGCGGGAAGAGTTCGTCGCGCATCGCGGCATGGTAGGCGAAGCTGGCCAGGATGACGGACGCCTGCCTGAGGTCGTCGTCGATCAGCCGGTCGTAGACGTCCATGTTCGTGTGGAAGGTGGCGTTGAAGAACTCGAGGTCGTCCTGGATGAACTGGTAACCCTGCAGGCCCGCTTCGAGAAAGGCCATGTGGTCCGTGCCGCCGGTGTTACCGGGCACGATCCAGGTCATGCCCACGTCGTGGAACGGTTCCATCCATGCCTCGAAGATCGGGCGGGAGTCGTCGTTGCCCTGCAGGTACATGCCGCGGAAGCGGCCGTACCAGTCGACGTTGAAGTAGACGGAGAGGTTCGCGTGGGCGGCGGGTTTCTCCGGGGACGCCGGGTCGCCGAAGTGCTCGCGGACGTAGCTCCGGGAGCCGAGCAGGCCGCTCTCCTCGGCGCCCCAGAGCGCCGCCCGGATCGTGCGCCGCGGCTCGAGGCCGGCCGCCCGCAGCAGCCGCATCGCTTCCATCACGATCGCGCTGCCGGCGGCGTTGTCGGTGGCGCCCGTGCCGGCCGGTTCGGCGTCCAGGTGGCCGCCGATCATCACGACCTCGTGCGCGAGGTCGCCGCCGGGCAGATCGGCGATCACGTTGTAGTCGAGCGGATCGTCGTCGCTGAGGACGTTGCGGACCTCGATCTCCATCTCGACCGGCGTTCCGGCGGCCAGCAGCCTCATCATCCGGTTGTAGTGCTCGGGCGCGACCACGACGCGGGGCATCGGCACCGGTTCGTCCAGCGGCAGCGGACCGTCGCCCGAGACGTGGACGATCCCCTTGTCCATCGGGCCGACGTTGGTGCTGCCGATCTCGACCAGCACGGCGACGCCTTGCCGCTCCAGGAACGTCTCGATGTCGTGGCGCGTCAGCTCGGGGGCCTCGTCGTCGTCCCTCGACTGCGTGGGGTTGTTCCGCGGGTCGATCTCGAGGCGGGCCATGCCGCTGAGTTCCTCGTCGGACAGCCGGACCGCCTGCGGCGAGAAGTTGGGAACGAGCTCCCGCTCGGGCGAGATCAGCAGGATCGACGTCTCGACGCGCGCCCCCAGGGCTTCCAGGTCGTCCCGTGTTTCGACGCCGCCGAGGTCGACCGCTGCGACCGGACCGGCAACCTTGCCGTCCGTGCTCCGGGTGCCCGGCTGCGCGTAGCCGATGACCGGCTGGTACTGCGGCGCCGTGATGTGAACCGAAGTGTGGCGGTTCTCCCAGGCGTAGCCGAACTCGCCCCAGGGATCGAGCGTGGCTTCGAGGCCGAACTCCTCGAACGTGTCCCGTGCCCAGTTGGCGGCGCCGTCGTAGGAGGGGGAGTTCGCGTACCTGGGGCCGTAGAGGTCGGTCAGGACGTGGGCGAACTCCATGACGCGGGAGCGGTTGAACCCCTCGTCGCGAAGTTCGGCGACGACCTCGAGGTCGACGGTCTCCGTCGTACTGGTTGGTTCTCCGGCGCCCTCTTCGCCGGCCGGCACCCCGCACGCCGCGAGCGTCGCTGCGAGCGCGACGAGGACGGGCATCCGGTTGACACCGCGCGCGATCACCGAGTCTTCGAGCCTCCGCGGTTTGTTGGCCGTTCGGCACTATACAGGCGCGCCGGGATCATTCCGCCACTACACTGCCGCCGTGTCAGCGATCGGCATCGCCGTTCTCCTCTTCATCGCCGCCACCCTGGTCGTAGGCGTCCGTACGTACGCGAAGATCCGCGGCCGCGCTACGAACTACTACGTTGCCGGCAACGCGATGCCGGTCGGCGTCGTCGGCATCACGCTGTGCGCCCAGGCGTTTGACGCGAATGGCTCGATGGGCAACGCGTCGCTGGTCCACTTGAACGGCTTCTGGGCCGGCGCGGTCATCCCGATCGGTCTGGCGCTCTGCCTGGTCATCGCCGGCACCTGGTTCGCGGAGCCCTTGCACCGCATGCGACTGATGACCCTGGCCGACTTCTACCGTCGCCGCTACAGCGTTTCGACCGAGACTCTCGCCGCCTGCCTGATGCTGCTGAGCAACGTCGTGCTGGTCGCGGGCAACCTGGCGGGCCTCGGGCTTCTGCTGCGGGTCGTCTTCGGCCTGCCGTACCTGTCGATGCTGATCGCGGTTGCGGTCTGCATCTTGGCCTATGCCGTTTCGGGCGGCCTCTACGCGACGATCGCGACGAGTGTGCTCCAGGTCTCCATCTTCATCGTCAGCATCGTCGTCGCCGTGGCCTGGCTCGGCGGCACGCACGGCTGGGGCGCCCTGCTTGCCGCCGCGCCGGAAGGAAGCGCGAGCCTCGACGGCCTGCTGTCGCGCGAGCACGGAGCACTGGTCAACTGGGCGGCGCTGGGGTCGCTCGCTCTCGGTGACATCGTCGCCATCGACTTCATCCAGCGGATGATCTCGGCAGATTCGGGGCGCTCCGCGAAGCGGGGCTGCTATCTGGCCGCGGGTTTGACCCTGGTCGTCGGGCTCGCCGTGTCCCTGATCGGATTGGCGGCCTTCTACTTCGAGAGGGAGTCGGGTTCCTCCCTGCTTATCGACCTCGCGCTGAACGATCTGCCGCTCCTGGTCGGCGGCGCCATCCTGCTCGGGATCATCGCCGCCAGCATGTCGACGGCGAGTGGCGTGGTGCTCGACCTGGCGAACGTGATCACCCGCAACCTGGTGCAGCGCCGCAGCCGGACGACCTGGGACGACGAGCGGATGCTCCGCTTCTCCCGCTGGATCGCGCTGCCGACGATGGCGGGCGCGGTCGTCTTCGCCTACGTCCGGCCCGAGCCCGGCGTCCTGCTCATCCTGGCGTTCGACATCGTTCTCGCCGGCTGCTTCGTGCCCCTTCTGCTCGGCCTGTTCTGGCGCAAGGCGAACACGACCGGAGCGCTCGCCGGCGTCCTCGCCGGCAGCGCCGCGCGGCTCGTGCTGCACTTCGCGGTCATGGATGCCTACCGAGGCCTGGACACCCTGCTGGCTCCGTTGTTCAGCCTGGTCGCGATGGTTGTGGTGTCGTTGATGACCCAGAAGACCCACCGGCCCAAGCACGAGGAACTCCGGCGCGTCCCATCCGAGCGCGACCTCGTGGCAGGTCTCGACGGCTGACGGGCGGCCCCCTAGTCCTTCAGTGCCTGCCAGACCGCCTTTGCGATCTGAATGTCCTGGACCGCGACACCGGTCAGGTCCGCGATGGTGATCTCGTCCTCGTCCGAGCGCCCCCTGGCCTTGCCGGCGATGATGTCGCCCAGTTCGACGAGACCGGTTTCGGTCACATGGCCGCCCGCTACCGCGTAGTGCGACTCTCCGTGGTCCATGCACTGCGACAGTGAATCGACCACACAGACACCGGCTCTTGCGAACAGCGCCGGGTCCAGTTCCTGTTTGCCGGGCGCATCGCTTCCCATCGCGGTGAGGTGAGTGCCCGGCCGGATCCACTCGCTGCGGACAAGAGCACTCCTCGCCGCCGTGGCGGTGACGATCAGGTTGCTGTTCTCGCAGAGGTCCTGAAGGGTCTCGGCTATCTGTACATCGAAGCCGGAATCGGACAGCTCGTTCCGGTACGCCGCCGACTGTTCGCGGCGTCGCGCCCAGACCCGGACCCGGTCGCAATCGCGCGCATGGCGCAGGTACTGCAACTGCATGCGGGCCTGCATGCCCGCACCGACGATGCCGATGCACTCGACCGCGTCGGGGGCGAGATAGCGGGCCGCGATGCAGCCCGCGATGGCGGTTCGCACATCGGTCAGGTAGCCCGCGTCGTCCAGCAGGGCCAATGTCTCGCCGGTCTCCGCCGACAGGACGATCATCATTCCGTGGCCCGTGGGAAGACCGCGCGAGACGTTCTCATGGAAGCCGGTCGCGATCTTGACGACGAAGACCTCATCGCCGTGGATGTGACCGTACTTGATGTGGCAATCGCCCGGCGGCGTGTCGAATCCCAGATAGCCGACGGCAGGAACCGTCGCCGCACCGGTCGACAGCGCCACGAATCCGGCTTCGATCAACTCGATGGCGGCGGGTACGTCGAGAACGGATCTGATCTCGTCAAGGCCTGCCGATCGCATTCCGAAAATACTATGGCGGGAACGACGCCATGACAGACCACCCGACTCTCGGTGACATCGTCCGGGCGCGGCAGCGCCTGGGGGATCATCTGCGGCCGACACCGCTCGAAGATGCCGCCGATCTCGGCGCCGGGACGTTTCTCAAACTGGAGAACGCCAATCGGACACACTCGTTCAAGATACGCGGAGCGCTGAACGCCATGCTGTCGCTGGACGAGAAGGCGCTGGCCCGGGGCATCGTCGCCGCATCTTCGGGCAACTTCGCGATGGCGGTCGCTTACGCCGCGCGTCTGTGCGGTGCATCGGCACAGATTCTGATGCCCGTCACAACGCCGAAGAAGAAGGTGAGCGGAGTACGCCGCTACGGCGCCGGTGCTGCCGAAGCGGTGCTCTTCGGTGACAATTTCGATCAGGCCGAGGCCGAAGCCCTGCGCCGCGCCCGGGGCGGCCTGACCTGGTTGTCACCCTACAACGACAGGCGGGTGATCGCCGGGGCCGGCACGATCGGTGTCGAGATCACCTCCGAGTTGCCGCGGGTCGAACGGGTGCTGGTCCCGGTGGGCGGCGGCGGCCTGATTTCCGGCGTTGCCACCGCCCTCAAGGAGCTCAACCCCGCGGTCGAGGTCATCGGCGTGAGCGCCGAATCGACGCCGGCGATGTTCAACGTCTTCCACGACAGCGACAGACCACAGGTCTGGGACACCCTTGCCGAGGCGCTCTCGGGGGACATCGAGCCGGGCTCGATGACGGTGCCGATCTGCAGGCGCTACCTGGACGATGTGGTGCTCGTTGCCGAGGATCAGATCGCGTCGGCGATGCGGTTCCTGGTCGATGTGCAGGGCTGCGTGGTCGAAGGCGGCGGCGCGGTCGGTGTGGCGGCCCTCTTGCAGGGCAAGGTACCGCGCGACGGCAAGACCACCGCGGTGGTCGTCAGCGGCGGCAATGTCGACGGAGAGACGTTGCGGCGGGTTCTCCAGCTCCCTGAAGGCGCGTAGCCGTGCCCGGTGACGTTCTCCGGCGCCTGGGAGATCTCCTCCGGCGTGAACTCGAGGCGGAGGGCCTTCATGTGGAGACCGCCACCGAGGACGGCGAGCCGGTCCTGGTCGTCGGCGAAATGAAGGTCTACCCTCGCCGGCTGCTCGAAGGGCAGATGGCCGAAGCGGGCGACCACGAGGCGGTCGATCTCGACTGGCTCGCCAAGGCCCATCGCACCTACTTCCGTAACCTCCGGCGCTTCCATCCGAGTCTGGTCACGCCGTCGGCTTCCTGACGCGACGTACACTTGGCGGCCGATGCGGACCGCTCTGACCCGTCGATCGATCATCTTCTGTCTCGCGGCGGCCGCGGCCGTGGCGGGCTGTGGAGGCGACGGCAGGACGCCCCTGGTGGTGTACTCGCCGCATGGGCGCGACCTGCTGACGGTCGTCGAGCAGGCGTACGAGCAGACCCGGCCCGACGTCGACGTGCGCTGGCTCGATATGGGGTCGCAGGAGGTCTACGACCGGATCCGTTCGGAGCGGGCGAACCCGCAGGCGGATGTCTGGTTCGGCGGTCCGGCGACGATCCTGGCGCGGGGCGCCGCCGAGGGCCTGCTGGCGCCGTCCGAGCCGTCCTGGGCCGCGGCCCTCGATCCGGCCGACCGGCATCCGGAGGGGCTCTACTACACGCTGTACCAGACGCCGACGATCATCGTCTACAACCGCGACGCGATCAGCGAAGAGGAGGCGCCGGCGGACTGGGACGATCTGCTCGACGAACGCTGGCACGACGAGGTCGTGATCCGCGATCCTCTGGCCAGCGGCACGATGCGGACGATCTTCGGCAAGGTCCTCTCCGACTCGGTGGTCGAGACCGGCGGCACGGAGGCCGGCTTCGACTGGCTGCGACGGCTCGACGGCCAGACCCGGGAGTACGTCCACAGCCCGGCGGTCCTGCACGAGAAGCTGACCCGCCAGGAAGGCGTGCTGACCCTCTGGGAGATGACCGACACGCTTTCCCTCATCGATCGCGGCGCGCCGATCGCCTACCGCTTTCCGGCGAGCGGCACGGCGGTGATCCAGGATTCGGTCGGTGTCGTCGCCGGCTCGGGCAGCCACGACGAGGCGGAGGCCTTCCTCGACTGGCTCGGTTCGCCCGAAGCGCTCGGGCTGGCGGTGCGGGAAGCGTTCCGGTTGCCGGCACGAGGCGACCTGGATGCGGAAGTGCTCGCTCCGTGGGTAGCCGACGTCCAGTCGCGACTCCGCCGCGCCGAAGTCGACTGGCAGATGATCGAGGAGAACGGCGCCGCGTGGATGGCGGAGTGGGACAGGGCCGTTCGCGGCCAGGGCGGAGGATGACCGGGCGCGCTTCCGCCACGGGCTGCTGAGTGACTGCGTCCGGGGTCTCCGTCCGCTTCGACGACGTCTCCAAGGCGTTCGACGACACCGTCGTGCTCGCCGGCGTCTCGCTGACGGTGGAACCGGGCGAGATCTTCGCCCTCCTGGGGCCAAGCGGTAGCGGCAAGACGACGATGCTGCGCCTGCTGGCGGGCTTCGAACAGCTCGATCGGGGCCGGCTGCTGATCGCGGACGAGGCGGTCGAGCACCTGCCGCCGGCGCGCCGGGGCGTGGGCATGCTGTTCCAGAGCTACGCGCTCTTCCCGCACCTGAGCGTGGCCGAGAACGTCGCCTTCGGGCTGAAGGTCCGGAGCGGCACGCAGGGCGAGACGGAGGCCCGCGTGGCCGAGATGCTGGAACTCGTACGCCTTTCCGGCTTCGAACAGCGGCGGATCGCCGAGCTTTCGGGCGGCCAGCAGCAGCGGGTGGCTCTGGCCCGGGCGCTGGCGCCACGGCCGCGGGTGCTGTTGCTCGACGAGCCGCTCTCCAATCTCGATCCGGCATTGCGCGAGGAAACCCGGGCCGACCTGCGGCGGACGGTCAAGCAGACGGGCATCACGACGGTGCTGGTGACCCACGAGCAGGAGGAGGCCTTCGAACTCGGTGAGCGGATCGGCCTGCTGAACGAGGGAGGTCTGGAGCAGGTCGGAGGACCGGCGGAGCTCTACCGGGATCCGGCTTCCCGTTTCGTGGCCACCTTCGTCGGCCGCTGCTCCGTGCTGGCGGGGGTCGTGAAGGAGCGGCATGGCGGCGACGAACTGACGGTGCACCTCGCGTCGCAGCCAGAGGCTCCACCCTGGCGCTGCCGGGGTAGCGGCGAACTCGCCGTGGACGACCGGGTCGACGTCTGTGTTCGTCCCGAGGCCGTACGACTCGAGACGGGCGGGGGACCGGGGCTTCCCGGCGAGATCGAGGCCGAGCGCTTCACCGGCAGCAACAGCTTCTACACGGTGCGGCTCGCGGCGGGACCGACCGTCGAGGTGGCGATGCCGGGAACGGCGGCGGGCTTGAGCGGCGCCTGTGTCGTGCGGCAGCTTGCCGGAGAGTTGCCGTCCACCTTTGCGGCGGCGGCGGAGTCCGGTCCTTGAGCGCCGCCGGAGCGGGCCGCGGGGCGCCGCAGCTCCGCTCGCTCATGCCGTGGCTGGTGCTGGCGTTCCTGGTCTGGCTCGTCGGCTACCCGCTGCTGGTGGTCGCGGCGGAGGCCTTCGGCATCGGCAGCCCCGGTGGAGGCGGCCCGACGACCGAGGCGTTCCGGTCCTTCTTCACCCGCCCCGACGAGTGGAACGCGATGTGGCGGACCCTGTGGATCTCGGTGCTCTCCACCTTGGCCGCGGCCGCGATCGGCGTGCCGCTCGGCTTCCTGTTCGAGCGCAACGAGATTCCGGGCCGGCGCCTGCTCGGCGCGCTGGTCGCGTTGCCGGTGGCGCTGCCGCCCCTGGTCGGCGTCATCGCGTTTCTCTTCCTCTACGGCGAGAGCGGGCTGGCGGCGCGCGGGCTCCAGAGCCTGGGGCTCGACGTGTCCTGGCGCCTCACCGGAGCCTGGGCGATCCTCCTGGTCCACGCGTACTCGATGTACGTCTACTTCTACCTGTTCACCCGGGCCGGGCTGTCCGGGCAGGACGGCGCGGCTATCGAGGCGGCGCAGAGCCTGGGCGCGAGCCGCTCGCAGATCCTCTTCCGGGTCACCCTGCCGCGGCTCCGGCCGGCTCTTGCCGGGGCGACTCTCCTTACCTTCATGACGTCGCTCGGATCGTTCTCGGCGCCCTACATCTTCGGCGGCGGCTTCCGGGTGATGACGACCCAGATCGTCGCCTCCAAGCTGAACGGGGAGTTGCGCATGGCGTACGTCGAAACGACGATGTTGGCGCTGCTCGCCTTCGCCTCGTTGCTTCTGCTCCGCAAGATCGATCCGGGCCTGGACCTGGCGTCGGGAGCGCGGGGCACGCCGCCGGCGCGTCGGCGACTGCACAGCCGGGGCGCGCGGATCGGCGCCGCGGCTGGCGGCTGGGTGCTGGCCGGCGTGCTCCTGCTGCCGCACGCCACGCTGATCCTGATGTCGCTCGTGCCACCGAACACCTGGACCGTGGAGGCGTTCCCGCCGGTGCTCGGGCTAGTCAACTACGGCGATCTCCTGTCATCGACCGAACGGCTGCGGCCGGCGTTGAACTCGATCTGGATGGCCGCCGCGGCGACGCTGGCGGCGGTGGTGGTCGGCGTGATGGCGGCGCGGCTGTCGCTCCGGCGCGGCGGCCTGCCGGGACGGGCCCTGGAGGCGATGATGACCCTGCCCTGGGCGATACCCGGCACCGTGTTCGCTCTGGCCCTGGCGGCGGCGATGAGCGTCAACGCGCCCTGGGTCGGCCGCTTCGTGCTGGTGGGCACGCTCTGGATCCTGCCGCTGGCCTACCTGGTCCGCTCGCTGCCGCTCACCGGGCGTTCCATCTTCGCGGGCCTGCGCCAGCTCGACCCGCGCCTTGAGGAGGCCGCGGCGAGTCTCGGAGCCGGTTCGTTGAGAACGGTGCTGCAGATCGTGCTGCCCCTGCTGCGGCCGGCCGTGATCGCGGGCGCGGGCCTCGCCTTCATCACCATGCTCGGCGACTTCGTGACCTCGATCGTGCTCTACACCTACGACACCCGTCCCATCTCGATCGAGATCCAGTCCAGCCTGCGAATCCAGGAGACGGGGATCGCCGCCGCCTACGGCGTGCTGCTGATGGTGTTGAGCGCGGCCGCCTTCATCGCCTGGGACGACCGGGCCGGCGGCCGGCTCTGACGTGTCGCGGCTGATCGACCATCGCCTGGCGGCGCTCATGGTCGTCGCCTTCGTCAGCACGCTGGGCGAGTTCCTGGTGGTGGCGCTCCTGCCGTTCTACGCCGAGCGCTACGGCGCGACGCCCCTGGAAGTCGGCGCCCTGGTGTCCGCCTTCGCCCTGGCGTCGATGGCGACAGCACCGCTCTGGGGCCGGCTCGCCGACCGGAGAGGCCGCCGGCCGGCGCTGCTCCTCGGCCTCGTGGTCTCGGCCGCTGGCTACCTGCTCTTCGGCCTGGCCCAGTCGCTCGAACTGCTGCTCCTGGCCCGTCTGGTGCACGGAGTCGGCGGCGGCACGGTGCCGGTCGTGTTCGCCTACATCGCCGACTCGGTGACCGGGGAACGCCGCGCCGAGGGGATCGGCTGGGTCACCGCGGTCACGAGTTCCGCGGCGATGATCGGCCCGGCCGTAGGCGGGCTCGCCGGCCAGCTTCATCCGGCCGGCGCGGGCGCCGTGGCCGCGGCCTTCAGCCTGGCGGCGGCGGTGTTCGCGCGCTTCTGGCTCCCGGAGTCACGACGGAGAAGGGAGGAGGAGCACACAGAGGAGACGCGCTACTCGATCCTCGCCGCGGTCGGCCGGGTGGCCGTGCAGCCACTGCGTCCGCTCAACCTGCTGATCTGGATCTACGCCGCCGGACAGATCGGCATGGCGGGAATGACCGCGATCATCGGTCTCTACCTCGGGCGCCGCTTCGGGGTGGACGAGTCGAACATCGGCCTCTTCTTCTTCTACCTGGGCGGCCTGTCCATCGCCTTCCGCGTCTTCGTTCTGGGACCGGCCGTTCGGCGTTTCGGCGAGGTCAGGGTCCTGCGCGCCGGCGCCGTGAGCTTCGGCGTCGGGTTGATCGCCATTCCCTTCGCCACGGGTCTCTGGGCGCTCGGAGCGGCGATCTTTCTCGTCCCTCTGGGAACGTCGCTGCTCTTCCCCTGCACGACATCCCAAGTCTCGAAGCGCGCCCCGGGAAGCGGCGTCGTCGGGCAGGTGCTGGGCGTGCAGCAGGCTTACGGCAACGGCAGCAAGATCGCGGCGCCGCTGGTCGCGGCCTACATGTTCCAGGCTGTGTCGCCTGAGGCGCCGTTCGTCGCGATCGGGGCGATCCTGATCGTCGCGGCGGTGATGTCCGTGCGGTTGCGGTGAGCGGCTAGGCTGGTGGAACAGGGAGGTACAGGCATGCCGGAGTTCTCGTTGTCCGCGCTGTCGGCCGGCACCCTGCTCGAGGCGGCGGGGATGCTGCTGCTGTTCATCGGCTTTCTCTTCGTGGGTTCGATGGTCCTGCCGGGCCGCCGGGTCGCGGGGCCCGCGCTCGAGGGAGAAACGCGCGTCTACAAGCTGAACGGCCTTCCCCTCTTCCTGGTCACCGTGACCCTGGGAGTCGTCGCCCAGGGGTTCGGGTGGTTCTCCTTCTCCGTGCTGCACACGCACTTCGCCGCGCTGTTCGTCGTCGCGAACGTGTTCGCCCTGGCCGCGTCCGCCTGGCTCTATCTCAGGGGAGCACGGGCCGGGAGTACCTCCTCGGGAGATGGTCGGAGCTTCCTCATGGGGTCGGAGCTCAACCCGATCTGCTGCGGCGTCGACCTGAAGATGTTCAGCTACCGCCCGTCGCTCATCGGCCTGGCGGTGTTCAACCTGTCGTTCGCCGCCGTCCAGTTCGAAACCGACGGCCGGCTGACCTTGGCGATGACCGTGTACCAGGCCATCACCTTCGTGTACGTGTTCAACTACTTCCAGTTCGAGTACGGCATGGTCCACACGTGGGACATCATCGCCGAGCGTTTCGGCCTGGGCCTGGTCTGGGGCGACTACGTCCTGGTGCCGTTCTTCTACTGCCTTTCCGGGTGGTGGCTGGTCGACGCGCCGGACGTTCTGCCTCCGGTGGCGGCGGCCGGGATCGTCCTGCTCGCCGCCTTCGGCTTCTGGCTCTTCCGCGGCGCCAACGAGCAGAAACACCGCTTCAAGCAGGATCCGAACGTCAGGATCTGGGGGCGACCGGCCGAAACCCTGGACGGGCGTTTGCTGGTGTCCGGTTTCTGGGGCAAGGGGCGACACCTCAACTACACCGGCGAGATCTGCGTCTACCTTGCGTTCACCCTGACCACCGGCTTCGTGTCCTGGGTGCCCTTCCTGGTCCCGGCGTGGCTCACCGGGCTGCTGCTGCATCGTTCGAGGCGGGACGACCGCCGCTGCCGCGCCAAGTACGGTGAACTCTGGGAGCGCTACACGAAGCGGGTGCGCTACTCCGTGTTGCCGTTCATTCCGTAGGCTGCGCGGAGGACCTCTTCCGGCGTCAGGTTGGCCGACGCGAACGGGTCGACTACCCGGACTTCTCCGAATGTCTGGCCGTCCTGCAGATCCTCGGTCAGGAGGATCTCGCACTCGGACGTCTGCGCTGCCGCTACGATCAGAGCGTCCCACCAGGAGAGCGAGTTACGCTGTTCGAGGATCCAGGCCTTCTCGATCGTCGAAAGGTCGATGCCCAACGGCTCCCAGGCACCCAGAGCCCGCACGATCTGCCGCGCTTTGGGCGCCTCCATGCCCGGCTTCAGCTTCCGCGTGAGGGTGGCGTAGAGCTCCTGCAGAACCTGAGTGCTCAGCCGGCCGGTGCGGCTGCGCCAGAGGTGCGCATACCACTCATCGGCGCGGGCCTGCTTCGCCGGATCGGACGAATCGTGCCGGTAGACGAAGACGTTCGTGTCAACGAAGACCGTCACGGTCGTGGAGGGAATCGCGGGAGGGATACGGCTTCCCGCTTTCGTTGAGCCGCTGAGGCTCGATGGCGAGGGCGCGTTCCATGGAGACCTCGTAGCGATCTTCCTTGCGCCTCATTCCCTGGAGCAGATCAGCCAACCAGCGCGAAACGCTGCGCCCGTTCTCGGCGGCGCGAACGCGAACCCAGAGCGCGTCCTCTTCCGGCAGGGTGACAGTAATGTTCTTCATGACACGAGACTAGGAAAACACGAGATTCGTGTCAACACTCTTACGGAAGCGGAAAGGGCGCGGCCGGGAGGCCGCGCCCTGTATCGACTTGGTAGCGGGGGCAGGATTTGAACCTGCGACCTTTGGGTTATGAGCCCAATGAGCTACCAGACTGCTCCACCCCGCGTCAGGACCGAAAATCGTCGCACAGGAGGTGGGCGGTGTCAACCACTCGGACGCTCCGGCCGGGGATCCCGGCTCGTGTAGGATTTCGCCGTGTCGGCGACGCCGGAAGGTAGGCGCGAACGGCTGCGGGAGCGCGTGGATCGTTGGCGCGAGAGGGCTCAGCGTTCGCTGCCGACGTTGATCGGCGTGGGGCTGATCCTGGCTCTTCTTTTTCTCGCGAGGGCGGGCTCCGAGAGCTACGCGGGGTTGGCTGAACTGGCGGAGCGCGAGGCGGAACTCGAGATCGACCTCGAGGAAACCCGGCTGCGGGTGGAGCGACTCAGGCGCACGGTGGAGTTGCTCCAGGACGACCCCGTGGTGCTGGAGCGGCTGGCGCGCGAGGAGCTGGGCCTGGTGAGGCCGGGCGACACGGTGGTCGTCCTGCCGCAGACGGACGACTGACTCCGACTCCCCGACTGGTGTCCGCCTGGCGTGATCTGGGCCGCCGCATTCGTCGCGGCCGCGACTACCGCGAGTTGGCGGATGCCGAAAGGGCGGCGGTCGTCGGCCTGCCGGTGCGGGCGGCCGCGGTCGTGTTCGAACTGCTGGCGGAGGACCGGGACGCGGCGCAGCTCGTCGTCGTGCCCAGCGAGAGCGAGGTCCTGGCCTGGACCGAGGCGGCGGGGTTGCTGCGCGGGCCGAACCGGGCCCGGCTCATCCCCTTCCCGTCGCCGGCTCTGACCCCCTACCAGCAGGCGGAGGCCTCGCTGTTGGTGCGCGCCCAGGAGAGCACCGCCTACGATGCCCTGCTCGGGGCTTCGAGAGTCACGGTGGTCTGTACGCCGCGGGCGCTGTTTCACCGCCTGGCGGTGCCGGACGCGTTCCTCGGGTCGGTGGTCGACCTCGAGGTGGGTGGTCAGGCCACGCCCGAGACCCTGTTGCCCCGTCTGCTCGCCCACGGCTACCGGCGGAGCGACCTCGTGGCGGCCGTCGGTGCGGTGGCCCAGCGCGGGGGCGTGTTCGATCTCTTCGCGCCCGGCGAACCGCGACCGGTGCGTCTCGACCTGTTCGGCGACACGGTCGAGAGCATTCACCGCTTCGATCCGTCCACCCAGCGTTCCGAAGAGCCGATCGAGTCGCTGCGGATCCGGCCCCTGACGCCGTTCGTCGCCGGTGCGGAGCAAGCGGCCGGTCTGTCGGCGCTGTTGCTGGACGAACGGGGCGACGACCTGTCCGACCGGGCCCGGACCCAGTTGGAGGAGATGGCGGCGGGGGAACCCTTCGACGGCTGGGAGAAGTACCTGCCCCTGCTCGAGCCGAGCACGAGTCTCGGCGAGGTGATGGCGGATGCTCCGGTCGTCGTCGTCGATCCCGAGCGGGTGAGCGGCGAGGTCGAACAGCACGCCGGGCTGTTGTGGGAGGAGTACGCGCGGCGTTGCGATGGCGGCGAGATCGCGGCCGAGCCGGAACGGCTGACCGTGCCGGCGGACCAGGTTCTGGAACTGGTCGAGCGGGCGCCGTTCCGGGTCGGCGGAACGCTCGATCCGGCTGCGGGAGGCGCGCGCATCCGGGTGGACTTCGGCGCGGTCGAGACGGACGTGCTGATCGATCAGCTTCCCCGGTTCCCGCGGGAAGTGGAGACGGCCGCCGCGCGCGGCGACGACCTGTGGCTGGTGGCTCGTTCTGAACGGCACGAGGCGCTCCGCCAGACGCTGGGCCGCCGCGAGATCGACTGGGACGGGGGCGCGGTGCGGCTGGTCGACGGCGAGATGGCTCGCGGCTTCCGGCTGCCGCACGCGGGTCTGGTGCTTTACGGCGAGGGTCAGCTTTTCCGCCGGCGGCTCTCCAGGAGCCGACGTCGCCGGATGGGTCCCTTCGTGTCCGGGCTGCGCGACCTGCGCGTCGGCGAGTTCGTGGTCCACGAGGACCACGGCATCGGTCAGTTCCTGGGGCTGAAGACCCTCGATGGTCCGTCCGGCGAGGGACCGGCGGTTGCCCGCGACCCGCGCCGGCAGCAACAGGCGCGCGCGGTCGAGGTGATGGAGCTTCTCTACTCGTCGGGGAGGACCCTGCTCCTGCCGCTGACCCGCCTGGACGAGATCGAGCGCTACAGCGGCATCGACGGCATCGCGCCTCGTCTCGACCAGTTGGGCGGCAGTAGCTGGGCGAAGAAGAAGAGCCGGATCCGGCGCAGTCTCAAGGCGATCGCCACCGACCTGCTGAAGCTCTATGCCGAGCGCCGGTTGGCGCAGGCGGTGCCCATGGACGACGACAGTGACCGGCAGCTCCAGTTCGAGAGTGCCTTCCCCTACGAGGAAACGCCCGATCAACTGGAAGCGGTGCGAACGATCAAGGAGGATCTGGCCCGGGACCGACCGATGGACCGCCTGCTGTGCGGCGACGTGGGCTTCGGCAAGACGGAGGTTGCGATGCGGGCGGCGTTCAAGGCGGTCGACAACGGACTGCAGGTCGCGGTCCTGGCGCCGACGACGATCCTCGCCGACCAGCATCTGCGGACGTTCCGGCGGCGCTTCCAGGGCTTCGACGTCGAAGTCGAGATGGTGTCCCGGTTCCGCTCGGCGGCCGAGATTCGGGCGATCAGGGCCCGGCTCGCCGCGGGCGAGATTCACGTCCTGATCGGCACCCACCGGCTGCTCAGCCGCGACATCGACCTGCCGTGCCTGGGTCTGGTCGTGATCGACGAGGAGCAGCGCTTCGGCGTCGCCCAGAAGGAACGGTTGCGCGAACTGCGGCGCAACGTCCACGTGCTGGCGATGTCGGCCACGCCGGTGCCTCGTACCCTGCAGCTATCACTCGCCGGAGTGAGGGACCTGTCCCTGATCGAGTCGCCGCCGCGCGACCGGATGGCGGTAGAGACGAGGATCCTGCCGTTCTCGGGTGACCTCGTGCGCGAGGCGATCGAGTTCGAGGTGGAGCGTGGCGGCCAGGTGTTCTACGTCTACAACCGGGTCGAGGACATCGAGGGGATTCTTCGCTACCTGCGCGAACTGGTCCCGGGGCTGAGGATCACCGTCGGTCACGGTCAGATGGAGGAAGCGGAGCTGGGCCGGCGGATGCGCGCCTTCACCGCGGGCGAGTACGACCTGCTCCTCGCGACGACGATCATCGAGAACGGAATCGACATTCCGAACGTGAACACGATGCTCGTCCACCGTGCCGACCGGTTCGGCCTGGCCCAGCTCTACCAGTTGCGGGGCCGGGTGGGCCGCAGCGACCAGCTTGGCTACTGCTACCTGCTGGCGCCGCCCGACACCGTGCTGTCCGCAGAGGCGCGCAAGCGGCTCGTGGCGATCCGGGAGTTCACGGAACTCGGAGCGGGATTCCGCATCGCGGCCCGCGACCTGGAGATCCGTGGCGCGGGTAACCTGGTCGGCGCCGAGCAGAGCGGTCACATCGCGGAGGTCGGGATCGAGACCTACATGAAGATGCTGGAGCAGGCGATCGCCGAACTGCGCGGCGAGGCGCCCTCGGAGGTCCCGTCCGCCACGATCAGCCTGCCCGCGGCCATGTCGATTCCCGAGGACTACATCGGCGAGATCTCGCTGCGGCTCGAGATCTACCGCCGGCTGGCGGACGCCACGGAGGATCCGGCGATGCTGCTCGCGGAACTGCGCGACCGCTTCGGTCCGCCGCCCGAGCCCGTCCACACGCTGATCCAGGGGGCCGAACTGAAACGGATCGCCGAGGGCGTCGGCGTTCAGGCGATCGCCCACCGGAATGACCGGCTGACGATCCGTCTGCGTCGCGACGCGAAGGTCGACGTCGACCGGTTGATTCGCTTCGTGTCCGAACGCGAAGGCGCCGCGTTCGCGCCGGACGGCGTGCTGACCCTGAGGGACGTTCCGGGCCGGGAGTCCATGGAGATCTCGCTGCAACTGCTGGAGCTTCTGTCGGGCGAAGCGCAGGGGCGACTGGGTGCCCTGGAGACCGTGCATTGAGCGGCGTGCGCTCTCCGCGGTTCTCCGCCTGGCTGTTGGCGGTTCTGCCGTTGGCCTGCGCGGGCAGCCTGCCGGAAGGAGTCGTCGTGCGGATCGGCGGCGAGGACAAGAGCTACGAGGACTTCGATCGCTACGTCATGAGCGTTCTGCACGTCGACGCTTCGCGCTCGAGCAGCGAAGTGCTGTCGCGGCTGTTCGAACGGTTCGTCGACGACGAACTCCTGTTGCGGTGGGCCAGGGACCGGGGACTGGCGGACGAAGCCGCGACGTCGCACGAGGCCGCCGCCTCGGTGCTCGAGGCTTCGCCGCTCGAGATCTCGTCGACGGATGTCGAGCGCTACTACGCGGAGCACCGGAGCGACTACCAGCGGCCCCCCCGGGCGCGCCTGCGTCAGATCCTGGTCGAGGATCGCGCCAGCGCGGAGCAGGCGCTGGCGGAACTCGAGGCCGGCGTCGACTTCGGCGAGGTGGCGCGGATCCGTTCCATCGGCCCCAGCGCCCCGGATGGCGGCCTCCAGGGCGAACTGTCGCGGGAGGACCTGCCCGGAGCCCTGGCCGACGTCGTGTTCGCGCTCGAGGAGGGGGAGTGGAGCGAGCTGCTGGAGGCGGACTACGGCTTTCGCATCTTCCAGGTCGAAGACCTCCTGGCCGCCGAGACGCTGTCGCTCGAGGCGGCGGCGCCGTCGATCCGGTCCCGGCTGGTTGCCGAACGGAGCGAAGCGCTGATCCGGCAGGCGATAGAAGAGGCGAGGCGGGAATACAATCTGCAGATTGCGGTTTCAAGACTACCGTTCGAGTACAGCGGCCCCTACAGCGAACCAGCAGCCGAATGAGGAAGACGACATGAGCCGAGAAGCCTGCCGCCGTCGCGGCGCCGACTTGCGATTGGCGGCCGTGGCGACGCTGGCCGCGCTGCTGGCTGCGCTCCCGGCGGCCGCGCAAACGGAACCCGGTGCGGATAACCGCGTCGTCCTGCGGGTCAACGACCGGATCGTGACTCTGTACGACTACCAGCGGGCGCTTGCCGAGCAGATCCGTCAGATCCGGAATGCGCCCGCTCTCACGGACCTGCAACGGCAGGAGCGACTGGGGGAGGTCGGCCGCATCATCATGAAGGCCATGTTCGAGGAGCAGTTGATCCTCTCCCGGGCAGACCAGCTCGCCGTGGTCATCGACGAGAGCGACGTCGAGCAACAGATGCGGGCGACGTGGGAGCGGTATGGCATCGAGACCGAGGAGCAGTTCCGGGACGCCCTCGCTCAGTCGGGCATGCGCGAGGAGGATTTCCGCGCCCGCACGCGCATCGAATTGCGAGCCAACGTCGTGCGCGGTCGGGAGGTCGCACCGCGGATCGACCTCGCGGACGAGGACCTGCGCAGGTTCTACCGCGAGAACCAGGAGCGTTTCGCGATCCCGGAGAGGGCCCGGTTCGAGGAGGTGGTGATCCTCGAAGGCGTCGTTCCGGCGGACCGGATGGCGCCGCTGGCGTCGCTGGCACGGACCCGGTTGGTGTCCGGTGAAGAAGCCGCGAAAGTGGCGGAAGGTCTGGGCGAGGGATCAACCCCCGTCGATGTCGGTTGGGTGACGCCGGGCGACCTGGCGACGGCATTGGATGCTGTTGCCTGGGATCTGCAACCGGGCGACGTGGCGGAAGCCGTCTCCGCGCGAGGCGGTCTTCACGTGCTGAAGATGCTCGAGCGCGAACCCGCTTCGGTTCAGCCGTTCGAGGACGTGCGTGATGCGATCGAGCGGGAGGAACGCGGCCGTCTCTTCGAGGAGGAGTACACGCTCTACATGGAGGAACTCGCCGAGGCCGCCTATATCGTCGAGCGTCTGCCGGAGGAAGCGGTGGGATACCGGCCGGTGGCGACGCCGTCGCTCGATGCCGATGCCCTCGGGCTGCTCAGTCGCTTCGGGCCCGACGCGGGCGCTCAGCCCGATGCGAGCGCTCAGGACGCGGAAGAGCCCGTGGCCGAAGAGACCGGCGACGGTTCCGACGCCTAGGCAGCCCGCGGCGGAAGATCGCGCTGCGGCGGCCGAGATCGCGCTACAGCGGCGCGAGTCGTGCCGCGTTCCAGCGCTTCGTCGTCAAGTGGAGCAGAGTGGCCTGAAGTAGACAAGAATGGCCTAACGGTGCTAGTGTTCCGCCTCTGAGCGTCAGTTTGTGGGCAAGTCCGCCCGCCTGACTCTCGGGGCGTGAGCGATGTTTCGAGGGCATGCAGAGGCCAAGATCGACGCCAAGGGCCGGCTCAAGGTGCCGAGCGTCTTCCTCCGCCCGCTCCAGGAGCGGTACGGCCCGGACATCTTCACCACGTCGCTGCGGGGCGACTGCGCGTGGATCTACCCGCTCCGGATCTGGGAACAGGTGGAGGAGAGCTACGGGAGGCTGCCCGGCTCCAACACGCGCTTGCGCGACTACCTGCGGCGGACCAGCTACTTCGGCCAGCAGAGTCGACTCGATTCCCAGGGCCGGCTGATGGTCCCGGGCCGGCTGCGAAAGTGGGCGGGCATCGATGGAGAAGTCGTCCTCTTCGGCAAGCGGGACCACCTGGAGGTCTGGAACCTGAAGCGGATCGAAGAGGAGATCGAGGCCAACCCGTTCACGGACGAGGACCTCGACGCACTGACGAGGGACCTGGCCGCGCTCGATGCCAACGGGAGCAGGGACGGCTAGCGATGTGGGCGAACGAACCGTCTCTCACCAGCCCGTCCTGGTTGACGAGGTGCTGCGATTCCTTGCGCCCGAACGAAGCGGCTGGTTCGTCGACTGCACGGTCGGCCTGGGTGGCCACGCGGCGGAGATACTGCGACGCCACGCCGCGGCCTCGGTCCTTGGCATTGACCGGGACACGGAGGCCCTGGAACACGCTTCCAGCCGCCTGCGCGAGTTTGGTCCGAGGGCCCGTCTCGTTCACGGCAACTTCGGGTCAATCCGGGAGATCGTCGCGGAGGCGGACATCGGGAAGCCGACGGGCATCCTCGCCGACCTTGGCGTTTCGTCGCTCCAGCTGGACCGGCCGGAACGCGGCTTCAGCTTCATGCGGTCCGGACCGCTCGACATGCGGATGGACCAATCGCCCGGATCGGCAATCAGGACTGCGAGGGACGTCGTGAATCTGGAATCCCAAAGCGTGTTGGAGACCGTGCTGCGTGACTACGGCGAGGAACGGCAGGCTCGCAGGATCGCGCGTGCGATCGTCGAGCGCCGCCGCCGTGAGCCGATCGAAACCACGGACGACCTGCGCGATCTGGTTCACGAGGCGGTGGGCGCGTCCAGAGTGCGGCGTGGCCGCGCCTTGCGGGCCGGCGCCCGGTCGATCGATGCGGCGACGAGGACCTTCCAGGCGCTCCGCATCGCGGTGAACGAGGAGCTGTCGGGGCTCGGAACGACACTCGAACAGGCGATGAAGCTGCTCGACCGGGACGGGCGGCTGGTGGTGATCTCGTACCACAGCCTGGAGGACCGGATCGTCAAGCACCGTCTTCGCGCGAGCGCCCTGGGCGAAGTGGATCCGATCACCGGCCGGCCTCGCACCGAGACCCGTCTGATCGAGCTGATGACCCGGAAGCCGGTCCGGCCCGAGCCGAGCGAGGTTCAGTACAACCCCAGGTCGCGGTCCGCCCGGTTGCGGGCGGCGAGGCGCCTCTAGCGCCTGGGTCCGGGAACCGGGACGTTGAAGACCGGCTACAGCGTCAGCAAGGAGGTCGCGAATCCCTTCCTGGTGCGCCAGCGGGATCCCGGTCGCCTGCGCGGTCTGTGGCCGGTGTTCGCGATTCTCCTGCCGTTCGCGGCGGCCGTGTTCGCTTACACCTGGGTGCACGAACAGGGACTCGAGGCCGGCTACCGCATCGAGGAACTCGAGCGGAGCCTCGAGGAACTGCGGCAGCAGGAGCTTCGGCTGGAGTTGGAGGCCACCCGGCTCAGCCGGCCGGAGCGGCTTTCCGCGCTGGCTCTTGAAGAACTCGGGATGGCGCCGCCGACACTGGACCAGATGGTCTTCCTGAGTTCTGAGAGCGTGTCTCTCGTCGAGGCCGGCGCTGCCGCGGGAGCAACGCAGTGAACGCGCTGGGACCTCGGGCGCGGAGCGCCAGGCGCCGCTACGCCGCAAGGCTGGTCGTGCTGCTCGTGTTTGCCGGTCTGTGGATGGGTGCGGTCGCCGTGCGCCTCTTCGACCTGCAGATTCGCGGGGCTGACGGGTACCGCGAGCGCGCCGCGCGCCAGCAGCGAAGCGAAGTCGTCCTGAATCCCAAGCGGGGCACGATCTACGACGCCCGCGGCCGGAGCCTCGCGGTTTCCGTGGAGACCCGCACGCTCTATGCCGAGACGGCGAAAGTAGACGATCCGGCGGTCGTGGCGGCCGAGATCGCTCCGCTGGTCGGTCGGTCCAGGGAACGGATCGAGGCACTTCTCAACAAGCCGGGCCACGTGCCCCTCGCGCGCAAGCTCGACCGTGAGGTGGCGGACCGGATCGACCTGTCCGCGTTCCCCGGTCTCTACTTTCTCGGCGAGAGCAAGCGCAAGTACCCGATGGGTCCTCTGATGGCTCACGTGCTCGGCTTCGTCGGCACGGACCGCAGCCTCGCCGGCCTGGAGTACCGCTACGACCGGGAAGTCGCGGGTGAATCGGTCCGGCGGCATGTCCTCCGGGATGGCCAGCAGCGGCTCGTGGTGGTTGCCGGTTCCCTGGGCGAACCGAAACCGGGAGCGGACCTCCATCTGACGATCGACGCGACGATCCAGCACCTCGCGGAGCGTGCCCTGAGCGAGACGATCGAGTCTTCGGGCGCGAGCGCCGGCAGCGTCGTCATTCTGGCCCCCGAGGACTCGGCGGTGCTGGCGATGGCTTCCTATCCGGCCTTCGATCCGAACCGCTTCGGCGACTTCGGACCGAACGAGCGGCGGAATCGCGCGTTGCAGGACTCGTACGAACCGGGCTCGACGTTCAAGATGATCACGGCGGCCGGCGCGTTCGAGCGGGGCGTGGTTCATCCCGACCAGATCATGGACTGCGGCAACGGCCGGATCCGGGTCGGCAAGGCACTGATCAAGGACCACAAGCCGTTTCCCGAACTCACCTTCCGCACGGCGATCGCCAAGTCGAGCAACGTCTGCGCGATCAAGGCCGGCGGTCTGGCCGGCCCGGAGACGATGCAGGAGCTCGTGACCGCATTCGGCTTCGGCGAAGTCACCGGCATCGACATCGACGGTGAACACCCGGGCATCGTCCCGCTCCGGGTGTGGGACAAGGAGACGACGGCGTACGCCTCGATGGGTCACGGCCTGGCGGTGACGCCCCTTCAGCTCGCGAATGCCTACGCGGCGATTGCCAACGGAGGGGTCTGGAACCGGCCCTACCTGGTGCGCGCGCTGGAGCGGGAAGGAGAGGTCGTCGACATGCGGCCCCGGAACCGGGGCCATCGCGTGATCTCCAAGGCCACGGCGTACCGGGTGGTCCGCCTGCTCGAGGAAGTCGTGGTCAGCGGCACGGGCCGGAAGGCCGCGATAGCCGGCTACCGGGTGGCGGGCAAGACGGGCACGGCCGAGAAGTCGGACGCTTCCGGCTACTCGGATACCGGTCGCGTCGCCGGCTTCGTGGGTATCGCTCCGGCGCGGGCGCCGCGCCTGGTCTGCCTGGTGATGATCGATGAGCCGACCGTCTCCACCTCCGGCGGCGAAGTGGCGGCGCCGGCCTTTCAGCGCATCATCAGCGAAGCCCTGTTCTATCTGGGCGCTACGCCGTCGCGCCAGCCCATGGGCTGGAGCCAGCCCGTCTGGCTGCAGCCGGCGCCCGCGCCGCTCGAAGGGCCGCCGCAGATCCGGGTCGCGGCCGCAGATGCCCAGACGGCAGCCGATCAGGACGTCGCGTCGACGGAGGGCGAGCTGTGGACGGCGGCGGGATCGAGCTGATGAGACTCGGCGACGCCGTCGCCGACCTGCCTCTGCGCTCAGAGCTGAGCTTTCCCGCTGCCGATACGGAAGTCACGGGGATTCAGCACGACTCCCGACGGATAGGCAGCGGCGACCTCTTCGTCGCCTGGCGGGGCGAGGTCCACGACGGCCGGGCTTTCGCGAACGATGCCATCGCGAGGGGCGCGGCCGCGGTCCTTTCCTTCGGGCCCCCGCCTGCCGCCCCTTCCGTTCCCTGGCTGGAGGTCGACGATCCGCGGGGCCAGATGGGACCGGTGGCCGCCAGGCTGTACGACCACCCCGAGCGGGAGCTCGTGACCGTCGGGATCACCGGCACGAACGGCAAGAGCACGACCGCCCAGTTGATCGGCTCCTGCCTGACCCGGGCCGGCCGACCGGCGGCGGTGATCGGGACCCTGGGCAGGAGCGTGCGCCAGCCGGACGCCGCCTTCTCCGACGCAAGGCCGCTGAGTTCCGCCCCTTCAGACCGGACGACCCCGGAGAGCAGCGACCTGTTTCGGATGCTCAGGCGGGCCGTGGATCTGGGAGCGCGGTCCGCGGCGGTCGAGGTCTCGTCCCACGCGCTCGATCAGGGGCGGCTGAACGGGATGAGGTTCGATGTCGCCGTGTTCACGAACCTCACTCGGGACCATCTCGACTATCACGCCTCGATGGAGACCTACTACGCGGCCAAACGCCGGCTCTTCTCCCTGCTCCGCTCGGGCGGTTCCGCGGTGGTCAACGTCGACGATGAGTACGGCCGCCGGCTGGCGCTGGAAGTCGGAAGCACCGCTCGGGTATTGCGGTGCAGCAGCGCCGGACGGAGCGACGCGGAGGTGCGCGTCGTCCAGTCGGAGCTCGGCTTCGCCGGCATCAGGACCGAGATCGAGACGCCCGGTGGAGCTCTCTCGCTCGTCAGCAGCCTGCTCGGCCGGTTCAACCTCGAGAACCTGACGGCAACCGTGGCCGCCGCCGGCGCCTTGGGGGTGCCGCACGACGCGATCCGTGCAGCGGTGGCCGCCGAGGAGCCTCCGGACGGCCGGCTGGAGCCGGTGGACCGCGGCCAGGAGTTTCCGGTCCTCGTCGATTACGCCCACACCGACGGCGGACTGCGCGCCGCGATCGAAGCGATCCGCGAGCTGAGCGAGCGGCGCATTCTCGTCGTGTTCGGCTGCGGCGGCGACCGGGATCGTGGCAAGCGGGAGTTGATGGGACGTGCGGTAGGCGAACTCGCGGATCTCGCCATCGTCACCGACGACAACCCCCGGAGCGAAGACCCGGCATTGATTCACCAAGCGATCGTGGCTGGACTCGTTACGGCCGGAGGTTGCGGCCACGAAGTCGTTCCGGACCGCCGCTCCGCGATTCGTCGAGCCGTCACGCTGGCCGCCGCCGAACCGGGGTGGGCGGTCCTCATCGCCGGCAAGGGTCACGAGGCGACGCAGACGATCGGGAAACGGAAGCTGCCCTTTCGCGACCGGGACGAGGCGGAGCAGGCACTGATTGCGCTGAGCGTCTCCGGGTTGCCCGGAGGGCGGAAGGCGCCTTCGAGGTGAGACGGCCCCTTGCTGATGCGGCATATGTCATGAGCGGCGCACTGATCGGAGACGTCGACGCGGGCGCCTGCTACCGCGGCGCCGCGATCGATTCACGGCGGGTCGAGGGTGGCGAACTCTTCTTCGCGCTGCCCGGAGAGCGGACCGACGGTCACCGTTTCGTTGGCGCCGCCCTGGCCGCGGGCGCGGCGGCGGCGGTAGTCAGAGCGCCGGTCGGGGACGCCGGCGGTCCCCAAATCCGCGTCGACGACGTGGCGGAGGCGCTCCACGACCTGACCCGCGATCACCGCCGACTGCTCGACATCCGGGTGGTCGCCGTGACCGGTTCAGCGGGCAAGACGACGACGAAGGACCTGCTGGCCCTCCTGCTGGGCGAGCGCTGGCGGGTGCGCAAGAGCCCGGGGAACCTGAACAACCTGCTTGGTTTCCCGCTCACCCTGCTGGCCATCGGAACGGAGTGCGAGTGGCTGGTCGCCGAGATGGGGATGTCGGTGCCGGGTGAACTGGCGGCGGTGAGCCGCCTCGGGCGGCCGGACGTGGCCATCTTCACGAACGTGCGGCCGGCGCACCTGGCCGGCTTCGAGGAGCCGGATGGCGCCCCGGCGGACGTCGAGGCGATCGCTCGTGCCAAGGCGGAACTCCTGGAGGGTCTTGCCGACGACGGCCTGATCGTCGCCAACGCCGGCGACCCGCGGGTCGTCGGTCTGGTCGAGCGGTACCTGGCTGCGTCCGGCGGCAAGGCTGCCGCGTCGGAGCGCGTGGTCTGGTACGCGGTCGAACCGGTACAGGGTCTGGCGCAGCGTGCCGAGGTCACGGCTCACGGAATCGAGCCTTTGGCCGGAGAGCCGGGCACGCGATTCACGCTGAAGTACCGGGAAGCTTCGGCGAACGTCGAGTTGTCGCTTCACGGTTCCGTCAACGTCGAGAACTTCCTGGCCGCGGCGGCGTGCGCACTGCGCCTGGGCGTGCCGATCGAGACAGTTGCGTCCGCGGCGCGCCGCCCCCGTCCGGGCACCGGCCGCGGCGAGGTCATTGCGCTGCCGTCAGGCGCCACACTGGTGGACGACTCCTACAACTCGAACCCCGAAGCGGCGCGTCTGGCGCTCGAGGCGGCGCGCCTGCTCGACGGCCGCCGCCATGTCGCGATCCTGGGCGACATGCTCGAGTTGGGCAGTGCCGAGGGCCGCTACCACCGGCAGTTGGGCAGCGATGCGGCGGAGTTCGGTTTCGGCCTGGTCGTGGGCGTTGGCGAGCTGGCGTCGGAGACGGTCCGGGTTGCTGACGAGGCGGGTGTCGAGACAGCCTGGTTCGCGGACACGCGGGCCGCCAGCGCCGGAGCTCCGGAGCTGATCAGGGAGGGCGATGTCGTTCTGGTCAAGGGCTCGCGGGGTGTGGCGCTGGAGCGCCTCGTAGACAGGCTGGTCCAGGGGAAGGCGCTGGATCAGGAGAGGCCGAACTGATGCTCCTGGACCTGCTGTTGCCGCTCGGCGATCGGATCGCACCCTTCAACGTCATCCAGTACATCACCTTCCGTTGCGCCGGCGCTGCCCTAACCGGAGTAGTGCTCAGCCTGCTCCTGGGCCCCAGCTTCATCCGGGCTGCGCGCCGGCTGTCGATCGGCCAGACCATCCGCGAGGAAGGGCCGGAGCGGCACCAGAGCAAGGCCGGCACGCCGACGATGGGCGGGTTGCTGATCCTCACCGCCGTCATCGTGCCGACCCTGCTGTGGTCGGACCTATCGAACATCTACGTCTGGCTGGCGATCGGCACGACGATCGGGCTCGGCGCCGTCGGTTTCGCCGACGATCTGCTCAAGGTGAGGCGACGCCACAACCGGGGCCTGAGCATGAAGGCCAAGTTCGCGCTGCAACTCCTGGTGGGCGCGGCCCTCGGCGCCGGCCTGGTCAGCTTCACGCCCCTCGACGCGAACCTCAGCTTCCCGTTCTTCAAGACCCTGGTGCTCGAACTCGGGGTCTTTTACATCCCGTTCGTCGCGGTCCTGATCGCGGGGTCTTCGAACGCGGTCAATCTGACGGACGGGCTCGACGGCCTGGCCATCGGCGCCACGCTGGTCGCGGCCGCCACCTACGCGATCTTCGTCTACATCGCCGGCAACTCGATCGCCGCGGGTTACCTGCAGGTTTCCTACGTGCCGGGGGCCGGTGAGGTCGCGATCATCTGTTCCGCCCTGGTCGGCGCCAGTCTGGGCTTCCTCTGGTTCAACGCCCATCCCGCCCAGGTGTTCATGGGCGACGTGGGGTCGCTGGCGATCGGCGGCACGATCGGGGCGGTGGCGGTGCTCTCCAAGCAGGAGCTGCTGCTGGTCCTGGTCGGCGGGCTGTTCGTCCTGGAGGCGCTGTCGGTGATCGTCCAGGTGGCGTCCTTCAAGATGACCGGCCGCCGGGTCCTGCGGATGGCGCCGATTCACCACCATTTCGAACTCCGCGGGTGGAGCGAGAACCAGGTCATCGTCCGGTTCTGGATCCTCGCCGTCCTGTTCGCCTTCCTGGGTCTCTCGACCCTCAAGCTGAGGTAGAGGGTGACCCTCGAGACGAGCCGCACCGGGATGACGGCCGCGCCGCCGGTTTCTTCGTGGCGGAATGCGCTGGTCTACGGCCTGGGCCTGTCGGGAGTGGCGGCGTCCCGGGCGCTTTCCGACCGGAACGTCAGGGTGGTGGCGGTGGACGGGCGTCCGGCCCCGGAGCTGGGAGCGACCGCTCGCGAGCTCCTGCGGACGGGACGCGTCGACCGCCTGCTGGCCGAGAAAGGGCCCGGGTTGCCGGCCGGTCTCGACGCGGTCGTGCTGAGTCCGGGCGTGCCACCGGACCGCCCGCTTCTGCAGGCGGCCCGGTCGGCGGGCGTTCCGATCCTGGCCGAAGTCGAACTCGCCTGGCGCCTGCTGGAGGCGAAGGCTTCGCCGACCGTGGTCGGCGTGACCGGCAGCAACGGCAAGAGCACGACGACCGCGCTGACCGGTGCGCTGCTCGAGGCGGCGGGCTACCCGGTCGAGGTCTGCGGCAACATCGGCACGCCGCTTTGCGCTCGGGTCGACGGTCCGCCGGACCGCGTGTTCGTGGTGGAACTCTCGAGCTTCCAACTCGAGGCGGTGGACCGGTTCCGTCCGCGCGCGGCGGCCCTGCTCAACATCAGCCCCGACCATCTCGACCGCTACGCGAACGTCGCGGAGTACGCAGGCGCGAAGGCGCGCATCTTTGGCAGGCAGGCCGCCGGGGACGTTGCGGTCGTGAACGCCGACGACGGCGAAGCCCGGCGCTGGAGCGGCGGCCGCCACGGGGCGCCGGCCGCGGTAAGGCGGCGGTTCTTCTCCCGGCTGCGAAAGGTCGAGGACGGCTGCTACCTCGACCGCGACCGGGTGATCGAAGTCGGGCCGGAGTTCCGGCGGGAACTGTTCCGTCTCGGCGACCTGAGGCTCGACGGGGTCCACAACGTGGAGAACGCGATGGCGGCCGCCCTCCTGGCGGCGGCCGTTGGCGCCGACCCGAGCTGCTTCGCGCCGGCGTTGCGCAGGTTCGAGGGCCTGCCGCATCGGATGCGCCTCGCCGGCACCGTCGGCGGGGTGCGCTACTACAACGACTCGAAGGCGACGAACCCGGCTGCCGCCGTGAAGGCGCTGGCCGGGTTCAGCGACGGCAGCGTCCACCTGATCCTCGGCGGTCGGGCGAAGGACGAGGGTGCTGCCTTCGCCGAACTGGCGTCGGTAGCCGGCGCCAAGGTGGCGGCGGTCTACCTGATTGGTGAGGCGGCGCCGGTCATCGCCTCGGTGCTCGCCGGCGCCACCGAACGCCACCTCTGCGGGACGCTTGAACGGGCGGTCGAGGTGGCGGCGGCGGCCTCGAGCGAGGGCCAGACGGTCCTGCTCTCGCCGGCCTGCGCCAGCTTCGACCAGTTCGAGGACTTCGCGGATCGCGGCCGCCGCTTCGAGGAACAGGTGCGGACGCTGGCTGCGGCGGGCCGGAAGGGCGGCCATGGCTAGGAAGCTCGCGATCGACAAGGTCCTCTTCACGGTCGTCGTGTTGCTCGTCGTGGCGGGGCTGGTGATGGTCTATTCGGCCAACCCGCCCGACCCCGACGGCGGCTTCAAGCGCCAGTTCGTCACGCAGTTGCTGGCGGCCGTCGTCGGCCTGGTGGCGATGCTGGTGTTGATGAGCATCGACTACCGGAGCTGGGCGAAACCGTGGCTGGTCTACGCCGGTCTCGGCGCGTCGCTCGTCCTCCTGGTCGCCGTGCTGGCCGCGGCGCCGATCAACGGCAGCAGCCGCTGGTTGTCCGTCGGACCGCTGACCTTCCAGCCCTCCGAGCTGGCCAAGATCGCGGTGGTCGTCTTCATCGCCCACCAGATCCACCGCTGTCCGGAAGGGGTCAGCCAGCCCCGGGTGCTCGTGCCGTGCGGCCTCGCGGTGGGGCTGGTCACGCTGCTCGTCCTGCAGGCGCCGGACTTCGGCAGCGCCGCGCTCATTCTCGGGATCGCCGGGGTGATGCTGTTCCTTGCCGGCCTCTCCTGGCGCTGGATCGTCCCCGCGATGGTGGTCTTGCCGGGCCTGTTCGGTCTCTTCATCTGGTCCGAGCCCTATCGCAGGGAGCGTCTTCTCGGCTTTCTCTCGCCCGAGAACGATCCCTCCGGGAACGGTTTCCAGGTGTTGCAGTCCCTCATCGCCATCGGATCGGGCGGCGTGACCGGTCAGGGTCTGGGCGAGAGCGCCCAGAAGCTCTACTTCCTGCCGCTCGCGAGTTCGGACTTCATCTTCTCGATCGTCAGCGAGGAACTCGGGCTGCTGGGCGCCGCGGCCGTGCTGGCCGCCTTCGCCGTGCTGGCCTGGCGCGGCTATGTCGCCGGACACCGCGCTCCGGACGCCTTCGGCCGGTTCCTTGCCTGGGGGCTGACGTCGGCGGTCCTGATCCAGGCCTTGGTGAACGTCAGCGTCACCGTCGGACTCGTTCCGGTGACCGGCACGCCGCTGCCGTTCCTCTCGCACGGGGGATCGTCCCTCGTCATGACCCTCATCGCCTGCGGTCTGCTGTTGAGCGTCTCGGAGCATGGATGAGCACCGGCACGCACCGCGGCACGGTCGTCTTCTCGGGCGGCGGCACGGGCGGACACGTGTTCCCCGGCCTGGCGGTGGCCGAGGAGCTGCGGGCTCTCGGCTGGAAGGCCGCCTGGATCGGCCGCCGCGACAGCCTCGAGGAACGGCTGGTTGCGTCCGCCGGGGTCGACTTCAGGGCCTTGCCGGCCCGCCCGTTCGTCGACCGCGGCGGTCCGCAGCGGGCGATGGCCCTGGCCGTCCTCCTGCTCTCGACCCTCCGCGCCGCGGCGCTGCTGCGGCGGCTCCGCGCGGCGCTCGTGTTCGCGACCGGCGGGTACGTCTGCGCGCCGGCGGCCCTGGCGACCCGGCTCCACGGCAGCGGGCTCTACCTGCTCGAACCGAACGCGGAGAGCGGCTCCGCGAACCGGAGACTGTCGCGCTTCGCTACCGAGGCGGGCGTTGCCTTCGAATCCGCGGCCGGGGACCTGGCGTGCGAAGCGCGGCTGGTCGGTGTGCCGGTTCGCAGGGCCTTCCGGGAGATCGACGAACTGCGCCTGAGCGGCGATCGCGTCCGGGTGCTCGTGCTTGGCGGCAGTCAGGGTTCGGATGCACTCAACCGTCATCTGCCCGCTCTGTTCGCCCGTGCCGCGGGGTCGAGCCGCGTCGAGGTCACGCACCAGTCCGGTCCGGCCTGGATCGACGAGACCCGCGACCGCTACCGGAGAGTGGCGACGACCGGGCTTTCCTCTACGGTGACCGGCTTCATCCAGGACACGGCCGGCGCGATGCAGGCGCACGACCTGATCGTGTCGCGCGCCGGGGCCGTGACCGTGGCCGAGATCGCCGCCGCCGGCCGGCCGGCGGTCTACGTTCCGCTGCCAATGGCCGCCGCGCACCAGCGCGGGAACGCCCGTGCGATGGTCGAGGCGGGCGCGGCGATTCTGGTCGAGCAGGAGCAACTGCAGGGCGAGGCGGCCGCCGAGCGCTGCGCGCGACTGATCGCGGATCGCGAGCGTCTTCTGGGCATGGCGCGGACGGCTCGGGGCCTGAGCCGGAGCGACGCGGCGAGCGACATAGCCGCCCGGGTATGCGAGATCGCCGAGCGCGGTATCTCCGGGCGTCGGGGGAGGGCCGGCTGATGCTGCTGTTCCTGCGCACCGCGGGGCTCGAGCGTGTCCATTTCGTGGGCGTCGGCGGCGCGGGCATGAGCGGAATCGCCGAGATTCTCCTGAACTACGAACTCAAGGTCAGCGGTTCCGACCTCGAGGCGAGCGAAACGACCGAGCGGCTCGCGGCCCTCGGCGCTCGAGTCGCCATCGGCCACGACGCCGGGAACATCGATCGGGCCGACCTGGTGGTTATCTCGTCGGCGGTGCCGTCCGACAACGAGGAAGTCGTGGCGGCACGCCGGCGCGGCGTGCCGGTCGTGCGCCGCGCCCAGATGCTCGCCGAACTGATGCGGCTCAAGTACGGCGTCGCCGTGGCCGGTACGCACGGCAAGACGACGACGACTTCGCTCATCGGCACCGTGCTGACGGACGCCGGCCTCGATCCCACGGTGATCGTCGGCGGACGCCTTCGCGTGTCGGGCACTGGCGCCCGCTACGGGAGCAGCGACTACCTGGTCGCCGAGGCGGACGAGTTCGACCGAAGTTTCCTCGATCTGGCGCCGGTGATCGCCGTGATCACGAACATCGACGTCGATCATCTCGACACCTACCGTGACCTGGCCGATATCCAGGACGCCTTCGCGCGTTTCGCCGGCCGCGTGCCCTTCTTCGGCCAGGTGATCGCCTGCGCCGACGACGCGAACGTCCTGGACCTGCTGCCCCGCCTCGCCGACCGGCGGATCGTCACCTACGGCTTCGACCGGGGGGCCGACCTCCGGGCGCTCGAGGTGTCGGCGACCGGCACGGGTGTCCGGTTCGAGGTCGCCGACGCCGGCCTCGGCCCGCTCGGTGTCCTGGAACTGCCGATGCCGGGGCGTCACAACGTCCTGAACGCTCTCGCGGCGGTGGCCGTGGCGCGGGCTGTCGGACTCGACTTCGAGGCGACGGCCAGGGCGCTTTCCCGTTTCCGGGGCATCCACCGGCGGTTCGAGCGGGTGGGGCAATGGCTGGGCGCGACGGTGATCGACGACTACGCGCATCATCCGACCGAAGTCGAGGCGACGCTGAGGGCGGCTCGCGAGGTGCTCGATCCCGGCGGCAACGGCGCCCGAACGGGACGGATCCACGCCGTGTTCCAGCCTCACCTGTTCAGTCGCACCCGCGACCTGGCGGCCGACTTCGGCCGTGCCCTGTTGCTCGCCGACAACGTGCTCGTGGCCGACATCTACGCGTCCCGGGAGCGACCCATCCCGGGCGTCGACGCGGGTCTGGTGGTGGCCGCCGCGGCTCGGGCCGGTCATCGCAGCGTCAGCGGCTGCGGACCGTGGCAGGCGGCCACCGACCGGCTGCGTCGAGAGGTCGGGGAAGGCGATCTGGTCCTCACGCTGGGAGCAGGCGACATCTACCGGTTGGCCCATCAGCTCGCGGCCGGCGGAGGCGTTTCGTGAGCCGGCGGGCGACACGCAGGCGGTCCGGCGCTCGCCGTCCCGTGCGCCGCAGCCGGGCGCGGCCCGTCGTCTGGCTGGCGATCGGAGTGGGGAAGGTTCTCCTCGGTGTGGCGCCGGTGGTGGGGGTCGGCGTGTGGTTGGCGACGGCGCCGGTGTTCGACCTCGAGCTCGACATCCAGATCGAGGAGGCCGAGCGGGTGTCCGAACAGTGGGTGCGGAGCCGGCTCGCCCGGCTGGAGGGACGGAACCTGCCGTTGCTCTCCCTCGAGCCGGTCGCGCGGCGGCTCGACCACGAGTGGATCCGTGAGGCGGAACTGGTCAAGCGCCTGCCGAACGAACTCACGGTGCGGGTGGTGGAACATCAGCCGGCGGCGCTGTTCACGGCCGGGGACCGCGCATGGGTCATCGACCGGGACGGCCGGGCGATCGTTCCGTGTGAGCGGGCGCCCGACCTGTGCGGCGGCGATCTGGTCCGCGTGTCGATCGAGAGCGCACTGGAGGGAGATCGCCTCGGGGACGGCCCGGCGCGCAACCCTGGCGCTGGCGCTGAGTCGTCCAGAGGGGCTGGCTCGTCGAGGGACGTGCAGGGCGAGGTTCTCGCTCGAACGCTGAAGGGGGCGCTCGACGTGGCGACCGAAGTCAGGGCGTTCGAGTGGGGACAGCGGGTCCAGGCGGTGGAGGTCATCAGCTTCGGGATCGTCGATGACGACTACCTGCTCGCGTGCAGTGGCCGTCCGGCGACCGTGCTCGTTCGCGGCAACGACCTGATGGCCAAGGCTTCGGTGTTCGACCTGCTGCACGGTGCGATCACGGAACACAACGATCCCGAAGTGGTGGACCTGCGGTTCAGGGATCGGATCGTCTTGTCGATGGAAGCGCCGGGCGCGCGGATCGCTACCGACACGGAGGCCGCCCCGGCGGCCGAGGACGGAGTTCAGGCCCCTTCATAGCCAGAGAGGACGAAGAGGAATGCCGAAGACGGATACACAGGTGGTCGCCATCGACGTGGGCTCGGCGAAGGTCGCCGTGCTGATCGCCGAGCGCACGGAGGTCGACGGAGAGTCGGCCCTCGAGATCGTCGGCGTCGGGCGGGCGCCGAACCGCGGCACGCTGAGGGGCCACATCGTGCACCTCGACGCGACGGTGAGCGCGCTCCAGCGGGCGACCGAGGAGGCGGAGACGATGGCGGGCGTGGAGATCTCCCGCGCCTTCGTCGGCATCGGCGGATCCGATCTGCGGTCGGCGAACAGCCACGGCACCGCCTACGTCGACTGCGGCGACCGGGGAATCGCCCGTGCCGACATCGACCTCGTCCTGAACGCCGCTCGGGGGGTGCCGCTTCCCCCCGACCGGGAGATCCTGCACGCGATTCCGCAGGAGTTCTCGGTCGACGATCACGGCGGCATCGCGGATCCCCACGGGATGCTGGGCAGCCGGCTGGAAGCCAGGGTTCACCTGGTCATGGGTCACGCGCCGCGAACCAGGACCCTCGTTCGTTGCCTGAACCGCGCCGGCGTGGAGGCCCGGGAGATCGTCTTCGAACCATTGGCCACAGCGGAGGCGGTTCTTCTTCCCGACGAGCGCGAACTGGGCGTCCTGTTGCTGGACATCGGCTCCGGAACCTGCGGCTTCGCCGTCTTCCAGCACGCCGAAGTGCAGCACAGCGGGGTCCTTCCGTTCGGCGCCAGTCACTTCACGGCCGATCTCGCATCGGTGCTCCGGACGTCGTTCGCCGGCGCCGAGACGCTCAAGCTGCGCGACGGCTGTTGCCTGGTCGGCCTGGTCGACGCCGACGACGGACTCGTCGTGCCGAGCGTCGCGGGCGGCAGCAGCAAGACGATCGCGCGCGGGAGCCTCGCCGAGATCCTGCAGGCCCGAGCCGAGGAGATGTTCCACCTGATTCAGGCGGAGCTCGAGAAGGCCGGCTGGGCCGATCAGCTTCGCGGCGGACTCGTCCTGAGCGGGGGCGGTTCGAAGCTGGCGGGCCTGCCCGAGCTGGCCCAGCAGGTCTTCTCCTGCGACGTTCGCTATGGAGTGCCGCTCGGTCTCGTGAGCGAGATCGAGGGTCTCACCGACCCGACCTGGGCCACGGCCGCGGGTCTTCTTCGCTATGCGGTCGCCTCCGAGGAGGCTCGCCTGCCCATTGCGCGCCGCCGCTCTCTGGGCGGCGTGCGCTCGGTCATGGGCAATCTGCGCCAGATGTTCAGCGATCTTGTCTGAGTTGAGTTTGATGAACCACGGTTCGAAATGGAGGGAGCCATGATTCTGATGGAAGAGCAGCAGCCGACGGAGGCCAATCCGACGATCGACGGGGAGGTCTCCCCCGAGGAGAGCTTCGGACCGGCCAAGATCGTCGTGGTCGGCGTGGGAGGCGGCGGCGGAAACGCCGTCAACCGGATGATCGCCGCCAATCTGGGTGGCATCGAGTTCATTGCCGCCAACACCGATCTGCAGGCTCTGCGGCGCTGTGAAGCGCCGACGAAGCTTCAGCTCGGGCGCAAGATCACCCGCGGCCTGGGCGCCGGCGCTGATCCGGAAGTCGGCCGCAACTCGGCGCTCGAGGACACGGACAAGATCCTCGACATGCTGAACGGGGCGGACATGGTGTTCCTGGCCGCCGGCCTTGGCGGCGGCACGGGCACCGGCGCGGCGCCCATCATCGGCTCGCTCTCGGCGGAAGTCGGCGCCCTGACGGTCGCGGTGGTCACGAAGCCGTTCGCGTTCGAGGGCCGGCGCCGGATGCTGCTGGCGGAACGCGGGCTCGAGGAACTGCACAAGGCGGTCGACACCGTGATCGCGATACCGAACGAGCGGCTGCTGAGCTTCGTGGACCGGGGGACTTCGCTCGCCGATGCCTTCGTGACCGCGGACGACGTTCTGCGGCAATCGGTTCAGGGCATCAGCGACCTGATCACGATGCCGGGCGAGGTGAACGCCGACTTCGCCGACGTGCGGGCGATCATGTGCGGTCAGGGCATCGCGGTGATGGGCACGGGCGTGGCGTCGGGCGACAGCCGGGCGCTCGAGGCGGCGCAGCGGGCGGTGTCGTCACCCCTGCTCGAGGATGCTTCGATCGAGGGCGCCAAGGGATGTCTCATCAACATCACTGGAGGCAGCTCGCTGACCCTCCACGAGGTGGCGGAAGCGGCCAGCACGATCTCCGACGCGGTCGACCCCGACGCGACGATCATCTCGGGCCTCGTCGTCGACGGAACGATGGACGAAGAGGTGAAGGTGACGGTGATTGCCACCGGATTCTCCGAAGACCGGCAGCCGCGCGACGGCGCCGGCGCCAGGGTCGCCGAGACCGGGGCAGCCGCTCCGGTCGACCCGAAGGTGGCCGACCCCGCTTCCGCGGACGAGGACGCCGGCAAGGAGGAAGGCGCCAAGGGCGAGTTCCGGGATCGCATGCTGGCCGAGCACCACAAGATCGATCCGGGCGGCTACGGGCCTAATTGGCGGAACGTCGACGACTACGACATTCCGACGGTGCTGCGCAAGCAGATGGACTGAGTCGCTACATCCGCGCGGGCAGCGGTACGCCCAGGATCTGGGCGAGCGCTTGGAGCGAGCGCTCGAAGACCTGGGTTACCGCGAGCCGGGCATCCCGGAGGTCCGCGTCCTGTTCGTGCAGGATGGGATGGCGGTGGTAGATCGCGTGGAACTTCTGCGCGAGGTCGACCGCGTGCCGGGCGATGAGGGAGAGTTCGAGCGTCGCCGCCGCCCGTTCGACGACTTCCTGGCACTGCGAAGCGAGCAGCACGAGGTCCCAGAGGTCGTCGGACCAGACGCCGTCGGGCAGGCTGGCGACCCGGCTCCGGTGGACCTCCTGCGCCAGCCCCTCCTCGCGGAGGCGGCGACGGATGTTCCTGGCGCGCACGATGGAGTACTGGAGATAGGGACCCGACTCGCCTTCGAAGGAAGTGGCGTCGTCGATGTCGAAGGCGATCACCCGGGTGGTCGTGGCCCGGGCCATGAAGAAGCGAAGCGCCGCCACGGCGATCTGGCGTGCCAGGACGCCTATGTCTTCACTGGCCGCCTCGTCGTCGCGGTCGGTGCCGTCGGGGCCGCGCCGTTCCAGGATCTCGTCCCGGCTCTTCGTCTCGAGCTGATCGAGCAGGTCGTCCGCCTTGACCCCGATGCCCTTCCGGCCCGACATCTCGAGCCTCGCATCGCCGGAGAATCCCAGGCGCTCGGCGGTCCTGGCCGACAGGGCGACCATCTCGTACGCGAAGTGGATACTGTCCCGGGCCTCGTCCCGGTGTCCGAGCGCCTCCAGGCCGGCGCGGACGATGCGCTGCAGGTAGGCCTGCCGCGCGTCGATCACGTTGATCACGCGGGAGCCCTCTCCGAACCGCTCGTCGCCAGCGTCGCCGGCTTCCGGTTCTGACGGCGCGGTCTCCCATAGCGGACCGCCGTCGAACCGGGCGTACTCGAAGTCGCGTCCCAGCAGGCCGAACTTCCAGAGCTGGTAGGCGATGTCCTTGCCGACGTAGGTGACCGTGCCGTCGGAGCGGACGATCACCTTGTCCGGATCCTCGAGGCCCTGGAACTCCTCGCTGTCGGCCAGCGGCATGACCCAGCAGCCGGCGTTCTTGCCGCTCTCCTCGAACCGGACGGCGCCGGTTTCCTTCAACTGCTCGAAGGCGGCGACGAAGAAGTCGAGGCGGAGGATCTCGCTCTCACGGGTCAGCAGGTCGTAGTCAATGTCTATGCGGGCCATCGTGGCCAGATGGCGCGCGACGATCCGCCGGGCGAGCAGCCGGCCGGCCTCGGCGCGGCGGCCCTCTCCGGCCTCCAGGGCATGGAGAGTGCGCCGGCGGAGTTCGAGCCGCTTCGGATCGGCTTCGTACCAGCGGCCGACCTCGCTGTAGAGGTCCCAGCAGACGTAGTCGAACGGCTCGGGCAGGGCCTCGATGTCGGCGACGGAGCAGCCGCGCAGGTCGAGGAAGCCGACGACGACGTCGGCGACCTGCACGCCGGTGTCGTCGATGTAGTTCTGGACCTCCGTCGTCTGACCGAGCTGGCGGAGTGCGCGCGCCAGGACATCGCCCAGGACGGCGTTGCGCAGGTGGCCGATGTGCGCCGCCTTGTTCGGGTTGATGTTCGTGTGCTCGACGATCACCTTGGACCGGGAGTCGACGGACGCCGATCGCGCCACCGGAACCGCGTCGATCATCGTGGCCGCGAACCGGCTCCTGGCGAAGTGGAAGTTCACGTAGCCGGCGCCTTCGACCGTCACCCGCTCGAACCCCTCGGGTAGCTCGAGGCACTCGACGAGGCGCGTCGCGATCGCTCGGGGCGCCTGGCGCAGCTCGCGGGCGAGGTGCAGGGCGCAGGGACTCGCGAGGTCGCCCAGGCGGCGCTGCGGCGGCACTTCGACCACCGGGTCGTGATCGAGCCCGAAAGCCTGCGAGAGGGCGCTCCGCAGCGCGCCCGCGACGATGGTTCTTTCGCGCTGCAGCATCGGGGGCGCAGCCTACAGGAGCTCCGGGCACGGCGTTGGGCCAGAATACGGACGTGCGAGGATTGCCGCCATGACGACACGCGAGCGGCCGCAGCCGCCGACCGAGCCGGGCTCGGTGGTCGCCCGGCGGGTGCTCGTCCTGGCGCCTCACTACGACGACGAGGTGCTCGGCTGTGGGGGCCTCCTCCTGCAACTCGCCGCGGCCGGCGCGGAGATCGTGTGCGCCTTCCTGAGTGATGGTTCGGGAGGCGGCGAGGGACCTCCGGAAGGGATGAGCGGCGGGGACTACTCGGCGCTGCGGAGGGCCGAGTCCGAGGCCGCCGCGGCCGCGCTCGGCATCACCCGCGTGGAACACGTGGGCTACCGGCAGCGCCTCACGGACGGCGGTCTAGGTTCGTCCATGGTCGAGCTGGCCGGGCAGATCGAGGCGTTGCTCGACGCCGGCCGCCCGGACCTCGTGCTGGTCCCTTCGCCGCTCGAAGTCACCACCGACCACCAGGCCACCTTTCGCGCCCTGCACGAGGCCCTGATCGCCCGTCGCCGGGGAGGGGCGGAGGGGAGCGAGTCGTCGCCGGGCCAGGGCGGCGCTGCCCAGGACGATTCGTCGCCCGGAGACCTGCTGCTCCGCGTCCTCTGCTACGAGGTGAACCATCCCTTCTACCCGGATCTCCTGGTAGACGTGACAGCCGAGATCGACGGGATCGCCGCGGCGATGGCGCACTACCGGAGCCAGCAGGAGCGCCACGACTACCTCGATTCGTGCCTTGGCCTGCGCCGTTTCCGCGCGCACAGCCTGCCGAGGGCGTGCGGGTCCGCGGAGGGCTACTGCCAGTTGCAGGCGAGCGACTTCACGACCCGGAGTCCGGCTCAGCTCATTGCGCACCTGGGAGGCGTTCCGGCGCTGGTCGAGGTGGATTCGCCGCGTCGGGTCTCGATCGTGTTGAGAACGTACAACCGGCCGCGGCGCCTGGCCGAAGCGCTGGGGAGTCTGGCCCGGAGCACCTACCGGAACGTCGAGGCCGTGCTGGTCAACGACGGGGGCCGCCCGCCCAAGGTGCCCGAGGGTTTTCCGTTTCCGCTGGTCCGCGTCGAACACGAGTCCAACCGCGGGCGCGCCGCGGCGGCCCAGGCAGGGGTCGAGGCGGCGACGGGTGACTGGATCGGCTTCCTGGACGACGACGACCTGCTCGCGCCGGAGCACCTCGAATCCCTGACCTCGATGCTCCGCGGCGACGTCGATGTCGCCTACAGCGATGCGGCCGTGGTGACCTACGAGCCGACCGCGGCCGGCTACCGGGAGGCGAGCCGAGGCCTTCCCTACAGCCGGGACTTCGACCGCGGGATCCTGCTGCTGGACAACTACATTCCGTTCCACACGGTGCTGACGACCAGGGATGCCCTCGAGAGGGCCGGTCCCTTCGACCTCGACCTCCCGGCCTTCGAGGACTGGGATCTGCTGATCCGGCTTTCGCGTTCGTCGCCGTTCGTCCACCTGGCGCGGACGACTTGCGAGTACCGGCACTTCCTGGGCGGCGCCGGCGGCGGGTCCTCCGGAGGCCACGCCCTGGGCGGAGCTGCGTCCGAACGACACGACTTCGAGGCTCTGAAGGCACGCGTGCTGGCGAAGTACGCGGACGAACTCGATGCGGAGTCGCTGGCGGGCGCGGTGACCCGAATGCGGCGCGAAGCGGTGCTCGCCGCGGCAGCGGCACGGGCGATGCTCAGGAAGGCGCAGGCGGAGCTCGAACTCGTCCAGGCATCGAATCGGGCGCGCGGTGCGGAGGTCGAGCGGCTCCACGTCCGTGAGCGCGATCTGATGGCGGAGATCGAGAAGATGAAGGCCACCCGTGCTTGGCGGCTTCACGAAACCCTGCAATCCTGGCGCGGTTCCGGGTGAGGGCGGCGGCGGGAGGACGCCGGTGACCCGCGTCGGCCTGGTGTGCAGCGAACCGCTCGGAGAGCGCGCGGCGGGCATCGGCATCCGCTACCTGGAAATGGCGCGCCGATTGCCGGGGTTCGGATTCGAGATCGCTCTGGTTTCGCCCTGGCGTTCCGGCGAGCCGCCCGACGTGCCGGCCGGTTCCGTCGAGGCGCGCCGGTTCGACTCCGCGCCGTTGCCGGAGCTGTTGAGGGACTGCGACGCCGCCGTCGCGCAGGGACAGTTGGCAAACGACGTGCTGCACCAGGTGCCCGATCTGCCGACCGTGATCGATCTCTACGACCCCTTCCTCGTCGAGAACCTGACTCATCTGTCGACCCTGGGGCTCGATCCCTACCGCAACGACCACCGGAGCTGGATCCACCAGCTTTCCCGCGGCGACTTCTTCCTCTGTTCCTCCCCCGAGCAGCGGGCGTACTACTTGGGCTTCCTCACCGCTCTCGGACGGGTGAATCCGCATCGCTACCGGGACGACCCTTGCCTCTCCGGGCTGATCGCCGAGGCGCCGCTGGGCGTGCCTGATCCGCTGCCCGAACACCGGCCGCTGCTGCCGCCACGCGCGGGAGGCGAGCGGCGCGTGCTGTTCGGCGGGCTGTACGACTGGTACGACCCGGAGCCTCTGCTCGCGGCGTTCGCCGCTCTTCCGGACCCGGACGCGAGACTTCTGTTCGTGCGGCAGCCTCCCGGCGCTCAGGCGCCTCAGCGCCTGCTGGCGGAGGTGGAGGCGCGCAGCCGGAGGGAAGATCCGCCGCGCATCGGCTTCCTCGACTGGGTGCCCTTCGAGCGCCGCTACGATCTGCTGAGGGACGTGGACGCGCTCGCCGCCTGCCATCGGCCGGGGCTCGAGACCGACCTGTCCCTGCGCACGCGGTTCCTCGATGCGCTCGCGGCCGGCTGCCCGGTGCTCACCACGGAGGGCGGGACCGTACCGCGGCTGTTGCGGGAGTGGGACGCGGGACTCGTTGTTCCCTGTGGTGACGTCGAGGCGCTCCGGGCCGGCCTCGCCGAGCTGGTCGGCGGCGGCGCGAAGGTCGAAGAGCGGGCTCGCCGGGGCCGGGAGCGGGTTCTGCTCGACTACTCCTGGGAGCGCACGCTGGTCCCGCTGGTGGCCTTTCTTTCATCGCCGCGGGTCGATCCGACCAAGGCCGGGTTCGCCTTCCGGCCGGAGACGGCTGCCCCTGCCGACGAACCGGGCTTCCGGCTGCGGCGCTGGGTGCGGACCCGGTTGGCGGGCTCTCTCCCGTCGGGCCGGTCATGAGTCACCAGGTCGACAGCGTCGACATCCTGGTGGTGAGCTGGAATGGCCGCCGGCACCTGGAGACGTTGCTGCCGGCGCTCGAAGCGCAACGCGATCCCGGCGCCGCTACGAGGATCAGGCTGTTCGACAACGGGTCGACGGACGGAACGGCGGCCTGGCTGCGTTCCGAACACCCCGGGGTCGATCTCGTCGAGCACGCGACCAACCTCGGCTTCTCGGCCGCGAACAACCGTCTCGCGGAAAGCAGTTCGGCCGACGCGCTGGTGCTGGTCAACAACGACACCCGGCCGCGGCCGGACTGGCTCGCCGAACTCGTCGCGGCGTTGCGGGCGGCGCCTCCGGACGTGGCCGCACTGTCCGGCTGCATCGTCGACTGGGAGGGGGAGCGCCTGGACTTCGGACGGGGCGTCATGGCCTTCGACGGCCACGCCTTCCAGCTCGACTACGGCCGCCTCCTGGAGGCCGTGGAGACTCCGGCGGAAGGCGCCGAACTGCTCTTTCCGTGCGGCGGCAACATGATCGCGCGCCGTGACGCCTTTCTTTCGGCCGGCGGCTTCGACGAGAGCTACTTCGCCTACCTCGAGGACGTCGATCTCGGGTGGCGGTTCTGGTCGGGCGGCGAACGCGTGCTGTCAGCGCCGCGGGCCGTCGTCCACCATCGCTCGAAGGCGACCAGCAACCTGCTGGGCAACGCCAACCGGGGCCTGCTGTTCGAGCGCAACGCCTACTTCACCGCCTTCAAGAACTACGACGCCGAGCTCTGGCCGCAATTGATGCCGGCGGTGCAGTTGACGCTGCTCGCCCGCACACAGCACCTGCTCGCCCGCTGCAACCCCAACGGCGACGTCCTGGCGCTTGATCCCTTCCGCATGGACGCGGATGGGAGCGAGGGGACTTCCGGAGACCGTGGCGTGGCGCCGCGGACGGGCCCGGCGCCGCGGGGACTTTGGCAGCGGGCGCGCGACGTCGTTGCCTTGCGGACCCGGTTGAGAAGGGTTGCCCGCCGGTTGGGCGGCCTGCCCGCCGGAGCGCCGGCCGTCGTCGACGACCAGGCCGTGGCTCAGTTGCGGGCGCTGTCCGCCATCGTCCGCGGTCTGGACGGCGCCTCGGAGCGGCGCCGCCTGGTGCAGGCGCGGCGGCGTCGGCCCGACCGAGAGATCCTGGAGCGCTTCCCGCTGTACGTCGTGCCGACCTATCCCGGCGACGAGCAACTGTTCGCAAGCGAAGGCTTCCTGTCCCTGTGGCCGGAGGACCTGGCTCCCGTTCGTCTGCGCCTCGACGACGTGATGGAGGTGGAGCGGTGACCGGGTCGCCGGACTGGAGCATCGTCATCCCGACCTTCGACCGTCTGGCGGCGCTGAAGGAAGTGCTGGAGGCCGCCCGCGGCCAGGAGGGGCCCTCGTTCGAGGTCATCGTGGTCAACGATGGCAGCACGGACGGCACCGCGCCGTGGCTCGACGAACGCGCGTCCGGCGGAAACGGCGGTGAGCCGGAGTTGCGGGTCCTTCACCAGGAGAACCGGGGACCCGCGGTGGCTCGGAACCGCGGCGTGGCGGCCGCTCGCGGCCGCTGGGTGGCCTTCCTCGGGGACGACACTGTCCCCGCTCCGGGATGGCTGGCCGCGCACCATCGCGCCCAGGAGGAGCCGCTGGCGCGGGCGATTCGCGCGGAGGGCGGTTGTGTCGGCGTCATCGGCCGCACCGACTGGCACCAGCGCATGCGGCGCACGCCGTTTCTCGACTACATCAACGAGAACGGACTGCAGTTCGGATTCGCCCTGATCGAGGACGGGGACGACGTGCCGTTCAGCTTCTTCTACACGTCGAACCTCTCGATCGACCGCGAGGCGATGGCGGCGGAGCCCTTCGACCCCGCGTTCCCGTTCGCGGCCTGGGAGGACGTCGAGGCCGGATACCGCCTGGCAGGGCGCGGCCTGCGCCTTCTGTACCGGCCAGAGGCCCGCGTTGCGCATGACCACCCGACCTGTCTCCAGCGGTTCGCGAAGCGGCAGTACCGCGCGGGGTACTCCGCGGTCGTCTTCTTCCGGCGACACGAGCAACTCGGCCCCTTTCTGGGGTTTCACGACGGCGAGCCGCCTCCGGTAGGCGGCGTTCGCGACCGGACCGTGCAGTGGCTACAGGAGCGGTTGGCGCGGACGTTGCAAGGACTTCCGGTCAGACTGCCCCGGGTCTGGGAGAGAACGATGCGATATCACTACCTGGAAGGTTTGAGGAACGGCTGGTCCGATGGTGTCGGCCTGGATCGGGGAGGTGCATCGTGAGTTCAAAGGAACGTGGGGTGAAGGTCGGGATGCGCATGGCGCTGCCGCTGGCCGGCCTGCTGAGCCTCGGCCTGGCGGGCGGCGCGGACGCGGCCGTCGGCGGGCCGGGCGGAACGGCTCCGGTCGTTCGAGCCGTCGCGGTGCAGGCGCCGGTCGCGGTCGCGGCCGGCGATCGGGATCGCCGCGGGGACGGCGAGCGCAGGGGCCGCCGCTCCCGGACGTACCTGGTGCGGCCCTACTACGGCTCCTTCGGCTGGTACGGCGGCTTCGGTTCCTTCTGGCCCTATGCCTACTCGCCGCACTACTACGGTTACGGACCCTACGGCTGGGGTCCCGGCCCCGTCGGCTATGTGGGGGACGCGGGTGCACTCGACATCAACACCCGGCCCAAGAAGGCCTCCGTCTACATCGACGGCGAGCTGGTCGGGCGGGTCGACGGCTTCGACGGCTTCCCGCGCTACCTCTGGTTGCGCGACGGCAGCTACCGGATCGCGATCTTCATGGAGGGCTACGAAACCCTGGAGCGCCAGATCCGCGTGCAGCCGGGCGTGGTCATCCGGATCGACGAGGATCTCGTCCCGGGGACCGCGGAACGGCCGCGGCCCGCGCCGCCCAAGCCGGCCGCCGCGCCTCCGGCCCCGGAAGGCGAGTCGTGGAGGGTCGAGAACCGCGGCCGTCCGATCGAGCAGGACCAGCGGGGGGAGCCGGCCCGGCTGCAGGTCGAGGTCGAGCCGGCCGATGCCGTCGTCTACCTGGACGGGCGTTTGCTGGGGAGCGGCGCGGAACTGGCGAGCCTCCACTCGGCCCTGATCGTGGATCCGGGCACCCACCGGCTCGAGGTGATTCGTCCCGGCTACGCAGCCGAGGTGCGCGCGTTCGAAGCGGACCAGGGAGAGGACGTTTCCCTGCGCATCGTGCTCCAGGAGGAGTGAGCTTCTTCCGGGAGAAGCGAACCGCCGCCTCACGTCGACATAGAAAAGTAGCCATGCTACCATGATTTCCGTGGTGCATGAACTCGCGAGCCGTGCCGGGTCGCGCGCCGGTGCGCCCGCCTGGCCCGCGCCGCGCGCCGCCGAACCGCTGCGAGTGTTGGTCGCCTCGCCGCTCGGTTCTCTGGGCCTGGAGTTCATCGGTCGGCTGATCACCCGGCTGGTCATCGCGCCGAAGGGGGCCGAGAAGGCGCTGTTCACCTCTCTGGGGTCGGTGGAGACGACCGACTTCGTCGACGAGGCGTTGGGCCGTCTGTCGGAGTACTTCGCGGGCGCGCGGCGAAACCTCGATCTGCCCTATGACCTCGATCGAACCGGGATCGATGCCCTGTCCCGGCGCATCTTCGAGGAGACGGCCCGGATTCCCTACGGACATACGCGCACCTACCGCAACGTGGCCACCTCATCCGGCCAGGCCGGCGCCTACCGCCTGATCCGTTCCCGGTTGATGGCCAACCCGCTGCCGATCCTCGTTCCGTGCCACCGGGTCGTGCCACGCCGGAGCGGTCCCGGTTCCTACATCGGCGGCGAGAAGCGCAAGGCGCAACTGCTCGCCCTCGAACGCAAGCACGCCGAGGACTAGGCGAGCCGCCGCCGGGCGTCCTCCCAGATCGCCTCCAGAGCCTGGTCGAAACTGCGCTTCGGGCGCCAGCCCAGGGCACGCAGGCGGCGGGCGTCGCCGCACATGACAGGAACGTCCGCGGGTCTCATGCGGTCGGGGTCCTGCCGGATCTCGACCTTCAGCCCGCTGATCCCGATGAGTTGCCTGAGCGCCGTCTCGAGTTCGATCGTCTCTCCCCGGGCGACGTTGTAGACGCTGCCCGGTTCACCGCACTCGAGCAGGAGCGCGTAGGCGTCGGCGCCGTCGTCGACGTGGACGAAGTCCCGCCGCGGGGTGAGGTTGCCGACGTGCAGCACGGGTTCCTCGCGACCCGCTTCGATCGCCGCGAGTTGGGTTGCGAACGAGGGGAGCGCGAAGTTGGCGCCCTGTCCGGGCCCGATCAGGTTGAAGGAACGGACCGCGATGGCGCCCAGGGGAAGGCTCAGCCGTTCGACGGCGGCCTTGGTCAGGGCGTACGGCGATCCCGGTTCGAGGCCGCGGTCCTCGGGCACCGGCAGTTCCGCTGGCGGTACCGGACCGTAGACCTCGGCGCTCGAGGCGACGACCAGCCGGCACGTTTCGGACTGTGCGCGCGCCGCGGTGACGACGTGCTCGGTGCCCTCGACGTTGACCCGGTAGTGGTCGTTGATTCGCCGCCAGGAGTCCGCGACGTCGGACAGGCCGGCCAGGTGGACGACCGCGTCCGGCGCCGTATCCCGAAACACCCGATCGACCGCGTCGCGATCTCGGATGTCAAGGGCGATGTGCTCGATGGAGGCTCCAGCGTCGGCGTCGTAGCCGGTGACCATGCCCGGCGCATGGCAGGCGATGACGTCGGCTCCCCGTGCGACGAGTCGCGGCACCAGACGGCCGCCGACGAACCCCTCGGCGCCGGTGACGAGGACGCGCGTCACGCTTCCGCCTTGCCCTGGCCCAGCCGCTCGAAGTAGTCGTCCAGGCCTGAGGCCCACTCCTCGACCCGGCGGTTGGTGAGGGACTCGAAGCGTCCCGTGTCGAGCACCGAGTAGGCCGGCCGGACCGCGGGGCGTGGCAGGTCGGCGGTCGCGATCGGCTCGACCTCGGCGTTCAGGCCGAGGGCGGCAACGATGGCCACGGCGAAACCGTGCCAGGAAGTGGCCGGTGCGTTGCAGTAGTGGACGATGCCCGCGGCACCGGTCGCGTGGAGGTCGACGAGCGCCCGGGCGAGGTAGGGGGCGTAGGTCGGGCAACCGACCTGGTCGGAGACGACGCGTAGCGGCTCCCCGCGGCCGAGGCGGGCGGCGATCGCGGAGACGAAGTTACTCCCCTCCGGCCCGAACACCCAGCTCGTGCGGACCACGAGTCCGCCGGCATCGGCCACGGCCTGCTCGGCGCCGAGCTTCGAGCTTCCGTAGGCGGTGGCTGGCGCCGTTGCGTCTTCTTCGCGGTAGGGCTGCCGGCTGCGGCCGTCAAAGACATAGTCGGTCGAGACGTGGATCAGGCGGCAGTCGTCGGGCAGGGCGGCCGCCAGTCGCGCCGGCGCCCTGCCGTTGATCTCCAGGGCGGTTTCCGGTTCGCTCTCGCAGCCGTCGACGTCGGTGTAGGCGGCGCAGTTGTAGACGGCGGCGGCGCCGAACTGCGCGGTCAGCGCCGCGATCGCGTCGGTGTCGGTGACGTCCGCGCGCTGGCGGTCAGCGGCGAGCACGTCGACGCCGCGCCGGTGGAGTTCGTCGCCGACCGCGCGTCCGAGTTGACCCGCCGCGCCGAGCACCACCGCCCGTTTGCCGGCACCGGGGGCGGCGGTCACAGCGCTTCGCTCTGGCCGCCGGTGATGTCGAAGAAGGCGCCGACGCTCTTCAGCGTCACCAGCAGCCGGTACTGGGTGTCGCGGCGGAGCGCGGTGCGGAAGTCGGCGATCTCGAACTGGAGTCCGTAGCAGCAGGCCCTGAAGTCGACGACATGACGCTGGATCTGCAGGATCTTCTGCTCGATGTCGTAGCTCAGCATGCTGTTCACCCGCAGCTTGCCGGGGATCAGGTCGAGGCCGGCCGAGACCTGGGCGTGGTGGCGGCGCGTCCGATCGAGTTCCGGGTTGCGCCGGACCGCCCAGCGCAGGCCGACCGAGCTTGTCCGGCTGAGGCCGAGGCTCCCAGAGATGGCGGTCGAGGAGACCTGGGAGAACAGGGTGTCGTAGAGCGCGTCGAAGCGGACGCCGGTGCGCCGCGATGGATTGAAGCGCAACAGGGCGCCGACTGGACCGTTCTGGCTGGTCAGGGACCGGTCGAGCGAGCGCAGCAGCGGGCGGTCCGCGTCGAGTGAGATATCGCGGAAGAACTGGACCGAGAGGATCTCGAAGGCGCCGCCGGCGTTGGGGTCGGCCGGTTTGGCCAGGACCCGGTTGAACAGACTGACGCGGGCGACGTTGCGGCCGCGGAGATTGTCGATCTCGTCGAAGAGCGGGATGCGGAGGCGCTCGTCGAAGTCGCGGAAGTAGCCGTAGGCGATCCGCGGCTCGATGACGTGCTTGAGCCGGGAGAAGCGGCCGCCTTCGCCCAGTTCGAAGATGCGGGAGAAGCCGGGGCCGACGATCTCGGCGCGGGCGGTCGGGACCACTCGCAGCAGGTCCTCGCCCCGGAAGTCCGACTCGGTGACGGTCATCCGCCGTTCCTCGGCGGTCAGCAAGCTGTCTCCGTACCACGTCAACTGGCCGCCGGCGGTGAGCGAAAGCGACAGCCAGCTCGTGAGCGGCACCGGGATGCTGATCTCGGGCAGGAGGTTGGCGCGCGCGTACTGGCCCTGGCGGCGCGCCGAGCGGCTGACGTCGAGGTAGTGCAGCGAGCTCCGCAGTTGCAGGTAGAGGGGTGAACGGCCCAGGCGCGTGGAGCGCAGCTTGTACTCGATCTCGGGCAGTTGGCGCAGTTGGACTTCGCGGTTGGCCGAGATGAAGGTCTTGCGCTGGTCGAGTTGGACGTTGAGCGACTGGTTGCCCCAGTTGCGGCTGACGAAGGCGGTCGAGTAGAGCTGGCGAAGGGTATTGCGGTCGACCCGGCGTTCGAAGTCGCGGAAGAAGTCGAAGTCGGAAACGTCTTCGAAGCGGACGACGCCGCGGAATCCCCCGGGCAGATCCCGTGATTGGTGATTCCAGCGCATCCGCCAGCGGCGCTCGCCGCGCTCCGTGTCGTCGATCAGGTAGCCGTCGAAGTCGCCCCCCGTCCCTTCGGTGGGCCGGTAGCGGAACTCGGTGCCCAACCCCCAGAAGGGCTCCGTGGAGAAGGCCTGGGTACTGCCGCTCGGGGCGCCCGCGTAGAGGTCGACGTTGAAGGTGGCGTCGTAGCTCCTGTTGATCGCCCAGTAGTAGGCGAGACCGAGCGACGGGCCCCGGCGGGTGGAGAAGCCGGGCTTCGGCGTGAGGAAGCCGCTCACCCTGGAGCTCTGGACCGGCCACAGCATGTAGGGCAGATAGACGAGGGGCACTCTTCTGGTCCGGAAAGAGACGCCGCGGGTCTTTGCGTAGCCGTTGGCGTTGACGTCGACCCGCTTCGCGCGGAAGCTCCAGTCCGGCGCCCGGCCGTCGTCCCCGACCTCGCAGGCAGTGAACTGGGCGTCGAGAATCGTGAAACGGTCCTCGCTCAGCATGTGGACCGCCGCGCCGGTGAAGAAGTAGTCGGTGCCGACGTTCCCGTCCGCGTCGAAGATCGAGGCTGTTTCGGCCGCCACGTCGACCTCGAGTCGCGAGCCCCGCATCACTTCGTTGCCTCGCGTCAGAACGACCGGTCCGTCGGCCTCGAAGCGTTCGTTCGCTTGGTCGTACACGGCCCGGTCGCCGGAGACCTGGTAGTCACGGAGCCGGATCCAGAACCCGTTCGACAGCGTGTGTTTCTCCTCGGACGTGCCTGCCATGGCGCCGGCCCAACCTTCCACCCGTCCAGGGCCGGACTCGTCCTCGATCGCGAAGCTGAAGGTGTTGGCGCCGGGCGGCGGCGGTGGCCCGGTGTCAGCGGGCTCCTCCGCCGCGGCTTCCGCCGCGTCGGAGGCGGGTTCTTCGACCGCTGGCGGTGCGTCTTCCAGGGTCGCCGGGGCGGTTTCAGGCTCCTGGGCCGCGGCCGCGGCCGTCACGGTCAGGGCCAGCAACAGGGCGGCGACCGGCTGGTCAGCGCTAGACATCTCGGCTATGACCCACCGTCAGGATCGCGATGACGGCTCTGCCGTCCGGGACGCCCTGTGCATGGTGGTCATGCTAGCAATTGCCAGGCCAACTCGAGGCGCCGGTTCCGGTCGGTTGACAGTCCCGCCGGCCCGTTTCAGAGTGACTTCACTGTGCGCTTTCTCGGCATCGATCTCGGCGAGAAACGGGTCGGGGTGGCGACGGGCGACTCGCTCGTCGGCGTCGCGGTGCCGCACTCGACGATCCGGCGCACCGGGGACCGGCAGGTGATCGCCGAACTCAGGGCGCTGGCGGCCGATTCCGAGGCCGAGGTCCTGGTGGTCGGCGAGCCGCGTCGCCTGGACGGCTCGGTCGGGCCGGCGGCCGAGCGAGCTCGCGCCTTCGCTCAGAAGCTGGCCGACGCCTGCGATCTGCCGGTGCGAACCGTGAACGAGGCGCTGACGTCCGTGGAGGCGGAGCGCCGGCTGCGCGCGGCGGGCGTCGATCCGCGGCGGCACCCGGAGCGGGTCGACGCGGTGGCGGCGCAGATCCTCCTCGAGGAGGAACTCGGCCGGGAGACCGGATGAAGCGGAGGACGCCGCCGCGACGCCGCCGCAGGCGGCGTCTGCTGCCGTGGCTCGCCGTCGGCGCCGGTGTGGTGCTGGCGGCCCTTGCCGCCGCCGCGGCGGGCGTTGTCACCTGGGCGGAACGGGAACTCGAACGGCCGCGGGGAAGCGGGACCGTCGAACTCGCGATCGAGCGCGGCGCGCCGATGACCGCGATCCTCGACCAGCTGGCCGCCGCGAACGTCGTCGGCGATCCCCTGCTGGCCCGGCTCCACCTCGACTACCGGCGTTCCGGCGAGACGCTGCAGGCCGGCGAGTACCGCTTCGAGCAACCGATGAGCCCGGTTGAGGCCCTCGACCGGGTGATCCGCGGCGAGGTGGTGACGTACCCGGTGACCGTGATTGAAGGCCTGACCCTGCGGGAAACCGCGGAGAGTCTCGCCGGCGACGGCTTCGGTGAACTGGACGCGTTCCTTGAGGCGATGTCCTCGCCGGGGCTCATCGCCGACCTGGACCCCGCGGCCGAGTCCCTGGAGGGTTACCTCTTCCCGGACACGTATGCCTTCCCGAGAGGAACGGACGAAGCCGAGATCGTCGAGGCGATGGTGAGCAACTTCCGCCGCCGCGTCGAGGATCACCTGGACGCCGCGAGCGGCCACAGCCTGGATCTGCGGGGCCTCGTGACGCTGGCGAGCATCGTCGAGAAGGAAGCGGGCGCGATCGAGGAGCGCCCCCTCGTCTCGGCCGTCTTCCACAATCGCCTGGGGCGCGGCATCGGCCTCTACGCCGATCCGACGATCATCTACGCGCTGAAGCTGGCCGGCACCTGGGACGGCAACCTGCGCCGCCGCGATCTCGAACTCGACTCGCCCTACAACACCTACCTCCACCCCGGCCTGCCGCCGGGTCCGATCTGTTCGCCCGGCGAACACAGCCTGCGCGCCGCGGCGGAGCCCGCCGACGCGCCCTACCTCTACTTCGTGAGCAGGAACGACGGCACACACGTCTTCGCCGAGACCCTCGCCGAGCACAACCGCAATGTCGCCCGCTGGCAGGTCAGGTACTGGCGGGAGCGCCGGTAGGCGGTTACTGAGCCGGCACAGCCTGTGCATCCACCGGGCTAAGCTCCATGCCCGATGCACCTGCCCACTCTCAACGCGATTCTGAACGCCACGGCGGCGACGCTGCTGGTCATCGGCTACGTGCTGATCCGCCGCGGCCACCGGGAGCGGCACAAGCAGGTCATGCTGTCCGCGTTGGGGTGCTCGGCGGCGTTCCTGATCTCCTATCTCTACTACCACTACCAGGTCGGTTCGGTTCATTTCGAGGGCGAGGGGACCGTGCGGACCGTCTATCTGGGCATCCTCCTGACGCACACAGTGCTGGCGGCGGCGGTGCCGTTTCTGGCCATCATCACCGTCGTCCTCGGTCTGCGGGGCCGGTACGAACGGCACAGGAAGATCGCCCGCGTCACCCTGCCGATCTGGCTCTACGTGTCGGTGACGGGGGTGGTCGTTTACTGGATGCTCTATCGCATGTCGTGGTGAGTCTGGGGGAGATCGGGCGAGGGGCCCGTCACCTGCTTCTCGTGGCGGCCTGCCTCGTGCCAGCATCGGCGTCCGCCCAGGAGGCCGGGTGGCGCCTCACGGAGTGGACCACCGGCGAGCGGGAGTTCTTCCTCGACGGACCGCAGTTCCTGCTGTCGCCGGCGGAACTGGAGCGCGTTCGTGAGCTCGGCCCGGAGTCCCGCCTCGAGTACGTCGACGCCTTCCTGGGCCGCGGCAGGGTGGCCGCGGCGGTCGAGCATCGGCGGCAGCGGGTGCGCATGGCCGGTTTGCCGTTCTTCGACGTCCGGGCCCGGTTGCTCTTCCTGCACGGCGAGCCGGACGCGATCGACCCCGTCGACTGCGATCAGACGTTCCGGCCGCTCCAGCTCTGGCGCTATGGACCGGAGGACGGCGAGCACACGAACCTCGTTCTCTTCCAGCCGAAGCCGAACGAGGTCTTCCGGCTGTGGTTGCCGGAGTACACGAAGCGGGCCCTCTACATGCCGGAGATGGAGTACTTTCTCGAACAGTACGAGGAACTCCGGGGCCTGCTGCGGGCCCGCCGCTTCGACCTGCAGGTCTGCGACGAAGCCCGCCGGGTCGACGAGATCACGGGAATCCGCGGCCTGTTCGGCTTCCGACGCGACCGCCGGACCGACGAGGACTTCCTGGCGTGGGTGGCGCCGCCAGCGGATGTCGAAGCGTGGGCGGAAGGGGCCGCCGCCGACGTGGTGTCCGGGCCGGCGCCGCTCGAGCTGGAGGATCCGATCCTCACCTTCCCGGAACAGCGCGGGCAGCGGATCCTGGCGCGGATTCTCCTCTCGCTGCCTCCGGGCGCTCCGGTCGAGCCCTTCGTCGACGATGCCGGCAGGCAGCAGACGCGGATCAACGTGGAGGGCATGGTCGAGTTGCCGGGCCGCGTCTTCGACACCTTCAAGATGCGGTTCGTTACCGGCGCGCCGGACCCGGATCGCTCGATGGCGCTGCCGATCGAACGCGCCTTCCGGCCCGGTTCCGTCGTCCTGCTCCGGCTCTTCGTCCGCGACGAGGTCGGCGGCAGGGCGGCGTTCGCCTCGGTGCCGCTCGAAGTACCGCTGAGGCCGGAGGCGGTTCCGGTCGAACCCGAAGATCAGTTGCGGCTGGTCATGGCCTCCGAGGATCTGCCGGAGACCGTGCTCGACGCGCGGAACGCGATCATGCTGGTGCCGCCGGAGAGTGAGGTCGTCATCGGTCTCTGGCGGGCCGACACGCTGATCACCGGCGACAACATCGTCGCCGTCCGGTTCCTGGTCGACGACAGGGTGCAGGTGACCCGCCGCCGGCCGCCGTTCACCGCGGAGGTCCGGCTGGCGAAGTACCCGGAGGAGCAGGTGGTCCGGGTCGAGGGTCTGAACGCGGAGCGCGAGGTCGTGGACGCCGACGAGATCGTGCTGAACCAGCAGCGGGGCGAGCTACGCGTCACGATCAACGAGCCGCGCCGGGGCGCCCGCGTTTCAGGCAGGGTCGAAGCCGTGGCGACGGTCGTCGTGCCCGAGGAACGCCTCGTCCGGGAAGTCGAGTTCAGCGTCGACGGGAAGGTCCAGACGGTGCTGCGCCGGCCCCCGTGGCGAGCCGAGATCGAAGTACCGGCCGGTGTCGCCGAGCAGGACCTGGTCTACCTGACGATCGCTGCCACGCTCGACGACGGAAGCCGGGCCGAGGACGTCCGATTCCTGAACGCGCCGGCCTTCACCGAGACGCTCGAGGTCGATCTCGTGGAGCTCTACACGACGGTCGTTGACGGCCAGAACCGGCCGGTGACGAGCTTGGTGGAGAGCGACTTCACCGTCTTCGAGGACGGACGGCGCCAGGAACTGGCGAAGTTCGAACTGGTCGAGGACCTGCCGCTGACGCTGGGTGTGGTGATCGACACGTCGGGCTCGATGGAGACCTCGCTGGGCGAGGCGCGCCGGACCGCCTCGCAGTTCCTGACGAACATGATCACGCCGCGCGACCGGTCCTTCGCCGTGGCCTTCGCAACGCGGCCCGAGTTGCTGATCGGGCGGACCTCGGACGTCAGCGCGGTGGCCTCGGTGATCGAGAGATTGCGGGCCGTGGGCGCCACCGCGTTGCACGACGCGCTGATCACCAGCCTCTACTACTTCCGTGGAGTCCGGGGCCGGCGCGCGCTGGTGCTGCTTTCCGACGGCGAGGACACGTCGAGCAGCGTCGACTACCGGGATGCCGAGGAGTACGCGCGCCGTTCGGGCGTCGCGATCTACACCATCGGGCTCGGGGTCGGCCGGACCCAGATGATTCTGCGCAACAAGCTGAGCGATCTGGCCAAGGTCACCGGCGGACGCTCCTTCTTCATCTCCAAGGCCGAGGAGCTGGCGCCCGTCTACGGGGACATCGAGCGCGAACTACGCTCCCAGTACCTGCTGGCCTACACTTCCGACCGCGGCGGCGAAGGCGAGGAGTACCGCGAGGTCGAGGTCCGGGTGAAGGGACGCTACAAGGCCCGCACGATCAGCGGCTACTACCCGTGACCGCCCGCGCCGGCCGCTTGCGGGCAAGAACCATCGCGTTGGTGCTCGCCGCCTCCGCGCCGGCCCTGGCCCCGCAAGGCCTTGCCCAGGAAGACGCGGGCGTCCGGACGATCACGTTCGAGCGGTTGAACCGGGTCTACGAGGAGCTGATCGACGACCTGTCCCGCATCCAGATCGGGCCCGCCGACGTAGCCCTGCGCTCTCCCGCCCACTCCCTCACCGTCAGTCGCCACGCGGCGACGCTGACCGCCGGCGACGACGGCGTCTTCGAGACCGAACTCGAGCTGGACATCTTCGGTTCGGGCCAGATCGCCGCGGACGTCGTCATCGGCAGCCTGGAGAGCCAGTTGACCCAGGAGCTGGTCGTGCCTGCCCAGACTCTCCGTCTGGAGGGTGCGGTCGCCATCCGGAGCGACGAGGAGGGCTACTGGATCCGTACGGAACGGATGCCGTCGACGACCCAGGTGCGGATCGAGAGTGAGCTCGGCACGCAGCTCTTCACCGTCTGCCGGCAGATGGCTCTCGTCCTGGTCAGTCTGGACTGCGAAGCGATCGAGCGCGCCGTGACGCTGATCAGCGTGCCGCTGCCGGAGGCGGGCGCCGAGTATCTGATCGCCCTGGAGGACACGACGCCGGAAGAAAGAAGGGACTTGGACCGGTTTCTGAGCCGGAGCCGGAAGCCCTGAACCACCGGCTGCCCGGGGGACGCGCGAACCCCCGCAATTCGGTAGGATTCGCGCCCGCTCGGCCGCTACGGCCGACCAGGAGTTGCACACCCATGGCTACCCGTCGGATGATCTCGCGCCTCTTCTACTTCACGATCGAAGATGAGGGCATCCTCGCCGAGTCGTTCGGGGGGCTGGACTCCGACACCTTCGCGATCGCCTACAAGGTCGAGGACACGGACGACGTCTTCGTCATGACCAGCGAGACGCGGGACGCGCTGGATCGGTCGGATGTGCCGTACAACCTGCTCGCCGAAGAGGACGGTTCGAAGATCGCCCTCTTTCACTCCCCGCTCTCGCGCGAGGAGCTGTCGGACTTCGAAGAGCCGCTGAAGGCGCTCGCGCTCGCCTACCGGGCGATCGCCATGGCCTGCGTCGGCGTGAACGGCGAATCGGATCTCGGCTTCGACCTGAGCGAGGGGATGCGGAACTACACCTACTTCACCGCGCCGGCCGGCCACACCTTCATCTGGCGGCTGTTCACGCATCGCGACGAGGCGCGCCAGTTTCTGGACAAGCTGACGATCGGCGACAAGAACGCCCTCGAGTGGGCCGAGGCGATTCCGATGGAATCCGTTTCCGAGCTCAAGGGCTTTCACTGAGCCGTGCCAGGCCGCGCGAGTTGAACCGCCTCGATTCCGACCTGCCGGCCGGCACTTACACCGTCTCCGAGTTCGCCTGGGAGATGAAGGGCGTGCTCGCCGACGCGTACCCCGCGGTATGGGTCGCCGGGGAAGTCCAACGGCTGCGGTCGGCGGCCAGGGGCCAGCTCTACTTCGAGCTGATCGAGAAGGGCCGCGGCGACCGGATCCAGGCGAAGCTCGACTGCGTTCTCTGGGCGGACGAGCGCGCGGTCACCGAGGCCGAACTGCGCGAGGCCGGAGTCGAACTGACCGAAGGCGTCGTGCTGCGCTGCTGCGGCCGTCCGGAATTCTGGCCCGGCGGCGGCCGTCTCCAGTTCACGGTCCGCGAGGTCGATCCCGTGTTCTCTCTCGGCGCGCTCGAGAAGCGGCGCCGGGAGACGCTCAAGGCGCTGGAGGCCGAGGGTCTGCTCGAGCGCAACAGGAAGCTGGCGCTGCCGCCGGCCCCGCTCGAGATCGGACTCATCACGTCGGAGGGGAGTGCCGCCTACCACGACTTTCTCGACACCCTGGTCAACTCCGGGCTGGGCTTTCGCGTGTACCTCGTCCATTCGGCGGTCCAGGGAGCGGCGGCTGAGGCGGAGATCGACCGTGCCTTCAAGCTGCTCGAGGCCTTCGCGCGCGGCGGCCGCCGGCTCGATGCGATCGCGCTGATTCGAGGTGGCGGGTCGCGCTCCGACCTGGCTACGTTCGACAGCCGCCGCGTGGCGCGCGCGGTGGCCCGGTCGCCGGTGCCGGTCATCTGCGGCATCGGTCACCAGATCGACGTGTCGATCGCGGACGTCGTTGCTCACACCTCCTGCAAGACGCCGACGGAAGCGGCCGAGTTCCTGGCCGGCAGGGTCGGCGAGGCGGCGTACCGGGTCGAGGACGCAGGCCGCGCCCTTGCGCGGCAGGCCACGGACCTCCTGCGCGCCGCGAGGCAGCGGGTTTCCTCCGTCCCGCCCCGGCTGGCGTCGCCGAGCCGGGCCCTGCTGAGAAACCGCGTCGCCGACTGCCGGCTGGCGGCGAGCCGCGCGCGGACGGCCACGGAACGGCTCATGGCGGCCGCCAGGCAGCAGGAGGAGGTCCGTCGCGATGGTCTGGTCCGCAGCGCGCTCAAGCCGGTAGGCCGGGCGGCCGAGCGGCTGGAGGCCCACGGTCGACTGTGCGAGCAACTCTCGCCGGAGCGGACGCTCGCGCGTGGCTTCAGCGTCACCCGCCGCGCCGACGGCGGACTCGTCCGGCGGGCGTCGGACGTGGCGGCGGGCGACGAACTGCGGACCCGGCTCGCCGACGGCACGGTGGCGAGCACCGTCGACTCGGGCACGACGGCCACCAAGGAGACGGCATGAGCGACGACCGCCCCGGCGTTGACGTGACCGAACTGAGCTTCAGCGAAGCGATGGAGGAACTCGAGAGTGTGCTCCGGCGGATCGAGGGCGACGAGATCGACGTCGATCAACTCGGCCGCGAACTGGGCCGGGCGGCGCGGTTGCTCGAGATCTGCCGCAAGAAGATCCGCCGGGCCGAGGTCGAGGTCCGGCAGATCGTCGAACAGATCGAGGAGGACGGGGCGGACTCGGGAGCCGCGACGCCGGAGCCGCCGGAAGCCGAATCGCCTGCCGCGGAGCCCGCGTCGCCCGACGACCAGGACGACATCCCGTTCTGATGTTCGAGCGCCAGAAAACGGGCTCCGTCGTCTGCCCCGGCTGCGGTCGGCTGGTCGGCGTTCAGGACGAGCGCTGCTGGAACTGCGGCCGGGCCCGGCCCAGCCTGTTCGGCTTCTCACGCGCCCTGCAGAACCTCGGCAACGAAGCGGTGTTCTCAACCGTCGTGATCGCCATCTGCGTCGTCATCTTCGTGCTGGAACTGCTGATGTCGCCACGCGGGATCAACACGCAGCTCGGCTTCGGCTTCCTGGCGCCGGACCTCGAGATGGGCGTCCGGTTCGGCGCCAGCGGCGCGCTGATCGTCTTCGACTACGGCCGCTGGTGGACGATCCTGAGCGCTGGCTGGCTGCACGGCGGCCTGCTGCACATCGCTTTCAACATGTACTGGGTTCATCAACTTGGCCCGGTCATGGCCCGGCTCTTCGGAGTACCCCGCGCGGCGATCATCTACCTGCTCTCCTCGGCGATGGGCTTCCTGGTGACCAGCGCCATGCCGGTGGTGGCGCCGTGGATGCCGTTCGCCAACCGCAACAGCGTGACCCTGGGCGCTTCGGCGGCCGTGTTCGGCTGGCTGGGAGCGTTGATCTGCTACTCGCGGCAGACCGGCGGGCGGATGTTCATGAGGCAGGTGATGGGAATGGCGATACCGCTGGTTCTGTTCGGCCTGCTGATTCCCGGGATCGACAACTGGGCTCATCTCGGCGGGCTGGCCGGGGGATACCTGCTGGCGAGCCGCTACGGTCCGAACACGGAAGAGCGTCCCGGGCAGGTTCTGACCGCCCTCGTCCTGCTCGTCGTCTCACTGCTGGCGGTACCGCTCTCGTTCCTCTCCTGGTCGTTCTGACCGATTTGTCGCCAGGCGAATAAGTTTTCGCCAAAGTGGTGTACTATTCGCGGCCTTGTGATTCGGGCTGCGATCGCCGGGGCGTCCGGCTACAGTGGAGCAGAACTCGTCCGGTGGTTGCACGGCCACCCGGAAGTGGAGCTTGGTGCGCTCGCGGCGGGCCGTCAGGCTGGCCGCTCCGCCAGTGACGTGTTCCCTCACCTGGGCGGCGCGGTGGCCGCCGACCTGGTGGAGACGGACTGGGATCGCCTGGGAGACGCCGCCGACGTCGTGTTCCTGGCCCTGCCGCACGGTGAGGCGCTCGGCGCCGCGGGCCGGTTGCTCGAGGCCGGGGCCAGGGTCGTCGACGTCGGCGCGGACTTTCGGCTCCGGAGCCCGTCCGCCTACCGGCGCTGGTACGGCGGCGAGCACACGGCAACCGCCGTGCTCGGGGAAGCGGTCTACGGGTTGACGGAGTGGCACCGCGCCGCCGTGGCCGGAGCGCGCCTGGTCGCCAATCCGGGCTGCTACCCGACCGCCTCGGCCCTGGCGCTCAAGCCGATCTTCGAGCAGTTCGGAGACCGGGTGGGCGGCGCGGTTGTGATCGACGCGAAGTCGGGCGTTTCGGGCGCGGGCAGGAACGCGCGGGACGGCTACCAGTACTCGGAGTTGAACGAGAACCTGAAGCCCTACGGTTCGGGCGTTCATCGCCACCAGCCCGAGATCGAGCAGGAACTGGCCACCCTTGGCGAGACGCCTCGGGTGTTCTTTTCGCCCCATCTCGTGCCGATGACCCGGGGCATCCTCGCCGCCTGCTACGTGCCGATGACCGAGCCGCCGAGCCACGACGAGCTCGAAGCGGCGTATCTCGATCGCTATGCCAGCGAGCCTTTCGTGCGGGTGCTGACCGGTGCGGCGCTGCCCCAGACGAAGGCCACCCTGGGCTCCAACTACTGCGACCTCGCCGTCCGCGTCGATGCCGAACGCGGGCTCGCGGTCGTGTTCGCGGCGCTCGACAACCTCGTCAAGGGAGCCGCCGGCCAGGCGGTGCAAAACATGAATGTGATGTTCAATCTCGAAGAAACGACGGGCCTCTCGGCCGTGCCGGTGTTCCCATGAGCTGCGGCGTCACCGCCCCCAAGGGGTTCGTTGCTGCCGGCGTGCACTGTGGCCTGAAGAAGAGGCGGCTCGATCTCTCGATCATCGCCTCGACCGCCGACGAGCCGTCGACCCTGGCGGCCGTGTTCACCCGCAACCAGGTTCAGGCCGCGCCCGTGCTCTATTGCCGCGAGGTCGTGGCGGGCGGCCGGGCGCGAGCGATCGTGGCGAACAGCGGCAACGCGAACGCCTGCACGGGCGAGCCGGGCCTGGCCGACGCGCGGGCGATGGCGGAGCGGGCCGGCGCGGCGCTCGACATGGACCCGGGTCACGTTCTGGTGGCCTCGACCGGCGTGATCGGAGTCCCCATGCCGATGCCGACCGTGCTCGCCGGCATCGACCAGGCGGCGACGGAGCTCGGTCCGAGGGGCGGCGTGTCGGCGGCGGAGGGGATCCTGACGACGGACACCCGGCCGAAGATCAAAGTCGAGAAGGTGGGCCTCGGTGGCGGCGAGGTGACGATCGGCGGCATCGCGAAGGGCGCCGGGATGATGGCCCCGGACATGGCGACGACCCTGGCCTTCGTGACCACCGACGTGAAGGCGTCGCCTGAGGCGCTCGACCGCGCGCTGCGGACGGCGGTGGAGCCGACCTTCAACAGCGTCACGGTCGACGGCGACACGAGCACGAACGACTGCGTCCTGCTGCTGGCCAACGGCGCCGCCGGCGTCGAGGCCGATTCCGCGGACGACCTGGAGCGTTTGACGGCCGGCCTGCAGCGTGTGCTCGGCCGGCTCGCGGTCGCCCTGATCGCCGACGCCGAGGGCGCGAACCGCGTGATCGAGGTCCGGGTGAAGGGCGCGCGCACCGACGCGGCGGCCCGGCAGGTCGCGAACACGATCGCCAACTCGCCGCTGGTCAAGACGGCCTATCGCTCCGGCCAGCCGAACTGGGGCCGCTTCATGGGGGCGATCGGGCGCGCGGGCGTCGACATCGTCGAGCAGCGGATCGGTATCGCGGTGCTGGCCGAGGGCGAGCGGGTCGAGGTCGTGCGGGACGGTCTGGGCGTGAGCGACAACCTCGAGGGCCTGGCGCGGACGATGCTCGCGGACCACACGGTTCTCGAGGTCGATCTCGGCCTTGGCACCGGCCGCTGGACGGTCTGGACCTGCGACCTGTCCGAGGGCTACATCGAGATCAACGCCAGCTACATCAGTTGAGGCGGACGTGACGATGAAGCCAGAAAGGGATCTCGGCCAGGAGATGGCGGCGGCGCTGCGCTACGCCTCGGCGTGGCGTGGCAAGCGTGTCGTCGTCAAGTACGGCGGCCGCGCGATGGCGGGCGAGAAGTTCGGCACCCTGATCGAGGACCTGGTGCTGTTGCGGCGCGCCGGGCTGCGCCCGATGCTGGTCCACGGCGGCGGGGCCGAGATCTCGACGATGCTCCAGACGCTGGGCATCGAACCGCGTTTCGTCGACGGCCTGCGGGTCACCGACGAGGACACGATGCGGGTCGTTGAGATGGTCCTCGGCGGTTCGGTGAACAAGCGCCTGGTGGGGATGATCCAGCGGGCCGGCGGCCGCGCCGTCGGCCTCACCGGCAAGGACGGCGACCTGCTGCGAGTGCGTCCCCACGCGCGGGCGGACGAACTCGGCTTCGTCGGCGAGATCGAGAGGGTCGACACGTCGCTCCTCGACCAGCTCACGAACTCCGGCTACGTGCCGGTGATCGGTTCGCTCGGCGTGGGCCCGGGCGGCCAGACCTACAACGTCAACGCCGATACCGCGGCGGCGGCGCTCGCCGCTGAAGTGGCGGCGGAGAAGCTCCTGCTCCTGACCGACGTGCGTGGGATCAACGACAACGGCGCGTTCCGGTCGCGGCTCACCCCCGCCGAAGCGCAGGAGCTGATCGACTCCGGCGTGGTGTCCGCCGGCATGGTGCCGAAGGTGCGAGCGTGCCTGAGCGCGCTGGAAGCCGGAGTCGGGAGCGCCCACATCGTCGCCGCCGGCGAACCGCACGGGCTCCTGGTGGAGCTCTTCACGGAAGGCGGCATCGGCACAATGATCAAGCGGCCCCAACCCAGGGAGTAGACCGGCAATGACCGAGGACAGCCTGTTCGCGAACTACAAGCGGGCGCCGGTGGCGTTCAGCCACGGCGACGGAGTGCGTCTGTGGGACACCGAGGGCCGCGAGTACCTCGACTTCCTGGGCGGCATCGCCGTTTCGTCCCTGGGCCACAATCACCCGGCCCTGACCGAGGCGATCACCCGCCAGGCCGGGCGCTACCTGCACGTCTCGAACCTGTTCCGAATCCGGGAACAGGAGCGGGCGGGCGAGTTGCTGGTGGAGGCCACGGAAGGGCTGCTCAATAGCGCCTTCTTCTGCAACAGCGGCGCCGAAGCGGTGGAAGCCGCGATCAAGCTGGCGCGGCGTTACGCCTACGACCGCGACGGCTCCGGCGACCGGCACCGGATCGTCACCGCGGAGGGCGGTTTCCACGGCCGTACCCTGGGGGCTCTGGCGGCGACCGCCACGCCCGCCTACCAGGTGGGCTTCGGCCCCCTCCCGGGAGGTTTCGCGTCCGTGCCCTTCGGCGACGTGGAGGCGGCGGCCGGCGAGATCGACGGCAGCACCTGCGCGGTCCTCATCGAGGCCATCCAGGGCGAGGCCGGCGTGATCGAACCGCCGGAGGGCTATCTCGAAGGCCTGCAGGCACTCTGCCGTGAACGCGGCGCCCTGTTCATTCTCGACGAGGTGCAGACCGGGATCGGTCGCCTCGGCCGGGCCTATGGCTTTCAGCACTACGGCCTCGAACCGGACATCGTGACCCTCGCCAAGGGACTTGGCGGCGGTGTTCCGGTGGGCGCGGTGCTGGCGCGCGGCGAGGTCGCTTCAGCGCTCGTGCCCGGCACCCACGGCACCACTTTCGGTGGCAACCCGCTCGCCAGCGCCGCGGTCCGGACCGTCCTCGAGACGGTGTTCGAAGCGGACTTCCTCGAGCGGGTGGTTCGCGCCGGCGAGTACCTGCGGGCCCTGCTCGGCCAGCTCAGCGCCGGCGGTCTGGTCACCGAGGTGCGGGGCCAGGGGCTGATGGCGGCGATCGAGTGCACGCCGGACGCGCCCGATGTCGCGACGCGCTGCCTGGAGAACGGCCTGATCGTCAACGCGCCCCGGCCCCACAGCATCCGGATGCTGCCGCCCCTCGTGGTTCACGACCCGGAGATCGAGCGGGCCGTGGGGATCCTCGCTCACTGCCTGGAGGAAGCCGCGGCTTGAGCGGGAAGGCCGGCCGGCCCGCTACGCCCCGCCTGTGGGGCGGCGCGTTCGACGCGGAAGTCGATCCGGTCATCGACGCGTACACGCGGTCGCTCCCCTTCGACCACCGGCTCGCCGCCGCGGACCTGATCGGTTCGCTGGCGCACGCCCGGATGCTGTTCGAAACCGGGGTCGTCGACCGGGATTCGGCTGCCGCCATCCTCTCCGGCCTGAGTTCGATGCTCCGGCGCGTCGAGGCGGGCGAGCTCGAGGTCGAAGGCGCCGACGAGGATGTCCACACCTGGATCGAGCGGCAGCTCACCGAGGAGATCGGCGACGCGGGTCGGCGGCTGCACACCGCCCGCAGCCGCAACGACCAGACAGCGGTCGCCTTCCGGCTCTGGCAGCGGGCGGAGGCGGAGCGCGCGGTTGGCGCGGCCCTGGGGCTGGTGGAGGCCCTGCTCACCCAGGGGCGGCAACATGTGGATACGGCCCTTCCGGGCTACACCCACATGCAGCGCGCCCAGCCGACGACGCTGGCGCAGCACCTGCTCGCACACGCCTGGTCGGTCCTGGCCGACGCGGGGAGGCTCCGCGGGGCCCGCCGGACGGCGGGCCTGAGTCCGCTCGGCGCCGGGGCGATGGCCGGCTCGCCCCACCCGATCGATCCCGTTCGCAGTGCGGAGCTGCTCGGCATGGACGCCGCCTATCCGAACAGCATGTGGGCCGTGGCCGATCGCGACTACGTCGCCGAGGCACTGTACGCCTGCGCGCTTGCCATGGTCCACCTGTCCCGCTGGGCCGAGGAAGTCGTGCTCTGGACGTCGAGCGAGTTCTCCTTCGCCCGGCTCCAGGACCGGGCCGCCAAGGGCTCGAGCATCATGCCGCAGAAGAAGAACCCGGAGCCCGCGGAGATCCTGCGCGGCAAGTCGGGTCGCGCGGTGGGAAACCTGGTGTCGCTGCTGGTGACGGTCAAGGGTCTGCCGCTGACCTACAACAGCGATCTGCAGGAAGACAAGGAGGCCCTCTTCGACGCGTTCGACACGGTTACCGCCTCGTTCGAAGTGGCCCGCGTGCTGGGCGAGAGTCTCGAGTTCGACCGCGAGGCGATGGCGGCGGCGCTGGAGGGTGCCTACATCACCGCCACCGATCTGGCCGATCTCCTGGCCGCTGCCGGCGTGCCGTTCCGCAGCGCCCACGAGCGCACGGGCGCCGTCGTCCGTGCCGCCAGTGCGCGAGGGGTGGAGCTGTGGCAGCTTGCGGCGTCGGACCTCGAGGAACTCGTGCCGGAGATCGAGGACCGGGAGGGGCTGCTGGCCGCGCTGCGCCCCGAGGCCTCGCTCGCCGCTCATCGAAGCTACGGCGGTCCCGCCCCCGAGCGGGTCCGCGAGCAGATCGAGGAGATGGACGAGCGGCTCGCGGCGAATCGACGGTGGTTGGAGGCGCGGCAGCCACCGCCGATCTACCGGGCCCACGTGGAGGGCGCGCTCCTGGCGGAGACGATTCCGGGAGCCGGCTCATGACCACCGCGATCCGTCACGGCGCCATCCTGGACATCATCGGCCGGCGGCCGGTGTCGAGCCAGAAGGACCTGGTGCGCGCCCTCGGTCGCCGCGGTTTCCAGGTGTCCCAGGCCACCGTGTCGCGCGACGTGCGCCGGCTCGGTCTGCTGAAAGTGCCGCTGGCCGGCGGCGGCTTCCGTTACGCGCCGGCGGACCAGGCCGCGGGCCCGGTCCGTCCCGACGTCGAGCGGGCCATGCGGATGTTCGTGACCGGCGTGGCCGAGGGCGAGGCGCTCCTCGTGCTGAGAACGCGCAGCGGCAACGCGAACGCGCTGGCGGTCGTGATCGACCAGGCGGACTGGCCCGAGGTCGCCGGCACCCTGGCCGGCGACGACACCGTCCTCCTGGTCCTCAAGAGCACCGCCGCCCGCGACCGCATCCGCGAGTCCCTCGCAGCGTTACTCGAAGGCGACTGATCTCCGTACCTGCCACGCTTCCCGCGTCTCCTGCGACGAGAACCGCTGCTCGGCCCAGGGGTCGCCGTACGTGTGGTAGCCGTTCTCTTCCCAGAAGCCGCGTTCGTCGGCGTTCAGGAGTTCGATCCCGGAGACCCACTTGGCACTCTTCCAGGCGTAGAGATGGGGCACCACGAGCCGGAGCGGACCGCCGTGGTCCGGCGCCAGCGGCTCGCCGCCGTGGCGGTCGGCGAGCAGCGCGTGCTCGGAGAGCAGGTCGTCGAGCGGCAGGTTCGTCGTGTAACCGCCGTAGCAGTGGATCATGGCGTGGGTAGCGCCGGGAGACGGCGCGACCGCGCCGAGCACGTCGCGCGTCGCAAACCCGGACCACGGGTTGTCCAGGGTCGAGAAGCGGGTCACGCAATGGAAGTCGGCGGTCACTTCGCGCCGCGGCAGCGACTGAAGCGCCTGCCAGTCGAACGCGTGCTCGGCCTCGACGCGGCCGAAGAGCAGCAGCTCGAACCCGGCCACGTCGACTTCCGGCGTGTCGCCGACGGACAGCACCGGCCACTTCTTCGTGACGTACTGGCCGGGGGGAACCCGGTCGTCGCCGCGCCTGGGTGAATCGTCCATGGCGGCGAAGAGTATCGGTTGAGGGCGCGCCGTGCAGCGCGTCGGTTGTAAATGTGAGCGATGTGGTCAACAATTCCCGCTCGCCGCGCCGCGGCTCCCACGGAGCCGCCCGCCGGAGTCCGCACGATGATCACCGAATCCCCTCCCACCGAGTACGCCGCGGCCGCCGTCGAGCTGGCCGGCCCGCCGATTCCGGAGGGGCTCGGCGACGGCGCCCGACGGCTGCTGTCGCGGATCGGCAACACGCCCCTGCTCGACCTGAGCCACGTCCTCGGACCGGCCGCGCGGGAACTCGGATCGGAGCTCCTGGCCAAGGCGGAGATGGCGAACCCCGGCGGCTCGGTCAAGGACCGTCCGGCGCGTCACATGATGCTGGCGGCCCGGGACGCCGGCCAACTCGACGACGGCCGCCGCGTTCTGGACGCGACCTCGGGCAACACCGGCATCGCGCTCGCCATGATCGGCGCGGCGATGGACATCGGCGTGACGCTCTGCCTGCCGCGGAACGCCTCGATCGAGCGCCGCCGCATTCTCGGCGCGTTCGGCGCCGAACTCGTGCTAACCGATCCGATGGAGGGTTCCGACGGCGCCATCCGCGAGGCACGCCGGATGATCGAGGCGGATCCGGAGGCGTTCTGCTACGTCGACCAGTACAGCAACACCGCCAACTGGCGGGCTCACTTCGAGACGACAGGCCCCGAGATCTGGATGCAGACGGAGGGCCGGCTCACCCACTTCGTCGCGGGTCTCGGCACCAGCGGCACGTTCTGCGGCACCGCCCGGTACCTGGCCGAACGCGCTCCCGGGGTCCGGCTCATCTCGATGCAGCCGGACGGTCCCTTCCACGGGCTGGAGGGCATGAAGCACATGCCGAGCGCCCTGGTACCGGCGATCTACGACGATTCGATCGCCAGCGAGGAGACGGAGGTCAGCACCGAGGACGCCTACGCCGAGATCAAGGCGCTCGCCCGCGGGAGCGGCCTGCTCGTCGGCATCTCGGCGGCCGCGAACGTTGTGGCCGGGCGGCGGATCGCGGAGCGCGCCGCCGAGGCCGGAGAGCGAGCCGTGGTGGTGACGATCCTCTGCGACGGCGCCGACAAGTACCTGTCCGAGCCGTTCTGGGACGAGGACTGAGCCGCCGATGATCGAACTGTCCCCAGGCGACCTGGCCCGCATCCGCGCGCACGGCGAGGCGACGTACCCGGAAGAGTGCTGCGGCATCCTGATCGGCCGCACGGAGAAAACGGCGAGCGGCAACGGTGCGGTGCTGGCCCGGGTCATGCGACTGGTCGGCGCCGAGAACGAACGTGAGGACGAGAGCCGTCACAACCGCTACCTGATCCCGCCCGAGGTCATCCTGCGGACCGAGCGGGAGGCGCGAGCGGAGGGCCTCGACGTGGTCGGCTACTACCACTCGCATCCGGACCACCCGTCGCGCCCCAGCGACTTCGACCGGGACCACGCCTGGCCGGGCTACAGTTACCTGATCGTCTCGGTGCGCGAGGGCCGCGCCAGGGACGAGCGGAGTTGGCGGCTCAGCAACGACCGTTCCCGCTTCGACGAGGAACCGATCCGCACACCTGAACCGCCCCCGACCTGAACACGACTAGAACCGAAGAGTCCTGTGGAGACCGACGATGACCGTACTCATACAGATCCCCACGCCCCTGCGGGGCTTCGCCGACGAACAGTCCGAGGTGGCGGTGGCCGCCGCCACGGTCGGCGAGGCGATGGAGCAGCTCGTCACCCGGTACGAGGGGCTGCGGCCGCACCTGTTCGGTGACGACGGCAAGCTGCGCACCTTCGTCAACCTGTTCCTCAACGACGAGGACGTACGCTACCTGGAGCGCGAGGCCACGCCGATCAACGGCGACGCGACGCTGGCGATCATCCCGTCGATCGCCGGCGGCACGGTGGCGGAACCGCCGGCGGCAGCTCGGGCCGAGGAGCTGAGTCCGGAGGAAATCCTCCGCTACAGCCGGCACCTGATCATGCCCGAGGTCGGCTCCGAGGGGCAGTTGAAGCTGAAAGCCGCCAAGGTGCTGATGATCGGTACGGGCGGCCTCGGCTCGCCGCTCGGGATGTACCTCGCCGCGGCCGGCGTCGGCCGCCTCGGCTTGGTGGACTTCGACGTCGTCGACGAATCGAACCTGCACCGCCAGTTGCTCTACAGTAATGCCGACGTCGGCCGTCCGAAGATCGACGCGGCGGTCGAGAGGCTGCGTGAGGTGAATCCGCACATCGAACTCACGCCGCACCCGGTGCTGCTGAACTCCAGCAACGCGCTCGAGATCTTCGAGGACTACGATCTGATTGTCGACGGCACGGACAACTTCCCGACCCGCTATCTCGTCAACGACGCCTGCGTCCTGCTCGGCAAGCCGAACGTCTACGGCTCCATCTTCCGCTTCGAGGGCCAGGTGTCCGTGTTCTGGGGCGCGAAGGGCCCCTGCTACCGCTGCCTGTTCGCCGAGCCGCCGCCGCCGGGACTCGTCCCCTCATGCGCCGAAGGCGGCGTCCTCGGGGTGCTCCCCGGCATCATCGGCAGCCTGCAGGCGAACGAGGTGATCAAGCTGATTATCGGCCAGGGCGATCCGCTGATCGGCCGGCTGGTGCTCTTCGATGCCCTGCGCATGAGCTTCCGGGAACTCAAGCTGCGAAAGAACCCGGACTGCCCCGTCTGCTCCGAGAATCCGACCCAGACCGAGCTGATCGACTACGAGCAGTTCTGTGGCGTCCCCGCCGTCGCCGAGGAGCCGGTGCTCAACGACATGATCGACGTCACTCCGACCCAGGTCCAGTCCTGGATGAACGACGGCCGCGACTTCAGCATCCTCGACGTTCGAGGCCCGCAGGAGTACGCCATCTGCCGGATCGACGGCTCGACCCTGATCCCGGTTGCCGAGCTGGAGGGCCGTTTGGCCGAGCTCGATCCCTCGAAGCTCTGGGTCGTCCACTGCCACCACGGCCCGCGGTCGACCCGGGCGACGAACATCCTCCGCGACAACGGCTTCCCGCAGGCTTACAACCTGGCCGGCGGGATTGATGCGTGGGCGGTGGAAGTGGATCCGTCGTTGCCGCGGTATTGAGCGGCTCGGCCTAGGTTTCAGGGGCCAGCGGTTCGAACGAGACGTTCCGGCCGTCGACGTGTACCCTCGCGTCGGGCGGGGCCTCGACGGCACGTCGCGGCAGCAGGGCGAGGCCAATGGCGGCGTCGGCGTGCGGCGACGGGGAGATGCTTGTGATCGTGCCGGCGGTTCGGCCGTCGAACTCGATTTCGGCGCCGGCGGCCGGGTTGTGCCCGGGCTCGAAGACGAGCCGGCACATGCGGCGGGCCGGCTGACCGCGGTAGTGGATTCGCGCGACGATCTCCTGGCCGAGGTAGCAGCCCTTCTCGTAGTCGACGGCGCCTGCGATGCCGGTCTCCTGAGGCAGGTTCGAGTCGTCGTAGTCGACGCCCCAGAGGGGATGGCCGTGTTCGATGCGGAGGGCCTCGGTCGCCTCGCGGCCGACTCGCCGCAGGCCTGCTTCGGCCAGGTCCTCGGCCATCAGCGGCGCGATCGCCGAGGACTGCCAGAGAGAGAAGGCGGGTACCGGACTGTGCCCGTCGCGCACCAGGCGGGCCTGGTAGTCGAGGAGTTCGACCTGGGTGTGGCTCCAGGGTTCGTCGAGTTCGATTGCTGCCGAGGCGCCGAGATCGGCGAGAGCCTCGGCGCTCTTCGGCCCGGCGACCCTGACGGAGGCCATGTCGCCGAGCGGCAGGATTTCGACCTGGTCGGTGACGATGTACTTCTCCAGGTGCTCGATGATCGTCCTTCCGCGACCTTTCGGGATCTCGAGCCACAGGCGGTCTTCGAGGGCCAGCACGGTAGCGCTGGCGAGAATGCGGCCGCGGACGTCGGTGATGAAGCCGAAGCGGCCGCTGCCGGGTTCGAGGCCTTCGATTGCCGCGGTCACCATGCCGCCGAAGAAGCGCTCGCGGTCCGGGCCCATGAGTTCCAGCCGGGAGGCCGGTGTTGGCTCGCACAGGGCGGCTCCGGTGGTGAGCAGTTCGACGTCGCGTTCGAAGCTCATGGCGTCTGCCGCGAGGCGTCGTGGCCGTCGAGAAGGATCTCCCGCACGGAGGCGTGGCGAAGGTCGGGCACGACCCAACGGGCGCCCGCTTCTTCCAGTCGGTGGTCGGGGGTGAAGCCGGTGGCCACGGCCAGCACCGGGACGCCGTGGGCGTCGCCGCAGGCGATGTCGCGGACCGTGTCGCCGATGATGACGACGTTGCTCGGCTCCGGTGGGGCGCCGATCCGCCGGGCGGCGCGTTCGACGGCGACAGGCACCAGCTCGTTGCGCCGGACGCCGTCCTCGCCGAACGCGCCGAAGTCGAAGAAGCGGTTGAGGCCGAAGGGTTCGAGCTTGGCCCGGGCGCCAATCTCCCAGTTGCCGGTGAGCAGGGCCACGCAGGTGTCCTCGGCGGCGGCTAGCTCCTCGAGCAGTTCGATGACGCCGGGCAGCAGTCTCATCTGGTCCGGGTCGAGGCGCTCGAGCAGCTCGCTGTAGTGGGAGCGCACCTCGCCGAGGCGGCCTTCGACCTCGGCGCGCGGCACGCCGGCCTCGGTCATCAGGTCGATGACCGCCTCCGTGTCCGTCCTGCCGCCGAAGTCGTACGCGCGGACGTTGCCGGTCTGGCCGAACGTGCGCTTGAGCGCGCCCATGAAGATGGGCCCGATCTGAGGGCCGCACCGAACCAGGGTTCCGTCGATGTCGAAGAGCAGGAGCCGCATCGGGTAGCCGGTGTTCCAGCGTAGGCGCGGAGACTATCCGCCCTGCTAGCCTCTCCCATCTTGATCGTACGGGTGCTGAGCTTCGCCACCGCGCTGGACGCTGTAGGCAGCGCCGAGACGGAACACGACCTCCCGGACGGCAGCACGGTCGCCGACCTGGTCGAGCGCCTGACGGCGGCATATCCGGGTCTGGAACCCCTCTGGCCACGCTTGGCGGTGGCCGTCGACGGGGAAGTCGCCGGGAACCGGACGGTCCGTCTTCACGACGGGGCCGAGGTGGCTCTCCTGCCGCCGGTTTCGGGCGGCTCCTGCGGTGCCGGCGCCGGTCGGCTGCGCGACGGCGCCATTGACGCAGACACGGTGGAGGCGGTGCGTGCGGGCGTAGAGGACGCCGGCAAGGGAGCGGTCGTCGTCTTCGTCGGCAACGTCCGCAACTCCTTCGGTGGCCGCCCGGTGGAGCGCATCACGTACTCCGCCTACCCGGCGATGGCGGAGACCCGCCTGGAGCGGATCGTCCATGAACTCGAAGCCGCGGAGCCGGAAACTCGGGTAGAGATCGTCCACGGCCTGGGCACACTCGAAGTAGGCGATGCGAGCGTAGTCATCGCGACAGCCTCGGCCCACCGCCGCCAGGCGTACGAGGTGAATCGACTCGCCCTGGAGCGTCTCAAAGCCGAAGTGCCGATCTGGAAGCGGGAGCACTATGCCGACGGCGGGGCCGCGTGGCGGGAGGAGGAACTCCTGGCGTAGAGGCCTGTCCGGCGTACGCGGATGGACGCTTGTCGGGCGATCGAGGATCGGGCCAACGGGCGGAGCTGAACTCGCGCTTACGGCCCCGGGAGCGGTTGCGGTGACCAGGGCGCCGCTGGGTTACGCATCAGTCGGCCACCACGCGGTCACCACCGGCTAGCGCCGGTGGACCCTCGACCACAACCCGCTCGCCGGCCGAGACGCCATCGAGCACTTCAACGTCGCCGCCGTCCTCGAGACCCGTTGTGACAGCCCGTCGCTCGACCGTTTCATCGCGTACCACGAAGACCACCGGACGGCCGCCATCGCTTCTCAGCGCCTCCGACGGGATCCAGATTCTGCGCGCGGCATCGGGGACCTCTTCTTCCGGCGGCCCGCTTTCGAGGAAGGCCACGTTCACGCCCATGTCCGGCAGGATGCGGGGGTCGCCGAACTCGTCGAACCCGATGCGCACCAGCACCGTTGCGCGCTGGCGATCGGCGGCCGGAATCGTCGTGATGACGCGGGCCGGTATCTCCCAGTCGGGGTAAGCGTTCAGGGTCACAACCACGCGCTGTCCGGGCGAGACGCGGTCGATGTAACTCTCGTTGACGTCGACCTCGATTTCGAGAGACGACATGTCGACGATGGTACAGACGCCGGTGCGCGTAAAGCCGCCGCCGGCGCTCATCGGAGAGATGATCTCTCCCGGCTGGGCGTCCCTGGAGATGGCGACGCCGCTGAACGGCGCTCGGATGACGGTGTCCTCCCGGGCCGTTCGTCGCACGTCAATCTCGCGCTCGGCCACCACCTCCTGTTCCCGCTGGCTGGCGATCCGCGCCTGAAGCGAGTCCGCGTCGGCCTGCGTCGCGTCGAAGTCCGCCTGTCCGATCAGCCGATGGTCCAGGAGCCGGCGCTGGCGACGGAGGTCGAGTCGGGCCTCCTCGTGTCGCACCTCGAGCTCAACCAGGGCGCTCCGCACGGCGCGGAGCTGGGCCTCTGCCAGCGCCAGATACGACCGCTCCGTCGTGTCGTCAAGTCGGGCGAGGACCTGGCCTTCGCTCACCGCCATTCCCTCCTCGACGAGAACTTCGGCGATGCGCCCCGTGATCTTTGAAGAGACGGTCGACTGCAGGCGAGCCCTGACGTAGCCCGAAGCGTTGAGCACCGTCGGCTGGCCGTCGGCCGGTAACGTCTGGCGCACTATCGCGGTCCGCACAGCGGGAATCCGCGCTCCTTCCCACCAGTGCCAGCCAGCAAGTCCCCCTCCGCCCAGAGCGGCGAGGACGAGAATCAGCCAGACGATTCGCACGATCCCGGACCGGCCGCCCCGCGACCGGTCGATCTTCAGCTCCTCGAGTGACGCTGCCATGACTCAGGCCCCCCGCAGAACGGTTGTGATCGGTAGGCGCGCCGCGCGTATCGCCGGCGCCAGGCCGCCGATGACGCCGACTGCGATGGCCCAGGCGAGACCGAGCCCAATCGACTCCGGTGTCACCCGGAACGCGAAGGCCAGTTGAGACCCCGCGGCCGGGTTGAGAGTCGATGCGGTGTAGCCGTCAAGAACCGTGTACACGACGGCGGCGCCCAGGACTCCCCCGGCGACGGCGAGCACCGTCGCCTCGACCAGGACCGAGACGACGATCGGAACGGAGTGGAAACCGAGCGCGCGGAGGGTTGCGATCTCGACCGAGCGTCGGCTGACGGCTGTGAACATCGTGGCCAGCGCGCCGAACACCGACCCGAGGGCCATGATGCCGGCGATCAGGTAGGCGAAGGCGTCGATCAGCGCGGCGCGTGATGCCGACAGGGCGGCGAAGAACTCCTGCTCTGGAATCAGCGTGCTGGTCAGACGGGGATCGGCGGCGAGGCGCTGGTTCAATGCCTGCACGTCGGCGTTCGCAGCCAGCTTGACGCGGGCGACGCTGACGGCGGACGTGCGACGGAAGACGCTCTGCGCGATCGCGCGGTCCATCCAGATCTCCGACTCCGCCGCAGCGCCCTCGGCGACGAAGTGGCCGACGACTTCGAGCACCGCGGTGCGCGCCTGCACCCTGTCGCCCACGTCGAGTCCGGCGTATTGCCGTGCAGCGGAAGCGCCCACAATGACCTCGTTTCTTCCCGGCACGAGCGTGCGTCCACTGACGATCCTCACCTCGGGGCGCAACGTGAACGCCGCCGCGGTGACGCCGCGGCAGACGACGTCGACCGTGGTGCCGGCCCCGCGCTTCGGCACGGTGAGGGTTGTGTAGATCTCCCCGCTGGTGACGTCGAGGCCCTCATACGTCTCGAGGATCGCGAGCTCCTGAAAGTCGATCCACCCGTCCATCTCGTTGTTGCTGCCGTTCCTGAGGATCAGCCCTCGATCGGGCCTGGCCGTATCCACGAGAGCGGATCGGAAGCCCGAGGACATCGCGAGCAGGCCGAGCAGCACGGCGACCACGGCCGCCGAACCGACGACGACCGTCGCGCTCGGGGCGGCACGCGAGCCAAGGCTCTCCAGACTCATGCGGGTGACGGCGGCTGTTTGCTTGAGCATCTAACTGATCTCCCTTAGTGCGCGGACAATCGACAGGCGTTTCGCGGCGACCGCCGGCGGCAAGCCGATGGCCAGCCCCAGCCCCCCCGCGATCGCAACGGCCAACCCGGCGTCGAGCCAACTCATCTGGAAGCGGCCGACGACAGGTGCGAGCTGCGCATTCAGCGGCATTTCGAGCCCGAACCCGATCGCGACACCGCCCACGACACCCATGAGGCAGAGCGCCAGGGCCTCGGCGAGCACTACGACCGCGGCGGTGCCGTCCCTGAATCCAAGGGCCTTCATGACGGCCAGCTCCGGCACGCGCTCGCGAAACGCCAGCGCGGCGACGTTGGCCGTCAGCAGGAGCATCGTGAAGAACACGGCGCCGAGGATCAGGGTCGCGATGAGGCCGATGTCTCCAAGCTGGTTCGCGAACTGCCGGCTCCACTCATCCTCGGACAGCGAACGTGTCGGGTCGGACGAGTTCTCGAAGCGGCCATCGATGGCGTCGACCACCATCTTGGGATCGACGCCGTCGTCCAGGCGCGCCACGACCCAGCCGACCTCGTTCCTCGCCCAGTCCGCGACCGATTCGTTGAAGTAGTCGTAGCGGAGCAGGAACCACGGCTGGAGAACGCTTCCGGGCGGTACTTCGTAGGTCCCCGCGACCTCGAACTCCCAGTCCCACGATCCGTCCGACTTCGGCCAGATGTCGCCGACGATCGGGATGAGGTCGCCGGTCCGCCAGCCGTACTCGTCCGCCATGGCGACGGGAACGACCACGGCCCGGCGCGATGCCTGGAACCGGGCGAGCACATCGTCGGCGATGACCAGTTCGGGAAAGACGCGGAAGTACTGCGTCTGGTCGACGGGGGCTTTGGCGAAGGCGTGCGCCGGATCCTGGTAGTAGCCGCCGAACCAGCTCATCTGCGTTGCCCCGGCCACGCCGGGCATCTCTCGCACGCTCTGCACCGCGGCGAGCGGCAGGTTGTCGGTCATCGCGTACTTGGCGTCGACGAGCAGCCGTTGGACGCCCGGAACGCTGGTGCCGCCCGTGAAAGCTGCGGTGAGAGCGCGCAGCAGCATGAACAGGATGAAGGCCACCGTCAGCGACAGCGTCGTGAGCACCGTCCGGGTCGGTTTGCGCCACAGTCCGGTTCTGACCAGGCTCAGCCACGTCATGCCGCCGCTCCGATCAGTGCGCCCTTGTCCAGGTGAACCACGGAATCGGCGTACTCCGCGGCCTGGGGGTCGTGCGTGACCATGATGATGGTCTTTCCCATTTCGCGATTCAGCGACTGGAGGAGCGACAGCACGCCGGTCGCGGTCTCCCGGTCGAGGTCGCCGGTCGGTTCGTCGCACACCAGCAACGTCGGGTCGGTGACGATCGCGCGGGCAATCGCGACCCGCTGTTGCTGGCCGCCCGAGAGGGCCGATGGCTTGTGCGCGGCCCGATCCTCGATCCCGACGATCTGAAGCGCAGTCTCCGCATGCCGCCGCCGCTGCTTTCTCGTGACCGATGTCAGGAGCAGCGGCAGCTCGACGTTGGCGACCGCGGACAGCCCGGGCAACAGGTTGTAGAACTGGAAGACGAAACCGACGTGGTTCGCCCGCCACTCAGCCAGTGCCGTCGAGTTCAGGGTGCCAAGCGGCACTCCGAGGACTCGAACCTCGCCCGACACCGGTCGGTCCAGGCCGGCGATCAGGTTCAGCAGCGTCGTCTTTCCGGAACCGGATGGCCCCATCAACGCCGTGAAGTCGCCCTTCTGAACCGTGAGATCGAGATGATCCAGCACGACGAGCTTCTGACCGCCTCGTGTGTAGGCGTATGTCAGGTCTCGGCATTCGACCAACGCTTCGCTCACTCGCGAACTCTCCGCTTCACTCATCGCAACACCTCCTGGCGCCTTTCTGGCGCAATCGTTGAGCGAAGCTAGGGTTCGACTGAGGAGGTTGTCTCGGCGAATCGTTGAAGCAGTGGTCGTTTTCGGGAATCGCCCGGAGATTTCAGGAATCGGCCAGCTTCTGCCGGCTGCGGGCGCGAAACTGGGTCGGCGTCATCCCCTTGAGCGACCGGAACGCCCGGTTGAAGGGCGAGATCGAGTCGTAGCCGGCCGACAGGGCCAGTGTGAGTACCAACGTGTCGTCCTGGGAAGGATCGGCTAGCGCTTCACTGACCTCGGCCACCCGGTAGTCGTGCAGCAGCGTGTTGAAGTTGCGATAGCCCAGATCGTTGTGGATCAAGGCGCGGAGCCGATACTCCGGTATCTTGAGATGCTTGGCGAGCGCGCCGACCGTGAGCCCCCGGCGCCGGTACACCCGCTCGGACTCGAAGGCGGCCCGGATCCGCGCCACGTCGTACGCCTGCCTGCTGGCGTCGGTCACCGTGTCGACGGGCGTCGGTCGTCGCGGATCGACGAATCGCACGGAGTCGGGTCGAAGGAGCAGCAGGACGATCGCGCCGGACAGCAACAGGCCGAAGGCGATGATGCCGGCATGCACGGGGAAGAAGACGTCGATGGGCAGCGCCCACATCTGCATGGCAAGGCGCTCGATGAGCAGGGCCAGCACGATCTGAGCGACCGTCAGCACGACGAGCACGGCCCGGGTCTTGCGGCGCGCCTCCACGAGGTCGGCGTCAGATTCGCGCAGCACCCAGATGAGGGCGAAACCGAGCATGACGAGCTGGAGCGCTGACGGGACGACCTCGTAGACCATGAACGTCGCGAGCGGCTGCGCCAGCTCCCAGCCGGAAGGCGCCATCCACTCGAGCGGCTCCTCTAGCGCCATCTGGACGGCCCAGGCCGCCAGCAGCGGCGGAGGCAACCGTCTTCGATCCCGAAAGATCGAATGACAGAGGAGCATCACCACGCCGGACGTGAGGTTTCGGGCGAGGTTCATGGGAACGATCAACGGTCCCAGGTCCACCGCGAACTCGGCTGGGAGCACTTCCACGTAGGAGTGCCGGGCGGACACGACCGCACAGACCGTGCAGAAGGCGAGCAGCACGATCAACTGCACGTTCCGGTTTCGCGGCGCCAGGGTCACCAGGCGGATTGCGAGCACCGACAGGAAGGCGATGTTCGCGCCGTCGATGGCGGCGTAGAGAAGGTGCGGGTTCATTGCCGGGACAGGCGCCGCGGGCCTGCGCGACGCCGCGCCGCAGCTAAACCGCGAACGACGACCCGCAGCCGCAGGTGCCGACGGCCTTCGGGTTCGAGAACTTGAAGCCGGTGCCAGCGACGCCGAGCTGGTAGTCGATCGTCGTGCCCTTGAGGTAGCGGGCGCTGATCGGGTCGACGTATACGCGCAGCCCCTCGTAGTCGAAGACCTCGTCCGTCTCGCGGCGGTCCTTCTCGAAGTCGAGCGCGTACTCGAAACCGCTGCAGCCGCCGCCGCGGACCGCTACCCGCAGCCCATGTTCCGCGGTCAGGCCCTCGTCCTCGCGGGTGAGCTTGATCATACGGACCGCCTTGGCGGTCACGTGCAGGGTCTCTGGCGCCTGCGCGGGAGCGGGCGTCGGTGCCGGCGGGGTCGGAAAGTCGATCTCAGGCATCGGTTCAGGGAGGCGCGTGATGGGCGGCCTCGTTGCCCGAGAGTATCATCGAGGCGTGCTGACCGGGACGTTGGAGGGTTCGATGCGGCCCGCCGCGGGCAGCCGCGACGCCACCGGAGAAGGTCCGTGATCCGGGAGCAGGGCCGGGGCGACGGCGGCTGCATCGAGGTCATCAGCGGCGGCATGTTCTCCGGCAAGAGCGAGGAGTTGCTGCGCCGGCTCCGCCGTGCGCTGATCGCGCGCCAGCGCGTCCAGGTGTTCCGCATCGCCACCGATACGCGGGGCGGCGAGGCTGACGTGCTGCGCACTCGGGACAACCGCAGCCTGTCCGCGGAGACCGTGGCCTCCAGTGCCGAGATGCGCGAGAAGCTGATGCTTGGCGTGGAGGTCGTCGGCATCGACGAGGCCCAGTTCTTCGATAAGGGTCTGGTCGATCTGGTCACGGAGCTCGCCGACCTGGGCGTGCGGGTGATCGTGGCCGGGCTGGATCTCGACTTCCGGCGGCGACCGTTCGGGCCGATCCCGGAACTCATGGCGATCGCGGAGTACGTCGACAAGATGCACGCGGTCTGTGTGCGCTGCGGCGCCGCGGCCCAGTACTCGCTGCGGATCGCCGGCGGTGACCAGCAGGTCCTGGTCGGGGATGTGGAGACCTACGAGGCCCGGTGCCGGCGTTGCTTCAACTCGTCGAGCGAGACGGACGAAGTCCGCGCCAGCTAGCACCCGCCTGGCCGGAGGTCGTGGGGGAGGGCTGTCCGTCAGGCTTGCTACCGTTGCCCGCAGGGGAGTAAGACAACGTTCATGCGGTGCCTGGAAGCTGCTGCGCGTCGAGTAGTCCTTCGTCTTCGGAAGGCGCCCGCAACTCGGCGGCGTCGTGGCACGTCCGGCACGGTCATTCTTGCCGCGGGCACCGAATCCCCGACGCGACGGGACCGCCTGCTCTCCCGTTACTGGCTCTGGCGAGCACGACGGGACTGGAGCCGGCAACTGCGGAAGCACGACCTGCCGCGCTTCTACCGCCAAGCGAAACAGAGCGACGTGCACGGCCTGGCGGTGACCGGCCCGAGCTGGACGGTGGGCGACTTCCTGCCGGAGGGGTTCGAGGCCTATGTGCGCCTCCCCAATCCGTTCTGGAAGATCGTGCCCGCGCAAACCGAGACCGCGATCCTCCACCGGGCCGACAGTGGCGACAGCCGCGACACCTGGGCGAAACCAGTCCCCTGCTCCGCGGTTGCCGAGGAGAGTGGGCTGCGCATGACCCATGAAAGCAGGTGGGGTCAGATTTGCGGACCTCATGACGGTCACCTCGCCGCGAGTCCAGATCAAGCCTGGAGCTGGGCGCCGCACGAATGCGACCTCGATCCCGTCAGGGCGGAGCGGTTGTTCGCGCTGCTCGCGAGCGAGACCGGTTCGAGGGACCGTTGCCTGTGCGGCCAGTGGGAGGGTGGCAGCAGCGGATGGGACACGGACGTGCTCCTCGTCACGCGGTACTGGAACTACTTCGTCTGGCGTGCGCGCCTTCTCGACGTCGCTGAGTGGCTGCAACAGCCGTACTCGTACGAACGACACCTGCATGTTCCCCACGTCGTCTGGCCGGCCGACCGCCGGTGGTTCCTGGCGACGCTGTACAGCGGATGTTCGAACTACCTCGCGGGGTCGCGGCCGCTGATCGACACTGTGCTGGCGAGCGGGCTCGAAGCCTACGAGGTGCGGCTGGCGGACGAGGCGCACTGATCGAGTACGGCGCACGGTTACCGTTGTCACCCGCGTCGACTTGGCTAGCCGATCAGTCCCTGAAGAGTTCGCCGGATCGTGGGGCCGAGCTTCGGCGAAGACAGGTCGTGGCCTGCGCCAGCGACCTCCAGGCAGCTCCCCAGCGTGGGCCAGCGTTTGGGCAGCCGGCGGATCATCGCGTCCGTTGTGAACGCGTCGAGCTGGCCGTAGACGACGGCGACGGGCACGGTCGCTGTGGTGGCGGCCTCGAAGTCGTAGTGGGTCAACGGCGGCGCGATGAGGAGCACCCCGCCGGGGGGATCCTGCGCTGCCTCCGACTGGGGCAGCCGCGCCAAGGTGACGACGGCGCCGAAGGAGTAGCCAACGCCGATGCGTGGCGATCGCGGGAAACGGCGCCGGAGTTCCTGCTCGCAGGCTCCGAGGTCCTCGATCTCGCCGCGCCCCTCGTCGTGGCGCCCCTCGCTGCCGCCCGTGCCGCGGAAGTTGAAGCGGAGCGCCGCGCCGCCGAGTTCGACGATGGCGTTCGCGGCGGTGGTCACGACGTGGTTGTCCATGTCACCGCCGTAGAGCGGATGGGGGTGCGCGACGGTCGCGACGAAGGCGGGCGCCGCGTCCGGTTCGAGCAGTTCGGCCTGGAGTGCGCCGGCGGGGCCCTGCAGGCTGATAGGGGTGATTCTAGGCATGCGTCTGGCGGTTGGTTGGAGGCAGCGCGGAATATACTTCTGCCCGCGCCGGATTGACCTTCGCGCAGCCCTGTAGCGGTGCCGGGTCGCTTGGACGCCTCGCGAAACACTGCACTCCACGGGAGTCCGCTCGATGATCTTCGATCCCATGTACTTCGTCTTCCTGGCGCCGGGCTTGCTGCTGTCGCTGTGGGCCAGCTTCCGGGTCAAGAGAGCGTTCAACAAGTACTCCAAGGTGCGCTCGGTCACCGGCATGACCGGCGCCCAGGCGGCTCAGCGCCTGCTCGCATACGCCGGCATCACCGACGTTCAGGTGGTCGCCACCCGCGGCCGGCTGTCCGACCACTACAACCCGGTGACCAAGAAGCTCGCTCTGTCCGAGCAGGTGTACGGTTCGAACTCGGTGGCCGCGATCGGCATCGCCTGCCACGAGGCCGGACACGCCATCCAGCACGCGAAGAAGTATGCGCCGCTGTGGCTCCGGTCGACCCTGGTGCCGATGGCCGGAATCGGTAGCAACCTCGGCTACTTCGTCATGTTCTTCGGCCTGATCCTGGGCTCGATGCAGATGTTCCTGGTCGGCGTCGTCATGTTCTCGGCGGTCGTCCTCTTCCAGCTCGTCACACTGCCGGTCGAGTTCGACGCGACGGCGCGTGCGAAGCGGCTTGCTGTCGACCAGGGTCTGATCCTGCAGACGGAACGGGTTGGCATGGACCGGGTTCTCAACGCGGCAGCGATGACCTACGTCGCGGCCGCGGTGACCTCGCTGCTGACGCTGGTTTACTTCCTGATGCGAGCTGGGCTGCTCGGGGGTCGCGACTAGGCCGAATCGGAGCCGGCCAGAAGGCCGGCGCACCGACACCCGCACCCAGTGTGTGGCTACAACGGATCGCCTAGTTGCGCCGTCAGCTCGGCCTGGCGGGCGGCGAGTTCTTCCGGCGTCGAGGCTTCCAGGACGAGCCGCAGGAGGGGCTCGGTGTTCGACGGGCGGACGTTGAACCACCAGTCGTCGAAGTCGATGCGGATGCCGTCGAGGCGGTCGAGCGCGCCGCCGCCTTCCGTGGCGTAGCGCTGGACCAGGGCTTCCATCGTGCCGTCCTTGTCCTCGACCTCGAAGTTGATCTCGCTGCTCTTGGCGTAGCGGCGAAGGGGGGCGGTGATCTCGGAAAGGGACCTGCCGGACCGCCGGAGCAGGTTGAGAACCGCGACCACGGCGAGGATCGAGCTGTCGGCGCAGTAGTTCTGGCGGAAGTAGTAGTGGCCGGCGAGCTCGCCGCCGAAGATCGCGCCTGTGCGGCGCATCGTCGCCTTGACGAAAGAGTGCCCGACCCGTTCCGGCAACGGCGTGCCACCATGCTCGCGGATGTACTCGGGCACCGCCCGCGAGGAGCGGATGTCGTGGATCACGGCGCCTCCGGACTCGCGCTGGAGCATCTGGCCGGCGATCAGGGCGGTGATCAGGTCGGAGCCGATCGGTTCGCCAAGTTCGTCGACGAAGGCGGCGCGATCACCGTCGCCGTCGAAGCTGACGCCCAGGTCCGCCTTCTGCTCGACGACCAGCGCGCTCAGGTCGCGCAGGTTCTCCGGCAGCAGCGGGTTCGCCTCGTGGTTCGGGAAGGTGCCGTCGAGCTCGAAGTAGAGCGGCAACAGCTCCACGCCGCAGGCCTCGAGCAGGGGCCGGTAGATCGTGCCCATCCCGTTCGCGGCGTCGGCGGCGAGCCGCAGCTTCGGTGCGTCGCCGGCCTCGAAGGAGCGGTCGAGGAAGGAGAGGACGTGTTCGGCGTACTCCGCCTCGATGCTCCTCGCCTCGACCCGGCCGGGGACTGCGGCCAGCGCCGGCTCTTCGCCCAGGGCATGCCGCTCGATGATCGGGATGCCGTGATCGCCGGACACCGGCACGGCGCCGGCGAGGCTGAACTTGAGGCCGTTGTACTCGGCGGCGTTGTGGCTGGCCGTGACCTGAATGCCGCCGGCCGTGCCGAGGTGGCCGGTGGCGAAGTAGTTCATCGGCGTCGTGGCGAGGCCGATGTCGAGTACGTCGAGACCGGCCGAGGTCAGCCCTGCGCACAGCGCCGCCGAGAGAGGCACGCTGTGGTCGCGCATGTCGCGGCTGACGACGACGGTGCGGGGCAGGGCCGCGCCCTGGTCGCCCTCGAGCGTGACCAGGCGCTCGAACGCCATGCCGATCCGCCGCGCCAGCTCCTCGTTCAACTGCCCCGGGTAGAGGCCGCGCACGTCGTACGCCTTGAAGATCCCTGCCATGTCGCCCCCTTGGCTCCTTGTTCAGCCGCTCCTGCTCAGTGGGGCTGCACTTCGATCGCCAGGGCGAAGGCCCGCCCTTCGATCGGCGCTTCTTCCAGGCCTTCAGGGCCATCGCCGTTCACCGGCTGGAGAGTCACGGCGAGGGTCTCGCCGCGGATCCAGTCGCGGTGCGCGTCGATCGCCGCTTCCACGTCGTCCGCGGCGCGGTAGCGGACCGCGATGCGGTCGGCGTAGTCGAGATCGGCGGCGCGCCGCCGGTTCTGGACCCGGTGCACGACCTCCCGTGCCAGGCCCTCGGCGATCAGTTCGTCGTCCAGTTCGACGTCGAGAGCTACCAGCAGTTCGCTGTCGCCGTGGACGGCCACCCCGGGCCGCTCCTCGAGCCGTACCTCGACCTCCTCCGGCAGCAGGTGAACCGTCTCGCCGTCGACCTCGATCGCGATGCGCCCTGACTGATCGAGTTCCCGCTTCAGCTCCAGACCGCCGCGGGCGGCGAGGGCGGAGCGCACGGCCGGCATGGCGCGGCCGAACCGCGGCCCGCACTTCGGGTAGTGCGGCACGACGTCGAAGGACACGTACTCCGAACTGTCCGCCGCCCAGCGAACCTCGTGCACGTTCAGTTCGTCCTGGAGCAGGTCGACGTAGGGAGCGACGAGTCCCTCGAGTGCCGGATCGGCGCTGACCAGGGTGACGGTGCGGAGCGGCTGGCGAATCTTGATGCCGTTCGCGTTCCTCGCGGAGCGGCCGTTGCGGGCCACCTGGAGCACGGTGGCCATCGCCGCCTCGAGGCGCTCGTCGGACCGGTCCGCGGGCGGTTCGGGCCAGGGCTCGAGGTGGCAACTGACGCTGCCCTTGCCCTGGCTCGAAACGAGGCGCCGGTGGAGTTCCTCGGCGACGAAGGGCACGAAGGGAGCGACCAGCAGGCGGATCGTCGTCAGCACTTCGTACAGGGTCTGGTAGGCGCTTTCCTTGTCCGTGCCCGGTCCGCCTGTAACCGCGTCTTCGTTGGGCGCCCAGAAGCGGTCGCGGCTGCGCCGGATGTACCAGTTCGTCAGCTCGTCCAGGAAGGTCTCGATGCCGCGCGCGGCGGGCGCCGTGCGGTAGGCCTGGAGGTGATCGGTGGTGGCGCGGACGAGCCGATAGAGGCGGAGCAGGATCCAGCGGTCGAGCGACCCGCGCTCGCCGAAGGGAATCTCCGCGCGACCGGGCCGCCAGCCGTCGAGGTTGGCGTAGATCACGAAGAACGAGAGGGCGTTCCACAGCGGCAGCAGGAAAGTCTGGGCCGCCTCGCGCACCAGGCGGGCCGAGAACCGCGACGGCTGCTCGGGGTTGTTGACGCAGAAGTACCAGCGGAGCGCGTCGGCGCCGGTTTCGGCCAGCACCTCCATCGGCTCGACCACGTTGCCGAGGCGCTTGGACATCTTGCGGCCGTTCTCGTCGTTCACGTGGCCGAGGACGATGCAGTTGAGGTAGGCGGGGCTGTCGAAGAGCAGGCAGCCCAGGACGTGCAGGGTGTAGAACCATCCCCTGGTCTGGTCGACCGCTTCGGAGATGAAGTCGGCCGGGAAGCGTGCGCGGAAGATCTCCTCGTTCTCGAACGGGTAGTGGTACTGGGCGAAGGGCATGGCGCCCGAGTCGAACCAGGCATCGATCACGTACTCGACCCGCTTCATCGTGCCGGCGCAGCCCGAAGCCGCGCACGGCCACTGGAAGTCGTCGTCGATGAAGGGCCGGTGGGGGTCGAAGCAGTCACGGTCGTATGGATCGTCCGGGAGCGGCCGGCCCACCTTGCCGAAGAGTTCCTCGAACGAGCCAACGACGTCCACGGCGTCGCAGTCGCCGCATTTCCAGACCGGCAGTGGCGTGCCCCAGTAGCGGCTGCGCGAGAGGGCCCAGTCGACGACGTTCTCGAGCCAGTCGCCGAACCGGCCCTGGCCGACGTGCTCGGGGTGCCAGCGGACCTCGCGGTTCTTCTCGATCAACCGGTCGCGGGCGGCGGTGGTGCGGACGAACCAGCTCGTCGTCGCGTAGTACAGGAGCGGCTGGTCGCAACGCCAGCAGAAGGGGTAGCTGTGGCCGCGCCGCTCGCCGTGGAGCAGCCGGCCCTGGTGCCTCAACGAGCGGACGATCGCCGGGTCGGCGTCCTTGAACCACGCGCCGTTGATCTCGTCGATCAGACCCCGGATGGCGGGATCCTGAGAGCTTGTCTCCGGATCGAGCGCGACCTTCCCCTCGGCGTCGACGGCCTGGAGTTCGGGCAGGCCGTACTCCCGACCGCTTCGCTCGTCGTCTTCGCCGAACAGCGGCGCGGTGTGAACGGCGCCCGTGCCCTCGGTGAGGGTCACGTAGTCCGCGAGCAGGATGCGGAAGCCGGCGCTGTCCGACACCTCGGCGGCCCGGTAGGAGCGGCGCGGCTCGACCGCGAAGGGCCGGTCGTAGAGCAGGCCCTCGAGGGACTGGCCGGAGAAGCGGGCGACAGTGCCGGCTTCACGGAGGTCGACTCGCGTCGGCTTGCCGTCGCCGGGCAGGAGCATCGGGACCGGCTGCTCGAGGCCGTCCGCGAGGAGCAGCAACCGTTCCGGGTCCGTCGGGTCCTCGACGGCCCGGTAGGTCAGATCGGGATGCACCCCGATGCCGGCGTGGGAGAGCAGGGTCCATGGCGTCGTCGTCCAGGCGGCGATGTCGACGGGCCGGTCCGTGCTGAAGGCGCCTGCCGCCTCGCCGCCATCACCGTCGGTTTCAGCGTCGATCGCGGCGATGGACTGGCCGGGTCGCAGGGGGAACCGCACCCAGATCGAAGGATCCTCCGTGTCGCGGTAGTTCTGCGCAACTTCGTGGCTCGACAGGGTCGTGCCGCAGCGGGCGCAGTAGGGCTGGATCTTCCGGCCCTCGTAGAGCAGGTCCTTCTTCCAGAGTTCGGCCAGCGCCCACCACTCCGACTCGATGTAGGCGTTCCTGTAGGTCAGGTAGGCGCCGTCCATGTCGAGCCAGTAGCCGACCCGCTCGGTCATTCGCCGCCATTGCCGCTCGTAGGCGCTGACGCTCTCGAGGCAGGCGCTGTTGAACTTCTCGATCCCGTAGTCCTCGATCTGCTGCTTGCCGGAGAAGCCGAGTTGTTTCTCCACCTCGATCTCGACGGGGAGGCCGTGCGTGTCCCAGCCGCCCTTGCGCGGCACGTTCCGGCCGGTCATCGTGCGGAAACGCGGGTAGAGGTCCTTCACCACCCGCGTGACGACATGCCCGACGTGGGGTACGTTGTTCGCGGTCGGCGGCCCCTCGTAGAAGGAGAACTCCTTTTCCTCGCTGTCCTTGCGAACTTCGAGGGAGGCCTCGAACACCCGCTCGCGGCGCCAGAACTCGAGCGTCTCGCGCTCGAGGTCGGGGAAGGGATAGCCCCCGGGAACGGGCGGAAACGCGGGATCCCTGGACACGGCGAAGCCTTGGGCGCGGCGCCCCGCTCAGGCGGCGAAGCGCTGGCGCTCGATGAACGCCGTCAGCGCCGCCGCGAACTTGGCGGGTCGTTCGACGTGGGGCAGGTTGCGGCAGCCGTCGAAGACGTCCAGGTGGGCGTTCGGCATTTCCTGTAGCCAGAGGTCGGCGTTTTCGAGCGGTGGGTTGGTCGCCTGGCGGCCCCACGCCAGCCACACCGGCTGCTTGACTCCGTCGCCGAAGCCGGCCTCCAGCCGGTGGCCGAGCCGGCCGCATAGCGAATCGATCAGGGCATGGCTGGCCCCGGGCAGATGGCTCGCCCGGTACAGCTGCTCGACCATGGACTCGCCCAGGCCCTCGGCCCCGAACAGGGTCTCGCGTCGCAGGTGATTCTCGAGGGCCCGCTCTCCGGTCACCAGGTTGAGCGCCGACTTGCCGAGAACCGGCGCCCGGAGCAGCGAGTGAATCACCGGGTCGCTGCGCTCGTCGGTGACCTCGGTGCCGATGCCCTGCGGTCCGACGAGGGCCAGGGCGACAACGAGGTCCGGGGCGTTCAGGGCGGCCTCGACGGCATAGGCGGCGGCGCGGTGAGGAGCGACGAGCACGGCGCGCTCGCCGACGACGTCCTCCAGGAACCGGCCGAGCAGGTCGATGTAGAGCTGGGCGGTGTAGCGCCGGTTCCTCCGCTCCGAGTCACCCCAGCCGAGCCAGTCGGGCACGAAGCAGTCGTGGCTCCGGGCCAGGCGTTCAGCGGTCTCGCGCCATAGCAGGCCGGTATGCCCGGGGCCGAACGTGTGGAGCAGGACCATCGGCGGCTTGCCGCCCCGGCTGGGGGACTCCAGGTGAACGAAGGCGACCCGATGGCCGTCGACCTCGATGTGGCGGGTGGAACCCCATCGGGGTCGGGGCAGGCGACCCGCCTTGCGGGCCACGATCGCGTTGAACAGGGCCGGGGCCCCGAGCGCGATGCCGCCGATGACCAGACCGTTCGTCAGACGCCGCCTGATCAAGCGCCGGGATTCCTGGTTCGCGGAGCGCGCCATGCGGCGGAGAATAACAGTGAGGGACGTGCATAATCGGCTCCGTGGCGTTCGAGATCGTGGTCGCCTGGGTGGGTCGCCGCCGGGAACCCTGGGAGACGCTCTGCGGCGACTATCGGCAGAGGATCGAGAGGTTCGCGCCGGTGCGCGAACTGGTTGTTCGCCCCGGGCGCGGCGATGACAGGACTCGCTTGCGGCTCGAAGGAAAGGCGATCCGCTCGGCCCTGCCTGCCGACGCCTGGACGGTCTGTCTGGATCGGAAGGGACGGCGTCTCAGTTCGACCGGCCTCGCGACCGAGGTGGGTCGGCTGCGCGCGGAGTGGCAGCGCCCCGTCGTCTGGATCGTGGGCTCGGACCTGGGACTTGACCGCAACCTCCTGGATTCGTGCCGTTTCCGGCTCTCGCTGGGGTCTCTCACGCTCGCTCACGAGCTCGCTCGACTGACCCTCTATGAGCAGATCTACAGGGCGTTCACCATCCTCGAGGGAATCAACTATCATCGGCGCCCGTTTTACTGAGCCGCGTGCGGAGGGATCAGGTGGCAAAGGCCGACGAGGCTTCTCGAACCGACGGATCGAACGACATCAAGGAAGCGGCGGCCGCCGCCGCGCGAGAGTTCGCGGCGGCGCGGTCCGCGGCAAGGAAGGCCAGGTCCGCGGCGGATCGGAAGGCTGCCTCGGCCGAGCGGGCGGCGAAGGCAGCATCGGAGAAGAAGGCTGCGGCCCGGCAGGCGGCTCGGGAAGAGAAAGCCGGAACCACCGCCGCGGCCAGGGCCGAGAAGATTGCCGCGACCAGGAAGGACGCCGCCGCTGCCGCCGAGAAGGAGGCGTCGGCGCGGCGCGCGGCGGCCAGGAAGGCCGAGCGGACGGCGCTTGCCGAACAGGCGGCGGCAGCCAGGGCAGCCGAAGTGGCCGCTGAGCGGGCGGCCGCGGCGAAACAGGCGGCAGCCACCAGAAAGAGCGCCGGCGCGCTGGCCGTGAAGGCCGCCAGGGAGGCCGATGCGGCGAAGGCGGCGCACGAGCTGGCGGTGAAGAAGGCGGCCCAGGGTCGGGAAGAAGCAGCCGCGAAGAAGAAGGCCGCCGCGCTGTCCGGCAGACTGGCCGCCACGAGCGGAAACGCCGCGGCCAGGGCCGCGAAGCTGCTGGCGGAACGGAAGTCAGCGGCGCAGGCGGCAGCCAGGGATGCCGCGGCCAAGGGCACAGCCGTGCGGAAATCGGCCCGGACCTCCACCTCCAGGGCGGCGGCGTCCGAGAAGGCCGCGAAGGCGGCGGAGGCAGCGAAGGCCGCTGCCAGAGAAGCCGCCCGGGCTGCCGCGGCAGCGGAGAAGCTGGTCGCGAAGGCGGAGGCCGCCGAGAAGGCGGCCGCGGAGAAGGCGGCCGAGCAGGCGGCGGCGCCGCCCGAAGAAGTCCCCGTCGAACCCGCAACGAAACCGCCGAAGCGACAGCCTGCCCGGAAGAAGACCGCCCGGAAGAAGCCGCGGCCGAAGAAGGCGCCGACGTTGCTGCTGCGGCCGCAGCGTGCCAATGGCGATGGACGCGCGGGCGCCAGGAAGAGGAACGCGGCGATCGACTTCGATTGGGTTCGGGAACGGCTCGAGGAGAAGCGGCGGGAGCTGTTCGGTCGCTACAACCGCGATCTGACGGCCGGGCTCAAGGCGTCGACCGGCGAGGGCGCGGAGGACCTGGTCGATCGGGCGAATCATGCCTACAGCCGGGAGCTGAACTTCTCGCTCTCGGACAGCGACGGCATCCTGCTGAATCGGATCGTCGAAGCGACGGCCCGGCTCGACGACGGCACGTTCGGCATTTGCGTCCACTGCAGCAACGAGCTGGGCCGCGCCAGGCTGGAGGCCGTGCCCTGGGCGCCCTACTGCATCGACTGTCAGGAACTCGAAGAGAAGGGCCGGCTTCCCGCAGACGAGTGAAGGCACCCGACATCGACGCCGCGGTCGGGCGAATCGAAGGCGGCGACCGCCAGCCGGTCTACCTGGTGATCGGTGAGCAGGTGCTAGCGGACAGCGCGGCGAGCCGGATCGCCGGCGCACTCGCCGGCGCGAGTGGCTGCGACGTGGCCACCTACAAGCGGCCGGCCGAACTGCGACCCATCCTGGCCGACCTCTCGACCTTCTCCCTGTTCGATCCGGCCAAGGTCACGCTGGTGTGCGACAGCGCCATCTTCGCCGACCGGACCGTTGCTGCCGATCTCGTCGACGAGGCGGAAGCGGGGCTGCCCGTGTCGGCCGGGGACGGCCTCTCGAGCAGCCAGAAGGAAGCGGCCGGCCGGCTGCTGCAGGCGCTGCGGCTGTTCGGCGTCGCGGCCGACGCGGGCGCGCCTGAGGAGGCAGTGTCGTCGTTGCCGGACTGGGTGCTCCAGGGCGGCAGCCGCGTTCGCCGGCGAAACCGCCGCGGGCGGACGAAGAAGCAGTGCGGCGAACTGGCCCGGGATCTCGGGTCGCTGCTCGAGGTAGCGCGGGCTGAGGGTCTGATCGGCTGGTCGGATGGGGATCTCGCGGACTTGGACCGCGCCGCGGACGGCGGACTGCCGGAGGGCCACGCTCTCGTCTTTGCCGAGCGAACGGCCGACAGCGCGCACCCGCTGGTCAAGCGCCTGGTCGAGCGGAAGGCAGCGTTCCAGGTCGGGGCGCTCGAGTTCGACCGCCGAGGCAACGTCGCCGGGCTCGACGCGGTCGTCGCTGAACTGTCTCACGAGACGGGGATCGACATCGATCGGGATGCCGCACAGGAACTGGCGCGGCGAACGCTCCGCAAGACGTCGAGCCGCGGTGAACCGGGCGTCGAGGCGGATTCGGCCGCCCGCTTCGCGGCGGAGTACCGCAAGATCGCTGAAACCGTCCGCGGTGGGGAGGGCCGCATCAACCTCGCCACAGTGAAGGAAGTGGTCGTCGATCGCGGCGATCAGGATGTCTGGAAGCTGCTCGATGCGATTGCCGAGCAGCGGCCGGACGCCGCGTTGGTCCAACTTCGGCGGCACCTGGACAGTGCGCCGGAACGAATCCCGGCCCGGCTTTCCTTCTTCGCGCTGCTCGCCAGGTTCTGCGAGCAACTGGCTACCGTGCATGGGCTCATCGCGGCCCTCGACCTGCCGCCCGAGCGGAACTACAACCGATTCAAGGCCCAGGTCCTGCCGAAGCTCTCCGCCGAGCTGCCGGGCGGAAAGGCACACCCGCTCATGCGGATCCACCCCTATCGGCTGCATCGGATCTTCCAGGCGGCTTCGGCGCGCGGGCCAGAAGCGGGTCAGAAGATGGCGGCGCTGCCGTGGGAGGTGCTGGAGACCGAGGTGCGCCTGAAGGGCGGCAGCGCCGACGGTGACATCGCGCTGGAGGCTCTGGTCGTCGCTGTGGCCGGAGCGGGCGCTGGAGAGTCCGGCGGAGGCGCGGCCCGCCGGCGCCGCGCGGGCTGACGTGCCCGAACTGCCCGAAGTCGAGGTCCTCCGCCGGAGCCTGGAGCGGCCGCTCGTCGGCGACCGTTTCGAGGCGGTCCGCGTCCACTTTCCGACCCTGCGGGAGCCCCTCTGCGAACGACGGCTGCGCCGGCTGGAAGGCCGCCGGGTCGTCGGTTTGCGTCGGCGCGCGAAGTACCTGTGGATCGACGCTTCGGGCGGCGAGACCCTGGTCGTGCACCTCGGGATGAGCGGTCGGTTGACCCTGGTCGACCGGGCTGCGCCGCTCGCGGACCACGAGCACCTGGGCTTCGAGCTCGCCTCCGGCCGCCGGTTGCGTTTCCGTGATCCTCGCCGCTTCGGCGTGGCCTTCGCGGCGGCAACGGAGGCGCTCGAGCAGGACCGGCACTTCCGCCACCTGGGTATCGAACCCCTGTCGGAGGGGTTCGATGGGGCCTCGCTGTGGACGCTGGCGCGCGGCCGGACGGCCCCGGTCAAGAGCTTCCTGATGGACGCCTCGGTCGTCGTTGGCGTCGGCAACATCTACGCCTCGGAGGCGCTCTACCGGGCGGGCATCCATCCCCGCCGGTCCGTGGCGCGGATCGCGCGCCGCCGGTTCGACGTTCTCGCCGCGGCGGTTCGCGCGGTGCTGGGCGAGGCGATCGAGCAGGGCGGCACGACGCTCAACGACTTCGCCGACGGCGAGGGCAACTCCGGCTACTTCCAGGTTGCGCTCGACGTCTACGGCCGGGAAGGGGAGGCTTGCCCGGCCGGCTGCGGGGCGGGTATCCGCCGGATCGTCATCTCCAACCGCAGCACGTACTACTGTCCGCGCTGCCAGAGGTAAGCGGTCCTAGGTGAGCGGCCAGAGCCGCGGGATCAGCAGCACGGAGAGCACGAAGAACGCCACCTTGAGCGGCGCGCCGAACTTCACGTAGTCCATGAAGCGGTAGCCACCGGGGCCGAAGACCATCGCGTTCGTCTGATAGCCCATCGGGGTCAGGAAGCTGGCCGAGGCGGCGAAGGCGACGGTCATCATGAATGTCTTCGGTTCCAGGCCCATCGAGTGCGCGGCCGTGCCGGCGATCGGCACCATGAGCACCGCGGTCGAGTTGTTCGAGACGATCTCCGAGAGCAGGGCAGTCGCCAGGTAGACGAGCGCGATGACCGCCCAGGGCCCGTAGTCGGCGCCGGCGTTGGCGATCGCCTCTCCGATCATCGCGGCGAGGCCGGTCTTCTCCATCGCGATCCCCATCGGGAGGATGCCGACGAGCAGGAAGATGACGGTCCAGTTGATCGCCTCGTATGCCTGCTGCACCGAGATGCCGCCGAAGACGATGAGCGCCACGGCGCCCAGGATCGAAGCCTTCAGGATCGAGGTGACTCCGGTGGCGGCGACGATGACGACGATCGGGATGATCACCACGGCGAGCCACCAGCGCCGCGGGATGACGAGACGCAGCTTCACGTCCTGCTGCAACGGGATGAAGTCCTCCGTCTCGTAGAGCGCCTCGATCCGGGAACGGGGGCCGAAGACGAGCAGGGTGTCCCAGTTGTGGAGGACGATGTGGGCCAGCTTCTCGCGGATCGGCTCGCCGGTGCGGTTGAGCGCCAGCACGAAGCAGCCGAAGCGGCGCCGGAAGTCCAGGTCGCGAATGGTCGAGCCGGTCAACCGGGAGACCGGCGAGAGCTGGATCTCCGCCATGATGTTGTTCTGGTCCGAGAGGTCGCGGTCGCCGATCTTCGTTTCCGTGCGAAGGCGCAGGCCATAGTGGTCCCGGAAGCTGACGATGTCGTCCATCCGGCCCTCTACGATCAGGATGTCGCTGCCCTGCATGGGGGTGGAGCGGAGTTCGACCGCGATCCGTTCCTCGCCGCGCAGGATCTCGAGCACGGTCAGGCGAAAACGCTCGTTGATGTGCGCGTCGACCACGTTGCTGCCGACGAGCGAACTCCCCTCCGGCACATGGACCTCGGTCAGGAACGAGGACAGTTGGTACTTGGTGGTCAGGTCGGAGGCGCCGGCCCGATCCGGGAGGCGTCGCATCGGCACGAACACGATGTAGGCGAAGCCGACAACCAGGAGGATCAGTCCGAGCGCCAGGAACTCGAACATGCTGAAGGCTCCGTAGCCGTACTCCGCCGACATGGAGGCGACCAGAAGGTTCGTCGACGTGCCGATCAGGGTGCAGGTGCCGCCGATGATCGAGAGGTAGGAGAGGGGGAGCAGGATCCGCGACGGCGACACACCGTAGTGCTTTCCAATCTGGATGCCGACCGGCATCAGGATCGCCAGCGCGGCGGTGTTGTTGATGAAGGCCGAGAGCACGCCGCAGACCAGGATCAGCGCGATCGCGGCGGCCCAGTGCGTGTGGCCGGAGAGTTGCGCGAGCTTCTGGCCGAAGCGGTCGATCAAGCCTGTGTGGGTCAGCCCGTAGCTGAGGATGAACATCATCATCACGGTGATGACGGCGTCGTTGCTGAAACCGCGGATCGCCTCCTGGGGCGTCACCAGCCCGAACAGGAGCAGCAACCCCAGACTGGAGAGGGCGACCGCGTCGATCCGCAGCCATTCGAAGCTGAACGCCAGGAACGTGAAGACGATGACGGCGACGAGGATCCAGATATCCATCGGCGTTGCCGGCTCTCAGCCGATCGGCAGCCGGCGGTGCGAGGCGACCGGCATCGAGCGCCGCACCTCGGCGACGCGCCGGCGGTCGATCTCCGCGACCGCGATGCCGGGCCCGTCTCCCGCGTCGGCGAGAACGTGGCCCCACGGATCGATGATCACCGAGTGGCCGTAGCTGTGCCGTAGCCCGCGGTCGTCATGGCGGCCGGTCTGCGCGGCGGCGAGCACGTAGCACTGGGTCTCGATCGCCCTGGCCCGCAGCAGCGGGAACCAGTGGTCCTTGCCGGTCATCAGGGTGAAGGCCGAGGGGATGGTCAGGACCTCCGCGCCTTCCCGGGCGAGCTTCAGGTAGAGCTCGGGGAAGCGCAGGTCGTAGCAGATCGTGAGGCCGAGGCGTGCGAGCGGCGTGTCGACGGTCACGGTTTCCTCGCCGGGCACGGCCGTCTTCGACTCCAGGAACCGCACCTCGGCGGACACGTCGACGTCGAAGAGGTGGATCTTGCGGTAGGTGGCGACGATCTTCCCCTGCGGGTCGAACAGGACGCTGGTGTTGTAACAGCGTTCGCTCTCCTCCGGCGCCTTCTCGTTGTAGGAGCCGAGCAGGAGGTAGATGCCGCGGTCCCGGGCCAGGGCGGCGAAGCGGGCGCACGTGGCGCCCGATGTCGGCTCCGCCAGCTTGACTTTCTCCTTGTGCGGCCCGAGGTAGTTCGTGTTCTCGGGCGTGGACACGAACGTGGCTCCGCGGTCCGCGGCTGTCTCGATCCAGTGCCGCGCGGTTTCCCAGTTCGCCTGCTCGTCCGAGGTGGAGCCCATCTGGACCACCGCGGCGAGGAATGTCGGTGCGTCGCTCATGCTGTTTGCGTCCCTCGCGGGGAGCTTACCGCCACGTTCCGGGCTAAGCTTCACGCACCCATGTGCGGGATCGTCGGCATCCTGATGCGCCCCCACCCCGGACCGGCGATCGACTCGCGCGAGCTGCTGGAGGGCCTCGCGGCCGCGGGCCGAGCCGCCGAGGACGCGGTGAGCGATTGCGGCCACGGCGAGGCGAAGCCGCTGGCCACGGCTCTTTCCGCTGCCGCCTCCGGGCTTGCCGACTGGGATCGGCGGTTGCGTGCCCGGCCGGCTGTTCGATCTCTCGTGCGCGATCGGGCCCTGCGGGCCGCGATCGCCGAGGCGCTGCGGCCCTGCTCGGCGGCCGTGAGCCGGCTGGAAGCCAGCCTCGACGACGGCGCCGCGCGCTTCGGCGACGCCGGACTGGAGGCGGTGAATCAGGCCGCGGCGGCGCTGGCCGACGCCGAGTGGGCGATCCGGCGGGACCGGTTGCGGACCGCTGCGGAAGTGGGTGAGTTCGCGCCGGCCCGCGCCGGCGACGCCGGCCTCGACGTTCTGATCGCCGTCCAGCAAGCCTTCTCGTCGCTCGACCGGCTCGAGATTCGCGGCCGCGACTCGGCCGGACTGTTCCTGCTGCTCTCCGGGCACGGCCTCGACCCGGACGATCCGGCGGTCGGCGCCGAACTGCACGGCCGGACCGGGGATCCTCTGTTCGGTCATGGCGCGGTTCAGTTGGGCGGAGGACGGATCGGCCTGGTGTACAAGTGCGCGGAGGAAATCGGGGAACTGGGCGACAACGTTCGTTTCCTGCGCGCCGCGGTCGCCGCCGATCCGTTGCTGGCTGCGGCGCTTGAGAGCCCGGACGTCGAGGCGGCCGTGCTCGGGCACACGCGCTGGGCCAGCGTTGGCCGGATCAACGAGGCAAACGCGCATCCGCTGAACGATGCGGAGGCCGGGGGAGACGACGCGGAAGGCCGGCGGCCGCCCCGGGTGATCGCGGCGATCAACGGCGACATCGACAACCACGCCGACCTGACAGTGTTGGAGAACCTGGAGTTCGACTCCCGCATCACCACGGATGCGAAGGTGATGCCGGTTCTCATGTCGCGCCGGCTGGCCGGCGGCGACACGCCCTTCGACACCTTCCGCGAGACGGTGGCCGCGTTCGAGGGTTCGCTCGCCGTCGGCGCGCTCACCTGGGACGATCCGTCACGGCTCTACCTGGCGACCCAGGGCAGCGGCCAGGGTCTGTACGTCGGGCTGGCCGATCACGCCTTCGTGGTCGCAAGCGAACCCTACGGCCTGGTCGAGGAGACCGCGACCTGGCTGCGCCTGGACGGTGAGGCGGAACCGGACCGCGCCGGCGCCGGTTGGGGCCAGATCGTCGTGCTCGACGCCGATCGCGCCGGCGAACTGGAGGGCATCGAACGGTACGCGGCCGGAGGCTCGCCGCTGCCGGTGGCGCCGGAAGAGCTCGACCATGCCGAGATCACGACCCGCGACATCGACCGCGGCGAGTTCCCTCACTTCCTGCTCAAGGAGATCAGCGAGGCGCCGCGTTCCGTGCGCAACACGGTGCGCGGCAAGCTGCGGGAGGACGCGACCGGCCGCCTGCGGGTTTCGGTCGGTGAGCGGACGTTGCCGGAGGCGGTTGCGCGGGCTTTGCGGGAGGGGACGGTCGCGCGCATCGTCGTCACCGGTCAGGGCACAGCGGCCGTCGCCGGTCAGGGCATCGCCGCGGCGATCGAGGGACGTCTGCGCGAGCGTGGCCTCAGCCGCCCGCGGGTCGATGCGATGCCGGCGACCGAGCTCTCAGGCTTCCACCTGGCTCCTGGCATGCACGACACCGTGGTCGTCGCAGTCAGCCAATCCGGCACGACGACGGACACGCTGCGCACAGTCAACCTGGCGCAACGCCGGGGCGCCCGCGCGATCGCGATCGTGAACCGCCGCAACTCGGATCTGGCGGAGCGGGCGGACGGCGTGCTCTACACCTCGGATGGGCGCGACGTGGAGATGAGCGTCGCGTCCACGAAGGCCTTCTACTCCCAGATCGCGGCGGGGATGCTGCTCGCCGTGGCGATCACCGACCAGGTCGCGGGCGGACCGGACGAGCGTCCCGCCGCCGACCGCCTCCTGCGGGAACTGCGGAACCTGCCCGACGCGATGGAGCGCACCCTCGCCCTGCGGTCCGCGATCGCCGCCGCCGCCAGGGAGTACGCGCCGCGATTGCGGGACTGGTCGGTGGTCGGCAACGGACTCGACCGGATCGCCGCTGAAGAGATCCGGATCAAGCTCTCCGAGCTCTGCTACAAGGCGATCGCCTGTGACGCGACGGAAGACAAGAAGCACATCGACCTGTCGTCCGAGCCGCTGATCCTGGTTTGCGCGACCGGAGTCCAGGGCTCGACGGCGGCCGACACCCGGAAGGAGATCGACGTCTACCGCGCCCACCGCGCGACGCCCATCGTCATCGCTTCCGAGGGCGCGGCGTTCCCGTCCGCGGCAGCGACGATCGAAGTGCCCGAGGTTCCGCCCGAGCTGTCCTTCGTGCTGGCGACCGTGGTCGGACACCTGTTCGGCTACTACGCGGCCCTCGCCATCGACGACCTCGCTACGCCGCTACGGGCGATCCGCACGGCGCTGAATGACGCGGCCGCCGGCGGTACGGCGCGGCCGGTGGCTCGGCTGCACGGGATCGCCGGCGCCGAGATCGACGCAGTCAGCGAGGGCCTGGCCGGCGGCCGCTACGACGGCAACCTGCACGTCGGCCGGGCGGTGCGGCTGGCGGTGGCCCTCGACGCGCTGTGCGACGCCCGCGCCGGCGGCGAGGAGAACCAACTCGCTGAGTTGCGAGAGGCTCTCGATCCGGTGATCGACGACCTCACCCGGCACATCGACACGATCAAGCACCAGGCAAAGACGGTCACCGTGGGCATATCCCGCCACGACCAGACGCTGGGCCGGATGACGCTGGATGCGGCGCTTCGCCAGGCCGGCGCGCCGCCGGAGTCGATCTCCGCGGAGGATCGACGGACGATGAGCGCGCTCGACCCCTTCGTCGACCAGGTGCTCGGCTACGTCCGCTATCGGCTCCGGTCAGGCGGCGAGGGTCCGCCGCCCGGCGACGACGCCACCATCCGGGTCCTGCGCGCCGGCGGCCTGTGCCGCGACCTGCAGTCGCGCACGGTTCGGCAACCGCTGCTCCAGGGCACGAAGTACGCCGTGGCGGTCGAAGGCCGGCTGATGGCGGCCAGGGGACGGACCGACGGGCGGGTCTTCGTCGTGGTCCCGGAGCTTGCGGACGGCGAGGTCTCCGCCCTGGTCCTGATCCACGTGCGCTTCCGGGAACGGGCGGGGGCTCCGGCGCTGCGGCGCCTGCTGTCGGACTACCGCGAGCGGTACGACGGCCTCCGGGATCACGTGCTCAGGAAGGCACCTGATTTCGACGACCGGCTACTGGCCGAACTTCCCGTCGAGGACCTGCTGATCGACCCGGTGGCCCAGCTCGCGGAACGCTGGCACGGCACTCCTTCCGGGGGCGCCTCGTGAGGGTTCTGCTGACCGGCAGCGCCGGCTTCATCGGTTTCCACGTGGCCAGGGCCCTGCTCGAGCGCGGCGACGAGGTGATCGGGTACGACAACTTCAATCCGTACTACGACCCGGAGCTCAAGGAACGGCGCAACGCCATCCTCGAGGAGCAACCCAACTTCCGCCTCCTGCGCGCCGACGTCGGCGACCGCGAGGCGCTGCGGGACTCGTTCGACGACCTCGTCCGCGGCGTCTCCGGCACGGAGACCAGGGTCTGCCACCTGGCGGCCCAGGCCGGGGTGCGGCACTCGATCGATCATCCGAACCAGTTCGTGCGAGACAACGTGCAGGCCTTCACGTACATTCTCGAACTCTGCCGGACTCACGAGGTCGGCGGCCTGATCTACGCCTCGAGCAGCTCGGTCTACGGCGACAGCACGCGGGAGCGGCTCAGCGAGACGGACAGCACGTCGTCACAGTGCTCGCTCTACGGCGCGACGAAGAAGATGAACGAGCTGATGGCGTCCGTGTACCACCACCTCTACGGCATGCGTGTCACGGGCCTGCGGTTCTTCACCGTCTACGGCCCCTGGGGCCGGCCCGACATGGCGCTGTTTCTCTTCACCGGCGCCCTGCTCCGTGGCGAGCCGATCAGTGTCTTCGGCCATGGCCGGATGCACCGGGACTTCACCTACATCGACGACATCGTGACCGGCGTCGTCTCGGCGATCGACCGCAACCACGAGGACCTCGTCTGCAACCTCGCCGCCGGCCGCACCGAGGAACTGATGGAGTTCATCCGGCAGATCGAACGGAGTTGCGGCCGCGAGGGCGACAAGGAGTTCCTGCCGATGCAGCCCGGCGACGTCGTGCGGACCTCGGCCGACCTCACACGCGCGCGGGAGTACCTCGGCTACGAGCCGACGACCGCGATCGTCGACGGCATCCCCCGCTTCGTCGAGTGGTACCGCGAGTACTACGGCCTCTAGCTAGCTAGTCCAGTCGCGCCGCCCAGGCCGCGGTCCGCTGCCGCATCGCCGGCGCGTCCTCGGGCAGGATCATGCCCTGCTCGATCGAACGGTCCAGTGCAGCATTCCAGGCCTCGAGATAGTGCTTGCTGTCCGGGTACAGCGCCGTCAGCTGCTCGCTGTCGAAGTCGGTCGCGGTGCCGTAAAGGAACCCGAACCGCGTCCCTTCCCTCTGCGTGCCGAATCCGCTGTGCGACGCGGTCGGCGCCTCGAGTTCCGGCAGGCGGATGCCGCCCATGGCGTTGCCGTGTTCGTCACGGACGACCTCGGGATTGGGATCGCCGGCCTTCATTTCCACGCGCGGCATCCTCGGTGGTTCGACACCGTCGGTGATCCAGCGGTGCAGATGCCGGATCGCGGCCTGGTACACCGGCGTGTAGGACAGCCAGTTGGAGCCTTCGACGGTGCGCTCCTTCGGTCTCGCCGCGGAGACGTGCGATGTCCCCGCCACCTCCCAGAGCCGGAAGCGGGCCGAGTCCGGCTCGCTTATGGGGTGGTAGCTGGCCAACTCGGTCTCCGAGTTCACGACGATGACCGGGACGTCCAGGTCGGATCGGATCGACGCGAGACTTCGTCCCCGGCGCCCGCCGCCACGCTCGGACGTGAACGGCACGACGCCGCCGAAGTCGATGAACGGCAGGTAACCGTCGAACACCTTCGTCAGCCGGTGGACGCCGTTGATGTAGGTGCGCAGCCGCGCGGCGGACTGGGAAGCGCCGGCAGCGACCAGGCGCTCGACCTCGAGGCCGCCCATCGGATCCAGGCCCTGCCGGTTGCGTTCAGGACCGATGGCGTTCGCGACCTGGGTGAAGATGTCGTACGAGTAGGCGTCGCCGGGGTGCACGAGTGAGCCGTAGCGTTCCGGGTCCCACGCCTTGAGTCCGCCGGGATTCTGGGGGAAACCGTGGACACCGACCTTCTGCGCGGATACGCCCACCCAGGCATAGCCGCGCAGGGCCTCGTCGCTCGCGGAACCGAGTTCGAAGCCGGCGGTGACGTTGAGCCAGAAGACGATGACCGTGCCGTTGAATGCCGACGCCTCTTGCGGCCGGACCACCAGCAGGCGGGTCTTGAAGTTCGCCTTGTCGGTGGACGCCCGGGTGTTCCACTGGCCGTCCGCGCCCTGGGTGCCAGAGGCGAGTTCGTACGCGGTCGCCTCGCCCTCGAGGAAGTACTCCTCGGTGAGGTAGCCGCGATCCGCCACGTTCACCGCGGCGAACGGCGTGCCGCGTTCCCCGCCCGTGATGGGCCCGGACAGGGTTGGCGCGTCTTGCGCGCTCGCGAAGGCCGCGCCGAGCGCCAGCAGGATCGCTGCGAACGTCATCTGGCTGATCCTCTTCGCGGTGTCTTCCATCTCTTGGGTCCTCCAGCTTCTGGGACGTTCCTGGTTCCGGGTATCGTAGCCGCCCCTCTCCCCACCCAGAATCTCAGGAGTTCCAGCGTGAAGGTAGCCCAGGGTGTCGCCGAGTACCTCAAGCGGGAGGGCGTCGAGTTCATCGTCGCTTACCCGGTCAACCCGATCATCGAGGCCGCGGCGGTGGCGGACATCCGCACCGTGATCGTCCGCCAGGAGCGGATCGGCCTGCACATGGCCGACGCCGTCAGCCGGCTGAGTTCCGGCAGGCAGCTCGGTGTGTTCACGATGCAGAGCGGGCCGGGAACCGAGAACGCCTTCGGCGGTGTGGCGCAGGCCTACGGCGAATCGGCGCCCATCCTGGTTATGCCGATGGGGTACAGCCGCCGGGCTATGCACGTGGCGCCGAACTTCAACGCGGTGGCCAACTTCCAGCACGTGACGAAGTGGTGCGAGCCGCTGAGCATGGGCAAGGCGCTGCCCGAGGTGATGCGCCGGGCTTTCACTCAGCTCCGCTCCGGCCGGCCGGGACCGGTGATGGTCGAGGTGCCGGCGGATGTCTTCGGCGAGGACGTGCCGGACGATCTCGGCCCTCGCCCGAGCGGAACGGTACGCGTCGGCCCCGATCCGGGCCTGGTGAGCCAGGCCGCGGAGATGCTGGCGGGGGCCGAGCGGCCGGTGATCTACGCGGGCCAGGGCGTCCACTACGCGGAGGCCTGGGACGAACTGCGGCGCCTGGCGGAGCTGCTCAGCGCGCCGGTGACGACGAGTCTTGGCGGCAAGAGCGCCTTCAACGAGGACCATCCCCTGTCGCTCGGCTCGGGCGGCCGCGCGGTGCCGAAGACGGTCCACGAGTTCCTGGGTGCCGCCGACGTGATCTTCGGCATCGGCTGCAGCTTCACGACCACCGCGTTCGGCATCTACTTCGGCAAGTACCCGCAGGCGAAGTACCTGCACGCGACCCTCGACCCGGTCGACCTGAACAAGAACGTTGCCTCGGAATGCGTGGTCGCGGGTGACGCGAAGCTGACGCTGGCCGCCCTGATCGCCGAGCTGGAAGGCCGGTCGCTTCCGCACGCGGCCTCGAGGGCCGACTCCGTGCCGGCGGAGATCGAGCGGATCCGCTCCGGCTGGCTCGACGAGTGGATGCCGAAACTCACGTCCGAGGGGACGCCGCTCTCGCCGTACCGCGTGCTCTGGGACCTGATGCACACGGTCGACCGGGACAACGTGATCATCACCCACGACGCCGGTTCGCCGCGCGACCAGATCTCGCCGTTCTGGCGCAGCACGACGCCGCTCTCCTACATCGGCTGGGGCAAGACGACCCAACTCGGCTACGGCCTCGGCCTGGCGATGGGCGCCAAGCTCGCCCGGCCGGACAAGCTCTGCATCAACGTCTGGGGCGACGCCGCGATCGGCTTCACCGGCATGGACTTCGAGACGGCCGTGCGCGAACGCCTGCCGATCCTCTCCATCCTGTTCAACAACTTCTCGATGGCGATCGAGCTGCCGATCATGCAGGTGGCGACCGAGAAGTACCGCAGCACGGACATCTCCGGCCACTACGCCGACATGGCGAAGGCTTTCGGCGGCTACGGCGAGCGGGTCACCGATCCCGCGGAGATCGTCCCGGCGATCCGCCGCGGCATCGAGGCGACCGAGTCGGGGACGCCGGCCCTGCTGGAGTTCATCACCGAGAAGGAGATCGGCATCTCCAGCTACTAGGGCCTAGTCGCAGCACACCGGTGGCCCCAGCAGCGAGGGCGCCGGCTCCTTGCGGGCGATCGCGCTGTCGATCGCCTTCGGCAGTACGGTGACGATCTTCTCGATTTCCTCCTCGCCGAGGATGAAGGGTGGACCCAGGCACACCACGTCGCGGGCGGAATCGTTGCCGCCGGGGTAGAAGAAGACGTCCATCGACAGACCGGCCGCCACGATGGCGTTGACCATCGCGGCCTCGGCCGCGAACGGCTCCAGCGTCTCGCGGTCCTGGACGATCTCGATGCCGTAGAGCAGGCCGCGGCCGCGGACCTCGGCGACGTGGGGATGGTCGGCGAGGGTCTCCCGCAGGCGCTCGCCGAGCACCGCGCCGACGGTGGCGGCGCGTTCGACGAGTTCCTCGTCCTCGAGGATGCGCAGAACCTCGGTGGCGGCCGCGCAGGCGGGCGAATGGGCGCCGTAGGTGAAGAACATCACCGAGTCCCCCGCTTCCGCGATCGGCGCTGTGACCTCCTCGCGGGCGCAGATCGCGACCAGGGGCGCGTAGCCGCCGGTCAGCCCCTTGCCACCGACCAGGATGTCGGGCACCACGTCCCAGTGGTCGACGCCGAACTTGCGGCCGGTCCGGCCGTAGCCGGTCATCACCTCGTCGGCGATCAGCAGGATGCCGTGCCGCCTGCAGATGCGGGCGACCCGCTCGAGGTAGTCACCCGGGGGCACGAGCGCACCGGCGTTCGAGCCGACGATCGGTTCGACGACGAAGGCCGCGATCTCCTCCGGGCCGATCTCCTCGAACACGCGTTCCACCTCGTCGGCACAGGCGACGTCACAGCCGGGAAACGTCTTGCCCAGCGGACAGCGCATGCAGTAGTGGGCGGGCGGCCGCGGCTGGTCGGTCTGCTCGTCGACCAGCCACGGCTCGAAGCCGGCCCGGCGTCCCATGTGTCCGCCCACCGCCAGCGTCGCCATCGTGGCGCCGTGGTAGGAGAGCTGTCGCCCGAACACCCGCCAGCGCTCGGGACGCCCCGCCGACAGGTGGTGCTGGCGGGCGAACCGGATCGCCAGGTCCATCGCCTCGGAACCGCCGCTCGCGAACAGGACGCGGTCGATGTCGCCGGGCAGCCAGCGGGTCCGCATGCGGTGGACCAGTTCCGTTCGCGCCGGTGTGGCGAAGGGAGGCACGATGTAGTCGGTCTGCGCCGCGGCGTGTGCGTATGCCTCCGCCACCTCTCGCCGCCCGTGCCCGATGTTCGAGACGATGGCGCCGCCGGCGGCGTCGAGGATCCGCCGGCCGTTGGGCGTGATCATGTAGCAGCCCTCGGCGGCCGCTACCTCCAGGGGCGCCCTGCCCTGGCCCAGGAAGGGGTAGTCGTCGGCGTGCGCCAGGCGGGCGCCCGCGGTCGGCCGCGAATCGGCGGTGTCCATGGCTTGAGAATAGCCCTTAGTAGACTCCCGCCCGCTGCCGGGAGCGTTGCGGCGGCCGTCGGAGCATGAACGGAATCCACGACATGGGCGGCATGCACGGCTTCGGCCGCGTGGAGCGGCGTCCGGACGAGGCCCTGTTCCCGGAGGCCTGGCAGGGGCGGGTGTGCGCTCTCGTCGGCTACGCGATGGGCGCCGGGTTGGCGAACATCGACGCCTTTCGCCATGCGATCGAGCGGATGCCACCGGGCCGCTATCTCTCGGACGGCTACTACGGTCGCTGGCTCTACGCGCTGGAGACCCTGGCGGAGGAAAGGCTGGGCGGCAGCGCGACGGTTGAGCGGCCCGATCACGTGGGCTCGGTCGTGCGCGAGATCGGACGCGAGCCCCGGTTCGCGGTCGGCGACGCGGTGCGCACCTGGAACCGCCACCCGCAGGGGCACACGCGGTTGCCCGGCTACGCCCGCGATCGGAGGGGCGTGGTCGCCGAGGTCCATCCGGCCTGCGTCTATCCCGACACGAACGCCGACGGCCGGGGCGAGTCGCCGGAGTATCTCTACACCGTCGCTTTCGAGAGCCGGGAGCTCTGGGGTGAGGAGGCGGAGGTCGGCGCCACCGTCTACATCGATCTGTTCGAGCCGTACCTGGAGGCGCCCGAGTGACTGCCGACCATCAGCGAGGAAGCGAATCTCCGGAGATCCGTACCGAGGCGATCGAGGCGCTGCTGGTGGAGAAGGGGCTGGTCCAGTCCGCCGCCGTCGACGCGTTGGTCGAACGCTACGAGCAGGACATCGGGCCGCTTCGGGGCGCCCGGGTGGTGGCCGAGGCCTGGACCGATCCGGCGTTCAGGGCGCGGCTGCTCCAGGACGGGATGCCCGCGATCCGGGAGCTGGGCTTCGGCGACAACACGGACCCCCACGTGGCTCGTCTGGTGGTCAAGGAGAACAGGGACTCGGTCCACAACCTGGTCGTCTGCACGCTCTGCTCGTGCTATCCGTGGGCGGTGCTCGGACTGCCGCCGGCCTGGTACAAGTCTTCCGCCTACCGGGCGCGCGCGGTGCGGGAACCGCGGCGGTTGCTTGCGGAGTTGGGGCTCGACCTGTCCCAGGACGTCGAAGTGCGGGTCTGGGACTCGAGCGCCGAGGTCCGCTACATGGTTCTGCCGCAGCGGCCGGAAGGCACGGACGGCCTGGGCGTCGAGGATCTGACCGCCCTCGTCACCCGCGACTCGATGATCGGCGTCGAGCAGTTGTAGCGCACGAGATGGGTCTGCCTGTCCGCCTGGACGAAGACGGCGCACTGGCGCCCCCGCGTAGCAACGGGGAGCTGGCGTTCAGCGCGCCCTGGGAGAGTCGCCTGTTCGGCCTGACGATGGCCCTGGTGGAGGCCGGCCGGCTCGACTGGGAGGCCTTTCGCGGGCGATTGATCGGCGCCATCGCTGCCTGGGAAGGCGCCGCTCGCGACGAGGAGTGGAACTACTGGCAGTGCTGGCAGGAGGCTTTCGAGGACTCGCTCGAAGCGGCTGGACTCGTCGCGACACCGGAGATCGATCGCCTGACCGGACAGCTCGCGGCCAGGCCACACGGGCACGACCACGGCCATGGCCACGATCACGACCACCGCCACGATGATCATCACGAACACGCAATGGGGAAAGACGAATGACGGCTCAACTTCTCGCAGGCCAACCGGTGGCCGAGGCCGTGCTGGCGGAAGTCGCGGAACGGGTCCAGGAGCTCGCCTCCGCGGGCGTCAGGCCGGGCCTGGGCACGATCCTCGTCGGCGACGACGCGGCCTCGGCGGGCTACGTCCGCAAGAAGCACGAGACGTGCGAAGAGGTCGGCGTCGCCTCGTTCCACGAACAGGTGTCGGCGGAAGCCGGCCAGCAGGAACTCCTTGCCGCCGTCGACCGGTTCAACGCGGACCCGGACGTCGATGCCTACATCATTCAGCACCCGGTGCCTTCCGGCTTCGATTTCAACGAAGCCCTGGCGCGCATGGACCCGAAGAAGGACGCGGACGGTCTGCACCCGGTGAATCTCGGCAAGCTGGTGCTGCAGGAGAAGGGACCGGTGCCGTGCACGCCGGCCGGAATTCAGGCGATGCTGATGCACTACGGGATCGACATCGGCGGCCGTGAGGTGGTCGTCCTGGGCCGGGGGCCCACTCTGGGTCGGCCGCTCGCGCTACTGCTCACCCTGAAGCAGCCGGGCGCGAACGCCGTGATCACGGTCGTGCACACGGGTGCGAAAGACGTGACGCCGTTCACGCGCCGCGCCGACATCGTGGTCGCCGCTCTCGGTGTGCCCCGGTTCGTTGTGCCGGAGATGATCAAGCCGGGCGCGGTCGTGGTCAGCGGCGGCATCAGTTGGGAGGGCAGGAAGCTCCTCCCCGACGTCGACGAGTCCGTGGGCGAGGTCGCGAGCTGGATCACGCCGCGGCTTGGGGGCGTCGGACCGACGACGGTGGCCATGCTGCTGCGGAACACGGTACTGGCGGCGGCGGATCGGGGGGCGTGAAGTGAGACGATTGCTGTTTGCCCTGGTCCTCGTTGCGGTTCCGGCCGGCGCGCAGGATCTGATCGGATTCCATCCCGACCGCGTCGAGGCGCAGCGTGAGATGGAGCAGCGGGCCGACGAGTGGATCGTCGCGGACGAGCTGCTCGGGTGGAACCGGCTGATGACCCCGCGGCCGCATCATGCCGGGGCGCCGCAGACGGAGGCGAACGCGCGCTGGATGGTCGAGCGGTTCAGGGAGTGGGGCTTCGAAGCGGAGATCGAGACGTTCGACGTTCTCTTCCCGACTCCGCGGCTGCGGTCGCTGACCCTGCTGGAGCCGACGCGGTTCGAGGCGTCGCTCATCGAGGAGCCGGCGGCGGGCGACGGCACCGCACAGGTGGCGGTCACCGAAGGGTTGCCGCCCTTCAACGCCTTCTCGGCCGACGGCGACGTCACCGGGGAGCTGGTCTACGTGAACCGGGGCGTGCCCGAGGACTACGACGTACTGGAGCGGCTGGGCATCGACGTCCGGGGGAAGATCGTGATCGTCCGCTACGGCGGCTCCTGGCGCGGCATCAAGCCGAAGGTCGCCTACGAGCGCGGCGCGATCGGCTGCCTCATCTTCAACGATCCAGGCGACGACGGCTACAGCGAAGGCGCCGGGTATCCGGAGGGCTCGTTCAAGCACTCGAGTGCGGTGCAACGGGGGTCGGTGCTCGACCTGCCGCTCCGCCCGGGCGATCCGCTGACGCCGATGCGGGGCGCAGTCGACGGCGAACCGCGGCTCTCACGGGAGGACGCGGACACATTGATGCGGATCCCGGTGCTGCCGATCGCCTGGCGGGACGCTCAGCCCCTGCTCGAGGCGCTGGGGGGCGAAACCGCCCCAGGCGAGTGGCGCGGCGGTCTGCCGATCACCTACCGGATCGGCCCGGGCCCCGCCCGGGTGCGTCTCCAGCTCGAGTTCGACTGGAGCCTGGCGCCGGCGCACAACGTGATCGCCCGTATGCCGGGCACCGAAAGGCCGGATCAGTGGATCCTGCGCGGCAACCACCATGACGCCTGGGTGATCGGCGCCCGGGATCCGATCAGCGGTCTGGTCGGCCTGCTGGCCGAGGCGAAGGCGCTTGGACGGCTCGCCCGGGAAGGCCGCCCGCCGCGACGCACGGTCGTCTATGCGGCCTGGGACGCCGAGGAACCGGGCCTGCTCGGTTCGACCGAGTGGGCCGAGCACCACGCCGACGCCCTGCGCGAGCACGCGGCGGTCTACATCAACACGGACTCGAACAGCCGCGGTTTCCTGCGCGCGGGCGGCTCTCACGCGCTCGAGACCCTGGTCAATCAGGTCGCCGCGGAGGTCGAGGACCCCCAGACGGGCGTCAGCGTGCGCGCGCGCCTGCTTGCGTACCGGCAAGTCAACGGCAGCCGTGCGGAGTACGAGCGGCTCCAGTCCTCGGGAAGACTGCGAATCGCGGCGCTGGGATCGGGCTCGGACTACTCGCCGTTCCTCCAGCACCTCGGCGTGTCGTCGCTGAACGTCGGCTACGGAGGCGAGGGTTCAGGCGGCGAGTACCACACCGCTTTCGACACGTTCGACTTCTTCCGCCAGTTCGTCGACCCCGGCGCGGTCTACGGCGCCGCGCTTGCCCGCACCGGGCTGCGTCTGACGCTGCGGCTCGCCAACGCCGACGTGCTCCCGTTCGAGTTCGGCACGACCGCCGCGACCACAGGCCGCTACATCAACGAGGTCGCGGACCTGGCCGACGAGGAGCGCTGGAAGATCGAGCGGGAGAACGAGCTTCTCGACAGAGCCGCCCTGCGCCTGGCGGCCGACCCGACGAAACCGTTCGTCGAGCCGGAGGCTGATCCGCCGGCGCCGCACCTGAACTTCGCGCCGTTAAGGAACGCGCACGATCGTCTCGGGCGGGCGGCGAAGGCCGCCGATCGTGCCCTGACGGAGGCCGCTCGGAGTGGCGACGTGGCTACCCAGGTCGCGCTCGACGAGTTGGTCACGAAGAGCGAGCGACGGCTCACCCGGAGCGAGGGTTTGCCGCGCCGACCCTGGTTCCGGCATCATCTCTATGCGCCGGGCATGTACACCGGCTACGGCGTGAAGACGCTGCCGGGAGTGCGGGAGGCGATCGAGCAGCGCGATTGGGACGAGGCCCAATGGCAGATCGACATCGCCGCCGGCGTGCTGGCCGCCTACGCGGAGCAGTTGGAACAGATGGCCGGGCTACGGGATCCGTAGAACCGTAGCCCGGCCACCTGAGGGGCCGGCGTCCGCGGGTCGACTTACGCGGCCGCCGTACGAACTGCTGCGCGCAGGAGGTTGTAGCCGCTCGCGTTGACCCGTGCGCGACGCGAAACGTCGCGCTCGATGTCCTGCGCCCATTCGGCGTCCTTGGCGCGTGGTCCTGCGATCAGCGAGAGAATCTCGGAACCGAAGCCGGAACCGTACGAGAAGGCGGCCACCTGCTCGCCGGCCTTCAGGCCCTGAAGGGCGTGCGCGACCGCGATCCAGAGCGAGGCGGTGTACGAGTTGCCGGAGAGCTGGTTCCAGCGCATCGCGGGTTCGACCTTGTCGTTGTAGATCTGCTCGATCCGCTCGGCCGTCCAGCCAGCCACCTCGCCGACGAGATGGAACGCCTTCTTGACCATCTTCGGGAACGGCACGTGGAAGCAGATCGCCGAGAACTGCTCCAGGACGTCGGCCGGGTTCTCTCCGCGCGTGAGAGCGGAGAAGCACTCCTGGGCCGCCTTCTTGTAGCACTCGAGGCTCAGCTTGCCGTCGACCCGCGGGTAGGCCTCGCCGACCGGGCGGTAGAAGTCGAACGCCGGCTGGCTCCAGGCGTGGGACTCGACTCCCACGGAGGCGATCTCGGGACGCTCCACGACGAAGGCGACGGCTCCGGCGCCCTGGGTCGGTTCACCGGGGTCGCCCTGCTCGTAGAGGGCGATGTCGGCGGCGACGACCAGGGCCGCCTTGTCCCGGGCCGCGCCGGACATGCGCCACTCGCAGGCCTGGCGCAGCGCCAGGGTGCCGCCGTAGCAGGCATGCTTGACCTCGTAGGAACGGATGCTCCCGGCAAGGCCGAGCTCATCGGCCACGAAGGCGGAAAGGGGTCGGCTCATGTCGACCGCGGTCTCCGTGCCGACGGCGATCATCCCGATGTCGTCAAGGTCGCCCTCCCAGCGGGAAAGGGCGCGCCGGGCCGCCTCGGAGGCGAGGTCGACGATGCTGAACTCAGGCGGGCAGAGGGAGATCTCGGAGCAGCCCAGCCCGATGCGGTACTTGTCCGGGTCGACGCCGCGGAGTGACGCGAGTTCCTCCACCGGCATGGCCAGAGGCGGCAGGTGGAGTCCGATGGAAGCGATGCCCGTGTCGATCTTGGTCATTCTGTCTCTCCTCGCTGAAACGGGGTGGTCTGCTGACGCGTGCGGGCTCTGGATTGGAACCGAAGTGTCGCCGACCAGCCGGTACGAAATGAAACGAGAAAAGGACGATAGCACGAAAATCTTGGGTGTGGGAGTTTTTCTTTTCGAAACATGACTGAACTATTCGAAGTTTCAGGAATCCGTGAAAAGTCCCCCTTGGGGGCGCACTCCTGGGCTGATCGTCGCCGCCTCGCGGCGCGTTTCCTCCGCGGGTCAGAGGACCCGCGGCTACATGCCGCGGGCGCAGCGGAAGCCGGTGTTGTCGAGGCCGGAGTCGGGCGCGGAGTGGTTCCGGTTCGCGTTCCGGTAGCCCTCGCAGTAGCTCGCGGCGCAGAGCCAGGAGCCGCCTTTCAGAACCTTCTCACCGCCTGCGCCCCCGGGGCGGTACCAGTCGTCGCACCACTCCCAGACGTTGCCGCCGAGGTCGAAGATGCCCAGGGCGTTCGGCGGATAGGAGCCGACGGGCGCCAGGTAGGTATGGCCGTCGGCCGCGTCGTCCCGAGCGGGAAAGTCGCCCTGCCAGACGTTGGCCACCCAGCGGCCCTCAGGATCGGGGACGTCCCCCCAGGGGTAGTGGGCGCCGCCTTCGCCGTCGCTGCCGGCGCCGGCGGCCAGGTCCCATTCCGCCTCGGTCGGCAGGCGCTTGCCGCGCCACTCACAGTAGGCCTTGGCGTCTCCCCAGCTCACGTGGACGGCGGGGAGATCGGCTCCTGCCTCGGAACCGGGTCCTCGAGGATGACGCCAGTATGCGCCCTCGACCGCCAGCCACCAGGGAGTCCCTTGCGGCCGCTGCTCCTGCTCGGGGTTCGCGGTGGCCTCCGGATGGAAGACAAGGGACCAACCCCAGCGCTCGGCTTCCGTCACGAAGCCGGTCGCCTCGACGAACGCGGCGAAGTCGCGGTTCGTCACTTCGTAGGCATCCAGATCGAAGGCGGCTACCTGCCGGTCCCCACCGGGACGGGGAACGGCTCCCGCGGGTACGCGGACCATCCCCTCGGGCGGCGGCTCGCCCGCTGGGGCCTGGGAAGGAACCGAGGCTTCCGGCGCGCTCTGGCCGGTGTCGCCGCAGGCGACGGCGACGAGCAGCGCCGCCGCCGGCAGCAAGCCATAGCGCGTGGAGAGCTGCATTGCGCTCATGGCCTCCACCCGAAGCGGTCCAGGTCGATGCGGCCCAGGCGGTCGAAGACGACGCCCTCCTGCTGAAGCAGGAAGCGCTGGCGTTCCACGCTCTCGAGCGGGTCGAATCCGCGATCGCTGATCGAGCCCCTGACGTTGACCACGCGGTGCCACGGCACGCTCTCGTCGTTCAGCCGGGACAGCGTGTATCCGACCTGTCGGGCGTTGCGCGGCCGATTCGCCAGCGCGGCGATCTGACCGTAGGTCGCCACCCGACCCTCCGGAATCAGCCGGACGATCCTCCTGAAGGTCTCGTGCACGCCGCTGAGGCCCTGGTCTCCGCGTGTCATCGTCCGGTTGCGTGTTACGTTGAGGTCAGGCATGTCCTCCGCCGACCGAGGTCACAGCCACGCTGGCCGGGCGATAGCCGTTGAGGTCCAAAGAGTGTGTGAGAGAGCCAAAGCATAGCGTTAAAGTCCAGTATTCATTGGGTTTTTCGAGAGTTTGCGAGCCGTTATCAGAGGCCGTGGGAGCAGGCGACAGCGTACGGCAGTGAAGGCGAGAATGGGGGACACGATGAGGGAACACCTACGGGCGTCTCTGCTACGATCCCGCCATGCCACTTACCCAACGACAAGTCGACGCCATCAGACCCACCGGCAAACCCTTCAAGCTGTACGACCGCGACGGCCTTATGGTCAGAGTCACCGTCGCCGGAAAGGCCCGATGGGTTTGGAGAGGCGTGGTCAAGGGAAAGCGGATCGAGGTCGGCATGGGATCGACACGGTTCCGGTCACTCAAGGAAGCTCGGGAGGTCGCCTTCGAGCATACGAGAACAGCAAGACTCGGTGGCGATCCCAGGGCGCCCGTAGTCTCAGATGTCCCGACCTTCAGTGAAGCCGCGACGCTGTACTTGGAGATCCAGTCTACTGATTGGGGAGAGGTCCACTCCCGACAAGTCAGACGGCTGCTGGAACGCCATGCGTTTCCGAGCCTCGGGGACCTGCCGGTAAACGAGATCCAGACCGCCGACCTGATGCGGGTCCTGGTGCCGTTGTGGCGCCGTCAGCGGCCGACTGGGCAGCGGGTAAGGCAGAGGATTGCCGGCGTCATGGCTTGGAGCGTGGCGGCCGGCTATCGGTCCGACGACCCGACGAGCACTCTCTCAGCAGTCCTGCCGGCGGGCCGCAAGCAGCGGAAGCACCATCGCTACCTGCCGGCCGACGAGCTGCCCGAGGCGCTGGCGAAGGTGGAGGGCTCCGGCGCAAGGATCGGGACGCAGCTGGCCATGCGTTTCCTGGCGTTGACGGCGGCGCGCAGCGGCGAGGTTCGTGGCGCGAGGTGGCGGGAGGTCGATCTGGAGTCGGCCACGTGGACCGTTCCTGCCTCGCGTATGAAGTCCCGCAAGGAGCACAGGGTTCCCCTCTCCAGTGCCGCCCTTGTGGTCCTGGAGCGGGCCGATGGGTTGCGTGGCCGAGGTCGAGGGCTCGTCTTCACCGGAGTCCAAGGGAAGATGATCGGGGTGTCGGTGTTCGGACGGCTGCTGAGAGACCTAGAGATCGATTGCAGCCCGCACGGGTTCCGCAGTTCGTTCCGGTCCTGGTGCTCCGACGAGGGCATCGACCGGGAGGTGGCGGAGCAAGCTCTGGCTCATGCGGTCGGTAGCCAGGTCGAGCAGTGCTATGCGCGCAGCGACGTGCTGGAGCGCCGGCGCGAGGTGATGGAGGCTTGGGGCACATTCCTGGTCGGCTAGTCAACGGTTCCCAGGCGCGCACCGCCATGGGCATTCTCGTCACCTGCATGCAGGCCGAATCGGTCGGTCGGTTTCTGACGTGACACCGACTGCTCCCGCCATACCGCACCTGGCCGGCCGCGACGCCGCGCTCCGCGAGCTTGGCTTCCGCGACTACGAGGCTGCCTGGCTCGCCCTCGTCTGCCTCCACTCCGGCGTCTTCACGAGGACGCAGTTCACCGAGCATCACCGGTGTCACCCGCAAGTAACCGCCCGCTTTCTGAGCGTTCTGACCGAACGTGGAGTCGCCCGCGAGCATCCCCTCCCCGACATGGACACCCGGCTGCGGTACACCCACGTGTACGCCACCCGTCTCTACCGGGCTCTTGGCGTCAAGGACATCCGCCATCGCCGGAAGCCGAAGGAGGACATCGTCCTCTTCCGCCGCCTGCTCTCCTTCGACCACGTAGTCCACCATCCCCGCCTCCCCTGGCTCGCCACCGAAGCGGAGAAGGTCGCCCACTTCGAAGCGCGCGGCATCCGCCGCTACCTGCTCCCCAGCCGCATCTACGGCGGCGCGGCCAAGCGCACCCGGCGCTACTTTGCGCTCAAGCTGCCGATCGCCGCCGACGACAAGTCGGCGACCTTCGTCTACGTGGACCCCGGCCGCCGCACCGACCGGGAGCTCCAGCGCTGGGCCACCGAGCATCGGGCCCTCTGGGCCTGGCTCCGTGCTCTCGGAACTGCGGTCGGCGTCGCCGCCGTGGCGCGCACCGTCGCAAGGGAGTACAAGCTCTCCCGCAAGGTCGCCGCCTGGACCAATGCAGCGTCGTCGGCCGTCCAGCCGTTGACCCCGGAGGAGAGGGAAACCCTGGCCGCCGTCAGGGCGGCCCTCTACTCGACCGACATTTCCGCCCTCCAGAAATGGGGCGGCCTGAATCCCGCCCGCCGACTCGCCATCGACCTGCGCAAGCGGGCCGATCTGGAGGACGCTGGCGTCGCGTCCGGGGCTCTGATCGACGCTTACTCGACGCATCATGCTCGCGGCCTCGCGCCCCAAGCTCTCGCATGACTCCGGGTCGCACCAGGATCCGCACCAGGTTGTGAAAACGTGAACACCCCCTTTTTCACATTCCCACCGCGCTCGATGTTCCACCGTCCTCCTTCAAGGACACTGCGGGAATCGTCCTTGAAACACAGGACGTTTCTCGGGTTCCGTTTCCGCAGAGCGCCCTCTCGGGCGCTGCAACGCGACCGCACGAAGCGGGCGGGTTGGGACGTGAGCGACCCCCCCTCTTCGCCGCCTGCTGCGGCACGCAAGGGTCCTCCATGTGCCGGCCTAAATCACGGCCGCCGGGAGGGTCGCTCACGTCCAGAGGTGATCCCTGCGGGAAGGCTCGGAGCGGATCAATGACCACCACGAACAGTTCCCCGGCGTTGATGCTGCTGCGCCTCCTGGACCGCCTCGTCTGGCCGGTTATCGCGGGCGTCGGCGTGCTCCTGATCACGCTCCGATTCGCCACCTGGCCAGCATCCGGCACCATCGCCTGGCTCGACTTCCTGGCGCTGCGCACATCCGCCGACTTCGCGCTCGTGCGGGCCGCCTGGTGGGCCACGGTCGCGGCCTCGCTCGTCGCTGCGGCCGACCTGGTTCCCGCCTCCGGCCGCCGCGCTATCGCCCGCGGCGGTCGCCTCGGCGGCGCCGCTCTCCACCGCCTGCTGGCACGGCTTCTCCGGGTGCTCAGGCGCGCCCTGACGCTCCGCCTCCTGATCGCTCTCGCGGCCGGCTTCGGAGCCTTCCGATGGGCCGCCGAAGTGCGACCCTTCCCCGCCATCGGCGAGGACCCGCTCCTCGATTTCATCCAGTACCACGACCCGGCCGCACACGCCCTCTTCCGGACCTGGCACCTCGCCGCGCCCGGAGTCGTCGTCTTCGGAGGCGTCCTCCTACTCTCCGGAGCGGCCCGGGTCTGGCTCGGCTCCCGCACCGGGTCCGCCCGACGCGGACGAGGCGTCCTGCCGCCCTGGCCTGCCTCCTCCCAAGATGACGCGCCGTCCCTCGTCCTCGGCGAACTCCATCACCCGGTCGAGCCCACGGAGGTCAGCCGGCCGCGATGGCTCACCATCCCCGAACGTGGCCTCTACACCGGCGTCGCCATCTTCGGCGCCGTCGGCACCGGAAAGACCAGCGGATGCATGCGACCGTTCGCCGAGCAGCTCTTCTCCTGGCGGGCCGACAACCAGCAGCGGCGCGCCGCCGGCCTCGTCCTCGAGGTCAAGGGCGACTTCTGCCACGACATCCGCCGACTGCTCGCCGACCACGGCCGAGAGGACGACTACATTGAGCTTGCCCTCGGCGGCCGCTGGCAGTGGAACCCCCTCGCCTCCGACACGGACAGCTACAGCCTTGCCTACTCCCTCGCGACCCTGATGAACCAGCTCTTCGGCCGCTCGAAGGACCCATTCTGGCAGCAGGCGTCGACGAACCTGGTTCGCTGGATCATCGAACTCCACCGCGTCTTCCCCGACCCCTGGGTCACCCTTCGCGACGTCTACCACCTCACCATCGACCCCAAGGCGTTCGCCGCCAAGATCAAGGCGGCGCGAGAGTTCTGCGGCCGCCCCGCCGACGAGCCCCGGATTCGGATCCCCGCCGAACACTCCGACCATCCCGAGCTTGCGGATCTCGACTTCGAATCCGCCCGCACCGGCCGCTACGTGGCCGCAGACAGCACCGACCTCAGGGACCGCCTCGACGGGCTCGGCATCCCCTGGGAGCACCTGGCCACGCGGCCGGCGCCCCTCAACGATCGTGAGGCCCGCCTGGACGCCGTCGAGCGCTGGTACCACTACGACTGGCTGCATCTCGACACGAAGCTGCGAACCTCCATCGTCGAGGGTGTCTCCGTCTTCCTCTCCATCTTCGACCTCCCCGACATCGCCCGGCTCTTCGCGCCGCCGTCACCCGTCGAGACCTCGACCGCGAAAGCCCATGATTCGCCCGCGACCTCCAAGGAAGCGGACGAAACAGCCCCCGAAACGGACGGTCGTGTCGTCGGCGGCACCCTCGCGCCTCTGCCGCCCTTGGCTGACCTCATCGAGGGCGGCAAGGTCCTGGCTCTCAACATGCCCGCCGGCGCGAATCCCGCTCTCGCTCGCGCCATCGGCGTCATGCTCAAGAATGCTTGGCTCCAGACCCTGCTGCGGCGACCCGCACAGATGAAGCGCAATCCGGATCGCTACTTCCGCCCGGCCGTCTTCCTCTGCGACGAGTACCAGAGTTTCGCAACCGTCGGCGAGGACGACCCCTCGGGCGACGAGAAGTCCTTCGCGCTCACCCGCCAGTGCAAGTGCATTCCCATCGTCGCCACCCAGTCCATCGCCTCCCTGCGCTCCGTCCTCGCCGGCAACGACGCCTGGCGCACCCTTCTGCAGACGCTTCGTACCCGCATCTTCCTCACCCTCAGCGACGACTCGAGCGCCGACCTCGCCTCCAACATGTGCGGGAAGGTCGCCCGGCTCTCCCCCTCCTACTCCTTCTCGGAGTCGAGCAAGCCCGCCTTCTCCCTCTTCGCCGCGCGAGCGGGCGGCGGCCAGGGCGGCAGCCTCGGAGCCAGCAAGACCTACCGTGAGCAACGCGAACCCATGTTCCACCCGCGTACCTTCACCCTGCTCCAGAACTACCAGGCGATCACCTTGCCCTATGACGGCTCGAAGTCCCTCCCGGCCACCAGGCTGTACCTCAAGCCCCACTACCTCCCCCGCCACCGCTCCTACTGGCGCCAGCGCGACGCCGGCGACATCTGAGATCCCGCCTGTGGCAGCCGAAGACGTCCCACTTCATCCGTGGTTGGCGAGGCAGTAGCAGCGGTGCCGTCCGTCTACTCGGTTCCGGTGTCGAAGTCTGGTCCTCCCCGGCGTTCAGGGAAAGATGGTCGGCGCGGCGGTGTTCGGTCGGCTGCTGGACGAACCTCGGGGTCGACTACAGCCCTCAGAGGTTCCGCTGTTCGTTCCGGGTCCTGGTGCTCCGACGAGGGCGGTCGACCGGGAGTTGGCGGAACAGGCCCTGGCCCATGCGGTAGGGAGCCAGGTCGAGGAGTGCTATGCGCGCAGCGACGTGCCGGAGCGTCCGCGCGAGGTCGCGGAGGCTTGGGGGCCTTCCTGCTTGAGTAGACGGCGGCAGCGCCGCCCGAGGTCTAGACGCGGAAGTCTCGGCGGCTCTTGGGCGGACTGCGCACGTCATCGGGGGAGTCGGGTCCGGGCTGTACTCCCCGAAGCGGAGCCGGCTCTTCTGCTCGGCTAGAGTCAGAAGACATGAAGACCAAGATGGAGTCGAGGAGAGTCGAGGAACTGGTTGACTGGAGGCGAAACGACATCGCGAAGGTCAATCCGGAGTATCAGAGGGGAGAGGTGTGGAACGACCACCAGAGGAAGAGGCTGGTCGACTCCGTCTTTCGCGGCTTCCAGTTACCGATCATCTACCTCCACAAGGCCACCACGGTTTCGTATGGACTCCAGCAAGACCGCTTGGAGATCATCGACGGCCAACAGCGGATGGAAGCGCTGTACAGGTTCCACGTGGGGGCGCTCAAGCTCTACGAAAGGGACGATCCCGACGCAGAGTTCCCTCGGTTTCTGCACGAGACGGACTGCCCGTGGGGAGGCAAGACGTTCAAGGACCTAGACGAGGAGCTGCAACAGGCGTTCCTCAACAGCGAGATACAGGTCGCCTTCGTAGAGTCCGATAACAACAACGAGATCCGGGAGCTCTTCGTCCGCCTCCAGGCAGGAAGCCACCTCAATGCACAGGAGCGTCGCGATGCGCTTCCCGGAGGATTCTGCGAGTTTATCCTCAGTCTAGGAGGGAAACCCGAGATCGTTCGCTTCCCTGGTCACCGGTTCTTCCCCGAACTGATGGGGCTGGATCCGAAGCGCAAGTACGACCGCGGGAAGACCCGTCAGATGGCGGCGCAGTTGACCGGACTACTACTCGAGCGCCACCTGAACGGCAAGGAGTTCACCGACATCCGCGCCAGAGAGCTCAACGGCTGGTACCACCTGTATCTGGACTTCGATCCAGATTCGGCCCTCTGCAATCGCATCTCGGCGATTCTCGACAAGCTCCTCTCCCTCATGGGCGACGGCAAGCGCAGGCTCAAGGGCCATGAGGCGATCCATCTCGTGCTGTTCCTCGATTCGATCTGGAAGGACTACACCCGTTCATGGGAGTCTCGACTAGCGGCCGCACACGCCACATTCGCGGGCCTGTTGACGCAAGCAACGCCGACGAAGGCAAATCCAGAACCCGAAGACCTGTACAACGTCTGGTCCCACTACGGCGTTTGGACCCGAAACAGCGCGGACCGCGCTTACACCATTCAACGGCGCCACCGCTTCTACGTCCAGATGATGGCGGAGCTACTTCCTCTGGTGCCGAAGGATCCGAAGAGGGCCTTCAACGGACTGGAGAGAGAGATCATCTACGATCGCGACAAGGGCAGATGCGCGGTCTGCGGAGCCCTGGTCGATCTGGCAGAGGCTCAGATCCACCACGTCAAGCAGCACCAAGATGGAGGCCGAACGGTCCTAGAGAACGGCGTACTAGTTCATCAGCACTGCCATCCCAGATCTGCCGAGCAGGTGGCGGCCCTTGCGGAACGACTCGCCGCGAGAGCGCCGGAACCTGCGCGGAAGAAGCTCCGCGACGTCTACGAGATGGAAGAACTCATGGAAGGGGTGGCACACCAGTCGGCCAAGAGCGGTCTCTCGGCGGCTACTCGCCTCTGAGGGTCATCGTGTCGCTCTCCGTCGACCCATGGCTCCTGACCCCACTGACGCTCCTCGACCTAGTCAGCGCGTGAAGACCGCGAAGCGACGTGCTGGAGCGGAGGCGGGAGGTTATGGAATCCGAGGGACGGTGGTAGGCAGTTCGAAGTCTGTGCGCGCCCAGAGCAACCGCGATGACGAGCAGACTTCACGCAAGCGGTAGCTTAGGGTGGTCTCTCCGAGAGGTTGGCCTCGATAGCGTCAAGAAAACCAGGCGGATAGCGGAGCCCTCCTTCTCGCGCCCGCTTCGCGAATCCACTGAGCGCCCGCTGCGAGAGGTTCGGCCACTTCGCGGTGTTGAAGGCCGAGAGCCGGCCCAATCGTCTCTTGACTGGGAACTCAGAGACATCGGCGACCATCCTGCGGCCGTCGACATTCCAGCCAGCGGTTGGCCAAGGAGTCCCTGGTCTGAGGTGGGTATCGGCCTGTTCGTCGTACTGGACCGGGTCCGCCAGTCGACCTCCGATCCACTTCGCGACCGGAACCGAGACCGCGTTCCCTACAAGACGCCACCGTTGCCTTCTGGCCTGTCCCCGCAAGGCGGATGTCCAACGCGGGCGAAACCCCTGAAGGCGCTCCAATGCCTCTATCGGTGGGGTGACGACCCGACCCGACGGCAAGAGGACCGCAGGCGGGGAGGGAATCGCCAAAGTCGATCCAGCCTTCAACGGAGGAATCGCCTCCGCCGTCAGGCCGTGGCCGACGCGCCCCTCGGTCCAGTAGAAGCCCAGAGGCCGCGATCCAACCGATTGGGTCACATCGAACTTCGGCGGCTTTCCACCAGGCGCATCGTCAGCCAACAACACTTTTCGGGGATCTCCCGCCTGACTCGCGAGAATGAACACGCGTCGCCGACGCTGAGCAAGGCCGAACGAGCGACTGTCGACGACCCGGTAAGCCCACCGATAACCTCGGCGCTCAAGCCGCTTGAGAATCGAATCGATCGCCGCTCCTCGCTGCAAATGGAGCATGAAGTAGACGTTCTCGATCAGGACCCAGGGAACAGCCCGCACGTCGAGCAATCTGAACAAGTGATCAACGATGCCGCTCTTGCCTCCGTCGAGGCCCGCCTTGTCGCCTGCCATCGACAGGTTTTGACACGGGAACCCGGCCGTGACGAGCTCGGCGTCTTCCGGCAACTCCGCAAGATCGGCCACGTCTGCATGGAAACGCGCCTCTGGCCAGCGTCGTCGAAGTACCCGAGAGGCGTACTCGCAGTTGTCGCAGAGCAGCGTTGGGCGGTGGCCCGCGAGCTCCAAACCCAACTCAAAGCCACCGATGCCAGCGAACAGGCCTGAAACCAGCATGAACTCTGGACTCTCCTCGGCGCCTCGGCTCACGTCCTCGACAGACTCGACGGTGATCGAGGCCGCCGCCTTGACTCTTGAAGCTCCGAAGGCAGACGCCGGAATCGCCCAATCCGAGCACGCCGAGTCCGTCGAGGAACTCCATCAGAAGTGCGGAGTGTACACGTTGCCGGCGGTGGCCGCCGACATCCTCGACCGAGTCGAATGGCTAAGCGATGCCGACCTCTCTGGGGCACGCCTCCTGGAACCGGCGGCAGGCAACGGCGAGTTCCTGGTGCACGCCGCCACACGCCTCGTGAGCTCTTTTCGCGCACAGGGTATCGAGCCTCGAACCCGCCAGCTCCGCGCCCGCATCACTGCGTTCGAGATTCACGCCAACGCAGCATCCGAAGCCCGTAGACGGGTACAGAGCGCGCTTCGGGCTATCGGCGTCCACCACCACACCGCGGCGGCGTGCGCCAACGCTTGGATCAGAACTTCGGACTTCCTGCTTGAGGCGCCGCCCACCGAGGCGTACACTCATGTCGTCGGCAATCCCCCCTACATCCGCTGGTCCAAAGTCCCAGACAGCCTCAAGTCGCTGTACGAGCAACGACTCCCCGCCGCGATGGCGCGTGGCGATCTGTTTCTTCCGTTCCTCGACCGCTGCCTCGACCTTCTCGAAGCCGGAGGCAAGTGCGGAATCCTGTGCTCCGACAGGTGGCTCTACATGGCGTTCGCGGATCGGTTTCGCACCAAGTGGCTTCCACGTCTCGCGATCGAATCCAACGAAGCCCTCGCAGCCACGGCCGCGTTTAGCCAGCGGGTCGAGGCCTACCCGACAATCCTGATTGCAACGAAGCGCCACGACACTGCTGCCAGCTCGCCCCAAATGGTCCGACGCACCGGCGAAACGCTGGAGGAGCTGGGCTGCACAATCAAGGTAGGACCGGCCCTTGGCCACACTCCTGCCTTTGTCCTTGAGCCGGCCGAAACTGACGCCGAGGCCACGCTCCTCCATCCCTGGGTCGATAGCTCCGAAGTCGTCGAAGGTGCCGTCGAGTGGCAGGGCCGTCGAGTGATTACTCTATTCGACGATGACGGAGAACTCATCGATCTGAAGCGCTTCCCGTGCCTTAGCCGCCGCCTTAGCCGCTTCGCCACGCAACTGAGGACTCGCTCCATAGTCAAGAAGGGCGCCGTCTGGTATCGGACTATCGACAAGGTGCGCCCAATCGATTGGCAGCCACCCAAGTTATTGATTCCAGGTCTCGCAAGGGTACCGAGAGTCGCAATCGACCAGTCCGGTGCCGTGCCCTCGCACGGCGTCTACGCGGTTTTCCCTCCGTCCGGGGAGGTGGAGGCCGTCTACGCCAAGCTAAGCCATGGCCGACTTGCGGAGGCACTCGTGGACATCGCGCCCACGCTAAAGCGCGGCTATGTACGCTGCTACAAGCATTTTCTGGCCAAGATCCGGATCTGAACCTGCTACGCCAGAACGGCGAGCATGGTTCGCAACCTCTCCTGGTAACCCCTCGCCCGGTCCATACGCCCGCCTCGGTGGAGATCAACGATCAGAGAGTCGATACCATCCGGGAAGCCGTGTACTGCCGTCGCCATCGCAAGAAACAACTCCAGCGAGTCGCGCGCTGGAACTGGAAACGCCGGGTAACTCTCTGGCAGCCACTCAGGAACGCCTTGTAGCCGGTCCGGACGTCCAGCTATGCGAAGATCTCTCGTCAACTGGACGTGGGTGTAGCCATGCCTAGTGCCCGACCTCTCGGCGCATTCGAAGCGGAACGCAATCGAGTCTCTTCGGGCCCGATTGACGAGCAAGAACAAGGTCAGCGCCTTTAGCCTATCCCCTACAATTGACGGCAGGAAGAAGCTCCTCTCGAAACCCCTCCCTCCCTCCGGCATCGGTATGAACATTCGGCGACAACTCGACCCTTCGATCATCTCCTCCGCCTCGTCCTCGGTCTCGACGATCCCTGCCGCCGATAGGCACTCAAGCGCCTTCCGTCTCAAGTCGCTCTTCGCCCCGTTCCATTCGTCCAAGCCGCGCCGTGAGTAAAGGAGCATCAACTCGCCTAGGCAGCCGCCTATGCCGGCGCTGCCGTTTCCACACTGGTTTCGCTTCATAGTGCGAATCGACTCGCAGGTGTGTAGCCTTTGTCAGTCAGTCCTGCGACATGGCGACGGCTCCATGGGCCTTCGAACTCGGCCGCGAACTCGCGAGGGCCGTCGGCGGACGTGCCAGCCCGGAACGCAGAGATGTCCTCACAGAAGACGGCGTCCGGCCATCTTGGGTGGTCTTCAAAGAAGCTCGCGTTCAACTCGGCATCCCCCTTCAGCAGGGGCCACCAGAAGCACTGACTCTTCGTCCAGCATGTATGCGGGAATCTCGCTGCCTCAAGATGGGATCGATACCGCTCCTCCACGGCGACTGCGGCGCCCTGCGAAACCGCCACAACATCGTTCCAGCGATCGAGACAGCCGGCCTGATTCCCTAGAAGAAACGGCATCCGAGTCAGTAGGTGCGGCGTATCGACAAGGACCGACTGCGGTCCTACTACGTCGCGCCGAAACCACCTTTCAAGCTCCGCGGCCACTACCCGCACGACGACGAGACGCGCCGCTGCCGCCCGGTCACCGTCTCCCCTCAGTCGGCTGGTGATCTCTTCCCGTTCCTTCCGAATCGGAAGTGACGTGCATGATGTCTCGAAGAACCGCGAGAAGGTAACCGCCTCAAAGAGACCTTTCGGCTCCGCATCGGGCGAAAGCGCACCGACGGCGTGGCGAGTCAGGTGCGGGACATAGTTCGATTCGAAACCCAGTGTCCTCAGGATCTGTTCGCCAAGGTGTTGATCCACGAACCGTTCCTGGCACCGACGAGTCTCGGGCACCTCACTCAATACCGGCCAGTACCACGGAAGAAACGAATCGGTACTAGCGGCCGGAACTCCGCGCCACAGCCCCGGATTATCAAGATGTGGCAGATTCAAGGCCAAGTCGGCGGCCGTCTGATAGTCCCCGACCAAGTAGCGGAGGTCGAAGTCCGTTTGCCAGTTCTTGTTCAGCGACACTATGTAGGGGATTCGCGTGAATGCGCGGATCAAACCCGCTAGCGCTTCCGCTGTGTGGCGTGCGCCTGCTATTTCCAGCTCGGCCAAGTTGTTGTCCAGGATCACGATACCGATGTCGGGGTCATCGAACAGCGGATGGCAGCATGACGCCCCTACACGACTTTCGCGGTTCAAGAAGTCCCGGCTATGCTTGACAAGCGACGCGATGGCAGCCTCGAAGTCCGCGACGGGTGCGACGACCGGCTCATGATTGACGCCGGCTGCCGCGATGGCACGCCTCGTGTCTTCGCCGCGATTGGGCAAGTCGTCGCAAACGAGGATTTTCACTTCCCCGCTCCTTTCCAAGAAAGTTCGATGGACGTAGAGAAGCCGCGTCGCGGCTTCACAAAGGCGGCGCGCACCGACCTTCGTTCAGCGATCAACCGGACGAGGGCCAACCCAAGCCCTTGACCGCCCATGGCCACTGAGCGATTCCTGTGACTGATATAGAGTCGGCGTTCGAATGGCTCGAACAGGGTTGGAGCCTCTTCGAGCGGCACTCCGAGGCCGACGCCCGCGTCGCTCACGCGAAGCCACTCCCGGTACCGCCCCCTTCGCCCGCCGTCAAAGGCAATGGAGGCTTCCTCCGCATCAAGGCTGGCATTCCACGCGTTCGACAAGAGGTTCTGGAGGACGGCGTTCCAATCGGCGAACGAACCGACCGGGAGTCGAAGGTCGCCAGGCAACTCAAGGGCCTCGAACGAGCAGCCGGGCATGATCGGCCGCATGGCCCGTACGACGCTGTCAACGATAGGCGCGACGCGAAGGCGCGAGGTGGCCTCTCGATCCTCCTCCGACACCAAGGGCGCAAAGAGCTCCTGAAGCGCCCGGAAGCGCATACTGGCGTCTAGGAGGCCTGTAGCGATCTCAGTGAGTTCCGGAGCTTCCAATTCCTCGGCCGCGGTAGTCAGTCTGTCCGCGAGTCGACCGACAATCGCAGCTTCGCGAGCGAGCTCGTGGTTGAGGGCGAGTGCGGTCATGCCGGCCGTTGCCAATGGAGCCAGAAGTACCGCGCGCCGGTCGACTTCTTCCTCGACCCTCTTCGACGCCTTCTCGGCAGCCACGATTTGCTTTCTGACATCCCGAAAGACGGCGCGTGGCATCTCGTCCCGATTCCGGTCCAACACCGTAACGGCCCGTCGGAAGGTCCGCGAGGGCACCTCCCCGGCACGCCTTTTCTCGGCAGCTTGGACGGCAAGCAGGCGATAGCGACTCGCGTAGAAGTCAAGCGAGAAGCGAACGAGGTCACGAAGCTGTTCGAAACCGGCGTTGTCGGCTAGGCGATCTCGACCCGGCGAAAGCTGGAGGAACGAGCCCGGCCTCGCGCCAGCGCTCTCCGCGAGCGCGCGCTCATGATTGGTGTCGATCTCCACGCTGCCGAATATCCGTCCCGGTGCCGGCAAATCCAACAGATAGCGGTCCGCGAGGTTTAGCCTCGCGGGAAGAAGTTCGGATGCGATCAACCTACGCCCCTGATCCCTTGCCACGTCAAGCCAGTCCTGGGACGAACCGTAGTACGGAATCCTGAACCCGCTGTCGTACACTGAAACGTTGCCGAACTTGTGCAAGTAGTCTCTCATCTGGCTCACGGGAACGCCACCAGGCTGCTTACCCGCAGTCTTGAAGATCAGGATCTCGAACTCGGTTCGATCCAAAGCGGAAGCAGAGCGGATACGCGTCCCGCCATCCTCCGATGTCTTGACAGGTAACGCCAAGCTCTCTCGGAAGGATGCTCTCGCTTCCAGCCCTTCCGGATATCCTGGGTTGAATAGCACCTCGACACTGGCCTCGCCTCCGGTCCGACCGTCTTGGAGCCGCCCCGTGATCTTCGCCTTCCAGTTCTGGAGCAGGGCGTCTTGAAGTCTGTCGAAAACCTCTTTCGCGTTCTTGATTCTGGGTGCGTCGATATCGATAAAGAAATCCAAGGCAGACCGGTCAGCCGACCCGGTTGGCGGTCTCCCGAACGGTGGCCGGAGAAGCCAAATGTCCTGGCCAAGCTTCTCGATCTCGGCAGTGCCCCACTCGCTCTTCAGCTTCTTGAGCACGATCCGGGTGCATGACCTCTTCGCTAGGGAACACGGAATCGGTCCATCCCGCATCTCCCAAAGCACATTCACCGTCTCAAGATCCTCGCCCCGTCGGACGCCTTTCCAGTCGACGAAGGCATAGAGATGGCGCGAAGGGTCATCGGCTGCCGTGCTCTCTAGTGTCATCTCGTCGGCCAGAAACTGGACCGAGAGACGACCGATGCCCTTCGATCCCGTCATCGGTCGGCCAAATCGGCGGGATTCCCTGTCAACCGACTTGTGGGTGGTGCCGAGGCGCATCCAGTGCTCGTGGAACTCCCGCTCGGACATGCCGTGTCCGTTGTCCGATACGATGATCTCGTCATCGCGGAACTCGATCCGACAATCCGTCGCGTCCGCGTCGTATGAGTTCTTCAGAAGTTCGGCTAACGCTATGTATGAACGACCGATCAGCCGTTCACCCAGCTCCTGCAAGAGGGCTGCGTCGACCGTGAACGTAGCTGACTTCACCGTTGGCTAACTCCGCCGAAGCGGCGTCGCTCGGGGCAACGAAGCTGCGAAGATGTTCGGAGATGAACTCCAAGAGCGTACGCGAATGCGCCTCGCCCGAGGGGCCGGTTGATCCGGCGCGTTCCGCGCTGATGAGGCGAATTCGCGGGAGGGACACCAAGCCCGAACTCGTCGTTCGTCGAGCGGCCCATGCGCTGGGGTATCGCTTCCGGCTTCACCGACGTGACCTACCTGGCACCCCCGACCTCGTCTTCCCACGGCTGCGAAAAGCGATTCTGGTGCACGGGTGCTTCTGGCATCGACACCCTGGCTGCCCGCGGACGACGACGCCGAAGACCCGTGTGGCCTACTGGCGGGACAAGTTCCAGCAGAACATCGAGCGAGATCGGCGGAACATCGGGGAACTCCGAGCGCTCGGTTGGGGAGTGCTGGTCGTGTGGGAGTGCGAGACCTTCGACGGCAAGGCGGCGCGCAAGTCACTAGCCAAGTTCCTGAAATGCGACCCGAGACCTGCCAACGAATCGCTCTGAGGCCCACCGACGCCTCCGAGCAGCGCGAAATCCGAGTCTGTACGTGATAAGACGCTTCCATCAGCTACCCCGCCAACGTTACTCAGATGCGGACGACGCAGTACGGCAGTCCGGTTGTACCGGACGGACCATCGTACTCGAATCGCCCGCTCGGCCGGTCGATATCGTCGTCGATGATGAGACGTGTGGTCGCTTGGTCTGGCATCGGGCGGCTGCCAAGGTCCTGAACGCGTCGACGGCGGAGCCGGCTTCCGCTACCTGTGGTGCCTGCACTACCTCCCGAAGGCGAGCTACAGGGGGCTGCATAACACCGATCCGTTCATCGCCGGCCCTCGGCTTTCTCTATTCCAACTACCGGCAGCCTCGGCACCCGGACTTGCGACCCTGGCTCGCTGATCGTGTTCGGCGACGGCAAGACGACCAGGAAGGGAGCGACGTTGGATGCTCGACACCGTGTTCGTGGTCAAAGACCCTCGTCCATTGTGACCCTACACGCGCACGCGACGAGTCAAACGGCTGGGCGCCGGCCGAGCAGCTGGACGTGACGCCCCTTGGCCGAGAGCATGGACGGCAGTTGCGGAGGTCGCACCCCGGCCACAGGCAGTGCGTTTCCGGCTCGACTGGGGCGCGACACCGGTTGATCCGGCTGACGGGATTCACAGCCTCTCTCCTGCTCTGCCGGCCGGCGCCGAACGTTGGCTTTCCCCGGTTGCCGCCCGACCTCCCGAGGAGTTACTTCACTCCCCGCTCGCGACAGGCCCCCGAAGGAGCTGAGGCACGAGCGCACGGTCAACGAGCGGCACAGCCTATGGATCTCGTGTGTGCAGTAGGCTCCGAAACTAGGCTCGGTTTCGGCACGACGACACCGTAGGAACTAGGCTGAAACACTCTAACGCCCGCTGGAGGTCCCCACCCAAGTGGACCATGAAATCGCCGCTGAACGCCTGAGAATCGCTCACCAGATAGTCAACCGATTGTGGCAAGATGCTCCACGCCATCAGCATGTTGGTCCTCCCGACTATGACTACGCGCGGTCCTGGCCCTGGATCCCCACGGGCTACCAACTGGTCGAGCAGGCGTTCAAGCTACTACTGGCGATTCACTGGTGCGTTCCACCCGTCAACGTGCGCAACCGCCTAGAGCGCGGCCTGCGCCACGACCTCGACGCACTGTTCGGTCAGCTTCCGACGGACGACAAGGCGGCTGTTGAGAGTGCTTACGGGTCCTTTGTAGACTTGCACCGCTACATCCCTGTCAAGACGGCCAGCCACTTTCTGCAGTCGGTGGGCCATGGGTACGCCAACTGGAGGTATGTTCTCCTGGAGGGATGGACGGACAGCCGTGGGGAACCTGATCCCCGTAGGGCCCCGCCGACTAACCACATCGGAGTGCTGATCGAGATCGCCGCTGTCGCGATCGCGCGGGCCAAGTCTCACGTGAACGGCAAACCAAGACGGTTTCCCTCGGTAGTGGAACGAGTCGACCACGAGCTCGACAATGTCGTCGGCCATTGGTGCAACCGTCTCCATGATGGAGGTTCCAAGCGTGAGGACTGGGACAAGCGCCACAAGAACCTACACCAGCTCTTGGTTGAACACCGCCATGCGATCGCGGCGCAACTGGACAACACGGACAACCCCAAGCTGGGACCTCGGCTCTCTTCAAACCCGTACCTACGAAGCCACCTGCCGGAGTTACCTGAGGAACTTCTTCCGATTGTCGCGGAGTTGAGGCGCTCAAGGGACCGTAAGAACCTCTTTGTCTACTTCTGCAAGGCGTAAGTAGCGATGGCAGTTGATCTTGCTGACTACGACAGAAGAGCCCGCGACGCAGTAAGGGCCTTCTGGAGGACCCGTGAGAGGGCGCGGGACAAACAGGCTCAGACGGGTCTTCCAGGCCAGGGCGAACGCGCGAGCGTCACCGCAGGCAAGAACATGGATGGCTTCGTCGATCTCGTTGTTGAACTCGTGCATGCCAATGGTCTCCGGCATGCCTCGGTCCATCGCGAACGCCCTCTGGTAACCCTCCCTGGTTACTTCCGGGCGACCAAGCTCTGGGACCTGCTGGTATTAAACGACGGCTATCTCGTGGCAGCCATCGAGATGAAGAGTCAAGTCGGACCATCGTTCGGAAACAATTTCAACAACCGGGCAGAGGAAGCCATAGGGAGCGCATGCGATCTCTGGACGGCCTACAGGGAGGGAGCGTTCGGCGACCAGGCCCGGCCTTTCGTGGGTTGGCTGACTCTTGTCGAGGATGCACCAGCCTCCCGGCGACCAGTCCAGCTTCGTTCTCCGCACTTTCCGGCATTCCCGGCCTTCGAAGGTACCTCCTACTTGGAGCGGTACGACTTGCTTTGCCGTCGGCTTGTGAGAGAGCGGCTCTACACCACAGCGGCGATGATCTCGTCTCCTAGATCCGCCCTCGAAACGGGGGAGCACGGAGGCCAGTCCGAGATGACGGGGCTTAGGAGCTTCGTGACGACATTGGCGGGACACATCGCCGCTGAAGCGGCAAGGGGCTGACGCTTGCAACTACACGACTACGGGTACGCCGGTCGAGCAATCGAGCTCGCCGGTCCGCACCTCGACCGTTCGAAACAGGCTAGTTGCCTCGCTTAGCAGCCGTTGCACTGCCTTTCCGTGGTACACCGGGTCGACTTCGACTCCGATGCTATTGCGACCGCATGCGGCCGCGGCGATCTGGGTAGAGGCCGTACCCGTGAAGGGGTCCAGAACCGTGTCGCCAACGAAGCTGAACATCCTGACTAGGCGATCGGCGAGAGCGACCGGGTAAGGGGCCGGATGATCTCGAGTTGATGCACCAGCGATGTCAGTCCAAATCTGCCGGAAGTATGTCTTGAAGCTGGCCTCGGAGAGTAGGCTGAGCGTTCGAGCAGCCATGCTCGGTCTTCGGTAGCCGCCTGGCTTCCTCTGCATCAGGATGAACTCGATGTCGTTCTTGATCACCGCATTGGGCTCGTAGGGCTTTCCCAGGAACCCCGCGGAGCCTCTCTGCACCTCATGGGCGACGTTCGCGATCTTGTGCCAAATGATTGGCGCCAAGTTGTCGAATCCGAATCCCCGACAGCGGTCCTGAATGGAAGCGTGCAGGGGAACCACCGTATGCCGGCCGCTGTTCTTCCGCCGTGACAAACAGACATCACCGACTACGCAGATCAGTCGTCCTCCCGGCACGAGTGCCCGATGGCAGACGCGCCAGACGCCATCCAGTTGATCGAGGAAGTCGCCGTAGTCTGCGATCCATCCCAACTGGCCCGGGGTTCGGCGGTACTCCTTGAGCGTCCAGTACGGCGGAGACGTCAGGATGAGGTGAACCGACTCTGCCGGCAGGACCGCTCGCCGTGCGTCGCCGAGCAACACTTCGTGGTACGTCGGTACTTGCGCGACTGCCGCTTCTATCGTGGCCATGGCCGCCGGGTCCTTAGCGATCCGTGGCAGGTCGCGGGCAGGATCCTCCAGCTCCCGTAGCGGTGTCGGAACCAAGGGGTCAAGCGTTGGAACCACTCTCGCTTGCGCTCTAGCCTTGAAACCCGCCTTCATTGCTCCGTGGAGAGTATCGGGAGAGGCACCACCTGTCGATGGCCGGTGTCACCCGTTTGGCAGCCCCGGAGGTCCCTGGCTCTCTCGCGTTCGGGGTGTGGGCAGGTCGCTCTCGTTCCCCTCGATCGGCCTCCTACGCTCAACAGGCCGCAAGCGCTGTCAACTGCGAACAGGCGGGAAGCGTAGCCCCAGGGTCTAGGTGGGATGGCTAGCAAGCGGGATTGTGCTGGGGGTCAGTCGACAACCGTTCTGGTCCCCAAGTAGATGCGTTCTCTACTACTTGGCCCGACTCCGAGCGGGAAGGAGCGAGTCCCCTTCTGACGATCATCGGCGCGCGCCTAGAAGCTGCGATCCTCTGGATCGCCGCCGACGCGGGGACCGCTAGCTAGCTCCGCCGCTCGTGCATGCCATGCCTCGTCGATCTCGCGAATCATCTCGTCGGCTTCCTCGACGTACTTCATTCCTTCTTCTTCGAGCTCTTGCCGCTCCAGAGCCAGCATGTGGAAGGCGTACACCTCTTCGCCGGTCGACTCGTCGATGAGATCGAACAGAGCCGATCGCGCTCGCCGGATCGCCCGCTCCGGCGGAGGCTTGTAAGCCTGGTACTGCTCCATCAGAGCTTTCGGCCTCCGCGAGGATCTGGTCGGTCCGCGCTCGGCCCGTCAGCGGCGGCGGTTCCATCCCCGCCATCCGCATTAGCGCTGCGGTATCTCCCGCGGTGTAGGCCGCCTCGACGCGATCGATCAGGAGCCGGCGAAGTTCGAACGGATCGGGTTCATCGGTGGGGCTCTGGGCGAGCAGCGCGACTGCTGTGCCCGCGGCGACGACTGGGGCGGAAAGCGTCAGGGGTAGACGGTTCGTCGTTCCTAGCCTCCTCCGGTTCCTTCAGGGTTGAGTTCCCGGTGGCGTCAACTTCTTGCTCGCCCGATCTAGCTGCAAGAACAGGTGAGAGCAGTGGCTCGGCATAACCTACTTGCGCGAGTCGTCCGGCGGCGTACAAGTCATGCATCTTAGACTGCCGTTGGCTTGCCGACGGTGCCACGGCGCGTCACGTTCTCGCGCTTCGACTTGGGCATGTTCTTCCGCTTGTCGCCTACGAACCTCCCCTCGGCTGGAGGGGAACAGCGAGCGCGACGGTCCGCCTCCCCAGGGTCGTTTCTGTTCGGGAGACGTGCGTGGTCCCGGAGAAGTGGTGCCGCCGGTGGTCTGTGGTTGGCCTAGTATCTAGACGGTTTGTCTCCCGCAGCAGATCGTCGGCCAGACAATCATGAGGGCTTGGCCAGCCAAGCGGGACCATGTTGGGGGACACACGCCGTCGGTCGCTCCCTGCAAGTGCTTGTGTTCTATGCCATTTAGCCGGGCCCCGGCCGGGAGTCACAGCCTTGACGGGCTCGGCATCCCCTGGGAGCACGTGGCCACGCGACCGGTGCCCCCCGACGATCGCCAGGCCCGCCTGGACGCCGTCGAGCGCTGGTACCGCCACGACTGGCTGCAACTCGACACGAAGCTGCGAACCTCCATCGTCGAGGGGGTTTCCGTCTTCCTCTCCATCTTCGACCTCCCAGACATTGCCCGGCTCTTCGCGCCGCCGTCGCCCGTCGAAACCGCGACCGCGAAAGCCCCTAATTCACCCTTCACCCCCGGGGCAACGAAGCAAACAGGCCCCAAAACGGACGGCGGTGGCACCCTCGCGCCGCTGCCGCCCCTGGCCGACCTCATCGAGGGCGGCAAGGTCGTCGCACTCAACATGCCCGCCGGCGCGAATCCCGCTCTCGCCCGCGCCATCGGCGTCATGCTCAAGAACGCTTGGCTCCAGACCCTGCTGCGGCGACCCGCACAGATGAAGCGCAACCCCGACCGCTACTTCAGGCCGGCCGTCCTCCTCTGCGACGAGTACCAGAGCTTCGCCACCGTCGGCGAGGACGACCCCTCCGGAGACGAGAAGTCCTTCGCGCTCACCCGGCAGTGCAAGTGCATCCCCATCGTCGCCACGCAGTCCATCGCCTCGCTCCGATCCGTCCTCTCCGGAAACGACGCCTGGCGCACACTGCTCCAGACGCTCCGAACCCGCATTTTCCTCACCCTCAGCGACGACTCCAGCGCCGACCTCGCCTCCAACATGTGCGGCAAGGTCGCCCGGCTCTCGCCCTCCTACTCCTTCTCCGAGTCGAGCAAGCCGGCCTTCTCCCTCGTCGCCGCCCGAGCGGGCGGCGGCCAAGGCGGCAGCCTCGGAGCCAGCAAGACCTACCGCGAGCAGCGGGAACCCATGTTCCACGCCCGGACCTTCACCCTGCTCCAGAACTACCAGGCCATCGCCCTGCCGTACGACGGCTCGAAGTCACTGCCGGCGACCAGGCTCTACCTTAAGCCTCACTATCTAGCCCGCGATCGCTCCTACTGGCGACAGCGCGCCGCCGGCGAAATCTGAGCTTACGCTTGTCGCAATCCAGAGTGTCCCCATTCATCCGTCGTTGGCGAGGCATTAGCAGCGGTGCGGTCCGTCTCCTCGGTTCCAGTGTTGAAAGTCTGGTCTTCGCTCCCACTCGGGCCGCAAACCACTGTACCCACTGCGCTTCGCGGCCCTGACGACCTACGTTTCCCGCGTCGCGGTGTACACACCGAAGGCCCTAGCGGCGTCAATCCTGCACCCAAGGGCGTCGTGGAACCTAACGTGGCGCGCTACGGCGAGATGAGTTAGAGGGGCCCAGACCGTTACGTGGGCCAGTCTCCGGGCGGCACCGCCAGAGGGAGCTTGATACCCTCGACCAGATCATGGAGGTGCTTCTCAGCCTTGAACGAAGAGATCGCCTCGGCTACAAGGCTCGCACCGGACGAGCGGCATGACGGACGCCAGACGTAGTACGAGACCGAGGCGGCTTCCACGACCTATGCCGCCACCGCTCCCAGAGTCGCCAGAGAGCTTGGCCATGGCCGTGCTCCGCACCCCACGGAAGAAGCCCGGTGAGTGGAACTACGCCAAGCGACAAACGAGCCGGTAGCCGTCGAATCCGATGATGGAGCGTAGATGACGGTAGACCTCGGGACGGCGGTGTCCCCGCTCAAGGACGCACTTGCGAAGCCCGGACCAGTTCAGACTCACAGTGGGAAAGCGAGCGGTCAGGACTGGACGATCTACGAGGGTTCCGCTCTCAGCGTTCTACGGAGCATGGAACCGGGCTTTGTGGATTGCATCGTCACTTCGCCTCCCTACTTCTGGTTGCGCGACTACGGAGTAGAGGGGCAAATCGGTCTTGAAGACACCGTTGAGAGTTACGTGTCCTCGCTCGTCGAGATCATGTCCGAAGCGAGGAGAGTTCTGCGACCCGAAGGCGTGGCCTTCCTCAACCTGGGCGACACCTACTATTCGGGCAGGGGCAAGTCGCACGGCGAGGACGCCAAGAGCAAGAAACGACGATTCGGCCTGCGCGCAGTGGACAGGAGCGGCGGACTCGGACTCGGCTTACAACGAAAGTCACTCATCGGAATGCCGTGGCGGGTCGCCCTCGCATTGGCAGAGGATGGATGGGTGCTCCGAAGTGCGATCATCTGGCATCGCCCGAAGGGGACTTCCAGAGTCCCAGAGTATGTCCAGGACCGGCCAAGCCGCAGCTACGAGTACGTGTTCATGCTCGCCAAGAGTCGTCGATACCATTTCGCCAAGTCTCGACTTCCAAGAGAATTCGACGAGGACGTGTGGACGATCTCTGCACGGCCCGAATGGAACGACGGCTTGGATACGGCACCATTTCCTGACGAATTGGTCAAAAGGTGCCTGAGTGTCGGCTGTCCCGCACGTGGCGTTGTGTTGGATCCATTCGTCGGCAGCGGGACGACAGTGCGTGTTGCTATTGCTACGGGGAGAAGCGGAATCGGCATTGATCTGAATCGCTCTTTCTGTGAGTATGCTACTCGCATGCTGGGACAGATGCTATGAGCTACCTCTCCGAAGAGGCGATTCTCTGGGCAGTGAGGTCGCTGAAAGCTGCGACGCACCCGTTTATGGGTATCACGTTCTTGGCTTGCAAGAACTACGGCTTGCCTGTTGGACGCACGGCGCGAGTTAGCGTAGACAGATTGACGAAGCGACACTTGGACCGTCATCACCGGCTTGACCCTGACAGCGAGTTCCTCTTTCAGCCCTTCCGAAGTCGAGTTACTTGGGTCACTAGCAAGTACGCTTCTACGGGCCTACAGGCGATCAATACGCAGAGCTTCGCAGAGGTTTTCTTGCACGAGCGCGGAAGACCCGAGTGGGGTTTGGCGGATGACTACGTCCGCCACGCGAAGCGCCGAATCACCACACTTGGACACCGACCGACCCCCCTTTCGGCTATGGCGATCTGGATCGGCAAGGACATCGAGTGGCCGGAATCCACGACTCTTGACGACGTGATTGGAGCCTTCTTTCGTCGGTACGCGATTACGAGCACTGAGAAAAGGGAACTGTTCGCTGCTAAGCCACTCCCGAGCGCTGAGCTAGCCCTCACCCTTCTTCAAGATGACAGGCCGGACCTTCGGGCGGTCGCGTACGCCGTCGCCCGTCCGCCCGACGCTGACGAGCCGGAAGGGACTCTTGCGTCAGTCCGGACCCTAGGCGTCGGCCCAGCCAACGCGCTTAGGCTCGACCTAGGAGATCGTCTAACCGTCATCGCGGGCGACAACGGGCTAGGCAAGTCCTTTCTTCTGGACGTAACGTGGTGGGCGGCCACACAGCGGTGGGCTGCCATTCCGGCGACGCCATTCGGCCGTCAAGACCCTGCCGAAGCGCGTATCGAATACCGACTCAAGACCGATGTCGGCTTCAGTAGCTCTTCGGCTCACTTCTACCCATCTACACAGTCTTGGTTACAGCAGAGCGAGCATCCTCATGTTCCCGGACTCTATGTCTATGCAAGGGTAGATGGTTCCTTCTCGATCGCTGATGACCATCGGGAGCGAAGCGGTGATGCAGGAACGATGGACTTCAAAGCCCAGGAGGTTTGGGACGGGAAGCGAGGCCAGATGGAAGGTCTGGTTCGAGACTGTGTCAGGTGGCAGACGACCAACAAGAACGCAGCCAATCTCCTTGAGGAGGTGCTCAAGCGTGTTTCCCCGAGTGATCTGGGAGTACTACGACTAGGCGAGCCGAAACGACTGTTTGGCGACCCCAGACCTATGCCGGTCATCTGCCATCCCTATGACGATGTTCCAGTAACTCACGTTTCTGCGGGGGTTCGCCGGACACTGGCAGTCGCTTACATGATCGTCTGGACATGGCTGGAACACAAGTGGGCATCGGAGGTGCTCGACTTCGAACCAGTTCGTCGAGTTATGCTTCTCGTCGATGAGCTCGAAGCCCATCTGCACCCCTTCTGGCAGCGCACCATTCTACCAGCTCTCCTTGGGATTGGGAGACTTCTTGAAGATGATCTTGAGATGCAGACCGTTGTGTCGACTCACTCACCCCTCGTTCTTGCCTCCCTGGAGGCTGACTTCGAGGAGTCGTCCGACGCTCTGTACGCACTCCGTCTCGACGGCGCGGAGGTGAAGCTCGAACGTCTCGAGTTCCGAAAGCACGGCGACGTATCTTCGTGGTTGACTTCGGCTGCGATGGGTCTCGGATCTGCACGGTCGAGGGAGGCAGAACGTGTCATCGGGCAAGCAGTGAAGCTACAGTTGTCCACTGAGCCTGCGAAGTCCGAGGTAGAAGCCGTCTCGCGGGAACTGATGATGGTACTGCCCCCCGACGATCAGTTTTGGCGGCGCTGGACGTTCTTTGCGCGCCAGGCTGGTGTCAAACTGTGATTCCGGTGCAGCCCCGACCAGAATACCCGGGATTCGACTCTGAAGTTAGGCAGCCCGGCCGAGTGTTTCTGGCGGCCAACCACAATCCTTCGAGTCGTGATTTCCCCGACTATTGGTCCAGGGCCAAGCTGGAGTTGCATCGCGCGTACGAGCGGTGCGCGTACAGTTCCTTAAAGCTCGTTGGTGACGGAGGAACTGTCGATCACTATCTACCTAAAGGGCGCTACCCGCAGTTTGCGTACGAGTGGAGCAACTATCGGCTGGCTCGCTGGAAGCTCAACAATCGCAAAGGTGGATCAGTCGATGTTGTTGATCCTTTTCTCGTGCAAGACGGTTGGTTCGTTTTGAAGTGTCCTAGTTGTCTCGTTGTTGCAGGAGAGAATCTCCATGAGATAGGCAGTCGAGAGGTGCGGAACTCCATCGACATTCTCGACTTGAACAGCCTCGACTTAGTCGATGAGCGGTCGGAGTGGCTTGTCGATGTTGCGAGGGGCGCTACGAACCTCACGCACCTGGAACAGTACTACCCGTTTCTTGCATTCGAAGTGAGGCGACAGGGAATAGAAGAGGAGCTGGCGTCGCTCTTCACCGTTTAGCGGTAGAGGTTCCGAAGGTCCCTGCCGCCGGGAGTGTGAAATCGGTCCACGGGTATCAACTTTGGACAGGAGCGCCCGCCGGAACACGGAACTGGAGCCGGAACTGAGTGAGAAGGAGGGTTGCAAGGTATGGGAAACTGGGGGTCGCTTGTCCCCACCGGCAAGTCCTAGCCTTCGGATCCTGGGGGAAGTGGGAGCTTCTCGCGAAGGCAAGTGGCAGACGGCGAGGGAGGCCGTCCTGACCGGAGTGACCTGTGGGGCTAGGATGGGAAGTGCGCGAGACGATCTGTACGGCCGAGATAGGACTACTAGAGCGACGACGATGGCGACGAGGCAAGTCAGCAGCAGCGCGACGACGGGCTACGAGGCCGAGCTGTGGGCGATGGCCGACGCGCTCCGCGGCTCCATGGATGCGGCCGAGTACAAGCACGTCGTGCTCGGCCTCATCTTCCTGAAGTACATCTCGGACGCTTTCGAGGAGCGCCACGCGGCGGTGCTGAACGAGTGGGGGGAAGACGCTGCGGAGGACCGCGACGAGTACATCGCCGAGAACATTTTCTGGGTGCCGCAGGAGGCCCGCTGGACGCACTTGAAGGCCCAGGCGAGACAGTCGAGTATCGGCCAGACCGTTGACCGGGCCATGACCGCGATCGAGCGCGACAACGCGGCGCTCAAAGACGTACTGCCCAAGGACTACGCGCGGCCGGCGCTCGACCAACAGCGCCTCGGCCAACTCATCGACATGGTCGGCAACATCCGCGTCGGGGACGCGGAGGCCCGCTCGCGCGACGTGCTTGGCCGGGTCTACGAGTACTTCCTCTCGCAGTTCGCCAGTGCCGAGGGCAAGAGGGGCGGCGAATTCTACACGCCTCGTTGCGTCGTCAAGCTGCTCGTCGAGATGCTGGAGCCCTTCCGGGGGCGCGTCTACGACCCTTGCTGCGGCTCCTCGGGCATGTTCGTGCAGTCGATCGAGTTCATTCGCGCCCACGCCAGTGGAAGCGGCAACGGCGGAAGCACTCGGGGCGACATTTCGATCTACGGTCAGGAATCGAACTACACGACGTGGCGACTAGCCAAGATGAACCTGGCCATACGTGGGATCGGGGGGCAGATCGTCCAGGGCGACAGCTTCCACAACGACCTTCATCCAGACCTGAAGGCGGACTTCATCCTCGCCAACCCTCCGTTCAACGTGTCGGACTGGGGCGGCGAGCGATTGGTGGAGGACAAGCGTTGGCGCTATGGTGTTCCGCCGAAGGGCAACGCCAACTTCGCTTGGGTACAGCACATAGTCCATCACCTCGCCCCCAGGGGTGTAGCGGGGTTCGTGCTGGCCAACGGATCGATGTCGTCGAGTCAGTCCGGTGAGGGCGAGATCCGGAAGAACCTGATCGAGGCCGAGTTGGTCGACTGCATGGTCGCTTTGCCGGGCCAGCTCTTCTACTCCACCCAGATCCCCGCCTGCCTGTGGTTTCTGGCGCGTGGGCGAAAGCGTCGCGGAGAGATCCTCTTCGTGGACGCAAGGAAGCTCGGCCGGATGGTGGACCGGACGCACCGCGAGTTGACTGAAGAGGACATTACTCGGATCGCCGACACTTACCATGCGTGGCGAACCGGAGAGGAGGGGAACGGCTATGCCGATGTTCCCGGATTCTGTAGCACCGTGTCGCGGGGCGAGTTGCAGAAGCACGGCCAGGTACTCACGCCGGGCCGCTACGTCGGCGTGGAGCCGCAGGAGGACGACGGCGAGCCGTTCGAGGAGAAGATGAAGCGGTTGGTCGCCGATCTTGGCGAACATCAGGCCGAAGGCAGTCGGCTCGACGCCGCGATCGCCGAGAACCTGAGAGCGCTTGGGTTCCCGTTGCCTGAGCAAGGGCCATGAAGCTCGATCTGACGGCGCTCAATGATGCGATCGCGCAGTTGGAAGAAGCGCTGGAGTACCACGGTTCGGAGGTCGCAGCTCGTGATCCCGCTCTGAAGCTGCATCTCAGAGCGGCCGCGATTCAGGCTTTCGAGTTCACATACGAGCTGTCGTTCAAGATGATCAAACGCTATCTCGAACAAGCCTCCGAGAATCCCGCCTTGTTCGACGAGATGAGCTTCAGTGCCATCATGCGCGACGCCTTTCAGCGTGGACTGCTGCGGTCCGAACTGGCCTCCTGGAAGGAGTACCGGAAGCTCCGTGGCACGACCAGCCACACCTACGACGAAGACAAGGCGCGCGTGGTCTTCGAGAGCGTGCCGGCCTTCCTCCGGGAAGCGAGGTATGTCCGGGATCAGCTTCGGCGGAGAAACGAGTCCCTTGACGGCCCCGATTGACATCCGCGCCGACCATCTGCACATCGTCCGGGACGTATTGCGCGAGCACCTACCGGCCGGCGTGAAGGTCTGGGTCTTCGGGAGTCGCGCTACATGGAAGACCAAGGACTCGTCTGACCTAGATCTCGCTTTGGAGGGGAGTACCGAGATCCCGCCGGAAAGGCTAGCGGCACTGGAAGCCGCGTTCGAGGAATCGGACCTTCCCTTCGCCGTGGACGTGGTGGACACCAATCGGATCGGCGAACGCTTCAGGCGTATCGTGTCGGAGCAGCGCGTAGTGCTGGTGCATTCCGCCAACGACCGGGGGCATCAGGGCGACTGCTTCAGACGAGTCGATCTCCATGCAACACGTCGCGAGTCGTCAAGCGCTGCTCCCGGCTGGCAAGAAGCCAGACTAGGCGATGTAGTCCGCCTCCTGTCTGGAGGTACGCCGTCCAAGGGGCGAGCGGCGTACTGGGATGGAGAGATTCCCTGGGTTTCCGCGAGAGACATGAAGGTGTTTCGGCTCCGCGACACGAGCCATCACGTCACTCTGGTAGGGCTTGCCAACGGCACGAGGCAGGTTCCGGCGGGGACGCTCCTGCTCTTGACAAGGGGTATGCGGCTACTGAAGGAGTTGCCCGTCTGCGTGACAGAACGGCCGATGGCGTTCAATCAGGACATCAAAGCTCTGCTCGTGAAGGCGTGTGTGGAGCCCGGTTTCTTGCCATACTTGGTCGTTGGCAATAAGCGGCGCCTGTTGAATCTCGTGGATCTCGCTGGTCACGGTACGGGCCGCATCAACAGTGACGAACTGAGGGCCCTGGATGTCCGTTTACCGCCAACTCGCGAGCAACGTGCCATCGCCCACACTCTCGGGACGCTTGACGACAAGATCGAGTTGAACCGCCGTCTGAGCGAGACACTGGAGGGGATGGCGCGGGCGCTGTTCAAGTCGTGGTTCGTTGACTTCGATCCGGTTCGCGCCAAGATGGAGGGTCGGGACACGGGATTGCCGCGGGGCATCGCTGACCTGTTCCCCGACCGGCTCGTCGACTCCGAGATGGGCGAGATACCGGAGGGGTGGACGGTGACCCCTCTGGGAGAGTTGATCGACGTCAATCCCAAACGACCCCTGCAACGAGGAGAAGTCGTCCCGTATCTCCCCATGGCCAAGATGCCGACTCAGGGGCATGTACCGACCTCAGTGGATCTTCGACCTTTCGGATCGGGCATGCGCTTCGCCAACGGTGACACGTTGGTCGCTCGCATCACCCCATGTCTGGAGAACGGGAAGACAGCCTACGTCGACTTCCTGAGCGAGGACGAGGTCGGCTGGGGCTCTACGGAGTACATCGTGTTGAAACCCAAGCCGCCTCTTCCCGACCAATACGCCTACTGCCTCGCGCGTAGCGCCGGGTTCCGGGAGTTTGCGATCCGGAACATGAGCGGCACGAGCGGCCGTCAGCGAGTACCGGCAACGGCAGTCAAGGGGCACTTGATGGTTGCTCCTCCGGAGCGGCTCGCGGGTGAGTTCGGTGACTGTGCCAAGTCGCTCTTCGAGCGAGCCAGTAGGGCGCGTCGCGAATCGGACACTCTCGTCGCCCTCCGCGACACGCTGCTTCCCCGGCTCATCTCGGGGGAGATTCGCGTACCGGAGGCCGAGAGGGCATTGGAGCCCGTGACGTGACAAGGGACTCCGCGACCTTCACCGAGTCGGAGGTCGAGGACGCCGCCCTTGAGTGGCTTCAGAGCCTTGGGTGGCGAGTGGCCCACGGCCCCAACATCGCTCCGGCCGCGGGTTCATCGGAGCGGGCGGACTACAGCGAAGTGGTTCTCGAACGGCGGCTTCGCGAGGCCTTGGATCGGCTGAATCCCGACCTGTCCGCCGAAGCCCTGGAGGATGCGTTCCGCAAGCTGACGGGGCCGGAAGGCTCTTCGCTGGAAGCTCGGAACCGAGCGTTCCACCGCATGCTCGTGGCCGGCGTGACGGTCGAGTACCGAACCGATGAGGGCGCCCTGCGCGGCGCGCAGGTAGCGGTGCTCGACTACGACGATGCCATCAACAATGACTGGCTGGCGGTCAACCAGTTCACCGTCGTAGAGGGCGAGCACAAGCGTCGGCCGGACATCGTGCTGTTCGTCAACGGCCTTCCACTGGGTCTGATCGAGCTCAAGAACCCCGCGGACGAGAAAGCCACCGTCTGGACCGCCTGGGCACAGATCCAGACGTACAAGGTTGAACTCTCGAAACTCTTCACGCACAACGCGGCGCTCATCGCTTCGGACGGAGTCGAAGCCCGCGCCGGCACGCTGACCGCGGGGCGGGAGTGGTTCAAGCCCTGGCGCACCATGGATGGCGAGACCTTGGCCGATGCGCAGCTGCCCCAGTTACAGGTGATGCTGGAAGGGATGTGTGAGCGGGACCGCTTTCTGGCGTTGGTCCGGGACTTCATCGCGTTCGAGGACGACGGCGGCGGCAAGTTGGCCAAGAAGATGGCCGGCTATCACCAGTTCCACGCGGTCCGAGTAGCCGTCGCCGAGACCCTGCGAGCGACTCAAGTGCAACGGCGAGATCCCCGGATAGCCGACGCGCAGGCGAGCACGCTGGCCACTCGGCAGCCGGGAGGTGCGCCAGGCGATCGACGCGTTGGCGTCGTCTGGCACACCCAGGGATCGGGGAAGAGCCTGACCATGGCCTTCTACGCCGGGCGGATCATCCGGGAGCCGGCGATGGAGAACCCGACCGTCGTCGTCCTGACGGATCGCAACGACCTCGACGACCAGCTCTTTGGCACGTTCTCGCGCTGCGAGGATCTCCTGCGCCAGACCCCGGCTCAAGCCAGTAGCCGTGCCGACCTGCGAACCCAGCTCGCGGTCGAACAAGGGGGTGTCGTGTTCACCACGATGCAGAAGTTCTTTCCGGGGGAGAAGGACGACCGGCATCCCGAGTTGTCGCGGCGCCGGAACATCGTCGTGATCGCCGACGAGGCCCACCGCAGCCAGTACGACTTCATCGACGGCTACGCCCGCCACATGCGCGACGCGCTTCCCAACGCCTCGTTCATCGGCTTCACCGGCACGCCCATCGAACTGAAGGACGCCAACACGCGGGCCGTGTTCGGCGACTACATCAGCGTCTACGACATCGAGCGGGCGGTCGAGGACAAGGCCACGGTGCCGATCTACTACGAGAGCCGACTGGCGAGGCTCGCGCTGGACGAGGCCGAACGGCCGAAGATCGATCCCGACTTCGAGGAGGCGACCGAGGGCGAGGAGGTCGAGCGCAAGGAGAAGCTCAAGACCAAGTGGGCTCAACTCGAAGCGGTCGTCGGATCCCCGCACCGCCTCAAGCTCATCGCCGAGGATATCGTCTCACACTTCGACCGGCGGCTCGAAGCCATCGACGGCAAGGCGATGATCGTCTGCATGAGCCGCCGCATCTGCATCGACCTCTACCACGAGCTGGTTCGTCTGCGTCCCGACTGGCACCACGAGGACGACGCAAAGGGCCGAATCAAGGTCGTGATGACCGGCAGCGCGTCGGATCCTCCTGACTGGCAGCCGCTCATTCGCAACAAAGCGCGCCGCAAGGTGCTAGCCAACCGCTTCCGCGACTCCGACGATCCTCTTCAAGTGGTGCTGGTGCGGGACATGTGGCTGACCGGCTTCGACGCGCCGAGCCTGCACACGATGTACGTCGACAAGCCGATGCGCGGCCACGGACTGATGCAGGCCATTGCGAGGGTGAATCGGGTCTTCCGGGACAAGCCGGGCGGCCTAGTCGTCGACTACCTCGGCCTGGCGCACGAACTCAAGCGTGCACTTGCGACCTACACCGAAAGCGGGGGTAAGGGTAGAACCACCGTTGACCAGGTCGAAGCGGTGGCCGTGATGCTGGAGAAGTACGAGGTGTGCTGTGGCCTGTTCCACGGCTTCGACTACTCCGGGTGGGCCGATGGAACATCGTCCGAGCGCGTGAGCCTGTTGCCTGGAGCGCAGGAACACATCCTCGCGCAGGCGGATGGCAAGGAGCGCTGCCTGCGGGCTGTGCGCGAACTCTCACAGGCCTTCGCGCTTGCGGTCCCTCACGACGAGGCGAAGCGGATCCGCGACGAGTTGGCATTCTTCCAAGCAGTCCGGTCGGTGCTCGCCAAGCGCGCCGATGCCGAGACGCGTCCGGAGGAAGACCTGGACTACGCCATTCGCCAGATCGTCTCGCGAGCCGTGGCTTCCGAAGGAGTCGTCGACATCTTCGCCGCTGCCGGCCTGGAGAAGCCCGACATTTCGATCCTGTCCGAGGAGTTTCTGGCCGAGGTTCGGGATATGAAGCAGCGCAACCTGGCGGTCGAGCTACTGCAGAAGCTGCTGAAGGGCGAGTTGGCCGTTCGCCGGCGGAAGAACGTCGTGCAAGCGCGGTCCTTTGCCGAGCTACTCGAACGCACTATTCGCCGGTACGCCAACCGGGCCATCGAGGCCGCCCAGGTTATCGAGGAACTGATCCAACTCGCACGCGACATGCGCGACGCGAATGCCCGTGGCGAGGCGTTGCGGCTAACCGACGACGAGCTAGCCTTCTACGATGCGTTGGAGGCGAACGACAGCGCCGTACACGTCCTCGGAGACGAGACACTACGAGAGATCGCCCGCGAGTTGGTAGAAACCGTGCGGAACAACGTCAAGATCGACTGGACGCTTCGCGAGAACGTCCGCGCCAACCTGAGGCGGCTGGTAAAGCGCGTGCTGCGCACGCACGGCTACCCGCCAGACAAGCAGGAGAGAGCGACGCGCACCGTGCTGGAGCAAGCGGAGGTCCTGTCTGCTCAATGGGTCGCGCCACATACATAGCGGTTACCGAGTCCGCTCCTCCTGGTATGTGGCCCCGACCGTGGCCCGCACCTGGGTAGAGTTCGTGCTGGATCGCAAACCACGCCGCCGCGGGGAGTACACAGGCCACCGTCCGCCAAATGAGAGGAAGTTAGGAATGAAGAATCCCGATCATATCTGCGGAATGGGGAGACATTTCCTTTGAGACTACAGTCGGCCCGCGTAAAGCAATTCAAGCGTTTCGTCGATCTCACAATTCGAGGCCTGCCGCAGCAAGCGAGGCTCGTTGTGCTCTTGGGACCGAACGGCTGCGGGAAGTCCTCCCTGTTCGACACGTTCCAGAAACACCTCAAGGTACAGCGCTTCATCGGTTTGGACGAAGACATGATGCGGTACTACCGGCGTGACACATCGGGTTCCTACACGGACAACGACGACGTCCGCTTAGAGTTTCACGGCTCCAGTCCGAGTTCCCAAACTGACTTCAAGAAGAGTCTCTACGTTCGTTCCGCGTATCGGCATGATCCCTCTTTCCGAAACACGACCATCGAACAGCAAGGTGACATCCTAGATCGGCACACAATCCGTCGTCTGATCGATACTGATCGAACGGTACAGAACAACTATCAGAGGATCATCTGGCGCCTCCTGGGGAAGGTAACTACTCCTGACTTGACGACTAACGACATTATGGGGGACACAATCGGTGACCTTCGGAGATCGATGGCTGTTGTATTCGGAGATATCCAACTCGACAACCTAGTAGCGGTGGGAGAAAAGGGATCGTTCACGTTCACGAAGGGTGCGGTGCGGAATTTCCTGTACGAGAACCTGTCTGCGGGCGAGAAGGCGGCTTTCGATCTCTTGCTCGACGTTGTTGTGAACAGGCCTGTGTTCGATGACTCGCTTTACTGCGTTGACGAACCGGAGGCTCACCTAAGCACGAGACTGCAAGGTAAGCTGCTCAAAGAACTGTACCGATTGATACCGGACGGGTCGCAGCTTTGGCTCGCCACTCACTCTATCGGTATGGTCAGGACGGCTCAAGAGATCCGGTCTCAGAGCCCAGAGCACGTCGTCTTCTTGGACATGGGCTTCAGCCCGGAGGGCGAAGTACGGAACTACGATCATGCACAGATCATCGAGCCTGCCGAGCCGGACTACGAGTTTTGGAGGCTTCACTACTCCATAGCGCTAGACGATATTGCAGGGCTCTTGGCACCCGACTGCGTAGTGATCTGCGAAGGCGCGGCGGCGACCGATGATGGTGCGCTTGACGAGTCTTGTTACAACAGGATATTCGCCAGGGAGTTTCCCCGTACCCGATTCGTGTCCGTCGGTAGTGCGAGTCAGGTAGAGAAACGTATGGGTGACCTTATTCCGTTCATCGAGCGGCTCATTGGTGGCGTGTTGCTTGTCCGGTTTCGGGATCGAGACGACCTGACGAAGGAAGAGGTGGAGCGCAAGAGGGAGGAGGGCGTGCGGATCCTGTCGGGCTACAGGAATCTCGAGTCGCTGCTGCTATCGGATGGACTTCTACGGAGGCTCTGCGAGTCTGTTGGTAGGCCGGCGGAGTTCGAAGCGATTCGTGAGGCACGAGACAGGGCACTGGGTCGTGTCACTGGCCCGCACGCGACTGACGACCTGAAGCCTGCTGCCCAAGCAGTGCATCAGGTGGCGAGGACCGTGTTGGATCTGCCGCGTGCGGGCTCGACTACGCACGCTTTCATGCGTGACTTGCTCGCGCCTCTAGTGGCGGCGGACACGCCGGAGTACCGGAAGCTAAGGGCTGACATCTTCGGCGACTGAGGTGTGCGGTCGTCTCGGCGGGTGTGTTGGAGCGCTGCTAGTGGTTACGTCCACAGAAGTGCGTTGATGGCGTCTCCCGTGGCCTCCGTTTCCGTACCGACAGCGCGGAGCCTAGGCGAACTCTGGGTTGATGCCACAGTGAATCCAACTCGGATCATGCCTCACTTACATGGGCGATCACGCCATCTCTCCGGGGCGCGAACGATGGCCACGCATGCTTCGGTCCCGGTAGTCGCTTCTTGGCCTAGTATCTGGACAGTGGGGCTTCCCCCGGCAGATCGTCGGCCAGAGAGTCTTCAGGGCTTGGCCCGCATAGCGGGACCACGTTGGGGGACACGCGCCGGCCGTTGCTCCCTGCAAGCGCTTGTGTTCTATGCCATTTAGCCGGGGCCCGGCCGGGAGTCACAGCCGCCTCGACCGGCGGCGCAACTACGCCGCTCTCCTGGCCCACGGCCTGCTCGGGATGACGGGGTTCCGGCTGCTCCAGGCCCCGACCTTCCTGCCAACCTACATCAACCTCCTGACCGGCGCCAATGCCGCGGTGGGGGTAGCCTCCGCCTGCCAGAGCCTGGGCATGTTCGTGTCGCCGCTCCTGAGCGCTGCGCTGGTCGAGCACCGCCGCCACGTCAAGTGGGTTGCCCTGCTGTTCGGCGGCGTGATGCGCTTCCAGATGCTGCTGCTGGCGCTGGTGGCGCTGTTCGCTCCGGTCGAGGTCGCGGTGTTCCTCGTCTGGCCGGTGCTGCTGGTGTGGGGTTTCTCCAGCGGCATGCAGATGGTCGCGTTCAACCTGCTGTTCGCGAAGTCCGTGCCGGTCGGTCGTCGGGGGCGACTCCAGGGAACGCGAAACCTCGCGGCGGGGACCTCCGTGATCCTGCTCTCGGTTGCCGCGGGCTGGGTGCTTGACCGGTACGGCTTTCCCCGCGGCTACGGTCTGACCTTCCTCGGCGCCGCGCTGCTGGCCGCGACCGGACTCGTGTTCATGGGCTTCATCCGCGAGCCGGCGGCCCTCGACGTCCACGACGCGGGACTCGACCTGCGGGCCCGGTTGGGCAAGCTGCCGGATCTCCTGCGCTCCGACCCGCACTACGCCCGCTTCCTTGCGGCGCGGCTGCTGACCGGCGCCGGCCGGGGCGCCCTGCCGTTCTATGTCCTCCTCGTCGGTGAACGGTTCGGCGTCAGCGGCGCGCGTCTGGCCGGTTTGACCGTCACCTTCGCGGCGGCGCAGTCGGTGGGCGCGCTGGTGTGGGGCCTGCTGGGTGATCGCTCGGGATACCGCGCCGTCTACGTGCTGGCGCTCGGCTCCTGGATTCTAGGCAGTCTGACTGTTCTTTGGGCTCCCGTCTTTCCGATCGCGTACACGGTCTTCCTGTTGGTGGGTGCGGGGTTCTCAGGGGTGATGCTGGCATCGCAGAACCTCGTCCTGGAGTTCGGCCGGGAGCGTGACCGTCCCATGCGTATCGCCGCGACTCACTCCCTGGCCGAGGCGAGCGGCGTGGCGGGGTTCCTGACCGCCGGCGTGGTCAGCCAGTTGGCCCCGATCGAGACCGTCTTTCTGGTGGCGATCGTCCTGCATCTGCTGGCCCTGCGGAAGTTGATCCGCATCGAAGACCCGCGGCGGACGGCAAGCGAACCGGCGCTCTAGCAGGCCTGCCACTGGGTGCGCCTGCTCCAGTGGGCGAGCTTGGCACGACCCTTGCTTGTTCCCTATGCGTCGGGATTGCAAGCGTCATCCCGAAGATGTGGAAAACCATCGGAGGAGGTCCCCTCCAAAACAGATTCCTACCTTTACAGCGAGCGAACCGGCGGCGCGGCCGCGTGCTCGACACGCTTGGTCAGCCGTTTGCCAGTGCCGATATGCCGGTAGAGCCTCCTGCTCGGAACCTCCGACTCGCGCGTTCACGACGCGACGAGCCCTTCCAGAATCCCTCCAACCGGACCTCCTCCGCGCCACTTCCTCAGTTTGTTCTCCTGGTCGCCGCTGCCGGCATCCACTTGTCGGCGGCGGTGACCAACCGCGCCAGAATGGCGCGGTCGCGCGAAGCGCCACCGCTTACCGGCCGCGATTCAGAGACTGAGGCGTTCGTCTCAGAGACTGAGGCGTTCGTCTCAGAGACTGAGGCGTTCGTCGAGGTAGCGCGGCACGGCGTCGATCGATAGCCGCTCCTGGGCGCCCGTGTCACGGTCGCGCACGGTCACCGACCGGTCCTCGACGGTCTGGCCGTCGACAGTGAAGCAATAGGGGGTCCCGGCTTCGTCCATCCGCGCGTAGCGCTTGCCGATCGACTGTTTCGCGTCGTACTGGATGCGGTAGCGGCGACGCAGCTCGAGGTAGAGAGACTCCGCGATCTCCGGCATTCCGCCCTTGTTGACCAGGGGGAAGACGCCGGCGTGGATCGGCGCCAGGCGGTGAGGAAAGCGCATCAGCTCGGAGGAGGGCCGGCTCTCGTCGACCGAGTAGGCCTCGCAGAGCAGGGCCAGGACGCCCCGGGTGAGACCGGCGGCGGGCTCGATCACGTGCGGCACGAACCGTTCCCGCGTCTCCGGGTCGAACGTCTCCAGCTTGACGCCGCTCCACTCCTGGTGCTGTTCCAGGTCGAAACTGCCGCGGTGGGCCACGCCTTCCAGTTCACCGTAGTCCGGCTCGGTAAAGGGATACTGGTACTCGACGTCGAACGTGCCTTCGCCGGTCTGGGCGTAGTGGGCGAGTTCGGACGCCTCGTGGCGGCGCAGGCGCAGGCGGTCGCCGGCGAGACCGAGGCCGCTCCACCAGTCCATCCGCGACTGGGTCCAGAACTCGAACCAGATCTTCGCTTCGGATGGGTGGCAGAACCACTCCATCTCCATCTGCTCGAACTCCCTGGTGCGGAAGATGTAGTTCCTGGGGGTCACCTCGTTGCGGAACGCCTTGCCGATCTGCGCGATGCCGAACGGCAGCCGGACCCGCGACGTGTCGAGCACGCCCTTGTAGTTCAGGAAGATGCCCTGGGCGGTCTCGGGGCGCAGGTAGGCGGTGTTCTCCTCGCCGGAGGCGGCGCCGACGAAGGTCTTGAACATCAGGTTGAAGTCGCGCGACTCGGTCAGGGTTCCCGCCTCCGATGCGCCGGGGGCCCAGACGTGAGCCCGGTCGGACTCGTCGAGTTCGGAGAGGGGAAGCGAGTCGAAGTCGTCGACGCTCGGCCGGCCGCGCATCGCCTTGCGGGCGGTCCTCACCGCCGGATCCGGTTCGCCCTCGAGGTAGGCGAAGTACACGGGCGCCTCCAGCTCGCGCTTCGGCCGCAGCACGTGCAGGTGGTCCGCCCGGAACCGCGCCTTCGTCTCGCGGCAGTCGACCATCGGGTCGGAGAAGCCGCCCACGTGGCCGCTCGCCTCCCAGGCCCTCGGGTTCTGGATGATCGATGAGTCGATGCCGACGATGGACAGCGGCGAGCCGTCGGGTCCGAGCGGCGGGCACTCGACCATGTCGCGCCACCAGGCGTCGCGGAGGTTGTTCTTGAGCTGGACGCCGAGCGGGCCATAGTCCCAGAACCCGTTGATCCCGCCGTAGATGTCGGAGGCCGGGAACACGAATCCGCGACGCTTCGCGAGCGCCACGATGCGTTCCATCCGTTCGCTGCCTGTGGGTTGCGCCACGATTCACCTCCGGCCGCCGTAGCGGCGGCGACGGCAAACGGTAGCAGCTTGCTACGATGCCCTCTTCTCTACCCCGATCAGGAGCAGCATCGATGGCAACCGCGCCCGCAACCGTGCCAGAAACGCAGCCGATGTCTCGCCCTCTCCGCCCCGACGGCGACTGGCGTCATGTCTTCTCGTACCACCCGATGGACGTGGAGATCGAGCGCGCCGAAGGCGTCTTCATCTACGACCGGGAAGGCAACCGCTACTTCGACGCCTCGGGTGGGCCGATGGCGGTCAATCTGCCGCACAACCACCCGAGGATGAAGCGCGCGATTGCCGCCCAGCTTGAGGATTACGCCTACACCCATCCCTCTCTCGCCAGCCCGAAGCGGGCCGAGTTCTGCCGCTTGCTCGCGGAGATCACACCGGCCGACCTCGATCACACTTACCTGGTTTCGGGCGGTTCCGAAGCGGTCGAGACCGCGATCAAGCTGGCCCGACAGGCGCAGATCGCGCTGGGCAACCCGACGAAGTACAAGATCGTCAGCCACCGGGACTCGTACCACGGCATGACGCTCGCCACCCTCGGCGTGTCGCACAACCCCGCGAGTCAGTCGCGGTTCGAGCCGATGCTGCCGAAGTGGCCGGGCATCCGGCAGTACTCGGACTTCGACCGGCCGGAAGGGATGAGCCGGGAGGAGTGGGGCGTTCAGTGCGCCCAGGCGCTCGAGACCGCGATCCACTACGCCGGTCCCAAGACGGTGGCGGCGTTTCTGGCGACGCCCCACGGCTGCGGGGCGGACTACGCGTGCGTGCCGCCGGACAGCTACTGGCGCGCGATCCGCGAGATCTGTGACCGCCACGACGTGCTGATCATCGCCGACGAGGTCGTCACCGGCTTCGGCCGCACCGGGAAGTGGTTCGCCATGGACCACTTCAGCGTCGAGCCCGACATCATCACGATGGCCAAGGGCATCACGAGCTGCTACGTGCCGTTCGGCGCGGTGTCGGTGTCCAGCAGGCTGAACGAGCCCTTCGAAAAGGGCTACTCCTTCGTGCACGGTTTCACGTTCGGCGGTCACCCCCTGGGCTGCGCGGCGGCCTGCGAGGCGATCCACATCATCCGGGACGAGAAGCTGATCGAGAACTGCAACGAGCAGAGCCCGCGACTCTTCTCCTACCGCGACGAGCTGCTAGCTCATCCGACGGTGGCCGACGTACGGGGCTGGGGCCTGATGATGGCGATCGAACTCGTCGCCGACAAGGAGACGATGGCCTTCTTCGACAAGAGCGTCGACGCGCAGACGCTCTTTCAGTCCCTGGCGCTCAAGAACGGCCTGGCGATGTACAGCTCGCTCTACGGCGCCGCCCGCCATCCCGCGATGGCCCGGGGCCTGCCGATCTGGGTCGCGCCGCCCCTCTCCATCGACTCCGGCCAGGTGGACGAGATGATGCGGAGGCTGCTGACGATGCTCTCCGAGTGGGAGGACGCGGTCCTGTAGCGGCGGTGCAGACGGCGGCAGAGATCGGGCGGGTGGCTTGACCGTCGTTGCGCGGTTGCTTCCGGGGTTGTCATGGGAATGCAACGCACTCCGCTGCTGATGTCGCGGCTGATCGAGCGTGGGGCCCGGCTCGCGCCGGACGCCGAGATCGTCACGGCGACAGCCAACGGCACGCGACGCCAGGACTTGTGCGAGACCCTGCTTCGGGCGCATCGACTCGCACACGCCCTCCGGGATGCCGGCGTCGGCGTCGGCGACCGGGTCGGCGTCTTCATGTGGAACGGGTCGCGCCACCTCGAGGTGTATTGCGCACTCGCGGGAATGGGCGCCGTTCTGCTCAACCTGAACGTCCGTCTGCACGGCAGGGACATCGCCTACATCGTCAACCATGCCGAACCTCGGCTGATCGTCTCGGACGCCGACCTGCTTGTGCGGCTCGAACCGCTGGCGGACCGCCTGCCCACGGTCGAGAAGGTCGTGGTCGCGGTCGAGGAAGGCGGCGAGGGTTGGTCGACGTCGCTTCCCGGCGCCGTCGACTACGAGGACTTCATCGCCTCGTGGTCCGGGCGCTTCGAGTGGCCGCGAATCGACGAAACCGCTCCGCTCGGCCTCTGCTACACGAGCGGCACGACCGGACATCCCAAGGGCGTGCAGTACGAGCACCGCTCGCAGTACCTGCACACCATGGCGATGTGCATGACGGACGCCATGAGCCTCTCCGCAACCGACAGGGTTTGCGGTGTGGTGCCCATGTTCCACGTCATGGGCTGGGGCCTTCCATGGGCCGCGCTGACCCTTGGGTGCAAGCAGGTCATGCCGCATCGCTTCACGCGCCCCGAGCGGCTCGTCCGACTGATCGCGGAGGAGGGCGTCACCCTGGCCGCGGGCGTGCCCACCGTATGGCAGGACATTCGCGCGGTCTGTGTGGACCGCCCCGGTGCGTTCGACCTGTCCGGGTTGTCGCGCATCGTCAGCGGCGGCTCCGCCGTGCCGGCGGCCCTGGCGCGTTGGTACTGGGAGGCCCTGGGCGTCGAGATGATCCAGGAGTGGGGCATGACGGAGACGAGCCCGCTGGTCACGTTCTCCCGTCGTGTCGCGCGTCCCGACGGCGGGCGCCGCGTGGCCGCGGCGCCTGAGGCGTACCTTACGGAGGTGGCGAAGGCCGGCCAGGTGCTGCCCGGCGTGGAGGTGGAGATCTTCGACGCGGACTTCAATCGCCTGCCGCACGACGGCCGCGCGACCGGCGACGTTCTGGTCCGGGGACCCTGGGTGTGCTCGGAGTACTACCGGAGCCCGCGGCCGGAGCAGTTCCATGACGACTGGCTCATCACCGGCGACGTGGGCAGCATCGACCGCCGGGAGTGCCTGGTCATCTCGGATCGCTCGAAGGATCTCGTGAGGAGCGGCGGCGAGTGGATCTCCTCGGTTGACCTGGAGAACCACATCCTCTCGCTCGATGGCGTTGCCCAGGCATGCGTGGTCGCACAGCCCCATCCCCGCTGGGAGCAACGTCCGGTCGCGCTCATCGTTCTCGACGAAGGCGCCAGCGTCGACCGGGAACGGGTGCTCACGCACTGCGCCGGACGGTTTGCGAAGTGGCAACTGCCGGATGATGTCCTGGTCGTCGATTCGATTCCGCTCACGTCCACCGGGAAAATGGACAAGAAGACCGTGCGCGCCGACCTCGGCGCCGCCGGGTACCGGTTGCCGGAGCTCCGCTAGTAGCGTGGCGTCCGCCGCGGCGCCGGAACCGATCGTCAGGGAGCGGACCGGTCGCGGTCGTCCGCCGTCTCGAAGTCCTCGTCCCGGATCTGATCGTTCAGAAGCCGGAGTTGCTTGAAGTCGATGAACTCCGTCTGATCGTTCGACAGCAGATGTCCGAGGAGGTCCGGACCTTCGCCATGGCGTAGACCGGGACCTTCGGCGTGCCCGGCGCGGCCGGCCTGGAAGTCATCGACCCACGCCTCGGTTTCGGGCTGATCGAGCCACTCCACGCCCAGCATGAAGGCCAGGTCGTGTGTCCGCTGGGCCGCCTGCCTGGCGATGATCTCGAGAGCGGTCGTGAAGAAGTACACGCCGCTGGTGAGCGGTCCCAAGGCGAAGATCCGCGATTCACCCACCACCGCGCCGGCACGCGGGCGGACCTGTCCCGTCTCGAAGACGCAGTCGACGCCGCCGTACGGGTGGGGCACGACGAGTCCGCTGGACAGCAGGTTCTTCATCAGAAGGCTGTCCGCCTGCTCGATGCGGCTGGCGAAGTCGGTGGCCGACACAAGGTACTCCACGTGCAGGGCGGCGCCAGCGGCCAGCTCGATGCGGAAGGAACCGGCCGCGGAGTCGTAGTCGAACTTCCGGGTCCCGCCCTGGACCGTCAGTTGACCGCACTTCATCATCGCCAGCACTCTCTCCGCGTTCTCTCGCGGTATGGACGCGCGATAGGTCAGCCAGTCATTCAGCCACTCGGACATCAGTAGCTGCCTGTCGTCTTCGTGGAGGTGGTGCCATAGAAGGTCGATGTTGCGGTTCGTCGCGTACAGCACCGCCTGCCAGGGTCTGGCCCTGCCAGCGGCCAGGGCGATCTCCCGCTCGTAGTAGTCGATCGGCGACCGATCGTCGTCGACGATCTCGTCAAGAGACAGGCGGCGTCCCTCGGCGTGCTCGATTTCCCTGCCGAGCATCGCGGCGATGTCCGAGAGACGGAGTTTCGACCGCGTCTCCCGCAGAAGTCGCCGCCGCAGATCCTCGCGTTCGAGTTCCTTGAACCGGTACTTGCCGCGGTCCGCCCGTACGGCCGGCAGACGTCCGCGTCTCGAGACGCAATGGATGCTCCCCGAATGCCCCGCGGCGGCGAGGCCGAGCGCCACGTCGATCGCGGTGAGCCGGGTTCCGATCACGCCGACGGATGCCCGCCTCGGAATCTCCTCGACCAGGCCGGCAATCGGGTAGGGGTTGTGGTGGTAGCGGGCATGATGCTGGTAGTCGTCTGTGCGGCATCGTTCAAGGTGACCCACCGCGAGGTAGACGTAACGGGCCTTGCAGTCGTCGCCTGAGCGGCTGTGTACAACGTAGTCGGCGTCGGGATCGCCGGGAGGCGAGATATCGGTTACCTCGTCGACGATCACGTCGAGGCAGAACCCGCGATCGGCGGCCTGTCGTCGGGCATGGTCGAGGAGGTCGGACAGGTACAGACCCACCACCGGCCTGGGGATGTAGGCGCCCGCCTCGAGGTCCGCCCGCGCGACGTAGGGCTGCCACTTGGCTGGGTTCTCCTCGGCCCATTCGAGAATCCCGAAGCTGCCGCCGTAGACTCGATCGATCGCACCGCAGGTGGTGTTCATCAGGTTGCTGGGCACGTCGGGTGCGTAGGCGTTGCCGCCGTCGCAGCCGCGGGCGTCGAACAGCGCGATGGACAGGTTGGCCGTGCTCAGTCCGGCCGGAAGGTGCTCAACGATCCGGGCCGCCAGAGCAACCCCCGACGCCCCACCGCCGATGATGGCAACCGTGTACCCCGATCTCATAGGGAGCCTCCCTTGGGCCGGCAACCCTATCCGTTCGACCCCTCGTTGTTGAGGTTCGGCAGTCCGCGTTTATCGGTCGCCAATCCTCCCTCCCGGGCGAGGGCGGCGCGACTTACTTCTCGTTCTCGGAACGCCGCTGTTCCAGGCGCTGCTCCAACTCCGCGAGCCGCTCCTTCAGGCTCTCGAGACGGTCTTCCAGCGCCTTCATGTCGGGGCGGCGCTCGTGGAGAAAGCGCTGAAGGTGTTCGTGGCGCTCCTTCCACTCGTCGCCGTCGAAGTACTCCTGGATCTTCTCGTGCACGTTCTCGGGGCTGACGAACACGTCTACTTCTCCGTCGCCATCAAGATCTTCGCGACCGCGGAAGAAGTAGAAGGAGTTCGCCTGGAGATCGGGTCGCGGCCGCTCATCGAGGGTCGTGCTGACCGTCTCGACCTTGCCGTCGCGCCAGATCTCCATGTCGGCCGGATCTCCGGCCTCCGCCTTCCGCACCATGCTCGTCAGCTTCCGTGAACTCGTCACGTCCTCGCCGTCGAAGCGGGTGAGGATGTCGCCGACCTGGACGCCGGCCCTGGATGCCGGGCTGTCCTCCATGACGTTCGAAACCATGACTCCGCTGCCTTCGGGCACACCGAAGTGGGTTCGGAGCGGCTCGTTCAGATTGACGAGTTCGACGCCGAGGTAGGCGCCGCCCCAATGCAGGGCGAGTGTCGGTCGGACGCCATCGGCCAGCTTCTGGAACACCTGGGCTTTCTCCTGGGCTGAGGCGGCGAGCTTCACCGCCAGCGCCTGGACATCCTTGCCATCCTCAACGACCTCGACTTGCCCGTCCCCGAGCACCATGACCCGGACCGAACGTTCTTGCTCTTCGCGTTCCTGTGCGAGGGCCGCAGAGCCCAGGCCGGCGGTGGCGATCGTGGCCAGGATTGTCACGAAAGTGAGTCGGGAGGGGAGACCGGGGACGCGGAAACTGCTCGTGGTCATGACGGATGCTCCTATTGGATTCTGCGGCTTCCCGTAGACGCGAGGCTGACGGGAAGCGGTTCGATGTCGCGGAGGTCAAAGAGAACCTCGGTTTGGGGATTGATCGAAACCGGTACGAAGGGCTGCGTGTCCTCGGCGAGGCGGTGGAGGGACTCCAGCTCCCGGCTCAGTTCCCGGTACTCCGACCTGAGTTGTTCAAGGCTCTCCGCGGTGAACGTCGCCGGTTCGGCCGGCGCGGACTGCCGTGTCCACCAGGCGCCGGCTGCGGCCGACACGACGACGACCGCGACGGCGGCCACGGCGAGTCTCAGACGCGGCGCGGGCTGCCGAGCCTGGTCCGTCCGCACACGGCGCAGCAGGTCGGCGGTGAAGCCGTCGGAGGCATCGACGCGGGGCAGGCGTTTCAGGTCAAGATGGTCGGTCACTTCGATCCTCCGTTCCAGTAGTCGTGGAGGTCTTCTCTCAGCAGGTCCTTGGCGCGGTGGACTCGGGACTTGACCGTTCCCTCGCGGCACCCGAGCGCCTTGGCGATGCGGGCGTAGGGCCAGCCCTCGATCTCACGGAGCACGACGGGCGCGCGGTAGTGGAGGGGCAACCGTCGGATGGCGGCGGTGACGGCGTCGACGGCCTCGTCGCACAGTGCCGCGCCCTGCGGTGACGGCGCCGGCGACCGGAGCTTCTGCTCGGCCGCGAGCGACGGCAGCAGCCCCCTCCAGCGGGCGGCGCGGCGCTCTTCGCTGCGCAGTTGATTCGTGGCGATCCGGAACAGGAACGCCTGGAACTGGCCCCGTTCCCGGTAGCGGCCGGCCGAGCGGTAGACCCGCACGAACGCTTCCTGCGCCAGGTCTTCGGCACGCTCGCGGCTGCGGGTCATCCGGGTCAGGTAGTTCACGAGGGGGTCCTTGTAGCGATTCACCAGGTCGGCAAAGGCCTGCTCGTCGCCGTCCTTGACGCGAGCCATGAGCGCGCCGTCTTCCAGCGCGCGGTCCACCCTTACCGCTGCTTGGGTGGCGGTCATCTGCGCCGGGGCGCGTCGGGGTCTCGTCGTCGGCGCCGCCAGCGGGTCAGGCCTCAGCGCGGCCACTGGCATCTCATCCCTTGTAACGCCTGAGCGCGCGAAGTGTTCCCCGCAAGCCGCGCTCGGTCACTGCGGGCTACACTCCGGGTCTTCTGTCAAGCACCAAGGAACCTGGAGGAGCCCACATGACCGTAGCCGAGATGAAGACCGCCACCGAGCCGGAGTTCCGGGTCGACGTCCAGGATCGCGTCGCCCTGTTGACGTTCAACCGTCCGAAGAAGCTGAACGCCCTGTCCGCCGAGATCACTCAGGGTCTCCAGGAAGAAGTGCCGCGGCTGGCTGCCGACCCCGATGTCGGCGTGATCGCTCTCACCGGCGAAGGCCGCGCCTTCTGCGCCGGCGGCGACGTTTCGGGCATGGGCGGATCGAGCGGTGCCCCAACCACCCTCGAGGAGCGCATCGACAGTCTGCGGCGCGGCCAGGAAGCCGCCTGGCTCGTCCACTCGGTGCCCAAGGTGACGATCGCCATGGTCAACGGCTTCGCGATGGGCGCCGGCCTCGGCCTGGCGGCAAGCTGCGACCTTCGGGTGGCGTCGAGCGCTGCGAAGTTCGGAACCGCCTACTCGAAGGTCGGATTCGGCGGCGACTGGGGTACGACCTGGCAGCTCACCCGGCTGGTCGGCCCGGCCGTGGCCAAGGAGCTGTTCTTCACGGCCGACATCATCGACGCCGAGGAGGCGCGCCGCATCGGTCTCGTCAACCGCATCTACGACGCGGAGACCTTCCGCGACGAGGCGATGGAGTACGCGTCGCGGCTCGCTCACGGACCCCTTGTGAGCTACCGCTGGATGAAGGAGAACGTGAACCTCGCGGTCAACTCGGACTTCCGGTCCATCCTCGACCGCGAGGCCATCTCTCACATCCGTTGCGGTCAGACGGACGACCACAAGGAAGGCGTGACCGCGTTCATGGAGAAGCGGGCGCCCAAGTTCACGGGGCGCTGACGTGAAAACGCCCGAAGCTCGCGCGAGCTTCGGGCGTTCAGGTCGCGTTGGCGTTCCGGGGAACTCTAGAACGAGAAACCGATGCCGGCGAGGAAGTCGACGGGCTGCTCGGGCAGCGCGTCGCTGTCGAGCGCGTCGACGTAGCTGACGAACGCCGACCACGCACCGCCGGAGAGGCCGAGCGTCACGTTGCCGTCGTACATGCCGCCGGAAAGGCCGTCGTAGGCCGCGGCGAAGTCGTCGCCGGCGTAGCCGGCCGAGACGTCGACGCTCCAGGCCACGGCGTCGCTCACGTCGCCGCCGAACGAGACGCCTACGTTGGCGTAGAAGTCCTTCACCTCGTCAATGTCGTAGTAGACGGAGATACTGGGGGACGCGGTCACGTCGAAGCCGAGGCTCAGGTAGACCTCGCGCGTGCCGGCGAAGGGCGTGTTCGGGAACAGGTACTCGATGAACCCGACCTCGGCGGAGACGGCGTCCGAGCCGAACCCGTAGGAGGCGGTGAGGTCGATCTCGTTGAACTCGCCGCTCATGTCGTTCGCGTCGTCGATGTCGAGGTTGCCCCAGACATTGATCGCGAAGCCGCTGTCGTTCGATGCGGTGACCGACGGTTGCCACACGGCGCCGTCGGTGAAGGTGATGCCGCGCCAGACGTAGGCGGACGCGAAATCGAGGCTGTATGAGGCATCGGCGGAGGCCGGCGCGGCCGCCAGGCCGAGCGCGGCCACGGTCAGGAGAATGGCTGATTTCCGGAACATTGGGGTAGAACCTCCTTGAAAGGGCAAATTGCCGGTTACGCGGCTTGAGTAGCAACACAGGTGCCAACGATGCGCTTCCAGCCCATCCTCTGTCGGCAACCTGTTCCCACTCAGGGTTTTTCCTTCCGTGTACTGCCTCCCCGAAGGCCTCACGCGAAGCAGATTGACTACAAATTTGTAGCAGACGGGGTTGCGGCAGACAAACCTGATCCCCTCCGGACGCCGCCCCTGAGGGCATCTCAGTTGGCGTAACGGCTGGGGTCGATGCCGTACTTCTTGATCTTGTAGCCGGTGATCCGGGGCGTGGTGCGCAGCTTGCGCGAGGCGGCGGCGATGTTGCCGCGGGCGCTCTTGAGGGCGTCGCGCAACAGATCCCGCTCGTAGTTCTCGACCAGGTACTGGAAGCTCCCCGGGGGCTCGGTGCCGGAGCTTTCCGCGGTCTGGAGAGTCGGCGGCAGATGGTGGGGATGGATGACGTCGTCCCTTGCCACGAGGACGGCGCGCTCGATGCAGCTTTCCAGCTCGCGGACGTTGCCGGGCCAGTGGTAGCTCATCAGCATGTCGATCACGGCGCTCGAGAGCCGGCGCACGTTGCCGCCGTTCACGCGCGCATAGCGCTCGAGAAAGAAGTCGGCCAGTTGGACGATGTCCGACTTGCGCTTGCGCAGCGGCGGCACGTGGATCGGGAAGACGTTCAGGCGGTAGAACAGGTCCTCGCGGAACGCGCCGTTCACGGTCATCGCGGACAGGTCCTTGTTCGTCGCGGCGATGATCCGCACGTCCGCCCGCAGGGTCCGCGTGCCGCCGACCCGCTCGAACTCGCGTTCCTGCAGCACGCGCAGCATCTTGATCTGGATCAGGAGCGGCACGTCGCCAACCTCGTCGAGGAAGATCGTGCCGGTGTGGGCGAGTTCGAAGCGGCCCTTCCGTTGCTGGATCGCGCCGGTGAAGGCGCCGCGTTCGTGCCCGAACAGTTCGCTCTCGATCACGCCATCAGGAAGCGCCGCGCAGTGGACCTTGACGAATGGCCGGTCCGAACGAGCGCTGTTGTAGTGGATGGCCTGGGCGACGAGTTCCTTGCCGGTGCCGGTCTCACCCGTGATCAGGACGCTCGTGTTGCTGCTCGAGACTGTCGCGATCTGGTCGTAGACCTCCTGCATCTCGTGCGAGTTGCCGACGATGTTCGCGGGCCGGAAGCGGTCGCGGAGCTGGGCCCGCAGACGCTCGTTCTCCTCCTCGAGCTGCTCTCTCTCCTCCTCCGCGGTGCGGCGGAGCTTGACCGCCTGGGCGATCAGCGAGCCCGCGATCAGGAGCAGACGAACGTCGTCGTTCAGGTCGTGGTCCGGGTCGTAGGTTCGGTCGACGCTCAGCGCACCGTAGGTCTCGTTGCCGGTGCGGATGGGCACGCAGAGAAAGGAGACTTCCGCGCTCTTGCCGCGCCGGGTGCGGTCCAGGAAGGTCTCGGACTCGCTGGTCTTCGGGATCACCCGGGGCTCACCCGTCTCGATCACCTGGCCGGTCACACCTTCGCCGAGGCGGTAGCGGGCTTCCGCGATCTGTTCGCCGCTCAATCCGTGGGCGACCTCGATCCGGATCTCGCCGGTCTTCCGGTTGAGCAGTGTGATCGTGCCGTGTTTCAGGTTCAGGTGCTCGGCCAGGGTCTCGAGCGCGGGCCGCGTGACGTCGCGCAGCTCGAGGCTCTCGCCGAGTGTCTGACTCAGCCGGTAGAGGAGCTCGAGTTCCCTGGGTTCGCGTGAGTTCACAACGGGCCAGCCCATCCCCGCGGTCGTCGAGAAGAAGCTCGCCGCGGAATCGCGTTCGCCCTCTCCCTCGTTCGACGGCGAAACGTGCGTTGCCTTGAGCGCGGATCCTGTCACAGCCCGGGTCCGGTCGGTCATAAATGTTCCTTGCAGCAAGAATCGAGCCGAGCTGCGGCGGCATGCATCGCAGCCTGCCGCGATAGCTTCGAACTTGCCTCCCATGAACGATCCAACGCCCAAGTCCCCGGAGGGAGCGCGCCGCCCGGCCGAGTTCGCCGACGGGAAGGGACTGGAACCGCTCGCGCCGCTCGATCTGAGTGCCGTCGGTTCCTTCTCGGACCTGCTCGCGGCGATGAAGTCGACTTCCTTCGGCGGCCGTCAGCTTGGCGAGGCGGCGGACGTGCTCCAGGAGATGGTGGTGGATCCGGACTGCCTGGTCGTTGGCACCTTCACCGGCGCGATGACGGCGGCGAAGCAGGGCCTGGTCCTGTGCGACATGATCGACCACGGCCTTCTCGACGCGATCGTCTGCACGGGGGCGCTGATGGTCCATGGCTTCGTCGAGTCCGCCGGGATGATCCACTTCAAGGCGCCGGCAGGCACGCTCGATGACCGCGCCGCCTACTACTCCGGCTACGACCGGATCTACGACACGCTGGAACTGGAGAGCAACCTGGATCGGGTCGAGTTGATCGTGCACTCGGTGCTGGAGCAGTGGCCCGAGGGCGAGGTCGCCTGCTCGCGCCTGCTGAACGAGGCGTTCGGGCGGTGGCTGACCGAAGCGGAGGGGGACGTCTCGACGGTCCGCGGCGTCTTGTCCTCGGCATGGCGCCACGGGGTGCCCGTCTACGTGCCCGCGTTCACCGACTCCGAGATCGGGCTCGACTTCGCGCTCTTCAACCGGGCCAGGGAGCGTCAGGGACTGGCGCCGATCCGCTTCGACCCGTTCCTCGACCTGGAGCACTACACCGAGCTGGCGGCGGGGGCGAAGCGGCTCGGCATCTTCACCGTGGGCGGCGGTGTGCCCCGGAACTGGGCGCAGCAGGTGGCGCCGTACCTGGAGGCGGCGGCGCGTCGGGCGGGAGAGGACGCGCCTCCCCAGCGCTTCCGTTACGGCGTTCGGATCTGCCCCGAGCCGGAGCACTGGGGCGGTCTCTCGGGCTGCGGCTACAGCGAGGGGGTGTCGTGGGGCAAGTTCGTCCCGGTCGAGGAGGGCGGCCGCTTCGCGGAGGTCCCCGCCGACGCCACGCTGGTGTGGCCGCTGCTCGTGGCCGGCGTGCTGGAGCGGATGGACTTGCGCTAACGGCGCTGCAGTTTCACGGCAGTTCCGACCGCCAGCAGCTCCGCGGCGCCGCTGGTGATGACCGACGTCGTGAATCGCACCGCGACCACGGCGTCGGCGCCCAACGCCTCCGCCTCCGCGACCATGCGGTCGAGCGCCTGCTCGCGGCTCTCGGCGACCATCTTCGTGTACTCGGTGACCTCGCCGCCAACCAGGTTGCGGAGTGCCGCGGTGATGTCCCTGCCGACGTGGCGGGCGCGGATCGTGTTGCCGCGCACCAGCCCCAGCGTCTGCGTGATGTCGTGTCCGGCGATCGTCTCGGTGGTTGCAATCAGCATCTCGGGGCCCTCACCTCTGCACGTCCTTGTACTTGTCCGTCTTCCGGGCGATCAACTGCTGCCGGAGCACAGACAGCAGCAGGAGGGCGAGACCGCCGTACAGCGCGCCGACGCCCAGCTTGATGTAGAGCGGCGCCCCCTCGTCGATGACGAGGGCGTAGATCGCGACGCCGCCCAGCGCGAGCACACCGGCGAGGAAGAGCAGCCAGCCGAGCCCGCGGGTGATACCGACCGTGGTGTCTGCCATCGCTGTGCCTCCTGTGTGTGACCTTCAGACTGCCTGCTCGACGGCGACCTCGGTGCCGACCGGACAGGCCACGCCGGTGCCGCCCAGGCCGCAGTAGCCGGCCGGGTTCTTGGCCAGGTACTGCTGGTGGTAGTCCTCGGCGAAGTAGAAGTCGGGGCCGTCGAGGATCTCGGTCGTGATCGGGCCGTAGCCGGCGGCGACCAACCGCCGCTGGTAGGCCGCGAGAGAGTCCCTGGCGGCGCGGCGCTGCGCCTTCGAACAGGCGTAGATACCGGAGCGGTACTGGGTGCCGACGTCGTTCCCCTGCCGCATGCCCTGGGTAGGGTCATGGCTTTCCCAGAAGATGCGCAACAGCTCGTCGTACGAGATGCGTTCGGGGTCGAACACGACGCGGACCACCTCGTTGTGTCCGGTCAGGCCGCTGCAGACTTCCTCGTAGGTGGGGTTCGGCGTGGCGCCGGCGGCGTAGCCGACCGCGGTGGTGATCACTCCCGGAGCTTCCCAGAACTTGCGTTCGGCACCCCAGAAGCAGCCGAGGCCGAACATCGCCAGCTCGCTCCCTTCCGGGTAGGGCGGCCCGATCGGAGCGTCGAGGACGTGGTGGCGCGGGGCGACGGGCATTGCCTCGGCGCGGCCGGGAAGCGCCTCATCCGGTTCCGGCATGCGGACCTTGTTGAAGAACCAGCTCATCGGCGGGATTGTATCGGGCGATGTCTATTGCGCTGCGGTCACGGACTGCCGATGGTGGCGAATCGCGTTCTCGATGCGCGCGACGATCTCCGGGTGCTCGCCGGCGATGTCGAAGCGCTCCCCCAGATCGGTACTGAGGTCGAACAGGAGCGGCGGGTCGTGGACCTGCTCGTTGTCGAAGCCCCGCCAGGCAAGTTCGCCTTCCTTGCCCAGCGACTCCCAGGATTCGAGGACGAGCTTGTGGTCGCCGACCCGGTAGGCCCATAGCCGGCCCCGGGTGCCGTAGTAGAACCACTCGTTCCGCGGGCTGGGCTCGGCATGAAGCAGGGTGCCGGAGAGGTCGATCGAGTCGAGGTCGCGGTCCGGCAGTTCGGCGCCCGTGATCGTGGCGAGGGTTGCCATCAGGTCGACCTGGACGCCGATGTCGTCGATCGTCGCGGGCTCGATCGTGCCCGGCCACCAGAAGATGCCCGGGACGCGCAGGCCGCCTTCCCAGGCGGTGTGCTTGCCGTCCCGGAACGGGCCGGGCGAGCCGCCCAGGTCGTAGTAGGTGAGCCAGGGACCGTTATCGCTGGAGAACACGACCAGGGTGTCGCCGGCGACGCCTCCTGCCTCCAGTGCGGCGATCACTTCGCCGACAGACCAGTCGAGTTCCTCGATCACGTCGCCGTAGAGGCCCGCGCGGCTGTGGCCTTCGAACTCGGGCGACCGAAAGATCGGGACGTGGGGCATCGTATGGCCGAGATAGAGGAAGAACGGCGAACCGGCCCCGATCTGCTGCCGCAGCCACGCCACGGATTCCTCCGTGTAGCGCCGGGTCAGGGTTGGCTGGTGGGTCGGCGTCTCGATGACCTCCTTCTGCCGGAAGAGCGAGAAGACGAAGTCCTCGCTGGTTGCGTTCTTCATCCCTTCGTAGGTGTGGGGAACTTCCGGCTTCCGTCCGCCGTCGTTGAAGTCCTCGACGCCGTAGAAGTAGTCGAAGCCTGCGTCGTTCGGGTGGACGCCTCCGGCCTCGAAGCGGCCGGACATGCCCCACTTGCCAATGTAGGCGGTGGCGTAGCCGGCGGCCTGGAACATGTCGCCGAGGGTCGTCTCGTCTGCCGGCAGGTTGGACCAGCGGTTCAGCTCGCCGCCCTGGATGCGGATCGGCATCCGCCCGGTGGCGAGCGCGATGCGGCTCGGGTTGCACAGCGGGCTCGAGGCGTAGAACGAGGTCCAGCGTTGACCCTCGGCCGCCAGCCGGTCGACGTTCGGGGTGCGGATGAGCGGGTGGCCGTACGAGGACAGGTCGCCGTAGCCCATGTCGTCGGCGAGGATGATGACGACGTTGGGCGGAGTGGTCGACGGAAGTTCACCTGGCTCGGCGTGCGGCCCGCAGGCGCCGCAGAGGGCGACTATTGCCGCCATGGCGACAGGGGCTTGATGTCTGGTGCCGATCGTCTTTGCTTCGCGGCTTTGCATTCGCGGGGTGGTCTCTCAGGGGAGTCGCGGCGAGAGTAGCGAAGCCGCCGGCCGACGGTTGTAGGCTGGAGGAACAGCGCGGCCGATTCTGAGAGTCACCATGAGAAGAAAGGTGCGAGGCATTCACGAGGTCTTCGCCGCCGACCCGACACGGGCCGATTGGGAAGTCTGGGGCCGGCGCGCGGACCCCCGTACCCGGCGCGGGTTCCTCAAGGGTCTCGGCGCGATGACCGCGCTGGTCGGTTCGAAGATCGTCTTCTCGGACTTCATGCCGGCCGGCCTGATCCCGGCGGCGTATGCGAACCAGGCGGAGCCGTTCACGATCGCGGGCAAGGAGGGTTTGACCGTGCTGAACGACCGCCCGCTGTGCGCGGAGACACCGGCACACCTGCTCAACGACGACGTGACGCCCGCGAACCGGCTGTTCATCCGCAACAATGGCCTTCCGCCGGAGGACGTGGACCCGCGGAACTGGACCCTGACGGTCGATGGCGAGTCTGCTGCCGAAACGAAGACGTACACACTGGGCGAGTTGAAGCAGCACTTCGAGAACGTCAGCCGCCAGCTCGTCATGGAGTGCGGCGGCAACGGCCGCTCGGAGTACGACCCGCCAGCCTCCGGCAACCAGTGGACGGTGGGCGCCGTGGGGTGTCCGCGCTGGGACGGTATCCGCTTGCGCGACGTCCTGGAGGACTGCGGCTACGGAGACGATGCAGTGTACGTGGCCTACTACGGAACGGACCTTACGGCCGATGGAGGTGTGCCGATCTCGAGGGGCGTGCCGATCGCCAAGGCCCTCGAGGCCGAGTCGATGATCGCCTGGGGCATGAATGGCGAGCCGCTCCACCCGATGAACGGCCATCCGCTGCGCCTCGTGTTCGGCGGCTGGCCGGGGTCCACTTCGGGCAAGTGGCTGAGCAGGATCGCGATCCGGAACATCGTCCACGACGGACCGAAGATGACCGGCATGTCCTACAAGGTGCCGTGCAAGCCGGTGGCGCCAGGTACCGAAGTCGTCCCCGAGGACATGTGCATCATCGAGGCGATGCCGGTCAAGTCGCTGATCACCTATCCGCAGAGCGGTTTCCAGCACCCGGCGGACGAAGTCCTGCCGCTGCACGGCCACGCCTGGACCGGCGACAACCGGGTCGAACGGCTGGACGTCTCGATCGACTTCGGCCGTACGTGGACGCGGGCCGATCTTCAGCCACCGGTGAACCGCCTCGCCTGGCAGAACTGGGATCTCGACCTGGAGTTCCCGGAGGCTGGCTACTACGAGGTATGGGCCCGGGCGACCGACGCGAACGGCGACGCGCAGCCGGTGGTCCTTCCCGGCTGGAACCCGCGCGGCTACCTGAACAACGCCTGCCACCGGATCGCCGTGTATGTGGCGTAGAAGCCGACGCACACTGGGTGCGCCGGCGTCCCCGCCGGCTTCCGGAAAAGAACGCGCCGCGAAGCGGCGACCATACAGGTTCGCCGTGGCCCTGTTCGTCACCCTGACGTCCCTGGCGGCCGCTCAGAAGCCGGCCACTCCAGTCGACCCCGAAAGCGGCCTGCTCAAGGACGAAGCCGGGACATGGAAAGTAGCCCGCGATCGCTGCACCGAGTGCCACTCCGCGACGTTGCTGCAGCAGAACCGAACGAGTCGCGACGGCTGGATCCGGACGATCCGGCGCATGGAGGAGGACGAGGGTCTCCAGCCGCTGGGTGACCTGGAGAAGCAGATCCTCGACTACCTGGCCGCGAACTACGGCGTGCAGGTCAGGCCGAGCGAGCTGAGGCGAAGGCGGGCGCCGCTGCGACAACCCCCGCTCGCTGACGGAGGGTAGGCAACGGGTGCCCGAATCCCTCGATCAGCGGGTGCAGGCGCTTGAGGCGCGAGTCCGCGAGCTGCAGGAGGAGGTGGCGGCCCTGCGGGGCGAGGGCGAAGGCGATCGCCCCGCCGAGAAGCGTGCTCAGCCCGTAGAGCCCGCGCCGTCGGCGAAGAAACCCCGAAAGCCCAAGCGTGCCGCCTGGCGCGACATCGACTTCGAGTCGCTGATCGGCGGCCGCTGGTTGAACCGGATCGGCATTCTCACGCTCCTGATCGCCGCCGCCTTCTTCCTGCGCTACGCCTTCGAGAACGAGTGGATCGGACCGACGGGACGCGTCCTGATCGGGCTGGTCAGCGGTCTGGCCCTCGCCGGCTACGGCGAATGGCTTGCCAGACGGAAGATGCGCTACTTCGCCGAGGGGATGTCGGCGCTCGGCGCCGGCATCGTCTATCTCTCGGGCTACGCGGCCTGGGACTTCTACGCCCTCGTGCCGCAGCCGGCGGCGTTCGCGTTCCTCGCTCTCGTCACCGCCGCGGTCATCGGCCTGTCGGTGCGGCGCGACTCGCAGCGGCTGGCGGCCCTGGCGCTCGCTGGCGGCTACCTGGCGCCCGCGCTGCTCAGCACCGGCGCGGACGCGCAGGTCGTGCTCTTCAGCTATCTGGCCCTGCTCAGCGCGAGCCTGCTCACGCTGGCTCTCCTCCGTGGTTTCCGCGTCCTGGCGCCGGCCGCCCTGGTCGCGACGGCCGTCTACTTCATCGCCTGGTACGTCGAGTTCTACGAGGGTGAGCGGCTTCTCTCCACCGCTCTCTTCGGCACGCTTCTCTACGTCATCTACTTCGCTCTGCCGCTCGCGCGCGTACGCCAGGCCCGGCGGCTTCGCCCGACCGAACTCGGCGTGCTGGTTCTGGCCCTCGGTTTCTTCGTTCTGCTGCTGCAGCAGCTCTTCTACGAGGAACACCGGTGGTTGCTCACCGTCGCCGTTCTGGGTCTCGCCGTGGTCCATCTGGCGGTGTCCCGCGCGCTCGGAAGCTGGAGCGCCGGCGAAGAGCGTAGAACCCGGCAACTGCAGTCACTGTTCGCCGTCCTCGCCGCGTTGCTGGCCACGATCGCCTTCCCGATCCGGCTCGAGGGCGACTGGATCACGCTGGCCTGGACCGCGGAGGCCGTGGCGCTGGCGATTGCCGGAACGAGGCTGCCGGCCATCTGGATGCGCGTCTTCTCCGTCGCGCTCTTCGGCATCGTGCTGCTGATGACGCCTGCTGCCTTCGGCGGCCAGCGCGACCTCCTCTTCGTCAACCTGCGCTTCCTGACGCTCGCCGGGGTAGCGACAGGCCTGATCGTTGCCGGCCTCTACGTACGGGCCCGTCTGAAGACCAAGGTTCGGATGGAGGCGCCGGTTTGGACAGTGGCGCTCGTTGTCGCCAACGTCGTCGCGCTGGTCGCCGTCTCGACCGAGTCGTGGGACCTTGTCCAGGGGCTCGACGTCGACCTCGACCTCGATCTGGCCGCCCAGGTCGTCCTGTCGGCTGTCTGGCTCGTATGGGCGGCCGGCCTGATCGCCGCCGGCATCCGCCGCAACGCCCCCGGTCTCCGCTGGCAGGGCCTCGCGCTGCTGCTCGTCGTGGTCGGCAAGACGTTCCTCATCGACCTCTCCTTCCTCGAACAGGGCTACCGGATCCTCTCCTTCCTGATCGTCGGCGCGCTGCTGGTGGCCGTGTCGTTCCTGTACCAGCGAAGTCGGCGCTAGCCGCGGTCACGGCCTCACGTTCCGCGCCGCCTCGAGATCGCCGAAGTCCGTGCCGAGCAGGCGATCCGCCAGGCGGAAGGCGCGTGCGGCTTGCGGCGCCGAAGGCGGTCCCGGTTCGTTGCGGTCGGGATTCAGTGTGAAACGCAGGAACCCGCCGATCGGCCCGGGCCCGAACAGGAGCGTGGCTTCGGGCTCTTCCCCCGGCTCGGCCTCGCGGTAGTCGTCTCGGTCCGCCACGAGATCGAAGGTGCCGGTGTCGGTGAGTGTCCGCTCGGTCGTCCTGCCGCCGCCGCAGACGCGCTGGTCGTCGGCCGTCTCGAGCACCGCGCGCTCAAGAAGTCCCGGCCGGTAGTCGAGCCGTTCGCCTTCGGCGATGGCCAGGCAGAGGAGGACGAGTGGAAAGTCGCCGAGTGCGCCGGCGAGCGTGCTCACTCCGGCGCCGAGGCGCGGGTTGAGTTCGGTGGGCAGGAACCCCTCCTCGGCCAGGACGCCGTCGATGCCGAACGACCCGCGGAAGCCGACGTGCTCGCGCAGCGCGACGCCGACGCGAGGGACGAGTTCGCGCATCGTCTCGCGGTCTTCCGGTCTCGGATCGAACCAGGTCGAGCAGCCGGCGTAGAAGAGGCGGTCGCCGGTCGCCGGCCGGAGGACCAGCATCTCGACGGGTCGGAAGGCGACGACAGCGTCCGGAAACACGACGCCATGGATGCTCGCGGGAATCCCCTCCAGGAAGGGCATGACGCGGACGCGGTCGGCGATTCGCGCCAGGTCCGCTGCGGCCGCCCGTCCGTCGTCGCCGGGTCGGACCCAGCGCAGGGCGACGGCGCCGGCATTGGTGCCTTCGCGGGCGTCCGGCGCCCAGACGGTGCCGTGGCTGCGGTCCAGAGCGTCGGCGGCGACGCGAAGCGCCTGGTACTCGGCCGGAACGACCCGGGACGGTGCACGCGGCACGCCGACCTCGTCCCAGAAGGCGTCGATGACTATCTTGTCTTCGAGAGCCGTCCACGCCGCGGGCCGCGCGGCATAGGCCGCTCGTCCGGCCACCGGCCGGGGCTCGGCGAGCGGGTCGGTGTGCAGGGTCTTCGCTGAACGGTCCGGATCCCAGGCATCGATGGCGTCCTGTACTTCGGAAGGCAGCTCGGTCAGCGCGCGCTGGACGTTGCGGTTGTGTTCCAGGGGGTCCGCGCCCCGAACGTCGAGCACGCGCAGGGCCGCCTCGGCTTCGGTGGGTACGGTTCCCGTGCCCCGGCTGCCCGCGACGATGAAGGGCCGGTCGGCGCCGAGCCCGCGGAGCTCGCGCGCCACGTTTCCGAGCCCGACGGCGATGTTGCCGGGCAGCACGAACCTGCGGCCTTCGAAGACGGGCCGCAGGAGTGCGCTGTAGTACGCCCTCGCTTCTTCCAGAAGCGGTGAAGTCGGAATGTCGTTCACGATGAGATGCCGACGTCCTCTCGCCACCGCTTGAGGGCCGCCATCATCTCTTCGACCCGCTGCGGTTCGTCCGAGGCGAGGTCTGTCGCCTCGCCGACGTCGGCCTCCAGGTCGAAGAGCATGGGCACCGGATCCGTGATCTCCACGCCTTCAGCCGCGGCGGCCTGCTGCGTCCGCCGGTCGATGACCAGCTTGTAGCGGCCATCGCGCACGGCTGCGCCGCGCCAGAACTGGCCGGCGCTGCGCCAGAAGAGCTGCCGCGACGGCAGGTCCTGGCCGTCGAAGAGCACCGGCCCGACGTCGATGCCGTCGAACGGCAGGTCGGGATGTGCCGCGCCGCCGGCCATGGCGAGGACCGTCGGCATCACGTCGAGCGTCGACGTGATCGCGTCTGAGGTTGAACCGGCGGCGATCCGGCCCGGCATGGCGGCGATCGAGGGGACGCGGTGGCCGCCCTCCCAGTAGCTGGCCTTGTGGCCGCGCAGAGGACCGTTGGAACCCAGCCGCGTTGCGCCGTTGTCCGAGAAGAACCACACCAGCGTGTTCCCGGACAGGCCCTGCTTCGCCAGGGCGTCGAGGACGCGACCGATGGCTGCGTCCATCGACTCGACCATCTCGCGGTAGGCGCGCTTGGGGTCGGTGGCCGAGCCCCGGGTCGGGAACTCGCCGCCGACGGTGCGGTCCGCCGGGTCGCCTGGACCCTGGTACGGGTAGTGCGGAGCGTGGTGCGCGAGATAGAGGAAGAACGGCTCGTCTCGATGCTCCGCGATGAACCGCTCCGCATGAGCGCCGATCAGGTCGGGCAGGTAGCCCTCTTCATCCTCGAGGGTCTCGCCGTTCCACCAGTCGGGACGGCCCATCCGATCGACGTGCGAGTGGTAGTCGATGTTGCCGCTCACGAAGCCCCGGAACTCGTCGAAGCCGTGCAGTGGCGGCTTGAACTGCGGCAGGTAACCGAGGTGCCACTTGCCGAACACGGCGGTCGCGTAGCCGAGTTCCCGGAAGGCCTCCCCGATCGTGTGGGCCTCGGCGCCGATGCCCTGGTGGTAGAGCGGACTGTCCGAGTTGGCGACCAGCACGGCGGGAACCCCGGCCCGGTGCTGGTACCTGCCGGTCACCAGGCCGGCGCGTGTGGGCGAGCAGACTGCGCCGCTGGTGTGGAAGTCGGTCAGCATCATGCCGCTCCCGGCCAGCCGGTCCAGGTGCGGCGTCTCTATCCAGCCGTCGAAGGGACTGATGTCGCCGTAGCCGAGGTCGTCGGCCATGATGAGGATGACGTTCGGCGGTTGAGCCTCGTCCACCGGTGGCGCGGTGCAGCTGACGACGAGAGCAGCGGCGGCGGCGAGGGCGCGAAACGGGGCAGCGACAGGGTTCGGCGGGGTCTTCGTCATTGCCGGAGTCTGCCACCGGGCGCTATCTTGGGCCGATCGTGACCAGCGAACCGACGACCGGCGGACTGTTCGAAGACCCGGGCGAGCCGGGGACCGGGTCCGCTCCGCCGCTCGCCGAGCGAATGCGGCCCGCCACGTTCGACGAGTTCGTCGGCCAGGAGCACATCCTCGCCAAAGACAAGGTGCTGCGGCGGTCCATCGAGGCGGACCGGGTGCCGTCGCTCCTGTTCTGGGGACCGCCGGGGTCCGGCAAGACGACCCTGGCGCGTCTCATCGCGGCCACGACCCGCGCCCACTTCGAGCCGGTCAGCGCGGTGTCGGCCGGTGTCGCGGACCTGCGCAAGGCGGTCAAGGGCGCCGACGACCTCCGCTCGCTTTACGGCCGCCCGACGATCCTGTTCGTTGACGAGATCCACCGCTTCAACAAGGCTCAGCAGGACGTCATCCTGCCCCACGTCGAGGACGGCACGATCACGTTTATCGGGGCGACGACGGAGAACCCGTCCTTCGAGGTCAACGCGCCGCTCCTGTCTCGCTGCCGCGTGTTCACGTTGCACGCCCTGGACGAGAGTGCGATGACCGGCATCGTCGAGCGCGCGTTGTCGGACGAGGACCGAGGCCTGGGCCTTCTAGCCCCGGAACTGGAGCCGGACGCGGTGGCCCACCTCGTGAACATCGCGAACGGGGACGCCCGGGTCGCGCTGAACGCCCTGGAGATGGCGGTGGTCGCCGCCGAGCCGGGTGAGGACGGCATGCGCCGGATCGGGGTCGAGGAGATCTCGGACGCGCTGCAGCGCCGGACACCCCAGTACGACAAGGCCGGCGACAGCCACTACGACACGATCTCGGCCTTCATCAAGTCCGTCCGCGGCTCCTCGCCCGACGGCGCCCTGTACTGGTTGGCCCGGATGCTCGAAGCCGGCGAGGATCCGCTGTTCATCGCCCGCCGGCTGGTCATCCTGGCGGCCGAAGACATTGGGCTGGCCAATCCGGGGGCCCTGCCGGTCGCCGTCGCGGCCCAGCAGGCGGTCCACTTCATCGGCCTGCCCGAAGGTCGCATACCGCTGGCCGAGGCGACCGTGTACCTGGCGACATCGGCGAAGAGCAACGCCGCCTACGTGGCCCTGGGCCGGGCAACGGAGGACGTGCGGAACGCCCCGCACGAACCCGTGCCGCTGCACCTCCGCAACGCGGTCACGGGGCTGATGCGCGGCATGGGCTACGGCCGGGACTACAAGTACGGCCACGACGTCGAAGGTCACTTCAAAGAGCAGGAGTACCTGCCGCCCGGCCTTTCCGGCCGCCGCTACTACGAGCCGTCCGACCAGGGCTCCGAGAAGGCGATCGCCGAACGCCTCCGCCGCTGGTGGGGCGATGACGACTAGCTATAGCTAGCGGATGACCCGGATCCCCGGGTCGGGCGGATAGGGAAACTCGACCCCGCGCGGAGTGACGATCGCGCCGTCGTGGAAGGCGATGTACAGGTGCTTGCCGGGGCCCCATTCAGGCACCGGCATGTGGACCATGTACTCCAGCGTGAAACTGTGGAACAGGGGGAGCTTCATCTCGCGCTGCCAGTCGCCGCCCAGCGGCGAGATCCGGGGCGCGTCCATGTCCCGGCGCCCCTGGGCGTGGAGGTCGAGGTGAACCTGGGTCTTCGTGGGATCGAGCGTCGGGTCGTACTGGTCCCGGTCGATGTAGAGGAAGCCGGCCTCCTCGATCTTCCCGGCGAGCAGCGACAGGGTCTCTCCGGCGGTGGGGCCGACCCGAATGTTGGCGCGCAGGATCTGCCGGACCTGCATCGCGTGATCCCAGATCCGTTGCACCCGCTCGGGCAACTCCTCCTCGCCCTCGCGCAGCATGTAGCCGTTGCCTCCCAGGTCGGCGACGAACCAGCCCTCTCCGGCGCCGTTCAGGATCGTGACGATGTCGCCGCGCTGCAGCACGTACGCGTTGTTGTTGTCCTCGTTGCCGTCCGGGTCCCGGACGAAAACGTTGCCGTCCAGTTCGTGGAGCCGCGTGACCCCGGGTTCGATCTTCGCGAACTCCTCGTCCAGGGTCTGCATCGTCAGCATGCCGAAGTAGCCGGCGAGCGCGATTTCTCCGACGACGATGCCGGCGAGAAAGTCGCCGATCACGCCTTCCGCCGAGACGATCCGGGACGCGTACTTCTCGCCCAGGGCGGCGGCCAGCGTTTCGTGGTCCGTGCGTGAGATGCCGTCGGCGACGGGGTTCTGCTTAGAGAAGTTGACGGCGATCCGCTCTGGATCGCGCTCGGCCACGAAGTCGCCGACGACGTTCTGCCAGCCTGGATGTCCCTCGATTCCCTCCTCGCCCACGAAGAGGTCGTAGGCCTCGTCTCCCCACAGCGCCTCGTCGGTCCCTCCGAGAATCGCCCGTTCGATCCGGTCGCCGCCCCGGTCGGTGAACACGAAGACGCCGGACTCGCCTCCCAGGTTCCGGGCGATCGGGTCGGGATTCCGAGCACGAATGACGTGGATCCACATGTCCACGCCGTTGTCCCGCATCGCCTTCGGCAGCACATGGTCGAACTTGTCGTTGCGGATCTGTTGCTGCATCCGCTGGAGGGTCTCCTCCTGGATCGTCTGCGCCGGAAGGGTCGATGCACACAGCAGCGACACCAAAGCCAGCACTGCGGATCGGCGCGCTGTCACCGAATCACCAGCACCCGCGCCTGCGGCGGATGCAGCCACTCGATGCCGCGCTCGGTGATCAACGCGTTCTCCTCGACGTTGATCGGGATCTTGTTGCCGTCCCATTCCTCGGCCGGCATGAAGACGATGAACTCGAGCGAGATGATCGAGTTGGGGCGGACGACGTACTTCGTGCGTTCCGGGTAGATCTCGAACAGGCTCGCGGCCATCTCGTGGCCGATGTTGCCGGCCCCGTGCATGCCGACGTTGACCTCGATGCCGGGGGCGTCCTGGGCGGCCACTTCCAGCTCGGTGTAGACGTAGCCGGCGTCCCGGATGATCTGCTTCAGTTCGTCGAGCTGCTCGCGGCCGGTGCGGCCCGAGCGGACGTGCTTGCGGATGATCTCCTGGACCTTCTTCGATTCGGCGAACGTGTTCAGCACGCCGGCGGGCGGCTCGGTCTCGCCTTCGCGCAGGACGTAGGCGAAGCGCTTGATGTCCGTGGAGAAGTGGTTGCGGCCGGTGCCCCAGTCGATCTGCAGGACATCGCCGCGCTGGATCACGCGCTCGGTGCCGCCGATCTCGCTGCCGTCCGGGAGGTGGGTGTAGACGGTCGGAAACCAGCCGCGCAGCAGGTCGTGGTCGTGCAGCTTCTGCTCCAGCCAGCGGGCGACGTCGTTGTGTGTCGTCTTGCCCGGGGTGATGACCTCGTTGGACAGCGCCCGCTCCAGGAGCCGCCGGGTGAGGTCGCCGATCTTTGCGAACTCGACGATCTCGCCGGCGACCCGCTCTCCGCGAAAGTCGGCGATCAGGTGCTGGGCCGAGGTGAAGCGGGCCGCGTACTTCTCGCCGAGTTCGCTCGCGAGGAACTTGAAGTCCGTGTGCGTTAGTCCGTCCGCGACGTGGAGGCCCTCGGCTCTGTAGGGAACCGCGAGGTAGTTGAGACCGATGGTCTGAGGATCGCGCTCCTCGACGATCGACCGCAGCTCTTCGAACCGTCCGAACCGGTCGTAGGCGCCGCATTCCGTGGCCAGATCGTTCTCGCGGCCGAGCTGGATCCGTTCGATGCGGTCGCCGCCGCGGTCGATGAAGATGAAGAAGCTCTGGCCGTTGACGGTCGAGATGCCGAAGTCGCGCGTCATCGGCTGGGTGCCGCGGCCCCGGTCGGTCACGATCCACATGTCGATGTCGTTGCGCCGCATGGCGCCCGGCAGCACGTAGTCGAACTTGTCGTGCCGGATCATGCAGGAGGCTTCCCATCTCGAGCGCACGTCGTCGCTCAGGGTGGGCTGGGCCGCGATGCTGGCGGCGAGGGAGGCGAAGGCCACGGCGGAGACCACCGGCAGCGAAGGCTTCATCTTCGTTCTCCTTAGAAGTGAGTTGAACTCACTATAGAGGGCGATAGCGTCGTCACCCGCCGCCGCGTCACCGAATCACCGAATCACCAGCACCCGCGCCTGCGGCGGATGGAGCCACTCGATGCCGCGCTCGGTGATCAAGGCGTTCTCCTCGACGTTGATCGGGATCTTGTTGCCGTCCCATTCCTCGGCCGGCATGAAGACGATGTACTCGAGCGAGATGATCGAGTTGGGGCGGACGACGTACTTCGTCCGCTCGGGGAAGATCTCGAACAGGCTGGCGGCCATGTCGTGGCCGATGTTGCCGGCCGCGTGCATGCCGACGTTGACCTCGATGCCGGGCGCGTCGGGGCCCGCCTCCTCGAGCTCGGTGTAGACGTAGCCCGCGTCCCGGATGATCTGCTTCAACTCGTCGAATTGCTCGCGGCCGGTACGGCCGGAGCGGACGTGCTTGCGGATGATCTCCTGTACCTTCTTCGATTCGGCGAACGTGTTCAGCACAACCGGCGGCGGCTCGGTCTCGCCCTCGCGCAGGACGTAGGCGAAGCGCTTGATGTCCGTCGAGAAGTTGTTCCGGCCGGCGCCCCAGTCGATTTGCAGGACATCGCCGCGCTGGATGACACGCTCGGTGCCGCCGATCTCGCTGCCGTCCGGACGGTGACTGTAGACGGTCGGGTACCAGGCGCGCAGCAGATCGTGGTCGTGCAGCTTCTGCTCCAGCCAGCGCGCGACATCGTTGTGCGTCGTCTTGCCGGGCGTGATGACCTCGTTGGAGAGTGCTCGTTCGATGAGCCGCCGGGTAAGGTCGCCGATCTTGGCCATCTCAACGATCTCGCCGGCGACCCGCTCGCCGTGGAAGTCCGCGATCAGGTGCTGGGCCGAGGTGAAGCGGGCCGCGTACTTCTCGCCCAGTTCGCTCGTGAGGAACTTGAAGTCGGTGTACGTGAGGCCGTCCGCGATGTGAAGGCCCTCGGACTCGTAGGGCACGGCGAGGTAGTTCAGGCCGATGGTCTGAGGATCGCGCTCTTCGACGATCGACCGCAGTTCGTCGAACCGTCCGAACCGGTCGTAGGCGCCGCATTCCCGTGCGAGATCGGTCTCGGGCCCGAGCTGGATTCGTTCAATGCGGTCGCCGCCCCGGTCGGTGAAGATGAAGAACCCCTGGCCGTTGACCGTGGAGATGCCGAAGTCGCGCGTCATCGGCTGGGTGCCGCGGCCCCGGTCGGTCACGATCCACATGTCGATGTCGTTGCGCCGCATGGCGCCCGGCAGCACGTAGTCGAACTTGTCGTGCCGGATCATGCAGGAGGTTTCCCACCTCGAGCGCACGTCGTCCGGTTCGGCGCTAGAAGATGGTGCGGCGATGGCGATGGTCGCCAGGGCCGCGGCGAGAACGGTCGGGAGCGAACGCTTCATCCTGGTTCTCCTTGTGAAGTGAATCAAAGTCACTATAGAGGGCGATAGCGTCGGGCGCCGGCCCAAGGCGGTCGGTTCACCACATCCGCAGACCTGGAGAGACTGAATGAGATCCGTTTCGATTCGCCTCTTGTTGCCCTTGCTCGTGTTCGCCGTTCCTGCCTGTGCGGCGCCGGGCGAGGACGGAGGCAGTGACGGGAGCGTCTCCGGCGCCGTCGTCACGCGCACGGAGGACCGGCCCGGTTGCCTCGACGCCACGCCGCTCCGCCAGGCCCTCTTCGGCGACCTCCATGTCCACACGAGCTTCTCGTTCGACGCGGCGGCCAACAGCACCGGCGCAACGCCGGCGGACGCCTACCGCTTCGCGAAGGGGGAGGCGATCCCGTTCTGGCCCATCGGCGAGGACGGCTCGCCTGCGGGCAGCATCACGATCGACCGGCCGCTCGACTTCGTGGCGGTGACCGACCACGGCGAGTTTTTGGGGGAACGCCGCCTGTGCAGGGATCCGGAGTCGCCGCGCTACGGCTCGGAGTTCTGCACCACGTTCCGCTCGGACCAGCGCGTGGGGATGCAGATGCTGGGCGCCGTCATCACGACCGAGACGCCGAGCAGGACGGAGGAGATCTGCGGCGAGGACGGGTCGCTCTGCCGGGAATGGGCGATGAGTCCCTGGCAGGAGATCATCGAAGCGGCGGAAGACGCCTACGACCGGACGGAGACGTGCAGCTTCACCACGTTCGTGGGCTACGAGTACACCGGCACGCCGGGGATCTCCAACTACCACCGCAACGTCGTCTTCCGGAGCGCGGAGGTTCCGGAGCTGCCGGTTTCCTACATCGACGCGCCGACGGACAGCCTGCTGTGGGAGCGGCTCGACGAGGTTTGCGGCGACGGGTCGGCACGGCCCGGTTGTGACTACCTGACGATCCCGCACAACAGCAATCTCGCGAACGGCCGGATGGCGCCGTACCGGGGACTGGACGGAACGCTGGAAGCGCGCCGCGGCTACGCGGAGAAACGGCTGGAGCGGGAACCGATCATCGAGATCTTCCAGCACAAGGGCGGCTCCGAGTGCATCAACGGCCTGTCCTCGGTGTTCGCCGAGCCGGACGAGCTGTGCGCCGTGGAGGCGGTGCGGGTGCTGGGCCGCGAGGAGACGGTCCAGTCCCTCCTCCAGGGCGAGCTCACCGAGGTCACCGAGGAGTGTCCGGAGGGTGAGAACGGCAACCAGGGCATGCTCGGGGCCGGTTGCGTGGACCGGACGGACTTCGTTCGCTCGGCGCTCGTCGTCGGCCTGGAGGAGGAGATGGAGACCGGGCTCAATCCGGTCAAGCTCGGCGTCATCGCGTCGACCGACACGCACACCGCGACCCCGGGGGCGGTGGCCGAAGAGGACTGGGGCGGCGCAGTTTCCCTGGAGGCGACACCGGCGGAGCGCCTTCAGCCGGGTCTCCTGACCAGCGGCATCGACGGCAACCCTGGCGGTCTGGCCGGCGTCTGGGCGGTCGAGAACTCCCGCGACGGGATCTTCGAGGCGATGGAACGTCGCGAGGTGTTCGGCACGTCCGGTCCGCGAATCCGCCCGCGGTTCTTCGGCGGCTGGGGCTATGCCGGGAACCTGTGCGACCAGACGGACCTTCTAGAGCAGGCCTACGCGGGCGGCGTGCCGATGGGCGGCGATCTGACGGAGGCCGGCGACGGCGCCGCGCCGACCTTCCTCGCATTCGCCGCCCGCGACCCGGCGGACGGCGCCGGACTCCTGCAGCAGCTCCAGCTCGTCAAGGGCTGGATCGACGCCGACGGGACGGGCCGCACCCAGGTCATTCCGATCGCCGGGTCGCCGGACAACGGGGCGAGCGTCGACGTTACGACTGGCGAGCGAAGCGGCGACGGCCACGACAGCCTCTGCACCGTCTACCGGGACGAGACGTTCGATGCCGGCCAGCACGCCTACTACTATCTGCGGGTGGTCGAGAACCCCAGCCTGCGCTGGAGCTGGTACGACTGCCAGCGGCTCGCCGCGGAAGACCGGCCCGCCGTGTGCTCGGACGGCTCCTACCCCGAGACAATCCAGGAGATGGCCTGGACGTCGCCGATCTGGTACCGGCCGCCGGCCGCCGGTCAGGAGCTGACGCTCGGCGAGAGCCTGGTAGCGCGTGGGCAGGAACACGAACTCGACACCGTCCGCGTGCCGCCGCCGGGCGACTTCATCGAGCACGAGGCCGCCGGCTTCGCCAAGGTGCTGTGCTCGGCGGTCTTCCTGACCGGGCTCGACTTCGAAGGTGCCCAGACCTGGATCGGCGGGTTCACCTCTCGCCACCAGTACCGCGACCGCCTGCCTGGTCGGGTGCTCGACCGCGAGAACGGGCAAGTCCACGTCACGACCGACTCCGGCGTGACCCGGACCGCGGTGCTCCACGGCGATCAGGGCTGCGTCGCCCTGCCCACGGGCGAGGATGCTCCGTTCTACGAGACCGTTCCGGTCGCGAGCACGCTGGACGTGAGCGCCTCCTGGCCGATGGGCGCCGCGCTACCGGACGAGCCGCTTCCCGACGACGTGGACGCGGAGAAGCTGGCCGCGGCCGTCGAGGCCGCCTTCGAGCCGGAGGCGATGACCCTGGCGTTCGTCGTGCTCCATCGCGGCCGGCTCATTGCTGAGCGCTACCGCGAGGGGATCGACAAGGACACGCCGCTGGAGAGCTGGTCGATGAACAAGAGCCTCTCGGCGACCCTGATGGGCGTGCTGATCGAGCAGGGCGAGTACACGCTCGACCAGTTGGCGCCGGTCGACTCCTGGCACGAGGATCCGGACGACGTCCGGGGCACGATCCGCATCCAGGACATCCTCCGCATGTCGAGCGGCCTGCGCTGCGTGAACGCCGGGGACCCGGAGTACGACGAGGAAGAGATGGGCTATCCGGACCACCTCTACCTCTACACCGGGACCGTGAACTCCCACCTCTGGGCCACCGAACGGCCGCCGCAGTGGCCGCCGAACACGATCGGCCGCTACCGGAACTGCGACCCGATCCTGACCAACCACCTGGTGCGTCTGGCGGTCGGGGGTCGCGGCCAGAACTACCACGAGTTTCCCCAGAAGCACCTCTTCGACCGGATCGGCGTCCGGCGCTTCGTTGCCGAGGCGGACCCCTACGGCAACTTCCTGCTCAACGGCTACGGCTTCGGGTCCGGCCGCACCTGGGCGCGTCTGGGCCAGCTCTACCTGGACGACGGCGTTGCGCCGACGGGCGAGCGGGTCTTGCCCGAGGGCTTCGTCGAGTTCGTCAGCACGCCGGCCCCCGCCTGGGTGGCCGACGGCCGGCCGATCTACGGAGGCTTCTTCTGGATCAACAATCCGCCACGCGGCGCCAGCAAGCGCTATCCGTCACTGCCGAACGGCGCGTTCAGCATGCAGGGCGCCGGCGGCCAGAGCACGATCATCGTGCCGTCGCACGAGATGGTGGTCGTCCGGCTCGGGCTGTACGAGGGCTCGTTCGGCGGCTATGCCAACGCGTCGCTGCAGACGGCGCTGTCCTTGCTCGTCGAGGCGGTTCCGGTGGCGCGTTGAGCGTCCGCGACGACCGCTTGCTCGAGTAGTTCGGGTTTCGTCGCGAGATCGCGGCGGCCGCTTTGAACGGCGCCGATCAGATCGCCCGCCTGTTCGGCGCAGCTCGGCGTTGCCGCCGGCAGTTTGACGGAGACTGCGTACATGCGCTGGATCGTAGTACGGTTTGCTGCTAGTGTGATCTAGCTAGACTAGCTAGGAGGCACAAGATGCTCGTCAACATGCACGATGCCAAGTCGCAACTGTCGAAGCTCATCGTCGCCGCCGAAGCGGGCGACGACGTGATCATCGCCCGCAGGGGCAAGCCCGCGGTGAGGCTGGTTCCGGTGAAGTCGAAGACGTTCCGCTTCGGCAGCTTGGCGCATCTGGTCAAGAGCGTGCCTCACTTCGATGAAGCGATGGACGAGGCCGAACTGGCTCTCTGGGAGGGAACGTCCTGAGTTCGGTCCTGCTCGACACTCACGCGTGGATTTGGAGTCTCATGGCGCCGGAGCTTCTCGCCGGCCCTGCGAAGGCGGCCGTGCTCGATGCCGATGTGGTCTATGTCAGCCCGATCAGCGTGTACGAGGTGACGAGAAAGGTGCGCCTAGGTAAGTGGCCGGACATGGCGCCGCACGTCGACGCCTTGGTGACCGAGACCGAGACCCTGGCTGCACCCTTCACTCGGGCCATCGCTGCTCGGGCCGGCATGCTTGGCTGGGCGCATCGCGACCCGTTTGACCGTTTCATCGCCGCCTCCTCGATCGAACTAGGCTGCCTGCTGATCTCCAAGGATGTCGAGTTCGACGCACTCGAAGGGACCTTGGGCTGGCGGGGACGGATCTGGTCTTGACCGCCGAGCTGGCGCCGCTGTCGACGAGCGGCGCAGTCCGTGGTGCTAAACGCCGGGTTCTTCGGTGATCAGGACGTTTGCCAGTGCCTCTACGTCGAGTTCCCCGTCGCCGGCCGGGAACTCGTTCACCTGCAGCATGTAGGTGAGGATGTCGAGGTAGGTCTCCCGCGGCAGGCTGGCCGGATTGTCGGTCGGCATGGTGGTCCGGATTGCCTCGAAGAGTTCGTGCAGCGTCTTGCCTCCCCACAGGAACTGGAAGCTGATGCCGACCAGGCCTGGCGAGTTGCTGCCGCCGCCGAGGTCCTCGCCGTGACAGGTGGCGCAGTTCTCGAGGTACGGGGCGACGCCTCGCTGCGCCTGCTCGGCGGTGTAGACGCCGTCCCAGACGGTCAGGGAGGCGTCGGCCGTTCCCGCGGCGTCGCGGTCGGTCGCCGCCGTCCGGGTCCGCCCCGTGGCCGCCGGCAGATCGGCAGGCAGAGCGAACACATGGATCGAGTTGCCGTTGGTCGGCCGCCGGATGTGAGGAGTCAGGTCACGCGGCAGCATCGTCGCCCAACTGGCGCCGCCGGTTCCCACCGGAATCGCCACGTACTGGCGGCCGCCGGCGACGTAAGACACAGGGAAGCCCTGGGCCGACGTGGGTAGCCGGGTCTGCCAGAGGATCTCGCCGGTCCGCGCCTCGTAGGCGTAGACGTAGCGGTCGTAGTCCCCGGCGAAGACGACGCCGCCGCCGGTCGCCAGCGCGGCCGTGTTGATCGGCGACTCCGTGCGGTGCCGCCACATGATGTCCCCCTCGCGCACGTCGATGACGAGCAGCTCGCCGAGGTTGCCGCCGGAGTAGGGGTGCAGCGTGTTGATCCGCTTGACCGGACCCGCGCCGCCGCCGCCGAGGACGCGTTCGACCGGTCCGAAGGTGGCGAGCTCGCAGTTCATCGTCACCGGGATGTAGAGCGCGCCGGTGTTCGGGTCGTAGGACATGGCGCGCCAGCCCTTGAAGCCGGACGTGCTCGGGCACATGTTGATCTCGACGCCGATCTCCGGGATGAGCTCCGGGCGGTAGGTCACCTCGCCCGTCTCGCGGTCCACGTCGACGAGGTTCTGGTAGCCGATGTCGATCGCGTCCAGGAACTCTCCGGTCTCCCGGTCGAGCTGCCAGAGGATGCCGAGCTTGCCCATCTTGTACAGCTTCTTGCGGCCGTCGACGTCGATGAGGAGGGTCTCGAACACCTCGTCCATGTCGTGGGTCTCGCCGGGCAGATACTGGTAGTACCAGAGCAGCTCGCCGGTGTCGGGATCGAGCGCCAGGCTCGAGTTCGTGTACAGCGCGTCGCCGTCCGTGCCACGCACGGAGCGGGCCCAGGGCTTGGCCTGGGAGGTGGCCCAGTAGACGATCTTCAGTTCCGGGTCGTAGCTGCCGGCGATCCAGGCGTCGCTGCCGGCGCGGAAGCGGAGCGGCAGGTCGCCCCAGGTGTCGCCGCCCGGCTCGCCGGGCCGTGCGATCGTCGACGTCCGCCAGAGTTCCTCGCCGGTGTCCGGATCGTGGCCGGTGATGAAGCAGACGTCGTCCTTGTAGCGGCCGCAGCCGGTGATGCCGGTAACCAGCTTGCCGTTGGCGACGATGGGGCCCGCGGTGTAGCGGTAGCCGAGGCTCGTGTCGGCGGTCTTCGTCTCCCAGATCAGCTTGCCGCTCCGGGCGTCGAGCGCGAAGATCGTCGCCGCGGGGCTGGCGCCGAAGATGCGGTCGCCGAAGATCGCGATGTTCTTCTGCACGCCGCGGCCGAAGGCGCCCGAGCCGTCGCCCACCGGCTCGGGCCGGTACTCCCAGAGCAGGTCGCCGGTGGCGGCGTCGAGGGCCTGCACCACGGCGCCCGGGCTCGGCAGGTACATGACCCCGTTGTGGATCAGCGGCGCTGCCTCCTGCGGGCCGGTGTCGTCCATCGCCCACGCCCAGACCAGTTGAAGCTGGCCGACGTTCGCGGTCGTGATCTGGTCGAGCGGGCTGTAGCCCCAGGCGTTCTGCGTGCCGCGCCAGTGCAGCCACTGGCCCGGTTCCGGGTCGTTCAGCATCTCCTGGGTGACCGGCACGAAGGCGGTCTCCTGGGCGTGCAGGCCGGCGCTCAGGAACGACATCGCGGCCAGCGAGCAGGCGAGGCGCGTCAACGACTTCATGCGGAAGGCGCGATGCTACTTCACGGCCGGAGCTGGTGGTCGAGGACCATCTCCTCGGTGAGTCCGGTGCCGAAGCCCGGCTCGCTCGGCGCCAGGAAGTCACCGGTCTCGAACGGCGCCTGCATCGCGTCGAGGATCGGCGAACCGGTGGCGAAGCTCTCCGCCATCGTGCAGCTCGGGGCGGTCAGTGAGATGGGGAGTCCCCAGAGGCTGCCGCCGCGATGCGGAATGAGTTCGAGACCGGCCGCTTCGACCAGGTCTGCGATGCGCTTCGCCGCCGTCAGACCGCCGCACCAGGTGATGTCCGGCTGCAGGACCTCGGCCGAGCCGAGCCGCACCAGGACCTCGAAGCCGTGCTCCGTGTACTCGTGCTCGCCGCAGGCCACCTTCGTCCAGCCGGGACCGCCGCCGCCGATCTTCTCGACCAGCTCGGCGTAGCCGAAGACGTTGTCCGGCGACAGCAGTTCCTCCATGAAGTAGAGGTTCGCCGGACGGAGCCGTTCGGCGACGCCGACCGCCCAGTCGACGGTGCCATTGCGCGAGACGCAGTCCGTCATCAGGTTGCCCTCGGGCCCCATCGCCTCGCGGGCGGCGAGGACATCCTCGATGTACCGTTCGGTCTCGGCTTCCGTGCTGTGCGGCCCGATCGGCAGGATGCGCTTGAAGTGGCGGTTGCCGAGCGCCTTGCCGGCGGCGATGTCGCCGCCCGTCTGGTAGACGGCGACCCGGTCGTCCGCCTTGCCGCCGAGCAGCGCGTGGACCGGTCTGCCGGCGTGCTTGCCCTTGATGTCCCAGAGCGCCGTGTCGACGGCGGAGAGCGCCATCGCGAAGATGCCGCGCCGGCCGTAGAGCACCGCCGAGCTGTACATCTGGTCCCAGAGCTGATCGACGTTGAGCGGGTTCGTGCCGACCAGCAGGTGCTGGAGATGGCCGTCGATGATCTCGACCGCGGCGCTGCCGCCGGCGCCCATGCCGAAGCCGGTGATCCCGGCGTCCGTCTTGATGATCGCGATGATCGCCGAGGGAAGCTGCTCGAAGGGCCCGCCGTAGCGCCAGCGGCGAGGATCGTCGTCGCCGTCGAAGACGGGCGGATCGAGCAGACCCTCGGAGCGCTGGTTGATGTAGACCGGGTAGGCGTCGACCGACCGAATCGTGATTCGATCCGGCGCGTCCTCCTGCTGGAGTGGCCTGCCGGCAGCGGCGGCGGGTGAGGCGGCGGCGCGCGCGAAGCCGGTCGACGCCGCCAGCGCAGCGAAACCGGCGCTTCGGCTCAGGAAGTCGCGGCGGCTCGATTCTCCGATCCCGGCGGTGTCGTGCTGCCTCATGTCGGACGCTCCTGCGTGTTGGCGGATTCGTCGATCATGTCACCCGGAACGCCGCCTGTCGCGGCTGCTACAGTCCCCCGTTCGTCTTGAAGACAACGAGGAACGGAGGCGCCGCAGTGAGGAGTGCTCGCCCGCGCGTACGCGGGCTGGCGGTGTTGACGCTGGCCCTCAGCGTCTGGCTTGGCGCCCCATCGTCAGCCCAGGACGCGGCGTCGACGTTCGTGCCGGTCACGGACGAGATGCTCCGGAACCCGCCCGATTCGGAATGGCTGATGTTCCGGCGCACGCACGACAGTTGGGGTTACAGCCCCCTGGACCAGGTCGACCGCGAGAACGTCGACCAGCTGGGCCTGGTCTGGTCGCGGGAGATACCCGTCGGAACATCCGAGATCACGCCGCTGGCTTACGACGGTGTGCTTTACATCCCCTCGTTCGAGGACACGATCGAGGCCGTCGACTCGACGAACGGAGACTTCATCTGGCGCTACACGAGGGAGCAGCCCGAGAACCTCTACGCGCAGGTCGGCTTCAACGCGAAGAACAACCGGAACATCGCGATCTACGACCGGCTGATCCTGAACAACAGCGACGACAACCACGCCTTCGCGCTGGACGCCGAGACCGGCGAACTGGTCTGGGAGACGCAGATCCTGGACTGGCAGGTCAATCCCGCCACCCACAGTTCGGGCCCGATCGTCGCGGATGGCCGCGTCGTTTCGGGAAGGAGCTGCCGTCCCTGGGGCGGGCCGGAGTCCTGCATCATGATCGCGCTCGACGCCCTGACGGGTAAGGAGCTCTGGCGGACGCGGACGATGCCGGCACCGGGTGAGCCCGGGGACGAGACCTGGGGCGACGTGCCGTTCGAGAAGCGGCACCACGTCGGCACCTGGATGGTGCCGAGCTACGACCCGGAACTCGAACTCATCTACTTCGGCACTGCCGTCACGTCGCCGGCGCCGAAGTTCATGCTGGGCGGCACGGAGTTGACCCACCTCTACCACAACTCGACCTTGGCGCTCGAAGCGGACACGGGCGAGATCCGCTGGTACTTCCAGCATCTGAACGACCACTGGGATCTGGACCATCCGTTCGAACGCATCCTCGTCGACCTTCCGGTGTCGCCCGACCCGGAGGCGGTGCGCTGGATCCGGGAGGGCCTGGAACCGGGCGAGACACGCAAGGTGATGACGGGCATCCCCGGCAAGACCGGCTTCGTCTACACGCTGGACCGTGAGACCGGTGAGTTCCTGTGGGCGCGGCCGACCGTGCCGCAGAACGTCGTCGTGGACATCGACGAAACGACGGGGCGGGCGGTCGAGAACACCGAGATCATCTTCACGGAGCTGGAGCAGGAGATGCTCGTGTGCCCCACCTGGATCGGGGGCAAGGACTGGGAGGCCGGTTCCTACAGCCCGCTGACCCAAACGATGTACTACCCGCTGCGCAACATGTGCGCGCGGATGCTGGTGACCGGCGACACGAACAGTCCGCGGGCGCAGGCGTTCGAACAGCAGGTCGCGATCTACAACCTGGCGGCCGACCACATCCAGGCACCCGGCGAGGAGTATCTCGGCACGGTGTACGCGATCTCGGCGGTAACCGGCGAAACGAAGTGGTTGTTCGAGACCGAGGGCGCGACCTACTCGGTCGTTGCGACGGGCGGCGGTCTGATCTTCGGTGGTGACTCGATCGGGCGCTTCCGAGCCTTCGACCACGAGACCGGCGAGGTTCTTTGGGAAGTCAACCTGGGCGCTCCGGCCATGGGCTACCCGATCTCCTACGCCGTCGACGGCCGCCAGTACGTGGCCATATCGACCGGGCCGGGAAGTCTGCGACACACGCCCGAGGGCGCCGCGCGCGCTCGGGGCGGCAACCTGTACGTCTTCGCGTTGCCGGACAGCCGCTAGGAGCACGTGGCCTGCTAGGATCCAAGAATCCGAATCAATCCCGGCGCCGCTGAGCGCAGTCCGCGTGAAGACCGGCGTTCGGTCCTTGACGGAGGTTCGTGGTGGCAGAGCGTCCCACCTACGCCTTCGGGCCGTTTCTTCTCGATGCTGCCGAGCGTCGGTTGCTGCGCAGCGGGCGAGTGGTTCCAGTGCGGCCGAAGGTGTTCCAGACGCTGAAGGTGCTGGTCGAGAACCGCGACCGTCTGGTCCACAAGGACGAGTTGATGGCGATGGTGTGGCCCGACACCAACGTCACCGAGAGCAACCTCACGCACAACCTGTCCGTGCTGCGGAAGATCCTCGGTCAGGATGGGGAGACGCAGTACGTCGTCACGGTTCCCGGCCGCGGCTATCGTTTCACGGCTCGCGTCAGGACGCCGGTCGGCGGATCGATCGCGATCAGGCCCTTCGCCAACATGAGTCCCGACCCGGCACAGGACTTCTTCTGCGAGGGCTTGGTGGAGGAGGTCATCGAGGCGCTGGTGCGGGTCGATGGACTGCGGGTCCTGTCCCGAACCTCCTCCTTCGACCAGGGTCTGGCCGGCCTGAGCGCACCCCGGTTCGGCCGGAAAGTGGGCGTGTCGGCGATCCTCGAAGGCAGCGTACGAAGGTCCGGCGACCGCGTGCGGATCTCGGTGCAGCTCATCCGGGTCGCCGACGGCATCCATCTCTGGTCCCGCCACTACGACCGGGTCCTCGGCACGATCTCCGAGATCCAGATTCAGGAGGACATCGCACGGGCGATCGCGCGTCGTGTGAATGTCGAACTCCGGACGCCCAACGCTCGCCGTGCCCAGCGCGTTCCGACGGACAACCAGGAGGTGTGGAGGGCGGAGTGGGGCTGATCCGCTAGTCGGTGCTCGTCGTGGGAGTCCCCGTCTTGTCCAGGAGACAGCGGGGAAACCGAGGCGCCGCAGTGGAGGGTGCCGCCCTCTCCGAGAGCTTGTTGACAATGTCAACAAGGCTGTGTATGTTGACGCAGTCAACTTCTGGTTGGAGGGAGAAAAGAGCCATGAGAAAGCGATCGGCGCGCGGCGGAGCGAGGCACTATCGGCGAGGCCGATTCGCCATACTCACGCTCAGGGTGTGTCTGTACGGATGCATAGGACCTGCCGCCACGCTTCCCGGCGCCCAGCCGGCGGAGCAGCTTGCCTTCGAGCGGTACGACGTGGCTACAGGTGCCCGCGAGCGCGAGACCATCCTGACGGGCTTCCTCCTGGGAAGCTCGATGGCGGACCTCGCGGTCGTGGACAGCGATGAGAACGATGTCCGGCGCCTGCGGATCCTCACGTTCAGCGGCGGTGATTGGGTGCCGGAAGTCGAAACCACGTTACGGTCCGAAACCTCCTTCGTTGACGTGGCCGCGATCGACGGCCGGGACCGGCTGGTCATCTACGGCGGCGGCCGGCTGACCTGGTTCGATGCCGAGTCGGAAAGGGAGCACGAACTCGCAACGGTTGAATCCGACTTCATATCGCCACGGAGGGGTGCGGTTGTCCATGTCGACATCACGCGTGACCTGAACGGCGACGGCCGCGACGAGCTCGTCGTGCCGCAGAACCACGCCTTCCATGTGCTCGTCCAGGGGAGCGGCGGGACGTTCGCCGATCCGGTGACCGTCGGCCCCTCGACCGGGCCGGACCGGATCTACCGCGGCGACGGCTACAGGTTCCGGCCCTGGGACGACGGCGGCCGCGTCCACGAGATGGACTACGACCTGGACGGACGCCGCGACCTCGTGTTCTGGAAGCAGGACCACTTCGCGGTGCATCTCCAGGACCAGCGGGGTCTGTTCGCCGCCGAGGCCAGCACGACGTTCACGACCGAGGTCGCGTTCGACTCGGACGACCCTGCCTCGCTCGCCGCTCCCCAGGAGGTTCGCCACAGGCGTATCGACGACAGCCTGACCGGAGCCCCGACGGGGAGAGTGCTGCACTCGTTGACCGACCTGACCGGCGACGGCGTCGCCGACCTCGTGGTCTTCTCGCTGGACATCAGGAGCATGTGGAACGTGCGCTTCACGTACGAGGTGCACCCGGGCGCGCCAACACCCGAGGGCGGCACGGTGTTCGCGCCCGATGTCGGCGCCGCGATTTTCTCGGACGGCCTCCCATACGAGATCGGGCCGTACGACTTCGACAACGACGGTCAGGTGGACGTGGTGTACAGAACGATGAGGTTCGGCGTCCTCAAGACGGTCCGCATGATCGGCGCAGGGATGCTGACCCGTTCCGTGCCGATGCGTCTCGACTTCTACCGCATGGAAGGTGGCGTCTACACCGGCAAGCCGAGCGCCGTCCGCAAGATCAGAGGCCGCGCCCCCGGTGTTTCAGGAGAGAAGGGCATCTTCCATCCCTCGGTTCTGCTAGGGGATGTGAACGGCGACAGTCGCCTGGATCTCCTCGTGCAGAAGGGCCGGAAGGGTCTGAACGTCTTTCTTGGCGTGCCGGGGTCCGATGTCTTCGCCGGCAGGCCTGAGGAAGTCGCGATCGCCATGCCGAACGAGGAGTACACCTGGTTGGTGGACCTCAACAGGGACGGCAAGCAGGATGTCCTCATGCATCACACGTTCACTGCCAAGCCACATCGGGTGACGATGCTGGTGGCCAAGTGAAGGAAGTCGGCACTTCGGCTAGCGCCCGCGCGATGCCGCTTCGACGAGGCCTGTCGCGAATTCTGTCTCTCGGAGTGCTCCTCTCGGGTGGCGTGGGGCCTGCCGCCGCGCAATCCACTTCCGAGGCCGCGGAGTTCGCTTTCACGCAGTACGAGGTCGTCACCGGCTCCGCGAAACGTCAGACCGTCTTGACGGGGTTCCTTCTCGGGGGCGCAAGCGCGGAGCTTGTGGTCGTGGACATCGACGACGGTGACGAACGCCGCCTGCGTATCTACGAGTTCGGAGACGGCGCCTGGGTGCCGGGAGCCGACGCGACACTCGGTCCCGACGTGCGATTCGTTGACGTGGCCAATGTCGGCGGACGTGACCGGCTGCTCACCTACGATCCCGGTCGCCTGAACTGGTTCGATCCCGAGTCGGCGACGGAACGCGCGCTGGTCGCGGTCACAGCCAACTTCAACCCGCCTCGCGGAGGCGAGGTTCCGCATGTCGACGTCAGTCGGGACGTGAACGGCGACGGCCGCGACGACCTGGTCGTGCCGGGCGTCGATGGCTTCTGGGTGTTCATCCAGACGAGCGCCGCCGAGTTCGCGGATCCGGTGAAGATCGGCCGGTCCACGGACTTGAGCAGGATCTACGGGGCCGATGGCTACCGGTACAACCCGTGGGAAGAAAGCCGCGTCCACGAGATGGACTACGACCTGGACGGCCGCCGCGACCTGGTGTTCTGGAACGAGGACCACTTCGCGGTTCACCACCAGGACGAAGATGGGCTGTTTTCACCGGTGGCAGAGACCTTCACGACCGACGTCGCATTCGACTCTGACGGACTCTCCTCCCTCGCCACCGGAGACATGACGGGGAGGGTGCTTCACTCGATAGCCGACCTGAACGGCGACGGCATCGGGGATCTCGTGGTCTTCTCTCTGGAAGGCGCGAGCATCTCGCGCAAGCGTTCAACCTGCGAGGTGCATCTTGGCGCGCCGGCACCCGACGGCGGAACTCGGTTCGCGCGGGCCGTCGACTTCGTCTTCCAGTCGGACGGGAGGATTCAACTCGGGATGAACCAGCGCGACTTCGATGGCGACGGCGACCTCGACCTGATGTTCACGACGATCGAGCTCGCGTACCTCGAGAGCAGTCTCTGGAAGAGGCTCAAGGGGTTCATGGGCGATGACGTCTGGTTGGATCTCGAGTTCTATCCCATGAAGGAGGGCCTCCATTCCGACGAACCCAACGCCATCCGCAGAATGCAACTGGATGGCCACCCCAGTGTCAGGGAGTTCGGGTGGGTGCCGCTGGACATCGTGCTTCGAGGGGCCATGCACGAGGAACGGAAGACGCAGAAGCGTCACCTGCGCGCGTTCAACACGACCCTGCTGATCGGGGATGTGACCGGCGACGGCCGCTCGGACCTGCTGATCGAGGAAACCCATCGGAAACTGCTCGTCTTCGCCGGTGTGCCGGGACCGGATCTGTTCACCCGGCAGCCTCAAAGGGTGGCAGTCGCGATCCCCAACGACGAGGAGTACACCTGGCTCGTGGACCTCAACAGGGACGGCAAGCAGGACCTGCTGATGCATCACGCGTCGACGACGGAGCCTCATCGGGTGAAGATGCTGGTCGCCCGTTGAGCCCGCCGGCGGGCTCTGGCCATAGCTAGTCCTGGCTGCGATCTCGCATCCCGTCCAGGATTGTCTGGGTGGTCTGCCGGATCAGGTCGTCCACGTTGACATTTGGGTCGATCTGCCTCTCGATCAGCAGCGACGCCAGGCCGTGGACCGCGCTCCATGCGACGTAGGCCTGCGCTCGCGGGTCGCCTCCGTCGATCTCGCCGCGCTGTTGGTGAACCCGGATCACATCGATCAGGTTCTCGAGCAGAGCTCCGGCCGCCTTTCGCAGTTCCGGTTGATCCTGGCGCTCGAGGGCCTCCTTGCCATACATCAGGCGATAGTGCGCCGGATGCTCCAGGGCGAAGCGCACGTACTGCTCGCCCATGCGCCGGAGTCGCTCGACGCTCGATGAAGAGACTCCTGCGTCGCCGGACCCCAGGCGCCGGTTGAGACGCTTGAACCCCGCGACCGCGACCGCGACCAGGAGGGCCGTCTTGTCGGGGAAGTGGCGGTAGGGCGCTCCCCGCGATACGCCGAGGCGGCTGCCTATCGCCCTCATCGTCACGCTGGCGGCGCCGCCCTCAGAGATCATGGCGGCGGCTTCTTCGACCAGCGACGCTCGCAGGTCACCGTGGTGATAGGTACGGGCCCGTTCGGCCATGGGCGATTATGGCAGGGTGACAGTGTTGACAATGTCAACAAGAGTGTGTATGTTGACGTCGTCAACAACGTCGTGGAGGAAGAAACACCATGAGAAAGCGACTGACGAGCGGCGGAGAAAGGCGGTATCGATCAAGCCGCGCTTCCATGCTGGCGCTTCGGGTTTGTCTGTGGGGATGCGTGGTGCCCGCCACGACTCAGGCCGGCACCGAACCGCCGCCGGCATTCGTTCCGGCCCGCCACGAGGTCGTCCTCGGCGTTGCCGAGCGCCTGACCGTGGTCACGGGCTTCTTCGGAGAAGGCCGGGTCGCTGACATCGCCGCGTTGCACGTGGACGAAAACGGGGACCGCCAACTGCGGCTTCTGGCGTTCTCGGACGGCGCCTGGCAGCCGGTGCTTGAGACGACGCTGCGGTCGGAGGTGTCCTTCGTCGATGTCGCCAACATCGAGGGTCGGGATCGCCTGGTCGCGTACGGCGGCGGCCGGCTGACCTGGCTGGACACTGACGGGACGGAGCGGGCGCTGGTCGACGTGCCCGCCGACTTCAGGGAGTCGCCGAGGGGCGAAGTACTCCACGTGGACATCACGCGCGATCTGAACGGGGACGGCCGCGACGACCTGGCGGTACCGCATGGGCATGGATTCCAGGTTCTCGTTCAGGAGGGCGGCGGCTCGTTCACGGAGCCGCTATGGATCGGCCCGTCCGCGGGCCTGGACCGCGTCTATGGGGCCGACGGGTACCGCTACACCCCCTGGGAGGAGGGTGGCCGCATCCACCAGATGGACTACGACCTGGATGGCCGCGACGATCTGGTGTTCTGGAACGGCGACCACTTCGCGGTGCATCTCCAGACCGAACAAGGACTCTTCTCACCGGAGATCCGGACGTTCACGACCGTGATTCCGTTCGAGTCCGACCAGATCGCGGCGCTTGCCGCGCCGGCGGGGATACGCGACCGGCGGCTGGACCACATGCCCGAGGGTGAACGCAAGGGCAGGGTGCTGCATTCGTTGACCGACATGGACGGAGACGGGGTGACCGACCTGGTGGTGTTCGAGCTGAAGGGCTCGAGCCTGTGGAAGATGCACTCGTCCTATGAGGTCTACTACGGCGCTCCGGGTCCGCGCGGGACCGTGGAGTTCTCAACCGAACCGGGCGCCGCGGTCGAGTCCGAGGGCATCATCGCCGGTGTCGACCGCCACGACTTCGACCGAGACGGTCAGGTCGATTTGATGGTGACTGCTTTCGAGCCGACGGTCTTGAGCGCCGCCCGCGTTCTCATCATGTCGATCTTCACGGGCGCCGGGTCTTTCGACCTCGAGTTCTTCCGCATGGAGGACGGCCGCTACGGCGAGCGCCCGAACGCGACTCGCGAGATCAGACCCAGATCCCCCAGGAAGAGCGGCGAGAGGACGTTCTGGCCGGCGGTCCGGCTGGGGGACGTGAACGGCGACGGGCTTTCTGACGCCGTGATCGCGAGGAACCGGAAGAGGCTGCATGTCCATCTGGGCGTTCCGGGTCCGGAGTTGCTCGCAAGGAAACCTCAGCGGATCACGATCTCTGTCCCCGAGGACGAGGAGTACACGTGGCTTGCCGACCTCAACCGGGACGGCAGGCAGGACGTCCTCATGCACCACGAGTCGACGACGGAGCCTCATCGGCTAACCGTGCTGATGTCGCGGTAGCTACAGTCGGAACAGACGCGTGACCTTCACGATCAGGGCGCTGTTGTCGAGTCCCGGAAAGCCCTGACCCAGTGTGTCGCGCTGTTCGTTGTAGACGACGAACAGCTCGCTGCCGGGCGTGTACTCCCAGCGCAGCCGCACGTTCGCCGCCAGTCCCCGGCTTTCGGAGTCGTACTGGAACAGCGCGCTCACGAACATGCGCGGCGTCATCGTGTAGACCGCTCGTACGTCGACGAGCTCCACGTCGAAGTCGCCCTGCGGCAACTCCACGCGGTTGAACGAGATGCCGGGTTCGAGCAGGAACTGGGAGTTGAGGTTCACGCGCCCCCAGCCCCAGCCGAAGGACGTCTTCCGGCCGCTGTAGAAGTCGCCGACCTCGAGGAAGAACCCGCCCGAGATCCGCCGCTGCTGGCCCAGTTGCAGTTGGGCCTGCACGTAGTCGAAGTCATAGCCGCCGACCCCGAGCGTGATGTCCGAGGCGATGGGGAACGGATGCGGGAGGAACTCGTAGCTCCGCACATACGTCAGCTCGATCTCGTCCCCGCTGTGGAACTCGATGCCGAACTCGGCCTCGGCCTCGCGCGTCTCGACCAGGCCGGCGCCGTTCTCGATGTAGGCCATCGATCCGCTCCAGGAGTACTTGCGGACCAGCTTGCTGTCGGCCGGGCGCGGGCTGAACCGGAACTCGCCGAAGGAGCGGCGCATGTCGTGGCGGCGGACGAAGCCGATGCCCGGGTTGAAGTTGCCGCCAACCCGCAGCCGCTCGAGCTGGACTCCGTAGCGGTCGCCGTTGTAGTCCATCTGCAGGCGATAGCTGGCGTCGTCGTCAGTGAGCCCCGGTGTGCTCGTTCCGGCCCAGTAGGTGTTGAACGTGAGGTTGTCGAAGAAGGCGAACGTTCCGTCGACGCCGTAGGCTTCGTTGCGCCCGGCGCCGCTCAGGTCGATCGAACGGCGGGTGTAGATGACGCCGACGCTGCTGCGGCGCAGGATGTCCCGCTTGAGCCGCATGACGCCGAAGTTCGTCGCCATGGCGCCCGACAACGGTTCGTCGTCCGCCTGAATGTTCAGCAGCCCGAGCGTGTAACGACCCGTCCTTCCGGTCAGCCGGGCGCCGCCTTCGATCGGGATCGCGCGCCCGTCCTGGAGGCCGATGCGGCGGCTGTAGAACAGGGACGGCGTGTCGTCTGGCCCTCCGAATCCGCCGGCCTGGGCGCCACCAAAGCCGAAGGTCCCCTGGTTTTCCAGGAAGAAGTCGCGCTTCTCGGGAAAGAAGAGGCTGAAGCGGGTCAGATCGACCTGCTGCTGGTCGGCTTCGACCTGGGCGAAGTCGGTGTTGTACGTGAAGTCGGCTGTGAGGTTCTGGCTGACTCCGTACTTGATGTCGATGCCGATGTCGGCGCTTACGTCGTTCGAGATCTCCGGGTTCGCCAAGCGGTCGCTCACCATGTCGGCGACCAGATAGGGCTTGAACTCCAGGTTCCTCGAGGCCGGCGGGGCTTCCAGTCCAACCAGGGGTCCGGCCAGCGACATCTGCATGATGCCCATCGAGCCGAGTGCCACCGGGATGCGGTTCAGGGTCGAACTCTCGTTCTTCCACTGCGTGTAGCGCTGCAGGTTGACGCCCCAGATCTGCGCGCGGCCGGGGCGATACCGGAGCGATCTGAAGGGGATTGCGGCTTCCGCCGTCCAGCCGCCCTCGAACCTGCCCGTTCTGAGATCCCAGACCGGATTCCAGTCGACGTTCATCTGGCGCTCGTCGGTGATCTGGGCGTCGAACCGGCCGCCAGAGGCATAGACGGTGAAGACGACGGCGTTGCGACCGTCATGGAACGTGTCGAGAGCGATGTCGAAGTAGTCGTCCTCGCTGAACGAATCGCGTCTCATGTCGTTGGCCGCGATCCGGTCGGGATCCTGCCAGCAGCGGAGCGACACGAAGAGGGTGTTCTCGTCAAACGTGATCCAGACGTCCGTCCTGTCGGTGGCCGGCTCTCCGGGCCGGGGCTCGACCTGGAGGAAGTCCGAGATCGGGGGTACGGTGTCGTAGAGGACTTCGTCGAGCCGGCCGTCGACGCGGAGCGGCGTGGCGAGACGCACGGCCCGGACCGTGGCCTTGCCCGAGTCGTCCCGGTTCATCACCGCCGGCGGCACGGGAGGAGGCGGACCGTCGAAGGACGACGGAAGGTCCAGCGGTTCCGTCAGCGACGCCGGCGAACCGGGCGGAGGGGCGGCTTCCTGGCGCGCCTGAACGTCTTGAGCCGCAAGGAGGCCGGTGGCGAGCAGGCAGATCGCCAGGCGCATGCGCGCCATGCCGCGCGAGAGTAGCCGCATGCTTCAGCCGATCCGATTCTCGCCCGCGTTCTCGTCCTGGTGCACCGTCACGGGCCAACCGGGGAACTGGGTGTCGTCGCCGTTCTCACTGTCGGCCGTGCTCAGGAAACGGAACGCCTCGATCCGGTAGGTCTTTGCCTCCGTGTCGATCGTGACCAGGCCGAAGCCGCTGCTCTTCTGGTGCGCCCGCTCGTACGGGCCAGGCGCGATGCCGACCTCCGGATTGCCGATCGCGTAGACGTAAACCCGGTTGCCCAGCGGATCGCGGAACTCGCCGGTGTGCGCGAGACCGTGCCGGGGCCGGTTCCGGTGCGGCGTGCCGACCTCGTCGGGCCGCCACCAGCGCGGGTAGCCGGCGCTGATCGCCGGCGTGCAGAAGGCCCAGCAACCGTCGCGCTGCGCATCGGCGCCGTACTGGACGAGGGACGGCAGGTGCTGGTCGCCGCAGACATGCAGGCACTTCGCCTTGCGGAGGATGCGGACGAGGCGGTTGCGCGGCGTCTGCGGCCAGCCGCCGCAGTCGAGATCCGCGATCAGGTAGTCGTCGTGGCCGCCGTGATGCGTCGCGACGCCGGCGAACACCGTCTGGCTAAGCAGCACCTTCATCGTGTGGCCGCGCCAGTCGTCGGTCCACTGCTCCAGGAACGCTTCCTGCCGCTCGCCGAGCAGGGCGAGACCGGATTCGTCGAGGCTCGACATGTCGACGCTGTCGTCCAGCACATGGTCCGCCCGGCCAGGCCCGGTGTCCACGTGCTCTGGTCCGCTCTTGAACTGCCGGTCGGCGAGGATCGCGAACCCCACGCCGCCGTAGACCATGTCGCCGTAGTAGACGCTGATGTCCTGCTCGACCGGCGCCGGGTCGAACGGGTCCGGGTGGTGCGAGGCGTTCGTTCGGTGCACCACGTTGACCATCCGCGCCGGCTCCCGGTAGCCGCCGAGCGAAGAGGTGCCCCGGCCGGTGTCCATCGCCTTGCCGCTCTCACCCCAGATGTTGCCCTGGAACACGTCGTGGTCATCCGGAATACATAACGTTGGGCGGTCCCGCATCGTTTCGCGGAAGGCCCAACCGAACATGTAGTACTTGCGCAGGTAGTTGAGGATCGCGGGCTCCGCCGGCTCCCGGATCAGGCCGTAGCCGCCGTGGTTCTCGTAGAGCTGGTCGCCGGAAAAGAAGAGCAGATCCGGATCCCGCGCCAGGACGTGGTCCGCGACCGGCGCGTAGGGGAAGGAGTAGTCGTTCTGGCAGGTGAGTCCCGCGAGCCGGAGCGGCCGCCCGGCAGGATTCGGGCGGATCGTGCCCCGCCACTCGTGCTCCGTCTCGCTGCCGTCCGTGTGCCGCTCGCGGTAGACGAGCCTGAACGGCGCTGCCTCGTGCTCGTTCCAGTTGGAGAGGCGGAACGTCGCCGTCCAGGCGTCCGGGTCGAGTTCGGCGAGACCGTGGGACCGCCACTCTCCGTCGTGCTCCGTCAGCAGCTCGACCCGCCGGTCATCCTCCTCTCCCAGTGGCGGGAGAAGCGCCGTCAGCTTGACCACGAACCCCTCGTCGCCGTGGGAGTCGCTCAGCGAGTACATCGACCACAGGATCGGTCCGAACCGGCGGTCCTCGTTGACCTCGAAGGCATCCCCGTCTACCGTCCACTCGCTGAACCGGTAGCGGGCGCCCTCCCCCTTCGCGATCTCCCGATCGAAGTTGCTGACGATCGCGACGTTCCCGGCGATGTCCGCGGCGGTCAGGCGGTGTTCGACGCGACCGAGTTCGTCGCCGCCGATGTTCCGCGCCACCAGGGTGAGCTTGCAGTCCGCGCCTTCTGTACGACCCTCGAGAACGAGCACGACGCCATCGGCCAAGATCGACTCCCCGCCGTCGACATCCGCGTTCACCCCGCCCAGCACCAGCTGCGCACCGACCAGTCCGGCATCGACCCCAACGCCCCGCGCAAAGCAGTTGCTCCGATGATCGTCGATCCGGTTGCGAACACCGATCCGAAACCCCACGCCACCGTCCCGTTCGCCCGCTTCCACCCGCCGGCAACGGACGGACATTCGAAACCGCCCTTCGCCGCTCGTCAATCGATGCGTGATCAGGTGAATGTTCCGGTCACCGCCGCCCGTCTGCACCTCCGCCGCTCCGTCCTCGACCCGCCAGTCCTCCATCGGATTCGCCCAGAACGATTCCCCGAGCCACACCCGGTCATTGGTCCGATGCCACCGATCGACCCGGGTCCCGGAGGCCGCGTCTCGCCGCTCCTGCCGAGCCTCGACCCGCCCCATCCGCTTCGGCAGCGAAACGACCACCGCCAGCAGCCCAAGCAGCCCTCGCCGGCTCAACCCCTTCTTCGTTGAAGACTTCGTTTCATTCCAGACATGCGGGAGGCGCATCCGCCGCAGTATCGCACTGGTCCACCGTGTTCGGGAAAGCCAAACCAGGGCCGGGTCGAATTCGGAGCCAGCTCGACGCTGTCCAGCCCGCACAGGGTCCGAGGGGGGAGGGTCCCAGCGGGCTCGGAGCGAGCGACTCCCGAGATCACTTCGGAAACCCAGGTCGAACCGAAGCGAGCGGAGTGAAGTGAGCCCATCTCGGGCGATAGCCCATGAAGTCCAAAGAGTGCGGGCGAGAGTCGAGATATGGCGGTTTCCTCCAATAAGTACGGGCACTTGTGAGGGTTCGCTACACGTTATCGAAGGCCACGAAAGCGGGTGACAGTCCGGCTGTAGAAGCAGGAATGGGGGACACTGTGAGGGGGTACTATACGACCGTCTCTGCTACGATCCCGCCATGCCACTCACCCAACGACAACTCGACGCCATCAGACCCACCGGCAGACCCTTCAAGAAGTACGACCGCGACGGACTCATGGTCAGAGTCACCGCCGCCGGAAAGGGCCGATGGGTCTGGCGGGGCGTCGTCAAGGGAAGGCGGATCGAGGTCGGCATGGGCTCGACAAGGTTCCGGTCGCTGAAGGAGGCTCGCGAGGTCGCCTTCGAGCATACGCGCACCGCTCGGCTGGGAGGCGATCCCAGAGCGCCCGTAGTCACCGACGCCCCGACCTTCAGGGAAGCCGCCACGCTGTACTTGGAGATCCAGTCTCCAGACTGGGGAGAAGAGCACTCGCGGCACGTCAGAAGGCTGCTGGAGCGCCATGCGTTCCCGGGTCTTGGGGACTTGCCGGTCAACGAGATTCAGACCGCCGACCTGATGCGGGTTCTCGTGCCGCTGTGGCGGCGGCAGAGGCCGACCGGACAGCGGCTCAGGCAGAGGATCGGGGGCGTCATGGCCTGGAGCGTGGCGGCCGGCTATCGGGCCGACGACCCGACGAGCACCCTTGCGGCGG
>JAPPFP010000021.1 GCA_028877275.1 Acidobacteriota bacterium
GGCCCAGCACGTCCTCGGACTGCCGCGCAGCTACTGAGGCTGAGGCCGCCGTGGGACGCGGCTGCGCCGCGTCCCGGACGGCGGCGTGCACGGCGTGGTGCTGTCTCGCCGGATTGTGCCGCCTGGCGAGGGGCCGGGGGGAGGGTCCCATCGGCCGCTCACGCTCTCTGGATGGATGGTACGGACGCGCTCGCTTCGGTCGGCTGCGTTTCACAGCGGCGTCGGCATATGGGAGGGCGTCGGGCGTCACTTGCCTCCAGCCCGCTGGGACCCTCCCCCCGGCCCCTCGGCAGGCTGGACGTCGTCGGGTAGCGCCACTTGGCCGAAGGGATTCCAGAGACCTTTCTGCCGCACACTGGGTGCGCCGGCGTCCCCGCCGGCTGCCGCCGCAGGCGGCCAGGAACGCGTGCCGGTCGGAGACCGGCTCCTTGTGCGGGGCCCGCGATTCAGCCGAGTCGGGTGAGGTTCTCGTCGCACTCCGCGACGCCGGCCGCTACGGGAACGGCGGCGTAGAGCGCCTTCGCTCGCTGCCACAGGTGCCGGGCTTCGTCGGTCTCGCCCAGAGCTTCCTTGAGGATCGCCATCGGTCGGATGGCGTTCGCGTAGTCGAGCGCGGGTGGCTCGTCTTCGGCGGCATAAAGGGCCAGGGCCTCGTCGTAGCAGGTCTCTGCCGTGGACAGCCGCCGGCGGGCGCGATGAGCGTCGCCTACATGCCGGATGGCATGAGCCAGCAAGAGCGGATCGCCGGTCCGGCGCGCGGCAGCGACGGCTTCCTCGTAGCGGGCGACCGCGACGTCGTCGCGGCCGGCATCCTGTTCCGCATGCCCGAGCCGCCGAAGAGCGATCGCCAACTCGCGATCATCGCCGCCCCTGCGGCACAACGCCACCGCTTCGCTGAGTTGCTCTCGAACGAGCCGCGCAGTCTCCTCACTCTCGACGGGACCGGCAGTTAACGAGGACGACGTTGCACGCAGCTTCCAGGCCACATTCGAGAGATCGCGGCCTCGATTCAGGCGAGAACTTCCAGCAGAGTCACCCACTACTCCGGTGAGGATAGCGGGCCAACACCGGTCCGTCCTTGCGAACGACTTCGGTACGTCGGCAACCGACGCCGTCCCCCCCGGCCTCTCCGCAGGCGGGCCCGAGCCTCGGCCACCACAACGCGCCCCAAAGGCGCGAGTCGCGAAGCGACGAGCCTACGAAGCGAAGAGCCTGCTACGCCCGATCCCGTGCCGCCGCCAGCGCTCGCTTGCCGTAGACCTTGCCGACGTGGACGCGGTAGTCGCCGGACGCGAAGATGTCGCCGATGGGGTCTTCGGCGTCCAGGCCGGAGGCTGCGGCGGCGATGGCGTCGTCGGAGAGGTCGGTGCCGACCAGGCTCGAGACGTCGACCGCGGTCGGCGTGGCGGAGACGCCGCCGACGACCAGGCCGGCGCCGGTGCAGCGGCCGTTTTGGACGGTGACGGAAGCCGCGGCGCCGACGACTGCGTAGCCGGAGGCCGGGTGCTCGAACTTGAGGTAGGCGGCGCCGGTGCCCGCGCCCAGGGCCGGGGCTTCGACGTGCGTCAGGATTTCGTCCTCGCCGACATCGGTCATCAGCAGGTCCTGGAAGAAGTCGCCCGCGGCGACCGAGCGGGTGCCGGAGGGGGACTGCAGGTGGACGGAGGCGCCGAGCAGGACGAGAACGGGCGGAATGTCGGAGCCCGGATCGGCGTGCGCGATGTTGCCCCCGATCGTGCCCCGGTTGCGGACCTGGGCGTCGCCGATGTGGCCTGCCGCTTCGGCGAGCACCGGGCAGTGGGCCGCGAGCACGTCGGAAGCCGCGATGTCGGCGTGGGTGGTCAGGGAGCCGACGCGGACCGAACCGCCCGCTTCCGAGATGCCCTTGAGCTCGTCGAGGCGGCCGATGTCGATAACAACAGGCGGCTGCGCCAGGCGCAGCTTCATCATCGGGATCAGGCTGTGGCCGCCGGCCATCAGCTTCGCGTCTTCGTTCTCCTGGAGCAGGCTCAAGGCCTCGGTCACCGATCCGGCGCGGCGGTAGTCGAACTGGGCTGGGTACATATCTGGGCTCCTGATTCGGCAGCTTCGGTTGTTCGGCTGCGGGATTCTAGACGGATGAAGTTGGTTAGCTGTTGACGGCCCGCCACACCTTCTCGGGCGTGAGCGGCATGTCGATGTGGTCGATCCCGAACGGTGAGAGCGCGTCGACCACGGCGTTCACCACCGCGGCCGGCGAGGCGATCGCGCCGGCCTCGCCGACGCCCTTGACGCCCAGCGGGTTGTGCGGGCACGGAGTCGTCGTGCGGTCGAGCTCGAACGGGATCAGGTTGTGGATCTTGGGCACGGCATAGTCCATGAGCGAGCCGGACACGAGCTGGCCGCTCTCGTCGTAGACCGCGTTCTCCCACAGCGCCTGGCCGATGCCCTGGGCCAGGCCCCCGTGGAGCTGGCCGTCGACGATCATCGGGTTGATCACGTTGCCGACGTCGTCGACCGCGGCGTAGCGCAGCAGTTCGATCGTGCCGGTCTCCGTGTCGACCTCGACCACGCAGACGTGGGTGCCGAACGGGTAGGTGAAGTTCGCCGGGTCGTAAAAGCTCGTGGCCGAGAGGCCGGGCTCCAGGTCGTCCGGGTAGTTGTGCGCCAGGTAGGCCTGGAGCGCGACGTCGCCGAGACCGAGCGCACGATCCGGCGAACCGGCCACGCGGAAGCTGCCGTCCTCGTACTCCAGGTCCTCGGCCGAGGCCTCGAGCAGGTGGGCGGCGATCTTCTTGCCCTTCTCGATGATCTTGTCGACGCTCTTCGCGATCGCCGAACCGCCGACGGCGGCGCTGCGGCTGCCGTAGGTGCCCATGCCGAACTGGACGAGGTCGGTGTCGCCGTGGATCACCTCGACCGCCTCGGGTTCGATGCCGAGCCGGTCGGCGACGATCTGGGAGAAGGTCGTCTCGTGGCCCTGTCCGTGCGACGAGGAGCCGGTGTAGACGGTGACCGAAGCGGTCGGGTGGACGCGGACGTCGGCGCTTTCCCACTGCCCGGCCTGGGCGCCGAGCGATCCGACGACGGCCGAAGGAGCGAGGCCGCAGGCCTCGATGTAGGACGAGAAGCCGATGCCGATCTGCTTGGCGCCGTTGTCGCGGCGGGACGCCTGCTCGCCGCGCAGGTCGTCGTAGCCGATCATCTCCAGCGCGCGGTCCATGGCCGGTCCGTAGTTGCCGGAGTCGTAGGCGAGGGCGACCTGGGTCTGGTACGGGAAGGCGTCCGGCGAGACGAAGTTCCGGCGGCGCACTTCGACCGGACCCAGACCGGTGGCGTCGCCGGCGAGATGCATCAGACGCTCGACGACGTAGGTGGCCTCGGGTCGCCCGGCGCCGCGGTAGGCGTCGACGGGGGTCGTGTGGGTGAAGACGCCCGTGACGTGGCAGTGGATCGCCGGAATGTCGTACTGGCCGGACATCAACGTGCCGTAGAGGTAGGTCGGCACGGCCGGCGCGAAGGTCGAGAGGTAGGCGCCCATCGCGGCCGCGGTGTCGACGCGCAGGCCGGTGATGCGCCCGTCCGCGTCGAGCGCCAGTGCGCAACGGGTCGAGTGGTCGCGGCCGTGGGCGTCCGTGAGATTCGTCTCCGTGCGCGTTGCCGTCCACTTGACCGGCCGGTCGAGCTTCATCGAACAGAGGCCCACGATCGCCTCGTCGGCGTAGTGGTGAATCTTGCTGCCGAAGCCACCGCCGACCTCGGGAGCGACGATCCGCACCTTGTGCTCGGGCATGCCGAGCGACGCGAGCGTCATCAGCAGCCGGTGCACGTGCGGGTTCTGACTCGTCATGTGGATCGTCATCTCGCCGGTGGACGAGTCGTAGGAGGCGAGCACCGCGCGCGGCTCGATCGCGTGGGGGATCAGCCGGTTGTTGCGGAGGTCGAGCTCGACCGTGTGCGCGGCTGAGGCGAAGGCGGCGTCGACCGGTTCGCGCTCGCCGATCTCCCAGTCGAAGGCCACGTTGCCGGGCGCCTCTTCGTGGACCGCGGGCGCGCCGTCCTCGAGGGCGGCCACGACATCGGCCACCGCGTCGAGCGGTTCGTAGTCGACGGCGACCCGATCGGCGGCGTCGCGGGCGATGTACCGGTCCTCGGCGACGACGACGGCCACCGCGTCGCCCACATGGCGGACCGTGTCGGCGGCGATCATCGGGTGGGCCGGCGTCTTCAGGTCGGGCAGCAGCCAGCCGACCGGGACCACGCCGGGAATGCCGGCGGCCGCGACGTCGCGCGCCGTGAGCACGGCGAGCACGCCGGGAAGCGCCTCGGCGGCGGAGGTGTCGATGCCGCGGATCCGGGCGTGCGCGTACGGACTGCGGACGATCGCGGCGTGAGCCATGCCCTCGGCCTTGAGGTCGTCGGTGTACTTGCCGCGGCCGGTGATGAGCGCCGGGTCTTCCCGGCGCTTGATCGAGGTGCCGAGTACCCGTGCCATGTCAGCTCATCCTCTCCGCGGCGTACTTCACCGCTTCGACGATGTTGTGGTAGCCGGTGCAACGGCAGATGTTGCCCTTGAGACCCTCGCGGATCTCCTCGTCGTTCGGGCTCGGGTTCTGCGCCAGGAGGTAGTTCGCGGACAGGATCATGCCCGGCGTGCAGTAACCGCACTGCAGGCCGTGCTTCTCCCAGAAGCCCTCCTGGAGCGGATGCAGCTCGCCGTTCCGGGCCAGCCCCTCGATCGTCGTGACCGAGGCGCCGTCGGCCTGCGCCGCGAGCATGGTGCAGGACTTGACCGCGTTGCCGTCGACCAGCACGGTGCAGGCTCCGCAGAGACTCGTCTCGCAGCCGATGTTGGCGCCGGTCAGACCAAGATCCTCGCGCAGGAAGTGGACCAGCAGGCGCCGCGGTTCGACCGCCGCCTGAACCGGCTTTCCGTTGACTTCGAGTTGAATGGACACGGTCATCTTCGGGTTATCTCCTTCTATAGCGTCAGGAACAGGCACGGAGCGAGATGGCGATGGCCGCGAGGGCGACCAGGGCGCCGCCGACCAGGTAGGGCCACAGTTCTCTGGCCATTCCGGCGGCGAAGCGGCCGGCGAAGGCGGCCTGGGAGGGAGCTTCTGCGGTGGCTTCGTCGCCGCCCGTTGGAGTAGGCGGCTCGTCGGCCGCCGGCGCGCGGGCGGCGAGTTGTTGCTCCAGGCCCTGCAGACCCTGGCGGGTCAGGACCTTGGCCGAGCTGTCGAGCAGCCGCTGGCCGACGGCGGCGATGCGGCCGCCGACCTGGGCATCGATCTCGTAGTGGAGCAGGGTGCCGCCGTCGTCGGTGTCCTCCAGGCGGAGCGAGCCGTTGCCGTTGACGAAGCCGGGTGCGCCCTTGCCGTCCATCTTGAGTCTGTAGCCGTTCGGCGGATCGAGATCGAGAAGTTCGACGCCACCCTCGAACACGCCCTGCACGGGCCCGACCTTCATCTTCAGCTTGCCGCGGAACCGGTTGTCGCCGACCGGCGCCATGTCCTCGCAACCCGGCAGGGTGCGCGACAGCACCTCCGGGTCGAGAATGGCTTCCCAGACGACGCCGCGCGGTACGGCCAGCGTGTGCGAGCCCTTGATCTTCACGTCTTGTCAGGGGCGCGGCGACGAGCCGCAGAGCGAAGGTTTAGCTGTGGCGGACATGGCGCAGCAGGGTGCAGATCTACCACAGATCCGGCGCCCTACTAAGCCCGCACGTAGCGAACCACCGGGTCCTGCTCGGACTCCAGTTCGCCCAGGTTTTCGGCCACGAGTTCGCCCCTCTGGTAGAGGTACTCGACGTGCGCTCCGGCCTCCTCCAGGGCGAGCAGCACGGTGTAGCCGCGCACCGCGCCGAACAGCCGGCGGCTGATGTCCGCGGTGGTCTGTGGCGCCCGGCAGGTGTCCATGATCACGTTCAGCCGCTTGTCGTGGGACTCGCGGATCTCACCCACCCGCGCGGTCACGTCTTCGATCGGCTCCTCGTGGCCGCCCAGGCCGACACGCACGCCGTCCAGCTCCTCGACCTTGCCCAGTGCATCGAGGTAGTGGCCGAGGCCCATGTTCAGGGTCAGCGACTCGGGCGACTGGTGGGGCGTTATCCGGGCCAGCACGTGGTCGGCGGTCAGCAGCACGTCGTCGATCCGCAGGCAGACCTGGCCGGGGCAGTGGCCGGGGACGTGGAGGACTTCGATGCCAAGGTCGGCCCCGTTTCCGTCCCGCACGGGCTGCCCTTCCTCGAGCAGGAACTGGACCGGCACCGAGCCATAGCGTGCCTTTGGCGCGGTGTACATCGTCATCAACTGCTCACGTTTGCCCGTGGAGAGGCCGGCGCGCTGCAGGAACACGCGGAGTTGCTGCGAGGCGACGACGACCCGTTCCTCGTAGTGAGTCAGCACGCGGCGGTCGAGGACGTGGATGCCGACTGGCGCGTCGGTGTGGCTGCGCACGAACTGGAGGCCGCCGAAGTGGTCCATGTGGCCGTGGGTGATGAGGATGACGTCGATGTCGGCGAGGCCGACCCGGGCGCCGAAGCGGTCCTGGATCGAGGTCATGCCGCGGACCAGGTTCTCGTTCGAGAAGTCCATGCCCGAACCGCAGTCGACCAGGATGCGGCGGTCGCCGTCATCGATCAGGTAGACGTTGCCGAAGAAGTTCGGGAACACCTCGAAGTTCAAGGCGTACACGACCCGCCCGGCGGAGGTAACGAATCTCCGTGGCGACTCGAGCTGTTTCTTGGCGCTCGACGTACCTGCCCGCATGGGCACTATCGGGGAGCCCGCAGACCGGCCGGCGCTTCGTGCGCCGTCAGTTGGTCAGCGCGGTGACGAGGGAGTCGACCGCCTGGTCGGCGATCTTCGCCATCTCGTCGTCCGTGCGGTCCTGGATCGGGTGCCGCACGTAGACGACCTCGGGCGTGGAGCCGAGCGACTTCGATTGCGACTCGGCCGCGTCCTGGAACTCGCACGAAGCGACGAACACGGACGGCAGCCCCATCTCTTCCAACTGGGTCGTGTCGTGCACACTGCACGACGTGCAGGACCCTCAGTCGGCCAGCGCTTCGATCACCGCGTCGCAACGCTGGGCGATCTCGGCGCGCAGGTCGGCCGGCGCCACCTTGGAGAAGGTGGGCTTGGTGAAGCGGAGGACGTTGGCGCCCCGGCTGGCGATCCGTTCCTCGACGCGGTCGAGAAACACGTCGCCGCGCGCCTTGGAGATGTCGAGCAGGGCGATCGTCTTGCCGCCGATGGACTCGAGGCGTGGCGCAGCCGTGCGCGCGGCGGCCGCGGCCTCGTTCGTCGGGTCGATCAGAGTCTGGACCATGAGAGTCTCCTGAGTAGGGCGTGAACGATACACGACGCTGGTAGGGTCGCCGGCCATGACCGAAGCACCATCAGCCTCCGCCCCGGCCCCGCCGGGTTTCGACCAGGGCCTGGTCGCGGTGGTCAAGAAGGACTGCCCGACGTGCCAGATGGTCGAGCCGGTGCTGGCGGAGGTTCGCCGTCACCGACCGGTCCTGGTCGTGACCCAGGACGACCCGGCGTTTCCCGCCGAGGGGAGCCCGATCCACGATGCCGATCTGACGCTGTCGCACCGGTTGGGGATCGAGATCGTGCCGACTCTCTTGACGCGGGAGGGAGGCTCGACCTCGGCCACCGCGATCGGGTGGAACCGGGAGCAGTGGCAGGACGTGACCGGCGTCGGCGAGTTGGGCGTCGATCTGCCGCCGAGCCGTCCGGGTTGCGGCGCCCTCAACGTGGAGCCGCCGCATGTCGAGCGGCTCGCCGCCCTCTTCGCCGACGGCGGCGCGCGCCGGGTCGAGCTCGGCGACCAGGAGGACGACGTCGAGGCCTGCTTCGCGCGGGGCTGGACGGACGGTCTGCCGGTCGTGCCGCCGACTCCGGAACGGGTCGAGCGCATGCTCGCGGGCACCCGCCGGGACCGCTCCGAGGTGCTCGGGCTGGTGGCGCCCGACTACGGCGAGTGCACGGTCGAGAAGGTCGCGGTCAACGCGGTGATGGCGGGCTGCCGGCCGGAGTACCTGCCGGTCGTCCTGGCCGCGGTCGAGGCGGCTCTGACCGAAGAGTTCAACTGGCACGGTCTGGCGGCCACGACCTACTTCGCCGGCCCGATCGTCATCGTCAACGGTCCGGTCACGAGCGCGCTCGGCATGAACTCGAAGATGAACGTCCTGGGGCAGGGCAACCGGGCGAACACGACGATCGGCCGCGCGCTGCAGCTCGTACTGCGCAACGTCGGCGGCGCCCGTCCGGGCGAGGTCGATCGGGCGACGCTCGGCAACCCCGGCAAACTCAGCTTCTGTTTCCCCGAGCGCGAGGCCGACTCGCCGTGGATGTCGCTGGCGGTGGAGCGGGGAGTTGCCGAGGGCGAGTCCGCCGTCACCCTGTTTGCGGGTGAGGGTCCGCGAGGCGTCGTGGACCAGCTCTCCCGCGAGCCGGAGTCGCTGGCCCGCTCCCTGGCGTCGGCGCTCCTGGCGGTCGCCCACCACAAGCTCGTCGTCGGGTTCGACGCCATGCTCGTCGTTGGTTTCGAGCACGGCAACGTGTTCCGGCGGGCGGGCTGGGACAAGGCCAGATTGCGCCGGGAACTCGACGCCGTGCTCGTTCGCTCCGGCGCGGACCTCGTGCGGGGCGCCGGCGACATCGCCGAGGGCCTGCCGGTGAAGATGGCGGACGCCCAGGTGCCGAAGTTCCGGCCTGGCGGGTTGCTGCTGGTCCATGCCGGCGGCAACGCGGGCCTGTTCTCGGCGGTGATCGGCGGCTGGGTCAGCGGCCCGGTCGGCAGCCAGCCGGTGACGCGGGTGGTAGGGGACTGACGCCTCTGTCCACGCTGCTGATGGTTCGCCACGCGGAAAGCACCGCGAACCTGGCGAGTCGGTACACCTGGCACGATCACGAGCCTCTGACCGAACTCGGGCACCGGCAGGCCCGTGAGGCCGGCCGGTTGCTGGCGGAGCAGTACCAACCGTCCCACCTGTACTGCAGCCGCTTCCGTCGCGCCCGCCAGACCGCCGACGAGATCGCGGTGGAGGTCGGCCTGCCGGTGGTCGAGATCGACGGCATTCAGGAACGATGCTTCGGGGAGCTTCGCGGAAAGCCCTGGGAGGTGTACCGGACGGTCGTCGCCGATCTCGACGTCGAGGAGTACTGGCACCACCAGGCGCCCGGTGGTGAGTCGCTCGTCGACGTCGCCTCGCGCGCGGCGCCGGTGTTGGCCGGGCTCGCCGACCGCCACCAGGGGCAGCAGGTCATCGTTGTCTCTCACGGCGGCGTGATGGCCGCACTGCGTGCGTGGATCGCCGGCACCTGGCGGAGCCGGCCGACGCCGACGCGGAACGCCGACGGTTTCCGGCTCGATCGCAACGGCTCGGAGTGGATACCTCCGAGCCCCCTGTTCCACATTTGAGCCGGTGCCGTCCGCGGGCTGCTAGCATCGAGAATTCGATCGTGCGATGCGAGGTTGCCGGATGATGGAGACCTGAAGTGATGAACTTCCTTACCCGTACCCTTGTGCTGCTCGGAGCGCTCTGCCTGCTGGTCACGGCGAGCTGTGGCCCCGAGGTTCCCACCGTCAACTTCTCGGTCATCCTGCCGATGACCGGTCCGGCCGGGATCTATGGCGAGGAGATCGCCAACGGCATCCAGTTGCGTCAGGACCGGCTGATTTCAGGCGACGAGGAACTGGCCTACAACGTCGTCGTCGAAGTGATCGACTCCGAGGGCGACGCCCAGCAGGCCGCGTCGCTGCTCGAGACGGCCTTCTCGACGTCGCTGGCGGCGATCGGCGGCGCGACGAGCGCCGAGGCTCTCGCCATGGTGCCGGTCGCCGAGGACGCGGACCGGGTTCTCATCTCGCCCTCGGCGTCGAGCCCCGAACTGAGTGGCGCGTCGGAGTACTTCTACCGGCTCTTCCCGAGCGCCGAGATCGAGGCGTCGACGATGGCGACCTTCCTTCGCGACCGGGTGAACGTCCAGCGGCTCGCGCTGGTGGTCGAGGACTCGGCGTTCGGCACGTCGCTGGCCGATTCGGTGGAGCAGGTGTGGGGAACGGAACTGGCGGGCCGGGTGACCTTCACTCCCTCCTCGGACCAGAACGCGATGGTGGCGGAGGCCCTGGGCTACGAGGCAGACGGCATCTACGTCGCGGCCTCGGGCGCCGCTCTCGCGGAGGCGATCCAGGCGCTCCGTCTCGCGGGCTTTGAGGGCGACAATCGGCTGGCCACGAGTTCGTCGCTGATGATCGAGGCGGTGCTCGAGGCCGCCGGTCCGGCCGCCAACGGGGTCTTCTTCACGGCGCCGGTGTTTGACGTCGACGGTCCGGACGAACCGACCGCGTCGTTCGTTGCGGACTACCGCGAGAAGTTCACCGATCCGGCGGCCTGGACCGCCTACCAGGAGGCCGTAGCGGAGGACGAGCGCGCGAGGACGGCTCTGCAGGGCATGGACCTCGGCAGTCCGGGCCTCGCGGCAGCGAGGGAGGAGGCCGAAGCGGCGGTGGATGCTCTGGCCGCCGCGAAGGAGGCGCTGAATACGCCCAGCTACTACGCCGGTCTCGGCTACGACTCGATGGGCGTCCTGATCGGGGCCCTGGCCGAACTCGAGGTGATCAACGTCCCGAGCGACTTCCTGAAGGGGATGCGCGCGATCCGGGAACTGCCGGGAGTCACCGGGACGATCCAGTTCCGCGAGACCGGGGACGTGCAGAAGTTCACCCGCATCTACCAGGTCGTCGACGGCAAACCGGTCGACTTCGAGAAGCACACAGAGGAGCGCATCCGCAAGCTGCGAGAAGAGATGCAGAGGGTCCAGCAGCAGATCGAGCGCGCGAACCGGAATCAGTAGCCGTTCGGCGGGGCGAGACGGATCGCTATACTGCGTCCGGCAACCTACCGAACGGTCGGCAGATAGTCCTCCCCGTCAACCAGGAGACCCGTTTCCATGTCCGGAATCGTCCGCTACGGCAGCTACGTACCCTTCAACCGCATCCAGCGGTCCGCCATCGGCGCCGGCCGCGGTGAGCGCGCTGCCGCCAGCTATGACGAAGACTCCGCCTCGATGGCGGTCGAGGCGTCGCGCGAGGCGCTGCGCGAACTGCCTGAAGGCGCCGCGGTCGACACGGTGGCCTTCGCGTCGACCAGCGCCCCCTACTCCGAGAAGCTGAACGCCGCGACCCTGCAGGCGGCGACGAACCTGCCCAAGTCGGTGACGGCGCTGGACCTGGGGGGCTCGACCCGCTCCGGTCTCTCGGCCCTTCTGGCCGGCATCGACATGGCGTCGGCGGGCCGCACGGTCCTCGTCGCCGCCAGCGAGGTGGTCGTCGGCGCGCCGAGCGGTCCGCGCGAGTCCGGCGGCGGCGACGCCGCGGCGGCCTTCGTCCTCGGCGGCAACGGCACGGAACCGGTCGCCCGGCTGATCGGCCGCGCGTCCTGCACCGAAGAGGTGCTCGACGTCTGGAAGAGCCCGGGGATGCCTTTCGCCAAGCAGTGGGAGGAGCGTTTCGGTGCTGACGTGTACACGCCGCTCCTGGTCGAGACGTTCGGCCGCGCCCTGGCGGATGCCGGCGTGTCCGCCTCCGATCTCTCCAAGGTCGTGCTCGACGGCACGAACGCGCGCGTCTTCCGCGGCTTCCCCCGGCCCGCGGGCGTCGCCCCCGAACAGATCCTGGACGGGCTGGCAGGGACCGTGGGCCGCGCCGGCTCCGCTCACGCTGGCCTGGTGCTGGCGAGCGCGCTGGACGGCGCGTCGGCAGGCGACCGGATCGCGGTGGCGGTGGTCGCCGACGGCGTCGACGTCGCCGTGTTCGAGGTCACCGACGCGATCGACGGCGGCCGCCCGAAGCACTCCGTGGCGTCCTGGGTCGAGTCCAAGCGCAACGACCTGGCTTACACGACTTACCTCAAGTGGCGCGAAGTGCTGCCGTTCGAGCCCCCGCGCCGCCCGGACCCGGATCGGCCGGCGGCGCCTCCCATGCAGCGTGCCGAGCGCTGGAAGTTCGGTTTCCTGGGCTCCCGCTGCAACCGGTGCGGCAACACGAACCTGCCGCCGCAGCGCGTGTGCGTCGTCTGCCAGGCGGTCGACGACTCGACGGTCGAGCCCTACGCCGACGGCGAATGCCGGATCAGCACCTACACGCTCGACCGGCTCGCCTACTCGCTGCAGCCGCCGGTGATCGGCGCCGTGGTCGACTTCGACAAGGGCGGCAGGATGCTCTGCCAGCTCACCGACGTCGACCCGGACAACGTTGGCATCGGCGATGAGTTGGAAATGACGTTCCGCCGCCTGTACACTGCGGGCGGCGTCCACAACTACTTCTGGAAGGCGCGTCCGAAGCGCTGAGCCGATCGACGGGATCGGGGAGACGAAGGAGAACCTATGGCCAGCAAGGGAATCTGTGATCGCGTAGCCATCGTCGGTATGGGCTGCACCAAGTTCGGAGAGCACTGGAACCGCAGCGCCAGCGACCTGCTGGTCGATGCCGTGCAGGAGGCCTACGGTTCCGCCGGGATCGAGCCGGACAACGTCGACGCCTACTGGCTCGGCACCACCGGCAGCGGCATCTCGGGCCTGACCCTCTCCGAGCCGCTGAAGATCCAGTACAAGCCGGTCACCCGGCTCGAGAACATGTGCGCCACCGGCAGCGAGGCGATCCGCAACGCCGCCTATGCGGTGGCGTCCGGCGCCTACGACCTGGTCATGGCGGTTGGCGTCGAGAAGCTGAAGGATTCCGGGTTCTCCGGCCTGACGGGCAGCGCCCCTCCGGGCGACGGCACCGAGTCCGGCATGACCGCGCCGGCCAACTTCTCCCTGCTGGCCCCCGCCTATGCCGAGAAGTACGGCGTCGATCTCGAGACGATGCGCGACGTGCTCACGCAGATCGCCTACAAGAACCACTACAACGGCGCCCGTAACGAGAAGGCGCAGTTCCAGCGCGAGGTGCCGATCGAGAAGATCAACGCCTCTCCCAAGGTCGCCGGCATGCTCGGCATCATGGACTGCTCGGGCGTCTCCGACGGCTCCGCCGCGGCGGTCATCTGCCGCGCCGAGGACGCCCACAAGTACAACGACAACCCGATCTTCATCAAGGCGCTGTCGTTCGTGGCCGGTCCCTCCGAGGGCGCCAAGCGCCAGGACTACGACTTCACGACCTTCCCCGAGGTCGTCGAGAGCGCCAGGGACGCCTACGTGCAGGCGGGCATCGAGGATCCGCGCGAGCAGATCAGCATGGCGGAAGTTCACGACTGCTTCACGCCGACCGAACTGGTGCTCATGGAGGACCTGGGGTTCTCGCCGCGCGGCCAGGCGTGGAAGGACACGATGGACGGCCGCTTCGACCTCGACGGCGAACAGCCGGTCAACCCCGATGGCGGCCTGAAGAGCTTCGGCCATCCGATCGGAGCCTCCGGCCTGCGGATGATGTACGAGATGTGGCTGCAGCTCCGCGGCGAGGCCGGTGAGCGTCAGATCGCCGATCCCAAGCTCGGCCTGACCCACAACCTCGGCGGCGCCCCGGGCCGCTGCGTCAGCTTCGTCTCGGTCGTCGGCCTCTAGGCGCTGACTGAAGCGCTAGTGCATGCGACCCCGCTGGCTTTCCAGCGGGGTCGTTTCGTTAGTGCGCCGCCCGCGTCAGCGCCTCGTCTATCGCCGCCAGCGCGAACTCGACGTCGGCGTCCGTCAGCACCAGAGGCGGCTTGATCCGGAGCACGTTGCCGTAGAGCCCGCCCTTGCCGACGAGGGCGCCGAGGTCCTTGAGCTCGTCGAGCACGCGGCCGGCGAGCGCGGTGCCCGGCGTCCTGGCTGCCCGGTCGGCGACCAGTTCGACGCCGATCATGAGTCCCTGGCCGCGGACATTGCCGATGGCTTCGTGACGCTCCGCCAGGGCCCGAAGACCGTCGAGGAGCCGGTTGCCCTGGACCTGGGCATTCTGCTGCAGGCCCTCCTCCTCGATGACCTCGAGCACGGCCAGGCCGGCCGCCGAGACGAGCGGATTGCCGCCGAACGTGTTGATGTGGAGTCTCTGGGCCAGGGCGGCGGCGATCTCCGACGTGGTGGCCACGGCCGCCAGCGGTAGTCCGTTGCCGATGCCCTTGGCCATCGTGACGATCTCGGGAACGACGCCGGAGCGCTCGAAGCCCCAGAAGTTGTCGCCGGTGCGGCCGAAGCCGGTCTGCACCTCGTCCGCGATGCATACGCCGCCGTGGGTCCGGACGATCTCGTAGACCTCGGAGAGGTAGTTCGGCGCGCCCATCGTTACGCCGCCGGCGCCCTGGATCGGTTCCGAGATGAAGGCGGCGACCTGGCCCGGGGTGGAGTAGCGGATGAGTTCGGCCACGTCCTCCGCGGAGCGGCTGGCGATCTGCTCAGGGGTGCCGGAGAGTGGATTGCGGTAGGGGTCCGGGTTCAGCGCGTGGTGCACCGGCCCGCCGCGCTGCACGCCGGACTTCCACGTGTGAATGCCGGTCAGCGCCCCGGTCGGCGCGCTGCCGCCGTGGTAGGCGTTGCGGATGCCGATGACGTCGGCGTGGCCGGTATGGAGCCGGGCCATCTGGATCGCCAGATCGTTCGCCTCGCTGCCGCTGTTCACGAAGTAGATGCGGTCCAGACTCGGCGGCAGCTTGGCCAGCAGCGCCTCGGCGAAGCGCGGCATGTTCGGGTGGAGGAAGGCGGTCGATCCGTGGGCCAGCAACGCCATCTGCTTCTGGACGGCGGCGACGATCTTCGGGTGGGAATGGCCGCAGGCGACGGTGCAGATGCCGGCGAACAGATCGAGATACCGTCGGCCGGTTTCGTCCCAGACGTACTGCCGGTGGCCCTCGACCAGCATCACGGGTTCGCTGTAGAGGGTGAACAGGGCCGGGTTCACGTGCTGCCGGCGCAGTTCCAGAATCTTCTCGCGACCCGGTCCCAGGTAAGGCTCCGGCTGGTGGCTGCACGGCGGCAGTTCCAGAGCGCTGGATTGGGAAGAGGTCGCGACGTCGAGTGCCACGGTCATGGTTGCAGTTCCTCGGCGGCCCGTGTCTGAGGGGCCGGCTGTGTGATTCGCTGTTGCGGCCGCGCAGTGATCGCGGCGGCGTGGGAGGTAACACTAACTCAAGAGATCGACGCCTAGCTCAGGAGATCGACGATGGAGAGCGCCATCACCTGGGTCGACCTGGTGATGTCGGAGAGCAGACAGCGTTCGTCGGGCTGGTGGGCCTGTTCCAGTTCGCCCGGCCCGTAGGCGACGCACTGGCCGATGCCGCCGATGCGCTGGAAGTGCTTGTGATCGTAGGTGCCGGGGCTTGCCACGAGATCGGCGGCGTCGCCGGTCGTCGTCTCTATGGCGCGTCCGAGCGATTCGACCAGGGCGCAGTCGTTCGGCGTGTGGGTCGGCAGGACGCTCAGCAACTCCTCGATTCCGAACTGAATCCCGGGCCGGCGGGCTTCCACTGCGTCGAGGACTCCCCGGACCTCGGCGCGCACGGCGTCCGGCCCCTCCTCGAGCAGGTAGCGCCGATCGACGACGAGCTCGCACTCGTCGGCGACGCAGGGCGAGGGCAGGCCCTGGCCGTGACCGTCCAGGGCGGCCGAGGCACCCGGCTGGCGCGGACCCGCGCCAGCCGTGTCTCGGTCCGTACGGTCGTCCGCGACCGTGCGGACGTCATCGAGCCCTTCGATGACCTGGCCGCCGGCGATCGAGTTCATGTTGATCGTCGGCCGGCGCGCTCCTTCGGGCACCACGGGCAGTTCGGTGACCAGGTCGCCGATCGCGTCCTTGAGCCCCAGGGCTACGTCGGCCGCCGCGTCGATCGCCGAAGCGCCGAGGAACGGCATCGAGCCGTGGGCGATGCGGCCACGGGCGACGATGCGGAACCAGAGCACGCCCCGGTGGCCGATACAGATGCGGTTGGGGCTGAAGGGCTCGGGGATGATCACGTAGTCCGTCGTCCGGCTGGTGACCCGGCCGGTCGCGGCGAGGTGGGCCACGCCCGCGAGCCCGCCGCTCTCCTCGTCCACCGTGCCGCTGATCTCGACCGTGCCGCGCAGCCCGATCCCGGTTCGTCGAACGGCTTCGGCGGCGAACACGGCGGCTGCCAGTCCGGCCTTCATGTCGGCGGCGCCGCGACCGTAGAGGTAACCGTCCCGAATCTCCCCGCCGAACGGGTCGACGGTCCACCCCTCGCCCGGCGGCACGACGTCGATGTGGCCGTTCAGGTGAAGCGCCGGCCGCGCCTCACGGCCGCGTCGCCGGCCGAGGACGTTGATCTTCGGGCGTTGCGGGTCGTCCCCGGGTCCCCGGATGTACTCGGTCTCGAAGCCGTCCGCCTCGAGCCGGACACCGAGCAACTCCGCGCACTCCCGGTAGGCGTCGCCGGGAGGGTTCACGGTCGGAATCCGAATCAACTGGGACGCAAACGCCGCCGCTTCTTCGCCGCAGACCGCGGCTTCGGACAGGACGCGGTCCAGGAGGTCGTCGCGCAGCCGATCGAGGCCGCTGCCGGAGGGAGTCATGGGGACGATGCGTGTCGCCGGTGGCTGCGTTCTGCGGGGCTGGTAGTACTCTTGCCAGACTACTATGTTCGCGCGATGTGGATTCTGGATCGCGGCTCTCGGAGCGCTGGCCGTCGGCGCCTGGAGCCCTTGCGTGGCTGAAGAAGCCCCGGGCGACCCCGGCCTGACGGCGGTCGAGGGGCTTCGGGTCGGCCAGTTCACCTACGAGGAGCGGCCCACCGGCTGCACCGTGGTGCTCGCGTTGGATGGCGCGGTCGGCGCGGTCGATGTCCGGGGCGGCGCGCCGGCGACGCGCGAGACGGCTTTGCTGAGTCCCCACAACATGATCCAGGAGCTTCACGCGGTGGTGCTGACCGGCGGCAGCGCCTATGGCCTCGACGCGTCCGGGGGAGTGATGCGCTACCTCGAGGAGCAGGACGTCGGCTACCGGGTCGGGGCCGGCGTCGTGCCGATCGTCGTCGCCGCGTCGCTGATGGACCTCGGCATGGGCGGCGCCAGCAAGCCGCGGCCGGACGCCGACTGCGGCTACCGCGCCGCGGCGGCCGCCGGCACGGGTCCGGTGGCCCAGGGCAACGTGGGCGCCGGCGCCGGCGCCACGGTGGGCAAGATGGGAGGTCGCGGATCGCGGATGAAGGGCGGTCTCGGCAGCGCCTCGATCAAGCTGGAGCAGGGCCCGTCGGCGGGCCTGGTGGTCGCGGCGCTCGTTGCGGTCAACGCGGTGGGCGACGTGATCGATCCGGCCACCGGCCAGGTGGTGGCGGGCGTTCGCGGCCCGAACGACGAACTGCTCGATGCCCGCAAGCTGCTGCGAAGCGGCCTCGGCCGCGATCGCCGCGCCAGCCAGCGGGAGGCGGAGAACCGGGAGAACACGACGATCGCCGTGGTCGCGACGAACGCGACCCTGAACCAGGCCGAGGCGACCCGAGTGGCGCAGATGGCACACGACGGTCTCGCCCGTTCGATCGTTCCCTCCCACACACCGGGCGACGGCGACACGGTGTTCGCGGTCGCAACCGGGGTCCTCGAAGGACCGGCCGACGTCAGCCGCATCGGCGCACTCGCTGCCGAGGCGCTCGCCGATGCGGTCCTCAACAGCGTGCGGCAGGCGGAGTCCCTTCCCGGCGTTCTCGCCGTCCGCGACCTGCCCTGAGGTGCTTGCGATGGCGTCTGAGAACCCGTTTCGTCTGGACGGCTGCGCGGTGGCCGTGATCGGCGCCGGCTCCGGCATCGGCGAGGGCGCGGCCGAAGCCTGTGCCCGGCAAGGGGCGCATGTCGCGTGCTTCGACGTGAACCTGGTCGCGGCGCGGGCCACTGCCGACAGGATCGTCGCCGCCGGCGGGCAGGCGGAGGCGGCCACACTCGACATCCTCGATCCGGAGGCGATGACAGCGGCATTCGAGTCGCTGAACGACCTGCGGGGCGTCGTGGCGACCCCGGGAGTCAACGTGCGCAAGCGCCTGCTCGACTACCAGCCGGAGGAGTTCGACAGGGTCGTGACGCTCAACCTGCGAGGGGCGATGTGCGTGCTCCAGGTCGCGGGAGGGCTGCTGTCGGCGAGCGGTGGAGGCAGCATCGTGCTGCTGTCCTCGATCCGTTCCCAGGTGGTCGAACCGGGACAGGGGGTCTACGCCGCCACCAAGGCCGGCATCGTCCAGCTCGCGCGGACGGCCGCGGCTGAACTCGGTGGCGCCGGGGTGCGGGTCAACGCCCTGGCGCCGGGTGTGATCGACACCCCCCTGACCAAGCCGATTCAGCAGAACGAGGCGTGGAACCGGGCCTACGCCGGCAAGACCGCGCTGGGCCGCTGGGGAAGACCGGACGAGATCGGCAACGCGGCCGCGTTTCTCGTTTCCGATGCGTCGAGTTACATGACCGGCGCCGTGCTCTTCGTCGACGGCGGCTGGACCGCGATCGACGGCCGCTTCGATCCTCCCGCCTGAGCCGGCTCGCCGACGGGGCCGCGAGTAGACTCCGCCACGCCGTGCCCGCCCACAACGACCTGTTTCGACTCGACGGCAAGACGGCCGTCGTCACCGGGGCGTCCGCCGGTCTTGGCATCGTCTTCGCGCACGCGCTTGCCGCGGCCGGCGCCTCCGTCGTCGTCTCGGCACGGCGCCTCGACCGGCTGGAGCAGCTCGCGGCGGAGATCGAAGGTGAAGGCGGACAGGCTCTCGCCGTCGCCTGCGACGTCGCCAGCGAGGAAGAGGTCGACGCGCTGGCGGCGAAGGCGGTCGACCGGTTCGGGCAGGTCGACGTGCTGGTGGCGAACGCCGGCGTCTCCGATCCGCGACCGGCCGAGCGGGAACCGCTGGACGTGTGGCAGCGGATCGTGGCGGTGAACCTGACCGGCGTCTTCCTCTGCAACCGTCGCTTCGGCGCCCTGATGCTGGAGCAGGGATCGGGCTCGATCGTCAACGTCGCGTCGGTGCTCGGCGTCGTCGGCGCCGGCCAGATTCCGCAGGCCTCCTACACTGCCTCCAAGGGCGGCGTCGTCAACATGACGCGCGAGCTCGCCGCACAGTGGGCGAGACGTGGCGTGCGGGTGAACGCGATCGGTCCGGCCTGGTTCGAGTCCGAGATGACCGAGGAGATGTTCGCGTCGGACCAGGCCCTGCGGTGGATTCGCCGCAAGACGCCGATGGGTCGGCCCGGCCGCGGCGAGGAGCTGGCCGGCCCCGTCGTGTTCCTGGCCTCCGATGCGTCGAGCTACGTCACCGGCCAGACGTTGCTCGTCGACGGCGGCTGGACCGTCGTGTAGCCGGCGGTACCGCCGAATCGCAGCCGCGATGACTCTCGAGATCGCCTTCCTGCTGGTCGTCCTGGCGGCCATGGTCGTCCTGTTTCTGACCGAGAGGCTGCCGATCGACCTGACCGCCTTCCTGGGCCTGACGCTCCTCGTCTTCGCCGGTTACGTTGGGGTCGACCAGGCGTTCACGGGTTTCGCGTCGTCGGCCGTGATCACCATGCTGTCGATCTTCATCGTCAGTGCCGGGTTGATGCAGACCGGCGTCGCGGATTTGGTGGGCGGCGCCATCCATCGCTTCGTGGGCAGCCGCGAGGTGCCGCTGATCGTCGCGGTCATGCTGGTGGCTGGCGTCCTCTCGATGTTCATGAACAACATCGCGGCGACCGCCGTGCTCATGCCGGCGGTGGCGAGTCTGGCGCGCCGCGCGCATCTCGCCCCTGCGAGGCTGTTCATGCCGCTCGCGTTCGGCGCCATCCTGGGGGGCACTTCCACCCTGGTGGGGACGCCGCCCAACATCCTGGCGGCGGCGATGCTGCGGGATCGCGGACTCGAGCCGTTCGGGCTGTTCGACTTCACGCCTTTCGGCGTGGTGCTCCTTCTGGGCGGCGTCGTTTTCATGCTCACTCTGGGGCGGCGCCTGCTGCCGGGTCGCCGGTCCGGGGCTCCGAGCCGTGGCGAATCGGAACTCGCCGACCTCTACGGCCTGCACGAGGGACTGTTCTCGATCCGCATTCCCTCCGGGTCCGCACTCGACGGCGCGACGCTGCGCGAAACGCGACTCGGCACCACGCTGGGGGTGCAGCTCCTCGGGGTTGCGCGCGGCGAGGATTGGCAGTTGGCGCCCGGTGACGACACACGGCTGCTGGCCGGGGACGAACTGGTGGTGCAGGGCGATGCCGAGGAGGTCGAGCAGACGCTGCGCCTCCAGGGCGTCGATCTGGGCACAGCGACGACCCTCGGCACGGCCACGACCGGCGAGATCGGGTCGCCGGATGCGGGGGTGACCGCCCTCAGGGCGCGCGTGTCCGCCGCGTCGCCCCTGGTGGGAAGCACGCTGGCGGAAACCCGCTTCCGTGAAGAGTGGCGCGTGTTCGTGATCGCGGTGGAACGCGACGGCCGTGTGCACGTCGACCGGCTGGGAAGCCTGCCGATCGAGCAGGGGGACGTGCTGTACGGACTGTTCGGCGACGACGCGCCGGAGATCGACCCGGAGGTCCTCGAGATCGACGAAAGCGGCCCCGCGGCGCTCGACCGGCTCGAGGATCAGCCGCTGCTGGTCATTCGCGTGCCGGAGAACTCGCCGCTTCTGGCCAGCGGCGGCGGCGTCGAGTGGATGGGTCGGTTGATGGGCTTGACGGTCGTCGCGGTCGAGCGGGAGGGCGAGGTGATCTGGGGTCCCGGCCCCCAGGTTCTCTTCGAGGCCGGGGACCGGCTGTTCGTCAAGGGCAGGGAGCGGAGACTGCGGGCCCTGTTGAGGATCGGCGGTGTCGAGCTGACTTCGGGAGTGGCCGCGCCGGCGTTCGAATCGGAGGAGGTCGGGATGGCGGAGGCGACGCTGGCGCCACGATCCGGCCTTGCCGGGCGGAGCCTCGCGGACATCGAGTTCCGCGACCGGTACGGCGTGCAGGTGCTCGCCATCTGGCGCGAAGGGCACCCGATTCGCAGCGGACTGGCTCAGCTCGCCCTGCGGGTTGGCGACGCGTTGCTGCTTCAGGGGCGCCGGGGCCGGCTCGGTCTGCTTGCCCGTGAACCCGACCTGCTCGTCCTTTCGGATGTCGCCGATGAACCGCGCCGTCTGAAGAAGGCGCCGTATGCCGTCGGATGCCTCGCCCTGATGGTGGTCCTCGTGGTGACGGGAGTGGCACCGATTCAGGTCGCCGCGTTCGCTTCGGCGAGTCTGATCGTGCTGTTCGGGGCGCTGACCATGGAGGAGGCCTACCGCGCGGTCGAATGGCGGGCGATCTTCCTGGTCGCGGCGATTCTCCCGGTCGGGTCCGCGATGGAGAGCAGCGGCACCGCGGCCCTGCTGGCGAGCAGCGTGATGGACCTGGCAGGCCCGGTCGGTCCGTACGCGGTGCTGGCGGCGCTGGTTCTGCTCTCGAGTCTGCTCAGCCAGTGTCTCGACGGTGCGCCGGCGGTCGTGTTGCTGACGCCAGTGGTGCTCGAGGCGGCCTCGGGCCTCGGGCTCTCGCCCTACCCGCTGATGATGGGCGTGGCCCTGGCGGCGTCGGCGGCATTCATGACGCCGTTCAGCCACAAGGCGAATCTGCTGGTCATGGGTGCCGGCGGCTACCGCAGCATGGACTATCTGCGCGCCGGCACGCCGCTGACCATCGTGCTGCTGGCCGTCATCGTGTGGATGGTGCCGATGATCTTCCCGTTCTAGGTATCATCGCCTTCCCGCCCCCTGATTCGAGGAAACCTCGGGAGATCCCCATGGCGTCACCCACCGAACGAGCCCTCCGCCTCCTGACGACCTCGGCGTTCGCGCTGACGGTCGCTGCTTCCGCCGCCGCGCAGACCACGGGCGACATCCGCGGCCAGGTCCGCGACGCCAACGGCGACGGGTTGCCCGGCGTTACGGTCACGGCGACGATCGAGGACCGCGGCGTCTCGCGAACCACGATCAGCGGCGTCGGCGGGAACTTCGTCATCTCGTCGCTCCAGGTCGACGACTACGTCGTGACCGCGGCGCTCGACGGTTTCCGGGACCACCGCGTCGAGGCTGTCCGGGTCGGCATCGCCGCGACGGTCAACCTGGAGATCGTGCTGTCACTGGAGGCCGTAGAGGAGGAAGTGACGGTCACCGCGTCGCCCATCCTCGACGTGACGAGCTCCAGCGTCGGCACCAGCTTCACGGCGGACTTCATCGACGACCTGCCGACGGACCGGAACTTCTGGGATCTGGTCGCGGTGTCGCCCGGGATCAGCCAGGCTTCCGAGGGCAGCACTTCGTTGAGCGCCTTCGGTTCGAGTGTGGCCTCGAATTCCTGGCGCATCGACGGCCTGGACACGACATCGTCGGACACCGGTCGCGCATTCTGGTGGACGAACCCGGCGATCATCGAGGAGGTGCAGGTCCTGGGGATCGGCGCTCCGGCGGAGTACGGCAGCATGTCGGGGGCCGCGATCAACATCGTGACGAAGTCCGGTACGAACGAGTTCGCCGGCACGGTCGACTGGTACCACATGAACGACGGTCTGACGGAAGAGAACGCCGAGATCGACGACCTTCCGTTCCATCGCGAGGAGTTCGACGACTTCACGGGCACTCTCGGCGGCCCGCTGGCGCGGGACAAGGCGTGGTTCTTCGCCTCCATCCAATCCACGGAGGACGCGTACGCGGAGCCGGGGGTCGATCCCTCCTTCCCGACGGCCTATCCGACGGTGCGCTCCGACATCAAGCTCAACGCGGCGTTCAACGACAGCAACCTGATGGAGGCGAAGTACCACTACGAGGACTACGACTTCGTCTTCGCGGCGCCCAACACGACACCGGACGCCATCGCGACCGAGTTCGGCAACAACCCGGCCTGGGGCCTCCAGTTCCAGTCGGTCCTGACTCCGAACGACTACCTCGAGGTCATGTACACCGGCTACAGCAGCGACGACAACCTGCTCTCGGCAACGGGGAGCACCGCCGATCCCTATACGGACTATTCTCCGGCTGATGGCGGTCCGCCCCAGTCCAGCGGCAGTCCCGGTTACACCTACATCTGGCTGCTCGGCCGGGACCAGTTGGACGTCAAGCTCTCGCACCACGCCGACGACCTCCTGGGCGGCGACCACGACTTCAAGTTCGGCATCTCCTACGGCACCGGCCACGGCGATACGCGGACGGGCGGCGGGCCGAATGGCGTCTACTTCTACCGCTACGAGTACTACCCGGGCTACCCGTACTACTACCGGGTTACCGCCCGGCCATTCTACTACGGCGCCGAGACGGCGGTGGTTTCGGCCTTCGTCGACGACTCCTGGCAGGTGAACTCGAACCTGACCCTCAACGTCGGAGTGCGTTACGACCAGCACAACGGCGACATTCCGGACTACCCGATACTGAACCAGGACTGGAGCCCGACCTCCGAGATCATCCCCGGGGTCCAGGACGTGATTGACTGGTCGCTGATCTCGCCCCGCATCGGCATGGCCTTCCAGATCGGTGACAGGCAGGTTCTCCGCGCCTTCTACGGCAAGTTCTTCGACGCCGACGTGACCGGCAACTGGTATGCACCGCCACCGAATCCCCCCGAGTACGTCTACGAGTACGGCCCTTCGCTGGACGGCCCCTGGACGTACTCGAGCAGCTTCGAGTACCACGGGAACCTCTTTCATCCGGATATCAAGGCACCGGAAACCGATCAGTTCACGCTCGGCTGGGAGCGTCGACTGGGCGACAACTACACCTTCGGGATTCAGGGCGTCTACAAGGAGGCGAAGAACCTGATCGGCTGGGAGATCCTGGACGACGGTGTCTACGAGAATGTGCCGTGGACGAATCCGTTCTCGGGCGAGACGGAGCAGTTGTTCAGCGTCATTGAGCAGCCGACGACCCGCAAGGGCAACGGACCGGGTCCGGGCTCCCAGGCGCCGGGAAGGAGCTACAACCAGCAGTACGAGGGCGTGGTTCTCTCTTTCAACAGGCGCTACAGCGATGGCTGGAGCTTCCAGTCGTCGTACACATGGTCTGACTCGAGCGGTTTCATTCCGCGGCCCTTGCTGCAATCCCAGGGAAACCCCTTCTACACGTCCACCGACGGCCGTGACCCGAACAACTGGATCAATGCCGACCAGGCCCTGCAGAACGATCGAGAGCACGTGGCCCAGTTCCAGGGCAGCTTCGAACTGCCGTGGAAGATCCAGGGCAGCGCGACCTACAGCTTCATGACGGGCAAACCGTACAGTCGCCAACTGGTGATCGGCGGCCGGAGTTCGGCTGCGCCGCTCGCTCAGGGTGGCCAGAGCGTGATCGCGGTACCGGCTAGCAACGACAATCGGCTGCCGGACCAGAACAACTTCGATCTTTCGCTTGGCCGCCGCTTCGACGTTGGTCAGGTCCAACTCAAGGTGGACCTCCAGGTGTTGAACGTCTTCAACGAAGACACGCATGATTGGTGGGAGACTCTGCGGGTGCCCGTGGACGAGGAGTACGTGCCGAGCGGTTACCTCTTCCCGCGGCGGGTCATGATCCGCTTCGGGCTCGAGTTCTAGCTAGCTGCCTGGCGATGACGCGGCCGGACTCCGGGTAGTGTCCTCGCCTGATCGGCTGCCGACATACTTGACGATGAGTCGAACGTCGCCACCCGGACCGAGACCAATGCCGAACCAGTTGCTCGCCTCGCTCAGATACCTGTCGCAGTCTTTGAACAGTAGGGCTACTGCACCTTCGCTTGTGAGATGACTGCAATGTACTGTAAGGCCAACCTGTGCGCCGCTAAGTCGAATCGTAAACCTGTGGGGAAGACCGTCGCTAGCGGTACGCCTTAGGATCTCTCCGATTCCCTCGTTGAGCTTCTCGATTGTGTCCTCTCCTAGTTCAAGGAGGAGGAAGCCGAGGTCTATCGCAGCTGGCTCTGGAGTGTCCTCGATTCTGGACAGAATCTCGGAGAAGTGGGTGCCTTCGAAGCGTGTCAGAATACCCTCTGGCGTTGCGGCCCCGGTCGCGCCATCGCGCCTCACAGCCATAGCGATGTCGAGTCCGACGGTGTAGTCATCGTGTAGCAACATGAGACCGACGTCCTCTTCCAGCCAGAGATTCTGCTTTAGGTGACATCCGAGAAGAACGAGTTCTTGGCTCGCGTACAGAGCATCGCCATAACGCGAGCGAAAGCTGAGGTAGCTCATGAACCTGAGCGGAGAAGCGAGCATCTCGGTCATGGTGTCTAGAGTGAATACGTCGGTGACTAGTGGTGCGGCTACGTGAGCGGTAGCGGAAGCCCTGAGGAACTGTCGGGCCTGGAAGGCTAGTGCCGGGTAGTGATCGGCCACGATCGTCATGGGGAAGACGGTGCGGAAAGGACGGTTTAGCGACAGCCGCTCGCCGTTGTCGTGGTAGGCCGCGACGGTGCGGTCAAGGAGCAGCGAGGCACATGAGAACGCCTGGTCGACAGCATCTTGGACTGCGGCTCTAAAGTCGTCTTGAAGTTGTCGGTCATTGCCCCTTCGAGCTTCAAGGGTCAACCGCTTCGATTTAGCTTGAAGCACGATCAAACGGTCTCCGAAAGAGACGAGAACGTCAACTTCACCAAGGGTCTCTCTCTTGGTTCGACGCAGTTCCACGTTGCGAAAGACCCGGCAGGGACCGAAGACGTGCGCGAGACGCTCGGCGGAGAAGGACTCGGCAAACTCGCCTCGGTGCCGGAGGGCGGTCCGAGAGTAGGCAGCGTCAGTGCACATCCAATAGAAGGGCGTCTCGTAGAAGGCCTCTAGCGCGCCTTGCGGTTGCAGGAGGATGAAGTCGTCACTTCCCTTCTGTAGAAAGGGGTAGGCGTACGCCGCGTTGAATGAACCGAGCGACTTGAAGGGAACATTCCGCTCGTCTTGTGGGAGGGTGAAGGCATCGACGAAGGAGCGAATTTTGGAGACAGGTTTTCCGGTGCGCGACGCGAGTGTGGCGCACGAGAAGCCGAAGCCCGGGAGCACCGTCCACTCTTCGGGCAACTTCTCCCTCATGCTCTCTAGGGTGGCGACTAGCCGCTCGTTCAGGAGGTCCGGTAGGGCAAGACACACGGCTTCGCCGACATCGAGGTCGATTTGCTTGTTCTTGCTGAGCCAGTCAGCGTCAAGACGGTACTTCCGGGGAGCTAGATTGCGGTACTGGCATGCGTAGGCGGATTCGGCCGCATAGAAGATCGCCTCCCTTAAGTTCTCTCCCGAGGCGAATGGGTTGGGCGTCGTCGGATCGTTTACGTCTGCAAGAAAGGCCTTGGGGTCCGACGGCAAGAGCGATTCGTGTAGCTCGTTCAAGAGGGCTTCACTCTGCTGGATGTGGCCGGCCACGACGTCGGGAGTGGGTAGGGACCAATCGATAGCGGCCCGCATGGAGAGACCGAGGAGGGTGGTGAACTCGGTCCGGATGAGGCGATCCGTCGAGTACATTCTCGCCATGTCTTCGGCCGTCATCTCGTCGCGATAGAGAAGGATGTTGTCGCGGAAGGCTAGGAAGGCGAGAGCGTGGATGAAACCCTTGGAGGTGCAGAGACGCGCGAGGTCATTGAAGATGGTCTGTTCTGAGCGCACTAAGGGCACCTGAGTGATTTCAAGGTTGGCGTTCTGAGGAAAAGGGGCTACTAGGCTAGAGACTGTCGAGCCCGATCGGGCCTATGACACACTGGTCGGACTCGGTCGCGGTGGGGCCTGAGTTGGCCATTTCCTTCCTGTCTGCGACGGAAGGTCCTCCGGGTGCTCCGGATTCCCTTCGGGTCGCGTCCGCATTGACCGTTTCGACCAGCGTTGCCTTCGTGCCCCGGGGTCAGGATGCCTGCTACCGCCCGTGGTAGAGCGTCGCGTCCTCAGTGTGCATCCCCCGCGGGTCGTCGCGCTTCGACTCGTAGAGCCGGCCCTCGGCGTCGACCAGGTCGTCCCCGAAGATCGCCTCGTCGACGGCGATGTCGCTCGGACAGGAGATCTCGATCAGGTTGCCCGCCGGATCGCGAATGAACATCTGCATTGCGCCGTCGGGCAGCCGGCGCACCTTGCCCCAGGGTGAGGTGTCGATCGCGCCCAGTTCGCGCATCCGGAAGAAGATCGAGTTGAAGTCGTCGACCTGCAGGCAGAGGTGGCCCCGGAAGGAGGCCTGATCCTCCCACTCCGTGACGTGAAGCTGCTGCTCCTCGTTGATCTTGAAGAACTGGGCCGGGAAGTCGAGGTTGAAGGTCGGCAGCGGTTCGAGTCCGAGTTCGTGCTCGTAGAAGGCACAGGCCTTCTCCAGGTCGTCGACGACGACCGTCGCGTGTTGGATCTGCAGTACGTTCGTCATGTCGTCCTCCCTCGATGCCGGGTCAGCGGATGAGCGGCAGCAGCTCCTCCGCCGAGCGCCGGGTGAGCATCGTGTAGAACTCGTCGCTCAGCAGGTTGCTGCCGTGGTCCTCGATGAACTTCTTCTGTTCCGGCGTGATGTCGGTCGGCTCGGTTTCGACCGCGTTCGGGTGCCGGTTGGCAGGGGTACGGTCGATCGAGGCAACGAACTCGACGGTCAGCGCGCCGTCGTAGCCGACCTCGCGTAGCGTCTGGACGATCGCGGCCCAGTCGAGGGCGCCCATGCCGGCCGCCATCCGGTTGCTGTCGGCGACGTGGAAGTCGACGAGGCGGCTACCGGCCCGGCGGATCGAGCCGAGCAGGTCGCGGTCTTCCATGTTCATGTGGAAGGCGTCCAGGCATACGCCGCACTCGGGTCCCGTCGCTTCGGCCAGCGCCAGCGCCTGGGCGCCGCGGTTGATGAAGTAGGTCTCGAAGCGGTTGATCGGTTCGATCGCGAGCAGAACCCCCGCGGCCTGGCCGTGCGCGTAGATCTCCTGCATGCTCTCGACCGCCCAGTTCCACTCGTTTTCCGGCGTCGAATCGGGGTCGACCTTGCCGACGGTGCCGGGCACGATGGAGATCTCGTGGCCGTCGAGCTCCTTGACCATCGTGATGCAGTCCTTGACGTACTGGACGGAGCTCGCCCGCTCGGCCTCGTCCTTCGCGACCAGGCTGCGGCCGTCCATCATCAGGGTGACGGAGCCCCAGCACCGGATGCCGTACCGCCGGAGCAGTTCGCGCACCTCCGCCGTGTCGTAGAGCTCCGGCTCGCCACTGATCTCGAGCGACTCGTAACCGAACTCCCTGAGCCGCGCGAGCGTCTTCTCGAGCGGCTCGGCGCGCATCCAGTTGTGCATCGACAGGTGCATCGTCATTGACCTCCGGGTTGCCGCGGGAACATAGCAGGGTCGCTTCGGAGCGCAGCGATGTCGGACGCACCCGCCCAGTCTGGGCCGGAGGGGTCGGCTCCCAGGTGACGCTCGCGCTTGAGAGGAGATGGGAGCGGTTGCGCTCGCTCCGCTTCACTCGCTCCGGTTTGGCGTCGGTTTAAGGGAAGGTGTCGGCCGTCGCTCGTTCAGAGGCACCTGGGAGCTGACCCCTCCGGCCCAGACTGGGCTGGAACGCGGTGCCGAACGGGCGGCCGCTCGAATCAGGACGGAAGCTTCACCAAGGATCCACCGTTCTCACGCGTCATACCCATGAGTGAGGATGACAGGCGCGGTGCGGGTAGCCGTTGAAGACGGGTGGGCTTCCACCGGCGCTAGTGTGACGAGCGTGCCCGTGAAGGATGGGGATTTGGTCCGGGCTGCCGCCGGAGGCGACCGTGAGGCCTTCGCGGCGCTTCTCGACCTTCACTACGACCGGATCTTCCGGCTCTGCTTCCGGCTGACGGGACGGCGAGAGGAGGCGGAGGACCTGACGCAGGACATCTGTCTTGCCCTTCCGGTGAAGCTGAAGAGCTTTCGGGGCCAGGCCCGTGTGACGACCTGGCTGTATCGGATTGTGGTGAACGCGGCGCATGATCGGCGACGGCGGGACTCCAGCCGGACCAAGGCGGCGGAGGGTTGGGGGGACTGGGAAGTGAACCGCCGGGCGACGGCGAGAGACACGGCCGCGGGACTCGATTGGCTTCAGCAGTCGATGGGTGCGCTGCCGAGGGACCTTCGCGACACGGTGGCGCTGACGATCGACGGCGAAATGACCCACGCGCAAGCCGCCGAGGTACTCGGAATCTCCGAAGGCACCGTGAGCTGGCGGCTCTCGGAGGTCCGCAAACGGCTGCGTGCCATGTGGCAAGGGGAAACAGGGCGATGACCGATCCACTCGACGATCTGAAACGCGCATTCGAGGACGCTACGCCTGAGCCGGACGCCGAAAGGCGGAAGGTGAACCTGGCTCGCGCCCAGGAGCTCTTTGACCGTGTCCAAGACTCAGGCGTCGAGCAGCGTCGTACCGATGACCGCACCAACACCTGGGCGGGCATCGAACAAGGAGTACGACACATGCTCAACGCACTGACTTCCCGACCTGTTCTGGCTGCCGCCGGTGTTGTGGCCATGGTCGGGCTGACCGCTCTCCTGGTAACCGCCACGCGGGATGAGACGCCGCGATCCCGCGTGGTTGTCGCGGATACTGGCGTCGCACCCGCGCCAGTAGCGTCGCCTCCAGGCGTTCCGGAAGGGGAGCGCGAGGCGACATCTCCCGCCCCGGAGTCCTCAGACGAGGTCGGGCGATCGACGGTTGGCGGAAGAGTGGTTGACGACGGGGGCGAGCCTGTGCCGGGTGTCAGCGTAACGCTCTCAGGTGCCAGCGGCGAGAGATCCGGGCTGACGGACAATAGCGGCAGCTATCGCTTCCCCGACGTCGCTCCGGGGGACTACTCGGTGAAGGTGGCGCTGGAGGGCATGGGAGAAGCCGATGCCGCGGTCCGCGCCGCCGCCGGAGACCTCGAATCGGTCGACTTCATGCTGCAGGCAGCGATCAGGGAGGAGACCGTTACGGGGATGGCGCCGGTGACTGTCGCGGAATCTGCGGTGAGGGAGGGGCGGATGAGGGTAGCCGCCTTTAGTGCCGCGGAGCCACCTCTGCCGGAGGCCGTTCCACAGCCGGTGGACGTGAGGACTGCCCGGCCCGCGAGTACGGAGGCCTTCGCCAACGAGCCGGCCAGCCCCGTCAAGGTGGCCAGCGAAGAACCCGTCTCGACCTTCTCGATCGACGTCGACACGGCCAGCTACTCGGTCGTCCGTTCCTCGCTGACGAACGGCCACCTGCCGGCGCCCGAGTCGGTGAGGATCGAGGAGCTGGTCAACTACTTCCCGTACGCGTATCCGGCGCCGGGGGAACGCGGGGCGCCGTTCCGGCCGACGATCACGGTGTCGGAGACGCCCTGGAACCCGGACACGCTGCTGATGCACATCGGCATCCAGGGCCGGCTGCCGGCGACCGACGACCGCCCGCCGCTCAATCTCGTCTTCCTGGTCGACACTTCGGGTTCGATGGACGGGCCGAACAAGCTGCCGCTGCTCGTGCAGTCGTTCCGGCTGATGGTCGGCCAGCTCGATCCCGCCGACGAGGTCGCGATCGTCGCGTATGCCGGCAGCGCGGGCCGCGTGCTGGACCCGACCCCCGCCGCCGAACGCGGCGCCATCCTCTCCGCGCTCGACCGACTCCACGCGGGCGGTTCGACCGCCGGAGCGGCCGGAATCCAGTTGGCCTACCGGGTCGCCCGGGACATGGCCGCGGAGGGCGAGGTCACGCGGGTCATCCTGGCGACGGACGGCGACTTCAACGTCGGTATCTCCAACCCCGACCAGCTCGAGGGCTTCATCGCCCGCCAGCGCGACAGCGGCGTCTACCTCTCGGTGCTGGGGTTCGGCCGGGGCAACCTGGACGATGCGACGATGCAGGCGCTGGCCCAGCACGGCAACGGTCAGGCGGCAACCATCGACACGCTCGCGGAGGCGCAGAAGGTGCTCGTCGACCAGCTAGTCGGCACCTTGTTCCCGATTGCGAACGATGTGAAGATCCAGGTCGAGTTCAATCCGGCCACGGTCGCCGAGTACCGCCTCATCGGTTACGAGACGCGGGCTCTCCGTCGCGAGGACTTCAACAACGACCGGGTCGACGCAGGCGAGATCGGCGCTGGGCACGCGGTCACCGCGATCTACGAGGTGACGCCGGTGGGATCCCCGGCGGTTCTCCACGAGCTGCTGCGCTACGCCGAGCCGCCGACCGAGCCGCCGGTGGCTACGGGCCGGAGGGAAAGCTCCCGGGAACTCGCCTTCTTGCGGTTCCGGTACAAGGAGCCGGGCCGGGAAACGAGCGAACTCATCGAACTACCGATCGCTCGCGACGCCGGCCAGGCCGGTACCGATCAGCGCTTCGCCGCCGCGATAGCCGGCTTCGGCCAGCTCCTCCGCGACGGCGCCTACACCGGCGACTGGACCTGGCGCGACGCGATCGCGCTTGCCGAGGCCAACACCGGAGACGATCGGTTCGGCTACCGCCGCGAGGCGGTGACCCTGATGCGCCTCGCGGAGAGCCTGGCGGTAACCGAGTAGGTCACTTGGCGCCGAGGAAGCCCCGCAGGCAGCGGGTGACGGCGCCGGGCGCTTCGGCCATCAGCATGTGGCCGGCGTCCGCCACGGTCACGAAGCCGGCGCCGCCGTCGCTGCCGCGGATGCGGTCGGCGAGCGCGCGGCCGGCCCTTGGCGGCGTCATCCTGTCCTTCGCGCCGGCGACGACCAGCGTGGGGCAGGTGACGCCCGGGGCGCTCTCGCTTCCCTCCCACTCGTTGCAGGCGGCGAAGTCGCGGTGGAGCACTTCCGGCAGGCAGCGGTCGAGCAGCGCCATCGTCGATCCAAGCATCCACAGCCCGGGGGACTCCGCGCCGCCGAAGTGGGCGCCGCTGCCGTGCCCGAAGGCGGCGATGAACCGGTGGGCGTTGAGCGGCCGTTTCAGGGTGTCCGCCAGCAACCCGGGGTTGACCCGGAGTGTCTCGCCGGCGCCGAGCAGGGCCAGTCGGCTCAGGCGGGCGTCCAGACGGGACGCCGCGTCGACCGCTATGCAGGCGCCCATCGAGTGGCCAACGAGCGCTATGCCCGCGCTGCCCGCACGCTCCGCCGCCGTTGCCGCGAAGTCCGCGGTCCAGGCGGCGTAGTCGGCAATGGTCGTGATGGCGTCCAGGTCCTCCGACGCGCCGTGGCCGGGCAGGTCGGGCGCGGCGACGTTCCAGCCGTGTTGAGCCAGCGACCGGGCCTGCAGCGCCCATACGGTGTGGTCGCTGCCGGCGCCGTGGAGCAGCAGCGCCAGCGGCAGCCTCTCCTGCCAGGCGGAGCCGCCGGTGCCGCAGTAGGCCTTGCGGCCCTGGATCTCGAGTTCGGTCATCGGCGTGCGCGCAGTCGACGGGGACGGGTCAGGAGGCCACTGCCCGCGGCCGCTGCGCCCGCCTCTGCGAGCGCTTCAGCGCCCGTTCGAGATCGGCCACGAGATCGTGGGGATCCTCGAGGCCGACCGACAGCCGCACCATCTCCTGGGTGACGCCCGACTCCGCGAGTTCCTCGGCGGTCATCTGCTGGTGGGTCGTGCTCGCCGGGTGAATGACCAGGCTCTTCGCGTCGCCGACGTTTGCGAGGTGCGACCAGAGCTCCAGACCCTCGATGAAGGCGATGCCGGCCTCGAGTCCGCCGCGAATCCCGAAGGTCAGCAGGGCGCCGCTGCCTTTTGGCAGCAGCTTCCGGGCGAGGGCGTGCTGCGGGTGGCTGGGCAGGTCGGGATAGCTCACCCACTCGACCGCCTCGTGCTGCTCGAGAAACTCGCCGACCGCCCGTGCGTTCTCGACGTGGCGGGCCACCCGGAGCGGCAGGGTCTCGAGGCCCTGAAGCAGGTAGAACGCAGCCTGCGGGTTGAGGCAGGCGCCGAAGTCGCGTAGCCCTTCGAGCCTCGCCTTGAGGATGAAGGCGGGCGGTCCGTAGTGCTCGGCGAAGGCGATGCCGTGGTAGCCCGGACAGGGCTCGGTCATGATCGGAAAGCGCCCGGAAGCGGTCCAGTCGAACTTGCCGCTGTCGACAAGGACGCCGCCCAGGGTGACGCCGTGGCCGCCGATGAACTTGGTCGCCGAGTGCATCACGATGTCCGCGCCGAGATCGATCGGCCGCGACAGGAACGGCGTACCGAAGGTGTTGTCGATCAGGAGGGGCACGCCGATCTCGTGAGCGATCGTGGCGACGGCGGGGATGTCCAGGACGTCGATCCGCGGGTTCCCGATCGTCTCGCCGAAGAACAGCTTCGTGTTCGGACGAGCGGCGCGTCGGAAGTTCGCGGGCTCGGTCGGTTCCACGAAGGTCGTCTCGACTCCGAACCGGCGCAGGGTGTGGTTCAGCAGGTTGTGCGTGCCGCCGTAAATGGCCGCCGAGGAGACCACGTGGTCGCCGGCTGAGAGGATGGTCGCCGCCGCCAGGTGGAACGCCGCTTGCCCGGAAGCGGTGGCCACCGCGCCGACTCCGCCTTCGAGCGCGGCGATCCGTTCCTCGAACACCGCCACCGTCGGGTTGGAGATCCGCGAGTAGATGTGCCCCGCCTCCTCCAGATTGAACAGTCCGGCCGCGTGGTCCGTGTCCCGGAACACGTAGGACGTGGAGTTGTAGACCGGCACGGCGCGCGCTCCGGTGGTCGGATCGGGCCGCTGGCCTGCATGCAGGGAAAGGGTGTCGAACTTGTAGAACCAGTCGCTGCTCATCGCGTTGCCTCCCGGGTTGACCTCGGCGCGAGGCGGACCGTGAGTGTAGCTGTAGCGGGCCTGCGGATGTGGCAGAGTGGCTGCTTGAGGAGGCTGGATGGGAATCGTCGAAGAGTGGCATGAGTGCCTGGATCGGGGGGAGATCCTCCTGCTCGACGGAGGCACCGGAACGGAACTGGAGCGGCGGGGCGTGCCGATGGACTCGGCGGCGTGGTGCGGTGCGGCGGCGCTGGAGCACCAGGACGCCATTCGCGACCTCCACGAGGACTACATCCGTGCCGGTGCGGACGCGATCATCACCAACACCTTCGCAACGCATCGGCCGTTGCTCGAGGCAGCCGGTCTGGGCGACAAGGTCGGCCTGATCGTGCGGCGGGCGGTTGAGGCGGCCCTCGAGGGCCGGGAGCGGGCCGGGTGCCCGGGTGTGCTCGTGGCCGGATCGATGTCGACGATGCCGGCGAACAACATTCAGGGCGGCTACCCGCCGGCCGAAGAGCAGATGGCGGCCTATCGGGAGCAGTGCGAGCTCCTGGCCGAGGCCGGCGTCGACGTGATCGCGCTCGAGATGATGCAGTTTCACGAGCGTGCCTTGCTCGCGTTCAGGGCGGCCAGGGAGACCGGGCTGCCGGTGTGGCTCGGGGTCAGCGCCCGCAAGGACCCGGACACGGGCGCCATCACTCCGTTCAACTGGCCCGACGAGTCCTTCGAGGAACTGCTCGACCGGCTGATTCCGCTCGGACCGTCGATCGTGCACGTGATGCACTCCGAGATCGCGGCCGTTCCCGAAGCGGTGGCGATGGTCCAGGAGCGCTGGGACGGACCCGTCGGCGTGTACCCGGAGTCAGGCTACTTCACGATGCCGAACTGGAACTTCGTCGACGTGATCGATCCGGCTGATCTGCTGGAGGAGGCGCGCGGCTGGGTGGCCGCGGGCGTTCAGATCGTCGGCGGCTGCTGCGGCCTGGGGCCCGAGCACATTCGCGCCCTGGGAGCGCTTCGCGGTTCCGGCTGAGGAGGTTCGAAGCGATCGTGGCAACGGGCGGCGAACCGGACCGGGCCCAGACGGCGTTCACGCCGCCGTTGCTGGTTCTGGTCGGCCTGGTCCTCGGTTTCGGGCTGTCCTGGCTACTGCCGCTCCGGATCTGGCCGGCCGGAACCAACCAGCCCCTGGTCGTCGCCGGCGTGGCGATCGTGGTCGCCAGCTTCGCCTGGTTGAGCTGGTCGGCTCTGACGATGGTTCGCGGCGGCTCCTCCTTGCCGGTGCATCATCCGACCGCCAACCTGGTGATCAGAGGGCCCTACCGGTGGTCCCGCAATCCCATCTATGCGGGCATGGTGCTCGCATTCCTCGGCCTCGGCCTCACGCGGGGCAGTTGGTGGTTCGTCGTCCTCGCCGTTGCGGTGGCCCTCCTGCTGCGCTGGGGCGTGATCCTGCGGGAGGAGGCCTACCTGGAGCGGAAGTTCGGCGACGAGTACCGGGACTATGCGAAGCGCGTCCGGCGCTGGTTGTAGCCCGGGACTTCAGGTCCTCGTGCCGGCGAGCGTGCTGGCGCTTGTCCTTGTCGCCTGTGGACCCGACACGGAGGACGCAGCCCCAGGTACGGCCGAGGTGGACGTGGCGCACCTGCTCGGCGGAGCTTCGACGAGGCAGCCCTCCGTCATTCTGATCACGATCGACACCTTGCGGGCCGACCGGCTGTCGAGCTACGGGTCGGATCGGGTCGCGACGCCGCACATCGACCGCTTCGCGGCGGAGGGCATCCGCTTCGCCAACGCGTCGTCGACGGTGCCGTTCACGTTGCCGGCCCATAGCTCGATCATGACCGGGCTCTATCCGCCGTCCCACGGAGTGCGGGAGAACGTCGGCTACGTGCTGGCGCCCGAGCTCGTGACCCTCGCCGAGCGGTTCCGGGACGGCGGCTACCGGACGGGCGGTTTCGTCAGCGCGTTCGTGCTCGACGCGCGCTGGGGGATCGCCCGGGGCTTCGACACGTACGTCGACGACTTCGACCTCGACGCGATGGCCGGCGCCAACCTGGGCTCGGTTCAGCGGGCCGGTCCGGAGACGATCGGGCACGCGATCACGTGGCTCGACGGCGCGGGAGGCGAGGGGCCGTTCTTTCTGTGGCTCCACCTGTTCGACCCTCACGATCCGTACGACCCGCCGGAGCCGTTCCGGTCCGAGTACCAGGGGCGGCCCTATGATGGCGAGGTCGCCTACACGGACTCGCTGATCGGCGAGTTCCGCGCCGCCCTCGAGGAGCGCGGGCTGTTCGACGAGTCCGTCGTCGTGCTGACCGCCGACCACGGCGAAGGACTCGGCGACCACGGTGAGAGCTATCACGGGTTCTTCGTCTACGACACGACGGTTCACGTGCCGCTCGTCGTCCGGTTGCCCGGCGGCGTCGAGGCGGGTCGGGTCGTCGGTGACGCCGTGAGCCACGTCGACATCGCGCCGACCCTGATCGAGCTTCTGGACCTCGACGGAGCCGGCGCGGCGCAGGGCCGGAGTCTCCTCCCGGACATGCAGGGACTGCCGAATCCGCTTGCCGAACGTGGCGTCTACGCCGAGTCCTTCTACGCGCTCGACCACTACGGCTGGGCGCCGCTTCGCTCGCTGCGCACGGCGGAGCACAAGTACATCGAAGCGCCTGAACCCGAGCTCTACGCTTTGCTGGAGGACCCGGGCGAACTCGCGAACGTTCTCCTCGAAGAGCGCGATCTGTCGCGCCACCTGCGGGCGGAGACTCTCGATCTCGCGGCGGAACTCGATCGGGCGGCTCCGAGTGCCAGCGCCGAACCGGATCTCGACGAAGACACGCTGGCGCAGTTGCGCGCGCTTGGCTATCTCGCAGGCCGCGGTGCCGCCGGCCGGGGGGATTCCGAAGGCCCGCGCGCCGACCCGAAGGACAAGGCGCACCTCCACCGCGCCATCATGCGGGCGCAGAGCGCTTTCGGCGCCGGCGACGAGGACGCGGCAGCGGCCGAGTTGCGGGCGGCGCTGTCCGAAGACGAGGGGCTGCTCGACGCGCACCAGCTTCTGGGCACGATCACGCTCCTCGGGGGCGATCCCGAACCGGCGATCGGCCACTTCCAGCGCGCGCTGGCTCTGGATCCGGAACACCGCCAGTCGCTGCTCGGCCTCGCCAATGCGTACCGCGAGTTGGGACGCATCGACGAGGCGGTCGTCGGCTACCGCCGGCTGCTTGACGTCGCGGGCCAGGACGCGAAGGCGACGATGGCGCTGGCTCGGATCCACGTCGACGGCGGCGAACTGAGCGAAGCCGAGAGGGTGCTGACCGCCGCTGCCGAAGGGCGCGAACCGCCCGCCGTCATCGCGAACAAGCTGGGCGAGGTGATGGCGCTCCTGGGCCGCCGCGGCGATGCGGAGGCGAAGTTCCGCCAGGCCATCGCTTCGAATCCGGAGCTGGGCGAGGCGCACTTCAACCTGGCGGTCCTGCTGGATGAGTCGGGGCGCACGGAGGACGCGATCATCGCCTACCGGCAGGCGACCGAACTGCACGCCCGGGACCACCGGCCCCGCTTCAATCTGGGCCGCCTCTACGGCCGGCAGGGCCGCGCGGATCTCCAGATCGAGGCCTACCGCGGCGCGGTCGAGGCGGCGCCGGACTTCACCGTCGGCTACTTCCATCTGGCGAAGGCGCTGATGGACCACGGGCGGGACCTCGAGGAGGCGGAGACGTTCGTGCGCCGGGGTCTGGAGAGCGAGCCGGAGGGGCGGGACGGCGCGCTCGGCTACTTCGTGCTCGCCGACATCTTGAACCGGCTGGGCCGCGCGGCCGAGGAGCGGCAGGCGCTGGCGCGAGGGCAAGAACTCCTAGCCGGCGGCGAGCGCTGAGGCCACAAGGACCGCCATCTGCTCCGGATCCTCGAGCGGGCCGAGGTGGCCGAGCCCGTCTATCTCGAGGAACAGCACGTTCGGCAGTTCGCCCACGATCGACTCGGCCCAGTACGCGGGTCCCGGGATGAGGACGGAGCCTCGCATCAGTGTCACGGGGCATTCCACCTGGCGGAGGCCGTCCCAGGCACGGTGATGGGGCCCCATGAGGTAGAGCTGGGCCTCGACGTCGGGGTCACACTTGATCTCGACCGCGCCTTCCCTTGACGGGGCGAAGCCGTGGCGGACGTAGACTTCGAGCGCTTCCGGGTCGAGCAGGGAGTAGGGGACCTTCTCGGAGTAGTTGGCGACGGCGGCTTCGTGCGACGCGAAGCGTCTGCGGCGACGTCTGGTCCGTTCGACCCAGACCCCGAGGCGAGCGTCGTCGTCCGTGACGCCGGGTGGATAGATGACCGGCTCGTAGCAGACGAGTCCCGCGAACAGGCCCGGCCTCTCGGGCGCGATCATCAGCAGCGAGGCGGCGCCCATCGAATGGCCGAAACCGAACAGCGGTCGGTCGGCGCCGAGTTCCAGCGCGTCGATCGCCGCGACCAGGTCCTCCGCGCAGCTCTCCCAGCGGTAGTCGAGTCCGTCCGGCGCGGTCGCGTCGCCATGCCCCCTCAGGTCGATGCTGATCCGGCGAAAGCCGTCTAGCCGCTGGAGCATCGGGTCGTAGACCCGCCCGTGGAAGCCGGTGGCGTGGCCGGCGATCAGGTCGGGGCCTTCACCGCCGAAGTCGTAGACCGCGACTTCGACTCCATCGGTGGACGGGACGCGATGGACGGAGACCGGTTCGAGCATCGGTGGCGGAAACTAGCAGCATCCGGCTCAGGCCCTCGTTGCAGAATAGAGCGATGCCGAAGCATGTCGCCCGGTTCGGCCGGGGAAGCCGCCGCTCGGCGGAGAGCCTCCGGGTGTGGCGGCTGCAAATCGGCTTCCTCCTCCTGCTCGCGATCACCGCCGTGCAGGTCGTCTGGTGGCTGGTCGACCAGTCCAGGCTCGCGGACCGCATTGCCTCGGACCGCGTCGCCGAGGTCGAACTGGACCGGGAGGCGGCGGAGGCGTCACTGCGAGCGGGTCAGTCGGGCGAGGAACTCCGCGCCCTCTACCCGCACCTGGAGATCGACGCCGGGGAGGTGAGGGTCCGCGCCGAAGCCCACGCCGCGATCGAACGGGACCGCCGCAGTCACCTGAACCAGTATCGCTGGGAGGGGGGGTTCTTTCTGGCGGTGATCGCGGGCGGGGTGTTGCTCATGTGGGGCGTGCTGCGCCGGGAGGCGGACCTCCTGTCTCGCCAGCAGAACTTCCTCGCGGCCGTGTCGCACGAGTTGCGGAGTCCGCTGGCGAGCCTGCGGCTGACGACGGAGACGTTGCTGCTCCGCGACCTGGTAGCGGCCGACAGGCGTTCCCTCCTGGAACGCAACCTGGAAGACCTGAGGCGTCTGGAACGGATGATCGGCAACCTGCTGGAAACGAACCGTCTGGAGCACGCGAAAGTCAGGCCGCGTCGCGAACCGGTCGACCTGGCGGACGCGGTGTCCCTCGCCTTCGCCGAACTCGGGCACCGGGACGACGGCAGCGAGGACATCGAAATCGAGGTCAGGGTCGAGGACGGCCTCGATCTGCAGGCCGATCCGGTGGGCCTGGGGACGGTGCTGCGAAATCTGATCGGCAACGCGATCGAGTCTGCCCAGGCGGCCGGCACGAGGGTGGAAGTCACCGCCAGACGGCTGGACTCGACCGTTGAACTCGAGGTCTTGGACGATGGCGTCGGCTTCGATCCCGCGGACGGCCGTCGCCTGTTCGAGAAGTTCTACCGTCCCGGCAGCGAGTTGCGGCGCGACAAGAAGGGCAGCGGTCTCGGGCTCTACCTGGTGCGCAGCTTCGTGACGCTCGAGGGAGGGGAAGTGGAGGCGAGCAGCGAGGGCCCGGGTCGTGGCGCCGTGTTTCGTGTTACGTGGCCGATCAGGCGGCAGGCGGTGGGATCGGCAACGTGACGTCCGCCATCGAAGACCGGGTACGGGTTCTGCTGATCGAGGACGAGGAGAACCTCGCCGCCGGCATCCGCTTCAATCTGGAGGCGGAGGGGCTGGACGTCGACTGGGTTCGCGACGGCCGGCAGGCGCTGGAGCGGATCCGGGATCCGCGCTACCAGCTCGTGATTCTCGATGTGATGTTGCCGGGCGTGGACGGCTTCACGTTGTGCGAGGAGGCGCGTGGAGCTGGCGTCGATACGCCCGTCCTCTTCCTGACTGCCAAGGCGGAGGTCTCCGACCGGATTCGCGGGCTCGAAGCCGGAGGCGACGACTACCTCGCCAAGCCGTTTCACCTGACGGAGCTCCTGCTGCGCGTGCAGGCGATCCTCCGGCGGCGGTCATGGCGTCCCGGCGACGCGCCGGATACGGTGCGCTTCGGCGGCAACCACTTCGACTTCGCGGCCTTCGCCGGCGCTTCCTGGGACGGTCAGACGCAGCAGTTGACCCAGAAGGAGGCAATGATCCTCAAGACCCTGGCGGCGCGGGAGGGCGAGGTCGTCTCGCGCGAGGACATCCTGGATCGTGTCTGGGGTTACGAGGCCTTTCCGTCGTCACGAACCGTCGACAATTTCATCCTCCGGCTGCGCAGACGCTTCGAACCCGATCCCGAGCGCCCGCGCCACTTCCACACCGTCCGCGGCGTCGGCTACCGCTTTACCGCCGACGCGGATTGACCCGCGACCGCTACTCGACTTCGAGCAGTTCGATTTCGAAGATGAGAGCGGCGCCGGGGGGGATGACGGGAGCCGAACCGTGGACGCCGTAACCGAGTTCGGCGGACAGGAAGAGCTCCCATTTGGCGCCGGGCTTCATGAGTTGCAGCGCTTCGGTCCAGCCCGGGATCATGCCGCCCACGGCGAAGGTCGCCGGCTGGCCTCGGTCGTAGCTGCTGTCGAACTGGGTGCCGTCGATGAGTGTGCCGCGATAGTTGACCGTGACCATCTGGTTGGCGGTCGGGCTCTCTCCGCTGCCGGCGCGGAGTTCTCGATAGAGGAGCCCGGAGTCGGTCTTGACGATGCCGTCCTCGTCTGCCTTCGCGGCCAGAAACGCCGCACTCCGGGCGGTGTTCTCGAGCAGCGCCGCCTGTCGCGCGCGATCCGCGTGCGCCTGCATCTTGCCGCCGAGTTCCGCGAGTATGCTGTCGATCTCATCGGAATCCATCGCCTCCGACCCTTCGAGTGAGTCCTTGAAGCCTCGGAGAAGCAGTTCGGCATCCAGGACCAGATCATCGGGACTCAGGTTGCTGCCGATGTTCGCGCCGAGCGCATAGGAGGCCTTTTCGTGCCAGGTTCCTGTGATCGGCGGTTGATCCCCGTCGTTGGAGCCGTCCTCTTCCTGGGCGCAGGCTGCCGCCGCGGCAAGGAGTACGAGGATGGCTGCGGTCAACAGGAGGGGGGTGCGTGGCTTGTTCATGGCGCGCATCGTATCCGCAACAGGGAGTTCGTGTGACCGCTCCGCTATCCTCGTCGCGTGGGGCCGCTGCAGTTGATCCTCGTGGCTCTCGTGCAGGGGCTGACCGAGTACCTGCCGATCAGCTCGACGGCGCACCTCATCCTGCTGCCGCGACTGTTCGGCTGGTCGGATCAGGGTCTGGCGGTCGATGTGGCGGCGAACACGGGTACGTTGCTGGCCGTCGTCGCGTACTTCCGAAAGGACCTTGCCGTCTATGTCCGGGCGCTGTTCCGCGCTGGCGAGGACGGCGATCGGAACGGTGACCAAAGCGCGCGCCGGATGATCCCGCTGCTGGCGTTGGCCTCGCTGCCGGTTCTCTTGGTCGGCATCGCGGCGGGTGACTGGATTGCCGGAGATGCCCGCAGTCCGGGCGTGATCGCCTGGGCGACGATCGGCTTCGGACTGGTGCTCGGGGTCGCGGACCGCTGGGGGCCGCGGGAGCGTCGGCTCGAGCAGGTGAACTGGCGGCATGCGCTGATGTTCGGGCTCGCGCAGGCGATGGCGCTCATTCCGGGCGCCTCGCGGGCCGGAGTCGTCATCAGCGCCGGCCGGCTGCTCGGCTTCGACCGCGAGTCGTCGGCCCGCTTCGCCTTCCTGTTGGCGCTGCCGGTCGGCCTCTTCGTCGCCGGCAAGGACAGTCTGGACCTGGCGAGCGGCGCGCTGCCGCTGTCCCAACTGCCCTCGCTGCTCCTGGTCGCCGCGGTGTCGGCTGCGGTCGGCTACCTGGTGATCGGCGGCCTGCTCGGCTGGCTCAGGCGCCGCAGCCTGCAGGTCTTCGTCGGCTACCGGCTGGCGCTCGGCGCCGTGCTGCTGTTGGTCTTCTAGCCGATTATCGCGCGCCGCTCGTGGCTTGATCGCTAGAAGATCACTCGTAAGCGTCACACTGACGGAAAGGACGGCGACCTGAAGGAAAACTGGGGAAGGACGTGTCGTGAGCCCGCTCGATGCCTTCGATCGCGTCCTCGCGGCGCTGCATCGGGCCGCCCTCGACGACGCCCACTGGCCTGCCGCGGCTGCCCTGGTGGACGAAGAGTGCGGCACTGCGGGCAATGTTCTGGTCGTCAGCGAAGGAGCCGGCGACGACGTGCGCATCAACTTCACCCGGTATCTGTACCGCGGCGAGCCTCGACCCGAACTGGCGCGCGAGTACTTCGATGTGTACCACCCCTACGATGAGGCGGTACCCCGCGTCAGGGAGCTGCCCGCAGGCACGGTGGCTCATACGCCTTCCCTGTACACCGAAGAGGAGTTGAAGACATCGCGGGCCTACAACGAGGCATGGCTCCACTGCATCTGTCAGAACGGCTTGTGCATTCCCCTCCTCGTCGAGCCGGGCGGCCTGCGCATCATCTGGGGGTTTGCCGATCCGATCGCCACCGGCGACTGGCAGTCCGCTCAACTCGAGTTGATCAAGTCTCTGCTGCCGCATGTCCGGCAGGCCGTCCGCGTTCGTCAGGCGCTGGCCGGCGCCGACGCGTTGAGCGCCGGCCTGTCCAACCTGCTGGACAGGAGCCGGATCGGCATCCTGCACCTGGACCGCGGCGGGCGCGTCCGGGCGGCGAACGATCCCGCCCGGGACATCCTGCGCCGCGGCGAGGGGTTGTCTGACCGCGACGACGGCGCCCTGCACGCTTCGCTGCCGGCGGATGACGGCCACCTGCAGAAACTGCTGAAGCGTGCGCTGCCGGTGTTCGGGAGCGCGACGCCGCCGGCCGGCGGTTCAATGAGGATCCAGCGCTCCCTGCCGCGTACGTGGCTCGAACTCTACGTGCATCCGGTCGACGCTCGGCAGGCGGACTTCGGCGGTCGGCGGGTGGCGGCGCTGGTGCTGCTGGTCGATCCTGAGAGCCGCCCGCGTATCGACCCGGTCCGGCTGTCGGTGTTGCTCGGCCTGTCACCGTCGGAGAGCCGGGTATCGGCGCTGCTGGCCGAGGGCCGGCCGGTGCGGGAGATCGCCGCCAACACGGGTTACAAGGAAAGCTACGTACGCTGGCTTCTGAAGCAGGCCTACAAGAAGCAGGACGTGTCCGGCCAGGTCGCCCTGGTACAGCGAGTCCTGACCGCGTATGCCTTCCCGCAGCGCTGAGGGCGGCGCCGCGGTCAGGCGCCGCCGATCCTGTCGGTGATGGCCTGACCCATCTCGGTGGTTGATATGGCGGCCTGGCCGTCGGGCGCCAGATCGGCGGTGCGGAGCCCGTCGTCCAGGACGTTGGCGACCGCCGCTTCGACCTGGGCCGCCTCCGTCTCCAGGTCGAGGCTGTGGCGGAGCAGCATCGCGGCGCTCAGGATCGCGCCGATCGGGTTGGCTATGCCGCGGCCCGCGATGTCAGGCGCCGAGCCGTGGACCGGCTCGTACAGACCCTGGCGGCCGGAGCTCAGGGACGCGGAGGGCAGCATTCCGAGCGAACCGGCGAGGATCGCCGCCTCGTCGCTGAGGATGTCGCCGAACATGTTGCCGGCGAGGATCACGTCGTAGTCCGCGGGCGAGCGCATCAACTGCATCGCGAAGGCGTCCACGAGGTGGTGGCTGACCTCGACGTCCGGATACGCGCTCGCGACTTCGGTCACGGATCGCCGCCAGAGCCGCATCGAGGCCAGCACGTTCGCCTTGTCGATCGACGCGACCTTGCCGCGGCGGCCCCGCGCCGCCCGCAGCGCGACCCGCGCGACCCGCTCGACTTCGGCAGTGGAGTAGACGAGGGTGTCGTGCGCCACGTCGCCGTCGCCCTGTTCCTGGCGGGGCCCGAAGTAGATGCCGCCGGTCAGCTCCCGCACGAACAGCAGGTCGACGCCGCGCAGCAGTTCGGGCTTGAGCGGCGCGAACGGAGCGAGGGACTCGAACACCGGAACCGGGCGCAGGTTGGCGAACAGGCCCATCTCCGCCCGCAGATCGAGCAGGCCCTGCTCGGGCCGAAGTTCGGCGGTCGGATCGGACCACTTCGGACCGCCGACGGCGCCCAGGAGCACCGCGTCGGCCGCCTTGCAGGCGGCCAGGGTGGCGGGCGGCAACGGGTTGTCGAAATCATCGATCGCGTTGCCGCCCATCGGGTGAGACTCGAGCTGGAAGCCGTGGCCGCCGAGTTCGGCGACGGCGTTCAGGACGCGGGTCGCTTCCGCGGTGACTTCCGGCCCGACGCCGTCGCCGGGCAGGAGGACGATGTTCGCCTGCATGGAGAGTCGTTCGCTCAGGCCGAACGGGTGTCGAGCCGCGACGGGTTGGCGGCCTCGAACGTCTGGATCGCTGCTGCCTGGTTCAGCAGGTAGCCGAACTGATCCGTGCCGTCGAGCAGGCAGCGGCGGGCGAAGGGGTCGACCTCGAAGTTCGTCTCGCCGCCGCCTGGCAGGCTGAGGGTCTGTGCTTCCAGGTCGATCGTGACCTCGGTTGCCGGATCGGCGGCGACGGCGTCGAACAGCGCGGCGGAGATTTCTTCGGTCACCGGCACGACGAGCAGGCCGTTCTTCAGCGCGTTGCTGCGGAAGATGTCGGCGAAGGACGTGCTGATGACAGCGCGGAAGCCGTAACCGACGAGCGCCCAGGGCGCGTGCTCGCGGGAGCTGCCGCAGCCGAAGTTGTCGCCGGCGAGGAGGATCCTGGCCTCGCCGTGCTCGGCGCGGTTCAGCACGAAGTCCGCGATCGGCTGGCCTTCCGGGTCTCCGTCCCGGTAGCGCCAGCGGGAGAACAGGCCGGAGGCGAGGCCGCTGCGGTCGGTGACCTTCAGGTAGGACGCCGGGATGATCTGGTCGGTGTCGATGTTCTGGATCGGCAGCGGCGCCATCGTGCCGGTGAAGCGGGTGAAGCTGTTGCTCACGACAGGACCTCGCGGACGTCGGTCACCCGGCCGGTGATAGCCGACGCTGCCGCGGTCAGGGGGCTGGCCAGGAAGGTGCGGCCGCCGGCGCCCTGGCGGCCCTCGAAGTTGCGGTTCGAGGTGCTGACGGCGTACTGGCCGGGAGCGAGCTGGTCGCCGTTCATCGCCAGGCACATCGAGCAGCCGGCCTCGCGCCACTCGGCGCCGGCGTCGACGAAGACCTGGGCGAGGCCATCCCGTTCGGCCTGCCGCTTGACGGCGTCGGAGCCGGGCACGATGAGTACCCGCAAGCCGTCGGCGACCTTGCGGCCGCGCAGTACGTTCGCCGCGGCCACCAGGTCGCTGTAGCGCGAGTTCGTGCAGCTTCCGACGAAGACGACGTCGATCGGCTTGCCCTGAAGCTGCTGGCCGGGTTCGAGGGCCATGTAGTCGAGCGCCTTGCGGAAGGAAGCCCGCTTCTCGGGTTCGATCGCGTCGTCTTCCGGAACCGCTCCCGCGATCGGGATCGCCATGCCGGGATTCGTGCCGTACGTGACCATCGGCTCGAGCGCTGAGCCGTCGAGCGTCGTGGTCTTGTCGTAGCTCGCCCCCTCGTCCGTGGGCAGCGACCGCCAGTCGTCGAGCGCCGTCTCCCAGGCGTCGCCGGCGGGCGCCATCGCCCGGCCCTCCAGGTACGAGAAGGTGACCTCGTCGGGGGCGATCAGGCCGGCGCGGGCGCCGCCCTCGATCGACATGTTGCAGACCGTCATCCGGCCCTCCATGTCCAGCGCGCGGATCGCTTCGCCGGTGTACTCGAAGACGTGGCCGGTGCCGCCGCCGATGCCGAGCCGGGCGATCACCGCCAGGATGATGTCCTTGGCGACCACGCCTTCCTGCAGGCGGCCGTCGACGCGGATCTCGTAGGTCTTCGGCCGATGCTGCAGCAGGCACTGGGTGGCGAGCACGTGGCCGACCTCGCTGGTGCCGATGCCGAAGGCGAGGGCCCCGACGGCGCCGTGGGTGCTCGTGTGGCTGTCACCGCAGACGACGGTCATCCCGGGCTGGGTGGCGCCCAGCTCGGGGCCGATCACGTGGACGATGCCGCGCCGTTCGTCGCCCATCGCGTACAGCGGGATGCCGTGCCGCTCGCAGTTCGCCTGCAAGTGGTCGAGTTGCGCGGAGCCCTCCGGGTCGATCACGCGCAGCCTTGCTGTGTCGATCGAAGGGTCGGTCGGCGTCGAGTGATCCATCGTTGCCAGCGTCAGGTCGGGTCGCCGCACGGGGAGCCCCCGCTCGGCCAGCGCGGTGAACGCCTGGGGCGAGGTCACTTCATGTACCAGGTGGAGGTCGACGTACAGCGTCGCGGGCAGGCCTTCGGCTTCGGCGGCAACGCCTTCCGGGGCGACGACGTGGCGCCGCCAGATCTTCTCGAAAAGGGTCTGGGGTCGACTCATGCGTCTACTGGCTGCGGTCTCGAAACGCGAAGGGTGGCGGGGCCTCCCTCTCCGGCCGTGTACTTCGTGCCGATCGCGGTGAGCATCCGGTTGAGAGCCGCCAGGTACGCCTTGGCGGATGCGACGATGACGTCCGTGTCGGCGCCATAGCCGCCGAAGACCCGTCCCTTGCCGCGGCCGGAGGTCGGACTCTTGATCCGTACCGTGACCTCGCCCATCGCGTCGATGCCCTCGGTGACGCTGTGGACGTTGTACTCGAGCAGGGTGTTCTCGGCCTCGACCACGGCGTCGATGGCCCGGAAGGTCGCGTCGACCGGTCCGGTGCCGACGCCGGGCGAGATGTACTCGTGACCGTTCGGTCCGCACAGCCGGGCGGTCGCGGTCGGCATGCCGGGCCGGCCGCAGGAGATCTGCAGCTCGGCCAGGGTGAAGATCTCGGTCGGCGCCAGAATCTCCTGGTTGGCCAGCGCCTGCAGGTCGGCGTCGGTGATGTCCTTCTTCTGGTCGGCGAGTTGCTTGAAGCGGCGGAAAGCTTCGCCGAGTTCTTCCCGGTTCAGTTCAAAACCGAGTTCCTCCATGCGCATCCGGAGCGCGTGCTTGCCGGAGTGCTTGCCGAGCACCAGCCTGCTTTGGGTCAGGCCGACCGTCTGGGGGGTCATGATCTCGTAGGTGCGCTGATCCTGGAGCATGCCGTGCTGGTGGATGCCCGCCTCGTGGGCGAACGCGTTCTCGCCGACGATCGCCTTGTTCCGGGGCACCGCGATGCCGGTGTAGTGGGCCACCAGGCGGCTCGTCCGCACGAGCTCCGTCGTGTTGAGACGGGTGCCGACGCCGTAGATCTTCGGCCTCGTGTGGAGCGCCATGACGACTTCCTCGAGCGAGGTGTTGCCGGCGCGCTCGCCGATGCCGTTGATTGTCACCTCGACCTGCCGCGCGCCGGCTTCGATCGCCGCCAGCGTGTTGGCGGTAGCGCAGCCGAGATCGTCGTGGCAGTGCGCGGACCAGATGACGTCCTCGGCGCCTTCGGTGTGCTCCATCAGGTAGCGGAAGAGGTCGCCATACTCGACCGGCATGTCGTAGCCGACCGTGTCCGGGATGTTCAGCGTCGTGGCGCCCTCCTTGACGGCGAGCGAGAGCACCTCGACCAGGAAGTCCGGATCGGAGCGGCTGCCGTCCTCCGGGCTGAACTCGACGTCGTCGCAGAGCGAGCGCGCGTGCGCCACCATGTGGCCGACCTGGCTCAGGACCTGCTCCCGGGTCATGCCCAGCTTGCGCTCCATGTGCAGGTCGGAGGTGGCGATGAAGGTGTGGATGCGGGGTTTGGCGGCGTCCCGCACGCCCTGCCAGGCCTTGTCGATGTCCTCGCGCCAGCAGCGGGCGAGCCCCGCGATGACCGGTCCGTCGCCCTTGCCGACCTCGCGGGCGATCCGGCGGACTCCCTCCAGGTCGTCGGGACTGGCGGCGGGGAAGCCCGCCTCCATGATGTCGATGCCCAGAACGGCGAGCTGGCGGGCCACCTCCAGCTTCTCGGCGCTCGTCATCGTCGCGCCCGGCGACTGCTCGCCGTCGCGCAGCGTGGTGTCGAAGATCCGGACCCAGTCTCCGTTGTCTGGCATCGCTACACCTCCTTGGCGTCGAGGAACGGCATCATCCGGCGCAGTTCCCGGCCGACCTCCTCGATCGGGTGGCTCCGCTCCCGCTGCCTTCGGGGATCGAAGCGCGGGCGGCCGTTCCGGTTCTCGGCGATCCAGTCGCGGGCGTAGGTCCCGTCCTGGATGTCGCGGAGCACCTTGTCCATCACGGCCCGCACGTCCTCCGTGATCATCTGATCGCCGGCGTGGTAGCCGCCGTGCTCGGCGGTGTCGGAGACGCTGTACCACATGTAGCCGAGGCCGCCCTCGTACATCAGGTCGACGATCAGCTTCAGCTCGTGCAGGCACTCGAAGTAGGCGACCTCGGGCTGGTAGCCGGCCGCGACCAGCTTCTCGAAGCCGGCGCGGACCAGGGCGGAGGCGCCGCCGCAGAGGACGATCTGCTCGCCGAACAGGTCGGTCTCCGTCTCCTCGGCGAACGTCGTCTCGATCACACCGGCGCGGGTGCAGCCGATTCCCTTCGCGTAGGCCAGGGCATCGGCCAGGGCGCCGCCGGTAGCGTCGTTCTCGACCGCGACCAGGCCCGGCGTGCCGGCGCCCTCGGTGAACACCTCCCGCACCCTGTGCCCCGGCGCCTTCGGCGCGACCAGGGACACGTCGACTTCCTGCGGCGCGTCGATTTCGCCGTAGCGGACGTTGAACCCGTGCGCGAACATCAGCGTGTTCCCCGGCTCGAGGTTCGGGGCGATGTCCTGCTCGTAGAGCTCGGACTGCACCGTGTCGGGCGCCAGGACCATGATCATCTGGGCTCGTGCGGCCGCGGCCGCGTTGCCGAGCACCTCGAGCCCGTCGGCTTCGGCCTTGGCGGCGCTGCCGCTGCCCTCGCGCAAGCCGACGACGACGTCCACGCCGCTGTCGCGCAGGTTCAGGGCGTGGGCGTGGCCCTGGCTGCCGTAACCGATGACGGCGACGGTGCGGCCGTCGAGCCTCGAAAGGTCCGCGTCGTCGTCGTAATAGAGCTTGGCCATCTGGATGGGTTCCTCGTCTGGTGTGTTCAGAGCACGTTGCGGCGTGCCGCCGCGCGGCTGCGGTTGGGCTTGAAGCCCTCGTCCTTCAGGGTGTGGCCGCCGCGGCCCAGGGCGATCATGCCGGTGCGCACCATCTCGACGATGCCGAACGGACGCACGAGTTCGGTGAAGTTCTCGAGTTTCTCTTCCTCGCCGGTGATCTCGACCACCAGGCTTTCGGCGGAGACGTCGATGATGCGGGCCCGGAAGATGTCGCAGAGCTGGATCACCTCCCGCCGGTTTTCGGAGGACGCCCTGACCTTGACCAGAGCCATTTCCCTCACCACGGAGGGCTGGCTGTGCAGATGGTCGACGTGGACGACGTCGACCAGCTTGTACAGGTTCTTGACCAGGCGGTCCGCTTCCGCGCTGTCCGACTCCATGACGATCGTCATTCGGGACATCTCGTCGCGCTGGGTGCGGCCGACGGACAGGCTGTCGATGTTGAAGCTGCGCCGCCGGAACAGGTTCGCCACGCGGGCAAGGACACCGGGGCGGTTCTCGACCAGCGCGGCCAGGATGTGCTTCGCCATCGCAGGAGTTCCTCGGGAGACCGTCGACCTCAGACGCCGAACCGGGAACCCAGGGCCGCTGTAGCCGCGGGAGCTTCGGATTCCGCCGTCTCCGCTTCCGGGACGACCTCCGCTGCCGCTGCCCGTTCCTGTTGCTGACGCTCGAACTCCGCCGGAGTGGGCCGGCGGATCATGTCGTCGAGGTCGGCGCCCGCAGGCACCATGGGGAAGACGATCTCCTCCTTCTCGACGACGAAGTCGATCAGGGTGGGTCCGGCTGTCTGGGCGCGGGAGGCGTTGACCGCCTCCTCGATCTGGCCGCGCTCGGTGACGCGGACGGTCGGGATGCCGTAGGCCTCCGCGAGCTTGCAGAAGTCCGGGTTGACCATCGGCGTCTGGTTGTAGCGCTCCTCGTAGAAGAACTCCTGCCACTGCCGGACCATGCCGAGGAAGCCGTTGTTGATGATCGCGATGTGGACGTTGACCTGCTCCTGAACCGCGGTGGCGAGTTCCATCATGGTCATCTGGAATCCGCCATCGCCGACGATGGCCCACACTTCCTGGTCGGGCCGGGACATCTTGGCGCCGATCGCCGCCGGCAGCCCGAAGCCCATCGTCCCGAGGCCGCCGCTGGTGATCAGGCTGTGCGGCCGTTCGTGGTGGTAGTACTGGGCCTCCCACATCTGGTGCTGGCCGACGTCGGTGACCGTGATGGCCTCGCCGCCCGTGAACTCGAACAGGTCGCGGATGACCTGAGCGCCGAGCAGCTTGCCTTCGGGTACCGCCGGGTGCTGGGGCGCGTCGGCCGGCCGGACGATCTCCCGCAGTTCGGAGTCCGCGCGCCACTCGGCGATGCGGTCGAACCAGGCCTCGTTCGGACGTCGCTCGACCCGCTCGAGCAGTTGGCGCAGGACCTCGCCGAGGTCGCCGACGATGCCCACGTCGACGGTCACGTTCTTGTTGATCTCGGAGGGATCGATGTCGACGTGGATCTTGCGCGAGTCCCGTGCGTAGGTCGCCAGGTTGCCGGTCACCCGGTCGTCGAAGCGCATGCCCAGCGCGATCAGCAGATCGGCTTCCTGGATCGCATGGTTCACCTCGGCGCCGCCGTGCATGCCCATCATCCCCAGGCAGAGCGGGTGGTGCTCGGAGATCGCGCCCTTGCCGAGCAGGGTCAGGGCGATCGGAATCTGCGCCTTCTCCGCCAACTGCGCGAGTTCGCGGTTCGCGCCGGCCATCGAGATGCCGTGGCCGGCGAGAATGATCGGCCGCTTCGACTTCCGGATCAGTTCCAGAGCCCCGTCGACCTGGCGCGCCCTGGCCGCCCGCGGCGGGCTGTAGCCGGGGAGCTCGATGGGCTCCGTCGGGTAGACGAACTCGGCCTCCTGGATCTGAACGTCCTTCGGGATGTCCACCAGCACCGGCCCGGGCCGTCCGGTCCGGGCGATGTGGAACGCCTCGCGCATCACCTCGGGCAGTTCCTCGATGCTCGTCACCAGGTAGTTGTGCTTGGTGATCGGGAGGGTGATTCCGGTGACGTCCGTTTCCTGGAAGGCGTCGCTGCCGATGGCGCCGGTCGGTACCTGTCCCGTGATGCAGACGATCGGAGACGAGTCCATCATCGCGGTGGCGATGCCGGTGACGAGGTTCGTCGCGCCCGGGCCGCTGGTCGCCATCGCCACGCCCACCTTGCCGGTGGCGCGGGCGTAGCCGTCGGCCATGTGCGACGCGCCCTGCTCGTGGCGGGTCAGCACGTGGTGGAGCTGCGGGTACTTCGTCAGCGCGTCGTAGGTGGGCAGGATGGCCCCGCCCGGATAGCCGAAGACGATGTCGACCCCCTCGCGCAGCAGGCACTCGCACACGATCTCGGCGCCGGTCAGCACGACGGCGTCCGTGCCCGTCCCCGCTTCTTCGCTCGCTCGGTCCGTTGCGGTGTCGTCACTCATAGCGGCCTCCTCGCGTCACCCGGCCAGCGGCGGTGCGGCCTCCTGCAGCCGGGGTACCTGGGTGAGCCAGTTGTGGCGGTCGGGGAGCCGGCCCTCGACCAGCCCGAAGAACTCTTCCTGGAGGTGGTGCGTGATCTCGCCGCGCGTGCCGCTGCCGATCGGGATCCGGTCGACGGAGCGCACGGGACTCACTTCGGCCGCGGTGCCGGTCATGAACAGCTCGTCGGCGAGATAGAGCTCCTCCCGGGCGATCGGCTGGAAGCGGACGTCGTACTTCAGGTCGCGGGCGATCGTGATGACCGAGTCCCGGGTGATGCCGCCCAGGATCGAGTTGTAGAGCGGCGGCGTGTGGATCACTCCGTCCTTGATCAGGAAGAGGTTCTCGCCGGCGCCCTCGCAGACCAGCCCGCGGTCGTCGAGCATGATGCCCTCGGCGTAGCCGTGCTCGCGCGCCTCGATCGACACGAACTGGTTCGTCACGTACTGCCCGCTGATCTTTCCCAACGGCACGGCGGTGTTCGAGTTGAAGCGCCGCCAGGAACTGATCGCGGCGTCGACACCCTGTTCGATCGCCTCCTCGCCGAGGTAGCGGCCCCACCGCACCGCGTAGATGGCCAGCCTGGAACTGCAGGAGGTCGGATTGAGGCCCATCTCCTCATTGCCGCGGTAGATCAGCGGCCGGATGTAGCAGGACTCCAGCCGGTTGCGGGCCACCGACTCGATGCACAGCTCCTCGACCTGGTCCTGCGTGTAGCCGGGCTCCATGCGCATGATCCGGCAACTGTCGAACAGGCGCCGCACATGGGGACCGAGGCGGAAGATCGCCGTCGTCTCACCCGTGTCGTAGGCGCGAATGCCCTCGAACACCGACGAGCCGTAGTGCAGGCCGTGGGTGGTGAGGTGGACGGTCGCCTCGTCCCAGGGCTTCCACTGGTCGTCGATCCAGATCCACTCTGATCGTTCTATCGGCATGCAGTTACTCCACTAGCGGCTGAACCAAAAAAGCCCCCAGGCGGTGCTGGGGGCTTGAAGTCGCTCGGTTTCCTGTTGGTGCGCCTAGTTAGCCCCCTGAGTCACAAGGACCAGAACAAGAACCAGCAACAGAAGGATGGCGGGACGAGTCATGGGTAAGGGATTCCGCTGATCTACCGGGCGGTAGGTCGTGCGGGGGAGCGTAGGAGAGGAGAGGAGCGGCTGTCAAGGGGCCCGCTCGAGTAGCAACCGGCGGATCCGGCCGGTGACCCCTTCGAAGCCGGCGTCGTTCATGAACAGGCAGTACAGCAGGTCGTCGCGGTCCGGAAAGAAGTTCAGGTCGGCGAAGAAGAAGCCGTTGCCGCCGTTGTGTCCGATCATCCGCTCGCCGTTCGGGAGGTGGAAGGTGACCCAGCCGTAGCCGTAGAAGGAGTCTCCGTACCCCTCGTCCACGTGCTCGCCGAACAGGGCGTCGAGCGACTCGGCCGACAACACTTCGCCGTCGCGTAGAGCCCTGACCCAGCGGGCCATGTCGCCGACGGTCGAGTGAATGCCGCCGTTGCCGACGAGGTGCCACGAGAAGCCGTCTTCGTGGGTCTGCCTGTCGGTTACCCGGCCGAAGCGGCGGCCGTCCCGGTAGCCGGCGGCTACCTGCGCTTCGGACCAGTCGGCCAGGCGGTAGCCGGTGGCGTCCATGCCCAGCGGGTCGAAGAACTGTTGCCGCAGAAAGCCCTCGTAGCTCGTGCCGGAAGTGCGTTCGACGATCGCGGCGAGTACGGAGTAGCCGGTGTTGGAGTAGTCGTGGCGTTCACCCGGCGGGTCCTTCAACTCGGTACGCCAGACCGCTTCCAGGTAGCTGTCGCGGTCGATGTACTCCTCGTCCGAACCGAGCGCCGGCGGCAGGCCGGCAGTATGGGTCAGGAGCTGGTGGACGGTGATCCCGACCTTGTCGGCTGGCGCGTCGGGGAAGAAGCGGCCGATCGGGTCCTCGACGCGCAGGCGCCCCTGCTCCTGGAGCTTGAGGATCGCGGCGCCGGTGAACTGCTTGGTGATCGAGCCGATTGTCGACACGGTCTCCGGCCGGAACGGCACGCGGGCTTCCCGGTCCGCCAGACCGTAGCCGGCCAGGTGGATTGCCTCGCCATCGCGGGCCACCAGGACGCTGCCGGCGAAGCCTTCCGCTTCTTCTTCCAGCAGGAGGTCGTCGATGCCGGTGGTTTCGGCCGTCGGCGGAGGGGCGCAGGCAACGGCGAGGACGATCGCCGCAAGCACCGCTCGAAGCCTCATCGTCGTTCTCAGGACCATTGCCGGACGTCGTTTCGCCATTCCCCGAGAGCCTAGCGCCGGAACCAACACAAGGCTCTGATTCGGCGGTATAGTCGAGCGTTTACGCGCGCGCTTCGTCTACCCTCCGTGAAGCTGTTTCCACGCCTCGAGTTCCACCGCACCGGGATCGGCCTGCTGCCCGATCCCCACGACCCGGAACCTGGTTCGGCCGTTCATCTGGCCAAGGTGGCCGGGTCCAAGCGGCCGCTGACGTTCTGCAGTTGTTCAACCGGTCGCCGGAGCGGGTGTCGCCATCTGAAGCAGCTCGAGGGTCAGATCCGGGAGCTTCACCAGGTCACTGGATGCAGCTGGTTCGACCTCTTCGCTCACAGTGGCTGGTTCCGGCTGGCTCAGACCCTGTTCGAGGAACGTCTGCCGGCGGCTTCCGAATGCCTGGTGCTGCAGGAAGGGACCGGCGAGCCGATTCGCCTGTTCGGCCCGGGTGGAGTGGAGGTCCTTCGCTATCTCGAACAGGCCCCTGCCGCGGTTCGTTTTCTGGAACGGGTCGGAAAGCTCGCGGGCGGCGTGTCGACCGCGGATCGGTCGGGTCTGCTGGACCGGCTGTCGACGTTCATGCGGACGCCCGAGGAACAACATCTGAACAAGGCCGGAATGCAGACGAACCGGCAGTTTTTCGAGGGCAGCCTCTGGTTCCGCGTCGCCTACCACGCCCTGAGGGAGTACGGCGACATCGCCGGCGGCCGAGCCGAAGCGACCGCGGAGACGGTGAGACTCGAGCCGTCGATCGAGTTCTCGAGCGGCACGCTGTTCCTGACGGTCCGCGGGGTCTCGGGTGGACCGGACCTGCTGCAGATCGCCGTTCCCCGGGGTCGGGCGGATGCAGCGCTGGCCTTCCTCACGCAGACGGGCCAGACCTCGGTGGTTCCCCTGTCCGCCGCGGATCTCCTGTACGTGGGGCCCGACACCAGGATCGGGGAGGAACACAAGCTCGAGGTTCTGCGCCTCGCCGCGGAGGGCGAGGACGTTCTCGATGAGGAGCGGCGTGAGCGCTTCCAGTATGGCGAGCTGGTCTTTCTCGAGGAGCTGGGGGTGCTCGTCCGGCGCTCGGATCGGAGTGAGAGCGGCTGGCGCGAACCCGCCGCCCTCGATCTCGAGCCGGCGCGGGTTCCGACCTTCCGGACCGTGAGGCCGATTCTCGAGCCCGTGCGGGCCCTGACCGAGAATCCGCTCGCCGCTGTCGGCATCCTGACCGAGTTCGACTACATCGAGATCGAGCCGGATGGTGACGAGTCCCTATCGATCCGCTACGGCTTCGGCGACAGCGACGTCAGCCTCGAGGAGTTGCTGGCAGCGAGGGGCGCCGGCCTGCCGTACCTCGAGACGGCGTCGGGCTGGATCGATCTCAACGCGCCGGCGCTCAGGAACCTCGGATCGCTGCCCGCCCAGGCGAGAGCCCGCGCGGAAGGCGCCGGCGGCAACGGCGACTCCGGGGGGCTGCGTCTCTCCTCGGCCGAGCTGCTGCGGCTGCAGGCCTCGAGCACGGCGCCGATCCGCGTCGAGGGCGAGGGAAGCAGGCACGACTTCCTGCGCCGCTTCCTGGACCTCCGGCCGGCCGATCCGATGGTCGATCCGGAGGGGCTCACGAGCGTCCTGCGTCCCTACCAGAGGCTCGGCGTCGAATGGCTGAAGTTCCTGTACGAGAACGACCTTGCCGGCCTTCTTTGCGACGACATGGGCCTGGGCAAGACCCACCAGGCGATGGCCCTGATGGTCATCCTGCGGGAGCAGTTGGGAGTCGACGAGCCGTTTCTCGTCGTCTGCCCCCGCACCGTCATCAGCCACTGGCGCAACAAGCTCCGGGAGTACGCGCCGGGTCTGCGCCCGTCGTACTACCACGGACCGCAACGCGACCTCGAGGAGTCGCTGGCGGACGGCGATGTGATCCTCACTTCCTATGGCGTGATGCGGAATGACGTCGAGCGCTTCGGCGAACGGCGCTGGGGTCTCATCGTGTTCGACGAAGTGCAGCAGATCAAGAACCGCAGCACGCAGGGCTACCGTGCCGCCGTGGCGCTCGGGGCCCGGATGAAGCTCGGGCTCACCGGCACGCCGATCGAGAACTCGCTCACCGAGTTGAAGGGCCTGTTCGATCTCGTGCTTCCGGGCTACCTGGGAGGCGACGATACGTACCTCGATCTCGTCGGAACGAACGAACTCGATGCCGACTCCTGGTACGCGGTGAACCTGCGGCGGTTGACCGCTCCCTTTGTGCTTCGCCGGGTGAAGACCGCGGTGCTGGACGAGTTGCCGGAGAAGATCGAGGACGTCCGCACCTGCCGCCTGAGCGCCGAGCAGTTCGACCTGTACCGCCAGACGATCGAAACGAAGGGCGTGACGTTGATGAACGCCTTGCGGAGCGAGCGGGGCGCCCTTCCGTACATCCACATCTTCGCCCTGCTGAACATGCTGAAGCAGATCTGCGATCATCCCGCGCTGGCGGTGGGCGATCTCGACCGCTACGAGAACTACGAATCCGGAAAGTGGGACCTGTGCAAGGAGCTGCTCGAAGAGAGTTTCGACAGCGGCCAGAAGGTCGTCGTCTTCAGCCAGTATCTGGGGATGATCGGGATCCTGGAACGCCACTTGACGAAGCTCGGCGTCGAGTTCGTCACTCTGACGGGTTCGACCCGCGAGCGCGGCAAGGTCGTCGACCGCTTCAACAACGACGAAGACTGCCGCGTCTTTCTGGGCAGCCTGAAGGCGGGCGGCACCGGGATCGACCTGGTCGGCGGTTCGGTCGTCATCCACTACGACCGCTGGTGGAACGCGGCCCGGGAGGACCAGGCGACGGACCGGTTGTACCGCATCGGCCAGAAGCGGGTGGTCCACGTCTTCAAGCTGATCACCGAGGAGACGCTCGAGGAACGCATCGCCGCGATCATCGACCGCAAGCGCCGTCTCATGGAGAGCGTGGTACAGGAGGACGACCCTCAGCTCAAGAAGATCTTCTCGCGCGAGGAGTTGATCGAGCTGCTGCAGGGCCCGGGCCTCGACGAGCCGCTGTGAGGCCGTCGGCAGGTCAATAGGGTAGTGGGCCGATGACAACCAGGATCGAGCTGTACGACACGACGCTTCGCGATGGGACCCAGCGGGAGAACATCTCGCTGTCGCTGGCGGACAAGCTGGCGATCGCCCGGCGGCTGGACGCCTTCGGCATTCCCTACATCGAGTGCGGGTGGCCCGGCTCGAATCCCAAGGACGCCGACTTCTTCGAGGCCATTCGCGAGGTCGACCTCGAACAGGCGAAGATCTGTGCATTCGGCGCCACGCGGCGCAAGCACAGCGCCTGCGCTCACGACGGCAATGTTCAGGCCCTGGTGGCTGCGGAGACGCCGACCGTCACGCTGGTCGGCAAGAGCTGGGACCTCCATATCGAAAAAGTGCTCGAGACCGACGCGCGAGAGAACGAGGCGATGATCGGCGACACGGTCGGTTATCTCAAGGATCTCGGCCGCGAGGTGATCTACGACGCCGAACACTTTTTCGACGGCCTGGCCGGAAACCCGGAGTGCGCCCTCGGTACCCTGCGGGCGGCGGCGTCGGCAGGCGCCGACTACGTCGTGCTCTGCGACACGAACGGCGGAACCCTGCCGTGGCAGATCGAAGCCGGGATCGACGCGGCCCGGGCTGAACTCGGTCCGGATGTCCGGATCGGAATCCACACCCACGACGATGCCGGATGCGGCGTCGCCAACACTCTGGCCGCGGTGCGTGCGGGCGCGGTCATGGCCCAGGGCACGATCAACGGCTACGGCGAGCGGGTGGCGAACGCGAACCTCGTGACGATCATTCCCGACCTGCAGTGCAAGATGGGCTACTCCTGCGTCCCCGACGAGAGTCTCCGCGAGTTGACCTCGCTGTCCCGATACGTCGCCGAGGTGGCGAACATTGCCCACGACGACCACCTGCCCTACGTGGGCCGCAGCGCCTTCGCCCACAAGGGCGGCATCCACGTGGCGGCGATGCTCAAGGAGCCGTCCAGCTATCAGCACGTGGAGCCTGAGTTGATCGGCAACGAAATGCGCGCCGTGGTCTCCGAGCTCTCGGGCCGCGGCAACATCGCTCATCTCGCGGCGGGCGCCGGGATCGCCGAAACGCCCCACGCGCGCGAAGTGCTCTACAAGGTCAAGGAGCTGGAGAACCGCGGCTACAGCTTCGAGGCCGCGGAGGCCTCCGTCGAGCTCATGCTGCGGCGAGCGGAACCGGGATACGAAGCGCCGTTCCGGCTGATCGACTTCCTCACCGTTGTCGAGCACCGCGATGGCCGGGGTCTCGTCGCCGAGGCGACGGTGAAGGTCGAGGTGCCGGACGGAACGATCGCCCATACGGCATCCGAGGGAAACGGTCCCGTCAATGCCCTGGCGCATGCGCTGCGCAAGGCGCTGGAGCCCCACTATCCGGCGCTTGGCGAGATGCGGCTCGCCGACTACAAGGTCCGCATCCTCGACAGCGCGCAGGGAACGGCCGCGACGACCCGCGTGCTCGTGGACTTCGTGGCCGGCGGTGACCGCTGGACCACGGTCGGAGCGGGCACGAACATCATCGAGGCGAGCTGGGAGGCCCTCTCCGACGCGATCGAGTTCGGGCTGACGGGGTAACCCTCAGCGGGCGAAGGCGCCCCTGGCGCCGATCGCCTCGAACGGCTCCATGCCGACACAGGTGCAGATCAGGTGTCGGTCGCCGTGGGCGTTGTCGACGCGGCCGACCGGAGGCCAGTACTTGTGTTCGTCGTTCCACGGGGCCGGGAACGCGGCCTGCCGCCGGGAGTAGGAGCGGTTCCAGTCCTCGGCGCTGATCGCGGCCGCGGTGTGCGGCGCGCCGCGCAAGGGGCTGCCGGCGATCTCCACGTCGCCGCGTTCAACCGCCGCGATCTCGACGCGGATCGCGATCATCGCGTCGCAGAAGCGGTCGAGCTCGGCCTTCGACTCGCTCTCGGTCGGCTCGACCATCAGCGTGCCGGCCACCGGGAAGGACATGGTCGGTGCGTGGAAGCCGTAGTCGATGAGTCGCTTGGCGACGTCGTCGACCTCCACGCCCGACGCCTTGAAGCCTCGCAGATCGAGGATGCACTCGTGGGCCACGAGGCCGCCGGCGCCCCGGTACAGGACGGGGTAGTGGGTCTTGAGCCGGTGAGCGATGTAGTTCGCGTTCAGGATCGCGGCTTCCGTGGCGCGGCGCAGTCCGGTGGCTCCCATCATGCGAATGTAGGCCCAGGAGATGGGCAGGATGGAGCCGCTGCCGACGGGCGCGGCGCTCACCGCGCCGACCACCCCGTCTCCCAGGCTCCCGGCACTGTCCGACTGTTCGATCGACGCGAGGGGGTGCCGCGGCAGGAAGGGCGCGAGATGGGCGGCGACCGCGATCGGACCCATGCCCGGACCGCCGCCGCCGTGCGGGATGCAGAAGGTCTTGTGGAGGTTCAGATGGCAGACGTCGGCGCCGTAGTCGCCCGGCCGGCAGACGCCGACCTGGGCGTTCATGTTCGCGCCGTCGAGATAGATCTGCCCGCCGCGCTCGTGGACGATGGCGCAGATCTCGCGGATCGCCTCCTCGAACACGCCGTGCGTCGACGGGTAGGTGACCATCAGCGCCGCGAGGTCTTCGCTGTGGGCTTCCGCGCAGGCGCGCAGATCGTCCAGATCGATGTTGCCTTCCTCGTCGCAGGCGACCGGCGCGACCTTCAGCCCGGCGAGCACGGCGCTGGCGGGGTTCGTGCCGTGGGCGGAGGTCGGGATGAGGCAGACGTTGCGGGCGCCCTCGCCGCGGCTCTCGTGGTAGCTCCGGATCGCGAGGAGGCCGGCGTACTCTCCCTGGGAACCGGCGTTCGGCTGAAGGGAAACGGCGGAGAAACCCGTGATGTCCGCGAGCCAGTCTTCCAGGTCGCCGCAGAGCCTCCGGTAACCCGCCGTCTGGTCCTTGGGGGCGTAGGGATGCATGTGGGCGAACCCGCGCCAGGTGATCGGCATCATCTCCGCCGTCCCGTTCAGCTTCATCGTGCACGAGCCGAGCGGGATCATGGAGGTGGTCAGCGACAGGTCGCGCGCCTCCAGCCGGTGCAGGTAGCGGAGCAGCTCGGTTTCGGAGCGGTAGCTGCTGAACACCGGATGATCGAGACAGGGCGTCGTCCGGCGCAGCGCGGCCGGCAGGGGCCCGGCAGCGTCGGGCGTCACCGAACCTTCGACCCTGGCCGAACCGACCTCGGCGAAAGCCGCGAGCACCGACTCGATGTCGTAGTCCGTGCTCGTTTCATCGCAGGCGACCGAGATGGCGCCCGAACCCCACTCCCGCAGGTTCAGTTTGCGGCGGCGGGCTGCCGCGATCACCCGGCGTTCCTCCGCGACGCTGCCGACTTCGGCGGTCACGGTGTCGAAGAAGGTGTCGGAGCGAAGCGCGAAGCCGAGGGCGCCCAGGCGTTCGGCGAGACGGGCGGCCCGGCGGTGGACGGCCTCGGCAATCGACTCGAGCCCCTCCGGGCCGTGGTAGACGGCGTAGAAGCTCGCGATCACCGCCGGCAGCACCTGCGCGGTGCAGATGTTGCTGGTGGCCCGGTCGCGGCGGATGTGCTGTTCCCGGGTCTGGAGCGCCAGACGCAGCGCCGGCCGGTGACTGTCGTCGTGGGTGACGCCGACCAGGCGGCCCGGGAGCCGCCGTTTCAGCCGGTCGCGGACGGCGATGTAGGCGGCATGCGGTCCGCCGAATCCCATCGGGAGTCCAAAGCGCTGGGTGCTGCCGACCGCGACGTCCGCGCCCCAGGCGCCGGGCGCCTCGAGCAGGCAGAGGGCGAGCGGATCCGCGGCGGCGATCGTCATGCCGCCGGCCTCGTGCATCCGTTTCGCCAGCCCCCGGTAGTCGTGGACGCTGCCGTCGGTTGCCGGTTGCTGGACCAGGGCCGCGAAGACCCCTTCCGCGTCCAGGCTCTCGTGATCGCCGACCTCGACCTCGATGCCGAGCGGCTCGGCGCGGGTGCGGACGACCTCGATCGTCTGCGGGTGGCAGCCCTCCGACACGAAGAAACGGCCCTGGCGCCGCTTCTCCGCCCAGCAGAGGGTCATTGCTTCCGCGGCGGCGGTCGGCTCGTCGAGCAGGGAGGCGTTCGCCACCTCGAGACCCGTGAGGCTGGCGATCATCGTCTGGAAGTTCAGCAGCGCTTCCAGCCGACCTTGGGAGATTTCCGGCTGATACGGCGTGTAGGCCGTGTACCAGCCGGGGTTTTCGAGGACGTTGCGCTGGATGACGGGCGGCGTGACGCAGCCGTGGTAGCCCATGCCGATGAAGCTGCGCAGCACCTGGTTGCCGGCGGCGATCTCGTCGAGTTCGACCAGGGCCACGGCTTCGGAAGCCGGCGGCGGCAGCTCGAGGCCGCCGGCGGCAGTGTCGCTGCGGATCGCGGCCGGCACCGCGGCGTCGATCAGGCTCTCGAGCGAGGACTGGCCGAGCGCTTCGAGCATCTGCTCGATCTCGGCGGCACGGGGGCCGATGTGGCGGTCGGCGAAGGGAAGGGCGCCGCTTGCGGTGTGTTCGTGCGAGGTCATAGCTTGCTGAAGAGCCAGGCCACGTAGCCCCCATAGGCTGCCACGAGCAGCGCGCCCCAGGTCCGCCCGATGCTGCGCCCGTGCCGCAGCAGATAGACGGCGAGGAACATGAGGAGGCTGAAGAAGAGCATGACCGAGGCGTCCAGACCCTCGGCGAGGAACGTCGTTTCGAAGGGGCGGATGAGAGTCGCGGCCGGCAGGACGAGCAGGATGTTGAACACGTTCGAGCCGACGATGTTTCCCAGCACGATGCCGTGGTGATTCCGGTAAGCCGCCACCAGGCAGGCGGCGAGTTCGGGCACGCTGGTGCCGAAGGCCACGACCGTGAGTCCGACGACCTTCTCGCTGACGCCGAGGGCCAGGGCCAGGTCCTGCGCCGCCGGCACGAGGAGCCTGGCCGCGCCGACGGCGAGCAGGACGAGTCCCACGACGGTGCCAAGAACGGACTTGAGTGGGCTGACGCCCTGGGGATCGGCCGGTTCGGCGTCGCCGGCTCGGACCAGCACGATCAGGAAGTACGCCATGAGGGCGAGCAGCACCACGCCCTCGAACCGGCCCAGGCGGCCGAAGGCGGTGAAGGTCAGGACGAGCAGGGAAGTCGCGAGCATGAAAGGCAGCTCGCGGCGGACCAGGCGGATCGCCTGGCGCTCCGCGCCTTCGCTGTGGTTGTGCAGAGGCACCACGAGCGCCGAGATGCCAAGGATCAGGCCGACGTTGGCGATGTTCGAGCCGACCACGTTGCCGTAGACCAGCCCGGCGGAGTCCCGCAACGCGGCGGCTATCGCTACGCCGAGTTCCGGCGCCGAGGTGCCGAAGGCGACGACGGTCAGCCCGATCACCGTCGGACTGACGCGGAGAACGGCGGCCAGGCCGGTCACGGAGCGCACGAGGATCTCGCCGCCGGCCCAGAGCACGGCGATGCCGAGGACGATCAGCAGCAGCGAGATCAAGGTGGACTTCGGTTAGGGGCGGGCGGTCTGGCGGCTACGGGAAGATTCCCGCGGTGGCGTAGGAGGCGGCGACCTTATCGATCGCCAGGACCATCGCGGCCGTGCGCAGGTCGACCTCGGGGCCCAGCTTGTTCCGGTAGCGCCGGACGTGATGGTAGGCGGTCGCCATCGTCTCCTCCAACCCCGAGTTCACGAGGTCGATCTCGTCCGCTCCCCGGGCCAGGATCCTGACCTCGGCCTGGCTGAAGCTGGCGCCGGTCGCTGAACTCATCGCGTTCAGCAGATCGCGGCGCACGCTCTCCTCGAACCGTTTCTGCATCCGTCCGAAGCGGACGTGGGAGAGGTTCTTCAACCACTCGAAGTAGGAAACGGTGACACCGCCGGCGTTCAGGTACACGTCCGGAATCACCAGGATGCCGCGCTTTGCCGCCGCGGCGCTGGCTGCCGAGCTGGTCGGGCCGTTCGCCGCCTCGGCCAGGATGTGGCAGGAGATGCGGCCGACGTTCTCCCTCGTGATCTGGTTCTCGAGGGCTGCCGGTATCAGGATGTCGCAGTCGAGTTCGAGGGCCTTGTGGCTCGGCTCGATGTTGGACGCGCCCGGGAAGTCGAGGATCGAGCCGCTGCTCCGCCTGTGCTCGACCACGTCGTCCAGGTCGAGGCCGTCCGGACAGGCGATCGCACCCTCGTACTCGGCCAGGCCGACCAGCTTCGCGCCGGCGTCCTGCAGGTACCTGGCGGCGTGATGGCCGACGTTGCCGAGCCCCTGGATCACGATCCGTTTGCCGGCGACACCCGGTTCGAGGCCGAGCTTCGCCATGTCGTCCTCGAATGAACAGGCCTCGCGGATACCGAAGAAGACGCCCAGTCCGGTCGCCTGGGTGCGGCCCTGAATGCCGCCGTGCTCGACCGGTTTGCCCGTCACGCAGGCGGCGACGTTGACCTCGCCGTGTTCGATCTGGGAGTAGGTGTCGGCGATCCAGGCCATCTCCTGCTCGCTCGTGCCGTAGTCGGGCGCCGGCACGTCCTTTCCCGGCCCGATGAAGGACTTGCGCTGGAGTTCGGCGGTGTAGCGCCGCGTCAGCCGCTCCAGTTCGCCCTTGGAGTAGTTCCGGCGATCGATGCAGACTCCGCCCTTGGCGCCGCCAAAGGGGACGTCGACGAGGGCGCACTTGTACGTCATGAGCGCCGCCAGCGCCATGACCTCGTCCTCGTTCACGTTTGGCGCGTAGCGGATGCCACCCTTCGTCGGCAGCCGGTGGTGGCTGTGTTCGGCTCGCCAGGCGTGAATGACTTCGATCGTGCCGTCGTCCCGCCGCAGCGGGAAACTCATCCGGTAGACCGAGTTCACCCACTTCACCTGCTCCAGCAGCGTGGGATCGTGGTCCGTGTACTTCGCCGCCCGGTCGAAGGCGACGTTCACCTGCTCGAAGAACGTCAGGTGTGGCGCGGCCTGTCCCGCCTCCGGCTTGACCGCGGCGACCGTCACTTCGGAATCCTCGTCATCGTCATGCACCTCCTCAGAGGTCAACCGCTCTCAGGGGCAACCTATGCCCAGCTACGGGACTCGTCAATCGGAGCCGTCCAGTCGCCGCGCTTCGATTGCTGCTTCGGGATAGAGGTTGCTGCGGTCGGCGGCGACGAAGGCGTAGACGCGGATGCCGGCCAGGTGGGCGATGTCCAGGGCCAGGCTCGACGGCGCACCCACCGCGGCAATCACGGGGATTCCGGCCACCGCCGCCTTCTGGACGATCTCGAAGCCGAGACGGCCGCTGACCGCGAGGATCGTGTCCTGCAGAGGCAACCGTTTCGCACGCAGCGCCTTGCCTATGACCTTGTCGACCGCGTTGTGGCGTCCGATGTCTTCGCGAAGCCAAAGCAGTCCGGGCGGCCCGCCGGCGACCTCGAACAGGGCCGCCGCATGAACGCCGCCCGTATCGTCGAAGAGTGTCTGGCCTTCCTGCATGGCCGCCGGCAACTGCTGGACCAGGAGCCGTTCGCGATCCGGTTCCAGGTCGAGCGGCCGGATCGCCGGCAACCGCACCCACAGGTCCTCGAGCGAGGGCTTGCCGCAGACTCCGCACGCGCTGGTGACGCGAAAGGCGCGTTCCCGCTTCCTGGTCTCGGCGCGGCGGCCCGCCGCCCGGCGTCCCCTTGCCGAGAGCCGAACATCGACGATCGATCCGGGGACGCTCGGCTCGGCGCCTGGCGGCAACTCCGCGTCCGGCCGCGGCGCTCCGCCGACGGTCACTTCCTCGACGTCAGCCGCCTGCTCGATCAGACCTTCGGCGTAGAGGTATCCGAGCGCGAGATCCCTCTCCGCGCCGGGGCTGCGCATCGTCACGACGACGGCCTCACCGTCGACCCGTATCTCGATCGGTTCCTCGACCGCCACCACATCGCGCCCGAGGCGGCCCGAGCGCTCGACCAGGGCGCTTCGCTCGGCGGAGGTCTCCGGTCCCACCGGCTTCACGCCGGGGCTCCCGTTCGTTCGACCCGTACCCGGACGCCGTACTCCGGTTCGCCGGAGTCGGGGTCCAGGGACCAGGGCAGCAGCTCCATGCACTCGGGCCAGTGCGCTTCGACGTTGCCGGCCTTGATCGGCCCGAACCGCGCAACGAACTCGATCCTCGACACCGGCGACGAGACGACGACCCGCTGGCCGGCGCCGATGCCGCGCGCCCGTCCATCCTCCGCGTTCATCAGCAGGTCGGAGCGCTCGAGGCCGGTCAAGGGATCCCGCCCGGCGTGGACCATCGAGTTGAACTGCCGCCCGCGGCGAGTGGAAAGGAAGAGCTCACCGTCGAGTAGCACCCGATCCGCCGGCGGTTCGACCACATGGAACCTCGCGCGGCCGGACGGCGTGGCGAAGCGGCCGTCCTCGAACAGTTGGGCGCCGCCCCACTGGAGCTGGTCGCCCTTTCGCTTGAGGTTCTCGATCCCGGCGTAACGCGGCACGGTCGCCGCGATCTCGGCCCGAATGGCATCGGTGCCGGCGAAACCGAGGACGCCGGGAGGATCGGGGCGCACCCGGGAGACGACCTCGCAGAGCACTTCCCACTCCGGCCGGCACTCGCCGAGTGCGCGGCTTTCGGCGCCGTCGTGCCGAATCGAGGGCGAGTAGACGATGCGTCGCTCGGTCGTCGTTTCGGTCACGCCGCCCGGGATCTCGTAGCGGGTCGTCGCCGGCAGCAGCAGCGCGGTATCGCTCGGTTCAACCAGCATCGCGGTGTTCAACACGACGTCCTGGTGAACGCGAAAGGCGGGTCGGTGCAGGGCGTTCTTCTGGCGTTCGGGTTCCGGCGCCGTCTCGAGGAAGTTGCCGCCGACGATCCACCACGCGTCGATCGCACCGGCCGCCGCGGCTTCGATCTGGCCGGTCGCGGCCAGCCCCGGGCCGCGCGGTGGCTCGAAACCCCAGGCGTCCGCCCACCGGTCGAGGGTCTCCGTGTCCGACTCCGGGGCGCAGCCGACCTCGGCGCCCCCCTGCACGCCGGAGTGGCCGCGAATCGGCACAAGGCCGGCTCCGGCCTTGCCCGGAAGCCCGCGCATCAGGCCCAGGTTCGTGAGCGCCAGCACGGTGTCGACGCCGTGGCGGTGCTGGGTCAGTCCCATCGACCAGACCAGGATCGTCTTCGGCCTGGAGCAGAGAAGCCTGGCGAAGCGCTCCATCTCGGCGCGGGGAGCACCGCTGGATCGCTCGATCGTCTCCCAGGGGGTGTCGCGGAGCACGCTCTCGACTTCGGCGAGGTTCTCAGTTGAGGGTTCGACGAAATCGCGAACGACACCTCCCGGGAGGTCTAGCAGGGCCTTCATCGTGCCGTTGAGAAAGGCGAGGTCGCCGCCGGTATCCACGGCGAACCAGTGTTCGGCGAGATCGGTGCCGAACAGGGCGCTCGACGCGACAGACGGCACCCAGTAGCGGTCGAGGCCAGGTTCCCGGTATGGGTTCACGACCGCGATCTCCGTGCCGCGGCGGCGCGCGAAGTGAAGGTACTTGACGGTGACCGGCTGGTTGTTCGGCACGTTGGAACCGAAGAAGACGATCAGGTCCGCATCGAGCCAGTCTCGATAGGAGTTCGTTGCCGCGCCGATCCCCAGAGCGCGCCTGAGGGCGATCGTGGAGGCGGCGTGGCAGAGGCGCGCGGCAGTGTCGACGTGGGGGGTGCCGAGGAAGCGGGCGGCCTTCTGCGCGACGTAGTAGGTCTCGTTGGGAACGCCGCGGGAGGTCAGGAAGAAAGCTGCTCGAGCGGGGTCGCGTTCGCGAACCTCGGCGAGCCGGGCAGCGGCGATGTCGACCGCCTCGGGCCAGCCGATGCGACGGAACCCGGGCTCGCCTGCGCGCCGGACCATCGGGTGCGCCAGTCGCCCGAGGGCTCGCAGCTCCGTCGAACCCCTGGCCGCCAGAGCGCCGGCGTCGGCCAGGACGGCCGGGTCGAGCGCCGGCATCGTGTTCAACCGCAGCAGATCGAGCCGGACCATGCACAGATGTACGCCGTCCAGAGTCCAGTCCCGGAGCCCCGACGTCCCCAGGGCGCAGCCGTCGCAGACGCCGTCCCGCAGGATGCGCCACGCGTAGCCCGCTTCGTCCCGGTTCCGCCAGGCCACCCTGGCCATTTCCAGGTAGTGGCGCGGCTTGGTTTGCCCCAGGCCAAAGGGGGTCCGAAGGCTGGGGCTCACCGGACGATCATAGAAGAGCAGCGTTAGAGTGTCGGCGGTGCGGATCTTCCGAGTCGTCGTCGTGCTGACTGTGGCGGTCGCGCCGGCCGCGGTGTTGGCGCAGACCGGGCAGGCGGAAGTCACTCCTGCCTTTGGGCCGGAGAACTTCGCAGCGGCGGTCGATCCGCGGGCCGACGGTTGGGACACCGAGGCGCTCAGCGAACAGGCTGAGGCGCAGCTCAAGAGCGTGGCTGCGTGGCTTGCGGACGTCGCCGCGCGTGGCGCCGATGCGGTGCCGTCCGGGGACGTCGCGTTGGTCGTCGATCCGGCCTTCGAGTCGCCGGGGTTCGTGCCGGGTGAGCTGACCACGCGCTATGAGGGGACGACCTTCGCCGTCGAGAGCGGGAGGGTGAGTGGCGCGGACGCCGCCTACCGCGGAGCCGAGGGCTTCAGGCGCGCACTCGGCGCCCTCGCCATGCGGCTGGCCGGCGACCGCCCGCCGCGGGCGGATTTCAAGCTCTACTCGGTCGACGCCGGCTCCGCCGGGTTCACCACGCTGGCGTACTTCGAGGCCTCGGTCGCGGGACCGGCGGGCGGCCGCCAGTTGAACGCGGTCTGGTCGACCATCTGGAAGCTGCCGGAGGACGGCGACGGTGGGCCGTTGCTGCTGAGGGTCGACGTCTCCGACTACGAGGAGACGTCGACTACCCGGGGTCCCCTCTTCGTCGACGTCACCGAAGCGGCCGTCGGCCACAACGCGAGCTACCGGGACCAGTTGCTGCAGTCGCCTGACGCGTGGCTCAACCGGATACCGAAGGCGGCCGGCTACAACAAGACCGGCTGGCAGGGCGTGTCCGTCGCCGACGTCAACGGGGACGGGCTGGACGACATCTTCCTTCCCGAGCAGGGCGGCCTGCCGAACCGCCTCTATGTTCAGAACCGTCAGGGCACCTTCGACGACCGCTCGGCGGAAGCGGCGATCGACTACCTCGAGCGCTCGCTCGCCGGCCTCTTCGTCGATCTCGACAATGACGGCGACCCGGATCTCGTCCTGTCCAGCCGGCCGGCGGTGCTGGTGCTCGAGAACGACGGCGGCGGCCGCTTCGCCCGCGTTCGCCACATCGCCGGCAACATCCCGGACAGCAACTCGCTGTCCGCCGCCGACGTCGACGGCGACGGCGACCTCGACCTCTACGTCTGCGCTTACCGCCGGGCCTACGACGAGCGCGGCGTGGCCAGCCCGGTGCCCTACCACGACGCGAACAACGGCGGCCGAAACGTGCTGCTGCGCAACGACGGGGGCTTCCGCTTCGTCGACGCGACCGTCGAGGCGGGGCTCGATGTGAACAACCGCCGTTTCAGCCTGGCCGCGTCCTGGGAGGACGTCGACGGCGACGGCGACCCGGACCTCTACGTGGCGAACGACTACGGCCGCAACAACCTCTACCGGAACGACGGCGGCCGCTTCGTCGACGTGGCCGGGGAGGCCGGCGTCGAGGACATCTCCTCCGGCATGTCGGTGAGCTGGGCGGACTACAACCGGGACGGCCGGATGGATGTCTATGTCGGGAACATGTTCTCCGCTGCCGGGAACCGGATCACCTATCAGCGGAAGTTCGAACGGGACCGGCAACGCGCCGGTCCGCTGGCGGAGGTCCAGCGGATGGCGCGCGGCAACTCCCTGTTCGCGGGTGCTTCGGGCGGCGGCTTTCACGATCGCAGCGTGGAGGCCAACGTGACGATGGGTCGCTGGTCCTGGTCGTCCGTCTTCGCCGACATCAACAACGACGGCTGGGAGGACCTGGTCGTTGCCAACGGCAACCTGACCCAGACACTCCCCGACGACCTGTGAAGCTTCTTCTGGCGGCAGGTCGTGCCGCGCGCGCCCAGTTCGCCGGATGACCGATCACTGGAGCCGTATCTCGAATCCCTGCGTGCGCTTCACGAGCGGCTCGACGAGGGCCTGTCCTTCAGCGGCAACGAGCGGAACTGCGCCTTCCTGAATCCCGGCGAGGCTGGCGGCGCCTTCGCCAACGCGTCGGCGGTCAGCGGCCTGGACTTCCCGGACGACGGCCGCGGCGTCGCCTTCCTGGACCTCGAGGGCGACGGCGACCTGGACGTGGCGATCAGCAACCGGACCGCGCCACGCTTGCGTCTGATGCGGAACGAATTGCCGGCCGGCCGGCGGTTCGTGGCCCTGCATCTGGAGGGAGACGGCGTCGGCACGAACCGGGACGCGGTGGGAGCGCGGGTGGAGGTGCCGACCTCGTCCGGCATCCTCCGGCGCTCCGTCCGCGCCGGCGAGGGGTTCCTCTCGCAGTCGAGCCGCTGGCTCCATTTCGGTTTGGGCGACAGCGAGGTTTCCGGTCCGGTGAGAGTTCGCTGGCCTGGCGGTGGGAGCGAGACGTTCGCCGGCGTCGAGGCCGGCGGCCGCTACCGGATCGTCCAGGGCAGCGGCCGGGCGGGGGCCGTGTCGGCGCCGCGCGGGCGGACGCCGCTCCTGCCGCGCGCCCAGGAGCCGCCGGCGCCGACCACCGGCGCGCGCGTGGTGCTGGCGCCGCGTCCGCCGGCTCCTTCGTTGACGTTGCGCCCCTTCGACGCCTCGGAGCCGTTGGCGGTCGAGGCGGGCCAGGGGCGGCCGGTGCTCGTCAACATCTGGGCGAGCTGGTGCGTTCCCTGCCGTTTCGAGTTGCAGGACCTGGCGAACGAAGAGGGTGCGCTGCGTCGCGCGGGTCTCGAGATCGCCGCGCTGTCGACCGATGGCATGGGCGACGTGCCGACCACGACCGAAGAAGCGGCGCGGAGCTTCATGGACGAGATCGGCTTTCCGTTCCTGAACGGAGTAGCGACCGAGGAGACGCTCGACAAGGTCGAGATTGTCAAGAGGTCGCTGTTCGACCGTCGCTTCCCGCTGTCGCTGCCGTTCTCCATGCTGCTCGACGGCGACGGTCGAGTCGCCATCCTCTACCGCGGAGGCGTAACCGCGGGTGACCTGCTTGCCGACCTCGAACTGCTGGATACGCGGGGTTCCGACCTCCGGGCGGCGTCGGCGGCGCTTCCAGGCCGCTGGTACACGGAGCCGCCGGACGAGGTGTCGCTCGCGAGCCACGCGCGCTGGTACGAGGAGCGGTTTCCCGAGGAGTCCGTGGCCCTGTTGCGGCGTTCGGTGGAGGTCGAGCAGGCGCGTCTCGACGAGGGCGCCAGAGCGTCGTTCGAACGGCGGGGGGCGCGGGACCGCCTGTTCAAGTCGCTCCAGCGTCTGACGGTGCTCGAAGGCCGGCGTGGGGACAACGAAGCCGCGGCTCGGTACGCCCGCGCCGCCCTGGATCTCGAACCCGACGATCCGGCCGCGCGGGCCGCGTACCAGAACGCCCTCCTCGACGCCGGCGACACCGGCTCGGTACGGGCGCAGGCCGAGGCGGCGCTCGCGGCCGATCCGGGAGATGTGGCGGCCCGCGTGCGCCTTGCCGAGCTGCTCGACCGGGAGGGACGCACGGACGACGCGGTCCGCGAGCTCGGCCGCGCGGTCGCCGAGAACCCGCGCGACGTGGAACTGCGCTACCTCTACGGCCAGTTGCTCGCCAAGGTGGAGCGCCTGCGAGAGGCGATGGAGCAGTTCGCGGCCGCGGTGACCCTCGACCCGCGCCATGTCGAAGCGCACCGGATCCTGGCGGAAGCCGCCGTTCGCAGCGACGAACTCGGCGCCGCCTGGGGGCACTACCGGGCGATCCTCGAGGTCGAGCCGCAGGACGCGGAGGCGCTCTACGGAGCCGCCCGGATCGCGGCCGCCGCGGGCCGCCTGGACGAGGCGATCGAGAGCTACCGGGCACTGCTTGCGCACGACCCCGACCACGCCGCGGGCCGTCACGAGTTCGGACTGGCCCTGATCCGCAGCGGCCCGGCCGGCGCCGCCGAGGGCGCGGAACATCTTCGTCGCGCCTATGTCGAGGACCGGAACCTCCTGGCGCGAGGCAACGACATCGCCTGGACCCTGGCGACCCATCCGGATGCCGCCCGGCGCGATGGCCAGCTCGCCCTCCTGATCGCTCTCGAACTGAACGCGGTCGCGGGCGGCGCCGAGCCGGCTCTGCTCGAGACCCTGGCAGCCGCCCAGGCCGAGACCGGCGACTTCGAAACGGCGGCGCGGACGGTGGCGAGAGCGCTCGAGATCGTCGGCGACGCGCGGAGCGACTCCCCGGACCGGGAGCGGCTGCTCGAGATGCTGAACCGCAGGCTGGAGCAGTACCGGCAGGGCATTCCCGCGCGCTCAGGGCGGTAGCTCACCGGAAGTCGTGACTGGGGATCCGCTCCAGGCGGTCGATGGGCCAGAACCTGTCCGCCTTGACGGATAGCGAGCCGTCCTTCTTCTGCAGGACGCCTTCGACGATCAGACCGGAGGAGGAGACGATCGTGCGGCGGTGCTTCTTGAGCTGGTCCGGCATGACGACGGCCTGGCTCATGCCGGTCTCGTCTTCCAGGGTCAGGAACAGGAGGCCGCGGGCAGTACCGGGGCGCTGGCGGACGATGACCGAGCCGGCGGTGCGCACGCGGTGGCCGGCGGGCCGGTCGGGGAGCTTGATGGCGGGAACGACGCGGTGGCGGTCGAGCGCCCGGCGGTAGTACTCCATCGGGTGGGGACCGGTGGTGATCGAGGCGACGGCGAAGTCGGCGGCGGTCTCTTCCATCGGCGTCATTTCGTCGAGCGGCGAGGGGGTGGCCGTCGTGAGATCGCCGAACAGCGGGCCCTTCGGCTTCTCGACCTGGGCCGCCTGCCACAGCGCCGCGCGCCGGCCGCGCCCGGGCAGCGCGCCGAGGGACGCCAGCGCCGTGAGTTCGTTTCGGCGCAGGCGGCAGCGTTCGGCGAGATCCTCGATGCTTGCAAAGCGCCTGACCGCCTGCTCGGTCTCGATCCGTTCCGCCGCCTCACGCCGCATTCCCTTGACGTAGCGCAGCCCGAGGCGGATCGCGCCCGCCGGAGGCGGTTCGCCGGGCCGTTCCGGCTCGCCGGCGTCCTCCGGCCGGTCCTGCCAGCGGCACGTCACTCCCGACTCGTTGACGTCGATCGGCAGCACCACGCTGCCGGCGCGCTGCGCCTCGCGGACCAGGGTCGCCGGGTGGTAGAAGCCCATCGGCCAGGCGTTCAGGAGCGACAGGAAGAAGGCGGTCGGGTGATGGCGCTTGAGGTAGGCGCTGGCGTAGGCGATCAGGGCGAAGCTGGCGGAGTGCGACTCGGGGAAGCCGTAGAGCGCGAACGAGGTGATCGCCTTGACGATCTGTTCCTGGGCGTCGCCCGTGATGCCGCGTTCGTTCATCCCCGAGCGCAGCCGCTGCTCGATCTCGTGCATGCGCTCGACGGAGCGCTTGAAGCCCATCGCCCGCCGCAGGTCCTCCGCCTCGCCGCCGGAGAAACCGGCCGCGACCATGGCGACCTTCAGGATCTGCTCCTGGAAGATCGGCACGCCGAGGGTGCGCCGCAGGATCGGTTCGAGCAGCGGGTGGGGGTAGGAGACCTCCTCGCGGCCGACCCGGCGCTCGAAGAAGGGATGCGCGATGCCGCCGACGATCGGACCGGGTCGGATGATCGCGATCTGGATCACCAGGTCGTAGAACTTGTATGGCTTGTGGCGCGGCAGGGACGCCATCTGCGCCCGACTCTCGATCTGGAAGACCCCGACCGTGTCGGCGCGGCAGATCATCTCGTAGGTTGCCGGGTCGTCGGGCGGCAGGTGGGCGAGGTCGACCTCTCTGCCCTCGTGGCTGCGGATCAGGGGCACCGCCTCCTCGAGCGCGTTCAGCATGCCGAGACCGAGCAGGTCGACCTTGATCAGTCCCAGGTCGGCGCAGTCGTCCTTGTCCCACTGGACGATGACCCGGTTCTCCATCGCCGCCGGTTCGAGCGGCACGATTTCGTCCAGCCGTCCGGCGCAGAGCACCATGCCGCCCGAGTGCTGACCGAGGTGGCGGGGGTGGTTCTGGAGCTGCCGCCACAGGCGGACGAAGATCCGGATGCGCCGGTCGCGGGGGTCGAACCCGAGCTCGGTGAGCTCCTCGTCCATCTCCTTGCTGTCGCCGCGGGAGAGGTCGTAGTGCCAGTGGCCGAGGCCCTTGGCCAGACGGTCGACCTGGGACTTGGAACACCCCAGCGCCTTGGCCGCCTCGCGCGCGGCCATGCGGTCGCGGTAGGTGATCACGTTCGCGGTCATCGCCGCGCCGTGCCGGCCGTAGCGCCGGTAGACGTACTGGATCACCTTCTCGCGCTGGTCGCCGGACGGCAGGTCGATGTCGATGTCCGGCCACTCGCCGCGCTCCTCGGACAGGAAGCGCTCGAAGAGCAGGTCCATCTTCACTGGGTCGACCGCGGTGATCGAGAGCGCGTAGCAGACGGCGGAGTTGGCGGCCGAGCCGCGGCCCTGGGCGAGGATCCGCTGCTCCTTGCAGAAGCGGACGACGTCCCAGACGATCAGGAAGTAGCCGGCGAGGTCGAGCTTCTCGATCAGCGCGAGCTCCTTCTCGAGCTGCGCGCCGGCCCTGGCGGTCAGCGGCCGGAAGCGCTCCCGCGCCCCCTGCCAGGTCAGTTCGCGGAGATGGGAGATCGGCGTCTCGCCCTCGGGCACCGGGTAGTCCGGGAAGCGGTAGCCGAGGTCGGCGAGAGTGAAGTCGAGTTCCGCGGTCAGTTCGTGCGCGGCGTGGACCGCGTGCGGCAGATCGGCGAACAGCCGGTGCATCTCCGTAGGAGCCCTCAGGCGGCGCTGGCGTTCGCGGGCGAGGCGGGCGCCCGCGTCGTCGACCGTCACGTGGTGCCGGATTGCGGTCATCAGGTCGTAGAGAGGCTTGTCGCGGGCCGCGGCGTAGCGTACGCCGCCGGTGGCGACGACCGGCACGCGAAGCCCGTCCGCCAGCCGGACCAGGGCCTGGTTGCGGTGTTCTTCGGCGCGGATGCCGTGGCGCGAGATCTCCACGTGCAGGCGGCCGGGGAAGACGGCGTGCAGCCGTTCGAGCTGGCGCCCGGCCGCTTCCAGCCCCTCCCGCGCCAGCGCCCGCCCGACCGGATCGGTTTCAGCGCCGGCCAGGCAGTGGAGGCCGCCCGCGTGCTCCTCGAGCAGCGTCCAGTCGATCCGGGCCTCGCCCTTGGGGTGGTTGAGGGCACCGGCGGTCAGCAGGCGGCAGAGGTTGCGGTAGCCCCGGCGGCTCCGCACGAGCAGGTTGACGCGGGTCTCCTGGTCGTCCAGGGTCGGCCGCTCCTCGCGCTGGCGCGAAACCGCGGACGCCTGCGGCCGGTCGATCACCGCCTCGGCGCCGACCAGGGCGCGGATTCCCGCCTCCCGCGCCGCCTTGTAGAAGCGCGGCGCGCCGGAGACGCCGTTCCGGTCGACCAGGGCGACCGCCGGCAGCCCCAGCGCCGCCGCCCGCGCCACCAGGTCCTCGGGCTGGGACGAGGCGCGCAGGAAGGAGAACGACGACGCGGCGTGGAGTTCGGCGTAGGGTGGGGGCCGGAGTCGGCGTTTCGGCGGAGTCCGGAACCGTCGCCGGCGCAGTTGCTCCTTGACCGCGCCCGGCGCGGCGTAGCCGGGGTTTGGTTCGCCCCGGGCGTCGAGCAGGTCGTTGCCGCCGCGGTCGCCGTAGCCGCTGCCCTTGCGCACGGAACCGGAAAGCCCCATGTTGCGGGCCGGCACGTCGACCGTGGGTTTGGGGACCTTGGGTTTGGGGGAATTGTCCCGGGCCATCCGTGAAGCGTAAATCAGGCGGTAACGGAAAGCAAGATTTACGGAGGCAGGCACATTCTGCTCGCGCTGTGGCAACATGAACCCGGTACAGCGTTATCGCGAGAAAATCACGCCGTTGAGGCAAAGGAGATGCGAGAGTGACGAAGTACCTGATCGAGGCGAACTACACTCACACTGGCGTCCAGGGCCTGATCCAGGAAGGCGGCAGCAGTCGCCGGAAGGCGCTCAGCGAGACCGTGGAGGGCGCAGGCGGAACGGTGGAGGCCATCTACTACGCGTTCGGTGGCGCCGACCTGCTGATGATCGTCGACCTTCCGGACAACGAGACCGCGGTCGCGGTCTCAATGACCCTGAACGCCGGCGGCGGCATCAAGGTGACGATGCGCGTCCTGATGACGCCGGAGGAGATCGACGGCGCGGTGGCGAAGAGCGTGCCCTACCGCGCGCCCGGCGCCTGAACCCGAGCCGTCAGGGTGCCCGTAGTGGCTGGCGGGCCCGGTAGAGCGCCAGCCGGTCGAGCCGCTGCGGCGAGTTGCCGCCGGCAGCCTGCCGTTCCTGTTCGAGCGCCCGCTGCTGCCAGAGCACGGCGTCGTCGAACCGCCCGGCTTCGGCCAGGGCCATCGCCAGGGTTTCCAGGTGGTCGAGCGCCGGCTGTTCGTCGACGACGGACTGCGCCAGTTCGACCGCGCGAGCGCCGTCGCGCACGGTCTTTTCGGGGCTGACCGCGAGGAGCCGCGCGAGCAGGTGACGGGTGGCGACGTCGCCGGGGAAGCGGCCGAGGGTGTCGTCTAGGGCTCGGCTTGCCTCCGCGTAGCGGCCGGTCTCGAACAGCATGAGTCCGAGATTGAAACGCGCCTGCAGGTCGTCCGGCGTCAGCGCGACCAGGGCCTGCAACTGGACGGCGGCTTCTTCCGTCCTGCCGGTGCCGACCAGCACGGCGGAGAGCATCCGTCGCGCCTCGACCATGCCGGGGTCCCGGGCGACCATCTGCTCGAGATCGGAGGTGGCGCCAGCGGTGTTGCCGGTGGAGGCCCGCATCTGTGCCCGCTGGAGGCGCCAGCTCAGGTTCTCCGGCGCCAGGTCGGCCGCGCGCTCCAGGTGTTCGGCCCCCTCCGCCCGGCGTCCTTCCCGGGCCAGAAGCATGGCGAGAGCGAAGTGGGCGCCGGCGTGATCGGCGTTGAGGGCGATGGCCCGGCGCAGATGCCGTTCGCCGCGTCCCGTATCGCTGAGAGCCAGCAGTGAGCCGGCGAGGCGGAAGTGAGCTTCTTCGTCCGTTTCGTTCGCTTCCAGAATCTCCTCGTACAGTGCGACCGCCCGTTCATGGTCGCCCTCCACGGCCGCGGCGACGGCGCGGTCGAGCGGCAGCGTCACGTCCTCCTCGAGCGGCCGCAGGCGTTCGAGCAGCGGGTCGTACATCGGGATCAGGACGTCCCGGTTCAGCCGCCACGCCTCGGCTGCCCGGTCGGCGTCGCCCAGGGCGCGGTAGGCCAGGCCGACGTGGTGATTCGCCTCGCTGCCCTCCGGCTGGGACGCGGCCACCTCCTGGAAGAGCTGGAGCGCTTTCGCCGGGTCGTCCCGCTCCAGGGCGATGTAGCCGAGCCCGACGCGAGCCGTCGCGCTCTCCGGGTAGGCCTCAATCGCGGCCTCGTAGGCGGCTTTCGCGGCGTCGACGTCGCCGGCGGCGACATGGAGTTCGGCCAGTCGGATCAGGGTGGACGGGTCGTCCGGCCGGATCGCAAGGGCCTCCTCGGCGCTGGTGCGCGCCGCTTCCAGGTCGCCGGTCGCGACGTGAAGCAGCAGCCTGAAGTACGCCCACTGGAAGTCCGCGGGCGCCAGTTCCCGGAGTTGTGCCAGGCAGACTGCCGCCGCGTCGTGCAGCTCGTAGTGCAGGTAGCGCGCGCAGAGATCACCGAAGGTGTTCGCCGCCAACTGCGCCTGCATCCGCTCGGCCGCGTGTTCAAGCGCGTTCGCGGTCAGCGTGCGGTAGTCGCGCAGACGCTCAGCGTCGATCGCGGGCACTTTCGAGAGGTCCGGCTCCGGCACTTGGCTGAGCACCAGCGTCTCCTTGACGCGGCGGATCTCCAGGAGTTCGGTGAAGTCCTGGGCTGCGGCGGGAAGCGGAGCCGTCAGCAGAAACGCGACGATGGCCGCGGGCCCGCTGTGGGAACAAGTCATTCTCCGGCTAGCTGCCGTTCAGACCTGCTGATGGAAGTAGTAGCAGAGCCCGTCCGGCGCGACGACGAAGAAGACCCGGAACTTCTTGCCATCGCGCTTGTCGATGCGCCAGTTCTTCACCTTGACGCCGTTGCTCTTCAACTCGGCTCGCGCCCGCTTGATGTCGGTGACCAGGATCGCGGCGCCGTCCATGCTGGCGTCGCCGCCGTTGATCGCGAAGCCGATGCGAACGCCGTCACGCTCCAGGATGGCCGTCGGTACCGGCTCCTCCCGGCGTTCGACTTCCTCGAGCCCGAAGGCGTCCGCGTACCACTTCGCCGTGGCGTCGAGGTCCTCGACCGGCAGGGCCAGCACGTCGTCCTGAAACGCGTAGGCGGCTTCGTAGAGCTTCATGCGGAGGAGTCTAGCCACCGGGATCGTGGAATCATCAGCCGCCATGGATCGCGAAGCTCTCGAACGCGCCCGGCTCAAGGCGGAGGCCATCGGCATCGCCAACGTGCGGCGGCACATCTTCCTCTGCTGCGACCAGACGAAGCCGAAGTGTTGCGACCGGGAGCTGTCGCTCGAGTCCTGGGACTATCTCAAGCGCCGCCTGGTCGAGCTGGGGCTCACCGAGTCGGGCACGGTGATGCGGACGAAGGCGAACTGCCTCCGCATCTGCGACGCCGGGCCGATCGCGGTCGTCTATCCCGAAGGCGTCTGGTACTGGGGCTGCACGCCGGAGGTGCTGGAGCGGGTGATCCAGGACCACCTGATCGGCGGCCGGGTCGTGGCGGAACAGGTGATTGCGGCTGTTGGTCGAACTGACTTGTAGCGGGAGCCGACAAAAGTCGGGCAGAAAGCTATAAATCGTCTTAGGCCCCCTCAGTCGTACACCCCGTCCGCGAACCACCGCTCCGACGTCCGGTCCCGATAGATCCGGCACACGGCACCACTCCGCAGCTCGACGTCCCAGTAGTCCCGCAGCGCGGGGGCTTCCCGCCACCAGCCTTCCTCGATTTCCCAGGGACCCGCGGCGGTGCGTACGGCGCCCTCGATCCGGACGTGGCGTTCCTCGGTCGGCAGGGGATTGATCTGCCGCGGTGCGGGGCAGGGCGCGACGCGGTCCGTCTCTTCGCACTCCGCGGTCAGCACCTCGACCTCGACCGGGGGCCTCAGGGTGCGCACCGCCAGCATGCCGCGGCCCGGCCTTGGTTCGAGCCTTATCCGGGGCGGCGGGGGCGGGTCGTAGTCGGCCAGCCGGAAACGCTCCGGCAGGTGGCCGTTCCGGGTGCGCGGCGAGCCGACGCGGTTCGGCCCGAGCAGGGCGAGCAGCCGCGCGGTGACGGCGGCCAGGCGGTCGGGCGACAGGGCGGCCGGACCGAGCAGGCTGAGCTGCGCCTGGCGCGGGACGTCGGGATGGGCGAGCAGTTGCATCGACGTGATCGGCGCCCGGGGCGGCTCGGCCTCCAGGTGGAGGCGGATCAGCGACAGCAGTGTCCGCGCCTCGCGCGTGGGCGCCGGCAGCTCGATGGCCAGTTCGTGGAGGCCCTCCGGCTCGACCTTGAGTGACAGCTCGAGCCGCTTGCAGCCCATGCCCCGGGCGTCGAGCCGGTCCGCGAGCCGGGAGACGGCGCCGCGGGCGACGAACAGGAACGGCTCCAGGTTGTCGATCGGCCACTCAAAGGTCTGCGACTCGCGGAAGGTGGGCGGCGGCGGACGGGGCGTGAGCGGTTCCGGGTCGAAGCCCCGGGCGGCGGCATGGAGCGCCGCTCCGCGCTCGCCGAGGCGGCTGTGGACCTCGGCCGCGGGCAGGCCGGCCAGGTCGCCGACCGTGCGCAGTCCCCAGAGCTTCAGCGTGTGGAGGACTCCAACGTCGTCGTCGTCCTGCGCCGGGCCGGGGTCGCGGCTGCCGCCCTCGAACAGGGACTTGAGCTGCAACGGCGCCAGAAACCGGGCCTCGCCGCGCGGCGCCACGACGTTCGGCGAGCGCGCCAGGGCGGCCGCGGCCCGCGCCGCGAGCTTGCTGCCGGCGATGCCGACCCGGCCAGGGAGGCCGGCGGCGTCCATACCCCGCATGATCGACTGGCCGAGGCTGTGCTCGTCCTCGGCCGCGATGTCGAGGTAGACCATGCCCTCGCCGCCGTCCTCGACCCGGGGCGAGAAGGCGTCGGCGATCTCGAGCAGCACTTCCTGAGCGGTGTGCTCGCGCTCGGGATCGCGGGTGCGAGAGACCAGACCGGACTCGATGTTCCGGGCCTGGGCCACGGTCAGTCCCGGCCGCACTCCGGCGCGACGTGCCAGCCGGGAGGCGGCGACGATCCGGGCCGACGGACCTTCGTGGACCACGACCGCCTCGCGGGCGAGTTCGGGAGCTCCCCGCAGGTAGGCGGCAAGAGGAAACAACGCGGCCCTCAGGCAGGCGATGCGGGACTTGCGTTCAGCCGGCACGGCGCAGGACCTCGACGTGAGAGCCGGCGCGGCGGTTCTCCGTCCGACGGGGCGTCGCGCCGGGCAGGGGGTGCCGCAGACTGCTGGTGAGCACACGCAGCTCGACTTCGGCGGCGGCGCCCGGCCGTTCGCCGCGCGCCTTGGCGAGCTCGAGCCGGGTTGCTAGTCCGTCGAGCAAGCGGGGGCTTCTCGGTGCGGCCTGCGCCCAGAGGGCACGGACCGGCGATGTTCGCGGCCCGAGATCGAGGACCTTCTGCGGCGCCGTGCCGCCGGCGCGGTACGGCGTCGCGATCAGCAGCGCCGCCTGGTGGTCGTCCGCCGCGCGCCGCAGCCGCAGCCACGCCGATTCCTTGCCGCGGCCGCCGGGGACCGGCGGCAGACCGAGATCGATCACGACCAGGGGGAAGCCGCCGCCGATCAGCACCTCGGCGCTGCCCAGCGCCTGCTTGAGCCGCTTGGGCCTTGCCCAGAGCAACCGTTCGAGGACGACCCCGGCGCGCGCCGCCGCCTGCGGATCGAAGTGGTCTCCCAGATCGACCAGCGCCGCCGATTCACCGCTCTCGGTGGCCCCGGCCAGGATCTCCAGCACCAGGGAAAAGCGGCCGCTGCTTCGGGGGCCGACCAGCTCGATCGTCTGTCCACGACAGATGCCGCCGTCCAGCAGGCGGTCGACGTCCGCAAGCCGCGTGGCGAACACGTCGGCCTCTACTTCCTGGATTCCGGCCGGGTCGTCGCCGCTCACCAGATCCCGCCCGCGCCGGATCTGGCGCACCAGGGACCGCGGCCACTGTGGGTCGGTGAGGGCTGCGGGCAGGGAAGTCACGGCGCCGTGGAGCGGAGCGAGAAGAGAGGCAGAAGTGGGAAGAGACCATCATAGCGCAACTAAGGCGTAAACAGGAAGGCGAGCGCATAGTTCAGCGCAGTCGCTGGAGGAACCACCAGTGGTGGCCCTCCAGGTCCAGGGCTCCGTAGCTCCGGTCGACCCAGTAGCCCTCGCCGTAGTCCTGGGTCGCTGGCTCCATCGTGATCTCGGCGCCCGCCGCCCGCGCCCGCTCGCAGTGCGCGTCGGCATCGTCGACGTAGACGGCCAGGGACTGCGTGTTGGCGCCGCCGACTGTCCGCGGAGACTGCTGGTACTCCCGGTCCGGCTGCAGACCGGTCTGCCCGACCATGATGAGACCGCCATCCAGGACGAGCTGCGAATGGACGATGCGCTCCTGTTCGTCCTCGACCCGTTCCTGGACCTCGAAGCCGAAGGCGCGGACCAACCAGTCGATCGCGGCCGCCGCGTCGTCGTAGAAGAGGGAAGACGAGATTCTCGGCCAGCCTTCAGGTGGGTTCTTCATGGGATCTCCCGGTCATGTCTTGCGGTGGAGAATCGAGTTCCCGGATCTCGCCGTCGCGCAGAACGAGAAAGCGGTCGGCGAGTTCGGCCAGCGACCCGGCTTCGTGGGTTGCGACGAGCGCCAGTCCGCCGGTCTCCCGGAGCGCCTCGAGCCACCCGTGGATACGGCTTCTCCAGTGTTCGTCCATCGCGTCGAGCGGCTCGTCCAGGATCGCCGTTCGCGGTGTTCCGATCCAGGCGGCGGCCAGGAGTACCCGACGGCGCTGGCCTTGGGACAGCTCCCGAATGGAGAGGTCGGCGGAAGCCTCGAGATCCGTTTCGGCCAGGATCTCGTCGACTTGGTCCACCGGCTGCGATCTCAGGCGGCAGACGAGGCGCAGAACCTCGCGGATCGTCGCGAACGGTGTCACGTCGGGTTCCTGGGGCACGAACGCCAGGTCGGAGCGGGCGGCGACTTCTCGCCGCCACAGATCGGAACCGTTGACGAGGACTTTCCCGGCATCCGGTTTCTCCACTCCGGCCGCGAGCTTCAGCAGGGTCGTCTTGCCGGCGCCGTTCTCGCCGGATAGCAGGGTGACTCCGCTCGCGACCTCCAGGTTCAGATCGCTGAAGATGCGGTTCCGGTCGTCGTAGGCGAAGGCGACGCGTTCCATCCGGAGGCTTCGCGTCACGACTCCGCCTCGCGGGCAGCGTCGAATCGACGTTCCAGGAAGAGGCCCGCCTTGAGCGCGCGTTCGCGTCTTGCCGACGCTTCCAGTGCGAGCGGCGAGGCCAGTCCCAAGACGAGCGCGGTCAGGGGTTGCAGGCTCGTGAGGAGGGCGGCCAGGAGGGCCTCGATCCAGGTCCACGCTCCAAGCCGCGTGAGTCCCCGGAGCGAATTCCGCATCCGTCCCGGCAGCCGAACCGCCAGGAAGACGAGGAGCGCCAGGACGGACAGGCCGCTTGAGGCGCGCAGGTAGAGAACCGGGATCAACAGGGGGCTGGCAATCAGCAGCAGCAGGACAGCGTCCGCGGCGACCCGCCGTCTCGCGGACCAGGGGAGCGAACGGGACCAGGCCCAGGGCGGGCGGCGGGCGCTCAACAGCGTCGCCACGGCGAGCACCGTCGCGGTGACGGCCAGTGAGGCGCCGAGGCGCAGGACGAGGTCGGTCTGATCGGCCGTGAACTCGTTGTTGTGGATGGCCAGGCCGGTCGGTGCCGCGAACAGGGCGGCGGGAAGGTGCGCCAGCGTGATCCACAGTCCGAGCGCTCGCAGGGAGAAGACGAGTTGACCGGTCGGCAGTCGCCGGCCGAGCGACCGAAGGGAGGACGGAACGGATGGGGCGCGCGCTGAGCGGGGTGACCAGCGACCGGCCTGGAAACAGGCGAGGCTGAGAAGGGCCGCGGCGGCCGCCAGACCCGGAAGCGAGGCGCTCGCCGCCAGCGGTACGGCCACGGCGGCGCAGGCGCGAACCCGGCCCGGCGCCGGCGTCCAGGTGCCTGCGGCTGCCAGCGCTACGAGTGGCAGAGCAACCAGGGCTCGGGGCGATGCCGGCTCACCGAGTAATGACGCTCCCATCCAGAGCAGGACCCACAGACCGGCAAGATGGGCGAGGGTCGAGGCCACGCCGAGAAGACCGGCGGCCCAGCGGGTCCGCCGACGGACGGGCAGATGAAGCTGCCAACCGCGGTGGGCCGGCGCCAGACGCCGCGCCGCCGCGGCAGCGGCCACGATCGCCCAGACCGCGAATCCGAGTCGGGCGGCGGAGAACGCCTCGGGCGTTGCGATGCCGGCGGCCAGACCCTTGAGGAGAAGCTCTCTGGCCTGTGGCGGCTGTAGCGCCACAAGCACCAGCAGGAGGACCAACTGGAAGGTGGCAAGGCCGAGGGTGACTCGCGCGCCAGAGGAAAGGTGGAAGCGGTAGCTCGCTCGCAGCCCGGCTGTTGTCACCCGCTGGTGCATCGTTGGGGAGGATAGCGACCGTGAGGAATGGTCGCCTTTCTCTGACAGCGACGGCTTCCGACCATGCACCAGGTCTTCTGCTTGCGAACGCGATCTTCGGTTTGCGCCTGAGCTAGGCGGCTCGCGAGGTCTCCCGTTCCCGCGTTACGACCGCCTCCAGGTGCGGTGGCGGCTGCCACAGGCACTTCATGACGTAGGGCAGGTCAAGCGGCCGGCCGTCCCAGGTCGGCATCGACTCCTTGCCCGTGATCAGGATACCGGCGTCCTCCAGGTGCTCGACCAGTTCTCGAGCGGCGTGGAGGCCGACCGGTGGTGGCGCCGGACTCTGCTCCAGCGGCCGTCCCGGGCCATGGAAGAACTGCACGGCGCCGTCCTTGCTCAGCCGCACCCTGAAGCCGCCTTCATGGAGCAGTCGGTGGTGCCGCCGGCAGAGGAGCACGAGGTTCGAGAGCTTCGTCTCGCCGCCGTCGGCCCAATGGACGATGTGGTGGGCGTCGCAGTGCTTCGAGGTGCAGCCGGGGAAGCGGCAACCCTGGTCGCGGAACTCCAGAGCGCGGCGGATCGGAGGTGGAATAGTGCGTGTCTTGCGGCCGACGCTCAGGATCTGGCCCGACCGGTGAGTGATCCGGACTTTGCCGGCGTCGCAGGCGATGCGTCGGGCCGTTTCCGCGGAAACAGGGACGTGCGAGTCGCCTAGCCAGGCCCCGCTGGGCGAAGACCGGCCGTCTGCCGGTTGGCGACCCGCTGGCGTTTCCGCGGGAACGTGTGCGGCTTCAGCCATCGCTGTGGGATGTTGCCGCGGGCGAGTCGGTGGCGTTTCCGCGGAAACGTCTGCCGCCTGCGCTTCCGCGGAAACACACGACGCGCAGCCGACCGCCGGATCTTCCTGCGGGGCCTTCAGTTCCTCCTCGCTCACATGAACGACGACCTGGTACCGGTCGCCGCTTGAGCCAGGATCGAGACCGCCCTTGAGCGCGCTCTCGGCGACGAGCTCCAACGCATCGGCCCGCACCTTGCCGGCGGACGGCCGGTCCTCCGGGCAATCCGCGTAGAGCTTCTCGCCGGCTGCCTTGAGCGCCTTCAGTACCACTTCGCCCGCTTCCGGCGCCAGACGCCCGCGGATCACGAACATGCCGTTCTCGTCGATGTGAGTCGCCACGTGGCTCGACGCGTCTCGCAACTCGTCGTCGGCAGCCTCGACCGAACGGTCGATCCTCCTCCACGATCGGACGACCCTCTCGATGTGCGCCGCCGTTCCGGCCTTCCCGAGTTCGACGAGGTCCTTCTCCGTCTCGGGCCGAGCGATGCGGGTCAGTGCTCGCACCTTGGAGTAGGAGAGCTGGCCGCGCTTCATCGCCTCGCTGATCAGCGGAAGATCGCTCAAGGCTCGAGCGACCCGCACCTTCTCGCGGGCCGCGCCGGGTGCAAGGCCAATTCGCCAGGTGAGCCACTGCGCACAACTGAGGAAGCCGCAGTTCCAGCCCTCCTCTTCGTCGAACCTGCGAATCAGAACAAGCAACTCGTACGTCGCCGCGTCGATTCGCGCTGCGAGCGTAGCGATCTCCTCGCCCAAGCGCTCCTTGGTCCTCATGCCGGTTTCCTTGTCAATCATTCTGTTGTCATCCAATGCTGGCCCCGACGGTCGGCTCGGTGGGTGTCGGAGGCCGCGAGACCGGCCCGTCGGGGACCTCCGTTGGGAGATGGAATCTATCACTTAGGCATTGAGGACCACAAAGAAATCCAATGCAGTGGAGCAGTGTTCGTGTTCCTGGAGTCCGGGGGGCGTGACGACTCCAGATCAGTGGTGAGGAATCGGTGGCAGGCACCGGATTCGGGCTTCACACGGCTCGCTTTGGAGTATGGGCTATAGTCGCTCCAATCGCCTGAGGCCTCCTGCGAACGAGGATTACCCCGTTTTGGGCGCCAGTGAAGACCGACGTGAGCAGTGAACAGGTTTTTCTGAACTCTCTCGGTTTCCTCGAAGAAGGCAGTTCCTCCGATGACACCCTTCGGTTCCTCTGTAGCCATGAGATTGTTGTTCTTGGCGGGGCAGACGTCGACAGCATCGTCGAGCGACACAGAGAGATTCGGCCAATTGCGGGATCGCTAGGAGACAAGCTGACGGTTTGCCGCCTCGATCAGAAGGACTTGGCCGAGATCCTATGGCCTTTGAGGGCGGCAGGCTCGGCTTTCTGCACAGGTCACTATCTCGCCACCTCACGATGGCAGGTGTTGCCGTCGAACAACTGTTCGTGCGCGAAAGGCCTGAGACTAGGGCAGAGAGATGGCCCTTCGGGAAGCGACTGAGTAAAAGCGGTTGGGACGAGTCCGATTCTGCCAAAGGAGAAATGCTGAGAGTCCTGCGGAACGGCGCTGTTCATCGGGCGCAAGGCGGAAAAGCGGAGGCGCTTGAGGCTTTTCGGTTGGCTTCCTTCTTGGTGGGCGCAAGGCTCGGATGGCGCGGCCCTGACGCCGAGACGGGCACCATAGTTCTGCCTCCGGAGAGGCCGTGAAGATCCAACAGCGAAGCGCCGTGTACGCTCGCTGTCGGCGATTCTCCTACATAGTCGCCAGCCTCGCTCGGCTATCTTTGCGAGACGTTCTTGACCTCAGGGAACCACGTCGTCCCAGTTCGGCGCGGCGGCGGCTTCGCCTTCGCCGGCCGCCCATTCGATCGTGTCGCCGACCCAGGCCTGGAACATCTCATGGTCCCAGACGTCCTCGCGGTGGCCCATCGCGTTGTAGAGGACGCGGCCGGTGCCGAGTTCGCGGCACCAGGCGATGGGGTACGGGGCGATGTCGTAGACCTCCTGGTTGGCTCGCTCTTCGCCGGGGTCCATCAGCGCCAGGACGTGGAGTTGGTCCTTCGCGACGTTCTTGAAGAGGTACCACTCGTCCATGATCTTCCAGCTGTCTTCGACGGATTTCATCGTGGGGTGACCGGCGTCGGCGACACGGACGATGCCGGGGAACTGGGCGCCGTGGTGGGTGAACTCGCCGCCGATCATGCCGATGTAGGGAGTGACCTCGTCGTTCTCGCCGTGGAAGGTGTCGGTCGCCGGGTGGAAACCCACGAAACCGCCGCCGGCTTCGATCCAGGCGATCAGGTCGGAGACGCCATCGGCGCTCATCGGGGGATTGCCGTCGCCGCGGAAGAAGCCCTCGCCGGTGCCGCCGCGCTGGGTCAGATCGCCGGTCGTGTAGAAGATGACGACGTCGAAGTTGGCCAGTTGGGTTGCGTTGATGAGGCCCGCGTCCTTGGTGGACGTGATGTCAAAGCCCCGCTCGGCCGCTATGTGGGCGAGGACGGTGTCGACGTGGCTCGGATGGCCGTCGGTGCGCTTGATTGCCGAGTGCTGGAAGCCGGAGGATTTGCTGACGAAGAGGACGCGGACGGGGTCGTCGGCTTCGGATTCGGAGGCGAGGGTGGGGGTGGCCGCGAGGAGGAGAAACGCGAGGGCGAGGAGCAGAGGGCGAATGCGACTTTGAGCGTGGATCATGCGGGGGAAGTTACCACCGCACGGGCTCGCCGCTTTGCGGCATCGCGCCTGATGCCGGCGGGGACGCCGGCGCACCCAGTGTTTCTCAACTGAACTTCGCGATGACCTCTTCGCCGAACTGGGCCAGGCGGTCCGGCGGCATCGGCGGGAAGATGACCCGGGACACGCCGACTTCGGCCATGCGCGCCACGTGATCGGGCGGTCCGCCGTTGGCGGTGATCTCGATCGCGTCCGGGTCGCGGCCCGCCGCCTCGGCGCTCTCGCGCATGACGCCGAGCAGGTGCTTCAGCTTGTCGACATCGCCGAGGGCGGGGAAGAAGCCGTCGCCCAGTTCGCCGGCGCGGCGGGCGGCGCGGTCGGAATGGCCGCCGACGACGATCGGCACGGAGCCCTGCACCGGCTGAGGCCGGCTGTAGCAGTCGGAGAAGGAGACGAACTCGCCGTCGTGGCTCGGGCAGTCCTCGGTCCACAGCGCCCGGAAGGCGCGAATGTAGTCGTCCAAGCGGCGTCCGCGGCCGGCGAAGGGAACTCCGAGAGCGCTGAACTCTTCCTCCAGCCAGCCGACGCCGACGCCCAGGACGGCCCGGCCGCCGGAGAGCTTGTCGAGCGTGGCGACGGCCTTGGCCGTGACCAGGGGATTGCGCTGCGGGACGATCAGGATGCCGGTCGCGAGCTTGATGCTCTTCGTCGCTGCCGCCACGTAGGATAGCCAGACGAGCGGGTCGGGGATGTCGAAGTCCTCGCGCCCGCCGGGCATCTTGCCGCTTTCGTCATAGGGATAGGGGGAGGCGTAGCCGCGCGGGACGACGACGTGCTCCACGGTCCATAGCGAGTCGAAGCCGGCGGCTTCGGCTGCCTGAGCGAGACCCGCGGCGGGCGGGCCGTCGACGAACGGGCCGGTGTTGGCGAACATGATGCCGAACTTCATCTCTTCTCCTCGTTCTTCGGGCCCCATCTGCAAGGCCATTGGCGCGCGGGACTGTAGCAGCGTTCCATGAGCGTGAGAGGAGCACTCGACGCGGTCGCGCGCTGGACGATTCGCTCTCCGTGGAGGGCGATCGCATGGGCGGTCGTGCCGGCTCTCGCCCTGGCTGCGTTGCTGCCGGCGACAACCGTCGATCTCACGTTCACGGGGGTGATGAACCGGGCCAACGAGCACGTCGGCCGCTACTTCGAGATGTCCGAGCAGTACGAGCTCGGCGGTCTGCTCCTGGTGCTGCTCGAGGGCGAGGAGGAGCGACTCGATCAGGCCGTAGACCGCACGATCGAGGCCGCGTCGGCGCTGCCGTCGGTCGCCGCCGCGCGGCACCCGCTGCCGCTGGAGTGGCTCGCGGAGCAGGCGCCGTGGCTCGTCGAGCGGCCTCTGTTCGACCGTTGGCTCGCCCTCGCCGAACAGCCGGGCGACGCGGAGAACGCGTCGGAGTTCCTGACCTCGGCGCTGGCGCTGCGCGCTTCCGTGGCCGGCGTGCCCGGCGCCCGCCTGGTCGAGATCAAGATGACGAAGGACCCACTGGCGGAAGAGGTGGGCGAGAGCCCGTTCTTCGAAATCGAAGCCGCGATCGAAAGAGCACTGGCCGGTACCGGTGTGTCGGCGGGCTTCTCGGGCCTGCCGGCGCTGTCGGCGGGCGACCAGCAGCAGACGTTGGGCGCCATCAAGCGGCTGACGCCGATCAGCCTGGTGCTCGTCCTGCTTCTCTTCCGGATCGTCGAGAAACGGCCGGGCGGCATGCTGTCGGTGGCCGCGGTCCTCGTGCTCTCGATTGGCGCCGCCCTGGGCGCCGTCGGCCTCCTGACCGGGAAGCTGACGGTCATGGAGACGTTCTTCGGCGTCACCGTCTTCGGTCTCGGTATCGACTTCGCCGTCCACCTGTTCGTGCGCCAGCGAGAGGAACTGGCTCATGGTCGCTCGTTCGAACAGGCGCTGCGGCGGACTCTGTCCGGCGCCGGCCGTGGCATCGTCGCCGGGGGCATCACGACGGCGGGAGCGTTTCTCATCGCGGCGACCGCGCCGGACCCGGTGGCGCTGCATCTCGGTCTCTCGGGTGGCCTGGGTCTCCTCTTCTGTCTGCCGTTGACGCTGCTCGTCCTGCCCTCCGTCTGGGTGCTGCGGCAGCGGCGGCACCGCCGGCGGCTCGAAACCGCGGCCGCGGCCCCGGCCGGGCGTCCGACGCCCGTCCCCGTTCCCGGCCTCCTCTCCGTCGTGCGGTGGGCGACGGAGCGGCCAGTTCGCTGCCTCGTGGTGAGCGGTGTCCTTGTGGCGGGGGCCCTTGCGGGCTTGCCGCGGTTGCAGGTCGAGACGCGGTTGGAGCGGATCATGAATCGCGGCGTGCCGGCGATCGCGATGGTCGACCGGATCCAGGAGGTCCTGGGGACGAACGGCGCACCGTGGATCCTGGCTGCGCAGAGTCTCGAAGAGGCTCGGGAGTTCGGGGGCCGGCTGGACGGTCATCCGCTGTTCAGCGAGACGGTCAGCCTCGGCACCATCCTGCCGGCCGATCTGCCGGAGCGGGCCTCGGCACTGCACCGGGTGTTCGGCTCTGAGGGCCGGTCGGCCGCAGCCACCCCGGGAATGGCCGATCCACGGGCCCTCGCGGTGGGTGCGCTTCGCCGGGCCGCGGCGGCCGGCCCACCCGACGTCGACTCGCTGCCGCCCGGTCTGCGCGACAAGTTCATCGCCCCCACCGGGGAGTTTCTGGTCTACGCCTACGCCGCGGACTCGAAGGCGGACGGCGCCCTGGCGCGACGTCAACGCGAGGCGGTGCAGGCGATCGATCCCGGCGCCAGCGGCCTGCTGGCGGTGGTCGAAGGGATGATGATCGGCGACCGACCGTGGATCCCCTGGATCGCCGGGGCGATCCTGGGATTCGTCCTGCTCGTTCTCTGCCTCGACTTCCGGCGGCTCTCCTCGGTCCTGCTGGCGGTGTTGCCGGTCCTGGCCGCCGTACCGTTCACCCTGGGGGTGCTGTGCTGGGTCGGCATCCCCTTCAACGTGATGACCTGGCTCGTGCTGCCGCTGATCTTCGGGCTTGGCATCGACGACGGCATCCACGTCGTCCACAGGTTCCTCGACGATCCGGCTCAGCCGATTCGCGCGGCTGCCCTGTCGGTTGGGCGCGCGATCGCCATGACGACGCTGACCACGACGGCGAGTTTCTCGATCCTGCTGTTCACCGACCACCCGGGCCTTGAAACGATGGCCGCGGTCATGCTGATCGGCCTGCCGGCTTGCCTGCTGGCGTCGGTGACGGTGCTGCCCGCGGCGGCGGTACTCCTGCTCGGCAGGCGTTAGCCTCGGGTCGCCATGCCGGAACCCATCGCGCTCTGCTTCAGCGGCGGCAAGGACAGTTGCGTGGCGCTCCAGGAACTGCGCCGGCAGGGCCGTTTTGACGTGGTGGAGCTGATCACCACCGTCACCGACGCCTTCGACCGGGTCAGCATGCACGGTGTACGGCGCTCCCTGCTGCGGGAGCAGGCGGACTCGATCGGCCTTCCGCTGACCGAGGTCGTCGTGCCGTCCGAGCCGTCGAACGTCGTGTACGAGCGCGAGATGGGCAAGGCATTCGCGAAGCTTCGCGAACAGGGAGTCAGCCGAGTCGGTTTCGGCGACCTGTTCCTCGAGGATCTCCGCGAGTACCGCGTCCGCCAGCTCGCCGAGGCGGGCCTCGAGTGCGAGTTCCCGATCTGGCACACGCCCACGGACGAGTTGGCACGCTCGTTCATCGGCGACGGCTTCCGGGCGCTCACCGTCTGTGTCAACCCGGCCGTTCTGCCCGTCTCCTTCGCCGGACGGTCCTTCGACGACGCCTTCCTCGCCGATCTTCCGACCGGCGTCGATCCGTGCGGCGAGAACGGCGAGTTCCACACGTTCGTGTTCGATGGCCCGATCTTCGACCGGCCGATCGCGGTCGAGATCGGCGAGGTTGCGGAACGCGACGGCTTCGGTTTCTGCGATCTGTTGCCGGGCGATCGCCCGGTTTCCGCCGAGGCGACCGCGCCATGACCGAGCCGCGGATCGTCTCGCTGATTGCCAGCGCCACCGAGATCGTGTGCGCCCTCGGCTTCGAGGACTGCATGGTCGGCCGGTCGCATGAATGCGACTACCCGCAGTCGGTGGGGAAGCTGCCGGTCTGCTCGTCGTCGAAGGTCGACGTCGACGGCTCGAGCCGCGCGATCGACGACCAGGTGCGCGCGATCGTCGCCGACGCCCTCTCCGTCTACCGGGTCGACGCGGGGCTTCTGGACGAACTCGCGCCGACCGTGATCGTCACCCAGACCCAGTGCGAGGTGTGCGCGGTCAGCCTGAAGGACGTGGAGCAGGCGGTTTGCGAGCTCGTGTCGTCCGAGCCGCGGATCGTATCGCTCGAACCAATGGACCTCGGCGACGCGTTCAGCGACATTCACTCCGTCGCCTCGGCGCTGGGTCGCCCGGAGCGGTCGGAGCGACTGAACGCCGCGTTGACGGCCCGACTCGACGCGATCCGCGAGCGTTCCAGCGGGCTTGGCGACCGGCCGACGATCGCCTGCATCGAGTGGATCGACCCGCTGATGCACGCCGAGAACTGGGTGCCGGAACTCGTGGAGATCGCCGGCGGCAGGGTCATGCTCGGCGAGGCAGGAAGGCACTCGGGCTACTTCGAGTTCGAGCGGATGGTCGAGGCCGATCCCGACGTGATCGCGGTCATGCCGTGCGGCTTCGACATTCGCCGCACCGCGGCGGAGATGCCGCCCCTGGCGGCTCAGCCGGGCTGGTCAGAACTCTCGGCGGTGCGAAGCGGCCGGGTCTTTCTGACCGACGGCAACCAGTACTTCAACCGGCCGGGCCCCCGGATCGTGGAGTCGGCGGAGATCCTGGCCGAGCTGCTGCACCCTGGGGTCTTCGACTACGGCCATCGCGGATCCGGCTGGACGGAGTGGGTTGACCTCTAGAAGGTATGTAGACGCGGTCGGTTTCTGGTGCGTCCTGGGATACACCGCCCTGGCGTTCCTGGCGCGGCAAACCGGCGAGCCCGACCTGAGGGCGTTCTTTGTCCTTGCCGCGTGGACTGGTCTGCCGGTCTTCGGCCTGTTCCTTCACTTTCGGAGGGCCGGGGAGCCGTTTCCCGTCTCCCGGCTGCTGTTCTGGGCCATCGCCTTTCGCCTCATCGGGCTCGTCGGCGGTCCGTTCTACGAGGACGACTTCTACCGCTACCTGTGGGACGGATACCGCTTCGCCACCGCCGGGACGCCGTACGGCGCGGCGCCGGAGGAGTTCTTCGTCGACCCGGCGGTGCCCGCGTTGTTCCAGGGCGTCCTCGACGGCGTCAACTACCCGGAACTGCCGACGATCTACGCGCCGGTCACGCAGGTCGTCTTCCTCGTCGCGTACTGGATCAAGCCGGCGAGCATCGGTGTGCTGCAGGCGATCCTGATCGCTGTCGACCTGGCTGTCGTCGGCCTTCTGCTCCGGCTGGCGCCGGCGCGCAACGTGCTGCTCTACGCGTGGTGCCCGCTCGTGATCAAGGAGACCGCCTTCACCGCGCATCCCGACGGCGTCGGCGTGTGTCTGCTGCTGGCTGCCATCGTGCTCGCGCGGGATCGTCGCTGGTGGTTTGCCGCGGCTCTGCTTGGGCTGGCCGTGGCGACGAAGACGTTCGCGCTCGTGCTGGCGCCGCTGATCCTGGTCGGTGCTCGATTCCGTCACTGGCTGATCTTCGCCGGCACGCTGGCGGCGTGCTACCTGCCCTTCGTCGTCGCCGGCGGCACCGATCTCGTCTCGCTCCTGACCTTTGCGCGCGACTGGGAGTACAACTCGGCGGTGTTCGGACTGCTCGGGGCGTTCGTGCCGCCGTCCGGGGCGAGGCTGGTCGTCGGACTGCTGTTCGCCGCCTTCTGGGGCTGGTACTGCCTTCGGTACGTCCGTGGCGGGGAACGCGGAATCCCCCGCGGCGACCTGCTGTTTGGTGTTCTGCTGCTGCTGTCGCCCGTGATCAACCCCTGGTACCTGCTGTGGCTGCTTCCCTTCGCGGTACTCTTTCCGAGCTTCTGGGCGTGGACGGCGTCGGCGGCGATTCTGCTGAGCTACGTAACCGGGCTGAACCTTCCCGACTTCACGTTGCAACCCTACGCGCAGCCGCTTTGGGTCCGCGGGCTGGAGTTCGGTCTGATCGGGCTGGCGCTCGCGGTCGACCTGACCGCGCGGCGCCGGAGAGAGATGCAAGAGGACATGAAATGACGATTCGAGAGTGGATGGGCCTGACGGGAGCGGTGGTCCTCGCCATCGCCTGCGGTGCCCCGGAATCGAGCGAGATCGCCGGCTGGGACGTCAGCGACGAAAGGAGCACGGAGCGGATCGATCACGGCCCCTGGCAGGAGATCCTGGACGGCTACGTCACCGCCGACGGCTCGGGCGTCAACCTGTTCGACTATGCGGCGTTCTCTGGCAGCTCCGGCGACGGGGCGAAGCTGGCCGGCTATCTGGAGTACCTGCAGGGACTCGATCCGCTTGCCTACTCACGGGCCGAGCAGATGGCGTACTGGATCAACCTCTACAACGCCCTCACGGTCCAGGTGGTGCTTTCGGAGTACCCGGTGGATTCCATCAAGGAGATCCACGAGGGCGTCATTCCGAACACCGGTCCGTGGCAGGACCCGCACGCGCAGGTCAACGGCCGGGATCTGAGTTTGGACGACATCGAGCACGGCATCCTGCGTCCGCTCTGGCGGGACAAGCGGATCCACTACGCGGTGAACTGCGCCGCGTACGGTTGCCCGCACCTGCTGTCGACGGCGTTCACCGCCGCCAACACGGAGGAGCTGCTGGAGCAGGGCGCGCGGGACTACGTGAACAACCCGCGCGGCGTCGACTTCGTCGACGAGGACTTCATCGTCATCTCGAGCATCTACGACTGGTACACCGAGGACTTCGGCAACACCGAGGAGTCCGTCGTCGCGCACCTCATCGACTACGCCGACGAAGAACTCGCCGCGCGTCTCGAGGCCTTCGCGGGTTCGATCGACTACGAGTACGACTGGAGCCTGAACGAGCCCTAGCTAGGTGACGGGCGCTGGAGTCAGAACCCGCCGCCGCCGAAGGTGAAGCCGACGCTGAGGCCGATGACCTCGGAGTTCGGTGTGTTGCGGCCGCCGATGACGTCGCCATAGGTCAACGCCAGGCTCGTACTGCCCGTGAGGCCGATGTTCACCGTGCCGTAGAGAAGGTCGATGTCTTCCTGAAGCTCCGGGAAGCGGGCCGGGGAGAATGGCGGAACGCCGATGTCGAGCCCCGAACCGCCGTCGGTCATCCGGTAGCCGACGCTCAAGCCGACTCGTTCTCCGACCAGAACGCCGGCCGAGAGATTCAGGATGATGTCCTCCGGAATGTCGTCGGTGCGGTAGCGGTAGCCGACCTCGGCGGAAAGGACGCCACGCTGGCCGACGTACTTGCCGATCAGCAGGGAGACCTCGGCGCCGTTGCCGCCGTCGCCCAGGGAGTTGATGTAGCCGGTGTCGTAGTCGCCCGCGAGGATGGCGCCGAAGCGCAGTGCCATGCTGGGGCCCGAAGTCACGACCTCGTCCCGGAATCGCCAGGTCAGGCCGGCTCTCGCGTCCTGGAGCCCGCTGAGGTCATCCTTGTTCGGGTGCTTGGGGCCGCCCCCGGGGTACTGGCTGTCCGACGTGCCGATCTGGAAGTCGAGTGCGAGAGCGTCGGAGATGCCGTACGTCCCGTTGATCCAGACGGTGTCGAGGCCGAGCGTGCCGGCGAGCTGGATGGTCGTCGAGTCGGCGCCGGCCATGCTCCGCCACCTCTCGGATCGCTCGTAGTCGGTCGCCTCCTGGGAGACGTAGGAGAACGTGACCGTGCCCGATCCAGGGGCGGGCAGCCAGGGGGAGCCTTCGGCGACCAGCGGCGGCGCCGTGCAGACGAGGACGGCAACCGCCGTCAGAAGGAGCGGACGCGGGGCACGTCTGTTCATCGTCATCTCCGGGCTACAGCTTGTAGCGGCGGGTCAGGTAGAAATGAACGAGTTCCTGCTCGTCCGGTGCTTCCGCGCACGCGGCTTCGCCGGCGCCGGGGCAGAGCACGTTGATGTGCTCGTCGTCGGCGGTGCCCGGCTTCTCGGCCTCGTCGCGAGCTTCCAGGCTGTTCTTCAGACTGAGGGCGCGGTCCCGGTCGAGGTCGCGCTTCTGCAGGGGACAGGAGGGACACACGAGCTTCTGGAACGTGAGCGCCTTGCCCATCGTGTAGGCGTCCCGCGGGTTGATGCCCTTGCCGGCGGCGATCGTGCCGGATGCGTACAGGGCCGCCTGCGCAAGGCAGGCAACGAGGATGCAGGCCGACAGGCCGATGATGAACCGTTTCATCCTTGATGTGTCTCCCGTCGCGGAGCTGGACGGGCTCCGCGAAATGCGTGTTGAAGGTGGGCGCAACGTAGCACAGCGCTGTGCCACAATCACCGGCCGTCAGCGAACAACGACCACCCAGGAAGGAGCGGCAGGCATGATCCAGACGGGCGAGTTCAGGGGCTTCGAGGTGTCCATGGAGGATCCGGGGATCCTGGTCATCACCTTCAACCGGCCGGACCGTCTCAACGGCATGGACGCTCCGATGAAGCGGGACCTGCTGGAGACGCTCACGCAGGCCGCGATGGAAGACCCGGTGCGGGTCGTCCTCTTTGCCGGCAGCGGCAGGGCGTTTTCCGCCGGCGACGACATCAGCGGCCAGGACAAGGGCCGGCGCGGCGAAGCGCTGGTGCCGGACATTCACCGTGGCCACGACAACGTGCTCGGCACGATCAACGGGCTGCGCAAGATCTCCCAGCCGATCAACACGGCGATCCGCGGCATGGACAAGCTGACGATCGCGGCGGTGAACGGCGTGGCGGTCCAGACCGGGTTCTCGCTGGCGCTGAGCTGCGACTTCCGGATCGCCTCGAGCGCGGCTCGAATGGGCAGCGGCACGCTTCGCTTCGGGCTACTCCCGGACGAGGGCGGCCACTACCTGCTGCTGCAGATGATGGGGCTGCCGAAGACGATGGACTTTCTGATGCGCGCCAGGCTCGTCGGCGCCGCGGAGGCGCACGACCTCGGGCTCGTACACGAAGTGGTGGAGCCGGACGACCTGATGCCGCGGGCCATGGATCTGGCGCGTGAACTCGCGAACGGACCGCAGGTGGCGATGCGGCTGCTCAAGCGCAGCCTCTACAACGCCGCCGACCAGACCTGGGAGCAGTCGCTCGAGGACATCGCGGCCCGGACGCCGATGGCCGACCATCACCCGGACTCGCGCGAGGGCGTCGCGGCGTTTCGCGGGAAGCGGAAGCCGTCCTTCAACGCTTGGCTGGAGGAGTGACCGACCGACCGGACGGTAGGTGCTAGTCTCGGGGGTCCGAAGAACCGAAACCACAGCCACCATCCAAGCCAGGGAGTTCTCCATGACTGACGCCGTCATCGTTTCCACTGCCCGCACGCCGATCGGCAAGGCCTATCGCGGCGCTTTCAACAATCTCGAGTCGCCGACCATGGGCGCGGCGGCGATTTCCGCAGCGGTCGAACGCGCCGGCGTCGAGAAGGGCGAGGTCGACGACGTCGTCATGGGCTGCGCCATGCAGCAGGGCACCCAGGGCAACAACGTCGCCCGCCAGTGCGCGATCCGGGCCGGCCTGCCGGTCGAGGTGTCGGGAATGACTGTGGACCGGCAGTGCTCGTCGGGCCTGATGGCGATCGCCACCGCCGCCAAGCAGGTCGTGATCGACGGGGCGCCGGTCGTGGTCGCCGGCGGCATCGACTCGATCAGCCTGGTGCAGAACGACAAGATGAACCACTTCCGTGTTCCCGATCCCTGGATCAAGGAGAACAAGCCGGATCTCCACCTGCCGATGATCGACACCGCCGAAGTTGTGGCGAAGCGCTACGACGTCACCCGCGAGCAGCAGGACGAGTACGGCCTGCAGAGTCAGCGGCGGACCGCCGCCGGGCAGGAGTCGGGCGCCTTCGACGACGAGATCATCACGATGAACGCGACGAAGATGATTCTCGACAGGGCGACCGGGGACATCAGCTTCGGCGAGGTCGAGCTCAGCCAGGACGAGGGCAACCGGCCGAGCACGACGATCGAAGGTCTCTCCGGCCTCAAGCCGGTGCGCGAGAACGGCACGATCACCGCCGGCAACGCGAGCCAGCTCTCCGACGGCGCGTCGGCGTGCGTGGTCATGGACTCGAAGCTGGCGGAGCAGCGGGGCCTCGAGCCGCTCGGCATCTACAAGGGGATGGCGGTCGCCGGCTGCGAGCCGGACGAGATGGGCATCGGTCCGGTCTTCGCCGTCCCCAAGCTGCTGGAGCGCCAGGGCCTGACGATGGACGACATCGACCTGTGGGAGCTGAACGAGGCGTTCGCGGTCCAGGTCATCTACTGCCGCGACCGGCTGGGCATTCCGAACGAGAAGCTGAACGTGAACGGCGGCGCGATCTCGATCGGCCACCCCTACGGCATGAGCGGCGCGCGGATGGTCGGCCACGCCCTGATCGAAGGCAAGCGTCGCGGCGCGAAGAACGTGGTCGTCACCATGTGCATCGGCGGCGGCATGGGCGCCGCAGGGCTGTTCGAGGTGGCGTGACGCCAGGAAGCGGCTGGCGAAGTGAAGTCGGGCGGCGGCGCTGGTTTGCCGTTGCCGCCCTGGCCGCCCTGGTCGCGGCTTCGGTTCCGGCCGCCGCGCAGACCGAGTTCCACTTCCAGTTCGGCGAACTCCTGAACCCGTTCTCGGCTCAGGAGGAAGAGAGCTTCGTCCTCACGCTGCAGCAGGCGACGCAGTGGAAGTACGGCGATAGCTTCTTCTTCATCGACTACCTCGACGACAGGGGCCGGGACGGTTTCAACGAGCGGGATTTCTACGGCGAGTGGTACCCGACGCTGAGCCTCGGCAAGATGACCGGGAAGACGGTCGGCGGCGGCCCGCTGGCGGACGTCGGTTTCATCGCCGGCCTGAACGCCGCCGGCGACGCGAAGGTGGTGAAGTACCTGCCCGGGCTGCGCCTGGCCTGGAAGGCGCCCGGGTTCATCTTCCTGAACACGGACCTGATGCTGTACCTCGACGGCAGCAGCGGCGTCGGCGGAGGCGGCGCGCCGCGAACAGATGACAGCTACTGCTTCGACGTGAACTGGCTGTACCTGTTCGACGTTGGCGAGCAGAGCTTCCAGATCACCGGCCACGCCGAGTACATCGGCGCCGTGACGAATGAGTTCGGCACCGAGTACGGCGGCACGATCCTGGCCCAGCCCCAGCTCCGCTGGGACGCGGGCAAGGCGTTCGGCGGCGACGCCGGCAAGCTGTTCGCGGGCATCGAGTACCAGTACTGGAGCAACAAGCTCGGCACGTCCGAAGACGAGAGCGCCGTCCAGTTGCTGCTGGCCTGGCAGTTGTAGGCGTCGGCTACGTCGGCTCCCAGGTGAACACGTCGGTCGTCCGGTCGAGGTCGTGGAACGACCCGGCGAGGGCCGGCATGCCGCGCTCCGCGATCGATTCCGGGGTCCAGCCTTCGCTGTTGTGGACGGAGCGAACAGGTCTCGGCTGGCTCATCAGGAAGATCTCGTTCTTGCGGACCGCGAAGATCTGGCCGCTGACGTCCTTCGCCCCGTCGCTGAGCAGGTAGACGGCGAGCGGCGCGACCAGCGCCGGCGTCATCTCCTTCATCTTCGCGACCCGCGCGGCCTGCGCCGGGTCGGCGGTCGGGATCGTGCCGATCAACCGGGACCAGGCGAAGGGGGCGATGCAGTTCGAGCGCACTTCGAAGCGCTGCATGTCGAGCGCGAGGGACTTGGAGAGTCCGACGATGCCGAGTTTGGCCGCGGCGTAGTTGGCCTGACCGAAGTTGCCGATCAGCCCCGACGTCGAGGTCATGTGGACGAAGGCGCCGCCGATCTGCTTGCGGTAGTGGGGCGCGGCGGCCCGCGCCATGTTGAAGCTGCCCTTGAGATGGACGGCGACCACGGCGTCCCAGTCGCTCTCCTCCATCTTGTGGAAGATGACGTCCCGAAGGATGCCGGCGTTGTTGACGACACCGTCGATCTGGCCGAACTCGTCGAGCGCCTGCTCGATCATGCGATTGGCGCCGTCGAAGTCGGTCACGCTCTCGTAGTTCGCGGCGGCGCGTCCTCCGGTTGCCCGGATCTCGTCGACGACGCCCTGTGCGGGGGTCTGGTCGGCGCCTTCGCCGCGTTCGGAACCGCCGAGGTCGTTGACGACGACGGAAGCGCCGTGGGAAGCGGCAAGCAGGGCGATGTCGCGGCCGATGCCGCGGCCGGCGCCGGTCACGACGATCACCTTCTCGTGCAACATGCGAGTGTTCAAGTCGGAGCCTCCATTCCTCAAGCCGCGGCGATGGCGGCGATCATTCGACAACCGTCGAGGTACTCCTGTACGTCGACGTACTCATCCACGGTGTGGGGGTTGTGCTGGCCGGCGCCCAGGGTCACCGTGGGCAGGCCCTTGGCGTTCAGGTAGTTCGCGTCGAGTCCTCCGTTGGCGACGAGGTACTCGGCCTCCATTCCGAGAACCGCGCGGACGCGGTCCGCGGCAAGTTGCACGGGCGGCGAGTCCCTTGACATCTCGAACGCCTCGTAGTCGGTCTCGGCACGAAAGTCGACGCGGCCGCACTGGCCGTCCGAACTCGTGACGCTCCGGGCGGCCTGCTCGAAGGCGTCGCGGTAGGCGGCCGTGATCTGCGCGAGGAAGGCCTTGTCATGGCTGCGCGATTCTCCGGACACGAAGACGTGGTCGGTGACCTGGTTGCTCGCCTCGCCGCCGGCCATCCGGCCGATGTTCGAGGTGCCGCTGCCGGCGGGAAGCTCGATCTTGCCGAAGAACCCGCGTCCTGCCACGTCGGCCACCGCCCGCGAAGCGATCAGCGCCGCGGAGATCCCGTGCTCGGGATGGACCCCCGCGTGCGAGGACTTGCCGTGGATGTCGACCTGCCAGCGGTCGGCGCCGGTGGCGCCGACGATCAGTACGTGCGGCGCGCCGGAGTCGATGTTGAAGCCGAGTGCGGGACTGCCGAGTCGCTCGAGTTCCACGGTCCTCGCACCCCAGAGGCCGACCTCCTCGCCGACCGTCATCAGGACCGTGATCGGCGGCCGGGGCACGTCCTGGACGAGCACGGTCTCGACCATCGTCACCAGGGCGCCGATCGAAGTCCGGTTGTCGCCGCCGAGCGCCGTGTCCCCTTCCGCCTCGATCCGTCCGTTCCGGCGCACCGGCACCGCGCCGCGGCAAAGCGGCACCGTGTCCATGTGGCCCATGAACAGCCGCCGCGGCCCGGGCCGTGTGCCGGGCAGGTCGACGATCAGGTTGCCGACCTCGTAGTCGCCGGGGATCCGCTCGTTCGCGTCGTCGTGGCCAATCCAGGACGGCTCGCAGCCCGCGGCGAGCAGCTTCTCCCTGACGGCGGCCGCGACCTTGCCCTCGCGGCCGCTCAGGCCCTCGATGGCCAGCAGGTCCATCAGGTGGTCGAGGGCGCGGGCTTCGTCGATCGGGGGTGGGGTCATGGTGCTGTCTCTGGGTGGTTCAGCGGGCGGAAGTTGGCGATCCTACTGTCCCTTACACTCGCGCCATGCCGAGAACAGCCTGCCTTGCCTTGGTGCTCGCGCCGGTCGTGGCCGCCTGCGGTTCGTCTACAGCCACGGAAAGCGCCTCCAGCCGGCCCCCCAACTTCGTCATCGTCTTCGCCGACGACCTGGGCTGGGGAGACCTGGGCAGCTACGGCGCGCCGGTGATCCGGACGCCGCACCTGGACCGGATGGCGGCCGAAGGCCAGCGCTGGACGAACTTCTACGTCACGGCTTCGGTCTGCTCGCCGAGCCGGGCTGGCTTGCTGACCGGGAGGCTCGGTGTGCGGAGCGGGCTCTACGGGGATCGGGCGCGGGTCCTGTTCCCCAACTTCGTGGGCGGGATCCAGGACGAAGAGATCACGATCGCCGAGGCGTTGCGCGACCTCGGCTACGCGACGGGCATGTTCGGGAAGTGGCATCTGGGCGACGGGCCGCGGTACGTGCCGACCCGCCACGGTTTCGACTACTGGTTCGGGATTCCCTACTCGAACGACATGATGTCGACGCTGCCGGGGAGGGAAGAGCGTCGCGCCGCCTTCCTGGATCCGAAGATCGAGTACTGGGACGTGCCGTTGATCCGCTCGGAGCGCGACGAGGCCGGCGAGATCGTCACGGAGACGCTGGAGCAGCCAGCGGACCAGACGACGATCACGAAGCGCTACGCGGAGGAGGCGGTGGACTTCATCCGCGCCCACCGCGACGAGCCCTTCTTCGTCTACGTGCCGCACAGCATGCCGCACGTACCGCTGTTCCGGGCGCCCGAGTTCGAAGGCCACAGCGAAGCCGGGCTCTACGGCGACGTGATCGAGGAGATCGACTGGAGCGTGGGCCGGATCCTGGACACGCTCGAGGAGGAGGGGATCGCCGAGAACACGCTCGTCTTCTTCAGCAGCGACAACGGCCCGTGGACCGCGTTTCGGACGCAGGGAGGCTTGGCCGGCCCGCTTCGCGAAGGCAAGGGGATGACCTGGGAGGGCGGCATGCGGGTGCCGGGGCTCTTCTGGTGGCCCGGGACGATCGTGCCCGAAGCGATCACGAACGAGATCGGGTCGACGAGCGACCTGTTCGCAACCCTCCTCGGCCTGGCTGGCGGCGCCATCCCGGAGGACAGGCCGATGGACAGCCTCGATCTCGCCCCGGTGCTTCGCGGTGACGGGGAGGGGCCGCGCGAGGAAGTGCCGTTCTACCGCGGCAGCGAGCTCTACGCCTACCGGGTGGGCAAGTACAAGGCGCACTTCATCACCGAGGGCGAGTACGGTCTGGCAGGCGAGCGGACGGAACACGACCCGCCGCTGCTCTACGACCTGGCGCTCGATCCGGGCGAGCAATGGGACATCGCGACCGACCGGCCGGACGTTCTGGCAGACGTCACATCGCGCGCCTTGCAGCACCGGGCCGGCGTCGTCGTGTCGCCGTCAGAGTTCGATCTCCGCACCGGCCAGTGACCGCTATCGGCGGTCGGCGTCGTCCCGACTTCCTTCTTCGTCGTCCGACATCTGTTTCAGGCCGGTCGCGAGCCTCCTCAGCCGTTCGACGCGCCGCTGCCAAAGCAGGGCTTCGCGCGCCACTTCCCTGGCGGCCCGCATGCTGCGGATCCACCAGCCGAAGATCGCGCCGACCAGTCCCGCGGCGATCACCCAGATCCAGATCTCGAACAGAACGTAGAGCACGAGGAACCTGCTTCAGGGGCGGTGGAGAACCCGGAACACGACCCCTTGACTCTCGCCGGCGTCGTCGTCTTCGGCCGGCCGGTCGCTGCCGTAGCCGAAGGCCAGCAGGCGGTCGGGATGGACGCTAGCGGACAGGACTTCGCGGATGGACTCGGCCTGGGCGATGCTGAGCAGCCGGTCGTCCTCGGGATCGCTGCCGGCATCCGTGCGGACGAGGATCTCGACCCGGATGTCCGAGAAGGCGTCCAGCACTTCGCCGATGCCGGCGATGGCGGTCCGGGCGTCTTCGGTGAGCGCATCGGTACGATCCTGGAACGCGATCGGCTGCTCCCGTAGCAGTCGGCGGATCCGGTTCTGGGCGACCCGGTTCACCGCGACGGGAGCGATCACCATCTCATTGGCGATCCTCCAGCCGGTTTCGGCCGTTTCGGCGATCGCGGCCACGTCGAACTCCAGCCGGTCGCGCATGCCTTCGCTCGAGGTGTGGCCTGTCAGAACCAACGTCCCGTCCTGCAGCCGGAGCCCGGGCCCACCGTGCACCTGCCGCAGGAGTTGAATCAGCCTGGGGAGAGTCGGGATCCAGGGCGGCTCGGTCACGGTCGCGTCGACTTCCGTTTCGTCGATCACGTTGCCCTGACCCACGATCGCGGCCGCCGCGTCGAACAGCTCCTGGCGACTCTCGGGGGTCGGAAGGCGTCCAGCCAGCAGCCAGATGTCGCCGTCAGGGCCGAATTCGAGGCTCGGCTCACCTATCATCACCAGGCGGTTGTCGACGCTTCGAACTCCCGGCTCGCCGGCCGCGCGTCGCGCCGCCTCGAGCCCGATCTCCGCGAAGGCGATCGTGCCGTGGAGCGTGATGTCGCGTCCGTCCGCTTCGATGCGGAGGTCGCGCACGCCGACGTCCGCGAGCGTCGCGGCGGCTCGCGTCTCGATCACCGCCTCGATGCGGGGGAGTTCCATCGCGAAACAGACGGCCCCCAGCATCAGCAGTAGAGCCACTCCCATCAGGATGACGCTCGGTTCTCTCATCGTCTCATCATGATCGGCGCCGCGGCCAGCCGCGGCGGTCCCCTAACTGGAGGTGTGATCGGCGACGATCAGCCACCGTTCTCCGTGCAGCTCCACGAGCAGGGTGAACAGACCGGTCGGTTCGTCGGATTCCCGCTTCAGCCGGAAGCGGCCGAAGACCATTGCGGCGTGCTCGGAGAGCACCCGGACGTCCAGTTCCTCGAAAGCCAGCGTGCCCATCGAGGCGCGGTCGGGGTAGGTCTCCCGGTAGCGTTGCAGGGTCTGGCTCCAGCCGCGCCGGACCTCGCTGCCCGAGGTGAAGCGCAGGTCCTCGCTCCGCAGGTACCCTGCCATGAAGCCCTCGAGGTCGCCCTCGTTCCAGGCCTCCACCTGGGCGTCCAGCACCTCGAGCACGGCCTTTGCGACGGTCTGCGGGTCGAAGGCCGGCTCCGGTTCTTCGAGTCGTGGCGGTTCGCAGGACGCGAGCAGCAGGCAGGTGGTGAGGCCGGCGAGGGCGGAAGCTGCGCGTCCGCTCTTCATCTCGCGAGCTGTTCGACGTGGACGTCGCGATGCTCGATCTGCGAGACGAGGGGAAGTTCCTCCGCGACGTACGTTGGTGTGATGTCGTCGACGGTCAGCCCTCCGTCCGGAGTGTTCAGGCCGTAGTTGTCCGCGTCGTAGAACAGCAGGCCGCCGATGCGGCGGTAGTTGCGGAGGATGCGGAAGCGGAGTCCGGTGCCCTTGCTGTAGTCGTAGGCGAACTGCTCCAGCCTGGCGGTCTCCGGGTCGAACCAGTAGACGTAGGCGCTGTCGGCGCCGTCGCTTGAATCGGGTTCGAAGGTCACGCGGACCCGGTGCAACTGCCGTCCGTTCCACAACTCGAGCCCCTGGTCTTCCTTGTAGGTGCCGGGGTCGTTCAGCTTGTAGGGCAGAAAGAGGAAGTACATGCGCTGGTTGACGTAGCTCTCCGCTCGCACATGCTCCGTCTCGTCCATCGCCATCGGCTCGCCGGCCTCGGTCACCTCGAGCGCTCGGTTGTCCCGGCGGTACTCGCGTTCGTCACTGCCTTCCGAGGCCCGGATGACGTACTCGAAGCGGTCTCCGTCCGTCGTCGAGTCGACGTCGAAGCTCCCGGAACGCGAAGCTACCGTCAGCTTGACCCGGGAGTGCTCGAACAGGTCACCGCCGTGGTGCTCGATCGCGCGATCGACGATCGCCAGCCGATCCGACGTGCCCGGCGGCGCGGTCGGCCGGGGTTCGGCCGCCGGCTCCGCGTCGGTGCAGGCGAAAAGGAGAGCCGCGGCGGCGAGGCCGAGCGTCGCACCGGCGGTTCCGTGCAGGGCTCTTGGTCGCAACATGGGTTCCATGTTACCGCCGCTGCTACGCTTGGCCGCTCACTTTGAACAGCGGCTGGAGGCCAAGCGAATGACTGAGTACGAACTCATCAAGTACGACGTGAACGATCCGATCGCCACGATCACCCTGAACCGGCCGGAGCAGTTGAACGCGATCACCGGCAGCATGATGGCCGAGATGAAGCACGCGATGGCGGCCGCCGAGCGCGATGAGCGCGTCGTCGGCATCGTCCTGACCGGCGCCGGCCGCGGGTTCTGCGCCGGAGCGGACATGCAGGGCCTCCAGGCCACCAGTCGGGGGGAGCGCGGCGGCGGCGGAGGCAACGCCTTCGAGGACGCGCAGGCGGGCGCGATCGACGAGATGGGCGCCGAGAACTTCGGCGTCACCTTCAACTACCTGATGGCGGTGCGCAAGCCGATCGTCGCCGCGATCAACGGGCCCTGCGCCGGTCTCGGCTTTGCGATCGCGATGCTCTGCGACATCCGCCTGGCTTCGGACCGGGCGGTCTTCACGTCCGCGTTCGTGAACCGCGGCCTGATCGCCGAGCACGGTCTGAGCTGGATCCTGCCCCGTGTGGCGGGCCCGTCCAACGCGCTCGACATTCTCTGGACGGGTCGCAAGTTCTACGGTCCGGAGGCGGCTCAGATGGGCGTCGTCAACCGCTCCGTACCGCACGACCGGGTTGTGCCCGAGGCCGAGAACTACGTCCGGGCGCTCGCCGAGCGCTCCGCGCCGATGTCGCTCAAGGTCATCAAGCAGCAGGTCTACCGTCATCTGATGATGGACACCGGCGACGCGCTCCGCGAGTCGAACGAGTTGATGGCCGAGAGTCTCCAGCGCGGCGACTTCAAGGAAGGCGTCGCCTCCTTCGTCGAACGCCGCCCGCCGAAGTTCCAGCGCATCACGAGTTAGTCGCATCGAAGCGGCGTCGGACGCACCCGCCCGTCTTGGGGCCGGAGGGGTCGGCTCCCAGCTGACGCGCGCGCTTAAGAGGAGATGGGAGGGGTTGCGCTTGCTCCGCTTCACTCGCTCCGGTTGGGCGTCGGTTGCTGGGAGGTGCCGGCCGTCGCTCGTTCAGAGGCACCTGGGAGCCGACCCCTCCGGCCCCGACTGGGCTGGACGCCTTCAGCTCGACGTCACGCCGCGTCGGTTGTCGGTGCGCCGGCCTGACATCCGACCGCCCGCGGATGGGCGCTCGGACTGTGACGCTGGTGGCGCGCGGACGCGCCACCTGGGTTCCGGCCGGCATTCGCCCGCAGCGACACCGTGGCGGTCTTGTAGAGAGGGAGTTCGCGCCACCGGTGGACTAGCCCGGCAGCCCCCGGGCCGCCTTGTACACCTCCGCGTCAGACGGCTGCGGATCGCCGCGAAGTACCCGCGCCGCTGCTTCCAGTGCCCACTCGAGGATCGCCTCGGCGCTCTCTCTTCGGGCTTCGGGAAGCTCAACGACGGCTATCGGTCCGTCCGGTGTCGTTTCGATCTTGGCCGACCCAGCCGGCCGGTCCATCACCGCCAGAAGCCGCCGGGCCTGAGTCAGCCAGGCCTGGGCGGCCTCCTCCGGCGGAACGTCGGCGACATCCGGGATCCTCCGCTGACTAGTCGACGCGATCCCGTCTTTCCTTGAGCTCACGGAAGGTCGTCAGCACCAGGCCCTCGTCCTCGATCGCCTGCTGCACGCGGGGGTCGAGCATCGCCAGCATGTCGCCCTTGCGGCTGGGGCCGGAAGTCGAGATGTACTTGAAGTTCTCGCTCGGGTCGGTCGAGTGCATGATGACCATCGTGACGCCGGGGCGCAGGTCGCGCAGGGCCTGGACGTAGCGCTCGACCTTGTACTCCGTCAGTTCCTCGTCCGTGGCGTCGGCGCCGCTCTCGGGGACCCACCCGTAGCTCAGGTTGTGAAGGTCGTCGAGGACGGGCAGGCCGCCGTCCCAGATTCGCTGGCCGAGTTCGGTCGCGCGGCCTAGCCCCGGCGGCGTGTCCCGTCCCTGGGCCTCGTACTGGGCCTCGAGGATCGCGTTGTGGCCGCCGGGGAACATGAGCGGGATGCCCTCGTCGATGCCGACCTCGATGTAGCGCTCCAGGAAGTCCATCGTGGCGAACAGGGTGCCCATGTGCGAGTCGAGGTGGGTCGGTTCGAAGCCCATCGTTCGGGCGCGGCGGATCTGCTCGCGGACTTCCGCTTCCACCTCGTCGGGGGAGGCGTGGGCGACGACTTCGGCGACGCTGGACCACAGGGCGCCCTCCGCGTCGACCAGGCCGGGCGCCGCCTCGCGGCCAACCAGTGGTCCCCAGCGGTAGTCGTCCCACTCGGCGGTCAGCGTCAGGTGGAGGCCGGCATCGATGCCCGGGTTCTCCTCCAGGCTCCGCACGAGTTCCGGCACCCAGGGGCAGGGCATCATGACGCTCATCGAGTTGGCGGCGCCGTCCAGGATCGAGCGCAGGGCGCCGACGTTCGAGTCGTGCGACATGCCGGCGTCGTCGACGTGCAGAATGACGGCGCGGGTACCGGCGGGGAAGCCGAGCCTCTCGGCGTAGGTCTGCGCCTCGGCCTGACAGCCCGTGAGGAGGACCGAGGCCAGGCAGAGCGTGACGACGATGGCGGCGATCGCCCCGAAACGCCTCGCAGGCTCGGACTTTCGGCCCATCCCGTCCTCACCGGGACCTTGCGCCGTCGGACTGTCGTTGCTGCGTTCTCCGGCGCAAGCTCCCGGTCTTCGCACTTTGCGCATGTTGGTCTCTTCCTCCCTGGGTTCAGCGATCGGCGAGCCGGTCCGTGCCGTCGAAGCCCTCGAAGCCGGGGATGCCTTCGACCTCGAGACCGAGGATGGGGACCAGGCTGGGCGCGAGGTCGATCGTGTTCGCCCGGGCTTCGACCACCTGGCCGGCGCCGTCCTGGCGGCGGATGATCAGCGGCACGTGGGTGTCGTAGGCGTACGGCGAGCCGTGGCTGGCCACGACGGCCGACGCCGGTACGGGCAGGACGTTCGGCTCGACTACGACGACCAGGTCTCCGCTGCGCTCGGGGTAGTAGTTGTTCAGGTACAGCTCGTGGAGGGGATTCGCCGGGTCGAGTTCCGCCGGCCGGACGACCTCGGCGATCAGCGGACAGTCGCTCATCGCCTCGATGATCTCGTCCTCGATCGCGGCCCGGTTGGCCTCTTCCGCCGCGATCGTCTCGCCGTCGAGGTAGAAGGTGTCGACCAGGAACTCCCCGCCGCCGAAGCGGCCCTTCAGGCGCGACTGCAGGCGTTGCAGGCAAAGGGTCTGGTCCGTGCCGAAGCGGCCGCCGTCGCCGCCGTCGCGCACGACGAGTTCGGGGACTTCGCCGACGCCGTGGTCGGAGGACAGGGCGACGACCACGTTCTCCATGCCGATTCGCTCGTCGACGAAGTCGAGCAGCTCGCCGATCGTGCGGTCGAGCCGGAGGATCACATCGAGGGTCTCGGGGGCGTTCGGGCCGTAACCGTGGCCTACGGTGTCGAGGGCGGAGAAGCTGACCGCCAGCAGGTCGGGGATCTCGTCGGCGCCCAGGTTCTCCGCCTCGATCAGAACCTCGGCGAAGTCTTCGAGGTGGTTGTCGACGAAGGGCGACCGGTAGACGTCGGCGTAGAACGCTGCGCGCTCGACGGTGAAGCCGCCAACGGCGTGGGGGAAGGTGTCGATGACGGGGCCGCGGTCGAGCGGCTCGATGTCGTAGGACGACGTGTGGTCGAGCGGCAGGAGCGGCTCCCAGGCGTTGGCGAAGTGGACGGCCAGTCGGTCCTCGTCGTTGAAGGCCTCGACCCAGGCGGGTTGGGACTCCTCGTCGCCATAGTAGGTCGAGGTGACGAAGCTGCCCGTGGAGCGGCTGTACCACCAGGCGCCGTCCGCGTGGTGGCCGCCCATGAGGATCGCCGCGCGGTCCTTGGCGCTGGCGGCGAAGACCCTGGCTTCCGGGTATGTGGCCTTCAGCAGGTCGCCGAGAGCTGGCGCCAGCATGTTGCGCGGTGAGACGCCGTGGTCCGGGTCGCCGCAGCAGTAGACGTCGTTGCCGCTCTCGCGGTCGAACCAGGAGTTGCCGACGATCCCGTGCCGCTTCGGGAACACGCCCGTGGCCAGGGTCGCGTGTCCGGGGGCGGTTTCGGTGGCGCTGTGGAAGTGGTGGGCGTCGGTGAAGACGACGCCTTCCTGGAGGAGCCGGGCCAGCCCGTGATTCAGAAGGGGGCGGAAGCGCTCCAGGTAGTCGGCCCGCATCTGGTCGACGGCGATCAGGAGAACGAGCCGGGGCGCGCCTTCTGGGACCGCGTTGCCGGTGGTTTCTCCGTCGCTGGCCTCGGCTTCCGGCGCGTCGGCCGGGGCGCCGCATGCCAGGGCGAGCAGTGCGGCCAGCGCCGCGAATAGTGCGAGCTTCTTCATGTCTGGAGTGCCTTCAATGGGTGGCGGCCGTCGACGTGTCCCATGAACGGGGGATGGATGCCGTAGCCGATCAGTTCCTGGATTGTTTCGGACAGACGCGGCACTTCGCCGGCCGGTACGCCGAGGATGAAGTTCTCCTGCTGGCGGGCCCAGGCCGGGCAGTACTGAATGGTCAGCCCGAGCCGGGACCCCGCCGAGCAGTTCTCGCCGCCGCCGTGGTAGAGGGTGCCGAGGAAGATGAGCAGGGAGCCGGCGGGCATGATGACGGGCCGGGCTTCCGCGTCGTCGGGCCGGTCGCCGTTCCACCGGTGGCTTCCGGGCACGATGCGGGTAGCGCCGTTGTCCTCGGTGAAGTCGTCGAGCGCCCAGATGGTGCTCACGCCGAGCGCCTGTCTGGGCCGCGGCAGCGGATAGAACGAGTCGTCGTGGTGGAGGCTTTGTGCGGCTTCACCGGGGTGGATCAGGATGGCGTGAGCCACCGAGAGCAGGAAGCCGGGTCCGAGCGTCGCCTCGCAGGCCGCCATGACGGCGGGGTGCGCCACCAGTGCATCGAACAGCCGCGACTTCGCGAGCAGGCCGTAGACCCGTTGCGTGTTGTGGCCTTCGAAGGGATTGCGGCCGAACAGATGACGTTCGAAGTGGGGCTGGAGCACGCTTCGCAGCGCTTGCTGCTGCTCGCGGTCGAGTACTCCTTCCAGGATGACGTAGCCGTTCTCTTCGAGTTCCTCGAGGTGGGTCATCGGGGATGAGACTATCCTCCGCAAGCTCCATGAAGATCTTCGACGCGGCCCGGACCGCCGAACTGCTCCCCTGGGGTGCTGTAGTGGACGCACTCGAGACGGGTTTTCGCGACGGTTGCGAGATGCCGGTGCGCCACCATCACCGGGTCCAGGCGCGGCCCGGCGAGCCCGATGCGACGCTGCTCCTGATGCCGGCCTGGACCGCCGGCGGGTACCTGGGCGTCAAGATCGCGACGGCCTTTCCGGGCAACGCCTCGCGCGGCCTCGACACGATTCAGGGCAGCTACATCCTGGCGTCTGGAGAGACCGGCGAACCGCTGGCCCTGATCGACGGCGCGGAACTGACGCTCCGGCGCACCGCGGCGGCGTCGGCGCTGGCTGCACGGTTCCTCGCCCGCGCGGACGCCCGTCGCCTGCTCGTGGTCGGCACGGGCAACCTGGCGCCCCACCTGGCCGGGGCCCACGCCGCGGTGCATCCGAATCTCGAGGTCGAGTTCTGGGGTCGCCGGTCCGGGCGTGCGCTCGCGGCGTCGCGGTCACCGCTGCTCGAAGGACTCGCAACGGGCCCGGCAAGCGACCTCGAGGCGGCGGTCCGAGGCGCGGACATCGTGAGCACCGCGACGCTTGCCACGGAACCCCTGGTCCAGGGCGACTGGCTCCGCGCCGGCATGCACGTCGACCTGGTCGGCGGCTTCACGCCGGCGATGCGTGAGGCCGACGACGAGGCGGTGCGCCGTTCCACCGTGTTCGTCGACACGCGGGACGGCGCTTTGCTCGAGGCCGGCGACCTGGTTCAACCGATCGCGTCAGGCGCCCTGAGGGCCGAAGAGGTTGCCGGCGATCTCTACGAACTGTGCCGCGGCCGGCACGCGGGGCGTCATGACCCGTCCGAGATCACGCTGTTCAAGTCGGTCGGCGCGGCGCTGGAGGATCTGTTCGCCGCCATCCTGTTGTGGGAGCGGAGTGGTGGCTAGACTCTCGTACCTATGCCAAAGGTACCTGCTGCTGTCCTGCTCCTGGCCGCTCTCGCGGTGACTTCCTGCGCCGGTCCCGCGGCGGGCCCCGGCGAGCCGCCGCTCGCCAAGGCGCGGCCGCATGAACTCGAGACCCACGGCGACGTCCGTGTCGACGAGTACTACTGGCTGCGGGAACGCGAGGACCCGGAGGTCATCGCCTATCTGGAGGCGGAAAACGCCTACGTCGACGCCGCGCTGGCGCATACCGAGGCGCTTCAGGAGAGCGTGTTCGCGGAGATTCGAAGCCGGGTCGTCGAGGACGATTCGTCCGTTCCGTACCGTGACGGCGACTACTGGTACTACACCCGCTACGAGGAGGGGAAGCAGTACCCGATCCACGGCCGCCGGCCGGCCGATGGCGACGTCTTCGGCGGCGCTCAGGAGCCCGAAGCCGAAGAAGTGCTGATCGACGTGAACGAAGTCTCCGAAGGCAAGGAGTACACGGCGGTCCGTCCGTCCGTCAGTCCGGACCACCGGATCCTCGCCTACGGGGTGGACGACGTGGGACGTCGCTTCTACACCGTTCGATTCAAGGACCTGACGACGGGTGAGACCCTCGAGGACGAGATCCCGGACGTGACGGCGAATCTCGTCTGGGCCGCCGACAGCGCGACCCTGTTCTACGTTCGCCAGGATCCCGACACGCTGCGCGCCTACCAGGTGTACCGCCACCGCCTGGGTTCCTCCGAGCCGGACGAACTGGTCTACGAGGAACCGGACGAGACGTTCAGCGTGTTCCTGGGGCGGACGCGGTCACGGAAGTACTTGCTGGCCACCTCGAGCCACACCCTGCGCACGGAGGTGCGCGTCCTGCGGGCCGATGACCCGGACGGCGACTTCGTCGTCTTCGAGCCGCGAGGCGAGCGTCACGAGTACCACGTCGATCACCTGGGTGACCGCTTCTGGGTGCGGACGAACGACGGCGCGCCGAACTTCCGGCTCATGTCGACGGCCGAAAGCGAGACCGGGCGCGCGGCCTGGCGGGAGGAACTGGCGCACCGCGACGACGTGCTGTTCGAGGGCTTCGAGCTGTTCGATGGTTTCCTGGTCCTGGCTGAACGGCGAGAGGGCCTGGAGCAACTCCGCATCGAGCCGATGGGCGGAGGCGCCGTCGAGGGCCATGACCTCGACTTCGGCGAACCGACCTACTCGGCCGGCCTCGGCGTCAACCCGGATCCGTCGTCCGCCACGCTTCGCTACGTCTACCAGTCGCTGACCACGCCGCGGTCGGTGTTCGACTACGACCCGGCGACCCGCGAGAAGACCCTGCGCAAGCAGGACCAGGTGCTCGGCGGCTTCGACGCCGCGAACTACCGGAGCGAACGGCTGTGGGCGACCGCGGAGGACGGGGCCCAGGTGCCGGTGTCGCTGGTCTACCGGCCTGACATACGCTCCGGGGAGGGCGCCAACCCGCTGCTTCTCTATGGCTACGGCTCCTACGGCTCGAGCATGGACGCGTCGTTCAGCTCGCCGCTCCTGAGCCTGATCGACCGCGGCTTCGTCTACGCGATCGCCCACATCCGCGGCGGCGAGGAGATGGGCCGCTCCTGGTACGAGAACGGCAAGCTCCTCCACAAGAAGAACACGTTCACGGACTTCATCGCCGCCGCCGAGCATCTCGTGGCCGAGGGCTACGCGGACCCGGACCGGATCTACGCGATGGGCGGCAGCGCCGGAGGGCTGCTGGTGGGCGCGGTGTTCACGATGCGGCCCGACCTCTGGGACGGCGTCGTGGCCCGTGTGCCATTCGTCGATGTCGTGACGACGATGCTCGACGCGAGCATCCCGCTCACCACCTTCGAGTGGGACGAGTGGGGCGACCCGCGGGTCCGCGAGTACTACGACTACATGCTCTCCTACTCGCCCTACGACAACGTCGAGGCGCGGGACTATCCCCACCTGCTCGTGACCACCGGGCTGCATGACTCGCAGGTCCAGTACTGGGAGCCGGCGAAGTGGGTGGCGCGGCTCCGGGCCAGCAAGACGGACGACAACCTCCTGCTGCTCGAGACGAACATGGGGGCCGGCCACGGCGGCGCATCCGGCCGCTACGACCGCTACCGGGAGACCGCCCTGGTCTACGCGTTCCTGCTCGATCTGGCCGGCCTCGGCGACTCCTGAGTCGAGACGTGGCGATCGACTTCAGCGACCGGCGGGATCAGCTCAAGCGGCAGCAGGCCGGGAGCCTGCGCTTCGTGCGCGTCGTGGTGCGCCTGGCGCTCCTGTTCGCGATCGGGGCGCTGGCCGTGCTGCAGGGCTTCTCGCCGACCTCGTGGATGCTCCTGGGCCTGCTCCTGGTGTGGGGCGCGTCCATGCCGTTCCTGCTACGCGGCATCCTGAGGCGGGTACGGGCGCTCGACCATCTCGCACGGTGGCAGCAGTTGACCCTGATCTGGACCGCGGCGCTGATCCTGATCGGCGGCTTCGCCGTGCTGGCGCGGTATGTCCTGCTGCCCTCCGCGCCCGGTTGATGGACTTCACCCTCACCGGACAGCAGCGGGCCCTGTGCGAGGGGATCGCGCGCACCTGCACGGGCTTCGACGACGAGTACTGGCTCGAAGTCGACAACGAGGTGCGGTTTCCAAACGAGTTTCACCGCGCCATGGCCGAGTGCGGCGCACTCGGTATCGCCATGCCGGAGGCGTACGGCGGTTCCGGCCTGGGCGTGACAGAAGCCGCTCTCGTGATGCACGAGGTGGCCCGCGCCGGCGGCGGCATGAGCGCGGCCTCGGCGATTCACATCAACATCTTCGGCCCGCACCCGATCGTCGTCTTCGGCACCGAGGACCAGCGGCGGCGGTTCCTTCCGGAACTGATCGAGGGCCGGGCGAAGACGTGTTTCGCGGTCACCGAGCCCGACGCGGGCCTGGAAACGACGGCGATCACGACGCGCGCCGAGCGGCAGCCGGACGGCGGTTACATCGTCCATGGCCGCAAGATCTGGACCACGACCGCTCAGGAGGCGGATCGCGTCATGCTGCTTGCGCGGACGACGCCCAGGGCCGAGACCGGGAAGGCGACAAAGGGCCTTTCGCTGTTCTACACGACGCTCGACCGGTCGAAAGTCGAGGTCCGGCGGATTCCGAAGATGGGCCGGGCCGCCGTGGACTCGAACGAACTGTTCATCGACGGACTCGAGGTGCCGGCCAAGGACCGGATCGGCGAGGAAGGGCGCGGCTTCGAGTACATCCTCCACAGCCTGAACCCGGAGCGCATCCTGATCGGCATCGAGGCGGTGGGGGTGGGCCGCAACGCGCTGGAGCGGGCAACGGACTACGCGCGTGAGCGCCGGGTCTTCGGTCGGCCGATCGGCCAGAACCAGTCGATCCAGCATCCCCTGGCGGAGTGCTGGATGGAGCTGGAGGCCGCCTTCCTGATGGCGATGCAGGCGGCGTCGCTCTACGACCGCGAAGAGCCGTGCGGCCACTACGCGAACGCCGCGAAGTACCTCGGCGCCGAAGCGGGCTTCAAGGCCTGCACCCAGGCGGTCATGACGCACGGCGGCATGGGCTACGCGAAGGAGTTTCACGTCGAGCGGCTGATGCGCGAAGTGATGATCCCGCGCCTTGCTCCGGTGAGCCCGCAGCTCATCCTCTGCCACATTGCCGAGAAGGTTCTCGGCCTCCCGAAGAGCTACTAGCCGGGACCAGGGCCGCCAGGAGTTCGGCCGCCGTCTTCAGCAGGCCCGGATGCCACGCGTTCGGGGCGATCTCGACCAGGGGTTCGAGGACGAAGCGGCGCCGGTGCATCCGGGGATGCGGCAGGACCAGACCGGGCGCGTCGATGATGCGGTCGCCGAAGAGCAGCAGGTCAAGATCGATCGCCCGGGGGCCGGTGGCGGTGCGGTCGCGGCCGAGGGCGGCCTCGATCCCGAGCAGGGTTGCCAGCAGCGTGTGGGCGTCAACGTCGGTCTCGACCGCCGCGGCGGCGTTCAGGAACTCGGGGTCCGTTGCGCGGACACCGCGCTCCGGGACCGCCTCGGTTCGGTGGAATGTCGAGACCGACCTCACCTCCGCGGCCCGGCGCAGGTGACCGAGGGCTGTGCGCAGGTTCGCGCTCCGGGGCCGCAGGTTGGAGCCCAGGGCGATGAACGCGCGGGTACGGGTCACGGCCGCCAGTCGATCTGCGCGCCGACTTCGGCGACCCCGAGCTCGCGGGCCGCTCCGGGCTTCGAAACCCGGACCCGCAGCGACTCGATCCGCTTGCGGGTCTCCTGGCCGTCCGCCGGACCGGCGACCGCGACGGCGATCCGTTCGGCCAGCGTTTCGATCAGCCGGTACTCGCCGCCTGCCGCCACAGCCTGGGCGAGGTCGGCGATCTCGGCGTAATCCGTGGTTTCGCGGAGAGCGTCCGGCGCTCCCAGCGCGGCGGGCGCCATGTTCACCTCCACGTCCACGACGAGATCCTGGGGCGCCGAGCGTTCCCTCGCGGTGACGCCGATGCGGCATCGGCAAGGAATCCCGCGGGCGAGAACCCGCCGCCGGGGCGCCGGCGCCCGGCGATACCGGCGCAGGACGCCGATGCTCTCCGCCAGTTGCCGGTGCTCCCTCACGTCGTGGACCCGTAGCACGTCGACAACATCGAGGGCCGCTGCCCAGCCGTTGACCGCCAGGGTTCCGGCCAGCCGGTCCTCGACCGCCACGCCGCCTAGCAGCCGGTCGAGGAAGGACTTGCGCGACGTGCCGAGCACCACCGGTGCGCCGACCGCGCGCAGCTCGCGCAGGTTCGCGAGCAGGTCCAGGTTGTGCTCGAGCGTCTTGCCGAAGCCGATTCCCGGGTCCACCAGCACGTCGACACCGAACCGACGGCCGGCCGCCACCCGCTTGGCCAGGTAGTCGCGGATCTCCGCCACGACATCGTCGTAGCGCGGCGCGCTCTGCATCGTCCGGGGCTCGCCCCGCATGTGCATCGCGATGACCGGCGCGCCGTGACGGGCCGCGACCTCCAGCATCGCCTCGCCGGCCCCCGAGATGTCGTTGATCATCCCTGCGCCGGCGGAGAGCGCCCTGTCCGCCGCTTCCGGCTTCGCCGTATCGACGCTCAGCGGCACGCCGAGGTCGAGGGCAATGATCCCTTCGATCACCGGCAGCAGGCGCGCGAGCTCGTCCTGGAGGCCGACGGGCTCCGCCCCCGGCCGGGTGCTCTCGGCGCCGACGTCGATCAGGTCGGCGCCTTCCGCCGCCATTCGTCGCGCGCGGTCGAGCGCCTGGTCCCGACGGTCGAAGAGACCGCCGTCCGAGAAACTGTCGGGCGTCACGTTCAGGACGCCCATGACCAGGGGGCGATCGCCGAACGCGAGCGTGTGCGGGCCGCAGACCAGTTCCATGGGTGGAGTCTAAGGGGGGCAGGCCGGGCTGCTAGCGTCGCCTGATGGGCTGGCGAGGCGGTGTCCGGCGGTTGGGCGTCGTTCTTGTCGTCGTTCAGTCATTCGCTTTTCGCCCCGGCCTGGCGGCCGCCCCGGAGGACTGCGGCTTCAGCTTCTCCGAGGTGGCCGCCGAAACGGGGCTTCGCTTCCACCACGAGGCGGGCGCTGCCGGCGGGCTGCACCTGCCCGAGACGATGGGGGCCGGCGTTGCCTGGATCGACTTCGACGGAGACGGCTGGCTCGATCTCTACCTCGTGCAGTCGGGACCGTTTCCGCCGGATGGCGGCGCGGCGGCGGCTGACCGGCTGTTCCGGAACCTCGGTCCGGACGAAGCAGGGGAGTTCCGGTTCGTTTCGGCCGAAGCTGGCGAGCTTGGGCGCGGCTACGGCCAGGGCGTCGTGGCGGCCGACGTCGACGGCGACCGGAACGTCGACCTGCTCGTGTCGCACTACGGTCCGACGGTGCTACTGCGCAACGACGGCGCAGGGCAGTTCGCACCGGCGGAGACGCTCCCGGCAGCGGGCGAGGACGAGTTCTCCTGGGGCTCCTCGATGGCGCTCGCCGACGCGGACGGCGACGGCGATATCGACCTCTACGTCAGCCGCTATCTGGACTACGACCCGGAGCACGGACTGGACTGTCGCCGGGACGGGCCGGACTCGCCGCCGGAGGTTTGCGACCCGTCGCTGTTCGTGGGCCAGCACGACCGCTACTACGTGAACCGCGGCAGCGAAGGGTTCGAGGATGAGACGGAGGCCGTCGGTCTCGGCGGCGCCGACGGCAAGGGGCTCGGCGTTCTCTTCGCCGATCTGGACTCGGACGGCTGGCCGGATCTCTACGTGGCGAACGACCTGACCCTGAACCTCCTGTACAGGAACCGGAGAGACGGCACCTTCGACGACCTGTCCCTGCTGGCGGGTGCGGCCGTCAACCGCAACGGCCGGCCGGAGGCGGGCATGGGGCTGGTCGTGGCCGACTTCGACGTCGACGGTGACCCCGATCTGGCGGTGACCAACTTCGACGTGGAGACGAACACGCTGTATCGCAACGTCGGCCGGGCGGCCGGGATGCTGTTCGAAGACGCTTCGGCGACGACGGGCTTCGGTCAACCGTCGTTCAACCTGCTCGGGTTCGGAATCGTCGCCGAAGACTTCGACCGCGACGGCGCTCTCGACGTGTATGTGGCGAACGGCCACATCTTCGCTTCGCCCCGGCGGGACAACACGGAGCACCGGCAGCGGAACCTCCTGTTGCGCGGCCTTGCCGACCCCGACCCCGGACGGTTCCTGGAGATTCGGTGCGCATGGACCGAGGAGGAGCCGCTGGTCAGCCGGGGCGCGGCGGCGGCGGACTTCGACAACGACGGTGACGCCGACCTGGCGGTGACCGCGAACGACGGTCCGGCCCGGCTGTGGCGGAACGAAACGGCCGGGTCGGCGGGCGCCTCATGGCTGGGCGTCGAACTGCGCGGCCGTTCTCCGAACACGCAGGCGGTCGGCGCCGTGGCGACGCTGTCCGGAGAAGGCGGAACCACGCCGGCGCGGCGCTGGGCGATCCGCGGCGACAGCTACCAGTCGTCGAGCGGACACCGCTTGCGCTGGGCGGTTCCAGCCGGCAGCGGTCCTCTGCAGCTCGACCTCCGCTGGCCCACCGGTCAGCGCACTCGAATCGTCGATCCGCCGGCAGGCGCCTACCTCGTCGTCGAGGAACGGCCGTGACATCGCGCGGCCTCGCCGTCTTCCTCTTCGCCGCGACGTCTTCGCTCGCAGCCGCGTCGCCGTCCCTGGAACCGACCCGGTTCACCCTCGACAACGGGATGACCTTCCTGATCGTCGAACGCCCGGGCCGTCCCCTGGTGTCCGCCGTCTGGGCGGTGCGCGGCGGCTCGGCATCGGATCCACCCGGTCGTCGCGGTCTGGCCCACGTCGTGGAGCATCTGCTGTACGGCGGCAGCCGGACGATCGGCACCCGTGACTGGGAGGAGGAAGCGCCGTTGCTCCGGCGCTGGGAGCGTCTGTACGAGCAGTCCGTCCGGCGCGGCGCGGCGGCATCCGGTCTGGACCGGGTTGAGCAGCGCCTGACAGCCCTTCAACGGAGCGGCGCCTACGCCGGCGTCTACGCCCGGGCGGGTGCCCTCGGCATCGACGCGTTCACCCGCCACGACTCGACGACGTTCCAGACGCTGCTCCCGAAGGAGAAGATCGAGCTCTGGTTCTGGATGGAGTCCGATCGTCTGCTCGAACCGGTGTTCCGGGGCTTCCGGCGGGAGCTGGCGGTGGTCGAGCAGGAGCGCCGCCAGCGGATCGACTCGAGCCCGGCCGGTACCTGGTTCGAGCTGTTCGACGCCGCCTACTGGGGTGCCGGGCACCCGTACGCCCACTCGCCAGGCGGCGAACGGCTCGAGGTCGCGCGCCTGCTTCCGGCGGACGCGCGTTCCCACTTCGAGGCCCTCTACCGGCCCGATCGGCTGGTCGCGGTACTGGTGGGCGACGTGTCTCCCGCGAGAGCGCGGGAACTTGCGAAACGGTACTTCGGCAGGCTGAAACGTCCCGGTCGTCGCGAGGCAGACCCGGCGGAGAACACAGTCGCTCCCACGCCGGCCCTCGAGTCACTGGAAGGTCTCTGCGACTGCCCGAGCCAGGTCGAGATCCGGTACCGCACCGTGCCCTTCGCGGCGGCCGGCGACGCAGTGGCTCTCGACGTTCTGGCCGGCCTTCTGAACAGCCGCTCCGGGAGGCTGTACAGGGACCTGGTCGTGGGCGAGGACCGGGTCGCCTTCGCGGCGTCGGCGGAGCACGTGTCCCGACAGCTCGACGGGTACTTCGCCGTCCGGATCGAGGCCGGGGAGGGTGTGGAACTTCCGGAGTTGACCCCTGCCTGGGATGGGCTGCTCGAGAGGATCCTTGCCGGCGGTGCCGTCGACCGCGAGCTCGACCGGGTCCGCAGGCAGCTTCTGACCGATTCCTGGCGGCAGCTCGAACAGGACGCCGGAGTGGCGCACCGGCTCGCTGCCGCCGAAGTACTTGGCGGCTGGCGACAGTTGACGGAGTGGCTGGACGCCGCGGCCGGCGTCTCCGCCTCTGATCTGGAACGGGTGATCGATCGTTACCTCGTGACGGCTGATCGGGCGGTCCTGTCCCTGACCCGCTCGGGGGACGCTGGACGGTGAGCAGGGTGCTCGCGCTCGCGCTTCTCGCGGCGGTGCCGTTCCCCGGGTCCGTCACGGCCCAGGCGATTCCGGAGCGGCCGGAGGACCTGCGGTTCCCACCGTCGGTCTTCGAGCCGCCTCCGGTTTCCGGGTTGCGTTTCGAACTCGGGAACGGCCTGCCGGTCTATGTCGTGCCCGACCGCGGCCTGCCGCTTGTCGATGTCGTCGTGGCGCTCCCGGTCGGCGACCGGAACGAGGCGCCGGGCGAGGATGGCCTGGCCTCGATGACGGCGGCGATGGCGCGGCGCGGCGGCGCCGGCGAGTCTGGTCCCGACGAGCTCGACGACGAGATCGACGCCCTGGGCGCCCGCATCCAGGCGAGCAGTTCCTGGGGGCGCACGGTCCTGGTGCTCGACTCGGGTTCCGAGTCGCTGGACCGGGGGTTGGAGTTGCTGGCGTCGATCGTCTTCGAACCGCGCTTCGACGAAGCGCGGTTGGAGCAGGCGAAGGAGAACCTCCGCGTCCGCCTCCTGGCGGAGGCCGACGACCCGCGCGCGGTTCTCGAACGGGAGTGGCTGCGTCTGGTTCACGGGCCCGCTTCCCCGCGGAGCCGCCGCTTGACGCAGTCGTCGATCGCGGCGTTCGATCGCGATGCCCTTGCCCGCTTCCACCGGCGGCACTGGAGTTCAAGGGGAGCGGTGATCGCCGCTTCGGGCGACGTCGAGGCCGAGTCGCTGGTGGCGCGCCTCGACGAGCTGTTCGGCGGTTGGGAACCACCGCCACCGGAAGCGGGCGAGGACGCGAAGGGGCTGACGCAAGGGTTGCCCGTGGAGTCCGCCGAGCCGGCGGCGCCCGCCGCCGTTTCGCCGGGCTGGTGGACGATCGATCGACCCGGCACGCAGGCCGCGCTCGCGTTCGGCCACCGTGGCGCGCTGTTCGATTCGTGGGACGACCCCGGTCGCTGGGCCCTGATGCTCCTGGCCGAGATCCTGGACGGCCCGGGCGCGGTCTCCCGGTTGCGCTCGCGGCTGCAGCTCGAAGAGGGACTCACCTACCGGGTGCTCACTCACTTCAGTCTCGATGTCGTGACGGCCGCGACGGAATCCGAGCGCGATCGCGGCATGGGGGAGTTCCGCGTCTTCCTGGAGACGGCGCCCGAATCGGCCGCGACGGCCGCCGCCGTGGTGCTCGAAGAGCTCCGTCGGCTGCTGGGTGACGAGGTGCCGGAGAACGAGATCGCCACCGCCAGGCAGTCTCTTCTCGCCCGCCTGCCGCTGCTGTTCGACCGTGCGGAGGCCATCGCCGGCCGTTACGCGGAGGACGAGCTGCTTGGTCGCCCTCACGAGTACTGGGCGGTGTATCGCGAGCGGCTTCTCGCGGTGACCGCCGCGGACATCAGGGAGGCGGCTCGCCGGTTTCTCGAACCGGAGGAATCGGTGTTGCTGGTGATCGGTGGCCGGAAGGCGGCGAGCCGCGACCCGGGTTTCGACGAGTTGCGCGACGCGCTCGGCGACCCTCGTCCGGCGTCGGGATAGCCTTGCCGTGGACGGACGGCCGGGAAGGCCGGACAGACGGTCTGGAGGAGGAGGAGTCTCAGTGTTTCTGATGAAGTCGAGGACTGGCGTACGCCGGTTCAGGCGGGACGGTCTGGCGTGTCACCGTCTACTGCCGGGTGTGTTTCTGCTGCTCGTCGGCGGCGGTGCTCAAGGTCAGCAGTTCGCGAGCCTCGCGTCCGCCGCTGACGACCGGAGCGCCGCGGCTCGTGCGGGGGGAACGCCGATCGTGGTCGATCGCGACCTGGTGCGGTCCGGCCCCCGGCGGCTGGAGTTGCAGGGAACGGACGCCCGGATTCTGGTCGCCGAACGCAGCGTGTTCGAGGATCGGGGAGACGGCAATGTGATGTGGGCGGGCCGGTTCCCGGGCGCGAACTACGACAGCGTCGTGCTGACGGTTCAGGACGGGCACCTCCAGGGGATGTTCGGCGAGCCGGGCAGGGCCGCTCACTGGATTCGCTCCGGCCGGGACGGCAGGGGCCTGCTCGATCAGCCCGTCGGCGGTGGACCTGTCGAGTTCTGCGGGGGCGGTCTTGGTCCTGAGGAGGGCGCGGTACCGGCGGTGGTCGAGACGCCGAGTACTGATCGGCCGGTTCGCGTATCGAGCGCGTCGAACCATGATCGGTTGGACATCCTTGTGGTCTACACCGTACGTGCGGCGCTGGCCTGGGACCAGTTCGGCTACGGCACGCCGCGGGCGTCTGTCCAGGCGGCAATGGACTTTCTGAACCTGGTGTTGCGGAACAACGACATGCCCGTCAGAGCCCACCTGGTTCACCTGGCCGAGGCGCCCGCGGCGCTCGTTGGTCCCCAGAGCGTTTCGGGACGCCTTCGGCAGCTCAGGGAGATTGCGGAGTTGCGGTTCAAGTACCAAGCCGACATGTACCACCTGTTTACCGGCGAAACGTCCCGGTCACTTGGATACTGCGGTATCGCGCGGTTGCTCAGGCGCGTCGAGGAACGAAGCGGTACGTTCTCGGACGCCTACGGCGTGACCTCCGCGGCCTGCAGCTTTCCTGCGCAAGAGGGGGCCTATCCGTACTTCGGCCAGGTCTTTGCCCACGAGATCGGTCACAACCTGGGCGCCAATCACGATCCGGCGAACACGAACCAGACTCAGGACACTGCGGTGAGACCCTGGGCTTTCGGACACGTCGACATCAGCGTCGCACCGACGGTCGAGACGATCATGAGCTACCGGAGCTACCAGCCGCGTCAGTGGGTGCCGTTCTTCTCTTCGGTGCGGATCACGCCGAACGGTTGGACGATCGGCAGGGAAGGCGCGAGGGAGAACGAGCGCGCTCTCTACGACACCGTGCCTCTTGCCGTCCAGTACAGCGACAAGATGCCGGATCCGGCCGCCCTGCCCGAGTCGCCAAGTTGGGTGCCAGCGGCCCCGGCGGAGTTGACGGTCAAGTCCACGAGCAGGACGAGCGCTCGACTGGAATGGGAAGACCGGTCGGACGACGAACTCGGCTTCCGGATCCATGCCAGGACAGGTGGCGACATCTGGAGGATCGTGGAGACGGTGACGGCCGACCGGGAGTTCGTAGAAGTCACCGGTCTGAAGCCGGAAGGCCGCTACACGTTCCGGGTGCGCGCCCACCACGACCTGGGCGGATCCGACAGCGACCTAGTCACCGTCACCCTACGCTCCGGCGGCGACGGCCCCGGTCCCGGCCCGGGGGGGATCAGCGTGCCGGACGACATCACGGCGACGGTCAGCGGTGCCACTGCGGTCGAGTTGGGATGGTCAGGCGCCCCCAACGGCACGGTCGAGATCGAGGCGCGGTCCTGGAAGGAAGGGTGGCGCAACGTGGCCTCGACCGATGCCGCGGCGGGTCGGGTGACGGTGGAGGGCCTCGACGCGGAGGCGCCCTACACCTTCCGGCTCCGCCTGCGCGCAACCAGCGGCAAGGTCTCCTCCTGGTCGGACGAAGTCAACGTGACGACCGGCGACGTGTCCGGCCCCTGCCGGTCAGGGGGCCAGTACCTGTGCCTGTCGCAAGGCCGCTTCGAGATCCAGGTGCACTGGAAGGACCACAACCGCGAGGGCGTCTACGGGAACGGGACAGCCGTGCCAATCGATGTCTCGGACGAGTCCGGGATGTTCTGGTTCTTCAGCAGTTCGAACATCGAACTGGTGGTCAAGACGCTGGATGGCCGCGGAGTCAACGGTCACTACTGGGTGTTCTTCGGCGCCCTTTCGGATGTCGAGTACTGGGTCACCGTGCGCGACACCGCAGGCGTCGGCCGCCGGACGTACCACAACCCGCCGACCGAGAACTGCGGCCAGTCCGACATCACGGCGTTCGTTCCGGCGTCGGCGTCGGCGTCCGGCAGTTCCGATGGGGCGGCCGGGAAGGCCGGAGCCGACCTGATCGCGATGAAGGCGGTTCCGATCGAGCTTCCTGGTGTCACCCTGGCCCAGGAAGGCGCCGGCACCTGCGAACCGGGGGCGGACAGGTTGTGCCTGCACGACGGCCGCTTCTCGGTGGAAGTCGAGTTCGCCGATCCGAACGTGAACGAGAAGAAGGCCGGCCAGGTCGTGTCGTCGCTGACAACGAGGGAGACCGGGTTCTTCTGGTTCTTCAGCCCGACCAACGTGGAGCTGGCGGCGAAGGTGCTGGACGGCCGCGCTCTGACGGGCAAGTACTGGTTCCTTTACGGCGGCCTCTCGGACGTGGAGTACACCATCACGCTGACGGACACGGTGACGGGGGAGCCGGTGACCTACGTCAACGAAGCGGGAAGCCTCTGCGGCGGCATCGACACCAGAGCGCTGCCTCGCTAGGAAAGCACTCACCTTCTACCGACCGGTCGGACATCATGACGCTCTTGAGGCGGAGGTCTATACTGATTCGCCATGAATGATCGACGATTTCCCGCGAGGGATGACCGGCGGCGGGGGCGGCTCATTCCGTCCTGCCTGCCGCTTTTCTTTCTTGTCTTTCTTGCCGCGAGCGCCCAGGGTCAACGGCTTCTGAACATCGTTCCGCTGGGCGATGATCCGACCTCCGGCGGCTGGTCCGTCGAGGTCGACCACGATCTGCTGCGTTCCGCTCCACAGCGGCTCGAGGTCGAGGTTCCCGACGGCCGCGTGCTGACTCCGGAGATGAGCGTCTTCGAGGACCGCGGCGACGGCAATGCGATGTGGGCGGGGGGCTACGCGGAACTCGGGTACGACAGCGTCGTGCTGACCCTGCGGGATGGTCACCTCCTGGGCCGGATCGGCCTGCCGGAGGGCGGCGCCTACTGGCTGCGGCCCGGCAGCGACGGCGGTGGGCTGCTGACCGAAGGACGCGAGCCCTCCGCGCAGGCCTGCGGCGGCGGTGTCGTTCCGGGGCGGGATCCCCTCGTTCCCGCCGTAGCGGCGCAGCGAGCCGATCCGCCGGAGACCGTGGCCAGCGCTTCGAACCACGATCGGCTCGACATCCTGATGCTTTACACGCCCGATGCGGCGACGCGTTTGAGACAGGCGGGCTGGGGCGAGCCAGGGGAGGCGATGCAGTTGGCGATCGACTACCTGAACCTCGTGTTCCGTAACAACCAGTTCACGGTGACGGCGCACATGGCGCACCACGAGGAGGCACCGGCCGCGCTTGCCCAGGTCGTCAGTCCGCTCGGCGCCCTTGCCGGTAGCCGCGACGTACTGGACCTGCGAAGCGAGCACGACGCGGATCTGGTCCACCTGTTCTTTGCCGAAACGCCCGGCTTTTGCGGCCAGGCCTACGTGATGTTCCGCGGAGTCAATGCGCGGAACTTCTGGCCCAATGGCTACGGAGTCACGACAGTGGGGGGCGGATGTGTCGACATCGCGAACCAGGTTCGCGAGGGTGAGTACGCCAACCAGTTCGAGACCTTTGCGCATGAGATAGGGCACAACCTGGGTGGGAACCACGACCCGGACAACACGGAAATCGAGCCAAGCGACGCTGTGGAACCCTACGCCTACGGCCACCACAACTTCGAGCCCCAGCCGAACGTCAAGAGCGTGATGAGCTACAACGAGGGCCGGCAGGAACCGTTCTTCTCGAACGTTCGTGTGCGGCCCCGAGGTTTCACTATGGGCGTGGCCGGTGAGCGGGAGAATGAGCGTGCGATTCAGCGGACCATCCACATCGCTGCTCAGTTGAGCGACAACCTGCCCGGGACGGGAGAACCGCCACCGCCTCCGCCTCCGCCTCCGACGGCGGTGCCGGCCCGGCCGACCGACCTGAAGGTCATGCCCACCGGCAGCACGAGCGTCAAGGTGAGCTGGACGGACCAGTCGAACAACGAAGACGGCTTCCAGGTCCATGCCCGGCTCCAGGGCAGCGGTTGGGCGACGGTGGCTACCGTTCCCGCCAACACGGAGTCGGCCGACATCGACGGCCTCGAGAGCGGCGGTCGCTACGACTTCCGGGTGCGGGCCTACAACCGGGACGGCGGTCGGAACAGCAACGTCGTCAGGCTCGTTCTGCAGGCGGTCGACTACACGGACTGCGTGCCCTCTGCCTCGCAGATCACGTTCGCCCATGGTTACACCGTCAGCATGTGCGTCGAGTATCAGAAGGACGGCGAAACGGTCGTCGAGGACGCGAAGGACTACGGTCTGGAGTCGCGCGAGTCCGGCCTGCTCTACTTCTTCGACCGGGACAACGCCGAGGTGCTGGTCAAGGTGCTGGATGCCTGTGCGGTGAACGGTTTTCGCTGGGTGTTCGTGGCGCCGGTGACGGACCTTGCGTTCAACCTCTACGTCGACGAGACGTCGACCAACGAACGCTGGGAACACCGGAATCCGAGGGGCGGCCAGACCGCGTCGACGAAGAGCGATGTCGCGGCGTTCCCCTGCCAGCCGGCCGGCTCGACGGTGGCGGCGGGGGATAGCGGCGGTGGTGCGACGGGGGTGGAACTCGTCGATTCCGGGCTCCCGCGCACAGCGCCTGCCGTTTCGGTTCCCGTTCCGGCGGTTTCGGCGCCGCTCGTCCCGGTCGGCGTTGGACAGGCGATCGCCGGGGGCGAGGGGACGGACTGCGAGCCGAGTCCGGTGGCCACACTCGCGGGCGGTTACACCGTGAACATGTGCGTCGAGTACCTCAAGGACGGGGTTGCCGAGGTGCGTGAGGCGCGGGACTTCGGCCTGGAATCCCAGCAGTCGGGGCTCCTGTACTTCTTCGAGCGGAGCAATGCCGAGGTGCTGATCAAGGTGCTCGACGCCTGCGGCGTGAACGGTCACCGCTGGGTGTTCGTGGCGCCGGTGACGGACCTGGCGTTCAATCTCACCGTTGTGTCTCCCAACCCTGACGAAGAGCCCTGGACCCACAGCAATCGTCTCAGCCAGACCGCGTCGCCGAAGAGCGACACGTCAGCCTTCGCCTGCAGCAACTGAAGGAGCGAACGCGGCTCTGCCGGCGACGGGCGGTCAGTAGACAGCCGTCTCCGGGTAGAACGCGTACCAGCCGAACCAGAACGCCGCGTGGCCGGGAACCCGCGGCAGGAGATCGCCGTCCCCGTCGGGAGCGAGACCTTCCTCCGCGATCCACCAGGTCGTTCCGTTCGTTGCGCGGAGCGTGCGGAGCGGCGTTTCACCGTCGGGGGTTTCGAAGGTGAGGCCGGCGCGCTCGTAGGCGCGCACGGCGTCACTCGCCGGGTCGAGGACGAGGACGATGTCGACGCCTCCCAGGGAGTCTTGTACCAGTCGCTCGGATCGGAGCTTCTCCAGGGGGTAGACCTTGGCCTGCCCGTTGATCGTCAACGCGTAGATGCGCGCGTTTCGCTCCAGTGCGTCGCTCTGCCGCCACACCGGGAACTCGACGCCGGTCCGGGCCCGATCGGCGGCGCCCTCCACGTAGCGGTAGCCGGTTCTCTGAGCCGCGGCCGGATCCGGGCGCATGATGCTGGTGTCCGGGTAGCGCTGCCGCCAGACGTCCCAGCGGGTAAGGGTCATCGGCAGCATCCGGAGTCGAGCGCCCTCTTCGGCCCTCTGACCGACCACGGCCTCGCCGGTCAGATTGCTCCACAGACTGAGGGTCGCGCGGTCGAACATCAGTTTGTTGGAACGGTAGAGCAGTCCCGACGTGCCGAACATCAGCCGGTTGCCGTCCTCGTCGACGGCGGAGTAGAGGATTCCCGAACCGCACAACGTGCAGAACGAGATGGTGATGGGCTGGCCGCCGACCGTGTCGTTCAGCAGTTCGTGCCAGCTCAGCACCTTGACCGGATAGGCCCGCCGTTCGCCGCCCACGCTGACTCCGAACACGGTGTCCGTGTCCCGCATGAAGCGGGCGAGATCGGCGGCTACGAACTCCGGATCGTCGATCGCCGGGATGCCGTCCAGGCGCACGCCGCCGGACTGGACTTCCCGCAGCCTCAGTCGGACCGTTGCGCTCGCGCTGAGGATTCGTTCGTAGACGGGATCGATGCGAGAGAACATCTCCCCTTTCCACGCGATGTAGCCGGACGGCGGCTGAAGGTCCTGGCGGCTGCCGACGTAGAGGAACCAGTCCCGGTAGCGGCTGCCGAGCCGTTCGCCGGACAATTGCTCCAGGAGCTGTAGCGCGTCGGGGCGGGCCTCGCGGGGCGCGAAGAAGTACGCGTCGACCAGGGGAATCAGCGTGGCCGGATCACCCTTGCCCAGTGCCGTGGCCGCTTTGCGCCTCGCCTTCGGCTTGTTGGAGATCAGCCGGCGCAGGCGGTCGTACACGGGGCTGTCCGCGCGACCGGGGGCCAGCGTGGGATACGTCGCCGCGACCTCCGGCGGCTCGTCCGAGTCCTGGAACTGCGCCGGGAGGTTTGCCGGGCCGATCAACACCAGCCAGGCGAGCAGGGCCGCCGCGCGGATAAGGGTGTTGGAGGTCATGGTCCTGGGTCCACCGTCGATAGTATGCATGCCGTGCTGAACGTGTACTCCGCGGCCGGGGCTTCCGGCGTCATCGGCAGGTCACGATTTGGTTCAGTCGCGGTCATCGTGTGGTCCCTGGTTGGCCTGTTCGGCGTCGTTGTCGCGTCGGCCGAGGAGCCGGAGGTCGTGATCGAGCGCCTGGAGGTCGACCCGGCCTCGCCGGGAACGGAGACCCTGTGCCGGCTCACCGCTACGGTCAGGAACGGCGGCAGCCGGGCCGTGTACAGCTTCGGCTTCGACGTCGAACTGAACGGGCGATCGTTGCCCGTGTACGAGAAGCAGCTCTTCCTGCAGGTGATCGGGGCCGGCGAGTCGGAGGAGGTAGCGCTCTACAACTTCTGGACTTCGGAGACCGGCCGTCCGGCACCGGCGAACGGCAAGCTGGAGGTGCTTGTCCGCCTGCGCGAGGCTCGATGGGTGGAGGTGTCCGAGGTCGAGGAAGACGGCGAGACGGTCGAGGTCTGGACGCCGGTCGGTGACGTGTCCGGCTTGCCGCAGTCCGTCAGCCTGACCCTCGAGCTGGATTGATGCGGCGCCTGCTCGTCGCCGCTTCGGCGGTGCTTGTCTGGTCGGCCTGCGCTTCGCCTCCAACGCCGGAGGATGCCGGCGGCGAGGTCGCGGCCAGGCCGCCGATCGTCCTGATCTCGATCGACACCCTGCGCTCCGACCGGCTCCCTGCCTACGGATACGAGGGCGTCGAGACGCCGGCGATCGACCGCTTGGCGGGCGACGGCGTGCTGTTCGAGCGGGCCTACTCCCACGTCAACGTGACCCTGCCGTCCCATGCCAGCATCTTCACTGGCCTGCTGCCGTCCGAACACGGCGTCCGCGACAACGCGGGCTACCGGCTGGACGAAGCGATTCCGACGTTGGCGGCGGAGCTCAACAGGCACGGATACTCGACGGGCGGTTTCGTGTCGTCGTACGTGCTCCGCTCCGGGACGGGAATCGCTCGTGGATTCGAGATCTACGACGACGGCGTGGGGTTCGAGACGGGTCGGCAACTGGGCCAGAATCAACGAGCCGGGGCGGACACCCTGGCGGCAGCCTCGGAGTGGCTGGACGGCGTGGCGCGCGAGCCGTTCTTTCTCTTTCTGCACCTGTACGAGCCGCATGCTCCGTACGCGCCGCCGCCGCCGTTCGCCGGTCGGTACGGGAATCCGTACGACGGTGAGGTTGCGGCCGCGGATTCGGTCGTCGGAGAGTTGATTGGCCGCCTGGAAGAGCTTGGCGTGTACGAGGACGCCCTGGTCGTCCTGCTCTCCGACCACGGCGAGGGCCTGATGGACCATGGCGAGATGGACCACCTGATCCTGATCTACCGGGAAGTGCTGCAGGTGCCGCTGATCGTCAAGCTGCCCCGGGGGGAGCGGGCCGGCGAACGCGTTGCGGCCAACGCGCAGCTCAGCGACGTGGCGCCGGCGATCTACTCGGTTCTCGGGCTGGAGCCGCCGGAGGGTCTGGCCGGCGCCGACCTCCTCGGCCTGGATGAGATGGCGGCCGGCGCACCGCTCCGGCAGATCGTCTCCGAGAGCGTCTACCCGCGGATCCACTTCGGCTGGAGTGATCTCGCCTCGATCGTCGAGGGTGACCTGCACTTCATCGAGTCGCCCGACCCGGAACTGTTCAGGCTGTCGGAGGATCCTCAGGAGCGGAACAACGTCATCCAGGAGGAACGCGCCGCGGCGCGCCGGTTCCGGGCGGCTCTGGCGGAAACCGATCGGACGCTGACGTCTCCGGTCGAGGACGATCCCGAGATCAGACAGCGGCTCGAATCGCTCGGCTACCTGTCTGGCGGGGCGAGTGGCGCGGCGGGTCCGCTCGCGGATCCCAAGAGCCGCATCGGAGTCGTGGCCGACCTGGGGCGGGCGGCGCGCCTGATCGGCAGCGGCGACCTGACGGAAGCCGAAGCGGCGCTGCAGGACGTCCTCCGGCAGGAGCCGCAGCTCGTCCTCGCCTGGCAGCAGTTGGGCGATGTCCTGGAGCGGCGCGAGCGACCCAGGCAGGCGCTGGAGGCTTACCGCAGGGCGTTCGAGCTTTCTGCCGGCGATGCGGCCAGTGCCGGGCTCAAGGTGGCGGAGCTGCTGCTGCTCGAGGGCCGTGTCGCCGAGGCGCGGGAGCACGCGCTCGCCGTCGTCGAGCGGGCGCCCATGGCGAACGACGTGCTCGCCCAGGCGGCCCTGTTCGAGAACGACCTGGCGGCGGCGGAGGAGTACCTGCAGCTCGCGATTGCCGCGCGGGGCCCCCAGGTGGCGCCCCTGATCACGAAACTGGCCTGGCTGAACAGGCAGGACCGCTTCGAGGAGACGGCGACGCTGAGCGACGAGGTGCTGGCGGAGTTCGGCGAGCGCGGCGACCGGGGAATCCTCGGCCACCTGTACCTCTACCGCGGCACCGCGTTGGCCGCGCTGGGCCGGGAACCGGAAGCCGAGAGCGCCTACCGGGAGGCGATCGCGCTGCGGCCCGAACTCCTCGGAGCGTACTCTTCGCTGGCCTTCCTGCAGGCGCTCACGGGTCGTGGCGCCGAGGTCGGTCGCACCCTGCAGGAGATGGTGACGGTCAACCCGAATCCCGGGGCCTACGCCGAGGCCGTGCGAGCGCTGCGGGCGATGAACGACCCGCGCTCGGCGGACGGCGTGCTCGGCGAGGCCCTCCGGCAATGGCCGGAGGCGGAGGAGCTGCGACTGCTCGCCGCCTCGCGCTGAGTTAGTCTGTGTTCATGGTCGTCGTGACGCGTACCGCAGTCCTCGCCTCCTGTTTGCTGGCAGGGGTTCCCGCGATCGCCCAGCAGGAATCCGCCGGTCGTCCGTCCGGCCCCGGTTTCACGGAGACGGTCGATGTGCGGGTGGTCAACATCGACGTCTACGTCACGGGCGCCGATGGCCGGCCGGTGCGCGGCCTCGGACCCGACGACTTCGAACTCCGCGTCGACGGCAGGCCGGTCCCGATCAGCAACTTCTACGCCGTGGAGCTGCGGGACGATGATCTCTTCGTGCGCCGCGGAGGAGAAGTCGAGGCCCGGCCTCTGACGTCGCCGTCGACGGCGGATCCACGCGACGTGGACAGGCTGCGCCGGGAACCCGCGGCCATTCCGCCGGAACAGGCTCTTCACGTCGCGTTCTACATCGACAACTTCAATCTCACGCAGTTCAATCGCAACCGCGTCATGCGCGAGTTGCGAGCCTTCATTCGGGAACACCTGCGTCCCGAGGACCAGGTCATGCTGGCCACCTCCGACCCCGGACTCAACCTCCGCATGCCGTTCACCAACGACCGGGACCGGTTGAACCGGGCGCTGCTCGAACTGGAGGAGGTTTCCGCCCAGAGGATCCACCGGAACAACGAGCGCCGCGACCTGATCGGCAACATCAACGACGTCAACAACGAGATCACCCGGGAGGATCGGCCCGAGGTCGTCGACGCGATCCGGGGCGGCCAGTCCATCGGCGGCGGCGCCAACTACGCGCGGAACCAGTTGATGGCCTACGCGGGCTCCGTTCGCAACGACACGAACCTGTCGATCAACGCGCTGTCGCGGGTCGTGGAGAACCTCTCCGCGACTCCGGGTCGCAAGGCGCTCGTCTACGTCGCCGACGGGGTTCCGATGATCGCGGGCGAGGACATCTTCTACTTCGTCGAGCAGCTCTACGAGAGGTCGATCTCCCTGATCGAGATGTCGGAGTACGACCTGTCACGGCGCTTCCAGCAGCTTGCGGCGGGAGCGAACGCGAACCGCACGAGCTTCTACGCGATCGATGCCCGCGGCTTGACCGTCCTGTCCCAGAGCACGGTGGCCGGCCAGGTGGCCGGGGCGCCCGGCCAGGCGTCGCTGATCGACCAGATCCAGGTGACGAATCTGCAGGCGCCGCTGCAGCTCATGGCGGAGGAAACCGGGGGCCGCGCGGTGATCAACGCGAACCGGGTGATGCCCGATCTGCTCAAGATCGCGGACGACTTCCGCAACTTCTACTCCCTGGGCTACATGCCGACAACGGCCGACACGGGCCGGTACCACCGGATCGACGTTCGCTGGAAGGATCGACCCAGAGGCGCTTCGGTGCGTTTCCGCAAGGGCTATCGAGCCAAGAGCGTCGAGTCGCGGATGATCGAGGGGACCAAGTCCGCGCTGAACCTGAACATGCAGACGAACCCGCTTGGCGTCCAGGTGGACAGCCTGCCGGCGAAGCGGCGTGCGGACGGCAACTTCGACGTACCGGTGGTGATCGCTGTCCCCTGGAAGGAACTCGCGCTGATTCCGCGCGACGGTGCCCATCACGGCCGCATCCAGCTCTGGCTCGCTGCCAAGGACGAGGAGGGTCGGGCGACGGAACCGCAGCGGACGGAGCTGACGATCGCCGTACCGGAGGATCGGGTGTCGGAGATCGAGAACGGTTCGTGGCGCTACGGTGTCGAACTGACGATGGAGGTCGGCTACCACGACCTCGGCGTCGGGCTGCGTGACGACGTCGGTGGCCGGCAGGCATTCCTGCGCGGCGGCATCAACGTCGGCGCCAGCGCCGGCAGATAGCCTAGAGCACGCGGATCGGCGTCGAGGAGGAAAGCTCCTGGTTCGCCTGATCGGTGACCACGACGGACAGGGTGTAGTCGCCGGCTGAGAGTTTCTTGCCGGCGACGAACACGCCGGAGAGCTGGGACAGGCCTGCGCCGGCCTGAGCCCCTGGGGCGAGCACGATCTCGCCGCCGTCGGCGACCGGTTGGCCGTCCGAGTCGAAGACCTGAGTCCGCACGGAAACGGGGCCGGCGCCGAGGTTCATGCCGACCAGGCTGATTGGCGTCTCGGCGCCGGCGGCCACCTCGGGCCTGGCCGCTGGAATGAAGGGCTCGCCGCCGCGCAGGAAGGGGAACGCAACGTCGCGACGCTGCTCGGACTCCTCCTCGCGAAGCAGGACCCACTTGCCGGGCTGCTCGGGGAAGAAGGGCGGTTGCAGGGCCGGGGTCGATCCGGGCACCTGAAGTACCGAGGTGCTCAGCGCCCTGCGGCCGGTGGCGTCGTTGCGCAGCAGGACTCGTACCGAGTACTCCCCCGGGTCGAGATCGAAGTGTCCCCAGTACTTCAAACCGCTCTGGCGCAGGGCGGCGCCCGCCTGCCCGGCGTCCAGACCCATCGCCCGGACGAAGAAGTCGCGGACGATGCCGTGCTCGTCCAGAGCATAGGCGTAGATCTGCAGGGGCAGAGTGCCGCCCTGCAGGCCCGCCAGCAGATCCTCCCCCCGGGCCTCGATCAGCACGGGCGCGTAGGCCTTGCCGCTATCGGCGGCAAAGCCCGCGCTGAGCACCGTCGTGTCGATGTCTCCCGCTTCGACGCCTCCCATCACCTGTTGCGCGGAACTCATGGCCCGTTCGAACGGGCTGGTCTGGGCGTAGGGCTTCGGAGCGTAGTAGCCGGGCCGGTGAACGACCCTGGTCCCGCGCGGCGCGTCCTTGAGCCGCACCCGCAGCCTGTTGAACTTGCCGTCGTTCTTCAGGTTGGCGGGCTGGAACGCGAGCAGGTAGGTCACGCTCGTGCGGTCCAGCACCTCGGACATGGCGTCGCCCAGATTGCCGAAGTTGGCGAACATCTCGCCGCCGGTGTCGTTGGCCATCATGAACAGGGAAGCCCGGTTGCTCTGACCCTCGGTCTGGACTTCGCCGCTCACGTCCACCGCCTGGATCGTGCAGTTCGCTTCGCGAAACAGGCCAAGCATCCGGTTCATCGTGTTCTGGGCCGAGCTGCTGCCGAACAGCTCCTCGTTGTCGACTTCCCAGGACCGCCCGCTGGTCACCGCGTCCTGTCTCTCCAGGATGTCAGCCTGCTCCCTTCCCGTCATGCCCTGCTGGCCCACCAGGATCGAGGAGTCGAAACCCTCGGAGAGGAAGACGACGTGCTTGCGGCCCTCCACCGCCTGCATCCAGGCGGCCAGTTCGCCCATGCCGGCGGTGAGCGCGGCGACGTGGCTCGCTGCCCGGCCGCGCTCCGCGGTGCCCTGCAGATTCTGCAGTTCCCGCAGGGCCTGGGAGAGCAGTGAGTCCGCGTCGACGGCGGCGGCCGCCCCCGCGGCGCCGCCGAGATCGGAGTTGGTCGGCTGATTGCCGCTCAGATCGCCCACGACCAGGCCCAGCGGGTCGCGGATCGCCTCGCCCGTTTCGATCTTGCCCAGGCTGCGGATCGCCTGGCGGATCTGGCTGCGGTCGGAGGTGAAGCCCAGCACCAGTCGCGGTCTCGTGTCGTAGATGGCCAGCGCCACCAGGTCGGTGGGATGGAGTTCCGTCAGGACGAGGTCCGCTGCTGCCTGCTGGGCCCGGCCGACGGAGTCGGGGGTCGTGAAGAACAGATCGAACAGGAGCAGGAAGTGCCGCCTGGCTGCCGCCGGCACGGGTTCTTCCGTCGGCTTGCCCTCCAGGGCCGACAGGTCGACGACGTCGAAGCCCGTGATGTCCACCTGTCTGCGGCCGTCGAAGAGTTCGAAGTCGTTCCGGGTCAGGCCGCGAAGCGGGTCTCCGGAGCTGACTACCTGAACCGGGACCTCGACCACGGTGACCGTGGCCGTGTCGCTGAACTGGGCCTGTCGCTGTCGCCGTCCGCGCTGGGCGTCGGCGGCGGCGGCCAGCAGGAGCGCTCCGGCGCAGAGCAGCGCCGACGCGGGACGGATGGCGCGGACTGCAGGCGCCGCGGTGGTGGAAGTCGGAAGCGTGAGCCTGCGGTCGTCCATTCCAGGGGCTCCTTGGTTTCAGTTCAACACTTTCAGCGGGATGGAGTTTGCCGAACGGGCCTTCGTTGCCGCCTCGATGACGGCAACCTCCAGAGTGTAGTCGCCGGTAGGCAGATCGGTGGGGTCGAAGGCTGCCACGAGCTTGTCGAGGCCTGGTATTCCGGTGACCGTCCGCTCTCTCAGAGAGAGTTTTCCACCTTCCACGGGTTCGCCGTCGGACGTGGTCACCGTGGCCTCCAGATCCAGGTCGCCCCGCCCCAGGTTGTAGCCGACGAGGCAGATTTCTGCGTTGACCCCGGGTCGGTCGGACCGCACCAGCGGCACGACGGAAGGCACGTAGGGCTCGCCGTTCACCGTGAAGGGATACACCGTGGTTTTCGCATACTGGTCGGCGGGTTGCTCACGGACCAGGAACCAGCTTCCCGCTTCTTCGTGGAAGAAGGGAGGGAGGAGGGTCGGCTCGCCGGCGCCGAAGGCGGGTACGTGGAGATCCACTGCCTCGACGCCGGTGCTGCCGGTGACGCTGTTGCGCACCAGGACGCGAACGAGGTGGTCGCCGGGCAGGAGTTCCAGATGCCCGTAGTACTTGAGGCCCGTGTTGGCGAAAGCGTCTTCGCGGCCGGTCAGATCGAGAGTCACTACGCGGCTGAAGAAGTCGCGCATCTCGTTGTTCTCGTCGGTCACGTAGGCGTAGATCTCGACCGGCAGTCGCGCCGGTTGGTGGTCCCGGAGCAGTGACTCGCCGCCGATCTCGACGATCACCGGAACGTAGGCGAGGTCGTCGCCGGCGCGGAACGGCGCCGCCAGCACGTCGATCTCCAGGTCGTCGCGCTCCTCGGCCGCGGCGATCAGGTCGGAGGCCAGGAGGCGCTTCTCCATCGGATGCAGGTCGGCAAAGGGACGGGGCGTGTAGTAGCCCATGCGGTGTGAGATCTGCGCGCCCCTGGGCGCCCGTGCCCGCACCTTGATTCGCCGGTGGTCGCCGGGTTCTCCGGCTGCGGACGGCACAAAGCTCAGCAGGTAGGTAACGGTGGACGATTCCAGCACTTCGCCGAGTTCCGCGCCGAAGTCGTTGGCGTCCTCGTGCAACTCGCCTCCGGTTTCGTTCGCCAGGTAGAACAGGGCGTCGCGATGGACGATCCGGGTGCGGTGTTCCGCCGGCCGGTCGGCGCGCAGGCCCGAGATGTCGACCGTGTGGATGACCGTGTTCGCCCTCTGGAACTCGTTCAGCATCCGGTTGACCTGACCCTGGAGTTGCGTGTTGCCGTACCGGTTGTCCGTGTCGACGCGGAAGTACTCGCCGGACACGATCGCGTCCTGCTCGCGGTTCATCTCCTCGTCGAAGTGATCGGGCTGACGCCCGAAGAGCAACCTGCCGTCGAACCCCTCCGAGAACAGGACGACGTGCTTCCGGCCTTCGACGCTGGCGAGGATGCGCGCCATCTCCTGGAGAGAGGCGGTCCAGCTCGAGATCTGGCCCCTGGCGTAGCTCTTCTCGTACTTCTCCATCTCGTTTCCGATCACCCGCAGATACGCGTCGAGATTGCGCATCGCGAGAATCTCGTCGTTCACGCCGCCGACGTCGAGCGCGCCCGGCGTGGAGCTGGCGCTCGGGGTGTCGATCAGGAAGCCGAGAGGGTCCTTCGCGGCCAGTTGCAGAAGCCGGGGATTGCCCAGGGTGGCGATCGCCCGGGCCAGTTGCGCCCGATCCGGTGTGAAGGTGACGAGTAGCTGCGGCCCGCTCTCCACGGTGTGGACGGCGACCGCGGCCAGGTCCGCGGGATGCATGTGCTCGAGCACGAAGTCCTGGGCGGCGGCCCGCGCCTTGCCAACCGACGTCGGCGCCGAGAAGGAGAGATCGAACAGGAACAGGAAGTGGCGGCGCGCCGCCGGCGGGATGCCGTAGTCGTTCTCGATCACGCGGCGTTCGTCCGGGGCGATCACGTCGAGGTCGACGACACGGAAGCCGGTGATCTCCTGGACCTCTCCTTCGTCGACGATCTGGAAGTCCGCCGACTCCAGGCCCCGCACGGGTTCGCCGCTGCGGCTGTAGACGTTGACCGGCACCTGCACCTCGAACACGGACGCGCGGCCCTCGAACTGGCGCAGATCGTCGGGACTCTGGGAGGTGAGCGGGACCGCGCTGAACGACGCCACCGCGAGCGCCAGCACCGTTCCCGCGCGAAGGGCGGCTCGGACGCTCCCGCGGGGGCCGTTGGGGCGGTCACACGATGATTCGGGCTTCATCAGTTCGGATGTCCTGTCCCGGGGCATCGTTTCAGGTAAGGCTAGCAGTTGGCGGACCGCACTCGTCCGGTGTCACGGCGCCCCGCGTTCGATCAGCGCCGCGTACTTTCGGGCCTCTTCGTGCGTGGCGTCCAGCCTCAGCGCGCGTTCGACGTGATGGGTGGCCTCCGCCATGCGGCCGGTCGCCAGGTAGACCCTGACCAGTCCGAGATGCACCTCCGGAATCTCGGAGTCGGCGCGCAGCGCCTGCCGCATGTAATCGAGCGCCGTGACGGTGTCGCCGGCCGCGAGTGCCGCGTCGCCACGGTAGACGTAGAAGAACGGGCTGGCACGGTTCAGGTCCTCGAGGAGGTCCAGAACCTCGCCGGCACGGTCGTGACGGGCCTGGAGCTGGTAGGCGCGAACCAGGTTCGTCAGCAGGGGCACGTTGTCCGGGTGCAGCTCCAGGCCCTTCTCGAGGAAGCGGACGGCGTCGTCGAGCCGGTTTCGGCGTAGCGCCACGATGGCGTGGTTGTTGATTGCCTTGTCGAAGTCGGGGGTCAGCTGGACCGCGATTTCCAGCCAGCGTTCGGCGGCATCCAGGTCGTCGTTCATGAGCGCTTCGGCGCCCAGATTGTTGTAGTAGTGGCCGGTGGCCGCGAGGTCGGTTATCGGCCGGAAGTCGCGGTAGGACTTCGGCCGGTACGGAAGGAAGTCGTAGGTCGCCATCTCGCCGTCCACGTACATGCCGGCGACGATGTGACCGCGACTGACCACGATGCCGTCCTGGTAGTTCCAGCGCTGATAGTCCTCGACCTCGACGAAGAAGGGGTTCAGGCGTCGCTCGCGACCGACCGCCACGAACAGGTTGACGAACGAGAGGCAGTTTCCCGTGGCCGTTCCGAAGGTTTCCATCGCCGTGTGGGTCGGCGTGAGCGCGTACTCCAGATCGATCCACCCGAAGATGAAATCGAGCACGGCGTCGCGCCGGCGCGCCTCGCTTCCCGCCGGACTGATGCGCTCGTCGACCGCTTGTCGCAACTCCTCGTCGATGGCGAACGGGATGGTGACCTGCTGCTGCCACGCTGGACCCAGGCGGCGCTCGAACTCGGAGGCCAGCGCCAGAGAGCCGTCAAAGGGGACATAGCCGGCGCAGGCCGTCGCCAGGGCCAGAGGCAGAAGCAGCAGGGCATGCCGGGCCGGCATGTGAGCGTCGGTGCGACGGCATGGACGGGGAGGCTTCATCGGGCGGCGCGGGGAAGGGCGACGGGTCGGCGGCGCGGAGAGACCGCTGCCGTGGACAACCGGCTCCATCTACTGTACGATGCCTTCACTCGACAGGTTTGTTCCTTGGGGCGCATCCGTCACGGCTTCGTCCGGCGGGCGGTACTCCGTCAGTCAGGACTTGGCCCTATGGATCCTTTGGCGTGGCGTCCTCGCACTTCGGTTCGGTCAGTAGACGGTCACCAGTACTCGTCAGCGCCGGAACAGGATAAGCCCAGCGAAGCAGGTCACCTAGCGAGAAGCTTCAAGATAATGGACAAGGAGCACATTTTTGGATGGGCCGCCGGGTGCCATCGCGCCAGTTTGGCGCGGGTGGGATCCTGGTCGGGCGGCAAAGCCCGTAGTGGAAGGGGTTCTCGGCCAGCGTTGAGGATGGCCGGGCACTGGCCGATTTGGCATACTCCTTGCGGGATTTCCGACACTGTGGGTGAGCCGCTCAGGCTCCGCCCAAACCGCGAGAGGTGGCTTCGGGCCGTCTAGGCCGCCCGCGATCTCTCGCACAAACTCACTTCGGAGGGAGTAACGAACGCATGAGTAGACGCCTCGTTTCGACGTTCAGCGTCATCCTTTTCCTGTTCGTCGCCGGCCTCGCCTTTGGCCAAGCGTCGCCGACGGGCAATCTCTACGGCACGGTCACGGACGAATCCGGCGCCGCACTGCCGGGAGTGATGGTTACCGTCGCCGGCATCGGTGCGCCGCGGACGCAGTTCACCGACGCCAACGGCAACTGGCGCTTCCTGGCGCTCGATCCGGGCGCCTACACCGTGACGGCCGAACTCGACGGCTTCGGCGGGCTTCAGTTCCCCGATGTCGTCGTCGCCGTCGGCAAGAACACCAGCGTGCCTCTTGTGCTGAGCGCAGCCCTTGAGGAGACGATCACCGTCACGTCGGAAAGCCCGCTGCTCGACGAGCGCAGGCTGTCGACGGGCACCAACGTGAGCCAGGTCGAGCTGGAGAAGATCCCGACCGCGCGCGATCCCTGGGCCCTGCTGTCGCAGACCCCGGGCGTGCTCGTCGACCGCGTCAACGTGGGCGGCAACGAGTCGGGGCAGCAGTCCGCGTTCCGCGCACCGGGAGTCAGTGGCAACCAGAACGACTTCCAGATGGACGGCACGTCGATCACCGACATGGCGGCCACGGGCGCTTCGCCGACCTACTACGACTTCGACCAGTTCGCCGAGATGTCGTTCACGACCGGCGGTACGGACGTGAAGAAGAACAGCGCCGGCGTGCAGGTGAACCTGGTGACGAAGCGCGGCACGAACGAGTTCCGCGGTTCCGCCCGGTTCTACAACACGCAGCGCAACGGCTACTTCGGCGGCGCGCTCAAGCAGTCGCAGCCGAACATCGATAGCGAGCTGTACAAGGCGAACTTCCAGACCAATCTGGCTGGCGCGCAGATCCGGAAGATCGAGGACATCGGCTTCGAGGCCGGTGGCGCCGCGATCCAGGATCGCCTGTTCTTCTGGGGCAGCTGGGGTCAGAACGACATCCAGCAGAACGCGTCGAACGGTCTCGCCGACGACACGATCCTCGAGAACACGGCGCTCAAGGCGAACGGCCAGATCACGAGTTCGAACTCGCTGGTCGCCTCGTTCAACAACGGCGACAAGCTGAAGTTCGGGCGCGGCGCGGGTACCTCGCGGTCGGCTCCGACCACCTGGAACCAGCGTGGTCCTTCGGCGCAGTACCGGTTGGAGGACACCCATGTGTTCTCGGCCAACTTCTTCCTGACCGGCACGTACTCGCACGGCGACTTCGGCTTCGCGCTGCTCGCCCGCGGCACCCGGTCGGACGAGGACGGCCTCCATCCGGACGCCCTCGACCCCCGCTGGGAGGATGGCGTCTGGCAGGACAACTTCCTCTCGGGTGGCAGTGCGCGACCGTTCGACTCCTACCAGGTCGACACGTCCTACTTCTTCACCACGGGCGCGTCGGTCAACCACGAGTTGAACGTCGGCGGACGGTTCCGCGAGTTCCTCCAGAACTCGGACTTCGCCTGGGGCCCGCGCGATGTGTTCCATCGCACGTTCAGCTTCGGGCCCGTGAGCGTCGCACATCGCGGCCAGACGGGTCTCGCGGTTTCCGAGTACAGCGCCATCTGGGCTCAGGACACGATCACGCTGGGCAAGGCGACGATCAACGTCGGGCTCCGGTGGGACGATCAGACCGGCCACAATGAGGCATTCAACCGGCCGGCTCATCCGATCGCGGCGTACCAGAACATCTTCCCCGCAACGAACTTCCGGGGCTCGGACGCCGGCTTCTCCTGGTCGACCATCGCGCCCAGGATTGGCGCCACCTACGCCCTCGGTGAGGAGCGTAAGACCCTGGTCCGCGCCAGCGTGTCCCAGTTCTACGATCAGATGGGATCGGGCTGGGTGACCAGGAACTCGCCATTCGGCGACGTCTACGGCTACTTCGATTCGCTGTCGGGCGATCTGTTGTTCTGGGGCGGCTTCGATCCGACCGATCCGCTGAAGGTCGTCGACACGACCGATTCGGGCCTGGACGCTCCTATCACCCAGGAGATCCTGGCCTCGGTCGAGCACGCGTTTCTGCCGGAGTTCGTCGTCGCGTTCACCGTTACGTCGCGTTCAGTCGACGACCTGATTGACGGTTACACCCTGGTGAGGGAGTCGAACGGCAACGTCCGGGCTCTCAACGGGAGTGACTACGCGAAGGCCGGCGACTTGACGGCGACGCTGCCGCGGATCGGCCGCGAGGTCACCGTTCCGTACTACTCCGCTCCAGACGGCACCTTGGCGTCGACGGGCGGCAACCACGTGACGAACGGCGTGCGGGGCCGCGACTATCTGGGCTACTCGATCAGCTTCACCAAGCGGCTGGCGAATCGCTGGATGGCCCGGGGCTTCTACCAGTACGGTCAGGGCGAGTGCCGGATCCCCAGCTCGTACTACAACTACGCCAGCCGGCAGATCGGCCGCGCGGGTTGTGCGGACGGCGACCTCTACCTGACCCGGTCGACCGGCTCGGGCAAGGGCGAGCGGTTCATGCAGTCGAGCTGGACCTACAGCCTGAACGGCATGTACCAGGTGATGCCGGACCGGCCGTGGGGCTTCAACGTCTCGGCGAACCTCACCGGCCGCGAGGGCTACCCGCTGGCCTACTACGAGACCGGCGTTCCGGTCATCCATCTGGGCCGCCGGACTAGCACGACGGTCAACCTGTCGCCGGACTACGACCAGTACCGGTTGGACGACATCCAGACGATCGACTTCCGGGTCGAGAAGGAGATCGCCCTGCAGGGTCCGGTGAACATGACCTTCGGTATCGACGTGTTCAACCTGACGAACGAGGGTACCGGTCTGGCCTACCTGCTGGACGCGTCGGCTACCAACGCCGGCAACCTGGACGACAACATTTCGCCGCGCATCTACCGCTTCGGTGTGCGCCTGAACTGGAAGTAGTCCAGAGCCTGAGGTCCGTGGCCTGACCTTTCAGGCCGCGGATCGAAGCGAACTCGAAGGGCCGGGGAGGATTCCCCGGCCCTTCTTCTTTTGTGCGAACCTGCCCCCGGCCCGGGCGGCTGGTGGTAGTAGCATTGACCTTCCAGGCTCCTGGCGGTCTGAGAACGAGTGGAGGACTCATGAGCTATCGAACGCGTGTCGCCCTCTCGGTGCTGGCCTGCCTGCTTCTCTCTACGGTTGTGTCGGCGCAGGGGTGGGCCGGACGTGGGCGTCTGAGCGGCAGCGTTGAGGATGCCGACGGCAATCCGGTGGAAGGCGCGAGCGTCGAGCTCACCCTGAACGGGGCGGGCCCCGAGGCGGTCCAGACGAACCGCAGAGGGCGTTGGGCCCGCGCGGGTCTGGGCGGTGGCAACTGGGACGTGCTGGTGTCGAAAGCGGGCTTCGTGTCCACGTCGCACACGGCGCTGGTCTACGAGTACGCGGCGCCGGCGGACCGGGTCGTGCTGAAGACCGTGCTGGAGCCGGGCGCGGCTTCGACGACCGACGGTTCCGCGGCCGCACTGGCTGAAGGCGAAGACACGCAGGCGGCGAGAGACCTGCTGGAACAGGGAAACGGCCTGCTCGCCGTCGAGGACTTCGAGGGAGCGATCCAGGTCTTCTCCGAGGCGCTGCCGTCCCTGCCGGATGGCGCCAAGGCGGCGGTGCTGGTCGCGATCGCCCAGGCGCAGTCTCAGTTGGAACGAGATGACGAGGCGCTGACGACGCTCGAGCGGGCACTGAGCCTCGCACCGACCAACGTGGACGCCCTGCGCCTGATGAGTCGGCGTCTGACGGCGCTGGGCCGGGCCGACGAGGCCCAGGAGTATCTCGAGCGGATGCCCGAGGATCAGCGGGCAGATCCGGAGATCCTGGTGCGCGAAGGGGTTGCCGCCTACAACCAGAATGACTTCGAGGGCGCCATCGCGAAGCTCGATGCGGCGATCGACGCGGCGCCCGATTGGGCCGAGGCTTACTACTTTCGCGGCCTCGCAAACATGGCGGCGGGCAAGAACGACGCCGCGGCGGAGGACTTCCGGCTCTTGCTGGAACTCGATCCGGAGGGCGAGAGGGCCGGGGAGGCGAAGCAGTTCGCGGAGTACCTGGAATCGCTCTGAGAGTCGTCTGGAGCCTGGTCGTACTCGCCCTGGCGGCTTGTCGGCCCGCGCCTGAACCCGCGACAATCGCAGCGGACGGAGCTTCGGCGGGCTGGCCCGAAGCGCCGCCGGGGGGCTTCGCCCGGGACGTGGTTCTGATCACGATCGACACGCTCCGGGCGGACGCGCTCGGCTTCGCCGGCAACGCGAGTGCGGAGACGCCGCACCTGGACCGGCTGGCTGGGAACGGCTGGGTGTTCGAGCGGGCGCACGCGCACAGCGTGATGACTCTGCCGTCGCACGCGAACCTCCTTACCGGGCAGTTGCCGTATGAGCATGGAGTGCGGGACAACGCGGGCTTCGTGCTGCCCGAGGGCGTGCCGACCGCGGCCGAGACCTTCTCCGCCGCCGGCTTCCGGACCGCGGCGTTCGTCGCCGCCTTTCCGCTTGATGCGCGCTATGGCCTCGACCGCGGCTTCGAGGTCTACGACGACTCCTACCCCGAGGGTTCGACACGGGGTTTCGCCGTCGCCGAGCGGAGCGGCGGGGAGGTCGTGGCCGCGGCGTCCGCGTGGTGGAACCGCAACGAAGGCGATCCGAGGTTCCTGTGGGTTCATCTGTACGAGCCCCACGTTCCCTACGAGCCGCCGCCACCGTTCTCCGCCCGCTTCGCCGGCAGCCCGTACCTGGGCGAAGTCGCCGCGGCCGACCACTACGTCGGCCGGTTGCTCGATGACATCGTGCCGGCGACGGCGGGTTCCGAGGCACTCGTCGTCGTCACCTCCGATCACGGAGAGGGGCTGGGCGACCATGGCGAGGCGACGCACGGCCTGTTCGCGTACGAGTCGACGCTTGCGGTTCCGCTCGTGTTCTGGGCGGACGCGTTGGACGCCGCCCGCATCGACTCTCCCGTTCGGCATGTGGACGTGCTGCCGACGATGCTCGAGGCCGCCGGCATCGACGTCGGCGTGCTTCCCGGCATCGCCGGTCGCAGCCTCTGGAGGCCGCCGGACACGGAGTCGGCGGGGGAGGAAGACGCGACCTACTTCGAGGCGCTCAGGCCCAACCTCCAGCGGGGCTGGGCGCCGCTCAGGGGCGTGATCACCTCGGGGCCTTCGGAGAAGCGCGAGGAGAGTGCGGAACTGTTCAAGTACATCGCGTTGCCCCGGCCGGAGCTCTACGACCTCACTTCCGACCCGGGCGAAGTCCGGAATCTCCACGGAGCGCGTCGAGGGTTCGCGGAGAGTGTCGCCGCCCTGCTGCCGGTCGAGTCCGAGTGGCCTCCGGTGGCGGGAGCCGTCACGGAAGAGGAGCGGCGGGCTCTTGAGAGTCTGGGCTATCTGAGTTCCTCGGGCGGTACCGGGTTGGCGCGGACCTACGGCGAACAGGACGACCCGAAGCTCCTGGTCGACCTCGATCGCATGATTCAGGACTTCTCCGAGGCGTACCAGGGGGGACGCCTGGAGCGAGCCGAACAGCTCGCACGGCAGACGATTGAACGCCGGCCCCAGATGGGTCTTGGCTACTCGAATCTGGCGCAGGTGCTGCTGGATCGTGGACGGATCGAGGAGGCGCTCCGGGTAATGGTCGAGGCCGAGCGGCGGGGACTGGCGTCGCTGTTCCTCCAGCGGCAACTGGCCCTGACGCTGGCCGAGGTCGGCCGGGTCGGGGACGCGGTGCGGCTGATGGAGAGGCATTCCTCCTCGCGCGATCCGGACACGCTGAACGTCCTCGGCCTGGTCCTTGCCGAGTCAGGACAGTCCCGACGGGCCCGGGAGGTTCTGCTGCGGTCCGTCGAGATCGACGAGCGAAATCCGCAGACAAGGCAGAACCTGGCGCTGGCGGCGCTTCACGGGGCCGATTGGCCCCTGTGCGAGGAGGAAGCGCGGGCAGCGCTCGCACTCAATCCCGCGCTGCCACTGGCCTGGAACTACCTCGGCATCGCCCTGTTCAACCAGAACCGGGCCGATGAGGCGATCGAGGCCTGGGAGCGATCCGTGGAACTCGATGCCGGCGATCTGGGAGTGCTCTACAACCTCGGCAGCGTGGCGGCGCGGTTCGGCCGTGTAGAGATAGCTCAACCGGCTCTTGAGCGCTTCGTACGGGAGGCGTCGGCCCCCGGCGTTCGTGGCCGCTACGCGACCGATCTCGCGACAGCCCGAGCCCTGCTGCGCAACCTCTAGTCAGTTGCCGTTCGGCGGCTCGCCCGGTAGCGCGGTGCCGTCCTCCCGGGCTGCGCGCTGCTCCTCGCCGTAGAGCTCCCGGTACCTCTCCATCTGCGCTCTGGCCTCCTCGTCGCGGCCGAGCCGCCGCAGTACCTGGGCCAGGCCGTAGGCGACCTCGCTGTGTTCGGGCGCGAGGTCTCGTGCGCGCCGGTAGGCGTCCTCGGCGCGGCCGAGAAAGGTCTGCACGTCGGGTGTTCCCTGCCCCTCGGTGGCCGCGCCCTCCCAGGCGCGGCCGAGATCGAGCAGCAGGGCCGGTCCCGGCTCTGTCAGGTTTGCCGCGCGTTCCAGGGATTCGGCTGCTCGCAGGTACTCGCCGCGCCACAGCAGCAGACCGCCGAGTAGCCGGTGGGCGGCGGAGGCCGAAGGTTCCAGCGTGACCGCTTCGCGGGCGTGCTGTTCCGCTTCGGCCGGCTTGTTGTTCTCCCACAGCGCCGACGCCAGGTCGAGCCGGAGGTTCGCGTTCTCAGGATCGGCCCGTACGGCCCGTCGGAGAGACTCTTCGGCGGCCTGGAAGTCCTGACTCCGAAGGGCTTGCCGTCCGTTCTCAGCCCAGTTCACGTGTTCGCCGTCGGCCGGCGCCCGGTCGCCTCGCAGCCGGCTGAGATGGTTCCTGGCCATGGGATCGTCCGGCCGGACTTCGAGCAGGCGCTCGAGCAGGCCAGTGGCTTCGTCATCGCGTCCCTCACTCATCAGCAGTACGGCGAAATCCGAGAGCACGGCGGGGTGAGTGGCCTGGATCTCGAGGGCCTGACGGAACATCTGCTCCGCCTCCGCGAGCCGCCCGAGAGACATCAACACGGCGCCGCGCTGATACAGACCGTCAGCTCGCTCCGGAGCGATGGCCAGGGCACGTTCGGCTGCGACCAGGGCCTCCTCGCCGCGGCCGGCGTCGAGCAGCAGCGAAGACGCCGCGTAGGCGGGCCGCGGGTCGTCCGGGCTCAACTGTGACTCTCGAGCGAGGTTCTCCAACGCCCGATCGAGTTCGCCGTCGGCCGCCAGGTCCAGCGCCGCGCGAAGTTCTCGCCCGGTCGGATCGGCGATATCGCGCCTCTTCTCGTTGACGGAGGCGACGTCATCCTCCGCCTTCCGGGAAAGATCCTGGAACCGTTCCAGGGCCTCTCTCGCCTCTTCGCGATCGCCGCTGGCGGCAAGGGCCTGGCCGAGCGCCTGGAAGGCGTCGGGACTGTCCGCGTCCAGTTCCGTGGCGAGGCGAAGGAAGGGGACGGCTCGCGCGGCTTCGCCGGCCGAGTGCAGGTAGCGACCGTACTCGAGCACGATGTCGCGGGCCACCGGAGGTGGATTGTCGGGCCTTGGGCTGCCCGGCAAGGGCTCAGCGAAGGGCGCAAGGGTGTCGAGAGCCTCTTCCAGCCGCCCGGCCTGGAAGTAGGCGCTGGCCAGGACCACCGCGTCCTCGGGCCCGGTGTCCTCGAGCAGTTCCATCTGTTCCAGGGCGCCCTCCGCTTCGCCGACAACCAGATAGGCCTTGGCCAGGGTACGACGGATGGCGCCCCGGAAGGCCGGGGGCGGCTCAGCCGCCAGCAGGCGAAGCTCGTTGATCGCCCCCCAGGGGTCTGCCCGCTGCATGTGGATCTGGGCTCGCAGCACCTTGACGCCGGGTTCATCGGCCGGCAGACCTTCGAGCAGCGCTTCCGCTTCCGGGGCTCGCTCGAGCGCGATCGCGCCGGCCGCCGCGGCTCTGCGCGCTTCGTGGTCGTCCGGGTTCGCCGCGGTCCACGGCTGCAGGAAGACGTAGGCGTCTTCCGGACGTCCGTTTCGGCCCAGCATCATGCCGAGGGCTCGCAGGGCGGGTGAGAGCGGCTGACCCTCCAGGGAACGCCCATACCAGGTGGCTGCGTCCTGCAGCAGGGCCAGTCCCTCGGCTGCGCGGCCGGCGTTGTAGAGCACGCCCGGGTCGGCGTCGTCGCGTTCGGCCAGCGGACGCAGGATCTCCATCGCCCGTTCGAAGTTCGCCGCCTCGACGTGAAGACTGCCCAGCAGGCCGAAAGCGACATCGGGAGCGTCGTCCTCGGCGCAGAGGGCTTCGGCCAGGGCGATCGCGCCGGCGAGATCGCCCGCTTCGGCCAGCGACAGGGACTCGGCGATCACCGCCGCGGACTCCGGCGAGGCGTCGCGTTGCTGCTGTGGATGCGGCGCCGGCGTCCATCGAGCCGAGGTCGGTGTCTGGACCACGAGGACGAGGAGAACCGCCGCGAGTGCGGGGACGGGATGGCGCACTCGAACGCGCTCTTGGACCATGCCCGGATGCTATCGCCTGAGCAGCAGACGGCGATTCGCTGGAAGGTCGTTGAGAACCAGGGTTCGTCCAGCGACGGGCTGCCGCACGATCACGCGATCCACGCGCGTTTCCGCGCCAATTCCGAAGAAGGCGGCCAGGGTGCTTTGCGAGAGGTAGGACGAGCCTGCCCGGGTCTCCCGGAACTGTCTTTTCTCGCCTGTGACGAGGACGATCCTGGCGCCTATGGAGTCCGGCCCGGCCACGCCGCGGGTCGAGGGCTCCAGGGCGAACCAGTTTCCAGACGTGCGGTTTTCGTAAACCTCAGACGGCTGGTTCGAGTTGACGACGACGATGTCCAGGTCGCCGTCGAGATCGAGGTCACCGACCGCCGAACCGCGGCTGGTGCGCACGGGATCGAGTCCGACCTCCAGCCGCTCGCGAAAGCGGCCGTCGCCCAGGTTCTCGAACAGCTGGTTCGGTTGCTCGTAGGCGCCGACTTCACCGATGCGGGCCGCTTCGGGCTGGATGTGGCCGTTAGCCACGAACAGGTCGAGGTCGCCGTCCAGATCGGCGTCCAGCGCGTTGATTCCGAAGGCGAGTCGATTCAGCGATGGCTGGGCCAACCCGGATGGGAACCGCCGGTCGATGAACACGCCGCCGCCGGCCGCGCGATAGAACGCGTTCGTTTCGAGAGCGAAGTTGGTCACGACCAGGTCCTGACGCCCGTCGCCGTCGAGGTCGGCAAGGTCGACTCCCATTCCCGCCTCCGCGTTGCCGCTGCGGTCGTAGGCGGTACCCGAAAGCAGGGAATCGTCCTCGAACCGGCCGCCGCCCCGGTTGCGGAAGAGCAGGTTGGGGTCCTTGTCGTTGGCCACGTAGACGTCGGGCCAACGATCACCGTCGAGATCGCCCACGACGACGCCGAGACCGGCTTCGGCGGCCTCGGCGAGGCCGCTCTCGGCGGTCGCGTCGACGAAGAAGCCCCTGCCGTCGTTGCGGAACAGGCGGTCCGGCAGGCCGTTGTACATGTCCGGATGGCAGTAGCCGCTTGCGCCGTCACCTGCCTGGTCACCGTCACCGGCTCCGCCCAGACCGCAGATCTTGTGGTTGCCGAGCGAGAAATCCGTGTAGTTCGTGACGTAGAGGTCGAGGTCGCCATCCAGGTCGATGTCGCCGAATGCGGCCGAGGCGCTCCAGCTCGGTTCGTCCACGCCGCGCTCGGCGCCCGCGGCGCGAAAGCTGCCATCGCCCAGGTTCAGGAAGAGCTCGTTCCGGCCGAATGCCGTCACGTAGAGGTCGGGATCGCCGTCGCCGTCGATGTCGCCGGCGGCGCCGCCGACGCCGTAGGCCCCGAACTCGATCCCGGCCGTGTCTGTCACGTCGACGAACCGGGACACGCCCTGACCGCTCTCGTTCCGGAAGAGCCGCGACCGGGGCGGTGGACCCTCATAGCCGGGAAGAACACCGCCGTCGATGAAGAACGCGTCGTCGTCGCCGTCGCCGTCGTAGTCGAACAGCACAACACCGCCGCCCATCGTTTCGACCATGTACATCCGTCCGGAGAAGCCGGCGTGGTGGCGGAAGTCGAGCCCCCAGGCGGCGCTGACTTCCCTGAACCGGATGTCGCCGCCGGCGGCGGTTTCAGCGACTCCGAGAAACGCCGCCAGGACCAGAGCGACCCCGTGTAGCGTGCGCGGCCCCCTCACCTGACGACTCGCAGCCGCCGTCCGGGCTCGAGGCCCAGCAGGCGCAGGTTGCCCTTTCGGGGCCAGCGCACCAGGAGTTCGACCGCGTTGGACTGGCCGGTTGGCGTAGCCTCGTTCCGGGTAGCCGGGGCGGGAACCCCGAAGGTCTGCGTCAGCGAGTTCTGGGACAGGTACGAAGAACCGGCTCGCACCTCTCGCCGCTGGATGCCGGTGGCCGACCCGAGCGCAAGGACGGCGCCGATGGCGCGGCTGTTCGACGCCATCCGGTCGAGCAGATCGACCTGCAGCGATCGACCGCGCCGAACGCTGTCGTTCCGGTAAACCTCGGCCAGGTCGTTGCAGTTCGAGATGACGAGATCGAGGTCGCCGTCCAGGTCGAGGTCCGCGGTGACCAGGCCGCGGCTCACCCGGATTGCCGAGATGCCGCTGGCATCGACTTCGGCGAGTCTCCCTCCGAGGTTCTCGAACAGCTGGTTGGGTTGTGCGTAGGCCGCTCCGCTGTAGCCCTCGTGTTCGGAGATGTTGTGGATCACATGGCCGTTGGCGACAGCCAGGTCCAGGTCGCCGTCGAGGTCGAGGTCCGCGAGATCGACTCCAAAGCCGACCCAGGGCAGCGAAGGCTCGGCGATGCCGGCGACGAAGCGCCGCTCCAGAAACAGCCCGTCCCCCTGGTTCGAGTAGAGGGCGTTCGTCTGGCGGTCGAGGTGAGTCACGATCAGGTCCTCGAAGCCGTTGCCGTCGAGGTCGCCGACCGCGATGCCCATTCCCGCCTCCGGCTCGCCGCGGTCTGACAGCGCCGTGCCGGAAAGCAGGGCGTCGTCCTCGAAGCGCGGACTGCCGTTGCCCTTCCGATTGAGGAAGAGGAAGTTTGCATCCATGTCGTTGGCGACATAGATGTCGGGCCTGCGGTCGTTGTCGAGGTCGGTGACGACGACCCCGAGTCCGGCGCCGCGCGTGCCGTCGAAGCCGAACTGGCTCGTAGCGTCCGCGAAGACCGGCGGACCGCTGTCGCGTTGATCGTTGCGATAGAAGCGGTCCGGAAGGCCGTCGTAGACGTCCGGATGACAGTAGGAACGCAAGCCGCGTTCCGGTTGCCCGCAGAGCTGGTTGTTGTCGTAGGCGAAGTCGACGTAGTTCGTGACGTAGAGGTCAAGGTCGCCATCCAGGTCGACATCGCCCATCGCCGCCGAGGCGCTCCAGGAGGGATCGGCGGGAGCTGCTTCCTGCGCCGCGGCGCTGAAGGACCCGTCGCCGTTGTTGATAAGGAGACGGTTCGGTCCAAAGGCGGTCAGATACAGGTCGGGGTCGCCGTCGCCGTCGATGTCGCCGGAAACCGCGCCCATGCCGTAGCTGTCGAGCCGGATTCCCGACTCCTCCGTTACATCGGAGAATGTGCCGCCGTCGTTGCGGAGCAGGGTCGTGCGTCCCGGTGCTCCGTCGTATGGCGCCGGTTCGCCGCTGTCGACGAACAGGAGATCGTCGTCGCCGTCGCTGTCGTAGTCGAAGGCCACGACGCCGCTGCCCACGGTTTCGATCATGTAGTAGTCGCCTCGTCCGCCATGTCGGTGGTGGAACTCGACGCCCCATGCGGCGGCCGTGTCCACGAAGCGGAGGCCCCCATCCGCAACCTCTTCGGCCAGTCCAGCCAGGGGCAGTACGAGAAGGAGCGCTGGCGTCAGGGGGAGAACCACGGTTCGCGGGCCGGTTCGTTGTTCAGGTAGGCGCGGAGTCGTTGCTCCTGGCCGGTGGTCGGCTTGTCGCCGCGGCGGGCCACTTCGGCCAGCACCTGGCGCTGCATGGAAACGGCTCGTTCGAAGTCACCGATCTCGGCCAGCGCCATCGCGAGGGTTTCAGCGTGCTGGATGGTTGGGCGTTCCGCCATGAGACGCTGGGCGATGGCAAGTGCCTCGACACCGTTGCGGGTGCCCGGCATCGGGCTGGCGGCCAGCAGGCGGGCGAGCAGCGTGTCCAGGTGATCGAGCGCTTCCGTGGGTGTGGCTCCGGCGCTTGCGAGCGCGCCGCGGCCGCTGACCAGTGCACCCCTCGCCGCCTGATAGCGCTTTCCCAGAACCAGCGCCATCGCGCGGTCTCCATGCCACCGGGCGTTGGCCGGGTCGCGAGCCAACGCGCGGCCGAAGTGACTGGCCGCTTCGCCGTACTGTTCGCGGCGCGCCAGCACGCGACCGAGCAGAGCGTGGGCTTCGGCGAAATCGTGATCGAGAGCGATCGCCTGCTGGAGATGAGCCTCCGGATCGGTCTCGCCCGGGCCTGAGGGGCTGCCGATCGCCTCGGTCGTTTCAGTCGGCCCGCTGCCTGAGAGGCCGGAGTCGGCCAGCACGGCGAGGCGGTAGTGAGCTTCGGCTCGTTCCCTGGGCGCGCCGGGAGCGGCTTCCAGTACGTTGAGCAGGGCGGTTCGAGCGGCGTCCCGGTCGCCGGCCGCCTGGTGAGCGGCGCCGAGGGCCAGCTGGGCCATCGGCAGGGCCTGGTCGATCGCGAGGACTTCCTCCAGCAGTTCGATCGCTTCGTTCAGGCTGTCCAGCCGGCTGAGCACTTCGGCCAGCCGGACCCGCGCTTCGAGGTCTTCGGGATCGATCTCGGTGGCCCGCCGGAAGTGGTGTTCCGCACCCCTGAGATCGTTCCTTTCGGCCAGGATCAGCGCCAGGTTGAAGTGCGGCTCCCGGTAGTCCTGGTCGAACTCGATCGCGCTCCGCATGCGCTCCTCGGCCCGCGCCTTGTCGCCCAGTTCGATCAAGACCATGCCGAGGTTGAACAGCGTGATGGAGTCGTTCGGCAACGCTTCGTCCGCCCCCTGGAACGCCAGCAGCGCCTCCTGGAGATCGCCGCTTCGCATCGCCTGGGTGCCGCGCTTGAAGTACGCCTCGCGGCTCACGTTGAGTCGTTGCAGGGAAGCGAAGAGCGGATCCGGAAAGGCGACTCTCACGTGCTCGTTCCGGTTCAGTTCGTCCGCGGCCTCTTCCCGGCGCCCGAGCCGCCGCAGCGCAAGGCCGACGTGGTGATGGACGACGGACCCTTCCGGTTGACCGCGCAGCGCCGTCCGGAAGCGCTCTATCGCGCTCTGCAGTCCCCCCCTCTGGAACTCGACGCGACCGAGGCCGAAGTGAGCCGCCGAGTGGTTCGGGTTCAGGCTCAGGATACGGCGATACTCGGCCTCGGCGTCGTCGATCCGATTCAGATCGAAGAGCGTGTCGCCGCGCCGGACTCTGGCTGCGAGATCGCCCGGCGTCAGGTCGAGCACCCGGTCCAGGGCAGCCACAGCCTCTTCGAGATGCCCCTCGAAGATGTGGTAGATCGCGAGGAAGTAGGGCCAGCGGGGATCTTCCGGGTCGAGCGTTTCGGCATTGCGAAGCGCAGCCGCAGCAGGCGCCATGAAGTCGTGCAGGAGGTAGAGCTGGCCGAGGTGGCCGAAGGCGCGGGTGAGCCCGGTCACGTCCTGTTCAGAGGCTTCGAGCAGATCCTCCAGGGCTGCCTGTGCCGTCGTCAACTGGGCCTGCACCGGCTCTTCATAGTGGTCCATCCGCGGCTGCTCGACCGGTTCCAGGACCTGCTGGGCGAAACCCGGCGCCGCGGCGACGGAAAGCGCGGCGGCGAGCGTCCACCGCGGCAACAAGCCCGGTGCGGAGAATCCGTTCAAGGCGCCGGGCTCGTGTGTGGGGCTGGGGTTCTGCCAGTTCCTCGAACCAGTGTGACGTACCTGCCAGGTCCGACAGGTTGGAAGGACTCCCGTTCGCCGTCGGACCACGAGACGATCACGGTCGGTCGCTCGACGCTGACCGGGAGGACGACCCTGGGATCGTTGGCTGCCGCGTAGGAACCGTCGGTATGGAACCGCCGCCAGCCCCGGCCGTCGCTGCTTCCTTCTTCGAGCACACCGACTCTGGCGCCGAGGGCACGTCGGCCGGTGGGGTTTCCTTCCAGGCCTGGAAGGCGCAGGTCGATACCGATCCAGCGGGACGCCCCCGGTTTCCCCTGGTTGATCAGGACACGAGCCGGACCGTTGTTGTTGGCCACTACCACGTCGCGATCGCCGTCGTTGTCGAGGTCTCCCGCCGCCAGTCCCCGGCTGACTTCGGAAACTGCCGGCACCTCGAAAGCTGGCACTTCCTCGAAGCGGCCTCGACCGAGGCCGCGGAAGAGCTGGTTTCGTTGCCTGAGGGGCAGGGGTTCGCCGGTTCGGAACTGCTCCTCGATCCGCTTCACGGCGCCGTTCGCGACGTAGATGTCGAGTTCGCCGTCCAGGTCGTAGTCGAGGGCGGCGGTGCCAAAACCGGTGAAGGCGTAGCTGGGCCTGCCGAGGCCACTGGCGCGCGTGTTGTCGTCCCAGAGACCGTGGCCCTGGTTCAGATAGAGCGTGTTCGTCTCGCGGTGGAGATGGGTCATGAACAGGTCGACCATCCCGTCGCCGTTGAAGTCCTCTGCGAGAACGCCCATGCTCGCCTGAGGCTGGCCGGACGCGTCGACCGCCGCACCAGCCAGGGCGGCGTCGTCGACGAAACCCGTTCCGGCCTGGTTCAGGAGTAGCGCATTGGGCTCCAGGTCGTTGGCGACGTAGATGTCCGTCCAGCCGTCTCCGTCGAAATCGGCGGCGACCGTGCCGAGTGTCGGCCGCTCCAAGTCGCCGACCGCGAGACGGGCGGTCCAGTCCTCGAACACGCCGCCGCCGCGGTTCCTGAACACGCGGTTGGGCTCGGATCGATAGGCCATGGGGCCGCAGTAGTCCAGCACGCCCTCGGCGGAAGCACATTGCTGGTGGATCGAAACCCGGAATTCGACGTAGTTGCCGACGAAAAGGTCGAGCAGGCCGTCGGCGTCCAGATCGAAGAAGCTGGCGGCGGCGCTCCATCTGGGATCGGCCGTGTTGCTGTCGGCGGTGATGTTGGTGAAGCGGATTGCGTCCGGCGTGGAGTCGTTCCGCCACAGTTCGTTGGGTCCGAGGTTCAGGATGTAGAGATCCGGATCGCCGTCGTTGTCGATGTCGCCTACCGTCACCCCCATTGCATAACCCCGGGCGTCCAGCCCGCTCGCTGCGGTGATGTCGGTAAAGCGAAGTCCGTCCGCGTCCAGGTCGTTTCGGTACAGGCGGTCCCTCGGCCCGGCTTTCGACAGGTCGCCGGTGTTCGTCGTCTGCGCCAGCGGGTGTCCCTGGCCGAGGTAGAGGTCTAGGTCACCGTCGTTGTCGATGTCGAGGAGGGCTGCCGCTCCGCCCATGTGCTCCGCGAAGTAGAGCTCGCCGGTCATCCCGTTGACGTGGACGAAGTCCACGCCGAGATCCGCCGCGCGGTCCATGAAGATCGGTTCGGGACTCGCAGCCGCAAGCGGGCTGGCAAGCACGGCGGTTCCCAGTGCCAGGGCAAGCGCCGAAGAGCGACGCCGGTGTGGCGCAGGCGACGAGAGACTCACGGGTGAACGCCTTCAGCCAAGCGCCACCGGCGCCGCGGTCCGCGGCGCTCCGGCCCGTGCCGTCCGTCCGTAGCCCAGGTTGTGGAGCACGTCTTCGGTCGTGTGCCCCGGCACGATGTCGCACCGGAAGCCGCCGTTCTCGTCGTCGTCGATCAGGATCTCGGTCGCTTCGGGCAGAACGCAGTGCTTGCTGCCACGGACGCCGCCGAGCATCTCCTGGTAGGCGCCGACCGAGAAGAAGCCCACGTACAGGGGCGTCTCGTCGAGTTCGGCAGCCGACAGGAACGGCAGGAAGAGCGGAACCGTGCTACCCCGGGGCGGGTAGACGTCGTCCCGGTCGCAGGTGATACCGCCGAGGCGTACTCGCTGGAAGGGCCGGTCGAGGTGGTTGAGCGGCAGACAGATGAAGTGTTCGCCCAGGGCCCATGTGTCGGGGAACGACGTCATGATCGAGCCGTCGACCAGGTACCAGGGGATCCCCGCGTCGTTCGGCTTGGCAGCGATGACCCGAAACAGGTGCGCCGCGTGTTCGGACACGGTGTAGCGCCCGAACTCGCCGATCAGCGCCGGTGGTCTGGCGCCGTGGCGGGTGCAGACGTCAAGCGCCCTCTTCAGCAGCAGGCGCGCGAACCGGTCGTAGTCGAAGTCATCGTCGAGCGTGGTTCGTCCGGGCACTCCGCCGCCGAAGTCGAAGAAGCGGAGGCTCGGGTGGTTGCGGTCGAGGCGGGCGTAGAGGTCGAGACCCGGTTCGAGGGCGTCGACGAACTCCTTCTCCCTTTGCCCGGCCGATCCGAACATCGCATGCAGGAGAACGAAGCGTGAGCCGGGCGTGCCCTCGATCCCTGCCGCGAGGCGTTCCACCTCGGCCGCGTCGACGCCGAAGCGCGAGTCCCGGTCGCCGGCGCCATCCGCCTCCCGCGGCCGTTTGCAGCGGATGCCGAAGTCGAACTCGACGCCGCGGCCGGCGAAGCCCCGGAGTTCGGAGGCATCCTCGAGGACCGGCACGACCCGCGGGTGCTCGCCACGGAGCGCAAGGAGGTTCCGCGCGTAGGCGCTCCCGCGCCCCTTGAACCCGTTCGCGATCACCATCCGATCTTCAGGCAGCAGGCCTGCCCGAATCATGCGGCGCACGATCTCGACATCGACGTCGGACGACATCTCGTGGTGTGCGCCGGCAGCAAGGGTCGAGCGAACGATCTCCTCCGCCGTGTTCGCCTTCGAGGCGAAAGCGAAGTGGAACGGGGCGGGGTAGCCGACATCGTCGATGGCTCGCCGAAAGCAACGGTCCATCGCCGTCACCTGGGCGCGGATGTTCGGCAGGAAGGCGACTTCCAGCGGGCTGGGCATCGCCTCGGCCGGCAGGCCGCATGCGGGGGCGCGATCCGGCTCGAAGAACGCCGTGAGTTCGAGACCGTGGGCCTGAAGCCGGCTACCCGCTGTCTCGATGAAGCCGTTGAAGCGGTGCCCTTCGGGTACAGGCGTCGGGGATTGCCAGCCGATCCTGCAGGCGGCGGAAGGCGGCGCGTGAGTGAAATCCATGGCGTCCCCTGGCTCACTATTCTAGTCGGGAGGGCCGCCCGGCGAAGCCTGCTTCCGCGTACTCTTGGTCGGTGACGGAAGCGCTGCGGCACCAGGCTGAGAGGATCTTCAGGGCTGGCGTAGCGGCCGCCGACCCGGCGGCGTCGACCGCTTCGGCGCTTGGCGAACTCGGTCTGCAAGCCGGAGCGGGAGGCCGTGTCGCCGTGCTGGCAGTCGGCAAGGCCGCCTTCGGGATGACCCAGGCCGCGGTGGAGACACTTGGCGAACGGGTTCGGCCCGCCGACGTGTTGGTCGTCACACACGACGAGGCGAAGCGCCTCGGCCGCTTCGAGGCCCTCCGCTCGGGACACCCGTTGCCGGACGAGCGGGGGTTCGCCGCGGCGCGGCTGATGGAACAGCGCGCCGCGAAACTCGGTTCCGGGGACCTGGCTTTGGTCCCTATCTCCGGCGGCGCTTCCGCGCTGCTGCCGGCGCCGGCTCCGACCATCGGTCTGGAGGACAAGCTGGAGGTGACCCGTCAGCTCCTCCGCGGCGCGGCGACGATCCACGAACTGAACGCGGTGCGCAAGCACCTCTCGACGACCAAGGGTGGAGGGCTGCTGCGTCAGTTGCGCCCGGCGCGGGTGGTTACCCTGGCCCTGTCGGACGTGATCGACGATGACCCGTCGGTGATCGGCAGCGGTCCGACGGCGCCGGATCCGTCGACGTTCGAGGATGCGCTCGCCGTGCTGGAACGTTGCGGAGTAGCAGGAACGTGCCCGGCGCCGGTACGCGAGCGGCTGGAGGCGGGCGCTCGCGGCGAACTGGAAGAAACGCCGAAGCCGGACGACCCCATCTTCGACGAGGCGGTTTACCGCATCGTCGGCGGCAACCGGACCAGCGTGAGGGCGATGGCCGCGGCTTGCGCCGACCGTGTCGAAGTCGAGCCCGCGCCGCTCGAGGGCGAGGCACGGGTAGTCGGCGCGAAGCTCGCGGCACGCTTCGCCGCGACGCCGGTCCCCGCCTGGGTCGCCGGCGGCGAGACGACGGTCACTGTCCGCGGCGGCGGAACGGGCGGCCGCAGCCAGGAGTTGGCCCTCGCGTTCGCGCTCGCGGCGGCGGAGAGTTCGCTCGGCGACCGGCACGACTGGGTGTTCCTCGCCGCCGGTACGGACGGCCGTGACGGCCCTACCGACGCTGCGGGTGGCGTCGTCGACGCCTCGACGATTGACCGCATCCGGAACGCCGGTGTCGATCCGGTCACCGCGCTCGAGGACAACGACTCCTACCGGGCGCTGGATGCCGGCGGCGCGCTGCTGCGGACCGGAGCGACGGGAACGAACGTGGCGGATACGGCGGTGTTTCTGAGCGGCGACTGAAGTCCGGAGACTCGCTAGGCCGATCGCCGATGCGCGAACGCGTCGAGGCCGGGGTAGACGGCGCGGTTCCCGAGCTGCTCCTCGATACGGAGAAGCTGGTTGTACTTCGCGACGCGGTCGCTACGGGCCGGCGCCCCGGTCTTGATCTGGCCCGTGTTCCAGGCCACGGCGAGGTCCGCGATCGTCGTGTCCTCCGTTTCGCCTGAACGGTGGCTCATGACGACTCCCCAGCCGGCGGCGCGGCTGCGCTCGACGGCGGCCGCGCTCTCGGTGAGTGAGCCGATCTGGTTCACCTTGCACAGCAGGGCGTTGCAGGAGCTTTCTTCGATCGCGCGGTCGATCCGATCGATGTTCGTCACCAGGAGGTCGTCGCCGACCAGCTGCACCGTGCGGCCAAGGCGCTCAGAGAGCTCACGCCAGCCGGCCCAGTCGTCCTCGGCCAGGCCGTCCTCGATGCTGATGATCGGGTACTTGCCGCACCAGTCGGCCCAGAGGTCGACGAGCTCGCCGCTCTCCAGTTCGCGACCCTCGATCGGCAGGTTGTAGCGGCCGGTCGCGTCGTCGTAGAGCTCGCTGGTCGCCGGGTCGAGAGCGAACTGAATCTCCTCGCCGGGCCGCCGTCCTGCCGCCTCGACCGCTTCCAGAATGACCTCGACGGCCCGCTCGTTGCCGCCCAGGGCCGGCGCGAATCCGCCTTCGTCGCCGACGGCGACGGAGAAGCCGCGGTCGTGGAGGACCGCGCGCAGCCGCTGGTAGATCTCGACGCCCCAGCGCAGGCCTTCGGCGAAGGTCGCGGCGCCCGTCGGCATGACCATGAACTCCTGGAAGTCGGTCGACCCGGCGGCGTGCTGGCCGCCGTTCAGGATGTTCAGCATCGGCACCGGCAGCGTGCGTGCGTCGTCACCGCCGAGCGCGGCGTAGAGCGGTAGCCCGAGCGCGGCCGCCGTCCCGTGGGCGGCGGCGAGGCTCGTGCCGAGCACCGCGTTCGCGCCCAGACGGCTCTTGTCGGGCGATCCGTCTAGGTTCAGCAGGGTGCGGTCGAGCGCTGCCTGGTCGGCCGCGTCGAGTCCACGGACTGCCGTCGCGATCTCACCGTTCACGTGGCGCACGGCGGTTGTCGTTCCCTTGCCGCCGTACCGCCTGGCATCTCCGTCGCGCAGTTCGACCGCTTCGTGACGGCCGGTGCTGGCGCCGCTGGGGACGATGGCGCGGCCACGAGCGCCGCCTTCGAGAGCGACTTCGACTTCGACGGTCGGGTTGCCGCGGCTGTCGAGCACCTCTCGGCCGACCACGGAGGAGATGGTGGTGGAGTTCGTGGTCACGGGTGACGGCGGAGCCTACGACACCGCGACGGACAGCGTCGACAGCGCAGTAAGATGCGCCGGTCCAACCCGAGGGGATTGCGAATGTCGAGTCTCGATCCGAGGATCGTTCCAGGTTTCTGCGTCCTGCTGGCCGCTATCGCCACCGCCGTACCTGGGGCGGCCCAGCACGGTGCCGAAGGCGGCGAATGGCGGCATTTCGGCGGGGACAGCGGCTCCACCCGGTACTCCCCTCTGGACCAGATCGACCGGGACAACTTCTCGAGCCTGGAGGTCGCGTGGCGCTGGGAGTCGGCGGACGTTCTGCTGAAGGACGTGTCCGGGAAGACGCCCGGGCCGTATCGGAGCATGCCGCTGATGATCGACGGCGTGGTCTACATCGCGACCAACCTGGGCCAGGTGGCGGCGCTCGATCCGGCGACCGGCGAGGCGCTCTGGCGGCACGACCCGAGGGACTGGGAGATCGAGCAGCGAGGTTCCCTGGTCCAGATCCGCGGCATCGAGTTCTGGACCGACGGCGAGGCGGAGCGGATCCTGATTGCGACCCGGGGCGGGCGGCTGGTGTCGATCGACACGAAGACCGGCAGGCCGGATCCGGAGTTCGGCGAGGAGGGCGTCGTCGACCTGATGCAGGGCCTTCTTTCGGGGCGGGCGAACCGGAACATGAACTGGACGGCGCCCGTGGTCGTCGTGGCCGACATGATCGTCGTCGGGGCCACGGTCTTCGATTTTCCGCTCCGCAACAACAACCCGCCCGGAGACGTGCGCGGCTTCGACATCCGCACCGGCAAGCTGAAGTGGACCTTCCACGCCGTGCCGCGGGAGGGCGAGCCCTACCTCGAGACCTGGGAGAACGAGTCCTGGCGGAAGATGGGCAACACGAACGTCTGGTCGATGATGAGCGCCGACCAGGAACTCGGCTACGTCTACCTGCCGTTCGGGACGCCGACAAACGACTACTACGGCGGCGACCGCCACGGCGACAACGTCTACGCCGAGTCGATCGTCTGCCTCGACGCCCGCAACGGCGAGGTCGTCTGGCACTTCCAGACGATCCATCACGGCGTCTGGGACTACGACCTGGCGTCGGCGCCGAACCTGGTCGACATTGTGGTCGACGGCCGCGAGATCAAGGCGGTGGCGGTCGTCTCGAAGGTCGCCATGACCTACGTGTTCGACCGCGCGACCGGGGAGCCGGTGTGGCCGATCGTGGAGGCCCCGGTCGACTACCACTCGCGGATTCCGGGCGAGAAGCTGTCCCGTACGCAGCCGTTCACGACCAGGCCGCCGCCGTTCGAGACCCTCGGCATCGACTACGACGACCTGATCGACTACACGCCCGAGCTTCGCGCCGAGGCGTTCGAGGTGATCCGGGACTACGTGATCGGTCCCGTCTTCACGCCGCCGATCGTTCACGGCGAGGACGGCAAGCGGGCCTACCTCCAGAATCCGGGCCCAGGCGGGGGCGCGAACTGGACCGGCGCTTCCTTCGACCCGGAGACGAACATCCTCTACGTGCCCTCGCTGACGCGCCCGGGCGCGATCTCCCTGTCGGCCCCCGACCCGGCGCGCTCGGACTGGCGATACTCGATCAATCGCCGGCCGATGCCCAAGGTCCAGGGCCTGCCCCTGCTCAAGCCGCCCTACCGGCGGATCACCGCGTTCGACATGAACCGCGGCGAGATGCTGTGGCAGGTGCCGCTGGGGGAAGGGCCCCGCGACCACCCCGCGATCAGGCACCTGAATCTCGGCCGACTCGGCACGCCGCCCCAGGACGGCGTCGTCACCGAAGGCGGCGTCCTGGTGACGAAGACCCTGGTCGTCTCGATCGAACCGATCGTCGACGAACTGGGAGACCGCTCAGCGAACGGCAGCTACCTCGTCGCCTTCGACAAGGCAACCGGCGAACTCCTCGCCCAGCTCGAAGTCGACCGCAGCCTCCACGGCGGACCGATGACCTACATGCACGAAGGCCGCCAGTACATCCTCATAGCCGGCGGCGGCGAACGCCCCGGCCCCGGCCGCTCCATCGCATCAACCGCCATCGCCGACGCACCGCCTCCACCTCCCCGTCCACCGCCCCGCAAGTCCGAACTCCTCGCCTTCGCGCTGCCCCGGTAGCGCCGGCGGCGCGGCGGCGGTTGTTGCCGCCCGCGGTTCGTGGGCTCAGGGGGGAGGGTCCCAGACGGACGCTTACGCCCGCTTGGTGGATGTTGGGTTGGGGGTTCGCTTCGGTCGACTGCGCTTCGCTACGGCGTCAGTTATGGCAGCGCCGATGCCCGTCGCTTGTCTCCAGCCCGCTGGGACCCTCCCCCCTGAGCCCACCGCGGGCTGGACGTCGCCGGGTTTCGCCACGTCGTCGTCGGCCGTCCCGAACAGCCGCTGATCGTGTAGCGAGACCCGATCAAGTCGGCACCCGTGAACTTGGGCGTTCCGCCTCCGACTGGCACCGAGAAGCGATCGCAGCGACCCATGTCGGGTTCAGATCAACGAATGCAACGACAGTGCTCCGGATCTTGAAGAAAACACCGTCGCCCGATGGCCTCGGTAGCGGCAAGCCGTCGCCCGCTCCGGCGCTCCAGCGCAGGCAGCGCGGACCAGCCAGGCGAGGGGCCGGAAGGGGGTCCCAGCGGGCTGGAGCCAAGCGACGGGCAACGACGTAGCCGCAACCAACGCCGACCCGGAGCGCAGGCGACCGAAGCGAACCCCCATCCCTCCACTCACCAAGAAGGGTTGAGCGGCCGCTGGGACCCCCTTCCGGCCCCTCGACTGGCGGGTACAACCGCCGCCGCGCAGCGCCGCGGCACGGCACGACGTGCCGCCGTTACGCCCGGAGGCCGGCCAGAGGGCCGACGAGGGAGATGAGGTCGCCGCGTTGGCCGTAGGTGTGGTGCAGGCCGACGTGGTTGGCGTCGAGGCCCATGGCTTGGGCGATGCTGACCAGGAGGTGCTGGTGGGGGACGCCGGCGAAGCGCGTGAGGCCGCCGGGGGCCACCTGGGCCGGGACGCGCATTTCGGCGGGCGTCTCGTGGGGCCAGTACAGGTAGCGGCCGGTGTCGAAGGCCCAGGAGCCGCCGATCAGGACGGGGCAGTAGTTCCGGTAGCCGTGCCAGCCGTCGCCGAGTTCTGAGCCCCAGACGATCAGGGTGTTGTCCATCAGCGAGCCGCCGCCGGCGTCCGGGATCGACTCCAGGGTGCTGACGAGACGGGCGACCTGCTGGCCGTGGTAGGCCGCGTAGTGCGTCATCGCGTCGTGTTTGCGGACATCCTCGTGGATGTAGTGGGCGATGCCCTTGTGCACCTTGTCGCTGATGTGGTCGGCGCCGAACTCCGCCGTCGGCATCTCGCCCAGAGAGAACGAGACGACCCGCGTGATGTCGCAACTGAAGGCGGCGGCGATGATGTCGACGAAGGCGTCGAACTGCAGGTCATAGCGGTCGAACGAAGCGGCGGGGCGGGGAGGCGCGTCGCAGGAGAGGGTCGCGAGGCCCTCGAGCCGGTGGCCGAGCCGATCGACCAGGCCGAAGTGGGACTCGAGCCGGGCGCGGTCGTTGGCGTCGAAGCGCGCGGCCACGGCCCGGTACTCCTCGTACGCGAAGTCCAGTGTGCTGCGCCGGTACGCGCCGACGGTGTCGCCGGAGGACGCCGGTCCGAAGACGCGGTTCCAGGCCCGCAGCGGCGTGTTCTCGGCCGGCAGCCGCACACCGCTGCTGTTGTAGCTGATCGGCCGGCCCGCTTCCAGCGCGGCGTCGACCGAAACCTCCAGCGACGGCAACCGGTCCGCCCGGGCCACGTGCGCGGCAACGAGCTGGTCGAGGGAGGCCGAGGTCGAACGGGTGTCGCGGCCGGCGAAGTCCGCGTTGTTGCCGGTCCAGGCGTGGACCCAGCCGCGGTCGTGGCGGTTGCCGCCGCCATCGAGTTCGGCGGTGGCCAGGGAGAGGCCGTCCAGGGCGAGGATGCGGCGGCGGTGCTCGTAGAGCGGAGCCAGCGGCCTGCTGAAGGCCGTCTCCGGCATCTGCTCCAGATCGACCGACCAGGGTTCGCTCTCGGAGACGCCCTCCGGGCGCATCTTCCAGGTGGCGTAGGGCCAGCCGTGGCAGTGGCTGATCAGGATCAGACGGCGGACCTGGGCGGGGCTCTGAGCCAGCGCCCGCAAAGCGCCGCCGGGCCAGCCGGCCCCGAGCGCGGTGAGACCTCCGAGCTGCAGCAGATGTCGTCGAGAGATCATCCGTCGGCTCCTGAGCCTAGCCGGTCCCGCCTTGGCGAAAGAGGTCGCTGGTCGCGATCGAGACGAGCAACTCCTTGATCGAGTCGTTGTCGCGAAAGCTCTGCTGGATCGGCTGCAGGCTGGGTGCGGTTCGGTCCAGGTGGCTGCCGAGTGCGTAGCGCGTCCAGTGGAGGGCGTAGCAGTCCCGCACCCGGCGGCTCGCGGCCAGCTCGTGCGCGAACTCGACGCCGTCGTCGAAGGTGAGTTCCTCGGCGCCGGGCAGCCGGAGCGAGCCGCTCGCGTCGACAGGAAGTCCGTTGTCCTCGGCGCGCCAGGCGCCCATCGCGTCGTAGTGCTCGAACGCGAAACCGGCCGGGTTGATCCGTCGGTGGCACGAGTTGCACTCGCGCGGCTTGGTGGCGGCGGCGGTCCGTTGGCGGTTCGTACTCTCGACGCCGAGCGCGTCGGGCGGCAGCGCGCTCTCGACGCCTTCGATCGGATCGCCCATCTCCATGCAGGCGATGCGCTCCAGGATGCGCACCCCGCGGGGGATCGGGCCGGGCTGCACGGCGTAGGCGCCGATGGCCAGAACCGACGGCAGGGTCAGCACGCCGGCCCGCTGCGCCGGGTCCAGCACGACCGGGTCGAGGGTGAGCGGTTTCTTGCGCCCGACCGATACGGAGACGTACTCGATCTGCCGGGTCACGGCCGTGCGTCCTTTGTCCGGGGTCGTCGTGGCTCCGTAGATTGGCGACGTGTTGCGGGACATGTAGCCGTGAGTGCCGGTCATCAGCTCGGTGAACGTCCCCGCGCGGTCGAAGATCGCCTCTTCGACGAACAGCTCGGTCTCCAGCCTCAACGAGTGCCGGATCGGCCCCATGATCGCCGGCCACTTCGTGTCGTCGTCGCGCGCGTTCCTGAGTGTTCGGGAAATGCCGAACCGCGGGCCGAAGGCGCGGCGCGCGGGCGCGATGAGAAGCACCTGGTCCGTACCCAGCCACTGGTGATGAAAGTGAACGACGGCCGGCCGGGCCTTCGGGTCGTCGAGCATGCGCCGTGCCTGCCGTTCGACGCCTTCCGCGGTCCCGAGTTCGCCGGTGCCGGTGGCCCGGAAGAGCTCCTCGTCCGGCATCGAGTCCCACAGGAAGTACGAGAGGCGCGTGGCCAATCGCCACGCATCGAACGACGTGGCGTCCGTCACGCCCGGCTCCAGCTTGAAGTGGTACGCGGGCGCTTGCAGGATGCCGGCGACCGTGAGTGCTACCGCCTCGTCGATCGGTTCAGCGGCGACTTGCGCCTGCCAGAACGCCTCGATCCGATCGCGCTCTCCGTCGCGCAGCGGCCGGCGATACGCCCGTTCGGCGAAGCGGAGGATGCTCGTCGCGGCGCAGGCCTCGCGCTCCGCGGCCGGCAGGTCGGACCATCCCGAGCAGTCGAAGAAGGTAGGCGAGAGCAGGGCGAAGGCCCCGAAGTGCATGCCGGCGAGGTGGAGTTCCTCGACCTGGTAGGAAGACGGACTCTGGCCCTGTGCAATGCCCTCGAAGCCGTCCGAGCCGGGCTCGGCCGGAAAGGGCCACGGCCACGGGTCGGGCGGCGGCGGAGGCGCGAACACGCCCTTGCTTGCCGTGCGCCGGGGGCTGAGCCGGTCGGCGACGGAGGGCCGCTTCGGCCACTGTTCCCCGTCTCTGGGGAAGCCCAGGAGGTCGGCGACCGTGTTGTTGTACTCGGTCGGCGTCAGCGCCAGGGGCGCTGCCTGGTGTCCTTCGTCCGGTTCAGGCGACGCAGCCGCCGCCGACTGCGCGAGGCCGGCGGCGCAGAAGAACAGCAGGATCGTCCTGAGATCGAACTTCATGGCGGATGGCACGAGCTAGGCTCCGGTGCGGACGAACTTGTAACACTGTATCAGTCCCGTCGATTCCGGGACGGGAACGGGTGGGTGAGACGCGCCGGTTACTCGGAGTCCCGCGCTCCGCTGCCCGAAGTCCGCAGGATGAAGGCGTCGAGCGTCTCCTTCCACTGCGGCAGCAGGGACTGCTCCACGTACATCATGTGCCCGGCGGCGAAGTCCTCGCGCTGGATGTTGGCCCTGAGTTCGGGCGGTAGACCCATGTGGTCCATCGTCCAGACAGCCGCGAAGTAGGGCGTCGCCAGGTCGTACAGGCCGTTGATCAGGAGCACCTCGAGCGCCGGATTCCGGCGCATGGCGGCTGCCAGGTCGGGGGCGACGTTCGGTGTACCGTCGCCGCGCGAGAAGCGGCCGGCGCTCACCCGGCCCCAGTTCCAGTCGCGGACGCCGCCGCTCGGGACGTACTCGCGGTCGCCGTCGTAGCCGAGTTCGCTCCGCAGGTAGCTGTTGAACGCCGACGTGTAGGCCGAGCTGATCGCGGTGGACTGGGGGTCGTGGGAAGGCCGGGCGCCCAGCGTGTCTCCGGCCGGGCCGGTGAAGCGGGCGTCCAGCCGGCCGACGATCTTCCCTTCGTCGCGCAGCAGCTCGGCCTCGAAGGCCGGAGCCGTCACCCGCAGGTCCGACTTCTCGATGAAGTCGCGCGAGAGCCCGGTGTAGCGGTGCAGGCGGTCGACCACGCGGGCGCGGGTGTCCGGGTCGAGCGTGCTGCCCCGGAGCAGCGCGGTGGCGTACTCGGTGAGCGCCCACTCCTCGACTTCGGCCATCAGGGTCTCGAGGTCCGCAGGGGTCTTCTCCGGCAGCGCGTCCAGGTAACGCGCGGCGACGGTGTAGGACGGCAGGTTGACGATGTAGGGGAGGTCGTCGCCGGGCGCGAACTGGATCGTGTTGAACTGCAGGACCGCCGAGACCAGGACGATGCCGTTCAGGTCGATGTTCGCGCGCTGCAGGTGGCCGGCGAGCACCGCCGACCGGGTCGTGCCGTAGCTTTCTCCGAGCAGGAAGCGGGGCGAATTCCAGCGGTCGTGCGCGCTGAGGAAACGCCGGATGAACTGGGCGAGCGACTTCGCGTCCTCGTCGATGCCCCAGTAGTCGGAGCCCGGCGTCTCGCCCAGGGTGTGGCTGAAGCCGGTGCCGATCGGATCGACCATGACGATGTCGGCGATGTCGAGGATCGTCCAGGCGTTGTCCTCGAGCGGGTAGGGCGGCGCTCCCTGCGGGCCGACATCGGGGGTCACGACGCGCCGCGGCCCCATGATCCCCATGTGCAGCCAGAAGGACGCGGATCCGGGGCCCCCGTTGTAGGAGAAGACCAGGGGGCGCTGCTGCGGCGACGCGCCGTTCGTCCGGAAGTACGCCGTGTACCAGAGTTGCGCGGCCGGGGCGCCGTCGTCGTTGTCGAGCTGGAAGCCGGTGACGACGGCGTCGTACTCCACCGTCTCGCCGCCGACTTCGATCGAGTGGCTGGTCTCCCAGCGGCCGGGCGGAGCGGGCGGCCTGGCGGCCCTCGATGCGGCGTCGCCTTCCTCCGCGGGCGCCGGAGCGGCCCCGGTCAGGCCGGCGATACAGATCAGGGCGAGGAACGGTCGGGTCGCGGCGAACGACGGGAGAACGCGAGACGTCATCGGGTTATTGTAGACAGCAAGAGGGAGGATCCATGAGACACGCTCTTCGACTGACGATTCGTGCCGCGCTGGCCACGGCCACGCTGTTCGCGGCGGGTTCGCTTTGGGCCCAGGACTGGACCACGACGACCGACACCCACCGGTTCATGGAGGTGCGGAACGGCATCTGGCTGACCCAGACCACGGCCCAGGTGTTCAACAGCAACGCGCTCGTGATCGTCAATGACGAGGACGTCGTCGTCGTGGACTCCCACGTGACGCCGGCCAAGGCCCGCGATCTGATCGCCTCGATTCCGGCGATCACCGACAAGCCGGTGACCGCGGTCATCAACTCCCACTTCCACTGGGACCATGCCCACGGCAACCAGGAGTTCGCGGACGTGCCGATCATCGGCCACGAGTACACGCGGATGAAGATGGCGACCGCGCCGCTGGAGGAGCCGACCTACGTTCAGGGCACCACAGGCAACGCGGCGACGCTGGAGCGGCTGGCCGAACAGATCGAGGCGGCCGAGGACGACGAGGAACGTGCGGGCCTCGAGGCCTACCGCGCGATGTTCGCCGCCCACGCCGCGGACTTCGACGAGATCGATCCGCTGCCGCCCGACGTGACGATGAACGAGAAGATGACCCTGTTCCGGGGCGGCCGCGAGATCCAGATCATGTTCGTGGGCCGTGCCCACACAGGCGGAGACACTGTTGTCTACTTTCCGCAGGACAGGCTCGTGTTCACGGGCGACATGCTGTTCGGCGGTCCGTCCTTCATGGGCGACGGCTACGTCGACGAGTGGGCCGGGACGCTGGAGAACCTGAAGGCGCTGGACTTCGACCTCGTCGTTCCGGGGCACGGTCCGCCGCTCGAGGACCTGAGCGCGATCGAGAAGTCGCAGGAGTACTACCGCGTCCTGTGGGAGCGGACCGCGGAGAAGCACGCGGCCGGCGTGCCGGCGGAAGAGGTGTCCGGAACGCTCGACCTCTCCGCCACGGCGTTTCCGCAGCGGCAGCCCTCCGAGGTGGAGGTGCGGCGGATGTACTCCCGCATGGAGAACCCTGACTAGGGCTCCCGCGCCGGCGTCTCGCCCGCCGCGATGAAAGAACCATCACGCCCCTTCCGGTTCCTGCCGCGCACCCGCGACGGCTGGATCGCCACGATCGCCTTCGGGGCGGTCTTGCTGCTGGCGATGCCGCCGGTGTCTCACACGCTGTTGAACCGGATCGAGCCGCGCGTCTTCGGCCTGCCGTTCCTTTACGTCGCACTGTTCGGCGTCTACGTGGCCCTGATCGCCGTGCTGATCTGGGCCTACCGCCGCGGCGTGTAGGCGACCCCGATGGAAACCTGGGTCGTCGCGACGAGCCTGATCAGTGTTTACCTGCTGATCACGCTGGGTGTCGCCGTCGTCGCCAACCGTCACTTGACGGTCGACATGGAGGACTTCCTCCTGTGCGGCCGGCGCACCGGCTTCATCGTCCTCTACCTGACCGTCGTCGCCACCTATCACTCGGCGTTTGCCTTCCTAGGCTCAGGCGGCTTCTTCTTCACCCACGGCATCGGTTTCTGGTCCGCCGGCGCGTGGACCCTGCTGGTCGGGGCCGCCACCTACGTCATCGGGACGCGCATCTGGGCGCTGGGCAAGGCCTTCGGCTACATCACGCCCGCCGATCTGCTGGCCGACTTCTACGAGTCGGAGGCGGTGCGCGTCGCGGTCGCCGTCGTGTCCGTCCTGTTCACGATCCTCTACATCCAGGTCCAGGCGCTGGCGCTGGGCTACATCATGGACGTGGCGACCGACGGCCGCGTCCCGTTCGAGTTGGGCGTGCTGATCATGCTGACGGTCGCCGTCGTCCACCTGATGGTCGGCGGCCTGCGCGCGGTCTACTGGACCGACGTGTTCCAGGGCGCGTGGATGTACGTGGCGATCTGGGCCGGGGCGCTCGTTCTCTCCTTCGAACTCTTCGGCGGTCCGGTCGAACTCTGGCAGCGGGTGACGAGCGAGCGGCCGGACATGCTGACCCTGCCCGGGCCCGAGGGTTTCTTCACGCCCGGCATGTGGGTCGGGATGGTCCTCACGCTGTCGTTCGGGATCATCTTCCAGCCCCACATGATGATCCGCTACTACACGGCGGTGGATGGCAAGACCCTCAAGCTGCTCGGCGCCACGACGCCGATCTACCTGATGACGCTGTACATCCCGGCCGCGCTGGTCGGCCTGGGCGGGGCGCTCGTCATGCCGGAGCTCGACCAGGCGGACCGGGTGTTCCCGGAACTGTTGTTCCAGCACGCGCCGGCGTGGCTCACCGGGATCATCCTCGCCGGCGCGGCGGCCGCCGCGATGTCCACGCTGGACTCCATCCTGCACGCGAACATGACCGTCCTGACCCGCGACGTCTATCAGCGCTACATAGCGCGTGGGAGGAGCCAGGCCCACTACGTCTTCGTCGGGCGCGCGATCGTCTTCGCACTCCTGGCGGTGGCCTTTGCGCTCTCGATCACCGAGAGCGACCTGCTGGTGGCGATCGTGACGCTGTCCGGGGCCGGAGCGTTGCAACTGATGCCGGGGATCGTCGGCGTCTGCTTTCCCGGCCGGCGCTCGCTGAGCCGCGCGGGTGTCCTCGCCGGCCTCGGCGCCGGGCTCGTGACGCTGGCCCTGACGCTGCCGCTGAACCTGGGGTTCGCGCTGCCCTGGGGCGCCCATCCGCTGGGCATGCACGGCGGGTTGTGGGGGCTCCTGGCGAACACGCTCATCGCCGTCGCCGTTTCCGCCGTGACACCCGGCCCCTCCCGCGAGACGGTGGCCCGCGTCCACGGCGAGGTCGAGCGCTTCGTCTACGGCGGCGAGTAGCTCGGCCAGTAGACGCTAGCCGCCTCGCTGTGCGATTCTCCGCAGTCCGATGAAGCGGATCGGCATCAGCACCGGCGGCGGCGACGCGCCCGGCCTCAACGCGGTGATCCGGGCGGTCACCCTGGCCTCGATCCGGCGAGGCTGGGAGGTCGTCGGTCTGTTGCGCGGCTACGGCGCCTTCTTCGACCCCAATCAGATCCGGATCCTGGACCGCCCGGCCGTCCGCGGCACGACGCACCTCGGCGGCACGATCCTGGGCACCCGCAGCGGCGCCTATCCCTTTGAACGGCGGGTCGAGCAGGACGACGGCTCGGTCGTCGTGGAAGACGTGACCGAGGAGGCGGTAGAGGGATTCCATCGCCTCGGACTTGACGCGCTCGTCGCGGTGGGCGGCGACGGTTCCATGCGGCTCGCGCTCAAGCTGCACCAGCACGGGATACCCGTCGTCGGCGTGCCGAAGACGATCGACAACGATCTCGCCGGCACCAACGTCACCTTCGGCTTTCACACCGCCGTCGACGTTGCGACCGCGGCCATCGAGCGCCTTCACTCGACCGCCGAGGCCCATGACCGCATCTTCGTCGTCGAGCTGATGGGCCGCTACGCGGGCTGGATCGCCCTGTTCGCCGGCGTCGCGGCGACGGCCCAGGTCATTCTCATTCCGGAGATCCCGTACGACATTGAAGAAGTCTGCGATCACCTGATGGCGCGCGAGAGGCGGGGGCGGCACTGGGCGGTGGTCGTAGCGGCCGAGGGCGCGAGGCCCGTCGGCGGCGACTTCACCTGGTCGAAGCGGATCGGCGGCCAGACCGAAAGCCTCGGCGGCGTTGCCGAGCGGGTGGCGACCCAGATTCACGAGCGAACCGGCAAGGAGACGCGAACCGTCACCCTGGGCCATCTCCAGCGCGGCGGCCAGCCGATTCCGTACGACCGCCTGATCGCGCTCCGCTTCGGCGCCGCCGCCGTGCGCCAGATCGAGGAAGGGGAGTTCGGCGTCATGGTCTCGCTCGACCCGCCGACGGTACGTGCCGTGCCGCTGGAACTGGCGGTCAGCCGCATGAAGAGCGTCCCGCTCGAAGCCGACGTCGTCGCTACGGCCCGCGACCTCGGCATCTGCCTCGGCGAGTAGTTACGACAGCGCCTCCACCACCTTCGTCAGCGTGTCCTTCGCGTCTCCGAAGGTCAGCACGGTGTTGGGCGCGAAGAACAGCTCGTTCTCGATGCCGGCGAAGCCGGGCCGCATCGAGCGTTTCAGCACGATGCAGGAGCGCGCGAGGTCGGCGTTGAGCACCGGCATGCCGTAGATCGAGCTGGCCGGGTTGTGCTTGGCGGCCGGGTTGACGACGTCGTTGGCGCCGACGACGAGAGCGACGTCGGTGTTCTTGAAGTCCTCGTTGATCTCCTCGAGTTCCATGAGCGAGGTGTAGGGGATCTTCGCTTCGGCGAGCAGGACGTTCATGTGGCCGGGCATGCGGCCGGCGACGGGGTGGATCGCGTAGCGGACCTGGGTGCCGTTCGCCTCGAGGATCTCGGCGAGTTCGCCGACGACGTGCTGGGCCTGAGCCACCGCCATGCCGTAGCCGGGGCAGACGATGACGGAACCGGCGCCGGAGAGCAGCATGGCCGCGTCGCCGACGGAGGCTTCCTGGACGCGCTCGCCGCCGGCGACGGCCATCGCGGCGTCCTCCTCGTCGACCTTGCCGAAGGCGCCGAACAGGACGTTGCGGAACGAGCGGTTCATCGCCTTGCTCATGACGACGGAGAGGATGAAGCCCGAGGCGCCGTCGATGGCGCCTGCGATGATCAGGACGTTGTTGTCCAGCGCGAATCCGGTAGCCGAGGCGGCGAGGCCGGCGTAGGAGTTGAGCAGGGTGATGACGACTGGCATGTCGGCGCCGCCGATCGGCGCCACGAACAGGATGCCGAGCAGCAGGGGCATCGCGGCCATGGCATAGAACAGGACCTGGTTCGACGGATCGATCGTGACCAGGACGAGGAGCACGAACGTGCCCCCGAACATCAGGATGTTGCTCTGGTTCTGCAGCGGCCAGGTGATGTTGCGGCCGGGGATGAGTCCGGAGAGCTTGCCGAAGGCCATCAGCGAGCCGGTGAAGGTCAGACCCCCGAACAGCACCTCGAAGCCGATCGCGGCCATCGTCGTGTGGTCCATGTGCCCGGCGATGACCTGCTCGCGGTAGTACTCCGAGACGCCGACGAGCGCCGCGGCGAGTCCGCCGAAGGCGTGGGAGAGGGCGATCCGCTCGGGCATCCGGGTCATCGGGATGAGCGCCGAAATCGCGATGCCGATGGCGCTGCCGATGAAGAAGGTCAGCAGGATCCACTTGTATGTCTGGAAGAAGCTGGCAGTCTCGAGGTGGGCCATGATGTCCGGGTGGATCACGGTGCCCCAGATGGCGAACACCATGCCGAGTTCGGCGAGGATCAGCCCCCGGCGGGCGGTATGGGCCGCGGTCAGGCCCCGCAGCCCGAGGATGAACAGGAACGACGCGATCAGATAGAGCGTCTCGACCTGGTCGACCACGATCAGGCGTCTCCGGCCGCGTCAGCCTTCGGTTCCTGTTTCTTGAACATCCGCAACATGCGGTCCGTGATCCAGAAGCCGCCGACGACGTTGATCGTCGCGCAGAGCACGGCGATGGCCCCGAGGACGGTGCTCACGTTGTTGTAGTGAGCGCCGGCGGCGACCAGGGAGCCGACCAGGGAGATGCCGGAGATCGCGTTCGTGAACGCCATCAGCGGAGTGTGGAGCAGGGCAGGTACACCCTTGATCACGCCGTAGCCGACGAAGGCCGCGAGCATGAAGATGTACAGCCCAAGGAAGATCTCGAGCATTTCGGTTGCTCCTCCTTGCGCGGGGTTCAGGCCGCCAGGAAGCTACGCCACCGAAACGTAGCGAAGTGAGTTTGGTGGCGGAGTTTCATGGTGAGGTGGGGGATGGGGCCAAACTCCGAGCCTGCGAGGCGTTTGGCGGCGGGCGGTGGGTCAGGCCAGTGCTTCGGCGACCTGTTCGTCGACGATCTCGCCGTCGTGGGTTACCACGCAACCCTTGACGATCTCGTTGTCGAAGTCGAAGCTCAACTCACCGTCGTTCAACAGGTAGAGCACGAGCTTCTCGGCGTTGCGCGAGAACATGCGGCTGGCGTCGGCGGCGAGGTCGCTGGCCAGGTTGAGTGGGCCGAGGATCGTGACGCCGTTCACGTTGACCTCCTCGCCTGGCTTCGTCAGTTCGCAGTTGCCGCCCTGCTCGGCGGCCAGGTCGACGATCAGCGAGCCGTGCGGCATGCCCTCGACCATCCCGGCGGTGATCAACCTGGGCGCCGGGCGACCCGGGATCAATGCCGTGGTGATGCAGGCGTCGGTCGAGCGCAACCGTTCGGCGATGACTTCGTTCGCCCGCTGCTGACTCTCTTCCGAAACCTCTCGGGCGTAGCCGCCTTCCGTCTCGGCGTCCTCGATCGCCGGCACCTCGACGAACGAGGCGCCCAGGCTCTCGACCTGTTCCTTCACCACGGCCCGAACGTCGTAGGCCTCGACGACGGCGCCCAGCCGGTGGGCCGTGGCGATGGCCTGCAGTCCGGCCACGCCGGCGCCGAGGACCAGGATCCGGGCCGGATCGATGCGCCCGGCGGCCGTCATCAGCAGCGGGAAGAACTGCGGCAGGCGGTAGGCGGCGAGCACGGCGGCGCGATAGCCGGCGACGGTGCTTTGGGAACTCAGGACGTCCATCGACTGCGCGAGCGTGACGCGGGGGATCCGGTCGAGAGCGATCGCGGTGAGCCGGGCGGAACGTAGCTGTTGCACCATCTCCGCGGCGGTCAGCGGGAAGAGCAGGCCGACGACTGCCGCTCCCGCCTTCGACGCCCCGATCTCCGTGGCATCCGGCGCCTGGACGCGGACCACGAGATCGGCTGCCGCGAGCACGTCGGCGGCCGTCGCGGCGATCTCGGCGCCGGCTTCGCGGTACGCGTCGTCGTCAAAGCCGGCTGCCGCACCGGCACCCGCTTCGACCACGAAATCGACACCCTTGGCGTGAATTCGGGCGACGCTCTCGGGGACCAGGGCGACCCGGCGCTCTCCCGGATGCGTCTCGCGTACGACTCCGGCTCTCATGTCCGCGCGCGAAGGTTATGTCCCGGAGGCGTCGCGTGCAAACGGGAGGGGTTGCTCGAGAGCGCTGGAAGGCTCAGGGGGTTCCGAAGCCCGCGTCCTGGACGGCCTCGCGCAGGGTCGAGGCGGCGGCGGCGCCCCATACGGTGGCGGTGCCGCCAGGCAGGTCCACACGCGCTGCCTGGACCCCCGGCGCGGCGAGCAGAGCCGATTCGACCGCATCCGCGCAGTTGCCGCATGTCATGCCGGTCACCGCGATTTCCACGGCTCTGCCGCCCGGCTCGCCGGCCGCCACCTGCTCGGCCGACCACCGGTCCGCTTTGGCGTTGCGCCGCCAGCGCCTGAACTCCTGCAGGCCGAACCAGCCGAACATCAGCACCAGCAGAATCGCAGTCGTCGCGGACCACCAGGGCACACCATGCTCGTGTGCGTGGCCAGCCACGAGCGCGCCGCCGCCGATCACGCTCTCGAACAGCACGGCGAAGGCGAGGCTGCCCACGATGACCGTGGCCAGGTAGACGGCGGTGACCTTGCGGCCGAAGCCGCGGTAGACGGCGCCCACCGTGGCGACGTTCGTCGCGGGGCCGGCCATCAGGAAGACGAGGGCGGCGCCGAGGGGCAGCCCGTTGGCGACCAGGGCGGCCGCGATCGGCACCGAGGCGGTGGCGCAGACGTAGAGCGGCAGGGAGATGACGAGCGCCGCAGCGGCCGCGCCGAACGTTCCCAAGGCGGCCAGGTCGAGCCAGGCCTGTTGCGGCAGCAGGACTTCGATGGCGGCGGACACGAGAATGCCGACGGCGACCCAGCGCCAGATGCTCTGCAGGAGTTCGCCGCCGTGATCGATCATCTCGCGGATCTTCGGAAGGACCGTTCCGCCGATTCGCTGTCCGCCGCCCGCCTCGACACCGCCTTCCTCGACCGGAGCTTCGTCCTCGACCGGGGCGCCCTCGTCCTTCATCGCTTCGACCCACCAGCCGCCGGCGATGCCGGTCACCGCCGCGGCCGCGACCTTGAACAGGGCGAAGGGCCAGCCGAGGAAGGTCGCACTGACCAGGATCGAGTCGACACCGGTTTGCGGCGTGCTGATCAGAAAGCCCATCGCCGAGCCGTTGCTGGCGCCGGTGCGCTTGAGGCCGATGCCGGCGGGGATCACCCCGCACGAGCAGAGCGGCAGCGGCACGCCCAGGACAACGGCCTTGACCGCGCCGCCGTAGCCGCTGAGCTGGCGCCGGATCAGGTTCCGGGGGAGCAGGACGTGCAGCAGCGCGGCAAGGAGGGCGCCGAACAGCAGCCACGGGGCGAGCTCCGCGAGCACGCTCCAGGTCGCTTGCAGGAAGCCCGTCATTGCTGAGTCACTCTATCGTCATCGTCGCGGAAGGCTGCCGCGGTTGGGACACGAGAATTAGTGTAGACTAAACTTCTGATTCGCGCCAGCGAACACCTCGGCCGCCAGCGTGCCAGCCACGAGAACATGAACCCCCTTTTCGCCCTCGTTATTCTCGCTGTCGTCGCCGGTCTGGCCGTCCTGGTGGCATGGCCCGACCGCGGCTGGCTGTGGCGCTGGCGCATCGGTTGGCGGGTCCTGCACCGCACCCGTACCGAGGACGCTCTCAAGCACCTCTTCGACTGCGAGTACCAGGGGCGTCAGGCCACGCACCAGAGTCTGGTCGGTGTGCTGCGGCTCGGGGGTCGGCGGAGCACGGAACTCCTTGCCCGCATGGAGAGACTGGGCCTCATCGTGTCGGCGGAGGGAGGCTTCCGGCTGACTGCCGAAGGGCGCAGCGAGGCGCTGCGCGTGATCCGCATTCACCGGCTGTGGGAACGCTACCTGGCCGACGAGACCGGACTGGAGCCGGAGCGCTGGCACCCGGAGGCGGAGCGCCGGGAGCACCGCACGTCGCCCCAGCAGGCGGAGGAGCTTTCGGTGCGGCTGGGGCATCCGCCCTTCGATCCCCACGGCGACCCGATTCCGACCCGGGAGGGCGACATGCCGCCGCGAGCCGGGCGGCCGCTGACGGACTTCGCAGCAGGCGACGAGGTGGATGTCGTTCACGTCGAGGATGAGCCCGCCACGATCTACGCCCAGTTGGTGGCCGAGGGCGTGCATCCCGGCATGAAGCTGCGCGTTACGTCCGTGGCGGCCGAGCGCATCCGTTTCGAAGCCGACCTGGACGAGGTGGTGCTGGCGCCGATCATCGCGGCGAACATCTTTGCGGTGCCGGCCGCGGAGGAGGCTTCGGACGAGACGTCGGTGGCCGCGGACGCCACCGGATCGCTGTCGGACGTGGCCGTCGGCGAGCAGGCGCTGGTGGTCGGCTTCTCCCGCTTCTGCCGCGGCATGGAGCGTCGCCGGCTGCTCGACCTGGGGCTGCTTCCGGGAACCCTGGTGGAAACGAAGATGGCCAGCCCGTCGGGTGACCCGGTCGCCTATCGGGTGCGTGGCGCGGTGATCGCGCTGCGGCGTTCCCAGGCAGAGCAGATTCACGTGCAGCAGTTCCAGCAGGAGGCGCGGGCATGACTCAACCGGCACTCGCGCACGACTGCGCGAACTGTCCGGCGCACCATCTGGGCAACCTCGTCCGGCTCGGCGTCGACATGAGCAACTGGGACTACGTCGTCGCCCTGGCCGGCAACCCGAACACCGGCAAGAGCACGGTGTTCAACGCACTGACCGGCCTGCGCCAGCACACCGGCAACTGGCCCGGCAAGACGGTGACCCGCGCGGAAGGCGGATTCGAGTATGGCGGCGACCGCTACAAGCTGGTCGACCTGCCTGGCACCTACTCGCTGCTGTCGTCCAGCCTCGACGAGGAGACCGCCCGCGACTTCATTCTGTTCGGCCGCCCCGACGTGACCGTGATCGTGGTGGACGCGACCCGCCTCGAGCGGAACCTGAACCTGGCGCTGCAGGTGCTGGAGATAACGGACCGCGCGGTCGTCTGCCTCAACCTGATGGACGAGGCGCGCCGCAAGGGGCTGACCGTCGACGCGCGGCGCCTGGCGCGGGACCTCGGCGTGCCGGTCGTGGCGACGGCGGCTCGTTCGGGCGAAGGGCTGGAGGAACTGAACCGGGTGGTCGCGGAGGTGGCGACGGGTTCCTACCGTTGCCGCCCGCGGCGGGTGGGCGGCCGCTCCCCGGTCCTGAGCGAGGCGACGCGCCGATTGTCCGGAGCGATTCAGGATGCCTTCCCCGCGCTGCCGAATCCGCAATGGGTCGCTCTCCGGCTCCTTGACGGCGACCGCACACTGGCCGCGGCGGTGGAGAGCGGGTCCCTGGCGGAACTCGTCGATCTGGGCGTGCGGGAGGATGGCGACGGGACCGCCGCTCCGACCGTCGCCGAGCCGGAGGCGACCCGAGCGGCCGCCGCCGAGTTGGCGGAGCCACGGATAAGCGCCGAACCCGTTGCCCGCGCGGCCGTGCTCGAACTTGCGGGCCAGTTGCGATGGCGAGTGGGCCGGAACTTCCACCAGGCCTTGACCGAGACGGTCTACGCCGAAGCCGCTCGCATCGCCGATCGCGCCGTTTCCCGCGACGGCGAGAGACGTCGCTTCGACTTCGACGCCACGCTCGACCGCCTGGTGACCAGCCGGGTGTTCGGCTTCCCGCTGATGCTGCTCATGCTGACGGTCGTCTTCTGGCTCACGATCGCGGGCGCCAACGTGCCCTCGTCGATGCTCGCGACTCTCCTGATCGACACCGTGCATCCACTGCTGAAGCAGGTGGCTTCCGCCTTCGGCCTGGTCTGGTGGCTCGACGGGCTCCTGATCGACGGCGTGTACCTCGCCACGGCCTGGGTGGTCGCGGTGATGCTGCCGCCGATGGCGATCTTCTTTCCGCTGTTCACCCTGCTCGAGGACTTCGGCTACCTGCCGCGGGTGGCGTTCAACCTCGACCGGATGTTCCACCGCGTAGGCGCCCACGGCAAGCAGGCGCTGACGATGGCGATGGGCTGGGGTTGCAACGCGGCGGCGGTGGTCTCCACGCGGATCATCGACAGCCCGCGCGAGCGCCTGATCGCGATCATCACGAACAACTTCTCGCTCTGCAACGGCCGCTGGCCGACGCAGATCCTGATCGCTTCCATCTTCATCGGGGGCCTGGTGCCGGCCCATCTCGCCGGCGCCGTCTCGGCGCTGTCGGTCGTTGGGGTGGCCGTACTAGGCGTTCTGTTGACCTTCGCCGTCTCCTGGTTCCTGTCGCGCACCGTTCTGCGCGGCGAGGCGTCCGCCTTCTCGCTCGAGCTGCCGCCCTACCGGCCACCGCGGGTGCTGCAGACGATCTACACCTCGATCATCGACCGGACGCTGATCGTCCTCTGGCGCGCCGTAGTGTTCGCGGCCCCCGCCGGGGCGTTGATCTGGCTGCTTGGCAACATCCGCGCCGGCGATGCGTCGCTTGCCGAAACCCTGATCGGCGCGCTCGACCCGTTCGGCTACGTCCTGGGACTGTCCGGGATCATCCTCGTCGCCTACATCATCGCGGTGCCGGCGAACGAGATCGTGATCCCGACGATTCTCATGCTGACGGTGCTCGTCGCCGGCATCCCGGGAGTCGGCGCCGGCGCCGGCGTCATGTTCGAGCTCGATTCCGAGGTCGCCACCGCCCAGGTTCTCGAAGCCGGCGGTTTCAGCCTGCTGACCGCCGTCTGCCTGATGCTCTTCTCGCTCGTCCACAACCCCTGTTCGACGACGCTGTACACGATCTGGAAGGAAACCCGCAGCGTGCGCTGGACCGCGGTCTCGGCGCTGCTGCCCATCGCCATGGGCTTCCTGCTCTGCTTCGCCGTCGCCCAGATCTGGAGGGCGCTGACGTAACGGCGCGATCGGCGCGCTACTTGCGTCCGTACCGGCGCTGGAACTTCTCGATCTGGCCGGCGCTGTCGACGAAGTGCTGGCGTCCCGTGTAGAAGGGGTGGGACGCGGAAGAGATCTCGAGCCGGATCTCGTAGTGCTCGACGCCGTCGATGTCCCGGGTCTTGTCGCTGGTCATCGTCGACTGGGAGATGAACTCGGCGTTCGCCGAGGGGTCGATGTACACGACCGGGTGCAGCTTCGGGTGGATATCGCTCTTCATGTGTCTCTCGCTCGGGTTGGGCCCAGGAGGGCGGATACGCCGCAACGCCTCCGAGGGCGAGCGATGATACCCGAATTGTCGTCACCTCAGACGACGATGTTGACCAGCCGCCCCGGCACAACGATCACCTTGCGCGGCTCCTTGCCGTCCATGAAGCGGCGGGCGTTGTCCGAGGCGAGCGCTAGCTGTTCCAGGGTCTCCCGGTCCGCGTCGGCGGGTACCTGGAGCACGTCCCGCTTCTTGCCCATGACCTGGACCACGACGTTGATCGTCTCGTCGACCACCAGATCCGGGTCGTAGGCGGGCCACTCCCGGTGGCAGATCAGACCCTCGCCGCCGAGCCGTGACCACAGCTCTTCGGCGAGGTGCGGCGCGAAGGGCGACAGGATGCGCAGGAACGCATGGAGCGACCGGCGCGGCACACGGTCGGCGGCCGTCGCCGCGTTGACCCAGATCATCATCTGCGAGATCGCCGTGTTCATGTCGAGCGAGTCGATGTCCTCGCCGACCTTGCGGATCGTCTTGTGGAGCTGCCGTTCCAGATCGTCGCCGGGCGCGGCTTCGTCGTCGCCGACCCTCCCGGCGATCTCGCCGGACCGTTCGTCGACGACCAGGCGCCAGGTCCTGCTCAGGAAGCGGTGCACGCCGTCGACGTCCTTGGTCTGCCACGGCTTCTGCTGGTGGAGCGGCCCCATGAACAGTTCGTGCAGCCGCAGCGTGTCGGCGCCCCAGCGTGCGATCACGTCGTCGGGATTGGCCACGTTCAGCTTCGACTTCGACATCTTCTCGACCCGCGCTTCGAGCGGCTCATCCGTGCCGGCGAGGAACACCCGGTCGTCGCGCCAGTCGACGGTGTCCGGGTGGTGGTACTTGCCCGACCTGTCACGGTAGCTGTAGGCGAGGATCATCCCCTGGTTGAACAGGCGCGCGAACGGCTCGGAGGTGGAGACCAGGCCGGCGTCGTACAGCACCTTCTGCCAGAAGCGGGCGTAAAGGAGATGGAGCACCGCGTGCTCGACGCCGCCGATGTACAGGTCGACCGGCATCCAGTAGCGCTCCAGCTCGCGCGACCAGGGCGCCTCCGCGTTCTTCGGATCGATGTAGCGCAGGAAGTACCAGCAGGAGCCTGCCCACTGCGGCATCGTGTTCGTCTCGCGCCTTGCCTTGCGGCCGTCCGGCAGGGTGACGATCAGCCAGTCGTCGCCGGCGCGGGCGAGCGGCGGCCGGCCGTCGGCGGTCGGCTTGAACTCGTCGACTTCCGGGAGCTCGACCGGCAGGTCCTCGCGCGGCACCGGCAGGATCTCGCCGGTCGGTTCGCCGTCGTCGCCGAGCACGTGGAGGACGGGAAACGGCTCGCCCCAGTAGCGCTGACGCGAAAACAGCCAGTCGCGCAGCCGGTACTCGACCCGCCGGGCGCCGTGGCCCTCCTCGACCAGCCACTCGATCATCCGCTCCTTCGCCTCGTCGACCAGGAGTCCGTCGAGGAAGCCGCTGTTGATCGCGGGGCCGTCCTCGAGGTACGCGTCACCCTCCCAGCCGGCCGGTGGTTCGACGGTGCGCACGATCGGCAGGTCGTACTGGACGGCGAAGTCCCAGTCGCGCTGGTCCTGGCCGGGGACGCCCATGATGGCGCCCGAGCCGTAGCTCATCAGCACGTAGTCGGCGACCCAGATCGGGATCGGCTCGCCGGTGGCCGGATTCGTGGCGTAGGCGCCGGTGAACACGCCGGTCTTGCTCTTGGCCAGGTCGGTCCGCTGCAGCTCGCTCTTGTTGACCGCCTCCTGGACGTAGGTGTCGACCGCGTCCCGCCGGTCGGCGGTCGTGATCTCGACGACGAGCGGGTGCTCCGGCGCCAGCACGCAGTAGGTGGCGCCGAACAGGGTGTCCGGCCGGGTCGTGAACACGGGGAAGCTGTCGTCGGTGCCGGCGATCGGCATCCGGATCTCGGCGCCGTGGGACTTGCCGATCCAGTTGCGCTGCATCTCCTTGACGTACTCGGGCCAGTCGACCTGGTCGAGGTCTTCCAGCAGGCGCTCGGCGTAGGCGGTGATCCGGAGCATCCACTGCCGCATCGTCCGCCGCTCGACCGGGTCGCCGGTGTCGACGTAGGCGCCGTCCTTGACCTCTTCGTTGGCGAGTACGGTGCCCAGCGCCGGGCACCACCAGACCGGCACGTCCTCGAGGTAGGCGAGGCCCCGCTGGTGGAGTTCGAGGAAGATCCACTGGGTCCAGCGGTAGTAGTCCGCCGCCGACGTGTTGACCTCCCGTTCCCAGTCGTAGGAGAAGCCGAGGCGCTCGATCTGGCGGCGGAAGTTGGCCACGTTTCGCTGGGTGATGAGGCGGGGGTGCTGGTTCTCGCGCACCGCGGCGCGCTCGGCCGGCAGGCCGAAGGCGTCCCAGCCCATGGGATGGAGCACGTTGAAGCCCTGCATCCGCTTCTTGCGCGCCACCACGTCGGTCGCCGTGTAGCCCTCCGGGTGGCCGATGTGCAGCCCCGCCCCGGAGGGGTAGGGGAACATGTCGAGGACGTAGTACTTCGGCCGGCTCTTCAGGGTCTCCGGGTCGTCAGGGGTGCGGAACGCGTCGTGTTCGCGCCAGATCCGTTGCCACTTCGGCTCGATCTCGGCGGCGTCGTAGACGTGCCGGCTGGGCCTGGAGCGCTGGTCCTTGGTCGTCATCTGCGTCACCGTTTCGCGGCGTCGAAACGCGGAGCCCGGGAAGCTCCGGCACGGCTGCGGAGTGTAGCGCCAGGTCCGGCCGCCTCTCCGCTACCATCCAAGCTCATGGATCCACTGCACGAACAGATGAGGTTCTGGCGCCGGGACTTCCACCGACACCCCGAGCTCGCCTTCGAGGAAGTGGAAACCAGCCGCAAGGTCGCGGCGCTGCTCGAGTCGTTCGACGGCGTCGAGGTCCATCGCGGCCTGGCTGGCACCGGCGTCGTCGGCGTGCTGAAGTCCGGCTCGTCGGACCGCAGCATCGCGCTCCGCGCGGACATGGACGCGCTGCCGATCGCGGAGGAGAACGAGTTCGAGCACCGCTCCCGGAACCCCGGCAAGATGCACGCCTGCGGCCACGACGGTCACACGGCGATGCTGCTCGGCGCCGCGAAGCACCTGTCCGAGAACCGGTCCTTCGACGGCACGGTCTACTTCTTCTTCCAGCCCGCGGAGGAGAAGGACGGCGGCGCCCGGGTGATGATCGAGGAGGGTCTCTTCGAGCAGTTCCCCGCCGAGGAGGTCTACGGGGTCCACAACTACCCGGGAATGGAGGTCGGCAACTTCGGTCTTTGCGCCGGGCCGCTGATGGCCGCGATCGACGTGTTCGAGTTCGCCGTGACCAGCGCCGGCGGCCACGCCGCCTTCCCTCACGGCACGGTTGACCCGATCCCGATCGGGGCCGAGATCGTCCTCGCCCTGCAGACGATCGTGGCCCGCAACGTGGACCCGCTCCACAGCGCGGTGATCACGGTGGCCCGTGTCCACGGCGGTCACGCGGACAACGTGATCCCGAGTCGGGTCGTCCACGGCGGCTGCGTCCGGGCGTTCCTGCCCGAGGTGCAGAAGCTGGTCGAGCGACGGATGCGCCAGATCGGCCGCGGCATCTGCACCGCCCACGGCGCCGGCTTCGAGTTCCAGTACCGCCACTACTACCCGGCCACGGTGAACCATGCCGACCAGACCGAGAAGGCCGCCAACGCCGCCCGCGAAGTCGGCAAGGCCGTCACCACCAGCCTCGCCCCCGTGATGGGCTCCGAAGACTTCGCCTACATGCTCCAGGAACGCCCAGGCGCCTTCATGTTCCTCGGCAACGGCGAAAGCGCCGGCCTCCACACCCCCCGCTACGACTTCAACGACGACATCCTCCCCATCGGCATGCGCTACTGGACCACCCTCGTCGAGACGCAGTTGTCCGCGTAACGGCGTCGGCGTACGTCTTAGGTGAAACCCGCCCGGCACGGGGCCGCAGGGGAGGGGTTCCATGCGGCCGTTCCCGCTTTCTCGGAGAAGGGAATGCTGGCGCTCACTTCACTCCGCTCGCTTCGTGCGGTCGGTGCTCGTAGCCAGGTCGCCGGGAGTCGCTCGCTGCGAGCCCGCAGGGAACCCCTCCCCTGCGGCCCCGCGCCGGGCTGGACGTCCCCGGACTTCGTCCACTTCTCTTGCACTCGTCGTGCGCTTTCGGAGCGGTGAAAGCGGCCGGGCGCGTCCGCTCCTGTCTCCTCGGTGGGACCTCAGGCCTCCCAGTGACGCTTCGGTGTCCTGCGATCTACTGACAGCCGGACACCTGAAGAGTGGTCCCGTCTCCCGCGGTGCGTTCTCGCGACGACGACCAGCCTGCCGAGAGTCCGGGGGCGCGGTCCCAGCGGGCTCGGAGCGAGCGACTCCCCACTACCTCTCATCTGCCGACACCGAACCGAAGCGAGCGGAGTGAAGTGAGCGCCCACTTCCCATCATCCGACCGAGCGTGAACGGCCGCCTGGGACCGCGCCCCCGGACTCTCGGCAGGCGGGTGTTACTGCCGCCGCGCCACCGTCGTCGTCGTTACGCGCAGTTGCAG
>JAPPFP010000003.1 GCA_028877275.1 Acidobacteriota bacterium
GGTTTTTTCAAGGGTTGGATTAAAAGGTTTTGTTTTGAAACGGTTTTGTTAAAGCGGTTTTTGGCCGTGGGGGCGGGGTTATTCTCCCCGGCGGCCCCCACTGGGGGGTTTAAATGGGGCGCGGGCTTTGGGCGGGCGGCCCTGTTGTTTCGGGCTCGCCGCTTCGCGGCTCCGCCCGGGGCGGGTCGGAAGACCCGCGCACCCAGAGCGACGACCCGAGCTACGTTACGATCAACCAAGCGGGAGCGGGATCACGATGAAGGAAGCGGACGTCACGATCGACAACATTGGGCGCATCGTCGCCGACCTGAACAGCGAGATCCTCGATCTTCGGGAATGGCGCATCCGCGTCGACGAGCAGATGAAGCACGTCGCCATGAAGGAGGACCTGGCGAACCTCCGCGTTTGGATGATGGGCACGACCCTCACGGTTGGCGCCCTGATCGTCGCCGCGATCAAGCTCATCCCCTGACTGGGACACTACGCTGGGTGCGCCGGCGCACCGACACCGGCACGGGCGGTTGCTAGAAGCGAACCGCGATGCCGGCGACGACCCGGCGGCGCAACTGATCCGGATCGTGGCTGGAGTCGACCGGGAGATGCCCGCGGCTGAGTTGCATCTCGAGCTGCAGGGCCCAGTTCTGGATGCCGGTGCCGGTGACCCAGGGCAGTCCCTGCGTCAGCAGAAGCTGCAGGCGCTCGACGGAGAGCACCGAGTTCGGGCCGGCGGGCGGGAACCGGGCGTCGCGGGCGACGGGCGACAGTTCCTGGTCCACCCGGCGGAAGGCGAGCAGAACGCCGGTCGCGCTGCGCTCGAACTGGGTGTCGATGCTGGCGATCACGTAGCGGACCTGGTTCTCGAGGTTGTTGCCGGTACCGTCGACGGCGCGGAGCAGGCCGCCGCCGCCCGAGGCGGCCGATGAGCTGATCCGGGTCAGGATCTTCTCGCCCAGGCGCTGCTGCAGCCCGAAGTGGAGTTCGGCGACCTGGTCGCCGTCGAGCAGCAGCAGGCTCTCCAGCCGTTCGAAGATGTCGCGGCTGAAGTACAGCCGGACACTGTCGGCGAACTGGCGCTGCGTGACACCGAACTCGACGCGGCTGCTGTCGTCCGTGGCGCCGAGCCGCCGGCTCAACTCGATCCGGTAGCAGTGCTCGAAGGTGGCGGTGCAGGCGTCATCGTCGTGGTACTGCACCTGCAGGAAGTCGCGGAAGAGGAGGTGTTCCGAGTCGACCCTCTCGCTGGCGGAGACGGCGGCCAGCCAGTTGGAGCCCAGTTCGACGACGAAGCCGGCGCGGGGCGTGAAGGAGACGTTGCCGTCGCTCAGCGTGCTGAACATCCCGTACTCGAGAACGACGGTGGGCTGGATCTCCCAGTTGCCGTGGCTGAACACGTCGAAGCGCTGGTGGGGATCCTCGCCCCAGGTCGAGAACCGGCCGTTCCCGTAGGCCTGTCGCTCGCGGTAGCTGAGTCCGGCTTCGAGCGAGGTGTTGGCGGTGATCTGCCGTTCGTAGCCGCCCCGGAACTCGAGGGTCGTCGAGGACATCGGCGAGTCGATGGCCGCCAGCGCCAGGCTGTGCAGGCCGCTCTGACCGGCGTAGAGGTCGCCGAAACCGTGGTGGAAGTTCTGGTCGGCGGTGTACCGGGCCTCGAAGTGGGCGCCGCCCCCGCCGGCCGCCTGTTCGACCCGCAGACCGTAGCTTTCGAGGCCGGCGAACGGGGTCGGGCCCCAGTCGTCCCAGGCCGCTGCGTCTCCGCCGTGGAAGCGGTGCCGCTGGGATGTGATCTGGACGTTCGAACCCCGGTGGTTCACGTCCAGGGCGAAGGCCTGGCTGTCCCCGAGCTGCTGGTGATCTTCGTTGAACACCTGGCGCTCGAACTCGCGCAGGTCGGACCGCAGGGCGAGCTGCGTCTCGCCGAAGCGGCTGCGCAGATCGACCTGACTGCCGAGCACCCGGGCGCCGGCGTCGCCGCCCGCGTCCTCGATACCAGACAGGGTTCGCAACTCGGCCTCGAACCGCTCGCGCTGGACCGCCGACTCGAGCGCCCAGTCCTGATCGTCCGCGATCGCCTCAGCGATCTGGATCTGGCGCAGGACGTCGCTCGGTATGCGCTCCCGGACGGACCAGAAATCCTCCTCGCCGGCGCCCGTGTTCTCGCTGGCGGGCCGGCGCTCGCGGGCGCTCAGTTCGAAGTCGAGGGACTGGGCCGACTCGCCCGTCGTGCGCACGAGTTCGGCGACGGCCGGGGCGAATCCCGGCCGGTGCGCGATCACGCGGTAGACGCCGGCCGGCAGGGGCTGGAAGGCGTAGCGGCCGAAGCGGTCGGTCGTCGTCCTGCGCTTGCTGCGATCGGCGACGTCGTAGACGTAGACGCGGGCCGCGGGAAGCGGCGCCTTGCCGGCGTGGACCCGACCGACGAGCCGCCCGGCCGTTGGATCGCCCAGGCTCGGCAGGTCCAGGCCGGCCTGGAGCGGCGCGGTGCCCAGGAGGGCGATGGCGGCGACAGGCGCCAGGACTCCGGCCGAGAGCATGGGCACTCGCGCAGCGGTCGACCGGGAGTCGCCGGGATGCGTCCGGCAGGTCATGTTGAGAATCACTATAGCGGACGCTGTGCCGGGTCAGGCGTGGGTGCGGGCCGCGGCGAAGAGGATGACCTTCCCGGCGCCCGCGGCCTTGAGAGTACGAGCGGCCCTGCCGGCGGTGGCGCCGGTGGTCACGACGTCGTCGACCAGGAGCACGACGCGGTCCCGGACCGCGGCGGGCTTGCGACAGGTGAAGGCGATTCCCGGATTCACCAGCCGTTGAAGGCGGCCGCGGCCGACCTGCGGTCTCCCCAGGGTTCGCCTTCTCAGCGCCGGCGACAACGGCCGCCCGAGACGCCGGGCGAGCGGCCGGGCGATCGACTCGGCGTGGTTGCGGCCGCGAGCGAGCCGCCGGCGCCAGTGCATCGGCATGGGTACGACAACGTCGACACGTCGCAGCTCGATTCCCAGGCGCGTGCTGGCCTCGTCGGCGATGTGGCGGCCCAGGTAGTCGAGGCGGCGGTACTTCAGGCCCAGGATGACCTGGTCGACCGGTGGGCGGTAGACCCAGAGCCAGGAGAAGCCGTCGCAACCGTCCGGGCGGTCCACACGGCCGCGGCCCGGGTCGGAGCTTCGAGCAGCCGCCGGCACGGCTTGCACAGCCCGAGTTCCCGTTCGGCGGGTGCCGAGCAGGCGAGGCAGGGCCGGGGCAGCAGCAGCCAGGTGGCGAAGGTCAGGAGGCGACGCGCCAGCCGACAGACGTTTTGGGCCGCTGATCCGTAGAAACAGGTGGGCAGTCTTCTTCGGGTGGGTGGGCCGTTTGCGCTCATTCCTGCCGACCAGGACGGATTCAGCCCGCGTCTATACTGCCCGGCGCGCGGACCAAGGAGACTCTCTTGACCTCACGGAAACGAAAGCTACGCGCGGCCGTCGTGCCGGCGCTGGCGACGGTTCTCCTGCTGCTCGCGGGCGCGGCGAGCGCCGGCGCCCAGGGGAAGTACAGCTACACCCTCTCGCTTGGGCCGACGTTCGGCGGCAGCCTGGACGGAAAACCGGACAGTGGTCTCGACCACGCGGGGTTCCTGGCGAGCTTCTCCTGGCGGACCCAGCCGCGCACCTCGGTCGGCGTCCGGGTCGGCAGCACGGACCTGAGCGGCGACCAGGTCGGCGCCCTGGCCAGCCCCACCTTCCGCTACGCGACGATCTCCGGCGAGTACCGTTTCAACGACCTCTACTACGAGTCGGGCGTGTTCATGGGCCTCGGCGTGTACCAGCTCGGCGACGGCGTCGAGAGCGACGAGGGAGTCGGCCTGACGGTGGGCGTGACGGGTGACTTCCCGATCAACGAGCGGTTCTCGATCATGGTCGAACTGGTGGGCCACTACGCGGACCTCGACGCCGCCAGCACCCACGCCACCGTTCACGCCGGGGTCGCGTACCACTTCTGAGGGACTGCTACACTCGCGCGCCGCCGAACGTGGGGCCGTAGCTCAGTTGGGAGAGCGCTTGAATGGCATTCAAGAGGTCGTGGGTTCGACTCCCATCGGCTCCACCACGTTTCGGCCGCGCCCGCGCTAGCCCTCCGGGCGCGCGCTGTCCAGCATGGCCAGGAACGCCTGGCGCTGTTCCCGCATCGTCGCGCCCGGGCCGACTGCCCGCAGATACCAGGGACCGCCGGGCGCTTCGATCACCGCTCCGAAGAGCGCCCCGTCGTGCAGGTCGGTCGTCGGAAAGCTGCCGATCGTGCTCGCCTTGACCGTTCCCTCCAGCTCGATCCAGGTACGGCGGACGCCGCCGCTCTCCCGGCTCTGCGTGGTGGGCTCCGGAGCCCCCGGCGGGAGGACGACCTGGCTCTTCCAGCGCTCCACGTTCGCGGCCGCGCCGCCTCCTCCGCCGGGCCCGAAGTAGTACGCCGAGATCTCCCCCGGACCGCCGGAACCCGGGATCCCGGCCTCGAGCATGCGCATCGCCGACCTCGGCTCGAGGCGGTTCCACGCTGCCGGAAGCGCGATCGACAGTCCGCTGGCGCTGATCGGTTCCGAGAGTTCCACGGGCGCCGTGGCCTCCTGGGCGGCGCCTCCTTCAGCCGGCGCGTCCGCGCCGCACGCCAGCAGCAGGAGCGTGAGGCCGAGAGCGGGTGCCCGGCCCCTCGGGCCGGCGGTTTCGATGTTCATGGCTGTGTTCCTCGTCTGGTTCCGGGTCGGAAAGCCGAGGATATGCTGACCGCGGAAGCGCTCGGGGGCTGGTGCCTCCTGCGGTCTTCAAAACCGTTGTCCGGGGCGTCATGCGTCGCCGGGGGTGGGTTCGATTCCCATGCGCTTCCGCCAATTGGCTCGGCGACAAGCTCCGCTTCGGGCTCCCATTCGCCCCAGGCACTTAGCTCGCCTGTATGCAACCCGGGGTACAGCCGGCTCCACGCCGCCCGGATCGCGGCGCTCACCGGCGTTTGCGGCAGGGAAACCCAAGTGGTGAGGCGGCGTATACAGTCGCATGTTGATGAATCTCGTTCCTTCTCGCGGCTTGGCTGCAACGACCACCGCTCTCGGATTGCTCCTCCTGTCTGCGTCGGGCTTCGCCCTGAACCTGGATCAGCCCACCTTCGTCGACGACATCGCTCCGATCCTCCATGAGAACTGCGCCTCCTGCCACCAGCCGGAGGAAATCGCGCCGATGTCGCTGCGTACCTATGGCGAGGTACGCCCCTGGGCGCGTTCGATCGCCCGGGCCGTTGAGAACCGCGAGATGCCTCCGTGGGACGCCGACCCGGGCTACGGTCCGTGGGCGAACGACATCAGCCTGAGCGAGGACGAGATCACAGTGATCACGCGGTGGGTCGCCTCAGGCGCACCGCGGGGCGAGGGCGAGGCACCAGTCTACGAACGCCCCGCCGAGCAGGCCGAGTGGGCCTTTGGCGAACCCGACTGGGTGTACGAGTTCGACTCGTTTGACGTCGCCGCCGACGGTCCGGATCAGTTCGCGATGATCCCGATCGCGCCAGGCTTCGAGGAGGACCGTTGGATCCGCGCCGTCGAAGTTCAGCCCGGCGACCGCGAGGTACTCCACCACTTCATTCTGTGGCGAGCATCCGAGGCCAGCACCGAGGTCCAGGACGCTTGGATCGACGCTTGGGCGGCCGGCGTTGGAGCGACCGAGCTCCCCGCCGGCACCGCGCGCTTCCTGCCCAAGGGGCGCGGACTGCTCGGCGACTTCCACTACCACCCGAACGGCACGGCCTCGACCGATAGAACCCGGATCGGGGTTTGGTTCGCCGAGCCCGAAGAGGTCGAGAAGGAACTCGTCAACCTCTGGGTGATGAACGCCGCCTTCAGAATCCCGGCCGGCGACCCAAACTACGAGGCCCGAGCCAGCCACGTTTTCTCCCAGGGTGTCGTCGTGCGCTCCCTGGCCCCGCACATGCACTATCGCGGAAAGGACATGAAGTACACCGCGCACCTCCCCGACGGCGAGGAGCGGGAACTGCTCAGCGTCAGCCGCTACGACTTCAATTGGCAGACGTCCTACGAGTTCCAGGAGCCGGTCGAGTTGCCGGCGGGGACCCGGATCGAGGTGACCGCCCACTGGGACAACTCGGCGGAGAACCCGCACAACCCGGACCCGACAGTCGACGTCACCTGGGGCGGCGAATCGACCGACGAGATGCTGATCGGCTTCGTGGACTACGTGGCCGCCGAAGGCCTCAGGCCGAAGCCGGCCGGCGCCGTGCTCACCAAGTTGGCCGAGTTGGCCAAGACTCATCCAGGGCAAGCTTGGCGGTTCGACGTCACTCCGATGCCGGGAAGGGGAATCGAGCCCACCGCCATTCTTCTGCCGCGCGATGGCAGCTCGGGCGGCTGGTACGTGCAGCTCGGCACCCTTGCCTTGCCGGCCCCGATCGTCGACATCGTTTGGGACGGCAACCACGTCACGGCCACGGCCGAAATCCCCGGGCAGCCCAGGAAGATCGAGGGAACGGTCCAGGAGGACGGCTCCCTGTTGATGGACCTGGGATTCGGCGAGATCACCGGCACGCCGGCCGAGAACGAGACGCCGGCTACCCTGCCGACCGGTTGACCTCCGGCAACCACAACGCCGATACGGGTCCGGCCGGTACTGCGGTCAGCAACCCGTGGGAGGAGCGGAAGGACCGCGGCAGGGTGTCTGCGTTCTTCGCCTCTCTGGCTCTCTTGGCTACCTCTCCCCGGAGGTTCTTTGAGGGAGCCCGCGAGGAGGCCGGCATGTGGGGCCCACTCCTGTTCGTGGTTCTCGTCACGATCGTCGGCCTCTTCCTCAACGGCGTGATTCTCACGATCCTCACCTTGACGCTTCCGGAACACGCAAGCGAACTCCTGTATCGGACGGAGTTCTCGATGGACCCGTCTCAGCTCGCCAACTGGAGGGACTGGAGCGAACAATCGGTTGCCCCCAGGCTGGCCGCGCTCATCGCCATCCAGGCTCTCCTGCTCTTCCTGCCGGTCGTCTTTGTCTTGACGTTGTTCGTCATGTTGTTGTTCGGCGGCCTCGTGCACCTTCTCTTGGTCGTAACCCGCACACCGAGGCCACGGGGATTCCGCGGGACCTGGGTCGTGCTGTGCTATGCGAACGGCGCTAGCCTGCTGTCCATCGTTCCGTTCGCGGGCGACATCGCGAGCACCGTCTACACCGCCGTACTGTTCGGGTTCGGTCTCCGTGTCGTCCAGGGAGTCGGAGTCGTCAGAGCGGTGATTGTGTCCTCGATCCTGCCCCTGTTGGCGCTCCTGAGTCTGCTCTTCCGTAGCCGCACCGATGTCGTGACCCTGATTCCGTTCGCGGTCGACATCGTCAGTATCGTCTTCGCCGCTTGACGACCGTCGTCGGCGCAATCACTGGCTGGTGGGAACCGCGGCCGCCGTAGTCACCAGAACTCGTGGAAGGCTGCTGAGGGCCTGTAGCGCACCCCGCTTGTAGGAGTTTGGGAAACCGCTGGCGCTACGGGGTGGTAGCGGGGCTTGAGGTCTCGGTTTTGGCGGACGACTCAGTCGACGACGACTCGCCGGCCGCGGCCTTGCCCTTGCTCTCGGAGCCGTTGCCGTTCGCGGAGGAGCCGTTCGAGGAAGCTTCCGCCGACCCGTTCTTGCCCTTGCGGGCGTAGTCGTTCACGTACCAGCCGCTGCCCTTGAACTGGAACGCGGGCGCCGAGAGCAGCTTCTTCAGGCTGGACCGGCCGCACTCGGGGCACTCCTCGAGGGGCGGCGCCGAGAACGCCTGGATGGCCTCCAGGGTGGCCTCGCATTCGGTGCACTGGTACTCGTACAGGGGCATCGCGGCGGGGGATTGTAGCAGCACGTTGGCAGTCTCCGGCGAGGACTGCTAATCGACGCGGCCGGCGTTGCGGGAGTCGATGCGTTGACGGCGGGCCGATCGCTCGGATAACAACCCGCCATGCTCTCTCCCGAAGACGCCTGGTCCGCCATCGCGACGGAGGCGGAAACGCTCGGCATCGAACAGGTATCTCGTGCCGATGCGGTCGGCCGGGTCCTCGCCGAGGACTTGACCGCGACCGTCGACGTGCCCGCCCACGACGTCTCCGCGATGGACGGTTTCGCCCTTGGCGGCGACGTCGAGGCGGGCGCCGTTCTGCCGGTCGACGGCATCGTCGCCGCCGGCGACCCGCCCGGAGCGGAACTCCGCCCCGGCGCGGCTCTCCGCATCATGACCGGGGCGCCGACACCAGCCGGCGCCGACCGCGTGATCCCGATCGAACAGACCGCGTTCGAGGCCGGCGACGCCGGCACGGGCACGGTCCGCGTCGTGGAAACGGTGCCCGCCGGAAGCCACATACGCCGCCAGGCCGAGGTCACGGCGGCCGGCGGGCCGCTGCTCGCGGCGGGCGAACTGCTGACCCCCGGCGGCGCCGGCGTACTGGCGACCCACGGCATCCACGAAGCGCCGGTCTACCGCCGCCCGACCGTCGCCACGCTCTCCACCGGCGACGAGGTCGTCCCCGCCGAGGCCGAACCCGGTCCGGGGCAGCTCCGCGACTCCCACCGCGACTTCCTGCGTGCCGCCCTGTCGCAGCTTGGCATCGAGGCCCGTTCCCTGGGCATCGCGCGGGACGATCCCGCCGAACTGCGAGCCAGGGTCGAGCGCGGGCTGGACTCCGACGTGCTGCTGATCTCCGGCGGCGTGTCCATGGGCGAGTTCGACTTCGTCGAGCAGGTCCTCGGCGACACCGGTCTGGGGTGCCGCATCCTGTTCGACGCGGTCGCGATCCGGCCGGGGAAGCCGCTGGTGGCGGCTCGCCACGATCGCGGCTGGGTGTTCGGCCTTCCCGGCAACCCGGCCTCGGCGATGGTCACCTACTGGCTCCTCGTGCGGCCGTTGCTCCGGCAGATGACGGGCATCGCCGACGGCTTCTGGCAGGGAGCGCTCCGCGGGACGCTCAAGGGAGGCCTGCCGTTCGCCAAGGGCCGGGACCGGTTCCTGCCCTGCCGGCTCGAGTTCGCGTCCGGCGAAGTCCTGGTCGACCCGCGGCCGCCCCTGGGCTCTCATGATCTCGTCGCCTACGGAGCCGGCGCGGGTCTGGTGCGGGTGCCGAAGTTCAGCGCCCCGGCGGCGGCGGAGGAGTCCTGCGAGGTGCTGCCCCTCTAGGAGCCTGCGCCGCGGAACGCAGCGAAGCAAGTTCGGGGCGCGGGCTCCGCCGTGAGGACGGGATGGGCCGAAACACCGAGCCTGCGAGGCGTTTCGGGGCGCTAGGCTATGCGGGTGAGCGCCGAGTACATCGGGAGGTACATCGAGATGACGATGCCGCCGATGACGACGCCGAGGATGGTGATCAGCGCCGGCTCGAGCAGCTTCATCAGGCTCTCGACATCGCTGTCGACCTCCTCCTCGTAGAAGTCGGCGACGCGGTTGAGCATCGGACTGAGTTCGCCGGTCTGTTCGCCGACGTAGACGATCTGGCAGAGCATCGTCGGGAAGACGTTCGTGCCGCGCAGCGCGGCGTGGATCGCGCCGCCCTGCTTGACTTCGTCGTGCACGGTCTCGAGCGCCCCGGAGACGACCGTGTTGCCCGCCGCGCCGGCGGTGGTCCTCAGCGCGTCGAGGATCGGTATGCCCGAGGCCAGCAGGACGGAGAGCGTGCGGCACGCGCGCCCGACGACGATCCGCTGCAGCAGCTTGCCGACCAGCGGCAGCCGCAGCATCAGCCGGTCGGCCCATTGGCGGCCCTGGCGGGTGCGGAGCAGCCGGCTCGTCGCGAACACCGCAGCCGCGGCGCCTCCCAGCAGGACGAGCACGTAGGCGCCGATGAACTCGCTGACGCCGACCACCAGCCTGGTCAGGAACGGAAGATCGCCGCCCAGATCGGCGAACAGGTGGCGGAACACGGGGATGACCTTCCACAGGATGAGGAACACGACCGCGGAGGCGACGGCCAGGATGGCGGCCGGATAGGTGAGGGCGGATCGGACCTGGTTGCGGAGCTTCGCCACCTTCTCGATGTGCGTTGCGAGACGGTCCATCACGGGATGGAGAGCACCGCTGGCCTCGCCAGCGGCGACCAGGTTCACGTAGAGATCGTTGAAGGCGCGAGGCCGGCGCTTCATCGCTTCGGCCAGGCCGGCCCCGGCTTCGACCTCGGAGCGGACCTCCAGCAGGATGGCGCGCAGCCCCGCGTGCTGCCCCTGGATGCTCAGGATGTCCAGGCCCTCGAGCAGCGGCAGGCCCGCGTCGAGCAGGACCGCCAACTGGCGGCTGAAGACGGCCAGGGTCTTCGGCCCGATCCGGCGCCCGGGGCGGAACCAGCGCGGCCGCCAACGCCGCGGCGCTTCGGGTTCGTCCGGCTCAGGTGCGAGCAGCTCGTCCTCGTCGGCGAGCCAGGGCGCGCGGAACACGCTCAGCGGCCTCCCGTGAGGCCGAGATTGTCGGTGCGCCGGCCGTGGCGTGGGCCTTCTGGCCCACGTTTACGGCATCTGCCGCCGGTGCGCCGGCCGTCAGTACGTCGCGGGAACCTCGGCCGCTTCGCCGTCCTCGTCCGCGGCGGGCATATCCTCCCAGCTCCTGAGGTGCTCCAGGAGAACGAGGAGGTGGTTGTTGACCCGCGCCGCCGTATCCGCGTTCTCGCCGGGCGGATGGTCGTAGACGAGGTTGACGAGCCGGTTCTCCATCGGATGAACCATGAACAGCCGGATCCGCTGGAGCGTGGCGCCGTCTTCGGCCTGGAATCGGCCGCGCGCGTACCGCGCGGCGCCGAAGGGGCCGTAGAAGAGCGTGCCGCCGACGCCCAGGAACTCGCCTCCGGGCAGCGCCTCGAACAGCGGCCGCTGCTCCTCCCTGATGACGTCGATCGCGGAGACGTCGGCCAGTTCGATGTGGTTCTCGGTGGGCTCGCCGAGCTCGAGAACGATCGAGCCCACCGGACCCGCCGGGGTCTCCGTGGTTTCGATGAGTTCGCAGGCAAGCTCCAGCGCGTGGGGACTGGGCTCGACCTGCGTGCAGCCGTCCGGCAGATCGACGAGTCCGAGCCCCTGCACTTCGAGGTCGATGCGGGTCGGGCCGGCTTCCTCCGGCGCGGCCTGGCAGCCGATGTGGGCGAGCGAGACACCTGTACCGACCAAGACGAAGAAGGCCGTCCGGAGCCTGTTCCCGCTGTGCCTGGACATTGCGGGGACAGTACCATGCAGGTCACCGCCGATCGTGGTCGGATCGTGTCGGCGCGGACATGCTGTCGGCCTGGAGGAATGACCGTGGACAAGCCCATCGCCCGTGTGCTCAACCTGATCGACGACAGGGAACAACGCCTCTGGACGTTGACTCCCGACGAGGCGCGCCGGCGCCTGCTCGACGGGCCCGAGGCGGTGCTCGGGATCGACGGTTCCTTCGCCCTTGCCGTCCGCCGCGGCGTCGACGTCGTGATGGCCCGTAGCCTGGATCGGCCGATGCGCTACTTCCTGGCCAAGGAGTCGTCCGGGCCGATGCTGGTCATCGCCCAGCGCATCGACGAGATCAGGGATTGCCTCGCCGCCGAGGGTTACGCCGACCAGTTCCACCCGACCTACACGAGGATGGTTCCCGCGCACCACGCCACGACGCTGCGCCTGGTCGGCTGCCCGGACCCGAACCCGACCCACGAGCGTTTCTTCGACCCGCCCCGGGGCACATTGCCGCCCGATCTCGACCTGATCGGGGACCGCTACGTCGAGGCGCTGATGTTCGAACTTCGCGGCTGGCTCGCGGCGTTGCCGGCCCGCCTCGCCCGCGAGCCGATCGGGGTGTGCTTCTCGGGCGGCATCGACAGCGGTGCGGTGCTGGTGGGGCTGAACCGCGCGCTGCTCGAGTCGGGCCGGAGCGCCGCGCGGCTCAAGGCGTTCACCCTGCGGGTCGGCGCGGGCGCCGGCGACGCCGCGCAGGCCCGGGAGTTCCTGCGTCGCATGGACCTCGAGATGCTGGGCGAGGAAGTCGAGGCCGACGCCGCGGCCGTCGATCCCCTGGCGGCGGTCGAGGTGATCGAGGACTACAAGCCGCTCGACGTCGAGTGCGCCGCGGTCGGTCTGGCGCTGCTGCGGGGCATTCGGGCGCGTTACCCCGACTGGCGGCTGCTGGTCGACGGCGACGGCGGCGACGAGAACCTGAAGGACTACCCGCTGGAGGAGAACCACGAGCTGACGATCACCAGCGTCGTCAACAACTCGATGCTCTACCAGGAGGGCTGGGGGGTCGACGCGATCAAGCACTCCCAGACCTACTCGGGCGGTCTCGGCCGGGCCACCGTCCGCACCCACGCCCCGGCCCGTCTGCTCGGCTTCGAGGGCTTCAGCCCGTTCACCCGGCCGGCGGTCATCGCGGTGGCCGAGGCGATTCCCTTCGCGAACCTGGTCGGCGGCTCCCACCAGGCGCTCTACGAGCTGAAGGGCGAGGTCGTGCGGCGGGGGATGAAGCGGATCCTGGGCATCGACTTCCCGGTCTTCCCGAAGCGGCGCTTCCAGGAGGGGGCGGCCTCGGAGGACGTGTTCGCGGCCGCCTTCGAGCGGCCGCCGGAGCAGTACCGCCGGCACTTCCAGTCGCTCTACGCCTAGAGCGCATGCCGACTTGGGACGTCGCGGTTCGGGCGCTCCGTCCGCCCCGGCCGGTCCACGACCCGTGGCGGCCACAGGGTGTGACGGTCGAACTGGAACGCGGCCCCGGGGGCGAGTTCACTCCCTCCGCGACCGTGTTCCTGACCGGCGCGGAGTGCCCCTTCACCTGCGTGTTCTGCGATCTCTGGCGATACACGATCGACGGACCGACGCCGGCCGGGGCGCTGCCGGCGCAGTTGTCGGCGGCGCTGGAGAAGCTTCCCGGCCTGCTCCGGGAAGCGGGGCTCGATCGCTGCGACCAGCTCAAGCTGTACAACGCGAGCAACTTCTTCGACCGGCGCGCCGTCCCGGAGACGGACCTGGAACCGATCGCCCGGCTGACCGGCGGCTTCCGGCGGGTGGTCGTCGAGTGTCACCCGCGACTGGTCGACGAACGTGTCCGCCGCTTCGCGGACCGGCTGGCCGGTCGGCTGGAGGTGGCGATGGGCCTGGAGACGGCGCACCCGGATGCGCTGTCCCGGCTGGGCAAGCAGTTGACCCTGGAGCAGTTCGACCGGGCCGCGGAGCGCCTGCGCGCGGACGGCGTCGATCTTCGGGTGTTCGTGCTGGTCGGCGTGCCCTTCGTGCCGGCGGCGGAGCAGGCGACGTGGGTCTCGGAGAGCGTGCGCCGCGCTGAGCGCGTGGGCGCCCGGTCGGTGGCGCTGATTCCGGTGAGGGGCGGTAACGGGGAGCTGGAGCGGCTCGGGGGCGTCGGAGAGTTCGAACCTCCTAGCCTGAGGCTGTTGGAGGAGTCCCTGGCGGGGGGGCTGCAGGCTGCCGAGGGTTCCGTGGCGGTGCAGGTGGACCCGTGGGATCTGGGCCAGGTCGCGTCGGGTTGCGAGTCCTGCCGGGACGCCCGTGTCGCGGCGATCCGGGGGATGAACCGGACGGGTGTGCCGCGACGGACGGTGTGTGATGACTGCGGCTGAGCGGCGCGAGATAGTGATTGCCGGCGGGGGCTTCGCCGGCTCGATCCTGGCGCGGGCGCTTCATGCCGAAGGCCGGGACGTGCTGCTGCTGGAGCGGGGCCGCCATCCCCGGTTCGCGCTCGGCGAATCGTCGACGCCGCTCGCCAACCTGGCTCTCGAGCGGCTGGCGGTTCGCTACGGCTTCGACGACCTGTGGGACCTGGCCGCCCACGGCCGCTGGCGCCGCCGGCTGCCGTGTGTGGGTCGGGGACTCAAGCGGGGCTTCTGCTTCTACGAACACGAACCGGGCGAAGCGTTCTCGCCCGGGCCGGCGAGCGGCCGGCGGCTGGTCGTGGCCGCTTCGCCTGACGACGACGCGGCGGACAACCAGTGGCTGCGCGCCGACGTCGATCACTTCCTGTTCGAGCGCGCCCGCAGCGAGGGCGTCGACTGCCGGGAAGAGACGGCGGTCGAGGTGATCCCGGTTCCCCGCGACCCGGGCGACGGCCCGGTTCGGCTCAGGGCGGGCGACCGGACCGTCGAGGCTGGCCTCCTGATCGATGCCACGGGCGGCTCGCCGCTCGCGGCCAGCCTGGGCGCGCGGGAGAGGTCGCCGCGGCTACGGACGAACCTCGTCTACTCGCACTTCGCCGGCGTGGCGCCCTTCGAATGTGCCGAGGGCTGGCCGGACTCGCCCTTTCCGGAGCGCTGGAGCGCCTCGCACCACCTGCTGGAGGAGGGCTGGATGTACCAGCTCCGGTTCGACGACGGATCGCTGAGCGCGGGCTTTCTGCTGACCGAGGCGCCCGCCGGCGCGGCCGAGGCCGTGTTCGTTTCGTTGCTCGACCGGTATCCGTCGCTGGGGCGCCAGTTCGCGGAGGGCAGGCCGCTGCGGCCGGTGGCGTCACGTTCCGGCGTTGCGTACCGACGCGACCTGGCCGCCGGCCCGGGCTGGCTGCTCCTGCCGCACAGCTACGCCTTCGCCGACCCGATGTTCTCGACCGGAATCGCCTGGAGCCTGCTCGCGGTGGAGCGGGTGGCCGATCTCTGCCGGGACGGCGTGCCCGCGCATGGCCTCCTGGAGCGCTACGGGAGTCTCCTGGCCGCCGAGGCGGACCACATCGACCGGCTGCTCGTCGCGGCCTATCGGCTGATGCCCGCGATGGAGCGGTTCGCCGCCCCGGCGATGGTCTACTTCGCGGCCGCCTCCTTCGACGAGCTGCGGCAGCGGCTGGTCGATGCGCCGCGTGACGGCTGGTGCTGGCAAGGGTTCCTCGGCGCGGACGACGGGCGCTGCAGGCTATTCCAGGAACTCGACGAACGGTCGGCGGCCCAAGGCGGGAACGGGTCGCTGGCGGAATGGGTCGGGCCCGCGATCGAGCGCTGGAACCTGATCGGGCTCCTGGACCCGCGTCGCTGCAACGCGTACCCGGTCGACCTGGAGGACATGGAACGGCGGGCGGCCCAGGTCGCCGCGGACCTCGGGCTCGATGCGGCGGAGTTGCGACGCCGGTGGCCCCGGCTGCGGAGTCCGGATCAACTGCCGGTGCGCCGGCCAGCGCGGCGCTAGCATGACCTCGAATGTCCGGCCTGTTCATCACCTTCGAGGGTCTTGACGGCAGCGGCAAGTCGACCCAACTCAAGCGCGTGGCGGCGGATCTGGAACGCCGCGGCGTTGCTCATGTGGTCACCCGAGAGCCGGGCGGCACGCCCTTCGCCGATCTCCTGCGGGAGCTGTTTCTGCGACACGAAGCGGCTCAGGTGGACGGCGTCGTCGAGCTGATGCTGGTGTTCGCGAGCCGGCGGCAGCACCTGATCGAGGTGATCGAACCGGCGGTCGCGGCCGACGCCGTCGTCCTCTGCGACCGATTCACCGACTCGACCTACGCCTACCAGGGCGGCGGCCGCGGAGTGCCGCGGGGGGCGATCGAAGAGGCCGACCGGCTGGCCACGGGCTGCCGGACGCCCGATCGCACCCTGTTCTTCGAGCTGTCCCCGGAGGAGGCGCAGCGACGGCGGCGCGAAGGGGCCACCGACCGCATCGACCGGGAGAGTCTGGCGTTCTACCGCCGGGTCCACGAGGCGTACGGGGGGCGCATCGCCGCCGAGCCGGAGCGCTTCCGTGTGATCGACGCGACTGCGTCGATCGATGATGTGGCGCGGGCGGTGGAGTCCGCTCTCGGCGACCTGTTGCGGCCGTTGAGCCAGGCGGCCGGCGCATGAATCGCGCCGCGGACCGGTTGATACCGCTGGCCGCGGCCGGCCGTCTCTATCCGTCGGTGATCGTCTCGGGCGGGACGCCGGCCGAGAGGCGCAACTACGCGTTCGAGATCGGCCGTGCGTTGCTTTGCGAGCGCGGGCCGGAGGAGCGGCCATGCGGCGAATGCCGGCACTGCCAGCGGGTCGATCCGGACCGGTATGCCAGCGAGGCCCGGGCGAAGGAGAAGTCGGAGAAGAGGCGCGGCAGAGCCGGGAACCAGGGTGACGTGGGAGTTCGGCAGTCTCATCCGGACTTCATGCTGCTGGAACGCCCGCCCGGGGCGCGCGACATCGGCGTCGACATGGTGAGGCCTCTGGTGCGCTCGGCCCAGATGTCGCCCTTCGAGGCTCGAGGTCAGGTGTACGTGATCGCCGAAGCGGAGACGCTGAACCCCTTCGGCGCGAATGTCCTCCTCAAGACGCTGGAGGAACCGGTCGGCAGCACGCCCAGGCACTTCCTCCTGTTGACTCATTCAGCTCAGGAGCTTCTGCCGACGCTGCGGAGCCGGTCGCAGACGGTCTATCTCGGTGGCCAGCGCGCCGCGACAGACAGCGAACGGATCGCGGAGCTCGCCGCCCACTGGCGGCAACGGCCGGACGGGGGCGGGTTCGCGCTGTGGATTTCCGGTCTGGCGGACGGTCTGGTCGCGGTGGCTGGAAAGGACCTGGAGGATGTCCGCGCCCGCCAGGGCTGGACGAGAATCGCGGCTACCGTGGTCGATGTGGCCAGCGCACTTGACGACCGCGGCGACCGCGCCGCGGCATTGGCGTTCGCCAGCGACCTGCTGGACGCCCACCGGCTGCGGGAACGGTACATCCAGCCCCGCCGGATCATCGAGGGCCTGGCGGCTCGCCGGTTGCGACGGGATCGGCCGGAGACCGGGTTCGAGAGTTCGGTCAACGTGTTGATGGGGCCGCCCTGACGGTCGCCTTTCACTGGCTCGCCGCTTCGCGGCTCGCCTGATGCCGGCCGGAAGGCCGGCGCACCGACAGTTTCCACCGCTCCGGTAGAGTCCTCCAAACGAGGAGGCGACCGTGAGCGCAGACACTTCCGAGCACAAGAACCAGCCCACCTGGGCGCTGCACCTGGCGCTCTACGCGGTCCTGCTGGCGGTCATCGGTTTCCTGGTTCTGCGGCCGGGCTCAGGGGCTGCGGCACAGGACGGGACGGGGGATCAGGTCGCCGTGCGGCTCGATGGAGTGGACATCGGCTACGCCGAAGCGCTCGAACGCGCCGCCACGCAGTTGGAACAGCTCGAGCAGCAGCAAATCCAGTGCGACCTGCAGGTTGCTTCGGAGCGTCATGGGCTGATCGAGCGGACGCTCGAAGGAATGGTGCGGGAGCGTCTGATCGAGGCCAGCGCGGCGATCGCGGGTCTGGAGGCCGCGGACTGGCGGGCGGCCGAGATGGAACGGCTCGAAGCCGGCGTGACGGACGAGGATGTCGACGCCTTCTTCGTGGAGAACGAAGGGCGCATCCGGGGCGAGCGGGAAGAGCTCGAGCCCCAGGTGCGGACCTACCTGGCGCAGGAGCGGTTCGTCGATGCCCTCGAGGATGGCCACGAGATCGAGTACCTGCTCGAGCCCTACCGGCTGGAGGTCGATCCGGCCAGCGGCCCGGTGCGGGGCGCGGCCGCGGCGCCGGTCACGATCGTCGAGTGGTCGGACTTCGAGTGTCCCTACTGCAAGAGCGTCCTGCCGACGCTGGAGCGGATCCTGGAGGAGTATCCGGAGCAGGTGCGGCTCGTGTTCCGCCACTTCCCGCTGCACGCGATCCATCCGAACGCCCAGGCCGCGGCCGAGGCGGGCGTGTGTGCCCAGGACCTCGGCGCCTTCTGGGAGCTGCACGACCTGATGTTCGACGAGCAGGACACCCTGACCCTGGACGACCTGAAGGACAAGGCGGAACGGGCCGGCCTCGACGCCGAGGCCTTCACCGCCTGCCTGGAGCAGGAGGGCATTGCCGACCGGGTCCACGCCGACCGGCGCGCGGGGATCGAGGCAGGAGTCAACGGGACGCCGGCGCTGTTCGTCAACGGCCGGCCGCTCGCCGGCGCGGTCGCCTACGAACAGTTGGCCGAGGTGGTCGAGGACGAGCTCGAGCGCGCGGGTGGGTAGCGGCGGTTCCGAACGCCCGGCATTCGTTCCCTACCGGCCGGAGCGCCTGGAACCGGCCGAGATGGAACGCAGGGCCGACGCGGTCTTCGAGGACTTCGACGGCCGGCGGAGCGTTCGGTTCTTCACCGACGAGCCGGTGCCGCGGCGGTTGATCGAACGGGCGATCGAGGCGGCGTCGACGGCGCCGTCGGGGGCGCATCGCCAACCCTGGCGGTTCGTTGCCGTGAGCGACCCGGAGGTCAAGGCGCGGATCCGCGAAGCGGCGGAAGCGGAGGAGAGGCACAGCTACCTCGGCGGCCGGATGCCGGACGAGTGGCTCGAAGCGCTCAAGCCGCTGGGGACCGACTGGAGGAAGCCGTTCCTGACGACGGTGCCGTGGATCGTCGTCGTGTTCGCCGAGCTCTACGGCGTGGACGAGGACGGAGCGAAGCGGAAGAACTACTACGTGAAGGAGAGCGTCGGCATCGCCTGCGGCCTGTTCATCGCGGCCCTTCACCGGATGGGGCTCGCCACGTTGACCCACACGCCGAGCCCGATGGGGTTCCTGAGCGAGATCCTGAATCGCCCGCGGAACGAGAAGCCGTACATCCTGTTTCCGATCGGCTATCCGGCGCCGGACTGCGAGGTGCCCGACCTGCGGCGCAAGTCGCTGGCCGAGGTCGCCCTCTGGTTCTCCGATCGAACGGGGCGGGCGGCCGCCGACGCCGACTGAGCCGCGAATGATCGGTCTGATCCTGGCCGGCGGCATCGGTTCCCGCTTCTGGCCGCTGAGCCGGCGGCGTCGCCCCAAGCAGCTCCTCGACCTGCTGGGCGGTGGTTCCCTGGTGGCCGCGACCGCGCGCCGGGTCGAGCCGCTCTGCGGTGCCGAGCGGACCTGGGTGTGCACGACCGAGGACCTCACGGCCGCGGTCGCCGCGGAACTGCCCGGCCTCGACCCTTCGCGCATCCTGGGGGAGCCCAGCGGGCGGAACACGGCGCCGGCGATCGGCTGGGCGGTGCGGACGATGCCCGGGGCGGCGCGACGGGAGGTGATCGCGGTCATGCCCTCCGACCACTGGGTGGCCGACGAGGACGCGTTCCGCGAGGCGCTCAGCCGGGGCGCGGCGGCGGTCGAGCGCGGCGACCACGACGTCGTCACCGTCGGCATCGCGCCGGCCTGGCCCGAGACGGGGTACGGCTATCTGGAACTCGAGGCGCCGGCCGAGCCGCTGAGCGTGGAGCCCGTTGTGCGGTTCACGGAGAAGCCGGGCGCGAAGAAGGCGGCGCGCTTCGTCGATGGCGGCCGCCACTTCTGGAACGCCGGCATCTTTCTCTTCAGGGGCACGGTGCTGCTCGATCTCTACCGCGAGCACCTGCCGGAACTCGCTGACGGCATCGAGCGGCTGGCGGCGGACGACCTGGACGCGGCTCGCCGCGCCGAGATCTACACCGGCCTCGAGTCGGTATCGATCGACTACGGGCTGATGGAGCGGCTCGATTCGATCGGCTGCGTGGTGGCCGACTGCGGCTGGAACGACATCGGGTCCTGGGGACTGCTGGCCGAGGCCCTGCCGGCGGACGAAGACGGCAACCGGACGGTGGGCGACACGTTTGCCGTCGACGCCCGCGACAACCTGCTGTTCGCGGAGGAGGGCGCGGTGGCGGTGATCGGCGTGGAGGGCCTCGCCGTCGTGCGCACCGGCGACTCCGTGCTGGTCGTGCCGCGCGAGCGGGCCCAGGACGTGCGCGAGGTCGTGGAGCGGCTGGTGGCCCGGGGCCGGCTGGATCTGCTCTGAGCGCGCCGCCCGTCCTCGTCTGGCGCGGCGACTTCCGCGACCTCGCCTCCTGCCGTTCCGAGTTGCGGGCGGCATTCGCGGACCGCTCGGACTGGGAGATCGAGCTTGGCTTCGGCAAGGGCCGTTTCCTCGTTGCTTCGGCCTCAGCCTCCGCTTCCCGCCCGTTCCTGGGGGTCGAGATGGTGTCGAAGTACTTCCGGCTGGCGGCGCGGCGGGCGTCGTCGCGCGGCCTCTCGAACGTCGTCCTGCTCCGCGGCGAGGCCCTGTACCTGATCGCGACCCTGCTGCCCGCCGGCATGGCGCGGACGGTCCACGTCTACTTCCCCGATCCCTGGCCCAAGAGCCGGCACCACCGCCGGCGGCTGCTCGACCCGCGCACCGTCGACCTGGTGCTGTCGCTGCTCGATCCGCCGAAGGGAAGACTGTTCTTCGCCACCGACCACCTGGAGTACGGCGAGGGGGTGGCGGAGACCCTGGCCCGACATCCCGCGGTGGAGATGGACCGGATCGACTCCGGTTGGCCGGAAGGACCGCGGACGAACTACGAGGCGAAGTTCGAGCGGGAGGGACGGCCGATCGTGCGACTCGCGGCGCGGCTTCGAGGCAGTGGCCCGGCGAGCCTGCTTCACCCGGCCGGCCGGGACGATCTGCTGGTGGGGCCGGCCCCGGCTCAGGAGCCCAGCGCGAGCCGGACCTCGTCGTAGACGGCGTCGCTGCAGTACACCCGGTAGCGGTCGATGCGCCGCAGGTGGCGGACGAAGTGGCTCGCCTCCTCGAGCGGCACGAGTTGCCCTCCGTTCTGTCGGACCGGCACCCGGCCGCGGCCGAGGCGGTGGGGGTCCTTGGCCGAGTTCGAGACGAGGACGCTCTTGCCGTAGCGCTCGCGCAGGGGTTCGAGGCGCTCTTCGAACGCGCGTTTCTCGTCGGCGTCGAGGTGCTCGCCGGTCTCGTGGGCGAGCCGGAAGTGGCTGCGGTCGGTGATCGCCCGCGCGTGCGGGCTGTCCGAGCGCCGCATTCTCGTCATCATCTCGCCGTCGTCGTTGGCCAGGAAGCGCTCCGGGTCGCTGCTCCAGCCGATTCCCTGTTCGTGCAGCCACTCGTTCAGGTGGAGTTCCAGCGCCTTGCCGGTGACGTGGAAGTAGACCTGGGTGAACATGTAGTAGCGCGCCAGGATCAGGCCCTCCACCGCGTGCAGGCCCTCGGCGTCGATCCCCAGCCGGTGGTCGCCGCCGTCGCCGTCGGTGAGCGGCCGCACGGTGGCGATCACCTGGTCGAGATCGAAGTTGCCGTAGCGGACGCCGCAGAACAGGGAGTCCCGCAGGAGGTAGTCCATCTTGTCGACGTCCAGTTCGCCGGAGACGATCGGCGACAGCACCCGCTCCGGACCGTCGAGGTCGTCGCCGAGCAGCCGGATCACGTCGCGGGCCTCGAGGCCCTGGCCGTGCTGTTCGAACGCGGCGCCGATCTCGCGGCCGCCGAGCAGGCGCCGGCTCATCTCCTCGTGGTCGATCCCGCCTTCGAAGAGCTCTTCGGCCCAGTGGCTGAAGGGAGCGTGCCCGAGGTCGTGGAGCAGGGCGGCCGCCCGAACCAGGCGCCGTGCCCGCGCTCGCGGGCCGGCTTCGAGCGGCGTCCCCTCGGCCCCGGCCAGCGTGTCGTAGACACGGCCGGCCAGGTGCATCGTGCCCAGGGCGTGACCGAAGCGGCTGTGCTCGGCGCCGGGGAACACGAGATGGGTCAGGCCGAGTTGGCGGATCGAACGAAGGCGCTGCATCGGCCGGGTGCCGATGAGCGCGGCTTCGAGTTCGTCGGCCTCGATGAAGCCGTGGATCGGGTCGCGGAACGCCAGCGTCGCCACGGTTGCTACTCTACGGCTGCCCCGCGCTCGCTCACAGCGATGAAGAACCGTCTCCGCATCGCGCCGTGGCTGGGAGGGCTGTTGCTGACCCTGGCGGCGGCCGTCGTCCTCCCCGCCCAGTCGCCGGACCCTCCCGCCGAGCCGCCCGACCCGGCGGCCGAGGGGCTCGGTCTGCGCGAGCGTCTCGACCGCCTGGTCGAGCGGGTGAAACACGAGCAGAACCGGATCGTGACCCTGCAGGCGCGCCTGATCCAGCGGCGGCAGGGTGAACTTCTGCTGGAGCCGGTGGAAGAGCGGGGCTGGCTCCGCTACCGGCCGCCGGACGCGCTCCGCTGGGAGATCGTGGAGCCGAAGCCGGTGATCATGACCGTCCACGACGACGTGGCGACCAACTGGTACGTCGATCTCGGCACCGCCAGGGTGACCGAGGTGGGCCGCCTGTCCGAGCAGATACTGGAGTACATGGGACCCGCGGGCAACCTCGAGACGCTGCTGAAGTACTTCGCCGTCCAGGCGGAGTTTCCCGAGGAGGAGGGGGACTCCTACTTCCTGCACCTGACGCCGGACTACCGGAGCGTTGAGAAGCGGGTGCGGGAGATCGATCTCTGGATCGACCCGGCGAGCTTCCTGCCCTGGAAGTTCAAGGTCGTCCTCGCCAGCGGCGACGAGCGGCTCGTCACCCTGGAGGACCTGGTCCTGAACGAGCCGATCGACGACTCGGAGTTCATCCTGGCGCTGCCCGACGACGTCGAAGTCACCGAGATCGATCTCAACTGAGCGGCCGGTTCGGCTTCCGTGTCGTTTCGCGTGACGGGCTCGCCCGTCTCGGCCGCCTGACTACGCCTCACGGCCAGGTGGAGACGCCGGCCTTCATGCCGGTCGGCACGCTGGGCGCCGTGAAGGGCCTGAGCCAGGACGTGCTCGAGGCGGCCGGGGCGCGGCTCCTGATGACGAATCTCTACCATCTGCTGGAGCGGGTGGGCGTGGAGCGGATCAGCGGTCTCGGCGGCTTGCACGACTTCATCGGATGGGACGGTCCGCTGGCGATGGACAGCGGCGGCTACCAGGTGTTCAGCCTCGCCGGGTTGAGGCGGGTCGACGACGTGGGCGTCACCTTCCGCAGTCCCCACGACGGCGGCACCGTCGAGTTGACGCCCGAGCGGGTCGTGGAGTTCCAGGAACAGGTCGGCGTGGACGCCGCGATGGTGCTCGACGAGTGCCCGCCGTGGCCGGTGGACCGGGAGGCGGCGGCGGAGGCGCTGCGGCGGACGAACCTCTGGGCCAGACGCTCGCTGGACCGGTGGGGAGCGGACCGAGGCTCCGGCGCGGCGGGCCTGTTCGGCATCGTGCAGGGGAGCTTCTTCGAGGATCTGCGGCTCGCCGCGACGGAGGACCTCGCCGAACTGCCCTTCGACGGCTACGCGATCGGCGGCGTCAGCGTCGGCGAAGCCCCCGAACTGGGCCGGCTGGCTCTGTCCTGGGTCGCGCCGGCGCTGCCAGATGATCGACCCCGCTACCTGATGGGGCTGGGCCATCCTTCGGACATCCTCCACGCCGTGGGTCTCGGCGTCGATCTCTTCGACTGCGTTCTGCCCTCGCGCAACGCCCGCCACGGAACCCTGTTCTCGTCCACCGGCATCGTCAGAATCAAGAAGGCGCGCTACCGGGAGGATCCGCGGCCCGTGGATCCGGCTTGCGGCTGCCCGGTCTGCCGCCGGCACAGCCGGGCCTTCCTGCACCATCTGTTCCGCTGCGGCGAGATCACGGGCAAGGTGCTGGCGACCGAGCACAACGTGCGCTTCTACCTCGACTTCATGAGCGACCTGCGGCGGGCGATCGCCGACGGTGCGCTGGCCGCCTTCGCGGCGGCCCGGCTGCCGGGAGTCGGCCCGGAGGGCGAACCGGAAGCCGAACGGCGATAGGGTACGCCTTTGCGGTGCCCGCCGCGACAGGTGGGCTCGCCGCTGGACAAAGCACGCTGCTGGGAGCACCAGAGATGATTCCTGATTTCGCACTGTTTGTGGCCACGGGGGGCGCGCCCTCGGGTCTCATTCAGTTTCTGCCGCTCATCCTGATCGGCGCCATCTTCTACTTCCTGCTGATCGCTCCGGAGCGACGGCGGCGCAAGCAACTGCAGGCGACGGTGGAGGCGCTGAAGAAGGGAGACCGCGTTCTCACCCAGGGCGGCGTCTTCGGCGACGTCGTGGCGACCGAGCCGACCACCGTCATCCTCCAGATCGCGGACGGGGTCAGGGTCAAGGTCACGAAGTCGTCGATCACCGGCCTGGCCGAGGAGTCGACGTCATGAACCGGAATCTGCTCTGGCGGGGCCTGGTCGTGGTGGTCGTCGTCTCGGCCTGCGCGTTCTCGGCCTTCCCGCTCGCCGACTCGATCAACCTGGGCCTCGACCTCCGCGGCGGCATCCACCTGCTGCTCGAGGTGCTGACCGACGACGCGCTGCGGGCCGAAGCGCAGAAGGACATCGACAGCCTGATCCAGGAACTCGCCGAGAAGGGGGTCGAGGGGACGAGCGGGATCACGGAGACTCCGACCCGGTTCCGGCTCTCCGGCCTGCCGCCCGACCAGGACGGCCTGCTGCCCACGATCATCGAGGAGAACGTGCCGTACTGGACGTGGCGGCGCACTGGCGAGGACGTGATCTTCGAGCGCCGGCCGGACGAAGTGAACACGATTCGCGAACAGGCGATCGACCAGGCCCTGCAGACGATCAGAAACCGGGTCGACGAGTTCGGGGTCGCCGAGCCGGTGATCCAGCGCCAGGGCCTGGGCAGCAACCGGCTGGTCGTTCAGCTTCCGGGCGTCGACGATCCGGAACGCGTGAAGAACCTGATCAAGAACACGGCCTTCCTCGAGTTCCGGCTGGCCGTCTACCCGGAGAGCGGGGGCGCGGCGTTCGACCGCCAGGAGATCCTCAACCGCTACGGCGGCACCCTGCCCGAGAACCTGGAGATCGCCGCCGAGGACCAGCGGGACGAGAACGGCAACGTGCTCGGCCAGGTCTACTACGCGCTCGAGCGGCGTCCCGTGATCACCGGCCGCGACCTGAAGACGGCGCGCGCCGGTCTCGGCCAGTTCCAGGAGCCGGTGGTCAACTTCTCACTCACGCACGAGGGCGCGCAGATCTTCGAGGACTGGACCGGGGCGAACATCGGCCGGCCGCTGGCGATCGTGCTCGACGGCAAGGTGCAGTCGGCGCCGATCATCGAGGGCCGGATCTCCGACTCCGGGATCATTCGCGGCTCGTTCACCCAGCAGGAGGTCGAGGACCTGGCGACCGTGCTGCGCTCGGGCGCCCTGCCCGCGGGGATCAACTACCTGCAGCAGCAGGCGGTGGGCCCGTCGCTCGGGCAGGACTCGATCGACCAGGGCACCCGCGCCTTCCTCTTCGGCATCGTGCTGGTGATCCTGGCGATGCTGGTCGTCTACAAGGCTTCGGGCATCAACGCGATGGTGGCGCTGGCGCTCAACTTCGTGCTGGTGTTCGGCGTCCTCGCCTACTTCGGCGCCGCCCTCACCCTGCCGGGCATCGCCGGGCTGATTCTGACGATCGGCATGGCGGTGGACGCGAACGTCCTCGTGTTCGAGCGGATCCGCGAGGAGCTGCACAACGGCCGCACGGTCAAGGCGGCCGTCGTCTCGGGTTTCGGCAAGGCGTGGTCGTCGATCCTCGACGCGAACCTGACGACCCTGATCGCGGCCATCTTCCTGATCAACTTCGGCACCGGCGCGATCCGAGGCTTCGCGGTGACCCTGACGGTGGGCATCCTGGCTTCGGTGTTCACGGCCGTCTTCAACAGCCGCTTGCTGTTCGACCTGCTCCTGTCGCGCTCGGGCCGGGTCGAGCGCCTGTCGATCTAGAGATACGTCGATGGAGTTCTTCCGCAACACGAGTTTCGACTTCATGCGCGCGCGGCGCGTGTGCCTGACCCTGTCCGCGGTGGCCGTCATCGCGGCGCTCGGCTACATCTTCAGCCGGCAGTTGAACCTGGGCATCGACTTCGCCGGCGGCACCCAGATGATCGTGCAGTTCGACGAGCCGCCCGACGTCCAGGAACTCCGCGGGCTGCTGCAGGAGGCGGGGATCGAGAACGCTTCGATCCAGGCGTTCGGCGAGGAGGGGGACAACTCGATCATCCTGAAGACCCCGGTCGCCGACGACGAGGAGCAGCGGAGCAGCGCCTCCCGAGTCGAGGAGATGCTGCAGCGGCGCTACAACAGCGACGTCAGCGGCTTCGACCTGAACCGGCAGGGCACCGAGGCGCTCGCCTCGTTGCTGCTCGGCGCCGATCCGGACGGCATGCGGGCGACCGGTGACGACATCGGCGCCCGCGAGCACTACCGGGAAGCCGCGGCCGAGGTCATGGCCTTGCGCCGGACCGGTGGGCTGATCCGCGACTGGTCCGAGATACAGGCGGGTGAAGCGCTCAGCCCCGAGGCCCTGGCGGTGATCACGGACGGCGCCACCTTCGGGCACTTCGCGGTCCAGTCGAGCGACAGCGTGTTGCCGCAGATCGGCGGCGAACTGCGGCGCAAGGGCCTGCTGGCGATCGCCTTCTCCCTGGGCGGCATCCTGACCTACATCTGGTTCCGGTTCGAGTTGCGCTTCGGCATCGGCGCCCTGGTCGCCCTCGCCCACGACGTCGCCGTCTGCCTGGGCCTGTTCGCCTTCGCGGGCTACGAGTTCAACCTGACGACGATCGCCGCCTTCCTGACCGTCATCGGCTACTCGGTCAACGACTCCGTCGTCGTCTTCGACCGGGTGCGCGAGAACCTGCGCCGGAACCGTCGCGAGTCTCTGGTCGAGGTGCTGAACAGGAGCCTGAACCAGACCCTGTCGCGCACCGCGCTGACCTCCGGCACCACGCTGCTCGCCGTCGGCTGCCTCTTCGTCCTCGGCGGCGACGTGATCCGCGGCTTCTCCTTCCTGCTCCTCGTCGGCGTGATCGTCGGCACCTACTCGTCGATCTACGTCGCGAGCCCGATCGTCCTGATCTGGGAAACCACCTTCGGCCGCGCCCGACGAGAGAAGAGGGCAGCGGCCGCGTAGGTAGCGGACGATGGCTCAGGCTGCTGAACGACCCCGGGAACCGGCGCCGCTGCGCGACCCTGGGGACGTGGGGATCAGCGAGGTCCTGATCCGCCTCCAGGAGAACGAGCGCGCCTGCGACGAAAGCTGGCTGCGCAGCGTGGTCGACTTCGCCGAACTGGCCCATCGGGGTCAGGTGCGGCGATCGGGAAAGCCCTACATCAGCCATCCGCTGGGCGTCGCCCACATGCTGGCCGAACTCAAGTTCGACCAGACCAGCGTCGCGGTCGGGCTCCTGCACGACGTGCTGGAGGACACCGGGGCGACGAAGAAGGACCTGGCCTCCCGGTTCGGGTCCGAGATCGCGGACCTGGTGGACGGCGTGTCGAAGATCGGCCGCCACGAGTACGTTCACAGCGACGAAGTGCAGGCCGAGAGCTTCCGCAAGCTGATCCTCGCCTCGGCGCGCGATCTGCGGGTGATCGTCGTCAAGCTGGTCGACCGCCTCCACAACATGCTGACCCTGGGGCATCTGGAGGCGGAGAAGCGCCGGCGTATCTCGCGGGAGACGCTCGAGATCTACGCGCCGCTGGCGCATCGCCTGGGCATGTCGCGGATCCAGTGGCTCCTGGAGGACCTGGCCTTCCAGCACATTCACCCCCAGCAGTACGAAGACATCCGCCGGCAGCTCGACGAGCGACTCAAGGGGGCGCGGCGAACGATGGAGCGGATTGCCGGGCGGCTGCGCGAGGCGTTGGGCCAGGCGGACATCGAGGCCGAGATCAGCTACCGGGTGAAGGGCTACTACTCGGTCTACCGGAAGCTGCAGGAGCGCCAGATCGACCTGCCGGAGCTGTACGACTTCCTGGCCTTCCGGATCATCACCGTCGACGTGAAGGACACCTACGCCGCGCTCGGCGTCGTCCACCAGCTCTGGCACCCGATCCCGGGCCGGTTCAAGGACTACATCGCGATGCCGAAACCGAACCTCTACCAGTCGCTGCACACGACGGTGGTCGGGCGCGGCTTGCAGCCGTTCGAGGTCCAGATCCGGACCCGGGCGATGGACCTGCTGGCCGAGGAGGGCGTCGCCGCCCACTGGCGATACAAGGAAGGCCAGCTCGACACGGACGAGAACGACGCGAGCATCGTCTGGCTGCGGCAACTGCTGGAGTGGCAGCAGGAGACGCCCGATCCGCGCACCTTCATGAGCGCGCTGAAGATCGATCTGTACCCGGACGAGGTCTACGTGTTCACGCCGAAGGGCGACGTGCTCTCCTTCCCGCGCGGCGCGACGCCGCTCGACTTCGCCTACCGGATCCACACGGAGCTCGGCCACCACTGCAGCGGCGCCCGGGTCAACGGCCGGCTCGTTCCGCTCCGCACGGAACTGAAGAACGGCGACATCGTGGAGATCACGACCAACCCGAACCGGGAGCCCAGCCGGGACTGGCTGAACATCGTCGCCACGCCGAAGGCCCGCAGCAAGATCCGCCACTGGATCAACGCCGAGCAGAAGAAGCGGGCGATCGAGATCGGCCGGACGCTCCTGGCGAGCGAGCTGCGCCGCTATCGGGTCAGCCCGCGCCGGATCTTCGAATCGAAGGAGATGGCGGACTTCATCGCCGCCGAGGGCTACTCCGGCATCGACGAGCTGTTCAGCCGGCTCGGATTCGGCCGCGGGTCGGTCAAGCCGGTGCTGCGGGCGGTGCTGCCGCCCGAGCGACTGCGTCACCGCGACCAGGAGCCCGGCCGCCTGCGCCGCGCCGTGAGCAAGGTGATGCCGCGCGACCAGGCGAAGCTCGTCGTCAAGGGCGAGGACGACATGCTCGCCTTCTTCGCGGGTTGCTGCAGCCCGTTGCCGGGCGAGGAGATCATCGGCTTCGTGACCCGCGGGCGCGGCGTGTCGGTCCACTCGGTCGACTGCCCCAACGTGCGCAACCTGCTGTACCACCCGGAGCGCGAGATCCGGGTCGAGTGGGCGCGCCGCCACGATTCGATGTTCGCGGTCACGCTGGTGATCGAGACGCGCGACCGCCCGGGCGTGCTGGCCCGGGTCACCGAGGCGATCGCCAAGCAGGGCAGCAACATCCGCCACATCGAAAGCCGCAGCCGCGGCGCCGGCGAGGCGGCGATCGACGTCGTCGTCGACGTCCGCAACCGCAAGCACCTCAACCGCCTCCAGGAGTCGCTCGAAAACCTGTCCGCCGTGCGCGCCGTGAAGCGCCGCCAGGGACCGTCGTCGCCGTCGGCTTCTGCGACGGCGTAGTGCTGGGCCGCCCGGACCTCTCCGGGCTGGACGTCGGTGGCCGACGCTGAGACGGTACAGACTGGGTGCGCCGGCGTCCCCGCCGGCTTTGTAGCCGCGGGTCTTCTGACCCGCGGAGCAAGGCGCCGGCCGCAAGGCCGGCTCCATGTTGGCGGCGGTAGACGCGAGACCACGGGCCTCCGTAGAGATCCTTGACGGTCGGAAACGAGCTCAAGGAGGGAAGAAGATGATCGGAACCCGTCGAATACACATTGTTCTGGTGGCGATTGCGGGCGCGGTGCTGCTTGCCGTTGCCGCGGGGCCGCTGCTTGCCCAAAGCGTGGAAGCTGCGGCCGGGTCGGTAACGGTCCAGGTGACGCCCAGCAGCGTGCCGGAGAGCGGTGGACAGGTCGAGCTGTTCGCCCTCGTGCGCGACGATCGCGGGCGGCCGCTGGAGAACGCGAGGGTGAACTTCCTCACCCAGACCGGCTCGCTCGGCTCCGGAGGACGCCTGGTCACGACCGGACCGGACGGTGGCGTCACCGATCGGCTCACCGTGACCGCCGCTGAACTTGCCGCGGTGGAGGAGAACAGGTTCTGGTTGACGGCGGCGGTCGGCTCCGGCGGCAGACAACTGGTGACGGAGAATGTCGCCGTCCGCATCCAGCACCAGCCGGACGCGGCTTTCAAGTACAGCCCCGGCGGTCTGCTGGTCGCCTTCAGGGATGTTTCCGCGGGTCAGGTGACAAGCAGACAGTGGGACTTCGGAGACGGTGCCACGAGCACGCGCCAGAGCCCGGCCCACACCTTCCCCGAGCCGGGCTACTACGCGGTCACGCTGCGGGCCGGCAACTCGGTGGGATCTGACGAAGTGACCAGACTCATCTGGGTCGGCGCCGGACGGGACCAGAGCGAGTAGACGCTCTTCCGACAGCGTTCGTATACTGATTCGAGAGATGGAAACACGGCGCCGATTCCTGCCAGCCGCCATCGCCGCCAGCTTGTTGCTGGCGGCCTTCGCGGCGTGCGACAAGACGAGTCCGGTTGCCCCGTCGGGCACGCTGATCACGATCAGTGCGAATCCGGACCGCATCCCGTCGGACGGGAGCGCCGAGATCCGGGTTGTGGCGCTCAGGCCGAACGGAACGCCGGTCAGCCGCGGCACGCTGGTCCGTCTCACGACGACGCTTGGCTCGATTCCGCCCAGTGTCGGTGTCGACGATCGCGGAGAAGCACTGGCGATGCTGGAGGCGGACGGCCAGTTCGGTGTCGCCAGGGTGTCGGCCAGCACCGGCGGTTCCGAGACCGCGACGATCGACGTGCAGCTCGGTCTGTCGCCGGCTTCGGTGACTGTGCAGGTGACACCGAACAGCGTGCCCGAAACTGGCGGCGAGGCCGAACTGCTGGCGATCGTGCGTGACGACCGCGGCCAGCCGCTCGAGAAGGCGGAGGTCAACTTCCGGACGGAGATCGGCACGCTGGATTCGGGCGGGACCCTGATTCCGACTGCCGCGGACGGAACGGCGTCGGACCGGCTCATCGTCACTTCGGGCGATCTCGACACGGTGTCGGGGGACAGTTTCCAGGTCGGTGTGGACGTGGGCAGCGGCGGGGGCGGGCTCGTGACGACGAACGTCAGTGTCGCGATTCAGCGCTTGCCGCGGGCCGACTTCACCTTCAACACGCGCAACCTGCTGGTCGCCTTCGAGGACACGACGGACGGCCGCACGACGAGCTGGCTGTGGTCATTCGGCGACGGCAACACAAGCACGCGCCAGAACCCGACCCACACGTATGACCAGCCGGGCACCTACGCGGTCACCTTCCGGGCCACCAACTCGCTTGGTTCCGACGAGGTGACGAAGTTCGTCCAGGTCACGGGCCAGTAGGCCGCCGGGACGTGGCCGCCGGGGAGCGCCCGATCTCGCCGAAGCCGACGGTGACAATCGGCGAGTTGTATCTGGCTCAGGGCCACCGCAGGGAGGCGATCGCCATCTTCCAGCGCGTGCTTTCGGCCGATCCGGCCAGCCGGCGGGCCCGCGAGGCGCTCGAGCGTCTGGGAGTGCTCCCGCCGCGGGCTACAATCCGCGCCCGGGAGGTGCCGGACCGTGCTGAGCAATGAGGAAATCCAGGCTCTGATTCGCTTCGTGGCCGAGGAGCGCCGGGGCGGCTCGGATCTCTCGGTCGAGTACCAGGTCGATGGTCTCTATCTGCGTGTGGGGGGCGATCGGGGCGGCGCCGCGGCGGCGCCGCGGCCCGCGCCCGCACCGGCGGCGGCAACGCAGGTGGCAACACAGGCGACGGCGTCGTCACCGGCTCTGGAAGATGTGCCGGCGGTCGAGGAGCCGGCGTTCGACGGTCACGTGCTGACGTCGCCGATCGTGGGGACGTTCTATGCGGCGCCGAGTCCGGACTCGCCGCCTTACGTCGAGATCGGCGCCCAGGTCGAGAAGGGCCAGGTCGTGTGCATCGTCGAGGCGATGAAGTTGATGAACGAGATCGAGGCCGACGTCTCGGGAACGGTTTCGTCCGTGGTGCCGGGAAACGGTGACCCGGTCGAGTTCGGCGCGCCCCTGTTCGTGATTCAGACTTGAACGCCGCGCTGCCGGCGCGCGCCGCGCGGCCGTTCCGGAAGGTCCTGGTCGCGAACCGCGGCGAGATCGCGGTCCGCGTCATCCGCGCCTGCCGCGATCTCGACATCGAAACGGTCGCGGTCTTCAGCACCGCCGACCGGGATGCGCTGCACGTGCGCCTGGCCGACACGGCCGTCTGTGTCGGTTCGCCGCCACCCGCGGCGAGCTACCTTCACCAGCAGAACCTGCTCGCCGCGGCGAGCATCACCGGCGCCCAGGCGGTTCATCCGGGGTACGGGTTTCTGGCCGAGAACGCGGACTTCGCCGATGCCGTCGGACGTTGCGGCCTGACCTGGATCGGCCCGTCGCCGTCCGCGATCCGCACCCTGGGCGACAAGAGGAGAGCGCGCGAGGCCGCGGTCGCCGCCGACGTGCCGGTACTGCCGGGCGGCCCGGCGCCCGCGTCCCCCGAGGAGACGGTGGCGCTGGCCGGGGACATCGGTTATCCGCTCATGCTGAAGGCCGCGGCGGGAGGCGGGGGCCGCGGCATGCGGGCCGTTCGCGATGAGAGAGGCCTCGAAGCGGCCCTGGACGCCGCCGCGAGCGAGGCCCGGGCCGCCTTCGGCAGCGGCGAACTCATGCTGGAGCGCCTGGTCGAGCGGCCGCGCCACATCGAGGTGCAGGTCTTCGGCGATTCGTTCGGCCGCGCGTTGCAGTTCGGCGAACGCGACTGCTCGATTCAGCGCCGGCACCAGAAGCTGCTGGAGGAAGCTCCGGCGCCCTCGATCGGCTCCGAACTTCGCGGGTCGCTGGCCGAGGCGGCACTACGGCTTGCCAGGCGGGTTGGCTACTCCAATGCGGGAACGGTCGAGTTCCTGGTCGATGGGGACCGCTTCTACTTTCTCGAGATGAACACGCGCATCCAGGTCGAGCATCCGGTCACCGAGGCGGTGACGGGTGTCGACCTGGTCAAGCTCCAGATCGTCGCCGCGGCCGGCGAGCCGCTGGGACTTCCCGACGGCATCGAGACCTCGGGCCACGCGATCGAATGCCGGATCAACGCCGAGGATCCCGAGACCTTCGCGCCGTCACCGGGCACGTTGCGCCGCTTCCGGACGCCCGCGGGCCCCGGTGTCCGGGTCGACAGCCACGGCTTCGAAGGCGGCGTGATGCCGCCGCACTACGACTCGCTGCTGGCCAAGGTGGTCGCGTACGGCAAGGACCGAGCCGAGGCCGTATCGAGGATGGCCCGGGCGCTTCGTGAGTTCGAGGTCGACGGCATCCGCACCACGCTCCCGCTCATGCGCAGGGTCGTCGAGTCTCAGGCGTTCCTGGACGCTGAGCTGGACACCGGGTTCCTCGATCGGCTGGAGCGGCGGAGAGAGGGATGACGGCTCGCCGCCCGGTGTTGCGTGCTCCGGCGAACCGCCTCTACGCGATCGTCGATACGGGCGTCTTCGGCTCCGAACCGGCGGTCGCGGCCTCCGCGGTTCGCACCTTGCTCGACTGCGGCGTCCGCTGGATTCAGCTTCGCGCCAAGGGAGTGCCGGACCTGGCCCTGTGGAGGCTGGCCGAGGCGATGGGACGGGTGTTCGACGAGGCCCCGGATGACGGCGGCGAAGACGCGCCGCTGCTGTGGATCAACGACAACGCTGCGATCGCCGGCGTGCTGGCGAGCGGCCCGCGCGCCGGTCTTCGCGTCGGTCTCCATCTCGGCCAGGACGACCTGCCGCCCGCCGCGGCGCGGCTGTCGATTCCTCCCGCGTGTCCGATCGGCCGCTCGACCCACGGCCGGGCGCAGGCAGTGGAAGCGGACGGCGACCCGGCCGTCGACGCGCTGGCGATCGGCCCGGTGTTCGGGACGACGACGAAGGAGCGCCCCGATCCGGTCGTCGGCCTCGCCGGTGTCGCCCAGGCCCGCGAAGTCACCTCGAAGCCCCTGATCGGGATCGGCGGCATCGATCCGGAAGGCGCCCCGCGGGTGATCGAGGCCGGGGCCGACGCGGTGGCCGTCGTCTCCGCGCTCGACCCGGCGGATCTCACGACCTCCTGCCGCCGGCTGCTGCGAGCGCTCGCCTGAGGGTCGAGTCCATGACGGCACATGACACAGCGGGTCACGTATAGTCCTGCCCGATGTCCCCGCTCGCCATCCTCGTCCTGGTTCTGATCGGCGGCTTCGTGTGGGGCGGCTTCACGTTCTTCCTGGTGCGGGCGCTCAGGAGCGAGCGGGCGCAGAAGCACGGCGACTGACCGTTTCGGCATCGCCATGCGCGTCTTCCTCGTCGGCTTCATGGCGGCCGGCAAGAGCCGGATCGGCCGGCGGCTGGCCCGGTCGCTGGGCTGGACCTTCCTGGATCTCGACACGGAGATCGCCGAGCACGAAGGCCAGCCGGTAGCCGACCTGATCGTCGAACGCGGCGAGAGCTACTTTCGCGAACGCGAGACGGCGGCCCTCGAACGTTGCGCCGCGATCGACCAGGCAGTGGTCGCCACCGGCGGCGGCGTGTTCACCCTGGAACGGAATCGCCGCCTGATCGCGGAACTGGGCACCAGCGTCTGGCTCGACCCGCCGTGGGAGGCTCTGCGCCGCCGCGCCCAGCAGTCCCACAAGAGCCGCCCGCTGTTCGAGTCCCCGGACCAGGCGCGGGCGCTCTATGAGAGCCGGCTCGACTCGTACCGCCAGGCGGATCTGAGAATCAGGACCCGGGGAACGGAGCGGAAGCGGGACGTGGCGGCGGAGATCGTCCGGCGGCTCGGGTTGGCCTAGCTAGAGCGGGTTGTTGACGATCTCGTCGAAGGTTCTGCCTTCGCGGGCCATGGCGGTGACCTGCTCCAGGCGGGGGCTGGAGCGAGCGGCGTTGGCGCTCTCCCAGGTCGCGATGGCGCCGTCGCGGTCGCCGAGTTGCAGCAGGAGGAGGCCTCGCATGAGGGCTGCCTGCTCGTGACCGGGGTCGGTTCGGAGCGACCGGTCCAGGGAGTCGAGGGCGACCTGGGTCTGGCCCATCTGGAGGCGCACGATGCCTGAGACGAAGTGCGCGTCGGGGTCCTCGGGAGCGATCTGCAGCGCGAGTTGAGCCGTCTGGAAGGCGTCGAAGGCGCGGCCGTTCGCGAGCATCAACTGCATCAGGGCGCGCATCGCGTCGAGGTCCGAGGGGTCGGAGTCGATCTGTTGCCGGAGCTCTTCGGCTCTGGCCACCAACTCGGGCGGGAGCGGCGGCTGGCCGCGGAAGTCCGTCTCGCCGCCGCCCTGCGCCATCGCCTGTTCGGCCTGCGGATCGGGCCGGGCGTCGGACTGCGCCCAGATGACCAGCGCGGCGACCAGGCCGACCACGCCGCCGCCGAGCAGAACGCCGGAGAGCAGGGGGTGCGCCTGGACGAAAGCGCGGCCGGCCGGCGCTGCTTTCTGCCGTTGGGCGCCGCGGACCGGGGCGACGCCGGCGATCGCCTCCTCGACCTCGTCGAGTTCCTTCAGCACGCGCGCCGTCGAAACCTGGAGCCGGCGGCGGTCGGCCGGCTCGAGGCCTTCCTGCTTGAGCCGGGAGAGCAGGTCCTCGCGCCGGTTCAGGAGGTCGGCGCGCTGAAGCTCAAGCGCGGCCGCGCGCGCGGCCGCCTCCCGGGGCAGGAAGGCGAACCCGACTCCCAGGCCGGCGAGGACGGCGGCGACGAGGGCGATCGTCGCAACGACAGTCAGGTCGCCGTCTCCTGCTCCACCTGTCGCAGATACGTGTCCAGGCCTTCGTCGGCGCTTCGCCGGCGTTGCCGCAGCCGAACGACGACCAGCAGGCCGCCGAGAAGGACGATCCCGGCCGGGGCAGCCCAGACGAGCAGGTTGAGCCCGCGGGCCCGCGGCTGGAGCAGCACGAACTCGCCGTAGCGCTGCTCGAAGTAGCCGACGACCTGCTCGCGGGTGTAGCCCTGGGACAGCAGGGATCGCGCCTCCGCCCGCATCGCCTGCGCCGACGCGGCGCCGGAGTCGGCGATCGAGAGGGCCTGGCACTTGGGGCAGCGGATGTCGGCCGCGACCTCGGCGACCGCACGGTCGAGCTCCTCGCCGGAGAGGGGACGGCCGAGCGGGTCGCCCAGCTCATGAGACGTCTCGACGCCCAGGCCGGGGCGGAACTCGCCCTCGGCCGGGGGCAGGGCGACTCGCGGACGCGCGTCGGGCTCCTGGGCGGCTGCCGGCGCCGCGAAGGCCAGCGCGGCCAGCAGCCCCAGCAGGGCGGTCGCGCGTCGCATGTCAGCCGGTCGCCGCGGCGGGCCGCGCCAGCATTCCCTCGGCGACGTCCAGGAGCTGTTCCGGCGATACCGCGCCGATCGCCTTGTCGACGATCACGCCGTCGCGGTCGATGAAGAAGGTCTCGGGCGGTCCGTAGACGCCGTAGGCGATCGCGACACGGCCGCCCTCGTCGACCAGGGACGGTCCCCAGCGTCCGTACTCGGCGGTGAACTGCGCGATCAGGTCGGGGTCGTCCTGGAAGATGACGCCGAGGAAGTGGATCTCGCCCTGCCAGCGACGCGAGCCCTCCAGGAGCAGCGGGTGCTCGGCCCAGCAGGGCACGCAGTACGTGGCCCAGAAGTTGACGATGACCGGCCGGCCGCGCAGCTCCGCCAGGTCGACGATGTTGCCGTCGAGGTCGGCGAGCCGGAAGTTGGGCGCCGGCTTGCCGACCAGCGGCGACTCGACGATCTGCGGGTCGTGCCGGAAGGCGAACCCGAGCACGAGCAGGAGCGGCAGCGAAATGCCGACACCGACGAGCAGGACCTTGCGGTTCATCGACCGCCCCCCGCGGGCGAGGCGGCGAGGTCGGGAACCGCCCGCGGCGTCGTCGCCCGCCGCTCGGCGGCGGTCGGGATCAGGCAGAGGGCGGTGCCCAGCACCATGACGACGACGCCGATCCAGATCCACGCAACGAGCGGCGTCGTGATCGCCCGCAGCCCGATCGATCCGTCGCTGCCGACGTTCATCAGGGTCAGGTAGAGGTCGTGTCCGGCGCTGGTGCGGACAGCGGGGGTACCGATCGGTTCCCGCTGGTTCGGGTAGATGTTGAGCGACGGGTAGAGCACGCCGCGGCTCCTGCCGTTGGTCGAGACTTCGACCTCCGCCTGGTGGCGGATGAGGTGCGGCTCCTGGACCCGCTCGGCGCCGCGGAAGGTCATCTCGTAGCCGCCCAGGCGCAGGGTGTCGCCGGCGCGCAGGGTCGACTCCGCCTCACGCTGGAAGGTCGACGATACGGCGACCGCGACGAAGGTGATCAGTACGCCCAGGTGAACCACGTAGGCGCCGAGCCTGTCCGGCGCGACCAGCACGGCGGCCAGCGGACCCCTGCCGCCCTGGCGTCGGGGTCGCGCGCGGATCGGCCGCAGGCCCTGGTCGGCGGTGACCCAGAGCGCGAAGCCGGCGAAGGCGGAGACGATGAGGACCGGCGCGGAGCGGGCGCCGAGCAGGAGCGCCACCGCGAGTCCGACGGCGGCCGCGGGCAGCGGACGCACCAGGGCCCGGCGGACCAGCTTCGGGTCGCTGCCGCCCCAGGGGAGAGCGGGGCCCACCCCCATCAGCAGGAGCAGCCCGGCGAACAGCGGCACCGCCATGCGGTTGAAGTAGGGCTCGCCGACGCTGACCTTCACGCCGCGCAGCGATTCGGCGACGATCGGGTAGATGGTGCCGACGAGCACGGTGAACATCAGGCTGACGAAGAGCAGGTTGTTCAGCAGGAAGGCGCCTTCGCGGCTGACCAGGCGCTCGTTCGAGGGCTCTGAGACCAGGGTGTCGATCCGGAGCGCGAGCAGCACGACGACGGCGGCGGCGCACAGGCCGAGGAACCCGAGGAACACCGGGCCGATCGGACTCTGGGTGAACGAGTGGACCGAGTTCACGACCCCCGAGCGGGTGAGGAAGGTGCCGAGGATCGTCAGCAGGAAGGTGATCATGATGAGGATCACCGTCCAGGCCTTGAGGGTCCCGCGGCGCTGCTGGACGATCCCCGAGTGGAGTGCCGCGATGCCGGTCAGCCAGGGCAGGAAGGAGGCGTTCTCGACCGGGTCCCAGGCCCAGTAGCCGCCCCAGCCGAGGACCTCGTAGGACCACCAGCCGCCGAGCATGATGCCGGCGGTGAGGAAAGAGGTCGGCACCAGCAGCCAGCGGCGCATCGGCCGCAGCCAGGTGGCGCCCAATTGGCCACGCAGCAGCGCCGCGACCGCCATCGCGAACGGCACCGACATGCCGACGTAGCCGAGGTAGAGCATCGGCGGGTGAATCGCCATCAGCAGGTGGTTCTGAAGCAGCGGGTTGGGCCCGGGGCCGTCCACCGGCACGGGCGGCGCGGTCGGCGCGAACGGATCGGCGACGCTGGCGATGAGGAAGGTGAAGAAGGCTCCGATGCCGAGCAGGGTGGCCAGGGTGTAGGCGAGGTAGTCCTCGTGACCGCGGCGCTGGAAGGTGGCCGCGGCGGCGATGTAGAGGCCCAGGATCAGCCCCCAGAAGAGGATCGATCCCTCCAGCGACGACCACAGGGAGAAGATCGTGATGTGAAGCGGCGTCGCCAGCGAGCCGACCTGGGCGACGTACGAGACGGAGAAGTCGTGGCTCAGCAGCGCGTACCACATCACCGCGCTGGCCCCGACCATCGCGACGGCGAACAGCAGCGCCAGCCGCCTCGTGAGGCGGAGCCCGGCCGCTGAGCGCTTGACGCCGGCGATGTAGCCGAAAGCGGCGCCGAAGCCGGCGGCGATCAGGCCCAGGAGGACGAACCCCTGGCCCAGGGCCGAGGTCACGTGTCGAACTGCATGGATTCGATCAACTCCTCCATGCTGCGCTTGTCATTGACTTCGGGCGCCTGGTACTCGTTGTCGTGCTTCACCATCAGGCGCGCGGTGTCGAACCGGCCGTCCTCGCGCATCGTTCCTTCGAGCACGACGCCGATGCCCTCCCGGAACATGGCCGGGGGAACGGCGGTCGTGCGCACGTCGACCTGCGACTGCCCGTCGGTGACCGTGAACTCGAGGGTCAGGCCGTCGGCGCTGCGGTTCACGGAGCCCTTCTCGACCAGCCCGCCGAGCCGGATGCTCGCGCCGACCGCTTCCGGGCCCGCCTCGCGGAGTTCCGACGGGCTCCAGTAGTAGACGAGGTTCTCGCCGACGTCGCCGAAGGCCAGCACCGAAAGCGCTATCGCCACGGCGCCGCCCGCGGCCAGCAGGAAGAGCCGCCGGGTCCTGGGAGCAGGTCCGGCGTCAGGCGTCGGTGTCGTGGGTTCCGTGCTCATTGCTCTGGTCCTGTGGGGAAGCGTTTGCCTCGACCCGCCGGCGGCGGATCAGCAGGCTGTAGACGTAGAAGGCGAGAGCCACGCCCGCCGATGCATAGGCGGCGACGACCCATCCCCAACCGCCGACTATAACGCCGTCCACGTTTCGTTTGCTCCCTCTCGGGCCCCTGTGGGAAGGCCCTATTCCTCCATCGCGACCCTGGCCAGCACGCCTCCCAGGGCCCAGTAGATTACATCGAAGGCGGCCAGCAGGAGCAGCCAGCTCGGGGCCTGGTCCATCGGATCACCGTGGAGCAGCAGCTCCGCGCTCCTGACCGACGCGATCAGGACCGGGATGACCAGGGGGAAGAGAAGCAGGGGCAGCAGGACGTCCTGGCTCGCGGCGCGGCTGGTCATCGCCGCGTACAGCGTGCCCGGGGCGGCCAGGGCCGCGGCGGCGAGCAGCCAGACGGCGATTACGCCGAGGAAACCGGCCGGACCGGTTTCGACGCTGTAGAGGATGATCGCCGAGGGCACGAGCACGGGCGCCAGCATCGCGAGGAAGACGAAGTTGCCCAGCGCCTTGGCGTAGAAGAGGACCGCCGGCTCGACCGGCAGCAGGAGCAGGCCCTCGAGGGACCGGTTCTCGCGCTCCACGCGGAACGACTCGGACAGGCCCAGGGTCGAACTGAGCAGGAGGGCCAGCGTGAGAAAGCCGGGCGCGAGTGCCGCCGCCATGTCGCCGTCGGCGTCGATCGCGAAGGAGAACAGGACCAGGGTGATGCCGCCGAACAGGACGATCGAGAGGAAGCGGACCCGTCCCCGCCACTCGACCCGCAGGTCCTTCAGCAGCAGGACCAGCACCGGCCGCATCAGCTTCATTGTCCGAGCCTCCGGCGCCAGGCGGCATCGAGTCCCGCGGCCTCGCCGTGCCAGGCGGTCTGGCCCTGCTCCAGCAGAAGCGCCTGCCGGCACAACCGGGAGGCCCGCTCGATCGCGTGGGATGCGACGATCAGCGAGCCGCCGCCGGCCGCGAAGCGTTCGATCCAGCGCTCGACCAGCGTCTGGCCTTCCGGATCCAGCGCCGCGAACGGTTCGTCGAGCAGCAGCAGGCGCGGGTTCTCGAGACGGCAGCGGGCGAGGATCAGGCGTTTTCTCATGCCGGCGGAGAAGCCGCCCACCTGGCGGTCGGCCGCGGCTTCGAGCCCGACCTCGTCGAGCAGATCGGCGAGCCGCGCGCGGTCCGGGTTGCCGTCGCAGAGGTCGCTCCAGAGCCGCAGCGTCTCCATCGCGGTCAGCCGGTCATAGAGATAGTCGTGGTGGGAAACCAGGGACAGTTGGCGGCGAGCGCCGGCGCGGTCCTCGAAGGGCCGCCTGCCGCCGATGGTCAGCTCGCCCGCGGTCGGGCGCCGGAGCCCCGCGATCAGTCTCAGCAGGGTCGTCTTGCCGGAACCGTTGGCGCCGGCCAGCAGCAGCCGCCCTCCGGCCTCGAAGTCGAGGTCGACGTGGGCCAGCGCCCAGTGACGTCCGAACCGGATGCCCAGCCCGCGTGCGTGGATCAGGTTTGCCAAGGGTGACCCGGTTACTCTCTGCGGCGCGGTGGAGGGCGGCGGCCGCCCGTGCCGCGGGCGGAAAGGCTACAGCAGCCTTGGTCGCGGGCGCTGCCGGCCGGTTGGCCTTGCTCGCGCCGCCGCGCAACAAACGGAGGCGGGCGACGTAGGTGAATGCTGTGGAGGCAACTCGGGCGACCGACGAAGAGTTGGTGGCTGCGATTCTGGACGGCGAGGCCGCCCTGTACACCGATCTGGTGGAAAGGTACCGGGGCCGGCTGATCAACTACCTGAATCGCTTCCTCGGCAACGTCCACGAGTCCGAAGAGCTTTCGCAGGAAGTGTTTCTGAGGGTCTACCGGGCCCTCGACCGTTACAACCCCAAGTACCGGTTCTCGACATGGCTGTTTCGGGTGGCGAAGAACGCCGCGATCGACCTGATCCGGAAGCGGCGCCTGAAGCTGGTTCCGATGCAGCGGGTCGGGGTGGACGGGCAGGCGCAGGAGAGGGAGTTTGAGAGCGAGGAAAGGGACCCCTACCGGACGCTGCGGAACGTGGAACGGCGCCAGGCGATCGGCGCCGCGATCGACGGGCTGAAAGAGGAGTACCGCGAGTTGATCCAGTTGAGACACTTCGCCGAGATGACGTACGAAGAGATCGCGGAGTTCAAGGGCATGCCCCTGGGCACCGTCAAGAACAAGTTGTTTCGCGGCCGCCGGATGCTGAAGGCCCGGCTGGCCGACTACCTCACCGACTGACGGACGGCGGGAGTAACGGCGATGACGAGTTCAGACAGCTCGACGGTCCTCGAGAGTGGCGCCTGTCCCCAGGCGGAGTTGATCGACGCCTACGTCGACGGCGCGGTCAACGAAACGGAGCGCCGGTCGGCTGAGCAGCACCTGACGGGCTGCGCGGCATGCCGGGACGAGGCACAGGGCCTCTCGGCGCTCCACGAGCTCCTCGCGGCGGAACGGCTCGCTCCGGAGCCGCTGGCGATCGATCTCCGCGCGCCGCGGCCCACCGGCCGCCGTCGCGCCGCCATGGCCGCTGCCGGCCTGGTCGCGGTGTTCGGCGGCGCCCTGGCGGTTCTCGCGACGCTCGCGCCTGCGGCCGGCTCGGCGGCTTCCGCGGCCGCGACCCTGTTCGACTTCGCGGCTACCCTCGGCATGCTCGGCGCCGGCCTGCTCGATGCCTCGTGGCGCGGCCTCAACGTGGCCATGTCCTCGGCCCTGGAGCCGGCGACGCCGGCCCTGCTGTTTGCCGGCGCCGCGGTCGTGGGCCTGACCGGCCTCCTGTTCTCGCTGCTCCGGCGGGGTTCGAAGGCGTCGGCACGGCAACGATCCCGACGCTAGGCCGGCTCTATAGCCCGGCGAACCACGGATCTCGGCGGCCGAGCCTGCTGTCCAGCGCCGCGCCGATGCCGACGCAGGTGACGATGGTCCAGGTCCAGCCGCCGACATAGGGCGCCATCTTGACGAGGCCCAGGACCAGAAGCCCGGACAGCGCCGCGGCGAGCGGTCGACCCGCCAGGCCCAGGCGCCCCGGCAGCAGGCGGGCGCCCACCGCCTGGAACACCGCGACCGTCCCCCACAGCTTGCAGACGAGGATTGCCACTCCACAGACGGCGAGCAGGGGCGCGCCGACCAACGCCGGCGCCGTCGCGGTCAGCACCGCAAAGGTCAAGGCCACGGCGAGTACCGCCACCAGGCCGGCGAAGAAGTTGCGAAACGGCCGCTCGAGGACGCTCTGCGCCGTCGCCTTCAACGCCGGGTCGAAGCCAGCCACCAGCACCAGAGTCACCAGCAGCCAGGCGAACAGCAGGCCGAGGTTCAGCAGCGCCACCGCGGGCGACAGCGCGGCCTGGCCGAGCACCGGCCCTTCCGCGAGAACGACCAGCGACGAGGGCGCCCGCGCGTAGGCCACGGTACGGCCCTCGATGGCGGCCCCCGACTCGGCATCCACCCGGCCACCCAGCACGAACACGTCCCCGCCCAGCCGTGCCGACGGACCCAGACCGACATCGCCGCCGAGCACAATCACATCGCCCTGAACGACGCCGTCGATGCGGGCGTTGCCGTTCAGGACGACCGCGTCCGACCGCGCCTCGCCGCGGAGTTCCAGGTCTCTCCCGATCGCGAGTAGCTGGTCCCGGGCAACGGCATCCGGGCCGACCACGACGGCCGGGTCGTCGGATCGCGGCGAGGGCTCTGGCGCAACGCAGCTCAGCGCCGCCGCGGCGACCGCGGACAGGACCAGGCCATGAACGGCTTGATGAAGGCGGAGTCTCACCACTGACCGCGCACCCTAGCGCCGCACCCGCTCGATGATGCGCGCGGAGTCCTTCATGAACTCCATCATCTTCTCCTCGATCGCGCCGCCGCGCTCGTCGAGCCGGCGGGCCTGGGCCAGGGCGCCGCGCGCTCCGTCCTCGTCGCCCGATGCCAGGAGCGCCATGCCCAGGCGGGTGAGCGCCGCGGTCGACGGTCCGAGCTCGGTCGACTGGGAGAGGAACTCGATCGCCTCGTCCAGCTCCTGGCGCTTGTAGTGGACCCAGCCCAGGGCCGCTAGCGGGAACTGGCGCAACTCTTCCGGGGCGTGCTCCAGGGACCGGCGCGCGAAGTCGAGGGCCTGGTCGAGGTCCTCGTCCATCTCCGCCAGGTTGTAGGCCATCTCGTAGTAGGCGATGCTCTTCGAGAAGCTGGAGCCGGCCTCGTCGAGCAGCCGTCGCCCGGCCTCGTTCGCGTCCCTGTACCTGCCCTCACTGCGCAGCGCCTCGATCAGGGTCGCGTAGGCGGTCGCCCGCAGCATCTCGCCCGGCTTCGATGCGAGCACCCGCTCGGTCAGCGGGCGGATCTCCTGGCTGCGGTCGAGCCGCAGGCAGGCCAGCGCGTAGGACATCAGCAGGGCCGGGTTGTCCGGGTCGAGCGCCAGCGCCTCGCGGTAGCAACGGAGCGCTTCCGGCGCGTCGCCGGATCGGATCGCCTGCTCGCCGAGGCTGACCAGGTCAGCCGCGGCGGGGCTGGTCCTCGGCAGATCGGCGCCGGACCGTCCTGAGAGGTAGGCCACCAGGTCGCGATAGCGCATGCGCCGGGGATTCAGTTGCTGGGCGGTGCGAAACGCGGCGAGCGCCTTGCGGTTCCAGCCCCGGTCCAGGTAGCAGAGACCGAGCAGGTGGTGGCATTCCTCGAAGGCGGGATCGACCTGAACCGCCCGGCTCAGCGACTCGATCGCCCCCGGCAGCTTGCCCATCTCGTAGTAGCAGCGGCCGAGCAGGTAGAGCGCCTGCGGCACGACGTCGATCTCGACGGCGCGCTCCAGAAACGCGGCGGCGGACTTCAACTGTCCCCGGCCGGCGAGCGACGCCCCCAGGCAGAAGTGCGGCAGAAACGCGCCCGGGTGCTGGATCACGGCCTTCTCGAGCAGCTCCTGGCCGCGTTGCTCGTCGCCCTGCTGGAGCTGGATGACACCGGTGTAGACCAGACCCTGCATGTGGTCCGGCTTGGTCTTCAGCAGCCGGTCGAAGTGCTCCAGGGCGGGTTCCAGTCGTCCCTCCTGGAAGTGTGATTCGCCCAGGAACCGGGCCAGTTCGTGGTTGCGGCGGTCGAGCCCGGCCGCCGCCTCCAGCGCCTTCATCGCGCGGGCCAGGTCCAGGCCGTTCAGCGCGTGCTCAGCCTCCTCGAGGAGCTGCGTGAAGGCGGGGCGCCGGTTCCCCTCGTAGAGCCCCAGAACGCCGTCCCTGACCGCCGCGAAACGCTCGCGCTTCTCCAGCACGAGGAACTGGTAGTCCATCTTGGACTCCCAGAGGTCGCTCCATTCGGCGGTGTCGATCACGTGCTGCCGCTCCAGGAGGTCGCGCAACGCCAGCATGCCCGCGTGATGAACGAGGATGCTCTCCTCCTGGCGCTCCATGGCGCTCAGGACCTTCTGCACCGTCTCGCCGGTGCGCTTGAGGACCTCCTCCAGGATGGAGATCCGCTCCAGCAGGTGCTCGTCGAGGGAGAACTCCTCGTCGCCGGCATCGAGAGTCTCCTCGCCCGGGACGGCGGAGCCGGAGAGCACCATCAGTTTCTGCCGGCAACGCTGGCAGTACTCCGCGTCGTCCTCGTTCCGCGCGCCGCAGACCTGGCAGTACATCGCGGCGAGCCTACTGGCTGCGTTGTAGTCTCCGCGGCCGGAGAGCCACGAATGCGCTGGAGCAACTACTACCTGATGACCGCCCGCGAGGCGCCCCGCGACGCCGAGGTGGTGAGTCACCAGTTGATGGCGCGCGCCGGACTGGTGCGGCGGCTGGCTGCCGGGATCTACACGATGCAGCCGGCGGGTTGGCGGACGATGCGCAAGCTGATGGCGATCGTCCGCCGCGAGATGGAGCGGGCGGGAGCGGTGGAGCTCTCGATGCCGGCGATTCAGCCCGCCGAGCTGTGGGAGGAGTCCGGACGCTGGTTCAAGTACGGCGCCGAACTCCTGCGCATGGAGGACCGTCACGGACGGCGGTTCTGCTTCGGTCCGACCCACGAGGAGGTCATCACCGATCTGGTCCGGCGCGACGTGAAGAGCTACCGGCAGATGCCGCTCAACCTGTTCCAGATCCAGACCAAGTTCCGGGACGAGATCCGCCCCCGGTTCGGGCTCATGCGCGGCCGGGAGTTCATCATGAAGGACGCCTACTCCTTCGACGCGGATGAGGAAGGCCTGGACCGGAGCTATCAGGCGATGTACGACGCCTACTCGCGCATCTTCGAGGCCTGCGGGCTCGAGTACTCCGTGGTCGAAGCGGACCAGGGCGCGATCGGCGGCTCCTCGTCGCACGAGTTCATGGTGCTCGCCGACACCGGCGAAAGCGCGATCGCGAGCTGCGCCGCCTGCGGCTACGGCGCCAACGTCGAACGGGCGGAGGTGGGCACTCTGGCGCAGCCGGCGGAAGGCGGCGGCAACGCCGGCGGCGACGGACCGCGCAGGGTCTCGACGCCGGGCGCGACGACCGTCGCCGAGGTGGCCGGGATGCTGGAGGTCGACAGAACCCTCGTGGTCAAGACGCTGATCTACGAAACGGACGACGGACTGGCGGCGGTCGCGATCCGCGGCGACCGCGAGGTGAACGAGGTCAAGCTGCTGAACGTGCTCGGCGGCCTCGGGCTGCGGCTCGCTTCGGCCGAACAGGTGGCGGAGGCGACGGGCGGCCCGCTGGGCTTCTCGGGCCCGGTCGGCCTTTCGCCCGAGGTGCGCCTGGTGGTCGACGAGTCGGCGCGCGCGCTGGCTGACTTCGTCTGCGGCGCCAACGCGGGTGACGAGCACCTCGTGTCCGTGAGGTGGGACCGGGACGTGGCGGGCGCGCGGCCTCTGGAGTGGGTCGACGTGATGACCGCCGAGGCCGCCGATCCCTGCCCGCGGTGCAGCGCCGGTCAACTGCGCATCTCGCGGGGTATCGAGGTCGGCCACATCTTCAAGCTGGGTACGGCGTACTCCGAGAGCATGAACTGCACCTTCACCGACGAGCAGGGCCGCCTCCGGCCGGCCGAGATGGGTTGCTACGGACTCGGGATCGGCCGGACGGCGGCGGCGGCGATCGAACAGGGGCACGACGACGACGGCATCGTCTGGCCGGTGCCCCTTGCGCCCTTCACGGTCGTCCTCAGCTCGCTCGATCCCGGCGACGAGGCCGTGCGTTCGGCGGCGGACGGTCTCTACGAGGAACTCGAGGCCGCGCTCGCCCCGGGGGGCTTCGACGTCCTCTACGACGACCGCCGCGAGCGGCCAGGCGTCAAGTTCAAGGACGGGGATCTCGTCGGCTTCCCGGTACGGGTGGTCGTCGGCGCCCGCTCGCTTCGCGCCGGCGGCGCCGAGGTCTCGAACCGGCAGGACGGCGAGCGCGAGGTCGTGCCGCTCGACGGGGTACCGCAGGCTGTCCTGAGCCGGCTTTAGCCGAGAATCGTGACCGGGGGTCTTCTGACCCCCGGATCCGGCGGTAGTCCTCCGGGCTACGCCTCCTCCTCCGCCGGTTCAGGCAGCACCGTCAGCCGCAGCGACACGATCCGGTTCCCGTCCACCTCCACCACCTCCAGCCGCAGCCGGCCGACCTCGACGGTGTCGCCGATCTCGGCGGTCCGGCCGAGTTCGGACAGGGCGATGCCGGCGACGGTGTCCTCCTCGCGGGCATCGGAGATGTCCATGCCGAGCTCGTCCTCGAGGTCGTCGAGCAGCATGCCGCCGAGCACCTTGTAGCCGCCGTCGTCCAGGCGGACGAACTCCGGCGCCTCGGCGTCGAACTCGTCCTGGATCTCGCCGACGATCTCCTCCAGCACGTTCTCGAGCGTCACGATGCCGGCCACCCCGCCGAACTCGTCCACCACGGCCGCCATGTGGATGTGCTCGTGGCGCATGCGGGCCATCAACTGGTCGAGCGGCAGGGTCTCGGGCACGGCGAACGTCTCGCGGGCGATGTCGCGCAGCGACTCCGGTGGTTCCTGGGCGATGAACAGGTCCTTGATGTGCACCAGGCCGACGAGCTGATCCAGGTCGCCCTCGCAGAGCGGGAAGCGGGTGTGACCGCTCTGGCGGGCCCGATCGAGGTTCGCCTCCATCGGCGCCGCGGCGTCGAGATAGACCACCTCGGTGCGGGGAACCATCACCTGGCGGGCGTTGCGGTCCGAGAGCTCGAACACGTTGTCGAGCAGCTCCCGCTTGGGCTCGGAGAGTTCGGTCTCCTGCTCGGAGGCGAGGAGACTCCGGATCTCCTCCTCGCTGTGCGCGAGTTCGCCGTGCCGGAGCGGTTCGATGCCGAACAGGCGCAGGAAGGCGTTCGCCATCTGGTTCAGTACCCAGATGCCGGGGTATGTCACCTGGTAGAAGAACCACAGCGGCGCCGCCACCCACAGGCTGGTCGGCTCGGGCCGGCGGATGGCGAGCGACTTGGGCGCCAGTTCGCCGAGCACGATGTGGAACACGCTGATGATCGCGAAGGCGACCATCAGGCTGATCGAGTGGGCGGCTTCTTCCGGCAGATTGGGCGCCAGGTCGAAGAGGGGCTGGAGCAGGCGATTGACCGCGGGTTCGCCGACGATGCCGAGGCCGATGCTGGCGAGGGTGATCCCGAGTTGGGTGGCCGACAGGTAGGCGTCGAGCTGGTCGATCATGCGCTGCGCCAGGCGGCCCCGCAGGGTGTCCTGGTGGGGCGCCACCTGGGTCGGCCGGACCTTGACCAGGGCGAACTCGGCGGCGACGAAGAAGCCGTTCAGGCCGACCAGGAAGAGGGCCAGGGCCAGGCTCCAGCCCAGCGGCAGATCGAGATTCACGGGCGGCCCGGTGGCCGCGACGATCGGCGGGATCATTCGCGCGCCGGGAGGGGCGTGGTCGTCAGCGGCGGACGGGACCCGCGGTCACAGGCGCGCCGGTCGGGGTCCGGGTCGGGGTCGTCCAGACTGGAGTCGGATGGCGAAGGGTCCGAAGCTTCGTCGTTCACGCCGGCCTAGCGTAGCAGGGCAGCGTCAGTGTTCATGCCAGGGCTCAGGCTCGGTCTGGCGCCGGACGTGGAGGCCGGCGCCGGTGATGCGCTGGATCAGCTCCTCGACGTGCTCGACGCCGCGGGTTTCGAGCCGCAGCTCGATGTGCACTTCATTGAGTCCGAGGGCGGTGAAGGCGCGCTCGTGGTGGGTCTCCAGCACGTTGGCGCCCGCCTCGCCGACGAGATTGAGCAGCGCGGCCAGGGCGCCCGGACGGTCCTTGACGCAGACGTCGAGCCGGACCAGACGGCCGTCCTTGGTCAGGCCGCGGTCGATGATGCGGCTGAGCAGGGTGACGTCGATGTTGCCGCCGGTCAGCACCATCGCGGTCCGGCGGCCCCTGGCCTGGGGGACGTGGTCGTTGACCACCGCCGCCAGCACCGAGGCCCCGGCGCCCTCGACGACCGCCTTCTCCCGCTCGAGCAGCAGCAGGACGGCGTTCGCGATCTCCTCCTCGTCCACCGTCACGATGTCGTCGACCAGTTCGCGCACCAGGCCCATCGTCAGCTCGCCGGGTCGCTTGACCGCGATGCCCTCGGCGATCGTGTGGCGACGCTCCACCGTCACCGGGTGTCCCGCGGCGAGGCTCTCCCGCATCGACGGGACGGCCTCCGTCTGCACGCCGACGATCCGGGTCTGCGGGCGGTGCGCCTTGTAGGCGGCGGCGATCCCGGCGATCACGCCGCCGCCGCCGATCGGCACGACGACGACTTCGAGGTCGGGTTCCTGGGTCATCAGCTCGAAGCCGATCGTGCCCTGGCCGGCGACGATCTGAGGGTCGTCGAACGGGTGGACGTAGGTCCAGCCGTGCTCGGCTTCGAGCTCCCGGGCGTGGGCGGTCGCGTCGTCGAAGGTCTCACCGGCCAGCCGGACGTCGGCGCCGAAGTTCCGCGTGTTGGCCACCTTGATCAGGGGCGTCGGCAGCGGCATGACCACCGTGGCTTCGAGCCCAAGGCGGTGTGCGTGGTAGGCCACCGCCTGGCCGTGGTTGCCGGCCGAGGCCGTGATCAGGCCGCGGCTCCGCTCCTCCTCGGAGAGGGTGAGGATGCGGTTGAGCGCCCCGCGCTCCTTGAAGGAGCCGGTCATCTGCAGGTTCTCGAGCTTGAAGTAGGCGCCGATGCCGCAGAGGCGGGAGAAGTACTCCGAGCGGGCGCAGGGACTTTCGTAGACCGCGCCGGCGATCCGCCGCCGCGCCTGCTCGATCAGTTCGGCCATGTGCAGAGGGTCGACCACGACAGGATTCTGCAACAAGGCGACCGTGGGGTCGTCTTCCCGCCAGTGGGCCGAGGTGCACTCCCGCGTGCCTCGCGTTGACAGGGCAACTCTCCCCTTTGTACCGTTGCGCCTTCTCGCGGCCGGCCTTGCCGGCATTCTCGGTCGCGGGATACAGGCCCGTAGCTCAGTTGGTTAGAGCGCTACGTTGACATCGTAGAGGTCAGCGGTTCGAGTCCGCTCGGGCCTACCAGACATGGGCCGTTCGGTCTGTGGCTCAGGCGCTTAGCTCAGTTGGTTAGAGCGCTACCTTCACACGGTAGAGGTCAGCGGTTCGAGTCCGCTAGCGCCTACCATCGCGGTGTCCGGCCGCGCGGGCCCGCCCCTGTTCCCGGACGAAACTGCGTCGCCAGCCGAACCTGCTCTGCCAGAACCGTTCTCGACCGATGCTCGACCTGACGCTGCCTGACGGATCGGTGCGCAGCGTCCCGCCCGGGACGACGGCGCTGGAGGTGGCGCGCTCGATCGGGCCCGGCCTGGCGAAGGCGGCGGTCGGCGCCGAACTCGACGGCCACCTCGTCGACCTGCGCACGCCGCTCGAAGAGTCGGGCCGGTTCCGGCTGTTCACGTCGAAGAACGCCGAGGCCGGGATCTTCCTTCGCCACACGGCGGAGCACGTGCTGGCGGACGCGGTGCAGCGACTGTGGCCCGGCACGCAGATCGACGTCGGGCGGCGGGATCACTCCGAGAAGTACCAGTACGACTTCCGCTTTCCGCGGGCCTTCGTGCCGGAGGATCTCGAGGCGATCGAGGCGAAGATGCGCGAGATCCTCGCCGAGAAGCACGAGGTCGAGCGGATCGAGATCGACCGCGAGGAGGCGCGGGAGCTGTTCGCCGGCATGGGCGAGGAGCTGAAGCTGGAGCGACTGGACGACATCCCGGAGGGCGAGCCGATCACCCTGTTCCGGCACGGCGAGTTCGTCGACCTGTGCCGCGGTCCGCACGCGCAGCGCGTGGATCAGGTCGGCGCGGTCAAGCTGCTCGAGAGTTCGGGCGTGTTCCACCGCGGCGACGAGAGCCGCGAGCAGTTGCAGCGGATCTACGGAACCGCCTTCGCGAACCGCGAAGCGCTCGACGGCTACCTCGCCGACCTGGAGTTGCGCCGGGCCCGCGACCACCGCCGCCTGGGCCCGGCACTCGACCTGTTCAGCTTCAACCAGAACGCGCCCGGCAGTCCGTTCTTCCATCCCCGCGGGACGGTGATCTACAACCTCCTCGTCGACTACGTGCAAGGGCTCAACCGGCGCGACGGCTTCGAGGAGGTGCGGACGCCGCAGATCCTCGACGTCGACCTCTGGCATCGCTCGGGGCACTGGGACAACTACCGGGAGAGCATGTTCTTCACCGAGGTCGACGAGCGGCAGTACGCGGTGAAGCCGATGAACTGCCCGACCCACTGTCTGATCTACCGGACGGGTCTTCGTTCCTACCGCGACCTGCCGATCCGCTACGCCGACTTCGGCCGCCTCCACCGCTACGAGCAGTCCGGGGTCATCACCGGCCTCACCAGGGTGCGCACGTTCTGCCAGGACGACGCCCACACCTTCTGCACCGAGGAGCAGGTCGAGGCCGAGGTCCTGCTGCCGGTGTCGACGATCCTGGAGATCTACCGGACGTTCGGCTTCGACGACATCCAGATCGAGGTCTCCACGCGGCCCGAGAAGTCGATCGGCAGCGCCGAACTCTGGGAGCGGGCGGAGAACGCGTTGATGGGGGCGCTCAGGAGCCGCGGTCTCGAGTTCGAGGTCAACGAGGGCGACGGCGCCTTCTACGGCCCCAAGATCGACTTCCAGGCCCGCGACGCGCTCGGCCGGAGCTGGCAGTTGGGGACCGTGCAGCTGGACTACCAGATGCCCGAGCGGCTGGACCTGGAGTACACGGCCAGCGACGGCGGCACGAGGCGCCCGGTCATGCTGCATCGGGCGATGCTGGGCTCGGTCGAACGCTTCCTGGGCATCCTGATCGAACACACCGGCGGCGCCTTCCCGGTCTGGCTGGCGCCGGTGCAGGCGGTCGTCCTGCCGGTCTCCGACCGCTTCATGGACTACGGCCGGGAGGTCACCCGCCGCCTGTCCGACGCCGGCGTCCGCGTCGAACTCGACGAACGCAGCGAGAAACTCGGCTACAAGATCCGCGACGCCCAGACCCACAAGGTCCCCTACATGCTCGTCGTCGGCGGCCGCGAACAGGAAGCCGGCACCGTCTCGCTGCGGCTCCGCGAGGCGCCGGAGGACGGCGGTTCTCCGGATCAGGGGGCGGTGACGATCGATGAGTTGGCGGCGCGGATATCCGATCGCGTTGCGTTGAAGTCGCTTCGTCTGTAACCAGCAAGCAGCCTTGGTCGTCGCCGCTACGCGGCGCGTTCTTCTGGCCGCCTCCGGCGGCAGCCGGCGGGGACGCCGGCGCACCCAGTTTGCGTCGCTCGGGTTTCGGGAGCCGCGGCAGGAGAACGTCCAGCCTGCAGCGGGGGGGGGGGGGGGGGGGGGGGGGGGGGGGGGGGGGGGGGGGGGGGGGCGGG
>JAPPFP010000001.1 GCA_028877275.1 Acidobacteriota bacterium
CCGTTGCGTCTCTCCGTGGCGGGCCGCTCTAGTTTGGCTCGGCTTCGTGAAACCGCTTCGCGGCCTTGGAGTCGCCGGCAGTTCGTCCGGCCTCCGAGCCTTCCCGCAAGGATCGATCTGAACGCGGGCGACCCTCCAGTGGTCCGTAACAGGGTCGAAAACATGGGAGACCCTTGCGGGCCGCACCAACGGCAAAGAGGGGAGTGCTCACGTCCCGGCCCGGCGGACCTTTGGCTGGCACCCGGCATGACGCAGCAGCTTCAAGCTTGACGAAAACGTCAATAGGTGCGATAATTCTGTTATCGGCACTCACAGTATGGACATCTCGATCAGACCAATCGAACACGTCCTCGCCGACATTCCGGCCGTACGACTGCCGTTCAGCCTTGGGGACGCGCTGCGAATCGCCACGAGCCGGCGACGGCGCGACCGGCAAGCCAGATCGAAGAACCACCCCCAACCGACACACCCAGACCGCTACCTCCCCACTAAACCGTGACGGACTTCGACCTAGTCACTCTTCCGTGGAGTAGCGAGCCCTCCTGCCGTGTAGGTAGATCCCTCCAACGCACCTTCCGGTACGAAGTGACTTGACCCATCGCGCCTACTTGCGGCTCTCGCACAGCCCCATGAAACGAGGGACTTCCAGCCATGCTGTCACCCAACATCCCCCACCTGGCTGGCCGCGACGCCGCCCTCCATACTCTCGGCTTCTCGCTCGCAGAAGCCGCCTGGCTGACCCTCGTCTGCCTCCACGCCGGTGTCTTCACGCGCAGCCAGTTCTGCCGATTCCACAACTGCCGAGAAAACGCCGCCCACCGCTTCGTCCGTCGCCTAGTCGACGGACGATTTGCCCGCGAACACCCTCTACCCGACAGCCGTCACCGCTTCACGCGCGTCTATGGGCGCGCCCTCTATGACGCCCTCGACATCGAAGTTCCCCGCCATCGACGTAGCGCCACGTCCGTAATCCTCTTTCGCCGCCTCCTCTCACTCGACTACGTTCTCGATAACCCGAACTCACCCTGGCTCGCCACCGAACGTGAGAAGGTCACCTACTTCACCGGCCGCGGCATCGAAGCCAACCTCCTCCCCCAACGCCTCTACGGCGGCGCCATCCACACGCGCCGTTACTTCGCCCTCAAACTGCCCATCGCCGGCGGTAATCACTCCGTGACCTTCGTCTACGCCGACCCCGGCCGAGAAACCCAACGTGAACTCCAACGCTGGGCCAACGCCCACAGGACACTTTGGTCCCGTCTCCGCGCGACCGGTACCGCCGTACATCTCGCTGTCGTGACCCGCACTGTCACGGCACAACGCGACTACTCCCGAAGCCTCGGCACTTGGCTCACACGACCGGAGGGCGATGCGCCTCTGGCCGTCGGTGAGAGCGCCACGCCGACCTTCATCGAAGCAGCGCTACTCGATGGCGACAGCCATGGTGTGGCCAAGATGAGAACCTCTGGTGCCGCCAATCGGATCGGAAAACGCGTCGACCAAGCCGATGCCCCAAAGGCGATCATCGACAGCTTCTCCACCCACCACTCACGACACCTCGCACCCAAGGGCCGAGGGGGTCCACCATCTCTCGTTCGCGTGTCCGGCCCGAGGTGACGATGCCGCCTCGAGTTTCGAATCGAAGCGAACGCCCGCCACGATCCGCTCTCGCGTAGTCTGCGCCGCTTCCGCGCTCCGTATCGGTTCTTCTCCCTTGCCGGTCGGCGCGGTCTAGAAGTCCGGCCCAGCGCGGTGTCTGTCGCGAAGCCGGCAACCGGCGAGGCCCGGGAGACCTACGTCGAGAAGAAGTCCGGGCGGAAGAAGGAGAAGCCAAGAGTAGTCGTTCCGTCAACACTCAACGAACTAGGAGTCGACCGAGACTGCGTCTACGACGAGGGACTCTGAACCTTGGAGCAGTGCACATCCGGTTGTCTGATCCAGGTGTATCTGTTCTCGGCCGTTCTGCTCGCGACACTCGGGGCTAGATCACAGGGGCGCTGAGAGTCCCGACCAAGGAGGACGACCGCTTCCCTTGTCCTCGGCCTGCTGCTCCTGGTGGCGCTCGTCATCGTGCCTACGATCTCTTGGATCGCAGAGCTCGCATAGTGCCAGTGACCGCAGTCACACCGGCCATGGCAAGGCTCGCTAGAAGCCCGTAGCTCTTGGCCTGGCTGAACATCGGAGCTTCTGACGTTGACACGCGGCTAGTAGTGACCTGGCGGAAGGGGCACGGGCCAGCCGTAGCCCTGACCGACACCGGTACCATGCTCGGAACGGACTGTTTCACTTGCGGTCAGGATCCCTACTGCGCCGCTTCGCAGTCGTGGCGCGGGCTGCCGATAGAGCCGGAACACCGCTGCACCGAGTATGACGCCGACGACTACCGCTATCCGCAGTCGGTCGAGCAGCACATCGTCCACGACCGCTGCGTCATCAGCCCGTACACCTGCGAGACGTTCCCGAGCACCGCGCATACCGACATCGAGCACATCGTTGCTCGCTCGGAAGCCCACGACAGCGACCTGTGCGCCGCAGACTCTGCGACCAGGACGACGTTCGCCCGCGATCTACGGAATCTGACGCTGGCCTCGCCGGCGCTGAACCGGCACCAGAAAGGCGACCGCGACGCGGCCGAGTGGCTGCCGGAGCGCAACAGGTGCTGGTTCGCACAGACGGTGGTCGACATTTGCCGCGCCTACGACCTCACGATCAACCGGGCCGAGACCGACGCGCTGGAACACGTTCTGTCATCATGCACGGACAGGGCGATCCGGCGTCGCTGAGTAAGGAAGGTCGCGTTCTGGCTCATCGTCGCCGTCATCGGGCTAGCCGTCGCCCTAGGAGGCGGTCTCCATTGCCGACAGCAGCAGCGTACACGCCGGGACAGCGGAGCCAGTCCAACGCTCGGGACCTGCGTAACGCGCCTCCTGCTGCAAGTGCCCGTGTGGCCCGACTTCCGACACTGGGCACTCCCGCGTACTGCACACCGATCGGGGGATCTATTGTGGGATCAGTCGGCACACGATAGCTCTAACTTATTGATATGAAATCCTTTGCCTGGGTGATATGGCGGAGGGGGTGGGATTCGAACCCACGGTGGACTGTTCATCCACGCCGGTTTTCAAGACCGGTGCTTTCGACCACTCAGCCACCCCTCCGGACGGCCGGCGAGACCGCAGGCTCCTAGCCTGACACGATCTCCTCCACCCCGCCGACGTAGGGGCGAAGCGCCTCGGGGATGCGGACGGAGCCCGACGCCGTCTGGTAGTTCTCCAGCAGCGCGACCAGTGTGCGGCCGACCGCAAGGCCGGAGCCGTTCAGGGTATGAACGTGGCGCAGTCCACCGCCGCCTTCGGGGCGATAGCGCGTGCGCACGCGCCGCGCCTGGAACGCCTCCGCGTTGCTGCAGGACGAGATCTCCCGGTACGTCGCCTGACCCGGCAGCCAGACTTCCAGGTCGTACGTCTTGGCCATGGCGAAGCCCATGTCGCCGGTGCTCAGGCAGACGACCCGGTAGGGCAGCTCGAGCCGCTGGAGCACCTTCTCGGCGTGAGCCGTCAGTTGCTCCAGCGCCTCGTGGCTGGCCTCGGGCGTCGTCAACTGGACGAGTTCCACCTTCTGGAACTGGTGCAGGCGGATGAGCCCGCGGACATCGCGGCCGTACGAACCCGCCTCGGCCCGGAAGCAGGGCGTGAGCGCCGCGTACCTGAGCGGCAACTGGTCCTCCTCGAGCACCTCGTCAGCGTGGAGGTTGACGAGGGGCACCTCGCCGGTCGGGATGAGGTAGCGCGCGTCCGGCTGGACGTGGAAGAGGTCCTCCTCGAACTTCGGGAGCTGGCCGCTGCCGACGAGGCAGTCCCGCCTGACGAGGAACGGCGGAAGCACCTCTGTGTAGCCGTGCTCCTCGGTGTGAAGGTCGAGCATGAAGGCGGCGAGCGCCCGCTCCAGGCGCGCGCCCAGCCCCATGTAGGTCACGAACCGGGCGCCGGCCAGCTTGGCGCCGCGCTCGAAGTCGAGAATCCCGAGCTCGGGGCCGAGGTCCCAGTGGTTCCTGGGCTCGAAGTCGAAGCTGGGCGGTTCGCCGACGACCCGCTCGACCCGGTTGGCCGCCTCGTCGGCGCCCACCGGAACCGACTCGTGGGCGATGTTCGGCACCTGGAGTTCGGTCTCCGTCAACTCCCCTTCCGCCTTCTCGACGGCCGCCTCGAGGTGGTCGATGCGGACCTTGAGCCCGGTCATCTCTAGAATGAGGTGCTCGGTGTCTTCCTTCTTCGCCTCGCCCTGAGCCTTCAGCCTGCCGATCTCCTGGCCTGCCAGCCGCCGGCGATGCCGGAGTTCCTCGAGTTCGGTGAGCGCCTCTCGGCGTCGGCGGTCGCTGGTCGTCCACTGGTCGACCAGCACGGGGTCGACGCCGCGCGCTTCGACCGCCGCGGCAACCCGCTCGGGTTCGCTTCTGAGCAGTTCTCGGGGCAACATGGCGGTGGCAGTCTTCCAACGTTCGTCGCCAAGGGCAAGGATCGCCACGACAATGACCGAAACCAGCAGATGACGAGAGCCGGACCGGGATCGAAGTCCACCGTGCTCGACGCGACGCCGTGGGCAGCGGCTCTGCCGCCACTGCTCGCGGGCTTCGCGATGTTCGCTCTGGCCGGCGTCGAGCGCGACGCCCAGGCGGCGGCCGAAGGTCGGTACCTGGCGCTGGCCGCGACGACGGTGCTGCTGGCCGCGGCCGGCGTGGCCCGGCGACCCTTCGGCGCCCCGGCGCTCGCCCTGCCGGTCCTCGCGGTCGTCGCGTTCATCGCCATCCCGCCCGGAGGCCCCGCGCGCGGCGCGGCGCTCGGGGCCCTGCTGTGCCTCGGCCCGGCCGCGCTGCTGGTGGACAGCCTGATCGCCCGGCGCGCCGAACTGCTCGAGCCCCCCGGCTCGCTCGAACCGGCCCGCCTGTTGCGTCTGGGCGTCCTGCTGGCGGCGGCGCTCATCGGAATCAACCTGCTCATGCGGCACGGAGACCTTCTTCAGGGCTCGACGCTTCGGCTGCTGGTCGTCCTGGTCGCCATCCCGGCCGCCGCGACCGTGATCGTGCTGGTGCTGTTCGCGCGCCTGGGCGCGCCGGCCCTGGCCGGAACGGCGGCTCTCCTGCTCGCGGCGGGAGGCGTTCGATCGAATGTCGTCCTGGTGCTGGCAGCGGCCGCCTGCGCCGACGCGGTCGCGCGCGCCCTGGAGCAGCGCTGGCCGGCGGTGGCGGCAGCAGCCGGCGTGGCGCTCGCCGCCGTGGTCGGTGTCGTGCTGGTCCGCGAGCCCGCGTTCGGCGTGCTCATCGCCGCCATGGCCGCGGCGATCGTCTGGCGCCGTTTCGCCTTCGCCATCGTCCTGGTCCTGGCCGGGGCCCTGACCGTGTGGCAACCGCTCGGCGCCGGCGCGCCGTGGCCCGACGTGTTCGCCGGACTCCCTCTGGTCCTGATCGCGGCGCCGAGCCTGATCGGGCGGGGGAATCTGCAGACGGTGGCCGCGGCCGTGCTGCTTACCCTGGCCGGGCTGCGCTTCCTGCCGCCGCAACAGGCGCTGCTGGCAGGCATCGCCCTGTGGACCGTGCTCCATGCGACGCGGTCGGACGGCCTCTCCGCCGACGACCCGTCGCCTGTCGGTCCCTGGCACAGCCTCGCGCTCCGCGGCGACGCCGCCGTGTTTGGCTACTGCCTGCAGGGGGGCCTGCTGGCGTTCGCGACGCTGTCGGCGACGTATCCCTGGCTGCAGCCGGCCTATCTCGAGGACCGGCTGCGCGCGTTCGGGCTCGGCGGCGGGCTCGAGCACTGGTCCGCCCTGGCCGGCATCCTCCTGCTCGCCCACGCCTCGGCCGCGCTGGTCCGGAGGACGCCGGCGCCGCGGGTGCTGGTCCTCGCCCTCGCCGCCGTCCTGCTGACAACGGCGGCGCTCGGCGCCTGGGACGCCTTCAAGCAGCGCCGGACGCTGCTCAGCTCGCCCCGCCAGGTCCTGACGGCGGACAGCCCGCGCTGGACGGCCCCGGAGGGAGGCTGCGGAGAGAAGCTGATCCTGGACACGGCGCTCGCGAACGCCAGCGGTGTCGCCGCCGGCCAGCCCGTGGCGCGTATCGACGTCGCCGGCCCTGGCGCCGGCCCGGACACCGAGGCCGCCGTTCTCCGGCATGGCGTTCACACCGGTGAATGGGCCGCCCGTGCGACCGGCGACATCGCCGGCCTGAAACCCTGGCTGCACTGGGTGGCCCCCGCCGGCGAAGGCGAACCGTTCTTCGGGACGCGCTACCGGACCGAAGTCGACCTGACACCCCTCTGCGGCAAGGGCAATCTGGTCGTCGTGCGGGATGCCGGGCTACCGGAGCAGGTCGAAGTGACGCTGTTCTTCGCCCTTCAACTCGGCGAACCTGACGCTTGACCGAATCGCCCAGCGAAGCGGCGACGCCATCGCTCTCCTACGTCGTACCGACGATCGGCATCCCGGAGCACCTGGCGAACTGCCTGGAGTCGATCTACCGGGACGGTGAACGCCTCGACGCACCATCGGAACTGGTGATCGTCTCGCAGGCGCCGGTTGGCCAGGACGCCGGGGGATCCCCGGCACTGAAGGAGTTGTGCCGGCGGCTCGCGGCGGCGCGGCCGGGCGCGATCGACGGGCCGGTTCGAGTCGTCGAGCTACCGCGACCCGCCGGGTTCGCCCGCGCGGTGAACGACGGGATCGCGTTCAGCAGCGGCGATTGGGTCGCGCTGGTGAACGACGACGTCGTGCTGGAGGCGGGGTGGGCGCGCCGGCTGCTCGAAGCGGCGGGCGCCGCTGCCGGCGTGGCCGCGGTGCAGGGGGTCAACGTGGCGGCCGGGGGCGACGGCGAGGATGTACGCGTCGACGGTGCCGGTCTTGCGTGGAACCGGCGCTGGCAGGCGGTCCAGCTCGGCCGTGGGGAGGAGACCGCAGATTGGAGGGGTGCCGGCCTTCGGCCGGCGCGTGCTCCTGGCCGCCTTCGGCGGCAGCCGGCGGGGACGCCGGCGCACCCAGTGTGCGATGACGACTTGGAGCGGGAGTCGCCGCACGCAGTGGGTGACGAGGTTTACGGTGTATCCGCCACCGCGGCGATCTACCGCCGCGCCGCGCTGGCGGCCGTGAACGTCGGCGGCAGCGTGCTGCGGCCGTTCGAGGAGCGGCTCGACAGCTACTACGAAGACGTCGAGCTCGCGGACCGGCTGCGCGGGGCCGGTTACCGCGCGCTGCTCGTGCCCGCGGCGCGCGCGGTCCACGCGGGAGCGCTGTCGAGCCGGAGTCCGCGGGCCGCCCGGCGGAGGACGCGGCGGGTCTACGCGAACCGCCTGCTGGTGCTGGCGCGGCGTCTCGGCCGCGGTTTCTGGCCGCGCCTGCCCGTCGTCCTGGGGCGGGACGTCGTCGACGTGCTGAGGCGGCCGAAGACCCCGCCGATGCCGGGCGACCTCAGGGCGCCGGGCGTCGTCGACCTGGTGTCCGCCTGGGGCCGGGCGGTGCGGTTGCTGCCGTGGTTTGCGCACTTCGGGCGCTTCACGGAGGAAAGGAGCCGGCCTGACGGCCGGCGCGTTTCAAAGCCGCCTTCGGCGGCAGCCGGCGGGGACGCCGGCGCACCCAGTGTGCGGCCTCTTCTCACCGCGGTCGCGCCGCACTGGCACGACGAGGAGCACCTCGCCGTCCTCATCCAGGACTGGCCCGGGGACGACCGCTTCGAGCTCATCGTCGTCGACAACGGTTCCGACGGCGACCCCGGCGAGCTGGCGACCGACCGGCCCAACGTCAGCGTGCTGCGGCCCGGCCGCAACCTGGGGTTTGGAGCGGCCGTGAACCGCGGCGCCGCCGAGGCCGGCGGCGACCTGATCCTCCTCCTGAACACGGACGCCATCCCGGAGTCCGGAGCGCTGGACGCCCTGGTCGACGGGATGACGAACCACCCTGACGCTGCCGGGCTCGCGCCGCGGCTGCTCGGCGCGGACGACACCGCCCAGGCGGCCTGGCAGCTTCGGCGGCTGCCGACGCTTCGGACCCTGGCCGGCTACTGCTGTTTCGTGGAGCCCGCTCCGCTGCCGGAGCCGGCGGCCGGCGCACCGGTCGAACAGCCGGCCGCCTGCGCGCTGCTGCTCCGCCGTTCCGTGTTCGAGAGTGCCGGGGCCATGGACGAGCGCTTCTGGCCCGCCTGGTTCGAGGATGTCGACCTGGCGCGCCGGCTCGCCGACCGGGGCGAAGTGGTGCTCTACTGGCCGGAGGCCGTCTTTCGCCACGGGCTCGGCGCCTCGGTGCCGCGGCTGGGCTACGGCGCCTTCCTCGCCGCGTACTACCGGAACCTGGATCGCTACGCGCGCAAGCACCACGGTCGCGGCGCCGCCCTGCTCTTGCGTGGCGTGCTCGTTGGCGCGGCGCTGCTCCGCATCGTGCTGCTGCCGCTTCGCCGTCCGCGGCGGGCTCGCGGTCGCGAGGAGGCCCTGGCCGGGTTGTGGCGGCTGGCGGTGGCGGCGGTTGGCGGCTGGAGAGAGCGGTGAGTTCAGCAAGGAGCGAGGCTGACGCCTCGCGCGCTCTTCCGAAGGCCGGCGGGGACGCCGGCGCACCCAGTGTGGAGCATCCCGGTGTGGGACTGGCGATCTGCACGGTCACCTGGAACGATGCGGCGAATCTGCAGCGGTTCTTCGAGGCACTCGGCAAGCTCCAGGGACCCGCGTTCCGGTTGATCGTCGTCGACAACGCAAGCACCGACGGCACGGTGCAGTCGTTGCGCGAGCACGCCGGCGCGGCCGGCTTCCCGGTCGAGGTGATCGCGCTCGACGGGAACACCGGTTTCGCCGGCGGCCTGAACCGGGCGCTAGAAAGCGCGTTCGGGTACGACCCGAAACCCGAGTGGGTGCTGAGCCTGAACGCCGACGCCTGGCCGGCGGCCGACTACGCGGAGCGGCTGATCGAGAGGGCGCGCCGGTTCACGAGCGAGGAGCGGCCGGTGGGCGCCGTGACGGGGAGGCTGGTCAGGGCGGAAGGCCGGCCAGAACCCGGGTGGCGCGTCTCCGCGCCAGCCGCGTCACAGTCCGAGCGCCCGTCCGCGGGCGGTCGGATGTCAGGCCGGCGCACCGACAGCCGTAGCGGCCGGCGCACCGACACTTTCACCGGCGGAGGCGTCATCGACGCCTGCGGCATGGCCCTGACCCGAAGCTGGCGGCACGTGGATCGCGGCTCGGACCAGGCCGACCACGGCCAGTACGGGGTCACCGAGCGGGTGTTCGGCGGCACCGGCGCCGCGACGCTGTTCCTGAGCGCGGCGCTCCAGGACGTGGCGATCGACGGACGGGTCCTCGACGAAGACTTCCACTCCTACCGGGAAGACGCCGAACTCTGTTTCCGGCTGCAGGAACGGGGCTGGCAGGCGCTCTACGAACCGCGCGCCCGCGCGGTGCACCGCCGCGTCAACCTCGCGCGGCGACGGCGGGACATGTCGCCCGAGGTCAACTTCCACTCCCTCAAGAACCGCTACCTGCTGCAGTACTACCACCGCACCCTCGCCGATTTGCCGCGCACCCTGCTGGCGACCGCGATGCGCGAACTGGGCATCGTCGCCTACGTCCTCCTCCGGGAACGGTCGTCGCTGGCGGCGTACGGATGGCTCTGGCGCCATCGCCGCCGGCTGCGGGAGCGGCGCCGCGCGATCCGGTCCCGCCGCCTCGTCCCCGCCCGCGCGACCGCGGGCTGGTTCGGCCGCGCCGCGCTGCCCGCGGATCCCGACCGGCCGCGGATCCTGATGCTGGGAAGCCGCGGAATTCCCGCCAACTACAGCGGCTACGAGACGATGATCGAGGCGCTGGCGCCCCGGCTGGCGGAGCGCGGCTGGCGAGTGACGGTGTACTGCCGTTCCCACTACGTCGACCGGCGGCTGAGCTCGCACCGCGGCGTCGAGCTCGTCGTCCTGCCCACTCTCCGAACGAAGTACGGCGACACGCCGGTGCACACCCTGCTCTCCTGCCTTCACGCGACGCTGTTCGCCCGGGGCGCGCGGGCCGCCCTGGTCGTCAACGGCGCCAACGCGCTCTTCCTGCCGCTGCTGTGGCCGCGGCGCATCCGCACCGGCCTGCACGTCGACGGCATCGAGAAGCGACGGGCCAAGTGGGGCTGGCCGGGGCGCCTGGTCTACGCCGTCTCGGAGCGGCTTGCCTGCCTGCTGCCCGGCGTGACGGTGACCGACGCGAAGGTCATCGCCGCTCACTACCGGGCCCGCTACCGGCGCGACTCGACGATGATCCGCTACGGCGTCGAACCCGAACCCCTGCCGGGCCATCCGATCCTCGAAGAACTGGGCCTCGAACCCCGGCGCTATTTTCTCTACGTGAGCCGGTTCGAGCCGGAGAACAACCCGCACCGGGTGGTCGCGGCCTACCGGCGCGTCGGCGGCGACCTGCCGCTGGTGATGGTTGGCGACGCGCCGTACGCCAGCGACTTCATCGCCGGGATGAAGCGCTCCGCCGACCCGCGGGTACGCTTTCCGGGAACGGTCTTTGGCGAGGGCTACCGGGGACTGTTGTCGTCCGCGCTGGCGACGGTCCACGCCACCGAGGTTGGCGGCACGCACCCGGCTCTGGTCGAGGCGATGGGCTACGGCAACTGCGTGCTGGTCAACGACGAACCGGCCAACCGCGAGACGGCGGGCGACGCCGGCGTCTACTTCGAGGTCGAGGACCAGGCCTCGCTGGTCGCGGCGTTCGAGTTCGCGCGGGCCGACCGGACGCGGGCGAGAGACCGCGGCAAGCGGGCAGCGCGTCGCGCGGCCGCGGAGTACAACTGGGACCTGGTGACGGACCAGTACGAGCAGCTCTTTCGTCGCCTCGCGAAGCGCTAGCCAGGGCGTAACGCACCCGGTCCCCGCCGCGCTAAACTCCCCGGCAGCTTCCGCGAGCAGGAGTCATGCTCAAGCAGCGCGTTCGCCTACAGACGGCCCTGATCCTGGCCCTCGACCTGTCCCTGGTCGGGGCGGCCTTTTTCCTCGCCTACTGGATCCGTAGCGGCCTCTTCCCGCTCGCGCTGCCGGGTCTCTACCCGCAGCCGCTCTATCCGCTGAGCGACCACCTGCCGCTGCTGCCGCTGGCCCTCGTGACCTGGGGCGCGCCGCTCGTCTTCACGCGGCGCTACCGCTCGCACCGGACCGCCGACCTGAAGACCGAGGCGACCGCGATCCTCAAGGTGGCGGCGATCGCCACGCTCCTCACGCTGTTCGCCGTCTTCGTCCTGCGGCTCGACCAGCTCCTGATCCAGGACAGCCTCAGCCGAACCTGGCTGCTCCTGTTCACCGGTCTCGCCTTCCTGCTGCTGCTGGCGGACAAGATCGCGCTGCGTCTGGTCTCGCGCGACATGCGGCGCCATGGGCTGAACCAGCGCACGGTGCTCATCGCCGGCGCGCCGGAGGCGGCGGCGCAGCTCGCGGAATCGATCGAGGATCATCCCCACTGGGGCTTGCAGATCATCGGCCTGGTCCACACGAACGGGAGCGGCTCCGGAGCCGCTCCCGTGAACCTGCTGGGCAGAATGGACGACGTGCTGCGGATCGTCTCGGAACACGTGGTGGACGACGTGTTCTTCACCGTCACGCCCCACGAGTTGCCCGCGCTCAAGGAGATCATCGACGGACTGCAGGAACAGGGCATCCGGACCCGTATCGCGCTCGACCTGCTGCCGCCGGCTCACAGCAAGGTCGACCTCGAGTACCTGGACGGGCGGCCGGTCGTCACGCTGTCGCCGGCGCCCTCGAACCTCCTCCTGCTGCTGTTCAAGCGCGCCTACGACTTCAGCCTCGGCGCCGCCCTCCTGGTCGTCAGCCTGCCCGTGATGCTGATTCTGGCCCTCCTGATCAAGGCGACCTCCTCCGGCTCCGTGCTCTATCGGCAGACCCGTTGCGGCCTGAACGGCCGCCGCTTCACGATGTACAAGCTGCGGACCATGGTCGCGGACGCCGATCAGAGGAAGCGCGAACTCGCGCACCTGAACACGATGGACGGTCCCGCGTTCAAGATGCACAGCGACCCGAGGATCACCCCGCTCGGCCACTACCTACGCAAGTTCAGCCTGGACGAGCTGCCGCAGTTCTGGAACGTGGTGCGGGGCGACATGAGCCTGGTCGGCCCCAGGCCGCTCGAGGAGAAGGAGCCCTACACGCGGCGGCAGCGGCGGCGGCTCTCGATGAAGCCCGGCATCACCTGCCTGTGGCAGATCAGCGGCCGAAGCGATCTCGATTTCGACCGCTGGATGGAGCTTGACCTGGAGTACATCGATACCTGGTCGCCGCGGTTGGACTTCGTCATCCTGCTGAAGACGATTCCCGCGGTGTTGAGCCGGCGAGGCGCTTCCTAAGCGGAGCCGGCCTGCGGCCGGCGCGATTTGCCTCCGCCTGCGGCGGCTGGCCGGCGGGGACGCCGGCGCACCCAGTGTGCGACTCTCAACTGACGACGGGGAGGGCGCCCTTGCCGGGCCGGCGGCCGCGGTAGTTGTCGTCCTCGTAGGCGAGGCAGCAAAGCAGCCGGCCGCACTGGCCGGAGATCTTGGACGGATTGAGGCTCAGGCCCTGACGCTTCGCCATCTGGATCGAGATGGGCCGGAAACCGTCCAGCCAGGTCGAGCAGCAGAGCGTTCGGCCGCAGATGCCGACGCCGCCCAGAAGGCCCGCTTCGTCGCGCGGCCCGACGTGCACCAGACGGACCCGGGTCTTGAAGCGGGACTTCAGGTCGCGCAGCAACTGCCGGAAGTCGACGCGCCGGTCCGCCGTGAAGTAGAACGTCGCGTTGCGGCCATCCAGGCTGAAGTCGACCCGCGACACTTTCATCTCCAGACGAAGCGCCCGGGCCCGCTCCCGGCAGAACGCCTTGCCGCGAACCTCGTTCGCCAGTTGCTTTTCCCTGGCCGCGCGGTCGGCGTCGTCGGCCCGGCGGATGACGGAGCGCGCGCTCGACTTCTGGCACGGCTTGAACACCGGCATGGGCGACTTCTCGACCCGGCCGAAGGCGGGGCCGGGCTTCATCGACACGATGACCTCGTCGCCGCGGGCGAGCAGTTCGCCGCCCGTGCTGCAGAGCGTCAGGTTCGTCTCCTCGCCGAAGCGGACGCCGACGAACGTGTCCTCCGTGGCGGTCGATTGACCGGCGAAGCTGCAGCCGCTGCAACTCATCGCGGAGGCTCGGTTCCGGCGCCCCCGTCGAGCACCCGCCGCCCGATGTCCGAGCGCATCGCCTTCGACGCCCAGTGGATGCGGGCGGCCGCCCCGTAGGCGCGTTCGAGCGCCTGCCCGAGGTCGTCTCCCACCGCGCAGACGTTGAGGACGCGTCCACCCGTGGCGATCACGGCGTCTCCGTTGCGGCCGGTGCCGGCGTGGAAGACGACGACGCCTTCGCAGGCGCGGGCGTCCTCGATGCCCTCGATCGGGTCTCCCGACGCCGCCTTCCCGGGATAGCCCCGGTTGGCCAGCACGAGACAGGCGGAAGCGCCAGCGCGAAAGGCGAGCTCCGAGCGTCCGAAGTCGCCGGCGGCGCCGGCGAGAAACAGGTCGACGGGGTCCTCCTCGAGACGCAGCAGCAGCGCCTGGGCCTCGGGGTCGCCGAGCCGGACGTTGAACTCGAGCACCTGCGGGCCGTCCGGGCTCATCATCAGGCCGGCGTAGAGGACGCCCGAGAACGGCGTGCCGTCCGCCGCCATGCCGGCCACGGTGCGCTCCATCACCTCGCGCATGATGCGAGAGACCTCGCCGTCCGAGACGATTCCCGCCGGGCTGTGAGCGCCCATGCCGCCGGTGTTGGGCCCGGAGTCGCCGTCGCCGATCCGCTTGTAGTCCTTGGACGTCGCGAGCGGCAGCACCTGGCGACCGTCGCAGAAGCCGATGAACGAAACCTCCTCCCCTGGCACGAAAGGCTCGATCAGGATGCGGGCGCCGGCGTCGCCGAACCGGCGCTCCACGAAGAACTCGTCCAGCGCGGCCTCGAGCTCGGCGGGCGTGGAGACGATCAGCACGCCCTTGCCCGCGGCCAGCCCGTCCGCCTTGAGCACCGCCGGCAGCCCGAAGCGCTCGGCCGCGCGCCGTGCGCTCTCCCGGTCGCCGGTGACGTCGAAGTCGCAGGTCGGAACACCATGCCGCCGCATGAACTCCTTGGCGAACACCTTGGAACTCTCGAGGCGCGCGGCCGCCCGGGTGGGGCCGAAGATGGCCAGGCCTCGTTCCCTGAAGGCGTCGACTACGCCGAGCGAAAGCGGCACCTCGGGGCCGACGACGGTGAGGTCGATCCCGTGGTCGGCGGCGAACCGGGCCAGGCCGTCGACGTCCGTGACGTCGAGCGCCACGCTCTCGCCGCATTCCTCGGTGCCCGGACTGCCGGGCGCGCAGTAGAGCTCGGTCTCCGGCGAGCGCTCCCGGATGATCCAGCACAGGGCGTGTTCGCGGCCGCCGTTGCCGATGACCAGGACTCTCAGGGCGCCGCCTCCAGAATGGCCGCCTCGACCTCCTCGATCATCGCGTCCGGAGTGGATGCGCCGGCGGTGACGCCGACCGTGCGGCAGTCCTCGAACCAGGTGCGCCGCAGGTCGCCCGAGTCATGGACGAGATGGCTCCTGGGCTCGATCTCCCGGCAGATCTCCCACAGGTGGCGCGTGTTCGCGCTGTGCCGGCCGCCGACGACGACGATGCAGTCGACCTCCGGGTCGGCGGCGAGGGCACGCGCCGCGTCCTGGTTCTCCTTCGTCGCGTAGCAGATCGTGTCCGCGCGCCCTGCCTCCGCCGCGCGCGCCTCGATCGCCCGAGCCACCTGCTCGTACTCCTCGCTGTTCAGCGTGGTCTGGTAGAAGATCTTGACCTTCGGGTAGCGCTCGAAGTCGATCCGGGCGACATCGGCCGCCGTCAGCACGACGTCGTACGCCTCCGGGTCGAGATCCCGGGTGTAGCCAATCACCTCGCGGTGCCGCCGGTCGCCGATGAACACGAGGTGGTAGCCCGCCTCGAGCGCCTGCCGCGCCTCCTCGTGGACGTCGTAGACGAACGGGCACGTCGTGTCGACGACCAGGAGGCCCCGCTCCAGCGCCCGCCGGTGAAACGAGGGCGGCACGCCGTGCGCCGAGAAGACGATCGTCCCGTTCTCGACGCCGTCGAGCGCGTCCGCCGTGCCGAAGCCGAGCTGCACGAGGTCGGAAACGACGCGCTCGTTGTGGACGAGTTGACCCAGGATCTGCCCGCGCCGGCCATCGGCGGCCAGTTTCCGCACCGTGCGATCGGCGATCCGTACGCCGGCGCAGAATCCGTACTTCTCGGCGCGCCTAAGGGTCAGAGGACCCGTCATCCCTCACTTCCGTCTGTCTATACGAACCGACCGACCACCCGGTCGGAGAAGCGCGATCCTAACAGCGCCCCGCCGCTGCTACACTGCCTGATGCCGAGGCGTGCGCAATGAAGATCTCCACCAAGGGTGAGTACGGCATCCGCGCCATGCTGTACGTGGCGATGCACACGGACGGCGGTCCCGTGCCGAGCCACGAGATCGCCGTGAACCAGGGGATTCCGGAGCCCTACCTGCGCCAGATCCTGGCGGCCCTTGCCCGGGACCACCTGATCCGCTCGAACCGCGGTCCTCAGGGCGGCCACCTCCTGGGCCGGCCTGCCGAGAAGATCTCGATGCACGACATCCTGGTCGCGCTGGAGGGACACACGACCTCGATCGACCACATCCTCGCCCAGCCCTGCACGATCGGCGTGGGGCCGAAGCACTGCGCGATCCGAGAGGTGTTCCTCAGCGTGAAGGAGGCGGTCGAGAACATCCTGTGCAACTACAGCCTCGCCGACCTGGCCGCGCGCCAGCAAGAGGTCTGCGAGTGCAAGATCGAGATCCCGCACGACCTGCCGCCCGAACGGCTCTCGACGTCGGCCGGCCGGCCGTTGCACGTCATCGCCGACTGAGTCGCCAGAGAAGCCGGGAAACTCGCCGTTGCTGACCGGTTCCCGCGTCGCGCGGTTCGCGCCCGCCTGCGTTGCTCCACTCGCGCTCGCGGCCGGCTGGGCCTGCGCAGTGCCTTCGGATCGTCCCGCCCTCGACGAGAACGACCTGGACACGGTGGTCGTGGGGCAGCCGGCGGACTCGATTCTCAGACCGGACGAGGACGTGCGGGAGCGGCGCGCGCCGGAGGCGGAGCTGGGCGGCCGCATCCCCGGCGGCTTCCCGGACGGCTTCCCCGTTCCGGACGCTTCCACCGTGGTCGACTTCGGCGACGCGGCGACGGAAGAAGGCGAGCCCGCTGCGGCGGAGTACGTTGGCCTGCTCCTGCCGCTGGGTGCTCCTGACGCCCGGGAGTGGCTGCTACGCGAAGCGCAGGCCGCAGGCTGGCGGGCGACGCTAGGAGAGTCGATGATCTTCCGCCGCGACGACGAGTGGGTCGAAGTGACGATCGAACCGGGCGCGACGCCGGGCAACTCCGCGGCACGGTTCGAGTACGCGAAGCCGTAGCCAGTGGAGCCGGCCTGACGGCCGGCGCGTTTCATGGGCCGCCTCCGGCAGCAGCCGGCGGGGACGCCGGCGTACCCAGTGTGTGATGCCGTTGCACACTGGGTACGCCGACGTCCTCGTCGGCCCTCTGAAGAAAACGCGCGAGGCCGATAGGCCTCGCTCCGCTCGCCTAGCCGGGCACGTAGTCGAGAACTTCGTCCAACGAGCCGATGTCGCCATGCGAGGGGTCAAGCCACAGCGCCCTGAGGCCCGCCGCCAACGCGCCTTCGCGATCCTCGATCTTCGCGTCGCCGACGTGGAGCACGGAGGCCGGCTGAAGCTCCAGTTCCCGACAGGCGGCGAGGAAGATCGGCTCGGCCGGTTTGGCCGACCCGACCTCTTCCGAGCAGACCACGGCGTCGAGATAGCGCCCAAGTCCGAGGTTGGCCAGCACCCGCGGCAGGCGGCGGTCCCAGTTGCTGGTCACCGCGACCCGCAGGCCCCGGCGACGCAGCTCCGTGAGCACCTCCCGGCAGCCGGGCCGGAGTTCCCAGGCGTCGGCGCGCTCGAAGCGGGCGAAGAGCTCCGCCGTGGCGAAGGGTCCCGGCGCTTCCCGTTCGAGCAGGAGGCACATGCGACCCAGGAGATCGCCCCAGAAGCCGCGAGCCCCGTTCGGATGGCTGTTGTACCGATCCTCGCCGCGGCTCAGGCGACACTCGAACTCCTTCCAGGCCGTCAGGAAGCCACGTTCGATGTCGGCGACGGAAAGATCGAGACCGTGGCGGGAGAGAACTTCGGCGTAGATCTCGCCGCGGCGCGGGCAGGCGATCAGCGTTCCGGTCGCGTCCAGCGAGACGCCGCGGAGCTTCAAGAGAAGCCGTACCGGCGGGCGTAGAAGTAGAACGCCGTGACGACGAGGGAATGGCTGATCCCGCCGCTGGCGATGAGATCGGGAATCTCGAGAAGCGGCACGTGAACCACCTCGAGTTCCTCGCTGCCGTCCCCGATCGGGTCGCCGGTGTCGACCAGGTCCCGGGCCAGCCACAGAGAGCAGACGTTGTCCAGGATCGCGGGGTTCGGTTCGACCTCGCCGAGCCGTTCGACCGTTCCCGCCCGGTAGCCGGTCTCCTCGTGGAGCTCCCGCGCCGCGGCGACTCCCGCGTCCTCGCCCGGCTCGACGATTCCGCCGGGGATCTCGAGTGACTCGGCGGCGCGGCCGAAGCGCCACTGGCGGATGAGCACGACCGTCGCGCCCCTGCCGTCCGCTCCGGGATCGGCCTCGATCAGCGGGATCACGTTGACCCAGTCCGCCGACCGCAGGACCACCGCCTGGCGCCGGTCGGCGCCGGCGCGAAGCTCCTGCGCCTCGAGCTGAAGAAGCGGGTGGTCGAACTCGGTTCGCGCGGCCTCGACCTGCCAGGGGCGGACCTTCATCCGGGCAACGTCCTAGTCCTCCCGCTCGAAGGGCGGACGGAGGTACTCGAAGCGCAGGACGCGGATGGCCCGGCCGCTGAAGAAGATGAGGACGGCGACGCCGGCGCCGCTCGACAGAGCCATCAGCCAACTGAACTCCCGCCAGAGCATGACGATCAGGATGGTGAGTCCGCCCACGACGACGGCCGCCACGAGCAGCCGAAAGGCGGTCCGGTCGAACGTCGGCGGCCGGATGATCGGCGAGGCGTCATCTGGGGTTTCCGGCATCCTGGGAAGAGCTTATGCCGTGTCGAGCCTGGCCAGGCACTCGGTAACCACCCGGTCGGCAGCGAGCCGTTCCAGGCAGGCGAAGTCACCGCGGCTACAGGTGCGCCGCCAGCACGGCTGGCAGTCCAGCTTCCGGTCGAGTTGCACCGCGGCGGACCGTGGCCCGTACGGACCGTTGCGGGCCGGATCGGTAGGACCGAACACCGAAACGCAGGGTACGTCGAGTGCCGCCGCCAAGTGGGCGGGACCGGAGTCGCAGCCCAGGAAGAGGGTCGCGTGCCGCAGGAGGGTCGCCAGTTCGCGAAGGTCGGTCGGCGGCGCCAGCAGGACGCGACAGTCGTCCCCGGCGCCCGCGACGATCTCCTCAGCCGCACGTCGCTCGTCTTCGCCGGCCCACGCGACGACCACCGGCAGGCCGCGGGCGCGCCCGAGGCGCCTCGCGGCCGCCGCGAAGTGCCGCGGGGGCCAACGCTTCGTGCGCCAGATCGTTCCAGGCGAGACCACCGCAAAGCGGCCATCACTCAGACCATGGCGTTCGAGGAACGAGAGGGGCCCGGGTTCGGCGTACTCGGGCAGGCGCCATTCCGCGACCGGGCTGGCGGCGCCGGCGAGCCCGGATGCGCGAAGCAAGGCCAGACTGCGGTCGACGACATGACTCACATCCAGGTCGACGGCAAAGCGCCGGTTGAGGAAGAGAGCGTTCAGCTCGCGGCTGCCCATCGCCGGTCCGCCGCGGAAGCCGATCCGCTGCCGGGCGCCGCTCCACCAGGCGACCAGACCGCTCTTGGTGAGGCCCTGGACGTCGACCGCCGCGTCGTACCGGCAGCTTCTGAGTTCACGGCGAAAGCGCCGGAGCGCGTCGAGATGCGCGCCGATGCCGCGGGCGCGCCGCGGATACAGGTGGAAGCGGTCGACGCCGGCGTAGCCGCGTAGCAGGGTCGCGGCTGGTTCCTGGACCGCCCAGCCGATGAAGGCGTCCGGGTGGGCGCGGCGGAGCGCCGACGCCACGGGGGCCGCGTGGAGGCAGTCGCCGATCGCGGAAAGGCGTACGAGCAGGACGCGGAGCGGCCGGCGTGGTTTCTGCTCGCGGGTCGCCATTCCGTCAGAGCATAAGCGCAGGCGCCGGGGAGCAAGGAGCGAGGCCTTCGGCCTCGCGCGGGTCGTTCGGAAGGCCGACGAAGACGTCGGCGCACCCAGTGTGGGAGGGCGACGGAGTTACAGACTGGGTGCGCCGGCGTCCCCGCCGGCTGCCGCCGCAGGCGGCCAGGAACACGTGCCGGTCCGAAGGATCGGCTCCGCTGTGGTGCGCCCGAAGGGATTCGAACCCCTGACCTACGGCTCCGGAGGCCGTCGCTCTATCCAGCTGAGCTACGGGCGCGCGAACGGGACGACTTCGGGATCGAGATGGGGTGGATGAGGGGACTTGAACCCCCAACCACTTGAACCACAATCAAGCGCTCTGCCAGTTGAGCTACATCCACCAGACATCTTCAAACCGAACTCTCAACGATCTGGCCTGCCTGGAGGGACTCGAACCCCCGACCCGCGGCTTAGAAGGCCGCCGCTCTATCCAGCTGAGCTACAGGCAGGCGAAAGCGACAGCGACAGGTTAGCCGAGGTCGAGGCTAGCGAGCGATATCGGGGCGCCCAGATTTGAACTGAGGACCCCCTGCGCCCAAGGCAGGTGCGCTACCAGACTGCGCCACGCCCCGACAGGCAAGGCGGCGAATGATAGCACCGTGGCCGGACCAGACTGGAGCCGGTCCTGCGGACCGGCGCGTGTTCCTGGCCGCCTACGGCGGCAGCCGGCGAGGACGCCGGCGTACCCAGTCTGTAACTCCGTCGCGGGTCCACACTGGGTGCGCCGGCGTCCCCGCCGGCCCTACGGGCGACACCGCGGAGCGGTGGCGCCCGGGAGAATCGAACGAGGCGAAGCCTCGTTTCCTTGTCGCCTACAGCACGTCGAGCGGGGCGTAGCGGCGAATCAGCTTCCGCTTGCCGGCCTTGTCGAAGAAGACGGTCAGCTTCGCGTTCTCGCCTTCCCCGTCGAGCTGCAGGACCACACCCTTGCCCAGGGTGGCGTGGCGCACGACGGCGCCGGGTCGCAGGACGCCGGCGATCCGTTCGGTCGGCGGCTTTCTGCCGCGTCGCGCGCCGCCGGGGGGCGCCGCCCGGAAGGACGAACCTCCCGAGCCACGGTCGCCGAAGAAGCCGCGGACTCCTGCGGTCCGCGGACCGCCGTAGATCTCGGCGCTCCGCGTGGTCTCGACCAGTTCCTCGGGCAGGTCGGCGATGAAGGGCGAAGGCTGCTGGTCCTGGAACTGTCCGGCGACCATCCGGCGACGGCTGAGGCTGAGGAACAGCCGCTGCTCGGCCCGAGTCATGCCGACGTAGAACAGGCGTCGTTCTTCCTCGATGTCCCGGGCCGCGAGGCCGGCGTGGAAGTGCGGAAGCAGACCGTCCTCGAGACCGGTGACGAAGACGGCCGGATACTCGAGGCCCTTGGCGCTGTGGAGGGTCATCAGGGCGACGCCCAGCTCGGCGTTCAGGCCGTCCGTGTCGCTGACCAGGGAGACGTAGTCCAGGAAGTTCACGAGCGGACTCACCGCCGGCTCGGCCCCTTCGTCGAAGAGCGTTGCTTCGCCGGCATCCTCGCGCTGCCCGTTGCCGGCCGGGGGCGCGCTTCTCGCCGGAACGCCGGTCAGGCTGTGCAGGGTCTCGAAGTCGTGGGCCGACGACACGAGCTCCTTCAGGTTCTCGAGCCGATCCTGGGCTTCCTCGTCGCCCTTCCCGTAGAGCGTCTCGAAGCCGGCGGCGACGATCGTGCCCCGCACGAGTTCGGCCAGGGGCTGCCGTTCCGCTTCCCGGCGCAGCGCCTCGACCAGGCCCTGGAAGTTCCGGACCGCGCGCAGGCTGCGGGCAGGCAGCTCCTGCAACGGGTCGAGCCGGATCGCGTCCCACAGCGAGTTGCCCATTTCGGCGGCGCGCTCGAGCAGCACCTGCTCGGTCCTGCCGCCGATGCCTCGTCTCGGCTGGTTCAGGATCCGGCGCAGGGACAGGTTGTCCTGCGGGTTGGCGATGACCCGGAGATAGGCGATCAGGTCCTTGACCTCGGCGCGCTCGTAGAAGCGGACGCCGGCGACCAGGCAGTAGGGGATCTCGCCACGCAGCAACTGGTCCTCGATCGCCCGTGTCTGCGCGTTCGTTCGCACGAGCACGGCCATGTCCCCGAACTCGAGCCCCTCAGTGCGCAGCCCCGCCAACTGCCCCACGATCCAACGCGCCTCGTCCTCGTGGTCGCCGGCAAGGAAGAGCTGCAGCGGCTCGCCGGGGCCTTTGTCCGTCCACAGGGTCTTGCCCCGGCGCTGTTCGTTGCGGGAAACGACGGCGCCCGAAGCGTCGAGGATGTTCTGGGTCGAGCGGTAGTTCCGTTCCAGCTTGCGGACGCTGCCACCAGGGAAGTGCTGCTCGAACCGGAGCAGGTTGTCGAGTTCGGCCCCGCGCCAGCCGTAGATGCTCTGATCCTCGTCGCCGACAGCGGTCAGGCCCGAGACGGAACCGTCCGGGTCGAGCACCAGATTCCTGACGAGCTCCAGTTGGGCCGCGTTCGTGTCCTGGAACTCGTCGACGAGCAGGTGACGGAAGCGACCCCTCACCCGCGCGCCGACCTCCTCCTCGTCACGCAGCAGGCGCACGGCGAGCGCGATCAGGTCGTCGAAGTCGACGCCTCCCGTGCGCCGCAGTTCGGCCTGGTAGCGGCGGAACACGGCCGCGACGTGACGGTCGAAGAAGTCCTCGGCCTCCTTCTCGAAAGCGGCCGCCGTGAGCAGGCGGTTCTTCGCCCCGCTGATCCGCCCCTGGACCGCGCGCGGCTGGAACGCCTGTTCGTCGAGGTTCTCGGCCTTGAGCGACGCCTTGATCAGCCGCAACTGGTCCGGCGCGTCGACGATCGCGAAGTCCGGTCGCAGACCAACCCGGTCGCCGTAGCGTCGCAGCAGCCGGACGCAGAAACGGTGGAAGGTGCCGACGAACACATTTGCGTTGCCGCCGACCAGGTCGAGCACCCGCCCGCGCATCTCGTCCGCGGCCTTGTTGGTGAAGGTGACGGCCGCGATCCGCCACGGCTCGACCTGCCGCTCGGCGATCAGCCAGGCGATCCGGTACGTGATGACTCTCGTCTTGCCCGATCCGGCGCCGGCGACGACGAGCAACGGGCCGCCGTCGTGGGTGACCGCCGCGAGCTGTTCCGGGTTCAGGCGGGAACTGAAGTCCACGCCGTCACCGGGGCCGGCGCTTGATGTTCTTCTGGCGCGCCCGCCCGACCGCGAGCGTCTCCTCGGGCACGTCCTTCGTGATGACCGATCCCGCGCCGGTGTACGCCCCGGCGCCGACCTCGACCGGCGCCACCAGGATGCAGTCGCTGCCGACGAAGGCGCCCTCGCCGATCACCGTGCGGCTCTTCTTCTTGCCGTCGTAGTTGCAAGTGATGACCCCGGCGCCGATGTTGGCACCGGCGCCCACCGAAGCGTCGCCCAGGTAGGCAAGATGGGATGCCTTGACCCCGGGGCCCAGCGTCGCCTTCTTGACCTCGACAAAGTTGCCCACCCTGGCGCCGTCCTCGAGCACGGCCTCCGGCCGGAGGCGCGCGAAGGGGCCGATCGTGCAGTCCGAGGCGACGCGCGCGCCGTCGAGCACCGAGTAGGGCAACACCTCGACGCCGTCGTCGAGGACGCTGTCGCGGAGCCAGGCGCCGGTGTGGATAGTGCAGCCGCTCCCGACGCTCGAGGCGCCGAGCAGGGTGACGTTGGGGTGCAGTACCGAGTCGGCGCCGACGGTCACGCCGGCATCGATCCAGACGCTCTCCGGGTCGAGGACGGTGACGCCCGCCGCCAGCAGGGCGTCGACGCCACGACGGTAGAAGACGCGCTGGACGGCGGCGAGATCCGCGTGCGAGTTGACTCCCAGCACCTCCGAGGCATCCTCGACCCGGACCGCCACGACCCGATGCTCGCGGGCTGCGGCCGAGACGGCATCGGTCAGATGGAACTCGCCCTGGGCGTTGCCGGCATCGACCTTCTCGAGCCAGTCGAAGATCTCCGGGACCGGGAGCGCGTAGTGACCGCCGTTGACCTCGCGAGGCGGGACCGTGTCGTCGTCGGCGACCGCCAGGCTGCCCCAGCCGTCGCCAGCGGCCTCGAGCAGGGCGCGCAGGGTTTCCGGCCGGACCAGGGGTGCGTCGCCCGGGAGAACCAGAGCCAGCCCGGACGGTAGAGCGCCGCGGGCCATCGACAGCGCGTCTCCCGTGCCCCGCTGCTCCGGCTGCTCCACCCACACGATGTCGCCTGCGCCCGCGTCCTCGGCTTCGAGCACCGCACGGACCTGGTCCGCGCCGCTCCCCACGACGACGCAGATCGGCGAGCAGCCCACCTCGCGCGCGGCCTGAACGACCCAGGACACGAGCGGCCTGCCGCCAACCCGGTGAAGGACCTTCGGCTGTTCCGAACGGAGCCGCTTGCTGTGACCGGCAGCGAGAACGACGGCCGCGGCGGTGCCGGACGTCATCCTCCGTCGCTGTGGTCATGGACGAGGCTCAGGAAGCGCTCGTCTTCGTTGAGGGAAGCAAAATCCGCGTCGTGAAAGGCCCGCACCCGGTTCGTCGGATCCAGCTCGACCGCCTTCGCGAGCGAATCGAGTGCCGGCTCCGCCTCGCCCTGCAGCGCGCGGATACAGGAGGCGAGGTAGACGAAGCGACCGTCCCTGGTGCGCGATCCCGCCGTGCAGATCTTCAGGGCGCTCTCCAGTTCGCCGTCGTTTCGCGCCATGACGGCCTCGAGAAACGCGTCGTCACCCTTCCCGTCCTTCGCCGCTTCGGCCCGATCACATGCCGCGAGGTAGTCCCCGGCGCGGCTGGTGAGCCGGCCCTCCGCACCGGCGGCGATCACCGCCTCGAACTCGGAGCGGGCTTCCGCGATCCGGTCCGCGTGGAACAGTTCGATCCCGGTCTCCAGCTTCTTCACCGCGGCGTTCAGCGACTCCGACCGCGCCTCCTGCCCAGCCCCGCTACTCACGATCGACTACCTCCGCATCGACGCCCTACCGACCATTCGGAATGCGCAACCCTAGCGCAGATTGTCGCCGCTTCGCGGCGGGTTGTCTTCCGCAGCCCAGAGGGCCCGCGGTCACATGGGAATGTAGTCATCCCGGAGCAACGCGTACAGGTAGTGGTCGGTCCGCCGGCCCTGCAGAACGAAGTACGAACGAAGCTTGCCCTCGCGCACGAATCCCAGCTTCTCCAGCACCTTGCGGGAGGCGTCGTTGTCGATCGCGCAGCGGGCCTCCAGGCGCTCCAGCGGTGTGCGCAGCAGGAGCTCCGGCAGCAACTGGCCGAGCGCGGCCGTCATCGTGCCGCGGCCGTGATGCCGGGTCGCCAGGGCGTACCCGAGCTCGCCCAGGCCGTGCTCCCAGTTGACGACCGCCAGAGTGATCCAGCCCGAGCGTTCGCGGTCGGCTTCGATCATCCAGGTGTAGCGGTCGCCGCGACCGCGGTAGAGATCCTTGGGACGCTGCGTCGCCAGGTCCGCGCGCAGCCTGGCGACGGACACGTTGTGGAGGGGCTGGTAGCGGCGCACGGCGGGTTCGGCGCGCCAGCGACGGAGGAACGCCGCATCCGACGGCTGCGCAGGCCGCACGACAACGTCGACGGTGGGAGGAGGCGGTGGATGACGGGTCAGAGGGCTGGTCATCGCCGGCGCAGCTACGTGGTTTCGGCACGGCGCCCCAGCCGGGGCAGGGCGCCGCCGAGGGCGATCAGGCTATACCCCTGCGCGAACAGGTAGAGAAAGGGCAGGGACCACCAGCGCCCGTAGAGACCCGCGGCGGCAACGCAGACCCAGAAGTAGAGCGCGAGCGTCGCTTCGCCCCAGAGACTCCACATCGCGCCCGACCGGTAGAGGGCAGGCGGGTTCCGGGCGGCCGCCGGGATCTTCGGCGTGCGGGCGAAGACGCCGCCGCGGCGCAACAGCCCGCTGAGCGTCGCGGCTGAGTTGTGGAGCGACAGGCCGATGCCGATGGACATCGCGAGCGGCACCTCGAACCAGAACCTGGACCCTCGCCGTCCGGCCCGGCGCTGGCCGGCGGCGTAGCAACCGGCTACCGCCACCGTCCCGAGCAGAAACAGGGGCGCGTCGATCCACAGCAGAAGGTGCGGCGACTCCTGCCGCGCCAGGATCGCCGGCAACAGGAGGAGCCCAAGAGCCACGAGCAGCGGGTAGCAGATGCCCGAAGTGAGGTGCGCCGCCGCCGCCAGCTTGACCCGCGGCCTCACCGCGCTGCGCAGGATGCGTCCGAGGAGCTTGCGCATCGTCTGCGCCGATCCCCGGGCCCAGCGGTGCTGCTGGCTCTTGAAGTCGTTGACCCGGGCCGGCAGCTCCGCCGGCACCGCGAGGTCCGTCATCAGCCTGAAGCGCCATCCGGCGAGCTGTGCCCGGTAGGAGAGATCGAGGTCCTCGGTCAGCGTGTCGACCTGCCAGCCTCCCGCGTCGTCGATCGCACGCCGCCGCCACACGCCGGCGGTGCCGTTGAAGTTGAAGAAGCAACCCGCCTGGTAGCGGGCCGCCTGCTCGACCAGGAAATGACCGTCCAGTAGCACCGCCTGGGCCCGGGTCAGGAGCGAGTCCTGGCGGTTCATGTGGCCCCAGCACGCCTGGACCATCCCCAGCCCGGGATCGCGGAACGCCGGCACCGTCCGCTGCAGGAAGTCCGGCTCCGGCACGAAGTCGGCATCGAAGATCGCGATCAGCTCCCCGCGCGCCTGCTCCAGACCGGCGGCCAAAGCACCCGCCTTGAAACCCTGCCGACTTTCCCGACGCAGGTGCCGGATGAGCGGTAGCGGCCGGTTCCGCCCGGACGCCCGGACGAGCTCGGCCTGGACCCGGTCGGCGGTGTCGTCGGTCGAGTCGTCGAGGATCTGGACTTCGAGCCGATCCGCGGGATAGTCGAAGTCGAGAACGGCGGCGATCAGCCGAGGGGCGACGTAGCGCTCGTTGTAGATCGGCAGTTGGACGGTGACCAGGGGCCACACGGGCTCCGCTTGCGCGCTATCTTGGACGCCAGCGGAGTCCCCGGCTCCACCCTCGCCGTCGACCGGCGGTCGCGACAGGCGAAGCACCAGGAGCAGGACCAGCCGATGCAGTCCGTAGAGAGCGAGCGTACCGAGAACGGCGTAGTAGACCGGCAGAAGCACGGACGTTGACGATATGGCAAGGCGACGAGGGTTCGGAGCGCTGTTAGCGGCCGCGTGGCCTCTGCTGGCCTGCTTCGCCGGGTTGCTCGTGCTCGACCGCGCGGGGTTCGGACCGGCGCCGGGCGCTCCGGGGCCTGGCCTCTCCTTTCTGCTCGTGCTGCTCCTGGCGTTCGGCGCGCTGTGGTGGGGGCTGCGACGCCTACGCACGGCGAGGGCGTCGCGCGGCGACGCTCGTCCGGATGCCGGCCAGCACCCTGGTGGCGCGTCTCCGCGCCACCAGCGTCACGGCCCGAGCGCCCGTCCGCGGGCGGTCGGTCGTCAGGCCGGCGCACCGACAGACGTTCCGGTCGCGGGCGTCCTGGCGGTGGCTGTCGTGCTGCGGCTGCTCGCGCTGCCGCTGGCCCCGAGCCTTTCCGACGATGTGTACCGCTACCTGTGGGACGGACGGGTCGCCGCCTCGGGAGCGAATCCGTATCTCGTGGCGCCGGACGACGAGAGCCTGACCGGGTTGCGCGACGACCTGTGGAGGAAGACCGCGCATCGCGACGTCGCCACGGTGTATCCGCCGCTGGCGCTGGGGATGTTCGCGGGCGCCACGACTCTGCCGCGGCCTCTGTTCGCCTACAAGATGGCGCTTGCCGGCGTGGACCTGGCCGGCTGCGCGCTGCTGCTGTTGCTGGCCCGGCGCCGCGGCAATGCGTGGGCGGCTCTGGCGTATGTCTGGAACCCGCTCCTGGTCGTCGAGGGCGCCGGCATGGGCCACGTCGACGTGGTCGGCGCCTCCCTGGTCATCGGCTGCGTCTGGTTGCTGTTAGGCGGCAAGCGGAGAGAAGGTGGCCGGCCTGACGGCCGGCCCGATTTCGAGGCCGCCTCCGGCGGCAGCCGGCGGGGACGCCGGCGCACCCAGTGTGCGACGCCGACAGAGGTACAGACCGGGTGCGCCGACGTCCCCGTCGGCCCTCCGAAAGACACGCGCGAGGCCGAAGGCCTCGCTCCGCTGGGACGCAGCGGCACCCAATGGGCAGTGGCCGGGGTGGTCGGTGCGCTTGCGGTGCTGGCCAAGCTGGTGCCTCTGGCGGCGCTGCCGCTCTGGTGGCGGCGCACCGGTGGCCCGCGGAGGCGGCAGTTCGCGGTCGGCGCCGGCGCCCTGCTTCTGCCGGCGACGGTCGGCGTGCTGCTGTGGACCCGCGGGGTTCCGCCCGGTCTGGTCGAGTACGCGCTGCGCTGGGAGTACAACGGCCCTCTCTACGAACCGCTGTGGCGCCTGATCGGACGGCTGCGCCTCGACCTGGCCGCTTCCGGGATCGTCCACGTCGTCCGGGTGATCTTCGGCGGCGATGTCGAGGCGACGCCCTGGAGCACGCTCTACTCCTACGCCTATCCCCAGTTCCTCGCCCGCGTCGCGCTCCTGGCCGCCGGCGCCGTGCTCTGGCTTCGCCTCTGGCGGCGTCGCCCGGGACCGGTCCGGGCGGCGTTCGGGGCCTTCGCCGTCGTCCTCCTGATGAGCCCCACCTTCTACCCGTGGTACCTGATCTGGATCCTCCCCTGGGCCGCGGTGACCCACGCCCGCGCCGTTCTCGCGCTTTCCGCGACCCTGCCTCTGGCCTATCTTCCCGCCCTGACCGGATTGCCGTACTTTCCCTGGGTCTACGGCGCCGTCTGGCTGCCGCCCCTGTTTCTGCTCGTGCTCGAGCGCCGACGTCCTGAGCCCCCGTCACCATGAAGTACCGCCTGCTGATCGCGTACGACGGGTCGGACTACGCCGGCTGGCAGCGCCAGGACAACGCCCTGGCCGTGCAGCAGGTCGTCGAAGAGGCCGTGGCCGCGGTTGCTCGCCGGAAGGTCACGGTCCACGGCGCCGGCCGCACCGACGCGGGCGTACACGCCGCGGGGCAAACGGCGCATCTCGACCTCCCGGCCGGGAACCTGCCGGCCGGCGAGACTCGCCGGGCGCTCGTCCACGGCGTGAACCACCATCTCCCGGCAACGATCCGGGTGCTCGCCGCCGACGCCGTCGACGACTCGTTTCACGCCCGCAGGAGCGCGTCGTTCAAGGTCTACGGCTACAGGCTCTGCACCGCGCCGGTGATCGACCCGTTCCGGTCGCCCTTCGTCGTCCCGGCGCCGCGAAGACTCGATCTCGAGTCGATGAAGACGGCCGCCTCCCTGATCCGCGGGCGACACGACTTCTCTGCCTTCGCCAAGGCCGGCGGCAGCCACGGCAGCACGGTGCGCACGATCCGCGAAGCGCGATGGACCCGAGAGGGGGACGAGTTCCGGTTCCGCGTCGCCGGCGCCGGGTTCCTGCGCGGGATGGTTCGCGCCCTCGTGGGCACGACCCTGGAGGTCGGCCTGGGCCGCCGCTCGCCGGACGATCTGGCCGCGCTGCTCGCCGGTCGGCCGCGCACCGAGGCGGGTCCGAACGCCCCCGCCCGAGGCCTTTGCCTGGAGCGCGTGGAATACGATCACGACAAATGAAACGCGTCGTCACGGGCGTCGTGACCGCGGCGCTGGCAGCCGCCCTCATCCTCTACCTCGACCCCGTCCTGTTCGGAGTGGCGGTCACGCTCGTCGTTCTCGTGGCGGCAGCCGAGTACAGCGCGCTGGCGCAGCGGATCGTCGTCTCGCGGACCGTGAGCTGGGCGCTCTGGCTCGCGGTCGGCGTCCTCGCCCTGGCCGACACGACCGCCAACGAACTGATCGACGTGCCGCTGCCGGCCGGCCTGACCGGCGCCGGCACCTGGTTCGCCGCCGCGGCCCTCATCCTCGCCCTGGCGACGGCGGTCGGCCTCGCCAGCCATGCCGACATCCGCGATCGGCTCCTGACCTCGGCCCTGTTCACCTACGGCGCCCTCTGGCTCGGCCTGTTCCTGGTCGCCGCGATCAACCTCCATGTCGTCGAACCGGTGCTTCTCTTCTGGGTACTGGTCGTCGCCTCCCTCGGCGACATCGGCGCCTACTACGGCGGCCGCCTGCTCGGACGCCGGCCCCTGGCGCCCGTGCTCAGCCCAAAGAAGACGATCGCCGGCGCGGTGAGCGGTCTCGCCGCCAGTTGCGCAGCAGGCGTCGCGGTGGTCCTGGTGTGGCGGGGGCCCGAAGCCCTCGGCGTGGACGTCCCCGTCCTGGCCCTGCTCTGCGGCGCCGCGGGACAGGCCGGAGACCTGGTCGAGTCGATGCTCAAGCGGGCGGTGGCGGTCAAGGACACGGGGGCCCTTCTGCCCGGGCATGGCGGGCTGCTGGACCGCCTCGACAGCGTTCTGCTGGCGACGCCGGTGTTCTACGTCGCCGTCCAGGCCGGTGCGGCGCCGTCGCTCCTTCCGTGAGTGTGCGAACGCTTGCCGTACTTGGCGCCACCGGCTCGGTCGGTGAAGCCGCCCTCGCCGTCGCGCGCCGACACCCCGACCGACTCGCGGTCTCTCTCCTGGCCGCCGGCGGCACCCGGCCGGTCCGGCTCCTGGAGCTGGCCCGGGAGTTCCGCCCCCGCCGGATCGTCGTCGCAACGGCGGCGGCCGCGGAAGCGATTCGCGCCGAGCTGCCAGCGGGCGCCGAGCTCCGTTGGGGCGAACCGGCACTGGTCGACGCGGTCGGCGCCGGCGGCATCGACCTGGTGCTGACCGCGATCGTCGGCGCCGCCGGCCTCAGACCGGCCGCGGCGGCCCTCGCCGCCGGCGCCGACCTGGCGCTCGCGAACAAGGAGGCGATGGTCGCCGCCGGCCCTCTCCTGCGCCGGCTGGCGGCCGACTCGGAGGCGAAGATACTGCCCGTCGACAGCGAACACGCCGCGATCCACCAGGCGCTGCGCGCGGGGCGCCGCCGGGAGGTCAGGCGCCTGGTCCTGACCGCCTCGGGCGGCCCGTTCCTGGACCGTGACCCGGCGACCCTGGACACGGTCACGCCGGCCGAAGCAACGGCTCACCCGACCTGGAACATGGGGGCCAAGATCAGTGTCGACTCCGCGACGCTCATGAACAAGGGACTGGAACTGATCGAGGCCAGCTACCTGTTCGACGTTCCGGGATCCCGGATCGACATCCTGATCCACCCACAGTCCCTGGTTCACTCGATTGTCGAGTTCCGGGACGGCAACTCGATCGCCCAGATCTCAGCCAACGACATGGAGTATCCCATCCGCTACGCCCTGTCCCACCCGGAGCGCTGGCCGCGCCCCGACGACGGCGCCGCAAGCGGACTGAGCGGGCTGCTGGAGGCGACCTCCGAACTCCAGTTCAGGAAGGTGGCCCCGGAGGCCTTTCCGGCGCCGTCCCTGGCGCGCGAGGCGCTGGTCCGCGGGAACGGCGCGCCGGCGGCGCTCAACGCGGCGAACGAGACGGCGGTGGCGGCGTTCCTGGACGGCGCGGCATCCTTCACGGCCATCGTGCCGGCGGTGGCGGAAGTACTCGACCGTCACGACCGGGAGGCCGGCGGCACGGAGCCGGCGACGGTCGACGAGGCTCTGGAGTGGGATTCCTGGGGCCGCCGCCAGGCCCGGGAAGTCCTCGCGCAGCTTCGCGGTTAGAGTCGCTAGCGAGGCAGATCCAGAAGCCGGCGCTTCGCGCCGGATGCCGGCGGGGACGCCGGCGCACCCAGTTCTGCCGCGCTGGCACGATGAACTTCCTCAGCAACACGCTGGCCTTCCTGGTCGTGATCGGAGTGATCATCTTCGTCCACGAACTGGGCCACTTCCTGGCCGCGAGGATGTTCCGGATCAGGGTCCGCGTCTTCTCGATCGGCATCGGTTCCCGCCTCTGGGGCTTCGAGCGCGGCGGCACGGAGTATCGGCTCGCCATGATTCCCCTCGGCGGCTATGTCGCCTTCTCCGGAATCGACGCCGCGAACCCGACCGGCGACGCGGGCGACTTCACCGCCAAGCCCCGCTGGCAACGGATGATCGTGCTCCTGGCGGGTCCGGCGGCCAACGTCGTGCTGTCGATCGTTCTGATCGCGGCCGTACTGATGGCCGGAACCGAGCTGGCCGGGCCGCGAGACCTGAGCACCGAGATCGGCGGCGTGGCCCCCGAATCGGCCGCGGCCGATGCCGGGCTCCTGGCGGGCGACGTGATCCTGCGCCTGGACGGCGAGGAGGTGTCCGACTGGCGGGACGTCTCGAACACCGTGCTGATGTCGCCGGAACGCCGGCTCGAGATCGACTTCGAGCGCGACGGCGAAGCCCTGAGCACCGTGCTCGTCCCTCGCCGGATGCCGCGCTACGAGCTGGGCGACGCGGGTCTCTACGCCAGCCTCCTGCCGCGGGTTCGCCAGGTGTTCGAAGACACTCCCGCCGAGCAGGTCGGCCTGCGCTACGGCGACACGCTGTACGCCGTCAACGGCCATCCCGTCGCCGACGCGGACGACTTTCGCCGCCTTGTCGAGCCGCGAGCGGGCGAGGAGGTCAGCATCGAGATCGGCCGCGGCGAGGACCGTCTGGTCGTCCGACTCGTGCCCGAGAACGAGGCCGGAGTCGGCCGAGCCGGCATCGCGATCAGCCACTTCTCCTATCAGCGCGTCGGCCCGGTCAGGGCGATCGCGGAGAGCGCCCGGATCAACTGGGAGACGACGACCGAGATCTTCGGCTTTCTGGGCAGCATGGTCGAACGCCGCGTCTCGCCGCAGAGCGCGCTGGCCGGTCCGATCGAGATCAGCCGGATCAGCGGTCAGGCGGCCCGCCGGAGCTTCAGCGACCTGGTGTTCCTGATCGCCCTGATCAGCCTGAACATCTGCGTCCTGAACCTGCTGCCGATCCCGCTCCTCGACGGCGGCCAGCTCGTCATCCTGATGCTCGAGAGCGTGCTGCGACGCGACCTCTCGCTCCAGGTCAAGAACCTCGTCACCCAGTTCGGCCTGGCGGTCGTCGTCGCCATCATGTTGTTCGCGATCTACTTCGACCTGGTGAAGAACCTTCCCGGCCTCGGGCGCTGAAGGCGGTTCGACGATGATGGCGGGCAAGCTCCCCGACTGGATCGGCAAGGCGATACGCCATCCCTGGCTCAGGCGAAGCGTCCTCTTCGCGGCCTACGGGGGCCTGCTCGTCGCCCTGCTGGGTACTTCGTCCTACCTGGCGCTCTCCAACTTCGTCCGCAGCGGCGTCATCGCCGTACCCGACCTGGTCGGCCTCGACCGGAGCCAGGCCGAAGCTGGCCTGGCCACCGCGGGCCTGGCGTTGCAGCGGCTGGAGGACGACCGCTACGACGAGGCGGTCCCGGCCGGCCACGTGCTCCGGCAGGACCCTCCCGCCGGCAGCGCGGTCAAGGAGGGCAGCGGTGTGGTCGTCTACCTGTCGCGGGGCCGGGAACTGGTCGAGACGCCGGACCTGAGCGGCCAGGTCCTGCAGACGGCCCAGGTGAGTCTCACGGCCTCGGGCCTGCAGATGGGCAGGAGCCGGAGCGTCTTCGCCGAGTCCGGTGAGCCGGGCACCGTCGTCCGGCAGGATCCTCCCGCCGGCAGCCCGATCGACCCCTCGTCCCAGGTGGACCTGATGGTCAGCCTGTCCAACCCCGGGGCGATGGTCGTCATGCCGGACCTGATCGACCTGCCCGAGGACCCGGTCCGAGACTTCTTCGAGACGCGCGGATTCCTCCTCGGAAGGGTAAAGTACGAACCCTACGAAGGCGTCCCAGCCGGGATCATCCTGCGTCAATACCCGCTTCCGGGCCACCCCCTGCGGCAGAGCGATTCGATCGCCCTCGTGGTAGCCGCGCAAGACAGTCGCTGAACCCGCCCCGTCCGCCCGCAAGCACGGTCGCCCGCAAGAACCTGAACGATGAAGATTGCGCCTTCGATCCTGGCGGCGGACCTTGCCGACCTCGCCTCCGCCGTCAAACTGTGCGAGGACGGCGGCGCGCAGCTCATTCACGTCGACGTGATGGACGGCCACTTCGTGCCGAATCTGACCTTCGGTCCACCTGTCATCGCCGATCTGGCCAGACGCACGCGCGTCGGCTTCGACATCCACCTGATGGTCTCGAACCCGGAAGCGCTCCTCGACCGGTATCTGGACAGCGGGCCGGCCTGGCTATCGATCCACCACGAGGTGACGGAGGAGCCGGGACGGCTTGCGGCGCGTATCCGCGAGCGCGGCGCCGGCGCCGGCGTCGCGATCAACCCGGCGACGCCGCTGGACGAGCTCCTGCCCTACCTGGAGCACCTGGACTTCGTGGTGCTGATGTCGGTCGTTCCCGGTTTCGCCGGCCAGGCCTTCCACCCTGAGGTGCTCGAGAAGGCCCGGCGCCTCCGCGCCCTGGTCGACGAGCGGGAACTGCCGGTGAGCATCGAGATGGACGGCGGAATCAAGCCAGGCAACCTGAACGAGGTGGCGGCTGCCGGCGTCGACGTCGCGGTCGTGGGTTCCGGCGTCTTCGCCGCGGACCGGCCGGTTGAAACCCTGGTCGCCCTCCGGCGACAGGCGGGCGAATGAACCGTCACCGCGCGCTCCTGCTGGCGGCCGCGCTGGGCCTGGCCACCGGATGCGGTGGCGTCAGGGACGACCCCATCCTGAGACTCTCGTCGGCCGAGGCCCTCGAGATCGGCAAGCAACTGCTGGAGGACGAGAAGTTCACGCAGGCGCGTGAACACCTCGTCCACGCCTTCGAGGTCGAGCCGAACTCCGAGACCGGTCGTGAAGGGTTGCTGCTGGCCGCGGACGCCCTGTTCCTGCGCGGCGGCTACCAGTCGTACGTCGAAGCCGAGCAACGCTACCGAGACTTCCTGAACCGGTTCCCGACCTCCGACCAGGCGGCCTACGCCCAGTTCCGTCTCGCGGCCTCGCTCGCCGAACGCATGGAGAAACCGGACCGGGACCAGCAGACGGCCCGGCTGGCGCTGACCGAGTTCGAGAACGCTCGCCGGCTGTACCCGACCAGTCAGTTCGCCGGTCAGGCGGCCCAGCGGATCGTCGAAGTCCGCAACCACCTGGCGGAGCACGAGTTCGTCGTCGGGACCTTCTACTACCGTTTCCGTACTCCCACCGCCGCCGGTGCTCGCTTCAAGGAAATGCTCGAGCAGTACCCGGACTACCCGGAGCCGGACAAGATCCTCGCCCACATGTGCCTCACGTATCGCCTGGTGCTCCAGCAGATTCCGAGCAGGTTGGGACTCGACCGCTTTGACTACCTCAACGAAGCCTGCGATCGTCTGCGGAACGAGTTTCCGGGCAGCCCGTGGCTCAAGAAGGCGCCTTCGGAGGAGCAGCTCCGGAAACTCCGCACCAAGCTGCCGGACACGCCCATCCGGCCGGACAGGAATCGACCAGATGGTCCGCCCGCGGCAGAGAACAACGACGACTGAACCGCGTCTCTCGCTGGCCATACTGGCGTTCGCCGGCCTGAGCGGCGGCTGCGCCTCGACCGATACGCCCGCCGGTTTCATCGATCGCCTGAGGACTCCCAACGAAGGCGTCCGCGCCGAACTCACGCAACTTGAAGAGCGGGTGCGGCGGCTCGAGGCCGAGGCATCGGCGGGCAACACCGAGAACGCCCGACTCAGGGAACGGATCGCCGAACTCGAGGCGACTCTGGAAGAGGTTCGCGCTTCGGCGGCGGCCCCGGCTCCACCCGCTCCGTTCGATCCGCAACCGCCGCCCCGGGTGAAAGTGGTCCAGGTGAGCGAACTCGAGAGCGATACGGATCGGGCGTCCGTCGGGACCGAGGCCGATCCCGCGGCCTCCGTCGAGCGCACCGGTCACGAACTGTACGACCAGGCGCTTGACGCGTTCATGAGGCACGAGTACCTGGAGGCTGAACTCGGCTTCCAGCGCTTCATCAGCGACTTCCCCGACACGGATCTGTCCGACAATGCCCTCTACTGGATCGGCGAATGCCGGTTCGCGCGCGGCGACAACCGGGGCGCGGCGACCGCGTTCGAGCAGTTGCTCCAGGACTTCCCCCTCGGTAACAAGGTGCCCGATGCGCTGCTGAAGGCAGGCCGGTCGCTTCAGAGACTGGGCGACACGGACGGCGCGCGGCGCCGCTTTCGCGAGGTCTCAAGGCGTTTCCCGGACACCGACGCCGCCCGGATGGCCGCCGACTCGCTCGCGACCCTGGACGACGGTTAGGCCCTAGCCGCCCGCCAGCACGGCGAAGTCGAGACCGTCGGGGTTGACGGCCGCCCAAGCCGCGCGGTGGTGTGCGATGTAGACGCGGAGCACGCTGTTGACGAAGCCGCGCGTCTCGCGGAAGGGGGGCATGCCCCCGAACCGATCAACGGTGCCGGGCCCCGCGTTGTAGCCGGCGAGAGCCAGGACCAGGTCGTTGTCAGCACGGCGCAGCAGGTAGGCCAGATAGCTGGCGCCCGCGTCGAGGTTCTGACTTGGGTCGTAGGCATCCGCAACGCCCAACTGCTCGGCGGTCGTGGGCATCATCTGCATCAGTCCGAGGGCGCCCTGGGACGAAACCGCCTCCGTGTCGAACGAGGACTCCGCTTGTACGACCGCCGCCACGAGCAACGGATCGACGTCGTGCCGCCGGGCGGCGCTGGAGATCAGACCACCGTACGGAACGTGCTGCATCCGGTCCGAAACAGCCTCCTCGTCGGCAGCGCCGATGAACAGCTCGAAGCTCTCCCGGCGTGACCGAATGGACTCGTAGAGCGGATCGCTTCCCGGGTACCCGGAGGCAACCACGGAAGACGGTTCGAGCCATGCCTGAATCTGCTCGAACAGGGCGACATCCTCCAGCGGGATCGACATGGGCAGCGGTTCCAGGTGCCGACCCGGCGCGGTTTCGCGGGGCGCGGCGGCCAGAATGGCTGCCGCCGCCACGGCGATGGCAGTAGCTCGGTAGTGGAAGCTGGGTTGCTGGAAGGTCATAGTGAATCTGCTGGAAGGCGCTTGTCGACTGTCTCCTGAAGAAACCAGTCGCTGAAAGATGTTCGGCGGTTACGTCCCGCGCTATGGGAGTCGTTGGCAGGACGGAATCTCGCTCGACAGCATCAGGCGTTCGCCAGGAACGCCTTCGCTGCTGGCACCGCTATTGGAGCAAGGCGTGTGCCAATCTGTGGTGAATGTGGGTCGAACGGAGGCCCGGGTCCTTGAGCCCGCGGGCCCTTCTCACGCTATCTCGACTGGATCCTCTTGCCGGAACCGCGATAGTCCGTCGCCTGTATCTGAAGCGTGGCGACCTTGTTCCGTAGCGTGTTGCGATGAAGCCCCAGGTGGTTTGCTGAGTTCGTGATGTTGCCCCTGTTGAGTCGTAGGGAAGCGAGAATGAACTGGCGTTCAAAGATCTCGCGAGCTTGCGCCAGAGTGACACCCTGGGAAGCCAACTGGCTTACCAGGCGGTCGAGCTGGCCGTTGAGATCCTCCGACGGCCCTTCGGTAGAGCGGTTGTCTGGGCTGAGGGGCTTCAAGGCGAGTCACATGCCGAAGCAGCCATGCTAGCACGGCTGCGACTCCTGCTAGCTGCTCTTGGCGCCCGACGAAGACGCGTTCTCCTCCTCCAGTTCGGAGGAGTCGTCGCCCCGCAGCCCCCGCTTGAAGTTGCGAATGCCCTCACCCATCCCCCGGCCAAGCAGCGGCAGCTTGCTGCCGCCGAAGATGACCATCAGGATGACGAAGATGATCAGAAGCTCTTGGATGCCAATGGAAGGCATGGGGTTCTCCTGTTGAACGTCGCGCTCAACCCAGGATTCTAGCAGCCAAACGCCGCCCACTCCCGGCGCACGCGGCCGGCGAGTTCACGGCCCTCTGGAAGAGCGTCCAGCGCGTCGACGAACCGCCGCAACGCGGGCCGAATCAACGGCAGATGCCGGTCGTTGCCGAGCGCGGCGAAGTGGGCGAAGGTACCGGCTATCTTGAGCATCCGCTGCGCCACCGCGGCGTTGTACAGGGCAAGCTCTTCGGCGTCTTCTCCCAGGACCGTCAGATGGCGACGCCGCTGGCGGGCGGAGAGCGTCAGGCTGTCGTTCAGCAGTGAAGCCAGGTCGTAGTGCGGCGGGCCAAGCCGCAGGTCCTGGTGATCGATCACGACGACCTCCGGCTCCGCACCCTCGCGCGTCGAGGCCCGCAGCATCAGGTTGCGAACCATGAAGTCCCGATGACAGGGCACGGGCGGCGCCGAGCCGAGACGCTCGCACACCGCATCGCACAAACCGCGCAGTTGCTCGGCCAGAGTCGCGTCTCGCACCAGCCCCCGCGGCTCGAGAAAACGATCCCAGGTCAGGTCGAGTTCCGCCATCAGCAGCTTCCGGTCCAGGGGCGGCGAGCCCAGAGCGCGCACACGGTCGGGCGACAGGAGCCGGATTCGGCCAATGTGCGCCACCGCCTCCGTCAGGCAGCGGTCGAGTGCCGCCGGACCCAGACCGCCGCCCTCCCACCGATCGAAGACCGTCTGCGGCCCCAGGTCTTCCAGAAGAATCCACACGGGCTCGCCGAGCGCGCACCGCTCAACCCGTGGCACCGGCACTCCGGCCGAGTTCAGGAGTTCCGTCGCGGCCAGGAACCGCGAAGCCACCTCGGCCATGTCGTCCGGGTAGGCGCAGACGACGTACTGCTCGCCGCCCGCGAGACGAAGCCGCGCGTAGCGTCGCGGAGAAACGTCGCCGGCCAGAGGCTCGACCGAGACAGGCTGGAAGCCGGCGGCTCCAAGCCCCTCGACGATCGGGCCCCAGAGATCCTGATCCCGCCCTGACGAGTCCGGACTGTCGCACGGACCGTCTGTCTGGGATAATGCTCTTGCTGCCATGGAACCCCGGCTCAAGCAACTGCTCGAAGATCTCACCCGTTCCCTGTGCGAGGCGATCGCAGAGTCGCCTGAAGTCCACGAACGGCTCGAGTCGATTCGGCGCGAAGGCTACACGCTGAATCTGTTCCTCGACTGCAAGCCGTTCGAGAGTGACGACGACGCCGAGACGGCGGAAGAGACGAAACGGCCTCTACCAGCGCCGCCCTTCAGGATCAACGGCCGCGACCTCGCCTTCCTGCGGTCCGTCGGAATCGACCCCACGCGCAAGGCCCGCAGCCGCACGTCCCGTCAATAGCGCTCACCACGCCAGATGAAGCCGTAGTTGCGGCCCGCCCGGGCGCCGTCCCGGCGGTAGCTCCACCACTCCGGACTGCAGCGCACGCAACGTTCCACCGTCGAGATCCTGCCAACACCCAGGCCTGCGAGCTGCCGCGACGCCGCCAGCGGAAGGTCGAGGTGCGGCTTTCGGTCCGGTCTTCGAGTCACCACGTCCGCACCGCTCCGGGACTCCACCTGGACCGCCACGTCTTCGCCGACCTCATAGCAACAGGGTCCGATCGCCGGACCGATCCAGGCTTCAGCGGAGGTCCCGTCGCGGAACGAATCATGGCTCAACTCGTGGACGGCCGAGGCCAGAACGCCGCTCGCGAGACCACGCCAGCCGGCGTGAACCGCGGCCACCGAGTCGCCGGCCGCAATCAGCACGGGCACACAGTCGGCGACGAAGACCGTGGCCGCGACTCCGGACTCCGAGACGATCAGCCCGTCCCCATCGCCGGTCCGCCCGGGCTCCGTCGCTCTCAGCACGTCCGTGCCGTGCCGCTGGCGAAGCCAGGCCGGCGCTACCGCCGCCGCCGCGGGCACCTGGCTCGCCAGGACGCTGAGCGCGTCCTCCGGACCGGCCTTTCCCCCTTGAGGCGCCACGCCCAGAAAGGCGGCCCACACGGGTGGGCGCCGGTAGACCGCGAGTGCGACATTGCGCCTGCTGTAGGATGCCGCGGCCATTTGAGACGGCCATGAGCGTAGCGCAGAGCACGACCGGGACGGGTGCCGTCGGAGTTCCCGTCGACACGGGATGGGACACAGTCATTGGACTGGAAGTCCACGTCCAGTTGCGCACCCGGACGAAGATGTTCTGCCGTTGCGAGAATCGCTTCGGCGCCGAGCCGAACGAACTCGTCTGCCCGGTTTGCCTCGGCTATCCGGGCACCCTGCCGGTGACCAACCAGCACGCCGTCGACCTGGCGATCCGGCTCGCGTTGGCCCTCGGCTGCGAGGTCCGCCGGCGTTCGGTCTTCGCGCGCAAGAACTACTTCTATCCGGACCTGCCCAAGGGCTACCAGATCAGCCAGTACGACGAACCCCTGGCCGAGGGAGGCGGCGTACCGCTGCCGTCGGGAAACACCGTGCGCATCCACCGCCTCCACCTGGAGGAGGACGCCGGGAAGCTGCTCCACGAGGTGCCCGGAGGCGGGCCGCTCCCGGGCCGGAGCCTGGTCGACTTCAACCGCTGCGGGGTGCCCCTGGTCGAGATCGTCACCGAACCGGAGATCGGTTCGCCGGCCGACGCGCAGGCCTATCTGCAGGTGCTTCACCAGGTCCTGCTCTACACCGGCGCCAGCGACGGCAACATGGAGGAGGGCAGTCTTCGCTGCGACGCGAACCTCTCGCTCCGGCCGGCCGGCGAGACCGCACTCGGCACGAAGACGGAGGTCAAGAACCTGAACTCGTTCCGCCATGTGGCGAAGGCCCTCGAGTACGAGCGGGAACGTCAGTTGCACGTCCTGACTTCCGGGGCTCAGGTCGAGCAGGAGACGCGGAGCTTCGAGCCGGCAACCGGCGTGACCAGGTCGCTCCGGTCGAAGGAGGAAGCCCACGACTACCGCTACTTTCCGGAGCCCGATCTACCCACCGTCGTGCTGTCCAGCGAACGGATCGAACGGCACGCGAACCGGCTTCCCGAGCTGCCGTGGACGAAGAGCGCCCGCTTCCGCGACGCCTACGAACTGCGCCCGGAAGAGGCGGCGCTGCTCTCCGGCAGCGTCGCCCTGGCGACCTACTACGAGCGAGCCGTCGCAGCCCATCCGAAGGGCGCCAAGTCCATCGCCAACTGGGTGATGACGGAGCTTCTGCGCGAACTGAAGGAGCGGAGCATCGACGTGGAGGCCGCGGTCGCGCCGGACCGCCTCGCCGCCGTCGTCGCCCTGGTCGACTCCGGCGAGCTGTCGACCACCGCCGCCAAGGAGGTACTCGCCGCTGCCTGGGACTCGTCAGAAACGCCGGACCAGATCGCCGACCGGCTCGGCCTCCGCCAGGTCCGCGACGACGCCCAGCTCGAGGCCTGGGCCGACGAGGCAATCGCAGCCAACGAGAAGGCCGTCACCGAGTACCGCGGCGGCCGCCAACAGGCCCTCGGCTACCTGGTCGGCCAGATCATGAAAGCCTCACGCGGCAGCGCCGAACCGCGAGCCGCCCAGGAGATCCTGCGCCGCAAGCTGGCTGACCGCTAGGCGGCTGGCGGCGGAGCGACAGCGGCTAGACCCGTCCACGGCGGGTTCCGGGAGGGGAGGGTCCCAGACGGACGCTCACCCCCGCTTGGTGAGCGCGAGGTTGGGGGTTCGCTTCGGTCGACTGCGCTTCGCTTCGGCGTCGGTTGATGGCAGGACATGGGCAGGCGCTTGTCTCCAGCCCGCTGGGACCCTCCCCTCCCGGACCCCGCCGCGGACTGGATCCCCGGGGAGCCACTTCGGTGGTCCACCCCGACGTATCGCTTCCACGAGTGCTTCGAGGTCCTCGGCATCCTCCGCCACGCGCCGCTGAATCTCCCGAACCTCCTGCGCGGCTTCGGGGTTGCCGGCGCTGTGGTAGGCCTCGGCCGCCTCGGCGTACCGTCCCTGCCTGTACAGAACGAAGCCGATCCAGTTCAAGACCAGGTTCCTGTCCTCGCCGTCGGCCAACCCCAGAGCGGTCCGAAGTGACACTTCGGCCTTCTTGTGGCGCCCTCGGTAGGTGAACGCCTGCCCGAGCATCACGTAGGCCTGCCAGTCGCCAGGCCTGAGCGAGACGGCCCGCCGCAGGGCGGAGGCCGCAGCCCTGTAGCGCTCGGCGGCGAACAGCGAGCGACCGAGCATGAGGTGACCGGCGTGCTGATCGGGACGTTCGTCGACGTACTGCCGGAACTCCGCGACAGCCTGCTCGAAGTCACGGGCCTTGAAAGCGTCGATACCTGCCTGCCAGTCGGCGAAGGCCGGCGGACTGAGGGCAAGGCTGGCAGCCGCCCAGGCGAGCAAGGTGCGTCTAGGGGTCATCTCGCCCACTGCTGTGGTCCAGGCGGAGCCGGCCTTGCGGCCGGCGCGTTTCTCTGGCCGCCTTCGGCGGCGGCCGGCGAGGACGCCGGCGCACCCAGTGTGCGACCTCCCTACTGGCGCGGAGGCTCGTTCGTCGCTCCGGGGACCTCTTCGAGTTGCCGGCGGAGTTCCTCGCGCTGGCGCTCGAGTTCCGCGATGTTCGCGTTGAACTGGTCGGCTTCCTGGTTCTCCTGCTGGATCTGCTGGTTCTCACGGACCCGGGCCGCGCCGCCCGCGTTCCCCGCCCGTTCGTAGGCCGTGATCGAGGCTTCGAACTTCCGCTGCTTCTCAAGCACGAAGCCGAGGTAGTCCAGGACCTGCTTCTCGGCCTCGCCGGAAGCCAGACCGAGGGCGTCGTTCAGCGGCGCTTCGGCGTCGTTGTAACGCTCGAGCGAGCCGTACGCCTGCCCGAGGTACAGATGAGCGTGCCAGTCGTTTCTCCTCTTGGAGATCGCCTGCTGCAACGTCGACGCCGCCGATTCGTAGTTCTTGCCGCCGAGTTGCACCTCGCCGAGCAGGAGAAGGTTGTCGTAAGAGGCGCTGGTCCCGACCAGGCTCCTGGCGTAGTCCTCGGCCTTGCGGTAGATGCCGGATTTTGCTGAGCCTGAGGTGCTCCGTCCCTTGACCTTCAGCGCGTTCACCAGCGTCGTCTTCCACTCCGAATTGCTGCCGTCCATCGAGACGGCCCGCTCGTAGGCGGCAATCGCGGGATCGAGCTGCGCATCGCTGTGGAGCATCTGCCCGTACTCGAAGCGGGCCGCGGCGTCGCTCGGATTGAGGTCGGCGACCCTTCCGAGGTCGGCAGCCGCGCTGCCGGTGTTCCCCAGCCGCGCGTAGCTGGCGCTCCGCATCTGGTAGACCTGACTCTGGTTCTTGGCTGGCAGGCTGCCAATGTTCAGCCTGCTGAGCGTCGAGATCGCGTCCCTGTGCTTTCCGCTCAGGTGCAGCGCTCGCCCCAGGTAGAGCCGGTCGGCGGGGTTCTCCCCCTTCAGTTCAAGTGCCTTCTCGAGCGGGGCCACCGCCTCGGCGGGACGCCTCGCTGACAGCAGCGAAAGCCCCAGCATCTGGTAGCCGGCGTGCTGGTCGGGCCGTTCTTCGACGAACTGCTGGAACTCGGCCACAGCCTGCTCGAAGTTCCTGGCCTTGAAGGCGGCCATGCCCTCCTCATAGCCGGCGGTGGCGATCGACGCGGTCAGCAGGAGGCTGAGCGCCGTCAACGTAAGTACGGATCGGCGAGTAGTCATCTGTTCGATCTACGGCAGCTACTGGAGCTGGAAGTTGACGGTCAGGTTGTAGTACACGGCGACCGGCTTGCCGTTCAGCGTCGCCGGCTTGAACTTCCACTGCTGCACGGCCGACACGGCGGCTTCGTCAAGGCCCATCGGCAGCGGCTTCAGAACCTTGATGTCGGTGATGTCGCCGTTCTTGTCGATCGTGGCCTGGAGGATGACGACACCCTGGATCCGCGCCTTGCGCGCGATCTCGGTGTACTGCGGCTGGATGTCGCTGATCTTCTCCGGCTTCGTCACGTCGCCGGTGACGTAGATCGGTCCCGTCGGTTCCGGCGGAGGCGGCGCCTCGGGGAGGTCGAAGAGATCGAGATCGTCGACCTCGGGAATGTCGATCTCCTCCGGCTCGTCGATCCGGATCGGCTCCGGCTCGTCGGGCGTGGGATCGGGGATCGGAACCTTCTTCGACTTCGGCTTCGGAATCTGCTGCTCTTCCTTCGGCGGTGGCGGCTTGAAGCGCACCTGCTGCACGACGAAGACCTTGGGCTTCGGCGGCGGCGCCACCGTGTCGCCGTACAGGTCGGGCAGCTTCACGATCAGCAGGATGCCGTGGAGGATGACCGCCAGCCCCAGCGAGTAGCGGAAGGTCTTGTTGTCCTCGCGGGTCTCCTGTACGTAGGTCAGCAGGCCCTGTTCGGCGGAGGTCAGCGCGGTCGCTTCGTCCTTCGCGGGCTCCTCCGCGGGGGACGCAGCCTGTTCGAGGTTCTCGTCACTCATCCGGTTACCCCTCTTCAGTCAGGTTCTCGGTCAGGTGTTCTGTCGCGTGGTGTCTGGGTTCAACGTCCAGCCGGTCTCGGCGTATTCCGATCTCTTCCCTAGTACCAGAAGCTCTGGATCTCGCGCTGGGTGGGAACCGAAATGTTGATCGGCTGCTCCAGCCCGTAGTCCTCCCACTGGCGCAACTCGTCGTACACCTGGACCATGAACTTGTAGGGCGTCGCGATATCGGGCCGGATGATCACCGGCTTCTTCGGGTTCCGCTCGAGCTTCGGCTTCAGGTAGGGGATGATCTCGTGCAACAGCATCGGATCCTGGTCGACGATCAACTCGCCGTTCGGCATGATCTCGACCAGCACCGACTCCTCCTTCTCGACCACCGGCGGATCGTCGTCGTCCTCGGGAAGCGCGAAGTCCAGTCCGCGGGTGGCGGTGAACGTCGTCGTCACCATGAAGAAGACGATCAGCAGGAAGGCGATATCCGCCATTGACGAGGTCGGGATTTCGTCGTCCGGGCGATCACGGTCAAGTCTCATCTTGCGCCTCCTTCGTCAAGCTTACAGGTCGTCGACCGTCACCTGATCCGACAGCAGGTAGACGTCCCGAACCTTGGCCCGCTTCAACGCGTCGATCACCTCGTCGACCTTCAGCCAGTCCACGTCGCCGTGCGACTTGACGACGAAGACCTTCTGCGGGTCCATCGCGATGACGCCCGCGGCCATCGAGAGAACCTCGTCGGCCGCGCTGACCAGGGCGCTCTGCTCCGTGCCGTCGGAGACCCGGATGCGCCCGTTCGGATCGATCGAGACGTAGGCGGACTGCTTCGGAATCTCGTACCTGAGTGTCGTCTTCGGCAGCGTCACCTGGGTCTTGTCGACCTCGAAGGTGATCGTCAGCATGAAGAAGATGATCAGCAGGAAGGCGATGTCCGCCATCGAGGCCGTCGGGATGTTCGGCTTGTGCTCGATGGTTGCCTTGAGCTTCATGTCGATCTAGCTGGCGTCGCCGCCGGACTCCGGCGGAATGCCGCTGCGCTCCATCTCGCCGAACGTCTCGAGCAGCATGTTCGCCGAGGTCTCGATGTCGCGGACGAACTTGTTGATCCGGCTCATGAAGTAGTTGTAGGCGAGCTGGGTCGGAATGGCGACCGCCAGACCGCCGGCGGTCGTGGTCAGGGCCTCCTTGATACCGGTGGCGACCGCGCCGGGGTTCGACAGACCCTGTGCCGCCAGGGCGTCGAAGCCGGCCATCATGCCCGTCACCGTGCCGAAGAACCCGAGCAGCGGGGCGACGTTGGCCGTCGTCGCCAGCACCGCGAGGCCGCGCTCGAGGCGGCCCATCTCGAACAGCGCCGCGTTCTCGATCGTCTTCTCGACGTCTTCCTTGGGCTGGCCGTACTTCATCAGACCGGCCTTGAGGATCGAGGCGACCGGACCCCGGTACTCCTCGCATACCTTGACCGCTTCACGAATCGAGCGGTTCACGACCAGCGCCTTCCGCACCTTGGGGAGGAATTCGTGAACGTTGATCCGAGCCCGCCGCAGCGCAATCAGTCGCTCGACCACCACCGCTGCCGCGATGACGGAGAAAGCGAGCAATGGCCACATGACGGGGCCGCCCTCGTTCATCAACTTCCAGAACGTGCCACCAATGTTCACCTAGCTACCTCCTCAGAACTGCGCCCGCCAGCGGGCCTGGTTGAACCGCCCGCCAAAGGCGGACGCGATTCTGGACATGCGGTGACCCCTACACCGGAGGGGTGCCTGGCTCACCTTGGAACGGTGGAGCAATATAGCACACGGGTTCGGCATTGGAACCGCCCGATCAACCGCGTTCCGGCGACGCTCCGGCCGCCTCCATGACCCGCTCCAGAGGCCGCCGGTGGACGTAGCAGAGGGCGACGGCCAGGGCGTCGGAGGCGTCAGCGCTGCGCCGCGCCGGCGCTGGCCCCAGGAGCACGTCGACCATCCGGGAGACCTGGGTCTTGTCGGCTCGACCGCTGCCGCAGACGGCCTGCTTGACGTGAGCCGGGGAGTACTCCTCGACTTCCAGGCCATGCCGACCGAGGACGGACAGGATGACGCCCCGGGCCTGGGCCAGCGCGATCAGGGAGCGGCTGTTGCGGCCGTGAAACAGCGTTTCCAGCGCCGCCGCCGCCGGCTGCCAGCGTTCGAGAGTCTCCTCCATGCCCTCGGCCAACCGCGCCATGCGCGCCGCCGGCGTCGGCTCGGCGGTGAGGACGATCCGGCCCGCATCAAGCTGCCGAACCCTCGACCCATCCTGCTCCACCACGCCGAAGCCCGTGTAGCGACTCCCGGGATCGATCCCGAGGACGATCACGGCAGCGCCCCGCAGACGGTCAGGACGCCAGCCGCTCGAGCAGTTCGTCGTCGAGGTCGAAGTTGGCCCAGACATTCTGCACGTCGTCCTGATCCTCGAGCGCGTCGATCAGGCGGATGAGCGGACCCGCGCCCCCCTCGTCGACCTGGACCAGGTTCTGGGGTTCCATCGTCAGTTGCGCGACGGTCGCGGTCAGGCCACGCTCCTCGATCGCGTCCTTCGTCGCATGGAACGCCTCGACCGACGTATAGACGTTGTAGCTCTCGTCCTCGACCGCAAAGTCCTCGGCCTCGAGTTCGAGGGCGAGTTCGACCAGCGCTTCCTCGTCTACCCCGGAGTCCTCGAGGACAGCCCGATCGAAGGCGAAGAAGCCGCGGCGATGAAACATCCAGGCGACACAGCCGTTCTCGCCCAGATTGCCGCCGTGCTTGGTGAACAGGTGCCTGACCTCCGACACGGTCCGGTTCCGGTTGTCGGTGAGGGTTTCCACCAGCACCGCCACGCCACCGGGGCCGTAACCCTCATAGGTGACTTCCTCGTAGGACACGCCTTCGAGCTCTCCGGTGCCCTTCTTGATCGCCCGGTCGATGTTGTCTCCCGGCACGTTCTGCGCCTTCGCCTCCGACAGGGCATGACGAAGCCTCGGGTTGCCCGTGGGATCGCCCCCGCCGAGCCGGGCGGCGACCGAGACCTCCTTCAGGATCCGCGTGAAGACCTTGCTGCGACGGGCATCCTGCGCCGCCTTCTTGTGCTTGATCGTGCTCCACTTGCTGTGACCCGACATGGCGGGTTTATCTTATGCTGCGCCGCCACGTGACCGGCGCGACCAAACCTTCGGCGAGCGAGATCCTCGACCGCCTCGAAGTCTGGGGGCAGAAGCTGGGCCTCGAGGCCACCCGCAGCCTGCTCGACGTACTCGGCAGGCCGCAGCACCGGGTGCCGACGGTGCTGGTCGCGGGAACCAACGGCAAAGGCTCGACCAGCGCCGCCCTGGCCTCGATCCTGAGCGCCGCCGGCTTCCGCTGCGGTCTCTACACGTCACCGCACCTCGAACACGTCGAGGAGCGGCTCCGGATCGACGGTGAGGCGATATCGGAAGCCGAACTCGGGCACCGGCTCCGGCGGGTGCTGGACGCCGCCGGCGAGACGCCGCCGACCTACTTCGAGAGCCTGACCGCGGCGGCCTGGCTGCACTTCGCCCATCACGGCGTGGACGCCGCGGTCTTCGAGGTCGGCCTGGGCGGTCGGCTCGACGCGACGAACGTCTCGGACCCCCTGCTCTCAGTCATCACCCAGGTGGCGCGCGACCACGCGCCGCAACTGGGCTGGACCCTGACCTCCATCGCCGGCGAGAAGGCCGGCGTGATGCGCCCGGGCCGCACCTGCCTGACCTGGCCCGGCCGCCCGGAGGTGGGACGCGAGCTCCGCCGTTGTGCGGCGGTCTGCGGCGCGCATCTCGTCGACGCGGAGGATGGGGTCATGTTCGACCGCCGGCTCGAATCCGGGCATCTCTCCTTGACCACGCCGAATGCTCAGTACGAATTCCGGGCGCCCCTGGCCGGCGGCCACCAGCTCACCAACCTCGCCCTGGCGGTACGCGCTGCGGAGGAGTTCTGCGCCCTCGCAGGACGAAACCTCGAGCCGGAGGCCGTCAGGCAAGGCCTGGAGGCGGTGCATTGGCCGGGGCGGCTGGAGTGGGTCGAGGTCGACGCTCCCGGCGGGCACCGCCGAGTGCTCTTCGACGCCGCTCACAATCCGGCGGGCGCGGCCGCGCTCCACGCCTACCTCGAGGAGACAGGACTCCGGTTCGATCTCCTCTACGGGTCTCTCGCGGAAAAGCACCCCGAACAGTGCCTTCCCCTCCTGGCGGAAAAGGCGGAGCGGATCGTGCTGACGGCTTTCGACCACCCCCGGGCCGCCGCGCCCGAAACGCTTGCTCCGCTCCTTCCCGCCGGCCGTGCCGCCGTGAACGACAACGCCGCGAACGCACTCGAACACTGCCTCGCGGCACCTTCGAGTCCCGCCCACGCCCTGGTCGTTACCGGTTCCCTCTACCTCGTCGGAGAGGTCCGATCGGCGCTGCGTGGCCGCTATGGCGTCCCCGTCGCGGCGAGAGAGCTCGTCACCGGTTTCCGCCCGTAGTGCGGTCGCCGCTTAGCGGCGCGTCCTTCCGGCCGCCTCCGGCGGCAGCAACTACGTCGCGGCGCCGTCGATCTTCGCGACGCGGGCGGTGTGGCGGTCGCCGTCGAAGGGGGTGTCGAGGAAGACCTCGAGCAGTTCGGCGGCCTGGCCGGCGCCGAGGACGCGCGCGCCGAGGGCCAGGACGTTCGCGTCGTTGTGGGCGCGGGACATGCGCGCCGTGAAGCTGTCGGTGGGGTTGACCGCCCGCACGCCCGCGAAGCGGTTCGCCGACATCGCCATGCCGACTCCCGTGCCACAGACCAGCAGGCCGCGGTCCACCTCGCCGGCGGCGAGGGCGCGCGCCACCTGGGCCGCCTTGTCGGGGTAGTCGACGGGCCCGGAACCGTCGGCGCCGAAGTCCACGAACTCGATGCCGCGCTCCCGCAGCACGTCGCCGAGCTGGTTCTTCAGCTCGACTCCGGCGTGATCCGCGCCGACCGCGAACTTCATCCGCCGCGCTACTCCCCGGACTCCTCGGACCCGGTTTCCGGTTCCGGCTCGGCCGGCGCCGGCGACGCCTTGGTCTTCTTGCTGGCCGCCTTCTTGCCGGCCGCCTTCTTCCTGGACGCCTTGGCCTTGGCCTTGGTCCGCCGCACCTTCGCCGCCCGCGGCGCGGCCTCCCGAGTCGCGGTCTCCTCCCGGCGGCGCTGCTTGAGACGCTTCAGCCGGCGCTGGCGGCGACGACGGAGCTTGCGATCCTTCTCTCTCATTCCTGGAGCGTAACCGCATCCTGCCGAACACGCTCGTCCGCGGCTGCCACGCGCTCGCCCATCCGACCGCGGTAGTCCTTCAGGGCGGCGGCCAGATCCTGATCGCCGAGCGCCAGGATCTGGAGAGCCAGCAGCCCGGCGTTGTCGGCGCGGTTCACGCCCACCGTAGCGACCGGGATGCCGGGCGGCATCTGCACGATCGCCAGCAGAGCATCGACACCGTTCAGCGGACCGCTCGCCACCGGGACGCCGACCACCGGCAGGGTCGTCGCGGCCGCCACGACGCCTGGAAGCGCGGCGGCCACGCCGGCGCCGGCGATCAGCACGCCGATACCGCGCTCGGCCGCGCCTTCGGCCCACTCGGCCGTCTCCCGCGGGGTCCGGTGGGCCGAGAGAACCCGCGACTCGCAGCCGACGCCGAAATCGGCGCAGACCTTCGCCGCCTTCTTCATCGTCGGCCAGTCCGAGTCGCTGCCCATGACGATACCCACTCTGATGTCGCTCATTCGCTCCTGATCTCCGCCTTGCCGCTGGTGAGATGTTGAGATGTCGGCCGCGACCCCGCTCACCTAAAGAGGAACGCTTCCGTGCTTCTTCGCCGGCACGCCGCTGCGCTTGCCGGCGAGCTGGCGCAACGCCCGCACGATCTCGCCCCGAGTCGTGCGCGGGGCGATCACGGCGTCCACGAAGCCGCGCTCGGCGGCGACGTACGGATTCGAGAACTTCTCCCGGTACTCGGCGGTCAACCGCTCGCGCAAGGCCTCCGGGTCGTCCGCCTTCCGGATCTGCTGCCGGTACAGGATGTTGACCGCACCGCCGGGGCCCATGACCGCGATCTCGGCGGTCGGAAACGCCAGGTTGACGTCCGTCCGCAGGTGCTTGCTGGCCATGACGCAGTACGCGCCGCCATACGCCTTGCGCGTGATCACGGTGATCTTCGGCACCGTCGCCTCGGCGAACGCGTAGAGCAGCTTGGCGCCGTTCCGGATGATCCCGCCGTGCTCCTGCCGCACCCCGGGCAGGAAGCCGGGAACGTCCTCGAAGGTGACGAGCGGAATGTTGAAGGCGTCGCAGAAACGGACGAAGCGGCCGCCCTTCACCGCCGCGTCGATGTCGAGCACGCCCGCCAGGTAGTTCGGCTGGTTGGCGACGATGCCGACGCTGCGGCCGCCCATGTGAGCGAAGCCGACGACGATGTTCTGCGCGAAGTTCCGGTGGACCTCGAGGAACCGGCCGTCGTCGACGACCGCCCGGATCAGGTCGAGGATGTCGTACGGCTTATTCGGGTCGACCGGGACCAGCTCGTCGAGTTCCGGCGCCTCCCGGTCGTCCGGGTCGTCGGTCGCACGGAGCGGCGGATCGTCGAGATTGTTGCCGGGCAGATAGCCGAGCAGCTCGCGGATCAGGGCCAGGCAGTCGGCATCGTCCGACGCGGTGAAGTGAGCCACCCCGCTCTTCCGCGCGTGCGTCATCGCGCCGCCGAGCTCCTCCATCGAGACGTCCTCGTGAGTCACCGTCTTGATGACGTCCGGCCCGGTGACGAACATGTAGCTCGTGCCTTCGACCATCAACACGAAGTCCGTGATGGCCGGCGAGTACACGGCGCCGCCCGCGCAGGGGCCCATGATCGCGCTGATCTGCGGAACCACTCCCGACGACAAGGTGTTGCGGAGGAAGATGTCGGCATAGCCGCCGAGCGAAGCCACTCCTTCCTGGATCCGCGCCCCGCCCGAATCGTTCAGACCCACCACGGGCGCTCCGTTCTCCACCGCCAGGTCCATCACCTTGCAGATCTTGCGGGCGTTCGTCTCGGACAGCGAACCGCCGAACACCGTGAAGTCCTGCGCGAAGACGTAGACGGGACGCTGGTCCACGCGACCGTGGCCGCACACCACACCGTCGCCCGCAACGCGTTGCTCGTCCATTCCGAAGTCGGTGCAGCGGTGCGTCACCAGGGCGTCGATCTCCACCCAGGAGCCGGGGTCGAGCAGCAGATCGACCCGCTCGCGCGCGGTCATCTTGCCGCTCGCATGCTGCCGGTCTATCCGCTCGGCGCCACCGCCCAGTTGAGACTGCTGGAGCCTCCGTTCCAGCTCCTGGACCTGCTGGCCCCGGACCTCGCCGGACGTCTCGTCTGCTTTCGCTGCCGCGGTCATCCGATCGGCTTTCATACCACAGGCCCGGAAGCGGCACCTCGCCCCGGTGCCATGGGCAGGTTCCCCCCGAAGTGGCCCTAGAATCCGACCGATGAGGTCGAACGCCAACCGTGCCGAGCCGCGGCCCTTGCTGACCTCCGATGCTGCCGCCCCGGCCGACGCTCTGAGCCGCCTGGTCGTGCCCGGAGACCAGCAGCTCGAAGCGTTCTTCGAGCGCCTCGAGACCGTCGAGTTGCTGCCGCGAAGCGCTCCCAACCGTGTCCGCCTGAGGAGAGAACAGGGCGTCGGGGTGAGGAAGATCGAGAACGGCAAGAGCCGCCTGGCGGCAACCGACACGATCTCGGGACCTGCCTTCGCCGCCTGCTGCGACCGGGTCGCGGGCACTACCCGCTCGATCGGCGCGGCGCCGCCACGCATCAGGACGGGTAGCTGGCCCGCGTTGCGTTTGGCCGAGATCGAACAGGCCGAGGCCAGGCTTACCCGCGCCGTGAACCGGCGACGCGTCGGGTTCCCGATGGAGATCACCGCGCGCCGCCATCGCCGGCAGGTACAGGTGATTCGGAGTCCGATCGCGGCGCCGCCGCAGTTCGAGGAGTACTTCAGTCTGCAGGTGACGACGCCGTGGGGTGTCTGGGGAGGTCTCCTGCCGTCGCTCGCGGACGAGGATCTTGACCCGGTCGCCCTCTGCCTCGCCGACCGGTTGCGTTCGCGAGGCCTGCCGCCCCACCGGCGTGCTCCCGGCGTCATCGTCCTCGGGCCGAACGCCGCCGCGGTTCTGCTCCACGAAGTCGTCGCCCACGCGCTGGAGGCGGACACTCTCGGTCTCTCCGGCGCTCCAGACCAGGTAGTGGGGCTCAAGCTGGGTGGCCCCGAACTCGATGTGGTCGACGATCCGCGCTCCGCGCCTTCGGCCTGCAAGCGCTCGAGCGACGACGAAGGCACGGCGGTCGTCAGCCGCTGGCTGCTCAGGCGCGGCCGGGTCCGGCAACCCCTCGCCGACCTGGCATGGGCCGAGCGTTGCCCCAGCATGATCCCGGGCGCCGCTCGCCGCGCAAGCCGGCATCGGCTGCCCGGGCCGCGCACCAGCCACCTCGAACTACTCCCCGGCACGATTCCCGAAAGGGAACTCTTCGCCGAAGCCGTGGGAGGCCTCTACATCAGGGAGTTCGAAAGGGGCAACCTGGATCCGTTCGATGGCCGGTGCGTACTCCGGGCGCCGTGCGGCCGGTTGATCGGAGCGAGTGGTCCGGTCGACCACACGGGACCGATCGAGATTCGTTCGCGGGCCGTCGATCTTCTTGCCTCGGTCACCGCCGTCGGGGACCGTCCGCTCGCCGGCGGCGCCGGCTGGTGCGCGAAGGACGGTGCACTGCTGCCGGTCTGGGCCCGCTGCCCATCGATCCGCCTGGAAGGACTGCAGGTGGCCGATTGAAGTCCGCTCGGCTCCCCAGCATGCGGAGCCTCAGGCTGGCCCTGGGCGCGGTCCGTGAACGGAGCGGCGCGTCCGGTGCCGAGCTCTACGTCAAGGTGGGAAACACACGCCGGATCGAGATCGATCCCTGGACGACGCCCGCGTTGACCGACCCGGCCGACCTGCAGGCCCAGGTGTCCGTTCTGGACGAGCGGGGGTGGGCGCTGCGCGCGGGAGGCGCCAGCCGAGCCCTTTTCCTGGCCGACTCCGGCCCCCTGCCGCGACCGAACGGCTGGAGCCGCCTCAATCGCCACTCCTTGCGGCCGGGCACCCTCAGACTGCCGGCGCCATCTTCTGAAATGACGTCCCGGACGGCACCGTCGCCGGCCGCCGGAGGGGGCGAACATCCACCGGCTGATGAAGAAACGGCCGGCCTGACCTTTCTGCACGAGGTCCTGCGGCGCCTCGGCGAGCGAGCACCCGAGGCCCGTCTCATCCGCGGCCGGCTCGATAGCGGAGCCAGCGCCGCGGTGCTCGCCAGCACGACCGGCGTAACAGGACGGACCGCCCGGAGCCTGGCGACCGTTGAACTGGACTTCGCCGCTTCAAGAGACGGCCGCCATGGACATTGCAGGCTCTACCGCGCAGCTTCGAACCTCCACCTGCTCAGCGCCGACTCCATCGCGAGCGAGATCGCGGAACGCCTGACAATGGCCACTGCCCCCGCTCCACCCTTCCTGCCGGCCGGCGAGGTCGTGGTGTCGCCGGCACTCGGCTGCAACCTGCTGGCGCTGCTGGCGCCCCTGCTTCGGGGGCGAGACGGCTGGCGGCGGCTGCGGCAACTCGGCGCCGGCAGCCCGCTCGGGCCGCCCCGGCTGCAGATCGTGGACGACGGCGGACTCGACGCCGGCTGGATGAGCGCGGCGGTCGACGACGAGGGCGTCCCGACCCGGGCCGTCGCCCTCGTGCGCGACGGCGAACCCGGCGAGCCCCTGCTGAGCTGGGAGGACGACGGCTGGTCGGGTTTCGCCGCCGCCGGTTGCCGGCGCAGGTCAGGATGGCGAGCGCTGCCGGAACTCTGCCACTCCCATCTCTACATCGCCGGCGGCTCCGAGCCCGCCGAGTCGATCCGGACCGGCATCGTGCACGGCTGCTACCTTGTGGACAGGGCGCATGACGGGCGGTGCCTTGCGACGTTCGAACCCTCGACGAACGGCGGCCCGGGACGTTTGGACGAGGGGCGTTTCGAGGTCGAAGCGATCGGTCAGGTCGTTCGCCGCGGCGCCGTCCTGGGGGAGGCTCCCAAAGTGAGGCTGACCGGCTCCGTGCGGCAACTGCTCCAGGGCATTCGCGCCATCGGCGACGACCTGCGCTTCCTGCCCGCACCCGGAGCCGTCGGCGCTCCGACGCTGCTGCTTACCGGGCTGCAGGTCGAGGCGGTCGGCTAAGGCGCCGGCAACGCGTGCCGGCGGATCGTTGTCTCGAGCTGGGCGCTACTGCGAGTGCTTGGCTGGAACCGTCCACTGTTGCCGCGGAAGGTCCCGGCCGCCGGCGGAGACGGCTGCCTGCCGCCGGGTCCGACCGCCGTTCCGGGCCGGACGCCGCCTCGGGGATCCTGATTGAGCATGTGTTCCGGCACCGTGCCGTACGGGATCCCGGGCACCATCCGGCCGGAGCCGAGCGTTCGTGATCGCAGGTTCTGCCGGGTGAAGACCCGCGGTCGCTCCCCGGCGCGCGCATCATCGGACTGTCGCTCCGGGGCCGCGGCCGCACGGCCCGTATCGGCGGTTGGCCACTCCCTTTCGACGGTCTCTACGGCGGCCGCACGGTTGAACGTCCGGTCCACCGGCTGGTCACCCGCGGGCAGGCTTCCCCGCGACTGGATCACCCGCCTGACACCGTCGGCGCTCGCGTCCTCGGGTCCGCGCACGCGGCTCGCCCTCCGGGGCAGCTCCCGTTCCGGTTCGGGCGTCTCCGTTGCCTCCGCCGCCTCGACTGCATCCGCGGCGCCGGCCGCATCGGCGGCCGCCGCTTCCTCTTCGATCATCGGCAACAGCAGGCCGCTGATGCGGCCCGGTTCGGAGTAGGTCCGCGGCGGCAGGGCTTCGACCCGGCTTCGATCCGCCTTGAGGAGCACCTCGGTGGCGTACCGGTTGACGGCGAAGTGCGGGTTGACGTCGGTAAACGCGAGACGCGTGTCCAGGCTCAGGGCGCGGACATAGTGGTCCACGGCGGCTTCGGCATCTCCGGCATCGTCCGCGATCCGGCCGAGCTGGTAGTGCGCCCAGGCGTTCTCCGGATCGAGTTCGATCGCGGCCTCCAGGTGTGTCGAGGCCAACTCGCTGTCGCCGGTCGTGTAGGCGAGCAGCGCCAGGTTGTAGTGCGCGGGCGCCCAGGCGCCGTCCTCCGCGATCGCCGCGAAGTAGTGCTCGAATGCCCCCTCGACATCCCCGCGCAGTTCCAGCAGGTTCGCCAGGTCGTTCAGCGCGCTCGCGCGGTCCGCGGACCCCGTCTGCTCGCTCACCAGCTTGCGCTGCGCCGCGATCGCCCGATCGAGGTTCTGGACCTCCGCCGGCGCGGACTCAACCGTCTGGGCAGCGCCCTCGGGAACATCGCCGATCGGCAGGCCGGGCCCGACCATCAGCCAGACCAGGGTCAGCACCGTCGCTCTGGACATCGTCTTCATGGCAGTCGTGGCTCTCTTCGCGCGGCGCGCGGGATCGGAGTTGCCGGTTTAGGATCTGCAGGACGTGAGTCAACTGCGACGACTACCTGCAGTCGGACATCTGCTGCAGGAGAGCCCGCTTGCCGAACTCACTGGATTATACGGAAGGGAAGCTCTGAGGGTCCAAGCGACCCGCGTTCTCGACGCCCTCAGGGCCGAGATCCTGGCCGGAATCGACGACGGAGAACTGGCCGAGAGGGTCCGCGGGATCCCGGAACGGGTCCGCGCCGCTCTGGAGGCGGAGGCGCCACCCCTCCGCAGGGTGATCAACGCGACGGGCATCTTCCTGCACACGAACCTGGGCCGCGCGCCTCTGCCCCGCGAAGTCCTGGCGGGCCTGGCGGATCGCCTGGACGCCTACTGCGACCTGGAGATGAGCCTCGAGACGGGCCGCCGCAGCGATCGCGGCAAACGGGTCGAGAGCCTGGTACGCGCCCTCACCGGCGCCGAGGCGGCCCTGGTCGTCAACAACAACGCCGCCGCCCTGGCCCTGGCCCTCTCCAGTCTGGCCTCGGGCCGCGAGGTTCTGCTGTCCCGGGGCGAACTGGTCGAGATCGGCGGTTCGTTCCGGATTCCGGACATCCTCGAGGCGAGCGGCGCGCGCCTGATCGAGGTCGGCACGACAAACCGCACCCGTCTCGCCGACTACGAGCGCGCCATTCGTCCGGGTGTCTCCCTGGTGCTCAAGGTGTACCCGAGCAACTACCGGATCCAGGGCTTCGTCGAAGAGGTCGAACCGGCCGCTCTCGCCGACTTCGCCCACAGCCACGACCTCCCGCTCCTCGTCGACGAGGGCAGCGGCATGCTGCGACCGGAAACGGCGCCCCAGCTCCGTCGGCACCAGAGTTTCCAGGGCCTGATCGAAGCCGGCTGCGACCTGGTCTGCGGCAGCGGCGACAAGCTCCTCGGCGGCCCCCAGGCGGGGTTGATCGCGGGTCGGGAACCGGTCGTCGCGCGGCTCCGGAAGTCGCCGCTCTACCGGGCGTTCCGGCCGGGAAGGCTGGTGCTCACCGCGCTGGACGCGGTGCTCCGGCGGCGTCTGGCGGCGCTGCCCATGCCGATCGCGGCCCTGTGGTGCGACGACGAAGAGCATCGTCGCCGGGTCGAGGAACTGGCGGCCCGGCTTGGCGGCGAGGTAGTCCGAGGCAACGCCTACGTCGGCGGCGGTTCCGCGCCCGAGCAGGAGATCGAGGGCTGGGTGGTGGCCCTTGCCGCCCCCGCCGGCGTCGCCGCCCGGCTCCGGGAGGGCGAACCGCCGGTCGTCGGCTACCAGCGTGAAGGCTGCCTCTTCCTCGATCTGCGAACCGTGGATCCGGAGGACGACGAGGCTCTCGGAGGCGCGGTGGAACGGGTACTGGGCTAGAACATCCCGTTCTCGAACCAGTCGACGTCGATCCGGCACACGGGCAGGACCGCGAGGCGAAGCGGTCTGGCGTCGATGCCCGCGCCGGCCAGGCGCAGACGGGCGCCGCCGAACCGGCAGCTTCCCGGCATGCCGGCCCGGAGCGTCTCCAGGAGGCGTTCTTCGCCAGGTGAGAGCAGCGGCGCGGCGACCCTCCCCGGATGGTCCACGTCCAGCCGCGTCGGCGACCCGAAGTCGCCCGACGGCCGCGAGACGCCGCTGGCGACCGGTACGCCACGCGCTCCACCGGTGGCGGCATCGCCGGAACGAAGCAGCAGGGAGTACCGGCGGATCACTCCACCGTCGAGCCGTGTCGATCTAAAGGTCAGGAAGGTCAGCAGTCCGGCTGCCGCCAGCGGCGGTGAGGCGATCTCCTCGCCCCGCTCCAGGGCAAGCGACCAGCCCTGGTCCGACGGCGAGAGCTCCGGCGCCAGGCGATCAGGCCCCGGGACGCCGCCGGAAAGATCAGTGGCGACAACGCTCCCGGCGGAAACGATGCTCCCCGCCCCCCGGTCGACCAGGACGAAGAACCGGCCGGCCGCTTCCTCGCGCGACGCCGGGAGGTCGATTCGCCCGTCCGCGCCCAACGCCAGCACGTGCCCACCGATCTCCGGCACCGGCACGATCGCGGGCGGCTGGCGGATCGGCCGGCCGCCGGTCTCGAACACCCGCCGGGGCGCCCTGAAGTCCGCCGCGACGCGTCCGCCGGCAAGTCGCGCGGAAGTCGACAGATCGACGCGGTACAGGCCGCCGGCGAGTGTGCCAACGTAGATCCGGTCGGCTACGCCGTCGCCGTCGAGGTCCGCCACGGCCGGCGACGCCGTGACCGGAGCGTCGAGCCGGCGCTTGTGGAGCAGCCTGCCGGAGTCGACTCCCACGATGTAGAGCCAGTTGCCGACGTCGTGCGGGCGGTCGCGATCGTAGCCGCCGCCGAAGACGGCGACCGGAAGGCCGCCTTCGCCGAGACGGAGCCTCACGATCGCCGGCGCGGTCAGCTGGCGGCCGAGATCGGGCGCGCCGTTGCCGTCCTCGTCGGTCGCGTCGGCAAACGACCAAAGCGGACCCGGACGGGGCGCGATCTCGACGGCATGGAGCGCACGGCCGGAGCCGCCCACCGCCACGACTCGCGCCGCGCCGACGCCGTCGCCTTCGAACCTCGCCACGGCGACCGGCGCCCCTTCCGCGTAGCCGCCGACCTCGGCAGGGGCAGCCTGCCGAATCCTCCGCCGGGCGGCCGCCATCGTCACGGCCAGATCCCATCGGTCCCGGTTCTCCGCCGGCCAGGGCATCAGGTCGACCACGGCGGACACCGAGCGCACGGGCGGCGGCAGACCATCCGAACGGCGCGAAGCGTTCGCCGTAGCCGATACGACGTGGCTGACCCGCCTCAACCCGCCCAGCGATCCCAGCGTTCCCTCCAGGTTCGTCATGCACAGGTGGCAGGCGCCGTGAGCCATCGGGACGAAGCCGGACAACTCGAGCAGGACCTCGGCGCCGGGCCGCGAGCCGCCGAGGATTCGAGCAATCGGTTCGCCGGCGCCGGCAACGCCGCGCGCCACGCCAAGCTCCACGCCGCCATCCGCCGCGGCCAGCAGGCGCACCTGGACCTTGTGCTGGGAAGCGACCAGCAGTTGGGTCTGCGTCGCCATCAGCAACGCCAGGCAGGAGCCGCTCAGCAGGAGCAGGATGAGCGTAATGAGCAGCGTCGAGCTGCCCTGAGCCGCCACCGGCCTCTTCACCGGAGGTTCCTCAGCCGGACCGCGGACGACGCGGTCCGCTCCACCCGCAGCGCGGCAGCGGCGGGTTCTCCGGCGCGCGCGGTACTGACCAGGTTCGCGGTGAAGCGCCGTCCATCCGCGGTTCGCACGATCGTCACATCCAGGTCGACGATGTCGTCGGCAATCGGCTGCACCAGGCTCGACTTGCGCCGCCGCCACGCGATCTCGGTCCCGGGGTAGAAGCGCGCCTTCGCGAGCTGCGATCTCTGGCCGGAACCCGGATCGCCCGGCCGGATGTAGAACCGCCACTCCTCCAGCACGCCGACCCGGTCGACCGGCATCATGCCGTCGCCGGGCCAGACGCCACCCCTCGACATGGCGGCGTAGGCGGCGGCGATCGGCCCCCGCGAGGGATCGCCATGGAAGTGGACCTTCAGCATGCGCGTAGGCCCGCGCCCGCTGGCCTCGACGTCCGTGATCTGAGCGACCGCATGAGCCGCCCCGGCCGCAGCGACCAGAAGCAGCGCGTCGTCGCCCGCCTCGCCCGCATCCTGGAGCATGGAGAGCGGCTGCGGAACACCCCCCGGTGTCTCGGCCCGCACTTCGACCCAACCTCGTCCGCTGGCCGGATCGAAGGCGGAGTTCCCCACCCAGTAGAGAGGGCCGTTCATCACGCCCCGAACCACCAGGACGTCGGTGCCCTCGGCCGCGGCCACGGCGCCGACCGGATGGCCCGACGCCACTTCCTTCTCGACGAAGGCGGCTAGCTCAGGACGCGGCTCCTGGCCCGGCGACGGCCGCGCGATGCCGCCGCGGCCGGCCCCGCGCAGGACCCGCCGCAGCTCGCGGTGGGCCGTTCGCTGCGCCTGCTGAAGGAAGGAGTCGTCCAGTTGGGCCCGCGCCAGCCGCTGATGGAACGTGAACAGGGAGAGCGCGAACGCCGACACGGCAACGGTCAGGCCGAACGCGACCAGGGTCTCGATCAGGCTGGCGCCCCCTTCGGCCGTCTTCGGCAAACCCTCGGCGGTCTTCATGGAGCGCGCAGGGTGACCAGGGAGATCGTCCTCTCGCCCGCGACCGGTCCCGCCTGCAGGGCGGTCACCTGGAGAGTGACCTCGGTGACATCCAGGGACTCACCCGGGCGTCCGGGTTCGGCCACGGGAACGGTACGCACGACGCGCCGGAAGCGGGGCGCCTCGGCGGCGCACGCGGCCTGCCAGACCGCCGCGGAGGGGCACCAGACCTGCTCCAGGTCCTCGGCGTCGCCGAGATCCGGAAGGCTGTCGAGATCCGGAAGGGACGCGCGCGCCATCGCGGCGAGAGCGTCCGCGCGACGCGCCTCGAGGTTGTTCAGCCCCGATTGAACGAGCAGAGCGAGCACGGCGGCCGCGGTCAGCCCCAGCAAGGCGAAGGAGACGAGCACCTCGACCAGACTGAAACCGGCGACGGCGGCGCGGCGGGTCCTGCTCATACAGACCAGGACGGAATTGGCGGGCCGTTCTACAGCAGGGACGTGTAGGCGGCGATCAGGCGTGCCCCGAAGAACAGCGACGCGACGGCGCCTACCGCCAGGAAGACGCCGAAGGGGAGCCTGGAACTCCAGCCCAGCCGGCCTCGGACCAGGAAGAGGAGACCGGCAACCGCGCCGATCAGCGACGCGAGGAACAACGTAAGCAGCGTTCCGCCGACGCCGAGGAAGGCGCCGACCGCGGCGAGCATCTTCACGTCCCCGAGCCCCATGCCACGCACGCGGCGAAGGAGGTACCAGAGCCCGATGAGCAACAGCAGTGAGCCCGCCCCCACCGCGGCGCCGACCACGGCGTTCCGGGGCGTGGTCCAGCCAACCACGAAGGAGGCGGCCAGACCGAGTCCAATGCCACCATAGGTCAGCGGGTCGGGGAGCAGCAGGTGGGTCGCGTCGATGATGGCCAGCACCAGCATGAGGCTGCAGAAGACGGCGGCCACAAGACCGTCGAAGGTCGGCCCGAACACGAGCCAGGAGGCGAGCCAGAGAAGGCCGCTGGCCGCCTCGACCGCCGGGTAGCGCCAGGCGATCGGCTCGCCACAAGACCTGCAGCGGCCGCGGAGAACCAGGAAACTGAACAGCGGCACGTTGTCCAGGGCGGCAATCCGGGCGCTGCAGTGGGGACAGCGCGAGCGCGGCCGAACGATCGACTCGCCTCGCGGCAGTCGCCAGGCGACCACGTTGAGGAAGCTGCCGACGCACAGGCCGACCACCGCGGCGTACACAGCTCCGAAGGCGACAATCGCCGGCGCCGTTCCGGCGGTCATGGCTGCCCGCCGCTCCCCCGAACCAGCGCGGCTACGACCCGTTTCATCATCTCGCAGCCGCGAAGGAAGCCGTCCACCGGTATCCGCTCATCGAGTCCATGGATCCCCGCGGCGTCCCCGCTGGCCACGACGAAGGGGGAGAAGCCGTAGGCCTCGACTCCGCGCCGGCGGAAGAAGCGCGAGTCCGTGGCGCCGGCGATCATGGCCGGCGCCACCGGTGCGCGCACCCCGAGGACGCGTTCCAGCGTCCGGTACACGTCGCTGTCCGTGCTCGACGCCGGACTGGCGCCGGAACGCAGGAGTTCCTCGACGTGGATGCCGGTACCCAGCACGGTGTCGACCCGCCGGCGGAAGGCCTCGGCATCGCTGTCCGGCAGCAGCCGGGCATCGATCAGCGCCACCGCCTCAGCCGGCGCCACGTTGACCGGTCCGGCGCCATTGTCGATCCGGGTGATCTGAACCGTGTCGCGGAAACTCGCCGACATGCCGGGCAGCAGTATCCGGTCCAGGCCGCCGACTCGAAGGCGCCGGTCGAGCTCCGCCTGCACGGCCTCGATCGGCTGATCGAAGACTTCGGCGAACTCGTCCGAATGGAACGCCGCGAGTTCCCGATAGGCCTCGTGCGCCGCGGAGGTCACACGCCACGGATGCTCCAGTTCGAGGACCCGGTTCAGCGCCCGCACCAGCCGGTGCGTGGGGCTCGCGGGGTTGAATCCCGAACCGTGCCCTCCGCGCCCGGTGGCCGTGACGCGAAGCCAGAGCACCTGCTTCTGCGCCGTCTCGATCCCCCACCAAAGCAGCCGGTCCCCGGTCACCCGGTTGACGCCCGCCTCGTTCAGCACCGCCTCGGCATCGTCGAACAGCTCCCAGTGCTCCTGCAGCAGCCAGCCGACACCGTCGGCGCCGCCCGCCTCCTCGTCGGCGCTGGCGACGAAGACCAGGTCGCGGCGGCGCGGCTGCCCGCTCTCGAGCAGGTGCAGCATCGCGCCCAGGTGGGCAATGCCGAGACTCTTCGCATCGACGGCGCCGCGGCCCCAGATCTTCCCGTCGTGCATCGTGCCGCCGAACGGCGGCCGGCTCCAGCCCTCTCCCGCGGGGACCACGTCGACGTGATGCAGCAGCACCAGGGCGCCGCCCCCGGCGTCGCGGACGCTCGCCGGCAGCCGGGCGTAGAGGTTGGCCCGGCCGTTGGGACTGATCAGCACGCGAACGTCGATCTCTCCCGCCGGGTCGTGGCGTTCGATCAGCGAAGCCAGGTACTCGACCGCGGCCTGCTCGTGGCCCGGAGGATTGCTGGTGTCGAAGGCCAGGTACGTCTGGAGCCACGCGACCGGTCCCGCGCCGGCGAACGCCGGCCCGGCCGCCAGCAGAACCGCCGCGGAGGCTGCAAGAAGCCCGTTTCGCCGCGCGCCGGGCACCCTCACCGGGCCGCCTCCGGCGCCAGGTCGAGAAGGTCCAGTACGACCTGACGGTAGAGATCGACACCGTCGATGAACGCCGGCAGGGCGATCTTCTCGTTCGGACCCGCCACGGTCATCGAATCGACGGCCAGGAACCGGAAGGGCGTGAATCCGTAGGCAGCGATGCCGTGCAGGCGGAAGAAGCGGGCGTCGTTGGCGTAGCGCGCCAGCAGGTAGGGGCCGATCCGATCCGGCTCGACGCCGGTGCGCCGGCGCAGCGAGTCGGTCAACTGAAGGTACGCCGGATGATCGAGGGGGCTGCCGTGTGCCGCGCCCCGCCGCTCGTGGATGCGAATCTCCACGCCGTCCAGCAGCCGGGCGGGCAGGAGTTCGGCCGCGGCAGCGTCGGCGTCCAGTCCGGGCAGCACGTGGAGGACGATGCGCAGCCGGTAGCCGCCAGAAGGAGCGGCTTCGACGAAGAACGGATGCGCCTCGTTGCGAAACAGCGCCTTGAGCAGGTCCGGCAGACCGTCGAAGAGTTCCGGCTCCTCGAGCACCCGCTCGGGCTCGGCCAGCGCCGCCCGATACTCCGGGTGCTGGCGCGACGCGCCGTAGGCCGCCGCGAAGGCGGCCACCTCGGGGACCACCGCCACCGGCTTCGCGGTGCCGAGGGCCGCAAGCAGATCGGCGCGCAGCCGCTCCAGGGTCACCGCCGCCGGCGCTGTGGCCGTCACCTCCAGGAACTGCTTCTGGACAAACGAGGTGCCCCAGTACTTCACGTCGTTCGTCCAGGTCGCCTCCAGCACTCCGCCCTCACCCAGCACGGCCCAGAAGCGCTCCTTGAGTTCCGGCCGCTGGGCGAGGATGTGGCGCGTCCCCAGGTCGCTGCCGGTCTCCTCGCTGCTCGTCGCGAGGAAGATCAGCGAACGCGCCGGCAGCCGGCCCGTCTCGTCGATCCGCTCCCTGGCGGCCAGCATCGCGGCGAGCTGAGCCACCGTCACGCTCTTCATGTCGAACACGCCGCGGCCGATGATCCATGGCGGCTCGATCCGCCCCTCGAAGGGCGGCACCTCCCACTCCTCCGGACGCCGCACCGGCTCGACGTCGAGGTGGTTGTGGAGCACCAGCGCTTCCCGGCTCTCACCTTCGAGGGTCGCCCAGAGGTTCGCCCGCGCGCCCTCGTGCGGCTCGATCTCCACGGCAATGCCCGCATCCTCGAGGATGCCGGCGAGGTAACGCGCGGCATCGATCTCGCGACCGGTGTCCGTCGTGTCGATCCGCACCAGGTCCTGAAGGCGCCGGACGTTCTCGTCCGCCTCGAAGTCGACATCCCGCCAGCTCGTGTCGAAGACCGGAGGCGGCGCCGTCCGCCGGGAGAACACGACGGCGAAGGCAAGGGCCGCGAACAAGGTTCCATAGAGCACGATCCGGGCAGCCAGGCGTTGCCGCGCCTTCGACTTCGCGCTCGACATCTGCGGAATCAGCTTAGCGCCTCCCACCTGACCTGTACGGTCCTGAAGCTGCTACCGTCCATGCCGCCGCTCGTGCAGCTCTCCAACCACCAGCCGTTCCGCGGCATCGGAAGGGGCCTGCTGATCCTGCTCCTGCTGGGCACGGTCACCTTTGCCGCGCTCGGCTTTGTCGGCGACTTCGGGCAGATCCGCGATCTGATCCGGGACTTCAGCCTCTCGACGCTGGTCGTCGTGCTGCTGCTGTCCGCGGTCAACTACTGGCTGCGCTTCCTTCGCTGGCAGATGTACCTGCGGCAGCTCGACATCCGCCTGCACTGGAGCCGCAGTCTCGCCATCTTCCTGACCGGTTTCCTGCTCGCGGTAACCCCGGGCAAGGCCGGCGAGCTGGCCAAGGCCTGGCTGGCGCGGGAGTTCGGCGGCGGACGGGCGCGTCCGGTGGTCGCCGTCGTCGTCACCGAACGGCTGCTCGACGTGTTCGCCGTCCTGCTGCTGCTCCTGTCCTCGGTCTTCGTCTTCACCGGCCAGCGCTCGTTCGTCGCGCCCATCGTCCTCGTCGCGGCGGGCGCCGTGATCGCCGTGGCGTACGGCCCGCTCACGAGACGACTGCTGCCGCTGCTGGCGAAGACCCGACTCGCCAGAGGGCGCGCCGCCGTACTGATCGACATTCACCAGGCCTTCACCAGACTGGTGGAGCCCCGGATGCTGCTTCCCGGACTCGCCCTGTCCACCGCGGCGTGGGCGGCTGAGGGAATCGGCTGCGCGCTCGTCGTCCGCCACTACGCACCCTCGGTGCCTGTCCTCGCCTCGGTGTTCGACTACGCGGCCTCGAGCGTCGCGGGCGCCGCCTCGATGATCCCCGGCGGCCTGCTCGCCGCGGAGGGATCGCTCGTCCTGCTGCTGGAACGCCAGGGTGTCGCGCTGGACGCGGCGATGGCCTCGACCGTGATCGTCCGCGCCGCCACCCTGTGGTTCGCGGTCGCCGTCGGCCTGCTGGCCATGCCCTGGGTGCTGTCGCTATTGCGCAGGCCCCGGCAGGTAGACGATGAGGAAGACGGCCAGGGCGTAGAGCCCCACGTTCACCAGGAAGGGAACGTCGTACAGGAGTAGCTCGGTCGGATTCCGCTGCTTCGGATTGTCGGCCTTGTGGATCAGGTACAGGTAGCGAAAGATGCCGAACAGCACGAACGGGACGGTCCAGACCAGACCGTAGTCGCCGAAGCGCATGACGGTTTCGTCGGCGGTCGTGTACAGGGCGTAGGACAGCAGCGTCGAGGCCGTCACGACGTTCATCATCTGGTCCAGGAACGTCGGACTGTAGTGATCGAGAACCGCCCGCTGCTCGCCGGCGTCGTCCGGAAGCAGCACGAGTTCGTGACGGCGCTTGGAGAAACCCAGGAACAGCGACAGGAAGACCGTGCAGAGCAGCAGCCAGGCGGAGACCGTGACCCCTACGGCAGTCGCGCCGACCAGGACCCGGATGACGTAGCCGCTCGCCAGCACCATCACGTCGACGATCACGATCTCCTTCAACCACAGGCTGTAGAGGAGGTTCGCCAACAGGTAGAGACCGACCAGGATCGCCGTCTCCCGGTTGAGGGTCAAGGCCGCAGTCAGCGCGGCGACCGCGAGCACGACGCCCGTCGCCGCGGCCGGCACCGTGCCCACGGCGCCGGACGCCACCGGCCGCAATCGCTTGCGGGGATGGCGGCGATCCTGCTCGCGGTCGCGGAGGTCGTTGAACAGGTAGACGGCACTGGCCGCGGCGCAGAAGGCCACGAAGGCGATCGCCGAGGCCTCAACGGTGCCGCGATCCAGGAGGCTGCCGGCGAACGTCGCCGGCGCCAGCACGAATACGTTCTTGCTCCACTGCGCCGGCCGGAGCGACCTGAAGAGCGGCACGGGGCCTTCAGCCCCGGCCGGAGACGGGTATCCCGAACTCGCGGAGGGTTCCCTCCAGCGTCGGTCGTCCGAGGCGCATCCGGTCGTCGGTCAGCAGGTAGGAGAAGAGGAAGCCGCCGCCCAGCATGAGGATCCCGACCAGGAAGCAGTACATGACCGCGCGGTCCGGGTACACGTCCTTGAGGTAGCCCAGGTAGACGGGACCGACGATCCCCGCGGCCGCCCAGGCGGTAAGCACGGCGCCGTAGATCGAGGACATCTTCCGCGAACCGAACACGTCCAGGACGAAGGGCGGCATCGTGGCGAATCCGCCGCCGAAGCAGAGCAGGACGTAGCAGACGAGGGTCGAGAAGATCCAGGGATTCGTCTCGGTCATCAACACGCCGAACACGACCATCTGGCTGGCGAGCAGGATCCGGAACACTCTCACCCGGCCGATACGGTCCGAAAGGAGACCCCAGAACAGCCTCCCCACGCCGTTGCACAGCGAACTGATCGCGATCAGCGTGGCCCCGTACTCCGCCAGGGTCGCCGGCTCGAGCGACGGGTCGGAGAGACCCCAGACCTCCTGGAGCAGCTCCGACTGGAAGCTGATCACCGTGATGCCTGCCGCGATGTTGAAGAAGAAGACGATCCACATGAAGACGAACTGCTGGGAGCCGAGGTAGGTCTTGACCGCCGTGTCGTCCTCCGCGGACGCCGTCTCCGCGGCAGGCCCGGCGACAGCCTTCACGAGATCCGAGGGGACGGGCGGATCGCTCAGCAGCAGGCTGCAGGGGATCAGGAGACAGGCGAAGATGATGCCGAGCCAGAGGAACACCTGGGACAGGTCCTCGCCCGTGCGCACCACGAGCAGGGGCGCCAGCCCCTTGCTGAGCAGGAAGGCGCCGACGCCGAAGCCCATGACGACGATCCCGGTGACCAGCCCCTTGTGGTCGGGGAACCATTTGGCCACCGTCGCGACCGGCGTCACGTAGCCCAGGCCGATGCCGGCGCCGCCGACCACGCCATAGCCGACGTAGAACAGCGGCAGCATGTCCAGGCGGAGTGCGACCGCGGCGATCAGGTAGCCGGCCGAGAAGAGGATGCTGCCGATCAGGGCGAGCTTCCTGGGTCCCAACCGCGGCAGGACCTGGCCGGCCCAGGCCGCCGACACGCCGAGCGTGAAGATCGTGATGCTGAACGCCCAGGCCGTCTGCGAGAAGGTCCACCCCACCTGCCGGACCAGCATCGTCTGGAAGAAGCTCCAGGCGTACACCGTGCCGAAGCACAACTGGAGCGTCGTGCAGAGCAGCGCGATGACGGCTCTGGGAACTCGCACGCCGGAGCTACTCCGTGCCGGAAACGCTCGCCGGCAGGCCCCGGCCGCCACCCTGGCGGGACACGTGAAGGAACAGGCGCGCCAGGTGGCCCACCTCGTCGTCGCGCGTCAGGATGTCGCGCTCGTCCAGCTCGTCGTTCTCTCCGTCCTTCGCCAGTTCCACCGCGTAGGCGAGGAGTTCGCCCAGCGGCTTGGCGGCCAGGTTGACGAACCAGATCGACGCCAGTACGCCGAGGACCAGCATGACGCTGATCAGGTAGACCTGCTGGCCGATCGCCCGCTGGATCTTGAGCGCGACGACGTCGAGGTCCATGCCGACGTGGACGGTCCCGGCGACTCCGGCCAGGATCGGGCTGCCGACCTCGATGAAGTCGCCCATCCCGGGCAGGCTCCGTTCAACCGGCGCCGTGTTGCTGTGTTCGCTCTCGAGAATCTCCTCCGGGATGCCGGGAACGAAGGTGTGCGCCAGGAACTCGCCGGTCTCGCTGGTGATGTAGATGTATCGGATGCCCTGAACCTCGAGGAACTGGTCGACCAGCGACTGCAACGTCGCGAGATTCTGGTTCAGCAGAATGCCGGCGCTCGAGTCCGCGATCGTCTTGGCGATGTTCTGGGTGTTGACCTCGTACTCCGCCGACAACTCGGTGTCGACGGTGTAGATGCAGAGAATCGAGGTCGACAGGACGATCAGGCCGAAGACGGCGAAGATGCCGAACCGCGTCCACTTGAACAGCCTGCGGATTCTCATCTCAGCCGAACCTGGCGCCCCAGTCGTCGAGCGGAACGAACCGGCCATCCTCGACGACGGTGTGGTAGACGCTCTGGAGTCCCTGACGCCGGTCGGGACCGAAGGACACGCGTTCGCTGATCCCGAGATCGAAGTCCTCGATCGAGAAGACCGCCTCCTCCAGCCCCGCGCGGTCCGGGTTCGGCCCGAGCCGCCGCAGAATCTCCCCCAGCAGCTTGGCGTTCAGGAAGCCCTCGAGGCTGCCGAAGCTGTGCGCGAACGGCGCGTACTCCTCCTGCACCAGGTCGGCCGGAACCTGGGGGTCGTAGCGCGCCATCAGGTCCCGGTACTCCTGGACCGCCGGGATCGACGTGTCCTCGTAGCTGGGAACCACCTGGGAGTTGATCAACTGCCGGGTGTATCTCTCGGCGTCCTCCTGCCCTTCGGTCAGGAGCTTCAGCAGGTTCTCGCTGCCGACGAAGGACAGGTTGGCGATCGGCACGTCGAGTCCGAGGTCGACGGCGTCGCGCGCGAACGCGGCGCAGGCGGCGTACGCGCCGATGCAGATGACCGCGTCGGGCGAAACGCCCTGCAGAATCTCGACCTGCTTCCTCATGCTGCCGGTGAACTTCTCGCCCCGGCTGTACGTCGCCTCGCCCGCGAGCCGCTCGCCGTGCTTCTCCAGCGCCGCCCTGACGCCGGCCCAGCCGCTCCGGCCGTAGGCGTCGATCTGGTAGAAGACGGCGATTCGCCTCCTGCCGATCCGCACCAGGTTATCGACCAGCCCCGCCGTCTCCTGGTTGTAGGAAGCACGCAGGTTGAACGCGAACTCGCCGTAGGGCGGCTCCCGTTGCGGCTGGGCGCCGGTGAACGGGAAGAACAGGAAGATGCTCTCGTCCTGGAACTTCTTCAGGATCGGAAGGACCCGGGTCACGGTCGGCGTCCCGACGTAGCCGAACAGGAGGAACACCTTGTCCTCCAGCATCAGCCTCATCGTGTTCTGGACGCAGGGATCGGGCTGATAGCCGTCGTCATACAACTTCAGGCTGACCCTTCGGCCCTCGATGCCGCCGTTCTCGTTCACGTCGTTGAAGTACGCCATGGCGCCGCGGTAGAGCTCCGTGCCGAGCCCCCTGGACGGACCCGAGAAGGCGGCGGACACACCCAGGACGATCTCTTCGTCCGTGGCGCCCCGGCCTTCGGCCCGGTCCGACGACTCGGCCTCCGAGCCCGCGGATTCCTGGCCACGCCCCGCGGCCAGCGCCGACGCCGTGAAGGGAGCGACGAGCAGCGCGGCCAAGCCGGACCGCATCACGGACTTCCTTGTGACCAGGGGACCGCAATTGCCCCTGGTCGAAGCTCCCGGTCCGAGACTGGATTGCATTGCCATACCTCCTGTTCCGTTGGGCCGGTCAGACACTATCGCCCTTCGCCGGACCGCCGACGCTAGGATGCGCGTTCTGGCATGAAGAACGGCCTGAAGAAGGTGCTCGTCGCGAACCGCGGCGAAATCGCGGTGCGCGTGATCCGGGCGCTCCGCGAGCGCGGCATCGTCTCGGTCGCCGTCTACTCGGAGGCGGACCGCGCCGGTCTCGCCACGCAGATGGCGGACGAGGCCCACTGCATCGGCCCCGCGCCCTCGATCGAGAGCTACCTTCAGGCCGGGAGAATCGTCGACCTCGCCGCGTCCATCGGCGCCGACGCGATCCACCCCGGCTACGGCTTTCTGTCCGAGAACGCCGGATTCGCGCGCCTCTGCGAGGAACGCGGCATTGCCTTCATCGGGCCGCCCTCCGCGGCGATCGCCGCGATGGGCTCGAAGATCGAGAGCCGGCGCCTGATGACCGCGGCCGGCGTGCCCATCGTGCCGGGAGGTACCGATCCCCTGGCCTCCCCCGAAGCGGCCCGCGAAGCGGCAGGTGAGATCGGCTATCCGGTGATGCTCAAGGCCTCCGCCGGCGGCGGCGGCAAGGGGATGCGGCTGGTACGCGAGGAGAGCGAGCTCGAAGCGGCGTTCCGGGGCGCGACCTCGGAGGCCGGCGCCAGCTTCAACGACCCCTCGGTCTACATCGAGCGCTACGTCGAGCAACCGCGCCACGTCGAGATCCAGGTCCTCGGCGACCGGCACGGCCGGATCGTCTCCCTCGGCGAACGGGAGTGCTCGCTGCAACGACGGCACCAGAAAGTGGTCGAAGAGGCGCCGTCGCCCGTCGTCGACGGGGATCTCCGCCGGCGCATGGGCGAAGCGGCGGTCCGCGCCGCGGCCGCCGTGAACTACGTCGGCGCGGGCACGGTGGAGTTCCTGCTCGATCCCCGGGGAGAGTTCTACTTCCTGGAGATGAACACGAGGATCCAGGTCGAGCATCCGGTGACCGAGCTGGTCACCGGCATCGACATCGTCGGAGCCCAGCTCGACATCGCCGCCGGCGAACCGTTGCCGGAGGCGCTCGCGAACGGCGTGGAACCCCGCGGGCACGCGGTCGAGGTCCGCCTGTACGCGGAGGATCCATTCCGCAACTTCGCTCCTTCGCCCGGCCGAATCGAACTGCTCCAACTGCCGGAGGGCCCCGGCGTCCGCAACGACTGCGGCGTCTACGAGGGCGCCGAGGTAACGATTCACTACGACCCGATGCTGGCCAAGCTGATCGTCTGGGGGAACGACCGGAGCGACGCTCTGGCCCGTCTGAGACGGGCGCTCGCCGAGACCCGGGTAGAGGGCATCCGCACCAACCTGCCCCTCTTCGAGCAACTGCTCGAGGACGAGGACTTCGTGAGCGGCAACATGGACATCTCGATGCTGGATCGCAAGCTCGAGAGCGGCGAGTTGCGGCCCGCCGCGCCGAACGACGACGCGCTGGAGGCGGACCTGCCCGTTCTCGCCGTCGTTCTCGCCCACCTGAAACGGGCCGGGGCGAACGGAACCGCGACCGCTGCCGGCGAGGGTGAGCCGCGGTCGAACTGGCTGCTCGCGGCCCGCCGCGACGCCCGGAGGGCGACGACCTGGAACTGATCGTCGCCCGCTCCGCGGAGGAGGTCCGCGTCGAGGTCCGCGCCGAAGCGAACGGCCACTGGACCGTCGCCGTCGACGACCGCGAGTACCGGGTGGACGCCGCAACCCTCGGACGGCCGGACGTCCTGAGCGTGATCGTCAACGGGCGTCAGGCGACGCAGAGCGTCCGCTCACTCGGCAACGGCGTCTACGACGTCGACGGCGCCGAGCTGAAGGTGATCGACCCCCGCTCGCGGGCCCTCGGGGAGGCGACCCGGCAGGGAGCCGCCGACAGGTTCGAGGCCACCGCCTACATGCCCGGGCGCGTCACCGCCGTGCTCGCCGCCGAGGGTGACGAGGTGACCTCGGGGCAGGGCGTCGTCGTGCTCGAGGCGATGAAGATGGAAAACGAGATCCAGTCGGAGATCGACGGGCGGCTCGAGCAGCTCCTCGTCGAAGTCGGCCAGACGGTCGACGGCGGCCAGCCGCTCTTCGTCGTCGCCGCCGGCAACGACGCCTAGCTCGCCTCGCGCACCAGCACCTTCGACGCCGCCGGAAAGCCCAGGCTGAATTCGCGCGCGCCCGAGACCACGGCAACGCTCCCGGCCGTCTCGTCCCGCGCCGCCACCTCGACCTGGCTGCCCGGCACCAGCCCCTCGCGCTCCGCGAAGCGCAGGAACTCGGCGTTCTGATCGGTCACCCGAACCACCTCGACGACCTGGTTCAAGGCGCACTTCAGGAGGCTCGGATGATCGACGAGTTCGATGTGACCGTCGGCGCTTGGAATCGGGTCGCCGTGGGGATCCACCGATGGATGGCCGAGCATCTCGTCCATCCGCTCGATCATCCGCCCCGAAACGGAGTGCTCCAGCAACTCGGCCTCGGAGTGGACCTCACTCCAGTCGAAGCCCATCACGTTGACCAGGAAGAGCTCGATCAGCCGATGCCGCCTGAGCACGTGCGTCGCCAGCTTGCGACCAGCCGGCAGGAGTCGGACGCCGCTATACGGTTCGTACGCGACCAGTCCGGACTCGGCCAGGGTCTTCATCATCGCCGTGACCGAGGCCGGAGCCACCTTGAGGCGCGCCGCGATCCTCCCCATCGGCACGAGCTGCGCACCCTCCATCCGGGCTTCATGCTCCGCCAGGAAGATGGACTTCAGGTAGTCCTCGACGGTGCTACTGGCGCGCATCTTCCACCTCGCCCGGACCAACGAGTGTACCGGCGCTCTTCGCCTCCCCTTCCGGATGCCGCAGGACCGACTCCAGAAGGCCGGGCCGGCGCCCGTCGATGATGAGAGATTCGACGCCGCGCCGCGCCAACGCCCAGGCGGTCGCAAGACGGTGCTCCATTCCGCCGGTGACATCGACCGCCGGCGAGCCGCCGGCGGCCTCCGACGCCGCTCCGATGTTCGCCGCGTCGATGCGGCGTACGAGCCGTCCGGCGTCGTCCAGCACGCCGGCCGTCGCACCCAGCCACACCGCCCGTCGCACCCGGACACCGAGCGGAACGAGGGCGCGGGCAAGGAACTCGAACACCGTCTCCGTCGACGCAATCGAGGCCCCGCGCGTCCGGTCCACGACGACGTCACCCATCGTGACCGGCACCAGGCCCTCCCGCAACGCCGCGGCCAGCGGTGCGGGCGGCGGCCCGTCGGCCTCTCCGTCGTCAGCGACCAGAAAACCGGACGGCAGTTGCGAGTAGGCCGGCACGCCGGCCCCGACCAGACTCTCGACGACCAGCCGGTGGAGCTCGACGGCCGCGGACTGCGTGCGCGCGATGCCCATCGGGTCCGCGTCAGGGCCTCGACGGGCGCCGCCCCGGCCGCCGGCGAGGCCGGCGGCGCGGGCCTCCGGGTGCCCGAAGGAGCCGCTGCCGTGACCAATCACGAGAGCGCCCCCCGACCACCCGGCCGCGATCTCGGCCGCCAGCCGCGGCAGGTGTTCCGTCGCTACCGTGCGCGGTTTTGTCTTGTCCGTGATCAGGCTGCCGCCGAGCTTGACCAGAGTGACATCCAACCGCCCGGCCGCGGCTTGATGTCCGGCGGCGGCCGCGCTCAAGGCCCGGCTCCGCGCCGCCACACCGGCGGGCCGCCGGTGCGGTCGCGCAACACGCGCTCGACGCCGCCGAGGGCCATGAGCCGTTCCGCCACCCGCGACTCGTCGGCCGGCTGGCAGATCACGTGGACGTTCGCGCCGGCATCCATCGTGGCGTAGGCGGCGACACCGTCCACGCGCAGGTCGCGGACCGCGGCCAGCACCTCGATCGTGCCCGGTGTCCAGTAGTACACCGGAGGCCTGGACGACATCGCGATCAGGTGGAGATCGATTCCCTCCTCCTCGATCGCCGGCCCCAGGGCCTCGAAGTCGCGCTGCCTGAGCGCGTCCCGCACCCGTTCCAGGCGCTCCTCGAGCGCCGCCAGACGCGGCGCGAAGTACGGACTGCTCGTCGCAAGCTGGTGCCCGTCCCGCGAGGACACCTTCTTGGCGCCGGTCTCGACGACGGCAACCACGTCGCACAGCCGCCACGCGTCCTCGTCCAGGATCTGAACCGCGCTGTTGTCGTCACCGTCGGGCCACTCCACATAACCGCCGTAGGCCGAGCGGGCGGCCGAACCCGACCCGCTGCTCCGTGACAGCGCGGACAGGGTCCGCGGCGGCAGGTCGAAGCCCATGGCGGCCGTCACGGCCAGAGTCAGGGCGGTGAAGCCCGAAGCCGAAGAGGCGATCCCGGCCGCCGCCGGGAACGTGTTGCCCGTCGCGATCCGGAACCCGCCCGTGTAGGGCGCCGCCGTCTGCCGCGACCACTCGCGCAGCCGGTCCAGGTGGCGCCGCGTGCGTTCGACGAAGGCCGGCGGCGCGTTCGTGGCGCCGTCTGAACGGCCCGGGCCCGGCTCTTCCAGCCAGACGATCTCGTCGTCCCGTCCGTCGGCCAGGGGAGACGCCGAGCAGATCGACCGGCAGGCGTCCAGGGTCATCGACAGCGAGCGGTTGAAGGGAACCGGCCCCTCGAGATCGCGGGCGCCCCAGTACTTGATGAAGGCGATGTTCGAAGGCGCCTCGGCCGTCACGGGCCCAGGCTCATGGGCCGGTTCCAACGCGGAGTTCATCTCTCCCGGAGCCTACAGTCGATCGACGGTGGGACTCTCGAATCTCAGGCCATCGGCGCCGATCGCCGCGTTCACAGGCTCGAGGTCCGAGATGCCCTCGATCGTCCCAGCCGACCGGCCACCGAGCATGCAGATCAACGCACCGGCCGGCTCGCCTTCAAGAGCCCCGGCCCCGGAGATTTTCGCCGCGCCCCCGGCAGCTTCCACCGACGCGATCCGGCGTGCGACCGCCGGCGGCACAACGCCGAGCTCGACCAGGGCGCGATGACCGTCGGCGACGGCGGAGGCCGCATCCCGCGGCCCGCCGTCCTCAAGCGCCGCGCGAAAGGACTCCACCGCCGCCGCGATGCGGTCGAACACGGCGGTCGTCCGCTCAGGCCCTTCCTCGTAGCGCCGTCGCACCGCCGTGACCACCGCACCCGTGGTCTGGCTTGGAGTCCCGCTGTCGAGGATCTCGACCGCGCCGGGAAGCCACTCCGGCCGCGGCAAGTCGTCGAATCGCAACTCGTCACCCACACGGCTGACGAGCAGGACGCCACCACGGAGAACCGTTCCACTGTCGATTCCAGACGGGAAACCGTGCTGACGCCGCTCGACCTCCAGCGCCGCCGCCTCGATCGCCGCCAGTTCGTCGGGCGAGCGACCCCGCCTCCCTGCCAGTGCGCGCACGGCAGCAACCACTCCAACGCCAGCCGCGGCAGAACTGCCGAGGCCGGCACCAACCGGAAGCTGGGACCGCAACCGCAACTCAAGTCCCCGTCGTCGCAGCCGTTTCGAAACCGCCGGTGGCAAAGATGCCGCCGCTTCACCGACCGCGATCCGGACCAGGGCACTCCGGTCGTCCGCCGGCCTGAACGGGCCGTCGCCCGCTTGGAACCTGTCCCATCGACTGCGGGCGCGGTTCGTGAAGTCTTCAATCGCCGGCCAGGTGTGCTCTTCCTGAAGACCCAGGTCAGGCAAGTCCAGGCGAACCCGGCCGACGCCCGTCGGATCGCGACGGGCTTCAACGGCAAGGCGCAGGTCCACCGCCGCCACCACCGCCGGCCGGCCGTACACCGCCGCGTGCTCCCCCATCAGGATCACCTTGCCCGGCACGCTCAACCGCACCACAGAGGCCTCCACCGTCATGAAGCGACCCGGCGCTTCAGGCTCAACCCGCGCGTGCGGCGTCGGAGCGGTCCAGCTTGATCGTTCGCGTCACCACCCACTTGTCCTTCCCGATCTGCCGCGATCGCTTGAAGCCGCTCCGTTCGAACATGGACAGCGAACCGTTGAAGAGGAATGCCGGCGAGGCTTTTCTGCCTTCTGTGTTTTCCGGGTACGCCTCAACGCGCCCGCCGCCCAGCGTCCTGATTTGCTCGATGGCGCCTTTCAATGCAACTGAAGCGACGCCGTTGCCGCGATGTCCATTACCGGAAAAGAAGCAGGTGATCCGCCAGTCGGGCAAGACCGGATCGGTCTTCCGATAGGCACGCTGATTGTGGATCCGCGGAAGCTCCTCCGGCGATCCAAACTGGCACCAGCCCACGCAGTCCTCGCCCTCGAAGACAAGCGAGGCGTGCGCCCGGCCTTCACGAACGAGGCGTTCCTTCGCCTTGCGCTTTTGAGCGGGGGTCTTATCCCCGCTGACTTCCTTCCCGTGGTACCACATGCACCAGCACCCGCCCCAGACACCGTTGTTCGCCTCGACGAGGCGCGCGAATTCCGGCCAGGTCGTCTCGTCGAGCGCCCTGGTTTCATACATGGTGGTTCAACCCGCGCGTGCGGCACTCGAACGGCCCAGCCGTTCGTGGGCCCGCGCCAGGTCGCGCGACGTGAACGCCGCGGTCAGGGAGAGCTCGCCCGCCAGGACGACGGCGCCGACGATCTCGGCCAGCCGGCGCACCGCCGCGCCCGGTCGCTCCGCGTTGGGCCGCACGCCCATCACCTCGAGCGCCTCGCGCTGGGTGTCTAGACCGGTGCCGCCGCCGATCGCGGCCAGCGGGCAATCCGGCATGTAGACGGACGCGTAGACGGAACCGTCCTCCCGCGCCTCGAACGAGGCGACACCCATCGCGCCTTCCACCACGTGGGCGAGATCCTGGCCGCAGGCGACGAAGACCGCCGCCAGCACGTTCGCGAACTGGGCGTTGAAGGCGAGCGCGCCGGCCGCCACGGAACCGAGCAGGTTCTTGCGGTAGGCCACGTCCTGAAGTGCCTTCGCCTCCGACTTGAGGACCTTGCGCACGGTGGTCTCGTCAAGCACGACCTCGGCGTGAATCCGCTTGCCGCGACCGAGCTGGTAGTTGACCGCCGAGGGCTTCTTGTCGACACAGTAGTTCCCCGACAGCGCCACGCACTGGGCGCCCGTCTCCGGCTCGATCAGCTCCGACACCAGGCGGTCGCAGGCGATCGTCACCATGTTCATGCCCATCGCGTCGCCTGTAGCGAAGCGGAAGCGCAGGAAGACGGTGCTGCCGACGACCGACGGCCGAATCTCCAGGAGCTTCAGATAGCGGCTCGTCTCCTGCGCCTTGGCGCGGATCCTCTCCTCGTTGGCTTCCAGCCACTCGATCAGTCGCCGGGTGTCCTCGATCCCCGTGGTGCGGAAGACGGGCGCCCGGGTCATGCCCACGTCCTCGACGAAGACGGTCGCGCCGCCCGCGGCCGTGATCGCGCGACAGCCGCGGTTGACGCTGGCGAGCAGCGCCCCCTCGGTGGTCGCCATCGGCACGCAGACCGTGCCGTCGATCTCGCTCCCGCGTACGTGAACCGGCCCGGCAACACCCATCGGCACCTGGGCGGCGCCGATGAAGTTCTCGCAGTTCTGCGTGGACGCGCGTTCGCCGTCCAGGGCGTAGCTGCCGATCGCCGTGAGCGGACCGCTGCCGGTCGCCAGGTCCAGAGCCCGCCGCCGCACCGCCGCCTGCCCCGCCGCGTCGAGGCCGGGAGGCGGCCTGTGGAAGCCGCGCTCGGAACCGGCGATCTCGGCCGCCGCGGCCTCGAGTTCGGGAGCCAGTTCAGAGCCCGAAACCGGCCGATCAGCCATCGCCCGTCTCCTTCAGGAGTGGCACGCGGCGCAACGCCGCGAGGTCGGCAGCGCCGGTGCAGAACATGCACGTGCGCAGCTCGAAGGCGGTGCGGGAGATCCGGTCGACGACCGCCTCGGTCGATCTGTTGGCCGCTTCGAGGAAGGGGAACGCCATGCCGGCGACGTCGGCGCCAAGGGCCAGCGCCTTCGCCGCGTCGATTCCGGAGCGGATGCCGCCGCTGCCGATGACCTGGACGCCGGGCACGGCGGCCAACTGGCGGATCGACTCCGGCGTCGGCACTCCCCAGTCGGCGAAGCGCTCACCCAGCGCCACTTCGTCGGCCCGGGCCGCCTCGATCCGCGCCCAGCTCGTGCCTCCCACTCCGGCCGTGTCCAGGATGCGGACACCGACGTTGGCGAGCTCGCGGCCCACCGCGGCCGAGATGCCGCAACCGATCTCCTTGACCACCACCGGCACGTCGAGCGCCTCGACCACGCGGGCGATCTTCGGCAGCAGTCCGCGGAAGTTCAGTTGGCCTTCCGGCTGCAGCGCCTCCTGCAGCGCGTTCAGGTGCAGCACCAGGGCGTCCGCCTCGATCATGTCGACGGCCCGCCGGCACTCGTCGATGCCGTAGCCGTAGTTCAGTTGCACCGCGCCCAGATTGGCCAGGATCGGGACGCTGGGAGCGAACTCCCGCACCCGGAACGTCGCCGCGGTCTCCGGATCGTCAATCGCCTTGCGCTGCGAGCCGACACCGAGAGCGACGCGCTTTGCCTCGGCCGCCTCGGCCAGACGGCGATTGATCTCCTCCGCGGCGCCGGTGCCGCCGGTCATGCACGAGATGAGCAGCGGCGCCTCCAGCTCCCGTCCCAGGAAGCCGCAGCCGATCCGGACGTCGTCGAAGTCGATCTCCGGCAGCGCCCGGTGCTCGAACCGGTAGTCGTCGAAGTAGCTGCGCTCGACCTGCATCCGCCGATCCAGCGCCAGCCGGATGTGCTCAGCCTTGCGATCCCGCTCGCCCTCCGCCGCCGCCAGCAGCGGACGGGTACTCAAGAAACCGCCCCGATCCTGCGGCTACACATGCGCGGCACTGTACCGGAATTCGCGTAAGTGAAGCGTTCACGGTCGGATGCGGCTGCGGCTGCGGCGTGACGGCGTCGGTTGCACCCGCCTGCCTGGTCGGCGCTCAGAGGGGAGGGACCCAGGTGCCGTTCGCGCTCGGAGAAGCGCGGAAGGGGGTGCGCTCACTGCACTCCGCTCGCTTCGGTCAGTCAGTGGCGATTGAAGCGGCGTGGGAAGTCGCTCGCTGCGAGCCACCTGGGTCCCTCCCCTCTGAGCCCCTGGGCAGGCTCGACATCGCCGGGCAGCGAACCGGCCGCAAACTGGGTGCGCCGGCGTCCCCGCCGGCTGCCGCCGAAGGCGGCCACCAAACGCGCCGGCCGTCAGGCCGGCTCCACTTTGGCGGCCGGTCCCACACAAAGTGGGTGGCACCTGCCGCGTGTCGAAGGCGGAAGGTACTCAGGCGAGCAGGCGATCCAGCGCGGTAACCAAGGTCGTGACTGCGCCAGCGACCAACACCATGCGCCACGTGAGACGAGCCTCCATGGGCCCAGTTCGCCACGTGTAGCGGCAGGAAAGAGGAGCGAGGCTGGCGCCTTGCGCGATCTTCCAGGGGCCGGCGAGGACGCCGGCGCACCCAGTGTGGGACGCCGTGAGCACAGTGGGCGTCCAGCCCGCGGCGGGGCCGGGGGGAGGGGTGCCCAGGGGGTCGGAGGCAAGCGACTTCCTCCGCCGACCCAGTCACCGACGCCGCAGCGGAGCGCAGCCGACAACAGCGAGCCCACCCCTTCCCATCCTTTCCCCGGAGGGCGAGCGTCCCCTGGCACCCCTCCCACCGGTCCCGTCGCGGGCGGGTAGTACCAACGTCGCTACGCCGACGCGCGGCTCAGCCGCCGATGCGGAACATCTCGACGCGCTGGGGCGCAGGCTGCAGGCCGGCGCGGAGGCGTTCGGCGCGGACCTCGGAGTAGCGGTCCTCCCGCTGGCGCCAGTGGGCGGCGAGGAAGGCGAGCAGATCGTCGTCAGTGGCGCCGGCGCGGAGACGGTCACGGAGCGAGGGGCCGGTGTCGGCGAAGAGGCAGGTGTAGAGGCGGCCGTCGGAAGACAGGCGGGCCCGGGCGCAGTCGCCGCAGAAGGGGCGGCTGATCGAGGGGATGACGCCGAATTCCACGCCGTCCTCGAGGTAGCGGAAGCGTTCGGCGACGTCGCTGGCTTGAGCGCGGTCGACCGGTTCGAAGGGCCACCGTTCGGCGATGCGGTCGGCGATCCCGGAGGCGGTGACGACCTGGTCGAGGCTCCAGTCGTTCACGGTGCCGACATCCATGAACTCGATGAAGCGGACGATGTGGCCGCGTTCCTTGAAGTAGCCGGCGATGTCAGCGACTTCGTTCTCGTTCGTGCCCTTCATGACGACCGTGTTGATCTTGACCGGGCCGAGGCCGGCATCGGCGGCGGCGTCGATGCCCTCGAGCACCTGGCCGACGCCGTGGCCCAGTCCCGTGACGCGACCGAAGACGTCGTCGTGCAGGGACTCGACGCTGACGGTGACCCGGTCGAGGCCGGCGTCCGCGAGCGCCTTCGCCTTCTTCGCCAGCAGGGCGCCGTTCGTCGTCAGCGCCAGGTCCTCGACTCCAGGGACCGCGGCCAGCAGCCGGACCAGATCCTCGATGTCCCGCCGCAGCAGCGGTTCGCCGCCGGTCAGCCGCAGCTTGCGGACGCCGAGCCGCACAAACAGCCGCACCAGGCGCTCGATCTCCTCGAAGGTCATCAACTGCTGCCTGGGCAGGAACCTGTACTCCCGGTCCGCCGGCATGCAGAAAGTGCAGCGGAAGTTGCAGCGGTCGATGACCGAGATGCGCAGGTCGCGCACCGGCCGGCCGAGGCGGTCGGTGACCACGGCCGAAGACGTGCCGCCATTCGAGGAGTCGAGGGTCATGGACCGACAATGCTACGCGAGCGCTCAGCGCTCGGCGCGCAACCAGTCGTCGATCAACCGGCGAGCAATGGAGAACGGTGGCGGCAGCCGCACCTCCCGAGCCCGGAGCGCGTACTCCAGCTCGGAACGGGTCGCCCACACGGCCTGTTCCAGTTCCTCCGTGTCGACCTGCACATCGCCGCCGGGCGAGGTGGCGTAGAAGCCGAGCATGATCGAGGTCGGGAACGGCCAGGGCTGTGACGAGTGGTAGCGGACGGTGTCGACCGGGATCCCGGTTTCCTCACGGACCTCGCGCGCGACCGCGCTCTCCAGGCTCTCGCCGGGCTCGACGAAGCCCGCGAGCGCCGAGAACATGCCCGGCGGCCAAGAGGCCTGCCGGCCGAGCAGGCAGGATCCGCCGTCGCCGGCCTCCGTGTGGACCAGCATGATGACGGCCGGATCCGTGCGCGGAAAGTGCTCGATGCCGCACGCCGTGCAGACGCGCAGGTGGCCGGCGTTCCGACTCTCGGTCGCCGCGCCGCACTGGCCGCAGAAGCGGTGCCGGCGATGCCAGGTGGCCATGGCGCGCGCATAGGCGAGCAGGTTGGCGCCGCGTCCGCTCATCGCGGCGCCGACCTGGCGCAGCTCGACGAAGCGGCCCGCGCCTCTGAGCGGGCCGGCGAGCGGATCCTCCCGGTCGGACAGGTCGACCGAGAAGTAGGCGACGCCCTCCGCTTCGCCCAGGAACACGACGTCCTGCGCCCCGTCGACCAGCCCGGTCGCCTCGACCGTCGCCACCGTGCCGGGCACCGGCCCGCGGTCTCCGGTGTGAGCGTCGAAGACCAGGCTGCGCTCGCGCCAGACTGCGGTCAACTGGCTGCTCGGATCCGCCAGCCTCCGCGCCAGCCAGTCGGCGTCGCCGCGGCGTTCCGAACGCCGGTCGACCGCCGGTTCGGCCAGTGCGTTGTGGGCGCTCCGGGAATCGGGCGATCTCATGCGCCCGAGGCTACAGCGTGGTTCAGTCGGCTCGGCGGAAAGCCATCGCTTCCGAGACCCGGCGCTGGGCGATGCTCATCGCCGCCTCGCGCAGGAGGCATCCCTCGGCCCGTGCCAGTTCCAGGATTTCCCGCGTGTTCTGGCGTATCGTGTCCTCGATCCTCTCGAATGCCTGCCGCTCGGAGCCGCCTGCGTACTCGACGGCGCCGCAGATGATGCCGCCGGCGTTGGCCACGAAGTCGGGAATCGAGACGATGCCGCGGTCGTGAAGAGTCCGCTCGCCCGCCGGCGTCACCGGGATGTTCGCGCCCTGGAGCACCACCTTGCAGCCGACGCGGCCGGCGTTGGCGCTGTCGATCACGTCCGGGCGCGCGGCCGGCACGAAGAAGTCGACTTCCAGATCCAGGAAGGCGTCGCCTTCGATACGGCTGCCGCGCGGGTACGCGGTGACGCCGCCGGTTGCGTCCATCGTCGCCACGAGTTCGTCGATGTCGATGCCGTCCGGGTCGTGGATCGTGCCGTCGAGATCGGTGACCGACACGAGGCGCGCGCCCCTTTCGGCCAGGAACCGGGCCGCGGGCCGCCCGACGTTGCCGAAGCCCTGGATGGAGACGGTGGCGCCTTCGAGCGCGACGACGCCCGCCTCCTCGGCCACCTCGGCGGCGATGGCGAGGCCGAAACCGGTCGACCCCGACTCGTCGAGCGGGATCCCGCCCAAAGATCTGGACAGGCCGACGGAGCGGCCCCCCTCGTCGCGGATCCAGGCCATCGCAGTCTCGTTCGTGCCCATGTCGGGGGCCGGGATGTAGTCCGTCAACTGCCGGATCGCGCGGCCGAACTGCCGGATCAGGGCCTCGCGGTTCGCGGTCCGCGGATTCGCCCGGATGCCCGCCTTGCCGCCGCCGTGACGCAGGCGCGCCATGGCGTTCTTCCAGGTCATGGCCCGCGCCAGCCGGCACACCTCCTCCACGCTGACATCCGGCGCCATGCGGATGCCGCCCATCGTGGGACCGGCGGCGCTGTTGTCGATGACGACGATCCCCTCGAGGCCGCAGCGGGGCTCGTAGACGGTGACGACCTTCTCGGGACCGTAGTCGTCCGTGAAGTCGAAGTGGTCGAAAGCAAGTTCTGACATCGGTGTTCCTCCCGCTACCGCCAAACACCGATCGGATGCGACTACTTCCCGATTCCCGCCGCGCGTCTACCGCGCCTGGCTTGCGCGATCAGTCGCTCTCCCCGAGCAACAGGAGCACCGCCTCCTCAAACTCCGAGTACAGCATCCGTCCGAGATGGATGTTGGTCAGTTCGCCGTCGCGGTCGAAGAACATCGTCGTCGGCAGCGCACCGGGCCACTCCGGATCGAACGCCATGACGAAATCGACGGAGTTGTCCCCGGCCGACGCCAGGTAGGAGACGAGACCGGGCGCACGCTTGGCGAAGAAGGGACGCACCCGATTCTCGAGCTTCTCCGGATCGTCCATCGAGACGGCGAGGACCACGAGGCCACGGTCGCCGTAGCGTTCCTGGAGGAGATCGAGCTCAGGCAGCTCCTGGAGGCAGGGGATGCACCAGGTGGCCCAGTAGTTGACGACGACGACCTTGCCGCGATGGTGCTCCAGCACGGCCCTGAACTGGTCCGCCGTCGCGGGATGAATCGTGTCGGGTTCGAGCAGATGATCCACCGACGCCGTCTCGGCGGCGAGCACCGGCAACGCGGCGACCAGAATCAAGGCCGCGCCAAGAGTTGCGGCCAGCGTCTTGACGGACAAATCCAACCCTCCTGTTCAGCAGTATAGACGCCGCTAACGCCGGCGGAACCCGGATCCTTCCCGCTCGACCCGGCCGGCGCGCTGGAGACGGTCGAGGTGAAGCCGCGCACTGTGCCGCTCCGCCTTCGCAATGCCGGCCCCCTGGTCGTGCGGGCGGTAGACGAAGCGGTGCGCGACGATGTCGTCCATCGTCCGCGGCTCCGCCAGGTACTCGAGCAGGCGCCGTTCGCGGTCGGCAATGCGGGCCACGTAGCGGTCGAGCCGGCCGAGGAAGGCCTCGCGGTCTTCGAGCAGACCGATGTGGTGACCCGTGACGTAGTGCGTCGCCTCGATCTCGCGCACCAGTTCGAGCGAACGTTCGAACGCTTCCAGGTCGGACCACGCGTCGCCGTAGTACGGGCCGAACCCGGTCAGGTCGATGTCGCCCAGGAACAGGACGCCGTCGGGCTCGATCACAAGGACGCAGTGGCCGCGGGTATGGCCGGGGGTGTGAATGACCCGCACCGAGACGCCGCCGCCGAGGTCGAACAGGTCGCCGTCCCGGAACGGCACGGCGTCCGGCCGCGGCTCGTAGAAGAACGTCGTCTTCAGGAAGTGGCCGTACTCCTCGCGGCGCTCCGGCTCGACGCCGAAGATGCCCAGGAAGCCGTCGAAGTCGAGCAGCCCCGGCAGGTCCTCCTCGTGGACGTACACCGGGGCGTCCCGAAACAGGGGCAGCGCCGCCGTGTGGTCCTCGTGGCAGTGGCTGAGCAGCAGGAGGTCGACCGGCGGGAGAGCGCTCCGGCCACGGACCCTGACGCCGAGCGACGGGTCGACGAGCATCGTCGACTCGGCGCCCTCGATCAGCAGGGCGTTGTTGTCGGGGTACTTGCCGCCACCGGCGCCGAACAGGATGGTCGCGGCGCCGAGCCTTCGGTCTTCGAGTTCGGTCACCTCAGCCGGCCGACGCCTCGGCGCCCGTCACCTGGGGAAGCCGCCAGCCGTTGTGGTACTCGGCCCGGAGCAGCGCGTTCGCCTCCTCGTCACCCGCGAAGCGTTCCGCCTCGTGATCCCAGTAGACCCGCCGGCCGGTGCGGAACGCGATGTTGCCCAGGTGCGCGTTCACGGCGACCAGAGCGCCGACGTCCGCGTTGCAGCGCGGCTGCTCCCGGGTCTTCATGCATTCGATGAAGTCCTCGGTGTGCTGGGCCAGCCCCCGCTGGCTCCGGGAGGCTTCCCGATCGGGGATGGCGGGCGTCTTGTAGAACCTCTTGCCGTCCTCGCGGCCGATCTCGGGCAGCACCTCCCAGCCACCGCGGTCGATCACCAGGGTGCCCTTGTTGCCGACGAAGGACACGCCGTGTCCGCGCTGGTGGGGACCCAGGCCGATCCCGAGGCCGTGCTCCCAGACCATCGTGAAGTCGTCGTACTCGTAAATCGCCTGCTGCGTGTCCGGCGTCTCCATCGCGCTGTCCGGATAGCCGAACGGCCCGCCCAGAGACATGACGGACTTCGGCGCGGTCGCCTTCATGCCCATCAGCACCATGTCGATCAGGTGGACGCCCCAGTCCGTCATCAGGCCGCCCGCGTAGTCCCAGTACCAGCGGAAGTCCCAGTGGAACCGGCGCTCGTTGAAGGGACGCTTGGGCGCGGGGCCCAGCCACATGTCGTAGTCGACGCCCTTGGGCGGCTTCGAATCCGGCACCGGCATCGGCGCATCCCAACTCATGTAGGCCCAGGCCCTGGCGGTGCGGATCTGGCCCAGCTCGCCGGACCAGAGGTACTCCATCGCGTCCTGCCAGTGCTTGCCCGAGCGCTGCCACTGGCCGACCTGTACCACCCGGCCGTAGGCCCTGGCCGCCTGCTGCATGATGCGGACCTCCTCGATCGAGTTCGCCATCGGCTTCTCGACGTAGACGTCCTTCCCCGCCTCGCAGGCGTCCACCATGATCTTGCAGTGCCAGTGGTCCGGAGTGGCGATGATCACCGCGTCGATCTCGTCGTCCTCGAGCAGCTTGCGGTAGTCGGTGTACCCGTCCGGCCTGCTGTCCGTCAGCTTCTCGAAGTCCTCGATCCGTTCATCGAGGACGTTCCGGTCGACGTCGCAGAGAGCCGCGCACTCGACGCCGTCGATGTCGAGCATCGAACGCATGTTGCTCGAGCCCATGCCCCTCACGCCGATCGCGCCGACCCGGATGCGGTCGCTCGCGGGCACGGCCCTGCCGCGCACCGGGCCCGCGAACGCGGCGCCCGCCGCGCCGAGCCCGGTAGCGGCGGCTCCGAGACCGCTCATGCCGTGAAGAAAGGAACGCCTGGTCGTCGTCATCGTCTCGCTCCCCACCCGAAGTCCGCTGTACACTGCGCCATGCAGACCGCGCATGTTACCGACTTGAACGCACCGCCATCTCGCGCCGATCTCATCGGCAAGCTGCCGAAGACCGACCTTCACGTTCATCTCGACGGTTCGCTCCGGCTCGACACGCTGATCGAGCTTGCGCGCGACGCCGGCCTGGAGCTCCCCTCCTGGACGCCGGAAGGTCTCCTCGACCTCGTCTTCAAGGAGCGCTACGACGACCTCGAGGACTATCTGCGCGCCTTTTCCTACACCTCGCCCGCGCTGTGCACCGCTGAAGCGCTGGAACGGGCCGCCTACGAACTCGGCGCCGACAACCTGGCCGAGAACGTCTGCTACGTGGAGGTGCGGCTGGCGCCGCAGCTTCACACCGGGCCCGATCTAGACATCGCCGGCGTGCTGGCCGCGGTCGACCGCGGGCTCGCCCGCGTCCAGCGCGAGCACGAAGCGACCGACAACGTGCGGAACGGGACCGAGCCGCCTTTCCGCTACGGGATCATCGCCTGTGCGCTGCGCATGTTCGGCGCCGGCCACAGCCCCTACTACCGGGGGCTCTTCACTGCGCTCCACGGCTGGACCAGGCCGGAGATCTACGCCGCCGCCTCGCTGTCGCTGGCCCGTTCCGTCGTCGAGGCCCGCGACCGGCTCGGGCTCCCCGTCGTCGCCTTCGACCTCGCCGGCGCCGAGGCGGGCAACCCCGCCGCGGTGCATCGCGACGCCTTCCTGTACGCGCAGCAGCACTTCCTGATGAAGACGATCCACGCCGGCGAGGCCTACGGGCCGGAGAGCATCTTCCAGGCGATCACGCTGCTTCAGGCCGACCGCATCGGCCACGGCACCCACCTCTACGCCGCCGACCGGCTTCGCCACGACAACCCGGACTCGGCGGCTGCCCGGGACCCCGAGCGCTACATCAGCAGCCTCGCCCAGTACATCAGCGACCGGCGGATCACTCTCGAGGTCTGCATCACCTCGAACCTGCAGAGCATCCAGCGCCTCGAGAGGTTCTCGGACCACCCCTTCGGCCGGATGATGAAGGACCGCCTCTCCGTCACCCTGTGCACCGACAACCGCCTCATGTCCCGCACCACCGTGACCAGGGAGATCGCCTCGGCCTGCGAGGCGTTCGACCTGTCGCTCGAGGACCTGCGCAACGTGATCATCTACGGCTTCAAGCGCAGCTTCTACCCGGGCAGCTACCTCGAGAAGCGGGCCTACGTCCGGCGGGTCATCGACTACTACGACGAGGTCGTCGCGGCGGAGGGCTAGCCCGCCATCCGCGCCTGACGCCGCCGCCAGCGCTCACGCGCCTTCTCCGCTTCCACCTCCCGGTTGCGAGGCGGCGCCGTCGTGGTGAGTTCCTGGAGCAGCCGTGCAGTCACGTCGGCGACGGCGTCGACGGCGCGTTCGAAGACGGCCTCGTTGGCGCGAGACGGCTTCGTCGAACCGCTGACCTTGCGCACGTACTGGAGCGCCGCGGCGCGCACTTCCTCTTCGTTGGCCGGCGGTTCGAAGTTGTAGAGGACGCGGATGTTCCTGCACATGGTCGTCTCCTTCAGCGGGCGGCGCGGCTCGCGTTCCTGTAGGTGGGCCAGTCCGGCTCGTACTCCGCGCTCTGATCGCCCCATGCGGTCCAGCGTTCCGAGTGGCGGCCACGGGCGAACAGCTCGAGGTACGGGCCCGGGCTGCAGGCTTCGATGATGTCGTAGAGCTCGTCGGGCTTGCGGGAATGCTCCCGCTTGCGCGAGCGGATGATGTTGACCTGCCGCCTCCCGGGGGGCAGGGTGCGGAGCTTGCCGCGGACACCGAACAGGACGAGTTCCGTCGTGTTGCGGAAGTAGAAGCCGACGCCGCGCCCGTCGGGGCCGCCGTCCTTGCGCACCTTGTGCCAGACCAGGTTCGTCTTGTAGGTGAAGCCCCAGCGCTTCATCACGTCGAGGCCTTCCCGGAGCAGGGCGTTCGGCACCCAGAGGTAGAGGTGGGCGGCTTCCGCGCAGGCCGCGGCCACCGGGATCGCTTCGATCTCTGGCCGCGTCAACGTCGGATAGCGGCTGAGGCGTCGGTGCTCGGGCGCCACCTTGCCGGTGCGATTCGTGAACTGCCAGGGCGGATCGGCGAGGACGGTGCCGAAGGCCCTACCGGCGTGGGCCTTCTCGAAGTCGGTCGCTGGGCTGACAGCCGTGGCGGTCATGGCGACTCGATGGTAGCGGCCAAGCGGAGCCGGCCTTCGGCCGGCGCAGTTCAAAGCCGCCTTCGGCGGCAGCCGGCGGGCTGCTACTCCTCCTCCACCGCGTACCGCATCAGCAGCCAGCGGTCCGGATCGATCCGCAGCTCCTCAGCCCGCGCCGGCACGGGCAGCGACGCAGCGGTTCGTTCGCCCGCAACGTCCACCCGGCCGCGAACAACGCGGCCGTCACCGAGTACTGCTTCGACGTCGAGCGGCAACCGGTAGATCGTCCGTCCCGTTTGCCGCACCGTCAGATTGACCGCCGACGTCGCCTCATCGAACCGCCACGCGACCTCGAACTCCGGCACGCCGGGCTGTCGCAGCCACTGATCGAAGAACCAGTCGAGCCTCCTCCCCGAGACTTCCTCCATGACCGCGGCGAAGTCGGCGGTCGAGGCGTTCCGGTCCCGGAAGCGTTCGTAGTACGTCCGCATTCCCTTCCAGAACGTGCCGTCGCCGACCGCGCCGCGCAGCATGTGCAGCACCCAGGCCGCCTTCTGGTACACGTTCGGGCTGAGCAGGCGCCGCGGATCGGGCACCGACGCCGGCACGATCACCGAGTACGGCGCCTCCTCCGCGTAGCTCAGGACCCTCGTCCGCGCCCGGTCCATCTGCTCGAGGAAGCGTTCGCGGCCGTAGGTCCACTCCAGGTAGCAGGCGGTCAGGTAGGTCGCGAAGCCCTCGCTGAGCCAGACGTGCGGCCAGTCGCTCTCGGTCACCGCGTCGCCGAACCACTGGTGGGCGATCTCGTGCGCGATCAGGGTCTCGATGCCGCCCTCCCGGTCGACCGCATCCTCGTCGTAGAAGACGTTGCCGGCGTTCTCCAGGCCGCCCCAGCGAGTCGTCGTCTGCACGTTGGCGAGCTTGGCGTACGGGTAGTCCCCGAACCGCCGCTCGAAGGCACCCAGCACCCGCGGCCCCGGGGCGAACGCCCGCAGGCCGACTTCCCGATCCTGCGGGTAGACCCAGGTCTCGACCGGCACGCCGTCGATCAGCGCCTGGCGCTGCCGGACGAAGCGCGCGACGCCGACCGCCATCACCTTGGTGGCAACCGGTGCCCGGCTGCGCCACTCGGTGCGCCGCATGCCGCCTCCCAGATCGACCGCCTCGACGAAAGCGCCGGTGGCGACGACCTGGTAGTGCGCCGGGGCCACGACCACGAAGGCCACGGTCGCCTTGTCCGACGGGTGATCGACGACCGGCAGCCAGTGATGGGCCCGGTTCGGCCAGTTGTCGGCAAAGAAGGTGCGCTCACCGTGCCGGTTTCGGCCGATCGTGAAACCGTCCGCCGGGACGCCGCTGTAGCAAACCTCGATGCGGCGTCGTTCACCGACCGCGGCCTCGCGGTCCAGGCTCACGAGGAGCCGGTCGTCCTGCTGCCGGAAGCGGAGGGCCTGGCCGGCGAGCGTCACCGAGGAGACGACCATGCCTCCCCCCACCGGGTCGTCAAGATCGAACTCGACCTCGGCGACCGGCCGCAGGACGCGAAAGGCGATGGCCGCCCGTCCCTCGATCTCGTCGCTCTGGTCCGAGAGTTCGAGTTCGAAGCGGTAGTCGAGGACGTCGATCGCCGCCCCGGGTTGCTGCGCCTGCGCGGGCGCGGCGAGAGCCGCGCACACGCAGGCGACGTGCAGGATGGGACGCCGGCATGCGCCGGCGTCAGGAGCTTCAGTCGTTGAGGAACTTGTAGACGACCGCCGCAACCGCGCCGCCGACCAGCGGACCCACGCCGTAGAGCGCCAGGGTGTTGACGTCGAAGCCGCCGCCCGTGATCGCCTCCATGACCTGAGGACCGATACCAACTGCCGGATTGAACGCACCACCGGAAACACCCGCGCCCGTGTACAGGGCAGCCGAGAGTGTAAAGCCGATGGCCAGACCGCCAACCGGGTTGCCGGCCGACCGGGAGGACATCATGTTCAGGACGACGGTGACGAGCGCGAACGCGAGCAGCGCCTCGGCCACCACGCCGTGCATGACCGGATGCTCGGTCGGCATCGGCGCCGTGCTGCCGCCCACCAGGTAGCTGTGGACGAGCCAACCAAGGCAGGCACCGACGAGCTGGGCCACCATGTACTGAACCATGTCGGCGACACCAAGCTTGCCGCGCATCCACGCGGCCAGGCTCACTGCCGGATTGAAGTGGGCGCCGGACAAGTGTCCGCCGCTGTAGACCATCACCGCCAACATCAGACCGACGGCGATGGGGTTGTTCCCGCTGTGGGCAACCGCCATCATCAGGAACAACGTGCCGATGCACTCCATGAGCAGCTTGCGCATGTGCCTTTCCTCCCTTGGTTCTACTTCTGTCTCTTCCTCCTTGTTTACGCCCGTCCGGAGACCAGCCGGCGGCGTTTCCCTAACGATGTTAGCCTCCGGTTATCGTCGCAGGACCATTGAATTTTCTTGATTTTTCCTAAGGGAGTCAGGCACCAAAATGAAGTCAAGAGCCGCCGTGGCCCACGAAGCGGGAAAGCCGCTCGAGATCGAAGAAGTCAACGTCGAAGGCCCGAAGGAAGGCGAGGTCCTGGTTCGCGTCGTCGCCACCGGCGTCTGCCACACGGACGCCTACACGCTGTCGGGCGCCGACCCCGAGGGACTGTTCCCGGCCATCCTTGGCCACGAGGGCGGCGCGATCGTGGAAGAGGTCGGGCCCGGCGTGACCTCCGTGGCGCCCGGCGACCATGTGATTCCGCTCTACACGGCCGAGTGCCGCGAGTGCAAGTTCTGCCAGTCGGGCAAGACGAACCTCTGCCAGGCGATCCGCGCCACCCAGGGCCAGGGCGTGATGCCCGACGGCAGCTCCCGGTTCTCGAGCGGCGGCAGTTCCCTCTACCACTACATGGGCACCTCGACGTTCTCGGAGTACTCGGTCATCGCCGAGATATCGACCGCCAGGGTGAACGCGGCGGCGCCGCTCGACAAGGTGTGCCTGCTCGGCTGCGGCATCACGACCGGCATCGGCGCCGTCCTGAACACAGCCAGGGTCGAGCCCGGCTCGACGGTCGCGGTGTTCGGCCTCGGCGGCATCGGCCTGTCGGTCATCCAGGGCGCGGTCATGGCCCAGGCCGAGCGGATCATCGCCATCGACGTCAATCCGGCGAAGTTCGACTTCGCGCGCTCGCTGGGCGCTACCGACTTCGTCAATCCGGCCGACCACGACGACCCGATCCAGGAGGTCATCGTCGACCTGACCGACGGCGGCGTCGACTACTCCTTCGAGTGCATCGGCAACGTCGACGTGATGCGCTCCGCCCTCGAGTGCTGCCACAAGGGCTGGGGCGAGTCCGTGATCATCGGCGTCGCCGGCTCGGGCCTGGAGATCGCCACCCGCCCCTTCCAGCTCGTTACCGGCCGCGTCTGGCGCGGCACCGCCTTCGGCGGCGTCCGCGGCCGCACCGATCTCCCCGGCATGGTCGACCAGTACATGGCCGGCGAGATCGAGATCGACAGCATGATCACCCACACGATGGGGCTGGACGACATCAACCACGCCTTCGACCTGATGCACGAAGGGAAGAGCATCCGCTCCGTGGTGCTGTACTAGAGCCGCACGCAGCGCGGCGGCCCCCGGCGCCGCGTCAGTCTCCCTGAGCGATCGGGTTCAGGACCATCGTCATCTGACGGCCCTCGAGGCCGGACCGGGTCTCCACCTCGCCCACGCCCTCGATCGCGTCGCTCACCTTGTCAAGGATGGCGATGCCGAGTTCGGGCCTGCGGAGCTGCCGGTAGCGGAAGAAGATCGTGACCTTGACCTTCTTGCCCTCGCGGAGAAAGCGCAGGGCGCGGTCTGTCTTGATCTGGTAGTCGTGCGGGTCGATCGTCGGCCGGTACTTGACTTCCTTCAGGTCGATCGTCGCCGCCTTCTTCCGTGACTCCCGTTTCTTCTTCTCGCGCTCGAACTTGACCTTGCCCCAGTCCATGACCCGGACCACGGGCGGGTCCGCGTTGGGACCCACCTCGACGAGATCGAGTCGGGCGTCCTGGGCGCGCGTCTTCGCGTCCTCCAGGGGAACGACACCGACCTGGGTGCCGTCCTGATCGATGAGCCGTACCGGACTCTTCCGGATCCGGTGGTTGATGCGCGGCTCGTTTGATGGGGGTGCGATCTCGAGGCCTCCTGTGCTGCCGACTACCGGCCCGTGCCGGAACGGACGGCTACCTTAGCCGCTTCCCGCCCGCGAGTGTGCGTAGATCCAGTCTGTTGAACGGACGGGGCCGCGGCCGCAACGCGGCCCTCGCGACCCGCCCTCACGAACGGTAACTCACGTCAACCGGCCACAGCCCGCTTTGCCGGGGTGCTGGCAGCCCGTCGGACCCGCTTCTTCTTCGTCGCCTTGCGCTGAGCCGCCGCCTTCTTCGGCGGCTTCGAATCGGCGGCGGTCGCTTCCTCCTCGCCGTTCTTCGAAAGGCTCGCCTTCAGCGCCTCCATCAGGTCGATGATCTGCGCCTGGGGCGCCTCGGTCTCGTCGTCCGCGAGTTCGCGGCCGTCGATCTTGCTCTGGATGGCGTCCCAGAGGCGCTTGCGCACATCGTCCGTGTACTGGTCCGGCTTGAACTCGTCCGAAGCGATCTGCTCGATCAACTGCATCGCGAGTTCCAGCTCGCCCGGCTTGAGCTCCGTCTCCTCACCGAGGGGAACCTCGTCGAACGACTTCAGCTCGTCCTCGTACTTCAACTGCTGCATCAGCAGTCCCGAAGCGAAGGGGCGCAGCATGACCAGATACTGCTTGCCCCGCGCCGCATGTTTGGCCAGCGCCGAGCGCCCCGTCTTGCGCATCGCCTCGCTGAGGAGCCGGTACGCGCGTTCGCCGCCCTTCTCGGGGCCGAGGTAGTACGACTTCTCGAAGTAGATCGGTTCGACCTCCGCGAGCGGCACGAACTCGGTGATCTCGATCGCCGGCGACGCCTTCTCCTGGAGTTCCTTGATCTCCTCGTCGCTGAACGTGACGTACTGGCCCTTGCCGAACTCGTAGCCCTTGATCGTCTCCTTCCGCTCGACGACGACGCCGGTGCGGGGGTTGACCAACTGCTGCTTGACCCGGGTGTTGTCGCTCGGATCGAGCATGTTGAAGCGGACCCCGCCGGAGGTTTCCGAAGTGGAGTAGAGCCGGACCGGGATGGAAACCAGGCCGAAGGAAACCGTGCCGGTGCCAACGGAACGAGCGGGCATAGACGGCGGATTCTAGCACCGGAAGCGGTTCCGCGGGGCCGCTTCTGGGAGAATGCACACCTGATGCCGCACGGCAATCTGGACGCCTACCGCCGCAAGCGTTCGAGCGAGGCGACGCCCGAACCGATGGGTTCCCGAACCACGGCCGGCGGCGGGCGCTTCGTGGTCCAGAAGCACGCCGCCCGGCGGGTCCACTTCGACCTGCGCCTGGAACTCGAGGGCACCCTCAAGTCCTGGGCGGTGCCGCGCGGGCCCAGCCTCGATCCCGAGGTCAAGCGGCTCGCGGTCGCCACCGAGGACCACCCGCTGGAGTACGCCGACTTCGAAGGGTCCATCCCGGCCGGCAACTACGGCGCCGGCGCGATGATCGTGTGGGACAGCGGGCGCTGGGTCCCGCTCGAGGACCCGGTGGCCGGGATGGAGAGCGGCAAGCTCCTGTTCGAGCTCCGCGGCTACAAGCTGCACGGCGTCTGGACCCTGTTCCGCACGGGCGGCCGGCGCCAGACCGACGACGGCAGCCAGTGGCTGCTGATGAAGAAGCCGGACGCGGCGGCGCGCCCGAGCGACGAAAGCGGCGAGGACGAGCTGCCGCCGGAGTCCGTGCTGTCGGGCCTGACCGTCGAAGAGCTCCGGGACGGCTGCGAGCGCATCGAAGACGTACGGGCCGGGATCGAGGCGTCGGACGCGCCGCGCCGGCAGGTGGACCCGCGCTCGCTGCCTCTGATGCTGGCGACCGCCTCCGACCGGCCGTTCTCGCGCGCCGGCTGGATCTACGAACTGAAGTACGACGGCTACCGCCTCGTCGCCGCCAAGGAAGGCGGCAGTGTCTTCCTCCGCTACCGGCGCGGCGGCGACGTCACCGCGCTCTACCCGGAGCTGGCCCGCGCCCTGCGGCGGCTGCCCGTCGACTCGCTCGTGCTCGACGGCGAGGTCACCGTCCTCGACGACGGCGGCCGGCCCAGCTTCGCCAGGCTGCAGACGCGCGCTCTGCTCAGTCGTCCGGTCGACATCGAACAGGCCTCGGTGCGCCGGCCGGCGACGCTGTTCGCCTTCGACCTCGTCTCGTTCGAAGGCCGCGACCTGCGGCCGCTGCCCCTGCTGGAGCGCAAGGGCTGGCTGGCCCGGGTTCTGCCGCCCACCGGACCGCTCCGCTACTCGGACCACATCGAGGAACGGGGCGAGGAGTTCTTCGAGCAGGCGGTCGCGATGGGACTCGAGGGAACCATGGCGAAGGACGGCGCGTCGCGGTACACCGGCCGCCGGTCGTCGTCCTGGGTCAAGCTGCGCGCCGAGCGGACGGGGGACTTCGCCATCGTCGGCATGTCGTCGCCCAAGGGCAGCCGGGTCGGACTCGGCTCGCTCCACCTCGCGGTCTGGGAAGCGGCAGTCGGCGGGCTGGTCTACGCCGGGCGCGTCGGGACGGGATTCGACGACGCCACCCTGGCGGAGCTGGCTGAACGCCTGTCGGCGAGCCGGCGCGAGGATCCTCCATGCTGGGCGCCCAGCGCCGATGGCCCGGCCGTCGAGGCGGCGCTCACCGACGCCCACCTCCTCGACGGCCGCGTCGCCGACCAGACCTGGGTCGAGCCGGACGACGCGCTGGTCTGCGAGGTCCGCTTCAAGGAGTGGACTCCCCACGGCTTGCTCCGGCATCCCGTCTTCTTGCGCCTGCGGGACGACAAGCCGTTGGAGGACTGCGTCCGCCGCGACGAACCCCGCGGCCACGAAGCCACCCTCCCGGCGCCGCCGGAGCGGCGGGTCGAGGTCACGAACCAGTCCAAGGTGTTCTGGCCTGACGAGGGCTACACCAAGGGCGATCTGATCGACTTCTACGCGGCCGTTTCGGAAGCGATGCAGCCCTACCTCACAGACCGCCCGCTGGTGATGACCCGCTACCCGGACGGGGTCGACGGCAAGTCCTTCTTCCAGAAGAACGCGCCCGACTTCGCGCCCGACTGGCTGCACACGGTCAGGCTGACCAGCCCGCGAACCGGCAAGGACGTCGAGTACTTCGTCTGCCAGAACAGGGAGAGCCTGGTCTACGTGGCCAACCTGGCCGCGATCGTCCTCCACGTCTGGTCCAGCCGGCTACACCAGCTCGGCCAGCCGGACTGGTGCATCCTCGACCTCGACCCGAAGGACGCGCCCTTCGAGGACGTGATCGAGATCGCCCTCGCCATCCGGCGTCTGTGCCTACAGATCAAGCTGCCCAGTTTCGTCAAGACCAGCGGCTCGAGCGGCCTGCACGTGCTTCTGCCGCTGGCCGGCGCCTGCACGTACGAACAGTCGCGCAGCCTGGGACAACTGATCGCGCAAATCATCTGCCGGCAACTGCCCGAGATCGCCACCGTCACCCGCAACCCCGAACGCCGCGGCGGCAAGGTCTACATCGACTTCGTCCAGAACGGCCGCGGCCGGCTGCTCGTCGCCCCCTTCAGCGTGCGGCCGCTGCCCGCGGCGCCCGTGTCGACGCCTCTCCGCTGGTCCGAAGTCAAGCCCGGCCTCGACCTCCGCGATCACAACATCCGCACCGTGCCGGAGCGGTTGAAGAAGCTCAAGACCGACCCGCTCCGCGGCGTGCTGACGGAGCAGCCGGACCTGCTGGCGGCGCTGCGTCGGCTGAGTGAGTTGGTCTAGACGGCTCCACACTGGGTGCGCCGTCAGAACTGGAGCCGAAGACCCGCCCGTACGCGGCGGCTGGCCTGAAAGGCGGCGGGAAGCGATTCGCGCAGGTCCGGCCTTGCGCCCTGCGCCGCCGCGGCGGCGAGCAGGTCGGTCCGGCCCGGGGCGGCGAGCACCGGGTCGAGCCAGGGGAGCGGCCAGAGCTGGTTCGCGGCGTCCTGGTCGAAGACGTTGAGGGCCTCGGCGAAGAAGGACAGCCGCCGGTGGTCCGAGCGCAGCGGCACGCGGTAGGTCAGAGAAAGGTCCGCGCGCTTGAGATCGGCGCTCTTGAGCGGCGCGTCACGGCCGCGCGGCAGCGGGGTCAGGCCCGTGCTGAGGATGCGGCCTGCTTCGTCGACCCGGACCGTCAGGGCCCGCGGCACGTAGGCGGCGCCCGTCCGGAAGCGGTAGACCAGAGCCATCAGCCAGCGTTCGCCCGGCGACAGGACGAGCCAGCCGGAGAGTTGGTGCTCGCGATCGAGGCTCAGCCGGCGGCTGTCGTCCGTCACGTCGAACACATCGCAGGGCACGGGCGACGAGCAGAGATCGAGCGCGGCCAGGACCGGATGGGCGCCGGGGAAGGCGCCCGCCTCGAGCCCCAGGCCCCCGGCCTCGTGGTTGCCGGACAGCCGGCTCATGAGGTACGAGAAGTGGATCCTCCAGGAAGGGCTGAAGCCGACGTTCGCGTTGAACTCGGCGCCCCACCAGTCCTGCTCGAGCTGGGGGAGCTCACCGCCGGCGCCCCGGCCGGGGGTCAGCAGGGTCGGGGCGATCTGGCCGTCGGCCACCAGCGGCATGAGACGGATGCCGTCCCGCAGCCGGCGCCGGGAGACGCGCGCCGAAACCACGACGTCGGGCAGGAACTGATAGCCCGTCCCCAACTGGATCTCGCGCACCCGCGCCGGACGGAGGTCCGGATCCGCCGCCGCCCGCGCGAAGTCGAGGCGTGTGCCGCTGAAGCCGCCGGCGCCCTCCAGTGCCGCGACCGCGTCGAGGTCGGAGCGCCCTGCCCGCGGCCGCAAGACGTCGACGTGCCACCACGCGGCGCCGCCGTAGACCTTCCATCTGCCGCGGCCGGCGACGTCCCAGACGAACGCGAGCCGCGGCTCCGTGCGGTCCTCGAACTCGAGGTCGAGGGGACCCGCCTCTTCCTCTTCGGCGCGCAGTCCAGCGTGCAGGGTCAGGTGCCTCTTGAAGGCTCCACCCACGCGCCAGGCGTCCTGCACGTAGAGGGCGCGCTTCTCCTGGCGGAGGCCGGCTGCGCCGAGCGGTCCACCGCTCCAGGCGTCGACCGCTCCGCCCGGAAACCGCAGCACCCGTCCGGAACCCTCCGCGCGGCGAAGCTCGAGGCTGCTCCTGGAATCCTGAATGCCGATTTCCAGCGTGTGGTCGAAGAGGAAGAACGACGGTTCGATCGCCCAGTTCCGGCGTTCCGCGGCGCGGCGGACCCGGCCCGCCGGCGCGGCCTCGTACCAACCCGCCGGCCGCCCGTGGGCGGGCGCCGCGAAGTACAGGCCAGCGTCCTGCCAGGCGTCGCCGTCCTCGATGAGATCGGATCGTCCGCCGAACACGCGCAACCACAGGCGGTCGGTGACTCCCCACTCGACGTTGAGGCTGGTCGTCTGCCTTCGCGACCGGTCGTTCTCCCTTCCGTCCAGCGACGGAAGGACCTCCAGCGCCGGCCGCCGGCCGTCGAGGTCGCCGGACCCGGCATGGTGCTTCAGGGTCAGGTTGCTGGCCGAACCGGCCCACCAGTCGAGCTTGCCGACCGACTGCTCGATCGTCTCGTCCCAGGTCATCGGCGCGGCCGCGCCGAACAGGCTCTCCGTACCGCGGGTACGGCTTCTCGAGTAGCCGCCGAACGCACGCGCCCGCTTGTCCCGCAGCGGGCCGCCGGCAAAGACGGTGGCCTCGTCGCCCTCGACGCGCCTCCTGTCCCTGCCGCCGGCCGGCGACTCTCCGGCAGCGAACAGTCGCAGGGCAAGCCTCTCGCCGTTGTCCAGCGGTTCGACCGTCGACCAGCCGCCGTTCACCCGCCAGTCGGTCCCTCCCGAGCGTGTGACCAGGTCGATGTGGGGCCCGGCCATCGTCGCCGCCAGTTCCATCGTCCAGACGCGCACCTGATCCACCCAGCGGGGATCGATGGCGGTCGACCCCGGTTCGCGTAGCGCGCTCTCCTGACCGTCGATGCGGTAGTTGGCGAAGCCCGGCGGCCAGCCGTTGACCGCGATGTCCGGGGCCAGGGCGTCGAGGCCGGACGCCAGGTCCAGGTTGAGGGCAGCGACGGCGCCCGGCAACTGCCGCAGGTCGTCACCGGCGAGGACGTTCCCATCGCTGCCCGTGACCACGTCGAGCAATGGCGAGGAAACGAGGTCGAGCGCCGACTCGCTACCGGCCCTCATGTGGAAGTCGACCCGCAGCACGCCCCCCGCGACCAGGATCAGGTTCTCGACGACGGAGGTCGCGTAGCCGTCCAGGGTCGCCTCGACGTAGTAGTCGCCGGGGGGCAGGCCCGGCGCCCGAAAACTGCCGCCGCGACCGGCGCGAACGGTCTGGGTGCTGTGCAACTGGTCGCCGGTGATCCTGATCTCGGCGCCCGGCAGCGGAACGTCGGTAGCCGCGTCGCGTACCTGACCGTTGATCTCGCCGTTCAGGCCCGCCATGGCGGGGCTCGGCGAAACCAGGCTCAGGCCGACGACGGCCGCGACCAGCACCGCCGTGACCGCCGGCGCGGCCGCCAGGCGGGTCGGCTCCTGCTTCGGCAGGAGCAGTGAAGCGAAGGCGGACACCAGGCCCACGACGGCGCCGGCCTGCAACACGGCCGCGAGTTCGAAGCGATCCGCAAGCCCTCCGATACCCCACGTCGCGATCCCGCCCGTCGCGAACAGGAATCCGAGCGCCGTCCCCGAAGCCAGACCCCGACGCCACGGCAGCAACTCCTGAGCCATGACGATCAGGATGGAGTGCGATGCTCCCAGCAGCGCTCCGCAGGGCAACACGACCGCAAAGATCCAGCCCCCGGATCCGGGCAGCACGGCCAGCAGCAGGGAACCGAGCAGCGTGGTCAGGAAGACAATCGGGCGTCGACCCCAGCGATCAGCCCAGGCGCCCGCGAAGACCGCCGTCAGAGCGCCTCCGAGCAGGAACAGCGCGCTGGCGGAACCCTGAGCCAGGGAGCTGTATCCCCGCTGGCTCAGCAGGAGGGGCAGAAACCCCATCGTTCCGAACATGGCCCAGGAGCGGCTGGCGAACACCAGACCGAGGAGAGCGATGACGCCGCCGCGGACAGGTCGCCGGCGGCCGGCCGGCACATCGGCGGCGCCGGTCTGATCCTCAGTCGGCTGCGAGGTTGCCGGCGCCGGGTGAAACCTGCGCGGCCCCATCGCGAAGACCATGAACAGCGGCACCGGCGCTGCGAGGAGCAGGAGCCAGTAGATCCCGTTCAGCCCCGCCCGATCGAGGGCCAGTCCGGCCAGGACCGGCCCGGTCGTCAGCCCGAGTTGACCGCAGAAGAAGAAGATCGCGGTGAAGGTGGCCGAGCGGGCCAGGTTCACCGTGCTGGAGTGCATCACTCCCAACGGATGAAAGGCGCCCGAAGCAACCGCAGCCAGCGCGAAGGGAATGAGAAACAGGACGAATCTCTGCGTCGCGGCGGCGGCCGCGACCGCCAGGCCCATGCAGGCGAAGTTGAAGGCGACGCTGAACGGGCCCAGGAAGCGACTGCCGATCCGGTCGACCAGCCAGCCGAAGGCCGGCTGCGTGGTGCCGGCCAGGACCTGGAACAGACCCACCGCGAGCCCGATCTGGGCGGCGCTGAGACCGAGCGGCGCCTGCAGGAAAGCCAGCAGGACCGGTCCCATGCTGTTGAAGATGTCGATGCCGAGGTGACCTACTGTCACCGCCGCGAAGATCCGCCGGCCGTTCATCCGCCGGCTACCGCCGACCTGCTCCTCAGTGAGCGTCGCCGGGCGAGTCCGGCGCGCTGGCGCCGCCCCCTCGCCGCGGGTCCGCCACTCCGAGCAGGCCCGACTCCTCCACGAGAATCGCAGCGACGTCGCCGCTGAGTCCCCGGCCGACCATCCGATGACCGCGCCGTTCGAGTTCCTCGACCACGTCGCCGGCGAGCCCCGCTTCTTCGTAGAAGATCTGATCCGGCCACGCCTGATGATGCACCCTCGGGCTTTCGACGGCCCGGTCGAGCGTCATGCCGTGGTCGATCACGTTCGAGATCGCGTGGTAGACCGAAGTGATGATCGTCGGACCGCCGGGCGTGCCGACGACCATCATCAGCCGGCCCTCCGGATCGAGCACGATACTCGGGGTCATCGACGAGAGCATCCGCTTGCCGGGGGCGATCGCGTTGTTCTCGCCCTCGACGAGACCGAACTGGTTCGGCCGGCCCGGTGACGCGGCGAAGTCGTCCATCTCGTTGTTCAGCAGGAAGCCCGCGCCCGTGACCGTGACGGCGTTGCCGTAGCCGCTGTTGATCGTCGTCGTTACGGACGCGGCGTTGCCCCAGCGATCGACGACGGAGTAGTGCGTCGTCTCGGTGCTCTCGGCCGGCGGCGCCACCTCGACCGGCGGCAGCGGCGTCGCCCGTTCCTGATCGATCCGCGCGCGCAACCCGTCGGCGTAGTCCTGCGACTCGAACTGCTCGCGCGGAACGTCGACGAAGTCCGGATCGCCGACCAGGGTGTTCCGGTCCCGGAAGGCGAGACGCATCGTCTCCGCCTCCAGATGCACCAGGTCCGCGCTGCCGAACGGCGGCAGCGGATCCCAACCCTCGAGGACGTTCAGGATCAGGCCCAGGGTCAGACCGCCGGACGAAACCGGAGGCATCGAGTAGATCCTGTGCCCGCGATACTCGACCTCGACCGGCCCACGCCAGACCGGTGCGTAGCTCTCCAGGTCCTGGTGCGTGATCAGGCCGCCGCCGCGCTCCATTTCGGCGACGATCAGATCGGCGACGGCGCCGCCGTAAAAGCCGTCCGGCCCCTGCTCCGAGATCGCGGTCAGGGTCACGGCCAGGTCGGGCTGGGCGAGGAGGGAGCCGGGAGCCGGCGCCTCGCCGTCGACCAGGAACTGCGCGGCGCTGGCAGGGAACCGGCTGAGCCGGGGCGCCGCGCCGGCCAGGCTCCTGGAGCGGACTTCGTCGACCTCGTGGCCATGCGCCAGTTCGATCGCCGGCGCCACCAGGTCGGCCCAGGGCAGAGTGCCGTACTCGCCGTGCATCGCCCACAAACCGGCGACAGACCCAGGCACGCCGGCGGCAAGGTGCCCGATGACCACCGCCTCCGTGACCTTGCCCTCTCCGTCGAGGAACATGTCGCGGGTGGCGGCTGCCGGCGCCTTCTCGCGGAAGTCCAGGGCCCGCACTTCGCCCTCGCTCGGCCGGTAGACCAGGAACCCGCCACCGCCGATGTTGCCGGCGGCCGGCAGGACGACCGCCAGCGCGAAGCCCACCGCGACCGCGGCATCGACCGCGTTGCCGCCACGCGCCAGGATCGCGGCGCCGACGTCGGAAGCGAGGCCGTGGCCGCTGACCACCATCCCGTCTTCGCCCCGGGCCGTCTGAGCGGCACCGTACAGCGACCAGGCGCCCGCCTCCTCCGGCGCCGCTTCCGGCGACGACATCGGCCCGCCGCAGGCCGATCCTAGCAGCAGGAGAGGGACGAGCAGCCAGCTCACCGTGCGGGGGGCCCGCGGGCGCCAGGCGGTGGTCGCGGGCCGACTCATGGCGGCGTTCACGGTATCAGAGCACCCCGGCGGGGATACGCTTGTGGCGTTCCCCACTCCAGGAGCGACCCAATGAAGACGAGACTCCCCGAGCTGACGATCGGCATTGAGGAGGAGTACCAGATCATCGACCCCGAAACCCGGGAGTTGAAGCCCTTCATCCAGGAGTTCCTGGAGCAGGGACAGATCGTGCTCCAGGAGCAGATCAAGGCCGAACAATTGCAGTGCCAGGTCGAGGTCGGCAGCGAGGTCTGCCGCTCGATTGACGAGGCCCGCCAGGAACTCATCCGGCTGCGGCGCTCCATCGCGCACCTGGCGTCGCGGAACGGCCTCCGCATCGCGGCCGCCAGCACCCATCCCTTCTCCTCCTGGCAGGAACAGGACGTCACGGAGGCGGAGCGCTACGTCACGATGCAGGAGACGTTCGGCGACGTAGCGCGGCGTCTGCTGATCTTCGGCATGCACGTCCACGTCGGCATTCCCGACCGTAACCTGCGAATGGACATCATGGACCAGTCGCTCTACTTCCTTCCCCACCTGCTGGCGCTGTCGACCAGTTCGCCACTCTGGCAGGGGCGGGACACCGGGCTCAAGTCCTATCGGTCCGTGATCTTCGAGAGCCTGCCGCGCTCCGGCCTGCCGCCTTCGCTCCGGTCCTACGCCGAGTACGAGCGGCTGGTCGACGTCCTGGTGCAGACGAAATGCATCGAGGAGCCGACCCAAATCTGGTGGGACGTCCGGCCCCATCCCAAGTTCCCGACGATCGAGTTTCGCGTCTGCGATGTGTGCACGAAGATCGACGAGGCGCTGTGCCTCACCGCGCTTCTGATGGCGATCGTCGGCAAGCTGATCCGCCTCCGCCGCAACAACCAGGCCTGGCGGCGCTATCCACGGCACCTCATCTACGAGAACAAGTGGCGCGCCATGCGCTACGGCATCGACGGCAAGCTGATCGACTTCGGCAAGGGCGAGGAAGTCCCCCTCCGCTTCCTCACGCTCGAGCTCCTCGACTTCGTCGACGATGTGCTGGACGATCTGAACATCCGCAAGGAAGCCGAGTACGTCCACACGATCCTCGCCGAAGGCACCAGCGCCGACCGCCAGATCGCCCGCGCCGAAGAGGGCGACCTCCACGCCGTCGTCGACGGCCTCATCGAAGAGACCCGCGAAGGCTGCGACTGATCGTTGGTGACCCGTCTGCGGCTCGGTCCGGAGGGGAGGGTCCCGGACGGACGCTCACCCCCTCTTGGTGAGTGGAGGGATGGGGGTTCGCTTCGGTCGACTTCGCTCCGACTCGATGTCGGTTGATGCAGCAACGTGGGCAGTCGCTCGTCTCTAGCCCGCCGGGACCCTCCCCTCCGGACCGAGCCGCGAACTAGACGTCGTTGCACACTGGGTGCGCCGGCGCCCCCGCCGGCTGCCGCCACAGGCGGCCAGAAAGACGCGCCGCGAAGCGGCGACCGCATTGGCGGACCCTAGAGAGAGTCCTGGGGTGTGCCGCGCGACGGCCGAGCCATGAACAGCGGAACCACTGCGAGGAGGGAGAAGAAGAGGAGAGCAGGCGCGAGAAAGCCAGGCCAGATCCAGATCCTGTTGCCGCCCGCAGCACTCTCGTACGTCGGGACGGGAACCGCGCCCTCCTGCTGCAGCCGCCGGACCCGGTCCGGCGGAAAGGCGTGGCGCAGGTTGCCGTCGGGATTCCGGACTTCCTCCAGCACGGCCGGGTAGTAGCGGTTCAGGATTGCCTGTTCGGCCGCGGCGGTCGGCCAGTCCTCCGCGTCGAAGGCCTCGTTGCGGGCCTGGACGTGCCACGCGGCCTCGGACAGGAAGTGGTCCTCGATGTGCCAGGGCTGGAAGGGTGGCGTCGGCGGCTGCTTCGCGGGCCAGCGCGCCCGGCGGTCCTGGTTCAGGCTCTCGAGCCGCTCGGCGCTGTAGTAGCTGCGGAAGCTCCCGAGTTCCGGGTCGCTGATCCGGTGGCCGAGGTTCGTCAGGTCGACGAGCCCCATCGACATGACGACCAAGCCGACCCAAAGCGCGGCGATCGTCCGCCGCTCCGCGGGGGCGGGCGCCCGAGTATCGAATCCGAACAGTCCCGCCCCAAACACGACCCCGCAGCCGGCGGCCGAGGCGTTCAGCAGGCAGTCGTAGAAGTCGCCGGCCCGAACCCAGACCAGCCACTGGATGAACTCGTCGGCGAGCCCGACGAGCGAAGTCAGTACCGCCGCCGAGAGGGCGGCCGCGATCGCCGAACGGCCGCTACGGAGGAGGGCCCGGTAGAGCAGCAGAGCGACGACTCCGTAGAGCACAAGGTGCATCCGCTCCAGGGCGGATTCCTCCGGACGTCCGCGAGCGAGTGCCGTCGCCTGCACGATGGCCCAGAGCGCCCCGACACCGAGTGCGGCGTAGTTGCTCCACCGGAGTCGCCGCGCCGAGCGGACGATCCACACAACGAACGCCGCCGCAACGCCCCAGAACAGGATCGTCGGCACGATCACCAGAAGCGAACGGTCGACATCCTCCTGAATCCACCGGGTCAGGCGACCCAGGAAGGGCGCCGAACCGACGATCCAGAGGGCGATCAGGGAAGGTGCCGCGAAACGGCGCATTGGGGGGACGGACGCTAGCAGCCTGGTGTCGACAGGCGTGTAGGCTCATGGCAGGAGGCAGGAAGAGGTAATCGGGAGGGAGCACATGGCAGAGCCAGCGCGAATCGACGTCCACCGCACGGAAGGAGCCCCGCATCGTCGTCCCGTCTCGGCGAACAGCGGCGGCGACCTGAGAGAGGCGCTCGACGATTTCCTCGAACTGAAGGAGATGGTCGCGGCCCGGGAGGGTGATCGAGCCCTTCACGACCAGCCGCAGATGGTGAGTCGCTTCTACGATGTCGTCACCAAGTTCTACGAGTACGGCTGGGGCCAGTCGTTCCACTTCTCCCCCCGCCGTTCCGGGGAGGGCCTGCTGGCGGCGCAACGCCGACATGAGACCGGCGTCGGCGAACTCCTGGCCCTCGGGCCTGGGTCGAGAGTCGCCGACATTGGCTGCGGTGTCGCCGGGCCGCTGGTCACGATAGCGAAGGCCACCGGCGCAAGCATCACCGGGATCAACCTCAACGCGTACCAGATCGCTAGAGGCCAGCGATCGCTACGCCGCGCCGGCCTTCACGAAACGTGCGGTTTCCTGCTCGCCAGCTACATGGACGTGCCGCTCGACGACGGCTACTTCGATGCCGCGTACTCGTTCGAATCGACCTGCCACGCGCCCGACAAGGCTCTCTGCTTCGAAGAGCTCTATCGGCTGCTCAGGCCGGGGGGCGAGCTTGCCCTGATCGACTGGTGCCTGACCGAGGACTTCGACGAGCACGACCCGGTCCATCGCGACATCCGGGACCGACTCGAGTTCGGAAACGCGACACCCAACCTGCTCACGACGTCCAGCCAACTCGACCTCGTTCGGGCCGTCGGTTTCGAGATTCTCTCGAGCTGTGACCAGGCGCTCGAATGCGACCCGGACACTCCCTGGTACCGGTCGCTCCAGGGCCGCGACCTCTCGCTCGCGTCACTCGGGCGGATTCCCGCCGGCCGGTGGTTCACCGCCAGGGCGACCAGTCTGCTGGAGCTGCTGCGCATCGCGCCCGCCGGCACCGGCGAGGCCGCCCGCATCCTCAACGTCGCGGCCGACTCCCTCGTCGAGGCAGGCGTCGCCGGGATCTTCACGCCGTCCTTCCTGATCCACGCGCGCAAACCGGGCGGCTCGGTCTCTTCATAGCGGCTGGAGGTCCACCATGGGCTCCAGGACTCGCCGTTCGCGGCATCGGGAACCGCCGACATCGGACGACCTGCGTCTCGCCAGCTATCCCCATCCCTATCCGGACGGCTGGTATCGGCTGATGACCTCGAAGTCACTCCGGCGCGGGCAGCTCCGCTACCTGGAGTGCCTCGGCCGCGCCCTGGTCGTGTGGCGGAGCGAAGACGCCGACGACGTGCACGCCATGCAGGCGTCCTGCCCCCACCTGGGCGCCAACCTCCGGCACGGCCGCGTCCAAGAGAACCGCATCGAGTGTCCGTTCCACAACTGGCAGTTCACCGGCGACGGCCGGGCGGCCCGCGTGCCCTACAGCGACAGCGTGCCGTCCCGCGTCGCGGCCGAGAGCTTTCCGGTACAGGACGTGCATGGGCAGATCTTCATGTATCACCGAAGCGGCGGCGCCAAACAGCAGGCGGGCGACGAGGTGCCGTATCCCGTCCCGCGGCTCCCGGAAGTCGACGACGGGAGGTTCGTTTTCCGCGGGCACTACGACGCCGGCCGCGTCCACATGCACATCATCGAGTTCGTCGAGAACGCAGCCGACTTTGCCCACTTCAGCTACATCCACGAGCGGATGAACGTTCCGTGGACGCAGATCCCGGTCCCCGGCGTAGCGATCGAGCACATCCCCGGCGTGGAGTTCCCCGAGGACCGGCCGTGGACGATGCACTTCCTCGACGAGGCCGTGCTCAAGTTCCGCGGCCGTCCTCTCGAACGGACACGGACGAGGGCTCGGGCAACGTTCACCGGCGCCGCCAGCGTCGTGAACTTCAGGTTCTTCATTCCCGACACCGGCGAGATCGACCTCTGTCAGACCCACCTTCCGATCTCGCCTCTCGAGCAGCAGGTCGACTTTCGCTGGTTCGCCGACCGAAAGGTCCCGCGGCTGCTGGCCTGGTACGTCGTCGGCAACTGGATCTCCCAGTGGCGCCACGACATCCGGATCTGGGAGAACAAGACCTATCTCGACCACCCGACCCTCTGCCGCGACGACGGGCCCGTGGTCCGCATGCGGCGCTGGTATCGGCAGTTCTTCCCGGACCCACAACCGGCGGGGAAGCCGCCCGGGATGCCGCAGCGGACGCCGAGCGAGCGTGCTGAAGGCCGGCTGGTCGGTGCAGTCTCCAACTGACGTGCTGCGCTTTCTGACAGCCGCCTTGTGCGTCCCGTTGACCGGCATGACCGCACCGGCGCCGGCCACCGATCCGGAGTCGAACCCGGTGGTGCGCATCGAGCGCTGGATCGAAGGCGGCGCCCGAGTCGACTGGTCCCGTCAGGGCGACTGGCTGGCCTACGACAAGGCCGGAGAGGACGGCCGCTACGACGTCTACATCACCTCCACTGACCTCCTGGCCGAGCGCTGCCTGACCTGCGACATGTACGCGCTGCGCAAGGACAACGCGATGAACCCGGTATGGCACCCCTCGGGCGAGCGACTCGTCGTGCAGGTCCAGAGCCACCCGAAGCGGCTCAGGTTCGTGGCCGATCCGCTGCGGCTCCTGAATCCGGACCGCGGCGTTCACAGCGAGTTCTACGACATCGACCGCAGGGGCAAGCACTTCACCCTGCTCACCCGGTTCGCGGCCAGCGGCTCGGCGGTACTCGACCCCCACTTCGCCTTCGACAGCGACCGGCTGCTGTGGAGCGAGCGGATCAAGGCGCGCAAGGGGCGTTACGGAGCCTGGCAACTGCGCAGCGCCCAGTTCCAGGTCAACCGCAGCGGCATCCCCAAGCTGCGCAGGATCAAGACCTACCCCGCGCCGGCCGACGCGCTGATCGTCCCCCAGGGTTACACCCCCGACGACCGCGGCGCCCTGGTCGCCGCGAACCTCGAGCCCGGGCAGTCGCCCGACTCACTCGACCTCTACCGGCTGCGGTTCGACGGCGGCGAGCCCGAGCGCCTGACCCACTCCCGGAGCGGCGCCGACGAGTATGCCCGCCTGTCGCCCACCGGCAGGCACCTCGCCTTCACGTCGAACGCCGGGATCCGCGGCACCGAGCCCGATCAGATGGTGCCTGCCTCTGCCCGTCGCGAGTTGTGGCTGATGGACGCGGACGGCTCGAACAAGCGCCGGCTCACGTTCTTCAACGACCCGACGTCCGAGCACAGCCTCGGTCACACCTACGTCGGCGATCTGGCCTGGAGTCCGGGCGGCGACCAGATCGCCGTCCACGTCCTCTGGGGCGGCAACCGAAACGGCGACCGCCCGCGAGAGGCGTTGTACCGTATCCACCTGGACCCGTCGTTCCGGCGCTGACGCCGCCGCAACCGGTACTCACCCAACCGAGGAACCTGCATGAGAACACGACCCCGTCTGTCCACTGTCGCTCTGTCGCTGGCCCTGGCTTTGCCGGCCCTGCCAGCCGCGGCCCAGGACGACACCCACGTCTTCCGCGGCGCCCGGCTGCTGCCGATCACAGGGGAGCCGATCGACGACGGCGTCCTGGTCGTCCAGGGCGGCAGGATCACCGAGGTCGGCGGACCCGACACGCGCACTCCACGCGGCGCCGTCGAGCACGACGTCAGCGGCAAGGTGCTGATGCCCGGGCTCGTCGACACCCACTCCCACATCGGCTCGGTCTCCGGTGGCGACCGCTCGGCGCCGCTGCACCCGGACGTGCGGAACCTCGACTCGATCGACGTCGCCTCCGACAGCATCTGGCGCGCCCGATCCGGCGGCATCACGACCCTCAACATCATGTCGGGCTCCGGGCATCTCATGTCCGGGCAGACCGCCTACGTCAAGCTGCGTGACGGCGCCCGCACGATCGAGGACTGGCTCTACTGCGACGATCCCCTGACCGGCATCTGCGGCGGCATGAAGATGGCGAACGGCACGAACTCGATCGGCTCGCCGCCCTTCCCCGGTACGCGCGCCAAGTCCGCGGCCCTGGTCCGCAACCTCTACCACCAGGCGGTGCAGTACCGGGACAAGATGGCCGCGGCCGAGTCGGAAGAGGACGATGAAGGCGGCGGCGAGCCGGCGAAGCGCGACCTGCGGATGGAGGCCCTGGTCGAGGTGCTCGACGGCAGGAGGATCGTCCAGCACCACACCCACCGCCACAACGACATCGCCACCGTCCTGCGGCTCAAGGAGGAGTTCGGGTTCCGGGTCGTCGTCCAGCACGGCACGGAGTCCTGGAAGGTCGCCGAGGAACTCGCCGCCGCCGGCGTGCCGGTGTCGATCACCTGGATCGACGCGCCGGGTGGCAAGGAGGAGACGATCGACTGGAACATGGAGATGGGCGCGATCCTGGAGCGCGCCGGGGTCGACGTCAGCTTCAACACGGACGACTTCGTCACCGACTCGCGCCTCCTCTTCCGGGCGGCCGCGATCGCGGTCCGCTACGGCATGTCCCGCGAGAAGGCGATCGAGGGGCTCACCCTGGCGCCGGCGCGGGCGCTCGGGCTCGAGGATCGGATCGGTTCGCTCGAAGCCGGCAAGGACGCCGACTTCCTCATCCTTTCCGGCGATCCACTGAGCACCTACACGAAGGTCGAGCAGACCTGGGTCGAGGGAACAATGATCTACGACCGGGCCAATCCGGACCACCGCAAGTACGCCGTGGGCGGCTACAAGGTCTACAACACGACCGCCCACGAAGACCACATGATCCGGCAGTTGCTCGAGGGAGAGACACGATGAAGCGACTGGGCACCACTTCCTTCTGCGCGGCTCTGGCCGCCCTCGCGGCCATCCCGGCCGCGGCCCAGGTGGCGGTCCGGGCCGGCACCCTCCACACCGTGTCCGGCGCGCCGATCGAGAACGCGGTCGTCATCGCCGGCGCCGACGGCAGGATCGAGTGGGTCGGCCCCGCGGCGGAGGCGAACATTCCGGACGGCGTGGACGTCCTCGAAGCCGCCATCGTCACGCCCGGACTCGTCGACGCCCGTTCGGTCGTCGGCCTCTCCGGCGCCCTGAACAGCAACGTCGGCCCGGTGCGCGACCAGGATCAGCTCGAACGCTCCTCGCCGCTCCAGCCCGACCTGCGGGCGCTCGACGCCTACGACGCGAACGAGACCCTGGTCGAGTGGGTCCGTTCCTACGGCGTGACGACGCTGCATACGGGCCACGGGCCGGGGGCGCTCGTCAGCGGCCAGACGATGATCGCCAAGACCAGGGGCCGCAACGTCGAGCAGGCCACCCTGATGCCGGTGCGGATGCTGGCAGCAACGCTCGGCAACGCGGTGTCCTCGAACTTCCAGTCGCCCGGGACGTCCGCCAAGGGGATGGCGATGCTGCGGAGCGCCCTCCACGGCGCCCAGGCTTACCTCGACCAGGTGCGCAAGGCGGAGGAGTCCAGCGGCGATGAGAACGGAGGAGAAAACGGTGACAGCGAGGAGGATGGCGACGCGAAGCCGTCACCCCAACCGCCGCCCAGGGACCTCTCCAAGGAAGCACTCGGCCAGGTGCTGGACGGCGAACTCTCCCTGCTGGTGACCGCGAACACCGTGGCCGAGATGGCCTCGGCCCTCCGCCTGCAGCAGGAGTTCGGGTTCGACCTCGTGCTCGACAGCGCCGCCGAGGCCTACCTGCTGCTCGACGAGATCCGCGAGGCCGGCGTGCCGGTCCTGCTCCACCCGACGATGAGCCGGGTCCGGAACGGCTCGTACGAGACCGCCGCCCAGCTCGCCGACGCCGGCATCCCGTTCGCCATCCAGACCGGATTCGAAGGCTACGTGCCGAAGACCCGCGTCCTGATCTGGGAAGCGGCCATCGCCGCCGCCAACGGCCTCGGCATGGAACGCGCGCTCGAGGCGATCACCCTGAGCCCGGCGCGCATCCTCGGCATCGACGACCGCGTCGGCTCGATCGAGGTCGGCAAGGACGCCGACCTCGCACTCTTCGACGGCGATCCGTTCGAGTACACGAGCCACATCTGTGGCGTGATCATCGAGTCGGAGGTGATGTCGGCGGAGTGCCGGTAGCCGGAGGTCGCAAGCAGCCGGTGAACCCCGCCGGTCCGACCCATGTGGAGTCCTGAGCAACTGCTGCAGGTCGTTGTGGGCCTGCTGTCCTTGACCGTCCTGGCCAGCATCGTGGTCCGGGCTCAGCGGGCGCGCGCCCGGAGAGCCGACGCACGGCGCCGACAGGCTCCTTCCCACGGCGAGAGCGACGACGGTGATCTCATCGGAATCACCTACGAATGGATCGACGAGCCCCTCAGGGCCAGCGAGATCCTCGTTCTGGAACCGGTAGGAAGGTACCCGCCGCTGGCGGGGGTCCCCCCCTTTCTCGCCGTGTTCACGGCGAACCGACGCTCCCACTCGACGCGATTCAACGACCTGGTCGAGTTCGATCAGGCATTCCGTGAGATCGGAGATGGCCGGATCGCTTCGGTCCTCCTGATGCTCGAGCGCGACCGGCAGCAGGTGGAGCGGTTCCTGCTTGCGCACGAACTCGAGCTGCCCGCACTGATCGGGGCTTCTCCAGGATTGGAGAGCCTTCTCGCGAAACACCAGGACCGAAGTGTCCCCGAGCAGATGGTCATCCTGAACTCCACGACGGGACGAACGGTCGTATGCGTGCTCCTGGAGAGCTTCCGGACGGGCTTCATTCCCCTCGCTTCGAAGAAGGCCCTGATCGAGATGGTCCTCCGGCGATGACCGCAGGAGACGTAGTCGGAGGCGATTTCCTCCTCGAAAGGGCGCGGGTCGGCAGCGACTCCGAGCCCGGCTTCGTGCTCGGAAAGCCAGCCGCGATCGCCGTCGATCGGAAGCGACGCGTCTACGTCGCCGACATGGCCAGCATGACGGTCAAGGTGTTCGACGAAGCCGGCGGCCCGCTACGCCGCTTTGGCGGTCGCGGCCGCGATCCCGGCAAGTTCCTCACCATCGGGCCGATGTCCCTGGTCGGTCCTGGCGAACTGGCGATCGTGGACGACGCGCGCGGCGCTCTCTCCACCTGGTCGACGGACGGAGAGTTCCTCGGCGAGTCGACCCTGCCGGAGGACGCGCACGACATCGGCCAGGTCGAGCCGTGGGGTCCCGAATCCCTACTTCTGCTCTACGACAGCAGCGAACGGGGACGCATGCGCGCCGAGGACAAGCGAGGTCTGTTGTTCCACCAGGCCAGCCGCACCTCACTGACTACCGAGTTCCAGTTCGGATCGGCCGAACTGAGGTTCAACCACGATCCAACCCCGGAGCTTCATTTCGAGTCCTTCAGACCGCCCGGCTCCTTCGCCAGGATCGGGCCCGGCGAGATCGCTTACTCGCCCGCCTTCTACGAGGGCAACCTCTATCTGTTCGGCCAGGAAGACGCCAACAGTCCGTGGCGCTTTCGCGGCGTTCTGGCCGGCTTCCAACCCTCCGGAAGAGCCGTCGAGCAGCTACAGCCAGCGGGCGGAGTCCTCAAGGACCTCGCCGCGACGGTCTACTCGGACCGCGGTGTGCAGCACTTCCGGGCCGTCCACACCAGCCTGGGCCTGTTCTCGACCCGCGCCGGCTCGCTCGTCCACTTCCTTCGCGTCCGGCTCGAACAGGGCCGAGACGCGATCCTGATGCAGACGTTCTCGTCGACCGGCGAGTTGCTCTTCTGCCAGCAGAGCAACCTCCTGACGAAGGAGCTGCTCGAAGGAGGACTCGAGCACGAAGTCCTGGCCATGGACGACCGGCGGCAGGTCTATGTGGTCAGCCGGACGCGGGACTGGCGGGTTCCAACGATCCGCGTGTTCGAGGTGCGGCTGGGGAACGACAGCTAGCCAAGGCCGACTCCTGTGCCTCTCCGCACTCCGCTCAACGCGATCGAGTCGTACGAATAGCCTCGCGGAGCGCGTCGCGAAAGCCCTCGGGATCGTCTATCCACGCGTGGTGGTTGCTCCGCGGCAGCACAGTGACGGTCACTGGCGCACCTTCTCGAGACAGTTCCTTCCATTCGGGAGCACCGGGTCCAATGTAGTCGCGGTCGCCCTGGATCACAGCGACCGGGACGTTATGGGACCTGATCAAGTCCACGAAATCAAAGGACGCCGGCAAGCTGCTGCCCACGGCACCGGCCGCGCCCAGGTTGTAGTAGACGCCGCCCCCGGCCCCGGTTGCCTCTCGCCAGCGGGCAAGGTCGACGATCATGATCGGAGCCTGACCTTCGATACGCCAACGCAAGGATGACTGCTTCGGCGTGTCGTCCGCCGGGTTCTCGGGTAGGCCAGCTTCCCTTAGGGTCTGCGCGATTTCGTCCTTGCGGCCGATGAGCTCTGCCTGCCGAGTCCGCAGGCCTTCCATCCACTTCGCCACGCCCCCTTCCGTTACAGGTGGGAATGACGCGGCAAGGATGAGTCCAGCGACGTTCTCAGGGTGCTTGTCGAAGTACAGCAGCGCCAACAGGCTGCCCCATGAGTGCCCGAAGAGGACCATCTGCTCCTCACCAAGAGCCTCGCGCAGATGCTCCAGGTCATCGACCAGCATCTCGGCGGTCAAGTCCGCGACGCGGGCGTCCGGCACGGGCGACATCAGGCTTCCCCGCTGATCGAACAGGATGAACCTCGCCTCGTCCGTGTGCGGCCGTAGTGCGTCGACGATGTAGTGGAAGTCGTTCCCCGGTCCCCCGTGAAGAAAGACGATCGGCGGACCCTCACCGAGTTCCGTCACGTAGAGGCGCGCCGTGCCATCCTTCGTCGGCAGATACCAGGCGTTCTGTTGGAGTTGACTGAAGACGTCCGGAGAAACCGTCTCGTCGGCCGGCACGAGCGCATTGAGGGCCAGGGCCATGCCCATCTCGCGGCCGTAAACCACGTCGGCATGGCCCTCGGCACCGGCGCCGACTGACAGCGGCGCTACGAGAAGAGCTGCGGCGATCGCAGTGACAGGTAGGAGCTTCATACAAGAGCCCTACGCCCGCACCATCGGCCGAGTTTCAACGTGACGGACCAGACCCCGCAGGAGTGCGTTCGCTCCCAAGAAGTCACAATGCTCCACACCAGTCACGGGCCGGGGACCTCGCAGGCGGTAGGATCTCCACAAAAGAGCAAGCACATGACGCACTGGACCGAAGCGAGAATCGGCGGCTATTCGCTGCTGTTTGGGACCGTGGCCGTGGCTATCGGCTACGCGCTCTCACCCGGCCGCGGCATGGTGGACACCGTCCCCAGCACCAGCCTCGGGGACCTGACGCTGGCGATGGCCCGCAACGCCACCCTGTCCTACACCGTGGCGGTCGTCCTCGTCCTGGGCGCCCTGCTCATGCTGAACGGCATCCTGACGTTGCGGAGGTACACCGCCCCGGTGCCGCGGCTCGGCCTGCTCGGGATGGCCGCCGGCGCGGCCCTGCAGATGGTGATGCGTGGTTTCGACTACATGCTGATCGGCATGGGCGAGGCGGCGCTGGGGCCCGACCCGACGGAGTCGGCGCAATGGCTGGAGTCGGCGCTGGGCATGCAGCGCACGGTATGGGGTCTGCACTTCACGGGCAGCGTCGCCGGTTATGCCGGGATGGTGGTTCTGGCCTTCGGCCTCATCTCCCGACCGGAGCCATTGCGCCTGCCGCCGGTGCTGAACGGCATCGTCGCGGTGCTGGCCCTGGGGTCGCTGGCGCTGTTCATCGCCGCATGGCATTCGAACACGCTGGAACTGTCACTCGCTCCGGTGTTCGGGTTGATGTCCGCCAGCGGCATCGTCTACATGGGCCTCCTGGGGTGGCGGTTGGCGGCATCCGGGGCAGGCGACCCGCCCACCGGCTGAGCCGCAGGCTTATTGGCCGTTGCTCACGGCTGCGGGAACTCTGGCAGCCCACGTTCGAGCCACACGCCCGCCTGCATCACGCGATCGATCCGCCGTGTATTGCGGATGTCCGCCAGTGGGTCGGCGGAGAGCAGAACCAGGTCCGCCGCCATTCCCTCGGCGATCGAGCCGAAGTCCGGGTCGTCGGTGAGTTCAGCGGCCGCGGCGGCGCCGGCGGCCGCCAGGGTCTCGAGCGGCGTCAAACCGGCATCCTCGACGAGGGTCTCCAGTTCATGGTGCGTGCCCCAGCCGTAGGCGATGTTGCCCGCGCCGCTGTCGGAGCCGACGGTGATCGTGGCTCCGGCTTCGTTCATGCGGCGGACGAACTTCGTCACGTAGTCGTACGCGACGCGGCGCCTGGCGGTCGACTCGCTCTCCAGCATGGCGACCCGGTTCGCAGGATCGAGCAGTCTCTCGAACGCCGCCGGCTGGATGCCGGCCCGGAACTCCTCGTCGTCGAGCAGTTCCGGGTGCTCGGCAACCCACCAGAAGGTCTTGGCCTGGCCGAGAGCGGGCGCGAACGAGAGCCCCTTCTCTTGCACCATGGCGACGAACTCGTCGTCGACCTCCTGGTCGCGCACGCCGTGGACGAAGGAACGGACGCCTGCGTCGACCAGTTGCCAGACGTCGTTCTCGAAGAAGACGTGCGCGGCAACCGGGATGCCGTGCCGCGCGGCTTCGTCCGCGATGGCGGCGCGGATCTCAGGCCCGATCTTCGGCCGCGTGTCGAGGAAGGTGTCGACCCACATCTTGATCAGGTCGACTTCCTGAGCGGCGAGTTCGCGCACCATCGCGCGGGCTTCCTCTTCGGTGGCCGGACCCAGCTTGCCCGGTGGAAAGCCCTCAGGGTGCGTGAAGCCGACCCCGGCGGTGAAGATGCGCGGCGCCGGCACGATGCCGGCGCGCGCCTCGGCGATCATCGCCGGCGTCTGGCCGTGGTCCGAGCCGAGGCTGCGGACGGTCAGCACGCCGGCGTGGAGCTGCAAGGCCCAGGACCACTCCTCCAGGCCGTCGCGATAGTGGTTGTGGAGGTCGACGAGACCGGGGATCAGGAACTTGCCCGTGACGTCGACGACTTCTCCGCCCTCGGGCACCGGCACGTCGGCGCGTGAGCCGGCATGCTCGATCCGGTCGCCGCGGACGATGACGACGGCGTCCTCGATCGGCGAAGCGCCGGTGCCGTCGATCAGGGTGGCGCCGGCGATCGTGATCGTGCCGGTGCCGTCGATGGCGGGCGGGCTTGGGGCGCAGGCGGCCAGGGCGGCGACTGAGGCGACGGCGAGAAGCCGGAACAGAACCGGATGCCGGCGGGGACGCCGGCGCACCCAGTGTGTAACCTGATCAGTCAAGGAAGACCTCGGCGATCGCGATGCCGCTCTCGCCGGCGACGGCGTAGAGGAGGAAGACTCGGCCGTCCTCCTCGTAGATCGCGGGATCGCGCAACTGGTTCACTTTGCCGTAGGCGGTACTGCGGACGGACGGTTCGAGCGGCGCGTCGGCGCCCTCCCAGTCGCGTTCCGGCCGGAGCACCTCGACCGGTTCGGACTCGGTCCAGTCCATCCAGTCGCCGGACAGGTCGATGCTGCTCAACAGGATCCGTTCCGGCGCCTCGCCGACCTGGGTCCAGAACACCCACAGGGTGTCGCCTCGAAGCAGCACGGCCGAGTGGCGCATGTCCGGGTTGAACAGCAGCGGGCCCTCTTCGAAGTTCGTGAAGCCGTCCGCCGAGCGGTAGAACTGGCCGGGCATGGCGAGGGAGTAGGTCAACCCGCCGTAGTGGAAGATGCGCATGTAGGTGCGCCCCAGCGACTGGGGCTGGGCCTCGAAATCGATGCCGTCGGCCGACGTCGCGACCCGCGAGATCTGCCTGCCCACGTCCTCCAGGCCGTGGAAGTACATGACGATCCGCTGGTTCTCGTCGTCGACGTGCACGTCGGGCGACGCGATGTGGGTCGCCGTGATCTCCTTCTGGACGTCGTGCGAGAGCTTCAGGCCGCGGCGCTCCTCCCACTCGGCAACCATCTCGGGCGTCACCTCCGGCGGCTCGACCAGGAAGTGGGAGTGTTCGATCTGCAGGCTCCCGGGCACGTGGATCGACCACGGCCCGAGCAGGTCGTCGGCGTAGGCAAGCCGGATGTAGTGACCCTTGTGGTCGGCGAAGTAGAGGTAGTAGCGGCCGAGCGGGTCGGATACCCAGTCGGGCACGCGGATCAGTGACGGCCCCTGGATGTTCTCGCCGATGCTCGGGTCGAGTAGCGGGCCGATGATCGGGGCGTCGAGAAGGCGTTCGACGCGGACGGAGGGCCCGGTGTCGGCCGGCGGATCGGCGTCAGCGGCCGGTTCGGCGTCCGGCGTCGCGCACGCCAGGGTGGCGAGTGAAGCGGTGATGGAGAGGGCCAAGAGGGGGACTCCCGTTCTCATTGGCTGATCCGGATGTCTGTGGATTTCATTGCCCTTTATGCTAGCCGTCGTGTTCCACCAACTCCGTTGGGGCCTCGGAACACTCCAGGGCCTCCTCCTCTGCACCGCCGCCGCCGCTCAGTACGGCGCCGCGGACGGGGAGTGGCGGCATCACGGCGGCGACGACGGCTTCACCCGCTACACGGCGCTCGACCAGATCGACGGCTCCAACTTCGGCCGGCTCATACCGGCGTGGAAGTGGGCGTCCGCCGACTCGCGCATCGAGGCGAACTCGCCCTACCGGCGGCAAGTTCTGCGCTCCTCGCCGCTCGTCATCGACGGACGCCTCTACATCCCGACCGAGCTGAGCCAGGTCGCGGCGCTCGACGCCGCGACGGGCGAGGAACTCTGGGTCTACGACCCGAAGAGCTACGAGCGCGGCAAACCGGCACAGAACAACTACTACACCCGCGGCCTCGAGTACTGGAGCGACGGCGAGCAGGAGCGCCTGTTCATCGCCACGATCGGCAAGCAGCTCATCTCGATCGACCCGGCGACCGGGCTGCCCGACCGCGGCTTCGGCGAGGACGGCGTGGTCGAGCTCTCGCAGAACCTCGGCCGCGACAACATCGTGCTCCGCAACATCAGCCACGGCCAGCCGGTGATCGTCGTCGGCGACACGATCGTCGTCGGCTCGCGCATCTACGACTTCCCGCTCCAGAACAACAACCCGCCCGGCCACGTGCGCGGCTACGACGTTCGCACGGGCGAGTTCAAGTGGCGCTTCCACACGATCCCCCAGGAGGGCGAAGAGTTCGTCGAGACCTGGGAGAACGACTCGTGGAAGATCACGGGCAACGCGAACGTCTGGGCGCCGATGACCGCCGACCAGGAACTCGGCTATGTCTACCTGGCCACCAGCACGCCGACCAGCGACTACTACGGCGGCCTCCGGCACGGCGACAACGTCTACTCCGAGAGCCTGATCTGCGTCGACGCCGCGACCGGTGAGCGGGTCTGGCACTTCCAGACGGTCCACCACGGCGTCTGGGACTACGACATCGCTTCGGCGCCGAACCTGATCGACATCGTCGTCGAGGGCCGGCTGATCAAAGCGGTCGCCCAAGTCTCGAAGACCGCGTTCACGTACGTCTTCGACCGCGCGACCGGCGAGCCGGTGTGGCCGATCGAGGAGCGGCCCGTTCCCTGGGAAAGCACGGTCCCGGGCGAGAAGCTGTCGAAGACGCAGCCGTTCCCGACGAAGCCGCCGGCGTTCGACCGCCAGGGAGTCAGCGAGGACGACCTGATCGACTTCACGCCGGAGCTGCGGGCCGAAGCGCTCGAGATCGCCGAGAAGTTCATCCTCGGGCCGATGTTCATGCCGCTGATCCGCCGAGGCGAGGGCGGCAAGGAAGCGATCCTGGCCGTGCCCGGCGCCGGCGGCGGCGCCAACCATCCGGGGGCCGCGGCCGACCCGGAGACCGGGATGCTCTACGTGCAGTCGTCGACCCGACCCTCCGGGATGGCGTTGGTCGAGCCGGACGGAGCGCGGAGCTTCTGGCCCTACGTGCTCGACCGGGTGTCGACGGCCGGGCCGCGCGGCCTACCGCTGCTCAAGCCGCCGTACCGGCGCATTACGGCCATCGATCTGAACCGGGGTGACATCGTCTGGCAGGCGCCGCTCGGCGACGGACCGCGCAACCATCCCGCGATTGGCCACCTGAACCTGGGGCCGCTGGGCGGACGCTCGTCGAGCGCGGTGACGGAGGGCGGCATCCTGGTCACGAAGACGCTGGTCGTCACACATGCCGCGCGCTTCGAGGTCTACAACGATCGCTCGACCGTGCTCGGCAGCTCGCTCCAGGCCTACGACAAGTTCACTGGCGAGCTGCTGGCCGAAGTGCTCACAGAGCGCGCGCTGCATGGCGCTCCGGTCAGCTACATGCAGGACGGGCGGCAGTACATCGCCGTCACCGGCGGCGGCATGACCCAACCCGCGGAACTGATCGCTTTCGCCCTTCCGGAGACCGCGGAGCGGTAAGGAGGAACAGCCGATGCGAACCTATCTCCCCGTCGCCGCCGCCATCTTCGGTCTGTGCGGCGCGGCCGCCGCCCAGGACGACATTCCCCGCACCGCGACCGGCCGGCCGGACCTCTCGGGCACCTACGACATCGCCACCCGCACGCCGATGATGCGCGATCCGAAGTACGGCGAGGACCCCTACATGAGCGCCGAGGACGCGCACGGGATCGCGGCCGCGACCGAGGCTGCGAGGGTCGAAGGCGACGTTCCCAGCGACCCAGACCGCAAGGCGCCGCCGGTCGGCGGCGACGGCCACCGCAGCAACATCGGCGGCCACAACCCGTTCTGGTTCGACTTCGGCACGATCCCCTTCCAGATCGACGGGAAGTACCGCAACTCGATCATCACCGACCCTCCGGACGGCCGGCTGCCGCCCAAGACCGAACGCGGGCAAGCCCTCACACCGCGCGGCCTCGGCGCCTACAACCGGAACCCGGGTGGCGCCTGGTGGCTCGAGACCGGCGAGAACCTCTACGACGAGCCGGAAGTCCAGACCCTGGGCACCCGCTGCCTCTACGCCGGCGGCCCCACGGTGCCGGTCCGGCCGTCCGCCTACAACAACCTGAAGACGATCACCCAGACCGACACCTACGTGGCGATCCACGTCGAGTGGATGCACTGGACGCGGATCGTTCGGCTCGACTCCGAGCACGCGCCGCCGGAGTACCGCTCGTTCGGAGGCGATTCGATCGGCCGGTGGGAGGACGACACCCTGGTCGTCGAGACGACGAACTTCCTGCGCGCGCCGCATGTTCCCCACGACGGCCTGCGCGTCGTCGAGCGTTTCAGACGGCTCGACGCCGACAGGCTGTACTACGAGTTCACCGTGGAGGATTCCGACTACACGGCGCCGTACACTGGCTCTTTGCCCTGGCCCCGAACCGGCAAACGTCTCTACGAGTACGCCTGCCACGAGGGGAACTACTCGATGGGCAACATGCTCCGCGGCGCGCGGCTTCTGGAGAAGGAGGCGGCCGAGAAGCGGCGCGGGAACGGCTGATACCCTCCCTCCGGCTCCGCCCACACACCGGCGCTTCCGAAGCGCCCCTCGACGCTCCGGAAGTCCCTTCTGGCTAATCAAGTACTCGATCCGTACACCGTCCGCCACGGCGAGGCCGTGGCCCCGCCGGCGACCTTCCGGGAGCGGCTGAAGTACCTCGGACCGAGCCTGATCGTCACCGGCGCGGTGATCGGTTCGGGCGAACTCGTGCTGACGACGAGCCTGGGCGCGGTCGCCGGCTTCACCCTGCTCTGGTGGATGCTCCTCTCCTGCTGGTGCAAGTCGCTGATCCAAGCGGAGATGGCGCGCTACACGATCGAATCGGGCGACACCTACCTGCGAGCGATGAACCGGCTGCCTGGGCGGATCTGGAGGATCTCCTGGCCGATCTGGCTGGGGCTGATCGCTTACGTCCCGGGGACGATGGGACTGGGCGGCATCATCGGCGGCGCCGGCCAGTCGATGTCCTTCCTCGCCTCGCTGGGGAACATCGAGCTCGACGGGGTTCTCTGCACCGGTCTCATCGCCGTTGCCGGTTCGATCATCCTCGGCACCGGCTCCTACAAGTGGCTCGAACGCGTGATGCTGCCGCTGGTCATCGCATTCACGTTCTGCACGCTGATCTGCCTGATCGCGATGCAGTTCACCGAGTTCCGGACCACGCCGGGCGAGATCCTCGGCGGCATGAAGCCGGACATGACCCTGTTCGTCGCCGTCGCGGCCCTCGCGCTTTCGGCCTACGGCTACACCGGCACGACCTCGGGCGACATCTCGTCCTACACCTACTGGTGCGTCGAAAAGGGCTACCCGAGCTTCCTCGGCGCCGACCGCAGCAACCCGAACTGGGAGTCCCACGCTCGCGGCTGGATGCGGGTGCTCCACACCGACGTCTGGCTCGCCCTGCTCATCGTCACCTGCGCCACGATCCCCTACTACATCCTCGGCGCCGGGGTGCTGAACAAGATGGGGCTGACGCCGGAGGGGAACGACGAGACGATCGGGGCCCTCTCCAACATCTTCACCCAGACCCTCGGCCTCTGGGCGGTGTGGATCTTCGCGATCGGCGCCTTCTGCATCCTGTTCTCGACCGTGCTCTCCGGAGCCGGCGGCGGCGGCCGCTCGATCCCCGACTACCTGATGGAGATGGGCCTGATCGAGCGCTCCAACCTGGCGCTGCGCAAGAAGATCATTCGCGGCTACCTGGTCTGCCTGCCCCTGGCCGCCTTCGGGATCTACTACTTCGTCACCGACTTCGTCATCCTGATCATGGTCGGCGGCCTGACCTCGGCGATCTTCCTGCCGATTCAGGCCGGCGCCACGCTGTGGCTCCAGCGCACGCGGATGGACCCGCGGATCCGGCCGCGCCGGCTGACCTACGTCGGCATCTGGGTCGTGTTCGTGTTCGAGGCCGCGATGGCCCTCCTGGTCATCCGCTACGTCGTGCTTGCCGACCAGTTCGACTGGCTGTTCGGCTACCTGTTCGGCTAGGAGCACCATGCTCCGGAACCTCCTCGCAATCTCCCTCGCCCTGCTGACAGCCGGCGCCGCCCTCGCCCAACGCCCCGGCGACCGCGCCGACCGTATGCGTGAGAGGAGCCGCCAGATCGAGGCCCGGCTCGCCGACGACCCCTACGTCGGCATCCACGCCAGTTCCGGCATCCAGCGCGGCCTCTACAGCATCGGGTCGACCGGCGTGTCGACCGAACCGGTCCGGCTTGCCGCCGAGAAGTTCCTGGCAGCCCTCTCGGCGGAACAGCGCGCGAGGACCACGTTCGCGGTGGACGACGACGAGTGGCGCAAGTGGATGAACCAGCACTTCTACGTGCGGCAGGGCGTCGGCTTCGACGAGATGAACGAAGCACAGCGAGACGCCGGCTTCGGCCTGATGCGCGCCTCGCTCAGCGCGGACGGACTCAAGCTGAGCCGCGACATCATGAACCTCAACCGCACCCTCGGCGAGCTGAACGGTGACAACTTCGACGAGTACAACGAGTGGTTGTACTGGATCACCGTGATGGGCGAGCCCTCGGCCGACCAGCCTTGGGGCTGGCAGGTCGACGGCCACCACCTGATCATCAACTACTTCGTGCTCGGCGATCAGGTCGTCATGACGCCGCTGTTCGTCGGCTCGGAACCGGTCATCGCCGAGTCCGGCAAGTTCAAGGGCACGGCGATCATGCAGCGGGAGCAGGACCAGGGGCTGGCACTGATCCGCTCCCTCACGCCGGAGCAGCGGACCAGGGCCGTCATCGAAACCTCGAAGGACGGCAACGACAACCTCGGCGAGGCGTTCAGCGACAACATCGTCCTCGACTATGCGGGCATACCCGCCGCCGAGCTGTCAGCCGAGGCCAGGGAGCAACTGCTCGACCTGATCGGTATCTACGTCCACAACATGCGCGAGGGCCACGCCAGGGTGCGGATGGAAGAGGTCGAGGCGCATCTCGACGAGACCCACTTCGCCTGGATCGGCGCCACCGACGAGGATGCCGTCTTCTACTACCGCATCCACAGCCCGGTCATCCTGATCGAGTTCGATCACCAGCGGCCTGTTGGCATCCGGCATCTCGTCGAGGGCCGCGCTCCCATCCGGCAGCACATCCACGCCGTCGTGCGGACGCCGAACGGCAACGACTACGGCAAGGATTTGCTACGGCAGCACTACGAGCGGGATCACTGAAGGTCGCCGCTTCGCGGCGCGTCTTCATGGCCGCCTTCGGCGGCAAGCCGGCGGGGACGCCGGCGCACCCAGTGGGTTGCTCCACGGTCACCCAGATCGGCGAGGACCAGGCCATGTTGCCGTCGACCTGGATCACCCGCACGTAGTAGAGGTGCTCGCCGGGTTCGACGTCGGCGTCGGCGAACTCGAGGCTGACGTCGGCTTCGAGGTTCTGGCGGTTGTAGAGGAAGGTCTGGTCGCGGATGATGTCGATCTGGCGGATGGGCGTCGTGCCGATGACCCGCACGCTCAGGCGGAAGTCGCCGTCCGCGGTCAGGATGTCGCCCTGGAGGTACTCCCTGCCGCCCGTCCGCAGCCGGTAGTCGAGGATGATGTTGTCCGTCGCGCCGTAGCTGTGGCGCTTCTTCATCGCGTCGAGCATCCCCTCACGGGTGAACTCCTCGGCGATCGTGGCGGCGTAGGAGATGTGGGTCGAGAGATGGTCCGACGCGGCCTGGACGCCCAGCTTGTAGCCCTTGGCCCAGGCGTTCCAGACGTAGCCCTCCGGCCGGAACCCACCCGGAGCTGAGCGCCGGTTGCCGGTGCGGGCCGCGCGCGGGGCGCCCTCGTACTCGTTCGAGACCCGATCGCCCTGGTAGAGCTCGACCAGGGGCTCGACCTCCGGGTCGTTGTCACGCCAGTCGGTGCCCATGCTCGAGGCCGATGTGTGGGAGATCGCGATGCCGTCGTGCTCCTTCAGGTACTCGTAGAGCCTCGCCGCGCCCTCCTCGTGGGTGCGTTCCGCCTCGGTGACCGGCAGGGTCGGCTTGCCGCGCTCCGCGAACAGGATGTTCCGGTGCCCGTCGGGGAAGGAGATGCTCCGCTCGTACCCGTAGAAGGGCTGGAAGCTGCCGGAGACCGAGAAGACGTCGACCGTCTGCTGCAGGAGCCAGTTGATGTAGTCGATGTCCGGACCGCCCAGGAAGTTGTGCTCGCTGGTCAGGAGGTAATCGAGCGAGGCGACATCCATCGAGTAGCGGTAGGTCTGGATGAGCGAGCCGTCGTTGTTGCCGTCCATCGATATCTCGGTGTGGCGGTGGGTGTCGCCGCGGTAGATGCGGTACGTCTTCCCCTCCGACTCGATCTCGTAGCTGCGGATTCGCTCCAGGTCCTCCGCCTCGTTCTCGTGGATCACGTAGGCCGGCACTTCGTCGACGACGAGGGCCACCAGCTTCGGCGGCACGACCTTCGTTTCGAGGCGCGGCAGCTTGGCGGCGTAGACGTCGGCGTGCTCGAACAGGAACCCCGAGTAGTCCCGGTTGTCCGTTGGCCAGCTTGCCCAGACGTTGCCCTCACCGTCAGCAGCCAGACCCCAGCGGGCATCCTGCCGGAAGCGCGTCATCGGGATGTGCTGCGGCCGGAGCCAGCGGTCTTCCTGGAGCGTCGTGCTCCAGACCTCCCAGGAGGCCCGGTGGGCCGGGGACTCGCTGAGGATATCGGCCTGGCGGGTGGTCCGGTGCCGGAAGTGGAGCCAAACCCTGCCGTCGGCGTCCGGGAAGAGCACCGGGAAGTCGTTGTAGCCCTGGAGTTCTTCGGGCAGCGCCTCGTTGATGTCCGCGGCCGGCGACCGCCACTCCCAGCCGTCGTGGACCGCGACGTTCATCGTGCGCCACTCGTAGAGCCGTGTGCCCTCCCGGTTCAACACCCAGCCGGTGTCCTTGCCCCAGTTCACACCGCTCTCGTTCCACGCCGCCCAGACCCGATCCTGGCCGTCGACGGCGAGGCTGATGTGCGCCTCGTACTTGGCCGTCGAGGCGACCGCCATCTCCTCGCCCCACTCGCCGCCGGCCCAGCGGCGGACCAGCACGTCGTAGTTGCCGGCGCCGTAGCTGTCCCAGCCGACGTACACGCCACCCTTCGAGTCGGCGACGATCACCGGCTCCCAGTCGTTCGCCGGCGACGACGAGACCTGCTCCGCCTCGGACCAGCGTTCGCCGTCGTAGCGGCGGGCGAAAACGTCGGCGGCGCCGTCGCGGAAGCCCTGCCAGACGAGCCAGAGGTTGCCCTCGGCGTCCGTCGCCAGATTGTGGAACACGTCCGGCTGCGGCGCCTCGGTCAGCCGTTCCGCCGGCGACCAGGAGTCACCGTCGAGGACGCGCGCGTAGAGATCCCAGTTGCCGTCGATCTGGGCCGAGTACACGACCCAGGGGCGGCCTTCCCCGTCGCGGCCCATCTTCACGAGATAGTGATCGCCGGGCTGCTCCGTCAGGATCTGAACGTCTCCCCAGCCCTGTCCGTCGAACCGCCGCGCCAGCACCTCGTTCGCGTTGTCGCGGTAGCCGAGCCAGGCGGCCCAGACCTCGTCGCCGTCACTGCCGAGGATCGTCGCGAAGTCGTTCTGGTAGTCGTCGGAGGTCAGCCGCTCGACACCGGGAACACGCTCGACCGTCACCTCGCCGCCCAGGAACCGCAGCCGCCGCCCGACCACGACATCGGCGAGCCGGACCTCGAACTCGCCGTTGGCGGTGGCGAACATCAGACGCGTGCCGCCGTTGCCCCGCACGTCGACGACCAGTCCGGGCGATCGGACGTACTCGACCGGACCGACCGTCTGCGTATCGTGGATGGCGCTGGGCCTGAAGTTCGGGCCCTGGTAGCTGGCGAGCTTCCAGGCGTTGCCCTCGACCTCGCTGGCAGGGCGTGGCCGCCAGTCGCGGAGACCCAGCAGTTCGCCGCCCGCCACTTCGAGCGAGCCGTCCCAGTCGCGGGCCGCAGTGTCGTTCACGCCCAGGCGGACGAGCAGGGAGACGACATCGTTGCCGGTGAGGGCACCGCCTTCCTGGGCCAGGGCGGGCGGACACAGCGCGAACAGGGCGGCTGCCGCAACGGCAGCCGAAGCGAAGGCGACCTTGTTGTGTGACATTGCCGGCTAGCTTAGCCGCCGCTGGGCAATACTCTACGGCTCCACCCAGACAGGAAGAGGTGTTCTCGATGCCGAAGCGGTTCCACTACCTGTTCGCCGCCGCGGTCGCAGCCGTGGCCCTCGGCGGCCCGGCCGTTCACGCCCAGTCCGGCGACGCGTTCGTCCCGGTCACCGACGAGATGCTCGAGAACCCGGCGCCGGAGGACTGGCTCATGTGGCGGCGCACCGCGAACGGCTGGGGCTACAGCCCGCTGGGCCAGATCACGCCGGAGAACGTCGGCGATCTACGGATGGTGTGGACCCGATCTCTGAACGACGGCAGCCAGACCGGTACGCCGCTCGCCTACCGCGGCGTCATGTACATGCCGAACCCGAACGACGTGATCCAGGCCCTCGACGCCGCGACGGGCGACCTGATCTGGGAGCACCGGCGCAAGATCCCCGAGGACGCGAAGGACTACGTCGGCGGCTTCCTGTCCCAGAACAACCGGAACATCGCGATCTTCGCGAACCTGATCATCGACACGAGCGTCGACGACCACCTCTTCGCCCTCGACGCCGGGACCGGCAAGATGGTCTGGGAGACGATGGTCCTCGACTACAAGGTCCATCCCGCGCTACAGGGCGCCGGCCCGATCATCGGCAACGGCAAGGCGTTCTCGGGCCGCAGCTGCTCGCCGCGCGCCGGGCCAGAGGCCTGCGTGATCACGGCCCACGACGCTCTGACCGGCGAGGAGCTGTGGCGGCGCCTCACGATTCCCGCCCCCGGCGAACCGGGCGACGAGACCTGGGGCGACGTGCCCTTCGAGAAGCGGGTCCACGTCGGGTCCTGGATGCCTCCGAGCTACGACCCGGAGCTCAACCTCGTCTTCGCCGGCACCTCGGTCACGGCGCCGGCGCCCAAGTTCATGCTGGGCGGAACGGACAGGACGCACCTGTACCACAACTCGACGCTCGCCCTCGACGGCGACACCGGCGAGATCGTCTGGCACTACCAGCACATGAACGACCACTGGGATCTCGACCATCCGTTCGAGCGCCTGATCGTCGACACCGCGGTGGCGCCGGACCCGGATGACGTGGCCTGGATCAACCCGAACATCGAGCCCGGCGAAGTGCGCAAGGTGATCACCGGGATCCCCGGCAAGACGGCCCTCGTCTACTCCATCGACCGGGAGACCGGCGAGTTCCTCTGGGCGCGGCCGACCGTCTACCAGAACGTGATCCAGAGCATCGACGGCGAGACCGGCAAGGCGACCGAGAACCCGGAAGTCATCTTCAACGCGCTGGAGGAGGAGCGGCTCATCTGCCCGAACATGCACGGCGGCAAGGACTGGGAGGCCGGCGCCTACAGCCCGGAGACCAACACGCTGTACTACCCGCTGCGCAACATGTGCATGCCGACGCTGACGACGACCGATCCGAGCGCGTCCCACCCGTACTACGCCCTGAGCGTCCGCCACGAACTGGCGCCCGGCACGGAGAACCTCGGCACCGTCTACGCGATCTCCGCCGAGACCGGCAAGACGGTCTGGTTGCACGAACAGCGCGCTTCGACGACCTCGCTGGTCGCGACCGGTGGAGGATTGCTCTTCGGCGGTGACGTGAACGGCCGCTTCAAGGCCTACAGCCAGGAGACCGGCGAGGTGCTGTGGGAGGTGAACCTGGGTGCGCCGGTGACCGGCTACCCGATCACCTACGCCGTCGACGGCACGCAGTACGTAGCGGTCAGTACCGGCATCTCGGCGACCACGTCGAGCTTCCTGCGACTGACTCCGGAGTTGAAGCCGGGCTTCGCGAACAACCTGTTCGTGTTCGCGCTGGAGTACGCCGGCCCGTAGAGCGCCGCACGCTACGGCGGTACGCGCTCGACCGCTACTCCCTGAAGCAGCACCGGGTCCGCGACCAGCTCGCGGTCGCCGGCCGGATACCCGTTCGCGCTCAGCAGGAAGGCGACGATGTCGATGTAGGCCTGGTCGCCGAGAGTCTCGGGCTCTTCCGGCGGCATGGTCGACTCGATGCTCTCGAAGATGTCGGCCACCTTGAGCCCCCGCCAGCGGAACCGGAACGCCACGCCGGTCAGGCCCGGTGCCATCTCGCCGCCGCGCAGCTCCTCGCCGTGACACTCCGCGCAGTGCTCACCGTAGGCAGCCCGGCCGCGTTCCGCCTGTGCTTCGGTGAAGATGCCGTCGAGAACGGAGGTCGGCGGAGCGGCAGCTTCAGGCTCCGCTGCCGCAGGGGGCGGCACCTCGGCCGGAGCGGGCGGTGGCGCCGTCACGATCGCCGTCGAGCAGGCCAAGGTGGACGCCAAGACCGGTACTGTGACCCCGACCGCAGTGAGGAAGGCCCTTCGGGTTGCCATCGTCGCCAACGTACTACGCGGTCGCCTCGCGGGTACAGAGACCCCCGAGCCCGCTCCTCAGAACGACGAACCCGGCTCCCGCAGAAACGCTATCTCCTCCTCAGTCGAAGAGCGGCCGAGGACGCGGTTCCGATGCGGATAGCGCCCGAAGCGATCGATGATCGCCTTGTGCCGGAGTTCGAAGTCCAGCAACTCCGGATCGTCGAGGCTCTCGAACAGCGGGACGGCGGCCTCGTGGATTCGCGGCGACTCGCTGTGCTCGTAGGGCATGTAGAAAAACTGGCGCTGGACCGGCGGAACCGCTTGATCGGCTCCGATCCGCACCGCCTCCTGGGCCAGCACCAGGGCCATTCCGTCGGCCGCGAAGGCGCGCGGGTCGTCGCGGTAGAGGTTGCGCGAGAACTGGTCGAGCACGATGAGTTCCGCGAGGCGACCGTCCGGGGAATCGCGCCAGTCGTGCAGCTCTCCATGAACCGCCCGGGCGTGCAGCTCTCCGAACCGGGACCGGATCGCGGCATCGAACTGCGGATCGCTTCTCCACCACTGCTCGGGGCCGTTCTCTTCAAACCAGAAAGACAGGACTTCTTCGATCACGTTCAGATCCCCTCCGCGGGCGCGGGGCGCCTGAGAAGCTAGCAAGGAGCCAGCCTGACGGCCGGCGCACCCAGTGTGGTTTATCCTCTACTGTCTCCATGCTTCATAGAGCGTTCCGCCTGTTCCTGCTAGCGGTGGCAATCGCCGTCTGCAGCCCTACGGCCCCAGTGTGGGCCGCCGCGGCCGAGCCGTCGCCCGCAGTCGACTTCCAGCGCGACGTCCGGCCGATCCTCTCCAACAACTGCTTCGCCTGCCACGGTCCCGACGAGGCGACCCGCCAAGCGGATCTGAGGCTCGATACGCGGGACGGCGCGTTCAGTCAGCGGCCTCCCGCGGGGCGCAGCAGCCGACCGCGCGGACCCGCCGTCGTGCCCGGCGACACGGGCGCCAGCCTTCTGGTCGAGCGCATCCACCACTCCGACCCGCTACGGCGGATGCCGCCCGAGGTATCCCAGAAGTCCCTCTCCGGCGAGCAGGTCGAGACGCTCACCCGCTGGATCGAGCAGGGCGCGCCCTGGGACGAGCACTGGTCGTTCGCGGCGATCGAACGTCCGGCGCCGCCAGCGGTCGAGGACGAGGCCTGGGCCCGCGATCCGCTCGACCGATTCATCCTGGCGCGTCTCGAAGCAGACGAGCTCACGCCCGCCGAGGAGGCCAACCGCCGCACCCTGGCCCGGCGGGCCGCCCTCGACCTGACCGGCCTGCCGCCCGACCCGGGCACGCTCGCGACCTTCCTCGGCGACACGGAGGAAGGCGCCTACGAGCGGCTCGTCGACCGCCTGCTCGCTTCGCCGCACTGGGGCGAGCACCGCGCCCGCTACTGGCTGGACGCGGCGCGCTACGGCGACACCCACGGCATCCACATCGACAACTACCGGGAGATGTACGCCTACCGGGACTGGGCGATCCAGGCGTTCAACCGGAACCAGCCGTTCGACCAGTTCACGCTCGACCAGATCGCCGGCGACCTGCTGCCGGAACCCACTCTCGACCAGTTGATCGCCACCGGGTTCCAGCGCAACAACATCACGACGAACGAGGGCGGCGTCGTCATCGAGGAGTATGAGGCGATCTACGCCAAGGACCGGGCCGAGACGATCGGCAGCGTGTTCATGGGCCTGACCGTCGGCTGCGCGACCTGCCACGACCACAAGTTCGACCCGATCAGCCAGCGGGAGTTCTACGCGCTGACCGCGTTCTTCCGGAACACGACGCAGTACGTGATGGACGGCAACATCTCCGACCCGCCGCCGACCCTGGTCGTGCCCCGGGACGAGGACCGCGAGACCTGGTACCGGCTGCGCGAGGAGGTCGGCGAGATCGAGGACGCGCTGGCGAAGAGGCTCGGCGCGGCCGAGCCGGCCTTCGCCGACTGGCTGGCGAGCGACGCCCACCGCGAACTCGACGCCCCGCTCGGCACGGACGCCGAGATTCTCCGTCTCGATCTCGACGGCGGCGCCGAACCCGCCGTCATCGTCGACGGTGACCGGAAAGCGATCTCGCTTCATGGCGAGGTCCGGATCGAGCCCGGGCCGAACGGCCTGCCGGCCCTGCTCTTCGGCGACAAGACCTCGGCCGAACTCCCGCCGCTCGAAATCGACACGGACACGCCGTTCTCGCTGGCCATGTGGATCTACATGCCCGAGGCCGAGGGCAGCTACACCGTCGCCAGCCAGAGCGATCCCCACGATGCCGACCGAGGCTGGCAGGTCACGCTCGGAGCCCGCGAGCTGTACTTCCGCCTCAGGGGAGACCGCGCCGGTCCGGGCCGGGGGGCGACCAGCGTGTCGATCAACCCCAACAACACGCAGCGGCTCACCCCAGGCGAGTGGACGCACATCGTCTTCACGCACGACGGCTCCGGCGAGCGGGGCGGGCTGCACATCTACCGCGACGGCGCCCGCGTTCCCGAACAGGGCAGCGAGTTCTTCGCCAGGGTCCAGGGCCGCATCCGCACTGACCGCCCCTTCTACCTGGGCCGCCACGATCGGCGAACGGAGGGCAGCGCCCAGTACTTCGCCGGCGGGGGCGTCGCCGACGTACGCGTCTTCGACCGCGTCCTGTCGGTCGAAGAGGCGCGCGTTGTCTCGGAGTGGAGCGCGATCCGGGCCGCCGCCGCAAAGCGCGAGACAGAGCTGAGTGCCGGCGAGCGACAGGCCCTGCTCCTGAGCTACGTCAACACGAACGACGAGGAGTACCGTCGCCTCGCCACCCGCCGGCTCGAGATCGACGCCGAGTGGCGGGAACTCCGTCGTCACGGCACAGTCACCCACGTCATGCAGGAACTCCCGGGCAGCGAGCCGGCCGCCCACGTCCTCTACCGCGGCAACTACGACCAGCCGCGGGAGCGCGTCCTCGCTACAACCCCGGCCGCGCTGCCGCCGATGCCGGAGGACCTGCCCCGCAACCGGCTGGGCCTCGCCCACTGGCTGGTCGACGAGACGAACCCGCTGATGGCACGGGTCACCGTGAACCGCTTCTGGCAGCAGGTCTTCGGCACCGGGCTCGTCGTCACCAGCGAAGACTTCGGCGCCCAGGGAGACGTGCCGTCGCATCCTGAACTCCTCGACTACCTGGCGACCGAGTTCCGGGAATCGGACTGGGACGTCAAGGGCTTCTTCCGGCGGCTGGTGACGTCGTCGACTTACCGGCAGGCGGCCACCGTCACGCCGCACAAGCTGGCGCGGGACCCGGACAACCGGCTGCTCTCGCGCGGCCCGCGTTTCCGCATGGACGCGGAGATGGTCCGCGACACGGCGCTCGCGGCCAGCGGCCTGCTGGTGCGCACGATCGGCGGCCCGAGCGTCAAGCCGTACCAGCCGGAAGGGCACTGGCGGCGGGTGGCGATGAACTCGAGCAACACGTACCGTTACCAACGGGACTCGGGAGACAAGCTCTACCGGCGAAGCCTCTACACGTTCTGGAAGCGTGCCGCGCCGCCGCCGTCGATGACGATCTTCGATGCCGGCAACCGCGAGCACTCGGTGGTTCGCCGCGAACGGACGAACACGCCGCTCCAGGCGCTGGTCACGATGAACGACACGCAGTTCGTCGAGGCGTCGCGCTTCCTCGCCCAGCGGGCGATGCGTGAAGCGGGCGACGACTTCGACCGGCGTCTCGACTACGTCACTACCCGGCTACTGGCCCGGGACTTCGGCGACTCGGAGCGGGCGGTCGCGAGACGAACGTACGACGGCCTGCTCGACCTCTACGCAGCCGACGAGGCGGCGGCTAGGCAGCTCGTCGACGTCGGCGAGTCGGCCCACGACGCCGGACTGCCGCTCGACGAGTCCGCGGCCTGGACGATGCTGGCGAGCCAGTTGATGAACCTGGACGAGACCCTGAACAAGTAGCCGGAGGCCTTAGGGAATGGACCCATTCAAGGAAACCGTGCGAGCCGAGACGAGACGCCAGTTCTTCGGTACTGCCGCGCGAGGCATCGGCGGCTTGGCACTGGCCAGCCTGTTCGCCGAGGACGCCTTCGCTCTTCCCGTGGCCCGCGACCGGTTCGGCGGGCTGCCCGACCTGCCGCACTTCGCGCCGAAGGCGAAGCAGTGCATCTACCTCCACATGATGGGCGCGCCGCCGCAGATGGACCTGCTCGACTACAAGCCGAAGATGAAGGAGTACTTCGACCAGGATCTGCCCGACTCGATCCGGCAGGGGCAGCGGCTGACGACGATGACCTCCGGCCAGTCGCGCTTTCCGATCGCGCCGTCGGTCTTCGAGTTCTCACAGCACGGCGGGAACGGCGCCTGGTTCTCCGAGCTCCTGCCGCACACGGCCAGCATGGCGGACGACATCGCGATCATCCGCTCGATGCACACCGACGCGATCAACCACGAGCCGGGCATCACCTTCATCCAGACCGGCCAGCAGATTCCGGGCCGTCCGTGCATCGGCTCCTGGTTCGCCTACGGCCTCGGCAGCCTGAACGAGGACCTGCCGACCTTCGTCGTGATGAACGCGGAGCGCAGCCATCCGTCGGCAGGCATTCAGGCCATCTCGGCGAAGCTCTGGAGCTCCGGTTTCCTGTCACCGGAGCACGCCGGCGTCGGCCTCCAGACCGGAGACGAGCCGGTGCTCTACCTGAAGGATCCGCAGGGGGTCTCACCGGACGTCCGCCGACGGGTGCTCGACGGCATGAGCGAACTGAACCGGCTGCGCCATGAGCAGGTCGGCGATCCGGAAACCCTGGCCCGCATCGAGCAGTACGAGATGGCCTTCCGCATGCAGTCCTCGGTGCCCGAGATGGCCGACCTGGCGAGCGAGCCCGAGAGCACCTGGGAACGCTGGGGCGAGGAGGCGAGGCAGCCCGGCAAGTTCCAGAACGCGGCGCTCATGGCCAGACGGCTGGTCGAGCGAGGCGTGCGCTTCGTGCAGATCTACCACCGGGGCTGGGACGTCCACCGCGTTCTGCCGACGGTGCTGCCGGCGCAGGCACGCGACGTCGACCGGGCCGCCTGGGCGCTGATCCAGGACCTGAAGGAGCGCGGCCTGTTCGACGAGACCCTGGTCATCTGGGGCGGCGAGTTCGGCCGCACGATCTACTCGCAGGGGGCCCTCACGGCGACGGACTACGGCCGCGACCACCATCCCCGCTGCTTCAGCATCTGGATGGCCGGCGGCGGTGTCAAGGGCGGCGTCGTCCACGGCGAGACGGACGACTTCTCGTACAACATCGTCAAGGATCCGGTCCACGTTCACGACTTCCAGGCGACGGTGCTGCACCTGTTCGGTATCGACCACGAGCGGTTCACGTACCGGCACCAGGGCCTCGACGCCCGGCTGACCGGCGTCGAGAAGGCGCGGGTGGTCAAGGAAGTCCTCGCCTAGGCGCGGCAGAAGTCAGAAGCCGGCGCTTCGCGCCGGATGCCGGCGGGGACGCCGGCGCACCCAGTTTCTGCCGCGCAGGCCCTCCTACGAACCGCCGGCGTAGCGCCGGCTGATCGCGGCCTGCCGCGCCGCCACGATCCGCGCGCGTTCCTCCGGATCGACCCTCACTGTTTCGGCGGGAAGGAACTGGTCGAGTTCGTCCAGTTTGACCAGTCGGGTGTTGATCCCTGTCGGGTACTCGCTGCAGTAGGTCCACCGGGCACAGAGCGACCCCTCGGCCCAGCCGGCGGTGTCGAGCCAGTTCTGGACGCCGGGATCCCGGCGGCTGATGACGTAGCGCACGCGTCCGTCGGCATCGGCGTGCGCGGTACGGTGATTCAGGCTCGACTGATGGCTGGCGTAGTCGAGCGACTCCATCCACGGATTGGCGAGCTGGATGTTCGTGTACCGGCAGTCGGCGACCGGCACGTCCACCAGCAGGGCTTCATCTTCCTCCAGCCGGAAGTAACCCCGGGCGCCCGCCTGGAAGGCGTCGGCCATCGCCAGATTCGGGTCGGACTCGGCGGGTTCTTCCACCGTATTGGGCCGCAGCCTGAGCTGAAACGTGATCCGATGCGCGAGCGTGAGGAGCTCTCGCAGGGAGCGGGTCTGCGTCACGGCGTCATCGAGCGCCCGTGTAACCGACTCGGGCGTCGGGCGGGGAGCGCCGGTGCCCAGCGTGGTCAGGTTGAGGATCTCCCACAGACCTTCGTCGGTCCTCTCCCAGTCGGAAACCAGGCGCCGTACGACGACGATGTGCGCGTCCGGTTCCAGCTTCAGCCAGTCGCCTTCGGCCCGCACGGCACTAAGCGTCAGGACGAAGTCGCCGTTCTCGTCGACGTCGAGATCGTCCGAGGCGATGCTCGAAACGGTGCGGATCTGCCTCGCCGGCGTATGGCCGAGCATGCCGCTGTAGACATTGATCGTGACGAGGTCGAAGCTGGTCGTGTTGCCACGCAACCGATAGACGTGATCGCCCCGCACGGCAAACACGAGATAGGGATTGTCCGGATTGTCCCAACCGACGCGGGCGACGCCGTTGGGGAAGCGCGAGAACTGCGGGTAGTCCGGGTCCCGCAGGTCGGTGTACTCGGCCAGGAAGGTCGAAAGATAGCGGGCGATGTGGCGATACCCCGCGGCCGCGGTCTGCTCGTCGCGATTGAACGGCGCGCTCTCGATGGCCCGGCCGAGGTCCGCGACATCCTCGGCGAACCGGCTCCAGGCGGCGTTCACCTCCTCCTGCTCCTCCGTCTGGGGATTGAAGAAGTACACGAAGTACAGCGCCAGCACGATGACGGCGAGGGCCGCCAGGGAGTAGAGGAGGATCTTCATGGCTGGTTCTCACGGTTGGGGCACATGCGGCCCATGTTGTTTGATGGGACCGCCCGGCGCAATCGGGCACTAGCATGGGAGCCGTGGAGACCGCCGGGAACCCCGGGCAGCACCCGTTCACGATGGCGCCGCTCGGGGTCTGGCTGCGGCTGATCGCGGACAACGGCGGCGTGCCGCCGCGATACTGGGGCAAGCTGGCGAAGGTACTCGCGGTCAGCGCCCTGATGACCCCGCTGCGCGTCGCCGAGCGCCTCCGCTACGGCCCGTCCAGGATGGCGCGCGTCGCCATCGACGAGGCGCCTCTATATGTCCATGGCTTCGGCCGCTCGGGCACGACGCATCTGCACAACCTGCTCGCCCAGGACCCGGGTTTCGGCATCGTCTCGACCTTTCAGGCCATCGCGGCGCCGATGTTCCTGACCGCGCGCGGCCGGCTGGAGCGCCTCGTCGCCAACGGGATGCCGGCGACACGCCCCATGGACAACATGGCGGTGTCCGTCGAGCTGCCCCAGGAGGAGGAGATCGCGCTCGCCAACACGTCGCACCTGTCGTTCGTGCATCACCTCTCGTTCCCCAACCGGGCGAAGGAGTACCAGGAGAAGTACTCCACCATGCGGCTCACGAGTTCCGAGATGGCGCGGTGGCGGCGCGCCTACCTGAACGTGCTGCGCAAGGCCACGCTGGCTTCCGGCGGGCGCCGGCTCGTGCTCAAGAGCCCGACGAATCTCGGCCGCACCGCCGCACTGCTGCGCCTGTTTCCCGACGCGAAGTTCATTCACATCGTGCGCAATCCCTACGTCGTCTACGAGTCGATGACGAACCTGTACCGGCACGTTCTGCGTATCTGTCAACTGGACGATGCGGATCCCGACGATGTGGTCGCCGGCATGCTCGACTCCTACGCCGCGATGATGAGGCAGTACATGAAGGAGCGGGAATCGATCCCGGAAGGACACTTGGCCGAAGTGCGCTTCGAGGATCTCGAACGAGCGCCCATGGCGGAACTCGAGCGTCTCTACGACGAGCTGGCGCTGCCGGGCTGGGAGCGGGCCCGCAAGCCGATCACCGACTATCTGGGAACCCTGTCGGGCTACCGCAAGAACACCTATCGGATCGACCCGGAGACCGTCGACGTCGTCGACCGGAACTGGGGCTTCGCCGTGGAGGCCTGGGGCTACCGGCCGCCGAAGTAACGACCAGGAGGAGAGGACACGAACTCATGATTCGAGCTGAAGAACGCAACGACATCACGCCGCTGTGCCCGCACTGCGAGCATCCCGTGAGCATCTACTTCCGGGAGATCTCCGGATTCCTGGGCAAGCGCTACCTCTACTTCTGCGCCCTGTGCAAGAAGGTGCTCGGCGTCTCGCACCGGAAGGGCTTCTTCATGGGGTAGGACCGCCCTGCTCAGCCGATGCGGAGGCGGTCGACCTTCGACGCCACTACCGGGAGCTCGGCCGCGTCGGCTCGACCGCGCTCGGCGGCGCCTGAGCACCACCCTTCACGGCAGGTCAGCCACCCACATCTTCGCCTGGGCGCCCCGGCCCGTCGCAGAGCCGCCCGCGGCGTAGAGCTTGCCGCCGATGATCGCGGCGGCGGGCGACGACAGCGGCATCGGCAGCTTGCCCAGAAGTTCCCACTCGCCGCCGGGCTCCAGCGCCAGGATGTCCCGGTCGATCGACTTGGTTCCCCCGGCCGGGGTCGTGTGGCCGCCGACCATCACGATGCGGCCTTGGTGGACGAAGGTGCCGGCCTCGCCGTGGGAGTGGCCCTTCGGCAGGTCGGGGCCGCGGCTCCAGGTATCGGCGGTGGTGTCGTAGATGTCGACCCGAGCCTGGTCGAGCTGCTGGCTGTCGTGGTTGTACTGGCCGCCGATCGCGTAGACGCGGTTGCCGAGTGCTATCGCCGAGAACTGGTTGCGCGGGTCCGGCATCGGCGCAGCGTCCTGCCACGTCGCTGCGCCCGAAGCCCAGTCGTCCAGGTCGAGGACCCAGTGGTCGGCGGCATCCGTGTCCCGGTCCGCCTCCAACCCCCCGAAGTAGTGCAGATTGCGGCCGACCAGGGCCAGTCCGCCGCCGGCTCGCGGCTCGGGCAGCAGCGGCGCCGCGGTGTAGCGGTCCAGATCCAGGTCGTAGCTCCAGACCTCCGCGATTGCATGGCCCTTGTAGCCGTCCTTGAAGCCACCGGCGAACCAGACGGTGCGGCCGTCCAGCACCGCGTTCAGGTGGCTGACCGCGCTCGGCATGTCCTGGATCCGCGTCCAGCTCCCGTCCGCCGGGTCGAAGACATCGACCCGCTTGCTCGACCGGACCGGGCCCTCGTAGCCGGCGAACAGGTAGAACTTGCCGTCGACCACCGTCGTCGCGGCCTCCCACTTGCCTGCCGGCATGTCCGGGAGTTCCTGCCAGATGAGTTCCTGAGCGGCAAGGGGCGGCGCGGCGAGGGCAGCGACCGCAAGGACGGCCGCGCAGCCGAAACCCCTGATCCGGAAGGAGTCACGCTTCGCCGGCACGGTCGCGCCACTGTAGCAACAGGTCCCTCCGCAGCCCGCTAACATGATCGGAGTTCCCTGACTCAGTAGAGGAGACCAGCTGATGGGGAGATCATCGTGACGCGCGTTTCCCGGATGCCGATCACGTCGTTGGCGGTCTGCCTCGTCCTGGCGGTCGCCTGCGGCGGTGGCGGGGTCGACCCGGCGGGCGACTCGGCTGCGGAATCAGGAGACCCGCCCGGCGCCGAGAGCCGATCCATACGCAATGCCTACTTCGGCGACGTTCACGTCCATACGAAGTACTCGTTCGACGCCTACATCTTCGGCACCCGCGCCGATCCCGACGATGCCTACCGCTTCGCCAAGGGAGAACCGCTGACGCACGCGGCCGGCATCGAGATGAGCCTGAAGGCGCCGCTCGACTTCCTCGCGGTTGCCGACCACGCCACCTATCTGGGCATGTTCGAGCAGATGGACAACCCGGACTCTTCGGTCGGCGGGCATCCGCTCTCGATTGCCCTGCGAAGTGCCGCAACGCCGGCGGATCGCAGCGCCGTGTTCCAGGAAGTGCTGCCACGGGAACGGGGCTTCGTCAAACCGGACGACCTGCTCGATCTCGACGTCGTCGCGAGTGCCTGGCAGAAGATCGTGGAGGCTGCCGAAAGGCACAACGATCCCGGCAACTTCACGACCTTCATCGGCTATGAGTTCACCGCCGGAGGCCGCCGGGGCGAGAACCTGCATCGCAACGTCATCTTCCGGGACTCGAAGGTGCCCGGCATTCCGTTCAGCCGGATCGAGGCAAACAACAACCCCGAGCTGCTTTGGGACTGGATGGACGAGCAGCGCGCCCAGGGCATCGATTCTCTGGCGATACCCCACAACTCCAACGGCTCGGACGGGTGGATGTTCCAGCTCACCGACCGGGCAGGCGACCCGATCGACAAGGCCTACGCCGAGCAGCGCATGCGCAACGAGCCTCTGGTCGAGGTCACCCAGGTCAAGGGCACGTCCGACACCCATCCGCTCCTGTCCCCCAACGACGAGTGGGCGGACTTCGGGATCATGGAGCGGACGATCGGCAGCGACTTCCCCAGTCAACCCCAGGGCAGCTACGTGCGCGAGGCCTACCTGAACGGTCTCGCCCTGGAAGAAGAACAGGGCTTCAACCCGTTTCGCTTCGCCCTGATCGGCTCCTCGGACACCCACAACGCCGCCGGGTCCTTTCGGGAAGACGACTACTGGAGCAAGACCGGGCTGCTGGACATCACGCCGGAGCAACGCGGATCGGTCCCGCGCAAGGACACCGGCGAGTACGACGACCCGACCAGGCAGTACTGGGGCGCGTCGGGCCTGGCCGCCGTGTGGGCCGAGTCCAACACCAGGGAGGACGTTTTCCGGGCCTTCCAGCGAAAAGAGACCTTCGCCACCACCGGCCCGCGGATGCGCGTCCGCTTCTTCGCCGGCTACGACCTGGACAAGACGACCCTGGCCGGCGACGACGGCATCGCGAGGGCCTACGCGGAAGGCGTCGCCATGGGCGGCGACCTGATGGCGGATGGAACCGGGCGTTCGCCCAGATTCTTGGTCTGGGCGATCAGGGACGCGACGACCGATCCGCTGGACCGCCTGCAGGTCATCAAGGGATGGACCGAACAGGGCACCCACCACGAGATGGTCTACGACGTCGCCTGCTCCTCCGGATCGACCGTCGACGGAGCTCCGCACCGCTGCTCCGACAACGGCGCCACCGTGGATGTGACGACGTGCTCAACCCACGAGGGCGAGGGAGCGTCCGAGCTTGAGGCCCTCTGGCAGGACCCGGACTTCGATCCGAACCAGCGCGCCTTCTACTACGTACGCGTCCTGCAGAACCCCACCTGTCGCTGGTCGACCTGGGACGCGATCCGGGCGGGGGTTCAACCGAAGCCCAGCCTGCCGGCCACGATCCAGGAGCGGGCCTGGTCGTCACCGATCTGGTACGTGCCAGGCCACGACGGCGGGGGCGACTAGCAGCTACTCGCGGAGTTGACGCGCCAAGGCGGCCGCTTCGCCCAGCATTGTCCGGAGGCCTCCGCTCTCCAGCCAGTCGGCGCGGAACAACCGGTAGCTGGCCTCTGCCCTGAGCCCGTTGAGCCGGCACAACGCCAGCACTCCGGCCTCGCTCGCGAGCGAGGCGTCGTCGAGGTAGGCGCGCAATAGAGCGTCGAGGACGTTCGCGTCGTTCAGAGTGCCGAGCACGTCCTGGAGCTGCTTGCAACGATCGACCAGGGTGCCCGCGAGTTCGATCTCCGCTCTCACGGTTTCGACGAGGTAGCGGAGACGCTTGCCGGCGATGCGCACCCTGTGAGGGCCACGCTTCCGGTCGTCGCCCAGGCCGTCGACGCAGGCCTTCAGCCTGTGAGCGACCCGCTCCACCCTCTCGGCCAGCGCCTCCCCGTACGGCGCGCCAACGCCCGCCGCCGACACCCCGTAGCCCACGCGCGAGTCGAAGCCGTCCGCCCACTCGGTGAACTCCGCACAGATGATCTCGTTCGAATCGCCTGAACCCGTCTGGCCTGCCGACCGAAGTCGGGCCTCGACCCACTCACAGCCGGGCCGGTGCTCTGGCTCCAACCCATCGACATGTTCTTCCAGCCACTCGAGCGCCACCTCGGCATCGCGACCGGCACCGGTCCGTTTCTGGAACCCGCCGAGCGCCCGCCGGTCCCGCCTGGTAACGACGCCTCCAAGCAGTCCCTTCCAGGCGCTCAACGTGCTCCGCAGCCGCCGGATCGAGACCCTGAAGTCGTGGAGGCCCTCGGCATCCTCCGGGTCGAGGCAGCGCGGGGCAGCCTCGCGCGCCTGAGACACGAGATCGAGAGCGATCAGGCGTACCGCCTCCTCCGCGTCCCGCCGCAGCAGATCGGCCGGAAGAGGCATTCCGTCAGTATAGGAAGGCGCCATGAAGACGATCATCGAACCCTTCCGGATCAAGGCGGTCGAGCCGATCCGCCTGGCCAGTCCAGAGAAACGGGAAGAGGTGCTCCAGGGCGCCGGGTGCAACCTGTTCAAGGTCGCGGCCGAACACGTGCTGATCGATCTCCTGACGGACAGCGGCACTGGCGCCATGAGCGCGCAGCAATGGGCCGCGGTCATGCGCGCGGACGAGAGCTACGCCGGCTCAACCAGCTTCCTCCGCCTGCGCGAGACGGTCGAGGAGATCATGGGGTTCGAGAGGATGCTGCCGACCCACCAGGGGCGAGCCAGCGAGCGGATCCTCTTCGACCTGATCGGCGGCGACGGCAGGATCGTGCCGAACAACGCCCACTTCGACACGACCCGGGCGAACATCGAACACAGCGGCGCCCGGGCGGTCGACCTCGGCATTCCCGAGGCGACCGATCCGACGAACCGTCACCCGTTCAAGGGCAACGTCGACCTGGAGAGGCTGGAGTCGCTACTTGCGGCCGAAAGCTCCCGCGTACCCGTCGTCATGTGCACGGTGACGAGCAACACGAGCGGCGGTCAGCCGGTGAGCCTGGGGAACCTGCGCGCGACGCGGGACCTGTGCGACCGGCACGGTGTGCCGCTGTTCCTGGATGCCTGCCGGTTCGCCGAGAACGCCTGGTTCATCAAGGAGCGGGAGGCCGGACAGCAGGAGCGTTCCGCACGCGACATTGCGCGCGAGATGTTCGACCTCGCGGACGGCGCCACGATCAGTGCCAAGAAGGACGGGATCGTGAACATCGGGGGATTGCTGCTCCTGCGCGACGAGGAGCTCTTCCGCCGGGCCAGCGAACTGACGATCCTCACCGAGGGATACGTCACCTACGGAGGCCTCGCCGGCCGCGATCTCGAAGCGATGGCGCAGGGCTTCCAGGAAGTGCTCGACGAGGACTACCTGCGTTACCGGATCCGCAGCACGACCTACGTCGGCGAGAAGCTGCTGGAGGCCGGCATCCAGATCGTCGAGCCGCCGGGGGGCCACGCGATCTACATCGACGCCTGCCGGTTCTGCCCGCACCTGTCCCGCGAGCAGCTCCCCGGCCAGGCGCTGGTGGTCGCTCTCTACCGGCATGCCGGCATCCGCACCTGCGAGGTGGGCACCGTCATGTTCGGCGCGCGGCAACAGCCGCCGCTCGACCTCGTCCGGCTGGCCGTGCCGCGGCGGGTCTACACGCAGTCCCACATGGACTACGTCGTGGAGGCGCTGGTGGAGCTGTACGCCGAGCGCGAGCGGATTCGGGGGCTCCGGATCGTGGACGCTCCGGAAGCGCTGCCGCACTTCTCGGCGAGCTTCGAGGAGATCTAGGTCGTACGCGGCAGGATGCGGAACAAGCCGTACGCCGCCGCCAGCGCGCCGATGCCGAGGACGGCCGCGGCGCCGAAACGTCCGTAGAGCGCCATGCCGGTCCCGAACAGCGCGGCGTAGACCGCCGCGCAGCCGAGCATCCAGGCGAGCAGCGCAGCGGTGGCGCTGCCGGGCTCGTCCGCGCGCGTTTCGACGACCGTCCGCCAGCCGCGCGCGAACGGTCGCACACGGTCGTAGAACGATTGCAGGACGGCCGTCTCCGTCGGCCGGGTGGCCATCGTGACGCCGAACCAGACCACGGTGGTGAGGCCCACGCCGAGCAGGAGCTGCGCCGCCGCGGAGGGCAGCGTGAACCCGAGCATCTCGTGAACGAACTGGAACCACACAGCGACCGCGAACGAGATGACCATGGCCGAGATCTCGGACCAGGCGTTGATCCGCCACCAGAACCACCGCAGCAGGAAGATCAGCCCCGTGCCGGCGCCGATCTGAAGAAGGATCTGGAACGCCTGCATCGCGTTCTCGAGCCAAAGCGCGACAACAGCCGCCAGCGCCACGAGACCGATCGTCGACAGCCGGGCAACCAGAACGTAGTGCGCTTCACCCCGACCCGGCCGCACGAACCGCCGGTACACGTCGTCGACGATGTAGGAGGCGCCCCAGTTGAGATGGGTCGAGATCGTCGACATGAGGGCCGCCGCCAGCGACGCGACGACCAGGCCGAGTAGGCCGTGCGGCAGAAAGACGAGCATCGCCGGGTAGGCGAGGTCGTGCCGGATGATCGACGGATCCAGATGCGGGAAGGCCGCGGCGATCGAGTCCAGGGTCGGATAGACGACCAGCGAGGCCAGCGCGACCAGAATCCACGGCCAGGGTCGCAGCGCGTAGTGGGCGATGTTGAACCACAGGGTGGCGCCCATCGAGTCCCGCTCGCTACGGGCCGCGAGCATGCGCTGGGCCGCGTAGCCGCCGCCTCCCGGTTCGGCGCCCGGGTACCAGGTCGACCACCACTGGACGGCGATCGGGATCAGGAACACGGTCGCCGCCGTCTCCCAGTCGGCGAAGTCGGGCAGCAGGGCGAGTCGCGCGGCGATGTCGGGGTTCGAGACGAGGCCGGAAAGGCCGCCGACTGCCGGGTGCGCGAGCGCGTACCAGGCGGCGGCGACCGAGCCCGTCATCGCGATGACGAAGAGCATCAGGTCGGTGACGACGACGCCCCAGAGGCCGGAGGTCGCGGAGTACGCCGCGGTCACGGCCGCCGCGACGAGCACCGTCGTGTACTTGTCCGCACCGAGCAGGACGCCGCCGATCTTGATCCCGGCCAGCAGCACCGCGGCCATGATCATCACGTTGAAGAACACGCCCAGGTACACGGCGCGGAAACCGCGCAGGAAGACCGCCACGCGCCCCGAGTAGCGGAGTTCGTAGAAGCCGATGTCGGTGAACACCCCCGAGCGCCGCCAGAGCTTCGCGTAGAAGAACGTCGTGCACATGCCGGTGATCAGGAACGCCCACCACATCCAGTTCCCGGAGACACCACCGTTCCGCACCAGGTCCGTCACCAGGTTCGGCGTGTCGGTCGAGAACGTCGTCGCGACCATCGACGTGCCGAGCAGCCACCACGGCAGGTTGCGCCCGGCGAGGAAGAACTGCCCGGTGCCGGCGCCGGCACGCCGGGCGAACACGAGACCGACGGCGAGGGCGAGCGCCCCGTAGGCAGCGAGGACGGTCCAGTCGAGACCGTTCAGTCTCAAGCGGGTCTCCGGGACGATCTCTCGCCGAACCACTCACCCAGGTCAGCCGGGTAGTCGCCGGCTTCGACGCACTGCTGCAAGGTCGAAGCGACCGGAGGCAGGTCGCCGGGGTACGTCAGCCCCGCGGTGCTCTGCTCCATCGGCAGGAGTCGGACCCGCGCGGATCCCTGTTGGACGAGGCCACCTACGACCTCGCTGAGCAGGAACTCATCTTGCAGCGAATCGTCGAGGCCCGCGTAGAAGTCGGTGAACGCCGCTTCGAGCAGTCCGAAGATTGAGGGCCGAAAGCCCCAGAGGTTCATCGAGCACGGACAACCGGGGGCCAGCGATCGAGCTTCGCCGTCGCCGTCGCGACCGACGAGACCGGAGTCGGTCTCTCGCACGTCGTAGATCTCGTCGATCCCTTTGAGGGTCGAGTCCGGGCCTGCCGTGAGGATGCCCCGGTTGACGCCGCTGGTCCGGGAAACGCCGGTGCGGTGGAGTTCGTAGGCGCCGAGGAAGTGCGAATCGTCTCCCTCGACCAGACCGGCGGCCGATCGCCGCCCAAACGACTCAATAGCTCTTGGACCGTAGAAGTCGTCCGCGTTGACGACCAGGAACGGTTCCTCCACCTTCTTCCGCAACGCGAGGACGGCGTGGCCGGTGCCCCACGGCTTGGCCCGCTGGGCCGGCGGCCCCGCACCGGCCGGCAGGTCGTCGAGACTCTGGATCACGGAGTCGACGGGGACCGCCCCGCCGGCCCGTTCGGCCGCCCGGCTCATGAGCTGGTCGTTCCAGTCCGCCGACGTGACGAACACGACCTTCCCGCAACCGGCGCGGACCGCGTCGCAGATCGCGTACTCGAACAGCACCTCGCCGGCCGGACCGACCGGTTCGAGCGTCTTCGGGCGCCCGAACCTCGCCGAACGGCCGGCAGCGAGAATCGCCAGCGTCAGACCACCGCTCAAGCGGCTCGATGCCTCTCGACCACCGCCATGTCGAGCTCGACGCCCAGTCCGGGCCCGGTCGGCGGTTCGATGAACCCGTTCTCGAACCTGATCGGCTCCACGAAGATGTCACTGTGCAGGTCGTTCGTGTTGAACTCCTGGATCAGGAAGTTCGGCGAACAGGTGTCGAGCTGTATCGCCGCCGACGCCGCGACCGGGCCGCAGTACATGTGCGGCGCGATCATCGCGTAGCGGGTCTCGGCCATGCCGGCGATCTTCTTCGCCACCAGGAGGCCGCCGCACTGGCCGACGTCGAGCTGGATGATCTGTGCCGCCTGCTTCTCGAGCACCTCGGCAAACTCGAACATGTTGACCAGCCGCTCCCCTGTCGCGATCGGGATGCTGGTGTGGGCCGCCACCCGGGCCATCTCGTCGACGTTCTCGGGCGGCACCGGCTCCTCGAAGAAGAACGGGTCGAACTCCTCCAGGATGTCGGCGACCCGCAGGGCCACCGCCGTAGAGAACTGACCGTGGGTGCCGATGCCGATCTCCAGTTCGTCGCCCACCGCGTCCCGCATGGCCCGGAAGATCGTCGCCACGTGGCGGATCGTCTTCAGCGAGTAGTCCCGCGGCGGACCGGTGATCGGCGAGAACGGGTCGAGCTTGCAGCAGGTGATGCCGCGGTCGACCAGCTCCCGCGCCCGCTCGCCGGCGAGTGACGGGTTCTCCCAGATGCCGGAGCTGTTCAGGTACGCGTAGGCGCGGAGCCTGTCGTGGTACCTGCCGCCGAGGAGGTTGTAGACCGGCTGGTTCGTCGCCTTGCCGATCAGGTCCCAGCAGGCCATCTCGATCGCCGAGAACGCCGGCACGCCGTACAGCCCGGGGTGGCTGTAGTCGTGGAGCGTCGTCTTCATCCGCTGCCAGATCTTCTCCACGTCGAAGGGGCTCTGGCCGACCACGAAGCGGTCGAAGAGGTCGTTCAGCAGCTCGATCTGCGGCTTGAGGTTCGTGGCGCCGCCGGAAACCCGCTCACCCAGGCCGACCGGGCCCTCGTCCGTCCTGAGCTGGATGAACAGCCACTTCCGGTGCCCGATCGGCGGGTCGATGTTGTCGATCAGGATCGTCTCGAGTTCGGTGATCTTCATGTTCGACGCCTCGGAGTGTTGAGCCAGCGCCGCGGCCGCCTGACGCGCCGCGGTCAGGCCGGCGCTCATGCCGGCCGCCGCGATCCCGGCGCTGGAGAGGAAGCCGCGTCTCGTGATCATTGCAGGCGGTCCGACTCTACGCGCAGCGCCGCTCTCTCCGGTGCAGACGGTCCCCGGCTTGCGCGAGCCGGCTTGGGGCAGGCACACTCACGGTTTCACTCGAACAGCTCAAGGACGGAACGGATGCTGGAACTCGGTCTTGAAGGCAAGGTGGCGATCGTCACCGGGGGCAGCGACGGGATGGGGCTCGCGACGGCGTACCGGCTCGTGAGCGAGGGGGTTCGCGTCGCCATCTGCGCGCGGCGGGCGGAGAACCTGGAACGGGCCGCGGACAAGCTGCGCACGCCCGGCGGCGGCGACGTGTTCGCGCAGCCCGCCGACGTCACGTCCGGCAGCGACGTCGACCGCTTCATCGACGCGGTAACGGCCGAGTTCGGCGGCGTCGACATTCTGATCAACAACGCCGGCGCCTCGGCCGCGCAGGGCCTCGAGGCACTGGGCGACGATGCCTGGATGGCCGACATCGAGCTCAAGGTGATGGGCGCGGTGCGCTTCTGCCGCGGCGTCGTGCCGTCGATGCGTGAGCGAGGCGGCGGCGCGATCGTCAACGCGACGATCGGCGGCGGCAAGGCGGCGCCGGCGCGGGCTCTGCCGACCAGCGTCACGCGCGCCGCCGGCATCAACCTGACCAAGTCCCTGGCCAACGAGCTCGCCGCCGACAACATCCGCGTCAACACGATCTGCATCGGCCTGATCAAGAGCGAGCAGTGGGTCCGTCGGGCGGAAGGCCAGGGCGCCGATGTCGAGTCGGTCTACGAGGCGATGGGCAAGCGGGTTCCCCTGGGCCGGGTCGGCGAGGCCGAGGAGTACGCCGACCTGATCGCGTTCCTGGTGTCGGAACGCGGCGCCTACATCACCGGTACGGCCATCAACCTGGACGGCGGGCTCTGCCCCGTCGTCTGACCGGTCGCACACTGCCGACAAGGAGCGGAACGTGAAAGTAGCGATGCAGCGGAACCCCTTCAACCGCCGGGATCTGATCGAGGAGCAGGGCTTCGAGGTCGTGGAGGGGGTCTGCCGGAGCGAGGACGACCTCGCCGACCTGCTGGCCGATGCCGACGGCGCCCTGATCGGTGTCATGCCGCTGACGTCGCGCTCCGTGCTCGAGCGCTGTCCGAAGCTCAAGGTGGTCAGCCGGCTGGGAGTCGGCGTCGACTCGATCGACCTCGACGCCGCCACCGAACTCGGCATCCTGGCGACGAACGTACCCGGGTCGAACACGACCGAAGTGGCGGACCACGCGATGGCGCTGATGCTCGCGCTGACGCGGTGCGTGGTCGACGCCGCCGGCACCACCCGCGACGGCCGGTGGGGCCATCGGGAATCGATGATCGGGCTCCTCACCAGCGCCCGGCGGATCGCCGGCCACACCGTCGGCATCATCGGCTTCGGCAACATCGGCCGCGCCTTCGCCACCCGGATTCGCGGCTTCGGCCCAGGTCGGATCATCGCCGCCGACCCCTACGTCGACCAGGTCGCGGCCGACCTCTACGGCGTCCAGATCGTGCCGCTCGAGGAGCTTCTGGGCGAGGCCGACTACGTGACGATCCACTGCTCGATGACGGAGGAAACGCACCACCTGATCAACAGGGACACGCTGGCGCTGATGAAGCCCACGGCGCTGCTCGTCAACGCGGCGCGCGGGAAGATCGTCGACGGAGCGGCGCTCGCCGAAGCGCTCGCGGACGGTCAGATCGAGGCCGCCGCGCTCGACGTCACCGAGAAGGAACCGATCGACCCGGACGATCCGCTGCTGAAGCTGCCCAACTGCATCGTGACGCCGCACATCGCCGGCTTCTCGCCGGTGTTCCTGGGTGAGTGCCCGATCCGTCAGGCCGAGAACGTGATCCGGGTGCTCACCGGCCAGATGCCGCACGGCATCGCGAACCCCGAGGCGATCAAGACGATCGCGGTGATGCGGGCCAGCGACCCGGGGCGCTGGGAGGGGGTCCCGGACTTCTCGACCGCGCTGGCGTTGTAGGGAGGACTGCTGAGAGGAGGACCTATGCCCAGGACATCGATTCCGTACTTGGCGGTCGCGTTGGTGGCCGCCGCCTGCGCTGCCCCGCCGCCCGAGCAAGCGGCAGCGCCGGTCGGCGTGGAAACCGTCACCAACTGGCGCATGATCGACCTGAGCCACGCCTACGGCGGCAACACCCTCTACTGGCCCACCGACACCAAGGGCTTCGCGCTCGAAACGCTCGCCGAGGGCATGACCGAGGCCGGCTACTTCTACGCGGCCAAGGAGTTCGCGACCGCCGAGCACGGCGGCACCCACCTCGACGCGCCCGTCCACTTCGCGGAGGGCGGCGACGATGTCGCGTCGATCGCGCTCGACCGCCTGATCCTGCCCGGCATCGTCGTCGACGTCAGCGAATCGGCCGCGGCCGACCCGGACTACCTCGTGACCGCCGAAGACGTAATCGCCTGGGAAGACCGGCACGGCCCGGTGCCGGCCGGATCGGCCGTCCTCATCCGCACCGGCTGGGCGTCCCGCTGGCCGGACGCTCTCGCCTATCTCGGCGACGACACCCCCGGCGACGCCAGCAACCTCCACTTCCCCGGCGTCGGCGAGGAGGCAGCGCGCCTGCTGATCGAGGACCGCGGCATCGGCCTGCTCGGCATCGACACGGCCAGCATCGACTACGGCCAGTCGACGGACTTCATCGTCCACCAGATCGGTGGCGCCGCCGGCATCCCCAACCTGGAGAACGTCGGCGACCTGTCGGAACTGCCGGAGACCGGCTTCCTGCTCGCGGCCCTGCCGATGAAGATCGAAGGCGGCACGGGCGCGCCGGTGCGGATCGTGGCGCTGGTCCCGCGGTAGTAGAGTCCGCTTTCGCACCACCCACCCAACCCGGGCGACCGGCACGCCGGAACCGGCGATGCACACAGCCGCGTCACACCACGAGGAGAGACTCATGCGGTACACCACTTCAGTTCTTGCGGCGGCGGCGCTCCTGGCGCTGGCGGCCATGCCCGCGATGGCCGGATCGACGGACGTCGATCTCAAGGCCTCCGACGGCACGATGCTCAAGGCGACCTACATGTCGCCCGGCAAGCCGGGTCCGGCAATGCTCCTGATCCACCAATGCAACATGGACCGCAAGTCGTGGAAGGGCATCGCCTCGCAGCTCGTCGACGCGGGCGTGCACGTCCTGACGATGGACCTGCGCGGCTTCGGCGAGAGTGGAGGCGCCGGCATCCGCGAGGCCGGCGGGTTCCCACCGTTCCTGCAGACGGCGTCCGGCGACGTCGACATGGCGTTCGACTACCTGAGCAAGCAGGAAGGCGTTGACACGTCCCGGATGGGCGCCGGCGGCGCCAGTTGCGGCGCGATGCTGACGGCCGACCTCGCCGCGCGCCGGCCGGTCAAGGCGCTGATGCTGCTGTCCGGGCCGCCGAGTGAGGCAGCCGTGGCGAACATGGCCGCCAAGTCCGACCTCGCGGTCTTCGCCGCGGCGGCGACCGGCGACACGATCACGGCCGGCGTCGACAAGCAGCTCAAGGGTGCCGTCAAAGGCTCGAAGCACCCGAACTCGACCGCCAAGATCTACGACGGTCCCGAGCACGGCCTGCCGATGTTCGCGAAGAACGCGGACCTCGAGCCGGCGCTGATCTCCTGGCTGAAGACGGAGCTGAAGGGCAAGTAGCGAGCTACCGCAGCTCCGCGATCTTGTTGCGCTCGATCAGGTCGAAGTCGATCTCGACGCCGAGGCCCGGCCCCATCGGGGCGTGGACGTAGCCCTCGGCGTCGACTTCGATGTCCTCGACCAGGCCGTACTTCTGAGCGCCGGCCGGCAGCAGGACCTCGAACCACTCGCAGTTGCGGATCGCCGCGCTGATGTGGAGGTGCGCGACATTGTTCAGCGAGTTGCCGCCGTGGTGGATCTCGAAGTTCATCCCGAAGCCCTCGGCCAGGTGGGCCGCCTTCAGGCAGCCGGTGATGCCCCCCTTGAGCGCGACGTCACCGCGCAGGTAGTCCGTCGCCTGGTTGTAGATCCACGGCGCAAACGAGTCGTACCAGGCGCCCGGAAACTCGGTCGCCAGGATCGGGATCCGTAGCTGCTGCCGCAGCTTCGTGTAGTTGTAGATGTCCTGGTCGCCGAGCGGATCCTCGTACCATTCGAAGTCGAGTTCTTCGATCACCTTGCCGACCCGCAGCGCCTGCGGGTAGTCGTAGCCCCACGTCGAGTCGAGCATCAGCGGGAAGCCGTCCCCCACTGCCTCGCGCACGGTCCGGCAGATCTCCATGTCGTCTCGCCAGACGCGGAACGGGTGGATCTTGTAGCCCTGCCAGCCGTTGCCCTGGTAAGAGAGCGCCTGGTCGACGTAGGCCTCGACGCTCGGCTGCTGCTCGGAGCTGGCGTAGGCGGGCAGCTTCTCCCGGTAGGTGCCGAGAAGCCGGTGGATCGGCTCCCCCGCCGCCTTGCCGGCGAGGTCCCAGAGCGCGACGTCGACGGCGCCGACGACCCACGGCTGGACCACGAGCCGGCGCTCCAGCATCTCCTGGTACAGCTGCTCCCGCGCCAGCGGATCACGCCCCATGACGACCGGCTTGAGCATCCGCAGCAGTGGCGGCGCCGCGATGCTCGCCCCCATACCGAGGAAGGAGTGGCCCTCGATGCCGTCGTCGGTGCGGATCGTCACCAGGCCGAGTTCGCCGGCGCGGTTCGGCTTTCCGGCGGGATCGAACGGCCCCCTGCCCAGGTAGGAGTGCGGCGGGATGTCCTTCCACGCGAAGAGGGTGATGCTGAGATCGTCGATCTTCATGAGGCGTCTCCAATCACGGAGTGTCAGTAGTGGTGACGAGCTGCCAGAAAGAAGACCCGCTTGCCTTCGACGGCGTACACGAGGCGGTGTTCCTGGTCGATTCTCCGAGACCACCTGCCGGTGAGCTGGCCACGGAGCGGCTCGGGTTTCCCCGGACCTTCAAATGGGTCGCGGATTGTGGCCTCAACGAGCTTCAGCGCCCGCAAGGCTCGCCGGCGATCCGTGCGGGTCCAGTACTCGAGGTCCTCGAGAAAGTGAGGGTCCATGACGGCTTCTCGCCGCCCTGTCGCTGTCACTCCGTCTTGAGACCGAGCCGCTGGCGGAGTTCGTCGACGACGAAGACCTCGCCTTCGCCGTCCGCGGCCCGCTGACTCGCGGCCAGGAGGCGACGGGCATTCTTGGGCGAGCGCAGGAGGTATGCGGTCTCGAGCCAGCCGGCAAGTTCATGCGCGGGAACAAGCGCCACCGGCTCGTGCCCGCGGCGGCGGATCAGGACCGGCTCTCGCGTGTCCGTCACCTGGTCCATCAGAGCCGCCAGACGCTCGCGGGCCTGGGTGTAGGTCGTTTCATGGATCATCTGCACACTCCCCGAGTCCGTACAGGATGACTGTACGGGTTGTGTGGGAGAGCGTCAAGGCATCACGGCTCTGGAGCGAAGTTCGTGTCTGGCATACTTCTGCCGTGAGACGTTTCGGAACGGCTCTGGTCGCCGTGCTGATCGGCATACTCGTCGGGGCCGGGCTCAACGCCGCGCTCGGCGAGAAGGGCGCGGACACGCCGGCGCTTGCTCTGCTAGGCGGAGCGCTGGCGCTCGTCGCATTTCTCGTGCAGGCCCGAAGGCGAGCACGAAAGGCGTAACCCTAGGGCGTGTACCAGATCGGCGACGACCAGGCGCGTTCCTGGATCGTCGCCGGGAAGTCCTGCCGCGGAGTGGTGCCGGCCCGCAGCGCGTCCCAGGACGACCAGCGGCAGACCGGGTTCTCCAGCACCCGGGCGTAGTAGAAGGCGCGCTGGTCCGGGTCGAAGTCCGGGTCGGTCCAGATCGTCTTGAGCTCGGCGGCGCCGACGTCGTCGCTGGTCGAGCAGTCGCTGAGATCGACGGTGGCCCCGTTGTCCGGGCAGCGGTGGGTGGCCGGGTCGACCTCGAGACCGTCGGAGCAGGCGACGTCGTAGACCATCTCAGCGGTTTCGCCGCCTGACTCCCAGCCCTTGACGATCTGGACGCGCTGGAGCGGCGCGGCCATCGTGTCCTGCATCGCCCAGACGAGGAAGCTCGGCGCTTCGCCGCCGTCGTCGCCGGTGAGGTCGCCGCCCATCGGCACGCCGGTCTCATAGGCGGTCGCGACCAGCTCCGGATCGTCGAGGTCGAGGCCGGCGAGCGCCGGGCCGCCGAAGAAGCGGACCTTGATCCGTGTCCCTGACGTGGCGAAGGTCTCCTTGCGGCGGAAGGCATCGAAGATCGACTCACGGGTGTTCTCGTCGGCCCAGACCGCGGCGAGGCCCGAGGCGCCGTTCGTGATCGCCGTCGTGAACGGGTAGACGCGACCCGTGCCGTCGTCGATCGGCTCCGCCGCGGCGGTGGGATTCTGCAGGTCGGCCCCAGCCCCCGGCTCGCTGGGTACCGAGCCGCGCTGTTCCGGCGACGTTTGCATGAGGCCGGACGCGCCCCAGTAGTTCTCCTCGTCGAAGGAGCCGGCGGCGACGTGGGTGTCGGACGAACCGATGACGCCGAGCTTGTAGGGGTTCGACACGCCGCCGGCCTCGATCGTGAGGCCCCGCCGGAAGGCGTCGCGCACGTAGCTGCCCGGCGGCTCGCTCAGGATGCTCGTGGAGACCCGATACGGCATGATTTCGAAGTTCGCCCACTCGTCGTTCGGCGACAGCGCCGGATGCGTCTCCGACGTGCCCTTGGTCTGGGTGATCTCGACGATCGGCTCGTTGCGGCTGCGCAGGTCGGAGTAGGCCTGGTCGATCGCGCCGCCCTCGAAGTACTCGTACTCGAACATCCTCCCGCCGGAACCGTTCGTGTTGTGGGGGATCGCGATCGCCTCGTAGCCGTCGTCACGCCACTGGTCCATCCGCGCCCAGAGGTCCTCGGGGTTGTACGAGTCGAGGCGGGAGAACGGGATGTCCGGCACCTCGGCGCCACGGAAGACGACGTTGCGGTGCAGGTTCTCGTAGATGCCGCCGGCGCCCGCCGAGGTGTACTCGTAGGCGATGAACGTCGTGAAAACGCCCGGCTCGTAGTGGCGGTTCGCGGACGCCGCGATCTCGCTCCAGGCGGAACGGACGACGTTCTTGTCGAGATGCTCGCGGATGCTCGGGTCGGCGTCGGCCATGTAGCGCACGTAGGGCTGCAGGGCAGCGAAGATGCCCCGCCGCTCCTGGACGGTCTCGGCGTTGCGCACCGTTTCCGCCGCCGGGTGGTTGTACGCCGGCTGGTCGGGGTCGATCATCGCCGGCAGCATGCCGAGGTAGTTCGCGTGGTCGGAGACGCCCTGGAAGTCGAGCGGCCGATCGAGCTTCAGTTCAAAGCCCGCCGGGTGCTCGATCGGGTTCCCCTTGGCGAACTCGTAGGCCTCGTCCGGGCCGGCACGCGTCGCGAACACGAAAGCGTCGTAGGAGTACTTCGTGTGGACATGCAGGTCGCCGAAGAAGGCCTGGCGACCGGCCGCGTCGCCGGTGGTCTGGCCGGCGTCGCCGGCAGACGTGGCGGATGGGTCGGACGAGTCATCCGCGGCGCACCCCAGAGTCACGAGGGCGGCCAGGGTCAGGATCAGAACGGCAGTTCGAAGCACGGCGAGCCTCCCTTCGGACGGTGAGTGGATTCAGTGTAGCGGCGGCAGTTCCTAGCTAGGATGAACGGCCAACCCGTTACCTGCTCGCCTCGTCTGGAGGAGCCATGGCTCGACAACTCGCCCCGCGCGTCGCCGCCTTCTGTTGTCTTCCCGGCCTGCTCCTCACGGCAGACTCGCTCGCCGCACAGGCGATTCCGCCGCTCGGGGGCGACGACGTTGTCTCGGTGCGGGTCCGTTTCGGGGTCACCGACAACGAGCCGCGGTCCTGGAACGGCTCGGTCGAGGCCTTGGGCGGTGACGTCCTCGCGGTGCGGAACTGGAGCGTCCATCCGTCGGAGTCGGTCGACGGCGCAAGTTGGACGATGGCGACCAGACCGGGGATGAACTACCCGCGCCGGGTCTACCAGTGGGAGGACCCGAAGGGCACGGTGACCTACCTCCACCACCCCGGCGTCGTCGTCGACGTGGCGGCCCGTTCGGGGACGCGGCTCGCCTTCTCGACGCCCCACGGCGACTTCGACCTGCGGCCGCGCGACCTTGGGGTCGGCGACGAGGTCGCCTTCCTCGACGGCGCCGTGCTGGCCGACCGGGTGGCGCCGGCCGAACCGCTGTCGTCGCCGGAGGTCGAGAACGACTTCGCGACGATGACGAGCGGCGAGGACGGCGAGGTCTGGGCGGCGTGGACCGCCTACCGGGACAACGGCGTCTCCATCGTGGCAAGGCGTTTCGACGGCTCGGCCTGGCAGCCGGCGGTCCACGTCACCGACGAACCGGGCGACCGGCTGATGCCGAAGCTGGGGCGCGACGGCAGGGGACGCCTCTGGGCGGTCTGGTCCGAACAGGTTGACGGCAACTTCGATCTCTACGGCCGGCACCTGGAGGACGGTTCGTGGTCGGCAACCGAGCGCCTGACGTCCGCGCCCCAGGCGGACATCGAGCACGAACTCGGCACGGACGCCGACGGCAACCTCTGGCTCGTCTGGCAGGGCTTCCGCAACGGCCGCTCAGACATCCTCGCCCGCCGATACGACGGCTCGCGCTGGTCGGCAGAGGAGACCGTCTCGACCTCGTCCGCCAACGACTGGACGCCGGCGGTCGCGGCCTGCGGCGACGGCTCCGTCCACGTCGCCTGGGACACGTACGACCAGGGCAACTACGACGTGCTGATGCGGCGCTTCGCGGGCGGCGCATGGGGGGATGTCGCGCCGGTCGCCGACACGCCGAAGTTCGAGGCTCACGTCTCGGTCGCCTGCGACCGCCGCAACCGGCTCTGGGCTGCCTGGAACGAAAGCGGCTTCCAGTGGGGCAAGGATTCGGGCTTCGAGATCTACAAGGAGGCCACGCGCCTCTACGAATGGCGCACCCTCGCCGTCGCGGTCTGGGACGGCGCCCGCTGGCAGGTGCCGGAAGCCGACGTGAACGAACTGCTCGAACGAGAGCTCCCCGAGTACATCCCGGGATTCAACGACCTGCCGGTGCTCCAGGCCGACGGCGACGGCCGGATGTGGCTCTTCTTCCGCCACCGCACGATCCGGGCCCGCGACACGCCGGACTTCACGCCGGCCCACCGGGCCGCCTGGCAGATCTTCGGCGCCGCCTACGTAGGGGGCGAATGGACCCGGCCGCTCCATCTGCCGTTCAGCCGCGGCCGCCAGGACGTGCGCTGGGAGCTGGCCTCGGACGGCCGCGGCAACCTGTTCGCGGCCTGGCCGACGGACAGCCGCAATTCGGAGGAGTACCTGTTCGAGCACTCATCGATCAACGCGGCCAGGTTGCCCGGGTTGACCGGCGAGGCGACGCCGCCCCGGCTCGTCGACCCGGACGTGCGCGAGTACCACACCTACCCGGTCCATCCCAACGAGGCCGAGGACGTCGCGCGCATCCGGGCGTACACGATCGAGTCGGAGGGCCGCACTTACCGCATCTACCGCGGGGACACCCACCGCCACACGGAGTTCTCGCACGACGGCCTGAACGACGGCTCACTGATGGAGGCCTACCGCTACGCCCTGGACGCCGCCGAACTCGACTTCCTCGGCGTCAGCGAACACAACAACCGGGGCGGGCAGGACATCGAGTACGTCAACTGGCTGCACCCCCAGATTGCCGACATCTTCCGGCTGCCGGGGAGCTTCGTGCCGGTCTACACCTACGAGCGCAGCATCAGCTACCCGGACGGTCACCGCAACATCCTCTCCCCCCGACGCGGCGTCCCGACTCTGGAGATCACCGAGGCCGAGCAACGGCACGAGGAGGGCGCGGCGCGGCTGTTCGCCTACCTCAGGGAGCACGACGCGATCTCGATCCCCCACACCTCGGCCACCGGCATGGGCACCGACTGGCGCGACAACGACCCGGAGGTCGAACCGCTGGTCGAGATCTACCAGGGCGACCGCACCTCCGCCGAGTACGAGGGCGCTCCGCGCGCCGCGACGGCGGAGAAACCGATCGGCCAGCAGGGTGGCTTCCAGCCCGCCGGCTTCGTCTGGAACGCCTGGGCGAAGGGCTACAAGCTCGGCGTGCAGGCCGCCTCGGATCACATCTCGACCCACATCTCCTACGCCGCCACGATCGCCGAGGACTTCACCACCGAAGGCCTCCTCGACGCGATGAAGCAGCGGCACTCCTACGCCGCGACGGACAACATCATCCTCGACTACCGGATGCGCGCGAACGGCCGCGAGTACCTGCAGGGCGACATCGCGGAGGTGTCGGGCAGGTTCGAGCTGATCGTCAAGGTGATCGGCACCGCCCGCATCGAACAGATCGACATCATCCGCGACCAGACTTTCCTCTACAACCGCCAGAACCTCGACCAGGAGGTCGACCTGACCTTCGTCGACAGCGACGTCGAGCCCGGCGAGCACTACTACTATGTGCGGGTGATCCAGAAGAACAGGGAGATCGCCTGGTCGTCGCCGATCTGGGTGACGGTCGAGTAACGGATGGACGCAGTCTGGGTCCTGGTCTCGGCCGCGGTCGGCATCGGCTTCGTCCACACGCTGATCGGCATCGACCACACGCTGCCGTTCGTCGTCCTCGGCAAGGCCCGCGGATGGTCGCTGCGGCGGACGCTCTGGGTCACCGGACTGTGCGGCGGCGGGCACGTGGCCTCGTCGGTCCTGCTCGGCGGCGCCGGCATCGGGCTGGCGATCTTCGCCACCGGTCTCGATCTCCAGGAAGGGCACCACTGGATGGAGGGCCGCGTCGGCGTCTTCGAGTCGATCGAGGCGGTCCGCGGCGACTTGGCGGCATGGGCGTTGGTCGCGTTCGGCCTGACCTACGCCGGCTGGTCGCTGGCCCGCCGGCGCAGGCAGCAGCGCCATGTGCACGAGCACGCCGGCGGCATCGTCCATTCGCACGACCATCCGGCGGCCGCCAGCCATCGCCACGCGCCCGGCGAGACCGTCGGCATTGCCGGTCTCACCGCCTGGAGCCTGTTCGTCATCTTCGTTCTCGGGCCCTGCGAGCCGCTGATTCCGATCCTCATGGTGCCGGCCTTCCAGGTCGGCCTGTGGGCGGTGGTTCCGGTAACGCTGGCGTTCGCCGTGACGACGATCGCAACGATGGCTGCCGTGGTGGCGCTCGCCTACCGGGGCCTCGACTTCGTGCGATTCCCCCGGCTGCGGGCGCACGTTCACACGCTGAGCGGCCTCGCGATCGCCAGCTCGGGCCTGGCCATCATGCTGTTCGCGGTGTGAGGGCCGCACCCTCCTGATGGGCGCCCACTTCAACGACGACGGGCACGGCCACTCGCACAGCCACGGACTGCTGCAGCGGATCGGCTACATCGCGCTGTGCGTCGCGGTCGGCGTCCTGCTCCTGCTCTACCTCCTCGGCGTCGTCCGCACCGTCGCCGGCATCGACCTCGCGCTCATCCTCACCCTGGTCGCCGGCTATCCGCTGATCCGCCACGCGATCCTGGACCTGCTCCAGGGCCACTTCTCGTCGCACCTGACGATCGCCATCGCGGCGGGCGCCGCGGTCTGGATCGGCGAGTACTTCGCCGCCGCCGAGGTCATGTTCATCATGCTGATCGGCGAGGGCATCGAGCACTGGACGGTCGACCGCGCCAAGGGGGCGATCGCCGGCTTCGTCGCCAGCCAGCCCGAGCAGGCGCGGGTGCTCCGCGACGGCGGCGAGGAACTCGTGGCGCTCGGCGAGGTCGAAATCGGGGACCTGGTGCGGGTGCTAGCGGGCGAGCGCGTGCCGGTGGACGGAATGATCGAGCGCGGCGAGTCGTCCGTCGACCAGAGCAGCGTGACCGGCGAACCGCTGCCGGCCCAGCTCGGCGTCGGCGACGCGGTGTGGAGCGGCAGCCTGAACGAGTACGGCGTCCTCGACATCCGCTCCGAGCGGACCGGCAGCGACACGACCGTCGCCCGGATCGCGAGCCTGATCGAGGACGCGCAGAGCCGACGCGCCCGGGTCGTGCGCACGGCCGACAAGCTGGCCCGCTACTTCCTGCCCGCGGTGCTGGTCGCCGCCGGCGCCATCTACCTCTTCACCGGCGAGATGATGCGCACGGTGGCGGCGCTGATCGTCGCCTGCCCGTGCGCCCTGGTGCTGGCGACCCCGGCAGCCATGGCCTCGGCGATCGCGCGGCTGGCGCGCGAAGGCGCGCTGGTCAAGGGCGGCGACGTGATCGAGTCGCTGTCCCGCATCGACGCCTGCGTGCTGGACAAGACCGGCACGCTGACCTGCGGGCGCCCCGCTCTGACCGCGATCGCGCCAGTCGGCGGCGCGACCGAGAATCGTCTGCTCCGACTCGCGGCAAGCGCTGAGTTGACCTCGGAGCACCTGCTCGGGCGGGCGCTGGTTACCGAGGCCCGCGAGCGGCAACTCGAACTCTCGGAGCCTGAGAACTTCAGGCTCCATCCCGGCCGCGGCGTGACGGCAATTGTCGACGGTCACGAGATCGCCGTCGGCAACCAGGCGCTGCTAGCGGAGGTCGTCGGCGAGGACGGGATCGACGCCGTGGCCGAGAGCCTCGTACCGGCGCCGGGCAGCGGCGAGACGCGGCTGGCCGTCGCTGTCAACGGCGCACTGGCAGGCGCGCTCGCCCTCGCCGACCCGCTCCGGGATGAAGCAACCGATGCCGTCGCCGACCTGCGCCAGACCGGCGTCGATCCGATCGTCATGCTGACCGGCGACGCCGCGGGAACGGCGCGCACCATCGGCCGCCGGGCCGGCATCGATCAGGTCCAGGCGGAACTGTTACCCGAAGACAAGGTACGCCGGCTCGGCGAGCTCTCCCGCGGCGACCGCAACGTCCTCATGGTCGGCGACGGCATCAACGACGCCCCGTCGCTCGCCGCCGCGTCCGTCGGTGTCGCGATCGGCCACGGCGCGGCCGACCTCTCGGCGGAGGCGGCCCAGGTCGTCCTGCTTCCGGATCGACTCGACTACCTGGCGCCCCTGCTGCGCTACGCCCGCCGGGTGGTCGCGCGCATCCGCAGCAGCATCCTGATCTTCGCCTTCGGCATCAACTTCGTCGCCGTCGGCTTCGCCGCGTTCGGCTGGCTGCCCCCGGCCGGGGCGGCGATCGTCCACCAGGCCGCGTCGCTGCTCGTCATCCTGAACTGCGTCCGGCTGCTCTACGAAGGGCGAGCGGTGGCCGCGCGCGAAGAACGGGGCCTTGGCCGCTTCCGGATTCTCGCCGCTCCCGTCGGCGGGCTGGTCGCCGGCTGGAGGGCGTGGAACGCCGGCCGCCGCGCGACGGTTCATCGCCTCGAACACGCGCTCCAGGACAGTCCGGCCCGCATCCGGTCGGCGGCGCCCCGGCTCGTGCGCGCGGCGCCGTTCGCGCTCGCCGCTGTCTGGGCGGCGAGCGGCCTGCGCATGATCGATCCCCAGGAAGTCGGACTCGTGCAGCGCTTCGGCCAGCACGTCGGCGACGAACTCGGCCCGGGCCTGCACCTGCGCTGGCCGTGGCCCGTCGATCGGGTGATTCGGGTCGAACCGGACCGCTTGCGGATGGCGGCGGTCGGCTCGCCGCGAGGAGCCACTCTCAGCGACACCGCCGGCGAGGCCGCCGCGGCGGCGAGCTACGAGTGGAACGTGCGTCACGCCGGCTTCGACGAGACGCCGCCACTCGAACGCCTGATGCTGACCGGCGACGAGAACCTGGTCGAGGTCGCGGCCCGCATCCACTACCGTGTCGCCGACGCCGCGGCCTTCGCCTTCGCCACGGATGATCCGGCGCTCCTGGTCCGGACGAGCGCCGAGCGGTCGCTCCGCACGGTGCTTGCCGGCCACTCGCTCGACGACGTGCTGACCGGCAAACGCGACGGCATCGAGAAGGCCTGGCGCGCGCATCTCGCGGCGCTGCTCGAGAGCCTCGGCGCCGGCGTCGAGGTCGTGAGCGCGACCGTGCAGGACGCCCACCCGCCGCTCGACGTCGTCGACGCCTTCCGCGACGCGGCGAGCGCGCTTGAGGAGCGGGAGACCCTGATCGACGAGGCCGAGGGCTACGCGCTCGAGCGCCTGCCGATTGCCCGCGGCGAAGCCCGCCGGCAACTCCTCGAAGCCGAGGCGTACCAGAACCGGCGCGTCGAGGCCGGCCGCGGCGAGAGCGAACGCTTCGCACTGCGCGCCGGAGCGTACCGGCGCGCGAACGACCTGCACCGGTTCCGGCTCCAGCTTCAGACAATTGAAGGCTCGCTTGCCGGCAAACCGAAACTGATCACCGACGCGACCGGCGGCCGCAAGCGCTTCGTCTTCGTCGACGAAACGCCGGACCGCCTTCTCGATGTCTTCGTTCCTCCACCGGGTCCGGCCCAGAACGAGGTAGACCAATGACCGATCACGACCATCATCAACACCACGACCACCACGGTCACAACCACGACGGCGGCGACGGGCACGAGCATTTGCCGCGCCGGCGCGCGTCCTGGTGGCGCGCCGGCCTCGCCTTGCTGGCGATCGTCGCACTGGCCCGGTCCGTCTTCGTCGTGCCGGAGACCGAGAGCGCGATCGTCACCCGCTTCGGCAAGCCGGTCCGGACGATCGAGGAACCGGGCCTCAAGCTGAAGTGGCCGATCGACCGGCGGCTCCGCTTCGACAACCGGGTGCTGCTCTACGATCCGGCGCCGGCCGAGTTCCTGACCCAGGACAAGAAGAACCTCGTCGTCGACACGGCGGTCGTCTGGCGGATCGCCGACCCGGCGCGGTTCCTGGAGACGATCGGCGATCGCTCTGGCGCCGAGATGCGGCTGCACGACGTGGTCTGGGCCGGCCTGGCGGCCGCGCTCGGCCGCACGGAACTCTCGCAACTCGTGTCGACCGAGCCGAAGAAACTGCGGATCGAGAAGGTCTCGGCCGAGGTCCGCGAATCCGCGGTCGCCGTCTCCCTCCCCCAGCTCGGGGTCGAGATCCTCGAAGTCCAGCTCACCCGCCTGAGTTTCCCGGAGCAGAACCTCGAGTCCGTCTTCGCCCGCATGCGGGCGGAGCGCGAACGGATCGCCAAGGAGTACCGGGCCCAGGGCGAGGAACAGGCGATGATCATCCGCGCCGAAGCCGACCGGGACCGGGAATTGATCCTGGCGGACGCCTACCGCGAGGCCGAGATCCTCCGCGGCCAGGGCGATGCCGAGGCGGCCGGCATCTACGGCGACGCCTACCGGCAGGACCCGTCGCTCTACCGCTTCCTGCGCACCCTGGAGTCCTACGAGTCGATCCTCGACGACCAGACGACCGTCATCCTGTCGGCGGACTCCGAGCTCTTCTCCCTGCTGGGCGGAGGCTCCGAATGAGACGTCGCGCCATCCCGGCCGCGGCGCTGACGCTGGCGCTCATGTGGCTGGCCTGGGGGGTCTACTTCGTCGCTCCGGACGAGGAGGCCGTGACCCGCGTCCTGGGCAAGGCGCGCCCGACCGCGGCGGGGCCCGGCCTGCACTGGAACTGGCCGCGGCCCGTCGGCCGGGTGGACAAGCTGAAGGTGCGCGAAGCCAAGCGGCTCACGCTCGGCTTCGCCGCGGCAGACCGGGTGCTCGGCGGCGACGCGACGCCCGCCGAGGCGCGCTGGCTGACCGGCGACCGCAACGTCGTCCATGTGCGACTCGTCGTCCTGTACGCGATCCACGATCCGCTCGCCTACTCGCTGCGCTTCGCGGACACAGACTCGCTGCTCGAGACCAGCGGGCGCAGCGCGCTGCTCCAGGTGGTCGCAGGCATGGGTGTCGACGAGCTGCTGACCACCGGCAAGGTGGCGGTGCAGCAAAGCGTCCAGGCCGCTTCGCAGGAGCTGTTCGATCGTTTCGGGACCGGCGTCACCGTCCTCTCCGCGAGTCTCGAGGGCGTCAGCCCGCCGAGTCTTGTCCGGGAGGCCTTCAACGACGTCGCCAGCGCGCGCGAAGACCGCGACCGCCTGATCCGCGAGGCGGAGAGCTACCGCAACGAAGTCGTCCCGGTGGCGCGCGGCGAGGCGCGCACTCTCACAGCCGAAGCCGAGAGCTTCCGGACCGCCGAAGTCGAGCGGGCGACCGGTGAAGCGGACCGGTTCCGCTCGATCGCGAACGCCGACCAGGGTGCGCGCGCCGAGATCCGCACGCGCACCTATCTGGAGACGATGGAGCGGGTCCTGCCCCGGATGCGGAAGACGATCCTCGAGCCCGGCCAGAGCACGATCGACATCGACTTCCTGCGTCGCGAGTTGACAACCGGGTCGAACGGCCAACCGTGAGGTTGAGCCGCAACCTCGGCGCAACGGCGCTGACCGTCGCGGTGCTCGCGGCCGGCCTTGCCGTGGCGCTGCGCGACCGCCTGCCGGAGCGCGGCACGGATGCGGGCGATCCCAGCGACGTCTTCTGGGAAATGGTCGACGTCAGCCGCGAGGGCTCAACGGACGCCTATCTCGATCTCTTTGCCGGCGAGGTGCGCGAGCAACTGGAGACGGTACGCGACGAGATGGGCGAGGCCGCGTTCCAGCAGTACCTCCGCCAGCGGATCGCCGGCCTCAAGGGGGTCGCCGTGACCGGCAGGGAAGATCTGGGCGACACGGTGCGCCTCGAGGTCGAGTACGTTCGGGAAGCGAGCTACGAGACGCAGTCTCTGGAGCTTCGGGCGACTCGCGGACGCTGGCGCATCGTTGCCCTCGGCCCGACGCACGAGCGCGAACCGCCGGTTCCCTACGGCACGCCGGTCGGCCCTGCAGAGTGAGGGCAGGAGGAAGAACACGATGAGAAAGCTCGTCATCGCCCTTCTTGCGCTCTTTCGCCGGATCTCGCTGGCGATCCGCAAGCTCCGGGGCCAGTCCGAGGACGACGTCGCCGCGCAGCGGGTGACGAGCGGCCGCGCCTGGGACGAGTTCTGCGACACGCTGAAGGCCGCCGGCGCGTCGCTGAACTTCCCAGGGACGCCCCGCGACTCCTTCAACCAGGCCGAGGGCTACCGCTACCTGAGCCGTCTGGCCCGGGCAGGGCTGATGGCCTTCATCGAGCACGCCGACGCGCGTGCGCCGGTGCTCCACCGCGTCGCCAACGAGACGGTCAAGCTCGGCTCCGACAACCCGGACAACTACTACCTGACGGCCGCGCTCTCGGGCGAGTACGAGTACCGGATCAGCGGACGACGGAACACCGTCGCCTACCTCGGCTTCGGCACCCAGGCCGGCCACTACGGCCAGGGCGGCGGCCTGCCGCCGACCGGCTACATCGAGGCGGCGGAGCTCGAGATGGACGGCGAAGGCGGATTCGAGCTGATCCTCAGTTGCGAACCGCAGGAGGGCAACTGGCTGCCGATGAAGCCCGACACGGGCATGCTGATCGTGCGCCAGACCTTCCTCGACAGGCGCGCCGAGATCCCGGCCGAGCTGCACATCGAGCGGATCAACTGCGCTCCCGAGGAGAAGCGCCCCGCGCCCCTGACGCCGGCTCAGGTCGACGAGGGGCTGCGCTCGGCGAGCACCCTGGTCGCCGGCGCCTCGCTCCTGTTCGCGAAGTGGGCGCGCGACTTCCAGAAGCACTCGAACAGGCTGCCCCGCTTCGACCAGGAGACGTCGAACCAGGCCGGCGGCGACCCGAACATCGCCTACTACCACTCGCACTGGCGACTCGCTGAGGACGAGGCGCTGGTCATCGAGACCGTGCCGCCGGAGTGCGAGCACTGGAACTTCCAGCTCAACAACTACTGGATGGAGTCGCTGGACTACCGGTACCACACGATCCACACGAACAAGCACCTGGCGCGGTACGAGAGCGATGGCTCCGTCCGCCTGATCGTGGCCCACGAGGACCCGGGGCTGCCGAACTGGCTCGACACCGCCGGCCACTCCTCCGGGACCATGTGCTTCCGCTGGATCCGCGCGGAGGAGCATCCTGAGCCCGGGACGCGGGTCGTCAAGCTGGCCGAACTCTCGGTACCCCGCCGCTGACCCGATGGCGAAGCGGGTTGCCGAGACGCCGACGGACTACGAGCGGCCGTACCGGCCCCTCCCCGTCGCCCTCCTGAACGCGGCCGGGCGGGCCGCACGCCGCGTCGGCGCAAGCGGGAAGCTCGACGTCGACTCGATGGTCGCGAAGGCCCGAAGGCGAACCGGTCTCTCCAGCTTCGGCGACGAGTGGTTCATGGAGCCGCTGTCCGTCCTCGTCCGCTCCATCAACGAGGAGGCCGATCTCACGCTCCTGGGCCGGATGATTCAGCGGCGGCGGATCGAGGGAGCACTGGCGACCCGCCTGCGGGTCGAGGAACTCCTCCGCCAGCGGCCGGAGATCCGGGAAATCGAGCTCGGCCAGATCGTCGTGATCGCCGGCCTGCAACGGACCGGCACGACCACGCTGCACCGGCTGATCGCCTCCCACCCCGAGATGCGCGCCGTAGAGGCCTGGGAGGGACTGAATCCGCTCCCGCTGCCGCGCGAGGAGCCGGGCGATCCTCACGCCCGGATCCGACAGGCCCTCATCGCGGAGCGGGCTATCGCCTACCTCGCCCCCGCCTTCTTCGCCGTGCATCCCGCCGAACACGACGCCCCGGAAGAGGACGTGCTGTTGCTCGACGTGTCCTTCATGAGCCAGTCGGCGGAGGCGACGATGCACGTGCCTGCCTACTCCCGCTGGCTGGAAGACCAGGATCACACGCGCGCGTACGAGGAGTTCCGCGCGCTGCTCCAGGTCCTGCACTGGCAACGGCCGCGCCGTCACTGGGTGCTCAAGACGCCGCACCACATGGAGTACCTGGACGTCGTCCTCGAGGTCTTCCCGACCGCCACCGTCGTCCGGACGCACCGCGATCCGCTGAAGTCCGTCCCCTCGTTCTGCAGCATGGTCGCCCACGGCCGCGGCCTGTTCAGCGACCGGGTGGACCCAAGGGAGATCGGCGCGCACTGGTTCGCCAAGACCTGCCGCCTGGTCGAGCGGACCGCCCGCGTCCGGGAAGCCGCGGACCCGCGCCGCTTCGTCGACGTCTCCTACGTCGACCTGGTCGGCGATCCGATGGCGGTCCTGGGCAAGGTCTACGAACGGGCCGGCATCCCCTTCGGACCGGACGCACGGAAAGCCGCCGAGCGGACCGCTAGCCGCAACGTGCAGCACCGCTACGGGCGCCACGTCTACGAACCGGAGAGCTTCGGCCTGAGCCGCGAAGTCATCGAGCACGAAATGGCGGCCTACCGGAAGCGGCACGGCATTCCGCGTGAGTAAGCTGACAAGCCGCATGAAGAAGCTCTTCAAGGTGCTCCACAAGGCGGTCCGGGACCGTGCCGCCGAGCGGCCGGAGATCGAGCCCCTCGCCGACTCCGTCCGGATCGACGGCAAGACCTGCCTCGTAACCGGAGCCAACAGCGGCGTCGGCAAGGCCGTCGCCATCGACCTGGCCAGGCGCGGCGGCCACGTCCTGATGGCCTGCCGGAGCGGTCATCCCGAAGCCGGCGAAGACGTCCGGGCGTCCTCCGGCTCCGACCGGGTCGAGATGCTGCGCGTCGATCTCTCGGACCTGCGTTCGGTGCACCAACTCTGCGACGAACTGCGCAACCGGGGAAGGGTGCTCGACATCGCGGTCCTCAACGCCGGCGTCATGCCGCGCCGCGCCCGTCGCACGGCGCAGGGGTTCGAGACGATGTTCGCCGTGCACTTCCTGGCCAACCGGGTGCTGGTCGACCGCTGGCTGACGGACGGCACGGTTCGCCCGGCCAACCGGATCGAGGAGGCACCCCGCGTCGTTATCGTCTCCTCCGACGCCCATCGTTCCGCCGAGGCGATCGACTTCGACCGCTTCGGCGAGTTCACGGACTACGGCGTCCGGGACGGGATCAGGCACTACGGCGCGAGCAAGCTCGTTCTCTGCACCTACGCGACCGAGCTCTCGCGCCGCCTGAACCACGACGGCAAGGGCCACATCGTCGTCCACTCGCTCTGTCCCGGCCCCGTCAACACCGCGATCGCGCGGGAAACGCCCTGGTTCCTGAAGCCCCTGATCGTGCCGATGATGAGGTTCTTCTTCCTGACGCCGGAGAAGGCCGCCAGACCCGTCAGCTACCTGTGCTGCGCCGAGGACGCCGGTAAGCGGAGCGGCATCTACCTGCACATGCTGCGTGAGAAGCGTCCCTCCGATCACGCCACGGACCCGGCTAACGGCGTGAGCTTGTGGGAGGCCAGCGAGGCGTTGCTCAAGACGCAGACCCCGCCGGGCTAGCAGGATCCGATGACCTACCGGCCCGGATCCGGCATTTCCAAGGCCTTCCACCACCTGTGGGACCTCTGCTCGCCGAAGCCGATGGCCGGGCGGGTCGACATGTCGGGCAGAAAGGTGATCGTCACCGGCGGGACGCCCGGGTCGATCGGCTACCAGGTCGCCAGAACGCTGGCCCTCTGGGGCGCCGACGTGACAGTCACCTGCCCTCGCGACAGCGACGCCGCCAGGGAGGCCCTGCTCCGGGATCTGCGGGACGCCGGGCGGCGACCGAACGGAATCGAAGCCCACCGGCTCGATCTCGCCGACGCCGGAAGCGTCGGCGACTTCGCTGCCTGGTACCGGGAGATGTCCGGCGGCCGCCTGGACGTCCTGATCAACAACGCTGGCATCCTCCGCGACGTGCTCTGGCGCTGGCGCGAGCGCAGGGTCTCCGCCGACGGCTTCGAGATCCACTGGCGAACGAACTACCTCGGCACCTTCCACGTGACCCGCCTGCTGCTGCCGCTGCTGCTCGAGTCGGGTCGGCGCAGCGGCGACGCGCGGGTGGTGAACGTCTCCTCGCACCAGCACGACAAGGGCAGCAACGACCGTCTCTTCGCGTTCCCGGACCGGCTGGACTCCTGGACCGCCTACGGCCAGTCGAAGCTGGCCCTGATTCACCACGCCTTCGAGCTGCACCGCCGCTACTCCGCGGACGGCAACATCCGGACCGCCGCCCTGCACCCGGGCTCCGCCTACTCGAACATGACCTTCGGCTGGCAGGACGAGCCCCGGTGGCTCAGGCGGATGAAGCGCCTGGTCACGCCGCTGGCGCCGCTGATCCTCCTGACGCCCGCCCAGGCCGCCCAGACCACGATCCGCTGCGCGTCGGATCCTCATCTGGAGGGCGGCCACTACCATGAACGCTGCGCGAAGGCCGAGCCCATTCCTGACGCCCGGGACGAAGCAGCGTCCCGACGCCTCTGGGAAGAATCCGACCGCTGGTTCCGGTCACTCGGCCAGCAGTAGCGGTGCAGGAGGCCCCCGATGTTCAAACACTCCATTGATTCGGAACCGGTAGAGATCGACGCCCCGATCGAGGTGGCGTGGGACCTCCTCGTCGATCTCGACCGCTACCACGAGTGGAATCCCTTCGCCCGGACCTACAGGAAGACCGATGTCCGCGTTGGCTCCACGATCCACTTCGACGTCAAGCTGGACCGCTACAACCGGAAGCAGACCGAGCGCCTCGCGATCATCGAACCGCCGACTCGCCTCGCCTGGAGCACGAACGTCGCCCTCGGACTCGTGAAGGCGCTACGAGTACAGCGGCTCGAGAAGCGAAGCGAGACGAGTTGCACCTACTTCAACACCGACACCCTCGAAGGCCCACTGGCGCCGGTCGCCCGCCTCCTGTTCGGCGGCGCCATGCACCGCGGCTTCGCAAGCGTCGGCAGGGCGCTCAAGCAGACGGCGGAGGAACGGCACAGCCGTTAGCGGCCGCGCTCTGGGCCGACATCGCGGCGATCAGCCGCTCTGGCTACTCGACCCGGGGACGCTAAGGTGTTCCCATGACCACCTCCGGGCTGATCCAATTCGTTGTCGCCCCCGGCGTTCTTCTGGCGGTTGCCTGTACGCCGACCGAAACCGTCACCACAGCCCAGCTCCCCGCGCCCGAGGGCTACATCGGCGGCGTCGTCCAGGGCACCCAGGGCCCCGAAGCCGGCGTCTGGGTGATCGCCGAAACGGGAGACCTGCCGACGAAGTTCGCGAAGATCGTCGTCACCGACGACGACGGCCGGTTCATGCTGCCGGAACTGCCCGACGCGAGCTACGCCGTATGGGTACGGGGGTACGGGCTCGTCGACTCGGAGCCGCTCGAGATCAGGCCCACGGCGGAGTCCGTCACGCTCCAGGCAACCACCGCCGCAACTCCGGAGGAAGCCGCGAAGGTGTATCCCGGCGACTACTGGCTGTCCCTGATGGCGCCGCCCGATGAGAGTCTCTTCCCCGGTACGGGCGACGACGGCAACGGCATGGGAACCCGCATGCTGTCCCAGGCCCACTGGCTCGACTCGCTGAAGTCGGACTGCAACTTCTGCCACCAGCTCGGAATCCGTCAGACCCGCACCGTCGATCACGTGTTCGAGGCGAAGCCGGAACTCACCACCCACAAGGAAGCCTGGGAGTGGCGGCTGGGCACCGGAGTGCGCGGTAACCAGATGTACAACGTGCTTCGGATTCAGGGCATGGACGCGTCTCTCGACGTCTACGCCGACTGGACGGAACGCATCGCCGCTGGAGAGCTGCCGCCGGCGCCGCCGCGGCCGCAGGGGATCGAGCGAAACCTCGTCCTCACCCTCTGGGACGTGGGCAGTGACAAGACGTTCATGCACGATCTCGTGTCGACCGACAAGAACGACCCCGGCGTCAACCCCGGCGGCCCGATCTACGCCGCGAGTTCGGGGCACGGCCAACTCGTCGTGCTGGACCCCGTCCAGAACGTGAGCTACGCCCGGAACATCCCCACCCGCGAACCGCGAAGCGAGGTTCCGTCACGCTTCCCGCCGCCGATGCGGCCGTCCTTTTTCTGGGGCGACGAGCACATCTGGGGCAATCCTCCCTACAACCCGTCCGACCCGCACAACCCGATGATCGACAGCAAGGGTCGCGTCTGGCTGACCTCCAAGATCCGCGGCGCGCGCCGCCCGCCGGCATGGTGCAGCGAACCGGAGAACAAGTACGCCGCCTGGTGGACGCCGCGGTCGGGCGGCCGTCACGCCTCCTTCTTCGACCCGGTTACGCAGAAGTTCACGCTGATCGAGACCTGCTTCTCGACCCACCACCTGCAGTTCGACAACGACGCCAACGAGACCGTGTACTTCAACGGGGGCGGCGCCGGCTTCTCCTGGGTCGACACGAAGGTCTTCGACGAGACCGGCGACGAGCAGCAGGCCGTCGGCTGGTGCCCCCTGGTCGTCGACACGAACGGCGACGGCGAGATCACCAAGCCCTGGAACGTCGCGGTCGCCTCGGCGGGCGGTTACACCTACCGCGTCGATGCGGTCAGGGCCCAGGAAGAACAGGCCGCGGCTGGCGAGGTCGAGACGACGCCGGAGCCCGACCCGCGCTACGACACCCAACTCTCCTACGGCCTCTACTCGGTGATTCCGAGCCCGGTCGACGACTCGTTGTGGGGTGCCTCCCAGACCTATCCCGGCTACATCATCCGCCTGATGCGCGGCGAGGACGCACCGACGAGTTGCCGGTCGCAGATCTTCCGCGTCCCCGAACCGGGCTTCGACCCGCGCGGCATTGACATCACGAGCGACGGGGTGGTGTGGACGGCGCTTGCGGGCAGCAGCCACCTGGCGAGCCTGGACGTCCGCAAGTGCGAGCCGCGGGACGAGCCGGACAGCCCCGACGGCAGCCAGTGCCCGGAGGGCTGGACCCTGCATCGGACCGACGGCCCCAGGATGCAGGGCTCGGACGTACCGGCGGACTTCCACTACTACAACTGGGTTGACCAGCACGACGTCGGCGGCTTCGGCGAGAACACCCCGATCGCCACCGGATCGAACTCGGACAGCCTGCTGGTTCTCGACCCCGACACCGGGGAGTGGACCACACTGCGGGTCCCCTACCCCCTCGGCTTCTTCTCCCGCGGCCTGGACGGCCGCATCGACGACCCGGACGCCGGCTGGAAGGGCCGCGCCCTCTGGGCCAACTACGGCACGAACTACATCTGGCACACCGAGGGCGGCAAGGGCACCCGCGGCAAGTTCGTCAAGTTCCAGATCCGGCCGGATCCGCTGGCGCGCTAGCGCGGTTCGCGGCGGCGTCGGCGGCGTCGGTGGCGTCGGTGTCACCCGCCCGCGTGGGTCCGAGGGGGGAGGGTCCCAGCGGCCGTTCGCGCTTGGTCGGATGATGAGATGTCGGCGCTCACTTCTTCCCGCCCTGAATCCACGGAAGTAGTAGTGGAGCCAGGCACTTGTGGGGACCGACGGTCAGTGACTGTCCCCCAAGACGGTCCTGCTTGCCAGACAGACGCCAAGGGAACGGCACCCGAGACCGCAGGCAGGCGCGCTGCTAGTCGAAGGTCGCACCACCCTTCGGCCATCTCAACGGATACTCTCTCTCAGAGACTTCGAGGCGTCCGCCTTCTCGGTCGTCGACCAGTCGCGCCAGCTTGACCCTTATCTCCTCCCGATCGTTCTTCAAGAAGTCCAGGTACGTCACTACCTCGTCAGGTCCATCACAACACGGCATCAGGGCTCCGAACGAAGCGTCTTCTCCAATCGGCACCTTGACGATTGCGGCCCACGGCCGGTCGGAAGCAGTCCACGCCACCAGCATCAACCGGTCCACGACTGTGCCCTTAGACTTGGACAGATCGGACAGGATGGGCCTGACAACATGCACCCACTCCCGCAGTTGTTCTTTCGCACGTTCTTGCGCTTGCTGCAGAGAGCACTTCATCGTGACCTTGAAGATCGCCCCAAGAAGGTCTCGGCCGATTAGTGCGGCGCCAGCAGAGAATACGTAGCGGTAGCCGAGGAGGCTGAACAGCGTCAGGTGGGCCGACTTGATCAGCGAGACGGCAGCACCCACGCGGAGGTCCGCCGTCGTCTCAACCGACCAGTCTTCCTCCAACCTACGGTCGACTTCCTCTGGAGGCAGCGATGCGGTCGAGGTAACGGCGACGTTCGATCATCGGGCTGCCATTGTAGCCGGGATTTGCCCTGGACTCCGAGATTTCAATGTCTATACTCCGGGATTTCCGTCAATAGACTCCGAGATTTCATGGATCGGGCGCCGGGATTTCGAGGGCGGACCTCAGGGATCTCGGACCTGTGCCCGCATCCGGCCCGCGGGGCCACCTGGGTTGTCCGGCTCGCCTGTTCCCGCCGGTAGAGTCCACGGCGGTGAGCGACGACGAGCATGGCATCACGCTGGAGGCAGTCGAAGACACGCCTTGTCGTCGGCGTGGAACCCGTGGGCGCCGACGCCATGCACAGGAGCTTCCGGTCCGGTCGACCGGAGCGCCTCGACGGCGTGGACACCATCGCGCGTGTGGGGCTGATCCTCTGCGGGTCGAACATCGACCGGGATACGTACGATCGGTACTGCGCGCTCGGCGACGAATCGACGCCAGCCTGACTGGGCCGGTCACGCCCGGCTCCGGTTCGCTACACGCCGGTCGCCGCCGGGGGCTTGGGGCCGTGAATCGCCAGTTGGGACCGGAGATCGTGCAGGATCGCGTAGAGCGACGGCACGAGCACGAGCGTGATCGCCGTGGCGAACAGGACGCCGAAGGCGAGCGACACCGCCATCGGCACCAGAAACTGGGCCTGGAAGCTCCGTTCCAGGAGTAACGGCAGCAGGCCGACGAAGGTGGTCAGCGAAGTCAGGACGATGGGCCGGAAGCGGGCGGCGCCGGCGTCCCGGATCGCTTCCCTGACCTTCATGCCGGCGGCCACGCGCCGGTTGATGAAGTCGACCATGATCAGCGAGTCGTTGACCACGACCCCCGTCAGTGCGATCAGACCGAGGAGCGAGAGCATGGTCAGGTTGAGCCCCAGCGCAACGTGTCCCAGCACGGCGCCGATCAGGCCGAACGGGATCGCGCTCATCACGATCGCCGGCTGCAGGTAGGAACGGAACAGAACGGCAAGCAGCGCGTAGATGGCCAGCAGCGCGACGGCCAGCGCCCTGGCCAGCCCACCGAAAGTCCGCCTCTGCTCCTCCTGTTCGCCCGCGAACGAGGAGTCGACCCCCGGGTAGCCGGCCAGCAGCTCGGGCAGCACGTTGGCCTGGAGGTCGCCGACGACTTCGTTCGCCGTCACGATCGCCGGATCGACATCCGCCGTGACGTTCAGCGCCCGCCGCCGGTCGATTCGCTGAATCGCCGCGTGGCCGCGGCCGAACTCGGCGCGGCCGGCGAACGAGAACGGGACCTCGGCGCCGGCCGGCGTCCTGATTCGCATGTTCTCGAGCGACGCCAGGGTCTCCCGTTCCTCAAGCGGATAGCGCACCATGACGCGCACGTCGTCGCGACCGCGCTGGATCCGCTGCGCCTCGGCGCCGAAGAAGCCCTGCCGCACCTGGCGGCCCAGGGTCTCGACACTCAGGCCCAGGGCCTCCGCGCGCGGGTCGAGTTCCAGCCGGAGTTCCCGCTTGGCGGGCCGGAAGGAATCCGAGACGTCGAACACCCCCGCGTAGTCCGCGAGCCGTGCCTTGACCTCCTCTCCCGCCGCTCGAAGCTGGTCGAGATCGGCGCCCGTGAGCTGAACGTCCACCGGCGCGCCGAAACTCAGCAGGCTGGCCGTGAACTCGACCCGAACCGCGTCGGGCACGTTGCCCACCTTTTCGCGCCACCTTCGCGCCACTTCGGTGGCCCGGATCGTCCGCTCCCGGGACGACACGAGTTCGATGTTCACCTCGCCCTGGTGCGGCGCCGCAACCGGCGCCTCGAACCGGGCGGTCGGCGCGCTCGTCCTTTGCAGCGCGACGAAGGGTTGCGAGCCGACCGTCGCCATCATGTGGCGGAACACGCGGTCGTGACCCTCGCGCCGCAACTCCTCCTCCAACTCCGAGGCCGCCGCCTCGATGCCCTCGATCGCCGCGAGCGTGGACTCCGCGGGCGTCCCCTGGGGCATCGTCAGCAGGGCGACCGCATTGTCTCCCTCGACCTCGGGGAAGAACTCGAACTTGACCCGCCCGGAAACGACGAGCGCGGCGACGATCATCAGCACCGCCAGTTCGGCGGCGACGGTGGCGTACCGCCACTCGAGTGCGCGTTCGATCAGGGGCCGGTAGGCCCGTTCGACCACCCGTTTCATCCACTCGTCGATCGACCCTCGCAAGCGCGGCCAAACACCCGCGGCGCCTCGCCGTTGCCGGCCTTCGCGGTCCCGCTTGACGGCCGGGCGGGCGGCTCCGCCGGCTCGGCGAGGCGCCCAGAGACGTTCGATCAGCGGCGGCCGTCGGCGAGTTGGGGAGAACTCCGTTTCGAGTTCATCCAGCGTGACGCCAAGCGTCACGCGCGGCCTGTGGGCCCAGATCACCGACAGCGGAACGATCATCGCCCGCGTCCACGCGGACATGTCGTAGATGTTGAAGAGGAACCACCGCGGCAGGAGGATCATCTCCGGGGGCACCGCCGGCGCCCGCCGCCAGCGCCACAGGCCGAAGATCGACAGGTACAGCTTCGTGTACGAATTGCAGGCACGCAGTCCGCCCGCGGCGAGGATCGCGCGGCGCGCCGCGGCCATTTGCGGCGAACGCGGATCGTCGCCGGCGAGCTTCAGGCACAGGTAGGCCTTGACCGACACGCTCGGATCGACCCGCCCGCCTGGATGGGTACTCCAGCCGCCGGCCGCGAGTTGCTGGCCGCGCAGGCGCCGGCAGCAGGCGGCGATTCTCGGATCGTTGGCGCGGCCGAGGAAGTAGAGCAGCAGGACGTACTCCGATTCGAGGATCGTGTCGCCCTCAAGCTCGAAGCGCCAATGACCGTCCTCCTGGCGACTGCTCAGGAGGTTGCGTACGGCGCCCTCGATCGTCCGGCCGAGGTGTCGCGCCGACGCTGTCGTCCTCGACCGCTCCCTGAGAGCCCCACGGGGGCGTTCACCATGGCCGCGACGAGTCTCGCTGCGAACGAGCGATGGCCTCATGGCATTCCCAGCACTTGCGGACGGCACGCTTGAGGAGGAGTCTGAAGAAGAACGGGAAGAGCGCGACCTGGTGTCTGTTTAGGCCCCATGCGTTCGGCCTGCGCGGAGGAGGGTGTTTTCGTTACCGGGGAGTCGCGGAGTATACAAGACGCTTGCGCGGGAGGATCCGAGGCTTGGCGGACCGGCGCAAGACGCCCTACGCTCGACTCCGATACCCCCACAACCCGGTCGCCGCGACGCTGTAGACGAACAGGAGCACCGACGCCGCCATGCCGGGGACCAGGCTGGCCAGGGCGCCGTACACCTCGACGATCCAGCCGAGGATGACGGCGCCGATCAACGGGGCGCCCAGCAGACCGATGCCGAAAACGGCCATGACGCGACCGCGGGAAAGCGGTTCGGCGGCCTCCGGACCCCCTCGCTGGCGGAGCTCGATCAGGACGCGGCGAGCGGC
>JAPPFP010000002.1:0-3171 GCA_028877275.1 Acidobacteriota bacterium
CCCCCCCCCCCCCCCCCCCCCCCCCCCCCCCCGCCCCCCCCCCCCCCCCCCCCCCGGGGTCCCCCGGGGGGCGGGTCCGTCCGATGTCCCCGCTCCCGCAGTGGTACTGTCGGCGGCCTATGAAATTCGGCATCTTCTACGAGCATCAGCTACCGAAGCCGTGGGGGCCGGACTCCGAGCATCGACTGCTCCAGGACTCGCTGGAGCAGATCGAACTCGCGGACCGGCTCGGGTACGACTACGCCTGGGAAGTGGAGCACCACTTCCTGGAGGAGTACTCCCATAGCTCGGCGCCTGAAGTCTTTCTCGCGGCAGCGTCGCAACGGACAAAGAACATCCGCCTCGGTCACGGCATCGTCCAGTTGACGACGAACCACCCGGCCCGGGTCGCCGAACGGGTTTCGACGCTCGACCTGGTCTCGAACGGCCGGGTCGAACTCGGTCTCGGTGAGGGCTCGAGCGTCACTGAGCTTCATCCCTTCGGGCGCAGCTTCCGCGACAAGCGGATCGTCTGGGAGGAGGCGGTCCAGGCCTGCCTGCCGATGTTCTGGAACGAGGGCTGGGAGTACCACGGCCACTACTTCGACTTCCCGCTGCGCAACGTGATCCCGAAGCCGCTGCAGCGGCCTCACCCGCCGCTCTGGGTCGCCTGTTCACAGCTCGACACGATCCGCTACGCCGCGCATCGCGGCATGGGCGCGCTGTGCTTCAAGTTCGCCGACCTGGATTCCGCCCGCGCCTGGGTCAACGCCTACTACAACACCTTCGTGGGCGACCAGCGCAAGCTCTGCGACTACCGGACGAATCCGAACCTGGCCACGGTCAGCGGCTTCATGTGCGCGCCGACCGACGAGGAGGCGCAGCGGAAGGCCGACGGCTGGACCTTCTTCCAGTTCGCCCTCCAGCTCTACAACAAGGAAGGCCCCTTCGAGCCCGGCACGAACAACTTCTGGGAGCGCTACCAGGAGTGGAAGCAGACACCCGAGGGCCGGAGGCGCTCCGACAGCGAACTGATCGGCTCGCCGGAGACGATCCGCGCGCGCCTGCGAGAGCTTGAACGGGCCCACGTCGACCAGGTCATCCTGCTCAACCAGGCCGGCAAGAACACGCACGAGGACATCATGGGCAGCCTGGAGCTGTTCGCCCGCGAGGTGATGCCCGAGTTTCAGGCCCGCGAAGACGAGCAGCAGGCGTGGAAGAGAGCGGTGCTCGCCGGCGACGTGAGCCTCGACGAGATCGACACGGAGCCGTTCAACACGACGTCACGGCTCCGGCCCACGATTCCCCCGTCGGAGGAGGCGCTGGCCGCGGCCCGCAAGTGGGCCAGCTAGGTCACCCGCCGGCAACCGCAACCGAACCATCGCTTCTGCGTAGTCAGATACGACAGCACGCGACCCAACTCAGGAGACTCTTCATGTCCCTTCTCTTCCAGCGCCGCAAGGCTCTCTCGCTAGCCGGCTACATCCTGCTCCTGGGAGCCACGCTCTCCACCGCGCCGCTCCTCGCCGACGACCACGAACTGCCGTCGGCGGAGGAGATCGTCTCCCGCTACATAGAGGCCCTGGGCGGCGAGGAAGCGATCCGCGCACACAGCTCGAGGACGGTCAAGGGCACGGTCGAGATTCCGGCGATGGGCATGTCCGGCCAGACGACGGCCTACTTCATCGCGCCCGACAAGATGATCGTCAAGGGCGAGATGCCAGGCATGGGCGAGAACGTCCAGGCCTACAACGGAGAGATCGGCTGGGTCGAGAACCCAATGGCGGGCACACAGCTACTGGAAGGCGACATGCTGGACCAGATGAAGCGCCAGGCTCGCTTCTACGCGGACCTTGAGCGGGCCGACCTCTTCCCGCAACAGACGACCGCGGGAGAGACCGAGTGGAACGGCCAGGCCGGGTACCAACTCGACGTCGTCGACGTCGACGGCAACGAAATGTCCCAGTACTTCGCGAAGGAGACCGGGCTCCTGATCGGTGCGGAGGGAACACAGACGACCGAAATGGGAGCGATGGAGGTAGCGATCACCATCGGTGACTACGAGGAGTTCGGCGGAGTGTTGATCGCCACGTCGACCTCCACCAACCTCGTTTCGATGGCAATGGAGATCATCGCGACCATCGAGTCGGTGACCTTCGACGACGTCGACCCGAGCGTCTTCGAGCCCTCCGACGCGATCAAGGCGCTGCTGCCCTAGTAGACGGCGTCACGAACCCGCACACGCGACCAACTCAGGAGACCATTCATGTCCTTCAAGCCAACCAGCCGCAACGCTCTGCTCGTACTCGCCTTCTGCGGCCTGATTCTCGGCGCCTGCGCCGCCTACGAAGCCGGAGAAGCCCCTGCCCCCGCCGCACCGGAGCCTCCTCCACCGCCAGAGCTGACGGAGGAGCAGAAGATCGTCGCCCGTCACGTCGAAGCAATCGGCGGCGAAGATGCCATCCGCGCGCACGCCTCGATGACGATCAAGGGCGCCTTCGAGATGCCGGCGATGGGCCTTTCGGGCGAAGCGACCATCTACCTTGCCGCACCCGACAAGGGCCTCGTGAACATCGAAATCCCGGGCTTCGGCAGCAACGTTCAGGGCTTCAACGGTGAGTTCGGATGGTCCGAGGACCCGATGCAGGGCGCGCGCCTGCTCGAGGGCGGCGAGTTGAGCACCCTGCGGAACCAGACCCGCATTCACGGAGACCTGGAGTACGACGAGCTCTACTCTCAGCAGACGGCCGTCGGCGAGACCGAATGGAACGGTCAGGCCGCCTACCAGATCGATCTCGTCGACGTCGAGGGCAACGAGTCGTCCCGCTACTTCGCCGTCGAGACCGGCCTGCTGATCGGCGAGGAAGGGACCACAACGAGCGAGATGGGCACCATCGAGACGAGCAGTACCTTGACGGACTACAAGGAGTTCGGCGGCGTCCTGTTCGCAACGTCCACGACGACGAGCATCCCGTCCTTCGGCGTAGAGATGACCCAGACCATCGAGTCCGTAACCTTCGACGACGTCGACCCGACCGTCTTCGAGCCTTCCGACGCGATCAAGGCGCTCCTGCCGGAGTAGAGGCTCGGCCCACTCGAAACAGCTCTTTCCCCGGTGCGGCCGCGTCGGCGCGGCCGCACCGGTGCTGTTCGTCGCGGCGGCGCTCCTCGCCGCTGCCGCGACACCTGCCG
>JAPPFP010000002.1:3181-47898 GCA_028877275.1 Acidobacteriota bacterium
CCCCCCCCCCCCCCCCCCCCCCCCGCCCCCCCGCCCCCCCCCCCCCCCCCCCCCACCCCCACCCCCCCCCCCCCGGGCCCCGCCCCGCCCGCCCCCCCCCCACCGGTGCTGTTCGTCGCGGCGGCGCTCCTCGCCGCTGCCGCGACACCTGCCGAAGCCCAGGGCAGCCGCCGACCGCAGGCGCGGCTGACGGACTTCCACGAGCAGTGGCTCGCGGAAGTGGAGCCGCTGCTGACAGAGGCAGAACGCCGGGCCTTCGAGCTGCTCGAAGGCCCAGGCGCACGCGAAAGATTCCATCGCGCCTTCTGGGCGGCGAGGCCGCCGCACCTGCTCGAGCGCTGGCAGGAGAACCGCGAGGCTCGCGACCAGTTGAGAGAACGGTCTCCCGCGATGGCGCGCGCCGTGCTCCTGGGCGGAAAGCCGGCCGACCGCCAGACGGTCGAACCTTGCGAGTCGGAACTCCGCCCGATCGAGATCTGGACCTACGACGGCTGGCGGCTCGAGCACCAGCTCGGTCGTCCACCTCGCCGAGACGAAGACGAACTCGTTCTGGCGTTCGTTCAGCAGGTGACCTTCGACCCGCGGACCATGCGGCTCTGGTCGCCGGCCTCCGGCGTCGACCTGACCTTCGACGCGGAACCGCGGGACGGAAATGGCGACGCCACCGAGGCGCCGCCAACCGGCGCGTCCAGGGTGCTGGACCGGGCGGAACGGCGCCGCTGCCTGACCCCGACCGAGCGAAGCCGCCTCGAGCGTCGGCTCGGACGCGCCGTCGGCTGGCGGGAGTTCATCGAGCGGCTGGGCTGGACCGACGCAACGTCCGACGCCGACTGGATCGACCGCTTTCTTCGCGTCGAAGCGGTGCTCGACGTGGACGTCATGGCCCTGCCGGGCGTTGCACTCGACTTCGAACCCCTCGGTACCGAGAACCGGCGCACCGCGATGCGCGGCCGGCTGCGGCTGCCGCCCGAGCATCTCGCCACCATTGGCGCCGGCCAGATCCTCGATCGGGTGACGATCACCGGCGATGTCTTTCTGCGCGACCGGCTGGCCGACGCCTTCGTGGTCACCCATCACGTGAGCGGCGGAACCACAGACATTGCACTCGATTTCTACCGGCGGCTGCCGGCCGGCGCCTACCGGATGGAGATCCGCGCCGAAGATCGCCTTAGGCGCGGGCTGCTCCGCATGAGCCGGACGCTCGAAGTGCCCGCGCTCGACGTACCGCCCGACCTCCCCGACCTCGGCCTCCTGAGCCGTCGCGAGACGATCGCGCTCAACCAGTTGCCGAGCGTCGAGTTGCTGGCGCCCGAGGGCCGCGTCCTCGGCTCGACCTTCACCGCCCGTGTCGTCGCCAGTCCGGCCGTCTCTCGCGTCCACTTCCGGCGCGACGACGAGACGGTCGCCACCGTCGATGCCCCTCCCTTCGTGCAGGAGCTCGATCTACCCGGCCGCCGTCACCGAATCGAGGTCCGGGGACACGACGCCGACGGCACGCTCCTGGCACGCCACGCGCTGGAGGTCGAGCGGGAAGACCATCCGTTCTCGATCGCGCTCCAGCGCCCCGACACGGCGTTCATCGAGAAGGCGCTCGACCTGTCGGTGCGCGTCGACGTCCCGTCCGGCCGGGATCTCGACCGCGTCGACTGCCATCTGGACGCCAAACTCCTCGAGAGCGTCACCTCACCGCCGTTCCGATGCCGGGTCCCGGCCGGACTGCGCCTGCCTCTGAGCTTCGTTCGAGCCGCCGCCACCCTCCGCACGGGTGAGACGGTCGAAGACCTCGTCTTCCTCGGCTCAGGGGCGCCGGAAGAGATCGAAGTGCGTCTCGTCGACCTCCTGGTCTCCGTCGGAGGCCGGCAGGCGGGACCGGCAACGGGACTCGACGCGGCCGACTTCCGCGTTCTGCACCGGGGCGTCGAGGCGCGGATCCGCGACTTCCGGAACCTCGCCGACCGACCGCTCACCGTTGCCCTGCTGATGGACATTTCGAGTTCGATGGGCCGTGGCGTCCGCGTCGCCGCGACCAGTGCGCAACGCTTCTTCGAGGGCATCCTGACCGATCGCGACGCCGCCAGCCTGGTCGTCTTCAACCACGACCTGGACCGCCTGGCGCCGTTCTCGGGCGACACCCGCCTGCTCCGCTACGCCGCCGAGGGTCTGCGCGCGTGGGGCTCCACGCGCCTCTACGACGGGATCGCCTATGCCGTCTCCTCGTTCGCAGGGCGTCCGGACCGGCGAGCCCTGGTCGTGCTCAGTGACGGCGCCGACACGGACAGCAATCTCGACTTCGAGCCCGTGCTCGCGCAGGTCGAACGCGCCGGCGTCGTCGTCTACCCGATCGCCCTGCGCGTGAACGACCCGGCAACCACCAAGGCGCTGGAGCGGCTCGCGGAGAGCACCGGCGGCCGGTACCACGTGGCCGCTTCGGTCGAAGACCTGGATCGCATCTACCGGGAGATCGAGCGCGCCCTCCGTTCCCAGTACCTGATCGCCTTCGAACCGCCGCCCGGCATCGAGGCGCGTGCCGACGGGCTCCGGGACATCCAGGTCGAGGTGTCGCGAGCGGGGCTGACGGTGACGGGAGTGCGAAGCCGGGGGAGGTAAGCAGGCCGGCGCACCGACGTAGACTGCCGGCATGAGCGGGGAGCGGGCGGTGATGAGGGCGGTGACGCGCGCCCTCATCCAGCCATGCCGTGAGGCGCGGGGCAGCACGGGGTTCTGGCTCTTCGTGAGCCACCTCGTCACCACGTTCGGCATCGCGCTGTCGAACTTTCTCCTCTTCTTCACCCTGATCTGGGCCGCCGTCCGGCGAAAGCGGCTCCATTTCGCCGGCGGCGAGGAGGACCGGCGACGGCGGCGGCGGATTCTGCTCCCCCTGAGCCTCTACGCGGGCTGCTTCGTGCTCTCGGCCGTCTTCTCCTACGATCCGGCGACCAGCCTCCAGGAGGTCTCGACGCTCTACGCCGTGCTGACCCTGCCGCTGGCGCTGCTGCTCGTCCGTGGCGAGCGCCAGGTGCGGGTCGTCATCGTGGGCCTCACCGGGATCTCGGCCGTCCTCGCCGTCTACGGCCTGGCCCAGTTCGCCTTCACCGACTACGGCCCGCTCCATCAGCGGATCCCCGGACCGTTCTCGCACTACATGACGTTCTCCGGCGTCCTCCTGCTGGGCCTCGCCCTGATCGCCGGCCGCCTCAGCCGCGCGGGCGGCTGGCGCTCCGGCGTCAACTGGATCGGTTTGGCCCTCGTCGGCGGGGCGCTGGCCCTGACTCTGACCCGCAGCGCCTGGGTGGGCGCCTTCGCCCTCGCGGTCGCGGCGATGGCCCTTCAGCGCCGCCGCGTCTTTCTGAGTTTCGCCGCCGCGCTGCTTCTGGCCGCCGCCTCGCTCGCCGCGGTGGCTCCGACCCTGTGGCCGACCTACTGGCAGCGAGCGACGTCGATGATCGAAGTCCGCTATCCCTCGAACTACGACCGCTTGTGCATGCTGTGGGCCGGCGGCCAGATGATCGCCGACCGCCCCTTGACCGGAATCGGCCCGGCCATGGTCCGCGAGTGGTACCCGGCCTACCGGCATCCGACATCGGTCCGGGCGCGCGTAAAACACCTGCACAACACGTTCGTCCACATGGCAGCGAGCCGCGGCATACCCTCCCTGCTCAGTTATCTCTGGCTGATGGCCGCGGCAGGGGCGATGGCGTTCGAGGGCTATCGCCGCGAAGGCGGGCGGGCGGGGCCGCGCGCCGATCTCTACCTCGGCGTCCTCTTCGCCCTCCTGGCACTGAACGTGGCCGGCCTGTTCGAAGCGAACTGGCGCGACACGGAGATTCAGCGCTGGACGCTGTTCCTGCTGGCCCTGCCGGTTATCCTCCGCGCTCCAGACGACCAGCCCGGAGATTCGGCATGCACCTCGACCGCCTCAGTCTGATCCAGCTCCTCGACCTTCTGTCGGCCCGGGAGATCTCCTGCGCCGAGTTGATGGACGCGACCCTGGAGCGCATCGAGGCCACGCACCCGAAGCTCAACGCGGTCGTCAGCCAGCGGCCTCGCGAAGCGTTGCGGGCCGACGCCGAGGCGGCCGACGCCCGACGCGCCGCCGGCGACGCCCGGCCGCTCGAGGGCGTGCCCCTCGGCGTCAAGGACCTCGAGGACGTGGCCGGCATGGTGACGTCGATGGGTTCGCGGGTGTTCCGCGACTCGGTCGCCGAGGCGGACTCGACCCAGGTGGCGCGGCTGCGCGACGCCGGCGCGATCGTCGTCGGCAAGACGAACACTCCCGAGTTCGGGTTCACCGCGATCACCAAGAACCCGTTGTTCGGCGTCACTCGCTCGCCCTGGAACCTCGAGCGCACTCCGGGCGGGTCGAGCGGCGGTTCCTCCGCGGTCCTCGCGGGCGGCGTGCTGCCCCTCGTCACCTCCTCGGACGGCGGCGGCTCGATCCGGATTCCGGCCAGTTTCACCGGCGCGTTCGGCCTCAAGCCGAGCCAGGGGCGGATACCGCGCGGGCCGATGAAGGCCTGGGACTACGGCAGCACCGCGGTCTACGGTCCCCTCACCCGCACAGTGGAGGACGGGGCCCTGTTCCTCGACCTGGTCGCCGGCCCCTCGCCCTGCGATCCGGGCTCGTTGCCCCACCCGGGTCTGAGCTACCGCGAAGTGCTCGAGTCGGGCCTCCCGTCTTCCGTCCGCATCGCATGGTCGCCGGACCTCGGATACGCAAGGGTCCAATCGGACGTCGCGCGTGTGGCCGCGGACGCGGCGGCCGTGTTCGACCAATCCGGTCTCACGGTCGAATCCCTCGAAGAGCACGTACCGGGCGGCCCGCCGATGCTCACAGCGGCATGGGGCACACTGGGCAACTTCCTGATCGCCGGCCAGATCCACGAACCGCTTCGCAACCGGCGCCAGGACATGACGCACTCGTTCGCGGAGGCGCTGGAGCGCTCCTGGGAGATGACGCCCGAGACCTTCGGCGCCGCGGCGCGCGAGCGCGGCCAGTTGAATCTCTGGTGCGGCGAGGTCTTCAACCACTTCGATCTGCTGCTGACGCCGACCGTGCCCTACGATCCACCGCCCGCCCGCGGTCCCTTCCCGACCCAAACCGAGGGCAGGGAGCAGGTGCCGGCCGGCGTCGCGGCGTTCACGATTCCGTTCAACATGTCCGGCCACCCGGCGGCAACGGTGCGCGCCGGCCTGTCAGACGCCGGCCTGCCGGTCGGCCTGCAGATCGTCGGGCCGCGACACCGGGACGACCTGGTGCTCCGGGCCGCCCGCCTGTTCGAGCGCGCCCGACCCTGGCACCCGAGCTGGCCGGAAGTCTGATCCTGGCCGGGGTGCGGCCGGAAAGCGTCTAGAGCTTGCGCGGCATGCCGCCGTCGATGTTCACCATCTCCCCGGTGAGGAACCGCGCCTCGTCCGACACCAGGAAGAGCACGACGTTCGCCACGTCTTCCGGCATCCCGGGTCCCGGGATGATCTGCATGTGCTCGAACATGGGCTTGAACCAGTGGTCGCCAGCCGGATTGGTCGCGCCCGGCGTGATCACCTGTCCCGGCCGCACGCAGTTCGCACGGATGCCGTGGCGTCCGCCCATGCTCGCCAGGTAGCGAGTGAACGCGTCGACTCCCGCCTTCGCCGCGTAGTACGACGACGATGGCAGCCCGCCCGCCAGTTCCTGGATCGCCTCGCTGAAGCCCGTCGTCGCCGCCAAGGACGACATGTTGACGATCGCGCCGCCGCCGGCGGCCAGGAGGTGCGGCCAGACCGCCCTCGACATGTAGAACGTGCCCGTCAGGTTGACCCGGATGACTCGATCCCAAACCTCGTTCGACTCGTCCGGGAAGTTCTCGCCTGCTCCGCCGCCGGCGTTGTTGAAGAGGATGTCGATGCGTCCGAAGTGGCCGACCGCCGCGGCGACCGCCGCGTCGACAGCCTCTGAATCGCCGACATCGCAGGCAAAGAACTTCGCGTCGCCGCCGGCAGTCCGGATCGCATCCTGGACCTCGACGCCCTCCTGCTCGCGCCGCGCCATCAGCGCCACCCGGGCGCCTTCCCGGGCGAAGGTCCCGGCGGTGGCGGCACCGATGCCGCTGTTGCCGCCGGTCACGATCGCCACGCGCCCTTCGAGTCTTCGGCTCATCGTCTGTGCTCCATCTGTTCGTTTCGGAAAAACTAGGGAACGACGGTCACCTTGACCGCTCCCGACCGTTTGTCGCCCGCGATCTCGAAGGCGCGCTCGATCTCGTCCAGCGGCACCTGGTGGGTGAGCAGGCTGTCGAAGCCGTCCCCACCCGCAACGAGTATGCCCACCGCATCGGCGAAGTCGACTTCGCCCGGCCTCCGCGAATAGCAGTTCGACCACTGCAGGCGCGCTTCCTTGCCGAGCAGCACGAGGGGGTCGAGGGTCAGGAGGCCCATGAACACACCGAGCACGCAAATCGTGCCGCCCGGGGCGAGGGCGATGCCCGCCCCCGTCATCGTGTCCGCCAGGCCGCCAACCGTTTCGACCACGAGATCGGCGTCGTAGCCGGTCAGGTCTTCAGGAGTACTGGCGTCCAGCACCTCGTGCGCGCCGAGCCGCCTTGCCGCCGTGGCCTGGTGGGGGTGACGGGCCGTGATCGCCACGTGGCCGAAGTCCCAGGCTCGGGCCACCGCGACCGCCGCGAGACCGATGGAACCGGCGCCCAGGATCAGCAGCTTCGCCGGCGGTTTCTTCCGGTCCGCATCCGCGAGCCGAAGTCCATGAACGGCGACCGCGAACGGTTCGGCGAGGGCGGCTAGGGACGGCGGCAGGGAACCTGGAACGCGGTACAGGCGATGGGCCGGCACGACGACGGCGTCCGCGAAGCCGCCCGGCCGCCGCATGCCGTAGAGCTCGAGTTCCCGGCAGATCGAGTCCCGGCCCTCGCGGCACGGATCGCAGTCACCGCAGGATGCGAGCGGTTCCACGACCACCGGTTCTCCCGCTTCGAAGCCCGAGACACCGGCTCCCAAGTCATCCACGACGCCGGCCATCTCGTGGCCCATCACCGAGCCCGGTTCGATGATCGGTTTCGGACTGTGAACCAGGTGCAGGTCGGTCCCGCACAAGCCGCACGCGGTGATCCGAAGCCGAACCTCGTCCCGGCCGGGTTCCGGCAACACCCGCTCGGCGAGCGTTACCTCACCGGGGCCGAGATAAACGCCCGCGCGCATCGCGCGGATCGTAGCAACGGCCTACCGATCAGAAACCGAGTTCGGAGCAGTCGGTCGCCTCGCCGTTCACGGTGCAGGCGCAGTCGCCGTCCGTGCAGTCGACGTTGACCTCGCATTCGCCCGAGTCGCCGCAGGCCGAGGCGGCGAACGCGAAGGAGTTCGCGTTGTCCACATCGACGGTGCAGTCCTCGCCCTCCTCGCAGGCGACCTTGACCTCGATCACCCGGGCTTCGTGCTCGCCGGCATGGTGGCCAGCCTCAGCGCTCGACATCTCGACGCGCCGCTCCCGCTCCTCCAGCGCGGCGCTGATCTTCTGCATCCGGCCATCGCGCCAGACCTCGAGCACGACGGTGTCGCCGTCCTCGTGGCCGCGGACGGCCGCCGCCAGCGCCGACGAGGATGCGACCGGCTCGCCGTCAACGGCGGTGACGATGTCGCCGACCTCAAGGCCGGCACGGAAGGCCGGACTGCCTTCGACGAGTTTGCCGACCATGACGCCCGCGTCCTCCGGGACGCCAAAGTGGGTGCGCAGTTCCGGCGTGAGATCGGAGAGCTGCACGCCGAGAAACGCGCCGCCACCGTGCCGCAGATGCAGCCGCGAACCGCGCTCGCCGAGCCCCTTCATCACTCGATGCACACGACGGCGGATCGACTCGCCAGCTTCGCCGTCACCCTCGTGCTCCTCGATCACGACTACGTCGTGGTCGCCGGCCTTGAGGACTCTGACGTTGTCCTCCGAGACCCACTCGTGGTCCCCGTCGTGGAGAACCCGGACGTCGCCGTCGTCACCGACAAAGAGCACACGCGACACGGCTTCGGGGCAGTCATCGCCCTCGCAGTCCATCGCCGCCTTGATCTTCTTGACCTCGATTCGGCGAACCTTCTTCTCCTCGTCGTCCAGAGCGACGACCGGGGCCGCAAGCGCCAGCGCCAGACCAACCACCAACCAGACCTTCATTCGTGACATGTCGAGTTCCCTCTTTCGTTCCCTCTCATTCTAGTCGGCGGACCGCGATGCCGGGCCGCCTCTGTAGGGATAACGCGGCCCGGCCGGATTCGTTCCCCCGGAGCGGGCGCTCGCTCAGGAATCCTCCATCGACGCCCGCACCGTCCGCAGGTCCTGGAGCGCCGCCTTGGCCATCGAACCGCCGTCACGCGCGACTTCGACGAAGCGGAATCCCTGCCTGATCCTTTTGGGGGCCTCCTTGACCGTGCCGGCGACCCCGGCGAACAGACCGTGGCGCTTGCAGCCGTCAAGGATCTTGTCGATCGCGGCCGTGAACTTCTCGTCCTCCTGGTCCGCTGCCGGCCGGAGCCCCAGGGACACGCTGAGGTCGCTCGGGCCGACGTAGACGCCGTCGAGGCCCGGCACCGAGAGAATGTCGTCGAGGTTGTCGAGCGCCTGCTGGGTCTCGATCATCGGGATGCAGTAGATCTGCTCGTTCGCTTCCTCGAGGTAGTTCCCGCCGTAGAGCAGGCCCGCGCGGAACGGGCCGAAGCTGCGCTTGCCCCGCGGGGGGTACCGGCAGGCGGCCGCCGCGGCTTCCGCCTCCGCACGGCTGTTGACCATCGGGATGATGATCCCGTGAGCGCCGGCGTCCAGCATCTTGCCGATGATCCCCGGTTCGTTCCACGGCACCCGAACGATCGGCGTCGTGTCCGAGGCCGTCATCGCCTGCAGCATCTCGGTGGCCCGCTGGTAGTCGACCAGGCCATGCTGCATGTCGATCGTCGCCCAGTCGAAGCCGAGTCGCGACATGAGTTCGGCGCTGTGCGTGTCCGGGAACGCGAGCCAGGCGCCGAGCGCCGGCTCTCCGTGGTCGATCTTGTCGCGCAGACGGTTCTTCATCGGCATTGCCTCTTAGCCCCTTCCTTCGTGCTTTGCGGTGGTGTGGCGGCGAATACTACGAGCTTGCGTCGCCGAGCGCACGAGACCGGCTCAGGGGACGAGCGATTCGTCCGGTTCAAGAGACGCCGCGAAGCCCGCGAGCAGATCGGCTGAGTGATCGATGTCGTCCAGCGAGATCGTCTCGACGGCGCTGTGCATGTAGCGGTTCGGGACACTGATCAGCCCGGTCGCGACGCCCGCGCGCGTGATCTGGATCGAGTTCGCGTCGTTCGGCGCCGCTCGTCCGAGGGCCGCCAGCTGGAACGGGATCTTCTCTTCTTCCGCGACCGCTTCCAGCCGGTCGCTGACCTTCGGGTTCATGTTCGGGCCGCGCACGATGACCGGCCCGCCGCCCAGCTTCAGGTCGCCCTCCTGACGCTTGCTGATCGTCGGGCAATCCGTCGCGTGCGTCACGTCGACCGCGATGCCCACGTCGGGATCGACGCCGTGAGTGCTGGTCCGCGCGCCGCGCAGACCGATCTCCTCGCAGACCGTCGACACCGCGTAGACCGCGACCTTCGGGTTCTTCCTGACGACCCGGCGGAGCGCCTCGATGACCACCCACAGGCCGGTCGTGTTGTCCATCTTCGGGGCGTTCGCCAGGCCGTTGCGCATCTCCTGAAACCCCAGGTCGAGCGTCACCGGATCGCCGACCCGCACCGCGCTCTTCGCATCGTCGCCATCCGTCGCGCCGATGTCGAGCCAGAGGTTCTCCATCTTGACCACCCGCTTGCGTTCCTCCATGTCGAGCAGATGGATCGGCTTGCGGGCGATGACCGCTGGCACCGGCCCATCCTTCGCCCACACGGTCATCCGCTGACCGATCAGCTGCTGCGGATCCCAGCCGCCGATCGGCTGCACCCACAGGAAGCCCTTGTCGTCGATGTAGCTGACGATAAGGCCGATCTGGTCGCAGTGGCCCGCGAACAGCACGCGGCGACCGTCCGGCTTCTCGCCGGCCTGGACGTTGACGGCCGCGATCACGTTGCCGTGAACGTCGGTCGACACGTCGTCGGCGAACTTGCCCGCGTAGGCGCGGACGACTTCCTGTACCGGCTCCTCGTGTCCCGAGGGGCTCGGCGCGGCCAACAGATCAACGAAGAACTTTCTTGCGGTCTTGTTCACTTGCTGCTCCCAGCCGAAGATGCGCCCGACCGCTGGTCACGGTCGAGCAGTCCCGGCGGCTGTCCTGTTCGTTTCGGGTCCTGGAGTTCAACGTCCTCTGCGGCGCTGGCGGCTGCTGTACGACCTCAACGCGCGGAGGAGGTCGATCTTACGCAGAGCGGGCCAGTGCGTATCGCAGAAGTAGTACTCCGAGTAGGTGCTCTGCCACAGCAGGAAGCCGCTCAGGCGAACTTCGCCGCTCGTTCGGAGGATCAGGTCGGGCTCGGGCTGGCCGGAGGTGTAGAGGTAGCGCTCGATCGACGAAGCACTGAACTCGTCCGCAACCTCGTCGAGGGATCTGCCGACCGCCGAGTTGTCCAGCAGGTAGTTGCGGAACGCGCTCGCGATCTCCTCGCGGCCGCCGTAGGCCATGGCGATGTTCAGCCGGTAGCGGTCGTAGCCGCTGGTCGCCGCCTCCGCCTCGCGGATCGCAGTCTGAAGGCTCTCGGGGAGCAGCTCGATCTGCCCCAGGAAGCGCACCCGAATGCCTTTTTGATGGACATCGTCGTGGTTCGTGAGTTCCCGGGTCTTCTCCTCGAACAGATCGAAGAGGGCCCGCACTTCCTTCGCGGAGCGATTGAAGTTGTCGAGCGACATGCTCCACACCGTGACGGTCGAGACATCGGCCTCGTAGCACCAGTTGAGTACTTCCCACAGCTTCTCGGCGCCCCGGAAGTGCCCTGCACTGACGTTGCCCAGTCCCTGCTGGCGCGCGAAGCGCCGGTTCCCGTCCATGATCAGCCCGATGTGCCGGGGCAGCCTCCAGGTCCGCACCTTGGACTCGAGCCGGCGCTGGTAGACGACGTAGAACGGCCACTTGATCAGGGCCTTGACACGCCGCCAGAGTTCGCTCGCAGGGCGTGTTTCCCGCGCCGGAATCGCGCCTGGCTCAGCAGAGTCGAAGACACTCACCGGGAATCTCCCCGCCGGCCGGACGGCTGGTCACACGGAAGCCTCTTCACGCCTGCAAGTCTCTCTCTTCTCTGTGTTACTTTCCACCGGCACTCAGCCGCCGCCCTTCGCCCAACCACCGAAGCCGCCACGAGGCCACGCAACAGATGCCACCGCGGAACTCACGGGAGTCGATCCGGCATCATAGCGACGTTGGAACACACCGGGGCGAGGCGCCGCGGAAGCCGCTCCGGGATCGACAACGCCCTGCCTGGCGTCCGATCTTCCCGGTCTTGTCACTGTTCGCTCTCGCAGGCCTGACCGGACCGACATCGGCAGCGCCGGCGCTCGAAACGACGGAGGGCACCGAGGCGCTGCGTCTCTACCTGGACTGCGACTGGGGCTGCGACTTCACCTTTCAGCGCAGCCAGATCACCTACGTGAACTGGGTGCGCGATCGGCAGGATGCCGAGGTCCATGTCCTCGTGACCATCCAGTCCGGCGGCAACTCCCGCGAGTACACCTTCAACTTCATCGGCCTGGAGCGCTTCGAAGGCGTCGACCAGAGGTTGATCCATACGTCGTCGTTCACCGACACGGACGACGAGCGCCGCCGCGGCGTACAGCGCATCCTGGAGTTGGGTCTCGTCCGCTACGTGCTCGAGACGCCCCAGGCCGAAGGACTCGTCGTGGGGTTCGAGAACGGGGAAGAGCAAGGCGAACCACACCGCGATCACTTCCATCCCGAGCCGAACCACCTCGTCGCCGACCCGGAGGACGACCCCTGGAACCACTGGGTCTACCGCCTTCGCCTGAACACGGACTTCCGAAGCGAGGATCGCAGAGACTCTCAGTCCTACCAGACGAGCGCTTCGGCGGGCCGCACCACGGACATGTGGCGCATGGGAATGGGCGTCTTCTACTCCTACCGGGAAAGCAACTTCGAGTTCGAGGACGGCAGCACCTTCAAGAACGTCTCGCGGAGCACGAGCTACTTCGGCCAGGTGATCCGCACCCTGGCCCCGCACTGGGGCGTGGGCGTCGGCGCCAGCAGCCGTCGGTCGACCTTCCTGAATCTGGACAACTCCTACCGCGCAGCGGCGGCCATCGAGTACAACTTCTTCCCCTATAGCGAGTCGTCCGAGCGCGAGTTCACCTTCGCCTACTTCATCGGCGGCACGCGTCTCGACTACGAAGAGATCACCGTCTTCGACAAGCTGGAGGAGACCTTCACGGACCAGGGCGCTTACATCGCCTTCGGCATGGAGAGACCCTGGGGCGAGGCCCACCTCGATCTCCAGTACAGCCACTTCATCGACGACTTCGACCGCAGCCGGATCGAGTTCAGCACGGACGTCGAGTACCACATCGTGCGTGGGCTGAGCTTTGACGTCTACGCCGGAATCTCGAGGATCCGGGACCAGATCTACCTCCCGAAGGGCGGAGCGACCGATGCGGAGGTGCTGGTCGCCAGACGTCAGTTGGAGACGGACCTTTCCTTCCGCGGCGGCATCCAGCTCCGCTACACCTTCGGTTCGATCTACAACAACGTGGTGAACTCGAGACTCAGTAGCGAGAGCAGCGGCTTCTCGCGCATCTTTTAGCACTCGCAGCGCGGCCTCCGGGCGCCGCTCCGGTATCGTGGACCGCGTGGCTGTCGTCATCGCCGGTGGCGGCGACATCGCGTACCTGCTCGCGTCCTCCCTGGCGCGAGAGAAGGATGTCTTCGTCATCCTGCCGACGGAGGCCGCCCGCAACCGGTTCGAGAACCTCGACCTGCAGCTGACGGTGGGGGCGGCGGCCAGCCGGTCCGTTCTCCAGCACGTAGGGCTCTCCGACGGCGACACCTTCGTCGCCTGCGCCGATTCGGACGAACGCAACATCATCGCCTGTCTGGCGGCGCGCGGCCGGGCGCAGTGCGCGACGTACTGCTTCATCACGCAGGACGAACACCACGAGAGCTTCAATGACCCGGAGCAGACCACTCTCGAGGAAGTCATCGACCACCTGATCTGGCCGCAGTGGTCATTGGCCCGGGAGATCGGCCGCATCGTGCTCGAGCCTCGGGCCCTCGATGTCGAGAGCTTCCACCGCGGTCGCATCTGGCTCGTGGAGTACAGGCTGGAGGCCGACTCTCCGCTCTGCGGCCCCACGCTCGCCGAGGCGCCCCTGCCACGCAACGCCCTCGTCGTGAGCAGGGTGCGCGAGGGCAAGCTGATCGTGCCCCGCGGACCGGACCACCTGGAAGCCGGCGACAAGGTGCTCTTCATGGGAAGGCGCACACCGCTTCGCCAGGTGGCGAAGCGCTTCTTCGCCGCTCCCGAAACCGTGGTCCGCAGCGTGACGATCGTCGGCGCCGGCCGCACCGGCAGGCTCCTCGCGCGCAACCTCACCAGCGGCCTGTGGCCGGAGGTGAAGATCATCGAGGCCTCGCGACGGCGGTGCGAGGACATCGCCGACCAGGTAGGCCGGGCGATCGTTTTCCACGGCGACGGAACGGACCTGAGATTGCTGGAGGAGATCGGCGTCGCACGCAGCGACGCTCTGGTCGCCATGGCCGGCGACGATCAGACGAACCTGCTCTGCTCCCTGATCGCGAAGCAGCTCGGGATTCCGAAGGTCGTCACGGGCGTCAGCAACGAAACCAGCAGCGCCCTCTTCGAGCGGGTCGGCATCGACGTCACCCTGAACGCCCGGTCCGCGGCGATCGCCGAGGTTCTCCACCAGATCCAGGCGCCCCGGCTGGAGTACCGCGCGACCCTCGAGGACGGCCTCGCCGAAGTCGTCGAAGTCGTCGTCCCCGACGACTTCGAGGCGCGTCGCCTGAAGGAGATGGACGTGCCGAACGGCGTGATCGTCGGCGGCGTGCTGCGCCAGTACAACACGATCGTGCCCGGCGGAGAAGACGAAGTACGGCCAGGCGACCGCCTGCTGATCGTGACCACGGCGGAGAGCTCGGGACTCGTCGGTCCGACCTTCGGCCTGACGCCCGGGGCGGCCTGACGGGCCGCGCGAGGGAGCGTGCGCGGCTCACTGGTACTCCGCACGACCCTGGCCCTGGTCGGCTGCTTCGGCGTCGTCCTGCTGGCGCCTTCCGCGGTCGAAGCCGCCTACGGCAACGGCCGAAGCGCGATGGGTTTCCTCGGCGCCGCGGGCGTAGCCATCCTGCTCGGACTCGGGTCTCGGCTCCTGCCCGGGCGGGGCCTGGAGATGCGGCGCATGGAAGGGCTCGCCACCGTCGGCATGTCCTGGCTGCTGCTGGTCCTGATCGGCGCCGCTCCCTATGTCGTGAACGGCTTCGAGCCCGCCGACGCGCTGTTCGAGTCGATGTCGGGGCTGACCGGCACCGGCGCCACGATCCTCACCGACTTCGATGCGGTCAGCGAGGGCGTGCTGCTGTGGCGCAGCCTGAGCGAATGGGTGGGCAGCATGGGCATCATCGCCCTTTTCATCGCCGTCCTGCCCGCGCTCCGCATCGCCGGCCGCCAGATGTTCTTCGCCGAAGCCCCCGGACCGACGGAGGAACGGCTCACGCCCCGCATTCGCAACACCGCGGTGGCGCTGTACACCCTCTACGTCGGCTTGACCGTTCTGGAGACCGGAATCCTCGTCCGTCTCGGCATGCCGCTCTTCGACGCCATCTGCAACTCGCTCTCGACGGTCTCGGCGGGCGGCTTCTCACCTCATCCGAGCAGCATCGCGGGGTACAGCAGCCCCGCCATCGAGTGGACGGTCATGGCGTTCATGCTTCTCGCCGGCGCCAACTACGCGTTCCAGTTCCAGGCCGTCCGGGGGCGGCCGCTGACCCTGCTGCGCAGCGAGGAGTTCCGGCTCTACCTCCTGATCGTCCTCGCTGCCACCCTGCTCCTGGCGTGCACGCTGAAAAGCGACGACGTAGCCCTGTGGGACTGGATCCGGGCCGGAGCGCTGTCCGAGGAGACTCTGAGGCGAGCAGGCTTCCAGGCGCTGACCCTCATCACCACGACCGGTTTCGCGACGGAGGACTTCGCGCTCTGGTCCGGAGCGAGCCAGACCATTCTCCTGCTGCTCATGTTCTGCGGCGGCTGCGGCGGTTCCGCCGCCGGCGGGCCGAAACTCGTCCGCATCTGGCTGATCGCCAAGTCCTCCCTGCTCGAGCTCTTCCACACCGTCTACCCGCGCGCGGTACGGCCGTTGCGACTCGATGGCCGCCGGGTCCCGGAGGACGTGATCCACGCGATCGTCTCCTTCCTGCTGCTCTACCTCGTCCTCTTCGCTCTGAGCGTGGGAGTGGTCGGGCTGACCGGCGTGGGCATGGAGACCGCCGTAACCGCCAGCATCGCCACACTCGGCAACATCGGCCCCGGGCTCGGGGATGTCGGCCCGTTCGACAACTACGCCCACTTCCCGGCGCCGATCAAGGTGTATCTCTCGCTCAACATGTGGATCGGGCGGCTGGAGATCGTCACGGTCCTGATCTTCCTCCACCCCGCTGCCTGGCTCGGCCTCCGCTGGCGCTGAAGCCGCTGCTACAGTGCCCGGCCCATGGAACTCCTGGCATCCGGCTACACCCTGGTTGAAGGACCCCGCGTCGACGCGGAAGACCGCCTCTACTTCAGCGACGTCCACAACGGCGGGGTCTACCGCCGCAGCCCGGACGGCGAGATCGAAACCGTCGTGCCGAAGCGCCGCGGCGTCGGCGGCATCGCGCTCCACGCCGACGGCGGCATCGTCTGCTCCGGCCGCAACATCTGCCACGTCCGGGATGGCGTAACGCGGATCCTGTTCGACCCGCCTGAGACTCCCGGCTTCAACGACCTGTTCGTCGACTCGAAGGGCCGCGTCATCTGCGGAACGATGCGCACGAGCCCGTTCACCGGCGAGAAGGAACGGACACCTGGAGAGTGCTGGCGGATCGAGGCGGAAGGCGAAGCCACCGAGCTCTACGGCGACATCAGCCTGACCAACGGCATCGGCTTCTCGCCGGACGGCCACACCCTGTACCACGCCGACACGGCCCGGGGCCACGTGATCGCCCACGACGTCACGGACGACGGCCGCTGCGTCAACCGCCGCGCGATCGCCGAGCCCGACCGCGGCCGCCCCGACGGCCTCGCCGTCGACGAGGAGGGCTGCCTCTGGGTCGCCTGCGTCGCCGGCGGCTGCGTCACCCGCTTCGATCCCACGGGCCGGATCCTCAGCCACCTGGAAGTGCCCACGAGGAACATCACCAGCGTCTGCTTCGGCGGCAGCGACCGGCGCGACCTCTACGTCGTCACCACCGGCGACCCGAAGGAGCCTGGAAGCAGCGGCTCGATCTACCGGACGCGATCGCCGGTGGCGGGGCTGGCGGTGCCGATGGCGACGATCTGACGAGCTACGAACCCAGCCGCTCGATCTCGTAGACCACCCGGCCGGACACGTCGCGGTGCCGCAGGACGATCCGCGGCCGCTCCCCGACCCAGTCGACGTCGACGCTGAGGAACCCGCCGCCGACGCGGTGGAAGCGGTGGTACTCGGGGTCTTCGCCCGGCGTGCCGCCGGCGTGGGCGTCGCTGGCCGGGCCGACCGAGAACTCGTCGAGCCCCGTCTCGGGGTGGACCGAGTGGTACTGCCAGTGGCGGTCGCCGACGATGACCAGGAAGCGGTCGTCCATGTTGGCGCGGAACCACTCGCGGATCGCGTCGCCTTCGTGGCTGAAGGCGGCGTTGGCGTGGTTGTCCGCCTTGTTGCTCCGGTCCGGGCCGACGATCGGCGTCGGTGAGACGAGAACCTTCCAGTCGGCGTCGCTCGCGAGCAGGGAGTCCCGCAGCCACCGCCACTGCTCGGCGCCCCAGATCGTCTTGCCGGGGCCGTCCGCCATGTCGTTGGGCGAACGGAAGTCGCGGCCCTCAACGAGCCAGAGCTGCAGCCCCTTGCCCCAGCGGACCGTGCGGTACGGGCGTTCCGGCGCCGGCATCTGCTCGACGAACACCGCGAGTCCCTGCTCGAACGTCATCGGCGCGGAGATGCCCGGTTCGATCGACGGCCAGGAGTCGTTCAAGAGCAAGTCGTGGTCGTCCTTGAGCCAGTAGCCGGGCACCGAGCGCAGGAAGGACGCGATCGCGGGCAGGGTGAACATCCGCTGCCAGTGGTAGCGCGCCAGCTCTACCGAAGTCACTCGCGGCGACTCGTTGTCGTAGTAGACGTTGTCGCCGATGGACAGGTAGAAGTCCGGCCGGACCGCCGCCATCGACGGGTAGATCCGGAAGCCGTCCGGCCGGTCTCGCCGGCCGTAGTACTGGCAGGTCATCGCGGCGAAGCGAATCGGCCGCCTCTGGTCCGGCCGCGGCGCGGTACGGAACGTCACGGTTTCGAGAGCCGTCGCGTCGGCCTCCGGCGCAGCCGGCCGCGCCTCGACGGTGACCACGTACCGAGTGTCGGCAGCGAGGCCGTCGAGCCGAACCTGCCGAGTGAAGTCGCTGCCGGCTGCCGTCGGCTGCCAATCGACCACGCGCGCCTCCCCGTCGTCGACCCTCTGCCGCACGACGACCCGGACCTCGCCCGCCGCACCGGGGACTGCGCCCTCGAGCGTCGACACCTCGACACCGGGCGCCAGCGTCACCACCGGCCGGCCGGAGATCTCCTGTCCTGAACGCCGCTGCGGCTCGGCCGTCGTCCGCGTCCAGACCACCGCCGAGGTCGCACCGACCTCGCCCACGCGAACGCCGCTGGCGAGGAACACCGCGTCCGCGGCGTCGCCGGCCGGCTGCGCGGCCGCCGCGCCGGCCAGGAGGACGAGCGCGCCGAGAACCCGAATCAACCGCAGCCCAGCACTCCGCCGTCGACGGTGAACGTCTGGCCCGTGGTCCACGAACCCGCACGCGAGGCGAGGTAGACCGCGATGCCCGCGCAGTCGACCGGCTCTCCCAGCCGTCGGAGCGGCGTTCTTCCAGCGACCGCCTTTTCGCGTTCGGGGTCCTCCCACAGGGCGCGGGCGAAGTCCGTCTTCACCAGGCCAGGGCAGACGGCGTTGACGCGGATGTTGTCGGGACCGAACTCGGCCGCCAGGTTCCGCGCGAGCTGCATGTCCGCCGCCTTGGAGATCGCGTAGGCGCCGAGCACCGCGTTGCCCCGAAAGCCGCCGACCGAGGACACGATGACGATCGACCCGTCCTTGCGCTCCTGCATCTCCGGAATCACCATCTGGCACAGCCAGTGGACGCTACGGATGTTGACCTCCATCACCTTGTCGAACGCCGAATCCGGAATGCCCAGGCTCGATCCGTAGTACGGATTGACCGCGGCGTTGACGACCAGGTTGTCGATCTTCCCCCAGCGCTCGCGGGTCGCCGCGACCAGCCGTTCCAACTGGTCCTTGTGGCCGACGTGGCAGGGGTGTGCGATCGCCTCGCCGCCGCTCTCGTTGATCGCGGCCGCAACCGCCTCGCAGGCGTCCGCCTTGCGGCTGGAGATGACGACCTTCGAGCCGAAGGCGGCCAGAGCTTCGGCCATTGCCTTGCCGATGCCCTTCGTCGATCCGGTGATGACGCTCACCCTGCCGGTGAGGTCGAAGAGATCCTTCATCGTGCGCTTCTCCTTGGTCGAGGGTTGAGGGCCGCAGAGGGTAGCAGCCCGCTGCCGCTGCTACAGTCCCCGCCGCGATGACAGACGCCCCACCCTCAAGCGACCCGTCCGCGAACCCGATTCCAATGCGGGTCGGAATGACCGCGCCCGAAGCGTTCCCGGCCGCCGAGATGGCCGAGGCAGCCGGCCGCGCCATCCTCGACATCGGGAAGGACTTCGCCTTCTACCCCGGCGACCTCGGCCATCCCGGCCTGCGCGAGGTGCTCGCCCGGCGCGAGGCGGACCGCGAGGGCGTGGACTTCGACCCCGACGAGATCGCGCTGACCAACGGTTCCATGCAGGCGGTGACACTGGTCGGCAGGGTGCTGATGAAGCAGCCGGACGACATCGTGATCACGGAGGAGACGACCTACTCCGGCACGCTCGGCGCCTACCGGGGGCTCGGCTACCGATTGGTCGGCGTCCCGGTCGATGAGCAGGGGATGGACATCGGCGAACTCCGCCGAACGCTGGAGAGCCTGACCGCCGCCGGTGAGAAGCCGCGCTTCATCTACACGCTGCCGACCTACCACAACCCGACCGGCGCCGTGATGCCCCGGGACCGGCGACTCGCGATGATCGAGGCCGCGCGCGACTTCGAGGTCCTCCTGGTCGAGGACAACTGCTACGCCGACGTCCACTACGACGACGCGCCGCGGCCGCCGCAGAGTCTCTACACGCTGGCGAACGGGGAGGGCGTCGTCTACATCGGCTCGCTGTCCAAGATCCTCGGCGCAGGCGTCCGCATCGGCTATCTCATGGCCCGGCAGCCCCTGCAGCAGCGCTTCCTCGATCAGCGCTTCGACGCCGGCCAGAGCACGCTGTCCTCGAGCATCGTGGCGGAACTGCTACGGGGCCGCCTGCCCGCACAGATCGAACGCAACAACGCCGCCCTGCTGCCGAAGCGTGACGCCTTGCTGACCGCGCTCGCCGAGCAGCTCAGTGGCCTCTGCACCTGGCGCAAGCCGGCCGGCGCCATGTTTCTGTGGGTCGGTCTGCCTGAGGAAGTGGACCGCGAGGCGTTGTTCACCCTGAGTGAGCGGCGCGGCCTCGACTACGGCTACGGCGCCGCCTACCACGCCGGCGGCGAAGACGTGCCCTACTTGCGGCTGGCCTACGCCTGCCCTTCCGTCGCCAGGATCCAGGAAGGAGTCGAGCTGCTGGCCGGCTGCCTGGGCGAACTCGTGCCGGGGCGTTTTCCTCAGTCCACGTAGCCCAGCGCCCTGAGCCGCCGGCGTACGTCCTCGTCGATCTGATCGTCCTCGATCTCCTCGGCGGATGTGATCTCGCTGGCGAGATCCCGTTCGGCCAGCAGGCCGAGCATCCGCTCCACGACATCCGGGCGGCCGGCGGCCAGGTCCTCCAGCTCGCCCGGATCCGCATCCAGATCGAAGAGCATGGGCTTCGTTCCCTGGGACGGTGACTGCGGCAGCACGAGCTTGTAGCGGCCGCGGATCACGGAGGCCGCGCGGTGGCCGTCGACGTCGAGGTGAGTGTAGACATCCGGCGGACCGTCTCCGCGGCGGGGGGCCGCCAGCAGGTCGCGTCCGTCGGTGGGTGGCGCCTCGATGCCGAGGTAGCCGAGCAACGTCGGCAAGACGTCGACGTGCTGGGCCGGTGCTTCCACGCGCCGCGGCGGCACCCCCGGAAGGCGCATGACGAGGGGGACGCGCAGCACCTCTTCGTAGAGCGAGAGCCCGTGCTCCCAGCGGCCGTGCTCCGCGAACTCCTCGCCGTGGTCGGAGACGTAGATCACGGCCGTGTCCTCGGCCAGGCCACGGTCCTCCAGTTCGTCCAGCAGTTCGCCGAAGGCGCGATCGTTCTGGGCCACCTCGGCGTCGTACAGCCGAGAGAGCGCCTCCGCGGTCCCCGGCCCAGGCTCCACCTCGCCGCGGTTCAGCCCCAGCAGGTAGCGGACCGTCCGGTAGTGCGCCGGCGCGCCGCCTGCCTCGAACATCTCCTCGAACTCAGGAGCGGGATCGTAGGGCCCGTGGGGGTCGATCGCGTGCAGGAAGAGGAAGAACGGCCCATCCGCGCCTTGCCGCTCGTCGAGCCACAGACGGACCCGGGCGAGCATCGTCTCGTCCCGTTCGCGATCCTCGCTGCGAAACCGGGTGAAGCCCTGCGCGAAGCCGAACGCGCGGCTGACGTTCGGATTACGGACCAGGCCCATGCCCTCGTAGCCGTTGACGGCCAGGATCTCCGCCAGGGTCACCACGTCCTCCGGCAGCACGGAACGGCGGCCGACGGTGCGATGCGCCGGCGGCAGCAGCCCGGTGAAAAGGGAGGCGACCGCCGGCCGCGTCCACGAGGACTGGGCGTAGGCGTTCTCGAACAGGACGGCGCCCGCCGCGAATCCGTCGAGTCGCGGCGACGTCGGCTTCTCGTAGCCGTAGGCGCCCAGACGGTCCGCGCGGACAGTGTCCACGACGTAGAGCACGACGTTCGGCCGCCGCGCCTCGGAGGTCCCGTCCGGCGGCCCGGCGCCGCAGGCGGCCAGAGCGACGGCCACTGCCGCTCCACCCACCAGGCGACAGGCGGAACGGGCGGCGCCGCTCAGCGCCGTGAGCGCCAAACGGGAGTCGTGCAACGGAGAAGAAGACGGCGGCATGTCGACAGGAGGAGCGGCGGCCGGCCCGAACCGTAGCAAGTCCCGGCCTGCTACCCTCCGCCGCGATGAACTCCCTTTCCGCTCTAGCTTCTCCGCTGATCTCGGCCACCGCGCTCGTGGTCGGTCTGATCGGTGTTCTTGAGGCCCGGTTCGGCCTGGTTTCGCCCCTCCTCGGCTTCGCCCTGTTTTCCTTTCTGATGCCCCTGGGTGTCGTGTTCGGCCTGGTCCTCGGGCTGGTCGGCCTGGTTCGGACCCGCCGCAACCAGCGTCGCGGCGGAGCGTCCCAAGCGTGGGCTGGAGCGCTCCTCTCCGTCGCGGTGCTCGGCTGGGTGTTCGTGCTCGGTTATGGAACCGCGCAGGCGCCGCCGATCCACGACATCACGACGAACATCGACGACCCGCCAGCCTTTGAGGCCGCAGCCGCCCAGGACAGCCGCGGCGCCGGCTTCGCCTATCCGAGCGGCGGCGCCGCGGTACCCGATCAGCAGCGCCAGGCCTACCCCGACATCGACACGCTCCAGCTCGCCATCTCACGGGACGAGGCGGCGTGGCGAGTCCGCCACGCGGCTGAGGACCTCGGCTGGACGCCGATCCTCGAAGACCCGGAGAACGGGCGCTTCGAGTTCTCGGACGCCACGCCCTGGTTCCGTTTCATCGACTTCGTCGCCGTCCGCGTAAGCCCCGAAGCCGCGGGCACGGCCATCGACGTGCGCTCCGTGTCCCAGGTCGGAGTCGGCGACCTCGGTGAAAACGCTGCCCGGATCCGTCGGTTCCTGGACGTGCTTGGCCACGACCACTGAGCGGCTACGATACCGGCCCGTTTCACCAACGATCCCCACGTCAACGCACCGGCGCGCGCGCCAGGAGACACCACCGATATGACCGCACTCACCGACATGGTCGACTACGAAGTCCGCGGCAAGGTCGCCCTGATCGTGATCGACAACCCGCCCGTCAACGCGCTCAGCCACGGCGTGCGCGCCGGCATGGTCGAGGGACTGGCGAAGGCCGAAGCCGACGAACAGGTGGCCGCGGTGCTCCTGGTCTGCAAGGGCCGCACGTTCATCGCCGGCGCCGACATCACCGAGTTCGGCAAGCCGATGAAGGAGCCCGGACTGAACGAGGCGATCGAGGCGATGGAGAACGCGACCAAGCCCGTCGTGGCGGCGATCCACGGCACCGCCCTGGGCGGCGGCCTGGAGACGGCGATGGCCTGCCACTACCGGGTGGGTGTCGCATCGGCCCGCTTCGGCCAGCCCGAGGTCAAGCTGGGGATTCTGCCGGGCGCGGGCGGCACGCAGCGGCTGCCCCGGCTGGTCGGCTATCCGAAGGCGCTCGAGATGTGCGTGATCGGCAACCCGATCGGCGCCGCGGAGGCACTCGAGGGCGGCCTGATCGACGAGATCGTCGAGGACGTGTTCGAGGGCGGCGTCGCCTTCGCCGAGAAGCTGATCGCCGAGGGCCGGCCGCTCAAGAAGATCCGCGACCTCGAGGAGAAGGTCAACGAGGCGCGGGCCAACCGGGACGAGATCTTCGACGGCTTCCGGCGGAAGATCGCCCGCCGCACCCGCGGCTTCGAAGCGCCGGAGGCGAACGTGCGGGCGATCGAGGCCGGTCTCGACATGTCCTTCGACGAAGCGCTCGACTACGAAAGGAAGCTGTTCGGCGAGCTCATGTCCGGCAAGCAGTCGATCGCCCAGCGCTACTACTTCTTCGCCGAGCGCGAAGCGGCCAAGGTGCCCGACGTGCCGCGCGACACCCCGATGCGGAGAATCGAGAAGGTCGGCGTCCTCGGCTGCGGCACGATGGGCGGCGGCATCTCGATGAACTTCGCCAACCGCGGCATCGGCGTGACGATCGTCGAAGCCGAGCAGGGCCGGCTCGACCACGGCTTCGGCGTCATCCGCAAGAACTACGAACGGACCGCCAGCCGCGGCCGGATGACGATGGAACAGGTCGACCAGTGCATGGGCCTGTTGAGCGGCGTGACCGAGCGCGAAGCGCTCGCCGACTGCGACCTGGTGATCGAAGCCGTGTTCGAGAACATGGATCTGAAGAAGGAGATCTTCGCCAGCCTCGACCGGATCGTGAAGCCGGGCGCGGTGCTGGCGACGAACACCTCGGCGCTCGACGTGAACGAGATCGCCGCCGCCACCAGCCGTCCCGAGGACGTGATCGGCATGCACTTCTTCTCGCCGGCCAACATCATGCGCCTGCTGGAGGTCGTGCGCGGCGAGAAGACGGCGAAAGACGTGATCCACACCGCGATGACGATCTCCAAGCAGATCGGCAAGGTGCCGGTGCTGGTCGGCGTGTGCCGCGGCTTCGTCGGCAACCGGATCCTGTTCCAGCGCCAGCAGCAGGCGCAGCAGATCATCCTGGAAGGCGCGAAGTACTACGACGTGGACCGCGTCCTGTACGACTTCGGCTTCCCGATGGGTCCGTTCGCGATGAGCGATCTGGCAGGCCTCGACATCGGCTGGAACGAGAAGGAGTCGGCATCCCGCGACATCCGCGACATCCTCTGCGAATCCGGCCGGCGCGGCCAGAAGAACGGCCGCGGCTACTACGTCTACGATCCGGAAACCCGCGCCTCGGCGCCCGATCCGGAAGTGCTGCAGATCATCAGCGACTTCGGCTCCGCCAAAGGCATCGCGCAGCGTGATGTCGGCGAGGAGGAGATCCTCGAACGCTGCCTCTACCCGATGGTCAACGAGGGCGCGAAGATCCTGGAGGAAGGGATCGCGATCCGGCCGTCCGACGTCGACGTGATCTGGGTCAACGGCTACGGCTGGCCGGTCTACCGGGGCGGCCCGATGCACTGGGGCGACAGCGTGGGCCTCGGCAAGATCGCCGACCGCATGCGGGAGTTCGCGGACCAGACGGGCGACGACTTCTGGCAGCCCTCGGCACTGTTGGCGGACCTCGCCTCGGAAGGCAAGAGCTTCAGCGACTGGAGAGCCGGCTGAAGGAGAGCCGCATCGAGATCGGGCTGACCCCCTGGGTCGACTACCTGGGCGACGAGGCGGGGTCGATCGCCGACCAGGCGGAATTCGCCGACCGGCTCGGCTTCCACTCGCTGTTCCTGCCCGAAAGCCACTTCACAGGCGCCGCGGCCTGCCCCTCGCCCATCGTCGTTCTCGCTGCGGCAGCGGCACGAACGACGAAGCTGCGGCTGGGCACCACCTCCTACCTGCTGCCGGTTCGCAACGCCTTCCAGGCGGCCGAGGAGGTCGCCGTCCTCGACCGCCTCTCGAACGGCCGCGTGATCCTCGGCCTGGGCCGCGGTTTCCGGCCGGCGCTGTTCGCGGCCTTCGGCGTCGATCCCCGCACCAAGCGCCAGCGTTTCCTCGAGTCGCTCGACCTGATGAAGCGGGCCTGGGCCGGCGAGGCGATCGAGGTCGGCGAGCCCGGCGCGCGCCAACCCGTGCGGATCGCGCCGCTGCCGGTGCAGCAGCCGCATCCGGAACTATGGGTGGCCGCGTTCGGCCCGCTGGCGCTCAAGCAGGCCGGCGAACTCGGCCTGCCCTACCTGTCTTCTCCCCTCGAAACGATCGGCCGCCTCACGAGGAACCACGAACTCCATCGTGAGGCCCTTCCGCAAGGGATGCCGCGACCGATCGTCCCGGTCATGCGCACCGTCTTCATCTCGGAAGATCGGGCCACCTGCGAGCGCGTGGGCTCCGCCCTTACCGCGCAGGCGCTCAGGATGGCGCGCGCCGGCACCCGCCTGGTTCAGGAAGAGGAGCTGGCGGACATCGAGAACTGGGCGATCGTCGGCGGGCGCGATCAGGTGCGCGCCGGCCTCGACCGCTACCGTGAGCGCATCGGCATGACCCACGTCATCGCCCGTTGCGGCGTTCCCGACGCGGCGCCGTGGGAGATCGAGGAGTCGATCCGGACCCTGGCCCGGATCAACTCGTAGTGCCGCTCGCCTGGCTGCTCGCCTCGCAGGCGTCCGGGAACGCGCCGACTTCCGTCAACGCCGGATGGCCCTGCGCCAGAACGTTCCGCGCGTAGTCCTCATCGGACTCATCCGGCCTTTGGGGCCGCCGGGCGATCGGCGGGAATTCGTACTCCTTCAAGTTGACGCGGTCGTCCGAAAGAGTGGTGTCTCGAACGACGAGTCGGATGCCGACATCGCTCGCCGTGGCGGCAAACACCCAGTGATGCTGGTTGACCCCGCAACCGTCGAGCACCTTGAGCAGCATCTCCCAATTGTTCGGCTCGAAGAAGTAGAACAGGCCCGAATCCTCCGTGCGAGGCCTCGCCACCCTGGCCGGCATCGTCTCGCCGTTCGCCGTGAAGTCGACCGTCACCTCGTAGCGGCCGTCTTGCAGACACAGGACGGTTTCGCTCTCGACGCAGGCGCCACCTTCGCTGGCCGCCGGCACGGATGCGGTCAGGCCAGCCCGTTCCCGCACGTCGGTTTCGCCGGCCTGAACGGGCTCAACGTGCAATCCCAGCAGCAACAGACCGGCAACAGGGCCAACGTTTCGGACCAACTTCAGCATCCTGGCACTCCCGTCGCGGTAACGACCGAACGATAGTCGTCGGTAGGCGGGCACGAACGATCCTAGTGTACGGCGGACCGTCGGAGGCCGTCCGCCGGGTACCAGCCGTGTAGAGTCACCTCCCCGATCACACGACCTGGAGTCAACATGGCCGAGATTCGCCGTCGCAGAAACCGAGTCCGCAGGACCGCCATCCTGGTTCCCGCGCTCCTGTTCGTCACTGCAACCCTCGGCGCCAGTTCCGACACCGGCGTCGTCAAGACCCAACACGGCAAGCTGCAGGGCGATGTGCTCGATACGGACAGAGGCCTCACGGTCTACCGCGGCATTCCGTTCGCGGCAGCGCCGGTTGGCGAACTGCGCTGGAAGGCGCCGCAACCGGTGGCGAAATGGAGTGGCGCGCGAGACGCGACGGAGTTCGGCGCCATCTGTCCGCAGGGTCCCGCGCTGGCGTTCATGATGGGGATTCCCCTGCCCGAGACATCCGAGGACTGCCTGTTCCTGAACGTCTGGACCGCGGCCCGCGAGGGTGACGACCCGCGGCCGGTCATGGTCTGGATCCACGGCGGGGGCTTGAGCCTTGGTTGGAGCAACCAGCCGGACTACGACGGCTCCGCCTTCGCCAGCAAGGGTGTCGTCCTGGTCTCGATCAACTACCGCCTCGGCCCGCTTGGCTATCTCGCGCATCCGGCGCTAGCGAAGGAGGCGGCGGGCGAGTCCGGCAACTACGGGTTCCTCGATCAGCTCGCGGCGCTCCAGTGGGTCCAGCGGAACATCGTGCAGTTCGGCGGCGATCCGGACAACGTGACGATTTTCGGCGAGTCCGCCGGCGGCACCAGCGTTCACGCGCTGATGGCAAGCCCGCTGGCCGCCGGCCTGATCCACCGGGCGATCGCCGAGAGCCCTTGGGTCACGGACACGAACATCCGTCCGCTCCGCGGAGAGAACGGGTTGCACGGGAGCGCCGAGGATGTCGGCGTCGCCTGGGCGACGGCAATGCTCGGCGACGGCGCCAAACAGACGGCCGGGGCGCTGCGCGCACTGGACGCCGGCACGATCATCACCAGGACCGCCCAGGGCGGCGCACTCGGCAGCTATGAACCGCACGTCACATACGGCACCGACTTCATGCCCGAGTCGAGCGAAGACCGGTACACGGCCGGAAAGCAGAACGACATTCCCCTCATGGCAGGCACGAACCGCAACGAGGGCACGATGTTCATGGCCTTCCAGCCGATCACCGATCGGGCGGAGTTCCTTGAAACGCTGAAGCCCGTCTACGGCGACCAGGCCGAGGAAGTGGCGAAGCTCTACCCGTCGTCGAACGCCGACGAACTCAAGGTGCAGCAGGACCGCTTCCTCACCGACACCTGGTTCCTGCGCGGTACGCGCCGAATGCTCCTCGGAATGGACAAGGTCTCCTCCCCCGCCTTCCAGTACTTCTTCACCCGCGTGAACCCGGAGAACCCGGCCTGGGGCGCGCACCACGCAGCCGAACTGGGCTACGTCTTCAACACCCTCCAGGGCGAGAACTACGACGAGACGGACGACCGGCTGGCGGAGCTGATGATCGATTACTGGGTCCAGTTCGCCCGTACGGGCGACCCGAACGGCGGCGGCCGCCCCGCTTGGCCGGAGTTCGAGGGCGACAAGCAGGCCTATCTCGAACTCGGTGACGAGGTGAGGACCGGCGCCGCGCTGGAACGGGAGATCAACGACCGGCTGGAAACGATTCGCGGCCAGTAGGCGACAAGCGAAGCAACTAAACGAAGCGGCGGGACCGGGAATGACGAGCAACCCGCCTCGCAGCTTCCTCGGTTGGAAGATGGTCGGGCTCGGCTCGGTCTGCTACGGCCTGGCCATCTCGCCGATGTACTACTGCTGGGGCTTCTTCCTGCCCGAGATGCAGGCCGACCTCGGCATGAACGACACCCAGGGCGGCCTCATCTTCAGCGTCTTCAGCTGGATCTACCACGGGCTCGGCCCGGTTGCCGGCTTCGCCATCGGACGCTGGGGCATCCGGTCCATGATGAGCCTCGGCGCCGTGGTCGGGGTCGTCGCTTTCTGGCTCATGAGCCGGGTCGAGTCGTTCGCCGACGCCATGTTCGCGTACGCCGTGCTCGGCGGTATCTCGGTCGGCTTCGGCACGATCCTCGCCGCCCAGGCACTGGCCTCGAACTGGTTCATCCGCTTTCGCTCACGGGCCATGGCCTTGATCCTCGGCGGCGGTGCCGTGGTCGGCTACTTCACGCTCAGGTACTTTGCTCCGGGAATCCTCGAGGTCGCGGACTGGCGCACGGGCTGGCTGATCATCGCCGGCATCTCCGCCCTTGTAGCCATCCTCGCCGCCCTCTTCATGCGAGGCGAGCCTGAGCGAATCGGGCAAGAGCCGGATGGCGGCGTCCAGGCCAAGGTACCCGAGAGCGACGCTCCTTCCGGCCCAACCGGCCGCGGCGAATGGACCGCACCGCTCGCCCTGCGCACGTCCCAGTTCTACGTCCTGGTCGGTCTGTCCATCGCCTACGGCGTGCCCTGGGGCATCATCGCCGTCTTCGGCCGCCACCATCTGGATGCTCTCGGCTTCACGACCGCCGCGGCGGGTTCGATCCTGGGCGCCCGCGTGCTGGTCAGCCTGTTCGGCCGTCTGAGCGCCTTCGCGGGCGACTTCATGACGCCGCAGCGGCTGCTCGGCATCGTCCTGATCCTCGAGGGCATCGGCTGCTCCCTGTTCATCGCAGCGAACACCGCGCTCCTGGCCTACCTGTCCATGTTCCTGATCGGGATCGGTTTCGGCGCGGCCTACGTCTGCATCCCGGTCGTCTACTCGGCCTTCTACGGTCGCCGCGCCTTCGCCACCACGGTCGGCATCCGCTTTGCGATCACGGGTGTGATCTCGCCGGCCGCCCCCACCGTGGCCGGCATGCTCTCTGACTGGTCCGGCTCACACGTTCTCACCCTGTCCGTCCTGTCCGGGCTCTGCCTGGTCGGTTCCCTGGTCGCGTTCGGCCTGCGCGCACCCGTCCTCGGAGCACGCCCGATCGCGCCGGTAGCCGCGAGTTCCTCTAGCGGCTAGCAACGCGCGAGCTGGCGACGAATCTCGCGAGTCCTAGCCGGCGGCGGCGACCGTCGTCTGCCAGCGATGCTCGCCCCAGGACAGCTTGAGCGTCCCGGGAGTGTCGCCTTCGGGCGGCTCGATGTCGATCGTCAGGCGTGGCTTCCCGCCCTCGACAACGGAATGCTCGAGCCGGATCTCGCCCAGGTCCTTCGCCGGATCGTGCATCGTGCCCCAGACGTCGGGCTCGTTGTTCACGATCAGCGTCCACTGGCCGTCATCGTCCAGGCGGAGCCACAGGCTGTACAAACCCGCGAAACCGGCGGAGACGTTGCCGGCGGGCACCTCGAGTTCACCGATCACGATGTCGGCCTCCGTGCGCAGCTTGATCGCGGCCGCGGTCTGGAACTCGAACAGGCCCTGTTCGTGTTCCTGCAACGCTTCCCAGTCCACGCCGAGGAGCGGCAGCCTGCCGGCGTTGACCTCGACGGTGCCGCCGCCGATCTCGGCCCTGTCGATCGAGCGCGTCGCGTTGACCAGCAGCGCGAAGGCGTTGGTCAGGCCCGAGGCGTCGAGCTTGCGACCCTCTCCCTCTTTCGAGGGCTTCTCGATGACTTTCTCGGTCTCGGCGAACTGACCCGCCGCAGGCGCCCCAAACGCCGCTGCCGAGAGCAGCAGGACGGCAGCGACCGAAGGCAGCCGCCACCACCCGCGCAAACCGGTCATTCCCGCCTACCTACTCCCCGCCGCCGGTGCTCTGAATCGAGGCGACTCCGAGCCGCAGCGCGATCGGATCGACCGGCTCGACCGGCGCCCAGGCCACGAAGCCGAGCATCATCTCGTCGGTCGTCGCCGTGCCGTTGACGACGTTGTCCGCCGGGTCGAAGCCGCGCTCCTCGCCGCGCTCGGGCGTGTTCTCGAACCACATCGAAACTTCGACCCGGGTACCGGCGGGGATCGTCTTCGGCTTCTTGTACTGGTACGTCGTCTGCCATTCCTGGTCGTAGTTCGGCACGTCGAGAAGAACCTCGGTCGTGCCGTCGGGGTAGAAGGCGTCGTAGCGCACCGCCACCGACCGCAGGTGGGCGTGGGGCCACAGGGCCAGGATGTCGGTCTCGACCGGGAAGACCCGCGCCGCGCCGACCTTCCAGCGCTCGTGGCCGGGCGGAATCTCGAACGTCAGGTTGCCGATCGAGTCGAACTTGACCTCACGCAGCTCGCTCTCCGGAGCGTCCGCGAACACAAAGCCGATCTCGGACCGGTCGTAGAAGCCGCTGCCCTCGCCGGCCTCCTTGTTGTAGTGCATCGAGAACTCGATCGTCGAACCCGGCTCGAGCTTCATCGCGTACCCGGGTTCCATCAGGTGGCTCTCGGCGCCGAGCGCGATGCAGCCGATCGAACTGTCGCTGAACTTGCCGAGCGCGGTGGCGCCGCCGGGCGGCCGAACGCTCGCGCACATGTGGTGAACGTCGCTGCCGCCGACCTTGAACTCGACGCCGCGCACCCAGACCGTCTCCGGCAGCATCTCTTCGGTGAGCTCGGTCTCGAAGTTGATGTTGATGTCGGCGATGTCGTCGGCCACCCAGTAGTTCTCCGGCATCTGAACCACGAGGTCGGGACGCCCGAGCGACCAGCCGCCGGAGCCCTCCTCGACGAACTTCTTCGTTGTCGGCGCCTCTGCCGCATCGCCGGCCGGCGAACCGCCGCGCACCCAGGCCAGAACCGTCTCGATCTCATCGTCCGACATCACCCGTTCGTGGTGGAACTGCCCGCGAGTCGCCTCGGTCGCAAACCAGGGCGGCATCGAGCGGTTCTCGACCGCGCGCGCGATCGAGCGCGCCCAGGGCCGAGTCTGCTGGTAGGTCATCAGCGGCATCGGCGCGATCATGCCGCCGATGTTCTCGCCCTCGCCCTCCGGCCGGTGGCAGGTCTGGCAGTTCTCCTGCAGGACCGGCAGCACGTCGGCGTAGAAGGTGGGCGTATCCGCCTCGGCCGCCAGACCGAAGCCGGGGACGGCGACGGCGGCGACGAGTATGAGCAGGATGGGACGAGAGGTCTGGATCTTCATCTTTCGTGTGCTCCCGGTATTGCGGACCGCCAGGTCCGCTGTCGACGACCAGGGACCTTGCCGGCTCAAATCCTTGGTCGGTGCTCAGTAAGTGTACCCGAACGAGACTGGCGTATTGTGGGTTGCCGTAGATCGATCGAAGAGGTCAAGCGAACGGAGGTCGCCGACATGCGGAAAGTGCTAGCCAACTCAGCCAGAACCCTGGGAACCGCCACCTTCCTGATGCTCAGCGGCACACTCGCCACGGCAGCCCAGGACGCCGAGCGCCGGGTCCTTTTTGGCGATCTCCACGTGCACACCCGCTACTCCTTCGACGCCTTCATCTTCGGCACGCGCACGACGCCGGACGACGCCTACGAGTTCGCCAAGGGCAAGGCGATCGAGCATCCCGGCGGCTTCGAGCTCCAGCTCGATCGGCCGCTCGACTTTCTCGCCGTGACCGACCACGCGAACTACCTCGGCATGCTGGAAGCGATGTCCCGGCCGGACCACCCGCTCTCGAAGCTCGACCGGGCGGCGGACTTCACCCAGGCGCGCACGATCGCGGAGAAACGGCGGGCCTTCCGCAGCGGCGCGTACATCAGGGAGCACCGCGACGTGGACGTCATCCGCTCCGCCTGGAAGCGGACGGTCGAAGCGGCCGAGCGCCACAACGCCCCCGGGGCCTTCACCACCTTCCCTGCCTACGAGTACACGTCGAGCCGCGAAGGCGGCAACCTGCACCGCAACGTGATCTTCCGCGGCGACGCGGTGCCGGACTACCCGTACGGCCGCAGCGACTCGATCAACCCGGAGGACCTCTGGGCGTGGATGGATGATCTCCGCTCGCAAGGGATCGAGGCCCTGGCCATCCCCCACAACTCGAACGGCTCCGACGGGCACATGTTCCAGCTCGTCAACTTCGCCGGCGAGCCGATCGACGCCGCCTACGCCGAAACCCGGATGCGGAACGAGCCCCTGGTCGAGGTCACCCAGGTCAAGGGCACCTCCGACACCCACCCCTTCCTGTCGCCGAACGACGAGTGGGCGGACTTCGAGATCATGCCCTACCGGATCGCCCAGTGGAACAAGTCGAGGCCGCGCGGTTCCTACGTCCGCGACGCCTACCAGCGCGGCCTCAAGCTCCAGGCCGAAAGCGGCGTGAATCCCTACCGTTTCGGCCTGGTGGGCGCCAGCGACACCCACAACGGCGGCGCCTCGCTCGACGAATCGAACTTCGTCGCCAAGGTCGGCATCCTGGACGCGACAGCCGAACTGCGCGGCTCCGTGCCGATCGTGTCGGAGGAGGGCGTCACGGCCTACAACGACACCTACTACAAGACCTGGAGCGCCTCCGGCCTGGCCGGCGTCTGGGCCGAGGAGAACACCCGCGACTCGATCTACGACGCCTTCCGCCGCAAGGAGACCTTCGCGACCTCCGGCCCCCGCATCGTCGTCCGCTTCTTCGCCGGCGACTATCCGGACGATCTGGCTGAACTCGACGACGCGGTCGAGATCGCCTACGCCGAGGGCGTGCCGATGGGCGGCGAGCTGCCCGCGGGTTCCCACGGCGCGGCAGCTCCCCGCTTCCTCGTCTGGGCGCTCCAGGACCCGCTCGGCACGCCGCTTCAGCGGGTGCAGGTGATCAAGGGCTGGAGCGACGCCGGACAAGCGATGGAACAGGTGTTCGACGTCGCCTGCTCGGACGGGAGCATGCCCGATCCCGAAACGCACCGTTGCCCGGATAACGGCGCCGAAGTCGACCTCGCCGACTGCAGCATCACGCCGGACAGGGGAGCCTCGGAACTCGTCGCCCTCTGGCAAGACCCGGGATTCGAAGCCGGCCAGCACGCCTTCTACTACCTCCGGGCGCTGGAGAACCCGACCTGCCGTTGGTCGACCTGGGACGCGATAAAGGCCGGCGTCGCGCCCCGGCCCGAGCTGCAGGCGACGATCCAGGAGCGCGCCTGGTCGTCGCCGATCTGGGTCGGCGGCCCGCCGGCCGAGTGAGGGAGGCGTGCCGGAGGACACCTCGACCGGCGGATATACTGCCGACGGCCTCCGCCGACTCCACCTTCTTCTCCCCGGACTAGCCCACCCGATCATGCGCAAGTGTCTGATTCCGCTCGCGCTGAGCGTGACCCTCGGCACTTCGCCCGGTCTCGCGCAGGGCGACGAGGAGAACGTTCCTCAGGAGCCGGCGACGCTTGGACAGGCGATCCGCGACGCGGACGTTTCGGTCGGTCTCCGCTACCGCGTCGAGCAGTCCGACGACGATGCGTTCGACAGCGCGGCGCTCGCTTCGACGCTGCGGACGACCCTCAAGCTGCAGACGAAGGCCTTCCGCGGCTTCTCGTTCCTGCTGGAGGCGGAGGAGGTAACCCCGGTCGGCAACGACCGCACCTACCGCAACCTCGGTTACGGCGGCCTCGACAACGGCGTCCGCGACCGGCCGGTCATCGCCGACCCGGCGCTCACCGCGATCAACCAGGCGGCCGCCAGGCTGGAGCGCGGGCCGGCGGCATTCACGCTGGGCCGGACGGAAATTCTGATCGGCGACCAGCGCTTCGTCGGCGCGGTCGGCTGGCGGCAGCATCACCAGGCCTTCGACGCGGCGGCGCTCGACGCGAAGCTCAATGCCGACTGGACGCTCCGCTACGCCTTCCTCGACCGCGCCCACCGGATCACCGGCGCCGAGGAACCGATGGGATCGCACGTCCTCTACGTTTCCGGACCGGCCGGCCCCGGCAACCTGGCTCTCTTCGGCTATCTGCTGGACTACGAACGGCCCGGCGCCGAAGCGAACTCGACCTCCAACTGGGGCGCCAGCTACAACGGCTCCCACGGCGCGGGCGCGGCCTCGGTTCTGTGGGAACTCCAGTACGCCGTGCAGTCGGACTGGGCGGACCATCCCGGCAGCGTCGACCTCGACTACCAGAAGACCGGCATCGGCTTCACGCGCGGCGACATCAGCATGCGCGCGGTGCGCGAAGCCCTCGACGGCGACGGGACGTACGGCTTCCGCACCCCGCTGGCGACGCTTCACGGTTTCAACGGCTGGACCGACAAGTTCCTCGGTACCCCCGCGAACGGCCTGGTCGACGTGTACCTGCGCCTCGACCACAACCTGGACACCTGGAACTGGACGATTCGCTGGCACCAGTTCCGGTCCGCGGTCGGCAGCTTGGACTACGGCACCGAGATCGACGCGATGGCGGTCTGGAACACGCCCTGGAAGCAGGACTTCGGCATCAAGCTGGCGCAGTACAGCGCGGACGACTTCGGCACCGACACGTTCAAGGTCTGGGTGTGGACCTCCTGGAACGTCAGCCTGCGATCCGCAGGCGGCCGCTGAGGTCGAGGGAGGCCTCGGCTCCGTCCGGCAGAGCCTTCCAGTCGGCCGCTTCGAGCAGGACCACCGGCGGCGACTCGTCGTAGAGCTCGCGGGCCACAGCGGCGCCCAGCGCCAGAATGCCGTCGAGTTCGCGCAGTACGACGGCGGCCGGGGCCGTACCCAGACGAACGCCCTCCAGCAGCACCGAACTCGAACTGCTCGACCCGCGCCCGTACGGCAGGACCAGAATGCGACCGGCGACACTCTCGCCGCAACGAGGATGGCGCCGGTCGATGATCGTCCCGGCCACCGGATCCACACCGCCCCAGAACGAAAGCGGCTCCTCGAGTCGTAGCACCGGCCCGGCGCCGGTCCCGGCCACCAGGACTCGCGCTTCAAGCTCCCAGCCGCTCACGGCCACAACTCCGGGTCGCGCCAGAGGCGGGCCGCATGGGCGGAACGAACGCACTCGGCCAGGCTGCCAAAGACGACGTCGAAGCCGACGTTGCCCGGCGCGTAGTGCGCGAACTTGCCCGAGTTCGTCATCAGCACGCCACCCGCCGGCGTGCGCAGGATCGGCGCCACGACGACGCAGGTGTCGACGACCACGCGGACACCGTGGGCGCGAAGCCGTTCGAGAGCACCTTCCCGTTCCAGAACGTCGAGCGAGAGCCGGTTCGTGCAGACGACGAACTCGACCCCGGCCGAAGGCGGATGACGCTCGACCAGCGGCAGCAGCTCGGCGAACTCGCGCGGAGAGAAGTGAGGGCTGCCCAGGGCCACGACGTCGATCGCCAGGTCCCCGCCGGCGCCGGGACGCGAAGCCGCAGCCGCGGGGACCGTCGACAGACTGCGCAGCTCGGCGCGCAGATCATCCACGGTGACCTCGATCCACTCCTCGGCGACGGCGCCGCCCAACTCCGGGTCACGGGATCCCAGCGCAGCCTCCAGCGTCGGCGCCTCGGGCGTGATGCCGACCGCGTGGAACAGGGCGACCGCACCCGAGGAAGCCGCGGCCGCCCCCAGCGCCTTCAGGCCGTCCTCGTCCGCCTGCTCCAGGCCGAGCAGAACAGGAATCCGGTTGCCGCAGCGCTCCCCGACCAGATAGCCGATCGCCGGCAGCAACCAGGACGCGCTCCGGACAGCCGGCGGCAACGCCCGCAGGTCGAACACGACCTGCCCGCGCCGGTTCTCCTCGAGGTGCAGTCCCACGGCCGGCGCGCGCCCCGTGATCGCCGCGCAAATGTCGATGAAGTCGCCGTAGCGGTGGGTGCGCGCACCGAGGACCGAGTTCGCGAACACGATCGCATTGCTCTCGGCCCAGGCGACCTGCTGCCCGAACGCCGGCCTGGGCGTCGCCTGGTAGGGCGCGCAGGTCCAGATCGTCCGGCAACCCATCTCCTCGTAGCACTGCATCAGCCGCAGCGCCTTCGCCCGGCGTTCCGCCGTGCCCGCGAACTCCTCCGGGTGCAGCAGGTCGAGGCCGCCCACGTTGAGCGTTGTCGGCACGCGGACGCGCGCACCGCCCGCAACCAGGAGCTCCGCGAAGTCGACGCCCGAGTCACCGTGATAGAGGCAACCGTCGATGTGGGCGCCCTCGATGTCGAGCAGCCGCTCCGCGCCAAAGACGCCGGCCATCGTGACCAGGACGCGCATCGCGACCGCCGCGGCTTGACCGCACTCGCCCGCGAGCATGGCCCGGTCGCGGTCGGTCAGCTCGACCGTCTCGGGCGTGTTCGCGGCTGCCATGGGCCGTCAGTGTAGCTATGGGTACACTCGCGGCTCTTTCCAGCAGATCCGAGCAACGCAACAACCAGGAAACCAGGGCGCCGGCCTGTTCCGGCGCCGGCGGAGAGGCCCGCATGGCGATCGACCTCGAACTACAGGAACGACTCATGGCGGCAGCGCCCTACGGCATGGGCTTCGCGGTGCACGCTGACGTGGCTCCCGAGCGAATGGCGGTGCTGTCGAAGTACGGCGGCCGGACTCTCGGCGAACTGAACGCCAACGCCAACCGCCTGGCCCGCGTGCTGCGGGCGCACGGCGTCGGTCCCGACGTTGGCGTCGCCCTGCTGTGCCGGAACCGGCCCGAGTTCATCGAAACGGTCGTCGCCTGCCAGCGCTCCGGCGGACGCATGACGCCGATCAACTGGCACCTCTCGCCACCCGAGGTCGCCTACATCGTCGACAACTGCGAAGCCCGGGTCCTGATTGCCGACGAGGCCTTCGCGCCGGCCGTCGCCGCCGCCCGGGCCACGGCGAGCCACTTGCGGCTGACTCTCGCCGTCGGCGGCGAGATCGAGGGCGCCGAGTCCTACGACGAGGCGCTGGCGGCCGAGGACGGCTCGAACATCGACGACCCGATCCTCGGCGCGCCGATGCTCTACACCTCGGGCACCACCGGTCATCCCAAGGGCGTCTACCGCAAGGCCGATCCGACGCCGACGCCGTTCCTGCTGGCGGTCCGCGAGTCGGGCGACTTTGAGCCGGACACGGACTGTTCGCTCGTCACCGGGCCGCTCTACCACGCCGCGCCGCTGGGCCTCAACCTGGCGATGCCGATGGGCGCCGGCGTCGGTTCCGTGCTGATGGACAAGTGGGACGCGGAAGAGACCCTGGCGCTCATCGACCGCCACCGGGTCACTCACACGCACATGGTGGCGACGATGTTCCACCGCATGCTCGCGCTGCCGCCGGAGGTGCGCCAGCGCTACGACGTCTCCTCGATGCGCTGGCTCTGCCACGGCGCGGCGCCGACGCCGGTCCACGTCAAGCACAAGATCATCGACTGGTTCGGCCCCGTGGTCTGGGAGTACTACGCCGCCACCGAGGGCGGCACGTTCTGGGTCGACTCGAAGGAGTGGCTGGAGAAGCCCGGCAGCGTCGGCCGCACGGTCGAGGGAACGAAGTACAAGGTGCTCGACGACGACGGCGAACCGGTGCCGGACGGCGCCACCGGCACGGTGTACTTCGAGGCGCCCCAGAACAGCTTCGTCTACTTCAAGGCTCCCGAGAAGACCGCCTCCGCCTACCGGGACGACTACTTCACGATGGGCGACATGGGCTACGTCGACGAGGATGGCTACCTGTTCCTGACCGGCCGGTCGGCGGAGACGATCATCGCCGGCGGCGTCAACATCTACCCCCAGGAGATCGACGACGTGCTCCAGCAGCACCCGGCCGTCTACGAGGTGTGCACCGTCGGCGTGCCCCACGAGGAGTGGGGCGAAAGCGTCAAGTCCGTGGTCGAGGTCGACGAGGGCTTCGAGGCGGGCGAGGACCTGGCCGAGGAACTCCTCGCCTGGTGCCGCGAAAACCTGCCCGACTTCAAGAGGCCGCGCTCCATCGACTTCGCGACCGACCTGCCGAGGATGCCCACCGGCAAGATCCAGCGCGGCCTCGTCCGGGCGCCGTACTGGAAGGGCCGCGAGCGGCAGATCTGACAGCCGGCTTCCCCAAACTACATCTCAGAGGCAACCATGAAGGCAGTTGTATGCAGTGCGTTCGGCCCCCCGGAGAACCTGACGATCGAGGAGCTTCCCGATCCGGTTCCGGAACCGGGCGAGGTTGTCGTCGACATCCGCGCGGCGGCAATCACCTGGCCCGATACCCTGATCATCGAGAACCGCTACCAGTTCCGGGGAGAGCCGCCCTTCGTCGTCGGCGGTGAGGTGGGCGGCAGGATCGCGGCCGTCGGCCCGGACGTGGAAGGCCTGGCAGTCGGCGACGACGTGGTCGGCGGCGGCGGCACCGGCGGCTTCGCCGAGCAGGTGCTGCTCAAGGCGTCGCAGGTGCGCAAGCTGCCGCCGGGACTCGGCCACGCGGAGGCCACGGGCTACGGCTACGCCTACGGCACCGGCCACTACGCGCTGAAGTACCGCGGCGACCTCAAGCCGGGCGAGACGCTCCTCGTGCTCGGCGCCGCCGGCGGCGTCGGCCTTGCCGCCCTGGAGCTGGGCAAGGTGATGGGCGCCCGGGTGATCGCCGCGGCCTCGAGCGAGGAGAAGCTGGCGCTCTGCCGCGAACGCGGCGCCGACGAGACGATCAACTACGCCGAGGAGGATCTGAAGAACCGCGCCAAGGAGCTGACGGACGGCAAGGGAGTGGACCTCGTCTACGACGCGGTCGGCGGCGATTACGCCGAGGCAGCGCTCCGCGCCACGAACTGGCGCGGCCGGTTCCTGGTCATCGGCTTCACCGCCGGCATTCCGCGCATGCCGCTCAACCTCACGCTGCTCAAGGGCTGCGACATCGTCGGCGTGTTCTGGGGCGCCTCCCGGATGCGCGAGCCGGAGCTCTTCGAGGCGACGAGGGTGGAGACCGAGGCCCTCGCCGCCTCCGGCAAGATCCAGCCCTACATCTCGCGCCGCTACCCCCTGGAAGAAGTGCCGCAGGCGCTTCGCGACATGATGGACCGCAAGATCATCGGCAAGATGGTCATGCAGGGCTCCTGAAGGAGACAACGAGATGAAGTTCGGCGCACAGGTCACCGTCTATCGCAACACCTGGGACAGCGTCCGGGAGGTTGCCGAGCTGCTCGACCAGGGCCCCTGGGACAGCATCTGGTACGCCGACCACTACCTGCCGCCCCCGGGGCTCAAGGAAGAGGAACACCTCGCGGCGCAGGAGGCCTTTACCGTCGCCGCGGCCACCGCGAGCATCACGAAGAACCTGAAGATCGGCCACCTGGTTCTCGGCAACACGTACCGGAACCCCGGCCTGGTCGCCAAGATGGCAGGCACCCTGGACCACATCTCCCACGGCCGCTTCGTGCTCGGGATCGGCGCGGCCTGGTTCAAGCGGGAGCACGAGGCCTACGGCTGGACGTTCCCCTCGATGAAGGAGCGCCAGGACCGCTTCGAGGAGGCGGTCGAACTGCTCCGAGCACTGTTCCGCTCGAACGAGCCGGTCGACTTCCAGGGCAAGTACTACCAACTCGACTCGGCGCCCCTCTCGCCCGGCTGTTACGGAGACCCAATCCCCATCCTGATCGGCGGCACCGGCGAGAAGCGGACGCTGCGCACCCTGGCGCGCCACGGCGACGTGATGAACCTCGACGGCTGGGCGCGCGGCCCGATGACCCGGGAGTACTTCCGGCACAAGGTCGCCGTCGTCAACCGGCACTGCGAGGACGCGGGCCGGGACCCGGGCGAGATCCGGCACACGGTGCTGATGCCGACCTTCGTGACCGACGACGAGGCCGCCGCCGGGCGCTTCATCGCAGCCCGGGGCCTCGGCGAAGGTACGGCGGCGGGCCCGAAGAGCTACGTCATCGACCGGATCGGCGAGATAATCGACGCCGGCGCCCACGAGATCATGATCGGCGGCATTCCGACGCACCGTCTCGACCACTACCAGATGGTCGCGGAAGAGATCATCCCCGCCTTCGACTGAGGCGGATGTCCGGCGAGGCTCAGCCGGCACCCGCGGCGGCGCTCCTTGGCGCCGCACTTCTACTGCCGGGCGTCGCCCAGATTCGGGCACAGGACACGGACTGGCCGACGATCACCGGCGGCAACGACGCAGGCCGCTACGCCGCGCTCGACCAGATCGACGCCTCGAACTTCGCTCGCCTCGAACCGGCCTGGCGCTGGCGGCTGCCGGACAACGACCTGATGGCGAACGACCCGCGCTTCGAAGACGCGTCGATGAAGCAGCGCACCCACGTCACGACGCCGATCAAGATCGGCGAGCGGCTCTACGTCGTCACCGGCTACGGCATCGCCGCCGCCGTCGATCCGGCAACGGGCACGACGGTCTGGAAGCACGATCCGCAGAGCTACGGCCACGGCCGGCCCACGAACCACGGCTTCACGCACAAGGGACCCAGCTTCTGGCGCGACCCCGAGCGCCCCGAGGCGCCGGGCCGTCTCATCTACGCCAGCACGGACGCCATCCTGCGCGCCGTCTACGCCGACGAAGGCACGCCGGTGCGCTCCTTCGGCAACCACGGCGGCGTCGATCTGACCACCGGCCTGCACCGGGCCGTCGAACGCCGCAAGTACACGGTCAGCTCACCGGCGACCATCTGCCGCGACGTCGCGATCGTCGGCTCGTCCATCTCGGACGGTCCGCTCGGGCCGGACGACGGACCGCCCGGCGACGTGCGCGGCTTCGACGTCCGGACCGGGCGGCAGCTCTGGACCTTCCACACCGTGCCCCAGGAGGGCGAGCACGGCACGGACACCTGGGAGGACGAATCCTGGCGGATCACCGGCGGCGCCAACGTCTGGGGCCTGATGAGCACCGACGAGGAACTCGGCCTCGCCTACCTGCCGACCAGCACGCCGACGAACGACTGGTATGGCGGCCATCGCCGCGGCGACAACCTCTACGCGGAGAGCCTGGTCGCCGTCGACTGCGAGACGGGCGAGCGCCGCTGGCACTTCCAGGCCGTCCACCACGGCCTCTGGGACTACGACTTCGCCGCGCCGGCCGTGCTGGGCGACCTCGTCGTCGACGGTCGCACCGTCCAGGCGGCGATGCTGCCCAGCAAGCAGGCGTTCCTCTACGTCTTCGACCGGGAGACCGGCGACCCCCTCTGGCCCATCGAGGAACGGCAGGTCCCCCAGACGGGCATCCCCGGCGAGCAGACCTCGGCCAGCCAGCCCTTCCCCACCAAACCGCCGCCGTTCGACCGCCAGGGCATGCAGCTCGCCGACGTCATCGACTTCACCCCTGAAGTCCGCGCCGAGGCGGAGCGCATCCTGACCTCGTATCAGTACGGGCCGATGTACACGCCGCCCAGCGAGCGCGGCACCGTCGCCATGCCCGGCTTCGAAGGCGGCGCGAGCTGGCCCGGCGGCGCCTTCGACCCGGACACCGGCCGGCTCTACGTGCCGTCCTTCACGGCGCCGATCCTGATCACGCTGCGGAGGCCAGACCCGAACCGCTCCTCCTTCGACTTCGTGGCCAGGGTCTCGGGCTTTCACGGCCCCTTCGACCTGCCGATCTCGAAGCCGCCGTACTCGCGCGTCACCGCCTACGACATGAGCCGCGGCGACATTGCCTGGCAGATTCCCCTAGGCGAGGGACCGCGGCGGCATCCCCGACTCGCCGGCCTCGACCTGCCGCTCCTGGGCTCAGGGGTCCGCGGGCATGCTCTCGTCACGAAGACGCTGCTCATTGTGAGCTCCGGGCATTCCCGCTCGTTCCGGTACCAGGAGGCGAAAGCGGAGCGCGAGTGGAACGAACAGCCCGAGGAAGTCACCGGCGGCCTCGCCTGGACCAATCCGCGGTCCGCGGCGCGCGAAGACTGGCGCTACACCGTGCCGGCCCTACGAGCCTTCGACAAGGCGACCGGCGAACTGGTCGCGGAGGTCGAGCTGCCGGCCCACTCGGACGGCAGCCCGATCACGTACCTGCACGGCGGCGCGCAGTACGTCGTCGTGTCCATCGGCGGCCGCGGCGAGCCGTTCGAGCTGATCGCGTACCGGCTCCCGGGCTAGTCCGAAGGCCAGGGCGTCCCCAGGTCCTCCTCCGGTACCGGCCGCATCCCCAGGTTGACGAACTTCTGCAGCCGCTTCCCTTCGTAGGTCTCGGTCGTGTAGATGTTGCCCTTCGAGTCCGTGGCGATGCTGTGGACGGCGAAGAACTGGCCCGGCTGGCGACCGCCGTCGCCGAAGGCGTACAGCACCTCCATGCTCGCGCGCTCGATCACGTAGACCTTCATGTTCTGGCCGTCGGCGAGGTAGAGGAACTTCTGCTCCTCATCCGGCGAGAAGGCCACGTCCCAGGTCGATCCCTGGGACAGGGTTTCGGGCGCGATGAAGACCTCGTTCACGAAGGTGCCGTCGGCCTGGAACACCTGGATCCGGTCGGCGGCGCGGTCGCAGACGTAGAGCAGGCCGTCGGTGGAGATGTCGGCGCAGTGGATCGGACCGCGGAACTGGGTCGCGGGCGGATCGCCGGGGACGTACTGCCCCAGGTCCAGCTCGTCGTCCGGCGCCTCGCCATAGGCGCCCCAGTAGCGCTTGAACTCGCCGGTGTCGGCGTCGATCACGACGACACGGCGGTTGAAGTAACCGTCGGCGACGTAGATCTCGTTCGCCTCCGGATCGACCGACAGCTTCGCCACCCGGCCGAAGTTCTCCATGTCGTGGCTGTTGCGCACGAACCGCGGCTCATCCTCGCCGGCGCCTTCGTTGACGAGGGCGTTCGCTTTGCCTACCTGCATGAGGAACTGGCCGTCCCGGGTGAACTTCAGCGCGTGGGAATCGCCGCCGCCGTTGCCGCCGATCCACACGTTGTCCATGTGATCGACCAGGATGCCGTGGTTCGACGCCGGCCACTCGTACTCGCCGGTCTCGCTCGGACCGCCCCAGTGGCCGACCAGGTTGCCGTCCGGATCGAACTCCAGCACCGGCGGGGCCGGAATGCAGCACTCGGAGAGCGGCGGATCCTGCGCCGCGCCGATCTCGTTGATCGCGCCGAAGGCGCCCGGCGTGTTCCGGTGAACGATCCAGACGTGGTCCCGCGAGTCGACCGTTACACCGATCGCCGGACCCAGGATCCAGTGGTTCGGCAGCGGCTGCGGCCAGAAGGGATCGACCTCGAAACGTGGCGCCATCGGTCCGTCGCCGGCGGCATCGTCGCCGCCGTAGCCGCCACCACCGCAGGAGGCGAGAAGGAACACAGAGGCCGCGGCGCAAGCGAAAACACAGGTCGAACGGTTCAGTTTCATCGGCGGCCTTCCTCGTCGTTGGAGTCCGTCATCTTCCGCGGTTCTGCCGCGAGTCTGCTGCTGCCAGAGCGGAAGGGTCAGTGTACAACGGGCCAGACTGGGTGCGCCGGCGTCCCCGCCGGCATTCTGGACGGCGCGACGGTTAGCATTCGCTGCCTGTACCGCCTCCGTTCCAACGCGTTTCTGCGACTTCACTTCGGCTGCGCAGTCCTCGGCGCAGCGTCGCTGCCCTTCGCCGGCGCCGCGGCCGCGCACGAGGTGCCCGGCAGCGTCACGGTCCAGGTGCTGGTCAAACAGCAGGACGACCGGCTGCAGGTGCTCGTACGCGCACCGCTCGAAGCGATGCAGGAGATGCAGTTCCCGGTCGACTACCGGGGCATCCTGGACCTCGAGGCGCTACGCGCCGGCGGCCTGTTCGTGGAAGCCGCCAACCGCTGGATCACGCCCAACCTCGACCTGTACGCCGGCCGCGACCAACTGCCGACGACGACCGTTGAGGCCGTCCGGCTATCGATCCCGTCCGACCGCTCCTTCACCGACTTCGACCGCGCCCTCGCCCACATCCGCGGTCCACCCCTACCGGCGACCACGCAGCTCGTCTGGCGACAGGCGCTGCTCGATGTCCACCTGGAGACGCCGCTCAGTGCTCATAGCGCCAGGGAACGACCCCGGTTCTCGATCGACCCCCGCTTCGGCCGCCTGGGCCTGCAGGTGCTCACGGTCATTCGCTACGAGTCGCCCGACGGCGATGCGCGAGCGCTTCAACTCGCCGCCGAACCCGGCCGGGTCCGCCTCGACCCGAACTGGGCGCAGGCCTCGATCCACTTCATCGCGATGGGCTTCGAACACATCCTGAGCGGCCTCGACCACCTGCTCTTCCTGGTCTGCCTGGTGGCGCCGCTCCGCCGCCTGCGCCAGCTCGTGCTCGTCGTGACGTCGTTCACGGTGGCCCACTCGATCACCCTGATCGCGTCCGCCGCGGGCCTCGCGCCACGCGCGCTGTGGTTCCCGACTCTGGTCGAGGTCCTGATCGCGCTCTCGATCGTCTACATGGCCTTCGAGAACATCCTCGGAGTCGGCCAGGACCGCCGCTGGACCGCCGCCTTCGGCTTCGGCCTCGTCCACGGCTTCGGCTTCTCCTTCGCGCTCAGCGAATCGCTCCAGTTCGCGGGTTCGCACCTGGTGACTTCGCTGCTCGCCTTCAACGTTGGGGTCGAACTCGGTCAACTCCTGGTCCTGCTGCTGCTGATTCCCCTGCTGGACTTCGTCTTCCGGCGGCTCCCCGATGAACGGCTCGGAACCATCCTCATCTCCGCCCTCATCGTCCACACCGCCTGGCACTGGACGGGCGATCGGGGTTCGGACCTGCTTCAGTACCGCCCCCTGGCGTCGCTGCTGGATCCGATCCCCGACGGCGTCCTGCCATGGGTTCTGGTGATCGCGGCAGCCGTGGTTCCGACCGGCCAGTGGCTGCGTCGACGACGCACCGGCACTCGGCACGGCGAGCCCAACGCTGCGTCCAGCTGACGACGTCCAGCCTGTGGAGTGGCCGGGGGAGGGGTCACGGCGGGCTCTGAACGAGCGACGCACGACGCCACAACGGGAACCGACGCCGATTCGAAGCGAGTGAAGCGAAGCGAGCGCCAGCTTCCCATCTTCCAAGAGAGCGCGAGCGGCCGTCCGTGACCCCTCCCCCGGCCACTCCACGGGCGGGTGCGCGCCGCCGACGCTGCGCCGCTACCGCACCGCCTCGGCGAG
>JAPPFP010000007.1:0-55327 GCA_028877275.1 Acidobacteriota bacterium
CCCCGGCAGGCTAGACGTCGTCGTCGACCCTACTCGAGCGACCGGGCGCGATCACGGAGCATCGAGAAGGCCTCGGCCCGCGAGAGGCTGCTTCCGATCTGGAGCCTGTAGGAGCTGCTCCAGTCCCCGTTCGCAGCGCTGTCTGTCTCGACGTAGGTTAGCGTGCTGCCGTTCTCCCAGACGACCACCGCTCCGGTGCCGCTCGGCGAAACGAAGATCGTCGGCTCGCCTGTGCCAATCGTGGGCGCGACCCGCTCCGACTTCACCTGCAGTCGAGTGAGATGCTGGACGTAGCCGTCATCCACTTCTTGGGCCGCGGCGAGGAGGACGTGGGTCTGGCCGGCTTCGGCCCTTTCCAGGAGATCTCCTGCTTGAGCTCGGGCACCGAAGACGACGATGTGAATTCGAGCGGCGCTCGAAACGCCCGTTAGACCGCCCTCGCTGCACAACTCCTCGGCGCGATCGATCAGGACGTTCTTGACGTCCTGCGCGAGAGGACTCAGCACGCGGCTCTTGATCCGGCGGCCGAAGACCACGATATGTATCCGCGCTGCTTCAGCAACGCTGGTGATGGCACCGGAACCCTCATTCTGGATCCGTGCGCAGAGATTCGAGGAATCGATGTGGTCCACCAGGCTGTCCGCCAGCTCAGAGAGCTCTGTCGCGGGAGTGGACAGTTCCAACTGAACGAGCGCGCCGGTGGTGCCGTCGGCGAAACCGATGACGACGGCGTTCGTCTCAGCGCCCGCGTCGACCGTCGGAGCTGCCAGCAACTCGTCCGCTACATTGGCGCCAAACGGGTCTGGGGCCCGCGACACATAGTCGTTCAGCCGGTGAACGCGGCGCCATGTGGAGGCGAGTTGGCCGTCGACCAGGACGACCGGGGCGTACATGACCCTCTCGCCGTCCGCCGTACCTTCCGACCAGACGACGTGAAGGACCGTCCGGGTGCTCGATTCGCCCCCGCTTCTTCCGGCCAGCTCAAACCGATCATGGGTGACGGCTAGACGCGGGGCCGACTTCTCGCTGTAGATGTTGCCGGAAACCTCGATCGTCGCGGACCACTCGCTGCCGTCGAACGATGCAAGGTTGATGCGGGTCAGGGTCGATGCGTTGCTGCTCGACCAGACGACATAGAGCCTGCCTGTGGAAGCGTCGAAGAACAGAGACGGCGTCCGGTCGCTGTCGGCCGTTTCGCTGCCAGGCACGACGTAGTTCTCGACCGTGCCCGACCCACGACGAACCTCCAGGCGGAGTACCTCGGCATCGGCCGAGACCTGGCTGCCCCCGGGGAACAGGTTGTCGTAGGTGCCGACGGCAACCTGGTAGACGTCACCGCCTTTTCCCAGTACCGCTGGACCGTCGAGGGAGTGCACGTCGACGGTCGCGAGCAGCAGCCCGAGCGTAGCGAGGACCACCGTGCGGCCAAGCCGGAAGTGGCCCGAGAACGTGTTGAGCAAGCTCTTCATCACGCCCTCAGATTCACCACTCGACGTAGGTCGACTGACATCAGTAGATCGGCCAGATCGGCCTGGTGGGGATAGAAGCGCTGCTCGAGTTCGGCAAAGCGCCTGCGTGCGGCCTGCTCGTCCCCTTCAAGCAGTGCCACATGGCCGAGCAAGTAGAGGGAGTTCTTGATGGTCACCGTGTCTTCGTAGCGCCTCGCCAGTTCAAGCGCGCGTTCCCCGTGACGCTTCGCTGAGGCGGACCGCTTTAGCTCAAGATGGGCGAAACACAGATCCATGTGCGGCAGCATGCTGTACTGAACCACGCCTTCCCGCCTGAAGGTGCGGAGACTGCGATAGATCAGGCGAAGCCCCTCTCGCATTCGACTCCTGCGGAGGGCTCTGGCTCGGACAGCACCGACGAGCAGGCAGTAGCCCAGGTTCCCCTCGGCACCCGCGACCCAGGTCGGTGGCGAGTTCTTCCTATGGCGAAGGGCCATCCGGTACTCGGCGGCTGCTTCGGCCTCATGGCCTTCGGCGACCAGGAGATTGCCCAGCAGGTTGTGCGAGAGGCCCGTCAGCCCTTGGCGCTCCACGTGCGCGGAGTGATGGTGGGAGAGCCGCGCATAGAAAACGGCTTTCCTGATTTGTCCCTCCAGTTCATGGCCGCGGGCCAAGGTGTAGGAAGCAAGCCACCGATTGTGGTCGTGGTTGCTGCCAAGCAGGATCCTCCGCAGTTCCGGCATGACGTCGGTGCCGTTCCCGAGTTCGGTTTCCGCAGCGGCCCAATCGCAGAGAGCCGTGTCGGCTCGGTCGGTGTCTCCCGACTCAGTTGCGATCTCCGCAGCTTGGCGGAAGAGAACCGCTGCTTCCCGGTAGGAGCCGCTGTTACCCAGCTCACGAGCGCGCTCCCTCAGCGACTCGAAGTCCTCGGCCGCATCCACCACGCACGCCTCCGTCTCGGGCGCGGAAACACGCTCCGGGACAAACGCCGGCTCAGGCGACGAGCGGAAGGGAACAACTGTCGCGGTCACTAGACGGTCGATTCTACACGAAGGAGCATGGAGTCGAAGCTCCGAAGTACACGGAACGCCACGGACCGCTCTCCGCTCCACCGCTTCCCTCGATGCCCGCGCGACGAGGGCGCTTCGCGAAACCGGGAACGGCGCTCGCCAATCCTACACGTCCAGGCCGACCTGGCGCATCAGATCGAGGGCGTTGCTGCGGGTGACGGTGCCCTCGCGAAGACGGTAGTCGAAGTGGATCCTGCCGTCCTCCAGCCGGTCCTGGAAGTGGACGTTGCGGAGCCGGGACGAGGCCGTGTCGTCGGCGATGCCGGCGAGAGCCAGATCGTGGGTGGTCACGAGCCCGATCGCGCCGCGATCGAGCAGACCGCGGATCAGGGCTTCGGCGCCCGCTTTCCGATCGTGGGAGTTCGTCCCGTGGAGGATCTCGTCGAAGAGAAACAGGACGGGCATGGGCGCGGCGGTCAGGTCGAGTACGGACTTGAGCTTCGTGATCTCGGCATAGAACCGCGACTGGCCCTCGGCGAGGGAGTCGTGGAGCTGAATCGAGGAGCCGATGGCGAGCGGCGTGAGCCGAAGCGACCGCGCCCGCACCGGCGCGCCGGCCAGGGCCAGCGCCACGTTCGTGCCGACGGTCCTGAGCAGGGTGCTCTTGCCGGACATGTTCGAGCCACTGACGATGAGCGCCTGAGGTGTCTGTCCGGCTTCCGCATCCGCGGAGTCGGTTGCGAGGACGATGTCGTTCGGCACGCACACCGGCTCGGGCAGCAGGGGATGTCCCAGGCTGGTTCCCACCAGCACGGCACGGTGGTCCCCGCTCGGCGCGACGACCGTCGGGAAGATGTCCCCGGGGCGTTCGAACGCGTGGGACGCGAGACTGGCCAGGGCTTCGATTTCGGCGACCGCGCGCAGCCATGGCCCTGCCCGGTCGCCGTACCGGCGACGCCAGGAGTCGATCGCATAGGCGACCTGGGGCGTCCACAGCAGTAGTAGTCCGAAGGGGACGAAGAGCGCGTTGCGCATCGAGTCGAGCAGGTCGACGAGGCGCCGCAGCCGGCTGGCGCTGGTGGCGGCTGTCGTTCCATCCTCGTTCCCGAGCTCCGGCGCCAGCTCGACCAGGAGAGGACTCTCGAAGCGTTCGCGCTCGACGAGCTCCAGCAGGACGGCGAGCAGGTTCAGGTCCCTGCTCGCGCGGGCCACGCCGGCGACGGCGGCCGTCAGGCGCCGGCGGACAGAGAGACTCCAGAGGATCTCCAGTACTGCCGCGGCCAGGAAGGGTGACGGTCCCCAACCCCACAGCAGCCATCCGGTGAGGGTGAGCACATTGACGGCCGCGGCCAGTGCCAGCAACGTCCTGACGAGCGCCCTGCCCCGGGCGCCGCCGGGGAGGTCGCCTGAGGTGCTCCGTTTCGCCCAGTCTGCCAGCGCCGCCGGATCGAGTTCGCTGCGCGCGGCGACTCCCCGAACGGCGAGGCGCTCGCGGAAGCCGATCCGGGGCGCCAGCTCCTTCACGGCCTCCTGACGCCTTCGCACGATCTCGGGCGTCGCCGGCGCAAGCAACCAGGCCGCCAGGAGCTCGTCACCGCCGCGGGTGCGTGAGCGGCTCAGCATCTGGAACAGGGAATCGGGGCCGAAGAGGTCGAGGTCTTCCGCGTAGAGGTGCCCGGCGTGACCGGCGGCCACGCGTGAACCGGCGTCGCCGCCCTGCCGCCAGTCACCGTCCAGCCGGGCGAGTGACTGACGGTAGAAGGTCCGGCTCCGTTCCAGTCGCGTCACGCGGCGTACGACTCGCTCGTGAAGGACGACCAGCGCCACAAAGAGCAGCGCCGGTATGGCGGCCACGAACAGGGGAAGCAGCTTCTCCTGAATCGACAGCCAGGCCAGGACCGCCAGGAGCAGGATGGCGGCCAGCCGCGACCACGAGACCGCCCGCTCGATCCGCCGGGCTCTCCGCAGTTCTCCGTCGCGCTGCGCCGCGCGGCGTTCGCAGATCGAACGCGGGTCCTTCACCGTGCCGCCGGCGCTCAGGTGAGCGCCGGATAGACGATCGACTTGAGGTGGCCCCGGAAGTTGAACGTGCCCGACATCCAGAACTGGACCATGAAGATGACGATCAGGTCCTCCTTCGGGTCGATCCAGAAGGCCGTGCTCGCTGCGCCGCCCCAGCCGTACTCGCCGACCGAGCCGATCGCCTGGGCGACCGCGAGGTCGAGGGTGACCGAGACGCCGAGACCGAAGCCGACTCCCTCGTAGGTCGTCTCGCTGAAGGTGCCGACCGCCAGGTCGGTCAGGTCGCTGCCGCTCGGCAGGTGGTTCATCGTCATCAGTTCCACCGTCTTGCGGCCGAGGATGCGCGTGTTCTCCAGCGTGCCGCCGCCCAGCATCATCTGGCAGAAGCGGTAGTAGTCGTGCATCGTCGATACGAGTCCGCCGCCACCCGAGAAGAAGCTGACCTCGCCGGTGTAGTGGCTGGTCAGGGGATCGTCGAGCAGGACCAGCTTCTTGTTCCGGTCCCGCCGGTAGTTGGCGGCGAAGCGGTCGACCTTGTCCGCGGGCACCGTGAAGCCGGTGTCGACCATGCCCAGGGGCCCGGTGATGTGATCCTGCAGGTACTCGTCGAATGGCTGGCCGGAGAAGACCTCGACCAGGTAGGCGAGCACGTCCGTGGCGACGGAGTAGTTCCAGGCGTCGCCGGGCGAGAACTCGAGCGGCAGATCGGCGAGTTGCTCGATCATCTGGCGGAGGCTGCCGCCGGCATGCGGTCCGCCGACGCCGAGCTCGCGATACGCGGCATCGACGTTCGTGCGCTCCATGAACCCGTAGGTCAGCCCCGACTGGTGCGTGAACAGGTCGCGGATCGTCATCGGGCGATCGACCGGTCGAGTGAGGAAGGTCGGGTGGTTGCCACTCTCGAAGACCCTGAGATCCCGCCACTCGGGGATGAACTTCCGGACGGGGTCGTCTAGCTGGAAGTGGCCCTGTTCGTAGAGCTGCAGCAGGGCGACCGAGGTGATCGGCTTGGTCATCGAGTAGATGCGGAAGATCGTGTCGGTCCGCATGGCGCGGCCGCGCTCGCGGTCCATCAGACCCTGCGCCGAGAGGTATGCCGGCTTGCCGCCCCGGGCGACCAGGGTGAGACAGCCCGCGATCTTCTCCGGCTCGAAGTAGCGGCGCCGCAGATGATCGTCGATGCGGGCCAACTGCGCGGCGTTCAGGCCGACCTCTTCGGGTCGAACGATGTCGAGCTCGGGTGGTGCTGAAACGAGGACGGGTCGGGCCGGCATGGAGGATCCTCCGCTTGGCGGTCGGTCGACTGGCTGCGGCGGGGCGATCTTTGCAGATGGCGGAACGGTGTGGCGCATACAATCGCGCAGCCGTGGCCCAAGCCCAAGCCCAGGAGCCCTTGGCCTCGACCTGTCTCGAGGTCAACGGCGTCACGCTCTCGTTCGGCGGCGTCCACGCGCTGGACGATGTCGCCCTGGATGTACGCCACGGCGAGGTGTTCGCGATCATCGGGCCGAACGGCGCCGGCAAGACTTCCCTCCTCAACTCGATCAGCGGCCTCTACCGGCCCCAGCAGGGCTCGATCACCTACACGCCGGCGCCGGAGGCGGCGCCGGTCTCGCTCGTTGGCCGCGCGCCCCACAAGGTGGCCCAGGTCGGCATCGCCCGGTCGTTCCAGAACATCGAACTCTTCCGCGGCATGACGGTGCTCGAGAACCTGATGCTGGGGCGGCACATCCACATGCGCGGCAACGTTCTCAGCTGTGGCGTCTACTGGGGTCCGCAGCGCCGTGAGGAGATCCGGCACCGGGCCGCGGTGGAGGACGTGATCGACTTCCTGGAGATCGAGAACCTGCGCCATCAGGCGGTCGGCACCCTTGCCTACGGTCTGCAGAAGCGCGTGGAGCTCGCCCGCGCGCTGGCGCTCGATCCCAAGCTGCTCCTGCTCGACGAACCGATGGCGGGAATGAACGTGGAGGAGAAGGAGGACATGGCCCGCTTCGTCCTCGACGTGAACGAGGAGTGGGGCGTGACGACCGTCCTGATCGAGCACGACATGGGAGTCGTCATGGACCTCTCGGACCGCGTCGCGGTGCTCGATTTCGGCCGATCGATCGCCTGCGGCACGCCGGACGAGGTGCGCGCCGATCCCGCCGTGATTCACGCGTATCTGGGGGACGCCGAATGACCGCGCTGGCGGAACTGCCGCGAGACGCGGACACGATGCCCAAGCTGCTGCTCCGGAATGCCCGCGAGCGAGGCGGCGAAGCGGCGCTCCGTGAGAAGGAGTTCGGCATCTGGCAGAGCTTCACCTGGGCGCAGTACGCCGAGCGGGTCAGGAACTTCGCCCGCGGCCTGGTCGAACTCGGACTCGAGCCGGGCGACATCGTCGCCGTGCTGGGCGACAACCGGCCCGAGTGGCTGATTGCCCAGCTCGCGTCCCAGGCGGTCGGCGCACGCTCCCTGGGCGTCTACCAGGACTCCGTGGCCAGCGAAGTGCAGTACCTGGTCGAGTTCGCGGGCGCCCGTTTCGTCATCGCCGAGGACCAGGAGCAGGTCGACAAGCTGCTGGAGGTCTGGGACGAGTTGAGCGGCGCCGCTGAAGGGGACGGGCAGGGCATCGCGAACGTCATCTACTACGACCCCCGCGGACTCGGTGCCTACCCGCACGAGTTCCTGCTCGGCTTCTCCGAGGTGGAGAAGATCGGGCAGTCCGCCACGAGCAGCACCGCGGACGACTTCGAACGCTGGGTCGACGCCACGACCGCCGACGACGTGGCCCTGCTGTCGACCACCTCCGGTACCACCGGCAAGCCGAAGCTGGCGATGCTCTCGCACCGCAACCTGCTGACCATGGCCCACAGCTTTCAGAGCATCGATCCGATGCGGAGCGACGACGAGTTCGTCTCCTTCCTGCCGCTGGCGTGGATCGGCGAGCAGATGATCGGCGCGGCCTGCGGCATGCTGGTCGGTTTCACCATGAACTTCCCGGAAGAGCCGGAGACGGTGCAGCACGACATCCGAGAGATCGGACCGCACATGATGTTCTCGCCGCCCCGCATCTGGGAGAACATGGTGTCCGACGTCCAGGTACGGATCGAGGACTCCTCCTGGCTCAAGCGCAGGATCTACAACTGGGCGCTGGGCGTCGGTTACAGAGCGGCCGACACGCGGCTGGCGGAGGGCGGTCTGCCCAGGCTGCTGGCCGTGCAGAACTGGATCGCGAACGCCTGCTGCTTCTTCTGGTTGCGCGACAAGCTCGGGGTGCGGCGAATCCGGCGCGCCTACACGGGCGGCGCGGCGCTCGGGCCCGACATCTTCCGCTTCTTCCACGCCATCGGCGTGAACCTGAAGCAGATCTACGGCCAGACGGAGGTGTCCGGGATTTCGGTGGCGCACCGCGACGACGACATCAAGTTCCAGACGGTCGGCACGCCGGTCCCCGGGGCGGAGGTCAGGCTCGGCGAAGGCGGCGAGATCCTGACCAGGAGTCCGTCCGTTTTCCTCGGCTACTACAACAACGAGGAGGCCACCGAAGAGGCGCTTCGCGACGGCTGGCTCTACTCCGGCGACGCCGGCTACATGGACGACGACGGGCATTTGATCGTCATCGACCGCAAGAAGGACGTGATGGAGCTGCACGACGGAACGCAGTTCTCGCCGCAGTTCATCGAGAACAAGCTGAAGTTCAGCCCCTACATCAAGGAGGCGGTCGTGTTCGGCGGCGGCGACTACCCGTTCGTCACCTCGTTGATCACGATCGACTTCGCCAACGCGGGGAAGTGGGCCGAACGCCGCCAGATCCCGTACACCACGTTCACGGACCTCGCCCAGAAGCCGGAGATCTACGAGCTGGTGCTGGAGCACACGGCCGGCATCAACGGTGATCTGCCGGAGTCGGCCCGCATCCAGCGCCTGCTGCTGCTGCACAAGGAACTGGACGCGGACGACGAGGAGTTGACCCGCACCCGCAAGGTGCGGCGGCGTTTCATCGCCGACCGGTACCGCCTGCTCGTCAATGCGCTCTACGGCGGCGACGAGGCGGTCGAGATCGAGAACGAGATCACCTACCAGGACGGCACGACCGCGGTCCTGCAGACCCGGCTGCGGATCGCCGCGCCTGCGACCGCCTGAGGAGGGGACGATGGGATCCGACGTCTTCCTTCAACTCACCGTTTCCGGCCTCTCGAACGGCATGGTCTACGCCCTGGTGGCGGTCGGCTTCGTCGTGATCTTCAAGGCGAGCGACGTGATCAACTTCGCGCAGGGCGAGTTCCTGCTCTTCGGCGCCTATCTGGCCTTCGCCTTCATTGCCCAGTTCGGGTTGCCCTGGAGTCTGGGCGTGCTGGCGACGCTGCTCACCGCGGCCATGATCGGCCTGATCGTGGAGCGTCTCGTTCTCCGGCCACTGATCGGCGAGCCGGTGATCTCGATGATCATGGTCACGATCGGTCTCTCGAGCCTGCTGCGGGCGGTGGTGAACGGCATCTGGGGCGTGCGGCCCAAGGCCTTCCCCAACTTCATCCCCTCGGGAGAAGTGGAGTTTCTGGGAGCGATCGTCGGTATCGACCGTCTGCTCGTGATCGCGATCGCGGCGATCCTGCTGACGGTTCTGACGCTTTTCTTCCGTCACACCCGGGACGGCATCGCGATGCGCGCCATCGCCGACGACCAGCAGGCGGCGCTGTCGATGGGCATCAGCATCAAGCGGGTCCTCGCCGTCGCCTGGGCGATGGCGGCGATCACCGCGGCGGTCGCCGGCATCATGCTGGCGAACACGGTCGGCGTCAGCCACGACATCATCTTCATCGGACTCCGCGTGTTCCCCGTGGTCATCCTCGGCGGTCTCGACTCGGTGCCCGGCGCGATCGTCGGCGGCGGCGTCATCGGGCTGCTGGAGTCGTACACGGCGGGCTACACGACTTCGGGCCTGGAGCTCATCGTCCCGTACATCGTGCTGATCCTGGTCCTGATGGTGCGTCCGTACGGCCTGTTCGGCAAGGAGATCATCGAGCGGGTGTAGAGGATGGAGTCCGGAATCTTCTTCAGCGACTACCGCTCGGACATGGCGCTGCGCCGCATGCCCTTGCAGAAGGTGCGCACGGGCCTGCTACTGGTCGGCCTCGTCGTGTTTCCGTTCCTGGCCACGCCGTACTGGCTCAATCTGGCCAACCAGATCGCGATCGCCACGATCGGCGCGATCGGACTCAACATCCTGGTCGGCTACACCGGCCAGATCTCGCTCGGCCAGGGCGCCTTCATGGCGGTCGGCGCCTATGGGTCGGGCCTCCTGACGGTCCGGCTCGACGTTCCCTTCTACTTCAGCATTCCCGCCGCCGCCCTGATCACCGCCGTTGCCGGCCTGGTGGTCGGTTTGCCTTCCCTGCGGCTCAAGGGCCTCTACCTGGCCGTTGCCACGCTGGCCGCGCAGCAGATCGTCGAGTTCGTCGTCACGCACTGGGACGGCCTCACCGGCGGCACGGAGGCGCTCGTCGTGCCGGCGCCGGAGCTGTTCGGCGCCCGGATGAACACCGACGGCCGGTTCTACTGGATACTGGTCGTTGTCGCGCTCGCGGTCGCGCTCTTTGCCGCGAACCTGTTCCGCTCGCGGGTGGGGCGCGCCTGGGTGGCGATCCGGGACCAGGACATCGCGGCCTCGGCGATCGGCGTCAACGTGTTCGGCTACAAACTGCTCGCGTTTGCCACTTCGTCCTTTCTGGTCGGCCTCTCCGGCGCCCTGCTCGCCCACTACCGGTCGATCGTCACCTGGGAGCGGTTCACGATCGAAGTCTCGATCTCCTACCTGGCGATGATCATCATCGGTGGACTGGGGACGATTTCGGGTTCCTTCTTCGGCGCGTCGCTCATCGTGCTCCTGCCGGCGATGATCAACACCCTGGGGCGCTCGCTGCAGGACACGGCGCCCTGGGCGGCCACGGTCCTGCCGTACGTGCAGCAGGGTGTCTTCGGACTCGTGATCATCCTGTTTCTGGTGCTCGAACCGGAAGGGCTCGCCAAACTCTGGCGCAACGTGAAGGACTACTTCCGCGTCTGGCCGTTCTCGTACTAGGCGCCTTTGCGCCGGTATGATCCGTTGCTTACGGACCGGCTGTTCCGGGGCGGTCATGCCCCTTCAGGAGACCACGACATGAACCGTCTCGTTTGCCTTGCCGCTGTAGCCCTGTTGCTCCTCGTCGCCTGCGGAGGCGGCGACCCGGTCTCGGAAGCGGATGCGCCGATCACCATCGGTGCGATCTTCGACCTGACCGGCGCGACCTCGGACGTGGGCACCCTGTACGCCGAGGCGATCCGCGACTACTACGACCGTTTGAACGAGCTCGGCGGCATCGCCGGCCGCGAGGTCGACCTGCTGTGGAACGACTACGGCTACGACGTGGCGAAGGCGGAGCAGCTCTACTCGGAGTACGTCCAGGCCGGAGCGGTCATGTTCATGGGCTGGGGCACCGGGGACACCGAAGCCCTGCGCGGGCGGATCGCGGCGGACCGCATTCCCTTCGTCTCGGCATCGTTCTCCCACGTCCTGGGAGATCCGTCCGAGGCCCCCTTCAACTTCCTCGTCGGCACGACCTACAGCGACCAGCTCTTCATCCTGCTCGACTACCTGATCGAAGAGGCGGAAGCCTCGGGAGGCGAGATGCCGAACGTCGCGCTGATGCACCACCCGAGTCCGTTCGGTCTCTCGCCGTGGCGCCAGGGAGGCGAGGACTACGCGAAGGAGCGCGGCATCGAGATGTCGCCGCACGAGATGGCGCGGGGCAACACGGACTTCAGCGCCACGCTGACCCGGATCGCCGAATCCGGCGCCAACACGGTCGTGTTCCAGAACACGTCGGGACCGGTTTCCATTGCCGTCAAGAACGCGCGGGACCTGGGCCTGGACCTGCGCTTCGCCTGCCTGAACTACTGCAGCAACGAGGTGCTGCTGGATCTGGCGGGCGACGCCGCGGAAGGTGTTCTGGCGTCGATCATCTACTCGCCGCCGGGCGAGGGGATCGACGGCCTGAACGAAGCGGCCGAGTATCTCGCGTCCAAGGGCGGGTCGATCGACGAGGAGGGCTTGCTCTACGGCCAGGGCTGGGCGGTCGCCAGTCTGGTGACGGAGGCGATCGAACGCGCGGCCGCGGCGGGCGAGGTGACCGGCGATTCCATCTTCGCGGCGTTCGAGACCTTCGACGGCTGGGACACCGGCGGCGTGACCGCGCCGGTCACCTTCACGTCCACCGACCATCGCGGCGTCAAGGGCATGAGGATCTTCGAGATCAGGGAAGGGAAGTTCCAGCCCGTGACCGAGATGCGGATGGCCTCCACGCTGGGAGCGGCCGAGTAGGGCAGGCCCGAACGCCATGCTGTCCCTGAACAACGTCGAGGTCATCTACAACGACGTCATCCTGGTGCTCAAGGGGCTCTCGCTCAAGGTGGAGCAGGGTCAGATCGCGGCGCTGCTGGGCACGAACGGAGCCGGCAAGTCGACCACTCTCAAGGCGATATCGGGACTGCTCCATCCCGAGGACGGCGAGGTCACGGACGGCAACGTCGAGTTCGAGGGCATCCAGATCGACAAACTGCCCGCCGAGGACATCGTGCGCCGGGGCATCTTCCAGGTCATGGAGGGGCGCCGGGTCTTCGAGCATCTGACGCCGCAGGAGAACCTCCTGGCCGGCGCCTACACGGCCCGGGACAAGGGCGGCACGGACGAAGCGCTGGAACGGGTGTACGGCTACTTCCCTCGTCTCAAGGAGCGGGGCAACTCGATGGCCGGGTTCCTCTCCGGCGGCGAGCAGCAGATGCTCGCCATCGGCCGGGCGCTGATGGCGCGGCCGAAGCTGATGCTGCTCGACGAGCCGTCACTGGGTCTGGCGCCGCTCCTCGTCCAGGAGATCTTCGAGATCATCCAGCGCATCAACCGGGAGGAGGGCACGACGATCCTGCTGGTTGAGCAGAACGCGACCCGCGCGCTCAAGATCGCCCACTACGGCTACATCATGGAGGGTGGCCGGGTCGTCCTCGAAGGGACCCCGGCGGAACTCCAGGACAACGCCGACGTCAAGGAGTTCTACCTCGGACTGACCCAGGTCGGCCAGCGCAAGAGCTACCGCGACGTCAAGCACTACCGGCGCCGCAAGCGCTGGCTGTCGTAGCTAGTCCCTCTCGATCGCCTCTTCGATCTCCCGAAGCCTCTCGCGGAGTTCCCTGCGGGCCTCGGCGGCAAAGGGGTTCTCGCGGGCGATGGTCAGGAACAGATCGTCCGAGTCGTCGCGGAGGTTCTCCTCGATCTTCATCATGTGCCGGTAGGCGACCGTGCCGAGGGCCGGGTCCGGCACGTGAATCTCCCTGAGCGCCTTGGCCATCCAGTGGGTGAGGCCCTGGATGTAGGCCATCTCCGAGTCGTGCTCTTCGGCTGACATCTCGAGCACCTGGAGCTCCAAGTCCGACTCCAGGAAAACTCTCACCGCCTCCACCCGTTCGCTGTCGACCGGTCGCTCGGGGAGACAGAGCACGACTTTCAGGCCGCGGATCCCGCCGCGACCGCTCTGGGGGCCGAACATCGGGTGGGTGCCGATGAACTGGACTTGTCGGGGCAGGCGTTGCTCCAGGATCCGGAGCGGTTTCACCTTGACCGAGGCGACGTCGACGACCAGTGCGTCCGGTGCGAGGCGCGGTGCCAGATCGGCGATCAGCCCGTCGAGTTCCTGGACCGGGATCGCTGGGATCACGATGTCGCAACCGGCGCAGCCTTCGAGGTCCGTCCAGCGGGCACCGAGAGCGGCGGCTTCCTCGCTCAGGTCGCGGCGGTCCCAAACCTGCACGTCGAACCTGGCGCCCAGGTGCCGGACCAGGAAGCGGCCGAAGCTGCCGAGACCGACGATGCCGATCGTCCTTGCCCAGCAGCCCTGCACCGGTGGCAGCCTAGCACCGGCGCTCGTCGCCAGTTCCCCTACAATCGCGTGCTGCGGGAGGAGGGAACCAGGATGAGAAGACCAACCGGCGCTGTTCTCGGCGCCGTCGTGGCCGCGGCGGTGAGCTATGGTTCACCGCCCGTGACCGACGCCCAGGAGGATCGCGCCAGCCGGGAGCACGTACTCGAGCTGCTCCGGGAGGTGCCGCTGATCGACGGGCACAACGACGTGCCGTGGCAGTACCGGACGCGGGTCTCGAACCACCTCGACGAGATCGACTTCCGGGACACCACCGCGCTCGAGCCGCCGATGCACACCGACCTGCGGCGTCTGCGGCAGGGGGGAGTGGGGGCCCAGTTCTGGTCCGTCTACATCCCGACCTCCTACAGTGGCGCCGGCGCGGCCCGGGTCGTGCTCGAGCAGGTCGACCTGACCAGGCGGCTCATCGAGCGGTATCCGGACGACCTGGAGCTGGCCCTCAGCGCGGACGACATCGAGCGCGTCCATAGCGCGGGCAGGATCGCGTCCCTGCTCGGCGCGGAGGGCGGCCACTCGATCGAGTCGTCCCTCGGCGTCCTGCGCCAGCTCTACACGGTCGGCGTTCGCTACATGACGCTGACTCACGGAACCAACGTCGCGTGGGCCGATTCGGCGACCGACCAGCCCGCGCACGGCGGGCTCACGAGCTTCGGCCGGCGGGTGATCCGCGAGATGAACCGGCTCGGCATGCTGGTCGACCTCTCCCACGTTTCGCCGCAGACGATGCACCATGTGCTGGACGAGTCCGAAGCGCCGGTCATCTTCTCCCACTCCTCGGCGTTCGCGGTCACCGCCAGTCCACGCAACGTGCCCGACGACGTCCTGCGCCGGCTGGCCGAAAACGGCGGAGTGGTCATGGTCACGTTCGTGCCGTCGTTCGTCAACGAGAACGTGCGGGAGTCCTTTCAGCGCGTGGATGCGGAACGCCGTCGACTGATGACCGCGGGCACCGCGCCGGAGGAGATCCGCAGGCGGCTGATGGCGTGGCGAAACGAGAACCCGGGAGCCCAGGCATCCCTCAGCGACGTGGCCGACCACATCGATCACGTCCGCGGTCTGATCGGTACGGCGCACTTGGGGATCGGCTCCGACTACGACGGGATCCCGACCGTGCCGGTCGGCCTCGAGGACGCCTCGACGTTTCCGGATCTGTTCGTGGAACTGGTGCGGCGGGGCTACAGCGACGACGAACTGAAGGACATCGCGGGCCGCAGTTTCCTGCGCGCCATGCGCGCCGCGGAAGCGACGGCCCGTCGCCTGCAGGCCGAGGAGCCTCCGGCCGACGACCTGATCGAAGAACTGGACGGCGAGAATGGTTGATCAAGCGACGTCCCCGGTGGCGGCTCGGCATGCTTCGACCGTCCTCCTGCTGCGCGACAGCGACCGCGGGGTGGAGGTGTTCATGGAACGCCGCCACATCCAGTCCGACTTCGTCGGGGGCGCCTACGTCTTCCCGGGTGGTCGCGTCGACCCGGAAGACCGGATCGACGAAGCGCTTTGCCACGGTCTCAGCGACCGCGAGGCGAGCGCCCGGCTCGCGCTCGAAGAGGGCGGCCTGACCTTCTACGTGGCCGCGATCCGCGAGTGCTTCGAGGAGGCCGGCGTGCTCCTGGCCTACGACCGTGACGGACAGATCCTCGACTTCTCGGACCGGGCGGTCGAGCAGCATTTCGAACGTCTGCGAGCCGAACTGAACGCCGGCAAGCGGTCCCTGCTCGACATCGCCGCCGCCGAGGGGTTGACCCTCGCCGCGGACCGCATCAGCTACTGGGCGCACTGGATCACCCCCGAGGGCCAGCCGCGGCGCTACGACACCCGCTTCTTCGTCACGCGGGCGCCGCGCAACCAGACCGCCGCCCACGACGACCACGAACTGACGAGTTCCGCCTGGGTCACCGCCGGGGAAGCGCTCGAGCGCGGGCGCCGCAAGGAGTGGATGATCATCTTTCCCACCATCCGCAACCTGCAGAAGCTCTCCCGGTTCGAGTCCGCGGACGCCGCCATCGCCGCGGTCGACGCCCAGGCGGAGTTCCCCATCATGCAGCCCCGCGTGCTGATGGGCCGGACGCCCGACGAACCGGCGCGAGCCGTGCTGCCCGGCGACGAGGGCTACGAGGAAGCGGCCATGCGCCCCTCCGCGGCGAACGTCAAGGACTGGCAGCGGGCGTTCAGCCGCTAGGGCGCCCGGCATTGAACACCCTCCTCAAGGGCACGCCGGTGCGGCTGTCCGAACGCGTGCTGCGCGTCACCCAGGACAACCCGGGCATGTTCACCGGTCCGGGCACGAACACCTTCGTCATCGGCGGCGCCGGCGGCCCGGCCTTCGTGCTGGACCCCGGGGAGGAGGACGACGCCCACTTCGAGGCCATCCTGGGCGCTGTCGGCGACCGCGAAGTGGCGGCGGTGCTGATCAGCCACACGCACCGGGATCATTGGCCCCTGGCGCCCCGGGTCGCCGAGTACACAGGCGCCGAGGTCCGCGCCTTCAGCGAACAGCCGCCGTTTACCGCCGGCCCGCGTCTGGAGGACGGCGCCCGGCTCGCGGCCGGCGGCACGACCCTGGTGGCCCTCCACACGCCGGGCCACGCCAGCGACCACCTCTGCTTCCTGCTGGAGGAAGAGCGGGCCGTCTTCACCGCCGACCTGGTGATGGGCTGGTCGACCTCGATCATCGCCCCGCCGGACGGCAACCTGAACCAGTACATGGCCTCGCTAGAACGGCTCCTCGAACTCGGCGATGCCGCCGGCATCGACATCCTGCACCCGGGCCACGGCGAGTCGATCAAACCCCCGCTCGACCGGATCCGCGAGATCCACCGTCACCGCCAGCAGCGCACCGACCAGGCCCTCGAAGCGATCGCCGCCGGCGTGGCCACCATTCCCGAGATGGTCGAACGCATCTACACCGACGTCGACCCCAAGCTCCACGGCCCCGCCGCCTTCTCCCTGCGGGCCCACCTGGACGCGTTGGTCGAAGAGGGCAAGGTGACGGAAAGCGCGCCGGGGTCGTACGAGCCGGCAGCAGAGTGACACTCGGAACGGCCGCCGCAACGTCTTGATGACCGAAGAGAGGTCGCCGGCCTGTGGCCGGCGGCAGTTCTTTCGGGCTTCGCCGCTTCGCGGCTGCGCGCGAGGCGGGTCTGAAGACCCGCGCACCCAGAGCACAGTTGTCGGCATGACCTGTCGACCTGCTGCAATCGTCTGGAGCGGCGACCCCTGGTGCCGGATGCCGGCCAGCACCCTGGTGGCGCGGGGACGCGCCACCAGCGTCCCAGTCTGTGCGTCCGTCACCGGACGCACAGATGGCAGGCCGGCGCACCGACACACTCGGCGCGACGTAGCGCCAGGCCGAGGCGGCAGCAACCACCGCCGCCGCACGGCGGCAGTGCCGTTACGCCACCGCCGTCACGCCACGGCCGTCACGCCGCAGCGCGTCAGCGCCGCCAGGGCGCGCGGACCGGTCGCTCGGCCTGGTACGCGGCCAGCCGTTCCCGGGCATCCGGCAGCGCTTCCGTGGCGCCGGCGCGTTCCAGGTTCTCGATGAGCCGTTGCTGCCAGGCGACGGCCTCTTCGAAGTCGCCGGTCTCGGCGTAGGCGAGGGCGAGGACGGCGCCGTGGGCCGGGGTCTGGGCGCGCTGGAACAGGTCGGTGGCCAGGTTCAGGGCCATCGTTCCGTCCCGCACGGAGTCGTCCTCGGAGGCGGCCAGGACTTCGGCGAGGAGCAGAGCAAAGAAGCCGCTGCCACCCTGATCGGGAAGTTCGAGCGTCTGTTCCAGCATCAGGCGAACCCGGGCGTCTTCGCCGGCGAGCAGCAGGGCGGTTACCTCGGCCGCGCGGGCCCTGCTGTCACTGGGGTCGAGTTCGAGCGCGCGGCGGGCAGCGAGGGCGGCTTCGGTGAACTGGCCCAGCCGGCCGAGTGCAGTGCCCAGGTTGAAGTACGCCTCCTTCAGCGTCGGATTGCCCGCGATCGCCCGCTGGTAGTGGGGGATCGCCTCTTCGTAGCGTTCCTGCTGCGTGCGGATGTTGCCGAGTTCGAAGTGGGCCTGACTCAACAGGGGCGGGTCGGCTCCCGCTTCGACCAGTTGCTCGAAGCGCCGGGCGGCCGACGCCGGCCGACCGAGTTCCTGCTCGATTCGACCGAGCAGCAGCACGATCTCGCGATCGAATCCGAAGTCTTCCAGCAGGGACTCGAACTCGCGGAGTGCGAGTTCCCGGCGGCCGCCCAGCCGGTAGTTGCCTGCCCGATGGAAGCGGAGATTGCGATCGTCCGGGGCCAGTTCGAGCGCGCGGGACAGAGCCTCCGCGGCTTCCAGGTGGTCGCCTGTCTCGCCGAAGCTCCTTGCGAGCTCCACCCATGCCGGCCCGAACGAGGGTTCGATCTCGACCGCGCGCCGGAGCCGCTCGGCCGCGGCCTGGTAGCGCCCCTCGTTGTTGTAGAGCAGCCCGGTCTGGAACAGGAGCCCGACATCGTTCGGGCTCAGGTTCAGGGCCTCCTGGTACCACATGGTCGCTTCGGCCCGCCGGCCCATGCCTTCGAGCGCCGCCGCCAGCGATCTCCTGGCCGCCGCGCTTTCGGGATAGTCGCGGACCGCCTCCCGAAACCGCTCCTCGGCGGTCTCGAACGCGTTCGCTGCCAGCGCGACGCGCCCGAGCAGCAACTGGGCCCCGATGCCGGTCGCCGACTCCTTGATCTCCGCGGCGATCGGATCGGCGAAGGCGACCGGTGCCTCACCCCGGAGCTCCATCGCGGCGCGCATCGCCGCGTCGTTGCCGAGCGCGCGGTGGGCAAGAGCGATGTGGTAGTGGAGAGAGTCTGCGCGCGGCTGCTCCCGCAGTGCTGTCTGGAAGTGCTGGAGCGCCGTCGTCGGGTCGTCCGTCTCGAAGGCGACGCGGCCGAGGCCGAAGTGCGCCGCGGCCACGGATCCGGGCAGTGCGAGGGCGCGCTGATAGTGGCCGCGAGCCTCTTCATACCGTCCGAGTTCGAGATGCGCGCGACCGAGGCGGATCGCGGTCGCGGGGTCGTCGGGTCGGAGCGCCCTGGCCAGGTCATAGGTCTCGACCGCTTCCTCGAGCTCTCCCAGGTGCTCGGCGGCGCTGCCCAGCAGATAGCGCCACCGGAAGTTCCGGGGTTGCAGTTCCGCGGCGTTGGTCAGGCAGGCCCGGGCGGCCGGCAGGAGGTCGTAGACGAGGTAGAGCTGGCCCGCATCGCCGAACAGGAGCCCCAGCTGCTCGGCTGCCGCGTCGGTCGGCGTCCCCCGGGCGAGCGCCTCCTCGAGCAGCCCGCGCTGCTGGTCGATCTGGTCGCGCACTGCTTCGTCCACCCCGCGCAGATCGACTTCAGGTACCGGGATCAACCGGGGCGCCGCGGCATCCTGAGCGTGGAGACCGGCGGCCGCGAGAGGCGCCAGGAGCGCGACGATGAGGGCGCCGTCGTGGAGACGGATCGGTTTCGTCATGGTGCGTCGTCTTCCCGCTCGTCGCGCCGTTCACCGGTGCCCCGAACCAGGGGAGTGTAGGCCCTCGGCGGGGTTGCGGGCCACTCCTCGACCATCCCGTCCGGCCACTGGACTTCGATGCGGTCGACCTTGCGGACGCCCGCTGGTACCGCGACCCGCGGATCGCCCCATGAGGCGTAGCTCCCGCCACCCCCGGCGAGTCGGACCAGCGGCGGTGCCCCTGTTCGGTGCACGCGCACGGTGACGCCGGATGCGGGCCGGCGGCCGCGACTCGTGTCCAGCAGGGGCGCCACGCCGATCCAGTCGGCGTCCGGGTCGGCTCGGTTGAGCAGTAGCCGGACGGGGCCGTTGTTGTTCGTGATGACCAGGTCCACGTCGCCGTCGTTGTCCACGTCGCCTGCGGCCAGACCGCGACTGACGAACGGGGTCTCCGCATCGAGCAACCCGGCGGGCGCCGGTTCGAAACGGCGTCCGCCGCCGCCACCGGCCACGTTCAGAAAGGCCTGATTCGGCTGATCGAGGGGGAACGGATCGTCTTCCGTGCGCGGTCTTCCAGCGGCGAACGTGACGGCGCCGTTGACCGCCGCGAGGTCGAGCCAGCCGTCGTTGTCGAGGTCGACGAAGCCAGTGCCGAAGGCGGTCGCGTCCCAGCTCGGCCGGCCGAGACCGGTTGCGTTCGTGCGGTCGCGGAACTGCGCCACCCCCGGTTTCGAGTCGTTCCGGTAGAGGGTGTTCGTTTCGCGGTGAAAGTGGGTCAGGAACAGATCGAGATCGCCGTCCCCGTCGTAGTCGCCCGCCGCGACGCCCATGCTCGCCTCCGCCTCGCCGTCCGCGTTGAGAGCCGCTCCGCTGATCAGACCGTCCTCGACCAGTTGGCCGCTGCCGCCGCCCCGCCAGAGGTGATTCGGCATCAGGTCGTTGGCGACGTAGAAGTCGAGTCTCCGGTCTCCGTCGAGGTCGGCAGCCAGGATCCCCAGCCCGTTTCCGGGCCGGGCCGCGGCCAGACCGGCCGCGACCGTCGCGTCCTCGAATCGTCCGGATCCGTCGTTCACCAGCAGGGCGTCAGGCGCCGGCTGGTAGGCGCTCGGCAGACAGTAGTCGATCTCGCTTCGTTCGGTCAGACAGGTCTTGTGTGTGGCCAGGGAGAAGTGGAGGTAGTTCACGATGAACAGGTCGAGATCGAGGTCGCCGTCGTAGTCGGCAGCCGCCGCGGCGACGCTCCAGCGCGGATCGCCGGTGCCGCTTGCCTCGGTCCGGTCGCTGAAGGTTCCGTCGCCCTCGTTGCGCCAGAGCTGGTTGGCGCCCAGGTTCAGGACGTAGAGGTCCACCCAGCCGTCGTTGTCCAGATCGGCCGCGACGACTCCCATGCCGTAACCGGCCGCGGCGATGCCGCTCTCCTCGGTGACGTCGACAAAGCGGACCGTGGCGCGGCCGTCGCCCAACTCCAGGTCGTTGCGGTACAGGCGGTCCCGGGGTGGCCGGTCGGCTGTCCATGGCGTCGTCGCGGAACTCCGATCTCCTTCGTTGCCGAGGAAGTTGCCCTGGACCAGGTAGAGGTCGAGATCGCCGTCGTTGTCGTAGTCGAAGAGCGCCGCGCCGGCCCCGACCACCTCCGGGTAGTAGAGATTCCCGCTCATGCCGTTCCAGTGCTGGAAGTCGAGACCGGCGCTCGCGGTGGCGTCGGTGAAGAGGACTTCGCCCGCGCCTGCCCGCACGATGGCCGGAGAGAGCGTGGCCAGACCGGCCAGCGCGAGGCCTGGGCAACTCCATCTCATCGCGTGCCGCGCAACCTGAAGGTCGGGACCACGACGGTCTGAAGCGTCTCCGCGCCCTCGATCACTTCATAGACCTTCCTGGGTTCGACATCGCGAAAGCGTTGCTCCGCGCCGCTTCCGGCCCAGCGCACGTGGATCTCGGCGATGCGCGTCGCGTCGCCGAGTCCGACTTCGAGCTGCAGGCTGTTGCCGCCGAAGGATCCCCCCGAGCCGACCAGGCGATGGATCGTGCGCCGGGTCGCGTTCGGGCGGTCGACGGCGATGGCGACCCGCGAGCCGACACCGAACCGGTTGGCGCCCCCGGCGGCCGCTCCCGCTCCGGCGAAGCGAAGCGTGACCCAGGCGTTGCCGTTGCCCGGATTCTCGAACAGGGCGTTGCCGAACGTATCGGTCGGGTAGAAGCCGCCGAGCTGGTGGAGAAGGTCCATGTCTCCGTCGCCGTCCAGATCGCCGAAACCGACACCATGCCCTTTCTGGAGGTGGCCGAAGCCGCCGGCGAAGGTGACCTCTTCGAACCGCAGCCCGTCGTAGCGGTACATGACGTTGGGCATCAGGCTGGCCAGGTCCGGCTCGCCGGTGCCGAGGTAGAAGTCGAGCCAACCGTCGTTGTCGAGGTCGCCGTAGTTCGCCCCCATCGGCATCGCCGGCCGCCGGATACCCAGTTCCCGGGAGACTTCGGTCATCCGCAGGCGGCCGCCGCAGCCGGGCTCGGGGCCGCAGTCGTTGCGGTACACGAGCGGTTGGCCGCTCGCGGGTCGGGACCCTGCGAAGGAGGCCATGACCTCGGCCGCCTGGGGCCGGTAGTCGCCGACGTAGAGATCGAGGTCGCCGTCATGGTCGTAGTCGAAGAACCAGGAGGCGAAGCTCTCCCTCTCCGGCTCGGTGACGCCGACCTGCACGGCCGCGTCGACGAAGGTGCCGTCCGCGTTCACATACAGGCGGTTGGAACCGAAGTTGGAGACGTAGAGGTCGAGGTCGCCATCGTTGTCGGCGTCGCCCCAGGCGACGCCCTTGGCGTAGCGCAGGTTGGTCACGCCGGCCGAGGCGGCGACGTCCTCGAAGGTGCCGTCGCCCTGGTTGCGGAAGAGTTGGGAGGGGTAGCTGTGCGCTTCGGTTGCTTCGTTGCCGACGTAGAGGTCGAGGTCGCCGTCGCCGTCGTAGTCGCCCCAGGCAGCCGTCTGGGTCGGGTAGGCGGGGTCCGCCAGCCTTGCAGCTTCGGTGACATCGACGAAGCGTCCCTGATCGCCGTCGAGTTCGTTGCGTAGCAGAGAGTTGCGGATGCGGCCGTCCTCGAGCAGCCAGGCGCCGCGTAGCACGAAGAGGTCGAGCCGTCCGTCGTCGTCGTAGTCGGCGTGAACCAGGTTCAGACCGCCCGTCTGGCCGTCCAGACCCCAGGCAACGCCGACGTCTTCAAAACTGCCGCGGCCGTCGTTCCGGAAGGCTCGAAGGGGACCGCAGGGGTCCCAACTCGAGGTGATCAGGTCGAGCAGACCGTCGCCGTCGAAGTCGTCGACCACCGCTCCGCCGGCAAGGTCGAGCACGTCCAGCCCCAGTTCAGGACCCAGGTTCCGCCACCGGCCGCCGGCGTAGGAACCGGTCGCGATGAAGACGTCCTCTTCTATCCGGTGCTCGGCCGGTACGCCGTCCGGGAAGTCTCCGGACAGCCTTCGAGCCAGGTTCAGAAGCCAGCGAGCTCGCGCCTGCCTCGGTCCACTCGCGCCGCTCCGGAGGATCGACAGGAAGTGGTCGCCGGCTGTGCGGGCGTGTTCCGGCCGGGCGTGAACCGCCGACGCGGACAGCGGAAGGATGCAACTGTCGGCCGACCGTGAGATCCGGCGCGAGGAATCTCCGGCGCCGTGGTGGATGCAGTTCAGGTCCTCGGCCCGTTGCATGTGTGCCAGGGCCAGGCTCCACTCGGCGGACTGGACGGTTGTCGGATCCGACGTTGCCGTCGCCTCTAGCGTCGCGGTCGCCGTGGACAGGTGCTCGATCGCGACCATCGTGTCGCCGAGTCGCAGCAACTCCCGGCCGAGTCGCAGGCGGGTCGCGACGCTTCCAGGCGCGGAGGCCAGCTCGGCTTCCAGCGCGCCCACGATGCCGGTCCCGAAGTACGGGTTGGAGCCGGCCTGCAGTCTTCGGCAGGATTCCGCGAAGTCGCTTGCGCCCGTTGCGTGTCCGGTGGCGGCAGCGAGAGACGCTGCGAGCACTGCGGTCGCTGCGAGGCCGCGGCCCGGCATGCCGGCAGACTACTACGAGGCGGGATCGTTCTTGTCCGGCGGCTCGGGGACGGCCGGCGTCGGGTCGTTGTCCGCCGGCGGTTCAGGGCCGTCGTCCGCGTCACTCGCTGCTGGAGGCGTCGGCGGCACCGTCTGAGCCGCCTTCGCGCCGAAGCGGGACGTACCGAACGCGGTCATGCACGCGGCGCCGAGGCCGATCGTCCACGCCAGGTAACAGATCACGAGGCCGGGGAAACCGAACATGAAGCGGAAGAACCAGGGCAGGCCGAGGAAGCCGAGCAGGTCAGCCACGAGGGCCAGGGCCTGGATCGTGAGCACACCGAGGGCGAGGGCGCCGAAGCTCCCGGCCGCGACTCCGCTGGCGCCCTTGAAACGGTTCCGGAACCAGTCGCCGGCTGCGGCTGCCGCTCCGGTGTACCCGAGCACCAGGGCGAGGGCCAGGGCAACCAGGGCCGCTGGCCACAGCAGGATGGCGAACGGAATGCCGATCACGGTGACCGCGAGCAGGATGCTGGCGACGATCAGGGCCGGGAGGATGAGCAGTTCGATGCCGAAACCAACCACGAGCATGATCAGCGGATCCGACACCGCGGCGGCCCGGACCCGGTCCACGCCCTTGGGCGACACGAGCAGAACCAGGCCGCCCAGCACGATGAGCAGGCCGGTGAAGATGATCGCCCGGACGAACTCGAAGACCTTGCCCACCCGGAAGAAGGGCGGTCTTTCGCCGACCCGCGGGAACCAGTCGCCGCTCCAGCCGTCGAACCAGTCGCCGTCCCAATCCCACTCGAAGTCGCCCCAATCGACCTCGGATATCTCTCCGAGCACGGTCGCGCCTTCTTCGCGGCTGACCCTGCCTCCGACCGTGACGATGTCCCCGAGCACCTCCGCTTCCGGACCGAGCTCCACGTCTCCGCCGATGGCGACCACCTCGCCGGTCACGCGGCCATCGATCTTCGCTTCGCCGCCGATTGCCACGGCGTCTCCACGGACTTCTCCGTCGACCTTGATGCCGCCGCCGATCGAAGTGATGTCGTTGGCCACTTCGTCGCGCCCGACGCGCACCGTGCTGCCGAAGGCCACCTTGTTGTCGAGGTCGACGCGCACCACCGGCCCGCTCTCGCCGCCAGCGGCTTCGGCCTCGGCCAGGTCGCGTTCGAGATCCTCGATGCGCTCGATCGCATCCTCGACCGCGCCCTGCGCACGTTCATCGGCCTCCTCGAGGGCTTCGTCGAGCCGCTCGCGGACCTCTTCGATCGCCTCGGCGGCCTCTTCCCGTGCTTCCTGGGCATCCGACTCCTGCTGAGGCTGGCCGAAGGCCATGCCCGTGCAGCACAGCCCGAAGGCGAGGAGCAGCGCACCCGCCCTGAATCCTCGACCCTGTGGCCGATGGACCGGCGCCCGCGACAGCCGGTGAAGGAGATGGACTCCCGTCAGACAGAGAAGCGTGACCACGGCGATCGTGATCGTCGCCGCCGGTGTGTTGAGGACCAGATCGAGGGCTTCCCCGACCCGGACCGCCCCGTTCAGGAAGGCCACGCTCTCCGCCAGCACGGCTGCCGCCAGGGTCAGGAGCCAGACCGCGGCGGTCAGCGAGGCCTGGAGACCATCGAGCAGACCCAGCCACGAGGAGGGGACCAGCCAGGCCGCACCGGTGAGCGCGAGGACGGCGGCCGCAGCCGAGACGGCCAGTGGTAGCCGGGCCCAGCGGGGAATCTCGAAGGGCAGGATCGGCGAGGGGGCCGGCGTCGCTGCCGGGCGGCCGCTCGCGGCCACCTGTCGCATGATGCGTTCCGCAAGTCCGGGCGGTACTGTGGGATCTTCCAGTGACTGGAACAGGGTCCGGAGGTCGATTCGGTTCCGCATCTTCATTCCTCGCGGCATATGCGATTGTACGACGGCGACTTGGGCACGACGTTCCGCATGCCCTTCGCCCTACGTTCGCGGGGTCGCTGTGGTTTCACGCTTCGTTCTCAATCCGGCGTGTTTCACACGACGCCATCCTTGCGCAGGCGTTCCTCGATCTCGCGGCGCGCCCTCCGCAGATTCGTCTTCACCGTTCCCAGCGGCATGCCGGTCGCCTCCGCGATGTCCCGGTAGGGGAGTTCTTCCCGGAACCGGAGCAGAACGACGAGCCGATACTCGGGTCGGAGAGCCGCTACGGCCGCTTCGAGAGCGGACGACAGTTCGCGCCGCTTGACCAGGGTGTCCGGGGACTCCGAGCGCTCATCCTCGATACGGTCCAGGATGGACGACCGGTCGGGGTCGCCGGTCTCGATCGGCGTCGTGGGGAGCTTCTTCCGGCGAAGCTGGTCGATTGCCGCGTTGCTCGCTATCTTGAACAGCCAGCTTGCGAAACGCCGCCTCGGGTCGTAGCGGGCGAGCGCCATCCAGGCCTTGACGAAGACCTCCTGGGTGACGTCCTCGGCTATGCCGCGGTCGTGGACCATGCGCAGGACGAGGCTGAAGACGGGGCGCTGGTAGCGCTCGACCAGCGTCCGGAAGGCAAGCTCGGACCCCTCGATCGCCTCCGCCACCAGGGCGGCTTCGTCCTGTGGTCCGTGGGGCATCGGCTCAGTGTGGCACGGGGAGTGGCTGCCCGTATCATTGCCGTCGTGTGCTTTGATCCGGATTCGACGAACTACGCAGAACTGACGGACGCGGTTTGCGCGGTCCGCATCGCAAGCCGGGTTACCCGACGTCTGCAGGCAGTCCTTGGGGGCGCCTTCCTGACCAAGGACGACCGTTCGCCGGTGACGGTTGCGGACTACGCCGCGCAAGCCCTGGTCAGCCTTACGCTGCCGGCGGAAGACGCCATCGTGGGCGAGGAGACGTCGCCCGACCTCGTCACCTCCGAGGGGCGGGAGGTCATGGACAGGGTCGTCGACGCGGTCGGGTCCGAACTTCCGGGCGTTGCCGCGGGCCAGGTTGGCGAGGCGATCGATCGCTGTTCAGGCGCCGGCGGAGGGAGCGGCAGGTTCTGGGTGCTTGATCCGATCGACGGCACGAAGGGGTTCCTGCGTGGCGAGCAGTACGCGATCGCCCTCGGCCTGATGGAGGACGGAGAGGTCGTGGGGGGTGTGCTCGGCTGCCCGAACCTCCCCTCCGCGGCCGGACGCGGCTGTCTGTTCGCCGCCGCCCGCGGACGGGGCGCCTGGGAGTTGTCGCTGGACGAGGGAGGGGCCGCGCCCCGCAGGATCGGCGTGTCCTCGGTTGCCTCCTCGAAGGACGCCGTCTTCTGTGAGTCGGCGGTGTCCATGCACTCGGATCGGGGCGGGCACGCCGGAATAGCCGAGCGCCTCGGGGTGACGGCCGCCCCGGTGCGGATGGACAGCCAGTGCAAGTACGGGGCGATCGCGCGGGGCGACGCTTCGATCTACCTCCGCCTGCCCTCTTCCGCCGCCTACCGCGAGAAGATATGGGATCACGCCGCGGGGTTCATCGTCGTGGCGGAAGCCGGCGGTACCGTGACGGACGCCTTCGGCCGGGAACTCGACTTCGGTCTCGGGCGGACTCTGGAGAGGAATCGGGGCATCGTGGCCACCAACGGTCTGCTGCACCGCAAGGTCCTGGCGGCGGCGGCGGCCGTCCTGCCGGAAGCTCCGGCTGCTTGAAGGGCCTGCGCCGGACGCTTTCTCTTGGCTCCAATCGAGACCCTCCTCGTTACCGGCGGCGCCGGTTTCATCGGCAGCAACCTCGCGGCCGCCGCGCTCGCCGACGCCCGCCGTGCGGACCGCCGGGTGGTCGTGTTCGACAAGCTGACTTACGCTGGCAGCCTGAGCAACCTGGAGCGGGTGGCCGACGATCCCCGCTACACCTTCGTGCAGGGGGACATCGCCGACCGTGAGGCGGTACGAAAGGTGTTCGCCGAGCACCGGCCGTCGGCGGTTCTGAACCTCGCGGCCGAAAGCCACGTGGACCGCTCGATCGACGGCCCCGGAGCCTTCGTGCGGACAAATGTTCTCGGTACCTTCGAGCTCCTCGAGGCGGCCCGACTCGATCTCGGCGGACGGCCGGAACGGGAACGGGCGGCGTTCCGGTTCATTCACGTCTCGACCGACGAAGTGTTCGGCAGCCTCGGCGAGGCAGGGCGGTTCCGCGAGGACACGGCCTACGACCCGAGCTCGCCCTACTCGGCCTCCAAGGCGGCGGCGGATCATCTGGTGCGATCCTGGTGTCGCACCTACGGCCTGCCGGCGATCGTGACGAACTGCTCGAACAACTACGGTCCCTACCAGTTCCCCGAGAAGCTGATCCCGGTGATGATCCTGAACGCCGCATCCGCACGGCCGCTTCCGGTGTACGGCGAGGGTGCGAACGTTCGTGACTGGCTTCACGTGGACGACCACTGCGAGGGCCTTCTCCGTGCGCTCCGGCTGGGCGAGCCTGGCCAGAGCTACAACTTCGGCGGCGACGCGGAGCGAACGAACCTCGAAGTCGTGGAGGCGGTCTGCTCGGCGCTCGAGACGGAGTTTCCGGCTGCGGAGAACCCCGCGCTGAAGGCGAAGGGGGCTGGGCGCTACCGTGATCTCGTGACCTTCGTCGAGGATCGGCCAGGCCATGATCTGCGCTATGCGGTCGACGCCGCGAAGGCGCGGAGAGACCTGGATTGGGCGCCGCGGCGCGACCTGGAAACGGGGCTCCGCGAGACGGTGCGCTGGTATCTGGATCACCTGGACTGGTGCGACTCGGTCGCTTCCGGCGTCGAACGGCGTCGGCTCGGCCTTCAGCAACGGTTGACGGCGGCGACGTGAGTCCGCTTCGGGGCATCCTGCTGGCGGGCGGGGCCGGTACTCGACTTCACCCCGTCACGCGCGCGGTCAGCAAGCAGTTGCTGCCGGTCTATGACCAGCCGATGATCCACTACCCGCTCTCCAGCCTGATGGTGGCGGGCGTCCGGGAAGTCCTGATCATCACCACGCCGCACGACCAGCCGGCGTTCCGGCGCCTGCTCGGCGATGGCCGGGACCTGGGCATCGAGCTGTCCTACGCCGTCCAGGAGGCTCCCGAGGGAATCGCCCAGGCGTTCCTGATCGGCGCCGAACATCTGCGGGGCGCCCGGGCGGCACTGGCTCTGGGAGACAACATCTTTCACGGCCACGGACTGGCGGACGTCCTGCAGCGGGCGGCGGCGCGGCACCTGTCGTCGCCCGGCGCCACGATCTTCGGCTACCGCGTGCGGGATCCGGAGCGCTACGGCGTCGTCGCCTTCGACGCCGGACGGCGGGTGGTCGGTCTGGAGGAGAAGCCTTCGGCGCCCAGGTCACCGTACGCCGTGCCGGGTCTCTACTTCTACGACGACCGTGTCGTCGAGTTCGCGCGGCGGCTTCGTCCCTCGGCCCGCGGCGAACTGGAGATCACGGACCTGAACCGGATCTACCTGGACGAGGGAACGCTGCGGGTCGAACTCCTCGGCCGTGGTATCGCCTGGCTCGACACGGGGACTCACGAGGCGCTGCTGCAGGCAGGCAACTTCATTCAGGCGCTCGAGGAGCGGCAGGGCCTAAAGGTGGCCTGCCTGGAAGAGGTCGCCTACCGCATGGGCTACATCGACGCCGACCAGTTGCGGCGCCTGGCGGCGAAGACCAATGACGCGTACGGTCGCTATCTCAGCCTGGTCCTGGAGGAAGGGCGATGAGCGCCCCGCCCGGGGTCCGCGCTACGGGGCTGCACAGCGTCCTGATCGTCGAGCCGGTCGTTCATCGCGACGGCCGCGGGTTCTTCCTGGAGAGCTACAACGCGGAGACGTTCGCGGAGGAAGGCATCAGCCGGCCCTGGGTCCAGGACAACCATTCCCGATCGGACCGGGACACCGTGCGGGGACTCCACCTTCAGTGCCGCCGGCAGCAGACCAAGCTCGTGCGCGTCACCCGGGGCGAGGTGTTCGACGTAGCCGTCGACGTGCGGCGCGGCTCGCCGTCGTTCCTGGAGTGGACCGGCTGCCTGCTTTCGGAAGGCAACTTCCGCCAGCTCTACATCCCACGCGGATTCGCTCACGGCTTCTGCGTGGTCAGCGAGACCGCCGAGGTCCAGTACAAGTGCGACGAGTACTACGACGGCGACGATGAGCTCGCGATTGCCTGGAACGATCCGCAGATCGGCATCGACTGGCCCGTCGAAGAACCGCTGCTTTCCGACCGGGATCGCGCCGCGCCGACGATCGCGGGATGTTTCGAGCAGTTGCCGACCCTCTCCTATTGAATGAGACTGCCCTGGTGAGATGAACCCGGTGACCGCAGGTGAGGAGGATCTGTACGCGGCCGACCGCGAGCAGCTCGAGGCGCACGGTATCGGCGTTGAAGAGGCGCGGCGGCAGCTTGCGGTTCTGCGCGACCCACCGCCGAAGGCGGAACTGATCCGGCCGGCCGTGCCGGGCGACGGCATCGACCCCCGGCCCGCCGGGCCGGAGGCGGACCGGCTCGCCGAAGAAGGGCGTTCGGCGGCGCGATCCGGGTGCATGATCCGGTTCGTGCCGGCGTCGGGCGCGGCGTCCCGGCTCTTCGCGGAACTCAAGACGGCCGGCGCCAGCGGGGACATGGACCATCCCGCACTCCGTCGCTTCGAGCGCGCGCGGCGTCATCTGCCCTTCGACAGCGCCGCGGAGGACGTCGTCGAGCAGTACGGCGACACGCCGAAGGCGCTGATTCCCTTCCACCGGTATCCCGATGGCGAAGTGCGCACGGCACTCGAGGAACACCTGGTCGAGGCGGCCGCCGTCCTCGAGGGCTGTGGATCGGCGGCGCTCCACTTCTCTGTCGCCTCGCGACACCGGCCGGCGTTCGAGGCGTTGCTCGAGGAGCGGTTGCCGGCACTCGAGCGACGTTGCGGCTGCCGTTTCGAGGTCACGCTCTCCCACCAGTCGCCGGCCACCGACAGCATCGCCCTCGACGAGCGGGATCGACCGTTCCGATTGATGGACGACCCGTCGGCGCCGTTGCTGGTCCGGCCGGGCGGACATGGCGCGCTGCTCCGGAACCTCCAGCGGCTGGCCGACCGGGGCTTTGAACTCATCGCCGTGAAGAACATCGACAACGTGCAGCCGGAACCGTTCCAGGGCCCGGCGGTCAGGGCTCTCCGGGTGCTGGCCGGCATGGCGCGGGAGCTGGCGCGGAGTTCCGACCGACCGTCCCGGGTTTGCGGGGTCGTCCCGACCCTTGGGACGGCGGGCGGCGGCCCGTTCTGGGTGCGGGACGAGTCGGGCGATGTCGGGCTGCAGATCGTCGAGACGTCGCAGATCGATCTGGCGGACGGGAAGCAGGCGGCCATCCTGGGCAGGTCCACTCACTTCAACCCGGTGTTCATGGTGTGCGCGGTCCTCAAGCCCGGCGGCGAACCGTACCGCCTCGAGAACTACGTCGATCAGGCCGCCAGCTTCTTCGTCCACAAGAGCCACGGCGGCAGACCGCTCTTCTCGCTGGAACGGCCCGGCCTGTGGAACGGCTCGATGGCCGGGTGGACGACGCGGTTCGTCGACCTTTCCGCCGAGGTGTACACGCCCGTCAAGAGCGTGTTCGACCTCGCCGGCGCGGAGCACCGCTGCGGTGGAGATGAGGGATGAACGAAGCTCCCGAGACGGCTCGTGCCGGGATCTCGAAGGCGGGTCTTGCCCTCCGGGCCGCCGTCGTCGTTCTTCTGATCGCCGCGCTCCTGCTGTTCGGCCGGCGCGTGGCGGGCTACCTGCCGGAGTTCAGCGCCTGGGTGGATGGTCTGGGCGTGTGGGGACCGATCGTGTTCGTTCTGGGCTACACGGTGGCGACCGTAGCCTTCATTCCCGGTTCGCTGCTTACCCTCGCCGGCGGTGCGATCTTCGGTCTCGCCGAGGGCACCGCGCTGGTCTTCGTCGGCGCTTCGCTGGGGGCGACGGCGGCCTTTCTGGCGTCCAGGTACCTGGTCCGCGGGGCGATCGAGAAGCGCGTCGCCACGGAACCCCGCTTCGCCGCGATCGACCGGGCGGTGGGCCGCGAGGGCTTCAAGATCGTTCTTCTGCTGCGTCTCACGCCGATCGTCCCCTTCGTGCTGCTGAACTACGCCCTGGGACTGACGAGAGTGAAGCTGGGGGACTACGTCAGGGCCTTCATCGGCATGCTCCCGGCGACCCTGCTCTACGTGTACTACGGCAAGGTGGTCGGCGACGTGGCCGAGATCGCGGCCGGCGTCGGCGACGAACGGGATTGGGGAACCTATGCCGTCACGGGCGTTGGTCTGCTCGCGACGGTGGCGGTGATTGCGCTCGTCACCCGCATCGCCAGGCGCGCGCTCAGGGAGGAGGTCGGCGAGTGACCAGACCGGAGATCCTGGCGGAGGATCGGCACGACCGGGAACTGACCGCTCAGGTGGCGCCGGCGGACTGGACGAATCCTGAACCGTCGGCTCGCTACCACCTGGTCGTGATCGGGGCCGGTACCGCCGGCCTGGTGACCGCGATCGTGGCGGCGGGTCTGGGCGCCCGGGTGGCGTTGATCGAGCGCCGGCTGATGGGCGGCGACTGTTTGAACTTCGGTTGCGTGCCGTCCAAGGCCGTCATCGCGGCCGGCAGGCGATGGAGTGCGGGTCGCGCCGACGCCCTGTTCGGAGCGCCCGGGTCCGAGCGCCCCGGCGACTTCGGCGTGGCGATGGAGAGGATGCGCCGTGTCCGCGCGGCGATCAGCCGGGACGACAGCGCCCGACGGTTCCGGGATGCCGGCGTCGATGTCTACCTGGGCGAGGGGCGCTTCGTCTCCGATCGCCTGGTCGCGGTGACGGGACCCGCCGGGAAAAGGGAACTGCGCTTCCGGCGGGCCCTGATCGCGACCGGCGCCCGCCCCCTGGCGCCGCCGGTACCGGGGCTCGAGCGCTGCGACTATCTGACCAACGAGACCGTCTTCACCCTGACCGAGCGGCCCGAGCGGCTGGCCGTCGTCGGCGCCGGCCCGATCGGCTGTGAGCTGTCCCAGGCCTTCGCCCGGCTCGGCAGCCGGGTGACGACGTTCGATGTGCTGCCCGGCATCCTGGCGCGCGAGGACCCGGACGCCGCGGTCCTGGTCGAACGGGCCCTCCGTCGCGACGGCGTCGAACTGGCGCTCGGCGCGAGGATCGAGGAGGCCGTGCCCGAGTCCGGAGCCATCCGGCTCGTTCACGTCGACGGTGACGGCGAACGCCGGGAGACGGTGTGCGACGAACTCCTCGTCGCCGTGGGCAGGACGCCGAACGTCGAAGGCCTGGGGCTTGCCGGGGTCGGCGTCCGGTTCGACGGGAACGGCGTCGAGGTCGACGCGAAGCTGCGGACGACGAATCGCCGCATCTTCGCTGCCGGCGACGTGACGCCCGCACCCAACTTCACCCACCTCGCCGACGCCCACGCCGGCGTCGTGATCCAGAACGCGCTGTTCTTCCCCAGCGCGCGGGCCGATCGGCTGGTCGTGCCGCGCTGCACCTACACGTCGCCCGAGGTGGCGCACGTCGGTCTGGACCGCGCCGAGGCGGAGGAGCGGGGCATTGCCGTCGACGTGATCGACGTGCCGTTCGGCGAGAACCACCGCGCGATGCTCGACGGCGAGGAAGAGGGACTTCTGCGGGTCCTGCTCCAGCGTGGAAAGGACCGGCTGCTTGGCGCCACCGTGGTCGCGCCAGGTGCCGGCGATCTGATCGCGCCGCTCTCGCTGGCCGTCACCCATCGGCTTGGCCTTTCGCGGTTCACCTCGACCATCCTGCCGTACCCGACGCGGGCCGAGGTGTTGAAGAAGGCGGCAAACCGGTGGCGCGCGACCCGGTTCACGCCGCTGGCCCAGCGGATCTTCGCGCGCTGGTTTCGCCTGACCGGCTGAGGGCCGGCTACAGGTGGCGCCGCCGCGGCCGGCGGCGACGCCTTCGCCGGCGGCGCGGTGCGGCACGGGGCGGCTGGTCGGCCGGCACCGTCTCGGCGCGCCGCCGCCAGGCCTCGAGCGCTTCGGCTCCGCCGCCCGTTGCCGCCGTGAGCAGGGCGAAGAGCTCGAAAGCGGGCCCGAAGGCGTCGCGCCGGACGAGGCTCTGCACGGTCCTCGAACTTCGGGGCTCTTCGCACAGCCGCTGGAAGGTGTCCAGCGCCTTCTTCATCCCGCTGCGTCGTGCCGCGGAGAGAGCGAACCGCTCGCCGAAGTCGGCCACCACGTCGTCGACGAGTTGCTGGAGACGGCGGCGATGAACCCGTGCGCCGCCCGTTTCCAGGCGATCCCTGCCGACCACGACCCGCGGCAGCAGCAGGGACGAGAGGAGTACCGCGGTCGGCACCTCCGGGCCCGCCCGCACCCGTTCGTCCAGAAGGCGGGCGAGGTTCGAGAAGCTGTTCGCTCCGCTCGAGGGTCCCGACACTTCGTCGACCTCGGGCAGGACGACCGGCAGCAGTCCGGAACGTCCCATCCAGTCGAAGGCCGCGGCGCTGCGGCCACTCGAGAGCAGCTGGAGCAACTCCTCGACCAGACGGTGCGGGGAAGCCTTGGCCATGTCGCGGCGATGCGCGAAGGCGGCGCCGAGGGTCTCTTCCTCGATCTCGAAGTCCAGTCTGGCGGCGAACTCGCAGGCACGCAGCATGCGTACGGGATCCTCCCGGTAGCGCACGTTTGGATCGCCGATCACCCGCAGAGAGCGTCGCTCCAGGTCCTGGATGCCGCCGACGTAGTCGACGACGGCGCGGTCCGAGGCCCGATAGAGCAGGGCGTTGACGGTGAAGTCGCGGCGGAAGGCGTCCTGCCTCGGGGTGCCGTAGGTGTTGTCGCTGGTCACGAGGAGTTCGCCGGCGGACCGGCGCTGGGCGTCCGGGTCAGGTGCGCCGCGGAACGTGGACACCTCGACCACCTCTCCGGCGAACAGGACGTGGACGAGACGAAAGCGGCGGCCGATGATTCGCGAGTTCCTGAACAATCGCCGCACGTCCTCGGGCCGTGCATCGGTGACGACGTCGTAGTCCTTCGGCCGCCGACCGAGCATCAGGTCGCGCACGCTGCCGCCCACCAGGCAGGCGTTTCTGCCGCTTTGACGGAGTCGGCGCAGGACCTTTTGCGCGCCGTTGGAGAGCTGGCGTGAGGCGATGGGATGCCTGGAGCGCGGCAGAACGGTGGCCGGGGCCGGCGCTTCCATCGCGTCAGGGTATCAACGGCGGGTCCCGCGGCGCTGCTAGGCTCCGCCCCCGTGGGCGCGCTCGACGGATTGCGGGTTCTCGACCTGTCGCGGCTGGCCCCCGGCCCCTACTGCTCCATGCTGCTTGCCGACATGGGAGCGGACGTGTTGCGGGTCGACAACGCGGTCGGCGGGCCGGTTCGCTCGGGCGACATGCTCTCGCGCAACAAGCGCAGCATCGCGCTCAACCTGAAGACCGCGGGCGGTCAGAACATCCTGCACGAGCTGGCGAGGTCCGCCGACGTTTTCCTCGAGGGCAACCGCCCCGGTGTCTGCGCGCGCCTGGGTTGCGACTACCCGACGCTTGCGGCTCTGAACGAGCGGCTGGTCTACTGCTCGCTGACGGGCTACGGGCAGACCGGACCGATGTCCCAGGCCGCCGGCCACGACGTGAACTACATAGCGCTCGCCGGCGTGCTGTCCCAGATCGGGAACGGGAGCGACCCGCCGTTGCCGCCACTCAACCTGGTCGCCGACTTCGGCGGCGGCGGACTGATGGCCGCGTTCGGCATTCTCTGCGCCATCTTCGAACGGGAGCGGTCCGGTCGGGGCCAGTACATCGACGCCGCGATGATCGACGGCGCGGCATCCCTGATGGCGGTCCACTTCGCCCAGAAGGGCGCCCGCTCGACGCCGGGGATCGGTCTCCTGGGAGGCGGCGCCGCGTTCTACCGTTGCTACGAGTGCAAGTGCGGCGGCTACGTCTCGGTGGGCGCCATCGAGCCGCAGTTCTTCGCGGCGCTGTGCGAAGGGACCGGGGTCGACGTGGTGGATCAGCAGATGGACACCGAGCGCTGGCCGGAGCACATCGAGGCCTTCCGGCGCGCCTTCCTGACGCGCACACGGGACGAGTGGGCGGAGGTGTTCAGCGAACTCGATGCCTGCGTGTCGCCGGTGCTCGACCTCGATGAGGCGCCCCGGCACGCCCACAACGCCGAGCGTGGCACCTTTCCGGTCGGACCCGATGGCGAGATCCACATCGCGCCCGCTCCGCGTCTGGAGCGGACGCCGGGGACGCTGCGCCGGCGTGAACCGCGGATGGGAGAGCACACCGGGGAGGTCCTCGCGGAGCTCGGCTACGGTGCCGGCGAGATCCTCGAACTGGAACAGAATGGAGCGGTCCTCAAGGCATGAGCAGCGACAACGTACATACCGGCCCCCCGGCGGATGGCGCCGGCAGGGTGTTCGAAGACTTCGCCGTCGGCCAGGTGTTCCGGCACGCGCTGGGTCGCACCGTTACCGAGGGCGACAACGTCTGGTTGACGATGATCACCCTGAACCCGAACCCGATCCACTTCGACCGGGAGTACGCCGGTCAGACCGAGTGGGGCCGGCCCCTGGTCAACTCCTGCTTCACGCTGTCCCTGGTAACGGCTCTGACCGTGGCCGATCTGTCCCAGAACGCGGTGAACCTGGGCTGGGACCAGGTCCGGCTGCCCAACCCGGTGTTCGAGGGCGACACCCTCTACGCCCAAAGCGAGGTCCTCTCCGTGCGCGAGTCGAAGTCGCGGCCGCACCAGGGGATCGTCGGCTTCCGGACAGTCGGCTACAACCAGGACGGCAAGCCGGTGATCACCTTCGACCGGACGATCCTGGTGTACCGGCGGGGTCACGTGCCGGCGAAGCCGACGCGCCCGGAACTTCGGCTCTAGCGGTCCGCCAGCGGCGTGTAGTCGCGGGCGAGGGCGCCCGTGTAGATCTGCCGCGGCCGGTTGATCCGGTTGTCCGGATCGACGCTCATCTCCTTCCAGTGCGCGAGCCAGCCGGGCAGCCGCCCGAGCGCGAACATGACGGTGAACATGTTCGTCGGCAGGCCCATCGCCCGGTAGATGATGCCGCTGTAGAAGTCGACGTTCGGGTAGAGCTTTCGCTCGACGAAGTACTCATCCCGGAGAGCGACCTCTTCCAGGCTCTTGGCGATCGCCAGCAGCGGATCGTTCACGCCGAGTTGCGCGAGGACCTGGTCCGCGGCCCCCTTCAGGATGCTGGCCCGCGGGTCGAAGTTCTTGTAGACGCGGTGGCCGAAGCCCATCAGACGGAAGGGATCGTCCCTGTCCTTGGCGCGTTCCACGAACTTGCTGAAGTCGTCGCCGCTGTCGCGGATTGCCTCCAGCATCTCGATCACCTGCTGGTTCGCTCCGCCGTGAAGCGGTCCGGACAGGGCGTCGATGCCGGCCGAGATCGCGGCGAACAGGCTGGCGCCGGAACTGCCGACCATGCGGACCGTCGATGTGGAGCAGTTCTGCTCGTGGTCGGCATGCAGGATGAGCAGCATGTTCAGGGCCCGCGACAGAACCGGCGGTGGCTCGTAGTCCTCGCACGGGACGGAGAACATCATGTTCAGGAAGTTCTCCGCGTAGCCCAGGTCGTTCTGCGGGTAGACGAAGGGCTGCCCGATGGACTTCTTGTACGAGAAGGACGCGATCGTCGGCAGCTTCGCGATCAGACGGACGACGTGCAGGTCGACATCCTCGTCCTCGGAGTAGAAGGTGGCGAGCGACGAGATCATCGAGGACAGGATCGCCATCGGATGCGCCGTCGGCGGATACGCCTCGAAGAACTTCTTCATGTCTTCGTGGATCAGCGTGTGCCGCCGGAGCCTGGCGCGAAAGTCGTCCAGCTCGTCCTGATCGGGCAGTTCGCCGTAGATCAGCAGGTAGCAGACCTCGACGAAGGACGCCTCCTCGGCGAGCTGTTCGATCGGGTAGCCGCGATAGCGGAGGATCCCCTGCTCGCCGTCGATGAACGTGATCGCGCTGCGGCAGGAACCGGTGTTTCCGTAGCCGGGGTCGAGCGTGATCGCGCCGGTCAGGCTCCGGAGCGCGTGGCTCTGGATCGCCACTTCGCCCTCGGAGCCGACGATAACGGGGAATTCGTACTCCTGATCGTCCAGATTCAGCTTCGCTACACCCATAGTCTGCTGTCCCACCTCGTGTCTTTGCCTGGTTTCGGCCCGTTTCGGCTGGCGTATTCGGCGCGGAGTGTAGCAGCCCCACCAGCGGCAGTGGGCGATGCTCAGGTCCGATTCAGACGCCCCGCGTTTCGGCCCCCCACAGCGCCTTGTGAAGTTGCATCGAGACCCTTGCCGGAAGCCGGTCCTCGAGTACCCAGGATGCCAGCTCGGCGGGTTGCAGGGCACCCCAGACGGGCGACAGGTGGACGGTGCAGCGGCGGTCGAGCCGGTGCCGGCGGATCGCGTCGCGCGCCCACTCGTAGTCTTCACGGTCGGCGAGCACGAACTTCACCTCGTCGGTCTGACGCAGCGCCTCGATGTTGGGCCAGTGGTTGTTCGCCGCCTCGCCGCTGCCCGGGCACTTCAGATCGACGATGCGTCTCACACGCGGGTCGACGCTGGAAATGTCGAGTCCGCCGCCGGTCTCGAGCAGGACATCGAGACCGCGGTCGCACAACCCGCTCATCAGGGTGTGAACGCCGGGCTGGAGCAGCGGCTCGCCGCCGGTGACTTCGGCCAGTGGACACTCGTACGAGAGCACTCGCTCGATGACGTCGTCGACCCGCATCCAGGCGCCTTCGTAAAAGCTGTACTCGGTGTCGCACCAGGTGCAGCGCATCTGGCAGCCGGTGAGTCGCACCAGTACGCAGGGCCGGCCCGCGAAGGTCGATTCCCCCTGGATCGAGTAGAAGATCTCGTTGACCCTGAGGCGCTCGCGGGCCGGTAGCCCGGCGACCGGGTCGACGGCGAGGCGTCGATCAGGCGTCGTCGTCAAGGAGCTGTCGCAGCACGTACTGGAGGATGCCCGCGTGCCGGTAGTACTCCGCCTCCTGGGGCGTGTCGAGGCGAACGCGCGCGCGGAAGGCGATCTCGCCATCGTCGCCTGTGGCCCGAACGCGCACGGTCAGGCCGGGTTCGAAGTCCGCGGCGAGTCCGGCGGCAAGCCCTTCGATGGCGTACTCCTCGCGGCCCGTGAGCCCCAGTTCGGCGGGACCTTCGCCGTCCAGGAACTCGAGCGGCGCGATCCCCATCCCGACCAGGTTGCTGCGGTGGATCCGTTCGTAGCTCCTGGCGATGACCGCTCCCACGCCGAGCAGCCGCGGCCCCTTGGCGGCCCAGTCGCGCGACGACCCCGTGCCGTACTCCAGGCCGGCCAGGATGATCTGGGGCACGCCGCGTTTCCGGTAGGCCATCGCCGCGTCGTAGATCGACATCTGCTCGCCTTCCGGCAGGAGCACGGTGTAACCGCCCTCGACTCCCGGCACGAGGTGATTCCGGAGGCGGACGTTGGCGAAGGTGCCCCGCATCATGACCTCGTGGTTGCCGCGGCGGGCGCCGTAGGAGTTGAACTGGGCGCGTTCGACTCCCAGGTCGCGCAGGTAGGCGGCGGCGGGACTGTCGGGACCGATCGCGCCGGCGGGCGAGATGTGGTCGGTCGTCACCGTGTCGCCGAGCAGCGCCAGCACGCGGGCTCCGGCGATGTCCTCGACGGGTTCCGGCTGGCGCGGCATGTCGACGAAGAACGGTGGCTGCTTCACGTAGGTCGAGTCGTCCTGCCAGTCGAACGTCTGGCCTGAGGGAACGTCGAGCGCCTGCCAGGTCTCGCTGCCGGCAAAGACGTCGGCGTACTGGCGCGTGAACATCTCGGGCCGCAGCGAACTCTCGAGCGCGGCCTGGATGTCGGTCTGGGCGGGCCAGATGTCGCGGAGATACACCGGGCCGTTCGGCCCGTCTGCAAGGGGTTCGCGGTACAGGTCGATGTCGATCCGGCCGGCGAGGGCGTAGGCCACGACCAGGGGCGGTGAGGCAAGGTAGTTGGCCCGCACCTCGCTCGAGATCCGGCCCTCGAAGTTGCGGTTTCCGGAGAGGACGGAAACGGCGACCAGTTCGCCTTCGGCGATCGCGGCCGATGTCGCGGCCGGCAGCGGGCCGCTGTTGCCGATACAGGTCGTGCAGCCGTAGCCGACGGTGTGGAAGCCGAGCTGCTCCAGGTGTGCGGTCAGGCCGGCCTCGGCCAGGTAGTCGGTGACGACCTTGGACCCGGGCGCCAGACTCGTCTTGACCCACGGCCGGGTCCGCAGGCCGGCCTCGACGGCGTTCTTCGCCAGAAGGCCGGCCGCCAGCATGACGGAGGGGTTCGAGGTGTTCGTGCAGCTCGTGATCGCGGCGATCACCACGGAACCGTCCGTGATGTCGGCCGGCGCAGCGCCGGCCCCGGCCTCTTCCGCTGCCGGGGCATCGCCGGCCGCGTCGTCGCCCTCGAGTACCGGCAGGCCGCCGCCGCGGGCCGACAGTTGGGGCAACTGACCGAGGAAGGAGTCCTTGACGTCGGACAGGGGAACCCGATCCTGGGGCCTTCTCGGGCCGGCCAGCGACGGCTCGACCGTGGCCAGGTCGAGTTCCAGCGTGTCGCTGTACTCCGCCTCCGCGGTGTCGGAATCGTGGAAGAGCCCCTGCTCGCGGCAGTACGCCTCGACCAGCTCCACCTGCCCTTCGCTGCGTCCGGTGAACCGGAGGTAGTCGATCGCGGCGCGGTCGATCGGGAAGATGCCGCAGGTGGCGCCGTACTCGGGCGCCATGTTCGCGATCGTCGCGCGGTCGGCCAGTCTGAGCTCGGCGAGTCCGGGACCGAAGAACTCGACGAACTTGCCGACGACTCCGTGGCTGCGCAGCATCTCCGTGACCCGCAGCACGAGGTCGGTGGCGGTCGTGCCCTCCGGCAGGGCGCCGACGAGCCGGAAGCCGACGACCTGCGGCACCAGCATGGCGATCGGCTGACCGAGCATCGCGGCCTCCGCCTCGATGCCGCCGACGCCCCACCCCAGGACCCCCAGGCCGTTGATCATCGTCGTGTGGGAGTCGGTGCCCACCAGCGTGTCGGGATAGGCGAAGGGTGCCTCGGCGTGACCGTTCTGGGAGGTCATCACGCCGCGGGCCAGGTACTCGAGGTTCACCTGATGGACGATGCCGGTCGCCGGCGGCACGACGCGGAAGTTCTCGAAGGCAGTCTGGCCCCAGCGCAGGAACAGGTAGCGCTCCTCGTTGCGCTCGAACTCCCGCTCGGCGTTGATCAGCAGCGCGGCCGCGGAGCCGTACTCGTCGACCTGCACGGAGTGGTCGATCACCAGCTCCGCCGGCTGCAACGGGTTGATGCGGGCCGCATCGCTGCCCATGGCTGCCATCGCGTCGCGCATCGCGGCCAGGTCGGCCACCGCGGGCACGCCGGTGAAGTCCTGCAGCAGGACGCGGCCGGGCATGAAGGCGATCTCGACGCTCGGTTCGGCCCTGGGTTCCCAGCGAGCCACGGCCTCGATGTCGCCGGCCGGAACGACGCGACCGTCCTCCCGGCGCAGCAGGTTTTCGAGCAGGATCTTCAGGGCGTACGGCAGCCGCTCTACCGGCAGGCCGGCGGCTCCCAGGGTCGGCAGGTGAGCGATCCGGAACGACCGTCCCGCGGCGGTCATGGTTCTTATCGCGCCAAAGCTGTTCGTCATGTGCACAAGATAACCGAAAGCGCCGCGGTCGTCAGGCGGCCGTGACCTCCGGCCGCGTGTAGAGTCGCGCCCATGTCCGGGGTGGACGATTTCGAGACGCCGACGCTGCTGGTCGCCATGCCCCAGGTTCTCGATCCGTTCTTCTTTCGGGCGGTGGTGCTGCTCGCGGCCCACGAGGATGGCGGCGAGGGGGGCAGTCTGGGCTTCGTCGTCAACCGGCCCAGCCAGCTCAAGGTCGACGAGGTCCTGCGTGAACTCGACATCGAGTGGTCGGGAGGCTCGGAAGTCGTGGCCTTCGTCGGCGGTCCGGTGCAGCCTGAGGTCGGCACGGTGCTGCTGTCTCTCGACGGCCTGACCGGCCTGGAGCGGGACGGCATCACGGAGATCGCCCCGGGCGTCGGAGCTACGCAGAACATTCTCGCGCTGCGCACGCTTGCCCGTAGCGCGCCGGACCGGATGAGACTGCTCCTCGGCCACGCGGGCTGGGCACCGGGTCAGTTGATGCAGGAGGTCAGCCGCAGCGACTGGCTGACGGCGCCCGTCGAAGAGTCCATCGTGTTCTCCACCGACCCGGTAGACGCCTGGTCGGGCGCGCTTGCCTCACTGGGGATCGATCCGGCGACCCTGCCGAGTTGGACCGCCGGCGACGGCGACTCGAACTAGCGGGCTAGGTGCCGGTGGATCCGAAGCCGCCGTCGTTGCGGCTGCCCTCGGTCGGCTGCCGGCCGAGCGCTTCGTCCTCGCGGAACGTGATTTCAGGAACGGCGGCGACCACCATCTGCGCCAGTCGCTCGCCGCGTTCGACGTCCACGGGCTCATGGCCGAGGTTGGCCAGCAGCAGCTTGACTTCGCCTCGATAGTCGCTGTCGATCGTGCCGGGGGCGTTCAGAACAGTCAGGCCCTGGCGAAACGCGAGTCCGCTGCGAGGCCGGATCTGCGCCTCGTAGCCAGGCGGCAGGCCGAGAACGAGACCGGTCGGGATCAGCCGGCGCGCGCCGGGGGCGATCCGGATCGGCTCTGAGGTGGCGGCGCGCAGGTCGTAGCCGGCGCTGCCGCTCGAAGCCCGTTCCGGCAGACCGGCGGCGTGCGGCAGCAGGCGAATCCGGACGGCAACGGCGGCTTCCGTGCTCAACGGGCCTCTCTGCCGGGCGCCGTGCCGTCCTGAACCCTGGGGCCGTCGAGCACTCCAGGCGGGAACGGCTTGCCGATCCACTCGCTGGTCAGCCGCGGCGGCGGCCGCCCGTCGGCGGCGTTGCCGGTCCTGAGCTGGATCAGTTCGCTGGTGAAGTACCAGTCACCGACATCCTGCTGGCCGTTGAAGACGCGCTTCGAGGGACCGGGCGTGGCGCTGTAGACCCCCAGGATCGGCCCGACGACGGTCTCTTCGCCCTCATCCTCGTTCGGCGGCGGCACGGCCGTCATGGCACCGCCGCCGGCAGCCGCGACGGCCGCGGCGTTGATCGCCGGCTCGTCGTCGCCGTTCTGGTTGCCGCGCCGGCTGGCGCTGCTCGCCCCTCCCTGCATTAGCAGTCCCCAGCGGCCGTCCTCGGCCATCGGATTGGGCCACAGTTGGCGAATCGCCCGCGGTTCGACTTCGACGAGTTCCTCGAGCGCGGTCGGCAGGCGTCCCTGACGGACACGGAAGATACGGATCGCCTCGGCGTACTGCAAGCCGCGGAAGATGAGTTCGGCTTCCTTTTGTCGCTGGGCCCAGCTGCTCCAGTAGGGCAGTGCTGCCGCGACCGCGATGTTCATCACGGTGATCAGGATGGCCAGGGCCACCAGGTTGTAGCCGGCCTCGGCTGAGTCGTCCCGGCGCCGCTCGCCGCGGCGCCTGCGGTCACCAGTCGGCATAGGCCTCCCCGGTCAGCGAGCTTTCCTCCGAGCCGGAGTGGACGTCCTCGACTCCCGGATCCCCGAACTGCGACAGGTCGGTCTCGGCCCAGGGCTCTTCGTCGGTCGCCGAAGGGAACTCGGCCAGCACCTCGACCCAGGTCTCGGTGCTGCGGGTAATCGGGTCGGGCGGGATGGCCCGCAGGTACTCCTCCTCGACGAGCGCCTGGAGGCTCGGCGGATAGTGACCCTTGTCGGCGTAGTGCTGCTCGATCGCGTCGCGCATGACACGGAGGTTCTGCTTGAGAGCCGCCTCCTGCGCTCGCCGGGGTGCGTTCTTCAGCAGCGGCACGGCGACGGCGGCCAGGATGCCGATGATCGCCATGACGATGATGAGTTCCAGCAGGGACATGCCACCTTGGTGGTTCGGGCGCTGGGTATGGAGGCGTTCGTTCATTTCACCACTCCCGGTAGGGAACCCGGTTCAGACCGAGCCCGTTGCTCAGGGAGTAGACGTCGTAGACGTTCTCGCCTCCCCACGAACGATTGTCCGGGTCATCCTGGTAGCTCATGAGCCCCCATTCCGCCTCGCCGGTCATCGGGTCGACGGGGATGCGGCGGAGGAAACGGATCTCGCCTTCGGCCTGGCCGATGAGCTGGATCGGCTCTACCAGGTTCACGAGTTCACTTGGATAGCCGTCAGTTCCGATCTCGATCGGGATGAGCCCCACGTCGCTGTAGCGCTTGTGCTCGTCGATCGCATTGCGCATCTGGCGGAGGTGGGAGCGTAGCTCCGCCTCCTTGATTCGCTTGTTCGTGTAGGTCGCGGTCGGCAATGCGACGGCAGCCAGGACCAGCATCACGGCACAGACCGTGACCAGCTCGACCAGCGTGTACCCGGTTCGTCGCCACGGGCCGGCGGCGGTCCTCATGCGACCGTCTCCGGCCGTTCACGATCCGGGCTCTCGCCGTCCCGGATCTCGATCTCGAGCGGCTGAACGTCGGGCGAGGGCAGCTCCTCGAGAGCCGGCCCCTTGGGCCTGGGTTGCTCGACGACGATCGTTGCCGTACCGGGACCTGTGGCCCGCACCTCAAGCGCCAGCAGGCGTCCTCGGCCGGCCACGCCGGGCCGGTCACCGAGCCGGCTGAGGCCCACGACGACCATACCCGGGGTCGACTCGTTGGTCATCAGCGAGATCTCCTCGTCGCCGCCCAGGAAGGACCCCGCCCGCACCGCGGTGACTTCGATCAGCGACGGGTCGAAGCGCAGCCGCAACGGCAGGTGGGAGAGCGGCGCGGTGGACCGGACGTCGAGCCGCACCTCGAAGCTGTCGCCGACACTTGCGCGCAGAGCTTCGGGGGCGAACGTCAGCTCGATCCCGGCGCTGGAGCGGGCGGCCTGGTCCTGGAACGCCGCCGGCACGATGGTCTGCGGGAGATCGGGGGCCGGCCGGGAGGGGCGCAGGGCGGCGTTGCGCCGCGGGCTGCCGGGCGGCGGTACGAGTTCGACACCCAGGGGTGGTCCGTCGTCTTCCTCGCCCGGTGGCTGTCCTCCCTCCGGCGTCGCGTCCCGCAGGCCTGGCGGCAGTCGTTCCTGGAGTTCGTCGCGCGCGCCGCTCTCGGCGGCCGGTTCGTCGAAGGGGCCGTCGACGCCGGAGTCGATCCTCGGGCTCGAGCCGCGGTAGACGACGTTGCTCTCCGTGCCGACCCAGATCGGAGCGAGGTCCTCCTCCCGGATGTCCGCGCGCCGGATGATGTGGGGCGTCAGGGTCAGCACGATGTCGGTGCGCTTGTTGTCGGTCGAACGCCGGGAGAAGAGACGCCCCAGCACGGGGATCTCGGACAGCCCGGGAATGCCGCCTTGACTGTTCGTCTCGGACGTACGGATCAACCCGGCCAGGAAGTTCGTCTCACCGTCCCGCAGCCGGATGCTGGTCTCGATGTTGCGGCTGCCGATGATCGGCTGGCTCTCGATCTGGCCGCTGATGTTGCTGACCTCGATGTTGAGCGCGAGCGAGACCTCTTCGTTGTGATGTACCCGTGGTGTGATCTGCACGTCGATGCCGACGTTCTGGTACTGGTAGGACGTGATCGGCACGATGTTGCTGCCCGCCGTGTTCGCGGTGTTGAAGCTGGTGACCGGCACCGGCACCCGGTCGCCGATCGAGAAGGACGCCTGTTCGCCTTCCGTGATTCGGACCTGCGGTTTGGCCAGAGTCTGCGCATCGGTCGCGTTCTTGACGAAGTCGAACAGGAAGCCGGGCACGGTCAGCACCCAGTTGTTCTGATTCAGGGACTCCACGTCCGACAGCCGGAGCGGCACCTCCTGGCCGCCGATGTCGAGACTGATGCCGAGACGGTTCGCGTCCAGCGACAGGCCGAGTTCCTGGAGTTTCGCCGTGTCGATCTGGAGCAGTTCCACGTCGATGACGACTTCGGCCTTGGCCTTGTCGTTCTGCTCGATCAACCGTTGCGCGATCTTGACCTTCTCGACGCTGTCCAGCATGGCGATCGCGTTCAGCCGCTCGTTGGTCGCGATGAACCTCGTGTTCAGCAGGCTGCGCAGGATGGTCATCACATCCTTCACGTCCGAGTTCGAGAGGAAGAACGTCTGGATGATGCGGTCCTCGAACCGCTGCCGGTTCTGCTGCGTGTCCTGGAGGATCATGATCGTCTGTTCATCGAGCACGCGGTAGAAGTGGCCGAGACTGTGCATCAGAATCTCGAGACCCTCGATTGCCGTCACGTCGCGTAGCTCGATGCCCTCGGTGCCGACGGGAGCGTCGCGCAGCCGCGTGTCGAAAACGATGTTGATCCCGAAAGCCTGGCCGATGGCCCGATAGACCTCCATGAACGTCGCGTTCGGGAAGTCGAAGCTGACCGGCTCGTCGGACAACGGACTGAGCGTCGGCGGCATCGGCTCGGCGGCGCGGGCGTCGTCCTTCATCTGGGAGATGGTCCTGGGCTGGAGGCCGCTGGTCTCGATCTTCGTGCGGAGCTTCTCGAGTTCGGTCAGGGCGTACTGGTTGGTCGGATCGAGCTGCACGGCTCGCTGCATCTCGAGCATCGCGTCCTGATCGCGCCCAGCCTCCTGCAGCTTCCTGCCTGCTTCGAAGTGGGCGTGAGCGGCCTGGGTCTTGGCCCGCAGCAGGCCGGCCCGGTAGCGGAGATCCGCCGGGTCGGCGGTGACGAGCTCCATGTAGCGCAGAACGGCGGTATCCCAGTCGCCCGTGAGCTCGGCATGCTGCGCCTCCCGGAAGCTCCGATAGCCACTGCAGGAAGCAAGGATCAGGAGCATCGCGAGTCCCAGCGAGAGCGCGTGCTGCCGTTGTCGCTGCCTTGGTTGTCGATCGTGTTCGTTCATATGGTTCAGATCCTTAGCTGCCGCTCGGTCGGCCGCCGATGGCGAGCCGCACCGGCCGTTCGTCCGGGAAATCCACGAAGAGCAGATCGACCGATTCATAGCCGATGTTCTGCACTTCGAACTTGTCCTTGACGAGGTCGCCCTCGAGTGCGTTGAAGATGGACTTGTCGGCGTCGATGAAGACCGCGATCGGATTGTCGTTGCGTCCGAAAGACCCGATGTAGAAAACGTCGACCGCCGGCGGCTGGGGTCCGACCGGTTCCGGCGCCGGCGTCTCCGGAACGACGGGTGTCTCGGGAATGGCGGGTCGCGGCGGTTCGGGGGAAGGAGGCACTTCCGGCTCGGCGCCTGTCGCCTCAGGGACGGGCCGGCTTCCGAAGGACCACGGATCCCGCGTCGGCTGGCTGGGCGGTGGCGGCTGGTCGAGGATGTAGGCGCTGAGCTCGACGACGTCGATCGTCGTCGAACGCAGGTCGGCCGCGGTCGTGCGAGTGAAGCCGGGGCCACCACCGAACGATGGCAGGTAGCGCCACGCGGCGATCACCGCGACGACGCCGAGCAGCCCCAGCAGCAGCGGGTTCGGGCGGTTCGAGCTTGCCTGGCTGGCGCTCATGCACCCGCCTCCTGCCGCGCAGGCCGGGTCTCGTTGCCGGAGAACAGGGTCGACAGCCTCAGATCGATGCGCAGGTTCGGCGTCGCCTCGCTCAGGCTGATCGACTCGAGGGCCACGAAGGTGTCCGTGACCTCGAGCAGGTTGACCAGCCCTCGCAACTGGCGGTAGTTCCCCTCGACCGTGAACACGATCGACTTCTCGACCAGGCCGTACTGTTCCAGAGTCGCTTCCGGGTAGGAGATCGAACTGGGGCCAAGTCCCGAGCGCTCGGCCAGTTCCTTGACCTCGCCGATCAGGTCGGTCAATCGTTCGCGCTCCGTCGCGAAGCCCTCGCGGTACAGGGTCCCCACCTGGCTGCGGGTCGCCTCGACCGTCGTGACCTGGCCCTCTCGGCGCGCCACCTCCTGGGTGGCGCGGGTGCGCAGGTTCTGGACCTGGGCGATTTCGTCCTCGAGCGCCTGAAAGCGGCCCGAATAGACGCCTCGGTAGGTGGACAGCAGCGCCGCGTTGAGCACGCACAGGCCGGCGCCGACCCAGAACCAGATGCGCAGGCGCCAGACGCGCCGCCGCCGTCTCACGGCTGGGCCTCCGCAGGTGCCGCTGCTGCGGTTTCCGCGGCGTTGCCGGGGGCACCGCCGGGCAGATAGACGACGGCGACGGTGAAGTCCAGCGGGCCGCCATCCTGCCGGCTCTCGTGAAGAAGCTTGGGATCGTCGAAGGCTGGATGTTCGAACAGGGCGTCGATCAGGTCGAGCAGACCCTGGTCGTCCCGGGCTTCGCCCGTCAGGTCGAGGACCACCCGGGACCGGTCAGCGGTTCCGAGCTCCGCGCGCCGCCGCCGGTTCCGGTCGCCGCGCTCCGGCGCCAGGCTTCGCAGGCGTGTGTTCCAGGGCAGCACCTGCTCGATGTCGTTGAAGAGCTTGCCCCAGGGGAAGCGCCGGTCCGCGATGCGCTCGTTCAGGAAGGCGACTTCGCGGTTCTGCGCTTCCAGGTCGAGACGCGCCAGCTCGGCGCTCAGCCGGTCGAGTTCCGTCTGGTCTCCGGCGAGCTGCTCCCGCAGCTCCGCAAGGTCGGCGCGGGCGTCGGCGGAGCCGGTGAGGTAGCCCCAGTACAGCACCGCGTTCAGGGTCAGCAGGGCGAGGCCGAGGGCCCACAGCAGGGCGGTCAGCCGTCGCCAGGGGCGGCGGTTGACGAACGGTCGGGCGGCCAGGTTCAGGAATCTGCTCACGTCCTCACCGCTAGGGAGGCGCCCAGCATCGGCAGGGCGCGGTCGAGTTCGAGGTCTCCGGCCTCGGATCCGCTGCCGGAGGTCGTGTTGTCGTCCAGAACGCGGGCCGGCAGCCCCAGAGCCTCTTCGAGCCGTTCGCGCCAGGTTTCCCGGCAGGCCTCGGCCGCCAGCATCAGAACGTGCTCGGGCAGACCGGCCTCGGCGCCGAACAGGCCGCGCTCCTCGATGAAGCTCCTGGTCAGCCGCAGTTCGCGCACCGCCAGTCGGGAAGCGACCGAGGGAGGGAGTGCCGGGTCGAAGTTCTTGTAGCGGTAGAGGGCGGGACCGTCCTCCGTGTGTGCCAGAAGGGAGTAGCCGTCGCGGTGGGCGAGCACGAGCAGGAACGCGCCGCTGACGTCGTGCACCTGCCGGATACCGTTCACCGCGCCGAGGCTGGCGTTCGTGACCATGCCGATGTGAACTCCGGCACGACGGAACGCATCCTCGATCTGGGCCAGCACGCGCTCGACGCCGAAGGCGATCAGAAAGCGCGTGGACTCGCCGGCGCCATTGCCGGTCCGGGCGCCGCGCACGCGCAGCTCCTCTACGCGGAAGGGCACCTGCTTGCGCAACTTGAAGCGGAGGGCCTCCTCGCGATGCTGCGGGCTCCGGGGCACGTCCTCGAGTTCCGCGAACGTCAGCCGCAGCCAGCGGTCCGGGAGAACGAGTGCGGCGGCAGTGATCGAGCCGCCGGTTGCGGTATCGGCGGCCTGCTGGAGTTCGGCGACCACATCGTGGAATTGGGCAGGCTCCCGCAGCGGCCCGCCCAGCGCTCCCTCCTGGAAGGTGTCGGCAGGCAGCTCGCGGCGCCGCACGGCTTGCAGTTCGGGCGTGGGGCCGTGCTGGCGGACGAAGTGCGCCAGCACGAGTTCGCGCTCGTCGAGCAGGAACACCGACGCCGGTCCCCGAGGGTCATCGAGGCCGGCGAGGCGCTCAATCCACGAAGGTAACCTTGTTGATCTCACGGAGAGTGGTCACTCCTTCGCGGACTTTTTCCAGCGCGCTCTGGCGCAGGAAACGCATTCCCTCCTCGCCGGCGGCTCGCCGGATCTCTGAGGCCGGCCGCCGGTCGAGGATCAGTTCGCGGATCGGGTCGGACAGATCGAGCAGCTCCGACACCGCCATCCTTCCGAAGAAGCCGGTGCCGTTGCACTCCATGCAGCCCCGGCCCTCGAAAAGCTCCCAGCCGGCGATGTCGTCCCACGCGAGACCGCTCTCTTCGAGCAGGGTGTCGGTGGCTCGCACTGGCTCCCGGCAGTGGTTGCAGATGCGGCGGACCAGCCGCTGGGCCAGCACGCAGTTCAACGCCGCCACGAAGTTGTAGAGGTCGACGTTCATGTTCAGGAACCGGCCGAGGACGTCGACCACGTTGTTCGCGTGGACGGTCGTGAACACGAGATGGCCGGTCAGTGCGGACTGGATGGCGATCTGAGCCGTCTCCTCGTCCCGGATCTCGCCGACCATGATCTTGTCCGGGTCATGACGGAGGATGGAGCGGAGGCCGCGGGCGAACGTCAGTCGCTTCTTCTCGTTCACCGGAATCTGGGTGATTCCGTCGAGCTGGTACTCGACGGGATCCTCGATCGTGATGATCTTGTCCTCGCTGGACTGGATCTCGGACAGGCAGGCATAGAGCGTGGTCGTCTTGCCGGAGCCGGTCGGACCGGTAACCAGGACCATGCCGTACGGCTCGCGGATGAACTTGCGCAGCTTCGCGATCGTCTCGTCGTCGAGGCCGAGGACGTCGAGCCGCAGGTTCCTGAACTCCTGGTTCATCGACTCCTTGTCCAGGATGCGGATGACGCAGTCTTCGCCGTGGACGGAAGGCATGACGGATACGCGGAAGTCGATCGTGCGGCCGCTGACCCGGACCTTGAAGCGGCCGTCCTGCGGAATCCGCTTCTCGGCGATGTCGAGTTCGGACATGACCTTGATCCGGCTGACAATCGTCTGGTGGTGACGCTTGTCGATCGGCTCCATCGCCTGGTACAGCACGCCGTCGATCCGGTACTTGATGATCACTTCCTGTTCGCGCGTCTCGATGTGGACATCCGAGGCCCGGCGCTGGATCGCGTTGAACAGTGTCGAGTCGACGAGCTTGATGATGGGGCTCTGGTCGGCCGAGATCCGGTCGATCGAGAGCACTTCTCCGCTGTCCTCGTCTTCCTGGACGAGCTGGATCTTGAAGTCTTCGGTCGCCTCGTCGAGGACCCGCTGCGCGCTCTCGGACTTCTGCAGAAGGTCTTCGATCTCGGATCGGACGCCGATGCGGGCCTCGAGGGGTTGCCCGAGCTGCAGTTCCAGTTCATCGACGCGAACCACGTCCGTCGGATCGGCCATGACCACCGCCAGGCGACCCTCCAGCTGGCGTTCCGGAATGAAGCTGTAGCGGAGCATCAGGTCGAACGGGATGTGCCGGAAGAGGTCGTTGTCGATGCGGAAGTTCGCAAGGTCCGCGACCTCGAGCCCGAACTGGGCCGCCAGCCGGGCCGCCTCGGCTCGCTCACGGCCGAGCCGATCTTCCGTATCGCCCGCCACCCGCAGGCTCTCGAGATCCGACACGCCTTCGGCGATCAGGCGACGGTTGCGCGCCGCGGCGCTTTCCTCGTGGACGACCATCAGCCCTGCACCTGTCCAAGTACGCTGAACAGCGGCAGGTACATCGAGAGCACGAGCAGCGCGATCGTGCAGCCCATGACGACCAGCATCACGGGCTCCACCAGCGAGAGGAGCCGCTCGGTTCGGGTCTCGACGTCCTCGTCGAGGAAGTCGGAAACGCTGTTCACCATCTCGTCCAGGGCTCCGGTCGCCTCGCCGACCTTGACCATGTCGATCGCCAGATCGGTAAACACTTCCGATTCTTCGAGCGCCACATGGAAGGCCTCGCCCTCGCGGATACGCGGTCCGAGCGCCACCGCCCGCTGGTGCAGGAACCGGTTCGTAACCGCCGATGCCGCGGTTTCGAGCGCCGCGGCAAGCGGCAGGCCGCCGTGCAGCAGGGTGGCCAGGGAGCGGCAGAACTCGGACAGCGCGAAGCGGTGGAAGATCGGTCCGATGATGGGCAGCCGCAGTTTCAGGCGGTCGACCAGGGCGCCGATCCGGCCGCTGCTGCCAATCCTCCAGCTTGCCCAGGTCGCCACCGCCGCTGCCGCCATCAGCACCAGGGTGGTCGGACTGCGCAGCACCTGGGACACGGTGAGGAGGAGTTGGGTGATCCAGGGCAGATCGAGATCGAGCGCCACGTAGAACTCCTCGAAGCGGGGCATGACGAAGAACATCATCACCGCCACGATGCCGACGGACAGGCAGATCAGGAGCGCAGGGTAGAAGAACGCGCTGACCACCCGCTTGCGGGAGCTCGTGACGAGCTTGAGTTGGCGCACGTACCGGCGAATGACCCGTTCCAGGCCGCCGCTCTGCTCGCCCGCCTTGAGCATCGAGCTGTAGATCGGCGGGAACGAGCTACCCGCGGCGGCAAAGGCCTCGGAGAGCTCCTCGCCGCTCTCTACGCGGTCCCGGATCTCGCTCAGCGCCTCCTTGAAGCCGGCGTGGCGCTGTCGCTCGCAAAGCAGGTCCAGGCACTGGAGCAGGGGCAGTCCCGCGCTGAGCAGGCCCGCCAACTGCTGGTTGAAGATCAGGAAGTCCTGTCCCGGGATCGCCTTGCGGCCCCCGTCGCCGGTGGCCGAACCCGCGCCCAGAAGCGACCCGAAGAGGTGCTGCAGGCCGCGGCGCCTGATCTCGAAGACATACAGCCCGCGGCGCTCGATCTCGCGCCGCGCGGTGCGCAAGTCCGGCGCCTCGTGGATCTGCTCCACGATGCGACCGTCGGCGGTGCCAAGCCGGCAGACGAACTGCATGACCCGACTCCGCTCCTAGTCGCCGGCGCCCAGGCCGTCTTCCCGGGGAGACCGCACAGTCACGGCGACCACCAGGCCACTGGCGTCGGATCCCCGATAGGGGAGAGCCAGGACCAGCGGCTTTCCGACCCACACGTTCAGGTGACCGTTGAAGACACGCTCGTCGAGGACGGCGCTGCGGCTGCGCTCGATCTCGACTCCGTACAGCTTGAGCCGGCGGTCGAGCAGCACGGTCCCGACCCGGAAGCTGAGCCGAAACTCGGTGCCGAGCTCGTAGCGGACGTTCTCGCCCTCGGTCGCTTCGAACTGGCCCTCGCCGAGCAGTCGGTAGCTCGTAAAGGCGAGCCAGTTGCCCAGCTCGTCGGTGAGCTGCGCGGGCAGTTCGGAACGCGGGTCGCCGCTGCCGCGGCGCGACGCCTCGAGGATGAAGATCTCGAACTCGATCTGCCGGCGGGGGTGGTCGAAGTCACGCAGCAGGGCGAGCAGGTGTTCGAGCACGCTGCTGCGGTCCCTGAGCACCAGGGTGTTCGTCGCCCTCTGCAGTTCGATCGTTCCCTGGGCCGACATCTCGCTCTGCATCCACTCCAGGGCGTCGTCCGCCCGCTGATGCTGGAGAGTGAAGGCGTGGCGAATCTGGGTCTCGGCCTCCTGCTGCGCATTGCCGGGCTGCGCGAAGGCCGGCTCCAGTGTGCCGGCGGCAGCCAGGAGGGCGGAAGCCAGGAGGACCGGGGCGGCCAGGGCCCGGCGAGTGGCGCCAACGGCTCTCACGGCGCCACCACCAGGACCACGTCGAGGCCGGAGCCGTCGCCGCCGCCGGGAAGCTGGTAGACCTGCATCGGTTCGTTGCCGAGCGGTTCCACGAGCGGCGCCATCGCGATGTGGTCGGGTAGCGGGGGCCCGTCGCCTGCGATCTCGTCCGCGGTCGGCGAGCTCTCAGGCCACAGCAGGAAACTCAGACCGAGCGCCGCGGCCGCGGTGCCGGCGGCCAGTACCGAAGCCATGGGCAGACGCCGACGCGCGCTCCGCGCCTCGTTCAGGCGCCTCTCGGTTGCGCGTCCGTCGAGCTCGAGCCGTACGCGCTGGCGGATCGCGTCGATTTCGTCCGCGCTGACCTCGCCGTCTTCGGCGCCGGCGGCCGTGCCGCTGAACAGCAGCAGGGGATCGGCATCGAGCGAGGTCGCACGACAGCGTTCGCAGCCCTCGCGGTGCCGGAGAGCGTCTTCCCAGGCGGCGTCCACCGTCACGTCGCCGACCTCCGCACTCCGTTCGGCCTGCTCGCGTTCGCGCAGGAGGGCAGCCCAGTCGGGGCAGAGAGAAGTCATGGGCGCTCCTTTCTCCCGGCACGGGTTCCGGCTTTCTGCGCGTACTCGGGGTATCGCCTGAGCAACTCCTCGCGGAGCAGCTTGCGGCTGTTGAACAGGTGGTTGCGGACGGTCGAGGGACGGATGCCGAGGATGCCGGCGATCTCCTTGCCGGCCAACCCCTCCATCTCGCGCAGCACGAACACGGCGCGCTGCTTCTCGCTCAGGGTGGAGGCGAGTTCGTGGAACACGGACCGGACTTCACTGGCGGAGAGCAAATCGAGCTGCCGCGCGGAGACCTCTCCCCGTTGATGCTCGTGGTGCACCTGGAAACTCTGCAGCGAGCGCAGGCGGGAGGAGCGGGACCGCAGGTGGTCGATCGCGAGGTTCGAGACGATCCGGTAGATCCAGGTGTTCGGGCTGTACCGGCGGTCGAATCGATGCCGCGAGTTCCAGACCCGCAGGAAGGCAATCTGGACGATGTCGCGGGCGTCTTCCCGATCGCCAACCAGCCGGGTGGCCAGTTGAACCAGCCGGGTCGTCTTGCGGCGCATCAGCTCGTCGAGCGCGAGATCGTCGTCGCGGCGAAGGCCCTCCAGGAGTTCGAGGTCGGACGCGTCGCTCCACGCCACCTGACGTTGATGGCGGGAGTACGCGATCGTGAGACCGCTCCGGGGAGGATCTTCGCGTGGCGGTTCCATGCGGATGGCTTGCGCGGATCTCATGCCTCGCTGTTGATACGGAGGCCCGGGGCAAAGCGTCCAAGAGGCCGCGCTTCGGGAGACGGAAGGGCCCTCCGCCAGCTGGCGGCGGAATTATACTCGTGCGTCAATACGGGGCTTCGGCAGTCCCATGACTTCACTGCGCGTTGCACCGAAAACGGTCGGGCGCCCGGCCGTCACCTTATGTGGTTCCTCTACCAGCTCGCGATGGCGGCAGGGTTGGGCGTGGCGGCTCCCGTGCTGCTGGCCCGGCGCGGCCGGCACTACCTGCCGACACTGCCTGCCCGGCTGGGACGCCTGCCGGAGGCCCGGGGGACCAGGCCGCTGTGGCTGCACGCGGCGTCGGTGGGCGAGGCCGGAGTCGCGGCGACCCTGGCGCGGGCCCTGCCGCCGGACCTCGACCTGGTGGTGACGACGGTGACGCCCACGGGTCAGGCGGCGGCCAGGAGACTCTTCAAGCCCCTGGCCGCGGGCGGCAGGAGCGTGGTCGTCACCTACCTGCCGTTCGACCTGGGGCTGCTCGTCGGGCGTTTCCTGGGCCGGTACGGGCCGCGTGCCCTGGTCCTGTTCGAGAGCGAACTCTGGCCCCTGCTGCTGCGGGACTGCCGCCGCCGTTCGATTCCCGTGGCCGTGCTCAACGCCCGCGTCAGCGACCGTAGCTACGGGCGGATGAAGCGGGCCGGCCGTGTCTACCGGCGGCTCCTGCTCGACCCGCTGGGTCGGCTGGGCGCCCAGAGCCCGCAGGACGAGGAGCGCCTGCTGAGCCTGGGCGCGCGGCCGGCGCGCACCTCGCTGACCGGCAACCTGAAGTTCGACACCCCGGAACCGGTCCCGGTGGCCGGCCTGGAGCAGGCGCTGCGGGACCTCGCGGCGGACCGGCCGATCCTGGTAGCCGGCTCGACGATGCCCGACGAAGAGCCGATCGTCCTCGACGCGTTCGCACGACTGGACCGCGAGGCGCTGCTGGTCCTGGCTCCCCGTCATCCGGAACGCTTCGACGAGGTCTGGCGAGAGGTCGAGGAACGGTCGCTGCCGGGGATGCGACGGAGCCGTATGCCCGGTGCTCGTGCGCAGGCGTCGGCGTCGGCCTCGCCGCGCGGGATCGTCCTGCTCGACTCCCTGGGCGAGCTGGCCTCGATCTACCGGCTGGCGTCGGTCGCTTTCGTCGGCGGCACACTCGTGCCGACCGGTGGCCACAACCCGATCGAGGCGGCGCGATTTGGCGTTCCCGTGATCGTCGGCCCGTCGATGGAGAACTTCCGGCGCATCGCGCGCGATCTCGAGGCCGCGGACGGCCTGACCCTGGCGGCTGACGGCGAGGCGTTGACCGAAGCGTGGCGGCGCTTTCTGGACCACCCGCGCGAGGCGACGGAGCAAGGGAGGCGCGGTCTCGCGATCGTCGACCGGAACCGGGGCGCGGTGGAGCGCTCGGTGGAGCTCCTGAGCGAACTGGTGGACCTGGATTGAGCGCGGCCCGCAGTCCCTGGCAGCGGTTCTACGAGTGGGCGCACCATCGCCGCCGCCGTTCCTGGTCGGCGCGCGCAGCGAGCCTGGCCCGCCAGACCGTCAGCATCGGCAACCTGCACTGGGGCGGCACGGGCAAGACGCCAACGGTGATCGCCGTGGCGCGCGGCCTGGCCGACCTGGGCCTGAGGATCGCCGTGCTGTCGCGCGGCTACCGCCGCACGGGACGGGAACCCCGGATCGTGAGCCTCGGTGAGGGGCCGCTCGTCCCGGTGGAGCAGGCCGGTGACGAGCCGGTGATGCTCGCTGAGCAGGCGCCGGGAATTGTGGTGGCGGTCGGGGCCCCCCCCCCCCCCGGCGCCCCCCCCGCCCCCCCCCCGGCGCCCCCGCAAAAAAAAAAAAAAAAAAACCACCACAAATACCAAAAACC
>JAPPFP010000007.1:55337-166439 GCA_028877275.1 Acidobacteriota bacterium
CCCGGTGGAGCAGGCCGGTGACGAGCCGGTGATGCTCGCTGAGCAGGCGCCGGGGGTGGGGGGGGCGGGCGGCGCCGACCGCCGCGCGGTCGCCGCCCTGGCCCTCGAGCGGGCGCCGGACATCGACGTCTTCCTGCTCGACGACGGCTTCTCCCATCTGCGCGTGCGCCGCGACATCGAGATCCTGACCTTTCCGGCCGCCGATCCCTTTGCCGGCGGCCTCCTGCTGCCGGGTGGCCGGCTGCGCGAGCCTCTGGGCATGGCGCGCCTCGCCGACGCCGCGGTGCTCACCGGCCTCGAAGCCCGCGCCGAACCGCCTGCCGATTTTGAGCCGACCCTGCGCCGGCACGGCTTCGCCGGCAGGGTGTTCACGTCGGCGCTCCGGTCCGAACTTGTGGGCGGCCCGTCACCGAAGCGACCACTTCTGGTCACCGGCGTCGCCCGCCCGGAACGGGTCGCCCGCACGGCGGCCGCTGCCGGCCTGGAGTGCGTGGATCACCTCCGCTTCCCCGATCACCACGGCTATCCGCCGCGTTCCCTCCGCGCGATCGAGTCCGCCTGCGCACGCCATCGCTGCGACGCCGTCGTTGTGACGTCCAAGGATGCGGTGAAGCTCCGCGGCCTTCTGCCGGCGGGCGCACCGGCGTTACTGGAACTCAGGGTCGAGGCGCGGCTCGACCCGGAGTTCCTGCCCTGGCTCGCCGGAAGGCTGGGACTCTAGTTGGTTTGCAGGCCGTGCATCAGGCGAACGACCGCCCCCCGATCACGGCCCAGATGATCCACAGGATCGCGACCGGGCAGAGGAAGCGGAGCAGCACGTCGCGCCAGATGAAGTACCAGCGGCTCACGTCGCCATGGCCATCGGCCAACGCGTCGCGGGACTTGCTGCGGCTCAGGAACCAGCCGACGAAGATCGCCAGCGTCAGGCCGCCCAGGGGCAGGATCCAGTTCGAAACGGTGTAGTCCATCGTGTCGAAGAAACCGGCGGTGCGCTCGCCCAGGGGCGCCCAGGAAGAGAACCCGGTGACGGCGCCAAGGGAGAGCGCCGAGGGGATGCCGAAGAGGAAGACGGCGCCGCCGGAGAGCAGGCTGGCCTTTCGCCGGCTCAGGCCCCGCCGGTCGATCAGGTAGGCGGCGACGACCTCGAGCAGCGAGATGGTCGAGGTCAGCGCCGCGAAGCCGACCAGCAGGTAGAACAACGGCGCCAGGACGACCCCGAGCGGCATCTCGTAGAACATCTGCGGCAGGGTCGTGAACAGGATCGTCGCGCTCTTGCCGAACGTTCCGGCCCGTTCCGCGCCGTCAACGCTGAAGATGATGGAGAACATGACGATGCACGCCATCAGCGCCACCAGGGTGTCGAGCAGGGTGATCGCGGCGGCGCTCCTCGGGATCGACTGTCTCGATCTCATGTAGGAGCCGTAGGTGATCATCGCGCCCATGCCGACGGAGAGCGTGAAGAAAGCATGGCCGACCGCCTCCAGCAGGCCATCGGCGGTGACCGGGCCGACATGGAACAGGAAGCGGACCGCTTCGCCGAAGCCCGGGCTCCAGAACGAGTTGACGACGAGCAGGATGAGAATGCCACCGAGCACCGGCATCAGCGTCTTGGCCACCCGTTCGATTCCGCCCTGCACGCCCAGGGCGACGACGCCGACCGTCACGGCCATGAACAGGGCGTGGAAGCCGATCTGGAGCGGCCCGTTGCCGAGGAAGGCGCCGAACGAGTCGCCGAGCGTCTGTCCGCCGGTGTCGAAGCCGCGAAACGACCAGCTCAGGCACTGGCCGAAGTAGTACACCGTCCAGCCGGCGATCAGCGCGTAGTAGGACAGGAGGATGAAGCTGCCGAGCGTTCCCAGGGCGCCCACCGCGCCCCAGGCCCGGCCTCCGACCGCGCCCTTGGCCGCCTCCACGAACGCGCCGACCGGGCTCTGGCGGGTGCTCCGTCCGATGACCAGTTCCGCCATCATGATCGGCAGGCCGATCAGGACGATCGCGATCAGGTAGACGAGGACGAAGGAACCGCCGTCGTTGGCGTAGGTGATGTACGGGAACTTCCAGATGTTGCCGAGGCCGATCGCCGAGCCGACGGCGGCGAAGATGAATCCGAGTTGACCGAACCTGCCGCGTCCGCCGGAGCCGTTTGCCACGCTAGTTCCCTCCCGGTAGGCGTCCTCTTGTGACGGCGGCGGGTCGGCCGCCGGCGCCAGCCTATGAGCTTGCGCCGACGAACGTAGCCGAGCGAGGGCGGCGGTGCAAGCTCATAGCGAGGTGGGGGCTGGGGCCAAACACGGAGTCCGCGACGAGTTTGGCGGCGGTAGCGGAGTCGAGACGGCGACCTGCCTCAGCGGCCCGAGGCGGGCGCCGGGACCGGGCTGAACGGCGTCTCCGGACCGACCACCCGGGTCAGCCACTGCTCGCGGTAGGCGTCGAGTTCCGGGGTTCGCGGATAGCTCTCGCCGGGCGCGTACGGGTAGCCGGACATCGCCTCGAAGGGCAGCGGCAGGTTGCTGTCCGCCTTCCAGGTGTTGCGGTCGGCGTCCTTGTCCCAGCCGAAGCTCTCCAGGAACACGGTTCGGACGTGGCCGGGTTTCGGCTCCGGCAGATCCCGGGCATCGAAGAGCATCCGGATCTCGTCGCCCGGGCCGATCACGACCTGCCGGTCGTCGACGTCGACGAGGAGTTCGCTCACATCGCCGAAGCGCGTGTAGCGGCCGGGGAAGGGCAGCCAGGGGGATTCGGCGCTCGTGCGCTGGTAGTCGAACAGGTGCGGGCCGTTGGGTGTGGGCCGGGTCGGCGCCGAGAATCCGCGGTACGCGAGGTCGGCGCTCGCCGCGTCCAGACGCGCCTGGATGACGACATCGTCGCCGTCGATGCCGCCCAGTTCGGTGCTCCAGGCGACGCGGTCCCAATGCAGCCAGCGGGTGGTCACGATCCGGAGTCTTCGGGCGCCCGTCGGCAGTGGCGGCGTGTCGACGACCATCGTCTTCGTCTTGCCGGGGGGGAAGCCCATCGGGTCGAGCAGCGTCTTCCAGCCGTCCCCGGTCTCGACCTCGAGCCGGGTCATGACCATCTCCAGGTCGCCGTGCTCCACCGCCTGGGCGATGGCGAGATTCAGGCTGGCGTCGGCGGGGAACACCCAGCCATCAAGCCAGAGCCGGACCGGCTTTTCGGGCGCTTCGCCGAGGTCGAACGTGAACGTCCAGGGCTCGGCGGCGTGGCCCTGGAAGCGCGAGCGCGCGTAGCCGTCGGCGTAGACCTCGTCGCGGCTCCGGACCCGTTCCGTCACGTCGCGGCCGCGGCCGTCGACGGCGTGAACGACGGGGCGGACGACGGCACTTGAGACGACGTCGTCGGACGGCCTGCCGATGTGTCCCCGTCCCGGGACGATACGGAGGTTGCTCGCGACTTCCACGCCTTCGCGGTGGTCGACCACCCACAGCCGCACCCGGTCGATGTAGGCGGCCTCCCACAGCTCCTCGGTGATCCGCAGGTCGTAGAAGCCGTCGCGGGCCCGGGCGCCGTCCACCCGCACGAGTTCGTCGGGGTCGTAGCCGTTCCAGACACCGTCGGCGAGCGGCATTCCCAGCGGCGCGCCCCACAGCAGGTCGGTGACGAAGCTGATCTGCTCGCCGTCCCAGGCGTACAGGAAGGGACAGCTTCCCTTGAGCACCTGCTCCTCGACGATCGTCTGGTCGCTGCCCGGGTTGAGCCGGTTCTGCGGCACGCCGTTGGCCCAGACGACGCGGATCAGGTCGGGCCGCCTGCGGTTGCCGAGTCCTATCTGGGTGACCGGCCGGTCGACCTCGAAGTACTGGTACGCGCGCTCGGACTTGACCTCGATCGTCGTGCCACGGCCGAAGACGTTGTTCTTCTGATTGCCGATGTCGAGGCCGACCAGGCGAACCCGCAGCCAGTTGTTCTCGGAGCCGTTCAGGTTCTCGATCCGGTAGAGGCCGGAGGCGCCTGCCGCTACCAGGTCCTGATCGCCGTCGCCGTCCAGGTCGTCGGCCCGCACCGTGGTGAGCCCGGCCTCGCGGGGCAATCCGGTGACCTGGGCAAGGCGGAACTCGAGCGCCGGGGAGCCCGAGTTCGAGGTCTGGGTCAGCACGCGGAGTTGGCCGCCGGCCACGAAAGCGATGTCCCGCCGGCCGTCATTGTCCGCATCGAGCAGCGCCAGGTCGGTCGCGTTGCCGGGCAGGGCGGTCGACTCGGGCGTCAGCGGGAAAGGGGCTACTGCTCCGTCCTCGTCCCGTCTCAGGACGAAGGTCGACGCGCCGGCGAGCAGGAACTCGGGAACGCCGTCGGCGTCGAGGTCGGCCGTGCGGACGACCCGCACCGGCGATCCGGTGGTCAGCCCCCCGGGCGCGGCATCGTCGCGGCGCAGCCTGCCCAGGAGCGTTCCGATGAGACCGCGGCTCGGCGCCGGCGGGACGCGTTCCGCGAACCGTCCTTGGCGCAGGTTGTCGAGCCAGAGGACGCCGCCGTCGTGCGCGAGCAGCAGGTCGGTGTCGCCGTCACGGTCGGCATCGGTGGCCTGGAGGTGGTGGTAGCTGCGTGGCTCGCCATCGGGCAGCGCCTTCGGTCCCAGGGCCTCGAGAGGACCCTCGAAGACGCCTTCGCCCGAGACGTTTCGCAGCAGATCGGGCGCGCCGCCCGCGGGCGCCACGGCCAGGTCGAGGTCGCCGTCGCTGTCGAAGTCGATCAGGTCCGCCGCGGTCGCGGCCATCCCGTTCGCCAGGAACCGGTTGGTGGCGTCGGCGAACCGCGGCGTGTCGTCGACCTGCCAGACGGCCAGGGGCTCGCCGACCGCGATCAGGTCGAGCTTGCGATCGTTGTCGGCGTCGCCAACGACGAGGACGTGGGCGGCGGTTTCCGGCGCGACGGCAGGTGCGGCGTAGCCTCCGCCGGCACGCCGCAACTCCAGCCGTGCGGCCGGGTCGCCGACGCTGGCCGCCGCGACCCGCGCGATGTCGGGCAGGTCGTCGCCGTCGAAGTCGGCGACTTCGAGGGCCCGGCCCGGAGTAGGAGCATTGTCGATTCGGGTCGCCTGGAAGCGGACCGGCAACGCATCGCCGAAGTCCTCGATCGGCGACTCGTCCACGAAGCGCTCGACCGGAATGCCCCGGATGTTCGTGTAGACCTCGGCCAGACTGCTGTGCCAGCCCGGAGTCGCCAGCAGGACGTTTCGCAACCGGGGAGCGTAGGCGCGAGCGCGCTCCAGGTCGTCCGTCTCCAGGGCGTCGAGCACCTCTTCGATGACGCGCTCGGCGACCGGCTGCGCCTGCCAGAGCAGCTCGCGGATCCGCAGGTAGTCGTCGCTCGCGCGGCCTCGGTCGCCGTCTTCCAGCGCGGCGGCTCCGCTCAGAAGCAGGACGACCAGGTTGTCGGGCCTGAGCGAGCGCAGCCGATCGACGGCGGCCCGGTGATCGGCCTTGGCTTCGGAGCCGCTCATGATCTCGGCCTGCCGGAAGAGGGCGTACTGCACTTCGGGGTCGTCGGGCGCGGCCCGCGCAGCGCGGCGATAGTCCGCCAGCGCTTCTTCGTTGCTGCCTGCGCCTCCCTGGAGAACGTCGGCGCGGATCAGCAGCAGATCGCCCCTGTTGCCGCCCAGTTCCAGGGCCTGATCGATCGCGGCCAGCGCCGCCTGCTGCTGGTCCTGGCGCAGGAGAGAGACGGCGAGGTTGGCGTGGCCCAGTGGTTCGTCGGGCAGCAGCTCGATCAGCCGGCGATAGGTGGCCTCGGCCTGAACCGGGTCCTCGTTCTCGAGTTGCGCGTAGCCGACACCGTGCAGCCGCACCTGTTCCTCGGTCGGCTGCGCGGGCGCCGCGGCGGGGGCGAGCGCGACGAGGAGAAGGAGGGCGGGGAGGTTTCGAGGCATGACGTGCCGTGGCAGTTCGCTGTCGGGCACCGTAATCCTACGGTTCGACCGTAGAGTAGTCGCCGCCGTGACCGCGAAGCGCCTCTACCTGATCGACGGCTACTCGACCATCTTCCGCGCCTTCTACGCGATCCGCGGGCTTTCCACGTCGACGGGAGAGCCGACCAACGCGATCTACGGCTTCATCAACATGCTGCGCAAGCTGCTACGCGAGGAGGAGCCGGCGCTGCTCGGCATCGCTCTCGATGTCGGGCGGGCAACAGTCCGGACCGAGGCATACGCCGAGTACAAGGCGAACCGGGCGCCGATGCCGGAGGATCTGAAGGCGCAGATGCCTTCGATCCGGCGAGCGATCGAGGCGTTCCGCATCCCGATCCTGGAACTCGAGCGTTACGAGGCGGACGACGTCATCGGCACGCTGGGGCGCAAGGCGCAGGACGCGGGCTATGAGGTCACGATCGTCAGCGCGGACAAGGACCTGTTTCAGCTCGTGAGCGAGCGCGTTTCGCTGCTCCACACCGGCCGCGAGAAGACCTACGACCCGGCCCTGGTCGAGCAGGACTTCGGGGTGCCGCCGGAACAGGTGGTCGACGTGCTCGCCCTGGTCGGGGACAAGGTGGACAACGTGCCGGGGGTCCCCGGAATCGGCCAGAAAGGCGCGCAGACCCTGATCAGGGAGCACGGCAATCTCCAGGCGCTGCTGGAAGCCGCGTCCGAACTCAAGCGCAAGGCCTACCGCGAGGGGCTGCAGGAGCACGCCGATCAGGCCCTGCTGTCCAGGGAGCTGGTCACGATCCACACGGACCTCGACGTTCCGTTCGAGCCCGAGGCGCTGAAGATGGAGTCCCCGGACTACGAGGCGCTAGCCGATCTGTGCCGCGAGTTCGAGTTCTGGAGCCTGCTCAAGGAACTCGAAAGCGAGAGCGGCGGTCCGGAGATCGAGCCCGCCGCCGTCGTGGACTCCGTCGAGGCGTTCGAGGCAGCGGCCCGGGAGATGGGATCCCGGATCGCCGTTGGCGTCGTCTTCCGGCGCGGCGGCGAGGCGGCCGGGCTCTCCTTCGCGGGGGTGAAGGAGGGTGCCGAGGGCGACGTGGAAGTCGGTCGTGCCTGCTTCGCCGATTTCCAGACGCCGGGCCTGCGCGAGGCGGTAGCGACGAGGCTGCGGGCGTGGCTTGCCGACCCGGGCCTGGGGCTGGTCGGCCACGACCTGAAGGAGGTTGTCCGGCTCTGCCCGCAGCGCGAGGGTCGACCGGTGGTCGCTGCTCGCCTGGTGGACACGATGCTGATGGCCTACCTCGTCCACTCCGCCGTACGCAGTTTCGGACTGGCGACCGTCGCGCTTGACCGTCTCTTCTACCAGGCGACGACGCCGGCGGACGCGGGTCTCGGTGAACCTGGAGGGCAGGCGGAGGCGCTGGGCGACGACACCGGGCTACGGCTCTATGCTGCCGAGCAGGCGGTGCTGCCGGCGTTGATCCTCGAGGCGCTCGCGTCGCAGTGGAGCGAGTCGCCGGGGGCACGCAAGGTCTACGACCAGATCGAGGCGCCGCTGCTGCCGGTGCTGGCGGCGATGGAGGAGGAGGGCATCGAGCTGGACTCCGATGTGCTCGCCGAGATGTCGCAGCGACTGGAACGGGATGCCGGCGCCTTGGCGGAGGAGATCTTCGCGCTTGCGGGCGAGAGCTTCAACATCCTGTCGCCGCAGCAGCTCGGCGTCGTCCTGTTCGAGCACATGGGCCTGCCGGCGCCCGGCCGGACGCGCAAGACGAAGAAGTACAAGACCGGTGCCGACGTGTTGGAACAGCTCGCCCGGCAGGGCCACGAGGCACCCGCCAAGGTGCTCCAGTACCGGGAGCTGACCAAGCTCAAGTCGACCTACGTCGACGCACTGCCCGGCCTCGTCGCCGCCGACGGCCGGCTCCACACCCGCTACCACCAGGCGGTGGCGGCGACCGGCCGGCTGTCCTCGCACGACCCGAACCTCCAGAACATCCCGATTCGCACCGACATCGGCCGCGAGGTACGGCGCGCCTTCCGCGCCCGCGACGGTTACCGGCTCCTGGTCGCCGATTACAGCCAGATCGAGTTGCGCGTGCTCGCGCACATCTCGGGCGACGAGGCCCTGGTCGACATCTTCCGGCATGGCGGCGACATCCACCGCTCGACCGCGGCCACCGTGTTCGGGGTGGCGCCCGCGCTGGTCACCGACGAGCAGCGGCGCGCCTCGAAGACGATCAACTTCGGGATCATCTACGGCATGAGCGCCTTCGGCCTGGCTCGCGCGCTGGGCATCGCCCGCGGCGAGGCCCAGGCGTTCATCGCGGCCTACTTCGAGCGCTTCCCCGGCGTGCGCGCCTACACCGAGCAGACCCTGTCCAGCGCCGAGGAGACGCTCCAGGTCGAGACCCTCTACGGCCGCGTCCGCTACATCCCCGACATCAAGAGCCGCAACCGCGCGGTGCGCGAGAACGCCCGCCGGATGGCCGTCAACGCCCGCATCCAGGGCTCGGCCGCCGACCTGCTGAAACTGGCGATGATCGCCGTCGACCGCCGCCTGCGGTCGGAACTCGGAGCCGCGCGACTGCTCCTGACCGTCCACGACGAACTCGTCCTCGAAGCGCCCTCGGCCGACATGGACGCGCTCGCGTCCCTCGTCCGCGAAGAGATGGAGGGAGTCGCCGAACTCAGGGTTCCCCTCGTCGTCGACATGGACTCCGGCCCGGACTGGTACGAAGCGAAGGCCTAGGTCCGCAGCGCCGGAATCACCCGCTCCCCGTACGCTGCCAGCGTCCCCTCCTTGTCGTCGTGCATCAGGTAGACGGCGAAGTGGTCGACGCCCAGGGACTTCAGTTCCCGGAGCTTCTCGATGTGGTCTTCGGCCGGTCCGAGCACGCACAGCCGGTCGACGATGCCATCCGGCACGAACTCGGTGTCCGGGTTGCCGCTGCGGCCGTGGTGGGAGTAGTCGTACCCCTGCCGCTGGCGAATGTACTCGGCGAGCGCGTGGGGCACCTTCGAGTCGTCCTCGCCGTAGCGCACGACCAGATCGTGGATGTGGTTGCCGACCATGCCGCCGAACCAGCGCAACTGGTCCCGCTGGTGCGCGAGGTCGTCGCCGACGTAGGCCGGGGCGACTACGCAGACCGTGATCGCGTCCGGGTCGCGGCCCTCGTCTTCGGCGGCGTCGCGCACCGCCTGGAGCGTCCACTCGAGGATCTTCGGGTCGGCCAGTTGCAGCACGAAGCCGTCCGCGTGACGGCCGACGGTGTCCAGCGCCTTCGGGCCGTAGGCGGCGAACCACACCGGCAGCTCGGCGCCGGTCTCCTCGCGCCAGGGGATCCGGACCGTGGTGCCGCCCAGGTCCGCCTCGCGGCCGGCGAACAGAGCGCGGATGACGCCCATCGCGTCGACCGCCGCCGCCAGCGACTCCGGCCGGCGTCCGATGTAGCGGAGCGCCGAATCGCCCCGCCCCATCGCGCACTTCGTCCGGCCGGGATACATCGAATCGAGCGTCGCGAACAGGGACCCGAGCACCGTCGCGTCGCGGGTGCCGGGATTCGTCACCATCGGGCCGACCGCCATCCGCTCCGTGCTCGCCAGGATCTGCGAGAAGATGACGAACGGCTCCGGCCAGAGCACGTGGGAGTCGAAGAGCCAGCAGTCGTCGAAGCCCCGCTTCTCGGCCAGCGCCGCGAGTTCGACGACGCGGGAGATCGGCGGGTCCGGCTGGAGGACCACGCCGAAGGACATCGAGTCGGAGGCGCTCATTGGAGCAGGCTAACAGCCTTCGCGCCGGGACTGTCGTTCAGGTGGGTGCGGTCTGGCCCCGTGGCCGGAGCACGCGCCGCCGGTCGCCCTCCCGCCGCGTCAGGCGCTGGCGGTCCAGGTGCTCCAGCAGCGGAATCGCCCACTTGCGGGTGAGGCCGAAGCGGTCCTTGAAGTCGGCGACGGTAAAGGTGTCCCAGCCGGTGGCGAACAGGTCGGCCTGGAACCTCTCCAGCGCGGCGGCGGCGAGGAGCAGTCCGTTCGGTAGCCGGACGAGCTTGCCGCGGTCGACGAGGTAGCGGAGGACGCCGTCGAAGACCTGGGGCTTGGCCCCCAGGCTGCGGCAGAGCTCCTCGGGAGAGCCCGGGGTCAGGCCCTGCCGCTCGAAGCCTTCGACGAGGTCCCGGGCGAGCTGCGACTCGGCGCCTGTCAGTTCGCTCGCGCGGCCGGGAAGGGTGACGAGTTCACCCTCGACGACGACGCTCGAGTCCTTGCCGGCGCGGCTCGACCACTCCAGGTAGGCGGATGCCAGGTCGGCGGCGCGCGCGCCCAGCAGCCGGCGGACCAGTTCGGCCTTCGGCATGCCGCGGGACAGGCGGTCGGCGGCGAAGTGCGCTTCGACCAGGCGGCGGGCGCGGCGGGTGACGCGCCGGACGGCGGCGGCGCTGACGAAGCGACCGGCCCCCGCCTGCAGCACCAGTCCGTCCCGCGCTGCGCCGTTCAGCACGTTCTCGGCGTCGAGGGGGAGGACGCCAAGCCGCAGGGCCAGTTCGGTCACGGCCAGACCGGCCTCGCGGCCGTCGGCGGTCCATTGCACGGCGGCGGCCTGCCGGTCGCTGGAGTTGAGCGCCTCGATCGTCGGTCCGAGAGACTTGCCGCGAGGGCGCCGCCAGGCCGGGTCGAGCACCTCGCCGCCGCCGAGCGTCGTCTGGGGCGAGGGTCGGCGGATGACGAAGCGGTCGCCGCGGACCGCCACCAGCGGCTCGTCGAGCCGGATTTCGGCCACCGCCTCCTGACCGGGGATCAGCCGCTCGGCCTCGAGCGGCCGCAGCCTGCCCATCCGCTGCGCGGCGTTGACGTGAAGCCGCACCGGGCTGCTGCCGTCGAGCGGCTCGGGCGCCGTGGAGAGCAGCCGGCAGCGCACGAGCAGGGAGGTCGTGGCGCGATAGACGCCGGGGGCGGTCAGCTCATCGCCGCGGGCGACCTGTTCGAGATCGACGCCGACGAGCTGGAGCGACGTGCGCTCCCCGGCTTCCGCCTGTTGGCGGCGGTCGCCGTGAACCTCGATGCTGCGCACCCGGGCGCGGCCGACGGCCGGCAGGATGTCCAGTTCGTCGCCGACGCTCACGATGCCCCGGGCGAGGGTGCCGGTGACCAGCACGCCGAGCCCGCGCAGGTGGAAGGCGCGGTCGATCGAGAGGCGGACGGGCAGGGATCGATGGCGGTCGATCGGGGCGGCCGACCTGGCAAGCTCCACGAGGGCGGCGCGGAGCCGTTCCAGGCCCTCGCCGGTCTGGGCCGACACCGGCAGGATCGGCGCGCCGGCGAACGGGGTTTCGGAAAGCGCCTCCTCGAGTTCCAGCTCGGCAAGCTCCACCAGGTCGGAAGACACCAGGTCCGTCTTCGAGAGCACCGCCAGGCCGGCCGGGATCCGGAGCAGGGAGCAGATCGCGAGGTGCTCCAGGGTCTGCGGCATGACCCCCTCGTCGGCGGCCACCACGAGCACCATCATCTGGATGCCGCCAAGGCCGGCAAGCGCGTTGTGGACGAAACGCTCGTGTCCCGGCACATCGACGAAGCCGATCTGCCAGCCGTCCTCGACCATCGACGCGAAGCCGAGGTCGATCGTGATGCCGCGCTGCTTCTCCTCTTCCCAGCGGTCGCAGTCGATTCCGGTCAGGGCCTGAACCAGCCGGGTCTTGCCGTGGTCGACGTGGCCGGCGGTGCCGACGACGAACCGGTTGGCGGCTACTTCGTTCACGAACCGCGTTCGGGATCGATGCCGTAGGCCTGGAGCTTGCGGTACAGGTGGCGGCGGTCGATTCCGAGGTCCCGGGCGGTTTGGGAGACATTGCCGCCGGCGGCGCCGAGCCGGCGCTCGATGTACAGCCGCTCGAAGGTCTCGCGGGCCTCCTTGAGCGACGCGTAGTCGCTTTCGACCGGAGCGGTCGCGTCCGTGCCGCGAACCCGCGGCGGCAGGTCCGCTTCCGTGACCACGTCGCCCGGCGCCATGATCATCAGGCGTTCGCTCAGGTTGCGGAGTTCGCGTACGTTCCCCGGCCACGCGTAGGCGACCAGCCGCTCGAGCGCTTGAGCGTCGACCGACTTGGGCCGGCGGCCGGCCTCGGCCGCGAAGCGCTGGAGGAAGTGGTCGATCAGGGCCGGGATGTCCTCGCGCCGCTCGCGAAGGGCCGGTACGTGGAGCGGAATGACGGCGAGCCGGAAGTAGAGGTCCTCGCGGAACCGGCTGGCGGGGAGTTCATCCTCTTCCAGGTTCTTGTTCGTGGCCGCCAGCACCCGCACGTCGACCTCGATCGGCTCGGAACCTCCCACCCGTTCGAAGCGCTGCTCCTCGAGCACGCGCAGCACCTTGGCCTGGGTGTTCAGCGACATGTCGGCGATCTCGTCCAGGAACAGGGTGCCTCCGTCGGCCTGTTCGAAACGTCCGCGGCGGTTCTCCGAGGCTCCGGTGAAGGCGCCCTTGATGTGACCGAAGAGTTCGCTCTCGATCAGTTCCTCCGGGATCGCGGCGCAGTTCACTTCAACGAAGGCGCGGCTCCTGCGCTGCGAAAGGCTGTGGACACGCCGTGCGACGAGTTCCTTGCCTGTGCCGTTCTCGCCGGTGATCAGGATCCGGCTTTCGGCGCGCGCCGCGAGCTTCAACTCGTTCTTCAGCTGCCTCATCGGTGGGGAGTCGCCGATGAGCTGCCGCTCCGGATCGAGCCGGCTCGACAGCTCCCGCACCTGGCGTTCGAGGCGGTTCCGCTCCAGTGCGTTCTCGACCGACACGACGACCCGGTTGAGCGCCAGCGGTTTCTCCAGGAAGTCGTGCGCGCCGATTCGCATCGCCTTGACCGCCGTGTCGATGTTCCCGTGGCCGGAGATGACGATCACCGGCGTCTGGAAGTCGCCCTCCCGAAGTTCCTCCAGGATCTCCAGGCCGTCACGGTCGGGCAGCCAGATATCGAGCAGGACGAGATCGAACTCGTCGCTCGCCATCAGCGCCTGGCCGCTCACGGCGTCCGCAGCCGCGGTCACCGAGTGGCCTTCGTCCTCGAGGATGCCCCGCAGGGTCTGGCGAATGCCGGCCTCGTCGTCGACGATCAGAATGCGCGCCTTGCTCATCGTCGGATGTCGGTGAGCGCGGAGCTACCGGGGCTGCTCGGACTGAGGCAGTTCAATTGTGAAGGTCGTGCCGTGAGGCTCGTTGTCCTCGACCCGGATCGAGCCGTTGTGATCGCTCACGATGCGCTGGACGATGGCGAGGCCCAGCCCCGAACCCCGTCCCTTGGTCGAAAAGTACGGCAGGAAGAGCTTCTCGCGGGCCCCCTTCGGCACACCGCTGCCGGTATCCCTGACGGAGAGGTCGAAGACCCCGTTGCTGCGGCTGGCCCGGACCGTCACCTGGCCGGGCGGGTTGGTGGCGGCGATGGCGTTGTCCAGCAGGTTGACCAGGGCGGAGCGCGTCTGGTCGGCGTCGAGTTTGGCGTGGAGACCCTCTTCCCCGGCCTCGATGCGCGCCTCGACCTCGACTCCGGGTTTCAGCTCGCGGTAGAGGTCGACCGTTTCGTTGATCAGCTTCGCGATGTCGACCTCGCGGGGCTGGGGGCGCCGCATGCGGGCGTAGCGCGCGAACTGGTCCACGAGGTTCTGCATGTTGCCGACTTCGCGGACGACGATCTGCGCGCCCTCCTCGACCGCGGCGCCGAGGCTCGCGTCATTCCCTTGCGCCTTGCGCAGCAGTCGCTCCGCGGCGAGCTTGATCGGCGTCAGCGGGTTCTTGATCTCGTGCGCGATCCGGCGCGCAGCCTCGGTCCAGGTGGCGGCCTTCTGGGCGTCGAGCAGCGCCGTCAGGTCCTCGATCACGAGGACGTGGCCGAGTAGCTCGAAGCCGCCGCTGCCGTCCGGGGCGCGCAGCGGGCTGGTCTTGACCTCGAGGGTCTTCCAGTCGTCTTTGCCGCCGAGGCTGACTTCGCGGCGGGCCGGGGTCGGCGCGGCGCGGCGCGGGCCGCTCGCCCCCCGGACAGTCGAATCCGGCAGGTCGGCAAACACGGCCTCGACGCCCTTGTCGGGGAGCAGCTCGCTCAGGGCCTCGGGCGGCGCGCCGGCGAGCGAAAGGTGCGCCGGAAGCCCCAGCATCTCCATCGCGGCGCGGTTGCAGGTCAAGATGCGGCCGTCGCGATCGAGCGAGAGAACGCCGGCCGGCCCGCTCTCGAGCACGGCTTCGATGCGGGCGCGCTCCGCGTCCAGGCGGCGGTTTGTCGCCACCAGGTCGCGGTTCGATTCCTGCAGCGCGTCGGTCATCCGGTTGAACGAGTCGACCAGGACCTGGACCTCGTCGTCGGCGGCTGCTTCGACCCGATGTTCCAGGTCGCCGCCGGCGATGCGCCGGGTGCCGTCCGCCAGCGCCTCGATCGGACCGGTGACCCGGCCGGCGAGGTAGAGACCGACCCAGCACGAGACGAGCAGGATGCACAGGGTCACGGTCAGAAACAGGAGCCAGTACGCGGCCCGGATCTCGTCGCGCTGCGCGTGCAGTTGCCGCCGGGACTGGTAGGCGGCGATCAGGGTCTCCGTGTTGCCCGCGAGTTCGGCATCGAGCAGTCTGCCGGCGACGGCCACCGTGGCCTCCGCGTCGCCTTCCCGGGCGGCCGCGGCCAGGATCAGTCGCTCCTCGCTGCCGGCCACTTCACCGATTGCCCGGGCGGCGCCGGTGCGCACCGCTTCGAGCAGCATGCCGCGAGTCGGCTCGGGTACTTCGGAGAGGGCCTGCGGTTTGACCCTGGCCTGCAGGAAGGTGGTGTCCCGGTAGACCGCCAGGTAGTCGAGGTTGGCCTCGGAAAGGGCGTCGCCGAGCGCTCCCAGCAGCCTGCCGCGCCCGCGCGGACTGTCCAGGTCCAGGCTCTCGGTGTCCGCGAGGAAGCGCTCGGCGTCCCGCAGCAACTGGTCCTGCTGCGTCGAGGTCAGGGCCTGGGAGACCTGGTTGGCCGGCTCCAGCAGGTCGTCGATGTCGGTCCGGAACATGCGGTCGATCGAGCCCTGGAGCAGTTCCGTGGCGTAGGCGAACAGGACGAGTCCGGGGATCAGCGACAGGCCGATGTAGGTCAGGATCAGCTTGGTGCGGAACTTGGCGCCGAGACGCTGGCGCCGGCGCTCGATCCACAGCTTGGTCAGGTTGCGGACGAGGACGAAGACCACGATCAGGATCAGCACCACGTTCAGGTTGCGCAGCGCGAACAGCAGGATGCTGTTGTTCAGCACCGTGGGGTCGATCTCGCGGCCGCGCTGGAGCGCGTAGTAGCCGGCCGTCGGCACCGCCAGGGAGAGAACCAGGAGCCAGACCAGGAAACGGTTGGTCTTGATGAGCTCCCGGAGGGGCGGGCGGGCCGCGGTGAAGGGCGGAGTCACTCGGCCTCTCCGCCGCCGATCTGGCGCTGGGCGGGGCGGAAGGGCGTCGTTTGCGCCCAGGCGGTGTGGACCCGGTCCGGGATCAGGCCGAGCCGGGTGCGGGTCCCCACTTCGGCGCGCACCCGCAGCACCAGTCGCCCCGGCGTTTCGCCGGCCAGCTCGACCGACGGCAGTTGCTCAAAGGTCGTCAGCGCTCGCTCGAGCTCCTCCTGCGAGGTCACGACGCGGCTGGCGTAGAGCTCGCCGTCGCGCCTGAAGTTGACCTGGTACTCCCGGGTGAGGGCGTTGTACATCGCCACGACCTGCAGCCGGGTGGCGACGACGGCCTTGTCGAACCAGCGGCGGCGGATCCGCCGGACCTGGATGTCGTAGGTGAAGCCGGTGGGCAGGCCGCTCTCGATCTTCTCCCAGGTGCGTTCGTCGAGCGCCCGGTCCAGCCGGAAGCTGACCAGCAGGACCGGACCTTCGCGCACGGCGGAGAGTCCGGCGATGGCGGCCCTGGCGGACCGCGCGGAAGCCTCTCGCGGCGGCTGGGCCGCGAGTGCGTCGCCGGTCAGAACGCTCGACAGGCTGAGCGCGCAGATCAGCCGTCCCGCCCGCGGGACTCCCATGGCACGACACTACCAGCGTTCGCCCCTCGAACTGCTGAGCGGCCGCTAGGCCGGCACCGCACTACGGGGAACTACGGGGACGGGGCCGCGAAGCCCGGCAGCCAGGTCGCCGGCTGATCGCTCCCGAGGGGGCGATCAGTTTGCGGGGGCAACTCGTCGCCCCGCATCCACGTCCAGGACCGGGGGTTGGCGACCAGTTCGCCGAGCAACTCGTAGTGGAGTTGGTGCCCGCCACGCAGGATCTCGAAGTGACCCCAGATCGGCGCTCCGAGCAGGGTGAAGTCGCCGACGGCGTCGAGCGCCTTGTGGCGAACCGGCTCGTCCACGAAGCGGAGGTCCGTGTTCACCGCGCCGTGCTCGTCGAACACGATGCAGTTGTCGACCGACCCGCCCAGACCCAGACCGGCCCGCTGCATCTGCTCGACGTCCATCTGCCGGCAGAAGGTCCGCGCCGGCGCCAGGCCGCGCTCGAAGCTCCGTGTGTCGACATCGATCTGCAGCCGCTGGCGTCCCACGGCACAGCCTTCGAAGTCGATCGTGTAGTCCAGGCGCAGACCCGGGTAGGGCGATGCGCGCAGCCACTTGTCGCCACGGTCGATTTCGACCACCGAGGTGATCGCGAGGATCTGCCGGTTCGCGTTCTGGGGCCGGACCCCCGCCGCCTGCAGGAGGAGCAGGTAGGGCATCGCCGAGCCGTCGAGGATCGGGACCTCGGGGCCGTCCATCTCGACGACCAGGTTGTCGAGGCCGAGGATGTAGACGGCCGCGAGAAGGTGCTCGACGGTCGAGACGGTGACGTCGTCGCGACCGAGCGTCGTGGCGAGTTCGAGGGAACTGACGCTCCCGAGGTCGGCAGGAACCTCGATGTTGCCGGCATCCGTGCGGCGGAAGCAGATGCCCGCGCCCGGCGGCGCCGGCAGGATGCGCAGGTTCGTCTCCCTGCCGGTGTGTATGCCCACGCCGGAGATCGCCGTCGGACGTCGGATCGTCTGCTGGCGGAAAAGGCGGTCACGCGTGTCGTTGGGCCGTTGATATGGACTCCGGCCCGTCCCGTTGGCGCGCTTTGCCATCGAACGGTGGTTCAGCATGGATCGTGCCAGCCTGACGATGGTCCCGGTTCCTTTGCAAGTTTCTTGTTTTTCAATGGTTTAGGTCCGTAGAGAGGATCGGTCGACGACTCGGTATGTGGCGTTTTCGCCACAGCTCTGTGGCGCTTCGGCCGCATCGTTACCGCCTGCGGCGCGGCGTCCGCGGAGTAGACTCACCGGAAGATGCCGCACGTTTCGCAGGAAACCAGCACGGATGGCCAGGCGCAGCAAACAGAAGCAGCGGTCGCTCGCGGGCGGGAACGCCCTGGCGGTCAATCGAAAGGCCCGGCGGGAGTATCACATCCTGGAGCGGTTGGAGGCCGGCATCGAACTTCTGGGCACCGAGGTCAAGTCGATCCGGGGCGGCAAGATCCAGCTACGCGACAGCTACGTCGCCTTTCGTGACCACGAGGCCTGGTTGCTGGAGGCTCACATCTCCGCGTACAGCCACGGGAACCGGGAAAACCACGACCTCGAGCGGCCGAGGCGGCTGCTTCTGAATCGGCGTGAAATCGACCGCCTGTTCGGGCGTACGCGCGACCGGGGCCTGACGGTGGTGCCGCTGTCCGTCTACCTGAAGGGGAACCGGATCAAGGTCGAGCTGGCCCTGGCCGAGGGCAGGAAGTTGCACGACAAGCGCGAGCGGGAACGGGAGCGGACCCTCGACCGGGAGGCCGGCGAGGTATTCCGCGGCCGGCGGCGCCTGCGTGCGAGCGCGTCGGAGGAGACGGGGTGAGCGGGAAGAAGATCGTCGTTCGCGGCGCCCGCGAACACAACCTGAAGAACCTGACGGTCGAGATTCCCCGGGATCGGCTGGTCGTCGTCACCGGCGTTTCGGGCTCGGGCAAGTCCTCCCTGGCCTTCGACACGCTGTTCGCTGAAGGGCAACGTCGCTACGTCGAGTCTCTGTCGGCCTACGCCCGCCAGTTCCTGCACCAGGTCGAGAAGCCGGACGTCGACTCGATCGAGGGGCTGTCACCGGCGATTTCGATCGAGCAGAAGTCGGTGTCCCGCAACCCGCGGTCGACGGTTGGGACGGTAACGGAAATCCAGGACTATCTGCGGCTGCTCTACGCCTCGGTCGGAGTGCCGCACTGCCCGGAATGCGGCAAGGTGATCCGGCCGCAGACCGTGCAGCAGATGGTGGACCGGGTTGCCGGGATGCCAGAGGGCACCCGGCTGCTGCTGCTCGCGCCGTACGTCCGGGGAAAGAAGGGTGAGTACCGCCGTCAACTCGAGCAGATGGTCCGCGAGGGGTTCCTGCGGGCGCGGATCGATGGCGAACTGTACGAGCTCTCGGACGACCTTCCCGCTCTCGACAAGAACAGGAAGCACGACATCGAGATCGTGATCGACCGTCTCGTCGTGCGGCCGGGCATCGAGCAGCGGCTCGCCGCGTCGTTCGAGACGGCCCTCGAAGTCGGGCGCGGCCTGCTCATCGTGGCGCCGCAGAACCTCCCTGAGAACCCGGCGCTGCCCGAGGAGACGATGTCGCAGCACTACGCCTGCGCCGACTGCGGCTCCAGTCTGGCGGAGATCTCGCCGCGCCTCTTCTCGTTCAACAGCCCCTACGGCGCCTGCCCCGAGTGCGGCGGCCTGGGATCCTCGATGGCGGTCGACGAGCAGCGGATCCTGGACGATCCGCGGCGGTCGATCCAGTCCGGCGTGCTCAGACCCTTCCCGACGAGTTCGTCGTCGTGGCGGCTCAGGATGCTCAGGACGGTCGCCGCGGATCTCGGCTTCGATCTCTCGACCCCGTGGTGCGAGTTGTCCGAGGAGGCGCGGCAGGTCGTGCTCTACGGCTCGGGCAGCCGGGAGATCGCTTTCGAGATCAAGGGCCGGCGGTCGTCCTACCAGTGGCGCGGGCGCTACGAGGGCGTCGTGCCGATGCTCACCCGCCGGCACGCGGACACGGAGTCGCCGGGCGTTCGAGCGGAGATCGAGAAATACATGTCGGTTCGCACCTGCGGTTCGTGCTCGGGTCGCCGGCTCCGGCCCGAGGCGCTGGCGGTCACGGTCGGCGACCGTTCGATCGACGATCTGACATCGATGCCGATCGGCGACCTCCGGCGGGTGGTCGGGGCCTTGGGACTGGGCACGAAGGAACGGCAGATCGCCGGCAAGATCCTTCAGGAGGTGGAGGACCGGCTGACGTTCCTCGATGACGTCGGTCTCGGCTACCTGCACCTGGATCGGGCGTCGGGAACCCTCTCGGGAGGCGAGAGCCAGCGCATCCGGCTCGCGACGCAGATCGGAAGCAAGCTCCAGGGCGTGCTCTACGTGCTGGACGAGCCGTCGATCGGCCTGCACCAGCGGGACAACGCGAAGCTGCTCCGGACGCTCAAGGGCATGCGTGACCTGGGGAACTCCGTGCTCCTGGTCGAACACGACGAGGAGACGATCCGGGAAGCCGACTGGATCGTCGATCTGGGTCCGAGGGCGGGTGAACACGGCGGCGAGGTGGTCGCGGAAGGATCCCTCGCGAAGGTGGAGAAGGCGAAGGGGTCGTTGACCGCTGCCTACCTCCGCGGCGAAGCGGAGGTGCCTGTGCCGGCGGCGCGGCGGCCCGGGAACGGCGCGTGGCTGGGCATCCGGGGCGCGCGCCAGAACAACCTGGCCGAACTCGACGTCGACGTGCCGCTCGGCTGCTTCGTCCTGGTCACCGGAGTTTCTGGTTCGGGCAAGAGCAGTCTGGTCAACGAGGTGCTGTACAAGGCCCTGGCGCGACACTTCTACCGCGCGGTCGATCCGGCCGGCGATCACGATGGAATCGAGGGGCTCGAGCATCTCGACAAGGTGATCGCCATCGATCAGAGCCCGATCGGCCGCACTCCGCGCTCCAATCCGGCGACCTACACCAACGTCTTCACGCCGATCCGCACACTGATGGCGAAGACCGCCGAAGCGCGGGCGCGCGGCTACAAGCCCGGCCGGTTCAGCTTCAACGTCAAGGGCGGCCGCTGCGAAGCCTGCGCCGGCGACGGTCAGAACAAGATCGAGATGCACTTCCTGCCCGACGTCTACGTCACCTGCGACATCTGCGGCGGCCTCCGCTACGACCGCGAGACCCTGCAGGTCCGCTACAAGGGCAAGAACATCGCCGACATCCTCGGGATGAGCGTCGAGAGCGCGTGCGAGTTCTTCGCCAACGTTCCGGCCATCGACCGCATCCTCTCGACGCTGGACGAGGTGGGGCTCGGCTACATCCGTCTCGGGCAGCCCGCGACCACGCTGTCGGGTGGCGAGGCGCAGCGGGTCAAGCTGGCCACCGAGCTGTCCAAGAGGGCGACGGGACGGAGTCTCTACCTGCTGGACGAGCCGACCACGGGTCTCCACTTCGACGACGTGCGGCGTCTGGTCGGCCTCCTGCAGCGCCTGGTGGACCGGGGCAACACGGTGCTGGTCGTCGAGCACAACCTCGACGTGATCAAGAACGCGGACTGGATCATCGACCTGGGCCCGGAGGGCGGCGTCGGTGGCGGCAGGCTGGTCGTCGCCGGTTCGCCCGAAGAGGTTGCGGCCTCGCGGGAGAGTCACACCGGGGCGTTCCTGAGGAAGGTGTTGGCGACTCCGGCGCAGGTGCGCGCCACCCAGGTACGAAGGGCGAGTTGAGGAACTGAGCGTGGCCGCCCGCCGATCCTCCCCCTCCCGGAAGGCCTCCACCGACTTTGCCGGCCGCCGGCAGCGGCTCCAGCTCGAAACGCTCTACGACCTGGTCGTGGCGCTCCACTCCCACGAATCCGAGCAGGGTCTGCTGGATGACCTCCTGCAGCGTCTCTGCACCATCGTCGACCCGGCCGCGGCCGCAGCCGTCACCCGCGACCGCTTCGGCGTCGCGCGGTCGGCGTCGACGGTCGGCTTCGGGAGTGCCTCCCCGGCTGCCGAGACGCTGCTGGCGGGTCCCTTGTGGGGCGATCTCCTGGCGCGGGACGACGTCCTGGCGCGGAGCGGCGGTTCGCTGGCCGGCCGCGAGTTCCGGTTCCTGCTGGCGGTGCCGCTCAAGTCTCGCGACGCGGTGCTGGGCTTCGTCGCCGTGCTCGACAAGGAGGTCCGCGGTCAGGGCGAACCGGGCTTCAGTGACGGCGACCGGAGGTTCCTCCGGTCGGTCGCGGCGCTTGCCGGGGTGGCTCTGGACGGCCTGCGCCAGGTGGAGCGGCTGGTCGTGTCGAGGGAGCGGTTGGCGGAGGAGAACAAGCTGCTCAAGGAGCGCCTGGACGACGTGGCGGAGGTCGGCGGCAGGCGGATCGTGGCCCACGCGCCGGCGATGCGTCGCATCCTGGAAGTGATCGACCGGGTCGCGCCGCGGAGCGTTGGCGTCCTGCTACGGGGGGAGAGCGGCACGGGCAAGGAACTCATGGCGGCTTTTCTGCACGAACGGTCCGAGCGGACCGGCCCGCTGGTCGCGGTGAACTGCGCCGCGCTTCCCGAGAGCCTGCTGGAGAGCGAGCTGTTCGGCATCGAGGGCGGCGTGGCCACCGGTGTGAGAGCGCGCCTCGGTCGCTTCGAGCTGGCGGAGGGCGGCACCCTGTTCCTCGACGAGGTGGCCGACCTCGACGTCGCGCTGCAGGTCAAGTTGCTGCGTGCGCTCCAGGAGCGCGAGATCGTGCGGGTCGGGGGCCAGCGGCCGATCGCCGTCGACACCCGGGTCGTCGCCGCGACGCACCAACCGTTGGAGCGACTGGTCGAGGAGGGCCGGTTCCGCGAAGATCTGTACTACCGCCTGAAGGGAGTCAGCGTGGAACTGCCGCCCCTGCGAGAGCGGCGGCGGGACATCCCGCACCTGATCCGCCACTTCGCCGAACGGTTTTGCGCCCGGGAGTCGATCGAGCTGCCCCAGTTCGACCGAACAGCGCTGAACTTCCTGCTGGCGCACGACTATCCGGGGAACGTGCGGGAACTTCAGAACATCGTCGAGGGCGCTGTCTCCCTGGCCGACGGTGTTGTCGACGTAGCCCTGGTCCAGTCGCTGATGGGCGGCGCGGTCGGCCTTCAGAGCCCGGAGCCGCTGGATCTCGAGACGGTCAAGCGGCGTCACGTACGCCGGGTGATCGGGATGACGGGGGGCAACAAGAGCGCCGCCGCCAGGCTTCTCGGCGTCAACAGGCGCACCCTGACGCGCGGGGGGTACTGACTGGTCCGGGTCATAGTGGCCCACTATAGGACAAGTTGTCCCTAGTGCCGGCTGGACGGGCCTAGAGTCTCACCGGAGAGTTGCCCGAGACGCGGCGACGCGCCGGAGACGGGGCAAATTGCCCCGATCGGTGGTCAGCTCGCGGCGATGTTGCCCGGTGCGAAGACCCGCCTGAAAGCTGACTCTTCGGGCGAACGGCCCGGTAACTCCCCGGCTGGCAGGAGACTTGCTCTACCGAGGGTCACCAACGGGGAGGTCGACATGATGGTAGGGTCACCGTTCAGTTTTTTGGACCGTGGGGGCGCCGCCGCGCCGGTTTCGTGGGCGGGGGGGTTGTCCTCAGGTGTGTTCTGGTCCTCGGTGGTTGTCGCCAGCTTCCTGTGGTTTCTGCTGAACGACGGGATCCAACCCGTGGTGATCTACTGTCTCAAGCTCTTCCTCGTCGCCTGACGCCCTGGCTGCAGGGGCGCCGGTCGCTTCTCCCCGATGTCTGAGCTCGGAGTTCTTGAAGAAACCCACCTGACCTTCAGGCTCGCGCCTGAAATGGAACTGGAAGTACGGGCGTGCGCCTGCGAGATGGCGAAGTCCATCCGGATGAGCACTGACAAGGTCGAGGAAGTGGGCATGGCGGTCGTCGAAGCGTGCATCAACGCGATCGAACACAGCCGGGCTGATGACGGCCAGCTCCATCTCGGGCTCGCGGTGCTGGGTTCGGCAGAGGCAGAGGAGCCGCGGATGCTCCGGATCACGATTCAGGATCAGGGAATCGGCTTCGATCGCTCGAAGCTGGTACCGCCCCGGATCGAGGACAACCTCAGGTCGATCCGCAAGCGTGGCTGGGGGTTGAAGATCATCGAAGGGTTGATGGACGAGGTGAACGTGCTCTCGGGCGAGGGCGGCACCTCCGTCGTCATGTTGAAGGTACTCTGACGCTCTGGTGAGCGAGGAAGTCTGGTTGGGTCCATGAACGAGGGTCTGAAGTTGAACGTGGAGCGCCGCGACGGTCTGGCGGTGATTTACACGGACGGTTACATCAACAACCAGGGCGGCGAGGAGATCGCGGAGGCGGCGTACGGTCTGCTCGACGAGGGCTTCGGGACCCTGCTGCTGAACCTCGCCGGGACGAAGATCGTCAACTCGATCGGCATCTCCATCCTGATCGAGATCATCGAGAAGATGATCGAAGTGGAGGGCCGGCTGTCCTTCTGCAACCTCACGCCGACGATCGAGAAGACCTTCCACATCATGGGCCTGGCGCAGTACTCCAGCATCTTTCCCGACGAACAGGCGGCGGTGACCGAGCTTCAGGCCGGGGCTTCGTGACTTCGCCGGCCGCCGGTGCCGCCCAGGCGTCGGAGTCGAGTTCGGCGGCGGGAACGGGTCTCGGAGCCGAACTCTGGCGGCTGGCGGCAGCTGCGGAGAACGCGGAGTGGGAGAGCGGCGCGGCGCAGACCCGGCTCGTCAGGCACTGGTGCCGGAGCCAGGGCCTGGCTGGCGCTCAGATCTACCACCGCGACGGCGGTCCGGTGGCGGCTTGGGGCGTGCTCGGCACGCGCGAGCGGAGCCTGGAGCGCGGCCTGATCCTCTACTACGCCGCGGCGGACGATGCGGCTCGCGATGACGACCCCGGCGGCGGAGAGGGAACCACGCCGGAGGAGCACGACCTCGCTGGAGTGCTGGCGATCGGCCTCAGGCTGCGGGAACTGGCCGACGAGCTGAAGGACCGGAAGTTCCAGGACAACTACAACGTCGTCACGCTGCAGGCGGTCTACGACGTGGGGCTGGCGATTGCCTCGACCCTGAACCTGGAGGAACTGACCGAGGAGATCCTGCTGCGCGCGGTGTCCCTTCTGGACGCGCGGCGGGGCGCCTTCTACCTGCTGGACGAAGAGCGCCGCCTCGCGCTTGCCGGCACGATCGGCGGCGGCGCCCGCGAGGCGATCGATGCGCCGCCGGCCGGCTTCGACGAAGCCGGCATCGAGGCGGTAGCGGCGGGTGTGATGCCGGACGCCGAACACTCGCTCGCGGTCCCCATCGAAGGCGACGGCGGCAGCGGAAGCGTCGGCCTGCTGGTCGTGGCCGACAAGGAGAGCCGGACCGGAGTCGGCCCGTTCGCCGCGGCCGATCATCGTGCGCTCTCGCTGTTCGCCAACCAGGCCGCGATCGCCTTGACCAACGCGAAGCTCCACCGGCAGGCGCTCGAGAAGGAGCGCCTGGAACGGGAAGTGGAGCTCGCGGCCGAGATCCAGCGCAACATTCTGCCCGCCGAGATGCCGACCGCGGGCTGCTTCGAGACGGTTGGCTGGAGCCGTCCCTCACGCCAGGTCGGCGGCGACTACTTCGGTTCGCTCCGGTTCGCTGGATCGCGTCGCGGGCTGGTGGTTGCCGATGTCACCGGAAAGGGCATGCCTGCCGCGCTCCTCGTTTCGACTCTGGACTCGGCGTTGCGATTACTGGTCGACGACGGCCGACTGGGCGGAGAGGCCACCGAGGCCGAACTCTCGGCGGAGCTCTTCGTCCGTTTGAACAAGCACATCGTCGAGAGCAGCGCCAGCAATCGCTTCATCACCCTGATCCTCGCCGAGATCGATCCGCGAAACCGCGCCGTCCGCTATCTCAATGCGGGACACAACCCCGGACTCCTGGTGCGCGGGAACGCCGAAGTGACGCCCCTTCCCGCCAGTGGTCTGCCGCTGGGCCTGCTGCCGACGGCGAGCTACCGGGTGGAGCCGGTCGAGATGGGACCGGGCGATCTCCTCTGCCTCTACAGCGACGGGATCACTGAGTGCGAGTCCCTGGACGGCGAAGAGTACGGCCAGGAACGACTGGAGGACTTCCTTCGTTCCCGCCGCGAGCGGCCGCTGTCCGAGATCGTGGACGCCATCGATGCCGACGTGCGGCGCTTCGGCGCCGGACTGCCGCAGGGCGACGATCAGACCGTCGTCCTGATTCGCTGGGTGCGCGGGTCGTAGCCGGGGGTCTTCTGACCCCCGGTAAGCGCGTGCCGTAGGCGGCTGGAAGGCGCCGGCCGAAGGCCGTCCTAACTAAGCGGCCGTCAACCCGTTCACGTCGGCCACCGCCAGGGCCGGCGCGGAGGTGCCGCCGAGGAAGCCGTCGCGCGAGGGCCGGCAGAAGCAGGTGGCGCCGATCGCGAGCAGGTTGGAGAACACACGGAGCAGGCTGTCCTCCCAGACGAGGTCGATCACCGGCTCCGCGAGCCGGCCACTCCGCAGGCGACGCACTCCGCGGGCCCGTGCCCGCACCCGCATCCGAGCGTGGTCGAAGCACTCCACTTCGTCCAGCCTGCTGACCCAGACGCCGCCGTCCGCGATGCGGAAGAGGTCCCGCTCGCTGTGCTCGCCGGCTCGGAGGAAGGTGTTGAGGGGGTAGGCCTCTTCGCCGCCCGTGCAGTGGCAGGTTGGCGAGAGCCCGACGCGGGCCGCGGTGGCGGTGTCCAGCGCCGGTGTTCGCGGCACCCCCGCGGACACGAGCTCGACGGGGATCTTTGAGACGCCCTCCAGATCGAAGGGAAACGGCAGACCGCCCTTGAGGCAGGCGTCGTCCGCCAGGTCGAGGCGGCGGTCGAAGACCTGCACCCCGGTGTGCTGAAGCAGAAAGGAATCTCCCTCGAGGATCGAGCGTGACGAGAACGCGTGGAGGTTCAGTAGTTCCACCAGCTCGATGGTCGCCTCGGGCGCCAGAAGCACGGGCGCACCGCTGGGCGGCGTCGCCGCCACGCCTTCAGGCGCTCTCCGCTCGCGGGCCGTCTCGACCAGTCGGGTGAGCTGCAGGCGGTCGAGTGAACGGGCAGCGTGGCGGGCGAATCCGGCGCCGGGGTCGCGGCCGCTTCGCACTTCGACCATGACCGCACTGGCGCGTTCGGCGCGCGCTAGCTCCCGGCTGTTGGCGATGGCGACCTGCCCGACGGTCCACTCGATGATCGCCGCTTCGTCTTCCTCCAGCGCCTCTTGCAGCAACCGCCGCGCGGCCTTGGCGTGCAGGCGTTCAAGCTCCGGGTCGCACACGGCGGCCGGAGACGTTTCGGCTTCGTTGCCCTCGGGCAGCGGGGGAAGCGACTCAGGGGGCGCTGCCCGGGCGGCCGCAAGAGCGTGGCGCACCGCACTGTCGAACTCGCTCGTGCGGGCGCCTCCCGTGCGGTGGAGTCCCGGGCGTCGCCCCTCTCGTACCCTCAAGGTGGTCTGGCGGGAGCGCCGGCGGTAGCTGTCGAGGTCGGGAACACGGTAGCCGGTGCGGCCGCGCCTGCTCTCCAGCCAGAGAATCTCCGTTTCGTCCGCCGGCGACCGGTCCACCGCGGCGGCGAGTTCCTCCTGGACCCGGTCCAGAGAGCGCAGCCTGGGCTCGGCCTCGGTGCGTCCGGACCGGCGCCTCCCCGGTGGGTGGTTCGGCGTGCCGGGTCTCGAGGTAGGAGGATCCGGCACGGTGTTTGCCTATCATAGGGAATCGTGCACGAGTTCCGGCAGTCTTTCGCTGCGCTTGCCGGCGTCGTGTGCGCATTGACCGCGGTCGGCGTCGCGGCGCAGCCGCCTGGTTTGAACGATCCGTTCGCGGCGCAGCGGACGGCGATGGTCGAAGAACAGATCAGGGGCCGGGGAATCGAGGAGCCGAGACTGCTGAACGCGCTCAGAACGGTGCCCCGGCACGAGTTCGTGCCGGACTCCCTGCGCGACGACGCCTACGGCGACGAGCCGGTCCAGATCGGATCGGGTCAGACCGTTTCCCAGCCCTACCTGGTGGCGTTGATGGCGGATCTCCTGGAACTCGATGGCGACGAGAAGCTGCTCGAGATCGGTACCGGCTCCGGGTACACGACGGCGGTGCTGGCGCGCCTGGCCCGACGCGTGTACTCGATCGAGATCATCGACGATCTGGCGGAGAGGGCGCAGGGGGTACTGGACGACCTGGGCTACGGGAACGTTGAGGTTCGGGTGGGCGACGGATATCGCGGATGGCCGGAAGAAGCGCCTTTCGACGGCATCCTGGTCGCCGCCGCGCCCGCGGAAGTGCCGCCGCCACTGATTGAACAGCTCAAGGTGAACGGCATCCTGGTCGCTCCGGTCGGCGGACCTCTCCAGGACCTCGTGGTCATCCGCAAGACACCGGAGGGACTCGAACGCCGCCAGGTCGACGTCGTCCGGTTCGTGCCCATGGTGGGGCGGGCGCAGGAAGACCCGGAAGGCGAGAACCCGAACTTTCGGTAGACCCGGACTCCAGGAAGTGGTGGAGCAGAAGGGACTTGAACCCTCGACCCCCACGTTGCGAACGTGGTGCTCTCCCAGCTGAGCTACTGCCCCACGATGGGTCTCCTCGACCTCGGGGGGCGCGGATTGTAGCAGCGTTGGGTGTATGATCGAGGCATGAGCAACGCCAAGAAGAACAAGGAAGACGACGAGGACGGCGGCAGCAACGTGACGTCGATGGATCTGGCCCGGGAAGCGGTCGCCGAGGGGGTGGAGAAGGCCCGCTCGGCCGTCGGTCACGGCGTCGACGCGGCGCGTGAGCGGATGCGGGACTCCCCGCTGTCGGAACGGGTCAAGAAGGCCTCGGCCCGGGCTGGCGAGGCGGCCAAGGGAGGCTACGGCGCCGCCAAGGAGAAGCTCGGTCACGGCTACGAACGGGCGCGCAAGGATCTGGATCAACTGGTCGGCGACGTGAACGTGTATGTCCGTGACAATCCCGGCCGGGCAGTGCTGATCGCTGCCGCCGCGGGCTTCGTCCTGGGATTCCTGTTGCGTCGTGACCGCCGATCCTGACCAGCCGGCGATCGAAGACCGGATCGTCGGCAGCTTGACGCCCGGTCTCGACTGGGTGGCGCTGGTGCGCGCGTATCCGCTCGCGTCCGTGGCGGTAGCGGCTTCGGTCGGTTTCCTGATCGGACGGGCCCGTGGGCGCGAGATTCTCGGCATCCTTGGCGACCTCGCCGGCGAGCGGGTCGACGAGAGCGTGCGCAGCGTCCTGATCCGCTAGGGGCCGCACCCGCCAGGGTCTTTCGTTCGCTGCGCCGCCTCCTCCACCTCTCCGACATCCACTTCGGGCCGCCGCACTACCGGCCGGCGGCTGCGGGCGTGGAGGCGCTGGTTGCCGACAGGCGGCCCGACTTCGTCGTCGTGTCGGGTGACCTCACTCAGCGCGCCAGGCCGGCGCAGTTCCGTCAGGCGCGACGGTTCCTTCGTGGTCTGGGTCCGCCCTTTCTCGCCGTTCCGGGCAACCACGACGTACCGATGTACCGGGTGTGGGAGCGTCTGCTCGACCGTTACGGCGCCTACCGCCGCCACTTCAGCTCCGACCTGGAGCCCAGCTTCCGGGATGAGAAACTGGAGGTCGTCGGGTTCAACACGGCGTTCAATCTGACGATCGAGGGCGGGCGCTTCACCTCACGTCAACTGACCGCGGTGGGGGAGCGCTTCCGTCGGGACGGATCGGCGGAAAGCAGGGGGCGGGTGCGGATCGCCGTCGCGCACCATCCCCTGGCGGCCTTGCCGGAGCTGATGGGCTGGCGTACTGCGCGACGGAGCGACGAGGCCCTGGCGGCGTTCGCGGCCGCCGGCGTCGACCTGGTGCTGGCCGGGCACGTCCATGTAGCCGCCGTGGGCCTGGCGCCGGACTGCGGCAGGAGGCTGTGGCTGGTGCACAGTGGTACCTCCACGTCGAGGCGAGGCCGGGGTACGGAACGAGGTCGGAACACCTGTAACCTGATCACCCTGGATAGAGGGCCGGCAGGCCGGTCGGCGACGGTGGAGCAGATGCTCTGGTCGGAGCGGGACGAGCGCTTCGAAACGGAAGCGGTTCACGACTGCACGTTGGCATGACGACGGTCGCTCTGCGGGCACTGGACCGCGTGGCCGGTCGGGCCGAGACACTGGACAACGGCCTGCGGGTGGTGCTCCTGCCGCAGAACGGGGCGGAGTCGATCGTCGTGGCTCTCTGCTACCGCGCCGGCAGTCGGGACGAGGAGCCGGGCGAGTGCGGTCTGGCTCACTTCCTGGAGCACATGATGTTCAAGGGCTCGGCGGCCTACGAGCCGGGTGCGATCGACCGTCTGACACAGGGCCTCGGCGGCACGAACAACGCCTTCACCTCGCACGACGCAACCCTCTACCACTTCCAGTTCGAGCGCGGATCGTGGCAGGAGGCGCTCCGGATCGAGTCCGACCGGATGCGGGGCCTGAGCCTCCTGCCCGCGGAAGTGGCGCTGGAGCGCGAGGTGATTCTGGAGGAGATCCGGATGGTCGAGGACGATCCCTGGGACGCTCTGGAGCAGGCGGTCGCCGGGCGGATCTTCGGGGACCATCCCTACGGGCGATCCGTTCTCGGCACCAGGGAGAGTCTGCGAGCGTTGGATGCCGAGGCGCTTCGCTCGTTCCATCGTCGGCACTATCGACCTGGTCGCGCGGTCCTGGTTTGCGCGGGGGGCTTGCCGCCGGACGCGATGGAGAAGATTGAGGCGACGCTGGGAGCTGTCCGCCGGGAGAGCCGCTCCGCGGCTCCGCCCGTGGGCGGGTCAGAGGACCCGCGCACCCAGTCTTTGCGCGTCGAGTTGCGCCGGGGCGAGACGCCGCGGCTGCTGATCGCCCACCCGGCGCCGGCGCCTGACGATCCGGCGCACGTGCATCTCCGTCTGGCGCTCGCTGTCCTCTGCACCGGGCGTTCGAGTCGCGTCCAGCGCGACCTCGTCGAGGAGGATCCACTGGCGCTCTGGGCCTCGGCCGCCGTGACCGGCCACCGGCTGGGGGGGATGGCGACCCTGTCGGCCGAGGCGGCGCCAGGGGTCCCCCCGGAGCGCCTGGAGGAGGAGCTGTGCGTGCGAATCGAGGGTCTCGCGAACCGTCCGCCGGACGCTGGAGAGCTTGAGCGGGCGAAGCGGATCCTGTTCGCGGATTGGGTCTTCCTGCACGAACCGATCGCCGAGCGGGCCATGACGGCCGCACTCGAGCACGCGCTGTTCTCGCCGGGTTTCAGCCGCGACTCCTTCCGGCAGCTGGCGGGTGCGGCCGGGTCCGATGTCGCCGGCGCCTGCTCGGCCTGGCTGTCACCGGAGACGCGCGTCGTTGGCTGGTCTCTTCCGGCCGCAAGGCCGTTGCCGCCTGGGCGCCGGGGCCATGTCCGCTGATCGCGAGCCTGCGCGTCTCGACCTGTGGTCGGGCCGGCTTCGCCTGGCTGCGTTGCGTGTACCGGCTTCCGATGTCGTGGCCGCTCGCGCGTGGCTGCGGGGTGGGTCCCGCGCGGAACCATCTCCGGGTCTTTCGCTGCTCACCGGCCGGATGCTGGTCGAGGGCACGGAACGGCGCACCTGGCGGGAGATCGCCGAACAGGCCGAAGCCCGCGGCGTTTCGATCGACGGATCGGCCACTGCCGAAGTCCACGGGTTGACCGTCGACGCGCTGGCGGACGATGCCGGTCTGGCCCTGGACTGGTTGGCCGAACTGCTGCTCGCGCCGAGGTTCGCGCCGGATCGCTTCGAGCTGCTGCGCGACCAGACGCTGGGCGAACTGTTGAGCCTGGCGGACCGGCCGGAGGTCGTCACGGGCTGGGCCTTCCGCGATCAGCTCTACCACCCGCACCCGCTGGCCGCGCCAAGCCATGGCACGCCGGAGTCGCTCGACGGACTGTCGCCGGAGGATTGCCGGCGCTTCCACCTGGACGCCCTGGCGCGGGGCGGCGTCGTCGCCGTAGCCGGCGCCATCGACGAGCGGGAAGTGCTGGCCCGGCTCGAACTCCTCTTCGGCCCGGCGGATGGCTCGGGCCCGCGTCCGGGGTCGCGGTGGGAGCCTCCGGCGCCGCGAGGCCGTCCGGAACGTCGGGTCGAGGTCGCCACGGCTTCGCGGGAGCAGGCCCACGTCTACGCGGGGCACTTCACGGTGAACCGCACGCACCCCGACCTGCCCGAGTTGCGGGCGCTCGGCATTCTGCTCGGCTCGGACGGGCTCGCCGGCCTGATCCCGAACCGCATCCGCGAGCGGGAGGGCCTCGCCTACGCGACGGGCGTGGACGTCCTGGCCGGGGCCGGCGCCGATCCGGGCGCGCTCTCGGTCTACCTCGGCACCCACCCCGACCACGTCGAGCGCGGCCTCGAACTCGTCCGGGACTCGCTCCGCCTGGCCATCGAGGAGCCGCCCGGCGCGGAGGCCCTCGAGGAGTGCAGGACCGGCATGTTCGGCCGAGAGCCCTTCGCTACCGAAACCGCGGGGCGCTGGGCCGCGCTGCTGGTCGATTCCCTGTTCCACGGCCTGCCCACCTATCGCCGCAGCTTTCGGCTCGAACGGATCGAGCGGCTCACGCGTCGGGGCGTTTTCGAGGCCGCCAGACGGCACATCGATCCCGATCGCCTGCGGGTGACGGTCGGGCTGCCGGTAACGCACACGTAGCGTCCCGCGGCGCAAGCTCCTAGAATCCGTCGACGGAGCGTTGTCGTCGGGCGGTTTTCAGGGACGGGGTAGGCGAGCTTTGGGCAAGGTGCAACGGACGGTCCTGTACGAGCGTCACGTCGAGTCGGGGGCCCGTTTCGGGCCCTTCGCCGGCTACGAGATGCCGATCCAGTACGAGGGAGTACTGGCGGAGCATCGGGCCGTGCGTGAGCGCGCCGGGATGTTCGACGTCTCCCACATGGGCGAGATCCGCGTGCGTGGGCCGCGGGCCCTGCCCTTCCTCCAGCGGCTGACGCCGAACGACGTCGGCGCGCTTCGCCCGCTTCGCGCCCAGTACAGCGCGCTCCTGACCGAGCGGGGCACCTTCATCGACGACCTGCTCGTCTACTGTTTCGACCCGGAGGACTATCTCCTCGTGGTCAACGCGGCGTCGAGGGACCGTGACCTCGAGCTGCTCCAGAGGGCGGCCACGGCGGAGGGCGACGGCGTCCGGGTGGACGACCAGAGCGACGAAACGGCCCTGATCGCTGTGCAGGGGCCTCGGGCCGTGGAGATCGTCACGGAGGTCGTGGGCGCCGAAGCCGCCGAACTGCGGTACTACTCCTTCCTCCACCAGGACGGCAGTCAGCGGATGGTGTCGCGGACGGGCTACACGGGGGAGGACGGCTTCGAGATCTACACAGCCCCTGAGCGAGCGGAGGGCTTGTGGGCGGAACTCCTCGAGAGGGGCCGGGACGCTGGCCTGTCGCCGGCCGGCCTGGGTGCGAGAGACACACTGCGGCTGGAGGCCGGGATGATGCTCTGCGGCCAGGACATCGACGAGGAGACGACGCCCATTGAGGCCGGGCTTTCCTGGATCGTCAAGTGGAAGAAGGGCGACTTCGTCGGCCGGGACGCCCTGGCCCGCCAGCGGGAAACCGGCTGCCGGCGCCGGCTGGTCGGCTTCGAGGTCGAGGGCCGCGGTATCGCCCGGCACGGACATCGCCTGACCGTCCGGGATGCCCCGGACTATGCGGGTCCGGTGACCAGCGGCGCCTTCGCCCCCACGCTGGGGCGGGCGATTGGTATCGCCCGCCTGGACTGCAGCGGCGGCGCGCCGCCCGCGCCCGGCAGCGCGGCTTCGGTTACGGTCCGCGGCCGGGAGATCGACTGCCGTATCGTCAAGCTACCCTTTTATCGGCGCCCCAGGGAGGGCGCCTGAGGCAAACGAGGTTCCGATGATTCCCGATGACCGCCTCTACACGGCGCAGCACGAGTGGCTCAAGGTCGAGGATGGCGAGGCCGTGCTCGGCATCACGGACTTCGCCCAGCAGGAACTGGGCGATGTCGTGTTCGTCGAGCTGCCGGCGCCTGGGCAGGAGTTCGCGGCAGGCTCCGAAGTCGGCGCGATCGAATCGGTCAAGGCGGTGGCGGAGATCTACACGCCCGTCGCGGGCTCGATCGAGGCCGTGAACGAGGGGCTCGAGGACGCTCCCGAACTCGTCAACGAGGATCCCTACGGCGAGGGCTGGCTGGTGCGCCTGCGACTCGACGAGGAGGACACGCGGGACGACCTGATGACCGCCGCCGCGTACGAGGCGCAGTTGGCGGGTTGATCCGGACGCGCGGCGATGAAGGGCCTGGAAACCGTCATCCTGTCGTCGAGCCTGGCGGCATGGTCGGTCGGCATCCTGGCTCAGATCGGCATTCTGCGGTGGAACCTGACGTTCGAGCTGGAGCTCTACCCGCTCTACATCCTGGCCGCCTTCGCTGGCTGGTTCTTCGGCAATGTCTACGTCCATCGCTCGGGTCGGGAACGCCGCTTCTCGGGCCGGGCCCTGGACGAGGTCATTCTCGAGGTGGCCCACACCCGGCTCCTGTTCGTGCTCTACCTGTTCGGGCCGCCTGGCTGGCTGTACCTCATTCGTTCCATGGCCAGGCGGGAGCAGCTCGAGGAGATGCCGCTGGTGCCGATCCTCACCTTCGGGGTGTACGCGGCTCTGTTTGCGGTGCCCGTTCTGCTGCGGGGGACCGCTGCGCCGCGCAGGAAACTCGAACTCGGCCGACGTGACGACTGAGATGCCTGTCCGGACGATCGAGGACGACCTCAGGAGCCGGGGCCCTGTGCTGGTCGCCTTTTCAGGGGGCGTCGACTCGGGGCTCGTAGCCGCCCTGGCCCGCCGCGCTCTGGGCGACCGGGCGCTGGCGGTGACGGCGGCGGCCGAAACCCTCGCCGGCTCCGAGCTGGACCATGCCCGCCGACTGGCGGCCGAGATCGGCATCCGCCATGAGGTCGTGACCTATAGCGAGCTGGACGAGCCCGAGTTCCGGGCCAACCCGAGCCACCGTTGCTACGTGTGTCAGGGACTGCGCATGGACCGCATGCTGGAACTGGCGAACTCCGATGGTTTCGCCACCGTCTGCGACGGCACGAACGCCTCGGATCCGGGCCCGAACCGTCCCGGTCTACGAGCGGTGCGCGAGCGAGGCGTCTACAGTCCATTGCTGGAGCACGGCGTGACCAAGGCGGCTGCCCGCCGGCTGGCGCGGGGGCTCGGCCTCACGGTCTGGGACCGGCCGGCGAACGCCTGTCTGTCTTCCCGGATACCTCACGGTCAGCTCGTCACGCTGCCCAAGCTCCGCCGCATCGAGAGCGCCGAAGCGGAACTCCAGAGCCGGGGCTTCCGCGTCCTCAGGGTGCGCCACGACGGCGACTCGGCGCGAGTCGAGGTGGGGAAGGGCGAACTGCCGGCAGCCGAGACGCAGTGGTGTGAGATCGAGGCGCGTCTGCTCGAGCTCGGCTTCGAGGGAGCCGCGCTGGATCCGCGCGGCTATCGCAGCGGCGGCGCGGACGCCGTGTAGCCGGGGCGGTGAGACGGGACCAACTCCTCGAGCTGCTGCGGGGCGTCGCCGCCGGCGAGGTCTCGCCGGAAGCCGCGCACGAACGCGTGGCGCGTCTGCCTTACCTGGACCTGGGGACGGCGAGGCTCGACCTCGATCGGGAGCTCCGGACCGGCCTGCCCGAGGTCGTCTTCGCCCAGGGCAAGAGCGACGACGAGCTGGTTCGCATCGTGGAAGCGATGGTGGCGGACTCGGGCCGCGTGCTGGTCACCCGGGTGGAGGCGGCGGCGGCCGAAGCGCTGGGCGCCGCGATCCCTGACGGCCGCTTCGAGCCGCGCGCGAGGATCTGGAGCGCCGGCCGCTTCGGGCCGCCGTCCGGACGGCGGATCGCGGTGGTGAGCGCCGGCACCTCGGACTTTCCGGTGGCGGAGGAGGCCGCGTCGTGCAGCGAGTGGCTGGGGCACGAGGTCGAGCGGATTCGGGATGTCGGCGTTGCCGGAATCCAGCGCGCGCTCGATTCGATCGATTCGCTGCGCCGGGCCGATGTCGCCGTGGTCGTGGCCGGAATGGACGGCGCCCTGCCGACGGTGATCGCCGGCCTGGTGTCCTGTCCCGTGGTCGCGGTGCCGACCAGCGTCGGCTATGGCGCGAGCTTCGAGGGGATCGGACCGCTATTGACCATGCTCACGGCCTGCGCCCCGGGCGTCGCCGTCGTCAACATCGACAACGGTTTCGGCGCGGCGGCGCTGGCTCACCGCATCCTGTCCAGAAGCATCGCGTCGCCGTAAGAGGTGAAGCGAAAGCCGCTCCTGATCGCCTGGCGGTAGGCGTCGAGGGTGCGGCGGCGGCCCGCGAACGCGCAGACCAGCATGAGCAGGGTGGAGCGGGGCAGGTGGAAGTTCGTGATCAACCGGTCGACGACGCGGAACTCGTAGCCCGGACGGATGTAGAGCCCGGTCCGGCCGGCGCCGGCGGCGACCAGTCCGTCCGCTGACGACGCGGTCTCCAGAGTACGGACGACGGTCGTTCCGACGGCCACCACCTGGCGCCCGCTTCGGCGTGTGGCGGCGATCGCCTCGGCGGTGGCCTCCGGGATCTCGAAGCGCTCGGAGTCCATGACGTGCAATTCGGGGTTCTCCGCCTTGACCGGCCGAAACGTGCCGGGACCAACGTGCAGGGTGACGCTCGCGCGCCGGACCCCGTGCCGTTCGAGCACATCGAGGAGCGCCGGGGTGAAGTGAAGGCCGGCCGTTGGCGCCGCGACCGCGCCCGGCTGCACGGCGTAGATCGTCTGGTAGCACTCCCGGTCCCGCGGCTCGACCGGCCGGTCGATGTACGGCGGCAGGGGCGTCTCGCCGATCTCCTGGAGGAGCGGCTCGATCGGCTGCGCGAAGGTCAGCCGGAAACGCTCGTCCACGCGCTCGTCGACTCTGGCTGCGGGACCGCCCTCGATCGCCAGCGGCGCGCCCGGGGGCAGGCGGCGGCCGGGCCGGAGCAGGCACCACCAGGAGGCCGGCCCCTCCCGTTCCACCAGCAGGATCTCCACCCGACCGCCGGTCGGCCGCCGGGCCCGCAGGCGGGCCGGAATGACCCGGGTGTCGTTGACGACGAGCAGGTCGCCGGGATCGAGCAGGTCCGGCAGTTCGGCGAAGCGCCGTTCCCCGATGGTCCGGCCGAGCACCAGCAGGCGGCTCTCGCCGCGTTCGCCGGGGTGCTGGGCGATCGCTTCCGGCGGCAGGTGGTAGTCGAAGTCCGAGGTCCGCAGCGTTGGGCCCGTCATGCCTGGCCCAGCCAGGTGCGGATCGCCCACGGCGAGCGTCGGCGACCGCGGCCGCTGGCGCCGAAACCCGCGAGGCGGTCGCTCAGTCCGTCGGCGAGCAGGCTCGAGCCGAGCACGGCGGCGGCGACCATCAGGCCGGGGAAGGCTGCGATCCACCATGCGGTGGTCAGGTGGTTCTGGCCGTCGGCGATCATCGAACCCCAGCTCGGCTGCGGCGGCTGCACGCCCAGCCCCAGGAAGGAGAGCGCCGACTCGACCAGAATGCTGGCGCCCACCCGCAGGCTGGCGTCGACCAGCAGCGGCGTCGTCGCGTTCGGCAGCAGATGCCGGAAGAGGACGCCGGCCGGTGAGCGCCCGGCGGCGGTGGCGGCCAGGGCGAACCGTTCCTGTTTCAGTCGCAGGAGTTCGGCCCGGACAAGGCGCGCGAGGCCCATCCAGCCTGTACCGCCGATCAACAGCACCAGAAGCATGGTGTCGGGTTGGTAGAGCGCCGCCAGCAGGAGCACCAGGGCCAGGTGGGGAAAGCAGAGCAGGCCGTCCACCGTGCGCATCAGCGTCTGGTCGACGAACCGGCCGCCGATCGCGGCGCAGGAGCCGACCAGTGTGCCCGCGGTCAGCGCCAGGCAGGCGGCGAGCAGACCGATGGTCAACGACACGCGCGAGCCGTGGAGCAGGCGCGAGAGGATGTCGCGCCCCAGGGCGTCGCTGCCCAGCCAGTTCCTGCGCCGTTCGGCGAGGCCCTCCTCCCGGTAGTTCGTTACGGAACGGAGCGGGACGCGCAGCGAACCCGAGCGTCGCTCGAGGACCAGGTCGTTGCCGTCGACCTTCACCCGTTCCGCCAGCAGCGGCTCGCCGTCGAGCGTGCGGACGACGAGAAGGGAGGACAGCGGTGGCCGTCGGCTCGATTCGGCGGCGTCGAGTTGCTCCGCCGGATCGAACGGAGCCAGCAGGGGGGCGGTTGCCGCGAGCAGGGCGAGGAGGCCGAGGATTCCGACTCCGGTCCGGGCCGGCGCTGGCAGGGAAGACCGCCTCATTCCACCCGAATCCTCGGGTCCAGGCGGGTGAGCAGGAGGTCCGCGACGAGCGACGCGACGATGACCAGGGCGGCGCCGTAGGCGGTGGCCGCGAGAACCACGGGGATGTCCCGCGACTGGATCGCCAGAAGTGTCGCGGTGCCGAGGCCGGGCCAGGCGAAAACGGCTTCGGCCACGACGGCGCCGGAAAGCAGGAGAGGGGCCGATACGGAGGCGAGCTGAAGCAGTCGTGGAGCGGCGTGAGCGAGGCCGTGGACGAGCAGGATCCGGGTCTCGGACAAACCACGGGCCCGAGCGGCGCGACCGGCCTCGGTGGCCTGGAACTCGATCAGCGAACTCCGGGTGTAGCGGGCGATGTCGCCGGCCATCGACAGGCCGAGGACCAGCGCCGGAAGCCACAGGTGCGCCAGCACGTCGAGAGCGGCGGCCAGCGGGCCGAGCTCAAAACCGGCGGCGGAGGTCATGCCGCCGGCCGGCGCCACGCCCAGGCCCACGGCCAGCACGAGGACCGCCATCAGACCGACCCAGAACGTGGGCAGCGCGTAGACGATCAGACTGGCGACGCGAACGCTCAGGTCGAGCCGGGAGTTCGGGCGAAAGGCCGCGATCAGGCCCAGGCCGATCCCGAGCAGGTACTGGGCAAGCAGGGCCGCGCCGGCCAGCAGGAGGGTGGGCGGCAGGGCATCGAACAGAAGCTCCGCCACGGGCTGGCCGGTCCGGTAGGACTGGCCCCAGTCCCAGTGCAGAACGACCGCTCCCAGCCAGTGGAGGTACTGGACGGGCAGGGGCTGGTCGAGCCCGTAGAGGGCGCGTAGCCGCTCCGCCTGCTCCGGCGGAATCCGTGGGTCGGCAGGCGCCAACGGCTCGCCGGGCGCCAGCGCCACGACGGCGAAGGCGAGAGTCAGGACGATCAGGAAGAGCACCGCCGCGGCCAGGAGGCGGCGCAGGACGAAGCGGATCACCAGCGCGATCGGAGGTTCAGCGCCACGCCCATTCCTGAAGGTTTGCGAGTGGGCTCAGCGCGTTCGGCTCTACTGACTCGAGTTCCTCGTTGAAGGCTGCCAGGGTCAGCGGCTCCCACAGCACCAGCATGGGCTGGTCCTCGTGCAGGATGCGCTGCAGGCGGTGGAGATCCTCAAGACCCGCCAGGGGGTCGAGCCGCGTGGCGACGCTTTCGATCAACGCGTCGACCTCGGGATTGGCGTAGGCGGCGTAGTTGTGTCCGCCATCGATCGAATCACTGTGAAAGGTGGGACGGAGGTCCAGGCTGGTGTCGATCGCGAACCCGGAGACGGCGGCGTCGAAGTCGTTGCCGAGGAGCCGCGGAAGCAGCGCGTTCTGATCGAAGCGTCGAAGCTGGGCGTCGATGCCAACGGCGCGCAAGTCGGCCTGAATCATCTGCATCGCGTCCCAGCGCGCGGCGGCGCCGGCGAAGGTCGCCAGCTCGAATCGGAACGGCTCGCCGTTGCGCTCGAGGACGCCATCGCCGTCAAGGTCGCGCCAGCCGGCCGCGGCCAGGATGGTTCGGGCGGCCTCCGGGTCGTGCGGCCACGGTTCGAGCTCCGGGTCGCGGGCCCAGACGTCGGACAGGATCGGGCTGCTGCCGACCCGGGCGTAGCCGCGCCAGACCGTGTCGACGATCGCCTGGCGGTCCACCGCCAGCGCCAGCGCCCGTCGGGTCGCCGCGTCCTCGAACCGCGGCTGGCCCGTATTCCAGGACACGAACGTGTACTGCCGGCTGGAGTACGCGTGTAGACGGAGACCGGAGCGGCCTTCGATGCGCTGCGCGTCAGCGGCGCCGATGGCCGTGACGACGTCGAGTTCGCCGGCCAGTAGCTGCGTCGTGAGCGCGGCGCTATCGGCTGCGGTCCGCAGGACGACTCGCTCGAGCCGGGGGAGATCCGCCTCGAAGTAGTCCGGGTTGCGGCCCAGAACGAGTTCCCGGCCGGGGGTCCGGTTCTCGAGTCGGAACGGCCCGCTTTCCGTCAGGCGCTCGAAGAACCAGCCCGGGTCGCTGCGCCATTCGGCGAATGGCCGCTGTGCCCAGGCATGCCGGGGAAGGACGGCTTCCGGCGCCACGTCGGCCAACTGGGTGGGCGAGGCGCGGCTGAAGTGGAACCGCACCGTGCGCTCGTCTACCACCTCGACGTCGGTGATCGCCTCCTTGGCGTAGGCGTAGAGCCAGGCAACGTCCGGGTCGGTCTGCGCCTGCCAGGTGAAGCGGACATCGCTTGCGGTCACCGGGTGGCCATCGCTCCAGACGGCCTCCGCGCGGAGCCGGACGGTCAGGACCAGGCGGTCTTCGGAGAACTCCCACGTTTCGGCCAGAGCCGGCTTCCAGGAGGGCGGACCCTCCCGGAAATCGGATTCCTCGTTCATCAACGGCAGCAGGAGCTGGGAGGTGATCGCCTTGTGACCGAGCGTCTGCTGGACGATCAGCTCGTTCGGCGTCGGATACTCGAAGCGCATGCCGACGGTGAGGCGCGTCGTGTCGCGCGGGGTGTCCGAAGCGCAGGCCCAACCGAGAATGGCGGCTAGTCCGGCCGCCGCCAGGAGCCGCATCGCAGCCACGGGAATCATCGTACACCGCGGCTGTCTTGTAGCGTTTGAGCGTGTGGGACTGGATCGGCAGGGACGGAGGTCAGCGGCGCCGGCGCGCCTGGGCGGCGGTTCTTGGCGCCTTCGTGCTCGCCGACCTCGCCCTGTTCGGCTGGCTGATCTTCCGGTCACTGTCGGAGCGGGAAGTGAGCCGGATCGTGCTCGAAGCGCGAACGGAGGCCGAGGAGCTCGCCGAGCGGATCGCGGGCCGGGTGGAGAGCACCGGGCGCGACCTCTACACGGCGATGGCGACGGAGTCGGAGACGCGCCGCTACATCGATTCCGTGCTGGTGCAGCGCGACATCGTCGAGACGGTCGAGGTCTTCGATAGCGAGGGTCACCTCGTGTTCCGCAACCGCCGGGCCGAAACCCGCACCGACGGTGACGGCCCGCCGAATCTGGAGTCGCCGTCGCTGGTCGCGGAGACGGTGACCAACCAGGTGCCCTACGAGACGGTGACGGTGCCCGTCGGCACGGTCGGCACCTTCCAGATCGGGATCTCGCGCTCCGAGTTGCAGCAGCGGTTAACGACCCTGCGTCGCGAGTTGCTGCGCCAGACGGCGATCGTCGCCGTGCTGACCGTCGCGCTCTTCGTCGCCGGCTACCTGCTCTACAGCCGCCTTTCCCGGCGGACCGCCCTGGCCGAGCGTCAGGCGCAGGAGGCGGAACAGATGGCCTATGTCGGCACCCTCGCTTCCGGCCTTGCCCACGAGATCCGCAGTCCCCTGAACTCGTTGAATCTGAACATGCAGATGCTCCAGGAGGAGCTGCCGGAGGGCTCTTCGGAGCGGCTGGTCGCGATCACGCGTTCGGAAGTCGGTCGCCTGGAGCGCCTCGTGTCCGACTTCCTGAGCTATGCGCGTCCGGACGACCTGAAGCTCGAGCAGACGACCGCGTCCGAACTTCTGTGCCACGGCGCGGAGGTGGTGGCCGGCAAGCTCCGGTCCGCTGGCATACCGGTGGAGATCGACGATCGCAGCGGTGGTGTCCCCCTCCAGGTCGACCGCGAGCAGATGAACCAGCTACTGCTCAACCTGATCGACAATGCGGTGGCGGCGATGAGCGACTGCGACCGTCCCAGGCTCCGCCTCGAAGCGGAAGCCCGGTCGGGCTCGGTCGTGCTGGCGGTCGGCGACAACGGGCCGGGGGTCGACCCCGCGGACCGGGAGCGGGTGTTCGACCTGTTCCACTCGGGGCGTCGCGGCGGCACGGGCCTGGGACTCGCGATCGTCCGCCGCATCGCCGACACGCACGGCGGGGAGGCACGGGTGCGGCAGGGCGGGAGCGCTGGCGCGACCTTCGAGGTCGAGTTGCCGCTGTCGCCCGGTCCATCGCGACCGGCAAGGACCGTGAGGCGACGGGCGGAACGCGAGGCGACGGGTTCCGCTGACCGCTGACCGTCGCGCGACCATTGACCCGTCTACCGGGCGGGTGCTACTGTCGGCCGCCGAAATGCCGCTGTGGCGGCGTAGAGCGGGTGCCGGACTCGTCCTCCGGCAACGCCAGATGACGATACCCGGCGCACGGAGCGATCGGCGCGCCGCTGAGAGAAAACGATGTACGCAGTAATAGAGACCGGCGGCAAGCAGGTCCGGGTCGAAGAAGGCGATGTCGTCGACCTGGAGCGTCTCGGCGGCGCCGAGGCCGGTTCGGAGGTGGTCTTCGACCGGGTGCTGATGATCGGTGGCGACGAAACCGAGCCCGAAGTGGGCGAGCCCGTCGTCGAGGGCGCCAGGGTGCGGGCACAGCTCGTGAGCGACCTGCGCGGCCCGAAGATCGTCGTGTTCAAGTTCAAGCGCCGGAAGGGCTACCGCCGGCGCCGTGGACACCGGCAGGAGCTGCAGCGGTTCCGGATAGAAGCGATCGAACGAGCCGGCGGCGCATAGTCGTTCGCCGGAGCAACGGAGGTCGAAGGAGATGGCGCACAAGAAAGGCCAGGGCTCTAGCCGCAACGGCCGCGATTCGAACCCCAAGAACCTGGGCGTGAAGCGCTACGCGGGCCAGAGCGTGACCGGCGGCACGATCATCGTGCGCCAGCGGGGCACGAAGTTCTTTCCCGGCGAGAACGTCGGGCGCGGCGGCGACGACACCCTCTTCGCTCGCGCCGACGGCGTGGTCGAGTTTCGCAACCGCGGCCGGCGCGGCACGGTGGTCAACGTCCACCCGGCTGGCTGAGCGTAGCGCCGCGGGGAGCGGCTCATGCACTTCATCGACGAGGCCGTCATCGATGTCCTCGCCGGTTCCGGCGGAGACGGCTGTCTGGCTTTCCGGCGGGAGAAGTTCGTGCCCCAGGGGGGCCCCTCAGGCGGCGACGGCGGCGGCGGCGGCGATGTCGTTCTGGTCGGCTCGCCCGGGCTCGGCACCCTCTACCGGCTCAGCTTCCCGGCCGCCTACCAGGCCGAACGCGGCAGGCACGGCGAGGGATCGAACAAGACCGGCAGGAGCGGCCGCGATCTGGTGATTCCGGTGCCGCTCGGAACCGAGGTACACGACGCTGCGACGGGCGAGCCCCTGGGCGAGGTCCTGACCGAGTCCGACCAGCTCGTCGTTGCCCGCGGCGGCGCCGGCGGCCGCGGCAACGCCCGCTTCAAGAGCGCGCGTCAGCGAGCGCCCAGGCGCGTGGAGACAGGACGACCGGGTGAGCAGCGTCGCCTGCGCCTGGAGTTGAAGCTGCTCGCCGACGTTGGCGTCGTCGGCCTGCCGAACGCCGGCAAGTCGACTCTCATCAGCAGGCTCACCGCCGCGAAACCGAAGATCGCCGACTATCCGTTCACCACTCTGGTCCCTCAGCTTGGCGTCGTCGGGCCGCCGGCGCTACCGGTCGAAACGGAGCCATTCGTGGTCGCCGACCTGCCCGGACTGATCGCCGGCGCGGCCCAGGGCGCCGGGCTCGGAACCCGCTTTCTGCGTCACGTGGAGCGTTGCCGCGTTCTCCTGCACCTGGTCGACCTCGGACCACAGCCGGAGGAGGGAGCGGCCTCGGTCCGGGATGCCTTCGACACGATCTCCGCTGAACTGGGCGCCTTCAACGAGGATCTCCTCCGCCGGCCGCGGATCCTCTGCGGCTCGAAGCTCGACATCGCCGAGCCGGATCGGCGTCGCGACCTGGCCGCGCTGGCACGGCGAGAGGGCGGGCAGGCCTTCGAGATATCGGCGGTGGCGGGCACGGGGCTCGAGAGTCTGGTTGGCGAACTGCGCCGCCTCCTCGATACGGAGGAGCCGGTCCGCGATGAAGCTGCCGCGGGAGCCGCCCCGTCATGAGGATCGGTCTGTTCGGGGGCAGCTTCGACCCGATCCACAACGGGCACATCCTGCCGGTGCTCGCGGCCCGGGAGGTTCTGGACCTGGACGTCGTCCACTACCTGCCGACCGCCCGTCCACCGCACAAGCCGCGCGGGACGAGGGCGCCGGCGGTCGCGCGGTACACGATGGTCGAGTTGGCGCTTCTCCACTACCCCGAGCTCGTCGTCTCGGACGTTGAACTCGATCTCGATCGGCCCGCGTACACGGTGGACACGGTGGAGCGCTATGCGGCCGAGGAGCCGGAGGCCGAACTGCACCTGCTGCTCGGCGTCGACAGTTTCAACGACCTGATGTCCTGGCGGCGGTTCGAGGATCTGGTCGGCGCTGTCAGGCTGGTCGTCCTGGCCCGGCCGGGCGAGCGGGGTCTCGATCCGGCGGTGCAGGCGGCAGTCGAGGGCGCGCGTGGCTTCGACCTGGTCCGGGATCGCTCGGTCGATGTCTCGTCGAGCTCGATCCGCGGTCGGCTGGCCCGGGGCGAGGACGTGGATGCCGGGTTGATGCCCGCCGCCGTGCTGCGGTACTGTCGCAAGTACGGGTTGTACCGTTGACGCAAGCGCAGACGCTCCAGGCCCGGTTGGGCGCAATCTCTCCCAGTCCCGAGGGGACCCCTGACTCCGAGGAGCGCGTCCGCGCGGTGGCTGCCGCGGCGATCGACAGGAAGGCGCAGAACCTTCGGGTGCTGGAGCTCACCGACGTCAGCGACTTCACGGACTACTTCGTCATCTGCAACGGCGCCAACGCGCGCCAGGTGAGCGCGATCGCGGAGGCAGTGCAGCGACGGCTGCGGTCCTGCGGCGCCCGTCCCCTGCACCTGGAGGGGTCGGGACGCGGTCAGTGGGTGCTGCTGGACTACGGCGACGTCATCGTCCACGTGTTCGACCCCGAACGGCGGGAGCTCTACCGGCTCGAACGCCTGTGGTCCGACGCACCGGACCGGACAGCGGAGCTGGCTTCGGACGGAGGACCGGTTTCGCATGGCGCCCCCGCTGCGACTTGAGGTCAACGGCCAGGAGCGGGAGCTTGCCGTGCGGGGGGGCGACGCCAGCGTGCTCGACCTGCTGGCGAGCCTCGATCAGCATCCGAAGACGGTGGCGGTCGAGGTGAACCGCGAACTCGTGCCGCGTGCCCGGTTCGGCGACACCAGCCTCCACGACGGCGACCGGGTGGAGATCGTTCGCTTCGTCCAGGGCGGTTGAGTGGCTGATCGGGTATAGTCGCCCGTCGCTGCCGGCCGCTTGAGCGGCTCTACAGAGGCGGCGCGGAGGCTGGGCCGCTAGCTCAATTGGCAGAGCAACAGACTCTTAATCTGTGGGTTCTAGGTTCGATTCCTAGGCGGCTCACCATGCCTCGCCCGCGCGAAAGTGGCGGAACTGGTAGACGCGCTAGACTTAGGATCTAGTCCCTAAGGGGGTGGGGGTTCGAGTCCCCCCTTTCGCACCACCGGCGCCCCCTTCGCGCACGTCACTTACCCGTTTCCAACCGGAACTTCCTGAATCTCCCGTTCGGCCATGACTGTGGTGGTCTCCAAGCGGGATGTCGGCGTGTGCCGCCAGGAGTTCGAGATCGAGGTGCCCGCCTCCGAGGTGGACGCGGAGTACCTCCGGGTGGCCAGGGACTACCGTCGCCGCGCGCGCATCGACGGTTTTCGCAAGGGGAAGGCGCCGCTCGACCTGGTGCGGCAGCGGTTCGGGGGTTCGATCGGCGAGGACGTCTCGGAGCGTCTGGCCCCCAAGTACTGGCAGCAGGCGAGCGAAGAGGACGGTGTGCACGCCATGCTGCCGCCCAGCGTGGCGCCGGTACAGGCCGTTCCGGGGCAGCCGTTGCGGTTCACCGTGACCGTCGACGTCGAGCCCGCGGTCGAGATCGGTGACAGCCGGAGCTTCGAGCTGCCGCAGCCCGAGACGGAACCCAGTGAGGCGGAGGTCGACGAACTCCTGGAGCAGGTACGACTTCAGCGATCGACCTGGGTGCCGGTCGAACGGGCGGCGGCTCGTGGCGACCGGGTACGGGGCAGGATTCACCGCGCCGCGATGCCCGGCTACGTTACGGAAGCGGCCGGCGAAGACGCGGACAACGATGATGCCAACGACCATCGCGGTCCTGCGACCCACGACATCGACCTCGAACTCGGCGATGAGCGCGCATGGCCCGAGCTTACGGACAACCTGACCGGGCTGTCGGCGGGCCAGAAGGCGGCTTTCGATCGCACCGAAACGGAGGACGACGTCGAGCGGCAACGCGGCTACGAGATCGAGGTCGATGAGGTTCTGGAGCGCAAGCTGCCGGACGTGGACGACGACTGGGCGAGCAGTCTGGCTGCCGCGATCGAGACCGTCGACGACCTGCGGAGCCAGCTCGGCGAGCAGGTGCAGGCGCAGAAGGTCGAGCAGGCGGGCCAGCAGCGAACCGACGCCCTGCTCGACCAGTTGAGGGAGCGCTATCCGGTGACCCTGCCGGAGGCGGTCGTGGAGCGCGAGGCACTACAGATGGCCAGGTCGTACGCGAACAACCTGGCGCGCCAGGGGTTCGACTTCGAACGCCAGCAGTTGCCCTGGGAGCAGTTGATGGAGGAGATCCGGCCGCAGGCGGAGAAGCGCGCGCATTCCTCGTTCCTGCTCGACCGGATCGCCCGCGACGACGGCGTCGAGGCGACGGCGGAGGACCTCGAACGGGCGCTGGAGATCATGGCCCGGGCCCGCAACACGAACCGCGGCCGGTTGCGGCGGGAACTGGAGCGGGACGGTGGCCTGGAGATGCTGAGGGTCGAACTCAGACGGGATCGGACGGTACAGGCCCTGCTGGCGGCCAATGCGCCGCCTGAGGATCCGTCCGCCCCGGCGGATGAGGCCGCAACGGAAGGAGAGGACTAGAGCGATGCTGGTACCGATGGTGGTCGAGCAGACCAACCGGGGCGAACGGGCCTACGACATCTATTCGCGCCTGCTCAAGGACAACATCGTGTTCCTCGGCAGGCCGATCGACGATGACGTGGCGAACCTGGTCATCGCGCAGATGCTTTTCCTCGAGTCCGAGAACCCGGAGAAGGACATCTCGCTCTACATCAACTCGCCGGGTGGTTCCGTGACCGCCGGTTTCGCGATCTACGACACGATGCAGCACGTCAAGCCGGACGTTTCCACTCTCTGCGTCGGCCAGGCCGCGTCCTTCGCGGCGGTCCTGCTCGCGGGTGGCGCGGAGGAGAAGCGGATGGTTCTGCCGAACGCCAGGGTGTTGATTCACCAGCCCTGGGTGCAGAGCCTCGGGGGCCAGCAGACGGACATCGACATCCACGCCCAGGACCTGCTGCGGATGCGGGGCCGGATCGACGAACTGCTGGCTCAGCACACCGGAAAGTCGATCGAAGAGGTCCACGCGGACACCGAGCGGGACAAGATTCTCACCGCGGAAATGGCGGTCGAGTACGGGCTCGCGGACCGCGTCGTCGAGCGCCGCGGGGCCTCCTGACACGCGCGAGACGGCGCTTCGGCGGCGAACCTCGAAGCCCCGGCCGTGCTAGCATCCGATGGTGTGCACGGCCTTTAGAGCCCGCGCGAAGAGGCCGAACGAGACGCGAGAAACGAGCCGGAAAGACCAATCGTGCCGAAGAAGGACAGTGGCGACGACGCGCTGAGGTGCTCGTTCTGCAGCAAGAGCCAGCGAGAGGTCAAGAAGCTCATCGCCGGCCCTACCGTCTTCATTTGCGACGAGTGCGTCGACATCTGCCTCGACATCATCGCCGAGGACCGGATGCTGGAACAGCGCCAGGAAGCGGCGCTGCCGAAGCCCCAGGAACTCAAGAAGCTGCTCGACGACTACGTGATTGGCCAGGAACAGGCCAAGAAGAAGCTCGCGGTCGCGGTCTACAACCACTACAAGCGAATCGACTTCGGCGAGCGCTCCCGGACGGACGTCGAGCTCCAGAAGTCGAACATCCTGCTGATCGGCCCCACGGGCACCGGCAAGACCCTGCTCGCGCAGACGCTGGCGCGGCTGTTGAGCGTCCCGTTCACGATCGCGGACGCGACCACGCTGACCGAGGCGGGCTACGTCGGCGAGGATGTCGAGAACATCATCCTCAAGCTCTACCAGGCATCCGGTAGCGACAAGGAGAAGACCCAGCGCGGCATCGTCTACATCGACGAGGTGGACAAGATCTGCCGCAAGGGCGACAACCCGTCGATCACGCGGGACGTTTCGGGCGAGGGCGTTCAGCAGGCGCTGCTCAAGATCCTCGAGGGCACCCAGTGCAACGTGCCTCCCCAGGGAGGGCGCAAGCACCCGCACCAGGAGTTTCTCCAGATCGACACGACGAACATCCTCTTCATCTGCGGCGGCGCCTTCGTCGGTCTCGAAGAGCGCATCGAAGGGCGGATGAACGAGAAGACGATGGGCTTCGGCGCCGAAATCAAGGATCGCGACAGGCGGGCGGGCGAGATGCTCCGCCACGTGCTTCCCGAGGACCTGATCAAGTACGGCCTGATTCCGGAGTTCGTCGGCCGCCTGCCGGTGGTGGCGACCCTGGAGCAGCTCGACGAAGACGCCCTGGTCCGCATCCTGACCGAGCCGAAGAACTCTCTCGTGCGGCAGTACGAGGCAATGTTCGAGTTCGAGGACGTCAAGCTCACGTTCACCGCCGAGGCGTTGCGTGCGGTCGCCCGGCAGGCGATGAAACGCAACGTCGGCGCCCGGGGCCTCCGGATCATCCTCGAGGAGTTGATGCTGGAGTTGATGTATGGCCTGCCGTCGGAAGCCGGCGTCAAGGAGTGCGTCATCAACGAGGATGTGGTGGTCAACGGCATTCAGCCGCTGACCGTGTACGAGAAAGCGGGATAGGGATGGCCTCGGGATACGTTTCGACCTCGAACGACCGGCTGCCGGTGGTGCCCCTGCGGGACATGGTGGTCTTCCCGCAGATGATGGCGCCCTTCATCGTCGGCCGCCGAGGCTCCGTGCTGGCGCTGGAACAGACGTTGCGCACCGCCGGCAAGCTGATCTTCCTGGTCGCCCAGCGCGATCCGAAGGTCGACGATCCGGGGATCGACCACATTCACAAGATCGGTGTCGTCGCTCGTGTGGTGCAGAACGTGAAGCTGCCGAACGGCAACGTGAAGGTGATGGTCGAGGGATTGCGACGGGCCGAGTTGCGGACCCTCGAGGAGATCGATGGCGCCTTCGAGGCGGAGGTCGAGGTCTACGAGATCCACTACCCGGCGGACGACAAGGTCCAGGTCTACATGAGCCGGCTGCTCAACAGCTTCGAGCAGTACGCGAAGATGTCCCATCACCTGGCCTTCGAAAGCCTGATGTCGACGCTGAAGCTCGACGATCCCGATCGGTTCGCCGATGCCCTGGCCGCTCACCTGACCGTGTCGACGGCGGAGAAGCAGACGCTGCTCGAGACGCTGAACCCGTACGAGCGCCTCCAGGCCGTGCACGACCTGCTCGATGTCGAGGTCGAGAAGATCAACATCGACAAGCGGATCAACGTGCAGGTCAAGAAGCAGATGGAGAAGGCTCAGAAGGAGTACTACCTCAACGAGAAGATCAAGGCGATCCACCACGAGCTGGGGCGCAAGGATGAGCGCGGCGACGAGATCGCCGAGCTGAAGGAGAAGATCGAGAAGTCCGGCGCCCCGAAGCTGGTGCGCGAGAAAGCGGAGCAGGAGCTGCGGCGGCTGGAGGCGATGCCGCCGGTGTCGGCCGAGGCGACCGTGTCGCGAAACTACGTCGACTGGCTGGTGTCGGTGCCGTGGAAGAAGCGCAGCCGCGAGCTGAAGGACCTGAAGAAGGCGGCGCGGATCCTGGACGAGGGGCACTACGGCCTGGAGAAGGTCAAGGAACGCGTGCTCGAGTTCCTGGCCGTCCGCCAGCTGACCCACAAGAACCAGAACTCGATCATCTGCTTCGTCGGTCCTCCGGGCGTCGGCAAGTCCTCGCTGGCCAAGTCGATTGCCGCGGCCACCGGCCGCAAGTTCGTGCGCCTGTCTCTCGGCGGCGTTCGCGACGAGGCCGAGATCCGCGGGCACCGGCGTACCTACATCGGCGCGTTTCCCGGTCAGATCATCCAGATGATGAAGCGGGCGGGCACGGTCAACCCGGTCTTCCTCCTCGACGAGGTCGACAAGATGTCGATGGACTTCCGCGGCGATCCGTCGTCCGCGCTGCTCGAGGTGCTCGATCCGGAGCAGAACGACACGTTCGTCGATCACTACATGGACATCGAGTACGACCTCTCCAAGGTCATGTTCATCGCCACGGCGAACGTCGAGCACCCGATTCCGCCGGCGCTCAAGGACCGGATGGAGATCATCCAGCTCGCCGGGTACACGCCGAACGAGAAGCTCGAGATCGCGCGCCAGTTCCTGGTGCCGAGGCAACTGGACAGTCACGGTCTGACCGAGGACGCGATCCGTTTCGGCGAGGACAGCCTGGGATACCTGATGGACTCCTACACCCGCGAGGCGGGCGTCCGCAACCTGGAGCGCGAGATCGCGGCGGTCTGTCGCAAGCTGGCCCGCCGCCTGGTCGAAGAGGGCCGCGTCAAGAAGGTCAAGGCAAAGGCCAAGGCCAAGGGCAAGGGCGCATCCAAGGATGCGGAACCCGCCATCGCAGTCAACCGGGAGCTGGTCGGGGAACTCCTCGGCAAGCCGAAGTTCAGGCCCTACAAGAAGCTCGACGAGTCCGAGGTCGGTGTCGCCACCGGTCTGGCCTGGACCCAGGCGGGCGGCGAGTTGCTGCAGAGCGAAGTCGGTCTGATGAAGGGCAGCGGCAAGCTGATCCTCACCGGCAAGCTGGGCGACGTGATGAAGGAGTCGGCGAGAGCGGCGATGTCCTACCTGCGTAGCCGCGCCGACGGATTCGGCCTGGAGCCGGGTTTTCACGCCGACCAGGACCTCCACATCCACGTTCCCGAGGGCGCCATTCCCAAGGACGGCCCGTCGGCGGGGATCACGATGGCGTCGGCGATCATCTCGTCCCTGCTGCGGGTGCCGGTACGCGGCGACGTGGCGATGACCGGCGAGATCACACTGCGCGGCAAGGTGCTGCCCGTGGGCGGCATCAAGGACAAGGTGCTGGCCGCCTACCGCGCGGGCATCTTCGAGATCCTGCTGCCGAAGGAGAACGACAAGGATCTCGAGGAAGTGCCCGAGGAAGTTCGCGACAAGATGAAGTTCCACCTGGTGGAGTCGATGGACGAGGTCCTCGAGATCGCCTTCGACGGCGTCGTGCAGAGGGCGCCGGAGGTCGCGGCCGAGTTCCAGAAGCCCGCCTCCGAGGCGCCGCCCGCGAACGTCGCCCACTGAAGAGGCCCACTCAGGAAACCGAGCGGGACCTTGAAGGTCCGTGACGCCCGCTTCGTCGTTTCGGCTGTACGGGCGGCCGACCTGCCCCGGGACGGCCGACCGCAGGTTGCCTTCGCCGGTCGCTCGAACGTCGGCAAGTCGAGCCTGATCAACCGGTTGCTGGGCCGCAAGGATCTTGCGCGCACGAGCTCGAAGCCGGGGCGAACCCGGAGCGTCAACTTCTTTCTGATCGACGACTCCTGGTACGTCGTGGACCTGCCCGGTTACGGCTACGCCCGGGTTTCGAAGAGCGAACGGGAGGCCTGGGGTCGGAGCGTCGATCAGTACTTCCGCTCGGCTGCCGGGTTGGTGCGGGTCGTGCTGCTGGTCGATGCTAAGGTCGCGGGCACGCCGCTCGACTCCGAAGCGTACGGATACCTAGGAGGTCTGGGACTCGAACCCGTCGTGGTCGTGACCAAGATCGACCGCGTGAAACGGGGGGCTCGAGCCGGGACCCTTGCCAAGGTTGCAGAGCTGTTGGGAATGCCGCCCGGGGCTGAGCTGTTTTCCGTGTCGTCTCGAACCGGCGAAGGAGTCTCGCGGCTGTTTGCAGAGTTACTCGGCCCTTGACGCTCAGATCCCTGGGCACTTGAGGGCGGGTGGTGCCTCTCGGCGAGGATGAAGAAAGATGACGATCGACGGAGCCCCTGAAGCAGGGCGTAGTGGAAACGGCGGCGCCAGGGCGGCCGAGAGCGCCGACCTGGCCTTCGACCTGAAGGCCCTGAAGGACCTGAGCAATGCCGACCTGCTCAAGCTGGCTCACAAGCTGGAGGTGGTGGGCGCCACCGGCATGCCCAGGCAGGAGTTGACGTTCAAGATCCTGGAGGCCCAGACGGAGAAGAGCGGACTGCTGTTCGGGGAAGGGGTCCTCGAATGCCTGACCGATGGCTTCGGTTTCCTCCGCGCGCCGGAGTACAGCTACCTGCCGGGGCCCGACGACATCTACGTTTCCCGCAGCCAGATCCGGCGTTTCGACCTCCGCACCGGCGACACCGTCTCGGGTCAGGTGCGGCAGCCGATGAACAAGGGCGAGCGCTATCTCGCCCTGATCAAGCTCGAAGCGGTGAACTTCGAGCACCCGGACGTTGTGCGGCAGAAGATCTTCTTCGACAACCTGACTCCGCTGTACCCGGAGGAGCGGCTCCAGCTGGAAGTCTCCGGAGACCTCTCGTCCCGGGTGACGGACCTGGTGACGCCGATGGGCAAGGGCCAGCGCGCACTGATCGTGGCGCCGCCGCGCACCGGCAAGACGATGCTTCTGCAGTCGCTCGCGCGATCGATCGCCACGAACCACCCGGAGGTCGTGCTGGTCGTCCTGCTGATCGACGAGCGTCCCGAGGAAGTGACCGACATGGAGCGGTCGGTGCGCGGGGAGGTCGTCTCGTCCACCTTCGACGAACCTGCCTCGCGGCACACTCAGGTCGCCGAGATGGTGATCGAAAAGGCCAAGCGGCTGGTCGAGTACGGCAAGGACGTCGTCATCCTGCTCGACTCGATCACTCGTCTGGCGCGCGCTTACAACACGGTGCAACCGCCTTCGGGCAAGGTGCTGTCCGGAGGCATCGACGCCAACGCCCTGCAACGCCCGAAGCGGTTCTTCGGCGCCGCCCGGAACATCGAGGGTGGCGGCTCGCTGACCATCGTCGCCACGGCGCTGATCGACACGGGCAGCCGGATGGACGACGTGATCTTCGAGGAGTTCAAGGGCACGGGCAACTCGGAGTTGCATCTCGACCGGAAGCTGGTCGACAAGCGGATCTTCCCGGCGATCGACATCGAGAAGTCCGGCACCCGCAAGGAGGAGCTGCTGCTTTCGGCGGACGATCTGCAGCGGGTCTGGGTGCTGCGCAAGGTGTTGAATCCGCTGCCGACGGTCGAGGCGATGGAGGTGCTCCAGGAGCGGCTCAAGAACACGCCGTCGAACGCCGAGTTCCTCGCCGCGATGTCGAGGGGCGCAAGGGGAGCGCCGAACTGAGTCCCGCACCCGCCAGCCCCCGGGTCGCCGTGCTGCCGACGGCGCCCGCCTCGATCCTGGCCGACTATCACGAACTCCTGAACCTCGCGGGTTACCGCGAGGTGATCGATCCTTCGGTCGACACGGCGCTCAAGATCAACATCTCCTGGCACTTCTTCTACCCCGGCAGCTCGACGACGCCCTGGCAGCTCGAAGGGGTGGTGCGGGCGATGGAGAAGGACGGCTACGACCCGGCGTTGATTCATGGTTGCCACAACCGGACCGTCGTCATCGACGCCCGCCTGGGCGAGCGCGAGAACAAGCAAGTCGATGTCATCGAGGCGCACGGCCTGCGCAACGTCCACCTCTACGAGGAGGGCGAGGAGTGGCTGCCGGTCCGGGAGGCCGTGGGCGACCTCGCCTCGCGGTTTCTGTGCCTGAACGACGTCTACCCGCGGGGCTTTCACATTCCGGCACGGTTCGTGGGCGAGAACATCATCCACCTGCCGACGGTCAAGACCCACGTCTTCACGACCACGACCGGGGCGATGAAGAACGCGTTCGGCGGGCTGCTGAACGAGCGCCGGCACTGGACCCACCCGGTCATCCACGAGACCTTGGTCGACCTGCTGATGATCCAGCAGCACATCCACCGGGGGGTGTTCGCGGCCATGGACGGCACCTTTGCCGGCGACGGGCCGGGACCGCGCTGCATGATCCCGCGGATTGGCAACGTCATCCTGGCTAGCGCGGACCAGGTCGCGATCGACGCCGTGGCCGCAAAGCTGATGGGCTTCGACCCGCTCTCGATCCGCTACATTCGGCTCGCGCACGATCTCGGGCTCGGCTGCGGCGACCCGCGGGACATCGAGATCGTGGGCGACCCGGCGGTCGCGGGCAGGAGCTGGGGCTTCGTCGGTCCCTTCCGGAAGATGACCTTCGCCGCGAGGATGCAGCACAAGATCTACTGGGGGCCGCTGCGGCGCCCCGTCGAGTGGTCGCTGCGCACCTTTCTCGCGCCCTGGGCGTATCTGGCGAGCGTCCTCTACCACGACTCCTTCTGGTACCCGTACAAGGCGAAACGGCAGATGGCCGAGGCGCTGGCGAGCCCCTGGGGGCGTCTGTTCGCCGGCTGGGAGCAGGCCCGGACGGACGGGCGCGGCTACCCGCAGATCGCCGCCCGGCCGGCGGTCGCGTTCCGGACCGGTTGGCGGGCCTTCCTGACCTCGCTTCGCATCCTCTGGACCTGTCTGCGGGAAGCGCCTGAAGTCGCCATGCGCCTGAGCCGGCGCTCGGACGCCGCCGGCGTTCACGGTTCAGGTTCCTGAGCCCGGTTCGATGGCCGGCGGGCGGTGGCAGGAAACCGGTGCCGCCCTCGCGGTCGTGTCGGCTCTGGCGATGGTCCTGTTCCACGCCGGGACGTTCCACCGGGGGGCCACCGCGTTCTCCCTGGCCGCCGGCGCCGCTCTGCTGCTCGCGTTCGCGTTTCTGGGCCACGGGTCGTTTCTGGATCCGTTGGCTCTGCGACGAGACGGGTCTCCGTGGTGGCCGGCGCTCCTTGGCGCCCTCTGGTTTTCCGTTCTGGCGAGCTGGATTCAGTCGCCGGTAGGCCGCGCTGGTGAGGCGATCGTCCTCTTCCTCCTGCCCGCGACCTGGGCTGCGGCGGGAATCGGCAGGTTCCTCGGCTCGGACGCGGCCGTTCGTCGGGCTCTGGCCGGCTGCGCCGTGGTTGGCGTGTCGGCGGCGACCTGGGCGTTGGCCATGCGGCCGCTCCACGAACAAGGCCGGGCCGCACTGCCGATCGGTCACCACAACCAGTTGGCGCTGGTGCTCGTGGCGATTCTGCCTCCCGCCGTGCTTGGCGCCTGGCGGGTCGCCGGACCGGATCGGCGGAGATGGGGTCAGGGTGCGGCGCTCTTCGTCGGTGCCGTCCTGGTGTGGACCCTGGCCGCCACTGGTTCGATGTCCGGCTTGGCGGCGCTTCTCGTGCAGGCGGTGGGCGCCGCGGCGTGGATCCTCTGGCGGAGCAAGGGGCGCCGGGTACTCGTCCCGCTTGCCGCGCTGCTGGCTCTGGTAGCCGGACTGGCGCTCTCGACAGCCTGGGCCGGCTCCCGGCTCGACATCCCGGGCCCGATCGGTCGTCTGGGCGCGATCCTGCGGCTCGAGGATCCGTCGCTCCTGGCTCGCCGCACCTACGCGGAGGCCGCGGCTGCGGGCTTTGCGGAGCGCTCGCTTCTCGGCTGGGGTCCGGGATCCACGAGCTGGACGCTGGCGAACCACTGGCGGCCGGCGCCGGGGGTTCACCCGCCGGGCGAGGTGGTCACGGATGCCCACAGCCTGCTGGCCCAGGTTCCCTACGAACTCGGTGTGGCCGGCTCGGCTTTGATGCTGTTGCTCGTGGCGCGCTACGGCCGGGTTCGCCTGGGCGAACTGGGCGATCCCCGGGTGCGGGATCCGGTGCTCCTGGCGGCGGCCTTGCTCGGCCTGATGGGCGCCGGAGTCTGCCTGGCTTTCGGCGTTTTCGCCGTCGTGACGGCGGTTCCCGCGGTGCTGATTCTCAATCTGGGGCTGGCGGCGGCGGCGTCTTGCCGCACACTGGGTGCGCCGGCGTCCTCGCCGGCTTCTGAAGGAGGCGCCGCCGCGAAGCGGCGACCTCCGGCCCGCTGGCGGCAAGGGCTTCGGATCGCCTTCTATCTCTGGCTGGTCGCCGCCGCGGCCTGGACCTGGCAGCGGACGTCGGCTGCTCGCGCATACGAAGTCGTGATGGCCACGAAGATGGCCGATCCAGCCGCGGCGTCTCGGGCGGCCGCCCGCGATCCTTCGTTTCCCCTCTACCACCTCCGCCTCGATCCCTGGACCGCGGCCGCGGCCGCCGACGGTCTCGCGCCCCTGTGGCTGCTGGCCGGGGTCGATCAGACCGTGGACGTCGACAGGCGACGGCAGGCGCTCGAGCGGGCCTGCGACCTCGACCCACTGTCGGCGCTGGCCCCGTTCGAACTCATGCGAGTGGAGCGCGAAGCGGGCATGGCGGCCACGGACCCCCGCGTCGCCGTGCGCGCCGCGCGCGCGATTCTGGCCGAGCCGTTGCTGCTGGCCGCGGCCGCCTTCGAGGGAGACCCGGATCTCCGGGCCGAGCTGCATCGCCAGATCCAGTCGTGGCCGGGACTTCCGCCCGGCTGGCTGGCGGCCTTCGAGGAGCTGTGGTTCGGCCTCGACTGGTCGAACGGGCACGAGGGTCCACCGCGCGACGTACTGTCGGTGGACGCCGATGGTCGGCCCGCGGTCTCGTTCAGCCTGTTCGCCTTCCGGCGTCAACCCTGGCCGCTCTCGATCGGCGCCGTGCCTCTCCGGAGTCATCGCCTCGACTTCGTCGCGGCTCGTGACCTCCCGGCCGTGACCCGATTGCCCGAGACCGCGCCGGAGCCGTTCTGGATCCGTCGCTGCGGAGTGGAGTAGTCAGGCCACGCCAGTGGCTTCGGCGCTGGCCGCGACCACGCGGTTGCGGCCGGCGTGCTTGGCCTGGTACATGGCGCTGTCCGCCAGTTGCAGCAGGCGCGTTGCCGCGCCTGCCGGGCTCGGCGTCTCGTCGCGGTCGCCGCAGGCCTCGGCCCGCGTCGAGGCGGCGCCGATCGAGCAGGTCACGCGGACCAGCGGACGGCGGCGGGGCGGCTCGCCGCCTGGCAGGAGGGTGGCGGCCAGGGCAGACCGGAGGCGCTCGGCACGCTGCAGGCACCCGTCGAGGTCGGCGCCGGGCAGGACGACGACGAACTCGTCGCCGCCGTAGCGGGCGGCGAGACCTCGTGCCCGCTTCGCGGCGGCATCGACGAGCTTCGCCACCCGGCTCAGAATGCGGCTGCCCGTCACGTGGCCGTGGCGATCGTTGACGCGCTTGAAGCGGTCGAGGTCGATGAACAGCAGGCCGATGTAGCCGCCATCGCGTTCCGCATCCTGGATCGCCTCGGCAAGCGCGCCGTGCAGCGCCTCGCCGTCGAGAAGGCCGGTCAGGCCGTCGCGGTGCGCGTCTTCGGCGCTGCGGACGCCGACGACCTGACGGAGGGCGGCCGCCGCGCGTGAGGCCAGCTCCTTCGCTGGGGTCTTCCTGTTGTCGGCGCCGTCCCTGGTCACGGCAGGGATCTTACGGCGAGCGCGCCGCCGTGCGGATTCCGGAACTCCTCAATCCCTCACCAGGTCTCCACCCAGGGCCTGAGAACTACCTCGAAGGCCCAGGTGGACCGGTGCTGCCGGTGAAGCTGCAGGTAGAGATCGGCGATCCGGTCCGGGTCCGCCATGTTGTCGTCCACGGCGGTGCCGGCCATGCGGTGCCAGCGGCTGCCGTCATCCTGCGTCCAGCCGATCGCCGCGTCGATCGGCACGTGGGCGACGTGGATGCCTTTTGGTCCGAGTTCCCTCGCCATGCTCTGCGCCAGACCGGCCTTGGCGTGGCATGCCATGGCGAAGGCGCCGCTCCTGGCGAAACCCTTGAGCGCCCCGCTGGCATTGGTGAAGATGATGGTGCCCCGGTGCCCGTCGCCTTCCGGCTCAGGGCCTGCCAGCATCCGCCGCGTCGCCTCCCGGCCGACCAGGAACGCGCTGTAGGCGGAGTTGTGGAGCACCTGGCGCACGAGCTCGCGATCCGCTTGGTGGATGCCCTTGCGGAAGATGTCGGCCATGCGGCCGTCGATGTTGTGAACGACGAAGATCGGGTCGCCAAGATCGCGCCCAACCGCCTCGAACAGGCTCGCCACCGCGTCCGGGTCGCTCGCGTCGCAGCCGTAGCGCCGCACGTCGTGATCCTCCTCCAGCTTGAGCAGCGCGGGCTTGTCCGGCGTCCGGGCGGCGACCGCGACCCGCATATCCTCGCCGGCGAAGAGCCGGGCGCAACTCGCGCTGATGCCCGGACCGCCGCCGACGATCAGGGCAACCTCGGCCGTCGCTTCGCGGCGCGCCTTTCCGCGGCGCCGGCTCCTAGCCGGCATCGGCGATTCGCTCCAGGCGCGCCGGAACGCTCTTGTGCCACGGCGTGCCGGCGATCGGGTCGCGGTCCGTGACGCTCGTCAGTTCGTTGGGCGCGACGCCGTCACTCTCGCGCTCGCCGGCCTCGTCCGGATAGTCCAGTCCGAGGCCGTTGGGAAGAGAGATGTGCCCCGCCTGCATCCGGTCGCTGACCATGGCAGCGACTTCGGCGGCTCCGCGCGGAGTCACCAGCCGGACCCGGTCCCCGTCGGCGATCTCGAGCGCCGCGGCGTCGTCGGCGGACAGGGCCAGCGCCTCCTCCATCGCCTTCCGGCGCCAGGCCGGGTCGCGGTAGATCGTGTTCGCGGTGTAGGAACGCCGTTCGCCCGCGGAGAGCACGAGCGGGAAAGCAGCGCTGGTGATGCCGGGACCGGCCTCGACGACGAGCTCCTCGATCGCGCCGAACAGCTCCGGGATCGCGAGCTGGAGGCGCCTGTTCGCCGTCCCTACGCGCTGCCAGGAGACCTCGGGCGAGTCGCTGGAGAAGACGAGGCCGGCAGGGCTCTCGACGATCGCGTCGAAGAGTGCCTCGCCGAGCGCCGGCCCCTCGCCTTCGATGCCGGCGCGCCGGATCGAGCCGCCGAAACGGTGCGCGCAGATGTGGGCCGCGCTCCACAGCGCCGCGGCGGACTCGAGGCCGTCGGGCAGCGTCTCGCCCAGGGTGCGGTAGAGGAGCGCGGGCGCGACGCCGGCGAGGCGCGGGTCGTTGCGGGTCGCGGCCTGGAAGGCGATCCCGAACGCGGCCCGGCCGCCGTCAAGCAGGGTCGCCCGCAGCTCGTCGACCTGGTTCTGCGAGTAGCCGCCCAGGGCTTCCGTGAGCCGGCAGTGGATCTCGGGCTCCGGCAGCGCCCCCGCCTTGTCGGTAGCCGGAGGATCGAGCAGCGGCCGGCGCAGGAAGAAGGCGTTGTCCGGAAACTCGAAGTTGAAGAACACCGCCTCAGCCTTCTCGTACTGCGTGGTCGCCGGCAGGACGTAGTCGGCCAGGCGGGCGGTCTCGGTCATCGCGATGTCGATGACGACGACGCACTCGAGCGCCCGCAACGCCTCGCGCATGGCGCGGCTGTCCGCCAGCGAGTGAGCCGGGTTCGCGCTTTCGACGATCATCGCGCGGAAGCGCTTCGGGTGGTCGGTGACGATCTCCTCGGCGATCGCGTTGCACGGCACGAGGCCGGCGATGACCGGAGCGCCGGTCACCGGCGTCTTTCGGGGTCCGGCGGACCGGGAGGCGGTGATCGGCACCAGGGAGGTGGAGACGTTCTGGGCGCCGGTCTTGGCGAAGTTGCCGGTCAGCATCCAGATCAGCCGCTGCAGGTAGCTGACCAGGGTCGAGTGGCGGTTCATCTGCACGCCGAGGTCCTCGAACACGGCGACGCTTGAGGCGGTGGCGATGCGGCGCGTGGCGAGCCGGACCTGCTCCTCGGGCACGCCGCACGCGGAACAGGCGGCGGCGACGTCGGTCCGCTCCAGCCAGGGGCGCACCTCCTCGAAGCCGTCCGTGTGCCGGGCGATGAAGTCCGCGTCCGTCAGGTCCTCCTCCAGCAGGACGCCCAGCATCGCCGCGAGCAGCCAGGCGTCGGTGCCAGGCTTCACCTGAAGGAAGATGTCGGCCAGGTCCGCCGTCTCGGAGCGCCGGACGTCGATGACGATGAGGCACCGTTCCGGGTCCTTTGCGAGTTCGCGCAGCGTGACCCGGGCGCGCGGGATGCCGTGCGACTGCCACGGGTTCTTGCCCAGGAAGATTCCCACCTCGCAGCGGTGGAAGTCGCCGCGCGTGTGCGCGCCGACCATCTTTCCGGCGACCCACATCTCGCCTGTCTTCTCCTGCGCGAGCGCGTTGGACCGGTACACGGAACCCAGCGTGCGCAGGGTGGAGCGGGCATAGAAGCCGGGCAGGTGATTCCCCTGGCCGCCGCCACCGTAGTAGAAGATCGACTCGCCGCCGAACTGGTCGCGCACCTCCGCGAGGCGTGCCGTCACCTCGCGAATCGCCGTGTCCCAGTCGATTTCCTCGAAACTGCCGTCGGGGCGTCGCCGCAGCGGCGACAGCACGCGGTCACGGCTGTTCTGATAGTGGTTCAGGCGCCCGGCCTTCTGGCAGACGTAGCCCTTCGAGACCGGGTTCGCCCGATCCCCGCGCAAGCGCGCGAACTGCCGTCCGTCGTCGCCGCCCAACTGGACCTCGATGCCGCAGTTGTTCTCGCACAGGATGCACGCGGTCGGCTCCCACGGGGGTGTCTGTTCCGGCTGGGTTTGTCGTTGGCTTCCTGGCTCCATGGCGGCTCCTCAACGGCGGGCGGAATTGCGTCGCGAACGCACCGGAGCTTATGCGGACCGTCCGGGTTGTCGGGCTGCTACCGTGCAGGCCGGTGACTGCACCGGGCAAGACCGATCCACCGCTCCGTCGATCGCTCGGCCAGCACCACCTCCGCCGTGCCGAGTCGGCGACTCCCGCGCTCGACTTCCTGGATGTGTCCGGCCGGACGGTGATCGAGGTCGGCCCCGGCGGCGGCGTGCTGACGCGACTTCTCCTGAAGCGAGGCGCGAGCCGCGTCATTGCCTGCGAACTCGATCCTTCGTGGGCCTTCGCGTTGCGCCGCCGACTCACCGACCGTCGGGTCCGGCTCGCGATCGGCGATGCCTGCGACCTGGGCTACGAGCGCGCGCCCGTCGCGGTCCGGATCGCCGGCAATCTGCCCTACAACGTAGCGACGCGGATCGTCTCCCGGGTGCTCGAGCGCGGCCCGGTTGGCCTGCGGTCGGCCTTTCTGGTTCAGCGCGAGGTCGCGGATCGCTTGACGGCGGCGCCGGGCGACGGGGCCTACGGCGCGTTGACGGTGCTGACCCAGGCACGCGCTGCCGCGAGCCGTCTGGCCGTCGTCATGCCGGGGAGCTTCGTGCCGCCGCCGGCCGTGACCAGCGCTTTCGTGGGCCTGGAACGGATCGAGCCGCCGATCGCGGAGGAGGAGTGGGCTGACTTCAAGGCGCTGGTTCGCACCGCGTTCAGGCACCGGCGCAAGACCCTGTTGAACAACCTGGTCGCGGTTATGGATCGGCCCGCGGCGGCCGAGGTGATCTCGCTCCTGGGACTGCCTCCGAAGATTCGGGCGGAGGCCCTCGCCCTGGGGCAGTTCGTCGAGCTGTTCCGGTCGGTGGAGTTGCTCACACGAATATAGCCATATCCCGTTTTGTAGGCTAGAATCGTTAGCCCGTGCATGTTCCCGTCAACGCTTCGTGGGAGGGCGTCGATGATTCGCTCGGATGATGGCCCCGGACGGTTCGCGCTAGGCCGCGGCCTGCCGACGGGCAAGGCCAGCGAGCTGGTCGGTCTGCTGCTGCTCATGCTCGGTGCGCTCCTGCTGCTCAGTCTGTTGAGCTACCAGCCGAGCGACCCCAGCTTCATGCGCAGTGCCGAGGACTCGACGGAGACGGCCAACCTGATCGGGCCGGTGGGCGCTCACGTCGCCGCCGCCGGATACGGTTTCCTCGGATTCGCCGTGCTCGCGGTGGCGCTCGCGGTTCTCGGTCTGGGCTACCGGTTGGTCCGCGCCCGCGCCGACGCTCCCTCTGCCCTGCAGGGTGCCGGCATCGTCGTCGCTCTCGTAGCCGCGCCGACGCTGGTCGCTCTGACCGCCGGCGAAGTCGCGTTCCGGGGCGAGTCCCTGACTGCGGGGGGTTTCCTGGGGTCGACGATCGCCGGCGCGGTGGAAGGCCAGTTGGGCGCGCTCGGCGCTGGAGTGATCGCCGTCTCGGGCCTCGTGTTCGGGATCGCGTTGATGCTGCGGAACAGCCTGGACGAGTCGATCGCCGCCGGTCTTGGCCGGTTCAAGACGTTCCTTGCCCTGCTCAGGCCCAGACGGCGGAAGAGAGCGAAGGCCAAAGCGCCGGAACAGGGGTCCGGTCGTGCCAGAGCGAAGGTCGCGCGGGAGCCTGCGGCCGAGAGTCCGCTCGTGGATCTGCCGCTTCACCGGACCGCGGCGAAGACCGCAGTCCGCGGTTCGGAAGAGACCAGCGCCGCGCGGCCGGCCGCGATCGGAGCGAGCCCGATCCCCGCCGGGCCGACCGTGCCAGCGAGGACGGCGGCGTCGGAGAAGACCGGACCGCAGGTGGAGGCCGGTCCGCAGGGGGAGAAGGGGGAGTTGCCGCCGCTCGACCTGCTCTACACCGAGGAGGTCAACAGCGAGGTCGACGAGGGCGGATTGAGGGAACTCGGTGAACTCATCTGCGCCCGCTGCGCCGAGTTCGGCGTCGAGGGCACGATCGAAGGCATCAGCCCCGGGCCGGTCATCACCGTGTTCGAGTTCCAGCCGGCGCCCGGCGTGAAGGTCGCCCAGATCGTCAACCTTCAGGACGATCTGGCGCTCTCCCTGAAGGCTGAGGCGATCCGGATCGAACGCATGCCCGGCCGATCGACGCTGGGCATCGAGGTCCCGAACAAGCACAGGACGATCATCCCCCTGGGCAGCCTTCTGGCCGACTCCGGGTTCCGGGACGGCAAGTCTCCGCTCACCATGGCGCTGGGGCGCACCCTCCGTGGCGAGCCGTACTTCGCCGACCTGGCCAAGATGCCGCACCTGCTGGTAGCGGGGGCCACCGGCGCCGGCAAGAGCGTGGGCCTCCAGGGCATGCTGACTTCCATCCTGTACCGCGCGCGGAGCGACGAAGTCCAGTTCATCCTGATCGATCCGAAGCGGATCGAACTCGGGGTCTACGCGGACATTCCGCACCTGAAGACCGCCGTGGTGGTGGAACCGAAGCAGGCCTCGAACGCGCTGCGCTGGGCGGTGGCCGAGATGGAGCGTCGCTACCGTTTGCTGGCGGAGGTTCACGTCCGTTCGATCGACTTCTACAACCGGGCAATCGCCGATCCGGAGGTGGCGAACCGTCTTCGCCTTCGGGACGAGGAGGCGGACGAACCCGCCGAGCCCCGGAATCTCGAACCGCTCCCTTACTACGTGATCGTGATCGACGAACTGGCTGACCTGATGATGGTCGCCTCGTCCGAGGTCGAGACATCGATCGCCCGTCTGGCGCAGATGGCGCGCGCGGTCGGCATCCATCTGATTGTCGCGACCCAGCGCCCCTCGGTCGACGTCCTGACGGGCACGATCAAGGCGAACTTCCCGTGCCGGATCTCCTACGCCGCGGCGACCCGGCACGATTCGCGGACCATCCTCGACCAGGTCGGTGCCGAGAAGCTGCTCGGAAAGGGCGACATGCTGTTCATGCCGCCCGGTAGCGGCCGCATGCTTCGCCTTCACGGGGCATTCGTGACGGAGCAGGAGACGGCGGCTCTGGTCCGCTGGCTCAAGCGGCAGGGACAGCCCAACCTCGATCCGGCAGTGCTCGACCCGCCGCCCGAGGATCGTTCGGCGGCTGCCGGGGAGAACGGCGGTGGCGACGTGCTCTACGACGAGGCGGCCCGGCTGGTGGTCGCGGAACGGATGGGATCGGCGAGCTTCCTCCAGCGTCGGATGAGAGTGGGTTTCTCTCGTGCTTCGCGGCTTGTGGATCTGATGGAGCAGGATGGGATTCTGGGCCCCGCTCAGGGCAGCAAACCGCGGGAAGTCCTGGTGCCGCCGGACTACTTCGAAGAGATCGACCAGTCTCAGATCGCCTTCCAGTAGTTTCGGCGGACGATGTCCGCACGGCCGAGATTCGAGAGGATCGCCTTCTTCGGCACGCCCGAGTTCGCGGTGCCGTCGCTCGCGGCTCTGGACTCGCACGGCCGGCGCCCGATCGTTGTCGTCAGTCAGCCGGCGCGGCGCGCGGGCCGCGGAGGCCGGGTGGTCGAACCGCCGGTGGCTCGCTGGGCGCAGGCGCACGGCGTCAACCTGCTGCAGCCGACGCGGGTCCGGGATGACGAGTTTCTCGGTCGACTGCGCGCACTGGAGCTCGACCTCGCGGTGGTCGCCGCCTACGGCAAGATCTTTCCCCGTAGCCTGCTCGAGCTGCCATCCTGGGGCTGTCTGAACGTTCACGCATCCCTGCTGCCGGCCTGGCGCGGCGCCTCCCCGATCCAGGCCGCGATCGCGAGCGGCGAGAGCGTGACCGGAGTGACCACGATGGTCATGGAGGAAGGTCTCGACACGGGACCGATTCTGCTGCGGGAAGAGGTGGCGATCGGCCCGCTTGAGACGGCCGGCGAGTTGGCGCCGCGGCTTGCCGAGGTCGGTGCCCGTCTTCTCGTCCGTACCCTGGACGGCCTGGAGGCCGGCGAGGTCGTGCCGCGGCCGCAGCGCGACGCGGTGGCGAGCTACGCGCCGATGCTCCGTCCGGAGGACGGCGTCGTGGACTGGGACCGCGAAGCCGGCGAGATCGCCTGCCGGGTACGTGCCTACGAACCGTGGCCCGGGTCGCGGACCTGGCTGCGGAGCGAGGCGATACGGATCGTGGCGGCGCGATCCCTGACCTCGTTTGCGGGGCCGGACCGGGGCAACGGTCGGGATCGGCCGGGTGCGTTCCTGGGGTCTTGTCAGGTCGGAGGCATCGGTCGAGTGGCGGTGGTCCGCTGCGGCGGTTCGTCGGCCCTCGCGCTCGATCGAGTACAGCGCCCGGGCCGTCGTCCGGTCAGTGGCGTCGACCTGGCGAACGGCCTGCGCTTGAAGCTCGGCGAACGCTTCGGGGTGCGGGCATGACCCGTCGACGACCGATTCGAAACCTGGGTTCCGGCCCGAGCTGGCGCCGCCGTCGGACCGAGGCGCCGCGAACGGCCCACGCCAAGGTCAGGGAGTCGGCCGCCTTCGTCATCGAGCGCACGCTCGAGTCCAGGGCACCGGCTTCGACCTTTCTGGACGGTGCTCTCGAGCGTTGCGATCCGAGGGATCACGGGTTGTTGCGGGAACTCGTGCTGGGCACGCTGCGCTGGTTGCGCTTCATCGATCATGTGCTCGTTTCCGCGTCCGGACGTCCGCTTTCGCGGATCCAGCGTGCACTGCTGGCGCCGCTAAGGATCGCCGTGTACCAGCTCTTCTTCCTGGACCGCGTGCCCGCTCATGCGGCGGTCAACGAAGCGGTTGAGCAGGCGGCGGGCCGCACCCATGCTGGCGGCGCCAGCTTCGTCAACGGCGTGCTGCGACGGATCGCCCGCTCGCCTCGCCGCGACGCCTGGCCGGTCGAAGAGAGCGATCCGGCCGTCCGGCTCGGCATCCTGCACTCGCACCCGGATCTGCTGGTCGAGCGCTGGTTGCGCACCTATGGCGAGACGCGGACCATCGCCATCCTGACCGCCAACAACCGCCCGAAGCCGCTGCATCTGCTCGCGTTTCGCGAGCGCGGAGGTCGCGCCCCGTTGGCCGAGCAGTTGATCGACGATGATGTCGGGGTCGAGCCGTCCGTGCTGGCGCCGCACTGCCTCACGGTTCAGTGGGGCAACCCGCTGTTCTCGGAAGCCTACCGGCGCGGCGCCTTCTACGTTCAGGACGAGGCGAGTCAGTTGGCGGCGATCGTGCCCCCGCCCGAACCCCGGGAGCGTGTGCTCGACATCGCCGCGGCTCCGGGCGGCAAGACGTTCGCGTTGCTTGCGGAGCAGCCGGACGCTCTCTGCGTGGCCAGCGACGTTTCGCTCGGGCGCCTGCAGACCATGCGCGGCAACGCCGCTCGCCTGGCCCTGGCGCCGTTGCTCTGCGCCGCGGACGGCGCCACTCTCCCCTTTCGCGACCATTTCGACCGGGTCGTGGTCGACCTGCCGTGCAGTGGGACGGGTACCCTGCGAAAACACCCGGAACTCAAGTGGCGAATCAGCGCGGCGGAGATCGACCGGCTGGCGGAGCAGGCCGGCTCCCTTGTCCGTGGCGCGGCCGAGTGTGTACGGCCGGGCGGTTTGCTTGTCGTTCTCACTTGCTCGATCGAGCCGGAGGAGAACGAGGACGTTGTCTCGGCTTTCCTGGCGACACGATCCGACTTCGACCTCCGGGATCTGGGCGCCGACTTGCGCCGGCCGGCGGCCGACCACGTCGAGGCGTCGGGCCTGTGGCGACTGCTTCCGGCCGAAGGGCACGACGGCTTTACGGTCCAGGTGCTCCAGCGCGCGGCAGGCTGAACCTTGCTCGGGCGGACGCGCGGACGGGGAGACGCCCTCAACGACGCCTGCCACCAGCCGGAAGTGTAGGCCAACATTGACAGTACGGGTTCTTCTGCCATAGATTCTTGGGGTTTCGTTGGTTTCACGAGGAAAACCGACAAGTATAACCGACTTGAAGGAGTACGTTCGATGGCCGGAAAGGCAGACATCGTAGACGCCGTTGCCGAGGGCGCGGGTCTCAGCAAGAAGCAGGCGGCTGATGCCGTCCAGTCCCTGATTGACAGCATCTCGAGCCATCTGCAGAACGGCGACCGCGTGCAGCTTCCGGGCCTCGGGAGTTTCTCCGTGTCGCACCGCGGCGCCCGCGCCGGCCGCAACCCGAAGACCGGCGAGTCGCTCATGATCGCGGCCAGCAACGGTGTTCGGTTCAAGGTCAGCCGTCCGCTGAAGGACGCCCTGAACTAGGCACTTGTGTTCGTCCTGGCGGCCCAGTGGCCGCCTGGACGAGGCACAAATGCGAGACCCCGTGCGGCCGAGGCCGCACGGGCACTAGCGGCCGTCAGCCTCTACCTCCCGGCTGCTCTAACGCACCAGGGGGTAGAGGCCTGCCAGCCGTGCCGGTTTGACGCCCGCGGCGAACAGGGACCAGATCAACCAGTTCGTGGCCACGGTGCGGAGGACTCCTCGCTCGGCGAAGCGTCGGGATGAAGTCGTCGCGCGCTGCTGCACGACCGAGATGGGTCCCTGACGGCGGAGGCGAGCGATGAAGTCCAGATCCTCGAGGATCGGCAGGTCGGCGAATCCGCCGCACGCGACATACGCCGGTGTCGTAGCGAACTGAGCCTGATCGCCGAGCGGAGCCTGCAGCCAGCGGGTCCGCACGTCGACCAGGACCCGGCCCCGCCGTAGCAGCGGCGGCGCTGCTTCGAAGTCGATCAGGAAGCCCCCGCCTGCCGCGCCGGAGTTGACGGCGCGCTCTATCCCGGGTCTCGCCGCCGGCGGGAGGCGCGTGTCGGCGTGGAGGAACAGCAGCACGTCGGCACCAGCCTGGATCGCCAGCCTGGCGCCTGTTCGCAGCTGGAGTCCCCGGCCGGCCCGCGGCAAGGTTTCAACCCGGGCACCCGCGCCGGAAGCCAGTTCGGCGGTCCGATCCCTGCTGCCGCCGTCGACCACGATGAGTTCGTCGCAGTGCGCCTCCGCCGCGGCGATGGCGGTTTGCACCCGCGCCGCCTCCTCGAGCACGGGCATGACGATCGCGAGGCGCATCCGGGCTGTTAGGTTAGCGAGCGGGAATGAGCGCCCAAGTTCCAGGAGACTCGTCCTTCAGTCACCTCGATCGCCGCGGGCGGGCCGCCATGGTCGACGTCTCCGCCAAGGCGGTGACGCGGCGTGTGGCCGAGGCGTCCTGCCGCGTTCTGCTCTCCGGGCAGACGGTCGAGCGGCTGGAGAGTCTGCCCAAGGGCGATGCCTTGACCGTGGCCCGGATCGCCGGCGTTCAGGCCGCGAAGAGCACGGCGGCCTGGGTCCCCCTGGCCCATCCTCTGCCGCTCGACCAGGTCGAGGTGGAGATCGAGCCGGCGGACGGCGGCGTCAGGATTCGTAGCCGTGTCGTGGCGACGGCTCGCACGGGCGCCGAGATGGAAGCGCTCACGGCCTGCGCCGCGGCGGCTCTCGCCCTCTACGACATGGTCAAGTCCGTCGAGCGCGGCGCGGTCATCACGGACCTGCTGCTCGAGGCGAAGAGCGGCGGTCGAAGCGGCGAGTACCGCCGCGGCGCGGGCTCCTAGAGCCGCCGATCATGCCGATCCGGTCCGGCCTCGACCGCCTGCTCGACGACGCCGGCCGGATCAGGGGCCGTCGCTACGCGTTGCTGTGCCACCAGGCGTCACTCAGCCTGCGCGGTGTCCACGCCCATGTGGCGCTGGACGCGGTGCAGCCCGCGGCTACGCTCCTGGGGCCGGAGCATGGCTTCTACGGCGTCGAACAGGACATGGTGGCGTCCGGGGACGAACGCGATCCGTGGACCGGCTCTCCGGTCGTTTCGCTGTACGGCGGCGACGCCGGCAGCCTCCGACCGCAGCCCGGGATCCTCGACGGCTGCGACCTGGTGGTGATCGATCTCCAGGACGTGGGCGCGCGCTACTACACGTTCGCGGCCACCGCGGTGTGGGCGGCCGAGGCGGCTCTCCTGGCCGGCTGCGAGGTCTGGGTCCTCGATCGGCCCAATCCGCTAGGCGGCCTGGAGGTGGAGGGCAACCTCCTGGATCCCGACTTCACGTCCTTCGTCGGCGCCTTCCGAATGCCGCAACGGCACGGTCTGACGATGGCGGAGATCCTGCTGCTGGAGGGTCGGCGGCGCGGCTGGGACCGGGGCGCGCTGACGGTGTTCGAAGTCGAGGGCTGGCGCCGGCGGCAGACGTGGCGGGAGGTCGGTTGGCACTGGACGGCGCCTTCGCCCAACATGCCGACGCCGGAGACGGCGCATCTCTATCCGGGCTTGTGCCTGCTCGAGGCGACCACGGTTTCGGAGGGGAGGGGCACGACGAGGCCGTTTCAACTGCTTGGCGTCCCCGGCGCCGACGCGCCGGCGCTCGCGGGTCGTTGCAGCGAACGCCTGGCGGCCGCCGGGCTCGGCGGGGTGTCCGTCGTGCCGGCGATGTTCAGGCCCCAGTTCCAGAAGCACGCCGGTTCGGTCTGCTCCGGAGTCGAGCTGCGGCTGGAGGACGCCGGCCTGCTGCGACCGGTGCGGCTGGGCTTCGAGCTGCTGCTGGCTTTCCGCGACGTTCTCGGGGAGGATTTCGGCTGGCGGAGCGAGCCGTACGAGTTCGTTGCCGACACCCCGGCCATCGATCTCCTCGCGGGCACGGATCGCTTCCGAACCGCTCTCGACGCCGGGGATGCGATCGAACGCTGGTACGCCACCTGGGAGGACGATCAGCGGGAGTTCCGAGCCGAGTGCGGCCCGGTCTTGCTGTACTCCTGAAGCGCTGCAACAATCCGCCCCCATGCACCGGGTTCTGATCGCCGATTCGCTGGCGCCGGCCGGCGTCGACGTCCTGCGCCAGAGCGCCGACGTCGATGAACTGCGGGACGCCGACCGGCCGCGCCTAGCTGAGCTGATCGCGGACTACGACGCCGTCATCGTGCGTAGCGGAACGCAGATCACGCGCGAGGTGCTCGAGGGCGGTGATCGCCTCAAGGTCGTTGGCCGCGCCGGGGTCGGCGTCGACAACATCGACATCGCCGCCGCGACGCAGCGCGGCGTGCTGGTGATCAACGCGCCGACGGCGAACTCGCTATCGGCGACCGAACACACGTTTGCCTTGCTGCTGGCGCTGGCCCGGCGGATTCCCTCCGCCGACGCGTCTCTCAAGGCGGAGCGCTGGGAACGCAAGAGTCATGTCGGCAGCGAGCTCCACGGCAAGACGCTGGGAATCATCGGGTTCGGCCAGATCGGCCAGCGGGTCGCCCGGCGGGCGCGCGCGTTCGAGATGGAGGTGCTGGCCTACGATCCCTATCTGCAGGCCGAAGTCGCCAAGCGCCTGGATGTCGAGCCGATGTCGCTCGACGGCGTTCTGGCGGGCTCGGACTTCATCACCTTCCACACGCCGCTCACCGATCAGACGCGGAACATGCTGAACCGGCGGAGCATCGCGTCGATGAAGGACGGCGCGGCGGTCATCAACGTCGGCCGGGGCGGCGTCGTCGACGCGGAGGCGCTGCTCGAAGCACTCGACTCGGGAAAGCTGGCTGGCGCCGGCCTCGACGTGTTCCCGGAGGAGCCGCCGACGGACTACCGGCTGGCCGCTCACCCTCGCGTGGTGGCGACGCCCCACATCGGGGCCCAGACCTCGGAGGCGCAGGAGCGCATCGCTACCGAGACCGCTCGCATGGTGCTCGCCGCGCTCGGCGGCTCGCTCGCGGTGTCGGCGGTGAATCTGCCGTTCCGGTCCTCGGGTTCTCGCGGAGAGCCCTTCCTGCGCCTGGGCGAGCAGCTCGGCCGGCTGGCCGCGGTCGCCCTCGGCGGCAGCCTGCGACGGGTCCAGGTCGACCTCTGGGGCATCGATCAGGAGCTGCGGAAGTCGGTCGCCGTGGCGGCGCTCAAGGGCGCGCTGGTTCCGTCCTGCGGCGAGGGAGTGAACTACGTCAACGCCGAGCGAACGGCCGCCGACCGCCGGGTCGAACTCGTGCAGGCGACGCACAGCGACCAGGCCGCCTACGCCCACCTCGTGCGGGTGCGGGCGGTCGGCGCCGAGCCGCCAGCCGGAGCGTGGACCGCCGACGGCGTTGCCGAGGTCGCCGGCACGACCTATCGCCACGGCGAGACGCACGGTGATCTGCGGGTCGTCTCCTTCGGCGGCTTCCGGATGGAGTTCAAGCCGCAAGGCCTGCTGCTCGTCGTCCGCAACCTGGACGTGCCCGGATTCGTCGGTCGCCTCGGCACCCTTCTCGGGAACGGCGGCATCAACATCGCCGACATCCACCTGGCCCGCGAACCCGGGGGGCACGCCCTGGCCGTCCTGCGGCTCGATCAGCCGCCTGACGACGAGTGCCTGGCGGCGCTCCTGGCTCTGGAGGACTCGATCTCGGTCGACCTGTTCGACCTCTCCTGACGAGGCCGGCCCGGCCCTCTTCAGCCCGCGAGAAACGCGGCGATGCCGGCGTCCTTCAGGCGTTGCAGCACATCGTCGGCTGCTTGCCTCCGCCGGCGTTCGATCTGGACGCGATGCACTCCTCGTCCTCTGGTGACCTTCACGTTGTCGAGGTCGAGTTCGCGACGCAGGCGACGGGCCAGCGCCACGGCGCTGCTGCGTTTGCGGAAGGCGCCGGCCTGGATGGTGAATCCGCTCTGGCGGTCGCGGTTCGGCTTGCTGTCGCGCCAGCCGCGAGCCGGGTAGGAGATCGGCAGTTTCCGCTTCTTCTGGGGCAGCCGCACGACCTTGATGCGGACGTTCGCGAGACCCTGGCCGAACATCTCGAGCTGTCTGGCGGCACCGACTGAGAGGTCGATGATCCGGCCCTTGATGAAGGGACCGCGGTCGTTGATCGGGACCCTGAGCTTCTTGCCGTTGTCCCGGTTCTTGACCAGCACGACCGTTCCCATCGGTAGCTGCTTGTGAGCGGCCGAGATGCGGTTCATGTCGTAGATCTCGCCGCTGGCCGTCGGCCGGCCGTGGAACTTGGCGCCGTACCACGATGCCTGACCTCTCTGGGTGGTTCCGCGGTTCGGCGACTCCAGGCCCCTGGTCGAGGCGCAGCCGGCAAGCAGACCGGCGGCGAGAACAGCGGCGAGCGGGGCTGCGAGCGGACTGCGGACGCGGTCGGTACGGGGTATCAGCTGGCGCATGGGCAGCTACACCCTCGGCGCCTCTACCGCCGCGGCCGGGTGCAGGGCCAGCGCCGGTTCGACGGCCTCGGCGAGGAAGTCGTCGACCTGCTGGGCGGAACGGCCGGTAAAGGAGTCCGCGTCGACCAGGGACTCGAGTTCGTCGCTTCCCAGTCCGAACGAAGGGTCTCCCGCGATCAGGTCGATCAGCGGGTTCGGCTCCCCCGCTGAGACCCGCGCGTACGCCTCGAGACTGTGCCGCCGAATGCGCTCGTGCAGTTCCTGCCGGTCGCCGCCGCGAAGCGACGCCTCCATCAGGAAGGTCTCGGTGGCCATGAAAGGAAGCTCGCGCTTCACCCGGGCGGCCGTGGCCTCTTCATTGACTCGCAGTCCCTGGGCGATGTTCGCGGCCAGGAGCAGCACGGCATCGACGGTCAGGAAGCAGTCGGTCAGTACCAGGCGCCGGTTCGCGGAATCGTCGAGACTGCGCTCGAGCCACTGCGTGCCGGCGTTCAGCGCCCCGTGCAGCGAGTCGCTCATGATCCGCCGCGACAGGGAGCACATGCGCTCGGCCCGAACCGGGTTGCGCTTGTACGCCATCGCCGAGGAACCGACCTGGTTCTCGTCGAACGGTTCGGACAGCTCTCCCACGCCCTGCAGCAGCCGCAGGTCGCTGCCGAACTTGTGGCAGCTCTCGGCCGCGCCGGACAGGGTGTGCAGGACCTGGCTGTCCTGCTTGCGCGGGTAGGTCTGGCCGGTGATCCGCCAGCTCGCCTCGAAGCCGAGAGCCGAGGCGACACGGGCGTCGAGTTCGCGGACCTTGCCGTGGTCGCCGCCGAACAGCGTCAGGAACGAGGCCTGGGTGCCCGTGGTGCCCTTGGCGCCCCGGCAGCGGAGCCGGTCGCGACGGTCGGCCACTTCCTTGAGGTCCGTCAGGAAGTCCTGGAGCCAGAGGCAGGCGCGCTTGCCCAGCGTCGTCAACTGGGCCGACTGGAAGTGGGTGTAGGCGAGCGCGGTCGTGCTCCGCTCCCTGCGCGCGAAGGCAGCCAGCGCGGCGACCGTGGCCGCCAGCCTTCCCGCGACGAGGTCGAGCGCTTCCCGAACGATCAGAGCGTCGGTGTTGTCCGTGATGAACGCCGACGTCGCGCCCAGGTGCAGAATGCTGCCCGCGTCGCCGCTGACCTCGGCGAAGTGCCGCAGGTGGGCCACCACGTCGTGGCGCGTTTCACGTTCCAACTGTGCGACGCGCTCCAGGTCGAGCTCGTCCGCATGCTCGCGCAGCGCGTCGAGCTGCTGGCCGCTGATCGGCAGCCCCAGGGCCGCCTGGTTCTCGGCCAGACAGATCCAGAGCCGCCGCCAACTCCGGAACCGGTGCCGGGCCGAGAACAACCGCGCCATCTCCGCGCTCGCGTAGCGCTCATGAAGTGGATTCTGCGGCGCCTCCCTGGCTTCGGGCATGTCCGCAGTCTACCAGCGTAAGTCGTTGGCGAACCTACGCTTATCGTCGATCTGGCCGCTTCCCTACGCGCGGTCGAGGAGGCGGAGCATGACGGCCTTCTGCGTGTGCATGCGGTTCTCGGCCTGGTCGAAGACGCGGCTCCGCGGGCCGTCGACGACGGAGGCCGTGACTTCCTCGCCCCGGTGGCAGGGTAGGCAGTGGAGGTAGATCGCGTCGTCGCTGGCCCTGGACATCAGGTCGTCGTCGACGGTGTAGCCGTCGAAGTCGGCAAGGCGCTGCTCTCGTTCCTGCTCCTGGCCCATCGAGGTCCAGACGTCGCTGTAGACCGCGTCCGCGCCGCTGGCCGCGGCCTGCGGGTCGGTTCCGGTTTGGATCCCTGCTCCGGTGCCGGACGCGAAGCCTCCCGCGAGGTCGAGGTACTTGTCGGCCACTTCGTAGCCGGGAGGCGAGGCGATGGAGAAGTCGACACCCGCGCGGGCGCAGGCGATCATCAGGGAGTGGGCGACGTTGTTACCGTCGCCGATGTAGGCGATCCGGCGGCCACGCAGGCCGCCGAACTCCTGTTGAACGGTCATCAGGTCAGCGAGCGCCTGGCAGGGGTGCAGCTCGTCGGTCAACCCGTTGATCACGGGCACCGTGGCGTGCTCGGCCATCTCGACGACGGTGCTGTGCTCGAACGTGCGCAGCATGAGGAGGTCCACGTAGCGGGACAGGACGCGCGCGGTGTCGGCGATCGTTTCGCCGCGGCCGATCTGGAGGTCGCGGCTGGAGAGGAAGATCGGCTGGCCTCCGAGCTGCGCCATGCCCGCTTCGAAACTGACCCGGGTTCGGGTCGACGCCTTCTCGAAGTAGAGGACGATCGACTTGCCCCTGAGGGCGTCGCGGTGGGCTTGCGGCCTGGCTTCGAGTTCCTGGGCCAGTTCGAGGATCGACTCGAGTTGGCCCTCCTCGAGGTCGGCGATCGAGATCAGGTCTTCGGGCATCTGAGGTGTTTCTCCGTTTGGGCCGGACTTCACGGGGCGGGCTACACTGCCTGTCCCTTGGCTATCTCGGTGCGAATAATACACCACTCGTACGCACGACTATTCACACTAGTTCCAGGTGCCGAAGGGTGAGCGGCGGGTATGCCGGCCAGCGACCGTGGGTGCTGGTCACCGGGAACGCGAACAAGCGGCGCGAGGCGGAGCGGATCACGGGCCGCCGGTTGGAGACGGCGGCGATCGATCTGCCGGAGATCCAGTCGGGCGACCTGATCGAGGTGCTGCGGTTCAAGGCGGAGGCTGCCTGGCAGCGGCTCGCGCAGCCGGTCGTCGTCGAGGAGACCGGCCTCGAGCTGGCCTGCATGAACGGTTTCCCGGGGCCACTGGTCAAGTGGATGCTGGAGGCGGTGGGCGATGAGGGCATCGCCAACGTCGCGATTCGTGCCGGCGACCCCGGGGTCGTGGCCCGATGCGCCCTGATGCTCAGGGATGGCGACCGGGAAGTGATCGCCGAAGGCGCGACGGCCGGCAGGCTGGTGCTGCCGCCGCGAGGTGAGGGCGGCTTCGGTTGGGATCCTGTGTTCGAGCCCGATGGACTGGAACGGACCTACGCCGAACTGGGCGATGAGGTCAAGGATCGGATCGGCCACCGGGGCCGTGCCTGGCGCGCGTTTCTTCGGGCCCTCGATTGGCCTGAAGGAAGCTGATCAGCAGTGACGGGCGCGGTCCCTCAAGGCTGAGTACACCGTCTCGACCTGACTGCGAAGCTCGGCCAGGCCTCCAGTGTTCTCGATCACGAAGTCGGCGACTGCCCGGCGTTGCTCGCCGGTGGCCTGGGCAGCCATGCGGGCCTTCGCTTGGCCGCGGTCGAGTCCGCGTTCGACGGCCCGGTCGAGGCGAAGCTGTTCCGGGGCCTCGACCGTCACCACGGCGTCGTAACGCCCGCGGCCGCCTCCTTCGGCCAGCAGCGGTACCTCGAAGACCACGACGGCCCCGTCACCGGCCGCCTCGAGAACCTCCAGGTAGCGCTGGCCGACGAGGGGATGAATCGCCTGTTCCAGGCGCTTTCGGCTTGCCGGGTCGCCGAACACCAGGCGTCCCAGGGCTTCCTTGTCGACGGAGCCGTCCGGCTTCAGCATCTCCGCGCCGAACAGCTCCGCTACCGCGGCGGCGCCGCGCTTGCCGGGTCCGTACAGGTCGGCCACGAGCGCGTCCGCGTCCGTGACGACGCAGCCCATCTCGGCCAGCATCGCGCCGACCGTCGACTTGCCGCTGGCGATACCGCCGGTGAGACCCACCTGTAGAGGTGCCATGGGGAGATCGAGGATACGCGGAAGCGGTGGTTGACGGACCGCCGTTCGTCTTGACAAGGCCCGCGCCGGACTCTACGATCCCCGTTCCTCTGCGCGGGGAGGTTGCGGTAGGAGTATGCCCGCTCCTGTCCTCAGCCCGTGCGCAACGGAGCGCCGGCATCGGAAGACAGGGGCCGGCCGGCGAGGGTACGAACGAATGACAGCGATCACCAAGGCGAGGACGCCGAACCGGACCTACAACCCCAAGGCGGGGGAGGTGGAGCGCAGCTGGTATGTCGTCGACGCGGCAGGCGTTCCCCTGGGACGGCTGGCCACGCGTCTGGCGCGCATCCTCACCGGCAAGGACAAGCCGACCTACGCCCGCCATGTCGACGTCGGCGACTTTGCCGTCGTCGTGAACGCCGAGAAGGCGGTCCTGACGGGCGGCAAGGACGAGAAGAAGATCTACTACCGGCACAGCGGGCAGCCCGGAAAGCTCAAGGCTGAGACGGCCGGACGACTGCGTGGCCGCCGGCCTACCCGGCTGGTCGAACTGGCGGTCAGGGGCATGCTTCCCAAGAACCGTCTCGGCCGGCGCCAACTGCGGAAACTCAAGGTCTATGCCGGCGCCGAGCATCCGCATCAGGCGCAGCAGCCGGAAGCAATGACGATCACAGAAGGGAGCGCGAGTTGACGGAGACGAGCTACGGAACGGGCCGTCGAAAGACGGCCACTGCGCGGGTTTTCCTGCGCGAAGGCACCGGCGAGATGACCGTCAACGGCGTGGGAATGGACGACTACTTCGGCAGCGAAGTGCTGAAGATGATCGTCCGCCAGCCGCTGCAGGTCGTTGAGAAAGAAGGTGAGCTCGACATGCGGGCCACTGTCTGCGGCGGCGGCAGTTCCGGTCAGGCCGGGGCGATCCGTCACGGTCTGTCGCGGGCGCTGGTGGAGTTTGAACCGACGTTCCGCGAATCGCTCAAGACGGCCGGGTTCATGACCCGCGACCCGCGGCGCAAGGAACGCAAGAAATACGGCCAGAAGGGTGCGCGTGCGCGCTTCCAGTTCAGCAAGCGGTAGCGGGGACAGGCTCTTGGCTCAGGTCACGATGAAGGAGATGCTGGAGGCCGGGGTGCACTTCGGCCACCAGACGAGACGCTGGAATCCGAAGATGCGGAGTTACATCTTCGGCCGTCGCAACGGCATCTACATCATCGATCTCCAGCAGACGCTGGAGCGCTTCCGCCAGGCGGCGGACTACGTGGAGCACATGGCTCGCATGGGACGCCGGCTGCTCTTCGTGGGCACCAAGCGTCAGGCCCAGCAGGCGATCGAGGAGGAGGCGCGCCGCTGCGGCCAGTTCTACGTCACCCATCGTTGGCTTGGCGGAACCCTGACCAACTTCGTGACCATCCGCGCCTCCGTGGAGCGTCTCCAGGAGACGGAGAAGAAGCTGGCCGACGAGGAGAGTCTGCTGACCAAGAAGGAGATTCTCCGGCTCGAGCGCGAGCGGGACAAGATGGTCCGCAACCTCGACGGGATTCGCGACATGGAGCGGTTGCCGGACGCGCTGTTCGTCGTCGATCCGCGTCGTGAGCACATCGCGATCGCGGAGGCGAACAAGCTGAACATTCCTGTCGTGGCCATCGTCGACACGAACTGCGACCCGGAACTGGTGGACCACGTGATTCCGGGCAACGACGACGCGATCCGGACGATCCGCCTGTTCGCCGGCCGCATCGCCGACTCCTACATCGAGGGGGCGGCGGCCTGGGGCAAGGACGGCAACGGCGCGGACGCGATCGAGCCGGCGGAGACTGCTGGGGATACCGAGGCGGATGCGGAAGCAGAGGCAGATGCGGCGGTAGAGGCTGCCGCCGAGCCCGAGCCCGAGGCTGTGTCCGAGCCTGAGCCCGAGCCTGAGGCTGTGTCCGAGCCGGAAGCTGAACCGGACGCGGTCGAGGCTGCGGGCGACGCGGAGGCGGAGTCCGAGCCGGCGGCGAAAGCGGAAGCCGAGTCCGAGGTCGTGGCGGAAGCCGGGCCCGAGGTCGTGGCGGAAGCCGGGCCCGAGGTCGTGGTGGAAGCCGCCGCCGACGCCGAATCCGAGTCCGAGACCGTTAGCGACGCCGAAGCCAACTAACCGCGGCAGTTTTCATGGAGCTAGCCGCCAAAGCGGATCCGGCCTGGCGGCCGGGGTCTTCTTCCCCGGGTCAGAAGACCCGGGGTCACACGCCTCCGGCAGCAGCGGGTCAGAAGACCCGCGCACCGGCGGTCACCGCCTTGTAGGGAGCAGGAAATGAGTGCGACAGTGACGGCCGGCATGGTCAAGGAGCTCCGGGAGCGGACCGGCGCCGGCATGATGGATTGCAAGAAGGCGCTGGTGGAGACCGGCGGCGATCTGGAGGCGGCGATCGACGCCCTCAGGAAGAAGGGGCTGGCGTCGGCGGCCAAGAAGGCGGGCCGCGCCACCAGCGACGGCCTGGTCATCTCCTACATCCACGGCGGCGGCAAGATCGGTGTGTTGCTGGAGATCAACTGCGAGACGGACTTCGTCGCGCGAACGGACGACTTCCAGCAGTTGGCCCACGACCTCTCGCTCCATGTGGCTGCGAGCCAGCCGCGGTTCATCGGTCGTGACGAGGTGACGGACGACGTGCTCGAGCGGGAGAAGAGGATTCACCGCGAACAGGCCCTGGAGTCCGGAAAGCCCGAGCAGATCGTCGAACGGATCGTCGAGGGCCGGATGTCAAAGTTCTTTGCCGAGAACTGCCTGCTCGAGCAGCCCTTTGTCAAGGACACTGGACGGACGGTCGAGGAGGTGCTGAAGGAGGCGATCGCCAAGCTGGGCGAGAACATGCGTATCTGCCGGTTCGCCAGGTTCCAGCTCGGCGGCGACTCGACCGTAGCGATGGCCTCCGCGCCGGCCGCCGATCCGTCCTGACGGTTCAATGACCGAGCCGGCCTACCGCCGCATCCTCCTCAAGCTGTCGGGCGAAGCCCTGATGGGCGACAAGCCCTTCGGTATCGACGAGACGGTGGTTCGCCGGATCGCCGGTCAGATCCGGGACGTGTTCGAACTCGGAGTCGAGATCGGCATCGTCGTCGGCGGCGGCAACGTGATCCGCGGTCTGGCGGCGAGTCATCGCGGCGTGGAGCGGGCGACCGGCGACTACATGGGCATGCTGGCGACGGTGATCAACAGCCTGGCGATGCAGGATGCGCTCGAGAAGGCCGGCGTCGCCACGCGAGTACAGACGGCGCTCGAGATGAAGAGCGTCGCCGAGCCGTTCATCCGTCGCCGCGCGATCCGGCACCTGGAAAAGGGACGGGTCGTCATCTTCGGCGCCGGCACCGGCAATCCGTATCTCACGACCGACACCGCGGCCGCGCTGCGCGCGAACGAGATCCAGGCCGAGATCCTGCTGAAGGCGACGCAGGTGGACGGCGTCTACAGCGCCGATCCCCGTCGCGATGCGGGAGCGGAGCGCCTGCCGGAGGTGACCTACCAGGAGGTCCTCGAGCGGAACCTCGGGATCATGGACGCCGCGGCGATCAGCCTTTGCCGGGAGAACGACCTGCCGATCGCCGTGTTCGACTTAGGGGTTCTCGGCAATATCCGCCGGGTGGTTCTTGGCGAGAAGGTCGGTTCGCTCGTCACCTGACGCCCGTTCTAGAATCCCGCCCGGGGAGGCTGAGCAGATGCAGGAGCTGTTCTTGGAGATGGAGCTCAAGATGAAGGATGGTGTCGACCACCTTCACGCGGAGCTCAAGACCCTGCGCACCGGCCGCGCCTCTACCGCCATGCTCGACGGCGTGACGGTGGAGTACTACGGTACGCCGACGCCCCTGAATCAGCTCGCCAGCCTCTCGGTCGCCGACGCCACACTGCTGGTGGCGCAGCCGTTCGATCCGACGCAGATCGCGGCGATCGAGCGCGCGATCCTGATCGCCGACCTGGGGCTGAACCCGTCGAACGACGGCAGGATCGTCCGCATCCCGGTACCCCCGCTCACGGAGGAGCGGCGCCGTGAGATGGTGAAGCGTGCCCACGAGATCGCCGAGCGCTTCCGCAACACGGTTCGAGGCGTCCGTCGGGAGGGCAATGAACGCCTCAAGCAGATGGAAAAGGCGAAGGAGATCTCCCAGGACGACGAGCACCGCGGGGAAAGCGAGATGCAGAGACTCCACGACCACTACATCGCCCAGGTGAACCAGGCGCTGGCGAACAAGGAGAAGGACATCCTCGAGGTCTGAGGCCTGGCCCGGCCGTCCTTCTTCTCAACGTGGCCGAATCGTGACCTGCTGCGCCATCGTCCCGGCCGCGGGCGGCGGCCGGCGGTTCGGCGGCGGGCATCCCAAGCAGTATGTGCCGGTCCTCGGCAGACCGCTGCTGGCGTGGACCGTCGAGCGACTCCTCGCCGTGGCCGACGTCGACCGTGTCGTCGTCGCGACTCCACCGGGCCGCGCCGGGGAGACCCGGGAGATGCTGCTGCGCGAGGTGCGCGTTTCGCGCGACGTGGACCTCTCGGCGGTCGAGGGCGGAGGACGCAGACAGGATTCGGTGAGCGCCGCGCTCGCGGCAGCGCCGATCGCCCCCGCGGACTGGGTGGCGGTGCATGACGGCGCCCGGCCGTGCCTGGCCGCGGCCGACCTGGCGGAGGTGCTGCGAAGCGCAGCTGGAAGCGGCGGCGCGGGCGCGGTGCTCGGTCGCCCGGTGAGCGACACTCTGAAGACTGCTGAGGGTGGCCGTCTCCGCGAGACGGTCGACCGCTCCGGCCTGTTCCGGGCCGAGACGCCGCAGGTCTTTCGGGCCGTGGACCTCCGTGATGCGCTCGACCGCGCGGAGCGGCAGAACCTGCAGGTCAGCGACGAGAGCAGTCTGTTCTCGCCTGGTTCGGTGGCGGCAGTCGCCGCCTCCCATCCGAATCCGAAACTGACCGATCCCTCGGACCTGCCGGCGATCGAGGCCCTCCTCCGGTGGGAGCGCGAGGCCTCGCCGGCGCTCGAGACGGCCGTCGGCCATGGCTACGACGTTCACCGGGTGAGCGCCGGACGCCCGTTGATCCTGGGCGGCCAGCGCATACCGTACGAAACGGGCCTCGATGGCCACAGCGATGCCGACGTCGTGCTCCACGCGATCGGCGACGCCCTGCTCGGCGCCGCTGGCCTGGGCGATCTGGGAGTCCACTTCCCGCCGTCCGACGAGGCCTGGCGCGGCGCGGACAGCTCGGAGCTGCTGGGCCGGATCGTCGAGATGGTTCTGGAGCGGGATTTCACCATCCGGAATTGCGACGTGACGTTCATCGCCGAGCGCCCGTCGATGGCGCCGTACCGTTCGGCGATCGAAGAGCATGTCGCGGGGCTGCTTCGTATCGGGCCCGAACGGATGAACTTCAAGGCGACGACTCACGAGGGGCTCGGTCCGCTGGGCAGGGGCGAGGGCATGGCGGCTCATGCGTCCGTGCTGATCGAGCGCGCGCGGGCTGGTGCGTGAGCGGACGGTCGAGCGTGCCTGAAGGTCGCGGGGAAGGTCGATGGCGGCTGGGATTCCAGCCGGTGCGGGAGATCCTGCGGAGCCAGCCGCATCGAGTCGTCGAGGTGCTCGTCTCGCGTTCCGCCGGCGACCGCCGGCGGACGATCGAGGGGCTCTGCGAACGGCATCGCGTGCCGGTCCGGAGCGTCGCGCCCGCCGAACTGCGAGTGCGCCTCGTGGAGGCAGGTCAGGATCAGGCGGCGGCACGCGGCTTCGCGGCGAGTCTGGCGGATGCGGAGCGCGGCGGATCGCCGGCGGCCGCGGTCGATCCCGGCCTCGTCGTGCTCGTCGAGGACGTCCAGGATCCGCGGAACCTGGGCGCCCTTCTCCGTGTCTGCGAGGGCGCCGGGGTCGGCCGGGTGCTGATCCGCGACCGTGGAGCGGCGCCGCTGTCCCCGGCGGCCGCGGGCGCCGCCGCGGGCGCGGTCGACTGGCTGACGATCGAACGAATCACCAACAGCGCCCGTGAGATCGAACGTCTCAAGCAGGAGGGCTTCTGGGTCTACGGGGCAGACGCGGCCGGCGAGCCGCCGTGGACCGTGGACCTGAGCGGTCCGGTCGTCGTCTGCGTCGGCGGAGAGGCACGGGGACTTCGACGTCGCACGAGAGGTCTCTGCGACGGCCTTGTCGGGTTGCCGATGCGTGGCCGCGTCGAATCCCTCAACCTGTCGACGGCGGCTGCCGCTCTGCTCTACGAGGCAGTGCGGCAGCGTCTTGTCAGCACGTGAGGCCTGGCGTAGACTCCGGCGTCGCCGTGGCGCCAAGCGCCTCGTAGCGAGGGCCGGCATAGCTCAGTGGTAGAGCAACTGCCTTGTAAGCAGTAGGTCCTCGGTTCGAATCCGGGTGCCGGCTCCACGGAGGAAGTTGCCGGAGGTGTGGCCGAGCGGTCAAAGGCAACAGACTGTAAATCTGTCGGGCAACGCCCTACGGTGGTTCGAATCCATCCACCTCCACCACTTCCTCCCCTCGCGGGGCGCGCGGGAGTAACTCAGGGGTAGAGTCACAGCCTTCCAAGCTGTTGGTCGCGGGTTCGAATCCCGTCTCCCGCTCCATGCCCGCGCGGAGCGCGGGACAGGGAGCGGGAGACGGGATTCGGCGATCGCCGCTTGCTTCGCAAGCGTCTCGGCTAGCGAATCCCGTCTCCCTCTTGCTGACGCCGCTTCCAGGCGGTCGCCGGCCGTTGGCCGGCGGCGTTTCACACTGGGTGCGCCGGCGTCCCCGCCGGCTGCCGCCGAAGGCGGCCAAGTAGCGCGCCGGCCGAAGGCCGGCACAGCACCTACTCCGCAGCCACCACCGCCGTCGCCTCCACCTCGATCAGCAACGACGGGAACACCAGACCCGTCACCCCAACCCAGGTGGCGGCTCGTGGCGGGTCGAGTTGCATCACCTTGGCCTGTGCCCGGCCGACGGTCTGCACCTTCTCCGGATCGATGTCCTTGATGAAGACGGTCGTCTTGACGATGTCGTCGGCGCTCGCACCGGCCTGCTCGACGCGCTTGACGACGTTGGTGAAGGCGATCTCGGCCTGCTCGGCGAGAGTGGCCGCGGGTGCGTCCGAGCCGTCGGCTATACCGACCTGGCCCGAGATGCGGATCGTGGTGACGCCGTTGGCGGTCGTCCTGGCGATGTGGGAGAAGCCCTGCTGCGAACCGAGGAATTCCGTCTTCAATTCTTCTGCCTCCGCGCTACCGGTCGCTAGCAGGAGCAGGCCGAGGGAGAAGGCGATGGGCTGTAGTTGGCTCTTCATTTCGGGCTCCTGAAGTCGTGCCGGGTTTGGTCTGTTGGAAGTAGCGGTCGAGTGTAGGGGTGCGTACGATAGCGCGCTGGTACGCTGCCGCCGGAGGTTCGGCTCATGAAGCGTGGTCTTTCGGTTCCCAGCCTGGTGGCGCTGTCCGCCTCGGTGATCATGTTCCTGCCTGCGCCCGGACAGGGCAGCGAGGCCCAGTGGGTCACCTACCCGGGCGGCGACGGACCCGGCGCGAGCCACAAGGTCGTCCTGGTCGCCGGCGACGAGGAGTACCGCTCCGAGGAAGCGATGCCGATGCTCGGCAAGCTGCTGTCGGTGCGGCATGGGTTCGAATGCGTGGTCCTGTTCTCGATCGATGCCGAGACCGGGGCGATCGATCCCGAGGAGCAGACGAACATCCCGGGGCTCGAAGCGCTCGACGACGCCGACCTGATGGTGATCGCGACGCGGTTCCGCGAGCTGCCCGACGAGCAGATGAAGCACATCGTCGACTACGTCGAATCGGGACGGCCGATCGTGGGCCTGCGGACCGCGACCCATGCCTTCTCCTATCAGCGCAATCCGGACAGTCCGTACGCGCACTGGCACTTCCGCAGCGAGTCCTGGCCGGGCGGTTTCGGACAGCAGGTGCTGGGCGACACCTGGATCAACCATCACGGCCGTCACGGTCAGGAAAGCACGCGCGGCGTCGTCGCTCCGGGCGCGGCCGACCATCCGATTCTCCGTGGCGTCGACGACGTCTGGGGCCCGACCGACGTCTACGGCCTGAGGAATCTCGGCGACGACGCGAACGTCCTTCTGCTCGGCGCCGTGCTCGCGGGCATGTCGCCCGACGACCCGCCGGTCGAGGGGCCGAAGAACGACCCGATGGTCCCGATCGCCTGGACCCGGTCCTACACCGGAGCCGCCGGCGAGGCGGCGCGGGTCTTCACGACGACGATGGGCGCTTCCACGGACTTCGAGAGCGAGGGACTTCGCCGCCTGCTCGTGAACGCCGTGTACTGGGGTCTCGGCATGGAGGACCGGATCCCGGAGCGAAGCGACGCCCGGATCGTGGGCGAGTACGCGCCGACAGACTTCGGTTTCGGCAGTCAGGCCGTGGGCGTCATGCCGTCGGCCCACGCGCTGCCCTAGCGCGCAACCGATCCCAGATCGTAGAGGAACTCACGTCGCCACCACTCGGCCCCGGTGCCGGGGTCGCTGAACCGGTAGTCGTAGAGACGGAGTCGCACGTAGCGCGGAGGCTCGGCCTGCCGGCTCGCTTCGCCGAGCAGCCCCAGAACCGCCGGTTCGCCCTCGAACAGACGCTCAACGAACGAACCGAGCCAGTCCGCTCCGGCCGGGTCCAGAGCCGCGAACCACATCTGCCAGTCGAGGCGCGGCATGTGCGGGAAGGTGGCGCGGGGCGGCCGCTCGAGGTCGCCGGGCTTGAACCGGAACGCGAGTTCGGTCCAGGTCACGCCGTCGGAGCTCGTTTCGACCACGATCTCGGGGCGCGAGGTCGTCATCGCGCGGAAGAGACCGTAGCCGTTGATCGAGCGGAAGGGTGCGAGGGCGCGCAGCACGGGCGCTGCCGGATCGACCAGGAGCCGGTCGACGACGTCCGCCAGCCGGACCGTTGTCGACGGGGTGTCCGGTCCGCGCGGCAGGGAGCGGGTGAGTTCTCGGGCGGTGACCGACAGGCTGAGCAGCAGGATCGTCGCGGTCGCAACCCAACGGAGGCGCGTGCTCGCGGCGGCTGTGAAGCCGGAAGCCCCGGTCGGCCTCGTGGCCGCGGTGTCGATCCGTTTCGCTGTCCCCGGAAAGAGCGGTCCGTCAAGCCAGGATAGGCAGAGCACCACGGTTAGCAGGTTGAAGAAGCCGTAGTTGCCCGTGGCGGCGATCAGGAACTGGAGCGCCAGGAGGAGCCACATTCCGGATCGCCGCAACCGGCGTGAGAAGACGAACCACGGCACGACCAGCTCCACCCCGAACATGATGAGGACCGACAGACGATGGAAGCAGTCCGGGAGGTGGTGGGCGTACCAGCTCGCCGCCACCGGCAGCGGCTGGGTGAAGTAGTGGACGTCGAGCGCGGTCAGCCGCCACCAGGTCGGGTCGAGACTGAGCAGCTTGACCGCCCCCGAGAGAAACATCAGCTTGACCACCAGCAGCCGGAAGAGCCACACGCCCGGTCGGGCGGATGCGGGGTTCGGCGCGACTTGGAACGCGGCGCGAATGGCCGCCGTGAACGGTCGCCGTTCGGCGTCGGCCCGATTGCCCGTCGGTCCGCGGAATGGCCAGCCCAGGGGCGCCAGCACGACGGCGCACAGGGTCGCCTCCAGCAGCAGCGTGTCCCACTGGAAGGCGAGAAAGGTCTGGCCGCCCCAGACCAGCGACAGGTAGCAGATCCAGAGCGCGGCGAAGACCGGTGCGGTCGCCATGCCGGCGATTGCGAGCAGCGACAGAACGACGCCGGCGGCGCAGAGCGCGTGGAGCGCGGCGTCGCCGGCGCCGAACCAGAGCAGTGACGGGACGTTGACGAACCGGTCGAGTGCCCCCGCGCCGAGCACCCGTTCGAGGTAGGCGAAGAAGTCGCGTGCCGGGAGAATGCCCCGCGATCCGATCAGGCCGTCGATCTGGGCCCAGAGGGAAACGAAGGCAACCAGGTGGACGCCGGCCAGAAGTCGCAGAAGCAGTCGCGGCACGGCATCTATCCTGCCCGAGGCGGTGGCATACTGCGGCGCCTGACGACGGACCGATCCGGCTGAGGGGAAGCACGATGGAGATGGAGACCTTCGATCTGGAGCGGCAGCAGTCGCTCTGGGAACACCGCGTCGACATCAATCTGAGCGAGAGCGGCGTCGAACCGCTGACGCTGGCCGGCCTGGCGGCGCTGGGGCTCGATCTGGACGGACTGCACTCGATGCCGCTCGAGTACATCCAGTCGAACGGCACGCCGGAACTGCGCGCGCAGCTCGCCGGGCACTACGCGGGGGCGACGATTGAGAATCTGCTGGTGACCACCGGCTCGGCCGAGGCGAACTACGTGGCCGTGCAGGTGCTGGTCGCACCGGGCGACGAAGTGGTCGCGATCGTGCCGAACTACCTGCAGGTAGGTCTGACGGCCCGTGGTCTCGGGGCGGTGGTGCGAGACATACCGCTGATCCCTGGCGCTGACGAATCGACCTGGTCGCTCGACTGGGACGCGTTCGAGAAGGCGGTAGGGGAGCGGACGAGGCTCATCTATCTGAGCCATCCCAACAACCCGACCGGCCATGTGTTCACGCCGTCGGAGCTCGACCGGATCGCCGCCGCCGCGGAGCGGGTCGGCGCCTGGGTTCTGTCGGACGAGGTCTACCGCGGCGCCGTGCACGACCTGGCACCCGGAGAGGAGGCCCCCGGCATGTGGGGGCGGGGTGAGCGCGTCGTCGTCGTTTCGAGCCTGTCCAAGGCCTACGGTCTGCCGGGTGCCCGCCTGGGCTGGATGGCCGGTCCGCCCGAGTTCGTCGAGCGCTGCTGGGCGAGGCGGGATTTCACGACGATCGCCCCCGCAGCGCTTTCCGACCCGATCGCCCGTTTCGCGACCGAGCCGTTGAACCAGGAGCGGTTGTTCGAACGGGCGCGGCGGATGATGCGCACGAACCGCGCGATCTTCCGCGACTGGACCGGCCGGCAGAACGGCGCGATCGCCTACCGCGAGCCGCGGGCCGGCGCCTACGGCTTCGTGCCGCTACTGGAGGACGGCCGTCCGGCGGACTGCGCCGCCTTCGCGGAACGGCTCCGGCGGAACCGCAGCGTCCTGCTGGTCGCGGGCCGCTGGGCCGGAATGCCCGGCTACCTCCGCTTCGGTCTGGGTGTCGAGCCCGAGGCCTTCGGAGAGGGCCTGCGCCGGGTGGAGCTGGAGCTCCGGGACGGAGGCTAGAGTCACTTCGTGAGCAGCACCCGGCTTCGGCGCGCCGTCCACTTCGTTCCGGGCGGCAACGAGCGCATGCTGGCCAAGTCGCTGGGGCTCGAGGCCGACACGCTGATCCTCGATCTCGAGGACGCGGTGACGCCGGATCGCAAGGAGGAGGTTCGCCGCGAGGTAGCCGGCTGGCTCGAGGCGACGGACTTCGGCGGCAAGGAGCGCGCGGTGCGGATCAACGACCTGATGACGCCCTGGGGCCGGGAGGACGTCGAGGTCACGATGGAGCATCCGCCCGACGCCTACGTCGTACCGAAAGTGAGTGGCGTCGATGACGTGCTGCGGGTCGATCGGCTGGTCGCCCAACTCGAGATGGCCCACGGCCACGACCTGGGCGGCATCGCGCTGATCCTGATCGCTACCGAGACGGCCGGCGGTGCGCTGAACCTCGCTCACCTGACCGCCACCAACCGCGTCTCGGCGTTGACCTGGGGCGCCGAGGACCTGTCCGTCTCGATCGGCGCGAGCCGGCGCCGGGACGAGCGTGGCGAGTACCTGGACGTGTTCCGCTACTGCCGGTCGATGACGCTGCTGGCCGCCCGTGCCGGCGGCGCCCAGCCGATCGACAGCGTGTTCACCGACATCGGCGACCTGGACGCCCTGCGCCTCGACTGCCAGCGGGCGGCATGGATGGGGTTCGAGGGCAAGATGACGATCCACCCGAACCAGATCCCCATCGTCAACGACGTGTTCACGCCGAGCGAGGAAGAGATCGCTTCCGCCGCCGCTCTGGTTGCCGCGTTCGAAGAGAACCAGGCCCAGGGTCGCATGGCGTTCCGCTACGAAGGTCAGATGGTCGACGCCCCTCACCTGCATCGCGCCGAGCGCCTGCTCGACCGCGCGCGCCAGGCCAGCGCGATCCGGGGCGAGTGAGACCGTTTCATCGGCGCTGCCTGGCCGCTCCGTTGCTGGCCGCGTGTCCGTGGCTCGTGGGTTGCGGTCCTGGTCCGGTGACGGTCGAGGTCGTTGATCTCGTCTCGGAGTTCCGGTACGCCGAGGTTAGACACGAGCAACCGTTGATCGACTTGGGAACTCCCCAGTCGGCAACTGCCCTTGTTGGCGGCTGGTCGTGGAACGAGACGGATCCCGCCGGCAGCACCTTCGTGTGGGCCGTCGGGCCGCGGTCGGAGGTTGGCGTGTTTCTGGCGTGGGCACGGGACCTGGAGGTCCGGATGAGGTGCCGCGCGTTTCGCTATCCGGGCGCGCCTCCGCAAGTCCTGCGTCTCTTCTGGGACGACACGGAGATTGCGTCTCTGGAACTCGATCGCGGTTTCGGGGAGCAGCAATTCACCGTTCCGGCGGAACGCGCCACTCCCGGCAACCACCGGCTCGGCCTGGTGCCGGCGTACTTTGGACGGCCCGAGGTGACGGGCGACCCGGGCCCGGCGCCCAGGCACCCCCGAAAGCTGTCCTTCGCCTGCGACTGGATCGCGCCGGGAGACGGTTCCATCGCCGGCGAGGCTCGTGGAGAGGGCGAGACGCTCTGGATCCCGGAGGCCGGCGAGGTCACGTTCTTTCTCGAACCCGAGTCGGAACTGGACCTGCGCTGGGAGAGCATCGCGCCGCGGGGCGTCGACGGTCTCGATGTCGTGTGGGAGGTTGAGGGCGCGTCGCCAGTGACCGCTGTCATCGCCCAGGACTCCGATCCGGTTCTGCGCCTGCCCTTGCCGCCGGTGAGTGAGCGGGGGTCGGTTGCGACTGCCCACGAGCGCATGGAGTCGCTCCGACCCGCGCGGCTGACGCTGCGAGCGGCCGGGGGCGTGGCCGTCTTTGGTGAAGGGGAGGCCGGTGTTGTTCTGCGCCGCCCGCGGCTGACCGGGAACGGGCGTGCTCGGCTACTGCCCGACCGGGCGCTCGAGGTGTCGCCGGCCGATGAGCCGGGAGTCGCGGCGACGTCTGCTGAACGCGACGAAAGAGACCCCGAGTCCATCCTGCTCTGGATCGTGGACACGCTACGGGTCGACCGGCTTGGCTTCCATGGCCACGAGCGGCCAGTGTCGCCGAACTTCGATGCCCTCGCGGAGCGCTCGACGGTGTTCGAGCGGGCGGTGGCGCAGTCTTCGTGGACGCGGCCTACCGTCGCGACGTTGCTGACCGGCGTCGGCCCTGAGCGGCATGGCATCCGTGAGCTGAACCATGGACTCGACGCCTCCTTCGCCACGTTGCCGGAACGCCTGCGGGAGCTCGGTTACGCGACGGCGGGCTTCTCGGCGAACGCGAACGTCACCGGCGACACCGGCTTCGAGCAGGGGTTCGACCGTTTCGAGTACGACGCCGTCGATGTCGACACCCTGGCCCGGTGGGCGCTCGACTGGCTTGATCAGGTTGCGGCCGAGACGCCGGACAAGCCGTTCTTCCTGATGGTCCTTAGCGTCGAACCGCACGCTTCCTTTGATCCCGCCGAGCCCTTCCGCGAACGCTTCGCGGCAGACGTTCAGGACAGGGGGCTCGGCACGGTGGAGCACATGAGGGCGTTGAGCAACAGGCGGATCCCTTCGACGCCGGAGGTGGTGGACCAGTTGTTCCTGCTCTACGACGCGGAGATCGCCTGGAACGACCATGTCTTCGGCGAGTTCCGGCGCGAGCTGGACAGCCGCGGCCGGAATCCGTCGATCGTCGTCGTGTCGGACCACGGCGAAGCGTTCGAGGAAAGGGGGGTCTTCGGTCACGCCTGGGACCTCCACCGGGAGGTGCTCGACATTCCCTTCCTGATCCACCTGAGCGGTCAGGGCGAGGGCCGCCGGGTTTCGGTGCCGGTTCAGCAGGCCGACCTGCTGCCCACGCTGATCGAGATCGCGGGCGGCGAGGCCGGGCCGGGGATCGACGGCGACAGCCTGTTGCCGCTGCTCGACGCCGGATCCGCCGCGACGGCCGGGGGGTTCGAGGGCCTCTCCGACCGTCTCCTGCTCTCGACCATGGACACGTTCCGGCGGCCCGCCGCGTCGCTCGTCCGCGGTCGGTACAAGCTGATCGAACTGCGCCGCCCGGGCCATGCCCCGAGCCGGCAACTGTTCGACCGGACGGCCGACCCGGAGGAGTTGCACGACCTGGCGGCGGAGCGGCCGCTGCTCGCGGGCGTCATGGCTCGGCACCTTCGCGAGCAGTTGGACCTGGCCGCCGGTTCGGCCGTGGACGCGGTGGACGTCGAGCTGGACGAGGACACCCGGCGCCGGCTCCAGGCGCTCGGCTACATCGAATAGACCGTTGCTATAGTGACTCCCCGCGTGAACAGGTTCTTCCTCTGCGCGAGTTTCCTGCTTGCGGTCGCCTGGCTTCTCTTCGCCGCCGCCGCGGCGGCTCAGCCGGCCGATCCGCCGCTCGACGTTCTGATGCGCGCCACCGACGACGCGATGCGGGGCGACTCCAGCGAGAGCCGGATCACGATGCGGATCAGGACGGAGCGCTGGCAGCGCGAGTTGCGTCTCCACGTCGTCTCGGAGGGCACCGAGACGGCGCTGGTACGGATCGAAGCGCCGGCGAAGGAGCGCGGCACGGCCACGCTCAAGGTCGAGCAGAACATCTGGAACTACCTGCCGAAGGTCGACCGGACGATCAAGGTGCCGGGGTCGATGATGCAGGCGGCTTGGATGGGCAGCCACTTCACGAACGACGACCTGGTCCACGAGTCCCGCTACAGCGAGGACTTCGAGTGCGCCTACAGGGAACGGCCGGCGGACGGCGCCGGGCATTGGCTGGTGCGCTGTATTCCGCTGCCGGATGCTCCGGTCGTGTGGGGCGCGATCGACGCCCGGTTCCGGGCGCGGGACATGCTGCTCGACCGGGCCGAGTACTTCGACGAGCGCGACCGTCTGGTGCGCACGATCCGCTACGAGGACTTCGGCCCGCTGGGGGGCAGGACGTTGCCGCGGCGGATGCGGGTGATTCCGGCGGACGATCCGGACGAGTTCACCGAGATCCTCTACGAGGAACACGCGTTCAACGTCGATCTGCCGCCGGGGACCTTCTCGCTACGGTCCTTGCGGCAATAGCCACGGGCACGACCGGATGAAGATGGAGTCGAGCCGCCTCGATCGACAGGACTGCGAGTGGTTTTAGGCGCTGCATGAAGATTCTCCGCATGGCCTGGCGCAACCTGTGGCGGAACGGCCGCCGCACGCTGGTCACGGTCGCCGCGATGACCCTGGCCCTGTGGAGCATGGTGCTCTACACCTCGCTGATGGAGGGGATGCTGGGCAGCATGGAGACCACCCTCCTCGACGTGGAGCTGGGGGAGATCCAGGTCCACGCCGACGGCTACCGGGAACGGCCGTCCATCTGGGAACGGATCGAAGATCCGGATGCGTTGCTCCGGGCCCTGGACGAGACCGGGCTGCGGTCGACCGCGCGCCTGCTCGGCGGCGCCCTGGTCGCTTCGGGCGACGTCTCGACCGGCGCCCTGCTCAAGGGCCTGCGCCCGGAGCGCGACGCCCTGGTCAGCGAGGTCCATCAGCGCCTCGATCGGGGAGAGTGGCTGGATCCGGCGGATGCGAAGGGCGTGGTGCTTGGTTACCGCCTGGCCCGGACGCTGGCGGTCGAGGTCGGCGACGAACTCGTGGCGCTGAGCCAGGCGACCGACGGCAGCATGGCGAACGACCTCTTCCGGGTGCGCGGCGTGCTCCAGAGCCTGAGCGAGGAGACCGACCGCGCGACCGTGTTCCTGCTCGAGGACGAGTTCCGCAACTTCTTCGCGCTGGAAGACGGCGCCCACCGGGTCATTGTCCGCAGCTCCGAGGGGCAGGATCTGGCCGCGGCCGCGGGCCTCGTCGAGCAGGCCGCGGCCACGAGCGCGCCCGGCGTCGAGGTCAGGAGCTGGCGCGACCTCCTGCCGGGCCTGGCGAACGTCTTCGACTCGGCGCAAGCCGCCGTCCAGGTCGTGGCGTTCGTCGTGTACGTCGTGATCGCGATCCTCATCCTGAACGCGATGCTGACGGCCGTCTTCGAGCGGATCCGCGAGTTCGGGGTGCTGAAGGCGATCGGTGTCTCGCCGCGGCGGGTGCTGGCGCTGATCCTGGTCGAGGGCGCGCTGCAGTCGGCACTGGCGATCGGCATCGGTCTGGTCGCCAGCCTGCCCGCGCTCTGGTTCGTCACGACGCGCGGGATCGATGTCGGCGGCCTGGGCGGAACGGCGATCATGGGCGTCGCGATGGATCAGATCTGGACCGGCGCCGTCTCGCCGCTGACGATTGCCGGGCCCGTGTTCATCCTGCTGTTCGTCGCGGGGGTGGCGGTGCTGTTTCCGGCGATCAAGGCGGCCCGGATCAACCCGATCGAGGCCATCCACCACCAGTAGCGGGACGAGGAAGGGAAGACGAGCATGAGCGGACCCAACGTGGCAACCCTGGCCTGGCGCAACCTGTGGCGCAATCGCCGGCGAACCCTGCTGACCCTCGGCTCGATCGTCTTCGGCGTGTTCCTCGCCGTCGTGTTCACCGCCATGCAGGACAAGAACTGGAAGGACATGATCGACCTCGCTGCCCGCCTCGGCGGCGGTCACGTCAGCCTCCAGCATCCCGAGTACCTCGACAAGCCGACGCTGACCCGCACGGTCGTTCGCGGCGAGGCGCTCGAGGCCGCGCTCGAGTCGGAGGCCCGCCGGATCCAGCACGCCGTCGACCGGGTCATCGGTCCGACCATGCTGGCGACGGCGGGTGAGACCTTCAGCGCCGCCTTCATCGCCTTCGATCCGGAGGCCGAGGACGAGACGACGCTCTCGATCCTCGAGGCGATCGACGAGGGCTCGGCTCTCGAGCCGGGCGACCGGAACGGCGTGATCCTGGGCCACCGTCTGGCCAGCAACCTGGGGATGGAGCTGGGCGACAAGGTGGTCTACACGCTGACGGACAAGCACGGAGAGATCGTGAGCGGTCTGGCGAGGTTGCGGGGGACGCTCCGGACCAACGCGCCGACGGTCGACGGCGGCTTCTGCCTGCTGCCGATCGACACCGTGCGCGACCTGCTCGGCTACGGCGAGGACGAGGCGACCCTGGTCGCCGTGTTCGTGGAGGATCAGCGGAGGAGTGCCGGCGTCGCCGGCCGGCTCGGTCGCGAGCTCGGCGGGACGGCGGCAGCGGTTCCCTGGAACACGAGTCAGCCGCAACTGGCGGCGTTCATCGCGCTCAAGGTGGGCGGGGCGGTGATCATGGAGATCCTGATCGCGATCCTGGTCGCGGCCGGCATCTTCAACACGATGTTCGTCAGCGTGATGGAGCGGTTGCGGGAGTTCGGGATCATGCTGGCGATCGGCTGGAGCCCGGGCCGGCTGTTCCGGATGATCATGATGGAGAGCGCCTGGCTGGCGGTCCTCGGTCTGGCCGGCGCCTTCCTGATCACCCTGGGCCCCTACCTCTACCTGTCGTCCACCGGCCTCGACATGACCGCGATCTACGGCGGCACGGTGGAAGTCGCCGGCGTTGGCCTGGATCCGGTGCTCAAGGTCGGCATCTTCCCGCGCAACGCGGTGCTGATCGCGCTGTTCGCGGTGCTGGCGACCATCGCCTCCGGGATCTACCCGGCCTGGCGCGCGGGCCGCGTACAGCCGGTCGAGACGATCAAGGTGGTGTGACGTGGGGGCCGAGCCGATCATCTCGCTGCGCGACGTCACCAAGGTCTACCGCCAGGGCAGCGTCGACGTACATGCCCTGAGGGGCCTGACGATGGACGTCGAAGCCGGCGAGTTCACGGCGATCTGCGGGCCTTCGGGCTCCGGCAAGACGACGATGCTCAACCTGATCGGCGCCCTCGACGCGATGACCTCGGGATCGATCGTGCTCGAGGGACGGGAACTGGCGAGCCTGAACAAGAAGGAGTTGAGCGAGCTCCGCCGCGACCGGATCGGCTTCGTGTTCCAGGCCTACAACCTGATGCCGGTCCTGACCGCCTACGAGAACGCCGAAATGGTGCTCTGGGTTCAGGGCGTCGACGGGCCGAGCCGGCGCGAGCGGGTGATGGGCCTGCTCGAGCAGGTGGGCCTCAAGGGCATGGAGAACCGGCGACCCTCGGAGCTTTCGGGCGGGCAGCAGCAGCGGGTCGCGATCGCCCGCGCCATCGCCAGCAACCCGGTCGTGGTGCTCGCCGACGAGCCGACCGCCAATGTCGACTCGGAGACCGCTGAGACGCTGCTCGAACTGATGGAGGAGCTGAACCGGGAGCAGGGCGTGACCTTCGTGTTCTCGACCCACGATCCGCAGGTGATGGAGCGCGCTCGCCGGGTGGTCCGGCTGGTCGATGGAAGGGTCGCGAGCGACGAGCGGCGGTAAGTCGTTGCAAGTCGCCCGCGTCGCCGGGCTGCTTCTCCTGGCCGCCGTGTCGCCGGCCACTGGGCAGACGGTGGTGGGCGGCGACGTACGCGTCTTCGCGTTCCGGGTGCTGGAGGAGACGGACCTGGCTGGCGACGGGGAGGCGGCTGAAGATAGCGACGCGGCAGCGGGCGCCGGAGGGGTCGAACTCGGGATTCTGAGGCTCAAGCTCGACTCCCGCTGGCGGGCTTCATCCGGGAATCGCTTCCGTTTCGAGCTGCACGGCCTGGCCCAGGCCACGTCGCCACCCGGAAGCGGAGCCGTGACCTCGATCGCGACCGGCGGTACACGGCGTTTCTTCGATTTGGAGCGGGACTCCTTCGGTGGCGGCGACCTGTCCGGAACGACGGAGATCGACCGTCTGAACCTGCGCTGGGACCGGCCCGGGTTCCGGATGGTCGCGGGCCGCCAGGCGATCACCTGGGGGGTGAACTACTTCTGGCCGGTCCTCGACCTGTTCGCGCCGTTCGCGCCGCAGCGCATCGACCGGGACTACAAGCCAGGAGTCGACGCCCTCCGCTTCACCGTTCCGGTGGGCGACTTGTCCGAGGTCGAGGTCATCGCTGCCGGTCAGGGAACGCGCACGCCGGACGACCTCAGCTTCGCATCGCTCGGCCGCTTCCACAGCGAACTGGGCGAGGGCCCCTCGAGCATCGACTTCGGCTACATGGTGGGCGGCTTTCACCGGGACTTCGTTCTCGGCGGCTTCTTCGCGGCCGATGTCCGCGGCACGGGCGTGCGCGGCGAGGTCTCCTGGACCAGTCCGGGCTGCGATGCGGAGAGCATCCACCCCGTGTTTGGCTGCGGTGACTTCTGGCGTTTCACGGTGGGCGTCGACCGCCTGCTGACGCCGCGGCTGACCCTGATCGCCGAGGCGAGCTGGAACGGCTTCGGCGCCGGTGGGGCGGCGGACTACGAACGGCTGGCCGAGACGGACCGGGTGCGGCGGGGCGAAGTCGTATCGCTCGGCCGGCGTTACGCCGGGCTCTCGCTGGCCTGGCAGGCCCATCCGCTGCTGACCGTCAGCGGCGCCGTGCTCTACAACCGGGAGGATTCCTCGGCCCTGTTCCAGCCCGGCATCACCTGGTCCGTGTCCGACCACGTGTCGTTTGGCGCGGGCTTGATCGCCTCGACGGGACGCGGCGTCCGCGACGGTGTCCTCGGCAGTGAGTACGGGGCGGTGCCGGTGGTGGCCTGGACGTCCCTGACGGCGTACTTCTAGCCAGCGGCGGGAGGTCGCGGATCTTTACGGGTTGTTCACGAACCGTCGGCTACGCTCCGCAGGCGTGAAGAACCTGACAACGAGACCCTCCCTCGCCCCATGCACCCTGGCTCTCGCCGCCGCCCTGGTTGCCGCCTGCGGCGGCGGTGGCGGTTCCCGCAGCGTGATCCAGAACAAGGGCTCCGACACCCTCGTCAACGTCGCCCAGGCGTGGGCGGAGGAGTACGCCGCCCTGAGGCCGGGCACCGCGGTCGCGGTGACCGGCGGCGGGTCCGGGACCGGCATCGCGGCGATGATCAACGGCACGGTCGACATCGCGAACTCGAGCCGCAAGATGAAGGACTCGGAGATCGAGCTGGCCCGCGGCAACGGCAACGAGCCGATCGAGTTCGTCGTCGGCTACGACGCCCTGGCCGTGTACGTCCATCCCGACAACCCGATGGACGAGATCTCGCTGGAGCAGTTGGCGGCGCTCTACGGCGAGGGTGGTGACATCGATAGCTGGAGCCAGTACGGCGTCGAGGTGCCGGGCTGCGGCAGCGACGAGATCGTTCGGGTCAGCCGCCAGAACAACTCCGGCACCTACGTCTACTTCCGCGAGGCGGTGCTCGGCGACCGGCGCGACTTTAGGCTCGGCTCGCGCGACATGCACGGCTCGAAGGACGTGGTCGACCTGGTCGAGAACACGCCCTGCGCGATCGGCTACAGCGGTTTCGCCTACGCGACGGACCACGTGAAGATGCCCTGCGTCAGGAAGGGCGAGGACGGCGACTGCGTGTCGCCCTCGGTCGATTCGGCGATCGACGGCTCCTACCCCATCGCGCGTCCGCTGTTCATGTACACCTCGGGTCAGCCCGAGGGCGTCATCCGCGAGTACATCGACTGGGTGCTGAGCGACGAGGGTCAGTGCATCATCTACGAGAAGGGCTACGCGCCGCGCGGCGACGTGGACTGTTCCTGAACGGGGACAGGCTCCCGGGAATGACGCGGCGCCTCATGTTCCACGGCGGCCGGCTTGTCTGAGGTAGCGCACGCCGCGGACCGGCGGGATGCCGCCTGGTGGATCGACCGCGTGGTCCAGATTCTCGTGCTGGCGGGCGGCCTGTCGGCGATCGTCTTCATCGCCGGGATCTTCGTGTTCATCACCCGCGAAGGCGCCGGCTTCGTCTTCGATCGCTTCGACTTCCGCGAGTTCTTCGGTTCGCCGCGCTGGACGCCGACCTCGAGTCACAACCCGACGTACGGCGCGCTCGCCCTGATCGCCGGCACGGCCTCCGTGACCGGGCTCGCCATGGTCGTCTCCGTGCCGTTCTCGCTCGGGGCAGCGATCTACATCGGCGAGTTCGCCACCGGCCGCGTCCGCGAGACGCTGAAGGTGCTCGTGGAACTCCTGGCCGCGATCCCTTCCGTGGTCTGGGGATTCATCGGGCTGTCCATCATGAACCCGCTGATCATCCAGACCTTCGACGTGCCGGTCGGCCTGAACGTGCTGAACGCCGGGGTCATCCTGGGGCTGATGGCGGCCCCGATCATGACCACGATCGCCGAGGACGCCCTGAAAGCCGTCCCGGACACCTATCGCGAGGCCGCGGAAGCGATGGGGGCGACTCGCTGGCAGGTGACCTTCAAGGTCGTGCTGCCCGCGGCGCGCAACGGTCTGGTCGCGGCGACGCTGCTCGGCGTCGGCCGCGGTTTCGGCGAGACGATGGCCGTGCTGATGGCCAGCGGCCACTCGATCAACCTGCCGACGAGTCCCTTCGACTCGGTACGGGCGCTGACCGCGACGATCGCCGCCGAGCTCGGCGAGACGGCGGCCGGTTCCGACCACTACCAGGCGCTCTTCACGCTCGGCATCTTCCTGTTTCTCGTCACCTTCGCGATCAACTTCGCGGCCGACGTGTTCGTGCGCGGCGGCCAGCGCAAGCGCCGCCGCCGGGGCCGCCGGCCGGCCGCGTCGGCGAATCCCTAGCGAGGCGCCATGTTCGAAGCGACCGTACAGAACCGCCGCAACCGGAAGGTCGAGGGCCTGTTCCGGCTCCTCTTCCTGTGGATGACGTGCATGCTCATCCTGCCGGTCGCCCTGATCCTCGGCGTGCTCGTCTACCGGGGCGGTCCGGCCATCTCCTGGGAGTTCCTCTTCACCCAGCCGCTCAACAACATGACCGCGGGCGGCATCCTGCCGGCCCTGGTCGGCACGGTGTGGCTGGTCGTCGTCGCCCTGATCGCCTCGGTGCCGGTCGGCGTGGCGGCGGCGCTCTACCTGAGCGAGTACGCGCCCGACAACCGCCTCACCCGGGCGATCAACCTCGCGATCATCAACCTAGCCGGCGTGCCGTCCATCGTCCACGCGCTGTTCGGCCTCGGCGCCTTCGTCATCTTCTTTCGCTTCGGCACCAGCATCCTGGCGGCCAGCCTGACCCTGGCGGTCATGACGCTGCCGGTCGTGATCGTCGCCACCCGGGAATCGCTCCAGACCGTGCCGCTCGCGTTCCGCGAGGCGTGCTGGAACATGGGGGCGACGCGCTGGCAGACGATCCGCAAGATCGTGCTTCCGAACGCGATCAGCGGCATCCTGACCGGGGTCATCCTGGAGGTGTCCCGGACGTCGGGCGAGACCGCCCCGATCATGTTCACGGGCGCCGCGTTCTTCCTGCCCTTCCTTCCGCAGGGGGTGCTCGACCAGACGATGGCGATGTCGCTGCACCTGTTCGTCATCTCGACCCAGGTGCCGGACGTGCCGGAGCACATGCCCTTCGGTGTCGCCCTCGTCCTGATCTCGATGGTGCTGGCGATGAACGGGATCTCGATCGCCTTCCGCGTCTACCTGCGGGGACGCAAGAAGTGGTGAGCGTTCCCGTCCAGGCGGGCGAGACGGCTGCTTACGCGATCGAGGTCGAGGACCTGGCGATCGGCTACCACGGCAAACCGGCGCTTTCGGGCGTCACGCTGCAGGTGCCGACGAACGAGATCTTCGGCATCATCGGGCCGGCGAACAGCGGCAAGACGTCCTTTCTGCGCGCCATCAACCGGATGGACCTGATGACCGCGGGCATGGAGGTGTCCGGCAGCGTGCTCGTCGAGGGTCGGGACGTGCGCAGTTGGCGCAACCCCTACGCCCTGCGGCAGCGGATCGGCGTCGTCTTTCCGTTGCCGGTGGGCCTGCCGCTCTCGATCTACGACAACGTCGCGCTGTCGTCCCGGCTGCGGGGCACGCGGAAGAAGGCGGAACTGGACGTGATCGTCGAACGCTGCCTCCGCCGCGCGGCGCTCTGGGACGAGGTCAAGGACCGGCTCGATTCGCTGGGCAGCCTGCTCTCGGGCGGCCAGCAGCAGCGACTCACGATCGCCCGCGCGCTGTCGCAGGATCCGTCGATTCTGCTGCTCGACGAGTTCTCGATCGCGGTCGATCCGGTGACCACGATGCGGATCGAGGAGGTGCTGTCGGACCTCAAGTCCGAGATGACGATCGTGCTGGTCACGAACCTCGTCCAGCAGGCGCACCGGCTGGCCTCGCGGACCGCTTTCTTCCTGACCGGCGAACTGGTCGAAGTGACCGAGACGGAGGCCATGTTCCACGGCGGCGCCCAGGACCCGCGCACGACGGCCTACGTCGAGGGCAAGTTTGGATGACCGAGGCGAGTTCAGCGGCGGGGTTCACGCCCGCGGCCGCCGACGCGTCGGCGGCCATCCTGATCGAGAAGCTGAACCTCTGGTACGGCGACTTCCAGGCCCTGCTCGACGTCGACCTCCGCGTGCGGGCCGGCGCGATCACCTCGCTGATCGGCCCGTCCGGCTGCGGCAAGACGACGCTGCTCCGGTCCGTCAACCGGATCAACGAGCGTCTCGGCTACGTGCGCACGACCGGCAGCATCCGGCTCTGGGGCCTCGACGTGCTCGATCCCTCGGTCGAGGTCGCCCAGCTTCGCAAGCAGGTCGGCATGGTCTTCCAGCGTCCCAACCCGTTGCTGTTGTCCGTGCGGGACAACGTCCTGTTCGGAACCCGCGTCCACCTGCCCGACGGGCGACCGCCGAACAGGGTGGAGGGCGACCGGATCGTCGAGGAGGCGCTACGCCAGGTGCTGCTCTGGGACGAGCTGAAGGACTCGCTCGACCGCCGCGGTACCGAGCTCTCGCTCGAGCAGCAGCAGAAGCTGTGCATCGCGCGCCTGCTGCCGGTCAAGCCGAGGCTGCTGCTGATGGACGAACCGTGCTCGGCGCTCGATCCCGCTGGCACGGAGGCCGTCGAGGAGCTGATCTGGAAGCTCCGCGGCGACTACACGATCCTGATCGTCACCCACAACATGGCGCAGGCCCGTCGGGCCAGCGAGGAATGCGTGTTCATGCTGCTCGGCGAGATCATCGAGCACAGCGACACGGCCTCGATGTTCCTGAATCCGGCGAACGACCAGACGGCGGCCTACATCGAGGGGCGGTACGGCTGAGGACGCCTCCGGCGCCTGACGCTCAGCTCCCGGCGCCTTCGATGCGAGCCTTGAGCGCTTTGAAGTCGGCCTCGGTGCTGGCCTGAACGGGGGCCTTCATCAACTGCGGCAGCCACTTGCCCAGCAGGTTCTTGGGACGGATCTCCAGCCGGATCTCCACCTGCGTCCGGCCTTCGCCCACCGGGGTGAGCGTGTAGATCGAATGCCACCGCGCTCCGGCGCCGTTGGACATGTACCGGACCCGCCGATGGGGCTCGTACTCGATGCACGTGACGACGTTCTGGTGCAGCTTGGCGAACTTCGCGAACGCCACTTGGATCGGGGTCCAGTCCCGGATCTCCCGAAACTGCGCGCCGACTCCCATCGTCTTCTCGGAAACGAACTCCACGCTCAGCATTTCGGGAATCGCTTCCCCGTGGCGGCCACCGTGGGCGAGCGTCGCGAACACGGTTTCCTGGTCGGCGTTCCAGGTGTCGATCATCCTCGCCACGAGGATCGGCTTCGAATCCCCGACCTCGATCCCCGGGTCCGGCTGTCCCGAACCTGCGTCTGAATCAGGCATGTTGCTCCCCTGCTTGGAGGCGGCTCGAGTCTCGCCGCTCGTGAACGTCAGCCGTCCACGGCCCGACGACGCCAACGGCCGTGTCGTTCCGGTTCGGCGGATCGGTGGACCGGGGCTCCAGCCGGAGCCGGTTGGCCAGAGATGCCGTGCCGAACACGAAGATCCGCCGGGCGATGTCCATTCCCTGGCAGAAGTGCGGGCCCAGCCCGAAAGGGATGTAGGCATGGGCCGGACAGGGCGGGCGCGGGTTCTCGAGCCAGCGCTCTGGCCTGAAGTCCGATGGCTGATCCCAGTGCTCCGGCCTGTGGTGCAGAGCCCTCATCGCCACATGAACGAGCGTGCCCTTCGGAATCAGGTAGTCGCCGAGCACGCGATCCTCGGTCGCCTCCTTGGGCAGCATGACGGCGGTCGGCGCGTCGATGAAGCCAGTCAGCAGGATGATCAGCTCGTCCCGGATCGCCCGGTCGGAGTCCAGACCACCCGCGGCGCCCTCGAGGTCCAGGGCCCGCACGTACTGCGCGACGACATCCCTGCCGGAGTACCCGGAGTCGCGGGCCCTCTGCATGGCGCCGTAGATCGCGGCGTCGACGAGCCCGACGCTCTTCCTGCCTCTTCGGAGGACCGGCAGGGGCAGCGACTTGAACAGTCTCGGCCCGGGCAGGATGTCCAGCAGCAGGTACATCTTCTGGAGCGTGAGTGTGTCTTCTCCCAGTTGGCGCGGCAGCTCGACGCCGCGGCCGAGGACGATCTCGACGATCGCGTCCCAGGCGAAGCGTTCGAACTCCTTGACGAGGTCGACGCCCTGGCCGGCGGAGAGTCGCTCCCTCAGGACCGTCGCCTGTTCGGCGATGATCTCCGCGTAGGCGCCTTCGGAGTCGCCCGCGAAGACCGAGGTCATGAATTCGGCTCTTCGCCGGTGCTCCTCGCCCTGGTGGAGGGAGATGGAGCCGTACTTCCAGTCGTCCGTCACATCGCCCGGGAACCATGGCCGGAAGTACTGCTGCTGCGTGACCAGGACCTCGCGAACGAGCTCGGCGTCGAAGACGACGCAGCACTTCATGAAGGGAAGCTCGAAGGAGACGACCTCTCCGTACTCGCGGCGGAGTTGGTCCGCGAACGCGCCGTAGTTCTCCGTTCGCTGCCGGAGGTTGTGGAGCCGGTGGCCTTTCGGCCCCGGGGGCAGCTTCATTCCGGGTCCCCTTGAACCCCCGCAGTGGTGCTGGTGCGCATGTTGGAGGCGAGTCCGCGGACCGCGTCTACCTCCCGTTTGGGAGAAAGATAAGCTCGTTCCAGCGATGCAACAGACAGAAGCCAAGCCGGACCGACAGCTTCCGCCGGGCCCGCCACGGAAGAAGCTCCAGACCATGCGCCGGCTGGCGGCCGACTACACCGGTTTCTTCCACTGGCTCCACGAACAGTGGGGCGACATCGTCTACTTCGAGGTGCCCAACGGAGGGCACTGCGCTGTCTTCGACCCGGACATCGCCGAGGACCTGGTGCGGAAGCCCGAGTTGTTTCAGAAAGACACTCCGGCGTTCGCCTTCGAGGTCATCCAGTCCCCCTGCCTTGCCAGGACGCCGTTCGGCGACGAGCACCAACGCCTCACGGACCTCACGGTCACCGCGTTCACTCCCGAGCGGACGGCGGCGTTCAGGCGGATCGCCGTCTCGGAAGCGTCGTCCTTCGCCGGGGAGCTCACGGAAGGAAGCACGGTCGATTTCCGGGCTGAGGTCGAGCGCTACACGTGGAACGCGCTGACGACTTCGATGCTCGGCGCCGGACGTGAACTGGGCCCGGGGCCTGGTCTGGCGATGATGAGAGCGGCCAAGCTCAGCTTCATCGTGTTCGCCATGCCCGGATACAGGCTGATCAGGAAACTGCCCCTGCCGCACGATCTGAAGGCGCGCAAGGCGATCAGACCGCTCGATGCGGCCGTGTATGACTCGATCCGGAAGGCCAGGGATCCCGACAGTCGGGAAACGAGTCTGATCGCGCACTTTGTCCAGGCGACGGAGCGGGGAGAGTCGGACTGGTCCTTCAGCAGTGACTCGGAGATTCGCGACGAGGCGTACGCGGCGTTCGTCGGCGCCTGGGATCCGGCTGTTCATGCGATGGCCTACATTCCGCACTACCTGAGCCGCAATCCCGGGGTTCGGGCGCGCCTCGAGGAGGAGGTGGATCGCGTCGTCGGCGACCGGCCGCTCTGTGCCGAGGACCTCGAGCGGCTCCCCTACGCCGAGGCCGTCTTCAACGAGCTGCTTCGTCTTCAGCCTGCGGCGCCGCTCCTGGTGCCCCGCAGGGCGGTGCGGGACACGTCGCTCGGCGGCTACTTCATCCCGAGGGGCACTCTGGTCGAGGTCGTCACGCACGTGATGCACCGCCGGGTCGAGTATTGGGAGGACGGCGAAGAGTTCAGGCCTGAGCGCTGGCTGGAGGGACAGGCATGCCCGCGGGGGGGCTACCTGCCGTTCGGCCTGGAGCCGAGGGGCTGCAGGGGCGTGCCCCTGGCCATGGCCGTCCTCGTGTCCGGACTGGCCGCTCTGGTTCGGAGATGGCGACTGGAACCCGAATCCGACGAGTTGCCGGCCGACGGCCTGGAGGTCGGGATCCTGAGCAGCCCCATCCGTACCAGGGTGGTGTCCCGAAAAGCCGCGTAGCGCGAGTCGGCAAGCGAACAGATCCCTGCCTCTGTGGCATCATCGGCGGCTGTTCCCGAACAGCGGTCGAAGGAGACAGGCATGGGCAGGTACGGTCTGACGGACGAGGTAGTCGAGCTCCGCGAACGGATGCGGGAGTTCATCGACGGCGAGGTGATTCCGGCCGAGCCGGAGCTGGATTCGGAGTCGGGAGAGGACCGCACGCGCGGCCGGCTGGCCGAGCTGAAGGTGCTGGCCAAGCAGCGGGGCCTTTGGGCGCTGGGCCATCCGGCCGAGATCGGCGGCGGCGGGCTGCCGCTCATGCCGTTCGTCTACCTGAACGAGATCATCGGCCGCTCGCACTACGGCCAGATCGCGGTCGGCTCCGCATCGATGCAGGACTCGATCATGCTCCACCTGTACGCCAGTGACGAGCAGAGGGAGCGCTGGCTCAAGCCGCTGGTGGCGGGCGACATCTATCCGTCGGTCGGCCTCACCGAGCCCGAGGTCGCGGGCTCCGACCCGACTTTGATGCAGACCCGGGCGGTGCTCGACGGCGACGACTGGGTGATCAACGGCCACAAGTGGTTCACCAGCGGCGCCAGCCGTGCCGCGTTCACGACCTGCTTCGCGTTGACCGAGCCCGAGGCCCAGGGGCACCGCAAGTTCTCCTCGATCATCGTGCCGACGGACACCCCTGGCTACGAGATCGTGAGAGCGGTGCCGACGATGGGCACCACGTCGGGCCAGCACTGCGAGGTGCGCTACAACGATGTCCGGGTGCCGAAGGACAACATCCTCGGCGGCCGCGGCGAGGGCTTCGTCATTGCCCAGAGGCGCCTGGGTCCGGGGCGGATCTTCCACTGCATGAGGTGGCTCGGTCAGGCCCAGCGGGCCTTCGAGCTGATGTGCGACCGCGCCAAGTCGCGCTGGGCGCACGGCTCCTACCTGTCGGAGAAGGGTGAGATTCAGCGCTACGTCGCCGAGTCGGCGGCTGAGATCCAGGCCGCCCGGCTGATGACCCTGGACGCCGCCGAGGCGATGGACCGTGGCGAGCAGGCGCGGGTCGAGATCTCGCTGATCAAGTTCTGGGGCGCGCGGATGCTCCACAACGTGATCGACCGGGCGATCCAGGTCCACGGCGCCCTGGGAGTCACGGGCGACACGCCGCTCGAGAAGATGTACCGCGAGGCGCGCTACGCGCGCCTGTACGACGGCCCGGACGAGGTGCACCGGATGGTCGTGGCGCGGCGCATCCTGCGCGATCCGCTGGGGCGGGTGCCGTGGGGCACATTGGGCGGTGGCGAGAACTAGGAGCTTGCGACCGATCGGCGCGGTGGCGGGTCTTGTCGTTCTCGGAGGGATCGGCATGACGCCATCGCCAACCACCGCCCAGCTTCGCGCCGGCGCCGCCGCGGTCGAGATCACGCCGCCGGCCGGCTCCCTGCTCTACGGCTACGGCGCGCGCGGAACGAACCGGTCGACGGGAGTTCACGACTCGCTCTATGCGCGAGCGCTCGTCCTCGAGGCGGGCGGCGAGACAGTGGCGATCGTGACGCTCGATCTCGGCTCGATCCGCAAGGAGAACACCCTGCCGATCCGGCAGGCCGTGCTGGATGCCGCCGGCTTCGACCACGTCCTGCTGAACGCGTCGCACACGCACTCCGCGCCGCTGTTCGAGGCGGACTTCCCGAGCGCAGGGGGTCGGTGGGTCGAGGAGCTCGAGCGGAAGATCGCCGGCGTCATTCTTGAGGCCCACGCCTCTCTCCGCCCGGCGCGTGTCGCGGTGGGCTGGGGCCGGGCGAGCGAGGGGCACAACCGGCGCCGGGTGCTTCCCGACGGCAGCGTCGAGATGTTCTGGCGCAACCGCGAGCGCCTGCCGACCGCGCCGCTCGACGAGTCCGTCGGCGTGCTGGCGGTCGACGGCGCGGATGGCGAAGCGATCGCCACTGTGGTCAACTTCGCCGTTCACCCGGTCATCCTGGGGCCGGAGAACATGCTCGTCTCGGCCGACTATCCGGGCGCGATGGCGGCGCTTGTCGCCGAGCGCGGAGGCGGCGTGCCGATGCTCCTGCAGGGCGCCGCCGGCGACATCAACCCGTTCTGGGACAAGACGCCGCCCGCGGAAGGTGGCTTCGAGCAGGTCCGGATGGCGGGGGAGCGGCTGGGGCAGGAAGTCCTCCGCATCCGCGCCGACCTGGCCGCGGCGGAGGCGTTTCACGATCCGGCGACCCTGTCGGTGAAGCGCCACCTGGTGACGCTCGATCCACGCTGGGACCTGGACTCCCCCGTGGTCGAGGAGGGCTTCCGGCGGCACGGTCTGGAAGCGTCGCTTCGGAGGTACCGCGCTCGCTTTCCGCGCGAGCGGGAGGCCGAGGTGAACACCCTGGTTCTCGGCGAGCTCGGCGCGGGCCAGTTCGCCCTGGCCACCTTCCCGGGCGAGTTCTTCGTCGAGCACCAGCTCCGGCTCCGGGCCGAGGCGCAGGTGCCTCACGTCTTCTTCGCCGGCTACACGAACGGCGAACTCGCCTACTTCCCGACCATCGCGGCTGCCGCCCAGGGCGGCTACGGCGGCAGGGAGGCTACGATCGTCGAGGTCGGCGCCGGCGAGAAGCTGGTCGATCTGGCCGCGATCTCGATCCTCGAACAGGCCGGTTGGCTCCACGACGCGCCCCCTTGACGCCGGCCGCTCCAATCCGAATCGCCCCTCCAGGAGGCTTCGTCATGACAACTCTCACCCGCTTTCCGGTCCGTGGACCCTTTGTGCGGTGCCGGCTCTTCCTTTCGGTGCCGGCAACGCTCGTCGCCTTCGCCACTCTCGGCTGCGGCGCCGGGAACGAACCGCCCCCGGGCGAAACGGCGGTCTACAGCGCCGCCGCGTTCCACAACACGACGTCCTACGGCGGCGCCTCGTTTTCGGCGGACGAGAGCCGTCTGCTGATCTCGAGCGACGTGAGCGGCGTCTGGGCCGTCTACAGCGTGCCGGTCGCCGGCGGCGAGCCGCGGCAACTGACCGACAGCGCGGGCCCCGTGTTCGCGCAGAGCTACTTTCCGAACGACGACCGCTTCCTCTACACCGGCGACGAGGGCGGCAACGAGCTGAACCACCTGTACGTGGGCTCCGACGGCGCCGGGGACGTCCCCGAGGGCGCGGTGGACCTGACGCCGGGAGACAACGTCCGGGCGTCCTTCGCCGGCTGGCGCGCGGACGGCGAGGCGTTCTTCGTTCAGACCAACGAGCGCACGCCCTTCGCGATGGATCTCTACCGGTACGACGTGCCGCCGCCGGGGACCTGGGACTTCGAGCGCGAGGTCGTGTTCGAGAACGACGGCAGCTTCAGCCTCGGCGACGTCAGCGACGACGGCCGCTGGCTGGCGCTCGACAAGCTGACCAGCAACTACGACAGCGACGTCTACGCCTACGACCTGATGGCGGGTCACCTCGTTCACGTCACCGAGCACGAGGGCGAGGTCGAGCACGGCTCGGGCGGCTTCACTCCGGACAGCTCGCAGCTCTACTACGGGACGAACGAGCACGGGGAGTTCAACCAGGTCTGGTCCTACGATCTCGCCGACGGTTCACGGGAGCTGGTGCTCGCCGCCGACTGGGACGTCTTCGGAGTGTCCTTCTCCGATACCGGGCGGTACCGCGTGTCGGCGATCAACGAGGACGCTTCGACGGTGGTCGAGGTCCTGGACACGGAAACGGGCGCCCCGGTCGCGCTTCCCGATCTGCCCGCCGGCGATGTCGCGCAAGTCGGCTTCTCGGCCAGCGACCGGCTGATGGCCTTCTACCTGAGCAGCGACCAGTCGCCCTCGGACCTCTATGTCTACGACCTGGAGCAGGGCGGCGAGGCGCTTCGGCTGACGCAGAGCCTGAACCCCGAGATCGACCCCGACGATCTCGTGACCACCGAGGTGATTCGGTACCCGAGCTTCGACGGGCTGGAAATCCCGGCCATCCTGTGGCGGCCGCACGGGGCGTCGGCAGACAACCCGGCGCCGGCGATGGTCTGGGTGCACGGCGGCCCGGGCGGCCAGACCCGGCGCACCTACCGGGCCGACATCCAGCACCTGGTGAACCAGGGCTACGTCGTCCTGGGAGTGAACAACCGCGGTTCGTCCGGCTACGGCAAGACCTTCTTCCACATGGACGACAGGAAGCACGGCGAGGTCGATCTGCAGGACTGCGTGTGGGCCCGCACCTGGCTCGAGTCCCAGGACTGGGTCGACGGCTCGCGCGTCGGCATCATCGGCGGCAGCTACGGCGGCTACATGGTGGCGGCCGCGCTGGCCTTCGAGCCGGAGGTCTTCGACGTCGGCGTCAACATCTTCGGTGTGACGAACTGGATCCGGACGCTGGAGAGCACGCCTCCGTGGTGGCAGGCGCAGAAGGTGGCCCTGCTCGGCGAACTGGGCGATCCGGCGACCGAGCGGGAGCGCCTGGAGCGCATCTCACCGCTGTTCCATGCCTCGAACGTCGTCAGGCCGCTGCTGGTCGTCCAGGGCGCGAACGATCCCCGGGTGCTCCAGGTGGAGAGCGACGAACTGGTCGAGGCGGTGCGCGCGAACGGCGTCCCGGTCGAGTACGTCCTGTTCCCGGACGAGGGCCACGGCTTCCGCAACCGGGTGAACCGGATCGAGGCGTCGGAGCGCTACGCCGCGTTCCTGGCGCAGCACCTGGGTTCGTAGACACCGAGAACGGGTCACGCACGGCCCCGCCGGCGTGGCGCCCCTGCCGCGCCTCAGAAGTCGAAGTGCAGGAACAGGCCGACGTGTTCGACCGATCCGGCGCCGGCCGGGTCGGTCGATACGTAGTTGCCAAGGAACCGCAAGTTGCTGCGGAGGTACCAGTTGAGGGCGACGGAGAGACTCTGCTGGCTGCCGCCGAGAACGGATCCGCGGCTCAGATCGATGTGGTCCCAGCGCGCCGCCAGTTCCCAGGCGCCCCTGCCGTCGGGCATGGGCGCCTTCGGCCTCAACCGGGTGAAGCTGCGGGAGCTGCGGCTGTAGGGCTTCCTCTCTCCGGTGAGGAACCAGCCCGCTTCGACGTACTGGGCCTCGAACCGGGCCCTCCGGCCGTCTGTCAGAAGGTCCACCTGGGCGGACAGCACCTCGCCCTGCAGCCAGAAGGAACTCCGCGCCAGCAGGAACTCGGCGCCTGCCAGTCGCAAGCCGTCCGCAGGCAGCCGTCCGGTGTTGACCGTGCGCGGCGCGAGTCGCACGCCGGTGCGGCCGCGCAGACGGACGGTGTCCGCGGTGGGCTGGCGCTGCGAGAGGGCCACGCCGAGGTGGAGCAGGGGATCACTTCCTTCGTCTCCGTTCAGCGCGAGGCCGGTGAGGCGTCCACTCAGGCTCAAGTCCGAGCCTGGACGCATGTCGTAGCCGTCGCTGTCGCGGAAGGCGCCGACCGCCCAGGCGACGCGGTCGCCGGGAAGCCGGTCGTGGACCATGAAGCCCAGGTTGCGGCCCGGCGCCAGGGCGGTGACCGCGGCGGGACGCGCGATGAAGGAGTGGGAGTTCGACGACTGCTGGATGGAGAGGCTGAACGGCTCCTTGAAGTGGCCCGCGCGGAAGGTGGCCGCGTCGTCGTTGGGCGTCGCCTCGATGAAAACGTCCGTGGGCACGACGTCCCCGCTCGCGAAGTCGTGCTCGATCTTGAACGTGAAGCGGTCGAGAAACTCGCCGTTCAGCACCAGGCGGGCGCGCCGCCAGTCGACGCCGTCCTCGAACTGGAACCGTTCCTCCAGAGCCGGATCGGGAGAGGAGGTGCTGGCTTCGACGTGAACTCGCCCGCCGACGGAGATGTCGAAGGCTCCCTCCTCGGCCTGTGTTGTCGTGGCCGCGCCTACCAGAGTCAGCGTAGCGAGAGCCAGGGAACGGAACATTCGCACTTCTCGCTGGGTCGGTATGGGTCCCGGTGGTCGCGCCGAGAGTAGCCGGCCCGGCGGCCGCTGGCGCCGATACGTTGTTGAAGAGGCGTGAAGAGACCGTGAAGATGAGCTTTATCGCCCGTTCACGAAAGTCTGGCTAGCCTAGGAGCAGGTCAAACCGTGCTGAAGGTCCCGGACGTTTCATGAGCCCCACGAAGGTCGTCGTCATCGAGGACGAGCCCGACATCCTCGAGTTGATCGAGTACAACCTCCGGCGGGAGGGCTTCGAGGTCGCCACGGCAACCAGCGGCCGAACCGGTCTCTCCGTGATCGGTCGTGAAAAGCCCGACATCGTGCTGCTCGACCTGTTGCTGCCCGGCCTGGACGGTCTGGACGTCTGCCGCCGCCTTCGCGCCGTGGAGTCGACGCGCAATCTGCCCGTGATCATGGTCACGGCTCGAGGCGAGGAGAGCGATGTCGTGCTCGGTCTGGGCGTTGGTGCGGACGACTACATCCACAAGCCCTTCAGCCCCCGCGAACTGATCGCCCGTGTCCGGGCGGTCCTGCGGCGGGGGCCGATGCGCGTTGGCGACCCGGATCGGGGAGTCGTTCGCGGGCCGCTCGTGATCGACCCGGTCAAGCACCGGATCAAGGTCGACGGCCGGCGTTTGGAGTTCACGCCCACCGAGTTCCGTCTGCTCCACTTCCTGGCTTCGCATCCGGGCCGCGTGTTCACCCGTGGCCAACTGCTCGACCGCGCGATCGGGGACCGGGCCGTGGTCATCGACCGGAACATCGACGTCCATGTCCGTGCGGTCCGCAAGAAACTCGGACCGCACCGTGGCCTGCTCCAGACCGTGCGAGGTATCGGCTACTGCTTCCGCGAGGAAGAAGGGTAGCGCCGGATCGGCCTGGGTGTAGGTTGTGAGGAGCCGGCTCGGCTGCCGCGCGGCCGCCCGGGAGTCTCGATGATGCGCTCACCCTTGTTCTGGCGCCTCTTTCTGGGCGGGATTGCGCTGCTGGTCACGGGTCTCGTGGCAGGCGGAGCGGCGGCCTCGAGCCGCGTCGGCGCGCTCCTGGCTTGGACCGTGGCGCTCCTGGCCGGCGTCGGTGTGGGTCTGGCCGCCGGCCGGCTGGCGAAGCGGGCACGTAGTCTGCTGGCAAGGGCCGCGGCGCTCGGCTCGCCCGTTCAGGCGAGAGATGCCGGCCGCGGCGACGAGTTCGCCCGGCTCGAGGCCCGTCTCGATGAGAACGAGGCGCGCTTCGTGGAACAGGTGGAGCAGCTCAAGGCGGAACGCAACCGGCTGACGGCGGTGCTGGGCGGCATGGTCGAAGGAGTGGTGGCGATCGATCGCGACCGGCAGGTGCTGCACCTGAACGCGGTGGCCGCGAACTGGTTCGGACGCCCGGTGCCCGAGTTGGCGCTCGGGCGTCCGATCTACGAGCTGTCGCGGCAGCCGGAGATCTCGGGCGCTCTGATCGAGGCGATGGAAAAGCGGACGCAGGTGAGTCGCACCTTCGCCTTGGTCCGCTTCGCCGGCCAGGACGGCGGTCCTAACAGGTTCGAGCTCAACGCATCGCCCCTGCTCTCGTCCCGCCGGGACGGCGAACTGGTGGAAGGGGCGGTGGCTGTGATCCACGACATCACGGAGCTGGAGCGGCTGGAGAGCGTGCGCCGCGACTTCGTGTCGAATGTCTCGCACGAGCTGAAGACGCCGCTGACCGCCATTCACGGCTACGTGGAAACCCTGCTGGAGGCCGATCCGATCGACGGCCCGACGCGAGGTCGCTTCCTGCGCAAGATCCGCCGGCAGAGCAACCGTCTGGGCGCGCTGGTTTCCGATCTGCTCACTCTGTCGCGGATCGAGTCCTCGACTGAGCCTCCGGAAGAGGTCGTCGATCTGCGGTCGGCGGCCGGCGAGGTGTTGAATCTGCTCGGACCGGCGAGCGAGGAGCGGGGTCTCGAGCTCGTCGCGGAGTTCCCCGAGGAGGCGGTCGAGGTGCTGGGCGAAGAGGAAGCGATCCGGCAGGCGCTGTCGAACCTGGTCGACAACGCGGTCAAGTACTCGTCGGCCGGCGGTCGCGTGCTGGTCCGCCTGCAGGCGAAGAACGGGCGGGCGGTGCTCGAGGTCGAAGACCGGGGACCGGGCATCGCCAGCGAGCACCTGGACCGCATCTTCGAACGCTTCTACCGCGTCGACCGCGCCCGCTCCCGGGAGCTCGGCGGCACCGGCCTCGGGCTGGCGATCGTCAAGAATGTCGCCAGACGACACGGCGGGGGAGTGGAGGTCGAGAGCGAACGGGGACAAGGCTCCACGTTCCGGCTCTGGTTGCCTGCGGCAGAATAGGGCGTACTTCACGCGTTCTTCACACGGCTGCGCGACATTTCTGGGCGAGGAGCAAGGCTTTGGGAATCCATCTGCAGCGCGATCTGGACGAGGTGACGCGGTCGCTCCTTGAGGTGGCGGCGATGGTCGAGGACATGATCGCGAAGTCCCTGCAGGCGCTCCGGTCGCGAAGCGTCGATCTGGCCCATGAGGTTCAGCGGCAGGACCGCGTCATCGATACCCGGGAGATCGAGGTCGAGGAGGATTGCCTCAAGATCCTGGCCCTGCACTCGCCGGTGGCGTCGGACCTCCGGATGGTCGTGACCTGGCTCAAGGTGAACAACGACCTCGAGCGTGCGGGCGATCTGGCCCGGAACCTGGCCGAGCGGGCGGAGAGCCTCGCCGTGGCGGAGCCGGTCGAGATCCCGCAGGAGATCTGGACCATGGCTGAGCGCATCCCGAAGATGCTTCGCTCCGCCCTGGACGCGGTCGTGGGAGGCGACACGGACCTCGCGCGCTCGGTCATTGCCGAGGACGAGGTCGTCGACCGAAGCCACGAGGCCATGTACAGCGTAGTGGCGGCGATGATCAAGGAAGAACCCGCGTCCGCGGCGGTCTGCATCCAGTTCCTGTCGATCTCGCGCTACCTGGAGCGGATGGCGGATCTTGCGACGAACATCGCCGAGGACGTCGTCTTCCTGGTCGACGGCGAGGTGGTGCGTCACCAGGCGTCGTAGGGGGGGTTTACGGCTGCCGCAGAAGCGGCTAGACTCCGCCCCTTCCCCGCGAAGCACCGCCGGAGTTGGACTCCGAGGTGCGGGTCGCATTGCGTGTCGAGGGTCGACCTGGGGAGCGGAAACGGGGGTCCCGAACACACCAGAGACTTGAAGGCGGGGAAACCTGAGACGGCTGCCCACGTGGCTCAGGGGTAGAGCACTTCCTTGGTAAGGAAGGGGTCACCGGTTCAAATCCGGTCGTGGGCTCCAGACAGGCTTATCCAGGCAGAACACAAACACGGACAGTTGATCCGCTGAGGCGGGAGAGGCAACGAGCGTCATGGCGAAGGAGAAGTTCGAGCGTACGAAGCCGCACGTGAACGTGGGGACGATT
>JAPPFP010000011.1 GCA_028877275.1 Acidobacteriota bacterium
TGCTCTTCCGGTCCCGCGGACCGGACCACGCCGAAGACGATGAGCGCCGACCGGTCGTCTTGTTCGGTCTGGTTGCGCTTGCCCTGCTAACGAGGCCATGTCTTGCAGGTAGACCGCCTCGCGCTTGAGCGAGCGCCAGGTGCGCCCGATGAAGAGGTTGTCGAGGAAGTCGCAGCGGCCGTCCAGCGAGATGTCTCGGTCGAGAACCTCCTCGACGAGGACTACTTCAATGTCCCCGGCTTCGTCACGCCGGGCAGCATGATCGTGGTCGGCTTGCGACTCCAGCGACCATGAACGGCAACCCGGGACCGAAGATCGTGCAGGATCGCGTAGAGCGACGGCAGAAGCACGAGCGTGATCGCCGTCGCGAACAGTACACCGAAGGCGAGCGACACCGCCATCGGCACCAGGAACTGGGCCTGGAAGCTCTGTTCCAGGAGTAGCGGCAGCAGGCCGACGAAGGTGGTCAGCGAAGTCAGGACGATGTGCCGGAAGCGGGCGGCGCCGGCGTCCCGGATCGCTTCCTGGACCTCCATGCCAGCGGCCACGCGCCGGTTGATGAAGTCGACCATGATCAGCGAGTCGTTGACCACGACCCCCGTCAGGGCGATCAGACCGAGGAGCGAAAGCATGGTCAGGTTGAGCCCCAGCACAACGTGGCCCAGCACGGCGCCGATCAGGCCGAACGGGATCGCGCTCATCACGATCGTCGGCTGCAGGTAGGAACGGAACAGAATGGCAAGCAGGGCGTAGATCGCGAGCAGCGCAACGGCCAACGCTCTGACCAGCCCACCGAAAGTTCGCCGCTGCTCCTCCTGTTCGCCCGCGAACGAGGAGTCGACCCCGGGGTAGCCGGCCAGCAGTTCGGGCAGCACGTTGGCCTGGAGGTCGCCGACGACTTCGTTCGCCGTCACGATCGCCGGATCGACATCCGCCGTGACGTTCAGCACCCGCCGCCGGTCGATTCGCTGAATCGTCGCGCGGCCGCGCCCGAACTCGGCACGGCCGGCGAACGAGAACGGGACCTCGGCGCCGGTCGGCGTCCTGATTCGCATGTTCTCGAGCGACGCCAGGGTTTCGCGTTCCTCGAGCGGTTAGCGCACCATGACGCGGATGTCGTCGCGCCCGCGCTGAATGCGTTGCGCCTCGGCGCCGTAGAAGCCCTGCCGTATCTGGCGGCCCAGGGCCTCCGCGCGCGGGTCGAGTTCCAGTCGGAGCTCCCGCTTGGCGGGCAGGAAGGAATCCGAAACGTCGAACACCCCCGCGTAGTCCGCGAGTCGTGTCTCGCCCCACTGCGCCCGAGCGCGAACGATCGCGCTGAAACGCGTGGCGCGGCGGGCGTCACGCTGGAGCCGCGCCACGTCCAACGACCGGGAATAGGGGTTCATGCTGACCTCCTTTGGCGGCGGCCCACGCCGCCCGATGGTGCTCTATGTAGATGCACAGCACGCGCTCGGTAAACCTGCGGGTTTCGAGAAAAGGCGGTAGACCGCCGAAGCGATCGACGGCCCCCGGCCCGGCGTTGTAAGCGGCCAGGCTCAGCACCAGGTCGTTCTCGAACCGGCGCAGGAGAAAGACCAGATAGCGCGCGCCAGCCTCCAGGTTCCCGCGCGGATCACTGACGTTGACCACGCCAAGATGTTCGGCCGTTTCCGGCATTACCTGCATGAGGCCGAGCGCGCCGCGGGGCGACAACGCCTGGGCGTCGAAACCGGATTCGACCTGGACGACAGCCGCGATGAGCAGAGGGTCGAGACCGTGACGGTCGGCCGCTTCCAGAATCTCCGGGCCGAAGCGCACGTGCTCCAGCCGATCCCGTACTGCCGCACCGTCCGCGAGGCCGACGAAAAACCCGAAGCTCTCCCGGCGCTCCCGAATCTGACTCGCCAGCGGTACCCTCGCGGGACCGATGGTCAGGTCGGATTCCGCCGGTTCGAGCCAGGCCTGGACCTCTTCGAGCAGAACAAGGTCCTGGAGCGGCAGGGTCGACGAAAACGTGTCGGGATGGTGGCCAGGGGCTGCCTCGCGCACCGACGTAGCAAGCATGGCGGAGGTCGCCGCGATTACGGCCAGCCCTTTCTTCAGACTCTTTCTTCGGAGGGAGAGCATGAGCAGATTGTTGGATCGCGTGTCCCGTGCTGTACCAACAGACCTGTGTTTTCGTTCGACTGGTCTGTGCGCCGCGACCTCCACCAACCTAATCTTGGAGCAGTACGACGATCAAGAACAGGACGCTGCTTAGCGGATTTCGGCCAGATCTGAGCAAACCCGGCCAGATCTGGGCATTCCGGTCCGCGAGGTGGCTGCGTCTGGCTCATCGACGGCCGGCCACCGGGGCCGGAGCGAACTAGGGGGCCGGCCTGGCGACGCGGCACTACCTCCGTGCGACGCTGTACCGCTCACGGCGGCGACGCCTGGCGGCCCTGGGCCCTTTCTGCGGCCTGCCGGCGGCTAAACTGGCCGCGAACGTTCGGGTTGGCCTGACCGTTCAGGGGCGGTCCGGGCGAAGCCATGTCCGGTCCGCCCCATCCCGCGCCGCCCACTTTGCGGTCGGCGTGCACTCCCTTCCCGCTCTGAATCTGGCGAACTACCAGTGAATGTACACACTTGTGGGGAAGGCGGTTCAGGATCTGTCCCCCAGTGTGGTCCCGCTTGCTCTACGACTCTGCCTCGGCCTCTAGCGCTTCGGCACGAGTAGTGCGGTTTTCGGTTTCACAAGTGGGCGCTCTCTCGGTACGATCCCGAAGTGCGACTAGCACTATGGGCGGCAACGACGTGCTCTCGGTCCAAGAGGTGATGGGTCACTCGCGGACGGATACGACGGCCCGCTACGGCAGGCGAGGCAAACCATGCCGCCGCGGCAGCCGCCGCAACGCTGGCCGTTCCGTTCGTTGGAGCCGGGGAGTGACGGCACAGCAAGATGTGGCGACGCTGGCCGTGGCGTATCTGTTGCTCGCGGTTGTCGTCGCGGGCCTGGTCGCGGTCGTCCTCTTTGCGCTGCGCGCTCGCCCGCGGCATCGTGCGGCGCGAAGCGCAGGTGAGGAACGGGCCGTGTTGGGCTTGCTGGGAGCTAGCTTCGTCGTGACGGCCGCCGTGGTCGGCGCGGTGCTCGGATGGAGAGTCAGTGCGCCGAACGGCGACTAGTAGGCCGTCAACCTTGGACTTTCTTCAACGCCATGGTCGGGAGCCACGAAGGAGCCGGTCGCTCCGGGCTGAGCCGACACTTCAACTGTGGGACGAATTCCTGGAGGCATGGCCACCGGACCGCGTGCGGGCCATGACGCTGGAGGAGTACACGGATCTCAACCGGCACGACACCTTTACCTACTGGCTTGAGTACCGGACCCGCGAGCTTGGCAGCATACGTGGCGGCGATGCCATCAAGTTCGGCATCTACCGCCACTCCGACAAGGACTCGAAGCCACCAACGGAAGGTCGTATCCGTGGCGCCGAGTACACCTGGCATCCCAAGTACGGGGCAACGGAGCAAGACGCTTTCGCCACCGTGCAGTCCCGTCTGCTCCAGGTCATCGATGCGGCTGGAAGGGTGGATCTGGCAGCGCTTGACAACGTCGACGTCTGCTGGCCCTTCGTCAAGTGGAAGGTGGCGTTCTTGTATCAGGACCGCGCGGATCCCGGAATCCTGGCGCTCTACAAGCAGGGCCTGCTCGCGGCTCGTTACAAGGAGGCGTTCCCGAACGTGGCCGAGGCACGTCCGAGCCAGCAGCACGCTGCCCTGATCGATCACTACTCCTGGCTGGGCGACGCCCTCGACATAAGCCCCGAGATCTGGCTCGAACAACAGCCTCCCCCGTCCCCGGGGCGACCGTCCGCCAACCCGCGCTACTGGCTGATGCGGCTCGGAAGAGACGGCGACCTATGGCCCGCCTGCTACGAAGACGGCGTTGCTTCCATAGGCTACGACGACTACGACGTTGGCGATCTTCGCCAGTATGGATCTCTGGAGGAGCTTACTCAGGCCATTCTGCCGAAAGCGACGCGGTGGCCCCAAAACAACCGCAAGGCTCTCTGGCAGTTCTGCCATGAAATGGCGCCCGGAGACATAGTCTTCGTCAGCAAGACGCTACGGCTTGTGGGCGGTCATGGTGCCGTGTCCTCCGAGTACCGCTACGATCCCAGAAGGGAAGAGCACCGACATCTTCGTGATGTCGTCTGGAGGTCCAACTTCCCGGACGGAAGGCCGGTCCAGGGGAAACGCCTGGGCCGAAAGACCCTCACCGAGATCACCGATCCGAAGCGAATCGCGGCCCTTAGGGCCGCCGTGGAGGAACCACAGACGCCGCCGATACAACCTCCGGTTGGCCCCGAGCCGCCCACCAGCCCGCGGAACATCGTGCTCTACGGTCCGCCCGGCACCGGAAAGACCTACGCCACGGTCGGACGTTCGCTGGCGATCATCGACGGGACGGAACCGGAGGACAATCTCTCGACGCAAGATCGAGGTCGCTTTTCCGAGCTTCGCCTACGGAACTCCGCCGGGGCCGACCGCCCCGCCGAAGGCAGAATCGACATGGTGACCTTCCACCAGAACTACGCCTACGAGGACTTCGTGGAGGGTATTCGCCCAGAGCTCGCCGAACCGGACCGACGGGACGACGACGCGAAGGCGGCGAACGCGTCGCCTCCGTCTGAACTCGGCTACGAACTCAAGCTCGGCATCTTCAGACGGATCTGCGAGGCGGCCGAGACGGAGCGCCTGACGGCCAAGGCCGAGGGGCGGGAAGCGGAACGCTTCGTCCTCATCATCGACGAAATCAACCGCGGCAACATTCCGAAGATCTTCGGCGAACTGATCACGTTGATCGAGGATTCCCGGCGGCTCGGCGCCGACGACGAGACCAGAGTGATCCTGGCTTACTCGGGCGACGAGTTCGGTGTGCCGGACAACCTCTACATCATCGGCACGATGAACACAGCCGACCGCTCGATCCAACAGCTCGACACAGCGCTCCGGCGGCGGTTCACGTTCGTCGAGATGATGCCCGAGCCCGAGCATGCACTCATTCCGGCCGACGTGGACGGAGTGGACTGCCGGGAGGTGCTGAGAGCGATGAACGAACGCATCGCTCTGCTCATGGATCGAGAACACCAAATCGGCCACACGTACCTGTTCGACGTGAAGGACCTCAACGACCTCTCCGGTCGCTTCCAGAACAAGATCTTTCCGCTCCTGCAGGAGTACTTCTACGACGACTGGAAGAAGGTCCGGGCCGTGCTCGGCGGCAACGCGTTCGTGAAGGAGCGCAAGGTCGGCGAAGGGCACGCGAAGGACCTAGTCCAGGACTTCGACCTCGTGGACGAGGAGACGGTCATCCACGAGCGTCTGCCCGCGGGCAATCCGGCCTGGGAGGAAGCCGGCGAGTACCGGAAGATCTACGAGTCGGTGGCCGCCGACTGATGGGACAAGCCGGGTGCGGCAAAGGACTGGGAAGCCGACGCTTCGCGCCGGTCGCGGGACCGCACGAGCGCGCGGGCCGGCCGCTTCGCGGCATCGCGCCTGATGCGGGCCAGAAGGCCCGTGCACCGGCAGCCACAGCTACTTCTCGTGTTCCGTGCAGGCTTCGTTGCGGATGACGGATGTTCAAGTCCGCCTGCTTCGGGAGTATGAGGAGTTCGACTCCGAGCGGTTCGGACTCAACGAGGGGGAATGGGCGCGCCTGGAGGTCTTCGCCCGACGGAACCAGCAGGACAGGCGCGGTAATTTCCGGCCGGTGCTCGCGTTCGGCGGCCGCAAGCGCACGCTCAAGGCGACTAACTTCGTCGGCATCTTGTCGACGAAGCGCGGCACACCCATCGAGATCTTGCCGAAGATCGACCTCGCTCCGCCCGGCGAGGTCGATCTTCGGCAAGCCCTGATGGAGCTTGTGCGCCGTTTGTGGGAGGCTTGGCCAGGCTCAGGCGGTCACTTCGGTGATAGCCGCGTCGGAGTCATAGAGGAACCACCGGAGCAGAAGCCGAAGTCGATGGACCTTGTGGCTGGCTGTGATCCGCTGTCCTTGAGTCTTACGCTGGGTGACGGTGTTGGAGGTCGGATCGAGCCGGCCAAGGTCAAGAAGTGAGGGCGCGTCGCGGCAGGACCATATCGAGTACAGCCGTGATCAACGGTTTGCGTTGACTACGACCTGGTGTAGACTCACAGGCGGCAAGGTCGCCACCCTGTTAGTCCCAAGGTGACGGTAGAGCCGGAAGGCTCGGGCCACGGAGAACCAGCGTGGAAGCCGAGGCAAAGGGCTCTAGGGGGTGTGCCCCTCCCACTTGCCACACGAGGCTACGCCAAGATCGCTGTTGGTGCAAGGTGTGGGCCATGCCTCTGTGTGTTGTAGGAGTAGTGATGGCTAAGACATATGAGGAGGCTGCGAAGTCTCTCGCTCATCTCTTGAAGGACACAAGGGTCAAGCTGCTTGGCGTCTCTAACTCCGACGCCAACCGGGAACAACTGGCAGGGTACTTGTACATGGTCGAAGTCGAGATCGCCTTGATGAAGAAGAACCATCTTGATGGTGGACTGACAGAGGGTGGGTACGAGAGGGGTATTCTGGGAAAGTGGTCGGCGAAGCCGTGATCTGCGACGCCCGACAGCGTTCGTGGAGAATCAGATGAAGAAGACAGGTGTCAGGACGACGATGGACCCCAACGAGGTGTCTGGCCAGTTGATGAAGGACACCGGCCTTAGTCTGGAAGAGGTCCTCGATCGAGTCGATAAGGGTCAAGTGGACTTCACGCCCGACGTGAAGCGGAACGTGGCCAGGAAGGCCGATCGCAAGAAGTGAGGACCAAGATCATGTGGCTGCTGGCCGAGGTGGCCAACAACCAGGCGACGCATCGCTACCTTCGAGACATGCCGATTGAGTGGGAGACCAAGTTCGGCGGCATCTCGCCGCCCGATGAGTTGCTGACGCCCTACGAGATCGAGGCCAAGGCGTTTCAGAGCGAGCACGAAGCTCTGGTCTTTGCTCAGCGTCACGAGATGGCGGTGTACGGCCGTGGTTATCAGGCCGAGGCCCATCTGTCACCGACCCAGGTTCTTCGCCACTTCTAGGCAAGAGCCGCGCCAGATCGACGCCGAAAATCGAACTGAGACACTACCCAAGAAGACCTAGAGTCGCTGTTGCAAGATATCAAGGAAGAACTCCGCAAAAGGCGAGTAGAAGCGATTGAAGTCGGCGAAGTGGAGCGGCGAAACCAGCCGCAAGACAGGCCGCGACCGAAGACGTGGGCGTAGCGGAGTCGGGTGTCGATTCCGGGGAGGGGATGCTCCCTGGCGACGCCGGCGCCGACGAGGTGCTTGGCGAAGGCATGGGTGGTCTTGGTCGAGCAGCGGTGGTGCTCGGTGAACTGGGTCCTGGTGAAGACGCCGGAGTGTAGGCAGACGAGGGTGAGCCAGGCCGCTTCTTGAGGACGAAAGCCGAACCCGCGGAGCGCGGCGTGGCGGGCGGCCAGGTGCGGGACCTCCGGGAGCTTGAGGACCATTGTCAGAAGTCCGCGACCTGGTCGGCCTTGACGCAGCTGACGAGGATGCCCATGGCCGTGCGTGCTAGCCGACCAGGAACGCTCCCCAAGCCTCCATGGCCTCGCGGCGGCGCTCCAGCACGTCGCTGCGGGCGTAGCACTGCTCGACCTGGCTGCCGACCGCGTGGGCCAGGGCCTGTTCCGCCAACTCCCGGTCGATCCCCTCGTCGGAGCACCACGACCTGAACGAACTGCGGAAGCCATGCGGGCTGCAATCGATCTTGAGGTCCTTCAGCAGCCGGCCGAACACGGCGGCTCCGACCATCCCGCCCTGAATGCCGGGGAAGATCAGACCACGACCCCGGCCGCGCAGCCCATCGGCCCGCTTGAGCACCATAAGAGCGGCGCTGGAGAGGGGAACCCTGTGCTCCTTGGCGGGACTTCATCCGCGAGGCGGGAACGGTCCATGTGGCCGACTCCAGATCGACCTCCCGCCACCGCGCTCCCCGTACCTCGCCGCACGGTGCAGGCCCCGCAGAAGGACCGGCCGCAGCCGAACTTGGTGCCCTCGAGGTCGAGTTCGTCGCGGAGAACCCAGGGCAGGGGCATCTCCGGCGGCGCGTCGACCGTCGTCGACTTGCCGTTCAGCGTGAAGGCGATCGCCATGTTCGTTCTCCTGTTGGTCCTGGAAGCCGGACCGCCCTTCCGGACGGCGGCTTGAGGGTCGGCGGAACAGCAACGCAACCGGTCGCGAGGTCAAGGTCGAGTCGACAGGAGCACGGCTCACGCGGTGCGCTCGCTGGTACCAGCGCGGGAGACATGAGATCTTCTTCGGGCGAGGGCTGCATCTCGACGGCGGATCTCGGCGAACGGTGTGACAAGCGCTTCGTTGACGGGTGAGGTCGCGAGATCGTCGAGCGCCGCGGCGTGCCTGTCGCGCTGCTCGATGGTGACGCCGGGTCGCAGGTGCCACGCTGGACCGTTGAGCGACTCGAGCTTGAAGTGGGTGGTGGTGACTTGGTCGAAGGGGTAGGTCTTGTGTTGCTGTCTCCTGGCGTTCGTGGTCTCGCCGGCGAAGTGGCAGAGGTGGCAGCTTCCAGCCTCCGCGGCCGTTGCGACTACTAGATGCGGCGAAGCGCCTCGTTCGAAGCCATCACGGACCTCCGCGAACCTGCCAGGACTTCTATGGAGCGGGCGGCCAGGGTAGAGCCGGTCAGAAGCCCAGCGCAGTTGACGGACGGATCCGTTCCGTGCCCGAGAGCGCGGCGACTACGCCGCGAACACGGCTAGCTTGCCTTAGAGTAGCGACGCCATGTCCGACCCAGACTTCTCCACGTTCCCGCTCAAGAAGAAGGGCAACCGCTACCAGGACTTCGAGGAAGGCCGGACCTTCCAGCACCACTGGGGTCGCACCCTGAGCGAGGCGGACAACGCGCTCTTCGCCACCGCGACGATGCGCTTCACCCCGCTCTACTTCAACGCCGAGTACGCGCGCGCCCACGGGCACGACTCGGTCGTCGTCGACCCGCTGCTGGTGCTTTGCACGGTCGTCGGCCTGTCGGTCGAGGACCTCTCCGAGGGCGGCGGGCCGTTCCTCGGCGTGAACGACGTGAAGTTCCACCGGCCCGTCTACCCCGGCGACACGATCACTGGCCGGAGCAAGGTGCTGGGATGCCGCGAATCCGGCTCCAGGCCGCACTTCGGCATCGTCACCTGGGAGACGGAGGCCTTCAACCAGCACGGCGAGAAAGTCGTCAGCTACCAGCGCACCAACCTGGTGGCCAAGCGCCGGGCGCCGGCGTCATGACGCAGCTCACCTCCTCCTCCACCTGGTTCGAGGACTTCGCCGCCGGCCAGAAGATGCAGCACGCCCGCGGCACGACGATCGAGGAGGTCGAGAGCCAGCTCCTGACCAAGCTCGTCATGAACACCGCCGACGGCCACTTCAACGAGGACCGCATGCAGAAGTCGCCGTTCGGGCAACGGCTCGTGTTCGGCCTGGTCACCGGCTCGACGGTGATCGGCCTCGCCACCCAGGACACGGCCGAGAACGCGCTCGCCGAGCTCGGTCTCGACAAGCTCCGGTTCCGCGCGCCGGTCTTCCTCGGCGACACCCTGACCGCCTACACCGAGGTGCTCGATACCCGCGACGCCGACCGCGACGACGCCGGCGTCGTCCGCTTCAAGCACTGGGGCACGAAGCAGGACGGCACGATCGTCTTCGAGGGCGAGCGCGAGGTGCTGATCAAGCGGCGTTCACATTGGGGGTCGTAGTGAGCCGGGAGACAAGAACATGCGATTGAGACGTTCCGAGCTGGCCGTGCCCGCCAGCAACCCCAGGATGGTCGAGAAGTCGGCCTCGAGCTCTGCCGACCTCGTCTTCCTCGATCTGGAAGACGCCGTCGCGCCCGACAGGAAGGAGGGCGCCCGCCAGATCGCCATCGACGGTCTGAACGACCTCGACTGGACAGGCAAGGTGCGCTCCGTCCGCGTCAACGACCACACCACCCGCTGGGCCGTCGACGACGTGATCAGCGTGGTCGAAGGCGCCGGCGAGAACCTCGACATCATCATCCTGCCCAAGGTCAAGGAGCCGCGCGACATCTGGTTCTTCGAAACGATGCTCGACGGCCTGGAGCAGAAGCTCGGGCTTGACCGCAGGATCGGCCTCGAGGCGCTGATCGAGGAGGCCGAGGGGCTCGCCAACGTCGAAGCGATCGCCACCTGCTCAGACCGCCTCGAAGCGCTCATCCTCGGCTTCGGCGACCTCTCCGCCAGCATGGGCATGCGCTTTGGCCACGAACTCGACAAGGACTACCGCTACCCCGGCGACATGTGGTCCGCTCACCGCGTCCGCATGATCGCCGCCTGCCGCGCCGCCGGCATAGACGCCATCGACGGCCCCTTCGGCGACTTCCGTAACGACAAGGCCTACCTCAAGCAGGCCACCTACGCCGCCACCCTCGGCGCCGTCGGCAAGTGGTGCATCCACCCCAACCAGATTCCGCTCGCCAACGACGTCTTCGCGCCGTCGCCCAGCGAGATCGAGCGGGCCCGGAAGATGGTCGATCTGTACAACGAGTCGGTCAAGGCGGGCGCCGGCGCCGTCGGCAAGGGCGGCCAGCTCGTCGACGCGGCGACGCTGCGGATCTACCAGCCGGTGCTCGACCGGGCGAGGGCGACGGGTAAGCTCTGACGCCATGCGCCGCGCTGCGTTCGACCTCACCTTCGGCGGCCGGCTCCGCATCCCGCTCATCGCGGCGCCGATGTTCCTCGTGTCCTCGCCCCGGATGGCGCTCGCGGCCTGCTCGCGCGGCGTCATGGGCAGCTTCCCCGCTCACTCGACCCGGACCCGTGAGGTCTTCGCCGACTGGCTCGACCAGATGAGCCGCGGCATGCGGGATCTGCGCGACCGGGGGATCGACCCCGCGCCCTACGCCGTCAACCTGGTCGTCCACCGGACCAACGAGCGGTACCCGGGCGACCTCGAACTCTGCATCCGGCACGAGGTCTCGGTGATTCTCACCTCGAAGGGCGCGCCGGAGGACGTGTTCCGGCAGATCCACGACTATGGCGGCATCGCCTTCCACGACATCGCCTCCCGCCGTCACGCGGAGAAGGCCATCGAGGCCGGCGCCGACGGCCTGATCGCCGTCTGCGGCGGGGCCGGCGGCCACTGCGGCACCCTCAACCCCTTCGCGCTTCTGAACGAGGTCCGCGAGATCACCGACAAGCCGATCGTCCTCGCCGGCTCGCTGAGCACCGGCCGCGACATCGTCGCCGCGCTCGCCATGGGCGCCGACCTCGCCTACATGGGGACCCGCTTCATCCCCGTCCGCGAGTCGCTGGCCAGCGAGGACTATCGTGGCGCCCTGTTCGGGGCGACCGCCAAGGACGTCCTCTTCACGACCGCGCTCGACGGCTTCCCGGCGAACTTCCTGGCGCCCAGCCTCGAGGCCGCGGGCCTGGACCTCGACGAGGTCAGGGCGACCCCGCCCGGGCAGATGGTCGAACGCAGCAAGGCGCGGGGGCGCTACAAGAGGATCTTCTCGGCCGGTCAGGGCGTCGGGATGGTGAACGAGACCCAGACGACGGCCGAACTCTGCGACGAGTTGATCGCGCAGTACGAGGAGGCGTTGACGGCGGTGCGGGGGCGGCTGGACGAGCGCTCGACGGTTCCGCCCAGGGAGGATGGCCAGCAATGGATGTCGGCATGAACGAAGCGCGGAAGACGGTCGGCTACATGACCCCGGAGCGCGAGATGCTCCGCCGGATCGCGCGGGACTTCACGGACAAGGAGGTCCTCCCGGTCGCCAACGAGCTCGACCCGAAGAAGGGGATGATCCCGCAGTCGTTGATCGACCAGATGGGCGAGCTGGGCTTCTTCGGGATCACGATCCCGGAGGAGTACGGCGGCGCCGGTCTGGGCTCGTTCGAGTACTGCCTGGTGGCCGAGGAGCTGGCGCGGGGCTGGATGAGCGTGGCGAGCCTGATCGCCCGGGGCAACGGGTTCTACGGCAGGATTCCCTTCGACGGCGAGGAGCGCAGGAAACGGATCGAACTGATGGCGCAGGGCAAGTACCTGGGCGCGCTCGCCATGTCGGAGCCGGAGGTCGGGTCGGACATCTCGTCGATCACCTGCCGGGCGCGGATCGAGGACGACCACTGGGTGATCAACGGCAACAAGTACTGGTGCACCTTCGCCGACGGCGCGAACTTCATCCAGGTCATCGCGCGCACGGAAGGCGACCCGTCGAAGCGCCACGCCGCGCTGACCGGGATCGGGATCGAGAAGCCGCCCGGCGAGCTGCCGGAAGGCGTCACCGGATCGCCGATCCCGAAGATCGGCTACCACGGCTGGAAGACCTGGGAGCTCCACTTCGAGAACGTCCGCGTGCCGGCGACGAAGCAGCAGCGGGAAGCCAGAGGCCAGGCGTTCTACGGCATGACACGCGGTCTGCAGACGGCACGGGCCCACACCGCGGCGCGCTCCATCGGCCTCGCCCAGGGAGCGCTGGAGCAGGCGATCGCGTACTCGAAGGAGCGCATCCAGTTCCGACGGCCGATCGCCGACTTCCAGGCGATCCGCTTCAAGATCGCGAACATGGCGACCGAGGTCGAGGCGGCCCGCCAGTTGAACCACTCGGTCTGCGCCAAGATCGACACCGGCGTGTCCTGCGCCAAGGAGGCGGCGATGGTCAAGTACTACGCCGCCGAGATGTCGGAGCGGGTGTGCTCCGACGCGCTGCAGGTGCTGGCCGGCGCCGGCTACACGACGGACTACCCGGTCGAGCGCTACTGGCGTGACGCGCGGCTGACGAAGATCTTCGAGGGAACGTCCGAGATCACGCTGAAGATCGTGTCCGACGAGCTGCTCGGCAAGCCTTCGAGGAGGGACTGAGCATGAGACTCGCCAACCACCTTTGGGACCGCTTCGGTGCCCTGACCCTCGACGACGTCCCGCCGGAAGCCCGCGTCGTCGCCGGCCACTGCGTTCTCGACTGGTTCGGCTGCGCGCTGGCGGGCAGCCGGGAGCCGCTGTCCGGGATCCTGCGCGACGAACTCGGCGCGCAGGCCGGCCCGTGCTCCATCGTCGGCACGGATCTCCACTGCGCGCCCGGCGTCGCCGCGCTCGTCAACGGCGCCGCCGGCCACGCTCTCGACTTCGACGACACCCACGGCATGATGGGCGGTCATCCCACCGTGCCGGTGTTCCCGGCCGCCCTGGCGCAGGCCCAGGCGATGGGCGCGAGCGGCGAGCGGCTGCTTGTCGCCTTCATCGTCGGCCTGGAGGTGGAGTCGCGCGTCGGCGCCCTCGTCGGCCCCGCGCCCTACGCCAAGGGCTGGCACTCGACCTCGACGATCGGCGTCTACGGCGCCGCGGCGGCCGCCTGCCGCCTGCTGGGCGCGAACAACGAGCAGTTCGGCCGCGCTCTGGGTCTCGCGGCGTCACAGGCCGGCGGCCTGAAGGCGAACTTCGGCACGATGACCAAGCCGTTCCACGCCGGGCACGCCGCCGAACGCGGTCTGCTTTCGGCGCGGCTCGCCATGCGGGGCTTCACCTCGAACCCCGAGGCGCTCGACGGCCGGCAGGGCTACGCCGACGCCGCGGCTTCCGGCCGCGACGCGGTCGACTGGGAGCGGCTCGAGGAGCAGGACGGCCGCTTCCTGATCGAGGACACGCTGTTCAAGTACCACGCCGCCTGCTACCTGACCCACGCGGCGATCGAGTCGGTGGGGCGTCTGCGGCTGTGGCTGGCGTCTGCGGGCGTCTCGGCAGGGGACGTCGAGAAGGCGATCGTCACGGTGCACCCAGGGTTGCTCGACGTCTGCGGCATTCCCGAACCGAGGACCGGCCTGGAGGCGAAGTTCAGCCTGACCGCGACGACCTCCCTGGCGATGCTGGGGATCGACACGACGGACACCGGGACGTTCGTCGACGAGACGTTGGACAGGCCGGACGTCGCGCGGATGATCGATCGGGTCGAGGTCCGGACCGACCGCGGCCTGGGCAACACCCAGGCCCGGGTCGAACTCCGGGCGAACGGCCGGAGTCTCGAGGAGTTCCACGACAGCGGCCTCCCCGCGACCGACCTTGAAGCGCAGGGAGTGAAGCTCGCCGCGAAGATGACCGGCCTGACGGCGCCGCTGCTTGGGGCCGAGGCGAGCGCGCGGCTGCGGGATCTGTCGCTTCACCTGGCGTCGGTGGACGAGGTGAGCGAGATCACCGGGATTCTCGCCGGTTCGCGGGAAGCGGCGTGACGGAGGCCGCCGGCGGGGCGAACCCGGCCGGGGGCAGCGCCGGGCCTCCGGGCATCGCGGAGTTCGACCGCTCCTTCCTGCCGACGATCGAGCAGGGCTGCCGCGAGTTTCGGGACGGCGTCTGCGTTGTCTTCAGGGCCGAGACGTACACCTACGGCGAGGTCGACGAACTGTCGGCCCGGATCGCCCGCGCTCTCGCCGCGCGCGGCTTCGGGCGGGGGATGAAGGGCGCGATCTACAGCCTGAACTCGGCGCTCGCCTTCATCGCGGCGCTCGGCCTGCTCCGCGCCGGCGGCACCTGGATTCCGGTGAATCCCAGGAACTCGGCGCGGGACAACGTCGAGATCCTGACCCGGTTCGGCTGCGAGGCGCTCTTCTTCCAGGAGGCGTTCCGCGAGCCGGCGACCGAGGCGCGCAAGGCTCTCGGCGAACTGCGAGCCGCCGTGAGCCTGGGCGGCGCCTCGGCCGCGGGTGTTCCGTCCTCGGCAGAGACCCTGGACGACTTCATCGCCGACGTTCCGCCCGAGGCCCCCAAGGTCGAGATGAAGGGCAGCGACATCCTGACCATCCCGATGACCGGCGGTACGACCGGGCTGCCCAAGGGCGTCATGCTCAGCCACCGCAACATGCTCGCGATCGAGTACGCGATGCGGACGCGCTACGCCGACCGGCGGCCGGTCATCCTGTGCGCGGCGCCGATGACCCACGTCGGCGGCAGGATTGCCTTGACCTCGATGACCTCGGGCGCCCGCTTCGTCATCCTCGAGAAGGTCGACCTCCAGGTCATCCTGCGGACGATCGAGAAGGAGCGGATCACCAGTTTCTTCCTGCCGCCGACCGCGATCTACTCGCTGCTGGACCAGCCGAACCTCGACGACTTCGACCTGTCGAGCCTGGAGTCGCTGAGCTACGGCTCGGCGCCGATGTCGCTGGCCCGGCTCAAGCAGGCGCTCCGGCGGTTCGGCCCTATCATGCGCGGCGGCTTCGGCCAGACCGAGTGTCCGATGTTTATCGCCGGGCTGCCCCAGGAAGACCACTACGAGGGCCGGGACCCGAGCTCGGGGAAGCTCGCGCCGGACCGCATTCTCCGCAGCGTAGGCCGCTCCACGGTCATCTCCGAAGTCGCCATCATGGACGATGACGGCACGATCCTCGGCCCCGGCGAACGCGGCGAAATCGTCGTCAAGGGACCCAACGTCTCGGAGGGCTACTACGGCGACCCGGAGGAGACGGCGAAGATCCGCCGGAACGGCTGGCACCTGACCGGGGACATCGGCGTCCTCGACGACGACGGCTACCTGACCATCGTCGACCGCAAGAAGGACATGATCATCACCGGCGGTTTCAACGTCTACTCGACCGAGGTCGAGCAGGCCCTGCTCGCGATGCCCGGAATCGCCCTGGCCGCCGTCATCGGCGTCCCCAGCGAGCGCTGGGGCGAGGAGGTCAGGGCGGTCGTCGTCCCGGCCGCCGGCGCGGAACTGTCGGAGGCCGAGGTGATCGCCGCCGTGAAGGAGCGGCTCGGCGGCGTTAAGGCTCCCAAGAGCGTCGAGTTCGTCGACGATCTGCCGCGCACGGCGGTGGGCAAGATCGACAAGAAGAGGCTGCGCGAACCGCACTGGGCGGGGCGTACCCGACAGGTTTGAGACGACGGCCGAGTACCACACGGCCGGGCGCCGCGAGACCCGCCTGGAACCGGCTTCGCCGGGAGTAGCACATCGAAAGCGCCGGTCTCGAGCTCGCTCCCGGCCACTTGATCGCCTCCGCGACCGTGGGCGATCGCTGCGCGACAGTGCAGCGAACACTGGTAGAGTGCTTGTTTTGTCGCTTTAGGCGGGCTTCCGCGAGGAGGGCCCGGGCGGCGTCGGACGAGTTACGGAGAAGAGTGGATTGGACATAGCCGGGAAGACTGCGGTGGTCACCGGAGGCGGCTCGGGCATAGGCCGTTCGATCGCCTTGGCGCTCGCTTCGGGCGGCTGCAACGTGGGCGTCGCCGACATCGAGATGGACGCCGCTGAGGGGGTCGCCGCCGAGGTCGAAGCCGCCGGCGTCAGGGGCGCCGCCTACGAGGTCGATGTCACCGGCGAAGCCGATGTCGAGGCCCTGGCCGAGCGGTCCTTCGGCGACTTCGGGTCGGTCGAGATTCTGGTCAACAACGCCGGGGTCCTGTCCAGGCCGGGGCCTCTGCTGGAGTCCTCGGCGTCCGACTACGACTGGGTCTTCGCGGTCAACGTGCGCGGCATGCTGAACGGCATCCGCTGCTTCGGCAGGCGGTTCGCGGCCTCGGAAGGCCCCTGCTGGATCGTGAACACCGGTTCCGAGCACTGTCTGGGGGTCCCGCATCTCTACTCCGGCCTGTACACGGCCTCCAAGCACGCGGTGCTCGGCCTGTCCGCGGTGCTCCGGGGCGAACTGCCCGACCATGTCGGCGTCAGCGTGCTCTGCCCCGGCCTCGTGGACACCGGGATCTGGCGTTCGACGGAGCGCCGTCAGGAGCGGTTCGGCGGCGCGGCCGACGCGGACCCGGCGTCGGCCGCGATCACGAGGCTTGGCATGGCGCCGGAGGAGGTGGCCGCGCGCGTGGTCGAAGGCATCCGGGACGAGATCTTCTACATCGTCTCCCATTCGCACGTGATCGAGTTCGCCCGGAGTCGCTGGGAGGAGATCGCGGCCGCGTTCGAGGCGCAGGCGCCTCGCCGGCCCGGAGACGAGGAGTACTCGGTGGAGAACGTGATGGCCCGATTGACGGGAGGGAGTTGACCGTGCGTCTCGGCGTGCTCGTCGCGCAGAGCCCAAACCCCGCGGACCCGGCTTCGTTCGGCGACCTGGCGCGAGCCGTGGAGACGGAGGGATTCGATTCCATCTGGGCGCCCCAGATGATCGGCCGGGGCAGGATGGCGCTCGACCCGGTGGTCGCGACGACCGCCGCCGCGACGGCCACCCGGAGCATCGAGGTGGGAACGGCGATCGTTCAGGTCTCGCTCTACCATCCGGTCGACCTGCTGCATCGAGTCCTCTCGCTGCGCCAGCTCGCGGGGGACCGTCTCACCCTGGGCGTGGGGCCCGGGTCGACGTTGGCGGACTTCGAGGCGCTCGGCCGCGACTACTCGACCCGGTTCAGCGTCTTCACGTCGAGTCTGGCCGTGCTGCGCGAGGGTCTCGCTTCCGGGAAGGCCGGCGAGGTCGACCTCACCCCGCCGCCGTCCATCCTCGGCGGGCAGCGGCTCGTCTACGGCACCTGGGGCAAGGGGGTCGAACGCGCGGCCGCGGAGTTCGACGGCTGGGTGGCGTCCGCCTTCCACCGCACGGACGAGGAAGTGATCGCCGCGCTGCCGCGGTACCGGGCGGCCGGCGGCGAGCGGGCGATCGTGTCCAGCATCATCCTTGCTCCGGACGGCGACGCGGGGGAGCTGCGCGAACGGCTGCATCGCTTCGCGGAGGCCGGCTTCGACGACGCGGTGGTCGCCCCCCTCGGCGGACCGTCGGCGCTGGCCGAGGTCCGGGCCGCGCTGCCCGGCGATCCGACCGGTTCGACTTGACCTCCTCAGGGGGAACTGACATGCACGAGAACGTGAACCTGCTCGATCCCGATCTCTTCCCGCGCGGCAGCGGTCCGCCGCACGAGATCTTCAACGAATGGCGCCGGGACGACCCGGTGCACTGGAATCCTCCGAATCCGGACTATCCGCCCCCGGGCCGGTCGCTGCCGACCCGCGGGTTCTGGGTGCTCACCCGCTACGAGGACGTATCGAAGGTCTCGCGAAACCAGCGGGTTTTCTCCTCCCATCCGGGCGGGCCGATCATCTGGGATTTCGAGGGCGAGCAACTGGAGCGGCAGCAGGCCGGCATCATGGGGATGACGCTCGAGCGGCACCGGAAGGTGCGGCGACTGGTGGTGCCTCCCTTCACCCGCGGCGAACTGGAGGCGTTCCAGCCGGACATCGACGCGGTCGCGAAGGAAATCGTCGACGAAGTCGCCGGCGCCGGCGAGTGCGAGTTCGTGTTCGACGTGGCCTCGAAGCTGCCCGTGTACACCTTCTGCAGCCTGACCGGCGTACCGCCGGAAGAACGGGACATGGTCGCCAAGCTCGGCAATCTGAACGCCGACGTCGAGAACTGGGGAAGTCCCGAGGAGGGCGATCTCCTCATGGGGCTGTTCCAGATGGCGGCGGGCATCACCGAGGAGAAGCGGCAGCGGCCCGACAACTCGCTGATGAGCCGTCTGGCCAACGCCGAGATCGACGGCGAAAGCCTGGATCCGCTCACGCTGAGCATGTTCTTCGTCACCATGTCGATCGCCGGACACGAAACCACCCGCGGTACGGCGGCCCACTTCATCCGGCTGATGAACGAGCATCCGGATCAGTACGACATGGTGCGTTCCGATCCCGACCGCTACCTGCCGAACGCGATCGAGGAGGTCCTGCGCCATGCGCCGCCAGTGGTCAAGTTCCGTCGCACGGTGACCGAGGAAACGGAGTTGCGCGGCAGAAAGCTCAAGGTCGGCGACAAGGTCTATCTCTCCTATCCGGCGGCAAACCGGGATCCCGAGATGTTCCCGGACCCGGACCGCTTCGACATCACCCGGGAGAACGCCGCGCGGCATCTGGCGTTTGGCATCGGCCCGCGCGCCTGCATCGGCGCGCGCCTGGCGCGGATGCAGCTCTTCTCGCTGTTCAAGGAGATGGTCACGCGCATTCCCGACATTCGCCACGGGGAGATCGAACGGATGCGCTCGATCTGGTTCGACGCGATCATCCGCATGCCCGTCACCTACTCTGCTGAGACCTCCTAGCTTTGCGGAGCGTTGTCTAGAGTTCCCGCTCCGCCATCATCTCAGTCCGGGAGGCGGTGTTGGACGGATCTAGAGAGCCGGCTGCAACGGTCAGCCACCACAGGCCTTCATGACCGCCAATGCCATGTGGCAACGGGCCAGCGGCCCTGGGAAACGGGCACCGTTCACGTGCCGCTTCGCGGCCGCGGCCAGACTGTCTCCCGTATAGCCCGTATAGCCGAACTGCTGGTAGTTGACACGGAGGTCCCGCCACGGGATCGCCGGCAGGCTCAGGCCGTGTTTTCGGGCGGTCTGGACGAGTGTTTGGGCCTTCGGTGGGACATCCCAGGCCAGAACGACGCCAGCCGTCTCAAGCGCTTGAACGAGATGGTCGTGGACTTCAGGCCAGGCCAGGGCTTTTCCTGCCTCGGGACGGTCGTTTCGGCAGGTCCAGACCGCGCCGGTTCGTGCGTTGCGTGCGCCGGTCGCGGCTGTGGTGCGGAAGAGGGTCAACGTCCGGCCCATGGCAACGAACCGGGGCGCTCCGGTCGTGTCGATCAAAGCAACCAGGACCTGTTCGGAGAAGTCAGCGGACCTTCTCGACCGGATGTCGAGGACGAGAGCGTCCCGACGATTCAGCAGGTCGTGCCAGGATAGGTTCGGCGCCAAGCGCCGGCGTCCGTCTGAGAGGTGAGACGGCCGCCAGAACTGTAGCCAGCGGCCGCTGGCGGGTCGCTTCGGGCTCATGTTTGAGCCCAGAGAGGAACTCGTTCGCATTTCGGTTTGAGACTGTCCAGGCACTGTCTCACGCCTCCGTATCTCACTGGGGCATGCAGACCGTCGGTGCCACCGGGTTCAGAAACACCCGTTCGCGGTCGGTGTGGGTCGGCCCCCACGGACCTTGATCGCCGTACCTCGCCGCAGAGGAGGGTTTGCTGAGAACCGCGCCCGGCGCAGTCACTAAGCAAAGAGGGCTACGAGTCCGAGCCACCGCCGAAGCGGTAGCTCATAACCGCCTTCAACCGCCGGCCCTTCGGATTCGCGGTCAGGGCGTCGAAGGACTGCTCGAAGAAGACGAGCGGCGGATCCTCGTCGGTCAGGTTGATCGCCGACAGGGCGAGGTCGAAACCGAGCCGCGGGAAGCGCCACAGGAACGTCAGATCGAACGTGAGCCACTCGTCGATCGGCAGCAGTTCGGGCGGCGTCCAGGCCACGTTGCTGTCCTCGTAGGACGAGATGTGGTTGGCCCAACCGATCAGACTGTAGTCGCCCCAGCGATAGCCGAGCGACGCGCGCGTCTTCATCTCGGGCAGCGGCGGCGCGATCGGCGTGTCGCGGTTCAGCAGGCCGACGACGTCCTTCTGCTCACGGTAGACGACGCCGTCACGTTCGAGCTTCTTCAGTTCGTAGCTCTGCGTGTAGGTGCTGTCCACGCCGAAGGAGAGTTCCCCCGGGCCCGCGTCCACGTGACCGTGCAGGTGGAAGTCGAAGCCCGAGGTCTTGATGCCCGGCCAGTTGATCAGGTCGATCCGTACCCGCTCGATGTCGCCGGGAACGCAGGAACCATCGGCCAGACCGCCCGGACAGACGACGCGGCCCATCACCGCGTTGAGCGCCGCCTGGTTGCCTCTGTAGCCCTCGTCGTAGAGCCGAACCACCTCCTGCTGCGGCAGCGGGGCGATCACGTCGTCGAAGTCGTAGCTCCAGTAGTCCAGCGTGACGTCGATGCCGGGCGAGGCGAAGAGCACCAGGCCCAGGTTGTAGGTGAACGCCTGCTCCGGCAGCAGTGACCGACTACCGAAGGCATCGACCGCCTTGTAGACGCCGACCGTGTTCAGGTACTCCAGGGTGGTGCGAACCTCCTCGTTCAGATCGTCGACCGAGGGGGCCCGGAACGTGGTCTGGACCGAGGTGCGGAACGACAGCACGTGATCTTCGCCCGACGAGAGCTGCCAGCGGCCCGAGAACTTCGGATCGAAGCTGTCGATCTCGTCGTGGAGTTCGTAGTTCGCCGCGAACTGCATGTCGCCACGGAGCGCATTGACTGACAACTCGCCGAATGTCCGGTGAACCGCCTGGGAGTCGCCGTACGGGTAGTAGCCCGACGTGAAGGTGAAGGTGCCTGCACGCGCTCCCCTCTGCCTGCCGGTGACCGGATCGACGCACGACCGGTCGCCCGGCACTACGCAGGGATTCAGTGCGTAGTTGCCGACCGCGTTCGGGATCGCGCTCACATCGACGTGGCGATACTGGTAGCCGAACGCGTAGTCGAGCCTCTGGGGCAGCCAGTTGCCCGACAGCGTCGCCTCGGCGACGACAAGCTCGGCGTCGTTGTCGACATTCACCTCGTCGTTGATCCAGTCGAGCAGGGCGGAACTGTTCTCGAGGCCCGGGCGATACATCGGATTCGGGCTGTCCTTCCACGGCGCCCCCGGCTGGGCCGAGAACTCGACTCCGTTGCCGAACGGGTTGTAGTACATGCAGTTGCCCACGCCCGGCTGAGCCGAGCCCGGATCACTGAGCCGCATGCCCGAGGGACTCGCGTCGTCGGCCAGCACGCCGACGCCGCAGTTCGGGCCGCCGAAGCCGCGGAAGGCGAGGAACTTGCGGTACGCGTACTCGGCCGGGTGGTTCATGTTGCCGGTCGCACGCGAGTAGTTCACCCCGACGTCCAGGTTGGCCGCCTTGCCGCCGATCGACAGATCGTGGTCGATGTTCGCCGCGAGGCGGGTCGTCTCCGTGCCCCGCCTCAGGCTGCGTCCCGGGCCCGCATTGCCGACCAGACGACCGTAGAAGTACCAGTCGTCCTGCAGGCAGTCCTCGCCTGAGGCGAAGCCGCCCATGCCAAAGGAGCCGTTGCAGAACTCCATCCGGCCCGGGTGTTCGTTCGTGATCAACTGCAGGCCGTCCAGCAGGGACACCGGTGGGAAGGAGGGCGTGGTGTCGTAATCTGGGATGATCGACTCGGCGTACAGCGCCTCCACGTGGTACGTCGTGCCCTCGGCCAGCGGACCGTTCAACTCGGCGAAGAACCGGTTCGTCTCGGTCGCCTCGATCAGGCTGTCCCACGGCTGATAGCGGAAGGCGCAGGTCCAGCCGCGGTCGTAGCCGCCGAGGCCGTTGCACGCGGGATCGACGAAGTAGTCCGTGCCGGCCGTGCCGTTGCGCGCCCGGGCCAACTCCTCGACGAACGCGGAGGACGTCTCGCCGCCGGTGAGGTTCGGTCGCAGGAAGATGCCCGGATTGCCGGTGTTGGACCAACCCCAGAACCAACCGGTGGCGCGGTCCTGGAGCGTGTACGACCGCTCCTCGGCTGCGAGATGTGAGCGCTCCGCCCGCTCGAGCGAGAACACGAGGTGATGCTCGGAGCCGCCCAGCTTGCCGCCCCAGATCGCACCCGCCGTCGAATCGCCGGCGCCGTCGAAGCTCTCGTGCGAGAGCGCTACCTCGAACCCGATGAACTCGTCGCGGGTGACGAAGTTCGCGACGCCGGCAACCGCGTCGGAACCGTAGATCGCGGCCGCGCCCTCCTTCAGCACCTCGATGCGGTCGAGTGTGATCGAAGGAAACGCGTTGACGTCGACGAAACGGCCGCCGAACAACCGCGCCGGCAACGGCGTCTGACGCCGGCCGTTGAGCAGCACCAATGTCCTCGAGGCCCCGAGACCCCGCAGATTGACGTTCGCCACGTTCTCGGGCACCGAATGGCCCTGGTCGTTGTACCAACTGTTCGCCTCGCCGATGACGCCGGACGAAGCGGTCAGGTTCTTGAACAGATCGACCACCTGCAGGGACCCCTGTTCTTTCTGGAGTTCCCGGTTCAGCACTTCGACGGCGTAGGGAAGGTCGACGGCCGACTCCTCGATCGCCGAGCCGGTCACGACCACCACGTCGTTGGCGTGGAAGTCGAGCACGCCCTCTTCGTCGCCATGTTCCTCGCCTTCGTGGTTGTCGTGCTCCGAGCCTTCCTGCCGTGGGGGCGTATCGACAAGCGAAACCGGGGAGGCTCTCGACGGAGTATTGCTGAGCGCTTCTTCTCCATCGGTCGCGGCTGCTTGAGTTCCAACGAGAAAAAGCGAGAGACAAGCTAGTAGCCACACGATCCGACTTTCTCTCGTGTTCAGGGAGGCAAATGAAGTCTTCATCTGACGGAGTGTATCTCTACGGTGGATCGGGTCTCATCCTGCGGAGAATCCAAGTGTGGGCAAGCTTTGGACCACCGCAGGATTGAGAGCCGTGCGAGTGTGGCGATACTCCGTCGCAGTCCCGATGTGGTGGAGAGTTCGCAAGCAGGGCCTGAAGGCTTGCTCTGCGTTGGGGCGCTGCTGCCACCGGACGAGATGAGGCTCAGTGTAAGTTCGGATCAGCGGAGCGACGGTTTCCGGGGGAGCGACGCAAGTTTGCCCCCGTGCGGGCCACCCCTTGCGGGTATCGTGGGGCGTATGGCGGTCGCAGAACGCTCGAGGCAGCCGGCGGGGGACATGAAGCCCGACGATACCACCGCCCGCTACGCGCACGGGCGACTCCTCACGGGTTGTCTGCTTGCCGGGCTCCTGGCTTTGGGTGTGCCGGCGGCGGTCACTGCGCAACCTTCCGCGGAAGTTGACGGCGAACTCCCCGACATTGACTGCCTGAGGCTGATGCGCCGGGCGCGTATAGCGGAACTCAACGCGCGGTCCGAATCCGAGGTCGCGTGGCTCAAGCGAGCCAGGGCCGAGTGCAACGAACCGACGGCGGCGCTGGTGGGTCTGCTGCGTCCCGACCGGCGAAACGCTTTGCCCGAAGAGGAGACGCAAGGGTACCGGCGGGAGCTGATCGCTGCTATCGAGGATCCGGCTTCGGTGCCGCCGGCTGGAGTTCTGGAGTTCATCGCCCGCAGCGAGAAGGCGGACGAGTCGGTTCTTCGGCCCGCCCTCGGCCTGGTCGAGCGGCGGTTGCTTCAGCCCGGCGCGGACCGCGGCCGGCTACTGCGCCTGAAGGCGCTGCTCGACCAACGGCTGGGGCGGCCCGCCGAGGCGACGGAGGCGCTGGTTAAGTTAAGAGACTTGGAACCGGCGAACGAGGAACTGACTTGGGCTTTGCTGCGCCTTCTCATCCTCCAGCAGCGCTGGGACGGGGTTGCCAGCCTGTTGGGCGAGATGGCGAAGGATGGCGGCGCATACGTCCGCTCACTCTACGCGCAGGCCTTGGCCAGGGCCGGCCGCGTGGATGACGCGAACCGACAACTCGAACTCCTCGCGGAAGAGATCGATCCGAACGACGGGTTGGCGCTCAGCGACTACGCGGCCTACATCCTCGCGGCGGCCTGGAACCTCCGCGATTCCGGCCGTCTAGCGGACGCGGAAGGGCTGTTCCGGCTGGCGGAACAATACGCTCCGGTAGCGAGCTGGGCGAGGGTTGAGGCCCGAGGAGCTCTGGTTCACCTCTACGGCACGGCCGAGGAGCGGACCGCGCACGAACGGGCCGCGGCAAATCGGTGGCAGTACGTCACGGATCCGCAGTCGCTCCTCAACGAGGGCGCCAACCAGTTGAGTGCGGGGAACTTCGACCAGGCGATCGAGCTGCTGCAGAGGGCCGCCGTGGAGCTCGGACACTTCGAGGCGGTCTGGTACAACATGGGGCTCGCAGCCTATCGGGCTGAGCGATGGGAGGAGGCCTTCGGGGCGCTCGACCGGGCAGCGGAGTTGAACGATCGGCGCGCCGACAACTTCTTCTTCAGCGGCCTCGCGCTAACTGAACTGGAGCGCTGGGAAGAAGCGATTCCCCGGCTCCTGCGGACCGTCGAACTGGATCCGCGACGAAGACTCGCCCACTACAACCTCTGGGTCTGCTACCGGGTACTAGGTCGGGAAGAGGAGGCGGCGCGTCACCAAGCTGCTTACGACGCGCTGGCGGAGCGCTAGCTCTGGCCGACAGGTCGGTTACAGGCGGAGGACGTATCGTTCGAACTCGGCCTGGAGTTCCGCAGGGGTCGTCCCAAACACCGCCGCGAGTGCGTCGCGACTGGCGTAGCCTTCGGCCAGATAGAGCAGCATCCGGGCGAAGGACTGATCGGTTTCCCAGTTCTTCCGGCCGTGCTGCAGGAAGTGGGTCAGGAGCCAGGAGAAGCCGTAGTAGTGCTGCGCTCGCACGCCGTAAAACGTGTCGGCGGTGGCCTCCATCAGGTCGGCGATCCTCGGCGCTTCTCCTTTCCGCAGCGCGGACCGCGCCTCCTCCAGGTTCCAGATCGTCAGGCTCTGCAGGCGGACCGGTCCGTTGCCGCCGTGCGAGATCGCGTAGCGGCCCCGGTCGACCGCGCCTGGAATCAGCTCACCTCGCTCCACCTTCGAGTTCCCGAAGTACTCGGCCATGCCTTCCTCGGCCCAGCGCGGCAGCTCCGACCCGGGCCCGGTCAGGTACGTGTCGCTGAATGCGTGAAACGCCTCGTGGAGCATCGTGTGCAGCAGCTCGTCGAAGTAGCGGACTTCTCGATGAAAGGCCAGAAGTCCCGGGGAGTGGTAGAAGCCGGCGCCTGGAACCCGGCCGCCGAGTTCTTCCTGAAGCCGCCGGAGGCTGTGCCGGCTGCTGAACAGGTAGACAACGACCTTGAAGCGGTGCGGCAGTGGCTCGATGTGCGGGTCGAACAGCTCGTGGAAGATCCGGAACATCGCCTCCATGTTTCCGGCCAGGATCTGGACCGTGGAATCGTCCTCGGCGTCGCTGATCAGGATGAAGCGCTCCGTTGCCCAGCGCTTGCGATGCTCACGGTCGATGTACTTCTCGGCGACCCCGATCGTCCGATTCAGCACCTTCGCCTGTTCGGAGAGGGTCGACTGCGGAATGGGATCTGGAAGCGCGCCGGCTGACACCAGGATGTCGAGTTGCGGATCGAAGCGCTTGCGCCTGGGCGCGTTCCGCTCCTCCTCGGGGCTCTGGAACTTCATCCACCATGATAGAGTGGAGGGAACGGCGTTGCCCTCCTTGTCGCGAGCCGGGCCGTAGCGCCAGCCGCCCACTCTGCGCTTGACCTGGGACCGGAGAAGGTCGTCGAACTCCGAAGATGGTTCGATGGCCAGGACCTCGACTCTAGAGACCGTCCCGACGGCGTCGATCTCCACTCGGACCTCGACCTCCGGGTGGATGTCGCTACCGGCCAGTTCGTGCGGAACCAGAAGCTGGTAGCTGCGGATCGCTCTTGGACCGGTTGCGATCTCCCGTGTAGCGCTCTGCGCGGCGGCGGCAGCGGCGACGGCCAGGAGTCCACAGGCCGCGGTCACAGCAGGAGATCGGTGGAACATGTGGGCTAGCCGAGTAGACGGAACAGCAGACCGCCGTCGGCGGCCGTCCGGGTCGTCAATGGGGATGCGGGCGTCCGCCTTGTCGACGGCTTCGGCGGCACGGTAGCAGAGCGCCGGACGGTGTTCCGCGGGAACGCCGCGGTCGAGGCGGTCCAGGGCGATGTTGGCGCGGCGCAGGGTCATGTCCTTCGAGGGTCGGCAGGGGCGGTATATGTCGTCAATACGGTGTGCCTCACTGGGCGTTCTTGGCGGCCCGGAGCTTCTCGATAGCTGCCGTGAGTTCGTCTTTGACGAGGAGCTTCTGCATCTCGGCGGTCAGGCGGCCTTTGTCGAGCCTGCCGGAGATCGCCTCCGGCGTCATGTCGTTTGCCGAAGGGTCCTGGGGGGTTGTTCACGTCGTTCTGAGCCATCTGAATGGCCTAGACGGCGCGCCCCTTGTCCATCTCGGCGATGGTGACGGCGTCTCCGGCCCAGCGCTTTTCCCATTCGTCGGCGTGGGCTTCCTGGAGCGCTTCGTGGGTGGCGATCAGCTCGTCGTAGAGGGCTTGGACCTCGGCGAGTGTAGTCTCCGTTTCGGCGCGCATGACGCCGTCGGCCGGTAGCCGCTTAAGCTCGGTCGAGTCGATGCTCATGGCGGCTTCGAGGCTTTGATCCAGGGCTCCGAGGGTCGGTTCAAGGGGGGCTCGGAGTTCGGTCTCGACCTGCTCAAGGGAGCAGGTGTTGATGTAGACGACGCCGGCGACGCTGACGCCGAGACAGAGGCCGGCGAGTATCGCGAGGCGCTTGAGCAGTCTGATCATTCATGTCGCCTTCGGCCAGGTTGGTATCGGCGGTGTACGAGCGTCTGTACGGATTTGGCAGAGGTGCGGCTTAGCGTAGAGCGGGCATCCGTTGGGGTGCTGGTCGGTCTAGACGGCTGCCGGTACGCTGACCTTGGTGGTCAGCGGCACGTCCACTTCTATGGCGGTGGTTTGGGGAAGCGGCACGGGATCGCCGTCGCGTCGCAGACCTTCAAGGTGAAAGTCGACGGCTTCGCGGATAAGTTGCGTGACTTCGTCGCGGGTAGCCTCCGCGGCACCGCAGCCGGGGAGGTCGGGAGCGTAGGCGCCATAGCTGGTCGGCCCCTTCTCAATGAAGACGGAGTACTTCATCGTAGTTTCTCCTTCTTGAGTCCGGCTTGTTTGAGCAATGCCGCTCCGGGTGCCCGATGGTACGTCGGTGCTCAACTTACCAGCGATGGTCACCTTGCCGGGTTTGGCGGGATAGCGCTCCGCACGGTGGCTGCCTTTGATGGCCGCGAGTTCCCAGCCGTTGCCGGGAATGGTGCGGATGATATCGCGGATCTTGGGCATTGGAGAAGAAGCGAAGGCCGGCGCCGGCCGGAGCCGCCGCCGGCCGTGTGGACGCCTCTAGGCGTCCTCCTCCGGGCTCTCGGCGCGGAGTTCGTGGATGCGGGTGTGGACCTGGTCGGCGAGCTTGGCGAGGACGAGCAGGTCGTTCAGTCCGAAGCTTCGTCCGGTCTGCCACTTGCCGTCGTCGTTGCGGTAGAGCTTGCCGAAGGTGACGCCGTAGCGGACGTTGCCGTCGTCTCCGACGTGGTTCCGCCAGATCGCGGCCTTGACGGTTCCGATGCGGACTTCCTCGGCGGGCGAGTTCTGGGTGGACATGTTTTGTTTCCTCCTTGGGTTAGTGGGTCTGTGGCTTTCGCCGCTCACCCCCGACAGGCGGCGAGCAACAGGCCCGCTCCAAGAGGAGGACGCCTACGCCAGCGCTTGAGTGTGCCCCCTTCGACCGGCGAGCAGGAGTTCCGCGCCGGCAAGGCGGTGATCCAGGGACCACGTGGCCAGTCGGGCCAAGGGGACGACGGGGTCCGGCGGGGACGGCCAGGGGTTGCGGGTGGCAGACCGGTCGGGGCTTCGCGGAGTACACGGCCGTACATTGCCGGTTCCGGCACAGGCGCTTTCACGAAGCGGCCCCCGGTGGGGGCCGTGACACCGTCGGCGGCGGCCCTGGCCGTCGCCGGTCAGCCATGAGCGAGGACGAGGCCGGCCACGGCCGCGACGAGCCAGCAGGAGGCGACGATGGCTTCGAGGAGTGGGGCGGCGTGATCATGGCGGCGGCGCTGATTGACCGCCTGCTGCACCACTGCCACATCGTCAACATCCGCGGCAACAGCTACTGGATGAGGGCGTACTAGGACCTGCTCCGGACCGCGTCCGGTGTCGGCCTCCGGTCGCTCCGCTCCCTACGGCCGACACCGGACCCCATCGCACGGGTCGCACCGCTGCTACTGCCTCGTCAACCGCGGATCAAGTGGGACATCTCGGTTTCCACAAGTGGAACATTTTCAGTTGCCATTGACATGGGTTGGGGCAGAAGCGTTGGGAGCCCCGACTTGGGTCTCGACCGAGCGTGGCTGCACACGAGTTTGGGTCAAGCCTCTTTGAGGGAGCAGGGTCTGGTTTCATCCTCTCCCTCGGGCTTCTCGCGTTCTCAGCGGACGGGGTGTGGCCGGTGAGCGGAGAACGGTCCTACAAGGTCGTAGGTGCGGCGGGCGCTTCTGCTTTGGAGGTTCGTCGCGAGTTTCGGCCTTCAGATGCTTCGACGTACCGGCTCCATGCTTCCATGACCGCTCGCCTGGGCTCCAAGAGGTCGCCCCTGGCGTAGGCTGCTTCGACCTTGTTGCGGACTACATGCGCAAGCGCTGCCTCCGCAACTTCCCGCGCTACTCCGGTTTCGCCGCACCATGTTCTGAAGGACGTTCGGAAGCCGTGTGGCACGCATGGAATCGAGAGATCCCGCAGCAGCTTCGAGAGCGTCGATTGTGAGAGGGCACGCCCGTACCAGCTAGACGGAAAGACGAGGCCCGAACGGTCCGCGGTTTGTCGCGCTTCTTGGAGCAGTTCAAGGGCACGGTCCGAGAGAGGCACCCGATGTTGGCGCCCGGCCTTCATTCGGTTGTGAGGGACCGTCCACGTAGCGGTCTCAAAGTCAATCTCGTCCCACTGGGCAAGTCGCACTTCGCCCGAACGACCTGCTGTCAGGACGAGAAACTCCAAGGCCTGCTTGGTGCTGGCCCAGGCTCGGGAGGTGCGGACCTTCTGGACGGCCGCGGTGACCGCAGTGTGTGGAAGCGCTCGGAAGTGCGATCTTTGGCCGGTGTTCTTGGGAAGAGCCGCTCCTAGGGCTTCGCCGGCCGGATTGTCGGGACGATACCCTTGTGCGATCGCCCACTTCATGATCGCCGATACCCGCTGCCGCAACCTGCGTGCGGTCTCGGCCTTGGTGCTCCAGATCGGCAGCAGGACGCCCATCACGTCCGCTGTCGATATCTGGTCCACGCGCTTGCCGCCCAAGCTCGGCTTTGCGTAGTCGTTGAGACTCGACCGCCACTGGCCTTCGCTCTTGCTTCCCGGTCGCCACGAGGTGCGGTGGATGGCGATGACCTTTTCCGCTGCGTCGGCGAACGTGGGAACGCTACGGGCGCGAGCACGTGGATCTCCCCCGGCCCGAGAACACTTGCGATGCTCGAAGGCCGTCTGGCGTGCCTCAGCGAGGCTAGTGTACGGATAGCCGCCCAAGCCGAGATCGACTCGCCGGCCTCCCACGGTGCCGCGCCAGATCCACTGCTTCGAGCCGCTCGATCGAACCCGCAGTATGAGCCCGTGCTCGTCGCCGTACTTCCCCGCACGGTCAATGGATCGGACGAAGGCATCCGTCAGCTTCCTCTTTGGCACTGTTACCTCCCCGTTGGTGCCCCGGTCTGACGTCGGTTACGGCTCTCGTTGGTCCCACGTGAGGTCCCACGTCGTGTGCGAGAGCCAGCGAAACCAGACAATAGCAGATGTGCGTTGGTAAGAGGAAGAACCGTATGTATTACAACGCGTTACGGGAGCTTATGGGAGTTCTAGAGATCCCACGAGAGCTTGCTAGAGGCGGTCACCCCCTCCGCCACACACCGGGTGTGGCTTCTTTCCCACCGCTTGACGGCGCCTTCGCGCCCCAACCGAAGAGAGGCAACGACAGAACATGACCACCCCCCAGGAAGCGCAGGGCGAAGCTCCAACCATCGAGCGGTTGCGGGAGCTCACCCGGAACATCGAGGCGATCACCGAGAGCATCAGGGAGGACAGGAAGTCCCAGAAAGAAAGAAGCGAGGAACTGGACCGGCAGATGCGGGAGACGGACCGTCGTCTCCAGAAGGCGGAGGACCTGTTCACGACGCAGTGGGGCAAGCTGATGGAGAGCCTGGTCCGCGACGATCTGGTCAATCTGCTGGACGGCCGGGACATCGGCGTTCGGAGTCTCGCGCAGCGAACGCTGACGCGGCGAGGCGGCGAGAGCTACGAGGTGGAGATCATGGCGGTGAACGGCGAGGAGATCGTCGTGGTCGAGGTCAAGACGACGCTCCGTCCGGAGGACGTCCGGCGGTTCCGGTCCAAGCTGGTCCGCTTCAAGGAGTGGTGGCCGGAGTACCGCGATCGCAAGGTCTACGGCGCGATGGCTTTCCTACAGGCGTCAGACGATGTGGCCCTTCACGCTGAAAGGCAGGGCTTCTTCGTCATCCGGGCCACCGGCGACAGCGCCTCCATCGTCAACGTCGAGGACTTCGAGCCCCGCGTCTTCGCCTGAGCCGACACCTCTACTCGCTGCCAGGGCGCGGCATCCGGTACCCGACCCCGCGTTCATTCAGCACGTAGACCGGCTTGGCGGCATCGTCGCCCAGCTTGCGGCGCAGACTCTTCACCATGGCGCGCACGACCTTCGGATCCTCGGCGTCCCGGGCGCGCCCCCGCCAGGCCTGGCGCAGCAGTGACTCGTACGTCACGACACGTCCGGCGTGGCTGGACAGCACCCGAAGCACTTCGAACTCGGTGACGGTGAGCGACACGGGCCGCCCGTTCATCGTGACTTCACGCTCGTCGTAGCGGATGGACAGGTCGCCCACCTGAAACGGCCTGGGCTCGGCCTGTCGACGGAGCGCCGCCCGCACTCTCGCGGTCAGCTCCGACGGGGAGAAGGGCTTGACGATGTAGTCCGCGGCGCCCGCATCGAGCGCCCGGACGATCGTCTCGTCCCTGCCGTAGACGGAGATGAAGATGACCGGCAGGCCCTCCAGTTCAGGGACGCTCTCCATCAACTCGAGGCCGTCCGTGCCCGGCAGGACGAGATCGAGAAGGACCAGGCGAGGTCGGTGCGTCTTGATGAGGCTCGGCAGTTCGTCGGGGTCGCCCGTCAGGATGGGTGCGTAGCCTGCCTCGGCAAGCGTGTCCCGAACGCTGCGTAGCGTCTGCGGGTCGTCGTCGACGACCAGGATGGGCGTCGTGTCGTTCCGGTTCCGCGAAAGAGGCTGGGCCGAAGAGACGCTGCGGACGGCCTCGTCCGCATCCGCGGCCGCCGGAAGGGTGAAGGTGAACCGCGTGCCGTAGTCCGCATCGCCGCTCTCCGCCCAGATGCGCCCGCCGTGCGCCTCCACGAGTCCCTTGCAGATGGCGAGGCCGAGGCCCTGGCCGACTCCCTTCCCGCCGCTTGCGTCCACGTGCTTGCGGAACAGGTTGGGCAGCTCCTCCGGCGGCACTCCGCTGCCGAGGTCGGTAACGGAGATGGCCACGTGGTCGCCGTCCAGTGACGCGGCAATCGCAATCGGAAACGAGTCGGGAGAGTGACGCGCCGCGTTCGACAGGAGATTGTTGAGCACCTGGACGATCCGTCCCGGGTCCGCCAGAACGCACGGCACGTCTTCCGGCAGGTCGATCGTGATGGCGCGCCTGCTCCCGGCGTGGGTAAAGGTGCTCCTGGCCTGATCGACGAGGCCGGCCACCTCGGCGCGCTCGACGGAGACCGAGAGAGTGCCCGCGGCGATCCGCCCCTGGTCCAGCAGGTCGGCAATCAGGTTGCGCATCTGGTTCGCCTGATCGTCGATGACCCGGAAGAACTGCAGCATCTCGGCCGGACCGGGGGCCGGCGCCGCGCCCAGAACGGTGGCCGTCGAGCCCTTGATCGAGATCAGGGGCGCCCGGAGCTCGTGGCTCACCATGCTCAGAAACGCGGTCCGCAGCCGTTCCAGTTCCTCGAGCGGCGTCAGGTCCTGCAGGGTGACCACCATCGACTCGACCGTGCCTTCCTTCGAGCGGGTCGGCGTGGCGTTGACGAGCGTCGTGACGCTGCGGCCGTCGGGGACGGACAGCGTCATCTCCTCGGCGCGTACCGTCTCCGGGTCGCTCAGTTGCTGGGCCATCGGGAACTCGGCCAGGGTGACCTCGCGTCCGTCGCCGCGGCGGCAGACGATGACGTCCAGCAGCTCTTCCAGGGAATCCCCCGGCGCCCGCAGATCCTCGACGAGGCGCCGAGCCTCCCGGTTGAACGACACGGGCTTGCCGGTCTCGCCGTCGAACACGACGACACCCACCGGCGACGTCTCGACGAGCGCTTCCAGGTCGGCCCTGGCGCGCTGCTCGTCCCGGTGGGCGCTTGCATTGGCCATCGCTGTCGCTGCCTGGGAGGCGAACAGGACCAGAACCTCCTCGTCGCTCTCCGTGAATTCCTGGCCGCCCTCTTTCTCCGCGAGGAAGAAGCTGCCGACATAGACGTTCCGGTGGAGCAGCGGCGTGCACTGAAGCGTTCGCGAGCGCATCAGGTCCGATGAGAAGCCGAGTTCACGAACATAGACCGGCAGGTTTGCTAGCCTCAGAGGCGTCCGGAGGTCCCGAAAGTGCGCGAACAGCCGCGGCCCATCGGACCACGTGCTCATCTCCGCGCGTTCTGTGGGCGTGAAGCCGGAGGTGACGAAGTCCTGGATCCGGCCGTCCTCGGTCTGGGTGGTGATCACGCCGTAGCGCGCTCCGGTCAGTGCGCGGGCGCTGTCGACGACCTCCTGCAGGACGGTGCCGAGGTCTAGGCTGCCGCTGACGCGCATGACGGCGGCGTGAAGCGCGGCAAGGCGCTCCTCCAGCGCGGCGATCCGTTGCCGGAGTTCGTCGGGGCTCTCCTTCGACACGATCGCGTGATTATGCCCTGTTCCCGGTTTCGTCGCTCAAAGATCACGACACCGTCGCTTTCTTCTAGTAAACGTCCGCTCCGCGTGACTTGACGCCATGAGCCTTCTCTACCCCGAGCAGCAACAGATCGTGCGACTCCTTCGGTGGATCGCGCTGTTCACGGGCATTCTGGCCATGTGTGCCGTCGTCTGCTCGGCCCTCTTCGTGTGGGCATGTACGGAGGGGGTCAGCGTCGTCGAACTGCTGGGGGAACCGGAGGACATGTGATGGGGATCGTCGCCCGACGGGTTGCCTCGATCGCGGCCGTTGCGTTCTTGCTGGTTTGTCCTGTGGTCGGCGGTGCCGCTTCGCAGGAGCAGGAAGGGCCGCGGCCCTCCGCGGAGAGCCAACCGGCCGTTGCCGGCCAGGCGGCCGTCTCGGCCTGCGCTTCGGGTTCGGGGATCATCATCTACGAGTTTCACGACGACAACGAGCACCTGCTGGGAGAGTGGCAGCAGATTCACGGCGGCGACTTCAGGCTCAGCGCCGCGGTCGAGAGAAGCGATCCCCGCTTCACCCTGTCGGTTGACACCTCCTGGGTCGCGGCTTCCTGGTCGTCGCCTTCGGGGATCCTCTGGGGCCGCGACTATGCGCCGAACGAGGTGGTCGAGGGGATCACCAGGCTTCTGGACAACCGGGGAGCGGCTGGACGGCTGGGTCCTCGCTATGCGCTGTCGTTCGCCTCTCTGACGCCTCGGCTGGTCCTGCACAGGTTGTGCGCCGCGTCCGGCCAATGCTGGTACGGGTGGTCGGCGGACGGACTGATTGCCATGACGCCCTACGACGAGAACAGGCGTGTGTACGGCAGTCGGGGTCTCTGCGCGAATGGTCTGTTTTTCCTCGACAAGGCGTTCGACGAGAACGGTCAGATTCCCGAGCCCTACTGGTACGGGCTGCTTCCGTGACGCCGTAACTCCGTCTACGCCACACACTGGGTGCGCCGACGTCCTCGTCGACTGCCGCCGAAGGCGGCCAGAAACACGAGCCGACCTAGGGCCGGCGCCTTCAGGACGAAGCGGTGCATGGAAACGCAGACGTGTTGCTCGCCGCATCCGCCGTCTGGCCGAGGCGGTTGCTGTGGGTCCATCGCCGACCGCTCGGGCTCTCGACGACCAGGTTGAAGGCCAGGTCGGTCACTGGCGCCACGAACACCCAGCGGTAGCCGTTGACACCGCAGCCGTCCAGCACCTTGATCAGCACCTCGACGTTGTCGCGGTCAAAGAAATAGAGAAGGCCTGACTGTTCGGAGTCCAGTTTCCAGTCCACCGCATCGCCGACCTCGCCCCTGGAGGTCTGGTAGCACATGCTGACCGTGTAGCCGCCGCGCAGTGTCAACGCCGGGCTGTCGGGTACGCAGTCCGTTTCGTCGCCGGCCTGCGCCGGCAGTCCGATGCGTCCTGGCTGTTTCTCGCCCGCGCTCGTGACTTGCCCCGCGTCACCTGCCCAACTCGCGGCGGCGGCATCGCACGGGAACGCCGCCGCGTCGCTCCGGGGCCTGGCGGTCTGGCCGCCCCGCGGGTTCCGGTACTGCCAGCGTTTCCCTGTCGCGACTTCGCGGACTTCCAGGTTGAGTGCGAGATCGGTCACCGGCGCCACGAACACCCAGCGGTGGCCGTTGACGGCACACGCATCCAGCACCTTGATCAGGATCTCCGCGTTGTCGCGCTCGAAGAAGTACAAGAGGCCTGACTGCTCGGAGTCCAGCCCGTAGTCGACGGCGTCCATCTGGAACGTGTCTCCGCCTTCCGTGTACTCGACGCAGACGCTGACCTTGTAGCCATGGGAGAAGGAGATCTGCGCCGCTGTCGGCTCGCAATCCGTGTAGTCGGGACCGGGGTCGGGATCCGGCCTGCGCGGGCGGTAGTTACTGACCGGACCGATGCTGTACAGGAGTGCGGTCGAGGCTTCGTGTATCCCTCGTCTTCCGACAACCAGGTTCTTTCGGTCCTGGTAGTCGAACCGCTCGGACGAAGTAGAGAACCTGGGGATCTCGTTGCCGCCAAGGACAGTGCCATAGAAACCGGGGTACCTTATGGGCAGGTCGCTGCTGTAGCCGACGGCGCCCGGGTAGAAGCCTCCGTTGGGGCGTCCACCGAATCTCGGACTGTGCTGGATGCCCAGGTTGTGGCCCACTTCATGCCTGAGGATGGTCTGCCACCAGACTTCGTTGCCGAAGGCCGGATGTCGAAAGTCCTCGTAGGTGTTCACGGACCCCCAGAAGCAGAACTCACCTGTCGTGGAGGAGAACGACCCGGGCTCGCAGGCGATTCCGACCGGCGCCCCCGGGTCGTCGACCAGCGCGTACACCAGGTCGGCAGCCAGCTCATCCCGGCGGCGCCTGGCGCGCTCATCTTCGACGATCCAGTCGAGAGCGCGGTGCTGCCTGTTGGACATGGCGGGATGCCGCTCGATGCCCGCGATCCGGAATCGCGCGTTCACGTGGCTGTTCTCGAGGGCCAGGTTCAGAAGCCTGACTGAGCCTTCGATCTCGCCATCCATGTGCTCCCGATCGCGAAACTCGTCTGCAAACTGGGGCGTGTAGAAGAAGAGGATCGTGATCTCATAGATCTCGTCCGGGTTCGCGCGCAGCAGCGAGAGTCGGTTGTCAGAACTGCCGGCCTCGGAGGCGCTGGAAGCATGATCGTCGTGCGAAGGGACACCGCACCAGTCGAGGGCAGCTACCTGCCAGGAGGCCGGGGGCTGGGCCGCGGTCACGGCCAGCGCCATCACGGTGACGACGAAGCTCAAGGCAGCCTTAGTTACGCTCACGGGCAGCCGAACGCCTTGCTGTCGGTGATCGCGGACACCCAACTGAAGCCAGCAGTGTCGGATGGGTAGGCGCGGTCCGCAGTCCAGCGTTTACCAGCTTGGCCCGGAGGCCAGACGGTCACTCGATAGGGGAGGTCCGTAGCGGGGGCCGAGAACACCCACCAATACTGATTCACGCCGCAACCGCTCAGGACCTTCACCAGGACCTCGGCGTTGCCTGGGTCGAAGAAGTAGAAGGAGGCGCTGTCGCGCCCCAGGTACGCCTGCCACTTGGCCTTGCTCCATTGGCCGGGAGGGTTCTCGAACTCCACCGAAACCGTGAAGGCGTTGTCCAAGCATGCGAGGTTCGCCTCGCATTCGTCTTCGGGCGACGGGTCTTCGGGCGGCGGGTCGTCTTCGGGCGGGGGCGGATCCGAGTATGCGGCTACCAGGGGAGCCGCAGCCATCGCGGCGTCCGCGGCGCGGGTTCTCCTGTCCCCGATTCGCACACGCCGGCCCTCAAAGCCTGTCCCGAACCCGTCGCGGGAGAAGCGGTCCAGGAAGTGGTAGGGCTTGCCCCCCTCTCCTGGCGTCGTGTTGCGGGCGGTGAGAATCGCCATGACGCTGATGTTGTGCCAGCCCCTCGGGTCCCGGCCCACATAGCCGTACCCGTGAGGCAGGTAGGCCTCGTCTGGAGCCTGTGACCTCTGGTGGGCCAAGCCAAGATTGTGGCCGAGTTCGTGAGCGACGGCGAGGGCCAGAATCTCGAAGCCCCATGCGTCGGTGGGAGTGCCGAACACCACCGCAAACCCCGCGTCGGGCCAGAAGGTGTCCATGGTCCCTGGCTGGTAGGCGATTCCGCCGCCAAGGCTGCCATCGGAGAGATTCCCGGTGAACGCAAGCACAAGATCGGCGTCGTAGACACTGCGCGTGTCGGCGAGCTCCGCGTTTACGCTCATGGCGTCGAGTAGGGCTTCTGCCGGTTTGAGCCAGGTCCCGCGAGTGCCTGCCTCGAGCCATCGGGCAAAGCGGGCGAGCTTCCTGTCCATATAGGCGGTTCCAGCTTGATGGAGCTCGATTCCCGTCCCGGATTCGCGAAAGACCTCGGCCGCTCTTTGCATTACCGTCGCAACGTCGGACGGCGGGATCGCTCCGCGATGAATGACCGGCAGGACTGAGATCGTTACGGCCCCTCCTTGGGCACGCTCCGCGCTCCGCTGGTGCTCAAGCACGGACCGGGGACCGGGCCTCGGATCGACAGTTGCACAGAGCGATCTCGGCGGGGCTTGGGCGCTCCCAGACTCGGCCGCGAACAGCGCGACTGCGACCAGAACGCCGATGTTCCGGACATGCGGAACGGGCAGTTGCAAGCCAGGGACGGCGAGGATGGCTGGCACGAGGCGCTTGAGCATTGCTGTCACTCCATGAGAGGGCGACAACTCGGTTTGGCGTTGGACCGTTTGACGCATCCGCAGGTTCCGCCCTTCTCAGGACGACGCGACGCAGTGAGACGCCGACGTGTTGCTCGCCGCATCCGCCGTCTGCACGAGGCGGTTCGTGTGGGTCCAACGCTGGCCATTGGGGGTTTCGACGATCAGGTTGAACGCCAGGTCGGTCACCGGCGCCACGAACACCCAGCGGTGGCCGTTCACCGCGCAGCCGTCCAGGAGAATTGTGCTGCTGTTGGCTCGCAGCCCGTGTATCCGGTCTCCGGTTTGGGTGGCCGGCCTGGAGTGTCGCTACTCGGCGCGAGGTAGGGCATCACTCGCCAAGCGACGCCTGGCGGCAGATGGTCCGTCAGGAGAACAGGCAGTTCGTCGGCAGGCTGTGCTGGGCCGGGCACGGCGAGCGTGACTACAGCAACCAGTCCGAAGGCGATCCTCGCCAGCAGGCGAGCAGGCGTGTGACTCACGGGGCACTCCTTGTTCCGCTCGCCGCGTCGTCGCGGCGGGCCGTCTGTCCAGCGGGGAGAGTACACCGTGGCACCCGGACGCTCGTGCGGCGGTCCGTCGACGCCACATACTGGGTGCGCCGACGTTTCCGTCGGCTGCCGCCCCTCACAGAAACCCGGCTCCCGCATGGTCCTCGAACGCATCCGCCTGCCGGATGTACCGAAGCACCATGCCGGCGCTCTTGTGCCGCGTGACCTCCATGATCTTGTCCAGACGAGCGTGGTGAGCGGCGGCGCTGGTCACGAAGCCCGCTCGCAGCGAATGCGCCGAGTAGTCCGCCGGGTCGAGGCCGATGGCGCTCACGTACCGCTTCACGAGCCGCGGCGTGTCGGAGTGGCAGAGGGCCCTTACCTGGAGACGACCGCCGCGTCGCATCGTCTGGAACACCGGGCCTCCGTCGATTCCCGACAGCGTCAGCCAACGATGTAGCCGCGAAACCGGCTGGATCAGCTTGCCGTCCGGGATCGCGATCCGCTGGCCCGTTCCGTACTGGTCCGTCTTCGACCGGCGGATGTTCAGGTACATGCCTTCGGTTTCCTCGGGACCGCCAAGGAACTCGACGTCCCCGAAACGGAGGTCGCAGATCTCGGAACGGCGGAGGGCTCCGGCGAAGCCGACCGCGATGAGCGCCGCGTCCCGCGCCGCGATCAGGCGGTAAGCCTCGCGCCGGGCGAGCAGGTCGCAGTGTTCGACGATGCGGGCGATCTCATGTTCGCGGAGAGCCTTCACCTGCCGGCCGGGTCCGTCCGACCGTCGCCTCAGCGCTTGCAGGACGGCCGCGACTCGCGGATGACGGGCCGGCGAGTCGATGTCGCTTTCCTTGAACTTCCGATTGATCGCCGCGAGGCAGATCCGGATGCTGCCGGACGCCAGAGGTGTTCCGGGCCTGGTCGTGGCCCTCGGCGACCGCGGCCGCGACGCGAGCCGGATCAGGAACTCCGCAACGTCCGCGGGTTGCATACTCATCGGTTCCTTTCCCCTGGCTTCGCAGTAGGCCGCGAAACGCCTCCAGCCCGCGCGGTATGCGAGTCGGGTGTTTCGGGCCAGAGAGGCGCGCAGGACCTCGCCGACGGACTCGATCGTCTCCTTCCTGGGTGGCGTGAACGGCAGAACCTCATCAAGCTACGGCGTCGGCGTGAATCCCTTGTGACCGGAGCGCCCCGGAGCCGTGACCTTTCCGTGATCCAGCGCCCCACACTGGGTGCGCCGGCGTCCCCGCCGGCTGCCGCCAGAGGCGGCCAGAAGAACCCGCCGCGAAGCGGCGACCGTTCTTCCGCTACGACTCCCGCTCGGCCATCCGGTAGCCCACTCGCGGCTCCGTGAAGATGTACCGGGGCGCCTTCGCGTCGTCGCCGAGCTTGCGGCGGAGCTTCTTGATGAAGGTGCGCACCGGCCGAGTGTCGCCGGAGTGGTCCCATCCCCAGACCCGGCGCAGCAGGTAGTCGTGGGTGGAGACCCGTCCCGCGTTCCCGGCCAGCGTCCGCAGGAGCTTGTACTCGGTGGCGGTCAGCGGGACGTCGCGGCCGGCCATGGTCACCCGGCGACGCTCGGCATCGACGACCAGTTCCCCCGCCTGGTAGGGCTCGGCGGGGGCCGCCCGCGACCGCAGGGCGACCTGGATGCGGGCCAGCAGTTCGGTGGGCGAGAACGGTTTGACGATGTAGTCGGTCGCTCCGGCTTCGAGCGCCCGGGCGACCGTCTCGTCGCGGCCGTAGCCGGACACGAAGATGACGGGCCGGTCGGCGAGCGCGGGAATCGTCTTCATCAGTTCGATGCCGTCGGTCCCGGGCAGCACGAGGTCGAGGAGCACCAGGTCGGGCTGCTGTTCTTCGAGAAGGTCGTGAATCTCCGCGGCGTTGCCGGTCAGCAACGGACGGTAGCCCGCGCCCTCGAGAATGCGGCGGGCGTAGGTCAGAGCCTGTGGATCGTCGTCCACCACCAGAACACGCCGCCTTCTGGGGCCCGGCCGCCGTCGGAGAGACTTGCGGCTGGAACCGGCTCCGGGAGCAGCGTTCCCCGCCTCGACCGCCGGGATCGTGAACGTGAAACGGGCGCCGCGGTCCGGTCCGTCGCTGTCAGCCCGAATACGGCCGCCGTGCGCTTCTATGAGCCCCTTGCAGATGGCCAGGCCGAGGCCCGCGCCGAGCCGTCGGGCGCTCTCCTCCCTGCCGCTGCGCGCGAACTTGCGGAAGAGGTGCGGCAGGCGCTCCGCGGCGATGCCCTTGCCCTGGTCCGTGACCGAGATGGCCACGTGGGCGCCTTCGGGCGCGGCCGTCAGTCTGATGGGCGAGGTCTCGGCAGAGTGGCGAGCCGCATTGTCCAGGAGGTTGCCCAGGATCTGGACGAGGCGCTGTCGATCCGCCATGACGCGGGGGAGATCCAGCGGCAGGTCGATCTCCACGGGATGACGGCCGCCGCCGCTGAGAAAGGTGTTCCGGGCCTGATCCACGATGGCGCCGAGATCCTCCGCCCGGGGAGCGACCGACAGCGTGCCCGTTTCGATCCGCGTCACGTCCAGCAAGTCGCTGATCAGTGCCCGCATGTGGTCCGCCTGCTCGTCGATGATGCGGAAGTACTGCTCGACTTCGGCCGGGTCGGGAATCGGAGAGGCGGCCAGCGCGCTGACGGCGCTGCCCTTGATGGCGGTCAGCGGAGCGCGAAGTTCGTGGCTCACCAGGCCCATGAACTCGGCCCGCAGCCGCTCGAGATCTTCCAGCGGCGTCATGTCCTGCATCGTGACGAGGACGGACTCCACCGCGCCGTCCTCGCCGTGGATGGGGGCGACGTTGACCAGGGCGGTGAGGCTCTCGCCGCCGGGTGAGCGCAGAATGATCTCCTCCGCCCGCGTCGGTCTTGCCTCACTCAGAGCCCGGGCTACGTCTTCGGGTGCGATCTCCCGCCCGTCAGCCCGGCGCGCGCTGACGGTGCTCAGGAGCTCGTCAAGTGACGTTCCCGGCCGGTGCAGCAGCCCGGCCATCCGATCCGTCTCCCGGTTTCGCGACTTGACCTCGCCGGTGCGGCCGTCGAAGACGACGACGGCAACGGGCGACATGTCGATCAGGGTTTCCAGGTCGGCCCTGGTCCGCAGTTCATCCCGGTGTCTTCGCGCGTTGGCAACCGCGGCGCCGGCCTGGGACGAGAGCAGCATGAGGGCTTCCTCGTCCCCGTCGGTGAACTCCGGCCCGGTCCGCTTGTCGGCCAGGTAGAAGGTGCCAAGCCGAAGACCCTGGTGACGGATCGGCGTCATGAGGAGGGTCTCGACGGCGAAGGACTCGTAGGGGAAGCCGAGTGAGCGCAGGTGGGCCGACATGTTCGCCTGCCGGAATGGCCGCCCGTCCACTCTCCGGAAGTAGCGGAAGAGGTCCTTTCCCTGCCCCTGGGGCATTTCCGCGAACCACTGGTGGTCCTTCGGTCCCAGTCCGCGGGTCACGATGTCCTCGAGCTTGCCGGCGCCGTCGAAGGTCGTGACCCCGGCGCAGCGGGCGCCGGTCAGCGCGCTGGCGGTCTCCAGAACCTCGCGCAGGACGGTATTCGGGTCGGGGCTTTCGTTGAGGCGAAGACTGGCCTCGCTGAGCCTGGAGAGGCGGTCCCTCAACGCCTCGACCAACCCGGCGTGACGGGCTTCAGGCCGCATGAATCGTGCCGCCCGCCGGCCGTCTGAAGGGAATAGTCGACCGCGGAAACCGGTTCGACCGGGTGCGCACAAACAGTGCGCCATAAAGGGTGTTGTCAAGCCCTTTTGGGAGCAGAAAGGGTCTCAGCCGGTTCATCAGGAGCGTGAAGCGGCGGCAGGACCGCCGTCCCCGGATGGCGTTGAAGGGCTCCCGCGAAGCCTCATTGTAGCGTCCGCCGCCAGCGTTCCCCGGCTCAGAGAAAGTCCGCGCCGGCGTGGTCCTCAAAGGCGTCCGCCTGGCGGATGTAACGCAGTACCATGCCGGCGCCGCTGTGCCGGGTGACCTCCATGATCTTGTCCAGGCGGGCGCCGTGCGCGGCAGCGCTGGTCACGAACCCGGCCCGTAGCGAGTGCCCGGAGTAGTCGGTCGGATCGAGGCCGATCGCCCACGCCCAGCGCTTCACCATGCGGGCGATGTCGGTGGGGTGCAGCGGCCTTCCCTGAACGTGGCCGCCGCGCCTCATCGTCCGAAACAGAGGTCCCCGTGCGATGCCGGAAAGCCGAAGCCAGGCCCGCAGCCTGCTCGCGGTGCGGATTCGTCTCCCCTCGGGTACGGCGACCCTCTGTCCGTGGCCGAGCTGATCCGTCTTGGAGCGCCGGATGTGAACGAAGAGGCCCAGGACCTCTCTGCCGCGGCGCAGAAACTCGATGTCGGCAACCTTGAGCGCGCAGATTTCGGCCCGCCGGAGCGCGGCCGCGAAGCCGAGCGCGATCACCGCCGCGTCCCGCGCGGCGATCACCTCGTGCCGCCCGTCCGCCGCGAGGTCGTCGCAGCCGGCGAGGATGTTCTCGATCTCCTGTACGCGTAGCGCCTTGACGCGCCGCGGCTTACGGGCCTCCAGCCGGCCGAGTCCGCGCAGGACGCTCCGGACCCGGATGTCGCCGGCCGGGGAGTTTCGATTCGCCTCGCGGTACTTGCGGTTGATCGCCGCGACCAGCACGCGGATCGTGCCGAGGGCGAGCGGTCGGCCGCGCCCGGTCGTCGCCCGTTTGGACCGGGGCTCGGAGGCCATCGTGACGAGGAAGTCGGCCACGTCGTCCGGCGTCGCGGCCATCGGATCGACGTCTCTGGACTCGCAGTAGGCGGCGAACCGGCTCCAGCCCTTCCAGTATGCGGTGCGGGTGTTTTCCGCAAGCGAAGTGCGCAGCGCGTCCTTCACCGAGATGGCGCGCCCTGCGCCTTCCACCCTTTTCCTACTCACTGGGACTCCCCCTTCGCTGGGGCCAGCCAACTGGCTCGGGGAGCGGGGCGATCTCCCTAAGTTACTCAGGCATAACACCCTTAGTAGCGAAGTAGCGTGCTCCGCACGGCAGGTCTTAGCACCGGTTTCCGGTCGGCCCCTGATGTCGAAGGGGTGCCAGAGCGGGGCTCCGGAGCAAGGGGTCTGCGGCAGCCGGGCAACGAGAAGCACGGCATCTTTTTCCCAGGAGGTGATGCGCGCCTAAGCAGGCGATTCGGCGGTAGTTCCGCCGGAGAGTGAAGAGACAGTCAAAGGCGGGGGATTCGCTCCCGCCATCTTGAACAAGGGGCGATCCGCCCCAGGTTTGCACCGGCGCGGAATGCGTCGGTCAAAGGAGAACAAGTGAAGAACTATCTCATGTTCGCGCTTCTGATTTGCGCGACTGCCTCCATGGCCTTCGGTCAGGCCGGCGTTGCTGATGCCGCAAAGGTCACCGTCGCCTGCCCGGATGACGAGTGCCACGTCGCTCCCTACTTTCAGGGTGAGGGCGGCTTCGTGGGCATGCTCGCCGACGGGTTCGATGAGGTGAATTTCGTTGTCACGTGCGGCAACGTGTCGACTTCGGCCAAGGCCGACGTCAGCGCGGACGGCGTCGTGACGCAGTTGTTCAGCATGGACAACGGTCTCGCCTGCGGCAGTGCCGGCGGGAGCATCGAGATCCACGGCGTCATGGACGGTGGCTGGTACTGGGTCACGGACGACATGAACTCGGCCGTGTCCTCGCTGATGCCGAAGGACGCCATGGGCAACATGCAGGTCACGCCTGCGGACCCGATGTCCGACGACATCATGCTGACCTCGGTCGAGGGCGGCTCCGCCACCTTCGTCAAGCAGATGAGCACCGGCCGTGTGGGCATCATCCCGCATGTCGTTCCGGAGCCGCCGATGCCGGATCCGCTCGACTGCGGCCTGTACGTGGACGGCAACAACTACCGGACGCGGATGAACGACTGCATGCTGGAGGTGGACTTCGCCATCAGGGGGGCCCACGCCGACAGCGCCGGTCGTGCCAATGCCGTGACGGTTGGCAGCATGGTCTACCGGCAGGCAGTGGGCGATCTCGTGATCACCTTCAACGTGTACGGAACGGGCCACATCTCGACGGGCGCCTGCCCCGCCGCCGGCTACAACGTTCCCTTCGGTGACTGCGCCAGCAACGCCGGGCGGGCTCCCCTCAGTGCCATCTGGGACGTGGCTCGGACCGATACGACTGCCGGAACGGCCACGCTGGGCGACGTCGGCATCGCGACCGACGCGAGTGGCAGCGACCAGACCGAGATCACGGTCACGATCTCTCCGCTGGCCAGTTGCGCCGTGACCTCCACGGCCGGGCTGGTCCAGTCGTTCCGGGTGGATGCGATCACGCCGACCACGGCGAACACGATCCTCCCCGATCTTCCGGGGAACCACCGTAACTCGACGGTGGCGATGATCAACAAGAGCATCACCGTGGCTTGCCCGCCGGCGTCCAGCGCCAACCAGGGCCAGGAACTCGTTCCTGACAACCCGTTCCCCCCGACGACCGAGTAGGGAAGGCGGGGATCAAGAAGGAAACGAGGCAGCCGCTCCGGAGGTTGAGGGTGATCATCAACATCCTGCTCCTTGCTCCGGGACGCTGCCAGGCAGCGATGGAGTCCTGACTTAGGCCGTCTGTCCAAACGCAAACCTAAGTGGCGAGTTGCGCTAAACCCGCTCTTCGTCGCTGCCAACCTTCGCCGGGGGGGGGGGGGGGGGGGGGGGGGGGGGGGGGGGGGGGGGGGGGGG
>JAPPFP010000018.1 GCA_028877275.1 Acidobacteriota bacterium
TTCTGACCCGCCTCTGGGCGAAGCCGCGGAGCGGCGCAGCCCAGAGAGAGTGGTCGCCGGCTTCGCCGGCGGCGATTCTTCCGCCGCCTTCGGCGGCAGCGGGTCAGAAGACCCGCGCACCCAGAGCTACTCCGTCTTCACCAACCAACCGCCGACGTCCCGGCAACCCCCATCCGTCACCCGCACCCACAGGTCCGACCGAGCCCCGCTGACCACATCCCCCGGCACCTCGAAGCCCGCCGCCTCGCCAGCCGCAACACGGCAGCCGGTAGCCGGAGCCCCCAACGGCAACGGCGTCACCTCCACCCACGTCTCCCCTTCCACCGGCGCGCCACCAAGCGGCACGACCTCCTCAAACCGCCGCGGCACCCGCTCCAGGCGGCGCAGCAGCGCCGCGAACCACGGTCCGTAGCGACGCCGCCGGAAACGCTCCGCCGACTCCTCGAACCACAACTGGGCCCGCGGTTCCCGCTTCGCGCTCTGGTCGTAGGCGTGGACGCAGTGCGCCGCCGGCGCCAGCACCGCCCGGACGCCGGCGCTCCGCGCCCGCAGCAGCCACTCCGTCTCCTCGAAGTAGAGCCGGAACCCCTCGTCGAACCGCCCCACGCGCCGCCAGCCGTCCCGGGTCACCGCCAGGCAGGCGCCGGTCAGCTCGTAGCAGGTCACGGGCGCCCCGGCCCCCCAGAAGGTGCGGGCGCGACGCCGCCAGCGGCGCCGGAACGAACGGCCCCAGGCCGGCGACCGCTCGGCCCACGCCGCGTCCAGCTCCGCCCGCCGCGTCCGGAGCGCCTGCGGCGGCAGCATCAGCCGGCGGCCTTCGTCCCAGAACAGCCGCGGCCCCGCGATGTCCGCGCCGTCCAGCGCATCGAGCAGGGCGCGCAGGCAACCGGGGACGAGCGCCACGTCGGCGTTCATCAGCAGCAGGACGTCTCCCGTCGCGTGCTCCACGCCGAGGTTGATGCCGGCGGCGTAGCCCAGGTTCCCGGCCGGGCGGAGCACCCGCGCGTCCAGGCCCTCCGGCGCCGCATCTCCGGCCGTAGGCGCCGAGGCGGCGCCGTTGTCGACGACGATCACCTCGAGCGGCACGGTCGAGGTCCGCGCGTCCTCGTGGAGCGCGGCGACGGCGGCCTCGAGGAGGCGCGGCGTCCGGTAGTGGACGATGACCGCGGAGATCATGAGTGTTCGGTGCGCCGGCCTTCTGGCCGGCTTGCCGCCGCAGGCGGCGCGGGGGCCGTCAGATCTCGTCGGCGAGGCCATGCTTCAGCCGGGCGAACAGCGCGCCGCCGAAGACCACCGCGCCGATCGTGGTGGCAAGCAGCGGCGTCAGGCTCACGGGGACCGTACCGCCCAGGAACGCGGCGCGATAGAGGTAGACCAGGCCGGTCAGGGGGTTCCACTCCAGCCACTGCCGGTAGGGCTCTCTCGTGATGAAGAACAGCGAATAGATGATCGGCGTGACGTAGAACCAGGCGTTCAGGGCGAGCCCCACGGCCTGCGCCGTGTCGCGGAAGTAGACGTTCACCGCCGCCAGCCCCAGGCCGAGCCCGAAGGTCAGCGCCGCCTGCAGCGGCACCGCGACGAGCAGCAGCGGCAGGGTCGCAACGGACAGCTCGCCGATGAGCGCCAGGATGACGATGAACACCACGCCCCCCACCGCCGCGTGGAGCAGGGCTCCGAGCACCAGCGACGCCACCAGCAGCTCGCCCGGCAGCCGCATCTTCTTGACCAGGTCCGCGTTGTCCGTGATCGCCGAGGCCGAGCGACTCACTCCCTCGTGGATCGCCATCCACGGCAGCAGCCCGCAGAACAGGAAGACGCCGAAGTTCTGCGTCTGCTCCTGGTCGAACGGCAACCGCAGCACGAGCGAGAACACGAAGGTGAACAGCAGGAGCTGCCACACCGGGTTCAGCAGCGACCAGGCCATCCCCAGGGCCGAGCCCGCGTAGCGCGCCCGCAGGTTGCGGACGACGAGTTCGCGCAGCAGGAACAGGTGCTGGCGGCGCCGGCGGGAACGTGGGTCCTGCATGCTCGACAATCCTGCGACCTCCATTGCACCGCCGTTTCGGCGGCCCCGGAAGCATACGACTGCCTCGGCTCTGACCGTCAGGACCTGCGCGGCCGTCGTAGACTCCGCGCCACCACGAACAGAAGGCGGCCGCTTCCTGACCAGACGCGGCCGGAGAGGGGTCCGAATGCGCAGAGTAAGTGATGTCTTGCCCAAGGCTGTCCTAGGCTTCGTCGCGGCCATCATGGCTCTCGCGGTTACTGCGGCGCAGCCCCAGCTCTTCGGGCAAGCGGCCGACCTCGAATGGTGCCGTGTCCACTCGCACGGCGGGCAGACGCCCAGCGGGTACGAGGCAAGCAGGTCCGAGGGCAGACTCTCTCTGCAACGCGCAGATCCGGACGAGATGTACGAGATCACGATTCTCTTCTTCTACACGGACCAGTTCGCGGACGACTTTCGGGATCTGGCCCACATGGAGGACGAGATCGAGAAGTCGGTCGGGCTTCTGAACCTGGCTCTGGACAACAGCCACGTCAACGCGAACTTCCGGATCGTGGGGATCGAGCAGCATCCGGCCATGCCCCAGCGACAGTTTCCCGCTGAGAATTGGATAGTCAACGATCAGCGCGCCAAAAACCGCCGGGACGAGCTCGAAGCTGACATGGTGTACGCACTCGTTGATGACCCAACCGGAGTCGCCGGGTCTGCATGTGAACCGGATTCGTTCACACGCTCAACGGGCGAGTGGTGTTTCGGGGGGTCGGTGAACAACTGGACTCCTTCAGTGCGAGAGTTCGACGGAGAGAACATCTGGCAGACCATCCTGCGACACGAAGTCGGCCACAACCTGGGAATCCAGCACAGCCCAGAGTTCGGCGGCAACCCAAGGGGCGGCTTTCACCCGGGCGCCGTCGGCTACACGGTGACGTCGAACGACCCTTGGTTCGGCACGGTCATGGGTGGCAACGAGCTGCCGAGGTTCTCGACCTCGGCGGAACGCTTCGACTTCCGAGAACACAGGAACCTCCTAGTGGGGAGACCAGGGATCCACGAAGCCTCGACGGCACTGCTCTACAGCATCGGTCCGGTCAGCAACTACCGCCCGCGCAGACCGGAACCCGACCCGGACCCGGATCCCGACCCCGGTCCCGACTACACGGATTGCGAGCCGACATCGGCGCAGATCAGCTTCTCCCATGGCTACGAGGTCAGCGCGTGCGTCGAGTACGAAGAAAGCGGGGAGACGGTCGCGATGGACGCCGTCGACTACGGCCTGGAATCCGAGCAGTCAGGCCTCCTCTACTTCTTCGACCGCGACAACGCGGAGGTCCTGATCAAGGTACTGGATGCCTGCGCGGTGAACGGCCACCGGTGGGTGTTCGTCGCACCGGTCACCGATCTGGCGCTCAACCTGGAAGTCCGTGAAATCGCGACCGGGAAGCGCTGGCAGTACCGGAACCCACGCGGCGGGCAGACGGCCAGGCCCCGGAGCGACACGGCGGCGTTCCCGTGCGATGCCACCGCCGCGAGTTGGGCCATGGGAGACGAGCAGCGGGGACAACGGCACTCCAGAGGCGCCCACTCGGGGGAAAGAACACGCCTCGAACTGCCGGCGCACGCCGGCGACGAAACGGACTGCGTTCCCGGCAACCCGGCGCTGACACTACGCGGCGGCCACACCGTCAGCATGTGCTACGAGACCTCCAAGGGCGAGGTGGGCGACGCGAAGAACTGGGAGCTGGACTCCAAGCAGTCTGGCCTCCTCTACTTCTTTGACCGCGACAACGTCGAGGTGCTGATCAAGGTACTCGACGGCTGCGGCGTGAACGGCCATCGCTGGGTGTTCGTGGCGCCCGTCACCGACCTGGCCTTCAACCTGGTCGTCGAAAGCCCGAACGGCGAGCGCTGGACCCACACGAACCGTCTCGGGCAAACAGCGGATGCAGCGAGCAACACGTCGGCGTTCCACTGCGTCGCTTCGTCCTGAGATGCGCAGAGTCACTCGTATCCTGCCCAAGGCTGCCCTGGGCTTCGCCGTCACCATCATGGCGCTCGCTGCAACCGCGGCCCAGCCCCCGATACCCGGACAGACAACTGGCCTCGAATGGTGCGGTGTCGACTCGCACGACGGACCGGCATCCAGCGCGAACGAGGCCAGCAGGTCTGAGAGCCGACTCTCTCTGGAACGCGCGAACCCGGACGAGCTGTACGAGATCACGATTCTGTTCTTCTACACACACCAGTTCGCAGACGAGTTTCGCGGTCGCGAACACATGGATGGCGAGATCAGGGGCTCTGTCGGGCTTCTGAACCTCGCCCTCGAGAACAGCCACGTCAACGCGAGATTCCGGATCGCAGGCATCGAGCGGCATCCCGCCATGTCCAATAGGCAGCACCGCGCACTCTCCTGGATAGTCGAAGATGAGCGTGCCAAACGCCGCCGCGATGAACTGGCTGCCGACCTGGTGTACGCGCTGGTCGACGATCCGGCGGCGCCGGTCGGCATTGCCTGCGAGCCCGGGTCGTTCTCCTCCACGACAGGTGAGTTCTGCTTCTGGGGGTCCGTGAACACCTACGAGGACTTTCGACATCCGGCCTTCGGCAACGAAGTCTGGTGGCAGACCATCCTCAGGCATGAAGTGGGCCACAACCTGGGCATCCAGCACAGTCCGAGATTCGGTGGACGCCCCAACGGAGGCTTCTACCCAGGCGCTGTTGGGTACAGCAGCAACCTGCCTATAGGTGATCCCGGCTTCTATGGAACTGTGCTCGGCGGTAACGAGATTCCCAGGTTCTCTACGTCGTCCGAGCGGTTTGACTACAAGGAGCGACAGAACCTGATTGTCGGAAGACGAGGGGTCCACGAAGCATCAACCGCACTCCTCTACAGCATCGGCCCGGTCAGCAACTACCGGCCACGCACACCGGAGACCGGGTACACGGACTGCGAGCCAACATCGGTACAGATCCGCTTCTCCCATGGCTACGAGGTCAGCGCGTGCGTCGAGTACGAAGAGAGCGGGGAAACGGTCGCGATGGACGCCGTCGACTACGGCCTGGACTCCGAGCAGTCAGGCCTCCTCTACTTCTTCGACCGCGACAACGCGGAGGTCCTGATCAAGGTACTGGATGCCTGCGCGGTGAACGGCCACCGGTGGGTGTTCGTCGCACCGGTCACCGATCTGGCGCTCAACCTGGAAGTCCGTGAAATCGCGACCGGGAAGCGCTGGCAGTACCGGAACCCACGCGGCGGGCAGACGGCCAGGCCCCGGAGCGACACGGCGGCGTTCCCGTGCGATGCCACCGCCGCGAGTTGGGCCATGGGAGACGAGCAGCGGGGACGCCGGCCCTCGGGAGGCGCAGACTGGGCCGCGGCAGGTGCCGCAGAGCAAGTCACGGAGAGAGAAGTGGTACGCATCGGACTGCCGGCGCACTCCGACGGCGAAGCGGGCTGCGAACCCGATGCTCCGGCGCTGACGCTCCGGGGCGGCTACACAATCAGCATGTGCTACGTGACCCCGAAGGGCGAGGTCGGCAACGCCGTGGATTGGGAACTCGACTCCGAGCAGTCAGCCCTCCTATACTTCTTCGACCGTGACAATGTGGAGGTACTGCTCAAAGTGCTGGATGGCTGCGGCGTCAACGGCCACCACTGGGTGTTCGTTGCCCCGGTTACCGATCTGGCGTTCAACCTGATCGTCGAAAGCCCGGAAGCACAGCTCTGGACACACACGAACGAACTCGGCCGAACGGCCGACGCCGCGAGCGACGTGTCGGCCTTCCCCTGTAGCCGTCAAGGTGGCCTTTGAGGATGGCCCCTCCTTTGGCTACGTCGAGGGTACGAATGGCTATGTGAACCACGTCAATCTACTGGCCGACACTAAAGCCATTCCTTGTGTTCCCCCGGAAGACTAGCGAGGCTCTTCAAGCTTAGGGAGGCTCGCCCGGGTCGATGGAGGGTCACGGGGGCACCAGCGGCACCGTCACGGCGTCAAGGGCCAGAGACACGAGGCCGCTCGTCTCGTCGCGGACGCCAACGGCGACCGTGTAGTCACCCTCGGGCAGTTTGATGTCGACCTCGAAACGGTAGGTTCCGGAGTTCGCCGGCACGCCGCCCGCCCCGCCGACCCGGGCGATCGTCTGCCGCACAGTGGTCCGAAAGCCCTGGTCCTCCTCGACGGCGAGCATCCAGAGCCGCAGTCTGCCCTGCCGGCTGCCGGCCGGACCGGGCAGCAGGGTCGCGGATTGCTCCGGCACGACCACTCCGACGATCAGTCCGTAGCTCCCTTGCTGGACGGTTTCCGACCCGGTGAAGTAGAGGCTGGCGCCGAGCGGATTCTCCTCACCACCCAGATAGGCCGCAGACATCAATTGCTCGGCCAGACGCTCCTCAAGTGTCTTCTCCCGGAAACTCCGTCGGTACCTGACGCTCCTGGCCTTGGCTTTGCCGGAGACAAGGCGGACCTCCACCTGTCGTACCTGCGTCGGGCGGCGGTCGGTGAGCAGGAACCCGAGCGAGTACGTGTTCGAGACGTCTTCGGCGAAGTCGTGCAGAAGATCGACCATGTCGTTCGAGTTCAGGAGTGCCTTGCCGCCGGTCTCATCCGCCAGCAGGAAGAGGCCATCCTGGGCGTTCGTGGCATAGAGCATGTCGTTCCTGGGAGACGGCTCGGGGCGGCCACCGAGAGCTGTCCGGCTGACGGGGAAGGAGATACCCAGGTTCGAGGAAGCCCGCAGCCCGGCGGCGTCCAACGTGAAGATCGTCACCCGGTTCGCGTTGGCGTGGGCCGAAACGAGGTTGAGTCGGCCCGCCACATTGGAGGTCCTCATCGCGCCCGAGGCTTCGTTGTGATTCCTGATGATCTCCGAGTTGATCGACGGGCAGACCTGGTCCACCAGGTACGTGAAGGCGGACAGGCCAGGCTGCTGCGGCAGTCCGCTGCTCACATGGACAACCGCTTTCCTTCCGGCGACGCCGGCGAGAGTGGTCACGAGGTCCGCCAATCCGTCCGCTGCAACGTCCACGCGTGACCACTCGTCGTACGCGAAGGTTCTCCCGATGCCCATGAGTTCTCCCCAGTTGTCGACACAGGGCTCGCACATGGGAGTAAGGGCGCAATTCTCGTCGCTGCGGAGCATGTCCCGGACAGCCTTCCGCCGGCCCCACTGCGTTGGAACCGCGTCCTTCTGTCCCTTGGGACGGATGGCCGCCGCCTCGAGCAGAGCGTCCAGATCGCGGGTCGGCGGTACGAGGATCCTCACATGGTCCTCGAACGCCGCGAGCATGAAGCGCGCATTCGTTCGCCGCAGCGGTTCCACCGCTTCCTCGAGTTGCCGCAGCAGGCGCTCGCGATGCGCCGGGTGCGTGTTCAGGTCGTCCAGGTAGAAGACGACCGTGAGGGGAGGCGGCCCCGCGCCGTCCCCACCGGAACGACCCGGATTCACGGCTCCGCGCGTCGCACGGTTTCCCGGAAGCTCGACGAAGTTCGAAACCTCGACCGTCCGGCCGTCCACCCTCAGTTCGAAGTCATCCCTCTTCAGCCCACGAACCGGTCGCCCCCTGCGATCCGCCACGAAGACGTCGATCTCGACGACCTCCACATCGACGACGTCCCGAAAGGCCTCGCCGCGTTCCTCAGGCGAGGCGGCGGACGCATCTCCGGGACCTTCTGCAGCTTCTGCGGGGCGTTGGCTTTGGCCATCCGCCGGGAGCGCGCTGGCAGCCAGTGTCACCGCAAACGCCACCGTTGCCGCAGCACCTGGGTTCATGATCGGCGCTATCCTATGCGGCCCAAACCCGAGATTCGCGAGAGCTGCCCCCAATGAGTCGACTCGACCTGCGTCGCCACGTGCCCAGGTGGACAGGGCATGGCTTCGGCCTCCTGCCTTCGGCAGTCGCGGCTGTCGTTCTCATCTCCCTGTCATGGACGGCCGCCGTCACGGGACAGCAGCCCTCGATCGACGTCGAGGCCGACGCCGCCGTCGACCGGGCTCGGTCCGCGCGGGACCCGGCCGAGCTCGAGGCGGCGCGCGCCGATCTCCTGGAGCTGAGCCGGCGCTATCCCCGAGATCTCTATCCGAGGTTCTCGGGCCGCAGTCGGGCGCTGGTGGAAGCGGCATCGATCGGGCGACGCCTCGGCGTGGGCAACACGGCGGCGGGCGAGCTGCTGCAGGTCCTCGAACGGGAGCCGGCGAGCCAGTGGACCGCCAGGGCGCACCTGGAACTGGCCGATCTCGTCCTGACCAACGGCGACTGGCAGCTCGCGGCCGATCACTACTGGCACGCCCGCCAGGGCGCTCTGCGCGAAGCGGCGGGCAGCGCCCAGGAGAGCGGCGCCGTCGATGTGCCGCGCCTCGCGCTTGAGCGGATGACGCGCATCGACCGTCTTGTGCTGCGGCGACTTGCGGGCAAGAACCCCTGGACCAGAATGCGCGCCTACCTCCCCGACGACTATCTGCCCGAGAAGCAGAAGCTGAAGAGGCCGCGCTCCGTCGCGGCGGGACCGCGCGGCGAGCTGCTCGTCGCGGACGACCGCCGGGTGGTGCAGTTCGACCCAGAGCGAAACCTGGTGGCGAGTCGCGAGCTACGGGGGCTGGGCCAGGCCCGGCCGACCTTCGGCCCGGTCGGACCGCTCGGCGGCATCACCGCAGTCGTGCCCGCCGCCAGCACGGTGCAGCGGCTCGATGATCCGAGCCCTATCCGGTTCGAGCGCCCCTCAGGAGGCAGGTTGGGGGAGATCGTCACCGCCTTCCGCGGACCGTACGGCAACTGGACCGTCCTCTCCCGCCAGGTCGACGTGGTGCTGCGCTACGACTCGCAGGGCCGCCCGCTCGAGTTCGGCCAGACCCGACTGGCGCAGCCCGTGGACATGGCGCCCGGCCCGAACGGCCGGACCTACGTGCTCGACGCGGGCCAGGGAGACGCGCGGGCCGCGCTCCTGACCCTGGACCCCGACGGCGAACTCGAGAACACGTTCAGCGCCGACTGGCGGCGCCCCCTGGCTCTCGACGTGGACGCCTTCGGCAACGCCTACATCCTCGAGGGACGCGTGAAGCAGGTGCTCGTCTACGACCCGGACGGGAACATGATGACGGCACTCGGCCCGGTACTCCCCGGCGGCATCGAGCTACGGGCGCCCAACGATGTCGCGGTCGACGGCATGGGCAGGGTGTTCATCGCCGCAGGGCGACTGGAAACCGTCGTCGCCCTCGAGTAGCGAGCGACGACCGTGACGAGACTGGCGCGAGCGATCCCGGTCCTGGGACTGTTTCTTGCCGCCCAGCCGGGCCCCGGCTTCGCCCAGGAGGCCGGCGCCAGCATCCGGCTGCGCACCACCCCCGCGGACGCCCGGATCCTGATCGACGGCATGGAGAAGGCAGGTCGGTGCGTCCCCGAGTGCCGGATCGAAGGCCTGGCAGCGGGCCGGTTCGACCTGGAGGTGCAACGCGCCGGATTCCGCACGTATCGGGCCACGCTCGTGCTTGGCGACCCGCGCGACTACGAGCTGCCGCGGATCGAACTCGAACCGCAGGAGGCCGTTTCCCCCACAGACCGGAGCCGGTCGACCGTGAACGGCGACCTCCGGCCGCGCCTCGCCGTCCTTGGCGTCCTCGGCTCCGACCCGCTCGCGGAGCAGGCCCTGAGGTCGATCGCCGACTCCCTGGCCGGCCAGAACGACTACGGCATCGTCTTCGAGCCGACGGGCGAGGCGCTGCTGGCGGACTTGGGAATCGACGGCGCCACGTTGAGCGGAAACGTGGCCGCGGCGAGACGGGAACTCGACTGGGCATCGATTCGCGCCCGGCTCGAGAACGACGCGCCGGCAGCCCTCTACCTCCTGGCGGTGCCCGCCCAGGAACGGGAAGCGGAGCGGATCGACCTCTGGTGGCTGTCGGCCTCTCCCGGCCCCGTGAGGCCGGATGTCGTGTCGCTGCGGGTTCCCGGCGGGCGGCCGGATGAAGACGACGTCGCCCGGCTGAGCGCGGCCCTGAAGCCCGAGCCGGAACGGCGCGTTCCGTGGACCGGCGTCTCTCTGGTCGAATCCGAGGCGGGCAACCCGCTCGTCGTCGCGAATGTGGCCCTCGCGTCGCCGGCCTACAAGGCCGGTCTCGAGCCCGCCATGGAGCTGGCGACTCTCAACGGTTCGCCGCTCAGGGAAGCACGGGACTGGCTCGCCGCCGTTGCAGCCCTCAGCCCCGGCGAGGTCATGGAAGCAGTGGTCGTCGGCCCTCGAAGCGTTCCGCAGGTCCATACGATCGAGCCGGAGTGGGGCTGGTCGATGCTCGACCCGTTCGCTCCCGAGTTACTGCCCGCCGCGGCCGCGGCGCACCTGATTCAGAAGCTGAAGAGTCCCAGCGACATCCCCGTGTGGCTGCTCGAACTCGAGCTGGCGTCCATCCTCTTCGCGCAGGGGGAAACCGAGAGCGCGGTGCGCCTGCTGAGGAGGATCGAAGCGCCGGGGCGCAACGGCCTTGGCAGGGAGACGGTCGAGTACATGATCGCGCTGGCCCTGTCCGAGCTCGCGGACCAGGTGGACCCGGAGTACGGGAATCAGGCGGTCGCTCTCTTCACGGACCTGGAGGCCGCCGAGAACAGCCGGCTCGGCAGCGACCGGGGGGCGTCGATCGCCGCCAGATCCCGCCTGCACGCGAACACCGCTCTGGCCCTGGTGCCGCCGAACTCGGAGATCGTCGTCGGTGAGTACCGCGCCGAGGTGCGGGTGAGCGGCAACGACATCGTCACCGTCCGTTTCCTCGTCGACGGCAGGCACCAGGCGACTGAGCCCAGAACCAAGGCGTGGACCATGCTCCGTCTGGCCAGGTATCCGACGCAACAGGTACTTCGCGTCGAAGGGCTGGACGCCGACGGCGCTGTCGTAGCGGAAGACGAGCTCGTCCTGAACCAGCAACGGGGCGACCTACGCGTGAACATCGAGGAACCCGCACGCGGCGTCGATGTCGTGGGCACGACACCGGCGAGCGCTGCCGTCGTCGTACCGAAGGGACGCGAGGTCAGCGCCGTCGAGTTTCGCGTAGGTGGCGAAGTCCAGGCCGAACTCCAGAGGCCACCCTGGCGGACCGAGATCAGCGTGCCCAGGGCCCGCAACGAGGCCGAGCCCGTCTATCTCACGGTCACGGCGACGCTGGACGACGGCAGCAGCGCCGAGGACGTCCGCTTTCTCAGCACGTCGGTTCTGACCGACAGCATCGATGTCGACTTGGTCGAGCTCTACACGACCGTGATCGACCGGTCCAACCGCCCGATCACCGGTCTCCGGGAGGCCGACTTCACCGTGCTGGAGGACGGCGTCACCCAGCAGGTCTCGACCTTCGAACTCGTCGAGAACCTGCCCCTGACCCTCGGGGTCGCGATCGACACATCCGCGTCGATGGACGGGGTCATGGAGGAGACGAGGAGGGCCGCCGCGCAGTTCCTGACGAACCTGCTCAAGCCGAGCGACAGTTCGTTCGCGGTCGCCTTCGCTTCCCGTACCCACCTGCTCATGGGCCAGACATCGGACGTGGAAGCGGTCGTGGACACGGTTCGCGCGCTGCGCGCGAGCGGCCAGACGGCCCTCCACGACGCCCTGATGACCGGCCTCTACTACTTCCGCGGCATTCGGGGACGGCGCGCGCTCGTCCTCCTGTCGGACGGCGAGGACACGACGAGCGCCGCCAGGTATCCCGACATCCTGGAGTACGCCAGGCACTCCGAGGTCGTCATCTACACGATCGGGCTGGGCGTTGGCGACGACGAACCGCAACTGCGCTCGAAACTCGAGGAGATCGCCGCGGTGACAGGCGGTCGGGCGTTCTTCATCTCGGCGGCCAGCGACCTCCGGCCCGTGTACCGGCAGATCGACCGGGAAATCCGGTCCCAGTACCTGCTGGCGTACAACTCGAACCAGCAGTCCGCGGGTAGTGACTTCCGGCAGGTCGAGGTGCGGGTGACGGACGGTCGCCGCGCCCGCACGATCAGCGGCTACTACCCATGATCCGCATCGGCCCGGCCGCGGCGATCGTGGTTCTGTTTCTCTCCGCGACCGGACCCGAAGCACCCGCGGCCGCTCAGCAGGAACGGCCCGAAAGGGAGGCTCTCGGCGGCGCCGTCTTCATGGTGGAGCCACCCGACGCTCGAATCGAGGTCGGAAACCGGGTTCTTCGCGCGGCCAACGCTCCACCGGGACGCATCGGGCTTCCGGCTGGCGACTACGTGGCGGAGATCACCCGGCCCGGCTACCTGCCGGCGCTCGTCGGCTTCACAGTCGCCGCCGGCAGGGACGTGGAAGTCGCGGTCGCGATGGAGCGCACCGGTGCCGTGCTCATGCTCGACGGACTGCCGGAGGACGCAAAGGTCTACGGCAACGGCCGGGAGCTGCGGCCCGACCGAACGAAGATCAAGCCGGAGGTCAACGTGCTGCCGGGTCGACTCGATCTCGTCGTCACTCGCGGCAGGCAGCACCACTTCGAGACCTCCCTCGTCGTGGACGATCGCTCCTGGCTCGAAGTAGCCGTCGAGATGAAGCCCGCTCTGGTCTTCCTGGGGACCTTCGGTCAGGATGCGGCCGGCCCGCGCGTCGTCGCCGCCGCGATCGACTTCCTGAAGGAGGACGGCGCCCATGTCGTGCTGGACCGTAGCGAACAGGGCCGGGCCGTCTTCGCCGAACGAGGAATCGACGCGAGCGTCCTACGTGACTGGACGGCTGCGAAGAGCGAACTCGCCTGGGACGAAATCCAGGCACAGTTCCAGGAGGAGACGCCGGCCGCGCTCTACTTCGCCGCGGTCCTGAGCGACGACCTCGCGGCCGACTCCGTCGACCTGTGGTGGTGGTCCGCCGCTCCCGGCCCCGCCCGGCCCGACCGGCTGCCCTTCGAACTGCGGAGCGGCAGGTTCGAGGGCAGCGCGCTCAGGCGGCTGGCTCGTTCGCTGAACCCGACGCTCGACGTGGGAACGCAGACGCCCGATCTCGGCGTCGGACTGATCGAGTCCCTAAAGGGCGACGCGCTCATCGTCGCCACGGTCGAACCGGGCGGACCGGCCGCAGCCGCCGGCCTGCAGCCCGGGATGGAAGTCGAGGCAATCGACGGTGAGCCCGCCTCGGCCGAACAGTTGGCCAACGCCCTGAACCGGCTCCAACCCGGCGGCACGGTCGAATTCGCGGTACGAGGCGACGGAGAAGAAGTCTCTGCCATGGTCATTCAGGCCGCGTGGGGATGGACGCAGCTTGACGTCGTAGCGCCCGATCTCTCTCAGGCCGCCGCCGCCCGGCTGGTGCGCGAACTCGACCGAACGACCGACACGCCTCGCTGGCTCATCGAGCTCGATCTCGCCGCCCTAGCGCTGGCGGCTGGCGACCCCGAGAGCGCGATCCGCCTCCTCGAGGCGATCGAGGCTCCGAAGCGCGCAGGTCTGGGGGCGGAGACGGTTCAGTACACGCTCGGCGTCGCACTGTCCGACCTGGCTGAGCGAGGTCAGGACGAGGCGCGGCAACGCGCGCTGGGCATCTTCGAAGCACTCGCCGCAACGGAGCACGAGGTGGCGCCACGCGCCCGACTGCGCGCCGACGGTCAGTGATTACAGGGGAACGTCGTCTAGCTGGACGACTGGACTCGGCGGACGACCGAGTCTAGTTGGGGCATACCCACAGCCTGCAAGTGACTGGCTGCTAGTCTCACGAGAAGCTCTTCCTCCCACGTGAGTTCAGGAGACGCGATGGAAAGACGGCCACTGAGACTCCTCTTGCTGTCCCTGCTTCTCCTTGCCGGGCCCGGTTTCGGCCAGGAAGCGGGAGAGGTACTAACCAACGAGGACATCGTCCGGCTCACCCAGAGCGGACTACCGGCCTCGGTGATCGTCGCCAAGATCAGGACTTCCAGTACGGACTTCGACACCTCGGTGGACGCGCTGGTGGCGCTGAGCGAAGCTGAGGTCGCAGCCGAGGTCCTCGAAGCGATGACCAACGCTGGTCTTGAGGCCGCTCCAGCTACAGCCGTTGCCGAGGTTCCGCGAAGCGTTGATGTCGTGGCAGGGACGCGGGCCTCTGCTGTCGCCAACGTCGCCTCCAACTTCGAGGGAACGCCCTGTGAGAAGCCCGGGATCTTCCTCTCCGACCAGGGAGCGATGGTTGATCTGGAGCTCACCCAGCCGACAGCAACCAAGACTGGCAGCGGGGTGCTGTCGAGCCTCACCTACGGCATCAAGTCCACCAAGGCCAAGGCGATGGTTCGCGGCGCCAGTTCGCCGGTCCGCACAAGCGATCGTGTGCTGACCTTCTACTTCTGCTTCGAGGAGGCGCAAGCGGGCCTCTCGTACCAGACGACGGGAGCCGTGAATCCCTCCGAGTTCTTGCTGGTTGCGTTCGACGTGCTCAAGAAGAAGAACCAACGGTCCTTCGTTACGGGCAAGCTGAACGTCTGGACGGGAGCCTCGGGAGGATCTCCGCCGAAGCAGCTACGCCAGGTGGAGTACAAGCAGCTGGTGCCCGGTGTGTACGAAGTGACTTCGGAAGCTCTCCAGCCGGGCGAGTACGCGTTCTACTACGGCGGTCAGGCGACGCTTGGCTTCTTCGGCGCCGCGTTCGGCGGTGGAGGCGGCAAGGTCTTCGCGTTCGGCATCGACTGAGAAGAGCCGGACTGGGGTTCCTAGGGACTGTCGCCCTGGAAGGGGATCTCGCGCTCAGGCTCGGCCTTCCGGTCGGGGAGTTCGAGTTCGAGCCCTCCGGGCACGTTCTCGACAAGCCACTGCCCGAGCGGCTTCCGCCGCCTCGAGCGTCGATCCCACTCCCCCTTCGGCACAACGACGAACGTGTTCCATTTGCCCATCTGCTGAGGTCCCTCCTGTTCGTCGCCCTGTAGGCCGTCGTCGTCAGCTCAGGAAGGCCTGCGTAGCCGACCGCAGCTCGGCGATGTCCTCCTTCGTGGCGACGCTCATCGGCTCCTTCATCGTACCGGAAGGGTGGACGGGTCAACGAGACTGCAGCCGCCCCTATAGACAAGGACGGAAAGGAGGCTCCGGTCCCGGTGCCGCTATCGGCGGCACGATCGTGGGATTGTGCCCTGTTCCCGTTTCGTCGCCCGAAGATCACGACACGGTCGCTTTCGTCTAGTAGACGTTCGCCTTCAGGCGCGCATTGACACCCGTGAGCCCCATTTCGACCAGGGAGATCTTCCATGAGGAAGCGACGAGCCATCCTGACCGTCCTCGCCGTGGCTTTGGCCACTGCCAGCGTGCAACACGGTGCAGGAGCACAGGAACCTGACGGTCCGCGAGTACAGAAACTCGGCCAGACGTCCCTTGATCCCGCCGAGAGTCTGACCTTGGCCGAACTCCCCGCGGTGGTAAAGAAGATAGACGCGCCGAAGCAGCCACCTGAAACTCCCGGGAGCGTCGCCAGCCCCGCCACGGTGGCTCGCAGGTACCAGCACGATGACGGCACCTTCGAGTCTGGCATCGACTCGCAGGGGTACGTTCGCCAGACTGCCCAGCGCTTCGAGTTGAGGAATACCGGTCGAATCCAGTGGCTCGAGGCGTGTTTCTGGCGAGCCAACTTCGACACAAACCCGAATCACGCACTCGCGTTCTTCGTTCACTACGACCGAAACGGGCGACCAGGAACGGCTCTCCATGACGGCACACGCGCCGACGGCAGACTTCCCGAAAACGGAGGTGACGAGTGCATCCGGGCGAGTGTGTCCGTGCCAGTAGCGGAACGAACGATCTGGGTCTCCGTCGTCTACTACGGCGACTACGGAATCGATGTCGAGAACGTTGGGGGATTCGGGAAGTACATCTCGGTAGACACGGACACTGCTGGTCGTTCACAGGTCCTCATCCGGGAGATCGACGAGAACGACCTGGCCAGTCCATGGGTGACACCAGAGCCAACCTACTCCCGAGGCAGTGTCGGCATCCGGGTCGGAACACTGGAAGACGATGGCAGCGCGCCAGCCCAGGTCTCCTTCATCGGCGATACGACATACCAGTTCCTCAACAGTAGTGGCACTCGCGTTACGCTCGGCGCCGACCGCATCGAGAACGCAGGCTCGACGACTACCGGCGACCTGCACCTGAGGTTCTGGGCCACTGCCGGATCCAATCCGATCGGTCGCGGATATGTGCTGGCGGACTACCGATTGGGCAGTCTTGGCCCAGGCCAGTTCTTCTCCAATGTGGAGGTCACCACGTCCGTCGATTGGCCTCCGGAGGGCACCTACTACCTGCACGTCTTTGTCGCTGAGCAGCCGGAACTCCTGACCTTCCTGGACAGCAGGACGTTTCCGCGACCTGTGACGTTCCGGAATGGCCGAGTCTCGTTCGCGGACGGTCCCAGCGGCGGCCGCGGGAACCTCAGCAACTGCATTCCTACGGGGACGACCCTGCGCTTGGGCGACTACCGGGTCAGGATGTGCTACGAGACGGTCGATGGCGTCAGAGGCCCCGCGTACGACTGGGGCATGAATTCCAGACAGTCAGGACTGGCTTACTTCTTCGACCGGGACAATGCCGAAGTCCTCGTGAAGGTCCTGGATGGTTGCGGGGTCAACGGCTACTACTGGGTCTTCGTTGCACCGGTCACCGACCTGGGCCTGAATCTCTACATTGAGGACAGCCGAGGGCGCCAGTGGACCTATCGGAATCGCATAGGTATCCAGGCGGCCACGAGCAGCGACGTCTCAGCGTTCCGCTGCAACTGAGGCTGCAGGAGTTGCTGGCGCGGTGGCGTGAGCCCCGCCTGGCGGCTTCTAGGGCTTCGTGAGTGCGTCGCCCTGGCGACTGAGTTCCAGCATTCCCACCGGCTCCGCCAGCCGAGGCAGTCCGTCCGACGCGTCCGCCTCCGCCCGGACTTCCGTCTCGCTGACGCTTGATCTCGTCTGGGTGCTGGGAACCTGCCACTTCGCGGGCATCAGAACGCGGCGGCGGGCGCCAATGATCGCCGCGGCCGGCACGGAGGGTTTCTGGCGGGTCGGCGAGGTACCCTCCCAGAAGCTCACGACGGCCCCCGGCCGGCGCTCGATCACGAACCGGACGATGCCCCGGGGCAGCGGAACGCCGGCGCCTTCGACCGCGTTCGCGAGCTGCCGCCAGGCCTCCATGTCGCCCTGGACCGCCGTCGCGCAGAACCCGTTGAACGGCTGGTCCCGCAGGGACGTTCCCGATCGCGCCTCCGCCTGCCGAACCGTCTCCAGGTAGGCGAACGGGTTGGGCGGCGAGCCGCTCCGCGTCCACTCCTTCTTGTCGCGCGGCGGTTGCCAGTCGCGCCAGCGGCGCGGTTGCCGCGTCCGGTGCTCCAGGCCGAGGGCGTGGGCCAGGACCGGTTCGACCATCGGATTGCAGATGGCGTTGCCGTTCACCCGCATCCCGGTGGACGGCATCGCGATGCCGCGCCCCGTCCGCAGGTGGCGGAGCGGCGTGACATCCCCGGCCCAGCGAAACGTCTCCCGCTTGCGGGGCGGGCCGACCACCGTCGCCTGGAGCGCCAGAAACCCGGTCCAGCGGTGCAGGAAGGCCCACGCCTCGCGGCCGCCGCCGAGCAGCGCGCCCAGGACGGCGGCGACGTAGACGCGGCCGGTGTAGAGCGGCGAGTTGAACTCGTTCCCGCCGCCGTGCGCCCAGTAGTGATCGAGCGCCTCCCGCAGCCCCGGCCAGTCGCCGCGGGCGGCGCGCAGGCAGGGCCCGTAGTTCCAGGAGCAGTCGACGCCGGGCTCTGGCAGCGCGTAGTCCGCCCCGGTGCACTGGCGCGACCAGTAGCCGGCCGCCTCCGCGTCTCCGGCGGCCCGGAAGAACATCCCCAGGTCGCCCGTCGCCCGCGCTTCCAGACCGGCCATAGAACGTTCCGTTACCCACGCAAAAGAAAAGGGGCGGCAGGCTGTGAAGCCTACCGCCCCGACTAAGGTTGGCAGCGACGAAGAGCGGGTTATGCGCTCCTCATCACTCTGCTTTTCCTTACTGGACGCCCGGAACCAGGTCCAGACCGCCGTTCAGGCTGGCGTGATGGGCCTGATTCGCCGATGACGACGGGCACATCACGTTCAGCGTGGTGGCCGCCGTGTACCGGACACCGCCGATCCACGCCAAGTGCGCCGCCTTGGGAACGATCTGCGGGTTGTTCGCCCGGGCATTGCCCCGCTGGACGCCGATGAAGAGGCGCGCCACATCGCTGCGACCGCTCCGGCAGTGCGTCGAGGCCGCTGGACCGATGATGATTCCACCGGTCGAGACGACGGTCCTGTCAGGGGTCGTCGTCTCCTCGTCCTCGTACTCCTCCATCTCACAAACGACTTCAGGAATGTCCCGAAGCACGTTGTCGTCCAAGGTGGTTGCATCGGCGGGATCATCGTCGCCATCGACATCATGGTCGACCTGAACGATGTTGATCCTGTCGTTTCCGGCTGCGTGCCACGCCCGCACCCAAGCTTCCTGGTTCACGAGAGTGGAAGTGGTGAGATCAGTGGTACCGGAGGCGACATTGATGTCGCCCTCGGCAAGCACCAGGACTTCACCACCGGCAGCGCCGGCGAAGGCGATCACATCATTCCTGCTGGGATCGTCCTCGTACTCGTCCAGCCGCTGCATGCACTGCGCGACGCCGTCGGCACCCATGTAGTAGCCCGCCTCGAGGCGACGCGTGGCGGCGTCGTCTTCGATCGCGGGCGGGTCGGCCTCATTCATGCGCGGACCCACCGGTCGCATCTTCGTCACCGTGTTCGTGACCTCATCACCGGGCTCCGTGACCATCCGCGTCGGGTCGACCCGGATGTCGGCGTGGCTGATGTTCAGGTTGTGGCCTTCACCTTCGATGAGCGCCACGACGAAGTTCGCAACGAAGGGCTCCGCGGGAGCGTGACCCCTCGGCGTTGAGATGTCATGACCCAGGATGGTCGAGCCACTCGTCGCGGTGTCCGTCGTGATGAAGCCCTGACCATCGGCGCCCCAGAGCGCGAAGCCGATCCTGACCTCGTTGTCGGCCGCGTTCGAAACGCGGCGGTGAACGCTGCCGCTCACCCGCTGGACCCTGCCCAGACTGTCGGTGGTGTCCGCAGTCAGGACGATCTTGGTCGAGCCGTCGCCCATCATGCAGTCACTGTCCTGCTGGTAGTAGCGACGGTCATCCGCCCAGTAGAAGGGGCCGCACATGTCCGCAGGATCCATCATCGGCTCCGGCAGAATGTGATGCAGGATGCCGATGCGACCCGTGCTGGCCTGCTTGACGATGCTCGTCATGCCGCCCGTCGGGGTGTCGAGCGTGATGTCGGTCCCACCAGGGTTGGCCGGAGCCGTCGTGGCGTTGCCGAGCGCGTCCTTGGCGACCAGAGAGGCCACCGCGGAGTTCATGCTGTCGTTGATCCAGTACCAGCCACCGTCCATCAGACCGTGGACCTCGACCGAACCGCCGTCGGCACAGGCGAGACCGTTGTCCATGGTCAGAGCCACAGCAACGGTGCCGCCAGCGCTCGGCGACGCCGAACCCGTGGTCGTCACGATGCCGCAGTCGATGACGAAGTTGACCTTGTCGAAGCCACCGGCGATATCGCCGATGAAGCCGCCTTCACCTCTGAAGTACGGCGCGACATGGCATTCGTCGTCCGGGCAGACGATCGTGGTCTTCGCAGGATCGGCAACGCCGAGCTGACCGAAGACCGTGAAAGGGATCGCGCTGAGTACCAGCGCGATCATGATGTGCTTGCTCAGCTTCATCAGTTTGTTTCTCTCCTTGAGCGGCTTTCGCCGCCGTTCGTTTCGGCCCGGCTGTCCATGCCGGACCAAGGTGTTCGATCCGAAGATCAGGCCGTGGCGGTGCGGACTACCCGCGTTGCCACAGCCGCTGACGTTTCTCTCTGGATGGCCGCTTCCGACTCAACGGAGCCGCTGGCCATCCCCCAAGCTGATGCTGCGCATCACCTCCCGCTAAAAGACTTCAAGGCCGTCTGTCCAAAGACGTGAGGGAACCTTAGCGGAAACAGCCGTGCAGATCCAGTGTGGTCTGGGCGAACGGTCTGTTCCTGTGGAGGGTTCCTCTACGGCTGCACACTATAGGGGGTTAGAGGGGATTCGTCAAGGGGGTTGTGTGTGGGAGTAAGTTGTTGAGTGGTAGGGAGTTACGGAAGGAGCCGGCCTCCGGCCGGCGCGTCCTGTTAGCCGCCTTTGGCGGCAGCGGGTCAGAAGACCCGCGCACCCAGTGGGGGGTTGGCCCAGTCGAGGGAGGTCGGGCCTTCCTCGCCGGGGGCCGGGAGCGCCGGCTGGACGCGCTCCTCCTCCAGGGCGGGCAGGAGGGTGCGGCCGGCGACGCCTCTACGGTAGGCATCGGACTCCGGGTTCTCCAGGCGGCGGATCGTGGAGTAGTGGACCCCCTCGCCGGTCACGGTGGGCCGGCCGCCCTCGTCCACTTCGCCGATCGGCCGGTCGTGGCGGCCCCAGACCCGGTAGACGGGAGACATCTTCCCCTGGGGGCCGAACGGGTCCGGAGCGAGGTTGCGTGCGACCGCCCAGGGCTCGAAGGCGAGGCCGGCGAGGTAGGCCTTCGACCACATCCAGAGCAGGGCGCCGTCCGAGAGGTGCGCGTGCCGCCGCCCGCCTCCGACGTCGCCGTGCACTCCCGGGAACCAGAGTTGCTCCACCTCCTGGCCCCGGGCCGGCGGGCTCTGCCACAGGGTGGGCGCGAAGGGGCGGCGGCCCTCGTCCACGGACACCGCGTGGTAGGCGTGACGGATGTGGCGGTCGAGCCGCACGTCGTGGAAGCGGTGGCGCCGGGCGCCGACCCAGTTCAGCCAGGTGACCGGCACGCCGAGGGCGCCGACGGTGTCCCAGACGCCGACGAAGTGGACGAGGCTCGAGGGGCGGAGAATGTCGGCGCCGCGAATCTCGGGGGCGGCCGGCGCCCGGCAGTAGACGTCGCGGTGGTTGGCGGCGCTTTGCTCGCGCTCCCTCCCTGCCGGTATGCGGTAGATCGCCATGGCCTGCCTCGCCGCCTCCGCCGGCGGGCACTCGGCGAGACCGCAACGGCCCCAGTCCGGCACGCCGCAGAGGCCGATCAGCCCCGCCAGGCTGCGCGCGGTGTAGGCGCCGCGGCTGTAGCCGAACAGGAAGAGCCGGTCGCCCTCCACGTATCTGGCGGTCAGCCACTGGTAGGCGAGCTCCACGTTCCGGGCCAGGCCGAGCCCGAGCACGCCTCCCCGGAAGCGGTCGAAGCGCCCGGTGCCGACGCCGCGGTCGTAGTAGGTGAGCTGCTTCGTTCCGGCCGACGTCGCCGGGCGGATGGCGTGCCAGGTCTTGACGACGTTCGTCGGCGACGACGCGTCGTCGCTGTTCCAGGTGCCGTCGAAGCAGAGAACGATGTTTCGGGGAACGCGCAAAGGCCGCGAGGGGCGGGGCGCGCAGAGGCTAAGCGCGGGGAAGCCGCGTTGCAAATGCCAAGTTCGTTTGACGTTCCGGGGTGGCGCCCCTCGGTTAGGCTCCGTCCATGGCCGACCCGGCGACCAGACGTTCTTCCCGGCCCCGCGAGCCGTTGCGGGAACTCGACCCCGCGGACTTTCCCGGCTGTGAGACGGTCGAGATGAGCGCGGCGGAGTTGGGCGATTACGAAGGCCGCGTCGAGTACTGGGAAGCGCGCACCGGCACGGCGATGATCGTCGCCGAAGTGACGGCGTACCACGAGATTCCGGCGAACAGGATCACAGGGCTGGTGGAGATGATCTCCCAGGCCCGGGGCTCGGAGACGCTGGCGCTCGGCTCGGTGGCTCTCGTGCAGTACGACGAGCACGGGAACTTCGAGATCCTGATGGAGGCGGACGCGACCTTCTACCTGGACCGCCCCTGGCCGAAGGAGAAGAGGATCGACATCGACGCCGGGCCGTTGCCGGACGTCGTGCTGGAGGTGGACCACACGACGGACGTGAGGCGGCGCAAGCTCGAAGTCTACGAGTCGTGGGGTTTCCCGGAAGTGTGGGTGGAGAGGCCGTCGCCCAAGTGGCTTGCGCCGCGCGAAACGGGGCGTCCGCGGCTCGTGATCTACCTGCTTGAGGGCGGGAGCTACGTCGAGTCGACGAGCAGTCGCGCGTTTCCGGGATGGACGGCGGAGGAGATCCACCGGGCGCTGAACGAGGAAGTTCGTTCGGAGGCGACCGTGGCGGCGCTCCGGCGTGTGGGGCGGCGGATGGGCCGCTCGTCCGGAACCGGCCCGGACGACGACCTGTTCCTCGCCGCCGAACGGGCGGAGAGCCGCGCGCAAGGGCGGGAAGAAGGCCGTGCGCAAGGGCGGGAAGAGGGCCGTCTGGCTGTGACGAGGTGTCTTGTCCGGCAGACGCTCGAAGCGCGCGGCATCCCGATCACCGCCGGCATCGATGCCTCGCTCGCCGGCCTCGAGACGGCCGACGCGGCGCGCCTTATGAGGGCGGCGGCGGAGTGCCTGGACGAGCACGACTTCCTGCGCCGCGTCGCCGGCAAGACCGACGCCTCAGCGTGATCGTGGGTTCTCCGCGGCAAGTCTGTCGCGGGCAGCGACGCTCTCTCGATACTTGCGCCACACCTTGACTTCCGTGCGGAACAAGTAGGTCAAGAGAGCGACGGAGAAGACGAGCACGCCTACTGCGAAGGCACCACCCAACATCGCAGAGCCGACGACCAGGATGGCGATGGCTGTCACGACGGCCATGGCCAGGAGAAACGCGTAGAGAGTGTCTTTCATGCCAAGGACTCCGCGTTGTCGGGGCGGTCCGGATCCTATCCGGCCCCTCGAGGACCGTCGCCTCCAATGTTCCGGGACCGGCGCTCGCCGGGCGGATAGGCTCGGCGCCTCAACTCGAAGGCCCAAGGAGACAGCCCATGACCGATACCGCCGCCGCCATCGCCGACATCTTCACCCGGATGCCCGGCCGCCTGGACCCGCAGGCCGCGGCCGGCCTCGACGCCGTGATCCAGTTCAACCTTTCGGGCGACGGCGGCGGCGTCTGGCACTGCGCGATCAAGGACGGCGCCTGCACCGTCGGCGAGGGCGCCCACGACGCGCCGACGATGACGCTGTCGATGGCGGCCGCCGACTACGTCGCGCTGACGTCGGGCGAACTGGACGGCACCGTCGCGTTCATGAGCGGGAAGCTGCGGATCGACGGGGACATGGGGCTGGCGATGCGGATGGGGAGTCTGTTTCGGGTGGGGTGACGCCGAGGACTTCGCGGTAGAAGTCGAGTTCGGCTTCGAGGGCGCGGACGATGTTCCCGGCGCGGCGGAAGCCGTGCTGCTCGCCTTCGAAGAGGTGGTAGTCGACGCGGACGCCCTTGGCGCGTAGCGCCTCGACCATCGCCTCGGCCTGGTTCGGGGGCACGATGCGGTCTTCGTCGCCCTGGAAGAAGATGACCGGGCAGGAGAAGCGGTCGCGGGCTTCGAGCGGCGAGCGCTCGCGGTAGAGGTCGGCGCGTTCCGGGTAGGGGCCGACCAGCCGGTCGAGGTAGCGCGACTCGAACTTGTGGGTGTCGCGGGCGAGGGCGGCGAGGTCGGCGACGCCGTAGTGGCTAGCGCCGGCGGCGAAGGTGTCCCTGAAGGCGAGCGCGGCGAGGGTCGTGTAGCCGCCGGCACTGCCGCCGCGAATCAGCAGCTTGCCCGGGTCCGCCTCGCCGCGGGCGGCGAGCGCCTCGGCGGCGGCGGCGCAGTCCTCGACGTCGACGATGCCCCAGCGGCCGCGCAGCGACTCGCGGTAGGCGCGGCCGTAGCCGGTGCTGCCGCCGTAGTTGACGTCGACGACGGCGAAGCCGCGCGAGGTCCAGAACTGGACGCCCGGGTCGTAGACGTGCTCGGCGGCGGAAGTCGGGCCGCCGTGGCTCTTGACGATGAGGGGCGGTTTGGCGCCGGCCGGGGGTTGCGCGTCGTCGTTCTTCGGTGGGTAGAAGAATGCGTGGGCGCGGCGGCCGGAGGCGGAGGGGAAGTCGACGGGGCGGCCGGTGGAGAGGTAGCGGGGGTCGGGGGGCGGGGCGGTGATGGCGAGGATGTCGAGCTGGGGTTCGGGGTTGGCGTCCGAGGAGTCGGTGTCGGGGAGGCGGAGGCGGACGACTTCGGCGGGCCGGTCTGGGGCGGCGCCGAGGAAGAAAACTGTCGGTGTGTCTGCCGGTGTGTCTGTCGGTGCGCCGGCCTGCCATCCGTGCACCCGATGACGGGTGCCCGGACTGGGACGCTGGTGGCGCGCGGACGCGCCACCAGGGTGCTGGCCGGCTTCCGGGGCGGCAGCAGAGCGCAACCAGGTGATCGAGGTGTAGGGCGTCCGAACGGGGATCGCCTGCGGCGGCTCGGCGTCGTCACCGTCGGAGAGAAAGACGAGTCCCCAGACTCCCCGCTCACAACTGGCGGCGACGATCCCTCCCGGCATGTGGGCATAGGTGGACATGCCGAAGAGCCAGGGCGGAACGCCGAACTCGGCGTCGCGGGGGCAGAGAGGGTGAACCTGTACAGACGCCGTTTCCTCTGGGTGCGCGGGTCTTCCGACCCGCCTTGGGCGGAGCCCCGGAGCGGCGGAGCCCGAAACAGAATGGCCGCCGGCAGAGCCGGCGACGATGTTCCCGGCCGCCTCCGGCGGCAGCGGGTCAGATGACCCGCGCACCCAGAGATCCGTCGGTGCCCTGTACAGGTTCCACCAGCCGCTGCGGTCGGAGATGAAGGTGAGGCGTCCGTGTGCGTCGAAGCCCGGTTGCTGGACGGCTTCGGGGTGGTCCGGGTCGCCGCCGGCGATCAGGCGCGTCGCCCGCGGCAGGCCGTCCTCGTCGAGGTCGGCGAGCCCGAGCGCGGTCGCGTCCCAGGGCATGTCGGGGTGGTTCCAGCTCAGCCAGGCGAGACGGCTGCCGTCGGGGGAGAGCCGCGGTGAGCTGAAGAAGTCGGCGCCGGAGACGAGTTCGGTGGGCGGCGGAGGGTCCGTGGCGGCGGGCGGATCCGCGGGCAGCGGGATCGCGACGAGGGCGGCGGTCTCGTCGTGGCCGGAGGCGGCGGGGCGTTCCTGGACGGCGAGGAGGCGGTGGCCGCGGGGATCGAGGATGAGGTCGGCGTAGCGGGCGCCGTCGGCGGGGGTGAGGGGGATGGTCGTGGTGGGTGTGGCGAGGTAGATGCGTTGGTCGGTGAAGTTGACGAAGGCGTGGGCCGGCGCACCGGCACCGACCATCACAAAGGCGCCGCCGCCGTATTCGTGGACGCGGCTGCGGACGTCGAAGCCCTCGGGAGTGAGGGTGCGCGTGCTGCCGTCGGGAGTCAGGCGGACGAGGACGTTGCGGCCGCCCTCCTCCGGCCGGCGCTCGAGCCAGCAGACGTCGTCGCCCAGGGCTGCGAGGTCGTCGATGCGGCGGGCGCCTTCGGCTACGGACTTGGCCGAGATGGGCGACGGCCACGCGCCGTAGGGGAACCCCATGGACAGCATGTTCGCAGATCCCCACTGGAAGATGAGCGACGGTCTCAGCTCTTAGGGCCAGCCGAGGACCGTAGCTCAGTCGGCATGTAGCGCTAGCCACAGTTCCTGTCGCTAAGAGTTCACAGATTGAAGACAAAACCTCACCATTCCGTCACACGAGCATGAGATAGTCGCAATCATGAGTGTCTGCCTCTCGCTGTTCTTCTTCGGCATAGGAGCAGAGCTGCCCGCCATGGGCGCTTCCAATAGACGATCTAGGTAAGCAAGGACGATGTGATGAGACTCACCAGACAAAGGAACTCGGGCTATCTGGTCGCCGGGTTGGCAGCCGCCCTGGCCCTTTTCGGCGGCGCTGTGAGCGCCCAGCGACTCTGGACCGTCGAGGAAGTCTTGGTGCAGCCCGTTCCGCCGGCCGTGATGGACGGCATGGCGGTAAGCACCGCTGTGGCGGGAGCACCCACTGCCGAGGCTGCGGCCGTACAGGTGCAGTACGACTACCTCCGGCTCGGCATGGGCCACCTCGAGCTGCCGCTGCCGGACGGCTCGGTGATCGAAGCCGAGAACGCGGTCTTCGAGAATCGCGGCGACGGCAACCTGCTGTGGACCGGTGAAGTGCCGGGGGCCGGTTACGAGAGCGTGCTGTTCACGGTGCAGGACGGTCACCTGATCGGCTGGTTCGGCGAGCCGGGTGAGCCCAAGTACGTGGTTCAGGCGGGTCCTGACGGCCTGGGCACAGTGATGGTCGAGGAGGGGCCAACCGGGGATTGGTGCGGCACCGAGATGGGCCGAAGCGATAGTCCGTCATCTGACCAAGAAGTCGCGGCCGCGTCGACCGACTCGGTTCCTGCTGTTTCCCGTAGCGACACACTGAACATCCTCATTCTCTACACCGGTCGAACCGAGCGACTGTGGAGGTCAGTTGGAGGAGCCGCTGTCGGCGTTCAGCAGATGGAGGACTACCTGAACATGGTGTTCCGCAATGGAGCAATCCCTGCGGCGGCGAAGCTGATTCCAGTGCGTTGGGAGCCCACCGCGCTGAGTGACCCGCTGACCCAAGCAGGACACCGCGAACCGCGATTCGCAGCGTGTTTCAGATTGGACAGGGGTTTTCTTTGGCCCCAGGCGTTCCAGACAAGCGCCGAGGTGGACGACCTTCGCAGAAGCTACGCGGCGGATGCAATCTACTTTGTCACGAGCGTACCAGTCGCTTCGGATGGCATTGGCTTGTTCAATGGTTTTCAAGGACGGGCACTGCAAAGAACAGCAACACAGCGGCCCTACATCGGATTGGCCTGGGGCGTACCCGATGGTTCTGTGTTGGCACACGAAATCGGGCACACTCTAGGCGGATGGCATTCGCCCTACGAGTATGAAAGGGCTGGCCAACTTGAGTGGGCCCGAGCTAACGCCATTCGCCCGTACGCCTTCGGCCATACCGACCTCGACTCGTGCGGCCCGGGCGGCTGCCCGGGCACTGTCATGGTCCAATCAAGGATCGAAGCTGCCGACAAGCGGGGCTCAGGCCTACTTGTGTACGAGGAGCCATACTTCTCATCCGTGCGCTACCGCCCCAATGGGTGGACCATTGGAGTTGCTGGTGAACGGGAGAACGAGAGGGTCATGCAGGAGACGGTTCCCGCCTATCTGCGCAACAGCGAAACAGCGAACACCGTCGGGCGCGTACCGTACCGTATTGCCGCCAGCTGGATCGCCCGGGATCGGGTACGAGTAACTTGGCCGGCCGTAGACCCGAGTGGGTGGTCCGTACGATTGGCGGCCGCTGACGGGGCCAACGAGGTCTTTCGTCTGGAGGGCCGCTCTGGGAACTTGCCAATCGGTTCGTCCGAGAATGTGGTGCCGATTGTGGAGGAGGGCCGTGTTGGAGCGGAGATCGGAGGGCTGCGCCCGGGCGCGCTTTACAAGATCTCGGTAGTCGGGGCATCAAGACGTTCGTCCGAGAATGAATGGGTGATTCCGCTGGCAAGCGACGTACTGGAACTAGAGGCACCGAGCGTTCCTAGTGGAGCCCCGGCCGCGCCGACTCAAGTCGGAGCACAATTGACCGGCCCGAGCAGTCTGCGGCTGACTTGGTCCGACAACTCGCGCGTAGAAACTGGTCATGAGGTTTGGTACCGGAGGTGGTCCGGCAGCGAGCCAGATCTCTTTTGGCGGCGTCACGCCAACACGCTGGCGAGTGATACTCGATCTACAGAAATCAGTGGACTAGTCGCGGACGAGAAAGCGTACATCACGTTCGACGAGTTATGGGGACGCCAAGAGACCGAACTCGGAAGGTATACGTTCATCGTCGTTGCGTTCAACGAGAGAGGTTTCAGTGCTAGTCACCCGTTTGACTTTGAGTTCATGCCGGCCGCGCACCCGGAGGCGACCGACGTAGGCGAGAACTCGGATTGCTGGCCTCGCGACACAGGCTTGGACTTGGACGGCTACGTGGTGCACATGTGCCTAGAGACTCCTGACGGTACGCGCTTACGCGCTTGGGACTACGGTCTGGCTGCGAATCAGTCCGGACTCTTGCACTTCTTTGGTCGCGACAACGTTGAGGTACTGGTCAAGGTCCTCGATGGGTGCGCCATCAACGGTCATCGGTGGGTCTTTGTGGCGCCGGTCACGACCTTGGCCTTCCGCCTGAAGATCCGGAGACACGGACGGTTCTCCGTTACGCCGCACTCGACCCTTGCCCAGCCACACGACTGGTACTACGACTCAGAGCTTCGGCCGCAGGAGCAGATTGATCGGATTGGACGCCTGGGCGGACCCTCTGGCGAACCTGTCGGCAACCCGCAAGGCAGGACCGCCCGAACAGTGAGCGACACGACGGCCTTCCCATGCGCCCCGGCAGAGATCGTCGGCGCGAAGGCAACGGCCGCGGAAGCCGACGGCGGCCACGCCGCCTTCCTGCGGTCGCGCGGCTGGACCGGCGACGGCCTCGTTCCCGCCCGGCGAGTCAGCTCCGGGGCCCGGAGCGACTGCGAACCGGACGCCGAGGCCCTGACACTGGCGGACGGCTACAAGGTAAGCCTCTGCTACGAGACCTACGCCGGCGAGACGGGCGAGGCTCTGGACTTCGGCCTGGACTCCTCGCAGTCGGGCCTCCTCTACTTCTTCGAGCGAGACAACGCGGAGGTCTTGATCAAGGTCCTCGACGGCTGCGGTGTCAACGGCCACCGCTGGGTGTTCGTGGCGCCGGTTACGGATCTGGCGTTCAACCTGGTCGTCGAGAGCCCGGAGGGACAGCGCTGGACCCACGCGAACGGGCTTGGCCAGCCGGCGGACGCCGCGAGCGACGTGTCGGCCTTCCCCTGCGCGCGCTAGGTCCGCGGGTCTTCTGACCCGCCCCGGGCGGAGCCGCGGAGCGGCGTGGCCCGGAAAGTGCGGTCGCCGGCTTCGCCGGCGGCGATATCACCGCCGCCTACGGCGGCAGCGGGTCAGAAGACCCGCGCACCCAGAGGTGCCCACACAGAGATAGGGCGACAGGCATGGTTGTTGCTTCTCCCTGCTGGCCTATAGTCTTCTCCACTGCCCGGACCAGCAGCCCGCACAAGGAACAACTGATGAAGAACGTGACCTGGATCGTCCTCGCCGGCCTGGTGCTCCTGGCCGCCGCCGGCCTCGCACAGCAGGAGGACCTGCCGGCGGTGTTCTCGGAGGTGATCGACGTCCGGGTCGTCAACATCGAGGTCGTCGTCACCGACCGGGACGGCAACCGGGTCCACGGCCTGACCGCGTCGGACTTCGAGCTGCTCGTGGACCGAGAGCCGACGCCGATCGACTACTTCACGGAGATCGAGGAGGGCCGGGCTCTCGCCACGGCGGACGGCGAGGCGGTGGCCGGCGTGCCGAACCTCGAGCCGGACGCGCCGGTGGGCACCAGCTTCCTGCTGTTCATCGACGACTTCTTCACGATCAAGCGCGACCGGGACCGGGTGATCGACCGCCTGGAGCAGGATCTCACGCAGCTCGGGCCGGCCGATCGCGTGGCTGCCGTTTCGTTCGACGGCAAGTCGGTCGACATGCTCACGACCTGGACCAACTCGCCGTCCCAGTTGTCGGACGCGCTGCGCGAAGCGCGGCGGCGCAGGGCGCACGGACTGATGCGGATGGGCGAGCTGCGCACGAACGACCAGGAACGGCGCGAGCAGTCGGAACTGCGCGCCATCGCGAACCGGTTCATCGAGGAGGGTGGCGTCGAGCCGCCCGAGGACGTCATGCGCAACAACCTGCGCGGCGCCGAACTGCGCTACGCGACGAACCTCGAGAACCAGTTGGAGCGATCCGTGCTGGCGGCCGTGGCGACGCTGCGCAGCTTCGCCAACCGGCCCGGCCGGAAGGTGATGCTCCTGCTCGCGGGCGGCTGGCCCGAGTCGCCGGCGCTCTACACGGTCGCCGCCGGCGGCCTGACCGCCGACAGTCTCGGCGCCGCGTCCGACACCCGCCTGATGAGCCAGGACGACCTCTACGGTCCGCTCGTGTCGGCCGCGAACCTGATCGGCTACACCCTCTATCCGGTCGATGTGCCGGGATTCCGTCCGGCCTTCGCCCTGGACGCATCGGCGGCGCTGGACAGCAACTCGGCGTCCGACCCGTCCGCGGGCGCCGGGGCGTTCCAGGAACGGGAGCTGCTGCAGCACACCACCCTCCAGTTGCTGGCCCGTTCGACCGGCGGCGTGCCGATGATCAACGCCGAGCGCGACACCGCGCTGGCCGACGCGATCGCCGACACCCGCTCGTACTACTGGCTCGGGTTCCAGCCGCTGCGGCGCGAGGACGACGAGGTCCACGACGTCGAGGTGCGGCTGGTGGACCATCCGGACCGGCGCGGTTTCCGCGTGCGCTCGCGCGAAGGCTACGTCGACATGTCGCGCAGCACCGAAGTCACGATGATGGTCGAGGGTTCGCTGCTGTTCGGGAATCCGCCCTCCGCGAAACCGCTCGGCGTGCGCTTCGGCAGGCCGCAGAAGCGCGGCCTGGGCAAGATGGTCATTCCGCTCCAGGTGTCGATCCCTCTCGACGAGGTCCAGCTCCTGCCCGTCGCCGGCGTGTGGCAGAACGAACTGGAGTTCCGGGTCACCGTGATGGACAAGCACGGCAACCGCTCGGAGACGCCGGTCGAGAAGGTCCGCATCGCCGGCCCCCAGGAGCCCCAGCCCGGACAGTTCTTCACGTACCAGACCGGGCTGGAACTGCGCCGGCGGGAGCACACGTTCGTCATCGCCGTCTACGACCCGCTGACCGGCGCGATCCTGTCGTCGAGCGGCGAGATCGGCGTCCGGTAGTCAGCGACCGGTCGCTGTCGCTCTGGGTGCGCGGGTCCTCTGACCCGCTGCCGCCGAAGGCGGCCATCAACATCGTCGCCGGCCTTGGCCGGCGGCCTTCTTGTCCGGCCTCCACCGCTCCGCGGCTCCGGCCGGTGGGCGGGTCAGAAGACCCGCGCACCCAGAGCACCAGCGTCGTTGTTCCCGACCGGGCTGCAACCGGCCCAGAACGAAGAAAGCGGGCCTTTCGGCCCGCTTTCTCGAATCTACCGCTGTGCGCCGGTTCAGGCGGCTTCGGCGGCGCTGACCGTCACGGTGACCGTGCCGTCGTCGGCCTTCATCGCCTTGCCGGTGACCTTGGCGTTCTTGCCGCCGAGACCCTCGAGGGTCTTGATCGCGCCGGCGTCGGAGGCGGCGCGGTCGATCTTGACGACGTCGTCGCCCACGAGCAGGCCCATCTCGTTGCCGTCGCCCAGACACTTGGCGGCGCAACTGGCATGACCGGCGCCCTTCTGGCCGTTGCCGAAGCAAACCATGTCGAGGACCTCACCGGTCCAGGTGTCGCCGGCGAGCGCCGGGGCGCCGAGCATCAACGCAACGGCAAGTGCCGCAAACAGTGCCTTCTTCATGCTGAGTCCTCCATCTTCGGGAGCGGTTCGGGGAAAAGAGACGGAACAGCCGGCAGGCTAACACAAGGAACGACTTCACACTGGGTGCGCGGGTCTTCTGACCCGCCTGCCGCCGAAGGCGGCCTGGAGACGCCGGCCGAAGGCCGACCACTCATGCCAACATCGTCGCCATGAAGGCCGGCGACATCATCTCGCGGTTCCGGGTGCAGAACCCCCTCCACTGCCTCCCGGGGGAGTTGCCGCTGCCGCTCTATCGCGCGCAGGACATCGCCGCCCGGTTCTGGGTGTTGCTGCAGCGCTACCCGGACGACGCGCCGCGGGCCGAGGTCGAGGCGGCGGTCGACCACAACGAGATGCTCGTCAGGGAAGGGCCGGACGGTGAGAAGGGTCCCGCGCCTCTGGTGGACTGGGCGTTCGAACCGCCGGCGCATCTTGCCTGGCCGCTCGGCGGCGGCGAGACCCTGCGTCAGCGGCTCCAGCGCTCGCCGCTCGGCCCCGAGCAGGCCGCCGGGCTGGGCCTCGCGATCGCGCGGGCCGTTCGCGGGCTGCACCGGGCCGGCGTGGTGCACGGCAGTCTGCGGCCGGCCAACGTCCAACTGCTGGAATACGGCGAGGTCAAGCTGCTGGCGCCGTCGAGTCTCGGCCCGGTGACTCTGGCTGTCGGCAACGAGGCCATCGAATCGCCGAGCCTGTGGACCGTGGCCTATCTGTCGCCGGAGCAGATCGAGGGGGCGGCCGCCGCGATCACCGGCGATCCCGTGCCGTTCACGACGGCGGACGACGTCTGGACTCTCGGCGTCGTCCTCTACGAACTCGTGACCGGGGAGTTGCCCTTCATCGCCAACACCGCCGAGGCGATGCGACGGGCGATCGCCGTCCAGCCGATCGACCTGGCCGGCACGCTCCCCGGCAGCGCGCCCGAGGCGTTCGAGCCGGTGTTCGCGGCCGCGCTCGACCGCGACGCCGACCGCCGGCGCGCCGCGCTCGACGACGTGATCGGCCGGTTGGGCCGCGTCCGGGATGAACTCCGGCCCCGGGCGCGTCCCGCCGGGGACAGCGTTTCGCGGGTCCACGCCCGCAAGTCCGCGGTCGCGCGTGACCGCTCGGCCGCGAGCCCGCGGAAGGGAGAGTGGCAGTCGGCGATCGAGTCGCTGAACGAACGCAGGCGACGCCTCGCCCGCGAGCGGCCGGCGCCGCCGATGTGGCGCGTGTTGCTGCTGCCGCTTGCCGCGGTGCTGCTGGCGGGCGCGGTGGCGGCAGCGTTGCTGCTTCGGTAGCCCACTGGGTGCGCGGGTCTTCCGACCCGCCCGCCGGCCGGAGCCGCGGAGCGGCGGAGGCCGGGGAAAGCAGCCGCCGGCCAAAGGCCGGCGACGCTTTCAACGCCGCCTTCGGCGGCAGCGGGTCAGAGGACCCGCGCACCCAGAGAGAAGGCGTGGACGCTTCAGCATCGGGGTCCGTACCTTCCTTCAACGGTCCGGGCGAGCGAATGAGCGGTGCGAACTATCTGGCGGAGGAACGCAAGCCGCTCGGCTGGCATTGGCGGGGCTACCACCCTCACTTCGACGATCCAGGCCGGCTCCAGAACGTCGGATTCCGACTGGCGGACAGCGTCCCGCAGCACCTCTTGAGGCGCTGGCGCGCGGAGGTCGAGCGGGGCAGCGACGAAGTTCGCGCCGCAAGGCTCCACCGCCTCGTCAGCCGCTTCGAGGACACCGGCTACGGCGCCTGCCACCTGCGCCAGCCGGCAGTCGCCTCGATGGTTCAGGAAGTGCTCCTCTTCGGCGACGACGACGCCTATCGACTCATCGACTGGTGCGTCATGCCGAACCACGTCCATGTCCTGCTGCAGCCGCAGCGGCCGCTGCCCGGCATTGTGCGAGCGTGGAAGGCCGTCACCGCGCGGCGCGCCAACCGGATTCTCCGCCGTAGCGGCAGCTTCTGGATGGCCGACTACTACGACCGCTTCATCCGCGACTATCGCCACCTCGAAGCAGTGCAGCGCTACATCCGGCAGAACCCCGTGGCAGCCGGCCTCTGCCGGGAACCGCACCAGTGGCCCTGGTCGTCGGCGCGGTACCGGCGTATCGAGTAGAGCACGGGGTTTGGACGTTGCCGACGCCGTTTTCTCTGGGTGCGCGGGTCTTCTGACCCGCCCCGGGCGGAGCCGCGGAGCGGTGGAGGCCGGGGAGAGAATGGTCGCCGGCTTCGCCGGCGGCGATTTCGTGGCCGCCTTCGGCGGCAGCGGGTCAGAAGACCCGCGCACCCAGAGCTACGTCGTCGGCTGTGCGTGACGTTGCTGTAACGCGGCCTCAGCCGTCGGTCACACACCCGGTCGACGCGGAGCTGACGGTCTTCACGTAGCGGTACAGCGTGCCCCGCGTCGCCTTGAGCGGCGGCGGTTCCCAGGCGCTTCTGCGGGCCTCCAGCTCGGCCTCGTCAAGCGCCACGTCGATCGTGTTCCGCACGGCGTCGATCTCGATCCGATCGCCGTCGCGGACCAGGGCCAGCGCGCCGCCTTCCTGGGCTTCGGGCGCGACGTGGCCGATCAGGAAGCCGTGCGAGCCGCCGGAGAAGCGGCCGTCCGTGACCAGCGCCACGCGGTCGCCGAGGCCGGCGCCCATGAGGGCCGAGGTCGGCTTCAGCATCTCCGGCATCCCCGGCCCCCCCTTGGGCCCCTCGTAGCGGATGACGATGACCGAGCCGTCACGGATCTCGCCGCGCTCCAGCGCTGCGACCATCGCTTCCTCCGAGTCGTAGACCTGCGCCGGGCCGGCGAAGCGCTCGCCTTCCTTGCCGGTGATCTTCGCCACCGAACCTTCGGTCGCCAGGTTGCCGCGGAGGATCTGCAGGTGGCCGGTGGCCTTGATCGGCTCGTCGAACGGCAGCACGACGTCCTGGCCCGGTGCGAGATCGGGCAGCGGCGCCAGGTTCTCGGCCAGGGTGTTGCCGGTGACGGTCAGGCAGTCGCCGTCGATCAGCCCGCGCTCCAGCAGCATCCGCAGCACCGCCGGTGTGCCGCCGACGTCGTGGAGGTCCTCCATCAGGTACTGGCCCGAGGGCTTGAGATCGGCGAGGAAGGGGACCCTGTCGCTGACCTTCTGGAAGTCGTCGATCGACAGGTCGACGCCGGCCGACTGCGCGATCGCGAGCAGATGGAGGACCGCGTTCGTCGAGCCGCCGAGCACCGTGATCAACACCATCGCGTTCTCGAAGGCGGCCCGGGTCATGATCGCGCTCGGCCGGAGGTCCTGTTCGAGCAGCGACTTGACGGCGGCGCCGGCGCGCCGGCACTCCTCCAGCTTCTCCGGCGCCGTGGCGGGAGTCGACGAGCTGTAGGGCAGGGACATGCCGAGCGCCTCGATCGCCGCCGCCATCGTGTTCGCTGTGTACATGCCGCCGCACGCGCCCGCGCCGGGGCAGGCGCGCCGGACGATGGTCTCCCGCTCGTCGTCGGTCAGGGCCCCGCTGATCGCCTCGCCGTAGCTCTGGAAGGCGGAGATGATGTCGATCTTGCCGCCCCGCCACTCGCCCGAACGGATCGTGCCGCCGTAGATCACGATGGCCGGACGGTCCACGCGGGCGATCGCCATCAGGCAGCCGGGCATGTTCTTGTCGCAGCCGGGGATCGACACGTTCGCGTCGTACCACTGCGCTGCCATCACCGTCTCGATCGAGTCGGCGATGAGGTCCCGGGACTGGAGCGAGTAGCTCATCCCGTCCGTCCCCATCGAGATGCCGTCCGAGACGCCGACCGTGTTGAAGCGCAGGCCGACGCAGTCGGTGGCGTCCACGCCCTCCTTGGCCGCCGCGGCCAGGTCGAGCAGGTGCATGTTGCACGTGTTGCCCTCGTACCAGACGCTGGCGATCCCGACCTGGGGCTTGCCCATGTCCTCGGGGGTCAGGCCGGCGCCGTAGAGCATCGCCTGCGACGCTCCCTGCGACTTGTCCTGGGTGATGCGAGCGGAGTAGCGGTTCAGGCGGATCATGGCGGGCGACTATGGCATAGGGGCGCTAAGGGTGGTCGCCGGCTTCGCCGGCGGCTATCTCAACGCCGCCTTCGGCGGCAGCGGGTCAGAAGACCCGCGCACCCAGAGCACCATCTCTCCCTACACCTATCCCCTACACCTACCCCAACACCCGGGCTACGCGCGGCCTACGAGGCGCTTGATGGGGCGCTTGATGGGGCCGGGGAGGCGGCGGCCGATGCGGACGGCCTGGCGTTCGAGGCGTCTGGCCAGGGTCTCGCGGGCCATGGAGAGCGGCCGGCGGCCGCCGTTCTGTAGCCACTCCGCTTCTTCCTCGGTCAGGGACAGAGCGGCGGCCGCGGCGAGGTCCTCGACTTCCTCCTCGGTGGCGGCGCCGACGATGGCGTGCAGGGGAAGGTCCTGGGCGAGTACCCAGGCGAGAGCGATCTGGGGCACCGTAGCGCGGCCGGCCTCGGCGAACTCGATCACGCGCTCCAGGCGCTTGAGGTTCACGTCGTGGACGTAGGCGGTGCGGCAGGCCTCGTCGACCAGGGCCGGGTCCGCGGCGAGCGTGCGGCGGGTGACGCGGCCGGAGAACAGGCCGCGGGCGAGGGACGACCAGGCGAAGATGGCCATGCCCGTGCTGCGGTGCCACTCGCGGTCGTCGGCGGCCGCCTTGCCGGTCAGGGTGACGCAGCCTCCGCCCCACGGGTCCTTGACCTGGTCGGCGAGCGAGAAGTTGGGGCTCGACGCGGCGGGCAGCGGACGGTCGTTGGCTTCCGCGTAGTCGCATGCCTCTTCGATGCGCGCGCGGGTCCAGTTCGAGAACCCGTAGGCGCCCAGGCGGCCGGCCGCGAGGTGTTCGGCGAAGGCGTCGACCATCTCGCCCACCGGCACCGCCGGATCGTCGCGGTGGAGCATGTAGAGGTCGACGGCCGGAAGCCGCAGCCGGTCGAGCGACTCGGCGAGGTCCTGGGCCAGGGCCTCCGGGTTGACGCGCGGCCCCGTCGCATCGGGGTGGCAGCCCTTGGAGAGGACGAAGACTTCGTCCGCGAGGCCGCGACGCTCGAGCCAGTCGCCGATGGCGCGCTCGGAGGCGCCGGCGCCGTAGACGTGGCCGGTGTCGACGGCGGAGATGCCGCACTCGAAGGCGGCGTCGAGGAGGGCGTCGGCGTGGTCCTGGGCGGCTTGGGTGTCGTTGGTGAGGGCCATGGTGCCGAGGATGAGACGAGGGAGAAACTCGGGCTCGCCGCTTCGCGGCGTCGCGTCTGATGCGGGTCGGAAGACCCGCGCACCCAGAGCGACGTCGTTGCCTTCGGCGGGACTTTCTACTGCAAGCGGTGCTCTGGGTGCGCGGGTCTTCCGACCCGCTGCCGCCGAAGGCGGCGAAGAATCGCCGGCCGAAGGCCGACCACTCGCCAAAGGGCGGTAGGTCATTGCTCTGTGGGTCCCCGCCGTGACGCCG
>JAPPFP010000020.1 GCA_028877275.1 Acidobacteriota bacterium
CACGATTCTCTCCGTCGCCACCGCTCCGCGGCGTCGCCGGCTCAGCCGGCGGGGACGCCGGCGCACCCAGTGTGTGAACTCCCAGTGACTACCAGCGGTAGTTGAGCCTCGCGTAGTAGTAGCCGCCACTCAGCCCCCATGGGGTCACCGGGCTGTACCGTGAACCCAGCACGTCGACCAGCGGGGACGGCGCGGACGCCAGGACATCGAACATGTTCTGGGCGCCGACGGAGACCGTCGTGTCGGCGGCGACCGGGATCGTGGCCTCGAAGTCGAAGATGAAGGCGGAGTCCTGGACCGGCGGCGCCGCGTCGGCCCACAGGCGCGTGTAGTAGTAGTCGATCCAGGAGCCGTAGTAACTCAACCGTCCCAGCAGGCCGACCGGGCCCACCTGCTGGCCGACCGCAGCGTTCCAGCGCAGGCGCGGCACGCCGCGTTCGATGGAGACCACGTCGGCGGGGCTCAGCAGGGCGGAGTCCTTCGTGACCTCGGTGTCGGTGTAGTTCAGGCTGAAGCTGAACTCGGTGTCGCCGTCGAAGGCGACCGGAATCCAGGTCGAGACGAGGTCGATGCCCTGCGTCCGGGTCGAGAAGTCGTTGATGAAGAAGCGGAAGAAGGACAGGTTCCGCGCCGAGGTGATGCCCTGGGACAGCAGCAGCTCGCGCTCGTCCTCGGTGAGCGTGAGGACCTGCGAGAGCGACAGCCGGTCGTCGATGTCGACGTTGAACAGGTCGGCGGTCAGCGTGAACGACCCGCTGTCGATCACCAGGCCGGCCGTCGCGTGGACCGACTCCTCAGGCTCGAGCGGCTTGCCTCCCCGCAGCTCCGCCGCGATGAAGGTCGACGGCACGGTGGCGCTGTCGACGAGTTCCAGGGTCACCGAATCGATCGTCGTCTGCACGTTGAGCGCGTTCTGCTGCCCCGGCGTCGGCGCGCGGAAGCCGGTGCTGACGCCGCCGCGGATCGCTGCGGTCTCGCTCAGCTCGCGCCGGAACGACAGCTTGCCGTTCGTCGTGTTGCCGAAGACGTCGTAGTCCTCGACTCTCAGGGCGGCGCCCAGGCCCCACCGGTCGTCTTCGCCATGCCACTCGACGTCGCCGTAGACGGCCACGTTCTCGCGGCTCCAGGTTCCGGCCGTGTAGTCGGGGAACCCGGGGAAGCCGTTCGAGGCGGGAATGAAGCCCTGCTCCGCGTAGGGGCCGACCTCCCAGGACGGCCTACCCCCGGCGCCGACGGTGAAGCTCTCGTCGCGCCACTCGGCGCCGGCGGCGACGCTGAGCCGGTGGGACACGGAGTAGGAGATGTCGAAGTTCAGGTTGACGTCTTCCTGTTCGTAGAGGCCGGGGTCGAAGTCCCGGGGCGTCTCCGGGCCGAGCGACGCGTTCACGGTGTTCATGAAGAAGAAGTCGGACTCGTGCGAGCCAAGGCTGGCGGAGAGGTCCCAGGTGAAGCCGTTGTCCAGCTCCTTCCGGAAGCCCGCGACGATCGAACCGTCGGTGATCCAGCCGCCGAACTGCGGGGTGAAGCCGCCCGGCGCGATCTCCTGGAAGGAGAAGCAGTTCGGGTCGGCGAACACCTGGGCGAGCGCGTCCGGGTCGGGCACGTTGTTCGTCACCGGGACGACGGGGCAGTTCGCCGAACCCATGCCTTGGGCCCGGAGGACGTCGCCGATCAGCAGCGTCTCGCCGCCGTCGAGGCTGTAGATGCTCTGCCGCGAGTTCGGGTTGCGGAAGAAGAAGCCCTCCGTCATCTTCTTCTCCGCGTAGTTGGCGAAGCCGTAGAACTCCAGGCCGCCGTCGGAGCGGTGGCCGAGGTTGGCGAACAGCTTCACATCGTCCTCTACCTTCGGATTGCCCCAGATCTGCACCGGCTGCAGGACTTCGTGGTTGCCGGCTGCGATCAGCGCGGCCGCGTCCTGGCGCTGGACGCTGCGGCTCGTCGGATCGGCGCCGCCGACCTCGAAGCTCAGGCTGGCGAAACCGTTCGCGCCCATCGGCAGGCCGAAGTTGCCGGCGACGCCGTAGCCCGCGCCGTCGCCGGCGATGTAGCTGCCCCGGTTCAGCTCGATCGAGCCACCCGAGGAGTCGTCCTTGAGCAGGAAGTTGATGACGCCGGCGATCGCGTCCGAGCCGTACTGGGCCGACGCGCCGTCGCGCAGCACCTCGACCCGTTGAAGGGCGATCGCCGGGATGGTCGAGATGTCGGGCCCCTGCGCGCCATCCGTCACGCCGCCGAACCAGGCGACGACCGACGACCGGTGGCGCCGCTTGCCGTTGACCAGGATCAGCGTGTGGTCGTGCGCCAGGTTCCGCAGGCTGGCCGGCCGCACCAGCGTCGCCGCGTCGCTGATCGGATGGGTCGCGACGTTGAAGGACGGAATCAGGTTCCGCAACTGGTAGTCGAGCGTCGTCGCCCCCTGGCGCGTGATGTCCTCGACCGGGATCGCGTCGATGGGGACCTGCGATTCGGTCACCGAACGGGCGTGCGCGCGGCTGCCGAGGACGACGATCTGCTCGTCGAAGTGAGCGTGCTCTTCGGCCTCCTCAGCGGCCTCGGCCTCGTGATCGTGGTCCTCTTCCTGGGCCGTTCCGGCGGCCGGCAGGAGCAGGACGATGGCGGTGGCCGCGGCAGCGGCCGGGAACAGGTGTCTCGTCGTCCAGGTCATGAATGCAGGCCGATTATAGGGAGCCGTGGCCACCCGACACGGTCGCCGGGCTCCCACGTTCCCGCTAGCCCGAGATCCGGTACAGATGTCCTTCGGAGCGCAGGATGATCGTGCCATCGACGACGGCGGGCGACGCGGTGAGACTCTCGTCGAACTCGTTCTCCGCCAGAAGCTCGAACTCCCGCGACGCCGAGATCACCGACACCGTGCCGTCGCGGCTCGTGAGGTAGATCCGGCCCTCGGCGGCCACGGGCGAGGCCCAGTGGTCGCCTCCGGAAGGGAGGCGTGCCCGCCACACACGCTCCCCCGTCGTCGCGTCCAGAGCCGTCACCACGCCGCCCGTGTCGGAGACCATGTAGAGCAGGTCGTCCACAATGATCGGCGAGGGGATCTCCGGAGTGCCGCGCGACTCGCTCCAGGCGACGTGCGTGTCGGTGACATCGCCGGAACCGCCGGGGTCCACCGCCACGAGTAAACGGGAGACCCCCTGGGTGAAGTAGACGAGGCCATGCGCGTACACGGGCCGACAGGCCAGGTTCCAACCCCAGCCCTCGTGGACCACGCGCCACAGTTCGTCGCCGGTTTCGGGGTCGTAGGCGAACGTGACCTCCGAGGCCGGGCTGATCAGCTGCCGCTGGCCTTCGTGTTCGATTAGCGTCGAGGTGGCGTACGCCTTGCGGTTGTCGTTCGGCTTCGCGGCCAGCACGCTCTCGATATCCGTGATCCCCTGCGCGCGGAGCTTCTCCCCGAAATCGGTCGCGACCTCGCGGTTCCGGAGCCAGAGGGTCTCGCCGGTGCGCGTGTCGAGTGCCGCGGCGAACTGCCGGTCCACACCGTCGTAGGCGAGGAACAGCGAGTCGCCCGAGAGCACGGGCGACGAGGCCGGCCGCACCCGGTGGTCGGTGTTCAAGTCCCGCCTCTCCCACAACGTCTCGCCGGTCCGCGTGTCGAGCGCCGCCGTGCCATAGCTGCCGAAGTGGACGTAGATGCGGCCTTCCTCGATCACCGGCGTCGGCGTAGCGTGGGTGTTGTGGCCGTCCCAGGCGACCTGGGGGTTGGCGACGTCGAAGACCTTGATGTCGTGCACGATCTCTCCGCTCTCCAGGTCGACCGCGACCGCGAACAACTCGGTGCCGTCCTCGCGAGCGGTCGTCACCCAGACCTGCTCGCCCCAAACCACAGGAGAGGACCAGCCCTCGTCGTGGATGGGCGTCTTCCAGCGCACGAGTTGGCCTTCACCGAAGACGATCGGCACGTCGATCGCGGGGGTGCGGCCGTCACCGGTGGGACCCCGGAACTGGTTCCACTGGCGCGCGGGGTCGGGCGAGGGCGGCGCGGCGGATTGCCCGAACGTGGTGGCGCCTGCGCCGACGACGGTGACGGCGGCGATCAGGATCGAGGGTGCGGCTTTCATCTTGGGTGGCTCCATCAGAGCGCTGCGTTCATGAGGGCACGCGTGTAGGACTCGCGCGGCGCATCGAAGAGTTGGCCGGCCGGCCCCTGCTCGACGATGCGGCCGTCCTTCATGACGGCGATCTCGTCGCAGAGGGCGCGCACGACTTTCAGGTCGTGGCTGATGAAGAGGTAAGTGAGCCCGTGGCGCTGCTGGAGGTCGAGCAACAGCTCCACGATCTGCGCCTGGACCGTCATGTCGAGCGAGGAGGTCGGCTCGTCGAGGACGACGAAGCGGGGGCGGAGGATCATCGCCCGCGCGACGGCGATCCGCTGGCGCTGGCCGCCGGAGAACTCGTGCGGGTAGCGGCGCGCGATCTCCGGGTCGAGGCCGACTTCGGTCAGGACTTCGGCGACCCGGTCGCGGCGTTCGCCCGCGCTCATGGCCGGTTCGTGGATGACCAGCCCCTCGGAGACGATCTCCTCCACCGTCAGGCGCGGCGACAGGCTGCCGTACGGGTCCTGGAAGACGATCTGCATCGACCGGCGAAGCGGCTTGAGCTGCCTGAAGCCCAGGCCGTCGATCGACCGGCCGTCGAAGACGATCTCGCCGCGGCTCTGGAGCAGGCGGACAATCGCCATCGCCAGGGTCGTCTTGCCGCTTCCCGATTCGCCGACGACGCCGAGGCTGTGTCCCTGGCGGACGCGGAGCGAGACGTCGTCGACGGCGACGAGCGAGCGCTTCCGCGGCCAGCCTCGAAGCGGGAACTCCACGGTCACGCCATTTGTTTCGACCAGCGACGGCGCTTCGTCCTCCGGGATCGGGCAGGTAGCGCGCGGCTCGGCGTCGATCAGCTTGCGCGTGTAGGGATGCGCCGGCCGCACGAAGACCTCGGCCGTCTCGCCCTCCTCGGCGACGTGCCCCTGCTCCATCACGTAGACGCGATCGGCCATCGCGCGGACGATCCCGAGATCGTGGGTGATCAGCAGCAGCGCCATGCCGAGCCGCTCCTGCAGCTCCTTGATCAGCGCCAGGATCTGGGCCTGGACGGTGACGTCGAGCGCGGTCGTCGGCTCGTCGGCGATCAGCAGGTCCGGCTCGTTGGCGATCGCCATCGCGATCATCACCCGCTGGCGCTGGCCGCCGGAGAGCTGGTGCGGGTAGGAGTCGAGCCGCTCGCGCGCCTCCTGGAGGCCCACGAGTTCGAGCAGTTCCACGGTCCGCTCGCGAGCGGCGGCTCCGCTCAGACCGCCATGCACCGCCAGCACCTCCTCGACCTGCTTCTTGATCGTGTGGAGCGGATTGAGCGAGGTCATCGGCTCCTGGAAGACCATCGAGATCCGGCTGCCGCGGATGGCGCGCATCTTCTGCTCGCCGGCGCCCATGACCTCGCGTCCCTCGATGCGGATCGACCCGCTCGGGTGCGACGCCCGCGGGTAGGAGAGCAACTGGAGGATCGAGAGCGCGGTCACCGACTTGCCCGAGCCGGACTCGCCGACCAGGGCGACCGACTCGCCCCGGTCGAGGCGCAGGTCGAGCCCGTGGACGACCTGGACGCCGTCGAAGGCGACCGAGAGATCGGCGATCTCGAGGAAGGGCGTCACGGAGCCAAATGGTCGCCGCTTCGCGGCGCGTGTTGTCCGCGGGTCAGAAGACCCGCGGCTACATGCCGGCGGGGACGCCGGCGCACCCAGTGTGTGTCGTCGACGGAGTTGCAGACTGGGTGCGCCGGCGTCCCCGCCGGCTTTCTGAGGAACACGCGCGAGGCGAAGCCGAGCTCCTTCACGACTGCATCCCAGTGCGGCGTGGATCGAAGGCGTCGCGCAGCGCCTCGCCGATGAAGATGACCAGCGTCAGGAGCGTGGCCAGCGTGAAGAAGGACATGACGCCGAGCCACGGGGCGTGCAGGTTGGCGCGGCCCTGGGCGAGCAGCCGGCCGAGCGACGGCGCGTCGGCGGGCAGGCCGAAGCCGAGGAAGTCGAGCGAGGTGAGCAGGGTAATCGAACCGGTGAGGATGAAGGGCAGGAAGGTCGCGGTGGCGACCATCGCGTTGGGCAGGACGTGCTTGCGGACGATCCGCCGGTCCCCGGCTCCCAGAGCCCGCGCGGCCGTCACGTACTGGAAGTTGCGCGCCCGCAGCACCTCGGCCCGCACCACGCCCACCAGCGCCATCCAACTGAAGGCGACGAGAATCCCGAGCAGCCAGAAAACGTTGGACTCCACGATGCTGGAAAGGATGATCAGCACGAAGAGGATCGGCAGCCCGGCCCAGATCTCGATCAACCTCTGGCCGAACAGGTCCACCTTGCCCCCCAGGTAGCCCTGGACGGCGCCCGCCAGCACACCGATGATCGAACTCAGGGCCGTGAGCACGAGTCCGAACAGGAAGGACAGGCGGATCCCGTAGATGAGGCCCGCGAGGACGTCCTTGCCGACGTCGTCGGTGCCCAGCCAGTGCCGCCGCGACGGCGGATAGGGCGCCGGGCCGGGCAGCTCGTAGTCGATCGTGTCGTGCGCGTAGGGAATCGGCGGCCAGATCATCCATCCTGCGCTGTCGCGGATGAGATCCTTGACGAACTTCTCGCGGTAGTCGGCCTCCGTCTCGAACACGCCGCCGAACTCGGTCTCCGCGTACGCCGCCACGATCGGAAAGAAGAAGCGGCCCTCGTGGCGAACGACCAGGGGCTTGTCGTTGGCGAGCACTTCGGCGAACAGGGTGGCGCCGAAGATGACGAGGAAGATCCGCAGCGACCAGTAGCCCCGCCGGTTCGCCTTGAAGGCCGCCCATCTCCTCTGCGCGAGGCTCCTCACACGTCGCGGCTCTCGAAGTCGATCCGCGGATCCGTCAGCGTGTAGGTGATGTCGGTCAGGAGCTGCAGCACCAGCGCCAGCAGGGTGGAGATGTAGAGCGTCCCGAAGATGATCGGATAGTCACGGGTGACGATCGCCTCGAAGCCGAGAAGCCCGAGGCCGTCGAGCGAGAAGATGATCTCGGCCAGCAGCACGCCGGTGAACAGCGCGCCGACCAGCGCACGGGGGAAACCGGCGATGATGATCAGCATCGCGTTGCGGAACACGTGACCGTAGAGCACGCGCCGCGGCCTGAGGCCCTTGGCCTTGGCGGTCAGCACGTACTGCTTGTTGATCTCGTCGAGGAACGAGTTCTTCGTCAGCATCGTGAGGGTCGCGAAGCTGCCGGCGACCAGGGCCGTGATCGGCAGCACCAGGTGCCAGAAGTAGTCCTTGACCTGGGCCCACGTCCCCAGGTCGGCAAAGTCGTCGGACACCAGGCCCCGCAGCGGGAAGTACTCGATCATCCCGCCGCGCGCGAACAGCACGATCAGCAGGACGGCGAGGATGAAGGCGGGGATCGCGTAGCCGACGAGGATGACCACGCTGGTCCAGATGTCGAACGGCGAGCCGTCCGCGGTCGCCTTGCGAATGCCGAGCGGGATCGACACCGAGTAGACGATGAGCAGGGTCCAGAGCCCCAGGGACATCGACACCGGCAGCCGATCCAGGACGAGGTCAATAACCGGGACGTCCTGGTAGAAGCTCTGCCCCAGGTCGAAGCGCAGGTAGTCGCGCAGCATGATGCCGAAGCGCACGTGCGCCGGCTTGTCGAAGCCGAACTGCCGCTCCAGCTCCTCGATCAGCGCCGGGTCGATGCCGCCGGTGGCGGTCAACTCCATCTCCAGGGTTGCGTCGGCCACGCCGCCGCCGAGAAGCCCGACGCCGGCGTCGAGGCCGGTGCCCTGAAGCCGGGCGATCGCCTGGTCGACCGGTCCGCCGGGCGCCGCCTGGATGATGACGAAGTTGATCAGCAGGACGCCGACCAGTGTCGGCACCATCAGGAGGATGCGGCGCAGGACGTAGAGGAGCACTCTAAAGGTCGCCGGCCTCCGGCCGGCGCGTCTTTCCAGCCGCCTGCGGCGGCAGCGGGTCAGAAGACCCGCGCACCGACAGGCGACGGGTTCGCAGGGTAGCCACTACCTGCTCTCGCCCAGCGCGGCGTCGACGCGGGCGCTCTTCTCCTCGTCGAACCACCAGAGCTGCGGGAAGCCGGTCCAGTTCAGGTGCTCGCGCCCGAGCGGCGGATGGCCGAAGCGGTCCCAGTACAGGAGATGGCGTCCCTTGGGGGCGCCTTCGGGGATGACGTAGAAGCCCCACAACAGCACCCGATCGAGCGCCCGGCCGGCGATGTTCATCTCCTCTTCGGTCTCGGCCGCGATCACCTTCTCGATCAGGACGTCGGCCGCCGGGTTCCTGATCCCCGCGTAGTTCAACAGGTTCGGGGGATCGACGCTCCGGGAGTGCAGGTAGTTACGCATGCCGCCCGGCTGCGGGATGGGGTGGGTGTAGATCTTCTGCATCGTCATCTCGAAGTCGTACTGGCGCGCCCGGTTCGTGAAGATGTTCGACTCCACCCGGCGGACGGTCGCGTCGATGCCGAGGCGCGTCAGGTTCTCGACGAACGGCACCATCATCCGTTCGTGCTCCCTGAGCATGACCATGATCTCGAACCGGAGCGGCTCCCCCGTCGCCTCGTCGACGCGCCTCATGTCGCGCAGGACCCAGCCGGCCTCCTCGAGCAGCTCCCCCGCCCGCAGTAGCGCCTTCCGGTTGCGGCCGTAGCCGTCGTTCTCCGGCAAGGTGAACTCGTGCGTGAAGACGCGCTCGGGGACGTGCTTCCGCAGCGGCTCGAGCAGCGCCAGTTCGGCGGCCGACGGCAGGCCGCGCGCCGCCATCTCCGAGCCCAGAAAGAACGTCGTGTTCCGCCGCAGCGCGCCGTACTGGAGGGCGCGGTTGCCCCAGTCGAAGTTGTAGGCCAGGGTCAGCGCCTCGCGGACGCGGATGTCCTCGAACAGGGGTCGGCGGGTGTTGAAGACGACCGACCAGTGCATCCCGTAGGTCATCCTCATCCGGTAGGTCTCCTTGTTGAAGAGCCCCATGTCGACCTCGGGGAAGTCGTAGGCGGTGGCGACCTCCCGCTCGTCCTGGTCCCGGTAGTAGTCGACGACGCGGGCCTTAAGCGCCTGGATGCCGGCCTTCATGTCCCGGAAGTAGAGGACGGAGATGCGGTCGAAGTTGTGGTAGCCGCTCTTGAAGTTCAGATCCTTCGCCCAGTAGTCCGGCACACGCTCGAAGACGAGGCGGCGGCCGGGGTCGACCTCCTTCACGCGGTAGGCGCCGTTGCCGAGCGGCCCCTCCAGGCTGGTCGCCGTGAAGTCGCGGTCGCGCCAGTAGTGCTTCGCCATCGGCAGGAAGGCGGACGCCTCCATCACCGCCCTGCGACTTCTTCCCTCGGCGCCGAGGAGGAAGCGGAAGGAGCGCTCCCCGAGGCGCTCGATGCCCTCGACGTGCCGCCAGGCCGCCTTGAAACCGACCGGGCCGTCTGTCTTCAGGGTCTCGAACGTCCACACCACGTCGTCGACCGTGACCGGCACGCCGTCGTGCCACCGCGCCTCGGGCCGCAGGGTGTAGGCCACCCAACTGTAGTCGCCGGCGACCTCGACCGTCTCGCAGAGCAGGCAGTAGAGGGTCGACAGCTCGTCCTCCGACCCCATCATCAGGCGATCGGAGGTGATCACCGTGATCCGCCAGTTGGCCCAGCTCGGTGTGCGCCCCATGTCCGCGTAGGGGTGGATGTTGTTGAACGTCCCCGGCAGCCACGTGCGAATCTCGCCGCCCTTCGGGGCGTCCGGGTTGACGTAGTCGAAGTGGGGAACGTCGACGGCGTACTTCGGTTCGCCGAAGTACGCGATCGCGTGGGTCGGGCCTTCCTGGGCCGGAAGCACAGCGGCCGTGCCCAGGCACCCCAGTACGCCGAGGAGCGTCAACGCGTTCACGGCTCGCCACGATAGCGGAGCCGGGCCTCTCGGCCGGTGCGACCGCAGTACACTCGTCGCCCCCGTGAACGACGTCTCGAGACCCGTGGCCGCAACGACGGCCACCCCCCGGAACACCGATCGCTACCTGGGCGAAGACTCGGCCTCGCGGTCTCTGTACCAGCGCGCCCTCGACGTCATGCCCGGCGGCAACAGCCGTCACACCCTCGTCATGGACCCGTACCCGATCTACGCGGCCTCAGGCCACGGCTGCGTCGTCACGGATGTGGAAGGCCAGGAGCGGATCGACTTCGTCAACAACTACACGTCGCTGATCCTCGGGCACTCCCACCCCGGAGTCACCGAAGCGGTGGCCGGCGTGATCGGGAGCGGAACGGCGTTCTCGCTGCCGACCGAGACCGACATCCGGCTCGCCGAGCTGCTGGTGGAGCGCATCCCCTACATCGACCAGGTCCGGTTCGCGAACTCCGGCAGCGAGGGCGTGCTGCTGGCGATCCGCGCGGCGCGCGCGGCGACCGGCCGGAGCAAGATCGCGAAGTTCGAGGGCTGCTACCACGGCATCTACGACTACGCGCAGGCTTCCGACAGTTCGCGTCCGAAGAACTGGGGCGAGTCGGAACGTCCGGCGACGACGCTCGAACCGAGCATGGCGAAGAGCCTCGAGACGGAGGTCGTCACGTTGCCGCTCAACGACATCGAGGTCTGCAACGCGCTGATCGACGAGCACCGCGACGATCTCGCGGCGGTGCTCATGGATCCGCTGCCCGCCGCGCTCGGGCTGATCCCGCCGCGGGCCGACTTCGTGGCCGCGATCCGGGCGAAGACGAGGGAGTGCGGCGCTCTCCTGATCGCGGACGAGGTGCTGTCCTTCCGCATCGACTACCGCGGCGCCTGCCACCGTTTCGGAATCGAGCCGGACCTCGTCTCGCTCGGCAAGATCATCGGCGGCGGCTTCCCCGTCGGCGCGGTGGCCGGCAAGGCGGACGTGATGAAGGTCTTCGACCACCGCGACGGCGAACTCGTCCACCACGGCGGCACCTACAACGGCAACCCGGTGACGATGGTCGCCGGCTACGAGACGATGAAGCGCCTGACGCCGGAGGTCTTCGCCGAGTTCGACCGGCTGGGCGACCGGGTCCGCGCCGGGCTCCAGCAGGTGCTCGGACGGCACGGCATCGAAGCGGTCGCGACCGGCCGCGGCTCGCTCTTCGCCGTCGTGCCGGGGAATGAACCGCCGAAGGACTTCCGGGCCGTCTTCACGGCCCGTTCCGCGGCGCCGCGGATCCAGAAGATCGCCCGGGAGATGCTGAACCGCGGCATGCTGATGGGCGCCCGCGGCCTGTTCGGCGCGCTCTCGACACCGATGGGCGACGCGGAGATCGACCGCTTTCTGGAAGCGGCGGACGGCGCCGCGGCGTACGTGCTGGCCGAGTAGCCCGCACACCGGGGTGCAGCGACGGCCAAGACGACGGGGCCGCACACTGGGTGCGCCGGCGTCCCCGCCGGCTGCCGCCGAAGGCGGCCAGGAACTCGCGACGGCCGCAGGCCGTCGACCGCTAAGGAGCAAGGCCTGCGGCCTCGCGCGTCTGCCTCGGAAGGCCGGCGAGGACGCCGGCGCACCCAGTGTGGGACGACTTCACTCAGTGTGAGACGTCGTTACCCAGTGTGGGACGACTTCAGCGTTGTTCCAGCAGGAGCGCTAGCAGCGCATCACGCACTTCATTGCGGAAGTCGAGTTCGTTCTGGTTGAACTGGACGGCGACGGCGATGCCGGAGTCGCGGTGGTAGTACATCGTGGAGCGCCAACCCGGGAACCAGCCGCCGTGGCCGATGAGTTCGCCGTACGGGCTGTCGGCGCGGTAGACGCCGAGGCCGTAGGTCGCGCCGGCGTCTTCGCCGCGGTAGCCGGAGTTCAGCATCTCCTCCAGGTACGGTCCGTCGAGGGCGCGCTCCTCGTAGAGGATCTTCGCCCAGCGGGCCAGGTCGCGTGAGTTGGAGACGTAGCCGCCGCCGGTCCACTCGGTCTGCGGGCTGAACGCCATCACGTCGCCCTCGGCGGTCTTCGCCGGAAGCGAGAACGGATTGTCCTCGCCGAGGTGGCCGGGGGCGAGGTCGGGGAAGGTGCGGCCAATCTGCTCCACCGTGCGGGGGAGATCGTGACGGTCGAGGACACGGCGCCTGGCCTCGTCGTAGTACGCGCCGCCGGATGCGGCCTCCAGGACCAGGCCGGCGACGATGAAGCCGGTGTCGGTGTAGGCGTAGCCTTCGCCGGCCGGGAACAGGGGCTCCCTGTCGAGGACGTATTGGACCAGATCCCGCGGCTCGAACCACGCGTCGGGGTCGCCGGCCGGGCCGCGCCGCGACCGGGCCTCGCGGCGCCAGGCTTCGTCGTAGACGTGGTCGGTCAGCCCGCTCGAGTGGCTGAGCAGGTGGCGGAGGGTCATCGTCTCGTGGTTGGGTAGACGGGTCCACCACGGTTCGTCGCCGAGCCAGCGCGAGGCCAAGTCGTCGAGGCCGAGCAGGCCCTCGTTGACCATGCTGAGTGCAGTCGTGGCGGCGATCGTCTTGCCGATGCTGCCGGCGGGCATGCGGCTCTCGGGCGTCATGGGCAGGTCGTTGTCCGGGTCGGCGTAGCCGGTCGCGGCGACGCCTTCGCTGCCGTCCGGGAGGACATAGGCGGCGGTGGCGCCGATGAAGCCAAGTTCCTCGCGGAGCTCGTCGAGGTGCGCCTGGAAGAGCTGCTCGGTTGATGGTGGTGCGGCGCAGGCGAAGGTCAGGAGCGTTGCGATTGCGGTCGGAAAGAGGAGCCGGCCTGACGGCCGGCGCAGCCTGATGGCCGCCTCCGGCAGCAGCCGGCGGGGACGCCGGCGCACCCAGTGTGAGACGGTCACTCGCCTCGGGCACGCTATTGCCGGACATTGGAGACGCTCCAGACCGGGTGCGCCGGCGTCCCCGCCGGCCCCCTGGAAAGCGCGCGAGGCGTCAGCCTCGCTCCTTTCTCTGCTGGCCGCGCAGCTAGTCCCAGCCGTAGGCGGCGCGAATCCTGGTCGGCAGCTCGATGAAGATGACCGGGTTGGCGACGCTGCCGCTGGCCAGGATGACATAGCCGTTACCTCCTTCGAGCGATCCGACGAAGTTCCCGCGGAAGCCCCAGTTGCCGCCGGTGTGTCCGAAGAAACGGTCCGCTTCTCCGGGCGGCGCGGGGCGGTGCGGGGTTTCGGCGCCGGTGGTGAAGCCGAGAGCGTAGTGGCCGACACCTCCGGGTGTCACCATCTTCCGGGTGGACTCGGGCGTGAGGATGCGGTTCGAGCGCCCCTCCAGGGAAAGCTGGACCTCGATCAGGAACTTCGCCAGGTCCGTCGGGGTCGTCCAGAGTCCGGCGGCGTAGAGCTCCGGGTAGACGTGCCAGGGTGCGCGGGGCTTGCGGCCCTTCGCGGCACTACCAGTCGTCGACCCGCCGGCCCGCGCCGCGTTGCCGTGGAGGGCGGCAGGCAGCGGCTGGCAGAAGCAATTGCGGGTCATGCCGAGCGGGTCGAGGACCGTCTCCTGGAGGATCTGGTCGAACGGCTTGGCCATGGCGTCACTCAGCGCGAGCTGCAGGATGGTCGAACCGCCGCCCGAGTACTCGTAGCGGGTGCCGGGCTGCCAGCCGACGACGACAGGGTCGGTGTTCGCTGGTGTCTCTTCATCCTTGCGACCGAGGACCTCGGGGACGGTCGGCAGCTCGGCGTCCGGCTTGTAGCCGGGGAATCCCGAAACCGTCGTGCCGGCCGTCATGCTCAGCAGCATCCGTACCGTCACCGGGGTCTCGGCGAGCAACTCGGCGTCGTCCCGGAGGTTCCAGGTACGGAGGATCGAGTTGATGTCGTCGTCGAGGTCGAAGAGGCCGTCCTGGACCGCCCGGAGCACCGCCATCGCCGACACGGGCTTGCTGATCGACGCGGCCTGGAAGAGGGTCTCCGTGTCGGCCGGCGCGCCGGTCGATTCGTCCGCGACGCCCCATGCCCTGGCCCAGTGCAGCCGGTAGTCCTTGACGACGGCGACGCTCAGCGCCGGGATACCGTGCCTTTCCAGCAACTCGGGGAGGCTCTTGCCGGCGTCGTCGCTTGACCCCGGCTCGCGCGGCGCCTCGATCCCGGCGATCAGCTCGGCCGGGGCGTCCGCCGCGGCGCTGGGCGGCTGAGCCGTCAGGGGTGTGGCGAGAAGCCACGCCAGCAGAATGCCGGCGGGGACGCCGGCGCACCCAGTGTGGGACGCCCCGGGAAAACCGACGCTACCCAGTGTGTTCCGCCTTACTTGCCGCCGGCCGACGGACCCATTCCTCCGCCGAGGCCGTAGAGCGTCTTGCGGCCGCCGAGGCGGAAGCTGGCCATGACGCCGACCTCCCGCTTGTCGGTGAGCGAGCCGCGGATCACGCCGGTGCCGAAGCCGTAGCCTTCGTTCGGCCGCCACTGCTGCACCGCGATCTCGTCGAGCAGGTTCTTGGCGAACAGATGGACCTGCAGGCCATCGATCTGCGTGAACCAGATCGCGCGCAGGTCGATGCGGGTGTACTCGGGGATCTTGTACTTCGGCAGGTTGCTGATGTCGGTGTTCTTCTCGGCCGTGTGGCCCACGGTGCCCAGGAGACGGAGGTCGCCGAGGTCGTAGATCGCCGTCACGGAGAACTTGTGCCGGGGCTGCAGCGGCATCCGGTTGCCGCCGAAGTTGGTCAGGCCGGAGATCTCCTGCGTGAAGGTGTTGCCCTCGCGGTCCTGGAACTCGATCGTCTCGGTCGGCGCCGCGGGGTCGCAGCAGTAGATCGTCTCGTAGTCGCCGATCGCCGAGTCGAGGTAGTTGTACCAGCCGCGGATCGTGAAGTTGTCGGTGGCCCGGAAGGCCGCGTTGAGTTCGAGCCCGGAGATCCAGCTTCCGTCGATCGTGTTCATCTCGCCCTCGAAGATGCTCTCTCCGGGGATCCGCTGCTCGACCGGCAGGAGGCGGGTGGAGTTGACCCAGTAGCCCTGGTAGTCGTTGTAGAAGACCGAGGCCTCCAGTTGCAGGCGGTTGTCGGCAAGCAGGCCCTTCCAGCCGCCCTCGTAGTTGAGCAGCTCCTCCGAGTCGAAGATCACTTCGTTCATGTTGCCGAAGCCCACGAAGCCGCCCGGGCGGCCGCCCTTGGAGACGCGGCCGTACCACATGCTGGCCGGGTTGGCCGAGTACTGGAAGCCGGCGTTCCAGGTGGTCTGGTTCCACTCCGCGTCGTTCTTGCCCTCGAAGCCTTCGACCGCCGCGTTGCGGAAGATCCAGAGGTCGACGGCGAAACCGAAGTTGATGCCGATCCGGACGTCGTTCTGCACGTGGGTCTTGATGTCCTGGTCATGGCGAATGCCGCCGAACAGGGTCCACTTGTTGCCCAACTGGAACTCGACGTTCCCGTAGTAGGCCTCGGTTTCGAACCGCGAGTGGCCGTAGAAGTCGAGCCAGTGGCCGTTCATGTTGCCGTCGGAGAAGGCGCCGATGGCGCCCGCGTTGGACCAGTCGAGAAGCTCGCCCGGGCAGGACCAGACGCCGCCCTGACCCGACTGGCGGGACGTGGTGCCGAAGTCGCTCAGCAGGGGCAGCCCGAAGAACGGCAGCAACCCCTGGCACGTCGCCAGCGTGTTCGTGTTGAACGCGGGGTTGGCGAAGTCGAAGAAACGCGCGTCGTAGGGCTCGTCCCCGCTGCGCCGGAAGGCGCCCAGCACGAACTGGAAGTCGCCCGCGAAGCTCGAGGCCAGCCGCAACTCGTCCGACTCCTGCTCCGAGTAGCGGAAGTAGTTCGTCATCGTGTCGGAGAACGGGTAGCCGTTCGCGTCGAGGAATGGATTGTCGGGACCGCCGACGCGCGAGGTGCCGTCGGTGTCGGTCTGCGCGTTCTCCGTCGTCTCCCGATAGCCGCCCTTGTAGGACAGGCTGAGCCCGCGGCTGGGGCGGATGTTCACATCGACCACGGCCATCTGGAGTTCCGAGTCCTCGTTGCCGGGCGTGTTGTAGTCGACGACGTTCCGCAGGTCGTCGCCGGGACAGATGAGCTGGTTCGGATCGCTGAGATCGCAGTCCCTCACCGACGGCGCCTGGTTCGCCGCGCCGAGGAAGGGATTGGGGAACAGGCACGTCGGGTTGCCTTCCGGGTCGGTGCCGGTCAGCAGACATTCGGTGGTCACGTCGCGGCCGGTCAGCTCGACCGACGTGCGCGGCGCGCCGCTGTCCTCACGTCCCGCGTAGCGGATGTTGACGTCCACGGTCTCGCCCAGATAGCGGAGTTGCGGCGCCCAGTGGACGTTGTCCGGTTCGTCGTAGTCGCCGCCGGGGCCGATGTTGGGCTGCGCCCCCTCGCCCTGCCAGCTTCCGGCCGTCAGGCGCCAGCTCACCCGGCTGTCGCCGATCGGTCCGCCGATGGCAAGGTCGCCACGCTGCGAAGTCTGATCGGTGTACTCGGCCAGGGCGTTGACGTCGAACTGGGCGGTCGGCTTGATCGTGTTGAAGCTGATCGCGCCGGCGATCGCGGCGCGGCCGCCGGTGGTTCCCTGCGGACCGCGCGCCACGTTCATGCTCTCGACGTCGAACAGGTTGCCTGGCTCTAGCGCGTAGAGCTCGTCGGTGTAGATCCCGTCGACGTAGGTGGCGACCGCGGTGGCCTGGAAGAACTCCTGGTTGCGCTGCGAGCCGATGCCGCGCAGGTAGAGGTGGTTGCCGTGGCCCGAGTCGGGCGACTGGTGGCCGATCTGCAGGCCCGGCGTGAGCGCTTCGAGGTCGTTGTTGTTGTTCATGCCGAGCTCGACGACCATGCCTTCGTTGAAGCCGGTGACCGTCATCGGCCGCCTCAGGACGTTCTCCTCGCCGATCTCGCCCTGGACGACGATCTGCTCGACCACCGAGAGCCCGAGCGCGAACTCGACGGAGCCCGTTCCTCCCGACACCTCGACCGTGGCGATCAACGACCGGAATCCCTGGAGCGACGCCGTCGCCGTGTAGGCGCCGTCCGCTACGCCGTCGATGCGGAAAGCACCGGAAGCGTCCGTCTGCGTGCTCTTCCCGGTGTCCTCGCCGTCGGCGTCCTGGAGGCTGACGGTCACGCCCGGCAGGGCGCCGCCCTCGCGGTCGTAGACCGTTCCGGAAACGCTGCCGTCCTGGGCCGCGGCAGGCAGGGCGAGCACCGCCATGGCGAGCAACGCCATCAGGATGAGCTTCTGAGTTCCTCGGCCGTCGCGATGCCTGCGGTTCATGCTCTTCCTCCCTGGAAGTTCCTGAAGAGTACGCAAAACATGATACAGCGTTTCAGCTTCGCGCCAACTCCAAGTTGAGACACTGTTACAAGTTCGGTACACTGGCGGCCGGACCGAAGGAGGACCGGATGGAGCTTCGAGCGATCTCACGGTGTGCCGTTGCGGCTGCGCTGCTCGCGGTCACGGCGCAACCCGGAGCGGCGGCAGCCGAGGACGCGTGCATCCCCGGCGGCAAGGCGCAGACGATGCCGGAGACGGCATCCGAGTACGCGGCCATGTGTCTGCCGCACGTCGGCGTGCCGCCCACGGTCGACTGCGGCACGGGCGTGCGCATCCCGATCCACGTCGACGGCGTCGAGGTGTTCGAGAGTCCGGGCCCCCGCCAGTGCGACACGCCCGACTTCAAGGGCAACTGCAACGTCGGCTCCCGGATCGCCAGGGTGCAGGGCAAGGCAGCCGACGGCAGCCCCCTGGAGGACGTCGTCTGGGTCTGGTTCTGCCGCTCGGCCGGCCGGGAGCTCTTCGAGAGGGGCATCTCCTCCGTCCAGATGATCGGCCACAACAAGACGACGGGCGCCACCTGCTTCTTCGAGTCGCCCGACGGGAAGGGCGACCTGATTCAGGCCAGGGAGTACCTTCACATGGACGAACGGGGCCTGCTGGCCGGGAAGCTGCCCGGTCCGGACCACGACGACTTCGACAAGGCCTTCATCCCGCCGCCGCCGAACGTCCAGTGCGTTCAGTGCCACCAGAACAACGCCTTCCTGCACGACCCCTGGATCGACGGCGCCAGGCTGCCGTCCAATCCCGACGAGCCCGTCCTGCCGGGATGGGTGGATCCGGAAGCGCCCTACTGGGTGGTCGGCGGAACGCACTGGGACATGAGAACGCCGTACATCGAAGGCAACGCCTGTCTCGACTGCCACCGGGCGCCGACCAGGACGGCGCGCCTGCTGGAGGCCGGCCAGACGCACGTCAACGAGTTCATGCCACCGCGCCGGCCGGGCAGCCTGAAGGACGACTACGCGGCGCTGCTCGCCTGCCACGACGACGGCGCGGGGAACACGCCCGGCTGCGACTGGCTGATCCCGCCCGGCGGCGGCTGCGAGGCGCGCATCGTTCCCGGAACGCCCGGAGACGGCGCGGGTGGCGGCATCACGACTGGGCGTGTGAAGGAATGAGCAAGCTCGACCTGACGGATCGCGTGGCCATCGTCACCGGCGGCGCCGGCGGCATCGGAACCTGCATCGCGAAGGCCTACGCCGAGGCCGGCGCCAGAGTCGTCGTCGCGTCCCGCAAGAAGGAGAACCTCGACGGCGTCGTCGGCGAGATCGAGGCGAACGGCGGAACCGCCATGGCCGTCGGCTGCGACATCACGGTCCCGGACGAGGTCAATGGGCTGATCGCCGAGACCGTCGGCGCCTTCGGGCGGCTCGACATCATGGTGAACAACGCCGGCGGCGGCGCTACGCCGCGCATGCCCGAGGACACGCCCTACGACGAGTGGCAGCGGATCGTCGACCTGAACCTGACCGGCACCTGGCTCTGCTGCATCGCCGCCGGCAAGCAGATGATCGAGCAGCAGAGCGGCAACATCATCAACATCTCGTCGGTGGCGGGCACCAAGGGCCACCCCGGCATGCTCCACTACTCGGCGGCCAAGGCGGGCGTGATCAGCCTGAGCAACAACCTGGCCTTCCAGTGGGCGAAGCACAACATCCGCGTCAACTGCGTGGCGCCCGGGCTCATCGCCACGCCCGCGATGGTCAAGTGGGGCGTCATCCAGCCGGCCGAGAAGGAGGACGGCACCCCCGTGCCACGCCTCGAGCGCCCGCCCGACCCCGAAGACGTCGCCGACCTCTGCCTCTTCCTGGCCTCGCCGGCCTCGGACCTGCTCACCGGCGAGGTGATCCCGATCCGGTCCTGGACGCGGCTGGACCGCTTCTGGAACTGAAGTCGATGGACCAGCTCTCCGCCACGGCCGCATCCTTCGTCCGGCCGCTCGACACCCGCGACGACGACCTCGACCTCCTGGGCGGCAAGGGCCGCTCGCTGGCGCGGGCGGCGAACGCCGGCTTCGCCGTGCCGGGCGGCTTCCAGGTCACGACGGCCGCCTACCGGTCCTTCGTCGCGGCGCACGGTCTGCAGCGGCGGATCGTCGAGCTGGCGAAGCCCGAACTCGTGAACGGCGCCGTCTCGTTCGACCGGGCGTCGGCGGCGATCCAGGAACTCCTGGCAGCGCCCGCCCTGTCCGACCTCGCGGCCGCGGAGATCGCCGCCGCCTACCGCGGACTGGAGCCCGCGAACCCGCCGGTCGCGGTGCGTTCGTCCGCCAACGCCGAGGACCTGCCGGAGGCGTCCTTCGCCGGCCAGCAGGACACCTACCTCAACGTCCGCGGCGAGGACGCGGTCGTCCAGGCGGTGCGCGACTGCTGGGCGTCGCTGTGGACGCCGCGCGCGATCGCCTACCGCCACCAGATGGGCATCGACCAGGGCAAGGTGGCGATGGCCGTCGTCGTCCAGATCATGGTGCCGTCCGACGTCTCGGGCATCCTGTTCACCGCGAATCCGGCGACCGGCGAGCGCTCCGAGGCGATCGTCAACGCCAGCTTCGGCCTCGGCGAGGCGGTCGTCGGCGGTCAGGTGACGCCCGACACCTACGTCGTCGACCGCGCGACCGGCGAAGCCACCGAGACGATCATCGGCACCAAGGAACAGCGGATCGTCCAGGACGGCGACCAGGGAACGCGTCTCGAGGAGATCGACGAGGCCGACCGGGAGAGTTCCTCCCTGTCGGCGGACGCCCTCCGCGAGCTCGTCGAGCTGGGCGGACAGGTCGAGGCGCAATTCGACGGCGTGCCCCAGGACATCGAGTGGGCGATCTCGGGCGGCAAGCTTTACCTGCTGCAGTCGCGGCCGATCACGAATCTGCCGCCGCAGCCGATCGATGTCGAGTGGGTGCCGACCCCTCCGGCCCGGATCCTGACGCGCCGCCAGATCGTCGAGAACATGCCCGACCCGATCTGCCCGCTGTTCGAGGAGCTCTACCTGACGATCGGTCTCGAGAAGGCCCGTGGCGGCAAGAGCATGATGGTCGGCGGCGGCCCGGTCTTCGTGACGATGCACGGCTTCGCCTACCAGCGCGGCGACTGGCGAATGCTCTTCCCCGACGGCGCCAAGACGGAGATCAGGAAGCCGACCGAGGACGAACTGGAGGCCGCGGAACGCGCCATGGCCGAGCGGCGCAAGGACTCCCCCGCGGAGAACCTGGAGATGGCGCAGCACGACCTGAAGCTGTTTCGGGATGCGCTCGGCGACGAGGACCGCCGCGCCTTCGACGCCTGGGCAAGCTCGGCGAAGCTCGGCGAGTCGCTGGCGCAGCGGGTGACGATGCCCGAGAGCAGGAACCCGACCTTCATCGCCTTCAATCGCACCCAGTGGAACGACGGCGTGCTCAGGAAGTGGCGGGAAGAGACGATGCCGCGCCTGGTCCGGATCACCGGCGAATGGCGCGGAGTCGATCCGGCCACGGCCTCCGACGAGACCCTGCTCAAGGGCATCGTCGACCTGGGCGTGGCCGAGGGCGACTACTGGTCGAACGACACCGGCCACACGTTCGGCGTCGCCAAGTCGACGGACGACCAGCTCCAGTGCTTCCTGCGCGAGACGCTGCCCGACCACCACTTCACGAGCGGCCAGTTCCTCAGCGGCTTCAAGTCGAAGACGATGGAGGCGAACGACGCGATCTACGAGGTGGCGCGGCGCATCCGGGCCGACGAGTCGCTATGGGAACTCGTGATGGTGACCCCGGCCTCACGCCTCATGGCCGCGCTCGAGGAGCACCCGGCGAGCGGCCCCGCGCTCGAGGCGATCGACGACTATCTGGGGGCCTTCGGGCACCAGGGCTACACGCTCGACTTCGTGGAGCCGCCGCAGAGCGAGGATCCGACCGCGTTCTTCGCGACGCTGAAGACGATGGTCGCCAACCGCGACTACAGCCCGGAGCAGCACGACATCGACGCGCGCCGCAAGAAGGAAGAGGCGCTTGCCCGGATCGAAGAGCTGCTCGACGGCCTCGAGTACTGGCAGTTCCGCTTCCGTCTGTGGTTCACCTACCTCTTCTACCCGATCCGCGAGGAGACGATGTTCTACCTCGGCAGCGCCTGGCCCGTGCTGCGCCCGCTGGCGGCGGAGCTGGGGCGGCGCCTGGTCGAGGCGGGTACGTTCACGCGGCCTGACGACATCTACTTCTGCGTCACGGACGAGATCCGCGAGGCGATCGCGGCCCGCGCGCGCGGCGAAGCACGGCCCGATCTTGGCGTGCTTGCCGCCGAACGCCGCGAGCTTCGGGAAGCGCGCAAGCGCCTCCACCCGCCCGGCACCGTGCCTGAGGTGGCGAGCGAGCATCCGTCGATCGCCTTCAAGGAAACGCAGGCCCGCAACGACCCGAACAGCCCCACGCTGCGCGGCGTCCCCGTGAGTCCCGGCACCATCACCGCGCCGGCGAGTCTGATCAAGTCGCCGCCCGAGTTCGACCGGATGCGTTCCGGCTCCATCCTCGTCTGTCCGATGACGAACCCCGCCTGGACGCCGCTGTTCGCCCACGCCTCGGGACTCGTCACCGACATCGGCGGCATCCTCGGCCACGGCTCGATCGTCGCGCGGGAGTACGGCATTCCGGCGGTCGTCGGTACCGGCAACATCACGCAGCGGGTGACGCCGGGGCAGGAGATCAGCGTCGACGGCGATGCGGGCATCGTGACGCTTCACGACTGAACCACTGGGTGCGCAACCTCTGGGTGCGCGGGTCTTCTGACCCGCCCCCGGGCGGAGCCGCGAAGCGGCGCAGCCCGGAGAGAGCAGCCGCCGGCCAAAGGCCGGCGACCATGTTCCTGGCCGCCTGCGGCGGCAGCGGGTCAGAAGACCCGCGCACCCGGAGATACGCTCTGCCCGGGATGAAACATCCTGCAACCCTCGCCGCGCTCTTCCTGTTCTGCTCCGTAGGCAGCACCGCCCAGGCACAACAGGAGCCCGCAGCAGACACCTTTGGCGAGACAATCGACGTCCGCGTCGTCAACGTCGACGTCTGGGTGACCGACCGCGACGGCAACCCGGTGACCGGCCTGACGGCCGGCGACTTCGAGGTGCGGGAGGACGGTCGCCCGGTGGAGCTGTCGAACTTCTTCGAGTTCACGGACGGCCTGGACGCGACCGCACGGGAGCAGGAAGCAACCACCTTCAGGGAAGGCCGGCCACGGGAGAGCGACCTGGACCGCTTCGTCCCGGCCGAGCCGCCGCCGCCCGAACACCGGCTGAGCCTGATGGTCTACATCGACAACAACAACCTGACGCCGACGGACCGCAACCGCCTGCTGCCCTTCCTGCGCAACTTTCTCAGCGTCCAGCTCAGCCCGTACGACCGCGCGATGCTCGCCGTCTACGATGCGGGCCGGTTCGAGGTCGCGCTCCCCTTCACCACCGAGGCCTGGCGCGTCGCCGAGGCGACCCACGAAGTCGCGAGGGTCGTCGGTAGCCGCGACCGCATCGAATCGCAGCGCCTGGACATCCTGCGCGAACTCAACCGGGACAACGAGGTTGGGCCCCGCTACAACGCGGCGATGGAGCTGATCCGCGACTTCGCCGCCATGGTCAGAAACGAGGTCGACGCCTCGATCGTGAATCTGGAGAACGCGATCCGGACGATGGCGGGTCTGCCGGGGCGCAAGTCCATCCTGTACATCAGCAACGGGCTGCCCATGCGGCCGGCGGAGGATCTCTTCCGGGCGGTCGAGGAGCGGTTCACCGATACGCGCGGGCGGTGGCGCGGCACCTCCCAGGGGCCCTTTTCCGACCCGAGGAGCATCGACGCCGCGAACGCCTCCCTCGAGGCGTACCAGTACGACCTCTCGCGGCGATTCGACGAGCTCGCCTCGCTCGCCAACGCCAACGGCGTCACCTTCCACAGTGTCGCCGCCGCGGGAGCGCGCGTCAGCGGCATGAACACCGCGGACCTCCGCTTCTCCACCAGCATCGAGTTCACGCGGGCCGCCAATCTCGAGGAACCGCTGCTCCGCCTCGCCGATCGCACCGGCGGCAGGGCGATCGTCAACACGCGGAACTTCGCGGGCGGATTCGACAGCATCGCGAGCGACCTGCAGAACCGCTACTCGCTCGGTTACTCGGCTACGCACATCGAGCGGGGAAGCAGCCACCGGATCGAGGTCGAGCTGACCGACGAGGCGAGGCGGCGCCATCGCGGACGCCTGACCCTCCGCCACCGCGACAGCTACGTCGACAAGCCGGTCTCAGCCGAGATGGCCGACCTGACGCTGGCCGCCCTCTCGATGGGAGAGGCCGCCAATCCGATGGGGGTCCGGATCGCACCGGTCCGCGGCCCGGGCAGCGAGGTCCTCCTCGACAGCGGCGACATCCAGTCGAGGATGCTGGTCGCGATCCCGATCGGGCCGTTGACCCTCGCCCCGGTCGCCGACGGTCACGAAGCCCAGGTCCGCCTGTGGGTCCAGGTGATCGACGGGGAGGGCCGAGTTTCCGAAGTGACGGAGCATCCCGTCCCCGTCCTGGTCAAGGAGGGGGAGATCGAGGACGCCCGGGAACTCTCCTGGCCCTTCGCCGTCGACGTGGTCACCGCACCCGGGCCGCATCGCGTGGCCATCGGCGTGCGCGACGATCTCGCGGCCACGACCTCCATCGTCACGTTCGACCTGGACGCCGGCAACGCCCCGACGGCCGCCGGCGACGCCGCCTCCGCGGTCACCGAAGCTCCGTCAGAGCCCGACACGGCCGAGGGCTGGCTCGCCAAGGCGGCGGCGCACTACCAGCGGTCGGAGCTCGAACAGATGGCCGGCGCCGCGCGCCGGGCACTGGAGCTGACCGACGACATCCGTCTGCGGGCGCGGGCCTGGAACGCCCTGGGCGTGGCCCTCTTCGACAAGCCGCAACGCACGGAGCAGGACGTGGTCGAAGCCGAGGACGCGTTCCGCCGCGTGATCGCGGTCATGGACGACGAGGCGTCCGTGACGCCGCGCTACAGCCTCGCCAGGCTGCTGGTCGACTCCGGCCGCTCAGAGGATGGCGTCGCCGCGGCCAGGAGCATCCTGGCGATCTCGCCGGAGGGTCCGATCCCCGACCGGGCGAGGATCCTGATCTGTCACTCGCGGGGGTCGGCAGACACCGTCGCCGACGCGGACCGCAGACCGGGTGAGATGATCTACCAGGTCGCCCACGAGTACACCGACGAAGCGATTCAGGCGGGCGTCGAGGGCGTGGTCGGCCTCGGCGTCAGCATCGACGAGGAAGGTTGCGTCGTCGAGGTCGACGTGCTGGAACGGTTGCCCCACGGACTCACCGAGAGCGCCGTCGAGGCGATGAGACGGGCCGTCTTCCGGCCGGCGATGGAGGACGGGGAACCGGCTGCCGCCACGTACAGGACGGCGGTGCGCTTCACCCTAGATGCCGAGGAGCGCTAGGAAGCGCCGCTTCTGCTCCTCGGTCATCGCCTCGAAGTCCGGGACCGCCATGTCGGTCGTGGGCAAGTCCGCGAACTCGGGGGAGGACGTCTGGAGGCTGGCCGCGATGTTGTGCAGGCCGCCGCCTTCCTCCATGCCCTTGCCCAGCGCCATGCCGACTTCCCGGGGCCAGACGTGCTTGGGACCGCCGCCCAGCCCGAGAGGATTCGTCCGCCCGACGTACTCCTCGATCTGCTGGAACATGACCTTCTCCTGGGCCGATCGCCGCATCTGGCCCTCGCGGCCGTACTTGGTGCGGGACTGGTTGCAGATCGAGGCCCAGGGCATGGCGATGTGGAAGCCCGGCAGCGCCTTGCACTCTTCGGGGGCGCCGTCACCGCCGGTAATCCGGCCGTCCTTGACCATGAGGTAGTACGCGGACATCTCGCGGCCGCCCTCGAGCAGCCGCGCCGGCGCGTGGGTGTAGATCTCGGTGAATCCCCAAGCGGTATCGGCCGGAAGATCGCCGTCTTCCAGCATTTGCACGCCGTACTCGGCGCACGCCTCGCACCACGCTTTCGAGCCGAACTCCCCGACCGGCTGCAGTTCGGCTACGTTGATATCGGCCACTCCCGTTCTCCCATGGTTCCCTGCCGCCGTCCGCGGCGACAAACTTGGAACAATGTAACATGTTTCGTGCTGCCGCCGAGACCCGCTTATCATCTCCCCGTACCGACCGAGCGATGACGAACCCCCAAGCCAAGAGCCCCACGGCCGACGGAGCCATGGGCCGGCGCGAGGCCAACGTAGCGGCCCGGCGCCAGCGCATCCTCGAGTCCGCTCGCGCGCTTCTGCAGGAAGCGGGTCCCGAGGGTTTCTCGATGCGCAAGCTGGCTCGGCAGGCGGGGCTGAGCGTCACGACCCTCTACAACCTGCTGGGTTCCCGCGAGCAGATCCTGCAGGCGCTGATCAGGGACTCGGTGCAACGCCTCGAGGAGCCCGCTCCCGACGCTCGCGCCACCCGCGACCCCCTGCGGCGGGCGGTCAGGGCAATGGAGGGCATTCTCCAGTACATGATCGACAACCGGGACCTGCTGCGGCCCCTCATCGTCGCCGACTTCAGGACCGGCTCCTGGTCGAGACTCGCCCAGCAGGACGAAGGAGCGCACTTCAAGTCGTCGAAGGAGGCGGTTCGCGCCGCGATCACCGATGCGCTCGAAACAGGTCAACTGCGGAAGGTGGTCGGCCTGGAGTTCCTCGAGGTGCAGATCCATGTGGCCTGGGAACTGGCGCTCGACCTGTGGGCGTTCGGCGTTCTCGATGACGAGGCCTTTCGGCTCAGGAGCCTCAGTGGCTTCTACGTGACCCTGCTCGCCTTTGCGGAGCCGCAGGTGCGCCCCCGCATCGAGAAGGAACTTCGCCGTCTCGAACGCAGGCACTCCGCGGTGGGGGCGCGCCGCAAGCCCGGCGAGTAGCCAGGTTGCCGGGTAGACGGGTTTGAAAGGCCGCCGGGAGGTCGTCGGCCTCGGCCTCGCGATCGTCGATGTCGTGCTGAGGGTCGAGCGCATGCCGACCTGGGAGGATCCGCGCGGCCTCCTGGACTTCACTCTCGCCGACGGCGGACCCGCGGGCACGGCCTGCTACGTCGCCTCGACGTTCGGGCTGCGCACCGGCTTCGTCGACACCGTGGGCGACGACGATCTCGGCGCACACCGGCGGCGGTCACTGGAGCGGGCCGGAGTCGACACCAGCCGGCTCGTGGCCCGGGAGGGGCCGGAGGACCATGTGGTCGTCGTCTACGTCGACGCCTCGACGGGTGAACGCGTGTTCTCGTTCCGGCGCGGCTTTCTCTCGCGGCCCGTCGACGTCGCCGAACTCGACCGGGAGTACATCGAGTCGGCGCGGATCCTTCATCTCGACGGCAGCCACGGCGCCGCGGCGCTCGCCGCGGCCCGCTGGATGAAGGAGTCGGGCGGCACGGTCGTGCTGGACGCCGCCGCCACCAGCCACGAGGTCCTCGAGCCCGCTCGGACTCTGGTGGCCGAGACCGACGTCCTGATCTGCGGCTCGGGCTTCGCGCCGAACCTGACGGGCGAGGACGACGTGTGGCGGGCAGGCCGCGCCGCGCTCGACCTCGGACCGCGCGTGGTGGTGCAGACGGAGGGCGCGCGGGGCAGCTACACGGTCGCCCGGCCACCTGGCGGCCGCGACGCGGAGTTCCACACGCCCGCGTTCGACGTCGACGTCGTCGACACGACGGGCGCCGGCGACACCTTCCACGGCGCCTACCTGGTCGGACTCGCCAGGGGCTGGGATCTCGAGCGCTGCGCCTCGTTCTCGTCGGCCGTCGCGGCCCTGCACTGCACCGTGCTGGGCAACCGCAAGGGCATTCCGTCGATGGACGAGGCCGAGGCCCTGATGGCCGCGCAGCCGGCGGGCAAGCCGTAGGCGAGAGACCGCATGGAAGAAGAACTGTTCCTGCGGCGGATCCGGGAGGAGTTCCCCGACGTCACCTGGACGTCGCACCGCTATCTGACGCACGGATGGGACCATGCCGTCCTCGTCCTCGACGAGGCGCTCGTCTTCCGGGCCCCCAGGACCCAGGCCTACCGGGATGCGCTGGCGAACGAAGTCAGGCTCCTTCGCTACCTCCGGCCGAGAGTCGACGCCGGCATTCCCGACTACGTCTACGAGTCCGCGGACGGCTCCTTCGCCGGCTACCCGCTTCTCGCCGGCCGCGAGCTCGACGTCGCCACCTTCGGCTGCCTCTCGGACACGGAGAGAGAACGGATAGCGGAGCAGCTCGCCACATTCCTCACCGCGATCCACGAGACCCCGAAGTCGGTCGTCCGCGAGTGCGGCGTGTCCCGGCAGGACCCGCGGAAGGACCACGAAGACCTTCGTCGCGACACCGAGGCGCTCGTGCTGCCGCGCCTCGCGCCGCGCGAAGTCCGAATCGTCGGAGCGTTCCTCGCCGAACTGGCCGGCGAACTGCAGTCGACGCCTCCGACGTGCCTCGTCCATGGAGACCTGAGCGGTGAGCACATTCTCTGGGACGCGGAGAGCCGGCAGGTCAACGTCATCGACTTCAGCGACCGCTCCATCGGGGACCCCGCCCTCGACTTCGATGGACCGATGGCATACGGCCACAACTTCGCCGAGCGCGTGCTGGAGCTGTATCGCGGGCGGAAGGACGACGGGCTGCTCCGAAGAGCACACCTGTACTTCCGCCGCGGGCCGCTGGAGACGATGGTCGACGCACTCCAGGGCTATCCCTGCACGTTCGACGAGGGCTACGCGGCGTTCAGGGCGCGGTTCGATCTGTGACCTCCACTGTCGCAAGACATGGAAGACTCGCGGCCTCCATGGGACGCATCGGAATCACCTTCAACTACTGGGGCAACGAGTGGATGGAGGACATCGAGGAGTACGAGCGCCGGATGGCCCGGGCGGCCGCGATCGGCTTCGACCTGATGTCCTTCTCGCAGGATGTGCTCTTCCTGTACACGCCGGAGCAGAAGAAGCGCTTCGTCGCCTCGGCGGCGGAGCACGGGCTCAGGATCAACTACATGGCAGGGCTCGGCCCGAAGCAGGACATCAACTCCGACTCGGAGGAGGACCGCCGCCGCGGCATCGCCCACCTGCGCGCCCTCGCCGAGAGGGCGAGCGAGATGCAAGAACTGGCGGGAGGCGGCGGCGCCGACGTCGGCGGCGCGATCACGGGCGTCATGCGCCAGGGCCTCGACGGCCGCGACAAGGAGCGCTGCTGGGCGCGCGCCGTCGGCGCCATGCGCGAGGCGATGAAGACCGCCGAGGACCTCGACGTGACCTTCCACATCGAGGTCCTGAACCGCTTCGAGCACTTCCTCGTCAACACCTGCGACGAGGCGCTCCGCTTCCTCGACGAGGTGGGCAGCCCGAACCTGAAGATGATGCTCGACACGTACCACATGAACATCGAGGAGGACTCGCTGGGCGACGCGATCGTCCGCGCCGGCGACCAGCTCGGCACCTTCCACATCGGGGAGAACAACCGCCGGCCGCCCGGCCGGGGGCACATCCCCTGGGACGAGGTCGTCGCCGCGCTGCGCGAGATCGACTACGACCGCGACACCGTGATGGAGCCGATCGTCCACATGGGCGGCGGCGTCGGCAACCTGCTCGCGGTGTGGCGCGACATGACCGGCGAGCGCGACCTCGACGTGGCGGCCCGCGAGGGGCTCGAGTTCTACCGCGCCAAACTCGCAGCGGCAGCAAACGGAGGCGACGCGTGACGGCCGAATCGACCCTGGCCGCGACGGCGCGGCGGATGGTGGCCCCCGGCAAGGGCATCTTCGCGGCCGACGTGCCGCTCAAGGGCCTCGTGCGGGGCTGGTGGGGCGAGTCGACCAACGCCCGGACCGAGGAAGCGGCGGCCGACTTCCAGGAGATGATCTGCCGCACCCCCGGGCTCGGCGAGCACCTGTCCAGCATCATCGTCTTCCCCGACGTGCTCGATCGGCGGGCCGGCGACGGCACGCCGCTCGTCGAACTCATCGCCGAGCGCGGCCTGCTGCTCGGCATCACCCCGACCACCGGCTGGCAGTTCCTCGGAGGCTCCGAGCACGAGTACGTGCCCCGCGGTCTCGACGGACTCGCGAAGCGGCTCGAAGACTGGCGCGAGCGCGGCGTGGCCTTCATCAAGTGGCGCGTGGCGGCGCGGGTACGACCAGGCCTTCCCACGGAGCGCGCGCTCGTCTCGAACGCCCGCAGCGTCGCCGAGGTCGCGGCGCTCGCCCACCAGTTCGACCTCGTCCCGATCGTCGAGCCCGAGGTCGAGATGAAGGGCGACCACCCGATCGAGCGCCAGTTCGAGGTCACGGAGCGCTTCCTGCACCGCAGCTTCGAGGCCCTCTACGAGCACGGCGTCGCTCCCGAGGAGATCGTGCTGAAGACGAACATGGTGGTCTCGGGCAGCGACTGTCCCGAGCGGGCCGGCGTCGACATGGTGGCGCGGGAGACTCTGCGCTGCCTGCGCCGGGTCGTGCCACCCGCCCTGCCGGGGATCGGCTTCCTGTCCGGCGGCCAGTCGGACCGGGACGCGACGGCCCACCTCGACGCGATGAACCGGCTCGATCCGCAGCCCTGGGCGCTCAGCTTCTCGTTCGGCCGCGCCATCGGCCGCGCGCCGGTCGAGGCCTGGGACGGCAAGACCGATGAATCGAGCGGGCAGACGGCCTTGCAACACCGCGCCCGCATGAACGGACTGGCCACTCTCGGCGAGTGGTCGGAGGAGATGGAGAACGCCGACGATGATTGACTTCGCAGGACACAACGTGGTCGACCTCAGCCCGCGCATGGTCGGGCGCATCACCCGGCTCGACGGCAGCGTCGAGGAGGGGAACAAGGACGTCTTCGGTCTGCCGTGGATCCTCGAAGAGGGCCGGGTTCCCTACGACGACACGCTCTACACGCTGATCGGCGGCAAGGAGGGCGATTCCTACTGGCCGCCCGGACGGGTCAGCGGCCACTGCGGGGGATCGCACACCGAAGGCGGCAAGGGCCACATGGACCACTGGGAAGGTCTGCCGGAGGGCATCCTCGGCCTGTGGGAGATGCCCCTCGACACGTTCTTCGGCCCGGCAGCGGTCTGCTACCTCGACGATCTCCAACCGGTCGAGCAGGAGAACGACGAAGGCGAACTCGTCAAGGTCGGCCAACCGATCCTCCCCGAGCACCTCTCCAACGTCCGCAAGGGCGACATCGTCATCCTCGGCAGCCCGTTCCGCGACGACGAACAGCCGACCCTGCCGGCGGCAACGAGCAAGTGGCTGGCCGACACGGGAATCAAGCTGCTGGCGGTCGGCTATCCGGGCATTCGCTTCGAGTCGGACTTCCAGGCGCCGCAACCCCACAACTCGCCGACGCACCGCAACATGCTCGGGAACAACATCCCGGTCTGCTACCCCCTCGTGAACGTCGAGAAGCTGAAGAAGGACCGCGCCTTCTACATCGGCATGCCGCTCAACGTGGAACGGCTGGAAGCGACCTGGGTCCGGGCGCTGGCAGTAGAGGAGCTGTAAGCACCTGGCGTCACACACTGGGTGCGCCGGCGTCCCCGCCGGCTTTCGGGCGACGCCGCGAAGCGGTGGTGACCGAGGTTGACTAGCGAGGCCGAAGGCCTCTCCTTCATGGAGCGAGGCCTACGGCCTCGCACGCTTCTCTGGCCGCCTATGGCGGCAGCCGGCGAGGACGCCGGCGCACCCAGTGTGTTCCGTTAGACGTACCCCTCTCGTGCAAACCGCGTCCAAGGCTCCCGCTCGCCGATCCCGTAGCCGCTCAGCAGCGCCTTCTTCAGCCACTCCCGGAACTCCGGAAACCCGTCGAGCGGCCCGACGCCATCGAGCGCCGCAAGCCACGGGCCCGGCTCGTACTCCACCTGGCAGTGACGGAACACGCCATCCTCGATCACCCCGTAGCAGGCGACCCGCCGGCCGCAGCGCGGCTGGCCGACGCTGCCGGGGTTGACGAACTCCCGACCGTCGATCGCCCGCCGGAACTGGATGTGGGAGTGGCCGAAGAGCACCAGCGGGCAGTCCGTGCCGCCCGCCAGCACCGCCAGCCGCTCGTCGGCCGTATCGGGCAGCGCCTGCCGCGGCTCGTCGGGCAGCACGCCGTGGTGCAGGAACACCCGTTGGCCGCCGACCTCGTACTCGCCCTCGGACTGCAGGCCACGGAGCAGTTCCCAACCCGCCGGCTCCAGGGTCTCGAGGATCCAGCGCGTGTAGGCCCGCCAGGGGGCCGGCCAGGCCTCGAACCGCTCCGGCTCGAACATCTCCACGTCGTGGTTCCCCTCGATCAACACCCCATCGAGGCCCGCGAGCAGCGCCATCGTCTCGTTCGGCTGCGGGCCTGATAGCACCGTGTCACCGAGGAAGATCGTCGCGTCGACGGCGCTTTCCTTCTCGAGCACCGCCGAGAGCGCCTCGGCGTTCCCGTGCACGTCGGCGATGACCAGGATCCTCACTCCGGGCTCTCTCAGGGGCTGTACCAGATCGGCGACGACCAGGCCCGCTCCTGGATCGTGGACGGCATGTCCCGGCGCGGCTCGACGCCCTCTCGCAGCGCATCCCAGGTCGACCAGCGGCAGGTCGGGTTCTCGAGCACCCGCACATAGTAGAAGGCCCGGTGCGCCGGGTTGAAGTCGGGGTCGGTCCACACGCCCGTGAGCTCGTTGGCCCCCACGTCCGCGCTGATGGCGCAGGTGGCGAGGTCGACGCTCGCCCCGTTGTCCGGGCAGCGGTGGGTGGCGGGGTCGACGGCCGCGCCGTCCGAACAGGCGACGTCGTAGACCATCTCCTCGCTGTTGCCATCCTCCGACCATCCCTTGATGATCTGCAGCCGGTCGAGCGGAGCGGCGAGAGGATCGCGCAGCGCCCAGGCCGCGAAGGTCGGTGCGGCCCCGTTCGGGGTGGACAGGTCGCCACCCATCGACACGCCTTCCGCGTAGGCCCTGGTGAGGAAATCCGGATCGTCCAGGTCGGCGCGGGTGGTCCCCGCCCGGGAGAAGAAGCGCACCCGAATCCGCGGACCCGATGTGGCGAAGGCCTCCTTGCGCCGAAGGGCCTGGAAGATCGCCTCGCGCGTGTTTTCCTCCGCCCACACGCCGGCGAGGCCCGACGCGCCCCAGGTGTGGTAGTAGGTGTCGCGGTAGGTCCGGCCGGAGCCGTCGCTGGTGCGCGTGGAGGATCCGGACCGCTCCGAGGGATCGCCGTAGCTGGCGATCACGCCCGTGCCCGGCACCGAACCGCGCAACCGCGGCGTGGCGTCCAGAATGCCCGTTTTCGACCAGTAGTTGTCCTCCTCGAAGGAGCCCCCCGCGACATGGCTGTCGCTCGACCCGATCAGGCCGAATTCGTACGGGTTCATGACGCCGCCGTCCGCGATCTCAAGGCCCCGTCGATAGGCGTCGCGCACGTAGCTGCCTTCTCGCGGCAGACTGAGGACCACGGACCCGATCCTGTACGGCATGATCTCGAATTCGGCCCACTCGTCATTGCGCGACAGCGCCGGATGGGTGTCGGAGGTTCCCTTGACCTGGGTGATCTCGACCACCGGCTCGTTGCGCGAGCGCAGCTCCGAGTAGGCATCGTCGATCGCGCCGCCGTCGTAGTACTCGAGCTCGAACATGCGACCCCCTGAGGCGTTCGAGTTGTGCGGAATGGCCAGCGAGTCGATGCCCCGGGCGCGCCACCCGTCCATTGCGGCCCAGAGATCTTCAGGGTTGGAGGAGTCGACGCGGTTGAAGGGAAGTACGGGAGCCGCGGCGCCGCGGAAGATCACGTTGCGGTGCAGGTTGTTTCCCCCTTCGCCGGCGGAGGTGTATTCGTAGCCGATGAAGGCCGTGAAGGTCCCGGGATCGTTGTGCCGGTTGGCGGCCGCCTGGATCTCCTCCCAGGCGTCGCGCACGATCTCCATGTTCAGGTGCTCTTCGGTGCCCGGTTCCGCGTTCCAGTAGGGGCCTACGGCCATGAAGTTGCCGCGTCTCTCATCGGCGGAGCGTGCATTGCGCACGCCCTCGGCAATGGGGTGATCGTAGGCAGGTGAAGAGGGATCGGTCATCGCCGCGAGCATGCCGAGATACCAACCGTGATCGGCCACGGCCTGAAAGTCGAGTGGCCGGTCGAGTTTCATCTCGAAGCCAGCCGGATGCAGGATCGCGCCGCCCTTGGCGAACTCGTAGGCCGCGTTGGGATCCGCTGTGGTTCCGAAGATGAAACCGTCGAGCGAGTAGCGCGTGTGGACATGGAGATCGCCGAAGTAGGCGTTCCGCGTCGGATTGGGTGTCGGGGCTGCGGCGTCGGGCAGGGAGTCCGCCGCCGGCGCCTCGGCTGCCGGCTCCTCGCCGGAGCCGCAGCCGATGAGTAGAAGGGCCGCCGTCAGCAGACCCAACATGCATCTCATGGCCACCCCTGGATTCGTCAGTACCCCAGTTCCTTGTCGATCACGTTTCGCAGCGGACGGCCGTTGACGAAACGCTCGATGTTGTCGCGGAAGAGAATGACCCGCCGCTCGATCGAGTGATCGGACACCGTCGCAATGTGTGGCGTGATGACCACGTTGGGCATCGACCAGAGGGGATGACCGTCGGGCAGGGGCTCGGGGTCGGTCACGTCGAGACCCGCCGCACGCACCTTGCCGGAGCGGAGCGCCGCCACGAGAGCGTCGGTGTCGATGATCGCGCCGCGTGACACGTTGACGACATAGACCCCGTCCTTCATCAGCGCGAACTGCTCCTTGCCGAGCATGCCGCGGGAAGCCGGAGTGTGCGGAACGCTGCTGAAGACGACGTCGGCCTGCGGCAAGAGTTCGTCGAGCTCGTCCGGCGTGCCGACGTAGTCAACATCCCGGCTCATTGGAATGTCCTTCGGATCGACCGCGATGACGCGCATCTCGAAGGCCGCCGCGCGCTGGGCGATCTGGCTGCCAATGCCCCCCAGGCCGATGATGAGAGCCGTCTTGCCTCGCAGCTCGATGATCGGAAGATGGTTTGCGCGGTTCCATGTCTCCTGCTTGTTGAAGAAGCGGATGTCGCGAGTGAGAGTCAACAGCAGGGCAAAGGCGTGATCGGCGATCTCAGGCCCTTGCAGGATCTTCGCGCTGGTCAACACGATGTCCGAAGCCACGAGTTCCTCGAATCGCACCAATCTCTCGACCCCGGCGCTCGCGGTTTGCAGCCAGCGCAGGCGCGGCCCGGCACGGAGTACCTCGTCGAGGCCGGTTGGCGCCATGGCGATGACGGCATCGCACTGCGCCACTCTCTCCACGAGCTCCGCGTGATCACCGAAACGAATCATGCGCGCGCCGTCCTGCTGCGCGACCACATCGGCCACCTGATCGGCGAATCGCTCGGAAATGCAGAGTCCGATGTCTTGCGCGAGGGCGGGCGTCTGCACACAGAACCCGAGTGCAACAAGGCAGAAGCCTACGGACCTCACCGTCGGAAACACTCTCATCGTTGCTCTCCTCCTCATTGTTGCTCTCCTCCTCATTGACCCCCTGCGCCTTGTTGGGCAGACACTCTGCGCTCAGGCAGAGCGAAGACGAAGAGGGTGTTGCCCGAGCTCGGGCGCAGCTCGGGGGTGAGCGGCGAGCCAAGCGCCGCCGACCCAGGGCCGGTCGAAGCGACGACATACTGCCGTCCGTCGACCCCATAGCTGATCGGAAAGCCGGAGACCGCCGAGCCGAGATTGATCTCCCACAGGACGTCGCCGGTTTCCTGGTCCAGAGCCTTGAAACGCCCGTTCGCATCGCCCACGAAGACCAGTCCGCCGCCGCTCGCGAACAGCGCCTGGGTTCCGGCCCGCTGCTCGTGAGTCCAGACGATCTTTCCGGTCTTCACCGAAACGGCGTAGACGCTACCCAGTTGGTCGGTGCCGGGCGCGATCTGGTCATCCACGTTCAGAGCGTAGAGGGCGAGACGTTCCTCCAGGCTGGCCGTCATCTGCGCGCAGGTGTTGCGCAGGGGGAAGAACATGTTGCCGGTCAGCGGGCTGTAAGCGCCGGCCTGCCAATCCCTGCCGCCGAAATAGCTCGGACAGACGAGGATGGTCTGGCCGAGCTCGGTGAACACCGTCTCGACGTTCTCGGTCACCTCTCCGGTGGCGCCGTCGATGTCGCTGATCACGTTCTGCGTCACGGTGGGAGTGGCCCAGAGAAACTCTCCGGTCTCGCGGTCGAGGGTGTAGACCACGCCGGTCTTGCCTGGAATCCCGGTCGTCACCTTGCGCACTTCTCCCGGCTCGAGACGGGGGTTGATCCACCGCACCTCGCTTGGGTCGGGCGCGACCGCGGTGTCGACGAGGATGCGCTCGAAGGGGTGGTCGAGATCCCAATGGTCGATGAGATGCTGGTAGTACCAGGCGATCTCCCCGGTGGTCGCCTCGAGCGCCAGGGTGGAGTTGTGGTAGAGGTGCCTGTTCTTCGCGCCGCCGAGGAGGAACTTCGGCGCTGGCGAGGTCACCGACGTTCCGATGTAGAGGAGCTCGAGGGCGGGATCGTAGCTCGGCACCATCCAGGTGCCGACGTGCCTGCGATCCGCGAAGGGCACCCCACCCCAGCTCTCGTCTCCCGGCTCGCCGGGCGCGGGAATCGTGCGCCGGCGCCACAGTTCTCTGCCGGTGTGCGGATCGTGGGCGGTGACGACACACGCCTCAGGCCCGGCGAGTCGCCGGCAACTGCGCCCGGAGATCACCTTGCCGTCGGCGATGATGGGACCGGAACCCTGGATCGCCGGATGCGTCCGGTAGTCGAGGATCTCCGTGTCCCAGACCAACTCGCCCGTCGTCGCGTCGAGGGCGAAGATGTGCTCGTCGTAACTGGTATCGATGATCAACCTGTCATAGATGGCCAGATTGCGGTTGTTGGCGCCGAGGCTGCCGACGTAGCTGGCAACGTCGTCGGGAAGGTCGCGGCGATGCTCCCAGATCAGGTCGCCGCTCACCGCGTCGATCGCCTGAATGACGTCCTTCGGGTTGGGCAGGTAGAGCACTCCGTCGTAGACCAGCGGAGTCCCCTGCTGGCGACCCTCGCTCATGCCTCGCGACCAGACGAGGCGCAGCTCGTTCACATTCCCGCGGTCGATCTGGTCGAGCGGGCTGTAGCCCCAGCCGTCGAGCGTGCGGCGCCACATGAGCCAGTCGTCATCGCTGGGGTTCTGCAGCATCCCGTCGGTGACGGCGATGAACTCGTCCGCCGCCCGAACCTGGGCGGCGACGGACGAGAGCGCCACCAGGACGATCGAAACTGTGGCTAACCTGCCGGCCTGTCGAGCCCTGCGCCGACTACAGCCGGATGTCCAGGACATCATTGAGGTACTGGACGTTGTGGTCCACGTAGTCGGCCACGCTTCCTTCCTCGGGGCGTGGTCTGCCGTAGTCGAGGCTCACCCAGCCACTGAACTTCTTTTCTCGAAGGATCTTCGTGAACGCCAAGAAATCCACGCCGCCCGCGCCCATCCTCTTGTAGAGGCCGACCTGGCGGTGCTCCTCGCGAGTAGGTGAGGGGCCTTGGTACCCGCGGTACTTCGCCGGTATGTCCTTGAAGTGGATGGCCGCTACGCGGTCGTAGTGCTCGCTGAGGAACTTGACCGGATCCATGCCGGCAAGTGTCAGGTGCGCTGTATCCGCGGTCAGGTAGACGTATCGCGGGTCGGTCAGCTCGAGGACGCGATCGACCTCCTCCCGCCGTTCGAAGGGTGACCACAGGTGCGGGTGAGGGGCCAGCCGCACTCCAGCTTCGGCGGTGCGCTTGCCCAGCTCGTTCAGGGCCTTCGCCATCGTCCGCAGTTGCTCGTCGCCGATCGTCCCTCCCTCACGTTGGGGACCCACGTTGATCTTGAAATGCGAACAACCGAAGTGGGCAAGGAAATCACGGGCAAACGCGGCGTGTTGGGCGATCGTCTCCTTCACCCTGGAAGGATCGGTGAAGTTGTCGGCCATCGATGCGCCGCCATTGGAACATGTCGCCATGCGAATGCCGGCCGCATCCAGCAGCTCCGTGAGGGCCTGCGGCCGGTCGACGTACTTGACGATGCTGCCCATGTACGGCTCGATGCCCTCGAAGCCCAGGCGACCGCACTCGCGTATGGCTTCCTCGACGCTGTCGGGCCATATGTTCCCAACGTGGGCGACGCGAAACGTTCTCCCTGACAGAGGGCGAGCAAACACTCTTCCCGGTGCGGAGTGGAGAACCGTCGCCGCCAGGCCCGTGGCCAGGAACTCTCGTCGGTTCATCATGCTGGCGCCTCCCCTCAGTCGGAATCGCCGGCGGGACTCTCGCCCACCCAAAAGGGGCTCGACCACGCCATCGCGCCGTCAACCTGGCGCACCCGCACATAGTAGTAGTCGCCGGCCTGCGGATTGTCAAGATCCGCGTATCGAAAGTCCTGATCGAAGTCGCCCTGGTCGCTGACCACCTGGACCGAGAGGGCATCGGTGTGATCCAGCACTCGAAGCTCCCGTCGGTCGACCTGACCGCCGAGGCTTCCGAGCCGAAAGGTCTCGACCCGGGCGGGAATCCGCTGCGGCTCGCGCTGGTCGCTTCCCGTTCCGCGTGTCTCCTGCGTCGACTCCATGTCCACGATCACGCGCGTGTCGGCGTCGGCGGCGCGCAGCCGAAGCAGAATCGCCGCGCCGCGTCCTCGAGTGAGCATTCTGAACCGGATCTCGTTCCCCGTCCGCTCCGTGGCGTAGGAACCCGGATGGCGGAACCAGGGGTCCCGGTGACCGATGACCTCCGCGCCCTCGACGCGAATGACGCCCAGCCACGGCCGACCGCCCCTTGGGCCCCGGCGATCGCCCACGACCTCTGTCGACGCCTCGAAGCTCACCTGCACGACCGCGGCGCTCGTCACCTCAGCTTCGAGGTACCGCCGCGAATACACGATGCGGCCGTTCTTGACCACATCGATGGCGTCGATCGGAGCCGTGCCGTACACCCGGCATTCCAGCTCTCTCCGGTTCGTGGCGGGCTGCTCCCGTCCCATGGAAACTCCATTGAGCCACGCGTCAAGCACGATGCGTTCGCCGGTGGTCGCATACGTCGCCCGACTGCGCAGCGCGTTGAAGATCGCTTCACCCGTGTTCTCCGCCGCCAGGACCGCGGCGAGTCCGCCCAGTTGGGTACCCGAAGACTGTCCGGGCCCGCCCATGAAGCCGTAGCCCGGGTGTCCGGTGTGGTTGTCCGACGCACCGACGAACCCGATCCGGAACCCGTTCTGCAGGTACCGGTTTCCGAACCAGTCGAACGTACCGTGGCTGGACTGGATCTCGACCAGCTTCTGCATCTCGGCGTCGCTGCGGGTCCAGTCGCCCGGCTGATGCGCGTGCGGAATGATCAGCACGTCGTCACTCCGGTTCGCTGCTCGCAGTTCCGCGTAGAGCTCGTCGAGCAGCGGCTTTTCCTGCGTACCGACGCGTCGCCGCCCAGGCACGTCGCGGAAGAAGACGTTGTGGTGTCCGCCGTCGGCCATCTGATTCGTCCACTCGAACCCGAGAATCGGCGTGAATCGCCCTGGCGCGCGGTACTCCTCGGCAAGCTGTTGCAGCGTCCGCCATTCGCCGTCGTCGAGCCAGCGGTCGTGCTCGGACAAGGTGAGAAAGTCGAGTCGGGCCGCGTCACGCCCGAAGCGGAAGTACCCTTCGGCGGAACCCTGTCCCTCCGCCATCCCGGTGTGACCGTGCGTCTCTCCCCAGTAGATGCGCCGAGCCGGATTCCTTTCGACGAGAACGGGGTTGCTGACACCCTGCAAGGTCCCGTCGGCGGTGCGTACCTCGAACCGATGGACGCCCTCGGAGCCGATGGCGACGTTCTCGATCCGCACCAGCGCTTCCGACTCGGCCGAGAGCGTCCGGAAGGGCTCGCCGTCCAGCAGCACCTCCAGTTCGCCCGGACCGGCTGACGCAACGTTGCGAAAGCGGTCCTCGGCGCGAATCGTCAGGGTGAATTCCTCGCCCGGTTTGACCACCGACGGCACAATCGCGTTAAGAGAGCTCGTTCTCTCCTCTCCGACGACCTCGAACGACGGCCAGTCGGGCCAGAGGAGCACGCCGTCTCCGTCCAGATCCACCAGGAACGGAAGGGGGACTTCGTCGTTGGACCATTCCTGCAGCTTCATGCCGGGACCGCCGCCGGATCGATCCCCGTACGTCACGGTCACCGTGTCGCCCTCTTGCAGCGCGGCGCCGCTCAGACGGAATCCGATCGCGGTTCCGGTCAGTCCAACCGGGTAGGGCGTCCAGGGCTCGACGGCGGAGAACCGGGCGTTCGGATTCGAAGAACGGACGGTGACGAAGTCGGCGTCGGTGGCGCGCGTCGACAGGGCGCCGGTTCGCCGACCCTTGCCGAGGATCAGCCCGCCGCCTTCGGCGATCGGCCGGGCGCCGACGGTGTAAGTCTGCGTGACCGTGACGTACCCTCCCACCGGAAAGGGCCCCTCGGAAGAGATCGTCAGGCTGCCCAGGGCTCCAGGGTCCTCGTCCAGGACCTGGAGTTGCCGGACCATGTAGCCGATGAGATCCGAAATGCGGTCGACCGGGATTGGTTGACCGGTACGCCCACGCAAGGCCGGGTTCAGGTAGGAGGCGTTCTGGGGGAAGTCATCAGGGATGCGGCCGCGCTCTCGCGCGTATGCGTTCCCCCATTCCCAGAGAGTCCGGAACCTGGAGGTCAGTTCCTCGACGTCGTCCGTCGGAACAGCGGCCTCTTCCACCAGCGCGTCCACTCGGGCGCGTAGCTCTTGCGACAGGTAGTGGCCCGAGCCGCGCCGATCCTGAGCCGCTACGACCCCGGCAAGAAGAGCCAGAACGGTGATGGACGCGACGCGAACGAATCTGGTGAACACGCTGGGTGTCTGCCAGTGTACTAGGCTGGAAGCCAGCCGACTCTGCCATCTGGAGGATCTCAGATGAGCCACCAAGCCGAGACCCGGATCGCCTCGCTCCTCGTGGTCGTCACGGCCGCGGCTGGGGTCGCCTCCGCGAGCGAGATCCCTCGAACCGCTAGCGGCAAGCCTGATCTTTCGGGGAACTACGACATCGGTACCCTGACGCCGCTGCAGAGGAGTCCCGAGTTCGGAAACCGTCTCTTCCTCACCGCCGCCGAGGCCGAAGAGATCAGACGGAGCGCGGCCGAGAGAACGGCTCAGCGCTCTCGCCCCAGCGATCCGAATCGCCCACCCCCGCCTTTCACCGGCCGGTTGGGCGGTTACAACGAGTTCTTTCATGATCGCGGCACCGAGGCGGTTGCGGTCCACGGCAAGTACCGCACATCGCTCCTTACCGATCCGCCCGATGGCCGCCTTCCACCCCTCACCGAGAGGGGGCGCGAGCGTCGCGAGGGCCTCTACGTACGTCGGAGTCTGGCGGACAGGAACGCGAACCCCGCCTGGTGGCGCGATCTCCAGGCCGGCCCCTACGACGGGCCTGAATCGCTGTCGATCGCCGATCGCTGCATCTTTACGCTCGAGGCAACGATCCCGGTGCTGCCGAAGAACTACAACAACCTCAAGACGATCGTGCAGACCGAGAGTCACGTGATGATCCTCATCGAGTGGATGCACGAAGCGCGCGTCATTCGACTCAGCCCTTCGCGGGCCGAGGCCAGGCATCTGCCGCCGGAGATTCGCTCACGCAGCGGCGATTCGGTCGGCTGGTGGGAGGGTGACACGCTGGTCGTCGACACGACCAACTTCCTGGAGGAGAGCTGGGGGACGGTCACCCTCTTCGGCGAGCCCTCCCCCCCGCACGATCAGCACGTCGTGGAGCGCTTCTCGCTCACCGACGAGAAGACTCTTCTCTACGAATTCACCGTGAAGAGCGGTGACTGGGAGACGCCCTACAGCGGCGAGTACACCTGGCCCGCCACGAACGACAGGCTGTACGAGTTCGCCTGCCACGAAGCCAACTACTCGATGGGCAACACTCTCCGCGGCGCCCGCTTCCAGGAGAGGGAGGTCGCCGCGCGGACGAGAGCCAGCCGGTAGCGCCCGCGGCCCGGCTGCGGGCCAGACTCCGCGCGGGGTCTGGCCCGACTCTCCAACAAGGCTTGAAGATCAAACGGGATTGGCGCTACACTGCTAGTTGCGCGGGCTTCTGACAGCGCCCGCGAAAGGACCAGGGGGGAGACAGACAAAGGAGGGACCAGCCGTGACCAGCAGCACTTCCAGGACCTGCATCTGGATTCTCGCCGTGAGCCTGTGTGCTCCGTTGCCGCTATCGGCCGACGGCCCGCAGACGGGGACGATCGACGGCCGCGTTCTCGACGCCGAGGGGGAGGGCCTGCCCGGAGCCACGGTGACCCTCGAGGGTCCTCAGAGAACGACGAGCACCATCTCGGATGCCGAGGGGCGCTATCGCTTCGCGTTGCTGCAGGCGGGTGACTTCACCGTCAGCGCGGTGCTGGAGGGGCTGGGAACAGCCGAGCTTGCGACGACGCTCAATCCGGGTGAGCGCCGGGGAGTCGACCTGACCCTGCAAGGGGGCACCGTGGAAGAGATCACGGTCCTCGGCGAGGCGCCGCTGGTGTCGAAGTACGAGACTGGCTCCATCAGCGCCCTCAAGTCGGAAGTGGTCGAGAACGCCGCCTTCGCCACCCGCGCCTACAATGCCACCATCCGCGCGCTGCCGGGAGTGGTGAACATCGGTCAGTTCGACACTTCTCCCGCGATCAACGGCGGCATTCAGAACGAGACGCAGGTCCTGATCGATGGCGTGGACACCTCGAACACCAGGCGGCTCGGGGAGGCGCGCCTGATCATGCCGGCGTCGGCGCTGTCGGAGACCAGTGTTGAATCGATGGGCTTCGGCGCCGAGTACGGCCGGGCGTCCGGCGGCATCATCAACTCGACCGTCAAGACCGGCACCAACGAGTTTCACGGCGATGCTCTCTACGTCGGCCAGAATCCGAAGTGGAGAGCGGAGAACCAGTTCGGGCTGGAGCGGCCGGACGAGCAGATCCCCAGCTACGAGGCGTCGCTGGGCGGGCCCATCTTCCGCGAAAAGGCGTGGTTCTTCGCCGCTCACGCCGACTTGAGCGACAACCTGCTGGACCAATTGGCGAGCGGCGAGGTGGCCGACATCAGTCGCACATCGGTGCCGCGCATCCTCAAGCTCAACTACCAGCCCAACGATCGGCACCAGCTCGCGGGGACGTGGATCGATTCGCGCGGCGAAGGCATCGCGGCACCTTTTCGCACCGGTGACCTCAGAGCCATCACGAACCGTCCCCTCTACGCCAACGTACTGACTGCGAGCTGGAGCTTCGCCGCGACGAGCTCGACCTTCATCGAGGTCAAGGTGTCCGAGCGCAAGGATCTCTTCCCTCGCACTCTCAAGTACCCCAAGGACCCGGACGACCTGTGCCCCGAGTGCTCCGACGATCCGGTCGACAACAACTTCCGCTACCGCGATCTGGCGCATGCTCGTGCCGCTCGCTTCAACGGCGTGACGAGCGGGAACGGGATCGGCTTCAACGACTTCCCTCGCGACACGGCCCATGGCTCGGCGACCATTTTCAAGGGGCGCAACGAGATCAAGTTCGGCATCGACATCCAGGACATCGCGTTCACCAACTTCGGCAACGTAGGCAAGGAGTATCGCGGCAGAGACTTCTGTCTTGAATGCCCCGGAGGCTACCTAAGACCGCAGCGCGTGCGGATCTTCCAGGAGTCCCTGCCGTCCCACAGCGAGGGTGTCGAGAGCTCGGCCTATGTACAGGACCGGCTCGACATCGGTGATCGCTGGAGCCTCCACATGGGCGTGCGCTACGACGCCGAGACGATCGACAACGACGTCAGCACGCGGGTCCACGATTCCGACAACCTGGCGCCGCGTCTGACGGTGGTCTACGACGTCAATGCCGACGGCACGCTGCTGGTGCGCGGCAGCGTCGGACGCTACTACCAGAACATCGGTCTGGACTTCGCCTTTCGCGAGTTCAGTGTGCTACCCACCGGGCAGCAGAGCTTCGACGAGTACAACTGGAATCCCGCCACCCTGCGCTACGACCGCTTCCGCTTGAGCAGGAGGCCGGCGGGCGAGACCCAGACCCTGCAGCCGGTCGACCATCCGTACAAGGATCAGGTCGCGTTGGGAGTGGACTGGCAAATCTCGCGCAACTGGGTCTTCAAGTCGAACCTGGTGTGGCACGAGACCAAGGACATCTTCTTTGGCAACGACCAGTTCAGCGCTGACGGCATGGACGTCGTGCGCGTGGTGCGCAACTGGCCCGGCGCCTTCCGCGAGTACGAAGCCCTCAGTTTCGAGCTCAATCGCAGATTCCGCAACGGTTGGGCGCTTCGCTCCAACTGGACCATCGGCGATGCCACAGGAAACGCGGCGAACGCAAACTCCAACAACACCCTCTTCGAGGGCCTCGGCGGCATCGAGCTGCCGAATCAAGACGTGCAGGACGCGGGTATCTCACCTGGTGGAACCGACGTCACCACCAGATTTCGGGATGGGCGGCTGAGTCACGATGTCGATCGGATGAACATCGTCGCCATGAAACGCCTGGATTTCGGCAAGCACGCCCTGACACTGGGTGGCTTCCTGGCAACGACCACCGGCAGGTACTTCGGCCGGTCGGCTTCCACTACCGTTGCGCATCCGGTGACCGGTGTCGAGATCGACACCGTGACATTCACCACGCCGCGGGACGGCCAGCAGTTGGGGGACATCTTTACTCTCGACGTGTCGGCCATGTGGTCTTTCCCGATTCGTGGCGAATGGGAAGGGCAGCTCGGCTTCGAGGTCGCCAACGTCACCGACGAGCAGAAGGTGCTCGAGATCGATACCAATACCCTCGAGCCCATCAACTCGCTCGCGGCCTGGCAGCTGCCGCGCGAGCTTCGAGTCAAGGTGGGGTTCCGCTTCTGAGCGCAGCGAGGGACAGTGGGCTTCGTTGAGATTCCAAGACACCGGCGGCCCGGCCGCCGGTGTCTTTCTTTTGGACAAGCGCTCTCTCGACGAGAATTGCTCAGGCATGTGGGGCTCGGCGCCCTGGCCGCGGGCTGCGCAGGCGGTGAAGAGCCGCGTCCCGGAGGCCCGAACGTCCTCATGATCTCGATCGACGACCTGAACGACTGGATCGGCGTCCTCGACGGTCATCCGCAGACGCTGACACCGAACATCGACGCGCTCGCCGGGCGCGGCGTCACCTTCCGGCGAGCCTACTGCCAGGCGCCCGTCTGCAACCCCTCCCGGGCGAGTCTGATGACCGGCAGACGCCCGACGACATCGGGGTGTTATCGCAACGGCGACGTCTGGCGCGACGCCATGCCGCGGGCCGTGACTCTGCCGCAGCACTTCATGCAGCACGGCTACGAAGCGATCGGCGGGGGCAAGACGTTTCACCAATCGCAGAATGACGCCGCGTCGTGGCACTACTACAACAGCTTCCGTGGCTTTCTGTGGGCCCCCGACTACCCCGCGAGCGGGCTCGACCGTCTCAACCTCGACTGGGGCGCCCTCGACGTCGACGACGAAGAGACGACCGATACCCAGCTCGCCAACTGGGCGGCTGAGTACCTGTCGAGAGATCACTCAAGGCCTTTCTTCCTCGCCTGCGGTTTCTATCGCCCGCACCTGCCGTTCTACGCCCCCAGGAAGTACTTCGACAGGTTCCCCGAGGAGGAGATCGAGCTGCCGCCCTACCTCGAGAACGACCTCGCCGACGTGCCTGCGTCCGCGCCCTCGGAACTCGGTCTGGGCCACCACGAAGTGGTGACGGCGGCCGGACAGTGGAAGCGCGCCGTGGCGGCCTATCTGGCGTGCATCAACTACGCCGATGCGAACGTGGGGCGCGTGCTGAAGGCACTCGACGAAGGGCCGCACGCCGAGAACACGGTCATCGTCCTGTGGACCGACCACGGCTGGCAGCTCGGCGAGAAGAACCACTGGAGCAAGTTCACACTCTGGGAGCGTTCCTGCAGGGTGCCGATCATCTTCGCCGGCCCCGGGATCGAGGCCAAGGGAGAATTCTGCGACCGGACCGCCGAGCTGCTCGACATCTACCCCACCCTGGCGGACCTCGCCGGGCTCCCCGGGCGCGAGGACCTCGACGGCGAGAGCCTGCGGCCGCTGCTCGAGGATCCCGAAGCGGAGCGGGATCGCCCCGCGATCACCTCCGAGGCGCCGGACAGGAGCTCGATTCGCACCGAGCGCTGGCGCTACACCACCTATCCCGACGGCGAAGAGCTCTACGACCACGACCACGATCCGAACGAGTGGCGCAATCTGGCGAACGTCCCCGAGCACGCCGGCACGAAGCAGCGGCTGCGGGCCATGCTGCCGCGGAACCCTTCCCGCAAGAAGGTGCTGCAGGTCGTCGACCTGCCCGAGGAGCAGCGTCGCTTCACCGAACTCTTGCCGGGTCGCCTCGACAGGCTCCCGGGTCGCTCCCAAAGGGCAGGCGCGGCGAACGAGGTCGGGCTCGAGTCCGCGCCGCCCTAGAGCCGCCAAACCGCTCGCAGACTCGCTGTTTGGCCCCAGCCCCCACCTCACCAGGAGGCTTCGCGACAGAACTCACTTCGTGTCGTTTCCGTCGCGCAGCCTCCTAGCGCGGCTTGCCTGGTCAGCCGACGTCGGCGGCGCAGCGAAAGCCCATGTGCCCCGCCGCGCTGTCGGGCGTGTTGTGGGTACGGGCCGACAGGCGGTAGCGACTGCAGTAGGAGACGTGGCAGAGGTACGAGCCGCCGCGGGTGACGCGTGCCGTTCCGCTGGCGGGACCGCGCGGATTGCGGGTGCCCGGCGCGGCGGGACTGGGGCTCCACCAGTCGGCGCACCAGTCCCAGACGTTGCCGCAGACGTTGTAGAGGCCGAAGCCGTTGGGCTCGAACGCGTCGACCGGGCAGGTGCCGCGATGGCCGTCGAGCCCGAGATCGCGATCGGGAAAGCTGCCCTGCCAGACGTTGCAGCGATGCTCGCCATCGGGCTCGAGTTCGTCGCCCCAGGGTTGCACCGTCTGTTCCACTCCTCCGCGAGCCGCGAACTCCCACTCCGCCTCGGTCGGGAGCCGGCATCCCGCCCACGCGCAGTAGGCCACGGCGTCGTGGTGCGACACCTGGACGACGGGATGGTCCTGGCGCCGGGCGATCGACGATCCAGGTCCCTCGGGATGACGCCAGTCGGCGCCGCTGATCTTGCACCACCAGCGGGCTTCCGGCAGACGGTCCTCGATCGCCGTGCGCCGGAGCCTGCGCGACAGGCGACCCTCGAAGACGAAGGACCAGCCCAGCCGCTCGCTGTCGGTCCGGTAGCCGGTCGCGTCGACGAAGGCGGCGAAGTCGGCGTTGGAGACGGCGCAGGCATCGATGCGGAACGGGTCGACGAAGATCTCGCGGGCCGGGGTCTCGCCGTCGCCCGGTATGGCATCGGCCGAGTCGGTGCCCATGAGGAACCGGCCGCCGTCGAGACGGACCATCTCGCGGCCGTTCGGTCCCGAGCCCGGGGCCGGTCCCGCGGCCGGCGCCGGCGCCGCGGCGGCCGGGTCCGCGCCGCGGGCCGGCCGTTCGCCGTCACGCGACGGAGTGCAGCAGGTCATGGAGCCCGCATGATTGGGAGCTCCCTCAACCAGCGTAGAGGCGCTCGGCGACGGCGGTCAGCTCCCTGACGATGCCGGAGTTGCCGGTGTCGTCGATCACGTTGTTGAACTCTCCCGGATCGGCCTCGAGGTCGTACAGCTCCGAGCGCGCCCAGCTCAGGTAGTTGAGCTTCCACTTGCCGGTGCGCACCATCAGGATGGGCGGCTTGCCGACGTAGCGGTCGTCCACGGTGAAGCTGCGATGGCAGAAGTAGTACTCCGAGTAGGCGTGCTCGCGCGGCGTGTACGCCCCGCCCTGGACCAGGGGCGCGAAGCTCCGACCGTCGATCCCGGAGGAGGGACTCCCCAGCCCGCACAGCTCGGTCAGGGTCGGGAGCAGATCCGTGTGCTCGATGAGCTGCGTGCGGGCGGTTCCGGCTTCCATCCGGTCCGGCATGCGCACGATCAACGGCACGCTGACGCTCTGCTCGTACATGTTGTGCTTGGTCCACGTGCGGTGCGCGCCGGCCATCTCACCGTGGTCCGAGGTGTAGACGACCACCGTGTTCTTGTCGAGCCCCAGCTCGCGCAGCGTGTCGAACACCCGCCCGACGTTGGCGTCCATCTGGGAGGTGTTGCCGTAGTAGCCGCGGATCGCGTCGCGCAGGTCGTCGTCCTTCTGGTCGTACCAGCCGCGCTGCCTGGCGCGAATCAGGTGCCCCTCGAAGCCGTCCTGCAGCTCCCGATCGGAACGCTCGGGCAGACTGAGAGTCACTCCGTCGTACATGTCCCAGTACTGCTTCGCCGGCACCAGCGGCGTATGCGGCATGTAGAACGACGACCAGAGGCAGAAGGGGCGGTCCTTGTTCTCGCGCAGGAAGGCGACCGATTCCTCGGCGTAGAAGGTGTCCTGGAAGTACCTCTCCGGCAGGGTCGAGGCGTTACCGCTCAGCCCCGTCGCGTACCCGCCGTCCGCGGGGTACGCCGCGTACTGATCGTCCCGGAACGCCTGCTGCTCGGCCTGGGTGAGCCGCTTGTCGTGATCGGCTCGATAGAGCCTGTGGTCGAAGCCGTGGCGCCGCGTCTCGTCGACGAAGTGCATCTTGCCGATCGCGCCGGTGACGTAGCCGTGATCCTTGAAGTAGTGGGCGACCGTGCGCGCCTCGTTGGGCAGCGGGTCCCGCAGGATCCTCGCCCCGTGCCTGCAGGGGTGAAGACCGGTGACGATCGACCCGCGGGAGGGGACGCAGACGGGCGCGTTGCAGTAGGCGCGGTCGAAGCGGACGCCGTCGGAGGCGATCTCGTCGATGTGGGGCGTCTGCGCTTCGCTGCTGCCGTAGCAGCCGGTCGCGGCGGTCTGGTGCTGATCGGAACACAGGAACAGCAGATTCGCCCGGTTCGTCTTGGCGAAGCTGAAGGCGGCCCCCACGGCGGACCCCACCGACGCTGCGGCGACGCTCTTGACTGCCTGTCGTCGTGTGATCATGATGGTCGGAATCCTAACGCAGATGGAGAAACGGGCCATGACAACGCACCGCTTCCGGACCGCCGTTCTCGCTGTCGCGCTGGTAGCGCTGACCTCGCTTCCCCTGCAGGCAGCGGAGCCGCCGAACATCCTGTGGATCATCGTCGACGACATGTCGGCCAATCTCTCTTCCTACGGAGAGACGGCGATCGAGACGCCGCATCTCGACCGGCTGGCGAGCCGCGGAGTGCGATTCACGAACGCGTACGTCACGGCGCCGGTCTGCTCGCCCAACCGCTCGGCCTTCATCACCGGGATGTACCAGACCTCCATCGGCGCTCATCACCACAACAGCAGCCAGGGGGAACTGAAGATCCACCTGCCTGACGGCATCCGGCCGATCCCCGAGCTGTTTCAGGAGGCCGGCTACTACACCGCGATCACCGGCTGGCCCAACACGGATCGAGCCACCATCGGAAAGACGCACTACAACTTCGAGTGGGACCCGGCCATCTACGACGGTCCCGACTGGAGCCACCGTCGACCCGGGCAGCCCTTCTTCGCCCAGGTTCACCTCCCCGGCGGCAAGCACCGCGGCCGATCGCTCGAGTCGTTCCGGCAGATCAGCGATCGCGTCGAGAAGCTGTTGGGAAGCAGGACAGAACCATCCAGCGTGAAGCTCCCTCCCTACTACCCGAACGATCCGGTCCTGCTGGCGGATTGGGCGGCCTACCTCGACTCGGTTCGGCTAACCGACAAGTTCGTCGGCGACGTCATCGAACGGCTCGAAGACGAGGGCGACCTCGAGGACACGGTCGTTCTCTTCATGACCGACCACGGAATCAGTCATGCCAGGGGGAAGCAGTTCCTCTACGACGAAGGGCTGCACGTGCCCCTGGTCATCGCCGGACCGACGATCGAGCCCGGGCAGGTACGCGACGACCTCGTGGAGCACATCGACATCGCGGCCCTTTCGCTCGCACTCGCCGGAATCGAGATTCCCGCGCACATGCACTCCCGCGACATCCTCGGCGAGGACTACGAGGAGCGGACAGCGATCTTTGCCGCGCGCGACCGCTGTGACGAGACGGTCGACTACATCCGAGCGCTACGGACGACGCGCTTCAAGTACATCCGCAACTTCCTGCCCGGCCGCCCCCACCTGCAACCCAACCTCTACAAGGATGGGAAGAGCATTCTCATCGCGCTGCGTGAGGCTCATGCGGCCGGGACGTTGAACGAGACACAGCAGCTTCTGTTCGCTCCCACCCGCCCCGAGGAGGAGCTCTACGACCTGACCAAGGACCCGTTCGAGGTCAGGAACCTGGCCGGCGATCCGAAGCACCAGGCGCAACTGAAGAAACTCAGGAAGCGCATGGACGCGTGGATCGAACGCACGAACGACCATGGCGCGGAATCAGCAGCCATGTACGACAGCGAAATGGCCGCGTACTCCAGGCGCGTGAGCGCGAACCCCGAATCCGCGGCCATCCTGAGCCGCAACATCGCCCTGATGAAGCGCTGGGCGGCCGAGGGCAGGTAGGCGCTCAGTCGAACAGGCCGCTGGGCGAAGTCTTCGCGCCCGTGAAGTCCGGCCCTTCTTCACGCCAGCCGTTGAAGATCTTCTCTCCCATCAGGCGGGCGAACCGGGGCTCGTCGGCATAGCGCTCGAACACCTCGGGATACCGCGTATCGCCGCGTCGCTCCTGTGTCGAGAGATGAGGCCGGCAGAAATAGGCTGCGAGATTGATCCGCGCGCCAGGCAACTCGCGTCGCCAACCGCCGTGCCACGAGTTGCCATGCCAGATCGCGGCATCTCCTGGATTGAGGTCCATCGTCACGGCACCTCGCGGCACCGTCCACTCGAGGGCGTCCAGCTCTTCCCGATCGAGCTTCTTCGCCATGATCGCCGGAACGGTCTCGTTGCCAGCCATCCAGTTCTCGTGGGCCGTGGGCTGGCGCTGCTTTCGATGGCTGCCCGGGAAGAGCACCAGCGCGCCCGCTTCCCGGCTGTAGGGCGTCAGAGCGTAGTTGCAGTTGGCGACCAGGGACGTCTCGGTCATGCCGACTCGAACTCCATCGGCGTGCACCGACAAGGGCATGCCGCCGGGCCCACGAAAGTGACTGCCCATGGAAGACAACACACAACTCTCACCAAGCAGCCAGGTGATCATCGCGAGCGGTTTCGGCTCCAGCAGGATCTCGGGGAAGACCGGATCCTCGAAGATCAGGTAGTGCTGATACGCCATGCCGCTGAAGTCGTCGGACGTGGCCGTGTCGGGATCGATTCTCTTGCCCGTTGTCCTTTCAACGCGCCGCAGGATGGCCGCCCTGGCGCGCTCGATCCGGTCTTCGGACAGCACGCCCGGGAGCACCGTGTACCCCTTGGTCTCGAGCTCGAGCAGGTTCTCGTTGAGACCGAGCTGTGCGATGTTCGCCAGCACCCGCTCGCGCGCTTTGTCGTCCTTGCCGGCCATCCGGGCGACTCTACAACTGCTACGGTTTGAAGAAGGAGGAGCCAATGAGAGAGACGTTCGTAGCCCTTCTGCTCGCCACTGTCGTGTCCTCCCCGGCAGTCTCGGAATCCCCCAACATCGTCATCCTGCTCGCCGACGACCTCGGCTGGACGGGGACCTCGGTGCAGATGGACGAGCGCGTCCCCGGCTCGAAGAGCGACCTCTACCGCACACCCAATCTCGAGCGCCTGGCGTCGCAGGGAATGCGGTTCTCCAACGCCTACTCACCGGCGCCGAACTGTTCGCCGACCCGCATGTCGATTCAAACGGGGAAGACCGCAGCACGGCTCGGAGCCACCGACATCATCGACGTCGTGCCCGACGAGACCGGCCGTGCGGTGTACCAGTTCTTCTACGACGACTTCTACCGCAACAAGCCGATGCACGTGCCGCTCCCGATCTCCGATCTGGCCGACGAGGAGCTGACGATCGCGGAGTTTCTCAAGCAGCAGGATCCTCGTTACGTCGCAGGCCACATCGGCAAGTGGCACATGGGCGGCGGCTCGCCGGCCCGTCATGGCTACGACGAGCACGACGGCCTCACGACGAACGCGCCCGGCAGGCAGGGCATGCCCGATCCCAAGCGCACCGGTGAGATCACCGAGCGATCTCTCGCCTTTCTGGAGAAGCACGGGGCGTCCGGGCACCCCTTTCTACTGCAGATCTCCTACTACGCGGTCCATACGCCGGTCCTGGCGAAGCCGGAGACGGTTTCGCGCTATCACGGCTATTCGAGCGTCATTCACTCGAACAACACCTACGGCGCAATGACCGACGAGCTGGACCAGAGCGTCGGCAAGATCCTCGACAGGATCGACGCTCTCGGCATCGCCGGCGACACTTACGTCATCTTCACCTCCGACAACGGCGGCGAATCCGACCGCCCCGTGACCAGCAACGTTCCGCTGTCGATGGGCAAGACGCATGTGTGGGAAGGCGGCATTCGGGTACCGCTCATCGTGCGGGGTCCCGGTATCGCCGCGGGTAGCCAGAGTCACGTGCCGGCCATCGGCTACGACTTCCTGCCGACGATCGCCGAGTGGCTGGGTGCGGGAGATCGGCTTCCCGACCATCTCGACGGCGGCAGTCTGGCGGGCGTGCTGGCCAACGAGGGAGCTGGCGAGGTCGATCGAGGTACGGAGCCTCTCATCTGGTACTACGGCGCCTATCGCAACATGAAGCACGTCACGCCTCAGACAGCGATCCGTCTCGACCATCACAAGCTCATCCGCGAGCTGGAGTCCGGGCGCGAGGTCCTCTACGACCTCGATCTGGATCTCGCGGAGACCACCGACCTCAGCCGGTTTCGTCCCGAGGTCGCTCGCCGGCTTTCACGCATGCTCGACGACTATCTCGCCAGCGTGGATCTCGAGTTGCCAACGCCGAATCCCGAGTACGATCCAACTAGGGACTCGGGACTGATCTCGGTTGGCGGAAACGGCTCGCCTTGAGCGGAACGCTCTCGCGACGCGAACTGCTCGGGGGCCTGGGGCTCGGCGCGCTGGCCGCGGGCTGCGCAGGCAGTCGAGAGCCGCGCGCCGCCGGTCCGAACGTCCTGATGATCTCGATCGACGATCTGAACGACTGGATCGGCGTCCTCGACGGACACCCGCAGACGCTCACGCCGAACATCGACGCGCTCGCGGAGCGCGGCGTCACGTTCCGGCGGGCCTACTGCCAGACGCCCGCCTGCAACCCCTCCCGGGCGAGCCTGATGACCGGCCGGCGCCCGACCACCTCGGGCTGCTACGGCAACGGGGACGTCTGGCGCGACGCCATGCCGCTGGCCGTCACCCTGCCGCAGCACTTCATGCAGCACGGCTACGAGGCGATCGGCGGCGGCAAGACGTTTCACCAAAGCCAGAACGAGGCCGCCTCGTGGCACTACTACCACAGCTTTCGTGGCTTCCTGTGGCCCCCCGACTACCCCTTGAACCAGCTCGACCGTGGCGGCTTCGACTGGGGCTCCCTCGACATCGACGAAGAAGACACGACCGACACCCAGCTCGCCAACTGGGCGGCTGAGTACCTGTCGAGAGACCACTCGGGGCCGTTCTTCCTCGCCTGCGGCTTCTATCGCCCGCACCTGCCGTTCTACGCCCCGAAGAAGTACTTCGACAAGTTCCCCGAGGCCGAGGTCGAGCTGCCGCCTTACCTCGCGAACGACCTCGACGACGTGCCGGAGTCCGCGCCCACGGAGCGCGGTCTGGAAGACCACGAGCTGGTGACGGCGACGGGGCAGTGGCGGCGCGCCGTCGCGGCCTATCTCGCGTGCATCAACTTCGCCGATGCGAACGTGGGGCGGGTGCTGAAAGCACTCGACGAAGGGCCGCACGCCGGGAACACGGTCATCGTCCTGTGGACCGACCACGGCTGGCAGCTAGGCGAGAAGAACCAGTGGCGCAAGTACACGCTCTGGGAGCGTTCCTGCCGCGTGCCGATCATCTTCGCCGGCCCCGGGATCGAGGCGGAGGGAGAATTCTGCGACCGGACCGCCGAGCTGCTCGACATCTACCCCACCCTGGCGGACCTCGCCGGGCTCCCCGGTCGCGAGGACCTCGACGGCGAGAGCCTGCGGCCGCTGCTCGAGAATCCCGAAGCGGAGTGGAATCATCCGGCGATCACCTCCGACGCGCCGGACAGAAGCTCGATCCGCACCGAGCGCTGGCGCTACACGACCTACCGCGAGGGCGAAGAGCTCTACGACCACGACAGCGATCCGAACGAGTGGCGCAACCTGGCGAGCCTCCCCGAGCATGCCGACACGAAGCAGCGGCTTCGGGCCCTGCTGCCGCGGAACCCTTCGCGCAAGAAGGTGCTGCAGGTCTCCGATCAGCCCGAGGAAGAGCGTCGCCTCACCGAGCTCCTGCCGGGCCGCTCCCACCGGGCCGGCGCGGCGAACGACGTCGGCCTCGATCCGGCGCCCTACTGACCCGCTAGCTGCCGGGAGCGATCCAGACCGGCGACGACCAGGCGCGCTCCTGGATCGTCGCCGGAAGGGAGACGCGCGGCGCGACGCCGGCTTTCACGGCATCCCAAGTCGACCAGCGGCACGTCGGGTTCTCCAGGACCCGAACGTAGTAGAACGCGTGATGCCCGGCGTCGAAGTCGGGGTCGCGCCAGGTCGCTCCCAGCTCGGCGTCGCCGGCGTCCTGGCTGATCGCGCAGTTGGACAGGTCGACGGTGGCTCCGTTGTCCGGACATCGGTGGGTCCCGGGATCCGGCAGCAGGCCATCGGAGCAGGTGACGTCGAAGACCTGCTCGTGCGGGTCGCCGCCCTCGACCCAGCCCTTGACGATCTGGAGGCGCTGGAGCGGGGCGCCGGACGGGTCGCGCAGCGCGCGCACCGCGAACGCCGGACTGCCGCTTCGGTCGGCGTCGATCTCGCCCCCCATGGCGACGCCGCGCTCGTAGCCCACCGCCGCCATGTCGTCACGGGTGTGGAGGTCATCGGGCAGGCCATGGCCGGCGAACATCCGCACCCGGATGCGAGTGCCCGAGGTGGCGAAGGTCTCCTTGCGGCGCATAGCCGCATAGATGGCCTCCCGGGTGTTCTCCTCCGCCCAGACACCGGTCAGGCCCGAGTTGCTGTAGTAGCGGCGGAAGACCTCGCGATACGTCGGCACGCCGTCGACGACGCCGGCCGGGACCGAGCCCCTGCTGACCGGGTCGAAGTCGTGCACGCCGACCTTGCCGGTGTGCTTCTCCTCGTCGAAGACGAAACCCGAGTTGTGGGTGTCGCTGGCGCCGACGAATCCCAAGCGATACGGGTTGAAGCCCTCCTCGCTCTGAAACGCGATGCCGTCCAGCAGCGCCTGGCGGACGTAGCTGCCCCTGGGTCGGCTTTTGGCCCACATGCCGACGCGGAAAGGGAAGATCTCGAAGTCGGCCCACTCGTCGTTAGGCGACAGAAAGGGATGGGTCTCGGACGTGCCCTTGACCTGCGTGATCTCGACGACCGGCTCGTTGCGCATCCGCTTCGTCGCGTAGTCGGCGTCGAGCGGGCCCCCGGCGAACGTCTCGGTCTGGAACATCCAGCCGTCCGAGCCGTTGGAGTTGTGCGGGATCGCCAGCGCCTCGATGCCCTCGTCGCGCAGGCGATCCATCCAGCTCCAGAGGTCCTCGGGATTCGCCGAATCGAGTCGGCTGAACGGTACCTGCGGCGCGCCGCCCCTGAAGATCACGTTCCGGTGCAGGTTGCCGCCGTCCCGCGACGGCGTGTACTCGTAACCGATGAAGGTCGTCAGGGTGCCCGGCCGGTAGTGGCGTTCCGCGGCGGCGACGATCTCCTGCCACGCGGACCGGAGCAGTTCCGGGTCATCGTGCCGGGCAACGAACTCCGAGGCGCCCGGCAGGTAGCCTCCCCGCGCCTTGACCGTCGTCGCGTCGACGTAGCGCTTGACCTCGGGGTCGTCCGCGAGCGGGTGGCCGGGGTCGGCGAGGGCGCGCAGGACCCCCAGGTACGCCGCGTGGTCCGTCACGGCGTAGAAGTCGAGGGGCCGGTCGAGCTGGATCTCGTTTCCCGAGGGATGCCTGATCGCCTCTCCGGCGGCGAACCGGTACGCGTCGTCGGGTGTCGTCCGCGTGGCGAACGAGAAGGCATCGAACGAGTAGGCGGTGTGCACGTGCAGGTCGCCGAAGAACGCCGAGCGCTCCTCCCCTGCGGCAGGTGAGAGCGAGGCGACGGCCGGGAGAGTCCCCAGGATCGCCGGCAGAAGGAGTCGAGGTGGTCGCATGGTCACTCGTAGTCCGCCTGGTCCAACGACACGGAGATCATCTCCTCGTCGTTTCTGATGTAAACGTGCTTGTTGGCGTAAGCCGGGTGAACCCAGCTCACGTAGCGCAGTTCCCGCCGGTTGCCGGGTCTCGACGTGGGGGCGATGAGGTGCGTCCGGCTGATCTCTTCGTAACCGGCAGGACTCAGTCTGGCGATGATCAGGTCGCCGCGATCGTTGTTGATGAAGACCCGGTCGCCGTTCCGGACCAGGAAGCCGGACACCCAGCGCCGTCGTTCTCCGGTCGCTTCCTGCGTCTCCCAGAGACGCTCGCCGGTCTCGGCGTTCAGGCCGCGTAACTGGCCGTAGCTGCAGATGCCGTAGATGGTCCCGCCCTCGATGATCGGCGTCGCCAGCACGGCGTGCAGCCCGTCGGTCTGTATCTCACTGTTGCTCGAGCCCTTCCAGGCGACGGTGGCGCCCGGCCTGTCCTGGTCGAGTTTCAGCATCAGGGGTCCGTCGTAGAACGTCGTGAAGAACAGTTGCGATCCGACCTGCACCGGCGTCGCGACGGTCATCGCGCCGCCGACCGTGTAGGGCTGCCGCCAGTAGAACTCACCGTTGGTCGGATCGAGTGAAACGACCTCTTCGGGGTTCCAGACGATGAGCTGACGCGCGCCGCCTGCCTCGATGATGATCGGCTGCGCGACGCCGAGGTCCGCTTCACTGTCCAGCGCGCGCCAGAGCTCCTCGCCGGTCATCTTGTCGAACGCCACGACCCGTGCGTTCTCCGGCCCGCCGACGAAACCGATGAGCCGCGGGCCGTCGACCAGGGGCGCGCTGGCGAAGCCCCAGTCGAAGCCCCACTGCAACCGGTCGACGCCGTAGTCCTCGGCGTAGCGCTTTCGCCAGAGGAGGGCGCCGGTCTCCACGTCGAACGCCGACAGGACGCCAGTGCGTCCCAGCGTGTAGACGCGGTCTCCATCGACCGTCGGGGTCGCGCCGGGACCCGTCTCCCACTGGATCCCCGCGTAGTCCGCCTCCCATTCCTTCGTCCACAGGATGCGACCCGTCGCCTCGTCGAGCGCGAGCGCGCGTTCGGTTCCGCGCATGCCGTGCGTGGCTTCGAAATCGGTGATGAAGACGCGGCCGTCGGCCACGGCGGGGCCCGCGAACCCTGCCTTGATCGGGGTCCGCCAGAGCGCCTTGAGGCCATCGGCGGGGAACTCCTCCAGGATTCCGGTCTCGTGCCAGACGCCGAGGCGGCCCTTGCCTCGAAACTCCGGCCAGTCGTCGGCACGTAGCTCCGTCGCAGCCACCAGGATGGAGGCGACGCACGCAAGCGCGACCGTGAGTCTGCTGGTCATGCGCGGCCCCCTACCTGTTCGCCAGTTCGTCATAGATCGCCTCGATGTTCGCTCTCGCGTGTTCCATGCCGTAGTCCTCGTAGCGCTCAGGCAACTCGAGCGCCGCCGCCGCTTCCTCGACGCTCAGGCCGGCTCGAAAGGCTCTCCGCGTGGCCGCCAGAAAGTCGCGGTTGAAGTCGGCGTACTCCTCCAGATCCTCCCACGTCATGAACCCCGTCCAGGGGCGGTTCGCCCCCGTTTCCCGGCGACCCCGTCCGGCGTACGTCACGGGTGGCTCGCCGTGGCCGGTGACGACAAGCCTCACACCCGTGATCCCGGCAACCGCCTTCGCCAGCGTCTCGGGAAAGGCCACGCCGCTCCCGCCGTTCCGCGTGTCGATGACCGGCGTCGCTTTCGAGGGGAACAGCCCTCCCATGTACGCCACCCCCTTGGCGGGGAAAACGACGAGGACGTCGCCATCGGTGTGGGCCGCGCCGAAGTGGTAGAGCTCGATGCGATCGATGTCCTCGAGCAGCGAGAACCGGTCGGCGAACGTCTTCGTGGGCAACGAGGCGGCGTTCGTACCCGAGTAGAGGTCCATCCGGGCCATGTTCGCCCTGGTGTTCTCGTGCGCCACGATCAGGGCGGCGTCCCCGAACTCGCCGTTGCTGCCGGCGTGATCCGGATGCGCGTGGGTGTTGATGATCGTCGTCACCGGGAGATCGGTCACCCCGTCGAGGGCGTCCCGCACCGGCTGGCCCCAGCCCGGCGGCTTCGTGTCGATCAACACCACGCCGCCGTTGATCTCGTCGATGAGCGCCAGCGAGTTGGCGCCGCCGCCCGAGAGATGGTAGAGGGTGTCCATCACGCCCAAGGTGTCGATCCGGACCGTCTTCGGGTCCTGCGTCTGACCGCGCGCTCCGACTCCCGCCAGCAACACCAGTGACACAGCCACGAGCCTCACGTCCAGTCTCACGCACCGTTTCATCAGCTTCCTCCCCGGGGAACGTGTGGCAAGGTAGCAAATGATGTCCACAGGCAGCTCGATGGATCGACGCCGCTTCCTGGAGGGAGCAGTCGTCACGGCCGGGGCTTGCCTGGGAGTGGGTTCGGCGCGGGCGGCGACAGGCGCCGACATCGTGTCGCCCTCCGACTTCGCCCACCTGGCGGTGAGAGTCGGCGACCTGAAGGAGGCAGTGGCCTTCTACGACACCGTCCTTCGTTGCCGTCCCCACCACGTCGCCAGCCGGCCGGACGCGCCTTCGCGCGGCGGCGCCTGGTGCTCCTACGACATCGAGCACCATCGCGTCTCGATCTTCGGGCGAGGCGGCAAGCCGGTGCCCGAAACCGGTCTTCTCGGCTGGGACCGCTTCACGTTCAGCTACGACTCCCTCACCGAACTCGGCGCGAACTACCACGCGCTGAAGGCAGGGGGCATCGAGCCACGCGCGGCCAGACGCTACGGTGACAGCGCTTCGCTTCTCTACACCGACCCCAGCGGCAATCGCATCGAGATGCTCCTCGACCGCTTCGATCGAATCGAGGACCTCGAGCCCTACCTGGGGGAGGCGGCAGGCCTGGAGAAATCCGCCGCCGGAGTCGACTTCGATCCGGCCAGTCTGCCGGCTCCGGGCGGTGCGGCGTCCGCGGAGAACGAAACCGTCGCACCCTCCGAACTTGTCCACACCGTCATTCGCACCAAGCAACTGGAGCCGATGGTCGACTGGTACGTGCGGGCGCTCGGCTGCGAGGTCGCCGAACGCAGCGAGACGCTGGCCCTGCTCCGCTTCGACCACCGCCTTCTGCGCATCCTGCTCGTCGAAGACAGGAAGCGGGAGCGCGGCGCCGGCAACCAGGGCTACGATCACTTCGCCTTCGAGTACAGAACCATGGACGAACTCGTCGTGCGTACCTATGCCCGACTCAAAGAGAGTGGCGTCAAACCCTACTGGTGCACCAACCACGGCATGACCACCTCGATCTACTACACCGACCCCGACGGCAACAGGGTCGAGACGCAGGTGGACAACTTTCCCACGAAGGCGGAGGGCCTGGCCTACATCAGGGGCCCCGACTTCGCCCGCAACCCGGTCGGCATCGACTTCGACCCCCACGAGATGGTCGACAAGGTACGCGGCGGCGCGTCCTACGAAGAGATGCACCATCGCGTCGAAGGACCACGCACGACCCCGCCGCCGCGTCCCGTCGAGGGCGTGCACTACCAGGGAGCACCATGAAAGCCACACATCTGACGCTCGGCATTGCGTGCACACTGCTGACTGGCGCCTGCGCGGCGACCCCGGAGGAGGCGATTGAGCCGGCATCCTCGCCGGAACCCGTTCCAAGCTACTCGCCCGAATCGCGCGGCCTCACCCAGGCGGACATCGAGCGCCTGATGGAGGAGCTCTCGAACTGGGGCCGCTGGGGCGACGACGACCAGTTGGGGACCGCCAACCTGATCACCCCGGAGAAGCGCCTCGAGGCCCTGGCCCTGGCGACGGAGGGCATCTCCGTCTCGCTCGCCCATCCCCTGATCATCGAGGAGGCCGTCGACGTGCCCCTGCCGTTCGAGCGCGCGATCCTGGCTCTTCCCGATCCCGACGAGGAGCCCGCGTTTCGCGGCGGCGTGAGCGATCGCTACGAGATCAGCTACCACGGCTACTCGCACAGCCACATCGACGCCCTGTGCCACATCCTCTACAAGGGGAAGATGTACAACGGCTACTCGCAGGACACGGTGACCGAGGAGGGCTGCACGCGGTCTTCGATCTTCAACCTCCGGGGCGGGATCGTCACGAGGGGCATCGTCTTCGACATCCCCCGCCTGAAGGGCGTGCCGTATCTCGAGCCGGGAACGCCGATCTACACCGAGGACCTCGAGGCCTTCGAGGAGATGGCCGGACTCCGCGTCCGCCCGGGCGACGCCGTCTTCATCCGTACCGGCCGCTGGGCGCGGCGCGCCGAAGTCGGACCCTGGGCGGTGTCCCAGAACGCGGCCGGCCTCCACGCCTCGACGATGCCCTGGGTTCGCTCCCGCGACATCTCGTTCATCGGCTCCGATGCGGCGCTCGACGTCGTTCCGTCGCTGGTGGAGGGCGTCGACCTTCCGGTTCACATCCTGACGATCGTCGCCATGGGCATCGACATCTTCGACAACCAGGACCTCGAAGCCGTCGCCGCGACGGCGGCCGAGCTGGGTCGCTGGGAGTTCCTGCTCGTGGCGGGGCCGCTGGCCGTCGAAACCGGAACCGGCTCGCCGATCAACGCACTGGCGATTTTCTGAGTACTTCCTGAAGGAGAGACGATGATCGATTTCGAGATTCCAGCAGAGAGCAAGGCGGTGCGCGCCAAGGTGCGCGACTTCGTCCAGAACGAGTGCATCCCGGCAGAGGAGGGATGCACTCCGGAGAACTTCGACGAGGTGCTGGCCGCGCTCCGCAAGAAGGCGAGGTCGCAGGGGCTGTGGTGCCCCTTCATCCCGGAGGAGTACGGCGGCATGGGGCTGAAGCCGCTGGCCAACGCCCTGGTCCAGATGGAACTCGGCGAGAGCTTCCTCGGAGCGCTCTCCCTCAACACGCAGGGTCCCGACGACGCGACCATGCTGACGCTGCTCGAGAACGGCACCGAGGACCAGAAGGAACGCTTCCTGAAGCCGCTGCTGGCGGGCGAGAAGCGCATCTGCTACTCGATGACGGAGCGAGCCGCCGGCGCCGACGCCACGGGCATGCAGACCTCGGCCGTTCTCGACGGCGACAACTACGTGCTGAACGGCGAGAAGTGGTTCAGCTCCTCCGCGAGCGTCGCCGACTTCGCCCTGGTCATGGCGAAGACCGATCCCGACGTCGCCCGCCACCGGCAGTTCTCGACGTTTCTCGTCGAACTGCCGAACCCCGGCTACAGGATCGTCCGCGACATCGAGACGATGCAGCCGCACACCGAACTCGGCGTGAAGCTCGGAGGTTCGCACTCGGAGATCCGCATCGAGAACCTCATCGTCCCGAAGGAGAACCTCCTCGGCGGCCGCGGCCAGGGCTTCGCGATGGGCCAGCACCGCCTCGCCTACGGGCGGCTGCGCCACGGCATGCACAACGTGGCACTGGCGCAGCGCGCCCTCGACCTCGCCGTCGGCCACACCATCAAGCGCGTGACCTTCGGCAAGCGCCTGGCCGACCGCCAGGGTGTTCGCTGGATGCTCGCCGACTGCGCCGCCGAGCTCTACAAGGCCCGGCTCATGCTGCTCCACATCGCCTACAAGGCGGAGAACGGCATGGACCTGCGCATCGAGAACGGCATCGCCAAGGTCTTCCTCGCCAACATGGTGCACCAGGTGGTCGACACCGCGATCCAGCTCCACGGCGCCCTCGGCTACAGCATGGACACGCCCCTGGCCCGCTGGTATCGCGGCATCCGCGCGCAGCGTCTGGCGGACGGGCCGGACGAGGTCCATCGCTGGCGCAGCGGCAAGAACGTCGTGCAGGCGTTCGAGGCGCACGGCACCTGCGCGTCCGCCTGCGGCGGCGATCTGCTTTGAGTCGTCCCGCGCTAGCGCTAGGGCTCCTGAGCACCCTTGCCCTCGCGCCGGTCGCCACGGCCGAGACCGCCGAGTGGTCGCGATTCCGGGGACCGAACGGCGGCGGCGCCATCGACGCGGGCGCCCTGCCGGTCGAGGTGGGGCCCGACCGCAACCTCCTCTGGCGGACCAAACTCCCGGCCGGCGACTCCTCGCCGGTCCTGAGCGCCGACCGGATCTTCCTGACCGCCTCGGAAGGCGAAGCCCTCTACACGATCGCCCTCGACCGCGAGACCGGCTCGGAGCTCTGGCGGCGCGAGGCTCCGAGGCCACGGACCGAGACGCTCGACAACCGCAACGGACCGGCTTCGCCGTCGCCCGTCACGGACGGCGAGCGCGTCTGGGTCTTCTTCGGCGACTTCGGCCTGCTCTGCTACACGGTCGGCGGCGAAGAACTCTGGCGCCATCCGCTCGGTCCCTTCGACAACATCTACGGCATGGGCGCGTCGCCGATCCTCGCCGCGGGCAACGTGGTTCTCGTCGTCGACCAGCAGCGGGGCTCCCACGTCCTGGCCGTGGACGCCGGGTCCGGCGAACTGGCATGGCGCACCGAGCGGCCGGCCGCGCGAAGCGGCCACTCGACGCCGGTGCTCCACCGCCCCGACGGTGGTGAGCTCCAGGTCGTCGTGCCGGGCTCGTTCTTCCTCACCAGCTACTCGGCCGAAACGGGCGAGCGCCTGTGGTGGGTGAGCGGCCTCTCGTTCGAGATGAAGTCGACGCCCGCGGTCGAGGAGGGCATCCTCTTCATCAACGGCTACGCCATGCCCCTGAACGAGGAAGGGCGTCACGTCCGGCTCGATCCCTTCCCGGAAGTCGTCGCCACGCACGACGGCGACGGCGACGGGAAGCTCTCGGAGGACGAAGCGCCGGAAGGCCTGGTCCGCAACGTCTTCTCCTACTTCGACCTGGCCGGGGACGGCCTCCTCGACCAGGGCGACTGGACGTACTTCCAGTCGGCCCTCGACACCCGCAACAACATCCTCGCCGTCGAGCTGCCGGCGGCGGGCCTGCGAGGCGACCTGACCGCCAGCCACGTCCGGTGGACCTACCACCGCAAGATCCCCCAGCTCCCGTCACCGATCGTCGACGACGGAGTCCTCCTCATGGTCGACGACAGCGGCATCACGACGACGCTCCGCTCCGCGACGGGAGAGCTGATCGAGCAGGGCCGGCTTGAGGGAGCGGTCGACAGCTACTACGCCTCGCCGATCGTGGCCGACGGCAAGTTCTACCTGCTCTCGAGATCTGGCAAGCTCGTCGTGCTGCCGACCGATGGCTCACTCGAGCCGCTGGCCGTGTCGGATCTCGACGACCTGGCCACGGCGACACCGGCGGTCGACGGAACGACAATGTACCTCCGAACCCGAAGCGCGCTGTGGGCCTTTCAAGCGACGCGGTAGCAGCGCCGACCCGGGCGCAGCACGCGGCCGGTATGGCGGCGTACCAGGAGGCGGGCCTGCGGATCGCCGCCGAGATCGGCAACCGGGGCCCGATGCGGCTGACCGAAGGCGGCAGGCTCCATCCGGACATCCTGGCGGCGTACTGGAGGCACGGCTTCTACGTCTTCGAAGGACTCATCGACGGCGACGAGGTGGCCGAGCTGCGCCGCGACGCCAGCGAGATGCTGGAGCGCGCGCCGGTAGCCCCGGACGCGGCCGTCGATGCTCAAGGGCGACCGGCGCTGGGCCTCGACTACGCCCGCCGGCCGTATCTGTTCACCAAGCCTCTGGCCGATCCCTGGGGCGGCACGGAGCTTCTCAGCGGACGCCACCCGACGCAGATGACGCAGCCGCTACCCGAACAGGACGCGCCCGCCGACGTCGTCTTCATCATGAGTTCGATGTGCCAGGCGATGCCCTCCGGGCTGCGGCTCTACGGCCACCCGCACCTGCTCGAGATCGCCGCGGCGATCAACGGCGACGACTTCGTGCCCTTCAACGACGCGATCTTCGTCAAGCAACCGGGTCTCGGCGGTTCCGTGTCGTGGCACCAGGACGGTGTCACGCACTGGGGTTCGCCGGACTGGGACGAAGGCATCCACGGCTTCAACTTCCAGGTACAGCTCTATCCCACGACTCCGGCGAGCTGTCTCTGGGTGGTGCCCGGCAGCCACAAGCTCGGGAAGATCGACATCAAGGCGCGGGTCGAAGCGAACGGAGGAAGCGAGAAGCTCCCCGGCGCCCTGCCGCTCGTTTGCGACGCCGGCGATGTCACCATCGTCAACCGGCAGATGCTCCACGCCTCGTTCGCCAACACCTCGTCGGACCTGCGCATCTCGCTTACCTTCGGCTTCCACCGCCGCAAGTCGGTGGAGGGGCAGAAGGGCGCGTTGGGCGTCGAAGCGGACGAGGTCGTTTATGACGCCCGGCGCATCTTCGATCGCTCGTCGGTGATCGCCGTGGCGATCGACGCCCGCCGGCAGTGCCGGCCAGGGGAGCAGTCGTTCGTCTACCAGCCCTTCGTCGGTCTGGAGGACGACTTCCGCTTCAACGACGAGACGTTCGACCGCGTGATCCGGGACTACAATCTGAACGATCTGGCGATCTAGCGGTCCGCCGCGACGTAGTCGACGAGGCCGTTCAGCATCTCGGCGGTGGATTCCAGGCCCCACCTGACGTCGACCGTCGGGTCGGGGTTCTCGGGGTTGTCGGCCGAGTTGTCGAAGGAGGCCTTCACGCGGACTCGCGTCCCGGCCGGCAGCCGGATCGGCTCGGACAACTGATAGGTCGTCTGCCAGTGGAAGTCGTAGTGGCTGACCCTCAGCAGGTCCCTCGTGCTGCCGTCAGGAAGCTCCGCGCTGAAGAACATGGACTTTCCGCGATAGTGCATGTGCGGCGTGAAGGCGTGGATCAGGATGTCTTCCTCGAAGACCCGGCTCGCCTCCGCTTCGTAGTTCGGGTCGCCCGCCGGGATGTTGATGCCGGCGTTCCAGATCGGCAGCGTGACCAGTTCCTTCTCGACTTCCTCGGGTTCGGCGAACCAGAAGCCGACCCGGGTCCTGTCGGTCGCCGCCTCGCCCTTCGGGTGGTAGTGGAAGTCGCCGACCATCTTGCGGCCTTTCTGGAGCAGGCGGGCGGATCCCGCCGGGAACCGGTAGGGCTTGGCGCCCGCGGTCCAGGCCGCCATCCAGTCTTCCTGGTAAGCCGCGCCCTCGGCGGCCCGCCAGAGAATGAAGTGATGGAGCACCCTGCGGTTTCCCGGCTGAACCTCGATCGCGCTGATCCAGCGATCCTCGTCGAAGCCGGTCGTGATGGGCACGACGAGAAACTCGTCCTCTCCCTCCGCCGCCACGCCGTACGGATCGAACTCGAACACCCAGTCCGGTTCGCCGAACGTCCACTCGCCCGCGGCCGCCAGCTGCTCAACGACCGGTTCGTCGCCCTCGCCACGGGGCGCGCCGTTCGCCGCCCAGCGGGTGATCGCGGCGATCTCGTCGTCGCTCAGGCTGATGTCGTTCGACCACGGCCCGTAGCCCGGGTCGGCGTCCCACGGCGGCATGTCCCGGTTCTCGACCGCGCGGGCGATGGACCGGGCCCACGGCCGAACCTCGCGGTAGGTGCGCAGCGACATCGGCCCGATTTCATCGGGCTGATGGCAGGAGACGCAGTTGGCGTGAAGGATCGGCGCCACGTCGTCGACGAAGGTGGGGCGGTCGAGGTTGGGGCCCGCAGCCATGGCCGGCACCAAACAGAGGATGCCTGCCGTGGCGGCCGCGAGGCCGATCACGTTGGGTCGCCTGATCATCAGTCGCTACGCCGAACTCCTCGGCAGAGCGTTCAGGTTGCTCAGGCGATGTTATCCGACGCCGTCGCTTCGTGGTACAGTGTTCGAGACTTCCAACAGGGTTTTTCGTGCCTCCGCTCCCGGTCAAGGCGAGAGCGCACGTTGGCTCAGCAGTTTCCATCACGCGGCCCGGTGGCGGCCCTCAACCGGAAACGCCGACTCGACGGGTCGCAGACTCTGGAGGGGAGAATCGTGAGAACCACCGCCATCAGGTCCTCCATCTGGACCTTCGCCATCGCCATCTGCGCGCTGCCGCTTCTGGCGGACGGCCCGCAGACATCGACCATCGACGGCACGATAACCGACGCCCAGGGTGACGCTCTGCCGGGCGTCACCGTGACCCTGACCGGCCCTCAGAACACGAGGACCGAGATCACCGACGCCAACGGCGACTATCGCTTCGCCCTTCTCCAGTCGGGGAGCTACACGGTCACCGCCGACCTCGAGGGCCTGGGCTCGGTCGAGCGGGCGGTCGTCCTCGAACTGGGGAAGAGAGAGGACGTCGACCTCACGCTCGGCGCCACTGCCGAGGAGATCACCGTCACCTCAGAGGCGGCGCTGGTCACGAAGTACGACACCGGCGCCGTCACCGCCCTCGGGGAAGAGGCGCTCGAGCACATCCCCCAAGCCACGCGGAACTACTGGTCGAACATGAAGCTGATGGCCGGCGTGGTGTCATACAAACAGGAGTTCGATCAGGGACCCGGGGTCAACGGCGGCATCGCCCAGGAGAACGTCGTCTTCATCGACGGCGTCGACATCTCCCACAATCGGCGCGGCGGCGAAATGAGCTTCTACATGCCGTCGACCGTGATCACCGAGAACCGCATGGAGTCCGCCGGGTTCAGCGCCGAGTACGGCCGGGGGGTCAGCGGGGTGATGAACACGACGATCAAGACCGGAACCAACGAATTCCACGGCGACTTCCTCTACATCGGCCAGAACCCGGCGTGGCGCGCCGAGAACTGGCTCGAGATCGAGCGCCCGGATTCCATGATCAGCAGCTACGAGAGCGGTCTCGGCGGGCCGCTCTTCCGGAACAAGGCCTGGTTCTACGGATCCCTCAGCGAAATGAACGACAACGCGCTCGACCGGACCCGCGAGGGAGATCTGGTCGACGTCAACCGCGAGGCGAAGCCGCTCGTTGCCAAGGTCAACACCCAGCCCAACGACCGCCACCAGCTTGCGTTGACCTGGATCGACTCCCCGTCAGGCCGCCTCAACCCGCCCGGCACAGCGGCCGACGTCTACTCGATCACCAGGAACAGTTGGAACAACAGGATCCAGACCCTGACCTGGAGCTTCGCCCTGACCGGGTCGGCATTCCTCGAGGTCAAGGCCGCCAACCGCGAGCTGACGACGGCGCGCATCGGTTCCCCGCCGGCCCCGATCCTTCCCGACGCGCTTCCCGACGATCCCGACGGCAACGACTTTCGCTACCGCGACCTTGCCGACGGTCTGCGCTACAACGCTCCCGTGCAGCGCCTGGGCGCTGGAGGAAACGACTTCCCACGCGACCAGGCGAATGCCTCGCTGACCTTCTTCAGAGGCAAGCACGAGTTCAAGGCCGGTATCGACGTCCAGGACGTCACCTTTGCGACGATCACGAGTATCGGCTCGGAGTACCGCGGCCGCGGCTACAGCCGTTCGTTGCCGGGCGGCTACGCGACCCCGATCAACAAGCGGGTCTTCGACTGCCCCGTTCCCTGCAACACCGCTTTCACCAGCGGCATAGGTGCCGCCTATGTCCAGGACCGGATCACGGTCGGTGACCACCTCACCGTCAGCCTCGGCCTGCGCCAGGACACCCAGGACATCAACAACAACCTCGACCAGGAAGTCATGGACTACCAGAAGGTGGCGCCCCGCCTGTCGGCGGTCTACGACCTCAACGCCGACGGCAGGATGCTGGTCAAGGCATCCGCCGGCCGCTACTACGACTACATCGGCCTCGGTGTCGTCTTCACGGAGTTCACGGCCGGCGCCAATGGTGAGAACGCCTACACACAGTACGGGTGGAATCCGGAGACGGGGCTCTACGACGTCTTCCAGCGCCGCGTCGAGCCCCGTGACCCCCTGGCCTCCTCCGTCGAGCCCTACTACAAGGACGAGATCTCGGTGGGCTTCGACTGGCAGTTCTCGAACAACTGGGTCTTCAAGTCGCGCGTGACCTCGTGGGAGATGGAGAACATGTTCCACAGCACCCTGCAGTTCGACGAGCAGGGCGCGGTCGTTCGCGACCTGAGAAACTGGCCGCAGAACAGACGCCAGTACGAGGGCATCCTGCTCCAGCTCAACCGCGCGTTTCGCAACGACTGGTCGCTGCAGATGAACTACGCGAGGGACTGGAACGAAGGCAACAACGAGTCCCGCAACGACAACGACGACCACCTGGAAGGCTTCGGCGGCATTGAGGTTTCGACCGGGATTCTCAATCCCACCAGCGGCCCGAATTGGTTCGGATCGATCAGCTACCAGCGGGACCACATCGTCAACGTCGTCGGCATGAAGCGCTGGAGGTTCGGCAACCATGACCTGATGACCAGTGCCAGCGCTCACCTGGCCTCCGGCGAGCCGTGGGGATTGCAGCCCGCCACCCAGGTCAGGCACCCGGTATCCGGCCAGACGATCACGACGACGACCCTCCGCGAGCAGAGAGGCACGAACCGGCTCGACGACTTCTTCACGCTCAACGTGAATGCCACCTACCAGTTCCCGATCAGGGGCGGCGTGCAAGGCATCATCGGCGGCGAGGTCGCCAACGTCACGAACGAGCAGGCTCTGGTTCTGATCAACACGAGGAACGGGCGGCCCCAAACCAGCCTCTCCACCTACCAGTTGACGCGGGAGTTCCGCCTCAAGGTCGGCGTCCGCTTCTAGGCAGGCGGTCGGCCGGAAACCAGAATAGAGAACTGTCGATCCGGGTCGCTCTGGGGAACGGCCCGGTAGCAGCCGGCGCTCTCGTCGGGTTCCATGCGGTGAGCCCCGTCGGGGGCGAGCTGAACGATGTAAGCCTTGCGGACCTCGGAGGTGAGATTCGGCCCGGTCGCATGCGGCGTGAGTGACGAGAAGACGACGATGCTGCCCGCTCTTGCCGGCGCGGCGAGCCCTTCGGCATCTTCGTCCGCGCAGCAGTAGCCGAGGTCGGTGGTCCAGTGCTCGAGGGTGCCGTGGCGATGCAGCCCCGGCAGCACCCTCGGGCAGCCGTTGCTGGTGGTGGCGTCGGTCAGTGCGATCCAGCAGGTGAGATAGGCCTGCGGGTCGAGGAAGCCGTAGCCGTTGTCCTGGTGCCAGGGAAAGGGGGCCGGAACGCTCGGCTTCTTATAGACCGCCTGGTCCCAGTAGAGGCGGACGTCGGGGCCCACGAGATCCCAGGCGAGATCCCGAAAGAGAGGCCCGGCACAGAAGTCCCGCAGGAAAGCCGAGCGCAGCACGAGGTGAACGGTGAAGGTGATCTCGTCGGCGCGGGCGATGAAGCGACGCCCCTGTGGCAGCTCGCGCAGCGCCGCTTCGGCTTTGGCCTCCCAGGGGTCGATCTCGGCGATCAGGCGCTCGAGCGTGGAGGGCTCGACCGCGTCCTCGAGCACGAAGAAACCCTGCTCGCTCCACTGGCGCGCCTGCGCGGTTGAGATCCGCCGGTAGGGGCCGCCTCTGGGCTCCCAGTGAAAGTCCCGATTGAGCGGATGGAGCTTCAGCGTCATGCGGTGTCGGTCGGTGCAAACGTCACGTGGGAGTGCTCGACGCCGGCCGCTCGTAGCGCCTGGACCTTGACCTGTTGGGTCGGCGGCTCGTCGCAGAGCAGGGCGAAGAGGAGCGCTCTCACCCCTGCTGCTCGATCCACCAGTCGATGTGCTCTTCCAGCACGACCATCGGCATGGCGCCGCTGCCGATGACGGCGGCGTGGAAGGCCTTGATGTCGAAGCGGTCGCCGAGCGCCTCCTCGGCCTTGCGGCGCAGGCGGAGGATCTCCAGGTTGCCGATGCGGTAGGCCAGTGCCTGGCCGTGGATGTCGGCCGAGTAGCGCAGGAGTTCGGTGGCGACCTCGACGTCGGAGTAGACGACCCGCGCGCTCATGTACTCGCGGGCGCGCTCGATGTCCCAGCCGAAGTAGTTCATGCCGGTGTCGAGCACCAGGCGGCAGGAGATGAACATCTCCATGACCAGGCGGCCGTACAGGTCGTACGCGTTCTCGTAGACGCCCATCTCCTTGCCGAGGTTGGCGGCGTACTCGGCCCAGCCTTCGGTGAAGGCGCCGTAGCCGATCGTCTCGCGGCGGAAGCGGGGCAGGTCCTCGCGCTCGTTGGCGAGCGCGAGCTGGAAGTGGTGGCCGGGGATCAGCTCGTGGTAGATCAGCCCTTGAGCCGAGAACAGCGAGCGGTTCTCGAGGTCGGAACCGTTGTAGCGGTACTCGCCGCGCGGGTTGACGGACGTCGGAAGCTGGTAGACGCCGAAGGTCATCGTCGCCTCGGACGTCGGATCGAGACGGCGGACGCCGTACGGCGCCTCCGGCAGCACGTCGAAGTAGTCGGCGATGTGGGGCTCGATCTTCTCGATGTAGCCCATGTAGCGCTCCTCGACCTCTTCGGGCGACGCGGCGATGAAGCGCGGGTCGGCGCGGACCTGGTCCAGGAACTCCTTCATCGCGGTCTCTTCGGACGCGGCCTCGAAACCGATCTCCTCGCGCAGCGCCGCCAGCTCCGCTTCGATCTGCGCCACCTGGTCCAGGCCGAGCTCGTGGATCTCCTCGGGCGTGAGGTCGGTCGTCGTGTGCATCCGCACCCGGTGGACGTAGAGCTCGCGGCCGCCCGGCACCTCCGACAGCCCGACCTGCTCCGGCGCCGCTTCCAGGTAGTCGTCGCCGAGCTCGGCAACCAGGCGGCTGAACTGGGCGTCGATTCCGGTCTCGACCTCTTCCCGGACCTGGTCCAGGAAGTCGTCGGCCCCGTCGCCGACGCGGTCGGCGGCCGGCACGAACAGCTCTTCGAGACGACCCCGGTAGCCCTCGAACATCCCGACCACGGCCGGGACCTGGGCCTTCGGCAGATGGATGCCGCGCTCCTTCTGCCCGGCGACCTTGTCGGCGAGTTGGCCGATTCCCTGGGCGTACTCGTCGAGCAGATGGAGGTAGTGGGCGCGCTCTTCGCCAGTTCCGACCGGAGCGGCGCCGAGCACCTGGTGGAGGATGTTCAGGCTGAAGCCGCCGGCCGCGTAGGGCGTGATGTTGAAGTCCGCCCAGTAGTGCTTCGGCGCCTCGACCAGCATGCCGAGGTTCCAGCGCAGCAGCCGGAGGGAGATCCAGTCCTCGTGGTCGACCGCCTCCTCGTCGACGCCGGCCAGCCGGTCGAGCAGATCCCGGGCGAAGGCGCCGTCCGCTTCGGCGGCTTCGAGCGTCCAGTCCGGGAAGTCCTCCACCTTCTCCCCGCGCCGGAACTTGAGGTACGGGTCGCGGGCGGCGACGAACTCGAGGTACTCGTCGCCGGCGGCGGCGATGAGGTCGGCGTCGGCGGCGCCGTCGACGGAGATCTCGACGTTGCAAGCGGCGACCAGGGGAAGGACGATGACGGCGGCGACGCGGGCCAGGTGGCTCATGACTTCCTAGCGTAGAGCACCGGGACGACGACGAGGTTCAGGAACGTCGAGGTCAGCAGCCCGCCGAGGATGACCTGGGCCATCGGGCTCAGGATCTCGTTCCCCGGCTCGCCCGCGCCCAGCACCAGCGGCACCAGCGCCAGCCCGGCCGTCAGCGCGGTCATCAGGATCGGCGGCATCCTCTCCTCCGAACCCTGCCGGACGGCTTCCTGAAGCGGCAACCCCTCGCCGAGCAGCCGTCGATAGTTGCTGACCAGCAGGACCCCGTTGCGGGTCGCGATCCCGAACAGGGTGACGAAGCCGACCACGGTCGCCAGCGACAGGACGCCGCCGCCCAGCGCCACCGCGACGACTCCGCCGACAAGAGCCAGCGGCACGTTGACCAGCATCGCCAGGGTGTCGCGGTGGCTGCCGAACTCGAGGTAGAGCAGCCCGTACATCCCGACCAGGATGAGCACGACCAGCAGGCCCATCGTGTAGACGCGCCGGCCCGCTTCCTCGAACTGCCCGCCGAAGGTCACCAGGTAGCCGGCCGGCAGGTCGACCTCGGCCTCGACCGCGGCCTGGGCGCGCTCGACCGTGCCGACGAGATCGGCGCCGGTGACGTTGGCCGTCACCATCGCCACCCGCTGCGCGTTCTCGCGCCGGATGAGGGACGGGCCCAGAGCGTGCCGCACGTCGGCGACCGCGCCCAGGCGGATCAGATCCCCGGCCGGCGTCGAGACCGGCAGGGCCGCGACCCGGTCCGCTTCGGCCCGAAGGTCCGGCGGCAACCGGACGGCGACGTCGGACGCCAGGCCCTCCTCCACGATCTCGCCGACGACGACGCCCTGAAACAGCGCCTCCACGGCCTCGCCGAGGTCCGCGAGGCTCAGGCCGTACCGGGCCATCGCCGTGCGGTCGAAGTCGACGACCATCTGGGGCACCGGCGACTGCTCCTGGTTCGACAGGTCGACGATGCCGGTCACCGCCGCCAGGACCTGTTCGATCCGCGCGGCCAGCGTCCGCAGCACCGCCAGATCGGGCCCTTCGACCTTCACCGCCAGGTTGGTCCGGGAGCCCGAGATCATGTGGTCGATGCGGTGACTGATCGGTTGCCCGAAGGAGACGGTCACCGCCGGTATCCCTGCCACCGCACGGCGCATCCCGGCAACCAGTTCGTCCTTCGAGCGACCGTCTTCGAGCGGCGCCAGCACGACCTCCATCTCGGAGGCGTTGACCCCCTGGACGTGCTCGTCCTTCTCTGCCCGGCCCGTCCGCCGGCTCGTCGAGACGACCTCCGGGAAGGCGAGCAGCGCCTCCTCGACCCGGCTGCCCAGCCGATCGCTCTCGGCGAGCGGGATGCCGGGCGGGCTGACCACCGACACGGTGAGCGAGCCCTCGTTGAAGGCCGGCAGGAAGCTGCGACCGAGCCCGGGCAGGAGCGCCGCCGCGACGACCACCAGCAGGGCCGCCGAAGACAGCACCGCCCAGCGATGCGAGAAGCACCAGTCGAGGGTCGGCGAGTAGGCCCACTGGAAGGCGCGCAGCAGCCACGGCGGGCGCGACCTGAGCGCCCGCTCCCGTCCCAGGAACAGCACGGCGAGCACCGGCGTGACCGTCAGCGCCACCACCAGGGAGGCGGCGAGCGCGGCGATGAACGCCATGCCGAGCGGCCGCAGAAGCCGACCCTCCAGCCCCGGCAGGAAGAAGATCGGCACGAAGACCAGGACGACGATCAGGGTGGCCAGGAGGATCGGACTCAGCACCTCCCGCGTCGCGGCCGCGACGACCTCCTCAGCCGGACGGCGCTCGTCCTCCGGCAGGCGTTGCTCGTCCCGCACCCGGCGGAAGATGTTCTCGATCGCGATGATCGCGTCGTCCACCAGCAGCCCGATGGCGATCGACAGGCCGCCGAGCGTCATCGTGTCGATCTGCAGCCCGAAGGCAGCGATCACCAGGATCCCGGTGACCAGGGAGAGCGGGATCGCGAAGGCCGAGATGAACGTGGTGCGGACGCTCCCCAGGAAGAGCGCCAGGATGACGATGACGAGGATCGCCCCGTCACGCAGCGCCTCGGCGACGTTGCCGATCGCCACCTCGATGAAGTCGGCCTGCCGGAAGTTCTCGCTTTCGAGGACCACGCCCTCGGGCAGCACCGGAAGTAGCCGTGCGAGCGTGTCATCGATGACGCGGGTCAGGTCCAGCGTGTTCGCGCCAGGCTGCTTCTGCACGGACAGGATGACCGCCGGACGGTTGCGGTAGGAGCCGGTCCCGCGCGCCGGCGCCGGCCCCCACTCGACGCTTGCCACGTCGCCGACCCGTAGCGGGATCCCGCCGTCGACCCGCACGACGGCCGCGGCGACTTCGTCCGGCGTGCGGGCGCGGCTGCGCACGCGGACGATGTGCTCCTCGCCTGCCTCCACGTGAAAGCCGGCGGCCAGGCCGCGGCTGGACTTCGCCACGGCGTCGACGACATCGGCGAGCGGGAGGCCGTTCTGGGCCAGGGCGGTCGGCCGCACCGTGACCTGAAGCTGCCGCCGTTCGCCGCCGATGGGGACCACCTGGGACACGCCCGGGATCGACAGGAGGTTGCGGCGGATGACCGTTTCGGCGACTCGCCGCAACTCCATGGCGCTGACGCCGCCTTCCTCCACCGGCGCGGTCGTCATCGCGATGAACGTGATCTCGCCCATGATCGAGGAGATCGGCCCGAGTTCCGGCCTCTCCGCCTGCGCCGGGAGGTCGACCCGCTGCAGCCGCTCGCTGACTACCTGACGGGCGCGGTAGATGTCCGTGCCCCAGTCGAACTCGACCCAGGCGACGGAGATCCCGTCGGCGGAGATCGAACGGAGCCGGCGCACGCCCGGCGATCCGTTGATCGCGGACTCGACCGCGTACGTCACCAGGAGCTCGACCTCCTCCGCGGCCATCCCCGGGGCCTCCGTGATCACGGTCACGGTGGGCGCCGAGAGATCGGGGAAGATGTCGACCGGCAGGTTCAGGATCCACGCCGCACCGACCACCGTGAGGAGCGCGGCCCCCGCGACCACGAGCAGGCGGTGGCGCAGGGAGAACCGAAGCAGTCGTTCGAGGGGTCCCACTCCGGCGCCTTCAGTGGACGTGGCCGTGAGCTTCGCCGCTCGCCATGAGGGACGAACGACGGATGGCGTCCCCGCCGCGCGTCACGAGGCGCTGGCCGGGGGTCAAGCCGGCCACGAGCACCCTGTCCCCCTGCCGGCCGAGCACGGTCACCGTCTGCCGCTGGAAGTCCTCGCCGGACAGTTGCAGGAACACGACCGGCACGCCGCCGTCGTCGACCAGGGCCGAGGCGGGCACGACGATGCCGCTCTCCTCGCCGGCCATCAGCACCTGCACCGCGACGGTCGATCCAAGGGCGAAGCCGGTGCCGGCGATGCCCGGGACCTCGATCAGGACGGTGACGGTGCCGGTACGCGGCGAGAGTTCCGGCGAGATCGAGACGAGGGAGAGATCGCCTTCGACCCGCACCGGCCCGCTCTCCGGGTCGTCGAGCACCAGACCGCGCAGGCCGGCGTCCATGAGCCGCCGCGCGTCCTGCGGGGGCAGGGCGACCTCGATCCAGACCACGTCGGTCCGAACGAGTCGGGCGAGGGCGTCCCCGGCGGAAACCGTCGCCCCGGGCGTCGTGGTCACGGCGGCGATCCGGCCGGAGAACGGCGCCCGCGGCGAGATGCCGGCGCTGTCCGCTCCGCCTTCGCGCGAGGAACGAGCCGACTCGAGGTCTCTTTCCGCCGCCCGGTGCCGCGCCTCGAGCATCCGGGCGCGGACGCCGGCATCCTCGACCTCACGCTCGCTGACCGCTTCGAGGGCGAGGAGTTCCCGGAGCCGCGAGCTGCGCGACCGCGCGCTCTCCAGTTCCGTCGCCAGCGCCTCGAGTTCGCCTTCGAGGGTCGCCAGACTCCGCTCGGAGGCGACCAGCGGAACCACCCGGAACAGGGGATCGTTCCGTTCGACGCGGCGGCCGACGAACGGCCAGGAACGACCACCCGCGGGAGGCTGCACGACCCCGTCCACCTGAGCGGTGATCGTGCTCTCGCCGCCCGCCGGGGGACGGAAGGAGGCGACGCCGGCGACGCTCCGGGCCAGACGGCCCTCCTCCACCCAGACGGTTGCGAAGCGGCCCTGCCACTGCTGTTCCTTCAGGAAGGACACGGGCTCGCCGCCGTCGGACCCGGCGGGGAGCACCGGCGCACGCACGAGGCCTTCCGCCTGGTCCGGCGTGCCGACGAGGACCCGGCCTCCGGGGATCTCCTCGATCCCGCTGCCGTCGTCGATCCGGAAGAGCAGATCCGCCTCGCCGGCACGTTGCGGCGTCAACTCTATGGAGAAGTGGCCGGGAGCTGTAGCCCCATCGGCGCGGAAGACCTGCTCGCCGGAGCCATCGACGAGGACGATCTCGACCGTTCCCCGTAACAGCGGTGCGAAATCGGCCAGGCGCGTGACGTGCGTGTGGGCCATCGCCGTGTGGCCTTCCGCCAGAGCATCGATCTCGGGGAAGACCTCGAACCGCTCCCCGAGAGCCGTGACCGACCAGCTTTCGTGGGAATGATCGTGCTCTTCGGCGGGGGGTGTACTGACACACCCCACGAGAAGCAGCACCGCCACGCGCAGTGGCAGCGACTTGGCGGCGCTGCCGCGCATGGAAGTCGCCACACACCGGGTGCGCCGGCGTCCCCGCCGGCTGCCGCCGCAGGCGGCCAGGAAAACCCGCCGGCCGCGAGGCCGGCTTCCGAACTTCCCGCTCCGCCACCTCATGACCCCGGCCCTCCCTCCCGGCTGGCCGCCAACCGTTCCAGCTTCCGGTGCGCCGCCAACGCCGCCTCATGCAGGTCGAGCACCGCCAGCTCCGCTTCGGTCACCGAACGGTGCGTCTCGAGCAGATCGGTGAGCCCGCCCTCACCCTGGCGGAAGGCCGCCTCGGCGCCGTCCAGCATTCGCTCCGTGGCGCCGAGTTCCCCCCGGGCGTCGGCGAGGGCGTCGGCAAGTCGCGCGAAGCTGGTGCTTGCCGCGTTCCGCGCGGCCGCGGACTCGCGCTCCGCGAGTTCGAGCCTCGCTCGAGCAGCTTCCAGGCCGGCGCCGGCGCTCTGCCGCGCTGCCTGCCGCCGATCGAAGAGCGGCACCGACCAGGCGACACCGAAGATCGGCCCGTCGACGGCGCCGGGGGTCAGGTCCTGCCGCCGCCAGCCCACCGTGACCTCCGGCGAGGCCACGATCGGCCGGGTCGCAAGCTGGGCCAGCTCGGCCGCCGCCAGGTCCGCCTCCGCGGCGCGCACGCGGACGTCCGCACCATCCAGTGACGGCGCGGCCGGCAGTTCGGGCAGCACGGGCCACGCGTCCTCCGGCAGGCCGGGATGCCAGGCTGCCGCTTCGGCTCTAGCTCGTTCGCTCGCCCCGGCGGCGAGCGCGACGCGGGACCGCAGCGTGGCGCCAGCCAGACGGAGCCGGCGGACCTCGAGACCCGAGGCTTCCCCCCTCTCCGCCCGAACGGCCTCGCGCTGCGCGAGCGACTCGACGCGCTCAGCCTGGGTCGACAGTCGCTGCCGGCGCGCGGCCGCCGCGGCCCAACCGGCATAGGCCTCCCTCATCGCGAGGCGATAGCCCAGCAGGTCGTACGCCAGGCGACGACGGGCAGCGCCTATCTCGCCTTCCCGGGCCTCGATCTCCGGGCCGCGCGCGGCGTCCGGTATCTTCCAGGAAACGAGGATGTCGGTCTGGCCGATCGGGCCGGCGGGATCCTCCCGCACCGCCTCCACGACCGGATTGTCGAGTGTCCGGGTCGCCACCAAACGGGCCTCCGCGAGCGCCACGGCCCCGGCGCTCTCGCGAACGGCGGGATGCGTCTCGTCGAGGACCGAGAGGAACTCGGCCTCGGTGACGACGGGCGGGTCCTGTGCCGCGCCGGCGACGGCGAAGAAGCCTCCGAAGAGGCCGATCAGGATGAAACGATGCATGCTGACTCCTTTCCACGTCCAGGTTCCGGGCGCGAATCGCACCCGGGCCTAAGGCCGCGGATCAGAGCAGCAGTGCGCAGTGAGACCGGAAGAGCGGCGCCGGCGGCCCGCGTCGCGAGGCCGCCTCGTAGGGCGATGCCTCGGCGAACGTCACCGACGACGAAAGCGGCGCGACGAGCACAGCCCACGACGACGGAGCGGGCCGCAGCAAGCCGGCCTCGGCGTCCAGCGTGACGTCGTGGTCGTGCTCGGGCACCAGTTCGTCGTCGTGGTGGTGCCCATGCGTCGCCGACCTGGCGAGGGCAGCGGTGTCGTGCTCGTGCCCTGACGCGAAGAGATGAGCTGCCAGGTCCAGTCCGGCAGCGAACACAAACGCACCCGGCGTCTGGCATCCCAGCAGGACGGCGACGGCGACGAGACGCTTGAGCGGAGTGCTCACTCTGATCACTGTGCCAGACGCGCAGCGGTTGGTCAACGAGACAGCCGGTCCGCTACAGGCGATACGCTTGCCGCTTGCCCGCGCCGAAGCCGCACTTCCTGATCCTGGCCGCCCTGCTTCTCCTGGGCCTAGCTGCCTGCGGCGGGGACTACCCGCCGCCGCCGGAGACGGAGCAGATCCCGTTCACGGAGACGCTCCACGGGGTCGAGTTCGAGGATCCGTACCGGTGGCTGGAGGACCAGGACAGTCCGGAGACCCGCGCCTTCATCGACCGGCAGAACGAGTACGCCGAGCTGATCGTCGGCGAGCCGCCGGAGCGCGAGTGGGCGCGTCGGCGGTTGAACGAGCTGATGGACACGCCCTCCGTAGGTTCGCCGAACAAGGCCGGGGAGTACGAGCTCTTCACCCTGCGCCGGACGGGCGAAGAGCTGGCGACCATCGTGCGTCGTCCGGCGCCGGAGGATGCGGAGGCAGGGCCCACCAGGATCGACCCGTCCGGCGAGTACGAAGTCGTGATCGGTCCCGCGGAAGTCGGCAGCGAGTACGCGCACCTCGGCATCGTCTCCGTTTCACCCGACGGGAAGTCCCTGCTCTACAACATCCGCATCGGCGGCGAAGACGAGACGACGATCCGCCTGCGGGACCTCGAGCAGAACGTCGACCTCGACTTCGAGATGCCCCGGGCACTCAACGACCAGGCGTTCTTCGCGAAGGATGGCAGCGGCATCTACTACACCGTCCGCGACCGGGTCGAAGGTCCGCGCGTCCGCTTCCACCGGTTCGGCACCGATCGGGCAGAGGACGCCCTCGTGTTCGGCGAGGGGATCGGGCCGCGGGCCTTCGTTCGCGCCGAGCAGCTAGACGAGGAGAAGCTGCTCGTCGGAGTCCAGCACGGCTGGGCCCGGAGCGACCTGTACCTGGTGGAGACCGGAACCTGGCGGGTGACGCCCATCGTCACCGGCATGGAGGCCCGCTTCAACACCCATCACAACGACGGCAGGTTGTTCGTGCGCACGAACCTGAATGCGCCGCTCAACCGGCTGATGGAGATCGACCTCGACAGGCCGGATGTCGCAAACTGGCGGGAGGTCGTGCCTGAAGCCGACGACGTTCTGCAAGGCGTGTCGGTCATCGACGGCAAGCTCTACCTGACCTACCTGCACCACGTGGCGAGCAGGATCCGCGTCTTCGAACTCGACGGCACGCCGGCCGGCGAGATCGAGGTGCCCGAGCACCACAACGCCAGCATCCGGGGAGCCGGCGAAGGCAAGGCGCTGCTGTCGCTCGTCTCCTACCTGCAGCCGCCCGTGACCTGGCTGCTCGACCTGGAGACGGGCACGCGGGAGGTCTTCCGGGAAGCTCAGGCGCCCTTCTCCGGCGACGGCTACGTGCTGAAGCAGGTGCGCTACACGTCGAAGGACGGCACCTCCGCGCCGATGTACATCGCCCACCGGGACGACTTCGACCCGGATGGCACGACCCCGGCCCTGCTCAACGGCTACGGCGGCTTCAACGTCTCCCTGACCCCGCGGTTCAACCCGCTGGCGGCTCTCTGGCTCGAGGCCGGCGGCGTCTACGCCGTCGCCACGCTGCGCGGCGGCAGCGAGTACGGCGAGGAGTGGCACCAGGCCGGGATGCTCCACAACAAGCAGACCGTCTTCGACGACTTCATCTCCGCCGGCGAGTGGCTGATCGCCGAGGGCTACAGCGACCCGGACCGCCTGGCGATCCACGGTGCCAGCAACGGCGGCCTGCTGGTCGGCGCCTCCCTGACCCAGCGCCCCGACCTCTACCGCGCCGTCCTCTGCGGTTTCCCCGAACTCGACCTGATCCGCTTCTACACCTTCACCGAGACGAACAACATGCCCGCCCTGCTCGAGTACGGCGACGGCGAGATCCCCGACCAGTTCGAGTCGCTGCGTGGCTTCTCGCCCTACCAGGCGATCCGCGACGGCGTGGCCTACCCGGCCGTCATGCTGACCCAGGGCGACCTGGACACGCGGGTGCCGCCGCTCCAGGCCCGCAAGGTCGCCGCCCGGCTACAGGCGGCGTCCTCGTCGGGGCTGCCGGTGATCATGCGGTACCACCCGTACGCAGGCCACGCGGCGAGTCGGGGCCTGCCGATGTCGGAGCGGATCGAGTTCGTGGCCGCGGAGGCTACGTTTCTGTTGACGCAGACGGACCTCAAGGCTCCCGGAGCCGATTAGGGCGCGGCTTATGGTCGCCGCTTCGCGGCGCGTTCTTCCGGCCGCCTTCGGCGGCAGCCGGCGGGGACGCCGGCGCACCCAGTGTGCGACGGCGTCGTGCGTCCCTACGGAAGCGGGAACTCCTCCAGGTAGCGCTCGTAGCCGGGCTCGACGTCGATCTCGAGCGATCGGAGCATGCGGACGACGGCGTTGTAGTAGGAGACGATGACCGTCAGTTCGACGAGGAGTTCGGCGTCCAGGTGACGCCTCAGGGCGTCGAAGGTCTCAGTGCTGATCGCGAGTCCCTCGGTTGCCTCGTCAGCGGCGGTGAGGACGAGCCGTTCGAGTTCCGGGAGCGACTCGGAGTCCGGCCCCTCAATGACGGCGCGGATGTCGTCGTCTGACATGCCGAACTGGCGGCCGAGTTCGATGTGGTGGCTGTACTCGTAGTCGGTGCGCGTGATGACGCCGATCCGCAGGATAGCCATCTCGCGCAGCCGCGTGTCGAAGCGCGACTCGTGGCGAATCCAGGCGCCCGTGTGGCGGAAGGCGCGCGTCCCCGCGGGACTGTGGGCGAGCATTCGCGCTAGGTTGATCGGCCGGTCGAGCAGCTCCCGGTCTTCGGGAGCGAGATCGTCCACGTCGAGGTAGGGGAGTCGAGCCATCGCGATCCTCTCTTGCGAGTCGGCGTCGTCAGCGCCGGCGGCGCCGGTCAGCGGACGGGCGAGAGTACCGTCACGCCGCCGTCGACGACCAGCGCCTGGCCCGTGATGTAGCGCGCGTGTTCGGAAGCCAGGAACACAACGGCGCGCCCGACGTCCCAGCCGGTCCCCTCGATCCGCAGCGCGGAGGCGTTCTTGCGTCGTTCGCGGATTTCGGGCGTCATCGTCGGGCGCTGGACCATCGGCGTCCAGACCGGTCCCGGTAGCACGGCGTTCACCCGGATCCCGGCGCCGGCGTGGTCGACGGCCATCGCCCGCGTCAACGAGATGACCGCGCCCTTCGACGCCGAGTAGGGGGTGAGGCCCTTGGGACGGATCGCGGAGATCGAGCTGATGTTGACGATCGAGCCGCCGCCGGCCTCCTGCATCGACGGGATCAGGGCGCGGGAAGCCTGGACCATCGACCGGACGTTGACCTTCATCACCCGGTCCCAGAGCTCCGGCTCGGTGTCGAGGACGGTGCCGGGCGCTCCGATGCCGACGTTGTTGATCAGCACGGTGGGCGGAGCGGAGCCCTCCCGCGCGAAGGCAGCGAGGGCCGCGCAGTCCTCGTCGCTCGTCACGTCGCCGACGAAGAGCCGGGCGGCGCCGCCCTCGTTCTCGATCATCTCGACGGTGCCCTGGCCGGCTTCTTCGTTGAGGTCCACGACGACGACCTCGGCGCCGGCGCGGGCCAGCAGGATCGCGGTAGCGCGGCCGTTGCCGATCCCGTCGTCTCTCGCTCCGCCTCCGGTGACGACGGCGGTCCGGCCACCGAAGTCGATTCGATCCCCGCTCGCGGGGACCTGCTCAAGACGTCCGTTCATTGATCCAGAACCTACATCGTCGCCGCTTCGCGGCGCGTCCTTCTGGCCGCCTGCGGCGGCAGCCGGCGGGGACGCCGGCGCACCCAGTGTGCGGCTAAGGCAGCGGGAACTCCTCCAGGTAGCGCTCGTAGTCGGGCTCGACGTCGATATCCAGCGAGTTCAGGATCCGAACGACGCCGTTGTAGTAGGAGAGGGTCATCGTCAACTCGACCATCATCCCCTCGTCGAGGTGACCCTGCAACGCCTTGAAGGTCTCGGCGCCGATGCCGAGGCCGTTCGTCATCTCGTCGGCCGCGGTGAGGACGAGCCGTTCGACCTCCGTTAGCGACTCGTCTTCCGGCCCGGCTACGACGGCCCGGATGTCGTCGTCGGACAGGCCGAACTGCAGGCCGAGTTCGATGTGGTGGCTGTACTCGTAGTCGGTGCGGGTGACGACGCCGACCCGGAGGATCGCCATCTGGCGCAGGCGCGGATCGAGCCTGGTCTTGAAACGAATCCAGATGCCGAGACGGCCGAACGCACGGGCGCCCTCAGGGCAGTAGGCGAGGACCCTGAAGATGTTCAGCGGCGGATCGAGAAGTCCCTGGTCTTCGGGGGCGAGATCGTCCGCGTCCAGATACGGGAGTCGAGCCATGGGGCAGAGGGTATCGTCCGCGACACACGGCATTCCCGTCGCAGTCAAGGAGAGCCCGGATGAAGAGATCGAACCCTCGAGCCCTGCCAGCCGTTGCGCTGGCTTTGGGTCTGACCCTCGCGTTCACCGTTGCCGGTACGCCGGCCGCAACAGCCCAGGAGACCGGCTCCTGGACCATCGGCGAGCGCGTCGTGCCGGCCCCGGCGGGCGCCAGCGAAGAGCTCCGGGCCGCACTCGCCGCGGCGCCCGCCCCGAACGTCGCGGCGTCGAGGCAGCAGAAGCCGCAGAGCGACGAACAGTGGCTCATGTTGCAGAAGGCGACGGCCAACGCCAACCTCGACCAGCTCGCGAGCGGGTTAGGCGTCTCGATCGAAAAGGACGAGATCGGGGACGTGACGGTCTACCGGGTGACGCCGGAGAAGGTCCATCCCCGGCACGCGGAGCATCTCTTCCTCCATGTGCACGGCGGCGGGTACGTAATGTATGGCGGCGACGCATGCGTCGGCGAGGCGGCCACGGTCGCGGCCGGCGCGGGAATCCCGGCTCTCTCCATCGACTACCGCATGCCGCCGGAGCACCCGTTCCCCGCCGCGGTCGAGGACGTGGTCTCGGTCTACAAGCATCTGCTGGAGAGCCGGTCCGCGAAGTCGATCGCCGTCGGCGGCGCCTCCGCGGGCGGCGGGCTGGCGCTGGCGGCGGTGCACCGATTCATCGCGTTGGGTCTCGACGTGCCTGGGGCGATCTACGCCGGAACGCCCTGGGCAGACCTGACGAAGACCGGCGATTCGCTGTTCACGAACGAAGGGCTGGACCGCTTTCTGGTGGCCTACGACGGGCTCCTGAAAGGCGCGGCGGAACTCTACGCGGACGGCCACGACCTCAAGGATCCCCTGATCTCGCCCGTCTACGGCGACTTCGAGGGGTTCCCGCCGACGTACCTGGTCACGGGTACCCGCGACATGTTCCTGAGCGACACGGCGCGGACGCACCGCAAGCTGCGCGCGGCCGGAGTCGTGGCCGACTTGCACGTCTACGAGGGGATCGCGCACGGCGAGTACCTGGCCCTCGCCGACTCGCCGGAGTCAAAGGACATGCTCCAGGAGGTCGGCGCGTTCTTCAACAAGCACCTGGAATAGGAGGGTCGTCGCCGCTTCGCGGCGCGTTTCCCCCGTGTGCGGCTACTGCAGCGGGAACTCCCTGCACTCGAAGCTGGCCGCGTCCTTGGGGTCGCCGCTGCCGGAGTAGACCGCGGCCCTCGGATAGCGGCAGATCGGCCGCGATTCCAGGACCTGGCCATCGCCGCCCCGACGCGCGGCGCCCAGGGTGTCGGGTGGAACGCCCTCCTCCACCCAGCGGACGAGGGCGGCGAAGGGATTCTCGGGGGTGATGCCGGGCATGTCGCGGCAGTGCCTGGCGCCCGGCACCATGAACAGGCGCAGGAAGTCGCTGGTGTCGCCCATGCGGTCTTCGACGCCTTCGAACCAGTCAACCGTTCCCTGGGCGTAGATCAGGGGATCGGACCAGCCGTGCCAGACGATCGCCTTGCCGCCGCGGTCGCGGAAGCCGGAGAGATCGGTGCGGTCCGTGCCGAAGACGCGCCCGAACTCCTCGACGGACTGATCCCAGTAGTGCTCGTAGGAGGCGTGCGTGAGGCCGGTCCAGTCGAAGTCCGGGTCGCGGGCGAGGAAGTAGCGAAACCAGTCGAGGGTGATCCGCATCGGCCGGCCCGCGGGCGGGTCGCCAGCCGTCCCGTTCAGTGCCATGAAGTCGGTCCCGGACGCCAGGCCGTACCAGAGGAAAGAGCCGTCTCGCCTGCGGGGACCTTCCAGGATCTTCCGGATAACGGCGACGTCGGCCTCGATGACCGCTCCACAGCCTTCGGTTTCGGCCCCCAGAAGTTCGGCGGGATCGAACGGACACCGGCGGGGCTCCGGGATCACGCCGTCGGCCACGCCGTCCCGGAGATCGCAGGCTTCGACCGCCCTGGTCTGGGCGAGCCGGAAGACGCACGGGCGCACGAAGTGGCCCGCTTCCAGCATGACGAGTTGACCCCACATCTGGGCGAGGTGCAGCCGGTCCCAGTTGATGGCCGGCGCGCCGGATAGGACGCCGTCGTAGTCCTCGGCGTAGCGCTGGACCTCCATCAGCCCCTGGCGGCCGCCGGTCGAGCAGCCGCGGAAGTAGGAGTACCCCGGCTGCCGGCCGTAGAAGGCCGCCGTGAGTTCCTTGCCCACCCGGGTCATCGCGTGGATGCCGAGGTAGCCGTTGTCACGGATGAGCATCCACTCGAGGGCGCCGTCCGGGCCGAGCGCGAAGCTGCCGCTGTTCTGTTCGTGCCCGGTGTCGGTGGCGGCCGCCGCGAAGCCTTCCTGCACCGCGGCCGGGAGGGAGCGCGGACTACCGCCGGAGAAGCCGCCGCCGCCGGTGCCGAGGAAGCGGCCGTTCCAGTTCTCGGCAGGCAGGGCGACCCAGATGGTGATGCGGTCGTTGGCTGGCGGGTGGGTGGCGATGGCGGTTACCAGGCAGTAGGGGGGACCGGTTCGACCCGCTGTCATGACGGTCGCCGATTCGACGGTGGCGTCGGCGAGTCGGAGGTCGGCGAGGCTCTCGCAGGTGCGGGCCGGTTCGACGGAGTCGTAGAGGGGTGGAGGAGTCCATTGCGCGGCCGCGGGGGCGGCGACGGCGAACAGGACGGTGCCTGTGATCAGCGAGAACTTCACCGGTCGGTCGGAGAACTGGTGGCGCAGTATGGTCGCCGCTTCGCGGCGGGTCTTCTTCGGAAGCCGGCCAGAAGGCCGGCGCACCCAGTGTGGATCGACGCAGAGGGTATCGTCCGCGGCACAACGCATCCGCCAAAGGGAGAAGCCCCGTGAAGAGATCCATGTCTCGAACCGCACTCGCCGTTCCGCTGGCGCTGACGCTGGGCCTCGCCTTCACCGTTGCCGGCCTGCAGCCGGCGGGAGCCCAGGAGTCCGGCTCCTGGACGATCGGCGAGCGGGTCGTGCCGGCGCCCGCCGGTGCGAGCGAGCAACTCCGATCGGCCCTCGCTGCGATGCCTGCTCCCAACGTGGCTGCGTCCCAGGCGGGGGCTCCTCAGACCGAGGAGCAGTGGCTGGCGATCCAGAGCGCGACGGCCAACGCGAATCTCGCGCAGATGGCCGACGCGTACGGACTCTCGATCGAAAAGGACACGATCGAGGGCGTGACGGTCTACCGGGTGACGCCGGACCAGGTCGATCCACGACACACCGGTCACCTGTTTCTGCACGTCCATGGCGGCGCCTACGTCCTGAACGGTGGCGACAACTCGGCCACCGAGGCTGCGCTCGTCGCGGCCCGCGCCGGCATTCCGGCGATCTCCGTCGACTACCGCATGCCGCCGAAGCACCCCTTTCCGGCCGCGGTCGACGACGTGGTGACGGTCTACCGGCACCTGCTCGAGAGCCGCTCCGCCAAATCGATCGCCATCGGCGGCACCTCGACGGGCGGCGGGCTGTCGCTGGCGTCCGTTCACAAGTTCCGTGACCTGGGCCTCGAGCTGCCCGGCGCCATCTACGCCGGCACACCGTGGGCGGACCTGACGAAGACGGGCGATTCACTGTTCACCAACGAAGGACTCGACCGCGTTCTCGTGACCTACGACGGGCTCCTGAAGGGCGCGGCGCTCCTCTACGCGGACGGCCACGATCTCAAGGATCCGCTGATCTCCCCTGTCTACGGCGACTTCGAGGGGTTCCCGCCGACGTACCTGATCACCGGCACCCGTGACATGTTCCTGAGCGACACGGCGCGGACGCACCGAAAGCTACGGGCAGCCGGCGTCGTGGCCGATCTACACGTCTACGAAGGGGTCGCGCATGCCGACTACCTGATCCTCGTCGACTCGCCGGAGTCGAAGGACGTGTTCCAGGAGGTCGGCGCGTTCTTCAAGAAGCACCTGGAGTAGGAGGGATCGTCGCCGCTTCGCGGCGAGGGCGCCGGCGCACCCAGTGCGCATTGGGCGAGCCCAGCCGGCCAGAAGGCCGGCGCACCCAGTGTGTGACTATTCGTTGCGAGTCGCGGTGAACTCACGCTCGCCGCGGGGAGTGATCATCTTGCCCGTCATGGAGTCGCCGTCCACCGTCGCCTCGAAGTTCAGGTTGAAGGTCTGACCGCCTCTGCCGAGCTCTCGGCCGAATTTGAGTGTCTCGCCGTCCCAGGACACGTTCTTCAGGTCGCCGTTCCGCCGGGGGTTGGTCCAGGTGCCCTTGAGTTCGCCGTCGACTTCCGTGAACTCGTACACGACCTCGAAGGTTCCCTGGGGCGTCTCGGTCGTCGACTCCCACTTGCCGAGGACGGGGGCGTTGTCGGCGGCCAGGGCGGGGGGCGCGAGGGCCAGAACGACAGCGGCGGCGATCAGGATGGACTGTTTCATGGCAAGGCTCCTCAACTGGGTCGGAATGCTCGTGGATGGTTCCGGCCGGCGGCAAACGGCTGAACGCGCCTAGACGGGTCACCGTCCGTAAGATGGGGTTGTTGTGGGTCTAAGGACGGCAGTTGTCGCCGTTTTGTTCCTGTTCAGCTGCGGTTGCGCCAGCGAGGGCCCGGAATCGTCGAGCGAGCACGTGGCCGAACAGAACCCGAACCCGCCAAAGGGGAACCGATGAAGATCGACCACTTCATGTATGCGGTCGCCGACCTCGACGAAGGGATGGCGTGGGCTGAGGACGTCTTCGGCATGGCGCCGGCGTTCGGCGGCTCGCACGAGGGGCTCGGTACCCGCAATGCGCTTCTGAGCCTGGGCGAGACGTACCTCGAGATCATTGCGCCGGACCCGGCGCAGTCGGTCGAGAGCCAGATGGTCACGGGCATGGCCGCGATGAGCACCGGGGGGCTCGTGACCTGGGCGGCGCAGGGCGATCTGGGCATGACGAAGGGCCTGCTCCAGGAGGCCGGGATCCCGTCGACCGGTCCCGTGGAGACTCGGCGGCGCACGGCCGACGGCGGGCTCCTGGTGTGGGACCTGTTGTTCCCGCAGGGGGGCGGCTACGGGATGCCGTTCTTCATCGACTGGCGGGACTCTCCGCACCCGGCGACGACGACGCCACTGGGCGGGGAGCTCGTGTCGTTCGGGATCTCGACGCCGGATGCGACGGAGCTGGGAGCGGTGCTCGCAGGTCTGGGGGTGGACGTTGAGGTTTCGGAGGGAGAGCCGGAGATGAAGGTCGTCATCGAGGGGGCGGAGGGGGCCGTGGAGTTGGCTGCTACGGAGGAGAGCCGGAAGTTGCAACCGTCCTCACGGCGATAGGGTTGTTCGTTACGAACTTGGGGAAAGAGGAACGATGATCAAAGAGAACTCGAAGAACCGTATTCGTCCGGCCTGCCTTTGCCTCGCCATCGCGGCCCTCAGCGTCACCGCTGCCTTCCCGGCCGCTGCTCAGAGCTACATCGACGACTGGGCCAAACGGGCAGGCGAACAGATCGTCTGGCACCAGACCCAGTTGAGCGACACGGTCTACCTTCTGCTGCCCGAGCCGGGACTGGCGGGGAACCTGGCGGTCTCGGCGGGCGAGGACGGCATCCTGATCGTCGACGACGCGATGATGCCGGTGGTGCCCAAGATCAAGGCGGCGGTGGCGAAGATCCAGGAGGGCAGGATCGACTTCGTCGTCAACTCGCACTACCACTTCGACCACGCGGGCGGCAACGCGGGCTTCGGCGCCGACTCCGCGATCGTCGCGCACGCGAACGTGCGCAAGCGGCTGCTGGAGAACCGGCATGCCGGCGCCAACTTCTCGGCGACGCCGTTCCCGGCCGAAGCGCTGCCGATCGTGACATTCAACGAGAGCGTCACCCTGCACTGGAACGGGGAGGCGATCGACGTGATCCACTTCGGCAACCCGGCCCACACGGACGGCGACGCGGCCATCTTCTTCCGCGACTCGAACGTCGTCCACGCCGGCGACCAGTTCCCGAACCTCGGCGGCTACCCGTACATCGACCGGGACGTCGGCGGCAGCGCGCTCGGCCTGCGCGACAACATGGCCCAACTGCTCGAGATCGTCGACGACGACACGCAGATCATCCCTGGCCACGGGCCGCTGGCGACGAAGGCCGACCTGCAGAAGTACCACGACTACGTCGCGGAGACGATCGACTACATCGACAGGCAGAAGAGCGCCGGCAAGTCGCTCCAGGACGTCCAGAAGGACGGCCTGCCCGAGAAGTACGCGCCGTACGGCAACGGCCCGCTGTCGCCGGAGCCGGTCTGGATCGGCTACGTCTGGGCCAGCCTCGACGACTGAGATCGCGGCCGCGGCGATGGCCAACGACGTCGTCATCGACGTCCGGGACCTGCGCAAGCGCTACGGCGAACTCGTAGCCGTCGACGGGGTCTCGTTCCAGGTCCATCGCGGCGAGATCTTCGGCATGCTGGGCCCGAACGGCGCCGGCAAGACGACCACGGTCGAGATCCTGGAGGGACTCCGCCAGGCAGACGGCGGCGAGGCGTTCATCGACGGCGTCGGCGTGAAGAAGAACCGGCGGCGCGTCAAGAGCATGATCGGCGTCCAGCTCCAGCAGAACGCCTTCTTCGACAACCTGACGCTCCGCGAAACGGTCCAGTTGTTCGCGACGCTCTACGGCTCGGACGCCTCGCCGGACGAGATGCTGACCAGGGTCGACCTGGCGGACCGGGCGAAGTCCCGGTACAAGCACCTGTCCGGGGGCCAGCGGCAGCGGTTCTCGATCGCGGTCGCCATGGTCAACCAGCCGGTGGCGATGTTCCTGGACGAACCGACGACCGGGCTCGATCCCCAGGCCCGTCGCAGGATGTGGAAGCTGATCGACGGCCTGCGCTCCGACGGCATGGCGATCATGCTGACCACCCACTACATGGAAGAGGCCGAGGTCCTCTGCGACCGGGTGGCGGTCATCGACCGGGGCGCCATCATCGCCGTCGACGCGCCGCAAACGCTGATCGATCAGTTGGCGAACCGTGGCGGCCAAGCGGTCCGCCGGGACGGCGCCCTGACGCTCGAAGACGTCTTCCTCGACCTGACCGGGCACCAGCTCGTCGAGTAGGAACCCCGCGGTGAAGATCTACCTGGCGTTCATCGGCGCCGAACTGAAGATGTTCTTCCGCGATCGGGCGGCGATCTTCTGGTCGCTGGCCTTCCCGACGGTGATGATGGTCGTCTTCGGCCTCTTCGACTTCGGCAGCTTCGCGCCGCCGCAGGTCGGCATCGTCGACCAGGCGAAGAACCAGGCGTCGACCCTGCTGGTGTCCGTGCTGAAAGGCGACCTGGGCGGCGAACCGCTGTTCAACATCCCGGAGTCAGACGATGCCGAGTACCTGCGAGCGGAGGTCCTGGCCGGCGACATCACCGCGTTCCTGGTGATCCCGGAGGGCTTCGGCGAACTCGGCGCCTCGTCGACGCTCGACCTCACCTTCGACGGCAGGAAGGCGCAGGAGGCGGAGGCGGCCCGATCCATCCTCGGCCAGGTGCTCGAGGGTGTGTTCAAGAGCGTGGCGAACGTTCCGGCGGAGTACCGGGTCGAGAACTGGGCGACGATCTCCCCCACCGAGATCGCGGGCCGCGGCCAGGGCTACAAGGGCTTCATCGTGCCGGGGATCGTCTCCCTGGCGATCATGCAGAGCGCCCTCTTCGGCGTCGTCTTCACGCTGGTTCGCCTGCGCAATCAGGGTGTGCTGAAGCGCCTGTACGCCACACCCATCGGCCCGAACCACTTCCTGGTCGGCTCGCTCACGACCCGGCTCCTGCTGCTGGTGATGCAGACGAACGTCCTGCTGCTCGTCGGCATCCTGGTGTCCCGCGTCGAGGTGGCCCCGGGCTACCCGCTGTTCTGGCTGGAGGTCATCCCGCTCATCTTCCTCGGCGGTTTCGTGTTCGCCTCACTGGGCCTGGCGATCTCCGGCATCGCGAAGACGGAGAACACGGCGGCGCCGCTAGCGAACATCGTGTCGCTGCCGCTGATGTTCCTGTCCGGAGTGTTCTTCCCCCAGACGGCGCTGCCGGACTGGCTCCTCGGGTTCGCGAAGTGGCTGCCGCTGACCTTCCTGGCCGACGCGATGCGAGCGATGGTGAACAGCGGCGAACCGCTGTTCGCGCAGGGCGGCCCGATCCTGGGGCTGGCCGGTTGGGCCGTCCTCTGCTTCGGGCTCGCCGTGTGGGCGTTCCGGTGGGAGTGACCTACTCTCCGCCGGAGCTCTGCGGCTGGTCGTACTCCGATTCGAGCAGCCGGGCGCCGCGCAGGACGTTGCCCATCGCGTAGTTGCCTTCGTGGCAGGCGTACTCGTAGACCAGGCTGTCCTTCGCCTGCCACGTGTACTCGCCCGCCCAGGGCGCCGTCCATGAGTTCGGGTCGTCGACCCGGAAGTGGTAGAGCAGGTTCCCGTCCTCGGTCCGGCTGAACCGCTCCTCCACCACCATCGTCTCACTGCCCCCGGGCAGGCCGGTCTGGTTGCGGAAGTTGCGCGTGGTGACGACCAGGGTGTCGCCGTCCCAGTGGCCGACGCCGTCGCCGAGCCACCAGTTGATCCCGTCGGGGCCGTGCTCGCCGTCGATGGGGATGATCCGCGCGTCATGGACCATCTCGGCCATGATGACGACGTGGTTCTCGGTCTGCATGATCCGCGCGTAGTTGTTGTACAGGCTGGGCAGCAGCGGCGGTCCGCCGACGAAACCGAGCAGGCAGCGCTCGGCCAGCGCCAGGGTCTCGGGACCGTCGAACGGGCCGGGGCCGTCCTGGTCCAGCCAGGAGGCGGTGCCGTCGTTGTTGTGAATGAATGACGCGAAGTTCGTCGCCATCCGGCGCATGGCCGCGGGCGTCATCGCGGGGCGCCGGCCGTTCTTCGGCTCGTAGATGATCGACGTGCGGAACTTGCCGTCCACGATCACCGCCTCGGAGCCGGGGTCGATCCAGAACGCGTTGTAGCCCCCGACGCCGCCGCCGCCGAAGCGGTTGTCGCCGTCGCCGCCCTTCTTGGGCGCGGTCCGATCGGCGCCGCCGCCCTTTCGATCCTCTTCGAGGGACCGCCAGAGCCTGTCCCTTTCCTCTTCCATCTCCTTCGCCTGCTCCGGCGTCAGGTAGAGGTTGTCGCCGTACTGCGGCGGGCGATCGACGGGAGTGATCGTGCCCGCGTCATACACGCCCGACAGATCGGGCTTGCCGTTCGGCATCCGCTTGATGCCGTCTCCGTCGGCGGCGAGCGCCGGGAGGCCGACGAGAAACAGGGCGAGCGAGAAGAGGGTGAGCTTGCGCATGGCTTGAGTCCTTGTTCGGGAAGAATGGACCGATGTTTGAAGGGACCCGAATCCTAGCAGCCGCGGGCACACAGAGGGCGCGTCTCTTGGCGGCCGTCGGCTTCTGCTCGTCGGTCCTGGCGCTCCCCGGGGCCGCGCGGCCGCAGGAGCCGGTCGATCCGGCGGTCGAACGGGTCGAACTGAACGGCCAGTCGTACGACGTGCCGCCGCCGTGGCGGGGCAACCGCATCGAGGAGGCCGCCGACCCGGCGAAACTCGCGAAGGTGCCTGGCGAGCTGACCGGAGAACTCGGCATCTACGTCACCCCGGAAGCGCGTGACGCCGTCGTCGCGATGGCCGCAGCCGCCCGGGAACAGGGAATCCGGCTGGAAGTGGACTCGGGTTTCCGCAGCTACGGTTTTCAGAAGAGGGTCCTGGAAGGCCTGCTGGTGGACGGACGGCCGTTCCTCAACGCCGTCCGCTGGACCGCGCCGCCCGGCTACTCCGAGCACGTCACCGGCCGCGCCCTCGACTTCGTGCCCAGCGACGCCGACTTCAAGGACACACCGGCGTACCAGTGGCTGAAGCGCCACGCCGCCGACTTCTGCTTCACCGAGAGCTACCCGCTGGGCAACGCCGGCGGCTTCGACTGGGAACCGTGGCACTGGCGCTACGACGGCTGCGACGAGTAGCGTCGGCCGCCGGGCGAAGCGCCCGCCATCTCCCCATCGCACAGGAGCACATCCATGCCGACCTTCGAGAACGACGTCTACCCGCAGGACTCCGAACAGATCGCCGCGATGCAGGAGCCTGGCCCCGAAGGACCGATCTACATGGTCAATCTGCTGAAGTTCAAGGAGAAGGCCGAATACAGCGACGGCCGCGAAACGGATCTGACCGGGCGCGAGGCCTACCAGATCTACGGTCAGGCCGTGTCCAGAATCATCCAGGACTTCGGCGGCCACATCGTCTTCGCCGCCGACGTGACGCATCTCTCCCTCGGCCGGGTCGACGAACTCTGGGACGAGGTGGCGATCGCCTGCTATCCCAACCGCGCCGCCCTGGTCGCGATGTCGACGTCGGAACCCTGGCGCAAGGCCGGCGTCCACCGCGAGGCGGGGCTGGCCGGTCAGTTGAACATCGAGACGGTGCTGATGCCGGGGTTCGAGGGGGTTGCGCTGGCCGGCTAGCGGCGGCCGGCGCCTCGATGTGGCGCCTCGCTAGTAGGCTGCAAGCAGGAGAACGCAGTCATGAGAACGATCGAACATCACGTCAACGGAAACCGCCTCACCGCCGGCTCGGGCAGGACCCATCCGGTCTTCAACCCGGCCACGGGCGAGCAGACGGCGGCGGTCGGTCTGGCGAGCACGGACGAAGTTGATGCCGCAGTGGCCGCGGCCAGGGACGCCTTCGGCGACTGGCGGCGCACATCGCTGGCGGTGCGGACCAAGCTGATGTACGCCTTCCGGAACCTGGTCGAGGCGCACACGGACGAGCTCGCCCGGCTGCTGACCGCCGAGCATGGCAAGGTGCTGGCCGACGCCGCCGGCGAGGTGGCCCGGGGGATCGAGAACATCGAGTACGCCTGCGGCCTCGCCGATCTGCTGAAGGGGAGCTACAACTCCCAGGCCTCGACCGGCGTCGACGTCTACTCGGTGCGCGAGCCGCTCGGCGTCGTTGCCGGCATCACGCCGTTCAACTTCCCGGCCATGGTGCCGCTGTGGATGTTCCCGAACGCGGTCGCCTGCGGCAACACGTTCGCGCTCAAGCCATCGGAGCGTGACCCGTCGGCGCCGCTGCTGCTGGCGAAGCTGTTCGACCAGGCGGGCTTCCCGCCCGGCGTGTTCAACGTGGTGAACGGCGACAAGGAGGCGGTCGACCGCCTGCTCACTCATCCGGACATCGCGGCGGTGAGTTTCGTCGGCTCGACGCCGATCGCCCGCTACGTCTACGAGACGGGGACCGGCGCCGGCAAGCGCGTCCAGGCCCTGGGTGGCGCCAAGAACCACATGGTCGTGCTGCCCGACGCCGATGTCGACCTGGCCGCCGACGCCGCGGTGTCGGCCGCCTACGGCTCGGCCGGCGAGCGCTGCATGGCGGTGTCCGTCGTCGTCGCGGTCGGCGGCGTGGGTGATCCCCTGGTCGGCGCGATCCGGGACCGGATGGGGAAGCTCTCCATCGGCCCCGGCATGGACGCGGAGTCGGAGATGGGCCCGCTGATCACCCGCGAGCACCGCGACCGCGTGGCTGGCTACATCGGGGCTGGCGCCGAGGAAGGCGCCACCGTGGTCGTCGACGGCCGCAACGCGACCTTCGAAGGCGACGGCTTCTTCCTCGGCGTCTCGCTGCTCGACAACGTCACGCCGGACATGACGGTGTACCGGGACGAGATCTTCGGTCCGGTGCTATGCGTCGTCCGCGCCGACAGCTACCAGGAGGCGGTCGAACTCGTGGAGCAGAACCCCTGGGGCAACGGCACCGCGATCTTCACCCGCGACGGCGGCGCCGCCCGCCAGTTCCAGGAGGACGCCGACGCCGGCATGGTCGGCGTCAACGTGCCGATCCCGGTGCCTGTCGGCTACCACTCCTTCGGCGGCTGGAAGCAGTCCCTCTTCGGCGACACCCACATGTACGGCCCGGAAGGCGTCCACTTCTACACGAAGGCCAAGGTGGTGACGGCGCGCTGGCCGGACCCGGCGGAAAGCCAGGTCGACCTGGGGTTTCCGCGGAACCGTTAGTCGAAGGTCCACTCCCGGGGCTCTTCGCCCTCTTCGGGCTGGGCCTCGCGGACGACGATCGGCGGGGTCTCGCCCTGCTGGTACGTGAAGACGTACTTCAGGGCCTTGCGGTTCTCCTCGGGTACCGGGTCGACGTGGGTGGCCAGTTCCGGGCCGTCGAAGACATTGATCTTGCAGAACTCCTCGGCCTGGCAGACGAACCTGGCCATCTGGACCCAGGCCTCCATCTGCGTGTCGGGCTTGACCCAGGCGCCGAAGGAAAGACCGGTCAGACCGATGATGTTCAGCGGCGGCGGCTCGTCGCCTCGCTGCTGCGCCGCTGCGACGGCGGGGAGTGACAGGAGGAAGGCGATGGCGATCGCAACGGGCGCGCGTCGATTCATGGCTGGGTCACCTCGAAGAAACGGTCCCATAATGCCATGCGGTCACGGTGGAGGTGGCTGCCGGCCTCGATCGTCGATCCGAACTCGAGGTGTCGGGCCGTGTCGGGCCTGAACTCCGGCCACGCCGGCAGGTCCGGGCCGCCCGGCGGGTTCGGGTCGCCGGTGGAGGCGAAGGCGATCCAGTAGCCGGACATCGCCTCGGCGAGTTCGTGGTCCTCCTCCGCGTAGTCGAAGTCCAGCTTGTCCAGGTTGTCGAACGCGTAGGCGATCTCGGCCGCGTGGTAGGCGCCGTAGAAGTCCCTCTCGGGGTGTGGCGGGGCGTGCGTGAAGAAGTAGAGCCAGGCCGGTGAGGACACCGTCTCCGAAAGCGTCGCCCAAGTCTTCATGTGCCAGGCGAAGACGCGGTCGGAGAAGGCGTCGATGAAGGCCCTCCTCGCGTCAGCGTCGGTCGCCACCGGGTAAGCGTTGAAGAACTCATCGGCCACGTCGGGGAACTGGCTCTTGACCAGGAACTCGACCCCGGACTTGTTGGAGGGGAGCATGCGGCCCATCAGGCTGGTCGCCTCGTCGCGGTTCGACCCGACCAGCACAGGCACGTCCGCCTGCTCGCCAGCCCGGTAGATCTCGGCCACCTGCTTCGGGAGCACCCAGCCGTCGACGTTCGGTCTCGTCGAGAAGGCGCCCTGCTTCGAGGCCTCGGCGAGGATCGTCTCCGCGTCCAGTTCGCGCAGGCTGGCGGCCGCGTCACCGCCCTCGATCCCGAGCCGTTTGGCGAAGGCCTCGCCGGCGCTCTCGGCCGAGCCGTCCTCCGAGGAGCGAAGCTCGGGCAAGCCGTCGAAGAAGCCCCCGCTCTGGCCAATCGCCCGCTGGAACAGGCCGCGCGCCAGGGGCGAAGCCTGCAGCACGTTGACGCTCCAGGCGCCGGCCGATTCGCCGAAGATCGTCACGCGGTCCGGGTCGCCGCCGAAGGTCGCGATGTTGTCTCGCACCCACTGCAGGGCGAAGATCTGGTCCAGGACGCCGTAGTTGCCGGAGACGCCCTGGTCGGACTCGGCCGAAAGGACCGGGTGGGCGAGGTAGCCGAAAGCGCCCAGCCGGTAGTTCACCGTCACCACGACGACGCCCTTGCGCGCCAGCGCCGTGCCGTCGTAGAGGGGTAGCGAGCCCGACCCGCGGGTGAGCGCGCCGCCGTGGATCCAGACCATGACCGGCAAGCGATCACCCTCGTCGCCCGCGGTCCAGAGGTTGAGGTACAGGCAGTCCTCACTCACTTCGACCAGGGGCTGGGCGTAGAAGCCGCCCTCGGGGTAAGGCGCCTGCATGCAGGACGGCGGCTCGACGATCGCGTCGATGGGCGTTCTGCCCGGGGTCACGGGCCGCGGCGGCCGGAAACGGAGGTCGCCGAGCGGCGGCGCGGCGTAGGGAATGCCGAGATAGGTGTGGAGGTCGGGCTCGTCCTCGCCGACGAAGCCCATCACGTAGCCGCTCGTCGTCAGCTTGACCGGCCCGAACTGGGCCGGAGCCGCCGAGGCAACGAGGAAGAGGGCGGTCGAGGCGAACGCGAAGCGGCGGAAGAGTGGAGTCATCGGCCGGTTCTATCGCAGGCTGTGGCTACTTGGCGACGTCGTATGACGTCAGCGATTCCTGGTCCCGAATGTAGAACGCTCCGTTGGCGACCACCGGATGCGCCCAGGTGAAGTCGCCACGGTACTCGATCTCAAACCGGCCCCGCTCCTCGTAGCCCTCGGGCGTAGCGACGGCCAGCCCGACCTTGTTCCTCTCGCTGAGGAGGAAGAGCTTGCCGTCGGCCATCACCAGCGAGCCCTTGCCGACGCTGCGGGCGCGCCAGTGGACCTGGCCCGTCTCGATGTCGACGCTGGTCAGCGCGGGGCCGAAGAAGCTGTAGAGCGTCCCTTCGTGGGCAACGACGCCGCCGTGGTGATTCTGGAGCCGCGTCTCGAAGTACGCCTGCTCGCTGAAGAAGGAACCGCCCTCGTCCTCGACGCTGACCCGGACCGCGCCCCCGCCGATGCCGTAGGACGCCGAGTAGAAGACGAGGTCGCCTTCGAGGACCGGCGTGGCGATGTTGATCGCGTTCACGGTGGACGGCCGCTCGTAGCGCCACAGCAGGGCGCCGTCCTCGGCGCGAACGCCGACGCCGGCCTCGCCGGTGAAGCCGATCAACACCTCGGTCCCCGCGATCTCGCGCAGGATGAGCGAGGAGTAGGAGGCCACGTCCCCCAGCTCGGCCGAACGCCAGATCGTGCTGCCGTCAGCCGTCGAGAGGGCGGCGATCGCGCCGTCCGGGCCGCCCGGCATGACGAACATCCGGTCGCGCACGACCAGCGGCGACTCGCTGATACCCCAGCGGGTGTTGGCACTGCCGAAACGGTCCAGCATGTTGAACTGCCAGGTCACCTCGCCCGAGTCCTTCGCGATCTTCGCCACTTCGCCCATGCCGTTCAGGACGAAGAGCGAATCGCCGTCGATGGTCGGCACCGAGCGCGGGCCGTCGCCCCGGTCCGTGTGGTCGTACCGGGGGCCCAGCGTGCGAATCCACACTTCGCCGCCGTCGCCGGCGCGCAGGCGGAAAACGGCGCTCTGGCCGTCGCGGGTGCCCTGAACGTAGATCGCGTCGCCCTCGACCGCGACCGTCCCGTAGCCCTGGCCGAGCGTCTCGATTTGCCAGTTGACGGCGGGGCCCTCCGGCGGCCACTCGTCGAGCAGGCCGGTTTCGGTGGAGATGCCGGCGCGGTCCGGCCCGCGCCACTGCAGCCAGTCGTCGGCGTGCGCTGCCGTCGCGAATCCGGCGGCGAACACGGCCGCAACCAATACCTGTCTGCCCCTGCTGAACATATGCGCCATGACCGCTCCTGAGGTTTACTGGTTGGCCAGCCAGCATTATACTGGCCGGCCGCTATCGTGCGCGCTCACAGAACTGAGCAGGAAGGAAGACGCCACATGGAGTTCTGGACCGCAACCGTCGCCGCGCCGACCCGGAGCGCCGAGTTCGCCCGCCAGGCGGAAGCCAGGGGCTGGGACGGCATGAACGTCGTCGATTCGCAGAATCTCTCCGGCGATCCCTATGTTTGCCTCGCGCTCGGCGCCACCGCGACGGAAAAGCTGCGGGTGGCGACCTCGGTGACGAATCCGGTCACCCGCCATCCGGCGACGACAGCCTCGTCGGCGCTCTCGGTCCAGCGGGTGTCGCGGGGCCGCATGGTGCTGGGGATCGGCCGCGGCGACAGCGCGCTGGCCCACCTGGGGCGCGCGCCGGCTCGTCTCGGGTGGTTCGAGGACTATCTGGTTGTTCTGCAGAAGTATCTCCGCGGCGAGGAGGTGGCCTTCGAGGACACGGGCATTCTGGACGAGGCGGCGCCGCTCGCGGAGAAGCTCGGGCTTGCCCACGGGCCAGCCGCAAGCAGCATCCGCTGGATCGGCGACGGTCCGAAGGTGCCGGTCGAGGTCGCGGCCACCGGGCCGAAGGTGATCGGCATCGCGGCCCGGCAGGCCGACCGGGTCATGCTCGCCGTCGGCGCCGATCCGAAGCGAGTCGCGTGGGGAATCGAGACGGCGCGCCAGGCCGCGGCCGAGGCCGGCCGCGATCCGGAGTCGCTCAAGTTCGGCGCCTACGTGAACGTCGTCTGCTGCGACGACCCGCGGGTCGGCCGTGAACTCGGGCGAGCGTCCACGGGGCTCTTCGCCCGCTTCTCCGTCATGTACGGCGAGATCTCCGGCCCGGCCGACGAGCAGCAGACGGAGGTGTTCCGCAACATCCACGACCGCTACGACATGACCGCCCACGGCCAGGAGGGCGGGCAGCAGACGACCGCGCTCACGGACGAGTTCATCGACGGCTACGCGATCGTCGGCAGCCCCGAGCACTGCGCGGCCAGGCTCGAGGCTCTGCTCGATCTCGGGATCGAGAAGTTCGCGGTTGCCGGGCCGAACTTCCTGGCGCCGAGCGCTCCGGGCCGGGAGGCCGCGGGGCGGTTCACCGAAGACGTCCTGCCGCGGCTGCGGAGTTAGGAGGAACGGAACATGGAAGTAGCCGGCACGTCGGCAGTCATCACCGGCGGCGGCAACGGCCTCGGCCGCGCCATCGCCATCGCCCTGGCGCGAGAAGGCGCGAACGTCGCGGTCGCCGACGTGGAGCACGACGCCGCGGAGAGCGTCGCGCGTGAGGTGGAAGCCCTCGGGGCCAAAGCGCTGGCGGCGCGTGTCGACGTGACGCGCGAGGAGGACCTGGAGCGCCTGGCCGACGACGCCTGGGCGGCCTTCGGTTCCGTCGAGCTGCTGTTCAACAACGCGGGCGTCGGCGCCGGCCGGGCGCCGGCCTACGGGTTCAGCGCCGACGACGTGCGCTGGATCCTCGGCGTGAACGTCGAGGGCGTCCTCAACGGCATCCGCGTGTTCGCGCCCCGCTTCATCGAGGGCGGCAGGGAATCCCGCATCGTGAACACGGGCTCCGAGCACAGCCTCGGCATTCCCTTCCCCGGTTCCGCCGTCTACACCGCCTCGAAGCATGCGGTGCTCGCCATCTCCGACGTACTGCGGGCCGAACTGCCCGAGCACGTCGGCGTCAGCGTCTTCTGCCCCGGTTGGGTGGCGACGAGCATCTGGCGTTCCTCCGAGCGCCGGCCTGAGCACCTCGGCGGACCCCAGGAAGCCAACCCGGCCGGGGGCAAGCTCAGCGCGGAGCACGCGATGTCCGCGGTCGAGGCGGCCGACATGGTCCTCCAGCAGATCCGCGAAGGCCGCTTCTACCTGCTGACCCATCCCCACGTCATCGAGTACGCGCAAACCCGGTGGAACGACGTCGAGGCCGCGTTCGCCGAGCAGGCGCCTCGGTACGAGGGGGATGACAGGTACGACGTGGCGAAGGCGATCGCGAGGATCCGGGCGGCGCGGGCCGGCTAGCTAGCGGCGCTCACGCCACCAGCCCGGGCCGACCCGGGACGGCCAGCCCTCGGGCGGGGTCGGCCACAGCAGGATCGTGCCCATCGGGCCGAGTTCGACGCCCCGGATGTCGTTGTTGAACACCCAGAGGAAGCTGACGTGGAACAGGAACAGCACCGGCTGATCGCGATAGACCTCCCGGTGGATCTCCCGGTAGATCGCGCCGCGTCTCTCGCTGTCCTGCTCCCGCTTGCCCAGCTCGAAGAGCTCGTCGACTCTGGGATTCGAGTAGCCGCCGCTGTTGCGGCCGCCGTCGTAGGCGTCGGTGGCTAGCTGGTTGCGGAGGGCGTTCGGATCCTGGGTCGTGCCGACGATCGTCCCAAGCGCCTGGAACTCGTGGGCGAGGCGCCTCTCGTTGAGCGAAGCGCTCTCGTAGGCGCGGGTCACCATCTCGACCCCGAGGCGGCGAAAGTCCTCGCGCAGGATGTCGAGCGTCGGCGGAACGTAGGTCAGGCCGGCGGGGTACGACAGCTCGAAGCTGAAGCGGACCCGCTCGCCGTCGATCTCCTTGTAGCGCCATCCGGTGTCGGGGTCGGCGAGCCAACCGGCCCGGTCGAGAAGTTCGGCGGCGCGCGCCAGGTCGTAGTCGAGCGCCTGCTCGAGGATCGCCGGCTCGTAGTCCCAGTCGCGTTCTTCCACCATGAAGCCGTAGGAACGCCGATACAGGCCATGGCCGACCCGGCGCAACACGGTCTCGGCATCGTAGGCGTGGGCGAGCGCCCGGCGCACCAAGGGGTCGGTGAAGAAGGGATTGCTGCCGTCCATGTTCCACAGGAGGCTGAGCAGCAGCGCCGACGCGTGGCGGCCCTTCACGCCTCTCTCCTCGAACAGCTCCCCTTTCGCCTGTCGGGCGAAGATGTTCGCGTCGACGTAGACCTGGTCGTACTCGCCTCCCAGGAACTGCAGGAAGGCGAGGTTGCGGTCCGGCTGGAACTTGAAGATCATCGTCTTCGCGGCCGGGGGCGCGCGGTCGAAGAGGTAGTGGTCTTCCCACCGTTCGAGGACGACCCGGTCGTTGTTCCGCCATTCCACGAAGCGGAACGGACCGCTGCCGATCACGGCCTCGCGGCCGTAGCGGTTGTAGTAGGGCGAGGACCGGAGCGTCGGGTCGGCGGCCCGCTCGGCAGCGTTACCCACGATGTGGAGCGGCATGATGGGAAAGGCGAGCGCCTCCAGGCGGAGCTGCGGCGCCAGGAGCCCGGCGAAGTCGAAGCGCACCCGGTGCGTGCCCTCCGCCACGGCCCCGACGACGAGGTCGCGCGGCGTCGGCCAGAAGCTCACCGGCACCCGTTCGTCGCGCAGGGCTTCGAGCGAGAACACGACATCGTGCGCGGTCCACGGCTCCCCGTCGTGCCAGCGCAGCTCAGGATTCAACTCCAGGGTGACGGAGTGCAGATCCTCCGACGGTCGCACCGCGAGGACCACGTTCGAGTTCCAGTCGTAGCTGGCCGGGCTGCCGTGGCGGATGACGAGCCACTCGAAGAGCATCCCGAACATCGTCCAGGCGGACGCCGCGCCCGACGGAAAGAGCGGATTGAGCGTCGCCGGCTGGGAGAAGTCGTGCCGGACGATCGTCGTCGCGGTGTCGGCCCGCTGCGGCGCGGCGACCGGGTACAGCTCGTGCAACGACGGCGGATCGACCAGGGGATCGGCCAACGGGTCGTAGTCGCCGCCGGTGTCCACCACGGGAAGCGGATTCCCGCAGGCGCCGGCCAGGAGGCCGGCCGCCGCCGCGAGACGCCGCGCGGGCCAGTTCACGCGTTGCGCTTGATGTCCCTGAACGGGCCCTGGTCGGCGCGGAACCCCTTGGGCATCCCCAGCACGCGCTCCGAGATGATGTTGCGCTGGATCTCGTCCGTGCCGCCGGCGATCGAGATCGCGGGCACCGAGACCAGGACCTCCGCGATGATTCCGTCCGCGGCGGAGTCGGGCCCGCTCAGCATGGCGTCCGCGCCCGAGATCATCGTGTGGACGTGGGAAGCCTGCCGCGCGATGACGCTCGCGGCGAGCTTGCCGATCGAGCCGGCCGGGATGATCTCCGTCGTGCCGGCCTTGCGCCTGGCCTCGGCGCTGTCGGAGGCGAGCCTCGCCCCGGTGTACAGGCAGATGAGCTTCGCGATCTCCTGCCGCGTCGCCGGATCGTTGATCGCGCCGGTCTCCCGGGCGCGCGGAAGGACAAGATCCACCCGGCCCTCGCGCTGCGGGTACCAGGTGTAGGGCTCGGTGGCGATCCGGAGTTCTTCCTCGTACTCCGCGTAGATCGGGCCCTGCTTCGGCCCATCGAGCGAAGACCCCCGAACCCGCCGGCTGAAGCCGCGCCGTTCGAAGGAGAGCGTGGTCTTCGCCACGTGCCAGCCGTTGCCCTCGCCGCCGATCAGGTCCTCGGGCGCCACGACGGCGTTCGTCATGAAGACCTCGTTGAACGACTGGTGCCCGTTCATCTGCCGGAGCGGCCGCGCCTCGACCCCCGGCTGCCGCATGTCGAGCAGGAAGTAGCTGATCCCCTGGTGCTTCGGCACGTCCCAGTCGGTGCGCGCCACGAGCAGCCCGAAGTCGGCGTGGTGCGCGCTCGTGTTCCAGACCTTCTGGCCGTTGACGATCCAGTTGCCGTCCTTGAGCTCCGCCCGGGTGCTGAGACCCGCGAGGTCGGAGCCGCTGCCCGGCTCGCTGAAGAGCTGGCACCAGGTGTGCTCGCCGGTCAGGATGGGCCGCAGGAAGCGCCGCTTCTGGTCGTCCGACCCGCAGGCCAGGATCGTCTCCGACGCCAGTCCACGCGGGCCGACCTGGGCGGCCGGAACCACGTCCTTCTCCCTGAAGACCTCGGCGACGACCATGGTCTGGTCGAGCGTGAAGCCGCGTCCGTACCACTCCTCGGGCCAGTGCGGCGCCGCCCAGCCGCCTTCGAGCAGGATCTCCCGCCACTCGATCAGGGGACGGTCGACGCGCCAGTTCGCGTCGAGCCAGGCCGAGACCTCGCGGCGGATCTCGTCCGCCGTCATGCCGCGCCCTCCAGCATCGTCATCATCCGCTCGCGGTGGATCGCCGGCGTGCCGAACAGCACCTCGGAGCCCTTGGCCCGCTTGAACCAGAGGTGGGTGTCGTTCTCCCAGGTGAAGCCGATCCCGCCCCGCAACTGGATGCCCGCTCTCGCCGCGCTCATGTAGGCGTCGGCGGCCGCCGCCTTCGCCATGCTGGCCACGTAGGGCTCGCCCTCGCCGGCGTCGAGGCAGCGCGCCGAGTGGTGGGTGAGCGCCCGGGCGATCTCGAGTTCGAGCAGCAGATCGGCGCAGCGGTGCTTGAGCGCCTGGAACGAGCCGATCGGCCGCCCGAACTGGAACCGCTCCTTCGTGTAGTTCACGGTGGTCTCGAAGAGATGCTGCGCTCCGCCGATCATCTCGTGAGCGAAAGCGGAGCAGATCCGGTCCCAGATCCGGTCCAGGGCCCCGGCCGTCACATCGCCGACGCGGCGGGCCGGAACGTCGGCGAACACGACCCGGGACAGCTTGCGCGTCGGATCGACGACCTGGAGCGGCTCGACCACAAGGCCTGGCGCGCCGCCCTCGACCGCGTGGAGCCCGAGCCCGGCGTCGTCCCTCGCCGCAACCAGGAGCAGGTCCGCGACGTGCGCATCCACGGCCATCGCGGCCGTTCCGGAGAGCTTCCCGTCCCCTGCCGCGCGGATCGACCCGCCAACGCCGCCCGGGCCGTTCAGGTCGTCCAGCACCAGGGTCCCGATCGTCGAGCCGTCGGCGATGCGCGGCAGCAGTTCGCCACGGACCTCGTCGCTCGTCGCCTCGAGCAACGCGGTCCCGGCCATCACCGCCGAAGCGAACCAGGGGCCGCAGAACAGCGTCCGCCCCATCTCTTCGGCGACGATGCCGAGCTCGACGGCGCCGCCGCCGGCGCCGCCGTGCGCCTCCGGGACGTGGACGCCGGTCAGTCCGACGTCGCCGCAGAGCTCCTGCCACACAGCCAGGTCGTAGCCGCGGTCCGAGGCCATCAACTCACGAACGGCCGTCGCCGGCGACTTCTCGCGGAGCGCCCGCGACACGATGTCGCGCAGAAGCTGCTGCTCCTTCGAGAACTCCGTCCGCACGCTTCCTCCTGTCGCTATGGCCCGGCTTCAGGGAACCCGGGATCTGGCAGCGTAACCGAAGAGCGAACGGCGCCGACAGCGGCCGGAGATAGAGTCGGCGGCGATCCCAAAGTCCGTCTGACGAAGTGACCGGTCACAACCTTGTTTGATCCACGCCAGACATGCCGGAGTCCAGCCCCGTGAGTTCCGGGACCAAGAGTCGCGGAGCCGGCCGGCCCCGCCGCACCCAGGCGGAACGCCGGGCCGAATCCGAACGTGAGATCCTGCGAGCAGCCGCCGCGCTGTTCGGCCGCCAGGGTTACACAGCGACCACCCTGGAGCAGATCGGAAAGAAGGCGGGCTACTCCAGCGCTCTCGTGTCGCTGCGCTTCGGCTCCAAGGAGGGAATCGTCGAGGCGATCGTCGCCCGTTCCCAGACCCGCGTCGGCAGCGAAGTGTTCGAGCCCGAGGAGGGACTCACAGGCCTGGCCAGCCTGAACCGCATCTTCACCGGCTACTCCGAACTGCTACGCGACGCCGAAGACTGGATGCGAGCGTTGTTCATGCTGCTGGCGGACTCACTGGGGCCCTTGAACGGGAAGATCGACCTGTTCCGGGCCGGTAACGAGAACTTCGCCGCCGCGATCGAACGGGCCATACTGCAAGGCCAGGAGGCCGGCGAGATCCGAACCGACCTCGATTCGACCGGGACGGCGTTCGAGATTCTCGCTTCGGTCAGAGGCACGACCCTTCTCTGGCTGCTCGACCCGGAGAAGATCGACCTCGTCGCGGCCATCGAGGATCTCCGCGCGAGCGTCGAGGACCGGCTGTCGACCCGCGCCGGCGGCGCCGCCTGAGGCGGCGGTCAGTCCGCTTCCGGCTCGAGCTTGTCCTGGGTCTTCGTCTCGAAGTCGGCGGAGCCGTGACGCTCGCGTAGCTGGGTTTCCGGCGGTCCCCAGGCGCGGTTCACCATCCGGCCGCGCTTCACCGCCGGGCGTTTGGCGATCTCGCGGCCCCAACGGTTCACGTTCTCGTAGCTCTGCCCCTCGATGAACTCGCCGGCCTCGTAGAGGTGGCCCGCGGCCAGCGCGCCGTACCAGGGCCAGATCGCCATGTCGGCGATGGAGTACTCGTCCCCCGCCATGTAGCGGGCATCGGCCAGGTGACGGTCGAGCACGTCGAGCTGGCGCTTCACTTCCATCGTGAACCGGTCGATCGCGTACTCGATCTTCTCCGGTGCGTAGGCGTAGAAATGGCCGAAGCCGCCGCCCAGGTAGGGGGCGCTCCCCATCTGCCAGAACAGCCAGGACAGGCACTCGGTTCGGGGGCCATGCTCCCGCGGCAGGAAGTCACCGAACTTCTCGGCCAGGTAGAGGAGGATGGCTCCCGATTCGAAGACGCGGGTGGGCGGCTCCGTGCCGTGGTCGACGAGCGCGGGGATCTTGGAGTTCGGATTCGCCGCGACGAAGCCGCTCGAAAACTGGTTCCCGTCGCCGATGTTGATCAGGTAGGCGTCGTACTCCGCGTCGTGGCCCCGGTCCAGAAGCTCCTCGAGCATCACCGTGACCTTGACCCCGTTCGGCGTCGCGAGCGAGTAGAGCTGGAGCGGATGCTCGCCCACCGGCAGCTCCGCCTCGTGCGTGGAACCGGCGATCGGCCGGTTGATCTTGGCGAAGCGGCCACCGCTTTCGGTGTCCCACTTCCAGACCTTGGGCGGGGTGTATTGCGTGTCGTTCATGGCCGCGCCTCGTGAAGACGGTGGTGCACCCTGGAGGAGTCGAACCCCCAACCTTTGGATCCGTAGTCCAACGCTCTATCCAGTTGAGCTAAGGGTGCATTTCAGGCCGCCGCACCGAGCGAGTGCGGAACCCTAGCAGCTTGCCGATGAGAAGGGGAGCGGCGCCGGCTGCTAGCCGGAGAGGTCGATGAAGCGGTCGCACTGGGCCCGTACCAGCGCCTCGCCGCCAGCGCCGCCGAGCCCGATCACGGTCACGCCGTTCTGCTGCAGCTTCGCGACCAGGGGCAGCATCTGCACCGACGTCGCCCCCAGCACCACCGTGCCAACGCCGCGCTTCGTGTAGCAAAGCTCCAGGGCGTCCACGACGATCCGCACCGCGGCGGAGCAACCCCGCACTTCCGTGCCCGAGGGCACGTCGACGACTTCGACACCGGCGCCGTGCAGCGCATTCCGATCGAGTCGCTCGTCGCTCGCATCGGCATAGACGCGGCGCAGGACGAGCTTGCCGAGTTCACCGTCCAGCCGGGCAAGCAGCCCCTCCGTATCGAGCTCCGAACCACCCTCGAGACTACGCTCCAGCCCGCCGAGGTCGAGAAGCGCGGCCGCGCGGCCTGCCCTGCCGGACCTCGCTGCCGGCGAGGGGCCGCTGCGCCGTGCCTCCGCGACATCGCCGTCCTCGCCCTGCTCTCGGCCTTCCGGACCGCCGCCACGTCCACTCCGCCGCGAACGGCGCCCGCCGCGGCGCCGGCGCCGCCGCCGCTTGGCCGGTGCGGGCGTCGTGGCCTCCGCGGCTTCCGTGGTCTCCGTGGTCGCCTGGGCCGGTTCCGCCGGCTCGGTTGCCGCCTCCAGTGCGGCGGACACGGCGGTTCCCACGGATTCCACCGGCGCGGCGTCCTCCTCCGTCGCCGACGAGGTGTCGGGCTCCGTCAGCACCGGCGGCGAGTCGTCGGGCGGCTCGCTCACGGGAGCCGTCGCGGCCGCGACCTCGGTCTGCTCCTCGCTCTCGACGCTCTCTGCTTCCGGTCGCGCCGGTTCGTGTTTCTCCTCCGCCGCCGGTCTCCGCCACCAGGGATTCACTCTCACTTTCCCCCTATCGGAAGTCCTGTTCGGGCCGCTCCGGCGCGCGTCGAAAACCGACGCCGCCACCATGCTCGCCGCCGCCGGGGGATTGTATAGTCCGGGCAGTGCCCGTAGACGCGCTCCCGTATCGGTACCTCGCCGTCGACGGACCGATCGGCGTAGGCAAAACGACCCTGGTCGAGATGCTCGCGCAACGCTTCGAGGGCGTGAAGATCCTCGAAGACGTGGACAATCCGTTCCTCGAGGCCTTCTACCGCGACCGGCCCGGCACCGCCTTCCAGACCGAGCTCTACTTCCTGCTGACGCGCTACAAGCAGCAGCTCGACCTGACCCAGGAGGAGCTGTTCGATCCCATCCGCCTCGCCGACTACACTTTCGCGAAGAGCAGGCTGTTCGCCTACCTGAACCTGACGGACGGCGACCTGATGCTGTTCGAGAAGCTCTACGACCTGCTCGAACCGCAGTTGAGCCAGCCGGACCTGCTGATCTTCCTGACCGCCGACATCGACACCTGCATGGCGCGGATCCACAAGCGCCGCCGCGCCATCGAGCAGAACATCTCGGCCGACTACCTGGGCGAGCTGATCGAGGCCTACAACCACCACTACTACCACTACGATGGGTCGCCCCTGCTCGTCGTGGACAGCCGCAACCTGGACTTCGAGCACAAACCGACCGACTTCGAGGAGCTGCTCCACCACATCTCGCGGCAGATTCGCGGCACCGAGTACTTCGTGCCCGCGCGCAGCGCCTGAGACCCATGCCATGACCACTCCAGAGCCTCTCGTCATCGCCGGCCGCGAGTTCCACTCGCGCCTCATTCTCGGCACCGGCAAGTACGGCGACGAACAGGTGATGGTCGACGCCTTCGACGCCTCCGGCACCGAGATGGTCACGGTGGCGCTGCGGCGCGTCAACCTGGACGACCTGGGCAAGGGGTCGCTGATCGACCACATCGACCAGGACCGCTACCTGCTGCTGCCCAACACCGCCGCCTGCTACACCGCCGACGAGGCGGTGCGGACAGCCCGACTGGCGCGCGAACTGGGCGGCTGGAACTGGGTCAAGCTGGAGGTGATCGGCGACGAGAAGACCCTCTTCCCCGACAACGAGGAACTGCTTGCGGCGACCAGGGAACTGGTCGCCGACGACTTCATCGTGCTTCCCTACACGACGGACGATCCGATCACCTGCCGCAAGCTCGAGGATCTCGGCGCGGCCGCGGTGATGCCGCTCGCGGCGCCGATCGGCTCGGGGATGGGCATCCGCAATCCGGCGAACCTGCGGATCATCGTCGAGCAGGCGAACGTGCCGGTCATCGTGGACGCCGGCGTCGGCACCGCGAGCGACGCCGCCCTGGCGATGGAGCTGGGCGCGGACGGCGTCCTGATGAACACCGGCGTCGCCGGCGCCCAGGATCCGGTGCGGATGGCCCGGGCGATGAAGCTGGCCGTCGAGGCCGGCTGGCTGGCGGCCAACGCCGGCCGGATTCCGCGGAAGTTGTACGCGACGGCGTCCTCCCCGGAGACCGGCGTCATCCGGTAGGCGACAGCAGTGCGCCTCCTAGTGTCCCGGGTCTTCTGACCCGGGCCACGCCGACCCGCCCACGCCGCAGCCCTCCGGGTGCTACAGCGCGGAGAACGGGATGCGGCTCTCCGCATCCGCGGAGCGGGGGTCGTCGGTGTCGCCGCGGCGGAGGCGCAGGAGGCCGGCGTGGGCGATCATCGCCGCGTTGTCTCCGCAGTAGCGAAGCGGCACGAGCAGCACGTCGGCGCCGCGGCGCTCGCCCCAGAGCGCGACCTCCCGGCGCAGCAGGCGGTTCGCCGCCACGCCGCCCGAGACGGAGAGCCGCTCCACCGGCCGCTCGTCGCAGAGCCGGTTCAGGCGGTCGATCAACTGCGCGACCGCGGCGCGCCGGAAACCCGCGAGGAGGTCGAGAACCTCCCGCGGCCAGGACCCGTCGGCGGCGTCGGCCGGCGCTTCCGCGGCATGACCGTTCCCCGCCTCGATCTCGCCGAGCGCGCGCAGCGCCTGGCTCTTCAGCCCCGAGTACGAGAACGCCAGCTCGTCGGACTTGATCCTGGCCACCCGAAACGGGCAGGCCGCCGGATCGCCCAGTTCGGCGAGCCGATCGACTTCCGCGCCGGCCGGGAAGGGCAGTCCCACGCGGTGGCCGATCTTGTCGAAGGCCTCGCCGATCGCGTCGTCCCGGGTCTCGGCCAGGCTGGTCACGGCGCCGGACGGACCGTCGACGACTAGCAGGCTGGTATGGCCACCGGAAACCACCAGGCCGACCATCGACTCGGGTACGGACCGGCTCGCGCCGTCGGTCTGGAGCAGGGGCGAGAAGAGGTGGCCCTCCAGGTGATGCACGGCGAGGAAGGGCACGTCGAGGGAGTAGCTGATCGCCTTGCCGAGAGAGAGTCCAACGAGAAGCGACCCCACGAGGCCGGGCCCACGGGTCGCCGCCACGGCGCCGACGTCGGACCAGTCGACGCCCGCCTCCTGAAGCGCCGCCGCCGACACCGCGGGCCAGTTGCGGAGGTGCTCCCGCGACGCCGCCTCCGGCACCACGCCGCCGAACGGGCGGTGCACGTCCAGTTGGCTCGAGACCACGGAAGAGAGCACGCGGCCCTCCGCGTCGAGCACCGCGCAGGCGGTGTCGTCGCAGGAGGTTTCGATGCCGAGGACGAAGCCCTCGAACGGGCCGGCCGCTTCGTTGGCCGCGGACATGCGGGCGACGTTATCCTCCCCCTCACCGACGCCGGCCGGCGCGGCGGCCCACCGAGATCGCGATCTTGATCTTCCCACCGAGCTTCCGTGACGGCTCACTCGCCCTGCGAGGCCGGCGCGTCATCGTCCGCGTCGACTTCAACGTGCCGATGGCCGGCGAACGGGTGCTCGACGCGACCCGCCTGCGGGAAGCCGCGCCCACCATCGACGCTCTCCGCGACGCGGGCGCCCGCGTCGTCCTGCTGTCACACCGCGGCCGGCCGCGAGGCAAGGCCGATCCGGGACTCAGCCTGCGTCCGGTCGCCGGCGCCCTGTCCTCGATCCTCGAGCGGCCCGTCGCCTTCGCCGCGAACTGCATCGGGCCGGCAGCCCGGGATGCGGCCGCCGCGCTCGACGACGGGGACGTTCTTCTCTGCGAGAACCTCCGCTTCCACACCGGCGAGGAAGCGAACGATCCGGCCTTCGCCGCCGAGCTGGCCACACTCGGCGAGATCTACGTCAACGACGCCTTCGGCACCGCCCACCGCGCCCATGCCTCCACCGCCGCCATCTGCGGCCTGGTCGAGCAGGCCTTCAGCGGGCTGCTGCTCGACCGCGAACTGCGGCAGCTCGGCCGGCTGCTCGACGACCCGCCGCGACCGTTCGTGCTCGTCACCGGGGGAGCGAAGATCCGGGGCAAGATCGGCGCCCTGCGGCGCCTGCTGCCCTTGGTTGACCGCGTCCTGGTCGGGGGAGGCATGTCGAACACGTTCCTGGCAGCCCGCGGCGCCGAGCTCGGTTCCTCGCTGGTCGAGACGGAGAGCCTCGGCCTGGCGCGTGAGATCGAGAGCGAGACCGCGGCAGGCGGCGCCGAGCTGCTCCTGCCGATCGACGTGGTGGTCACGGACTCGCTCGGGGCAACGCCCCAGGAACGGCGGGTCCGCACGCTGCCGGTGGAGGACGGCGTGCCGGCCGGATGGCTCGCGGTCGACATCGGGCCGGGCACCCGGACCGCCTTCGAAGCCGCGATCGCCGGCGCCGCCATCCTGTTCTGGAACGGTCCGATGGGCGTCTTCGAGACCCGGCCCTTCGATGCCGGCAGCCTCGCCGTCGCCCGCGCCGTCGCCGCTTGCGACGGCTTCACCGCGATCGGCGGCGGCGAGACGGTGGCGGCGGTCAGGCAGGAGAACCTGTCCGGGAGAATCGATCACGTCTCGACCGGCGGCGGCGCTTCCCTGGCGCTACTGGCCGGCGAGGAACTGCCGGCCGTCGAAGCGCTCCGCTCAGGCGGCAGGGAGGAAACATGACGCGCACACCGATCATCGCAGGCAACTGGAAGATGAACCTGCTTCGCGAGGACGTCTCGGCCTATGCCGAGGCCCTCGCGGACGCCGGCCCGCCCGGTGCGCAGGTCGATGTCGTCCTGTTCCCAACGCCCGTCTACCTCGAACTCGCGGCGGCCGCGATGCCCGACTGGGCCGCGGTCGGCGCCCAGGACGTCCACGCCGAGGACGGCGGCGCCTACACCGGTGACGTCGCCGCCGCGCAGATCCTCGATGCCGGCGCTTCGTGGGCGCTGGCCGGCCACTCCGAACGGCGCCAGTACCACGGCGAATCGAACGACGACGTGGCGCGCAAGGCCCGGCGGGCCCTCGACACCGGGCTGATCCCGGTCATCTGTGTGGGTGAAACCCTGGAACAGCGGCAGCGGGACGAAACCGAGGCGATCCTCGACGCCCAGTTGGGGGCCGCTCTCGAGGTGCTGGCGGCCGCCGACGGTGCCGGAATCGGCGCCGTCGTCGCCTACGAACCGGTGTGGGCGATCGGCACCGGCCTCAGCGCCTCCCCCGAGATCGCCGCCGCCGTTCACGGCCACCTGCGGCGCCGGCTGAACCGCCACCAGGCCGGACTCGGCGACTCGACCCGGATCCTCTACGGCGGCTCGGTGAACGCCGATAACTGCCGGGATCTGATCGGCCGGTCCGACATCGACGGCTTTCTGATTGGCGGCGCAAGTCTTGATCCTGCCTCGTTCCTGCGTATCATTCGTCTTTCCACGGGTTCCGCCGGCGGTTCCTAGGCCCTGACGAACGGAACCGTGGTCGCGCTGCGGATACTCCAGAGGGGAGATTGACTTGATCTTCGTGCTGTATGCCGTCCACGTGACGGTTTCGCTGTTTCTGGTCCTCGTCGTCCTGCTGCAGCAGGGCAAGGGGGCCGACCTTTCCGTGTTCGGCGGCGGCGCGTCTCAAGCCGCCTTCGGCGCTCGCGGCGCGGCCACGCTTCTGCACAAGCTGACCGTCGGGTGCTTCGTTCTCTTCATCCTCACGACCCTCTCGATCGGCTTTCTGCAGAAGCAGGACACCTCATCGGTCATGAGCGGCGTCGGCTCGGCGATGGACGAAGTCCAGGCCACCGAACCGGCGGAAGCCCCGGCTTCGACGGCGCCGGCCCAGGAAACCGAAGGCGCGCCGGCGGAGGGCGAGGGCGAGTCGACCGAAACCGGGACGGGAAGCAACAACCAGGGCTAGATCCAGCGGACGACGTGGCCAGAGCCGAAGTGGCGGAATTGGTAGACGCGCACGGTTGAGGGCCGTGTGGGGCAACCCGTGCCGGTTCGAGTCCGGCCTTCGGCACCACCCTCCAAGCAACGCCCGCCGCGACGTGACCGGCGCGGCCAGCCTCCGGCCGAGGCGCCGGCCCTACTGTCGCTTGACGCTCTTGATGACGATGGTCTCGACGGGCTGGGCCTCGCTCAACTGACCGGGCCGGTTGACCTCGACAGTCGCGATGGCGTCGACCACCTCCATGCCCTCGACAACCTTGCCGAACACCGCGTAGCCGCCACCGTAGGAGTCCAGGCTCTCGTTGTCCGCATGGTTGATGAAGAACTGCGCGGTCGCGGAGTGCAGTTCCTGGGTCCGGGCCATGGCGACCGATCCGCGCACGTTCGAAAGACCGTTGCCCGCTTCGTTCTGAATCGGCGGGCGCGTGATCTTCTTCTGAAGATCCGACGTGAAGCCGCCGCCCTGGATCATGAAGTCCTCGATCGTCCGGTGGAAGATCGTGCCGTCGTACCATCCGCGGTCCACGTAGTCGAGGAAGTTCTCAACCGTGATCGGCGCCTTCTCCGGGTTCAGTTCCAGCACGATCGTGCCGTGGCTCGTTTCGAGGGCTACCCTCGGGGGACTGTCCTGGCCGAAGCTCGGCGCGGCCAGCAAGACGGTGGAAGCGGCGTAGATCAAGAAACGACTCCAGGGTCCGGTCATTGAACTGTGCATCTGGTCGATCTCCAGAGATGAAACCGCCCGGGCCGGATGCCGCGGGCGCGAAGCGGGCGCAGCCTAGCAGCCGCATCGTGGGCGTCGTCCTGGCCGGCGGCGAAGGACGCCGGTTGGGGGGCAACAAGGCAGTCCTCCGCCTCCCCGGCTCGCGACCCGGCGAGCCGGGACCGACGCTCGTCGACTGGGCGGTGACCCGGCTCGCGGCGATCGAGAGGGTCGGAGAAGTCGTCATCGCTGCGAGTGACTTCGGCGCCGAACTCGGTCCGGTCGACCCCGGACTCCGCGTCTCGGTGGCGCCCGACGGGCCCGGTTCGGGCCCCGCGGCCGGAGTGTTGGGAGCGGTCCGGTCCCGGCCGGGCCACCGCCTGCTCGTCCTGGCCTGCGACCTGCCGCTGGTCCCGGTCGACCTGCTCGGCGATCTCGCTGCCTCGGACGCCGAACTGGCGCCGGCCGCGACCGATCCCCGCGACCCGCGATCCATGAACCCGACCTGCGCGCTCTGGGCGCCGCCTGCCCTCGAGCGGCTGGCGGCGCGGATCGAAGGGGGCGACAACCGTCTGTACCCCCTGACGCGATGCGCCGCGCTGCGGGTCGAGCCGGTCGCCGCGGGCCGCTACGGAGACCCCGAGGACATCCTGCTGAACGTGAACACGGCCGCCGACTGGGAGCGGGCCCGCCGGCTGGTCGAGCGGGAGTCAGCCCGGCGAAGTCGGTGCGGCGGCGGCTGATCGCTCCTCGCGGCACTCCTCGCAGGGGCAGAGGCTCCGCAGGAAGTCGAAGCGGTAGATGCCGGTCCAGTGCCCGTCGGACCAGGCGATGCTGAGCGCGTAGTTGCCGACCTGGGAAACGGTCTGCGCCGTCACCGGCCGCGGCGGCGGCTGAAACCGCAACGGGCCGGCGTTGTGGCCCTGACACATGGCGCACGGGCAGTAGCCGCGCAGAACGTCGTACTCGTAGTCGCTCCGGTGGCCGTCCTGCCAGAGCACGCGCAGCAGGCGCGCCTCGTGGTCCCGGCGGACTTCGGTGGGCCAGGTGGTCACTCTTCTACTCGACCGGATCGACTGTACCGGCCGGCGTCCAGGGGCCGCAGCGGACGAGCCGCGCCATGGTACGCAGGGTGCCCGCCGCCAGGCCCCGGTTGCGTATCGTCTCGCGTGCGTACTCGCTGCACGTGGGCTCGAAGCGACAGCGGACACCCGCGCTCGTGAGGACAGGCGAAACGGTTGCCTGGTAGAGGCCGATCAGTGCGTCGGCGCCACGCGCCGAGAGCTGGTTCTCCGGCGGCCGCGCCATGTCGAGTACCCCGGCCGCAACCAGCAGCAGACCAACGAACAGGACTCCCCGGCGCGCTTGAGTCAGAAGCGCTCGACCAGGGGCGTCAGCACCGGTATCTGAAGGCGCCCGCCGTTCACTCCACGCACGATGCAGGCGATCCGCACCAGGACGAAGGCGACGAACAGCATGAAGATGAACGGCGCCAGGAAGCAGCCGATGCCGCCGGTCGCGAACAAGGCGATCTGGAGGACGACCCACAACATGAACTCCGCGGCCATCAGGACCAGACCGTGCTTGGCGTGCCAGCGGACCTCTTCGTCCCGTTCCTCGATGAGCAGCGGCACCAGGACCAGGACCCACAGGTAGGCGAGGACAATCATCAGGTTCCGGTTCGACGACGGGTCGTCCGAAGCGGGCGGCTCAGGCGGCCCGGGCGGCTCTGGCGGTGCGGGCGGGGGCGTTTCCGGTTCTGTCATGCCTCTACCTTCTCGAGGAGCGAAGCGTCCTCGGATGCGGCCGCTCGGCCGATTGTCAGTGTAGCGCGGTACAACTCCCGGTAGCGCGCGACGATCCGGGCACGGTCGAAGCGCGAACGCGTCCACTTCCGGCCGTGCGCCGCGAAGGCCTGCCGCCGCGAGGGGTCGCTCAGGAGGGCCACGCAACTCGCCGCCAGCGCCTCCACGTCGCCCACCGGGCAGAGCAATCCGTTGCGGTTGTCGCAGACGACTTCGGGCACACCGCCGGTGCGGGTCGCCACCACCGGCACACCCAGAGCCAGGGCCTCGAGCGACGCCAGGCCGAAGCTCTCGCTCTCCGAAGCCGAAAGGAACAGGTCGCCCTGCTCCAGGATCGGTTCCACGTGGGTCTGGTTGCCGAGGAAGGTCACGTGGTCGGCGAGCCCCAGTTCGCGGCACTGGCGCTCGGCGCCGGCCCGCTCCGGGCCATCTCCCACCATGCACAGCCGCGCCGGCACCTCGCGCCGCACCAGCGCGAACGCCGCGACGACGTCCGCCGCCCGCTTGACCGGCCGGAAGTTCGAAACGTGGACGATTCGCCCGGACGCAGGGGCGTCCGGCGCCGAACTTCCCCGGCGGCCGGCGGCGGCCGGCGGCACGAAGTTGGGAATCACGTCCACCGGTTCGTCAAGGGAGAACCGCTCCGCCGCCTCGCGAGCCAGGGCCTCGGATGGCGCCGTGACGCGATCACTGGCCCGCAACGCCCAACCGACGATGTCCCGGTAGCTGGGGCGAGCGCCCACCAGGGTCACGTCGGTGCCGTGGACCGTCGTGACGATCGGGCAGGGCGGCTGATCGCCCCCGCCTTCCGCAAGCAGCCGCCTGGCCAGCAGCGCGGCCACGGCATGGGGCGCGGCGTAGTGGGCATGCACGACATCGAGGCCAGCGGCCGCGGCGACCTGGGCGAGGCGGTTGGCAAGGGCCAGGGTCTGCAGCGGCCGGTCGAACAGGCCGTACTCCTCGATCTCCGATCCGTCCACGCGGTGAAAGTGGACGTTGGCCCGTTCGCTCAGGCGCGGGGGCCTGTCCGAACTCACGACATGGACGACGTCGCCTCCTTCGGCCAGCGCGAGAGCCAGCTCCGAGGCGACCACGCCGGAGCCTCCGAAGCTCGGAAAACAGCAGATTCCTACTCGCATCGGAATCCTCTTCTACGCGTGCGGAGGAACACCGGTTTCGTTCTTGGCCGCTGTTTCGTCGCCCCCCTGGCGGGTGCGGCCCAGCGACAGGGGTTGCAGATGCCGCGGATCCCTGTCGATCGACCCGAGTTCCCGAACCAGCGCGCGACCGTACGACGCCAGGCAGTGGAGGGACGTCAACTCCCGCTCCTGGGGCTTGCCGTTCGGCAGACAGTGCGCGCGCAGCCTCATGACGCGTCCGCGCAGCACCTCGTCGCGGCGGGCGGCCGCGGCGACGACGCGCCGTTCGAAGAGCGCGAAGGTCCGCTTCAGGTTCGCCCCGGTCTTCTGCAGCGCGGTTCCCAGGGACTCATCGACCGAGGTCTGTCCCGCCGCCAGATCGTCGATTGCCGCTTCCAGCTTCTCGCCCGCGGCGCCGAGGAAGTCGAGGTCGAGGCGTGAGGCCAGGAGCGCGTCGAGTTCATCGGGCCGGGAGAGCACGGCCGCCAGGTCGATTCCGTCCGCCTCCAGTCGGTCCAGCCAGCGTCGCTCGCGGGCGCCGAGCAGAACGACCTGCGGACGCAGGACGATCGCCGCGGCCGCCACGTCCACGGCGCCATAGAGGGAGCGCGCCTGGGTCATGTAGGCGAGTTCGCCCGGGCCGAGAATCTGAAGGGCCGTGCCGAACACCGCGTCCTGGACGACGGGACGCGCCAGCACGCCGGGGCTGAGCGACCGCGGCTGCCGGTCGAGGCCTTCGAGCAGCTCGCCGACCTCGCCGGCGCAGCCGCCGCGCAACCGGAAACCGCCATTTCCCGTCCACACCACCCGCCGCCGCTCGCCAGCGTCGTCGATCAGGAACAGGGGCGCTTCGCCCCGTCGCGACCGGACCTGCGGCCGGACTTCCCGCCGCTCCAATTCAGCCGCCGCCGACTCGAGAGCCGCGTCGACCTCGCGTCGTCGTTCGATCAGCCGGCGCAGCACCGGAACCGACGCCTCTTTCACCGCCGGAAGCTGCGAGTCGACGAGCAGCGGGCAGCGATCGCCGAGGAACCGCGCCATGAGCCGCGCGAAGGACTCCGTGAAGCAGCGATCAGGTTCCAGATCGTTCCGGCAATCGTCCAGCCGGCGACGGTAGTCGTCGTTCGGCGCCGCGTCCCGCACCCGGGCCAGCAGCGTCGCGGCCTCAGGTCCGAGATGCCGGCCGCCGACCGGCACGAGAGGCTCCGGATCCTCGCCCAGGGTGAGCGCCTCGGGACCCGCCGGCGGAAACCAGGCGCGGGCCACCTCGGCGTAGTCGTGGTCCTCGGACGCCATCCAGAACAGGGGCACGGCCCGCCGGCCGCCGCGGGTCAACGCCTCCGCCCACCGGACGCAGGCCGCGGCCTTGGTCAGGGTGAACAGCGGACCCGCCGCCAAACCGCACTGCTGGCCCGTGATCACGACCAGAGTCGCCGGGTCGGCCAGAGCGTCGGCGAGGCCGGCGGCGCCCGGGTGACCGTAGCGGGTGTTCGCCTCGGCAAGGGCCGCGGCGACGGCCTCGCGGTCGGGCGCCGGATCCCCCGGCGCCCTTACCTGGTCCTCCTCGCCGGGCAGGACGAACCGTAGCGGCTCGAGCAGGTCGAGGTCCCGGCCGTCGAGGAAGCGTCGCGGCAGATCGCCGAGCAGCCCGCAGGCACAGAGATCGGGACCGCTCGAGGCGGCGCTGGATGGGCGGTTCGACACGGCGGCAGATCCTACAGGCGTCCGGGGAACGCCTCCGGCTTCACGGTGGAGGCGTAGAATCGATCCCGTGATTGCGTCTTCGCCAGCGATGCCGCCACTCGAGCCGATGGTCATCGGCCGGGGCGACCGCGCCGTGACGATCGAACCGCCCCTGTTCCTGGCGCCAATGGCCGGCGTGACGGACCGGGACTTCCGGTTGATCGTCCGCCGGATCGGCGGCGTCGGCCTCGTGTCGATGGAGTTCATCTCCTCGCGGGCGATCGTCGACGGCAACCGGCGCACGCGGGAGCTCATGTACTTCGCCGAGGAAGAGCGGCCGCTGGCGATCCAGATCTACGGTTCGGACGCTGAGACGATGGCGGAGGCAGCCGAGGTCGTCGAAGAGCTCGGGCCCGACGTCTGCGACATCAACATGGGCTGTCCGGCCAACAAGGTACTGAAGGGCTGCGCCGGCGCCGCCCTGATGGGCGACCTCGACCTGGCCGGCAGCATCATCCGCGAGGTGCGGAGCCGGATCCGGATTCCGCTGACCGTCAAGTTCCGGCTCGGTCTCAACCACACCGAGACCAACTACCTGGACCTGGGCCGCCTGTGCGAAGACCTCGGCGTCGACGCCGTCACGATGCACGCAAGGACCGCGAAGCAAATGTTCCGGGGCGAGGCGGACTGGACCCACCTGGCCCGGCTCAAGGAGGCTCTCACCATCCCGGTGATCGGCAACGGCGACATCACCACCCCCGAAGACGCCGAGCGACTGCTCCGCCAGACCGGCTGCGACGGCGTCATGGTGGGCCGGGGCGCGACCCGCAACCCCTGGATCTTCCATCAGATCCGGAGCCACCTGCTCGGGACGGAGGCACCGGAGCCCACCCTGATCGACCGGCGTGATCTGATCCTGGGCCACTTTCACATGGTGGCAGAGCGGGAGGCCAACCGCTTCGCTTTGCACAAGCTGCGGAAATTCACCGGGTGGTACACCTACGGACTGCCCAACGGCAAGCGCCTTCGCCAGCAGATCCAGCAACTCGACACGGTGGAAAAGCTCCTCCTCGCGGTCGAGGCCTTCTTCGACCAGCAGCTCGACGAGTTGGCCGCCTAGGGCGCCACGCGGGCCGCCCCACCGTGGATCGACAGGTTGAAGTCGAGCTCGATCTGACGCCTGACGAGGCGCTCGAGGCGCTCTCGGACGGCGCCGATGCCTGGAACGGCACCTGGCACCGACACGGCGGCAGCGGCCACTTGACGCTGCCGGTGGCGGCCGGCATCCGCCATGGCGTCCTGCACGGCGAGGTCTCCGTCCAGCCCAGTGGCGAAGGAGTCCGCGTGACTTACCACGTGGAGCGCGCGGAGTATCAGACGAACGCCGGCGCGGTCCTCATCCTTGCCCTTGGCGCCCTCGGTGTCCTGGCCATGCTGGCCTGGCCCCTGCTGCCCGGAACGTCCCCGAACCTGGCCGGCAGCGGCTTCATCCTCATCCTGCTGGCGTGGCTGGTCGTCGGGTCCAGGTTGAAGCACCGCAGCGCTGCGGATTTCCTGGCCAGCCTCGGGCCGCGGCCCGGCGAAACTCCGAAGGGTCCCTTCGCTCCGCGGCCCTGATGACCATGGTCATGACCATGGCCCGCAGATCTGATACCGTCGGCGGCACGATGGAACGGACGATCAAGGCCTCCGAGTTCAAGGCCACGTGTCTGAAGCTGATGGACGAAGTCGCCGAAACCGGCGACGAGGTGATCATCACGAAGAACGGCGAGCCGGTGTCGCGCCTGGTGCCGTACCGGGAGAAGCCGAAGAGCCTCTTCGGTTGTCTCCGGGGCCAGATGGAGATAACGGGCGACATCATGTCTCCTCTGGACGAGGAGTGGGCCAAGTGGGACGAAGAGCGGAAGGTCGCCCTGATCCTGGGCGAGGATCCCGACTGAGTAGGAGCGTCCCCTGCTACTACTCGATACGCACATTCTCCTGTGGATGACCTTCGGCGACCGGCGCTTTGGTCCCGCTGCCCGCCGTGCCACTGATGAAGCGCTCGTCGCGGGCGACGCCGCAGTGTCTGCGATTTCGTTCTGGGAGATCGCGTTGCTCGTACAGAAGCGCCGCATCAGATTGCCTTGGGAAGCAGAAGCACTAAGGCGGTACTTGCTCGATCACGGTCTCAAGGAGCTCCCAGTGGACGGAGAGGTCGGGGTGCGTTCAATCCTCCTCACCGAGCTTCCCGGCGATCCAGCCGACCGGATCATCGTTGCCACCGCGCTGAATGGCCACCGTCTGGTGACCGCCGACCGGCAGCTACTCGACTGGCCCGGCCAGATTCAGCGGCTCAGAGCCACCGACTGAGAGCAAGAGCCAAGCCGCGCGTGCGATACTCGCCGGCCCGATGCGTTTGAGTCACTCCTGGATGAGCCGGCTCGCTACGGCGGTCCTCGCACTAGCCGCCATCGGCTGCGCGGCCGAGCCAGAAACGGGGCAAGGCCCATCGACACCACCGCCACCCGCAGCGCAGGGAGCAACCCGCCTGGGCCGCCGACGTCGTCATCCACCGCGACGCCTGGGGCGTCCCGCACATCAAGGCCTCGACCGACGCCGCGGTCGCCTTCGGCTCCGCCTGGGCCCAGTGCGAAGACCACTTTTTTCAGCTCGAGGACACCTACATCAAGGCGCTCGGCCGCTACGCCGAGGTCGTCGGCGAATCAGGCTTCCGCAGCGACCTCGAAGTCGCCCTGTTCGACCTGGTCGGGACCTCCCGCCGCGACTTCCCGAACCTGCCAGAGAACATCCGCCGCATCGCCGAGGCTTTCGCCGCCGGCTACAACTACTACCTGGAGAAACACCCCGAGGAGAAGCCGCGCCTGCTGACGCGCATGGAGCCCTTCCACGTCCTCGCCTTCGAGCGCTACATGATCCTCGGCCGGCTGCTCGGTGCGGCCCACGCGCCACGGGGTCGGCTACCCCGGCTGGCGGAGGAGCTGGCCGCGTCCCTGGGCTCGAACCAGTGGGCCGTCGCCCCGTCGAAGACGCGCGACGGCAACGCGATGCTCTTCATCAATCCCCACCAGCCCTGGTACGGCTCGGGGATGTTCACGGAGATGCACGTGGTGAGCGACGAGGGGCTCAACTTCTCGGGCGCCATGTACCCGGGCGGCCCGCTGCCGACCGCGGGCTTCAACGAGCGGCTCGGCTGGGCGTACACGGTCAACGCCGCCGACATCTCGGACACCTACCGCCTGACTTTCGACCACCCGAGCGACCCGCTCAAGTACCGCTACGGCGACGGCTACCGGCAGGCCGAGGAATGGCGCGCCACGATCCACGTCCGGGACGAGGACGGCGAACTTGAGCCACGCGAGGTCGCGCTCCGACGTTCGCACTACGGCCCGATCATCGCCAGGGAGGACGAGGACCACTACCTGGCCGTCCGCGTGCCGCGCCTCTACGAGGGCAGCCGCATGGTCCAGGCGCTGGCACAGGCGAAGGCGCGGACCTTCGAGGAGTGGTACGCCGCCGTCTCGATGCAACTGCTGCAAACCTTCAACACGACCTACGCCGACGCCGACGGCAACATCTTCTACCTCTACAACGGGACGTTCGCCCGCCGCGACCCGTCCGTCGACTGGACGAAGCCCGTCGACGGCGCCGACCCGAACAACGAGTGGGGGCCGTTCCACCCCCTCGAGGAACTGCCGCAGGTCCTCAACCCGCCGTCCGGCTACGTCCAGAACTGCAACTCGACGCCGTTCACCACGACCGACGACGGCAACCCCTCGCTGCTCGACTTCCCGCCCTACATGGTGGAGGACAAGCACGACGACAAGCGCCGCGCCAAGGTGGCGCGCTACCTGCTGCGCAACGCCCATGATCTGACGTTCGAGGACTTCCAGGACCTCGCCTACGACACGACCCTCTACTGGCCGATGACGGAGATCCCCGTCTACGCCCGCAGGCTCGAAACGCTCGAGCGCACCGGCCCGGAACTCGCCGCCCGTGTCCGCCCCTACCTCGAGCACCTGCTGGACTGGGACTACAGGAGTTCGCTCACTTCCACGCAGGCGACGCTGGCCGTCGGCTGGTACGAGGAGCTCTACGGCCGCGGCTATCCGGTCGAGACCCTTAGCCCCAAGTACGTGAACGACATGGCAGCGCGATTCGTCGCCCTGGAGCGGGCGGCAGGGAAGCTCGCCGAGCTCTACGGCGACTGGCGCGTGCCCTACGGCGACATCCACCGCATCCAGCGCCACGCCAACCAACCCTCAGCCGCAGGCGTCCCCTTCTCCGACGACGAACCGAGCCTGCCGCTCGCCGGCGTCCGCGGACCCCTCGGCGTCGCGTTCACGCTGTACCACTCGCCGCCCACCACCCTCGACAACGGCGAAGAGCGCAAGCTCCGCTACGCCGCGACCGGCGCCTCCTACATGGCCGTCTACGAGTTCGGCGAAAAGACGCGCGGAGCGAGTTACCTGCACTACGGCCAGAGCCACCGGCCCGAGTCGCCGCACTTTTTCGACCAGGCCAGGCTGCTCTCGGAACGACGCTTCAAGCCGGCGTGGATCCACTGGGAGGACGTGGAGGCCAATACGGTTCGGGCGTATCGACCGGGCGATCCCTGAGCACCCCCAGAACCCCGTCGAGCGACGGCCGGCCGGGGCGGGCCCTGCTACGCTGCGAGCGTGCAGATCCGCCGCAACGTCGCGCTTTCCACCTGCGCGGCTCTTGTCGCTGCAGCAGCCCTAGCCAGCGACGAGGAAGGTCTTGCCGCCTTCGAGGCCCCCGACGCCGAGTACCGGCGGGCCCTCGCCAGCACGCTGATGGCAGCAGGCCTGGCGGCCGAGGGTGCACCGGCCAGGGAGAAGTTCTACTCGAGCGCGGTCAAGGTCGCGGACAGCCTCGTCGGCCTGGATCCCAGCTACGAGAGTCTCCTTCTGCTGGGGCAAGCTCACTTGGCTACGGAGACTTACGATCAGGCCGTCTCGACGTTCCGAAGGGCCATCTCGATCGATCCAAGGCATTGGCGAGCGCACTGCAACTTGGGTCAAGTCCTCACGCGCCAGGGCCGGTACCGGGCCGCCAAGAAGGAGTTCAAGACCGCTCTGAGGCTTGCCGCCGGCTCAGACCAGAACGTGGTCTGGAGTTGGCTTGGCAATCTCTACTGGCAGCAGCAGCGGTACACCAGGGCCGAACGGGCATGGGAGAAGGCAGGCGAGTTCGCGCCCCCGGCGAGGGTGCGTGAGCGCATCCGCCGGCAGCAATTCGGCTACGGGATGGTCGAAGTCAACCATCCTCGACGAAAAGGCCCCGCCTGGCTGCCGCACGGGTCGCCCGCGCCCGTTCCCGTGGACGGCTAGCGGTCTCCCCGGCCGCCTCCGGCGGCAGCGGGTCGGAAGACCCGCGCACCCAGAGCTACGACGTCAGAAGCAGGGCCACTCTTCTGCAACCGCCACGTCGGCGGTCCCTGCTCCGTTGCCCGACGACGTCCAGCCAGTCGCGTGGCTGAAGGAGGGGGTCCCAGGGGGTCGGAGGCAAGCGACTTCCTCCGCCGCTCCAATCAGCAACGCCAAACCGGAGCGCAGCCGACAACAGCGAGCCCATCCCCTCCCATCCTCTCCCTGAGGGCGAGCGTCCCCTGGGACCCCCTCCTTCAGCCACGCGACAGGCGGGGTGTCACCGACGCGCGCGACGCAGCGGCTGGTGTAGAATCGCGGGTCCCTGGGGGCGCATGGCTTCGACGGGAGATCATGCGGTTCGGGGGTTGCGTGCCGAGTCCGACTCGTAAACCGGGCTTTTACACTCGCCAACGACGAATTGGCACTGGCGGCTTAAGAGCCGTCACGGTCCTGCCGGAGCCTTGATTCGCGGCGCCGTCAGGAGCGACACTCAAAGTGGATCAAACGTCTGAGCGCTGCTCCGAACTCAGGCCGGATCACTTCGGAGCTAGACCGCGGGCCGTGGTGGCCTTCTACCCAAGCCGGCGGCGACTGATCGAGTGAAGGCTACGCACGTAGATCCCTCGCGCCGAGTCTCGCGGACGTGGGTTCGATTCCCACCGCCTCCACCATCCTCCCTCCATCGGTCGGGCCATAATGCCCGGACACCTACCATTTGGGAGGTACTGGACCGATGGACGCGTCACACCCTGGGCCGGGACGACTGGCCCTCGCAGCCGTGCTGCTGTCCGCCGCCGTGGCGGCCGCGACAGCTCAGACAACCGGAACTATCGAAGGCGTCGTCGTTGACGCCGACGGCACTTCCCTGCCAGGCGTCACGGTGACCGTGACCGGCCCGGGCGTGCGCCAGGAGCGGATCACCCAGGGCGACGGCGCCTACGCGAGCGCCGGTCTGGCCGCCGGCGACTATCTCGTGACGGCGTCTCTGCCGGGCTTCGAAACAGCGGAGAGTCCGGTCTCGCTGGCGGCGGGCGCCACGGAGAACGTCCGGCTCGTCCTGGAGGTCGTGCGGCTGCTCGAAACGGTGACGGTGGTGGCCGAGGAGCCCCGGACGTTCGCGCGGAACATCGTCTCCCAGCCGATGCTGCTCCAGCAGTCGAAGATCACCAACGTGACGTCGGTGGTGGACAACCTGCCTGGCGTCTCGGTCCAGGAGGGCGACTCCTACGGCTTCGACGACTGGTCGGCCAATGTCGCGATGCGCGGCTTCCAGGTGACGATCAACGACGTGCAGATCGGCACCACGATCGACGGGTTCCCGAACGGCACGTCGGACTACTGGAGCGGCGCCAAGGCAAACCGCTTCGTCGATCCGATGAACCTCGGCGGAGTCGAGGTGTCGCAGGGGACGGCCGACATCGCCTCGCGATCCGTCGAGGCGCTGGGCGGCACGTTCAACTACCTGACGGACGATCCGGCGGACGAACGGACCTACACGGCGTCGATGACGCTGGGCGAGTACCAGGGCCAGCGCTTCTTCATGCGCGTCGATACCGGCCCGATCTTCGGAGGCAACACGCGCGCCTGGATCGCCGCGACACGCCAGGGAGCGACCGACTGGATGGAGGGTTCGGCGCTCAACGAACGCGAGCACGTCGCGATGAAGCTCGTCTCCTCCCGTGGCCGGGTCGATCTGACGAGCTACATCTCCTACGACAACATCCACGAAGACGTTTACCAGCGGCTCTACAGCGAGAGCGACTTCCGGGCCAACCCGCGCTGGGACCGCCTGATCGGCGACTGGCCCGGCGTGCCGTACCTGAACCAGTTCTACCGGCGCGGCTGGCAGACCAGGCGAAGTAACACCTTCGGCTACCTGAAGGGGAAATGGTCGTTCGGCGATGCCCTTTCACTCAGCCTGGCCGGCTACTTTCATCGCAACCGCGGCCGCGGCGACTGGCTGCCCCCCTACATCGTCGACATCACGGACGACCGGGGCGGCGCCGAGTCGGAGCTTCGCGGCGGCCCCACGGTCCGGGGCGGCTCGCAGCTCGGGCTGATCCGCTTCGTCGGCCCCAACGGCGCCGCGGTGGGGCCGACACCGGGTTGCACCTCGTCGTTCCTCTTCAACTACTACGGCCCGGGCGGTCCGGAAGTCGATCCGGCGTGTCATCCGGGCGCCACGGCGGTGCAGTCGTACCGCCACAGCCACTACGGCAAGGACCGCGTCGGCGTCACGCTCGACCAGGAGTGGCTCACGACGATCGGCAACACCGGCAGCAAGCTACGCGCCGGCATCTGGTACGAGGACTCGAAGCGCGACCTCGGACGGGACTGGCACCAGATCCTCGATCCGGTGATCAACTTCCAGTGGCACGCGACGCCCTACTGGCACCAGTACCAGTGGGAGTTCCCGCAGAGCGTCATGATGCTGTACGCGGAGGAGACGCTCTACGCCGGGCGTTTCACCCTTACCGGCGGCCTCAAGAAGTACCTGGTCGACGTGTCGCGCGAGGACCAGTTCCACGTCGATCCGAACCTGACGGTCGATTCGGATTCGAGCCTGCTCGTCTCGGGCGGCGTCACCTACGAAACGCCGGTCGAGGGCCTGGACCTCTTTGCCGGCTACGCGGAGAACTTCCGGGCGATCGGCAGCACGCTGCTCGAGGTGCCGGGGCGCAGCCTCGCCGCGCTCGAACCCGAGACCGCCTCGAACATCGATGTCGGGCTCCAGTACTCGGCCGAACGTCTTGCGCTGAGCGCCACCGGGTACGTCATCGACTTCGACAACCGCATCTTCTACCTCGGGCCGCAGACGCCGGCCGGCCCCAACTACCTCATTCCGGGGGGCGGCGCCTACTTCAACGCCGGCGGCATCGAGACGAACGGCGTCGAGCTCTCGGCGACGGTGCAGATGCCCCACCAGCTCTCTCTCTACACCGCCTACACGCTGAACAACTCCGAGTACGTCGGCAGCGGCGACGCGCTCGTCGACGCGAACCAGAACATCATGCCCGGGACGGACGTCACCGGCGTGCCGGATCGTCTCTGGGTCATCTCCCTCGACCGGTCCGGTCCGCTGAGCGCGGGCATCAGCGCGAAGTACACATCGCCGCGGCGGGTCAGCCTGGTCGCCGACTGGACCACGGACGACTACTGGTTGATGGACGCCTACGTCACGTTCTCGGGCGAGGTGCTGAGCGACCTGCTCCGCTCGACGACGTTCGAGTTGGTGGCCAACAACCTGCTCGACGAGGCCTACCTCTCCGCCATCACCGAGAACGCGGCCTGGCTCGGGGCGGCGCGGTCCGTTTCGATGACGGTCACTTTCTCCTTCTGAGCCGCCGGCGCCGGGCTCAAGGGTTCCGCCACTCGATCCACCAGCCGTGGGGCGAGGCCCGGGCGAGCAGCTCCGTCTCACCGGCGCCGCTTCGGTACCGGGTCAGCGTCAGGCTCGGCCGATGGGCGCCTTCGAGGGCCACCCGCCAGACGGGCCGCTCCAAGCTCCGGATCTCCAGCCCTTCCGTGATGCGCCGCCGGCCCTCACGGGGAACCTGGTAGAGAGCGATGGTGGAGTAGACGACCAGCGCAGCTTCGTCCGGGACTCGCTTGAGCATGTGCGGCAGATCCCGAGAAGCGTCGCCGCGATGGAGACGGATCGGGCTGCCCTTCAGTTCGGCGGCGGCGTCCATGAGCTGGGCGTGGCGCTCCAGGTGCTCCGGCCAGATCAGCGCACGCAGCCAGAGCAGTTCATCCGGGTCGGCGAGGTCGATCGGGTTCAGGTCGATTCCGTCGCGGCTGGCGACAGGGATCTCCCGCGGCGGCTCCGGCGGTGTACCGGGGCCCCGCAGATCGGCTTCGAGGTCGACCCGAGCCACCCCGCTTCCCCAGCGCAGGATCTCGCTTCCGTTTCGCAGATACCGGTAGGCGTAGCGGTCGAAGTTCAGGTTCAGGCCGGCGCTGGCCCCGACGTCGATCAGGGCGAGGGGCGCTCCCGCCTCCCGATGGACCAGGCCGAAGGCGGGTAGCAGACAGGTGCAGCGCCGCACGACCTGGGTCTGGGTGCGGCGGGTGGCAACCAGCTCCGCAATGCGCTCGCGGTGTTCGAGGCAGAACGCCCGGAAGAGCGGAAATGCGGAATCCGGCGGCGGTTCCGGGCCCGCGAGGATCGGATAGTGCGCGGCCAGCGGGTGCTCGACTCCCCGCAGGAGCAGGTACTGCACCGCCCCGAAGAGCATGTTCGGCGCCGGCTGACCCTGTCGCCGTCGCGCCGCCAGCGCCAGCAGTTCGTCGTCGCCGGCCACGCCCGCGGCAAGTTCCGCGTACGTCGGCGAGTCGAGGTCAGGCGCCTCGACGCGCGCGAACTGCTCGAAGGCGGCGCCGAGGTCCGGATACCGGCTCAACGGCCGGCAGCGCCCCGGTTGACCGGCCGCGCCGCCGGAAGCGCGGTGGAGAGGCTCATATGATGGTAAACCAGCGGCAAACAGCACTCCGGGGGGACCCATGATAACTACCCGCAATCTTCTGCTCGTGTTGGCGGCCGTACTCGCCGGCTTCCTCCTCTACCTGTTGCTGTCGAGTGATCCCGGAGGCGAGCCGCCAGAAACCGGGACTACTCAGGCGATCGCAAGCAACAGCTACGCCGATCTGGTCTCCCTCTTCGGGGACTTTCGTTCCTTCCAGCAAGCCGGCTCCGGCAACATCCAGTCCTATTCGCAGAGCGGCTGGATCCTGTCGAACCTCGACGCCGCGCCGGACTTCTCCGCCGATGCAATGGCGGAGAAGTACGCTGAGCTGAGGACGTTTCAGCGGCGGTTGGAGTCGATCGACCACGCGGCCTGGCCGATCCCGGAACAGGTCGACTACCAGCTCGTCCGGGCGGAGATGAACGGTTACGAGTTCCAGCACCGGGTCCTCAGCCCATGGTCCAGGGATCCCGGCTTCTACAACGACGTGATCGCCACCTTCGCATGGGTAGCTGAACCGCCTCTCCAGGGGGACGACGCAGCAGCACTGCAGTCAAGGCTCAGGTCGGTACCCGATGTGGTGCAGCAGGCGAAAGATAATCTCAACGACCTTTCGCTGATCGCCGCCGACCTGGCCACTCTCGCGATCCTCTCCATCGGAGACACCAGATCAGCCTATGAATCGCTCGCTCAGGGCCTGAGGAGTCATCATCCGCAACTCGTGGCCGACATCGAGTCGGCACTGGTCGCCATCGACGACTACGAGGACTGGATACGGTCCAACGAACACCGGATGACGGGCACCACCGGGATAGGCAAGGAAAACTACAACTGGCTGCTCAGGAACGTCTATCTGTTCCCCTATACGTGGGACGACATTCGAACGATCGTCGAACTTGAAGACAATCGCGTGATCACGTTTCAGCGACTGGAGGAGAACCGGAATCGAGACGTTCCGCCGCTCATACCGGTCGGGTCACAGATCGAGTACAGGGAAGGCATCGAAGAAGCCGTCGATCACGTCATGGACTTCCTGCGCGACGAGGAGATCTTCACTGTGCACGATTTCCTCGTGCCGGACGACTACTTCGACTCTCGGCTCTTCGGAAAGGGGTACTCCCTGGAGGATCCCTGGCCCGAGACCCACGACTATTTCTTCAACTTCTCTCACCGGGAGGCGGTGATGGAGAACACCCATGAGCTCGTCGGCCATCATTTCGACATGCTCAGGGCGGAGCGCGACGATCGGCCGATCCGGGGCGGAGAGCGGCCGTACAAGATCTCGACGGCTCGCGACGAGGGCCTAGCGTTTGCTCTCGAGGAACTGTTGATGCACGCGGGGTATCTGGACGGACGCAATGCCCACGGCAGGGAGGTCACCTATGAGCAGGCGGCTTTCCGTACCGTGCGCGCGCTCTCCGACATCTACATGCACAGCGGCGACTGGAGCCTGGCAGAGGCCACGCGGTTCTGTATCGACAATGCGCCGCATGGCGAGTTGCTGGAGGGCAGCCACCATCTGTGGTTCGAACTGGATACGACGCTGCGCGGCGTGGGGCATCACATGCTCATGGTCCTGGGGAAGGTCCAGTTCATGAAGCTGATGCGAGACCGCGCCAATCAACTCGGCGACGACTTCGTCTTGCGGGAGTTCCTGGACGAGGTCTACGCCGCGGGCCAGATCCCCTGGTCGCTCATCCGGTGGGAAATGACCGGGTACGACGACGAAGTCTCACAACTCTGGTAGCTCAGGCTGCCCGGTCAACCGGCGGCAGCTCCGCGATCTCCGAACGCTGAGGCGATCGACTCCCCGTAGGGCGGCCGGAGCACGCCCGCGTCGGTGATCAATGCGGCCACCAGCTCCGCCGGCGTGACGTCGAACGCAATGTTCAGGGCCTCGGTGTCCAGGGGCGCGATCCGCTTGCCGAAGGCGTGGACCACCTCCTCCGCGTCGCGCTCCTCGATCGGGATGTCGGCCCCCGAGGCCGTGCCGCGATCGATCGTCGACAGGGGCGCCGCGACGTAGAAGGGAACCCCGTGACGGGCCGCGAGCACGGCGACCGGGTAGGTGCCGACCTTGTTCGCGACGTCGCCGTTGGCGGCGATCCGGTCGGCGCCGACGACGATCTTCTGGACCCAGCCGCGCGCGATGATCGCACCGGCGCTGTTGTCCGTGATCAGGCGGTGCGGGATCTCGAGCCGGTTGAGTTCCCAAGTGGTCAGCCGGGAGCCCTGAAGCAGCGGCCGGGTCTCGTCGACCCACACGCTGGCGAGCCGCCCCGCCGACCACGCCGCCTCGACAACGCCGATCGCCGTGCCGTAGCCGGCGGTCGCCAGGGCGCCCGCGTTGCAGTGGGTCAGGACGCGGTCGCCCTCTTCGAACAGCTCCCTGCCGAATCCGCCGATCCGGCGGTTGGCCTCGACGTCCTCGCGGTGCAGGTCGCGGGCCCAGGCGAGCAGCCGGGTGTGCAGCTCTTCGCGCTCCCCGGCTTCGACGGCGCGATCATGGAGTGCGCGGCCCTGGTCCAGAGCCCAGCGCAGGTTCACCGCGGTGGGTCGCGTCGCGAGCAGCAGCTCGTAGGCGGCAGCGAAGTCCCCGGCGCCGAGCGCGAGGCCGTAGGCCGCGGCAACACCGATCGCCGGAGCACCCCGGACCGCAAGACGCCGAATCGCGTCAGCAACGTCCTCGGGGCGCCGGCAGTGGAGCCACACTTCCTGTTCCGGGAGCAGGGTCTGATCCAGCAGCAGAAGCTCACCGTCGCTCCACCGGATCGGCGAGAAACCACCTGCCATCGCCGAAGCCTAGCGCCGCTTCAGACGGCCTTCCATTCCTCCCGGTCCCGCACGTAGCGGAGGATCTGGATCTTGCCGGTGCGGTTGTAGACCCGAACCGCGAACAGATGGTAGCCGTCCGTGACGAAGACGGTACCCGGACTCGCCGTGCCAAGCGGCCCGAACGAGGCCAGGTCGCTACGGCCGAACCGCACCGGGTCATCCAGCCGGTCCAGCCGATCCGAACCGGTGAAGCCGCGGGGCTCGAGGTCCTCCGGGAAACCGAAACGCACGCCGCTGCCAACATGGAGCAGGCGGGCCGGACGACGAATTCGCGGGTCCGTTCCGGTCCGCAGGTCCGCCGTGCGCACACCGTCGCCGTCGCCGTCAGCGTAGAGGGAGAAGACGGAAGGCACGCCGTCCGGCGCCGCCTGGTCGACCTCGAACCGAACCGCGATCGCGACGCCGTGCCGGGCCGCGCCGGCGCGGGCGTTCCAGAAGGCCGCCGCGACCTCCGAAGCAGCCAGACGCACCCGATGCTGGGAGATCTGGTGGCGCACGGGCGGCGCCACCAGGGTCGCCAGCAGGGCGAGCACCGCCGTGGCGATCAGAAGTTCGATCAGCGTAAAGCCGTGGAGCATGGAGACGGACGCGCGTCCGTCCGCCTCCATGCCGCCCAGGCCGCGGTCCCGGTCAGGGGCCGTCGGAGGGGCCATCCGACCCCGACCCGCCGGCCGGTTCGGTCTCTTCCCGGGGGATCCGCACCTTCTCGGTCAACGTCGTCTCGCCTTCGATCGCGACGTACGGTCGCATCCGCTCGAACGAGCGCTCGCCGATCCCGCGCACGAGCATCAGGTCGGTCGGCGACTCGAACTCGCCGTTGTCGGTTCGAAACTCCACGATCCGTCCCGCCGTCGAGGGCCCGACGCCCGGCAACAGGGAAAGGGCGGCGGCATCGGCCGTGTTGATGTTGACCACACCGTCCGCCGCTCCGGCGGGCAGCGCCGCCAGCAGGCTCAGCAGGGTCACTGCCAGTAGTGCGATCCTCTTTCGTCTTGTCATGTGCATCTCCGTTCGTCCCCCGGAATTCGGGTGGGGGTGTTGCTGGTTGATCCAACGGCGTTCCCGGTTCAGGAGTGGGCCCGGGGGAGTTAGGGGGGCACCGCAGTGCCCCCCTGATCCCTTGCCAACTTGGCTTTTCGGTTACCCCTTGGGCACCTCCTTGCTCCGGGTCCGTAGGTGCCGCTCGCCTCTTTCAAGTTCCCGGCCAACCATTGGCCACCCCGCTTAACTGCACCAAACAAAAGGTGTTGGCGACACAGAAGACACCGTGGACCGAGAGCGATTCGTCAATGCAACTTGACTCGCCACCACCTCGAACCGCCCGGATCTGTCTGAGCCCGCTGCGCGTAGCGGTGGACCGCTCCCGGGGTCAACAGAACTGGACGGATTCCAGATCTTCTGACTCGCCAGCCACCACCTGGGAACACGGCGGTCGGGACCCCCGCCCGATCGTTGTAGATTAGCCGGCCGATGGCACGCGACCAGAAGAAAACGCCGGAGCATCCCAGGGCGCGCCACAGCTCGGTGATCCGCGAGTACGTGGAGGCCCTGATCGTGGCCGCCGTGTTCCTCGGGTTCACGAACAACTTCGTCCTGAAGACCTTCTACATCCCCAGCGGCTCGATGGAGAACACGCTGCTCATCGGCGATCACCTGTTCGTGAACCGCTACATCTTCGGGCCCCGCCCCACGATGCTCGAACAGAAGCTGCTCCCGGGCCGCGAGGTCCAGCGCGGCGACATCGTCATCTTCCGGTCGCCCGAGACGCCGAAGCTGGACCTGGTCAAGCGGTGCATCGGTCTGGCCGGCGACGAGCTGAACATGGTCAACAAACAGCTCTTCGTGAACGGCAAGCCGGTCGATGACGACGCCTACGTGATCCACCGCGACGAGAAGGTCTACCCCGCTACGGGTCCGTACGGTCAGTACAGCAAGAGCCGAGACAACTGGGGACCCGTCACCGTGCCCGAGGATCACCTCTTCTGCATGGGCGACAACCGCGACGAATCCCTCGATTCCCGGTCGTGGGGGAACGTGCCGGTGAAGCTCATCAAGGGCCGCGCGGTCATGGTCTACTGGTCATACGGTGGAGAAACGTCGGACGGCACCTGGCACGGCTTCGGCCACCGTCTGAAGCAGCTCATGAACACGGCCCTCGGCTTCCTGACCAAGACCCGCTGGGAGCGGACGTTCAAGCTCATCCAGTAGGACGCTGGGACACGTGACGCCGAACGTCTCGTGGGGCCGCCGGATACCGGTCGATGTCGCGGCGGCGCTGCTCGTCGCCGCCGTGTTCGCCCTCTTTACCCGGGCGTTTCTCGTGCAGGCCTACCGCATCCCGTCCGAGTCGATGGAGCCGACGCTGCTGGTCGGCGACCACCTCCTGATCAACAAGTTCATCTTCGGCGCCGGGGCCGGTCGCTGGGGACCTCTCGTGCCGCAACGCGAAGTCCGGCGAGGCGATCTGGTCACGTTTCAGGGCATCGAGGACCCGTCCCAGGAGCTGCTGAAGCGCTGCGTGGCGACCGCCGGCGACGAAGTGGAGATCAACGCGAAGAGACTCCGCCTGGGCGGAGCCGCCGTCGACGAGTCGGCGTACGCGGTCCACTCGGACGAACTCGTCTATCCCCGGTCCGACTTTCTCCACGAGACAGTCTGGCGCCGGGACTCGTTCGGCCCCGAGCGGGTGCCCGAGCGGAGCCTGTTCTGCCTCGGAGACAACCGGGACATCTCGCGGGACTCACGCTTCTTCGGCTCGGTCGGAACGAACCTCGTGCGCGGCCGACCGCTACTCGTCTACTGGTCGCGGGACCGGGAGGCGGGCCGTTGGCGCTTCCGCTGGCGGCGTACCCTGCACGTTCCGCGCTGAAACTACGCGCAGGCTTCGGCCAGCGCCGCCAGGGCGGCTTCCGGGTCGGGCGCCTGCGTCAGCGGACGGCCGATCACCAGCAGGTCGGCTCCCGCCCCAAGCGCCGCCGCTGGCGAAGCGACCCGGCGCTGATCGTCGGCGCCAGCCGAGGTTTCGAAGCGGATGCCGGGACTCACCAGCAGCAACTCCGGGCCGAGCCGGGCACGAAGAGTCGCCAACTCGAGAGGCGAGCAGACCACGCCGGCGCAGCCCGCCGCCTCCGCCGACGTCGCCCAGGACAGGACACGGTCCCCCGCCGTTCCGGGAAGGTCGAGGTCCTGGAGATCGTCGGCGCCCAGGTGAGTGAGCACGGTGATCCCCAGCACCCGCACCTCGTCTCCCGCCTCCTCAGCCGCCGCCTCGAGCATTCGCCGTCCACCGCCCGCATGCACCGTCAGGTACGTCACGGCGAGCTCCTTCGCGGCTCCGACCGCACCCGCGACGGTGCTCGGGATGTCGTGGAACTTCATGTCGAGGAAGACGTCGGCGCCCGTGGCGGCGGCCTCCCGCACCGCATCCCGGCCCCATCGCAGGACGACGCGCGGCCCCACTTTCAGCACGCCGACGCGTGGCCCGAACAGGCCGCACCAGCGGCTGTAGGTGTCGCGATCGTCCGTGTCGAGGGCGACCGCGATGCGCTCCAGCCTCGCTTCGGTCATTCCGCTCTCGCCGCCGCCCCGATCAGGGATTCGACCGAGGGAGTGCCTTCGGCCCGCAAGCGCTCCCGCAGTCCGTCGACCAGCCGCTCCGCGGTACGGGGGTCCCGGAACAGGGCCGTTCCAACCTGCACGGCCGAAGCGCCGGCCAGGAGGAACTCCAGCACGTCGTCGACCGTCTCGATGCCGCCGATCCCGATGACCGGCAGGTCGACCTCGCGCGCGACGTCGAAGACGATGCGCAGCGCCAGCGGCTTGATCGCCGGCCCCGACAGACCGCCGCGGATCGTCGACAGGACCGGGCGCATGGTCGCCGTGTCGATCGCCATGCCGACGAACGTGTTCACCGCCGACAGGATATCGGCGCCGCCTTCCTCCGCCGCCCGGCCGAGGGCCTGCGGTGAGGTCACGTTGGGCGACAGCTTGACGATGATCGGCTTGTCCGTCGCCGACCGCACCCGCCGCACCAGACGGGAGAGGATCTCCGGGTCGTGGCCGAACTCGATGCCGCCCTTGCTCACGTTCGGACAGGAGACGTTCAGCTCGACCGCGGCCACGCCCTCGTACGGGTCGACGCGCTCGGCGAGCCGCACGTAGTCGTCCTGGGCGTAGCCGAACAGGTTGACGATCACCTTGGGCGGCAGGTCCTTCAAGCCCGGCAGGACGTCGCTCAGGAACCGGTCGACCCCGATGTTCTGCAGTCCGATCGAGTTCAACATCCCGCCACGGGTCTCGGCGATCCGGACCGGCGGATTGCCGGCCAGGGGCTCGAGCGACAGGCCCTTGGTCACCAGACCGCCCAGGCGATGAAGGTCGGCGCGCTCAGCGAACTCCAGGCCGTAGCCGAACGTGCCGCTCGCGGTGAGAATCGGGTTCCGCAGCCGAAGTGGGCCGACCCGGGTCGACAGATCCGGTGGAGGGAGGCTCGCCGCGCCGGCGCTCACCACGCCACCTCGTCCAGCCGGAAGACAGGCCCTTGCCGGCAGCAGAGCGCGTAGCCGCCGTTCTTCAGGGTGACCGCGCAGCCCAGACAGGCGCCGTAGCCGCAACCCATCGGCGTCTCCGTCGCCGCCTCGCCGGCGACTCCGCCAGCGGCCGCGATCCGCGCCACCGCCGCCATCAAGCCATGTGGCCCGCACGTGAAGATGGTCGTGTAGCCGGCGCCGGCGCGCAGGCCCGCCTCCAGCGGCGTCGTGATCAGACCGCGCTCACCTGCGCTGCCGTCCTCGGTCGTCTTCACTAGCCTGCCGCCCGCGCGCTCGCTGAGACGCCGGAAGGTCTCCGCCTCGACCAGGTCCTCCGCGCTGCGGCCTCCATAGAAGAAGTCGAAAGACCGGCCAGCCCGCTCGAGGGCCTGGGCCAGCAGGCCCAGACCGGCGGATCCGATCCCACCCGCAACCAGCGCCGCCCGGCCGGATTCGGGAGAATGGTCTACCACACTATGAAATCCGGTCCCCAGAGGACCGAGAACCGGGATCCGCTCGCCGGGGACACAGGCGGCAAGGGCCTCCGTGCCGCGACCGATGACCTTCCCGAGCAGTGAGATGACCAGCGAGCCGTCGGGCGTCGCCTCCTGGTCGTAGACCGAGAACGCCCGCCGGAGGTACGGCTCGGGGCGGTTGGCCCCCGCGACCATGACGAACTGGCCGGGTTCCGCGGGCTCCATGGCCCCGACGCGTGCCCGCAGCAGGAAGTAGGGCAAAGGCAACGCCTGGACATCGAGCACTTCTCCTCTCGAGTCCAGTGCCGCCATGGCGCGGCGAGGGTAGCACCGTCCAGGGAACCGACCCACGTGCGGGCCGGGCCGGCCCGCTAGAGTCGCATCCGTGAATCGGGAACGCCTGCTCGCCAGCGCCGCTTGCGCGGTGCCTGGCCTCCTTGCCGGGATCCACCTAGCCGGGCTTCTCTTCTTTCTCAACCCCCACCTGCCGTTCCATCCCTGGCCCGTCATCCGGACCAGTGCCTACTACGGGGTCCTGGGAGCTCTCGCTGCCTGCGCGTTGCTCCTCGCCGTGTCCTGGCACCGCCCTGAACGCGCCCTCCGCCTCCTGCCCTGGACGATGGCCACGGTGTTCGGCGCAGCCGCCGTGCTCGACCTCACCCACGCGGCCCGCTACGAGCACTTTCTGCCGCCCGGCATCCACGACCGCCTGATCAAGGCCGGTCTCTGGCTCGTCCTTGCTTCGCTGATCACCGCCTACACCGCGTTCCTCCACACCTACCGGCGGAAGCGCCCGTACGGCGCCCGCTCCCGTTTCGGCATCGCGGGTCTGGCGGTGTTGACCGTCTACTCCGTCTTTGAGCGGCGCGAAGCCTTCGACCCGCCGCCGCCTCCGACGCCGCGTGCCGCCGCGATCGACTCCGCGCCGCCGCCGAACCTGCTGATCGTGGGCCTCGACGGCGCCTCGCTCGACGCCATTCTGCCGCTCTCCGAACAGGGCCTGCTGCCCTTCTTCTCAGAGTCCATGCGCGCCGGAAGCTATGGCCGGGCGGAGTCGATCGAACCCGCCGTCCGGCTCTCGCTGTGGACCACGGTCGTCACCGGGAAGTACCCCTTCCGCCACGGTGTCGTGGCGGAGCAGACGCGCGGAGCTCCGTCCCTGCCAGGCGAGCGCTTCCACTTGACTCCGGGCGCCATCGCGTTCGGGATCTGGGGCGATCGGGGCGCAAGCGACGGTGGGCCGGCGCTCCGGGCCTCGGCGCCGGCGCTGTGGCAGATCGCGGGAGGCTTCGGCCTCGAATCGGTCGTTCTCGACTTCGGCGTCGGCCTCACCGATGTCTCGGGCGCGCGCGCCGCGGCTCTCGGGTCGGCGATGGTCGACGAGCGCCTCGCCCGTCTCGGCGACGGTCCGCCGTCGGCTCTGTACACGGCCGCGCTGCGTGATCTCGAAACCCAGAGCCAACTCCTGGCGACGCTGGAGTCGCGCTCCCAGGAGGAATCACGCCTGGTCGTCTTCGCGTTGATGGACGGCCTGGCCGACGTCTCCCGGCTCTACTACGACGCCTACGAGGCGGTTCAGTTCGACGGTGACCAGGCGCAGGTTCGACTGGACCGGGCGCGCTGGCTGTCCGCCTACTACGCGTTCCTCGACGGCCTGGTCGCCGAGGCCTGGGAAGCGCTTCCGCGCCCGCGCATGCTGGCCGTGGTGAGCGCCTACGGATTCGAACGGTCCGGACCCATCCGCCGTCTTCTCGGCCGCTGGAGCGAAGCGTCGGCGATTCCGGGAGGCGGCTTCCAGACTCCGGACGGCGTCCTCCTGCTTCGCGGCCAGGGCATCAAGGAGGACTTCCTGTTGACCGGGCTGGGAATCCAGGACGTGGCGCCAACCCTGCTCTACGCTCTGAACCTGCCGGTGGCCAGGGACATCGACGGCCGCGTCATGACCGAGTCGTTCGAGCTCGCCACCCTCGCGCGCCGTCCGATCGCGTTTGTCCCATCATATGAAACGCGCCCCGGAGGCAGCGGCCAGCGTTAGCACGGCTGGTTCGAAGGGCTAGTGTGCGACGTGCCCCTCGGGTTCCCGATCACTCTCACCCTGAGCCGACTCGACCATCGCGGGCTCTCCGGTGGCGGGGGGCCGGGAGGGCTTCGACTGCATCGTGCACTGGCCCTGGAAGAAGGCGCCGCTTTCGATAACGAGGACAGGAGCGTTGATCTCCCCCTCAACCCGTCCCTTGGCGCCGATCTCGGTCCGTCGCGTGGTCTCGACCCGCCCCTCGAGACGGCCCGATACATGGAGTTCGCCCACAGCGACGACGCCTTCCACGACACCGCCCTCGCCGATGATCAACTGGCCTTCCGATTCCACGGTGCCCTTGAACCGTCCATGCACCCGGAAGGTGTTCTCGAATCGCAGTTCTCCCTGGACCTCGCAGCCGGTATCAAGAAGGCCATTCACTTCTCCGGGGGAGCCGGTTCTCGAGGTTTTCGACATAGCTCAGCACGCTCCGACGTTGGTCACTCCGCCGACAGCCGTTCGTACAACCGAATCAGCTCCGGCTCGGAGTGGAAGTGGATCTTGAGTACGCCGCCGCCACGGGCGCGGCGGCTGATTTCGACTCGGGTCTGTAGTCTACGCGTCAATCGCTCCACCGCGTGCGCGGTGTCGGGGTCGCTCTCGCCAGCCGTGGCTGCCGCAGCACGTTTCTTCCGCGGCCCGGAAGAGACGATCCGCTCCAACTCGCGGGCACTGAGCGATTCCCGTTCGGCCCGCGCCGCCAGTTCGACCTGGTTCTTCTCGTCTCCAAGCGACAGGAGCGGACGGGCCTGACCCGCGGTCAGCGCTCCCGAACGGATCCGTTCCTGGACGGCGTCGGGCAAGCGCAACAGCCGCAACGAGTTCGCGACCGCGGCCCTGCTGCGGCCCACGCGGTCGGCGATCTCCTGCTGCGACAATCCGAATTCCTCGCCCAACGCCCGAAACGCCTCGGCCTCTTCCAGCGCGTTCAGATCGGCACGCTGCAGGTTCTCCACCAGCGCGAGTTCAAGGAGTTCGCGATCGCTCGCCACCTCGCGGAAGACGACAGGCACCGTCTCCAGTCCGGCCTTGCGGGCCGCGCGCCAGCGGCGTTCCCCGGCGACGATGCGATAGGCGCCGCCACCGTCGGGATCTCCCGTAACGACGAGAGGCTGAAGCACTCCGCGCCTGGCGATGGAGCCGGCGAGATCCGCCAGCTCGGCATCATCGAACCGGTCGCGCGGCTGGCGACTGTTCGGCTCGAGCTGAGCGACGGGCAACTCCCGAACGGCGCGCGGTGCGGTCGGGGGAAGGGCGCCGCTATCGGCGAAGAGGGCATCCAGTCCACGGCCCAGTCCCGGGCGCCGGCCGCTCATCGGGGACGGCGGCCCGCCAGTTCGTGCGCCAAACTCAGGTACGCCTGTGAACCCTTGCTCTTGATGTCGTACTGCAGGACCGGCATACCGTAACTTGGGGCTTCCGCGAGGCGAACGTTGCGCGGGACGATCGTATCGCAGACGATCGATCCGAAGTGCTTGCGCACTTCCTGCGCCACGTCCCGCGACAGGTTCGTGCGATCGTCGTACATGGTCAGCACGACGCCGGCGATTTCCAGCTCGGGCCGGCCCAGTTCGCGCACCCGTTGCACGGTCGCCAGCAGCTCGCTGATCCCCTCGAGCGCAAAGTACTCGCACTGGAGCGGCACGATGACCGCGTCGGCGGCGAACAGCGCGTTCAGGGTCAACCGCCCGAGCGCGGGAGGACAATCGACGAAGATCCGTTCGTACTCGCCATCCAGCGTCTCGAGCGAGGAGAGGAGCCGCCGGATCCAGTGCTGATCGTGCTGCAGGCCGAACTCGGCACCCACCAGGTCCCGGTTGGCCGGCAGCAGATCGAGAAAAGGGAAACCGCTGGCGACGATCACGTCCCCCGCGCTCGCCTCGCCCGACAGCACGTCGAACAGTGTCGGCGGCCGGCCCGACCAGCCCACGCCGCGGCTCGCATTGCCCTGCGGGTCACTGTCCACCAGCAACACCTTGCGCTCCATCGCGCCGAACGCCGCCGCCAGGTTGACCGCCGATGTCGTCTTGCCGACGCCGCCCTTCTGGTTGGCGACCGCCAGGACGTCAGCCACGGCGAAGCGGCCGGAGGCAGAGAATCCGCCGGTGCGGGCTGTCAGGAAGTCTCATCTCTTGTTCCACGGCACAGGTATCCGACAGACCGGTCGCAAGGCGCCGGCCGGCCCACACCACGAGGCGTCCCTCATCCGGCAACGCTTCCACCAGGCGAGCCATCGTGGGCTCCGGGAGCCGAAGGCCACGAATCGTCGCGCACTCTACCGCCCCCCCAAGTCGCAAGGCGAGATCCGCATCGAACCGCTCCCTGACGACCCAAACATTGGGCAGACCCAGTTCTCGTGCTGCCTCCGCCAGAAATGCGGCTTTCCGCTCGCGCGCCTCGACCAGAGTCACCGGCCGCTCGGGATGAAGCGCCGCGAGCACCAGGCCCGGGAATCCGGCGCCACTGCCGATGTCGAGAAGCCCGGGTTCGCCGCTACCTCCCGCCGTCGAGGCTCGCCAGTAAGCCCTCGCCGCGATCGATTCCGCGTAGTGGCGACGAATCCACTCCCCGGGTTCCGCTTCGCCAACCAGCCGCACGACGCGGTTCCAGCGTTCCAGGAGCTCGGCATGGCACGCCAGCCGGTCGACCGCTTCCGGCGGCAGCTCGGTGCCGAACTCGCGTCGAAACAGGTGGAGATGTTTCACGTGAAACACCTGTGGGGGTGTTGGGGGAGATGTTTCACGTGAAACAGTGGATTCTCGTCCCTGAGCGCTTCCGTGCCATCCTCTGGCGAGGCTACTCTCTCCCACAGTCGTCGCCGGCCTCACGGCCGGCGCGGTTGCCTAGCCGCCTCCGGCGGCAAGCGGGCCAGAAGACCCGCGCACCCAGAGCACTGCCATCAATGCCGCCTAGCGCCCTACTGCAGTTGGGTTGCAGTGCCTAGTTGGGCATGGGAGCGAGGCTGGCGCCTCGCACGATCTTCCTCAAGGCCGGCGAGGACGCCGGCGCACCCAGTGTGGGCCGCCGTACAGGCCCGTTGCAGCTATTCACTGTCGAGCGCCGTGCACTGCGTGCAGCGTCCCGTCTGGAACTGCCTCCAGTCTGCCGCAGAGGCCCGAGGGGAGGGTCCCCAGCGGGCTGGAGGCAAGCGTCTCCCGAGACCGTCACCTCGACCGACGACCTGCCGCAGCGCAGCCGACCGAAGCGAGCGCTGACCCCCCACCTACCAAGAGAGCGTGAGCGTCCGCTGGGGACCCTCCCCTCGGGCCTCCGCGGCAGACGGGTGCGCGTCGCTACTGCAGGCGGATGCTGACGCGTTTGAAGTAGCCGTTGCCCTGGCTTTCGGTTTCGACGTCCGGGTCGTCGGCCAGGGTCAGGTGGACGATGCGGCGGTCGGCCGGGTTCATGGGCCGCAGGGTGCGGGTGCCGCCGCGGCGGACGACCTCCTCGGCCACGCGGCGGGCGAGGCCTCTCAGTCGCTCTTCCTTCTTGCGCTGATAACCGCCGCTATCCAGACGGCACGGGACGATCCGTCCAACCTGGCCGTACATGACGCGCGGCAGAAGGTGCTGGAGCGCCAGCAGGACCTGGCCTTCGTCCTCGACGAGCAGCTCCTCGTCCACGCCCTCGATCTCGACCTCCAACCTCTCGTCGGTCAGGACCATCTCCGCGGAAACCTCGAGATCGGCCAGTTCCAGAAGCTGATTCAGCGCAGCCTGCGCGATCGAGAGAATCTCCTCGGAGGTCTGCCCGGGCGGCTCCGCCTCAACAGACTCCGTCGCATCCTGCTCCGGCGGCGACGCTGGCGCGGGCTCCTCGGCGGCGGGCACCGTCGCTTCGACGACAGGCTCGACCAACACTTCGGCGGGACCATCGCTCTCGACGGCACCGCCGTCAACGCTCCCACCGACGCTGGCCGGGTCGACGCGAATCACCACCCGCCGGTGCTTCACGAAGCCGTGCCGTTTCTCCACCCGGTCGAACACGATCTGCTCCGGCGACACGCCGAAGTGGTTCGCGGCCGCCAGGATGGCCCGGGATTCGGTTTCTCCCGAAAAGAACATGCTGTTCATCGCACTCATCGCTGCTGCCCTGCCCTCACTTCTTCTTCGTCTCGGTCGCCTGCACGGCCGGTTCGCCGCCCAGGTAACCCCTCTTCTTCAGTTGGTTGTAGACACCGGTCTGCACGATGCCCAGGATGTTGTTCGTCAGCCAGTAGAGAACCAGGCCGCTGGGGAAGCTGAACGAGAAGATCGTGAACCAGATCGGCATCGTGTTGATGATCAGCTTCTGGGTCCTGTTCGCAGGCGGTGGCAACATCCGCTGCTGGAGGAACTGGGACGCTCCCATGACCAGGGGCAAGACGTAGATCGGATCCGGCAGCGCCAGGTTTCCGATCCACCCGAGCCAGGCGGCATCCCAGAGTTCGACCGCCTCGCTCAGGAGACGGAAGAAACCGAAGAAGACGGGCATCTGGAACAGGATCGGCAGGCAGCCGCTGGCCGGGTTCACGCCTTCCTCCCGGAACAGCGCCTGAATCTCCTCGTTCATCTTGCGCTGCTGGTCCATGCGGGGACGGCCCTTGCCGTCCTTGAGCTTGGGCCGGTACTTGGCGCGGATCGCCTCCATTCGCGGATTCAGCTTCTGGATCCGCTGCATGGAGACCTGACTCTTGTGCGTCAGCGGGAACAGAACGAGCCGGATCAGCACCGTCATCAGGACGATGCTCCACCCGTAGTTCGCCACGATGTTGTCGTAAATCCAGCGTAAACCGAACTGAAGCGGGCGGGAGATGACGCCGAAGAAGCCGTAGCGCACCGTCTTCTCGAGGCGCACGCGCATGGCCGCCAGCGCGTCGTACTGCTTGTCGCCGAAGTAGGCTCGTCCGGCGAGCTGGCCGCCCGAGGCTTCGAGCACCAGCATGAGGTCGCGGGTCAGGTCTTCCGTCGTAACGTCGCCTGCCTCGAGCAGGGTGAAGCCGCGGAGACTGCCGTCGCTCTCGTCCAGGTTGGCCACGGGCAGCGCCTGAACCGCGCCCCGCGCCCCCGACGGTATGACGGCGGTGATGAAGTACCGGTCCTCGAGCGCCACCCAGCGCGCGCCTTCGCCAAGTTGCTGCGGATCTTCCGCCCGGCGCGGCTCGAGAGAGTCCATATCGCCGCCCGCGAACCACGTCGCGGCCCGCCGTTGCTGGCTCGATAGCCGGCTCTCGAGTTCCTCCACGGTCGGGTTCCGGATGCCGGGACCGAGCACGAGGCCCCAGGCGTCGCCCGGCGACTCGACCTCGTAGAGGAAGGTCAGGCCGCCGCTTTGAGCGTTCACCGCCGGAATGTGGAACGTCTTCGTCGCCGAGCCGCGGTCCCCGCTGTAGCGGAAGACGACCCGCTCGTCACCGTTCTCCCTGGAACGCTCCACGACGAAGAGGGCCTCGTTGAGCGGTGAGGCCCGCTGCGGCCCCAACAGGCCGAAGGGATACGGCTGGCCCGGGTCGCGCCTGCGCACCAGTTCGACGGGCTCGGCGCCGTCCGGGCGAGCCAGCTCGAAGGACAGCAACTGGGCGCCCCGGTTCGTGAACTCGAGTCGGGCGTTGCCGGACTCGATGACCACCCTCTCCTCCAGCGACGCTTCCACGCGTTCGAAGACCGACGCCGGTTCCGATGCGGTCTCGGCCGGTCTCACCGGAGCCGGCGCGGTCTCCGTCTGCGTTGCCGGCGCTCCCTCTCCGACCACGACCGGTGTCCGCTCCACCGGCGGTGGCGGCGGGGCGATGAACGTGGACCAAAGGAGGAGAACGCCGAGCGACAGCAGCGCCGCCAGGAGGAGTCTGCGGTTGTCCATCGGTTTCAGCTGCCCTTGGCGGCCTCGAGGCCCACGTTCCGCGGCGGCGGCAGGTCGATCCCGCCGCGTCCCAGAGGCTGGCAGCGCAGGAGCCTGCCAAGCGTCAACCACGTTCCCGCGATCAGACCGTGACTTCTGAACGCGAGCTGACCGTACTCGGAACAGGTCGGACTGAAGCGGCAAGCCCCCGGAAGCAATGGCGAAAGCCAACGCTTGTATCCCCGGAGCGCCGCCACGGCGAGCCTCAACAGCGGGTTCATCGCCGAGACTTCCTGCGGCCGCGAGACCTGCCGCCGGGACCGCCCTGCCTTGCCACCGTCTCGAAGAGGCGGTCCAGCTCACGGTAGAACGTCCGGCGGTGCGCGGCGGCCGCACGCGGCTTCAGGTGCACGACCACGTCGACAGCCGCCAGGCGCTCTCGCCCGATGACCTGGCGGTAGTGCTCGCGCACCCGGCGGCGGAGCCGGTTGCGCGCGACGGCGCCACCCACCCGACGACCAGCGGTGAGTCCCAACCGAGCGTGGCCTACGTCGTTGCTTCGCACGTGGAAGACGGCGTACTCGCCGTGCAACCGCCGCCCCCGGCGGTAGACCTGCCGGTAGTCGCTACTCGACCGTATCCGCTCGGCCCCCTGCTCGAAGCCGGAAGCGCGAGCGGGGTTGCCCGACCGGCTCAATGTCAGACCGTCAGCCGCTTGCGGCCCTTGCGGCGGCGGCGCGACAGGATCGCGCGACCGTGCCTGGTCCTCATCCGCAGACGGAAACCGTGCTTCTTCTTGCGACGCCGATTGTTCGGCTGGTATGTCCTCTTCACGTTGCTTGCCTCCTTGGGGCGTGTGGCGGAGAGGGTGGGATTCGAACCCACGGATCGCGTGAACGATCAACGGTTTTCGAGACCGCCCCATTCGACCACTCTGGCACCTCTCCCCGTTTGCCGGCCGCCCGGCACATCTCGTCCTCCACCGCCCTGGTCATGGCGGAGAGGGTGGGATTCGAACCCACGGTAGAGTTGCCCCTACACATGCTTTCCAGGCATGCACCTTCGACCACTCGGTCACCTCTCCTCAATCGAAAGCCCGCTCGACCGTAGACGCCGGAAGAACGCGCGCAACAAAGCTGAGCTCTCCTCCGCCAGGACGCCGGAGCATACCGTGATTTGGTGATTCAGTCCTGGCTCGCGAACGACGTTCCCCAGCGAGCCGCAGAAGCCGCCCTTCGGATCCCGGGCCCCGAACACGAGGCGGTCCACCCGTGCGTTGACCATCGCCCCCGCGCACATGGCGCACGGCTCGAGCGTCACGTACACCGAGCAGCCGTTCAGCCGCCACCCCTCCTGCCCGGCCGCCGCCTCCGCCAGAGCGATCATCTCGGCGTGCGCCAGCGGGTCTCCCCAACTCTCCCTCCGGTTGTGACCGCGGCCGACGACCACGCCGTCGCGGACCACGACGGCTCCCACCGGAACCTCGCCGGCCGTCGCGGCCAGCCGGGCTTCATCGAGGGCCAGCTCCATGGCGGTCCGATCGTCCAAGCCGCTCACGCTAGCAGCCGCCCGGGGCCGGATTCACTGGTACGATGGCCTTCGGTTCCCGCGGCGGCGAACAGGCTCGGGATCGAGAAGTGACCGAAGGGTTCGGGCCCTGTGTATCGAACGGCCCCGAACCTCGTCAGGCCCGGAAGGGAGCAGCGATAGGGTGTTCGTTTCGAGGGCGCAGTTCAGCCGGAACCCTTCAGTGACTTCTCAACCAGCCGCCCCGTTCAGGCCATGACCTACCAGGCGCTGGCCCGCAAGTGGCGGCCTCAGACGTTCGCCGACCTGGTCGGTCAGGAGGCGATCGTTACCGCCCTGGGCAACGCACTGCGGGACGGCCGCATCGCGCAGGCCTATCTCTTCTCCGGCATCCGCGGCGTCGGCAAGACGACGGCCGCGCGAGTCCTCGCCAAGGCCCTGAACTGCCTCGGCGCCGACGGCTCCGCCAGGGGGCCGGTGTCCGAACCGTGCGACACCTGCCTGGTCTGCACCGAGATCCGGGAAGCGGGCGATCTCGACGTGATCGAGATCGACGCCGCCACCTACTCAAAGGTGGAGCAGGTCCGCGACCTGACCGAGAGCCTGAGGTACGGGCCCGCGCGCGACCGCTACAAGGTCGTCGTTCTGGACGAGATCCACCGGCTCTCCGCCTCGGCCTTCGACGCGCTGCTCAAGATCGTCGAGGAGCCGCCGGCGCACCTGACCTTCATCTTTGCAACGACGGAGATCGAGAAGGTACCGGCGACCGTCCTCTCCCGCTGCCAGGAGTTCCACTTCCGGCGCGTGCCGCCCGAGCCGATGGTCGCCCACCTGCGACGCATCTGCGAGGCCGAGGACTTCGAAGCCAGCGCCCCCGCCCTGCGCCTGATCGCCCGCGCCTCCGAAGGCAGCGTCCGGGACGCCGTCGCCCTGCTCGATCAGCTCGCCACGTTCGGCAACGGCAGGCTGGTCGACGCGGACGTAGGACGTCTGCTCGGCGGCATCGACGCAGCGCTGCTCTCCGCCCTGCTCGAGGCGGTGCTCGCCGGCGACGGCGCTCGCGTGTCGACGACGATCCGCGAGGTGGAGGACGGGGGCAGCGACCCAAGGCAGGTGTTCACCCACTTCCTCGGCTATCTGCGCAGCGCGCTCCATCTTGCTCAGGGTCTCGACCCGGAGCTGCTCGACCTTCCCGCCGAAGCGGCGGCCGAGGTCAAGGAAACCGCGGAAGCCGCGGGCTACGAGAACCTGCTCAGGCTCCTGCACCTCCTCCTCAGCAGCGAGACGGTCGTCCGGCGCGCGGACGCTCCCGGGCTCGCCCTGGAAGTGGCGCTCCTGCGGGCGGCCGAACTCCCGAGGCTCGTGAGGATCGAGCGGCTGGCGGCCGGTCTCCCCGCGGACGCGGAGCCCCGGGGCGCCCGAACCGAAGCCCCCGCACCGCCTGTTGGCGCGACAGAGCCTTCTGTCGCAACCTCTCCCCCCGGCGCCGCCGATTCGGTCGTCAAGCGGCTCGAGAGCGAGAGTCCCGCCCTGGCGGGCCTGCTCGAATTCCACCACGCGCGCCTGGAGGTGCGTGGCAACTCCCTCGTCATTGAAGCCGGTCCGGACCTCCAGCGGGAGCTTCGCGACGAGACCCGCACCGCCCAACTCGACGACGCCACGCGCTTCGCACTCGGACCCGACGCCGCCTGGAAGGTGACGCCCGCGGCTCCGGCACCAACGGCTGCACCGTCGCCAGCTGCGCCGGCACCGCCTCCCCGAAGCGCGCCGCCGCGCCGCGAACCGAGCATGCCGGCCCCCGAGCGCAAGCCCGCGCGGCGCGCATCGGGTCCCGGCAACGAAGCGCGGAGGGCCGCCGAGGCCGACCCCGGCGTCCGCGCCGTGCTCGACGTCTTCGGCGGCCGCGTACTCGACGTCCGACCCAAGACCCCTTGAAAACCCACTCACGAAGCACAGGAACAGCGACGAATGAACATCCAGAAGCTGATGCGGCAAGCCCAGCAGATGCAGGAGCAGATGCGGCGTGACCTGGCCACCGCCGAGTTCACCGCCAGTGTCGGCGGCGGCATGGTCGAAGTGCGGATGAACGGCGAGAAGGAGGTCCTGGCGGTGCACATCGACGCCGAGGTCCTCGATCCGGAGGATCCGGCCATGGTCCAGGACCTCGTCCTGGCCGCGGTGAACGAGGCGGGGCGCAAGGTGAACGAGTACGTGGGGCAACGGATCGGCAACATGGCCGGCGGCATTCCCGGCCTCACCTGATGCCGGCCGACCCGCTGTCGAACCTGGTCGAGGAGCTCTCGCGCCTCCCGGGAATCGGCCCGAAGACGGCCCGACGGCTCGCTCACCACCTCCTCCGCGCAGACCGGTCCCGCGCCGAAGCCCTCGCGCAGGCGGTCATCGACGTCAAGGACCGCATGATCCACTGCTCGACCTGTCACCAGATCACAGCCGTGGATCCATGCTCGATCTGCAGCGATCCGCAACGCGACAAGACCAAGCTCTGCGTCGTCGAGGAACCCTTCAACATCGAACCGATCGAACGCACCGGCGAGTTCCACGGCCTCTACCACGCCCTGCTGGGCTCCCTCTCCCCCCAACGCGGCGTCGGCCCGGACGAACTCACGGTCGCCTCCCTCCTCGACCGCCTCGAAGGAGTCGAAGAGGCCATCCTCGCCACGAACCCCAACGTCGAAGGCGAAGCCACCGCCCTCTACCTCGCCAACCTCCTCAACCGCCGAGGCGTCCGAGTCACCCGCCTCGCCTTCGGCCTCCCCGTCGGCGGCGACATCGACTACGCCGACCAGGTCACCCTCGCCCGCTCGCTCGCGGGCCGTCGTGACCTCTGAGTGGCACCCGCCTGTCGCGGCTCCCGGGGGGAGGGTCCCAGACGGACGCTCACCCCCGCTTGGTGGATGGGAGGTTGGGGGTTCGCTGCGGCCGCCTGCGCTCCGCTATGCCCGTGGTTCATGGAAGGACATGGTCAGTCGCTTGGCTCTAGCCCGCTGGGACCCTCCCCCCGGGAGCCGCAACAGGCTGGACGATCTCGGTGGCTGGCTCCGCTGCGTTGGGCTTCGGGGACAGGCGGCGCAGACGCGCCTGGCCCGCGGTCAGAGCTCCCGACCGGGTACTAATGGGATCCAGAGTCGCGACCTGCACTCAGCTCTGGGAAATCAGGACCGTAGGAAACCGTCCACTCGGAGGCTGGCTCGACTTCACCGGAATAGTCGATCGCGCCGCCGGGCAAGCACGCAGTCCTGGGGCGTCCAGTCCGGG
>JAPPFP010000005.1:0-130000 GCA_028877275.1 Acidobacteriota bacterium
GCGGGGGGGGGGGGGGGGGGGGGGGGGGGGGGGGGGGGGGGGGGGGGGGGGGGGCGCGGCCCCCCCCCCCCCCCCCCCCCCCCCCCCCCCCCCCCCCCCCCCCCCCCCCCCACGCTGCTGGCGGCCTAAACCGCCGCCGTCGCGCCGCCGCCGCCACGCCCGCGCGTGACTAGCCGGGAACCGCGTTTCCGGCTACTATTCGCCGTTCGGCGGCTCCTCCGAGCCCCACAGGAGGCTCTGGAATGCCCAAGCAGAAAACGCACCGTGGAGCGGCCAAGCGCTTCAAGCTCACCGCCAAGGGCAAGGTGAAGCGCAGGCACTCGATGATGAACCATATGCAGACCAAGAAGGCCCAGGGCCGGAAGCGGAAGCTGCGGAAGCAGACCGACGTCGTCGGCGGTTTCGCCAAGGCGATCAAGGAGATGATCCGCTAGCTCGCCGGGGCTACGGGGGCACAGGACGATGGCACGAGTGAAACGCGGCAGCCGGCGCGCCCGCCGGCGGAAGAAGATACTCAAGCAGGCGAAGGGCTACTACGGCGTCAAGTCGAAGGGCCACCGGATAGCCAAGCAGGCGGTCGACCGGTCGCTCGCCTACTCCTACCGCGACCGGCGGCAGCGGAAGCGCCAGTTCCGGAGCCTCTGGATCGTCCGGATCAACGCCGCCGCGCGGCTGAACGGACTCTCCTACAGCCGGCTGATGTCGGGGCTCCGGCTTGCCGGTATCGAGTTGAACCGGAAGATGCTCGCGGACCTGGCCGTGCGCGATGCCGAGGGATTCGCCGCCATAGCTGTGGCCGCGCGGGGAGCGCTTGAAGCGGGCTCGGGTTCGGCCTCGTCATCCTGATGCCTGAGCGGTCGTCCTGATGCCTGAGGGGGCGATGGACGCTGTCGCGCGCCTCGAGGCGGCGATTCAGCGCGCCAAGGAGGCGCTGGCCGCCGAGCGCGAGCGGACGCGGGAACTGACGGCCCAACTCGAAGCGGCCGGGAAGCTTGCCGCCAGGGAGCGTGCCGAGATCGGTCAGCGGGTCGAGGCGCTGGCCGAGGGACTCGAGGAGCTGCTGGCCGACGGCGATTCCTGACGCGCAGGGCTGCTATAGTGCTCCCTCAAAAGGGGTGTCGAGAAATGGCCGAAAGCGAACGCCAGGAAGAAGTTGCGGCAACTGTCGCGGTCGAGATCTTCGGTGTTCCCTATTCCCTCCGAGAGGATGGAACGGTCGATGCGGGCCGGCTTCGCGTACTCGCGGAGAAGGTCGATCGCAAGATGCGGGAGGTTGCTGACCAGGCCCCGAATCTGGAGCCGGATCAGATCGCCATCCTTGCCGCGTTGAATCTCGCCAACGAGGCCAACGGCGGCGGAGAAGCGGACAGCGGGCGCTACCAGGATCTGGTGGAGCGCGTGTCGAGTCTGACTTCCGATCTTGAGGCCGCCCTCGACGCCTGACTGTTGCTGAAAGGAACTTTGACCTTGCATCCCCTGCGCGGTTCGTGATGAAAGCCGTGGTTGGAACCATCGCTCTTGTTAAGGGAGTCCTTCAACTGCTCGCCCGTGCCAGCCCCGCTCGAACGGGGACGCTAACGGCGGGTGGCGCGGACACCCACCTGGTCCCGCTCTGGTTCTGTGTCGGGGCGCGTTCACACGGCCCCGCGGGGGATGCCCTTCTGCCCGGATTGAGGGCCGATGACCGAAACCACACTCATTGCCGCGGGCATCGCGTCGGCGGCGCTGGCGATTGCCTGGCTGTTTTGGAGCCTTGTCGGACGGCGTAGCGCGGCGAAGTTGATCGAAGAGGCGAGGCGCCGGGCCAAGGGCCTCGTGGAAGAGACCGAGCGCGACTGCGCGGCCAAACGTCGCGAACAGGAGCTGGCGGCGAAAGAAGAGCTGCTGACGCTTCGTTCCGAGTTCGAGCGTTCGACGGCGGATCAGCGCCGGGCGATGGAGGAGCGCGAGCGGAAGCTGAACGAGCGCCGCGCGCGCTCCCGTGAGAAGGCCGCCGCGCTCGAGTCGCTCGAGCAGGAACTGAAGGGACGGCAACGGGCGCTCGGGGAGGCCGAGAGCCGCCTCGAGGTGGAGCAGGCCGAGGTCGGAGAACGGCTGGATGAGGTTCGCCGGCAACTGGAGCGTGTGTCCGGACTGACCGTGCAGCAGGCGCGCGAGGAGTTGAGCCACAGTCTCGAGCACGACGTGCGCATGGAGTCGGCGCACCTGGCGAAGCGGATCGAGGACGAGGCGCGGGAATCGGCGCAGCGCGAGGCGCAGCGAATCATCAGCATGGCCGTCGAGCGTTCGGCGTCCGACTACGTCTCGGAGACGACCGTGTCGGTGGTCATGCTGCCGAACGACGAGATGAAGGGGCGGATCATCGGCCGCGAAGGAAGGAACATCCGCGCCCTGGAACTGATCACCGGCGTCGACCTGATCGTGGACGACACGCCGGAGGCGGTCATCCTCTCCGGCTTCGACCCGTTCCGGCGGGAGATCGCGCGCGTCACCCTGGAACGCCTGATCGCCGACGGCCGGATCCACCCGGCCCGCATCGAGGAGGTGGCTGCCAAGGTCAAGTCGGAGTTCGAGGATCGGGTCCAGCGCGAGGGCAGCGAGGCGCTGCTGGAGCTGAACCTGTCCGGTCTCCACCCCGAACTGATCACGTTGCTGGGCAGGCTCCGGTTCCGTACCTCCTACGGCCAGAACGTCCTGCAGCACAGCAAGGAGGTCGCCTTCCTGGCCGGCGCCATGGCGGGCGAGTTGAAGGCCGACGTCCATGTCGCCAAGCGCGCCGGCCTGGTCCACGACATCGGCAAGGCGGTGGACCGCGAAATCGACGGCACCCACCTGGAAATCGGCATCGACCTGCTCCGTCGCTACGGCGAGAGCGAGGAGGTCGTGCACGCGATGGCCTGTCACCACGGCGACTACGACCCGGAGACCGTGGAGGCGGTTCTGGTCACCGCTGCCGACGCGGTGTCCGCCGCCCGTCCCGGCGCCCGGCGGGAGATCCTCGAGAACTACATGAAGCGTCTCAAGAAGCTCGAGGACCTGGCATCGAAGTTCAAGGGCGTCCAGAAGAGCTACGCGATCCAGGCCGGCCGCGAAGTGAGGGTCATCGTCGACTGCAAGGAGATCAGCGACGAGCAGGCCGTGTGGCTGAGCCGTGACGTGGCGCGCAAGATCGAGAGCGAACTCACGTATCCGGGCCAGATCAAGGTCACCGTGATTCGGGAGTCGCGGTCGATCGAGTACGCGCGCTGAGAGACGCCTGGTGGCCCGATTCCTCTTCGTCGGCGACGTGGTCGGCAAGCCGGGGCGGCGAGCGCTGTCCAGGCTGCTGCCGGAGTTGATCGACCGCCACCGGGTCGACGCGGTCGTCGTCAACGTCGAGAACGCGGCCGGCGGCAGCGGCGTAACGCCCGGGGTGCTGAAGGAACTCTCGGCCCTGCCGATCGACTGCATGACGACGGGGAATCACGCCTGGGCCAAGCGCGAGGGCGTACCGCTCTACGACCGGATCCCGAACCTGCTGCGGCCGGCGAACTACCCCGAGGGGAACCCTGGGGTGGGCGTCTTCGTCGGCGAGTTGCCGGTGGGGACACCGTACGCAGTGATCAACCTGGAGGGCCAGACCTTCATGAAGCCGCTGCCCTCGCCGTTCGCCGCCGCCGATTCCATCCTGGCCGAACTCGACCCGGCGATCCGCATCGTCCTGGTCGACTTCCACGCCGAAGCGACGAGCGAGAAGCAGGCGTTCGCCTACCACCTGGACGGCAGGGTAGCGGCGGTGCTCGGCACCCACACCCATGTGCCGACCGCCGACGCCCGCGTCCTGCCGCAGGGCACGGCACTGGTGACGGACGTCGGCATGACCGGTCCCTACGACTCGGTGATCGGCGTTCGCGCCGACCGGGCGCTCAAGCGCTTCCTCCTGAACACGCCTTCCGGCTTCGAGGTCGCCAAGCGGGATGTCCGGCTGGCGGCAGCTCTCCTCGACGCGGACGAGGCGACGGGCAGGGCCTCCCGGATCGAATCGATGCTGGTCGAGGTCGACTGATGCGCCGCCGCCTACTTGGCGGTTCCGGGCTCGAGCTCGGTCAGGCCGCGCCAGGTGCTCTTGCTGTCATCGAAGGATGGTAGCGGCGGCTCGATGCCGCGGCGCTGGTTCACGCGCCAGGACCAGACGTAGGACCACTTGAGGTAGGTGCCGTAGGCCTGGAGCAGGCAGAACACGAGGCCGCGCATGCCGTCGAGGACGCCGAGCTGCAGACCGTACGTGCGCAGGAAGCGCCACAGTGAGCGTCCCAGGACCTCTGCCGGGCCCGACCGTCGACCGTCGCGCCAGAGCTGGGCCGCGCCCCACCAGCTATAGCGCTGGATCCTCCGGGAGTAGGAGAGCAGGTCGTCGACCATGAAGTGGTCCATGGGACACCGGAGCACCGGCGCCGGGGTCCGCGTCCACATGTCGGCGTGGACGCGCCGGTTCGGGTACCGGCCCGCGTCGCGGCGCAGCAGCCGCACGACGCGATCGTGCTGCCAGCCGGAGAAACGGATCACCTTGTCCAGAAAGAACACGCGGCGCTTGATCGTGTACGCGTCGTGGGCCGGCTCTCCGTTGCGGAACAGCGCCGTGATCTCCGCCCGGAGTTCGGGTGTGCAGCGTTCGTCGGCGTCGAGGATCAGCACCCACTCGTTCTGCGTCTGGTCCATGGCCCAGTTCTTCTGCGACGCGGACCCGTAGTAGGTGCGCTGGACGAAGCGGGCGCGGTCGCACTGGCGCACGATCTCCGGAGTGCGGTCTGTCGAGAAGGAGTCGACGACGAGCACTTCGTCGCACCAGTCGAGGGACGCCAGGCAATCGGCGATGTGGCGCTCCTCGTTGTAGGTGGTCACCAGGGCCGAAATCGGCGGCCGGGACGCGTCCTTCGGCGCTTCGTCCACGACCCCATTGTATGCTGCGCCACCTTGCGCTTCCCCGGTTTGCGCCACGGAGCGACCGTCCTTCTGGCGTGGCTGACGGTTCAGGCCGCCCCGGCCGCCTTTGCCTGCAACGCGGACTCGGAGCACGACGGGCCCCGCCGTGAGGATGAGTCCGGTCTGAGCGTCAGCACCGGCGTGATCGACTTCGGCAAGGACCACGAGACCGCGGAGGTCGGTATCCTGCATCGGTTCCCCACCGACTGGTGCCTGGGCCTGGGTCCCAACGTCGGCGCCTTCGTGACGGCTGACGGGTCCTTCTACCTCTTCACCGGCACCGACCAGCGGATCAACATCGGGCGCTCCTGGTTTGTCGACGTGATCACCTCCGTCGGTTTCTATGAGAAAGGGGACGGCAAGGACATCGGCGGCGAGCTCGAATTCCGCTCGGGCGTCGCGGTCGGACGGCGGCTGCGAGGTGGATCGCGGGTGAGCTTCGGTTTCTTCCATCTGTCCAACTCGTCCTACTATCGTCGCAACCCGGGTGTGAACTCCCTCCTTCTTCGCTGGTCGAGGTAGCGCGCAAGTGGCTGTGGATCCGGAACTGCTCGAACTCCTGGTGTGCCCCAGGTCGAAGGGGCCGCTTCAACTCGTGCCGCTGCCGGCGGAAGTGTGCGGCCGGCTCGTCGCCCGCTTCCGGGAGCACTTCGGCGAGGAGGAACCCGAAGTCTCCGAGGGGCTCTGGTGTCCGGAGTCCGGCCTCGTCTATCCGATCGTGAGCGACGTGCCGGTCATGCTGGTGGCAGAGGCCCTGCCGGCGGCCGATGTGCTGCCGGAAGCGTGAACGACTTCCCCTCCTTCCTGTCCGCCCTCAGGCCGGAGGTCGACGAGGCGCTGGACCGGCTGCTGCCGGACGCGGAAACCGAGCCGGCCGAACTCCACGAGGCGATGCGGTACAGCGTGTTCGCGGGCGGGAAGCGGGTTCGGCCGGCCCTGGTCGTCCTGGCCGGGGAAGCCTGGGGAGGCGTCCGCAAGGACCTGCTGGTGGGCGGGGCTGCCCTCGAGATGGTCCACACGTTCAGCCTGATTCATGACGATCTGCCGGCCCTGGACGACGACGATCTGCGCCGGGGGAGGCCGACCCTGCACCGCGCGCGGGGAGAGGCGATGGCGGTGCTCGCCGGCGACGCGCTGCTGAACCGGGCCTACGAAGTGCTGAGCCGCGAACCTGTTTCTGCACCGCCCGAACGCCGGCTGGAGGCGGTCCGGCTGGTCGCGGACGCGGTCGGAACGGCCGGGATGATCGGCGGCCAGGTCTTCGATCTCCAGCACGAGGGTGCCCTCGACGGTGACGGACCCGCGCACCAGGCGACGGTCGGCACGCTGGAACGGATCCACCGTCTGAAGACGGGGGCACTGATCGAGGCGAGCACGCGGCTCGGCGGCGTCTACGCGGGGGCGGGACCTGAGGGCATCGAACAGGCCGGCCGGATCGGCGCCGAACTTGGCCTCCTGTTTCAGATCGGCGACGACATCCTGGACGAGGTCGGCAGTTCGGAGGAACTCGGCAAGACGCCCGGCAAGGACCGGCAGGCCGGGAAGCTGACCTATCCGGGTCTGTTCGGCCTCGAGGGCAGCCGGAAGAAGGCGCTACAGGCGGCGGACCGGTGCCTGGCGCTCGTCGAGGAGCTGCCCTCCGGCCGCGGGTTGTTCAGAGCCCTCGTGGCCTTCCTGGTCCACCGCGGCTCGTGAGGCAGCGGCTCGATCAACTGCTGGTCGAGCGCGGGCTGTTCGCCAGCCGGGAGCAGGCGAAGCGAGCCGTGATGGCGGGATGGATCCGGGTCGACGGCGAGCGCCGCGACAAGCCCGGGACGGCGGTGCACGCCGCAGCCGCGATCGAGGTGCGGGGCCGCGCGGAGCCCTACGTCTCGCGGGGCGGCCGCAAGCTCGAGCAGGCGCTGGGCGCGTTCGACGTCGACCCGACCGACGCCGTCTGTCTCGACGTCGGCGCGTCGACCGGGGGCTTCACGGATTGCCTGCTGGCGCATGGGGCGGCTCGCGTCTACGCCGTGGACGTCGGCTACGGCCAGCTCGACGCGGGTCTGCGAAACGATCCCCGCGTGGTGGTCATGGAGCGGGTCAATGCCCGCCATCTGCCGGCGGATGCCCTTCCCGAGCCTTGCCGCATCGCCACCGTCGACGTCTCCTTCATCTCGGTCGTCAAGGTGGCGCCGGCGCTGCTCGCGCACCTCGCCGCCGGGGCCGACCTGCTGGTGCTGATCAAGCCCCAGTTCGAGGTCGGGAGGGATCAGGTCGGCAAGGGCGGCGTGGTGCGGGACGACGAACTGCGGCGGGACGTCGCGGCCCGGCGCATCGCCGAGCTGAGCGCTTTAGGGCTTGAGTTCAGAGCCTCGGTAGACTGCGACCTCCGGGGACCGGCAGGCAACCGCGAGATCTTCGCCCACTTCAGGACATGAGGTCGTGACCAGGATCCACGAAGTGGCGGTCGTCGCCAAGCCGGAAAGCGGCCGGGCGGCCGCCACCGCCGCCGATGTCGAGAGCTGGCTTCGCGAGCGCGGCGTCGAACTGGGCGACGTCGACGCGCCGGGCCTGGGGCTGATCGTCGTCCTCGGCGGCGACGGCACCCTGCTCTCGGTGGCGCGCAGCCGGCCCGGCGTGCCGATCGTGGGCGTCAATCTCGGCAGCCTCGGCTACCTGGCCGAGATCGGTCTCGACCGGCTGTACGCGAACCTGGGGGCGATCCTCGAGGGACGGTTCGAGGTCGAGGAAAGACTGCTCCTGGACGTCGAGCTGCGGCACGCGGCGGGCGGCGTGGAGCGCTACCGCGCGCTCAACGACGCGGTCGTGCACAAGAGCGCCCTGGCGCGGATGATCGATCTGGCGGTCGAGATCGACGATGAACCGGTGGCGCGTTACCGCGCGGACGGCCTGATCGTCTCGACGCCGACCGGCTCGACGGCGTACAGCCTGTCGGCCGGCGGGCCGATCCTCTACCCGACGCTGCCGGTCGCGTTGCTGACGCCGATCTCGCCCCACACCCTGTCGATGCGCCCGATCGTCGTGCCGGAGCGGAGCACGATCGCGATGACCCTGGGCAGCCTGGACGAGGAGGTCTACCTCACGCTGGACGGTCAGGAGGGGGCCCGGCTCCACGGCGGCGACAGGGTGGTCGTGACCGCCTCCGAGTCGAAGGCGCTGCTCGCCAGGGTCGACGGCCAGACCCACTACGACGCCCTGCGCAGCAAGCTCCGCTGGGGCGAATAGAATCGGCGCCATGACGGAACGCAATCAGGAACGGGAGCCGTCCCTCTTCACGCCGATCGAGGAAGCGGTCGAGGTCTTCCGCGACGGCGGGCAGGTGATCATCGTCGACGACGAGGATCGGGAGAACGAGGGCGACCTGGCCATCGCGGCCGAGAAGGTGACCGCCGACGCGATCAACTTCATGGCCACCCACGGCCGTGGGCTGATCTGCCTGGCGATGACCGAGGACCGCTGCGACGAACTCGACTTGCCGCTGATGGTCCGGGACAACACGGCGCCCTTCGAGACCGCGTTCACGGTGTCGATCGAGGCCCGCGGCAAGGTCACGACCGGCATCTCGGCGGCCGACCGGGCGGCGACGATCGCCACCGCGATCGACCCGGCCACACAGCCGCGGGACCTGCTGCGCCCGGGTCACGTCTTTCCGCTTCGTGCCAAGCGCGGCGGCGTGCTGAAGCGAGCCGGGCAGACGGAGGCTTCGGTCGACCTGGCGACGCTGGCGGGGCTGGCGCCGGCGGGCGTGATCTGCGAGATCATGAACGCTGACGGGACGATGGCTCGGGTGCCGGACCTGGTCGAGTACAGCCGCCTGCACGAGCTGCCGATGATCACCGTGTCCGACCTGATTCGTTACCGGCTGAAGCACGAGAGCCTGGTCAGGCTGATCGCCTCCCCGACCATGCCGACGCTCTACGGTCCGATGAGGGCTTACGCCTACCACGCTGAACTCACGGGCGAGGAGCACGTCGCTCTGGTGATGGGCGAACCGAGGCCGGACAAGGACGTCCTGGTGCGCGTCCACAGCCAGTGCCTGACGGGCGACGTCTTCCACTCCGAGCGCTGCGACTGCGGCCTCCAGCTACACCATGCCCTCGACACGATCGCGGAGGAAGGAGAGGGCGTGGTGCTCTACCTGCTGCAGGAGGGACGGGGCATCGGCCTGTTCAACAAGCTGCGCGCCTACGATCTGCAGGACGAGGGGCACGACACCGTCGAGGCCAACCACAAGCTCGGGTTCAAGGCCGACCTCCGCAACTACGGCATCGGGGCTCAGATTCTCCGCGATATCGGCGTTCGCCGGATGCGGCTGATGACGAACAACCCGCACAAGTACATTGCCCTCTCCGGCTACGGTCTGGAGATCGTCGAGCGCGTGCCGATCGAGATCGAGGCGACCGAGTCGAACCGCGACTATCTCCGGGTCAAGCGGGACAAGATGGGCCACCTGCTCAAGCTGGTTTGAGCGGGGACACCGCCGCGCGGCGGGCTCTCATCACCGGCGTGACCGGTCAGGACGGTTCGTACCTCGCAGAGCAACTGCTCGAGGAGGGCTGGGATGTCTGGGGCCTGGTGCGGCCGGTGGCCCGGACCGGCGGCACCCAACGGATCGACCACCTGCTGGACGGCCGCGGCGGCTCGGGACGACTCCGCCTGATCGCCGGCGATCTCACCGACTCCTCGTCCCTGCACCGCGCCGTCGGCGAAGTGAGGCCTCACGAGATCTACAACCTCGGCGCGCAGTCCCACGTCCAGGTCTCGTTCGAGTTGCCGGGGGCCACCAGCGAAGTCACGGGCCTGGGTGTTCTGCGGCTGCTCGAAGCGGCCCGGCGGCAGGCGCCGGAGGCGCGCTTCTACCAGGCGTCCTCATCGGAGATCTACGGCCTGGTGGAGGAATCGCCGCAGAGCGAGACGACGCGCTTCTATCCGCGCAGTCCGTACGCCGCGGCAAAGGCCTACGGGTTCCACATCACCCGGAACTACCGCGAGGCCTATGGCCTGTTCGCCGTGAACGGCATCCTGTTCAATCACGAGTCGCCACGGCGGGGCGAGGACTTCGTCACGCGCAAGATCACCCTGGCGGCGGCCCGGATCCGGGCGGGTCTGCAGGAGGGGCTGGAGCTCGGCAACCTGGAGTCGCGCCGTGACTGGGGCTTCGCCGGCGACTACGTGGAGGCCATGCGGCTCATGCTGCGGGCCGAAGACCCCGAGGACTACGTCATCGCCACCGGCGAGACGCACAGCGTTCGCGAGTTCTGCGAGATCGCCTTCGCTCGTGCCGGGACGCCGCTCACCTGGCGTGGCGAGGGCGTTGAGGAGCAGGGTGTGGCGGAGGATGGCCGGGTGCTGGTCACGGTCGACCCCCGGCACTTCCGCAAGGCCGAGGTCCCCGCGCTGCGCGGCGACGCGAGTCTGGCTTGGGAGCGTCTTGGTTGGCGTCCGCGTGTCGCCTTCCGTCAACTCGTCGAGATGATGGTCGACGCGGATCTGGAAGCCGTCGGATGCGGCTGACGCGCCGCAGGGCGCTCGGGCTGATCGGGACCGGCGCGGCCGTGCCGCTGTTCGGGTCCTGCGCCGCGGAAGAACGGACCGGCGGAACGCCGCAGGGAGGAGCTTCGATGGGCGACGCCCGGATCCACTACATGAGCCTGCGCGACGTCGCGCGCCTGATCGAGGCCCGCGAACTCTCGCCGGTCGCCTTGACCGAGACGATGCTGGAGCGGATCGCCGCCGTCGACGGCCGGCTCAGGAGCTACGCGACCGTGATGGCCGACGAGGCGCTTGCCGCGGCGCGGGCGGCCGAGGCCGAGATCGAGGGCGATCGCTACCGCGGGCCGCTGCACGGTGTTCCCATCGCCGTCAAGGACCTCTGCTACACCAAGGGCGTGCGCACGATGGGCGCGCTCTCGGTGCTGTCCCACTTCGTTCCCGAGGTCGACGCCACCGTGGTCGAGCGGCTGGCCGATGCCGGCGCCGTGCTCCTCGGCAAGCTGAACCTGACCGAAGGCGCGATGGGCGCCTACCACCCGGACTTCGACATCCCCGTCAACCCGTGGGACGAGGACTTGTGGACGGGCGTCTCGTCGAGTGGCTCGGGCGTGGCGACGGCGGCCGGTCTCTGCTTCGGCTCGCTCGGCTCGGACACGGGCGGATCGATCCGCTTTCCCTCCGCCCAGTGCGGCATCGTCGGCCTCAAGCCGACCTGGGGCCGGGTCAGCCGCTACGGGGTGCTCGAGCTCGCCGGCTCGCTCGACCACATCGGACCGATGACACGGACCGTCGCCGACGCCGCGATCATGCTGGAAGCGATCGCCGGCGCCGACGCGAACGACCCGACGGCGCTCGACGCGCCGGCGCCGTCCATCCTGCCGATGCTGGACGGCGATGTTGCGGGGATGCGGCTCGGCTTCGACCGGCGGTACGCCTCGGAAGGCGTCGACCCGGAGGTCGCCGCCGCGGTGGAGGAGGCGCTGCAGGTGCTGGCCGGCCTGGGTGCCGATGTCGTTGAGGTCGAGATGCCGGCTGCGCCCTTCGACGACTGGTGGCCGCTCTGTTCCTACGAGGCCGTCCGGGCCCATGCGGCGACGTACCCGAGCCGCGCCGCGGACTACGGGCCCTACTTCGGCGAGTTCCTGGCTTTCGGCGCGCAGGTGAGCGACGAGGCGCACGCGGAAGCGACCGAACGGCGCGCGGCCTTCAGCGAGCGCTTCGAGGCGATGCTGTCGACCGTCGACGCGCTCGTCTGCCCGTCGAACGTCGCCGCGCTGCCGATGACGGACGCGATGGGATACGACACGGTCGGGGCGTTCCGGGAGGCCCTGGAGTCCTTCGCCGCGACCTTCGATCCGCCTCTCGGCAGTATCCAGCTCTTCACCGTGCCCGCCGATTTCGCCGGCACGCCGACGATCTCCCTGCCGTGCGGCTTCTCGTCCGCGGGCGCGCCCCACAGCCTGCAACTCGTCGGCCGCGGCCTCAGCGAACCGACGCTCTGCCGTCTCGCCCACGCCTACGAGCAGGCCACCGACTGGCACCTGCGCCATCCGGAGGTTTGAGCTACGGCATGTAGGGCGTCGGGCTCGGTCCGAGCTGCGTCTCCAGAACCGCCTGGGCGGTGTCGATGAAGTCGCAGACCATCGGCCGGCTCTCGCGGGGATCGACGATCTCCTCGATGTTGAACGCCTCGGCGGTGCGGAACGGCGACGCCAGGGCCTCGAGGCGGTCCTCGATCTCCTTCTGCTTGGCCGCGGGGTCGTCGGACTCCCGGATGATGCGCCGGTAGGCGGCGGTCACGCCGCCGGAGATGTGCATGGACCCCCAGTGGCCGGACGGCCACGCCACCCGCCGGAACATGCCGCTCGGGCGATCGTGGCACTGGCCGGCGACGCCGTAGAGCTGCCGGATCACGATCGTCAACCACGGCATGCGCGTGCGGAGCGTCGCGCAGAGCATCTTGGCGCCGGCGCGGACGATTCCCTGGCGCTGCTGCTCGGGGCCGACCATGAAGCCGGGCTCGTCGGCGAAGTAGACCATCGGCAGGTGGAAGGTGTCGCAGAGCTGCAGGAAGCGGATCACCTTCGTTCCGGCGGCGACGTTCATCGAGCCGCCGAGGTAGCTCGGGTTGTTGATCATCGTGCCGACCGGATAGCCGTTGACGCGGGCGAGGCCGACGATGCGGGAGCGTCCGTAGTGCGGCGTGATCTCGAAGAACGAGTCGCGGTCGAGCACCGCGTCGAGGATCTTCCTCGGGTCGTAGGCCTTGTTCTTCTCGCGCGGTATGGCGGACAGGAGCGACGGCTCGCGGCGCTCCGGGTCGTCGTGGGTGTCGCCCCGGGGCGGCATCTGCCAGACGCTGTCGGGCAGGTAGCTCAGGAACTGCTTCAGCATCGCGAAGGCCTCTTCCTCGGAGTCGGCGAGGTTGTCGATGACGCCGCTGCCGAACACTTGCGTGCGCTCGTCGCCGAGATCCTCCTTCGTGATGTCGATGCCGAGCGCGGCCTTGACGACGGGAGGGCCGCCCGGGAACACCTGGCTCGTGCCCCTGACCATCACGTTGAAGTGGGCGAGGCAGGCCTCGACCGCCGGCAGCCCGGCCACCGAACCGAGCACGGCGGCGACCACCGGGACCCTGCACAGCAGGTCCTCGATGCCCGGGGTGGCGGGGTTCGTCGGGATGTAGGTGCGTCCAATCTTCTCGAAGGTCTTGACGCTGCCGCCGGTGGAGTCGAGGAGGCGCACGTACGGCAAGCGCCAGCCGAGCGCCAGCTTCTGGGCATGGCCGCTCTTGTCGCCGATCGACGCGTCGGAGGCGCCGCCGCGCACGGTGAAGTCACCGCCGTTCAGAACGGCGCGGCGGCCGTTCAGGCGGGCGAGCCCGATGACCCGGTTCGAGGGCCGCACGTCCTTGAGTTCGTTGCCGTCGTAGCTGGCCACGCCGGCGAGCTCGCCGATCTCCTGGAAGGAGCCCTCGTCGGTGAACACGTCGAGACGCTCCCGGATCGTCAGCTTGCCGCGGCGGTGCTGCTCCGCGATGCCGGCCTCGCCGCCCATCTGTTGGGCGTACTCGCGGCGCCGCCTCAGCTCCTCGATCTCTCGCTCCCAGACCATGGCTCCTCCCCGGAGGCCGATTCGTTCCGAAACAAATGAGGGGAGAACCTTAGCTGGCTGCTAGACTGCGCGGCCGGCCGGCGCTGCTGGGCCGCACTACGACGACGTCGACGGAGCAGATGATGACCGAGCCGCGAGGGGCGCGGCGCAGCGGCTCGCCGCTGTCGCTGATTGCCGCCCCGGATCGCCTGAGCGAACTGCGGGAGGGATCGCGCGAGTGGCCCTCCTGGACCCTGACGCCGCGCCAGATCTGCGATCTGGAGTTGCTGATGTGTGGCGGCTTCGCGCCGCTCGACGGGTTCATGAACCGCGCCGCGTTCGACCGCGTGTGCGAGACGATGCGCCTTCCATCCGGAGCGCTGTGGCCGATTCCCATCACGCTCGACGTCACGCCGGAGGCCGCCGCCGGCCTGGAGGCGGGGTCCCGTCTGGTCCTGCGCGACCTGGAAGGGTTGATGCTCGCGGTGCTCACGGTGGACGACGTCTGGGAGCACGACCGGCGCAAGGAAGCGGAACTCGTCTACGGGACCCTCGACCAGGCCCACCCCGGCGTCGCTCATCTCTACCAGCGCACGAACACCGTGTCGGTGGGCGGCACGATCGAGGGTGTCCAGACGCCGCGGCACTACGACTTCCCCGGATTGCGCAAGACGCCCCAGCAGTTGCGGCGACGGTTCGCGCAACTCGGATGGAAGACGGCGATCGCTTTCCAGACACGCAACCCGATGCACCGGGCCCACTTCGAGCTGACCCTGCGGGCGGCCCGGGAACTGGAGGCGAACCTGCTGATTCACCCGGTCGTCGGCATGACGAAGCCGGGCGATCTCGATCACTACACGCGCGTTCGCTGCTACCGCAAGGTCCTGAGCCACTATCCGCGCCACACCGCCGAACTGGCGCTGCTGCCGCTCGCGATGCGCATGGCGGGACCGCGGGAGGCGCTCTGGCACGCCCTGATCCGCAGGAACTACGGCTGCACCCACCTGATCGTTGGCCGCGACCATGCCGGACCAGGCCAGGACTCGCAGGGCAAGCCCTTCTACGGCCCGTACGACGCGCAGGAACTGATGGTCGAGCACGAGGCGGAACTCGGCGTCCGGATGGTCCCTTTCCAGATGATGGTGTACGTCGAGGACCGGGACTCCTACGAACCGGTCGACAACGTGAAGGAGGGGGAGCGGACGCTGTCGATCTCGGGCAGCGATCTCCGCCGCCGGCTGCGCCGGGGCCTTCCGATCCCGGAGTGGTTCACGTTTCCGGAAGTGGCCCAGGAGCTGCGCCGAAGTCACCCGGCGCGCAGCAGCCAGGGCTTCACCGTGTTCTTCACCGGGCTTTCCGGCGCCGGCAAGTCGACGATCGCCAACGTGCTTCTGGTCAAGTTCCTGGAGGCCGGCGGTCGGCCCGTGACGCTGCTTGACGGCGACATCGTGCGGACGAACCTCTCGTCCGAGCTGGGCTTCTCGCGGGAGCACCGGGACATCAACATCCGCCGTATCGGTTTCGTTGCTTCGGAGATCACGAAGAACGGCGGCATCGCCATCTGCGCTCCGATCGCGCCGTACGAGAACGTGCGTCAGGATGTGCGGGAGATGATCGAGGCCGGAGGCGGGTTCATCCTGGTTCACGTGGCCACGCCGCTCGAGGTGTGCGAGGAGCGCGACGTGAAGGGGCTCTATGCGAAGGCCCGGGCGGGACTGATCGACGCCTTCACCGGCATCTCGGACCCGTACGAGGTGCCGGAGGCTCCGGACATGGTCATCGACACGACGGACATCACCGCCGAGGAGGCTGCCCAGCAGGTCATCCTTCATCTGGAGAAGGAGGGGTTCGTCGGACCGCGCTGACTCCTCTCGACGACGGATTGCGCCCGCCTGGCGGCTGCTTTCGGTCGGCATTGCCGGCGCTATCGCGTTGTTTCTGCTGCTGCCGGCGCCGCTGTTCGCGGGGCCCCTGGAGCGGAGCGTGGTGCGCATTCTGGCCCTGCTTCTGGGCGATACGCCCCGGTTGGCGGCGGAGGCTCCCTGGGACTGGGTCGCGCACGGTGTGCTGTTCGCGCTGCTCGCCTGGGTCTGGTGCGGATCGGCGGCGCGGGCGGGCCGGGCCGGCGGCGTGCTCCTGGCGGCCGCCGGCGCCATCGCCTACGGCGGCGCCATCGAGGTCTTCCAGATGCTGCTCGGCTACCGGTCCGGGGAGTGGATGGATCTGGCGGCCGACGCTGCCGGCGTCGCCGTCGGAGCGCTGGTTGCCGCCGGAATCTGGCCGCGACTGTTGCGTTAGCGTGGCGCAGTGAACACGCTGCCGTCCGACCGCGATGCACGCGAGAGCGCCCTCCTCGCCGCTCTCGAGCAGCGGATCCTCGTGCTCGACGGGGCGACCGGCACGGCGTTCCAGGCGGCGAACCTGGGACCGGAGGACTTCGGCGGCGAGGAACTCGAGGGCTGCAACGAGATCCTGGTCGACACGCGGCCCGACGTCGTGCTCGATGTCCACCGCGCCTACCTCCGGGCCGGCGCCGACATCGTCGAGACGAACACCTTCGGCGGCACGCCCCTGGTGCTCGCCGAGTACGGCCTGCGGGAGCGCGCGTTCGAACTGAACCGGCGCGCGGCGGAACTGGCCCGGCAGGCCTGCGCCGAAGAGGGTCCCGCGCGTTTCGTCTGCGGCTCGATGGGGCCGACGACGAAGGCCATCTCGGTGACCGGAGGCGTCACCTTCGAGCAACTGCGCGACGACTATCGCACTCAGGCCCTCGGGCTCGCGTCCGGCGGCGCCGACTACCTGCTGCTCGAAACCTGCCAGGACACGCGCAACGTGAAGGCGGGTCTGATCGGGATCGAGGAGGCGTTCGCGGAACTGGGCTTCCGATTGCCGGTGGCGGTCTCGGTGACGATCGAGGCGATGGGCACGATGCTCGGGGGTCAGGAGGTCGAGGCGCTGGCGGCGTCCCTGCTGCACCGGGATCGCCGCGACCTCCTCTACGTGGGTCTGAACTGCGCTACCGGTCCCGACCAGATGTTCGATCACCTGCGCGCGCTGTCCGAGATCTGCCGCGCGCGGGTCGCCTGCGTGCCGAACGCCGGCCTGCCCGACGAGGACGGCCTCTACACCCAGACGCCGGAGGACTTCCGCACCGTCTTCTCCCGCTTCCTCGATCACGGCTGGCTGAACCTCGTCGGTGGCTGCTGCGGCACGACCACGGCGCACATCGAGACGTTCGCCGAGCTGGTGCGCGGGCGTTCCCCGCGGCAGCCCGCGGAGCACCACCGCTGCCTGGTCTCGGGTCTCGACGTGGCCGAACTCTCGGAGGACAACCGGCCCCTCCTGGTCGGCGAACGGACGAACGTTCTCGGCAGCCGCAAGTTCAAGCGGCTGATCCGGGAGGGCGAGTACGAGGCGGCGGCCGAGGTCGGGCGAGCCCAGGTGCTGGGCGGGGCCCAGGTCGTCGACGTCTGCCTGCAGGATCCGGAGCGCGACGAGATCGAGGACATCGAGCGATTCCTGGAGCGGCTGGTGCGCCGGGTCAAGGTGCCGCTCATGATCGACAGCACGGACCACGAGGTGATGGCGCGGGCCCTGACCTGGTGCCAGGGGCGGTCGATCCTGAACTCGATCAACCTGGAGGACGGGCTGGAGCGGTTCGAACGGGTCGTGCCGCTGGCGAAGGAGTTCGGCTGCTCGCTGATCGTCGGTCTGATCGACGAGAGCGGCATGGCGGTATCGGTGGACCGGAAACTCGAGGTCGCCGGGCGGAGCTACGAACTTCTGACCGGGAGATGGGGCCTGGAGCCCCAGGAGATCTGGTGGGACCCGCTGGTCTTTCCCTGCGGCACCGGCGACGAGGCCTACCTGGGCTCGGCGAAGGCGACGATCGAGGGGGTGCGCGGAGTGCGTGAGGCGTTCCCCGGCACACGGACGATCCTCGGCATCTCGAACGTGAGCTTCGGCCTGCCGCTCGCCGGCCGGGAGATCCTGAACTCGGTCTTCCTCTACCGCTGCACCCAGGCCGGTCTGGACGCGGCGATCGTCAACACCCAGGGTCTGGCGCGCTACGCCGAGATTCCGGTCGCCGAACGGGTGCTGGCGGAGGCGCTGCTCGACCTGCGGCCCGGTGACGTCGAGGCCGGGCAGCGCGCTGTCGAGGCGTTCACCGCCGCGTTCCGCGAGCGCAAGGGCTGGCAGGAACAGGCGCCGCGGGATCTGCTGCCGCTGCCGGAGCGGCTGTCGCGCTCGGTGGTCGAGGGCAGCAAGGAAGGCTTGCGCCCGGACCTGGACGCGGCTCTCGCCGATCCGCGCTGGCCCGATCCGCTCGACATCATCAACGGGCCCCTGATGGCCGGCATGGCCGAGGTCGGACGTCTCTTCAACGACAACGAGCTGATCGTCGCCGAGGTGTTGCAGAGCGCCGAGGTGATGAAGGCGGCGGTCGACCACCTGGAGCCGCACATGGAGCGGATGGAAGGCATGACCCGCGGCCGGGTGATCCTCGCCACCGTCAAGGGGGATGTCCACGACATCGGCAAGAACCTCGTCGACATCATCCTGACCAACAACGGCTTCGAGGTGACGAACCTGGGGATCAAGGTGCCGAGCGAGCAGTTGATCCAGGCGGCGCGCCAGAACGGGCCGGACGTGATCGGCCTCTCCGGGCTGCTGGTGAAGAGCGCCCAGCAGATGGTCGCCACCGCGGGCGACCTGCGCGACGCCGGGATCGACACGGACCTGGTCGTGGGCGGCGCGGCGCTGACGCGGCGGTTCACGCACAACCGGATCGCCCCCGAGTACGGAGGCGTCTGCACCTACGCAGGCGACGCGATGAGCGGGCTCGACCTGATCGAACGGCTCTGCGACGGCGACCGCCGCGGCGACGTGCTCGAGCGGATCGAAGCCCTACGCGAGCGGGACCGGGCGCCGGCGCGGCCCGGCGCGGGGGCGAACGTGGCGGCCGCTACGGACAGGCGGAGTTCGACCGTCCGCACCGACATCGCCCCGCCCCGCCCGCCCGACCTCGAACGGCACGCCGAGCGCTTCGATCTCGGCCATGTCTGGCCCCACCTCAACCTGCAGATGCTCTACGCCAAGCACCTGGGCCTCAAGGGCTCCGTGGAGCGGCTGCGCGCTGCCGGCGATCCCAAGCTCCTCAAGGTCGAGGCGGTGGTCGAGGAGCTCAAGGAGTTCGCGCGGGGTGCGATGGAGGTCCGGGGCGTCTGGCGGTTCTTCCCGGCTCGCGGCCAGGGCAACCGGCTGACCCTGCTGGATGGGGGAGGCGGCGGACGAGAGAAGGTCGTGGCTGAGTGGCTACTGCCCCGCCAGGCGCGTGAGGACGGGCTCTGCCTCGCCGACTACGTCCTGCCGGCTGGCGACCACGTCGCACTCTTCGTCGTCACCGCCGGCGCCGGCGTGCGCGAGACGGCGGAACGGTTCAAGCGCGCGGGCGAGTACCTGAAGAGCCACGCCTATGCGGCGCTGGCGCTCGAGACCGCCGAAGCGGCGGCCGAGCTCCTGCATCAGCGGCTTCGGGCCGGTCTGGGCTTCCCCGACCCGCCGGAGATGACGACGCGCGAACGCCTGGCGGCGAAGTACCGGGGCAAGCGCTATTCCTTCGGCTATCCCGCCTGCCCGGACCTGGCCGGCCAGCGCCAGCTCTTCGCGGCGCTCGAGCCCGCCGACATCGGCGTGGAACTCACCGAGGGCGACATGATGGACCCGGAGGCGACGGTGTCGGCGCTCGTGTTCCACCACCCGGACGCGCGCTACTTCGGGGTCTGATGCCGGCCAGAGGGCCGGCGAACCGACAGACTGCGCGGAGCTACCCGGCCCGCGCCGCCGCCTTCTTCTCCCGCTTTTCCCGCTTCGCCCGCTCGAGCGCGGCCGCACGGTCGAGGTGGTCGTCGCCCAGGCGTTCGAGATACTCGTCGTAGGTGCCGAGGAAGTCGTTCACGCCCTGGTCCGAGATCTCGATGATCCGGGTCGCCAGCCGGCTCACGAACCAGCGGTCGTGGGAGACGAGAAGCAGCGTGCCCTCGTAGGCCGACAGGCCTTCGATCAGGGCCTCGATCGCCTCCAGGTCGAGGTGGTTCGTGGGTTCGTCCAGCACGAGGACGTTCGGCTTGAGAACGATGTGGCGGCAGAACAGCAGCCGCGCGGCCTCGCCGCCGGAGAGGCTGCCGATCCGCTTGACCGCCTCGTCCTTCGTGAACAGGACGGCTCCGAGCTGGCCGCGGACGAAGCCGATCGGCTCGCCGGGACAGCAGTCCCAGAGCCAGCTCTCGACCGTCTTCCGCTCGGCGCCGTCCCTGTCGAGCAACTGCTGGCGGTGGTCCTGGGCGAAGTAGCCCGGGTGGGTTTCGTACCCCCAGTCCACCTCGCCGGCGTCGGCCCGGACCTCGCCTAGCGCGATCTTGAGCAGGGTCGACTTGCCGATGCCGTTCGGCCCGATCACGGCGACCCGCTCGCCGCGGCCGACTTCGAGCGAGACGTCGTCGAGCACCTGGTTGTCGCCGTAGCTCTTGGAGATCCCCTCGAGGGTCAGCACGCGCTTGCCCGAGGGCCGCCTCGAGTCGAAGCGGAACAGCGGGTAGCGGCGCGAACTCTGGGGAAGGGGCTCGATCGTCATCCGGTTGATCAGCTTCACGCGGCTCTGTGCCTGGCGCGCCTTGCTGGCCTTGTACCGGAAGCGGTCGACGAACTTCTGGTGGTGGTCGATCTCGTGCTGCCGCTGCGCGATCTCGGCTTCCCGGCGGGCGCGCTCCTCGAGCTTCTTTCGGTCGAAGTTGGAGTAGGCGCCGGGGTAGATGGTCAGCGTCTCGTAGTCGATGTCGAGGATCTGGGTGCAGACGTTGTCGAGGAAGCGGTGGTCGTGGGAGACGACGACCACGACCCCCTTGAAGTCGGTCAGGAACTTCTCGAGCCAGCGGATCGACAGGATGTCGAGGTGGTTCGTCGGCTCGTCGAGCAGCAGGACGTCCGGGGCGGCGGCCAGTGTCTGGGCGAGCAGCACACGGAGCTTGAAGCCGCCGGAGAGGATCGACAGCGGCTCCCGATGGACCTCCGTGTCGATTCCCAGTCCCTCCAGGATCTCGGCCGCGCGGGACTCCAGCGAGTAGCCGTCCCAGCGCATGACGACCTCCTCGAGTTCGGCGTAGCGATCGCCGTCGAAGTGTTCGTCGGCCCGTTCCAGCAGACGGTCCTTCTCGACCATCGCGTTCCACAGCTCGGCGTTGCCCATCATGACCACGTCGAGGATGGGCACCGCCTCGTACTCGAAGTGATCCTGCTTCAGCACGCCGAGCCGGCAGCGCTTGGGAATGGAGATCGAGCCCTCGCTGGCCGGTTCCTCGTCGCTCAGGATGCGCAGCAGGGTCGACTTTCCCGATCCGTTCGAGCCCACGAAGCCGTACCGCTCGCCCTTCGCGAAACGGACGGTCGCGCCCTGGAACAGGGTCTGGTCGCCGAAGCTCTTGGCGAGGTTGGAGATGGAAATCATGGGTTAGGCTGCGCGGCTGAAAGCTGCGCGGCGGCGCCGGAATGTGGGGGCGCGGGATGCCGTTGTTCCCGCAACGGAGGCGCGATTCGGCCGCTCTCGGAGCCCGGGCGAGGATAACAACGCATGGACATCAGACGGACGAGAGGCGACCGTGCCGAGTGAACTACGACGCAAGACCCGCGCGGCAGCGCCGGGCGGAGCACTGGACTCCGTGCTCCCCGTCGTCGGCTGGGCCGGAGGCGCCTTTCTGGGCGCCGTGCTGGTGTTCGGTGGGGTCGTCAAGGCGCTCGACCCGCAGGCGTTCGTCAAGCTGGTCGAGATCGAGGGGCTCGACTTCCTGCTGCCGGCCGTCGTGGTCACGGCTATCGCGCTGGCGCTCGAGATGGGTCTCGGCAGCGCGCTGATCCTGGGGCTTCGCCGGATGTGGGTGCTCGGGCCGTCGGCGCTCCTCGTCGCCTTCTTCCTGTTTCTCACCGGCCGGGCCTACTACCGCGACCTGCGCGGCATCGCGACCGAGGACGAAGCCGGCTGCGGCTGCTTCGGGAACCTGGTCGAGCGGACGCCGGCGGAGGCGTTCTGGCAGGACCTGGCGCTCATGGTGCCGGCTCTCGCGCTGGCGTTCCTTGGCCGCCGCGCTGCCGGCGGCATGCCCTGGATCCGGCTCGCCGTCGTCGCCACCCTGACCGTGGGGTTGCTCGCGTTCGCCCGCGCCGCGCCGGACCTCCCGCTCGACAACATCGCGACCCGGCTGAAGCCCGACCTCACGATCGACGAGATCTGCAGCGGCGACGGCGACAGCCGGCTCTGCCTGAGCACGGTCGTGCCGGAGCTGGAAGAAGGCGAACACTGGCTGGTCATCGCCGACCTGGACGAGGACCTCGGCAAGGCGGTCGACGCCCTGAACCAGCACGTCTTCGCCGGTGGCCGGATGTGGGTCCTCAGCTCGGCGACGCCGGACGAGAACCGGACCTTCTTCTGGTCCTACGGCCCGGCCTTCGAGATCCGCGAGGCGCCGCCGACGTTCCTGAATCCTCTCTACCGGACGCTGCCGCGCTCGTTCCGAGTCGAGGGCGGCGTGGTGGTCGAGACGGTGTCGGGGCTGCCGCCGGAGCCGTAGGCGAACTCGGCGGCCAGGTCGATGCCGCCGTTGCGCCAGACGGCGTCGGTGGCCTGGAGTCGGCCGGCGGGGGCGAAGCGGGAAACGCCGGCCTGGTCGAAGGTGCGACGGACCGTGGCGGGCATCTGGCCGGCGACGGCTATGCCCTGAAGCCGGTCGTTCCAGTCGGCCAGCGCTGGGGCGGATTCGACCGGGTGGGTGCGGACGGTGCGGAGGCCGGGCGAGGCACTGATCCGCGGGTCGGGGTCGAGGATGACAGTGCCGGCGTCGAGGGCGTCGCCATACCAGTCGAGGTCTCGAAGGTCGGCGTCCTCGCGGGCGAGGCGGACGCCGGCGCGGTCCGCTGCGTGGCTTTGGCCGGGAGGTAGTTGAAGTGCCAGTTGCCTGAGAGCCTCGGCGAGGGCGCCGGCGAAGGTGGGGGCGATGTCCGGCTCGGCGAAGACGGCGTGGACGGACAGGCAGCCGCGCTGGTCGAAGGTCGCGACGTCGAGCGCCATGTCGTGGGCGGCTTGTTCCAGGTTGGCATCCGGGCCAACCCAACCGAGGCTGAGCCTGGGGCCGAAGGTGATGAGGTGGCGGGATACGGCTGACTGGAGGGCCTCGATCGCCTCTTCGCCGCCGTAGGCCACGACCAGGCGGGCGGAGGCGTGTAGCGGCGCTTCGATCGCCGGGTCGCCGCCGGTCCAGGTGGCGGCGGCGTAGGCGTCGCACAGTGCTGGTAGTCGCCGGCCGAGGGCTGCGAGGAAGGCCGGGGCGAAGTGAGGCTCGGCGCGAGAGGACTTGAAGAGAACGGGAGCGCGTGCCGCGAGCGCGGGCAGGAGGGACTGGAGGATCAGGCCGGGGGGCTCGGCCGGCAGGACGACCAGGCTGAAGCCGTCTTCCCGTTGGCGGTGCGGTCGCCGGACTTCGGCTGCGGCGGGCTCTCCCAGCATGCCGGTGCCGATGGTTCGGAGGCCGTGGTCGAGACCGGCCGGCGAGAGGCCGGTGGATTGAAGCAGGTCGGGATCAAGGTCGCGGCGTTCCGGGCTGTCGGCATCGAGGAAGGCGCCGAGCGTGTCGTTCCAGGCGGTGAGCAGGGCGTCGTTCGGGATGGCGCGGAGGGACTGTGCAGCCGCTGCTAGCCCATGAGCGATGACTGTGGGTGAGCTCACATCGCGCCCAGTTCCTCGGTCGTCAGGGAACAGCCACGCAGTTCAGCGCCGCTGGCGCGGCCGAGCAGCCGGAAGCCGCCGTCCTCCCGGACGCCGAGGTCTTCGGTCAGGACGTGGCAGACGGAGCCGAGATTGGCGAGGTCGAAGAAGGACAGCAGGCCGGTCTCGCCGTCCTCGACCTCTTCGAGCGTTTCCGGATCCAGCACGCGGAACGGCATCCACGGCGGCGTGCGCAGCCGTTCGCCGCCGGGCCGGGAGTAGGCCTGGCTGGTCAGTTCGGTCATGCCGTACTCGCGCACGATGGCGTCCGGGCGCAGGCCGAGCAGCGTGCGGGCGCGTCGCCGGACCGCCTCGGGGGTCGTCTCCAGGCTCCGTCCCTTGAAGCCGCCGGTCTCGAAGACGCGGCTGTCCGGCGCAAGCCCGATCGTGCCGTCCGCTTCGTCTTCGAGCCGGTCGAGCAGAAGAACGAGGGCCAGAGCGGTCGCGAGGACGAGGACGGGTTCTCCTTCGGTCCGCGCGCGAAGCCAGCGGCAGGCGAGGTCCAGGTCGATGCCGGCTTCCTGCACGGCCCACGCGCTGCCGGGCGCGGCGTGGCGCTCGAGCACGTGAGCCGCCATGAACGAGAGGCTCGAGTCGGGAGCGCCCGCCCGGTCGGGGATGAGCGAGAGGATCGGGAGGCGCCCCGCGCCCGCGGGCAGGCAGGCCTCGGCGAAGGAAGCGTCGATCACGGTCCGGTAGAGGTCGGGGTAGGGGTGGTAGTGAACGCTCCTTCGTTCCGCGCCTCGCGTCGTGCCGCTGCTCCTGAATACCTCGCGGGGTTCGGCGGCGGCGAGCTTCACCGACTTGAAGGCGGAGGTGGGCACGGCCGGGGCCAGGCGCCAGTCCTCGATCGCGCCCTGACTGACGCCGCGCCGGTCGCACAGGCGGCGGTAGGGCTCGACCCGCTCGAACCCGAAGCGGGCGGCGGCCGCGGCAAGCTCGACGAAGTGGCCATCGCCGGTGGTGATGAAGGCTTCGATCCGTTGAAGGAGTGGCGTCACGGTTTGCACGCTCCCGGAGCCGGCCAGAAGGCCGGCGCACCGGCACTGTAACCGCCACAGCGTCGCCTCGAGCGTCAGGCGAAGAAGGCGGCGGCGGTGGTGGCGGGATGGCCGGCGATGTCGGCTTCTTCGTCGCCGTCGGACCCAGGCCACCACTCCGCGGGCAGGTGCCGCCGGTAGGGGCGTTGCAGGAAGCGGCGGTCGAACAGGGCGATCACGCCGCGATCGTCGGCGGAGCGGATCAGCCGGCCGGCGGCCTGGACGACGCGGGTCATTCCGGGGACCACGAAGGCATACTCGAAGCCGCGCTCGAAGCGCTCGTCGTAGTAGGCCTGAAGCAGCTTCTGCTCCATCGTCACCGCGGGCAGGCAGGGGCCGACCACGGCCACGGCGAGGAGGGCGTCGCCCGGGTAGTCGACGCCCTCCGAGAACACGCCGCCCGCCACGGCCAGGAGCAGCACGTCGCCCTGCAGCGGATTCGTCAACGCGTCGAGCACTTCCTTCCGCTTCTCCTCGCTGGTCGTCTGCTGCTGGACCAGGACCGTGCGGCCGCAGTCGGGGAGCCGCTCCTGGACCTCGGCGAGGAACCGGTAGCTGGGGAAGATCGCCATCGAGTTGCCGGGGACGGAGCGGGCGAACTCGGCCAGCCGTTCGGCGATCGGGCCGTAGTTCTGGTCGCGGACCCTGTACCTGGTGGTGACCGAGGTGTCGACGACGACCCGGCGGTTCGCGACCGGAAAGGCGCTCGGCACCTCGAGCGTCGACGTGCGCGCCGGGTCGAGGCCGAGGAGGTCGCGGTAGAACTCGAACGGCTGCAGGGTCGCGGACAGGCCGATCGCCGAGCGGCAGCGGTTGATCGTGGCCCCCAGGAAGGAGCTCGCGTCCTTGCACAGGATGGCCAGGCTTGGCTCCCGGTCGATTCGCCGGAACAGGAAGCTGAAGGACTCCGCGTGCTTCGGCTGCGAGGCGAGCTGGAGGGTGTTCAGGAACCGCAGCAGCTCGAAGTAGAGCTCGACGAAGGCGTCGTTGGCCGCGAAGGAACGGGTGTCGCGACGAAACTCCAGGTAGTCCACGAAGCCGCGGTCGAAAGCGGCCCGCAGGCGCCAGAGCTGCTCTTCGGGCGCGGCGCCCTCGGCCACCGCGTTGCGGTCGGGACCGTCTACTGCCAGGTCGACCTCGCCCTGGATCAGCTCCTCCAGGGCGGCGCAGAGTTCCCGCAGGCGCTCGGTCGGCCCACCCTCGGTGCCGCGGGCGGCCCGGCGCAGACCCGCCGGGGCCGCCCGGCAGCTTGCCGCCGTGAGTTCCGGACTGTAGTAGCCGCGGCCGCGGTCGATCAGGTTGTGGATCTCGTCGACGACGAGGACGGTGCCGGAGAGGTCGGCGTCGCCCTGGAACTCGGTCAGCTTGACGAAGGGGTCGAGCGCGTAGTTGTAGTCGCCGACCACGACCTGCACCCGCCGGCCGAGTTCCAGGCTGATCTCGAAGGGGCAGGCCCGAACCCCCTTCGAGACATCGAAGATCGTGTCGGGTTTCAGCAGGCTGTGGCCGTCGAGCAACCGGGGGATGACCTGGCTCCGCTGGAGCTTGACGTAGTAGTCGCGGGCGTACTGGCAGTAGTCCTCGTGACAGATGATCTCGTCGTTCGCGCACATCCGCGCCTTGGCGCGCAGGTGCAGGGCGTGGAAGGCCCGCTCCCGGTTCAGCAGGTCGATGACCTGGTTGGCCATCGCCTGCTGGGTGTTCTTCGCGGTCAGCACGAACACCCGCAGGTCGTGCGCCAGCGCCTCGCGCAGCACCGGGTAGAGGACGGCGGCGGTCTTGCCCAGCCCGGTCGGCGCCTGGACCAGCAGGTGCTCGCGCTGCTCGACCGCGAGGCCCGCGCGGTCGATGATCTCCTGCTGGCCGGGCCGGGGCTGGTGGAAGGGGAACTCGAGCCGCTCGGCGGCCAGCTCGCGGCGCTGGCGCTCTGCTCTCTCCGACTCGTACTCGCGGACGAGCCGGTTGAGCCGCAGCCGGATGTCGGAGTCGAGCTCCTCGAAGTCGAGTTCCACGTCGAGGCGCTCGATCTCGGCGGTGCCGATCTCGATCAGCACGAGTTCGGCGCGCACCGGCAGCGCGGCGGCGACGCCCGAGCGGTGGACGATCCAGGCGTAGATCGCCGCCTGCCGGCGGTAGGTCGAGAGTAGCGCCGGCGAGGGGTCGGCGTTCGGGCGCACGGACTTAATCTCCTCGATCGCCAGCCGGCCGCCAGCGTCCCGGTAGAGCCCGTCGGCGCGGCCGGTCAGGGTCACCCTCCAGCCCCGGTGCTCGAACTCGAAGGACAGCTCGACCTCGCGCCGGTAGCTCGGCTCGCGCTCCATCGCCTGTTCCTGGTAGCGGCTGTGGATCGCCTGGCCCACCCAGAGCCGCTCGAAACCGCCGCGATTGGCGAACCCGAGGTGCCTCGCGGCGCTGTGTTCGAGCAGGTCCGCCACGGACAGCCGGAGCGTCTTCCCGTCGTCGTCGAAACGCGGCGGCATAGGCGGCGAGACTACCGTTTCAGCGGTTGTCTTCCGGGGGCCAATGGCATAGCCTCGTTTGCTATGCCTGACAACTTTCCCGGCGCCGACAGCCCCCTCGATCTCGGCAACGTGACCAAGGCGCTGCGCGAGCGCCTGGGCGGTCTGAAGATCATCGCCGTGGTGGTGGTGGTCGGCCTCCTGGCCCTGTCCAGCGTGTACACCGTGCAGCCCGAGGAGGTGGGGGTCATCCTCCGTCTCGGGAAGTACGCCGGCACCACCGAGCCGGGCCTGCGCTTCAAGATCCCGCTGATCGACCGTTTGACGAAGGTTCCTGTGAGGCGCCAGTTGAAGGAGGAGTTCGGCTTCAGCAGCGAGAGCGTGGGGGTGCGAAGCTCCTTCGTATCCAACCCGGACGAGGCGAACATGCTGACCGGCGACCTGAACGCCGCGGTCGTCGAGTGGGTGGTCCAGTACCGGGTCGTCGATCCGTACCAGTTTCTCTTCCGGGTTCGGAACCTCGACGAGACCTTCCGCGACATGAGCGAGGCGGTGATGCGCAAGGTGGTCGGGGACCGCACGGTGAACGAGGTGCTGACCGTCGGCCGGGCCGAGATCGAGGGCGCGGTGAAGGTGGAGTTGCAGGAGTTGTGCAACCAGTACGAGACCGGGATCGCCATCGACCAGGTGGTGCTGCAGAGCAACAACCCGCCCGAGCCGGTCAAGCCGTCCTTCAACGCCGTCAACCAGGCCGAGCAGGAGCTCGAACGGCTGGTCAACGAAGCCGAGGCTGAGTACAACCGGGTGATTCCCCGAGCCGAGGGTCAGGCGCTGCAGACGATCCAGCAGGCTGAGGGCTACGCGCTCGACCGGGTGAACCGGGCCCAGGGCGATGCGACCCGTTTCAACGCCCTCTACGAGGAGTTCCGCCAGGCGCCGGAGGTGACGCGCAAGCGGCTGTTCATCGAGACGATGGAGCGCGTGCTGCCAAAGGTCGGCCGGAAGATCGTCGTCGACGAGGACGTCGACGGTCTGACGCCGATCATGAGCTTCGAGGGAGTCAGCGCCGCGAGGACCTCGCGGCAGGTCGCGGCCCAGCAGGCCGGGGAGGGAACGCGGTGAAGGTCCTCACGATTCTCCTGGTTCTGGTTCTGCTGCTTGTCGCAGCCAACGCGCTGTTCATCGTTCCCGAGGATCGCCAGGCGATCATCACTCAGTTCGGCGCTCCGGTCGGCGACGCGATCGACACTCCCGGGTTGAAGTTCAAGCTGCCCTTCATCCAGAAGGCCCACTACTTCGACCGGCGCTTCCTGGAATGGCAGGGCTCCGCGGAGGAACTGCCGACGCGCGACAAGGTGTTCATCTTCGTCGATACCTACGCCCGGTGGCGGATCTCGGACCCTCTGCTGTTCTTCCAGCGGTTGCGCGACGAGCTGGGCGCGCAGTCGCGGCTCGACGACATCCTGGACGGCGAGACCCGCAACGCGATCGCCAACCACGACCTGATCGAGGTGATCCGCAGTTCGAACCGCGAGGCCGCGGCGGACGAGTCGTACCCGGACGCCGGCGGCGGCCTCGACGAGGACGGAGGCGGCGGCCTCGAGGAAATCGTCACCGGCCGGGACGCGATCCGCCAGGACATCCTGGTCGCGGCCCAGGAGCGGACCGCGGATCTGGGCATCGAGGTCCTGGACGTGCAGTTCCGGCGCATCAACTACGGCCAGCAGGTCGAGCCGGACGTGTTCAATCGGATGATCTCGGAACGGCAGCGAATTGCCGACCGCTTCCGCTCCCAGGGCCAGGGCCAGGCGTCGGAGATTCTCGGCAACATGGATCGCGACCTGAAGCGGATCGAGTCCGAGGCCTACCGTCAGGCGACCGAGATCCGGGGCCGGGCCGACGCGGAGGCCACCGAGATCTACGCCTCCGCGTACAACCAGTCGGTCCAGTCGAGAAACTTCTACGAGTTCCTGCGCACGATGGAGGCGTTCGAGAAGACGATCGACCCGAACACCTGGTTGGTCGTGTCGACCGACAGCGACTACTTCAGCTTCCTGAAGGCGAGCGGCCCCTAGCTCCGGGCCGGCGGTCAGTCGATAGATGACCGGCCTGATCGGGCTCCTGGTCATTCCGGGCATCGCCTGGCTGCTCTCCACGAATCGCTTCAAGGTCCGCTGGCGGACTGTCGCCACCGGCATCGGGATCCAGTTCGTCCTTGCCCTGCTGATTCTGAAGACGGCCCCTGGCCGAGCCTTCTTCGCCGGCGCCACGGAAGTCGTGACGGGTTTCCTCGGGTTTGCCGACGAGGGCTCGCGGTTCGTCTTCGGCCAGGGGTTCGAGCTCGTTCCCTTCGCCTTCCGGGTGCTGCCGACGATCATCTTCTTCTCGAGCGTGGTCGCGGTGCTGTACCACCTCGGCGTCATTCAGCGGGTCGTCAAGGTCTTCGCCGTGGTCATGACGAAGGTGATGGGCACGTCGGGTCCCGAGTCGCTGTCCGCCTCGGCCAACATCTTCGTCGGCCAGACCGAGGCGCCGCTCCTGATCCGCTCGTACGTGGGCAACATGACCCGCTCGGAGCTGATGGCGGTGATGACCGGCGGCTTCGCCACCGTCGCCGGCGGCGTTCTCGCCGCCTACGTCGGCATGGGCATCTCGGCCGGCCACCTGATCGCGGCCAGCGTCATGTCGGCGCCGGCTGCACTGGTCATGGCCAAGCTGATGATCCCGGAAACGGAGACCGACAAGGTCTCCGCGAAGGCCGACTTCAAGGTGAAGACGCCCTGGGCCAACATGATCGACGCAGCCGCCCAGGGCGCCGGCGACGGTCTGAAGCTGGCCCTCAACGTCGGCGCGATGCTGCTCGCCTTCATCGCGCTGGTGGCGCTGGTCAACGGAATCCTCGGTCCGGTCGGGGGCTGGATCGGCCTGCCCGGTCTCAACCTGGAGATGATCCTCGGCTTCCTGTTCCGGCCCCTGGCCTGGGTCATGGGCGTGCCGTGGGCGGAAGCGGACGCGGTGGGAACGCTCCTTGGTCTCAAGACCGCGGCCAACGAGTTCGTCGCCTACTCCCGCTTCGAGGACATCTCGGCGGAGAACCAGTTGTCGGAGAAGTCCCGGGTCATCGCCACCTACGCTCTCTGCGGCTTCTCGAACTTCTCGTCGATCGCGATCCAGATCGGCGGCATCGGCGGCATCGCTCCGGAGCGCAAGAGCGAACTGGCCAGCCTCGGTCTCCGCGCGATGATCGCCGGCACCCTCGCCTGCCTGCAGACGGCGACGATCGCCGGGCTCATCTTCCTGATCTGAGCCGGTGCCGCGGCGTGGCGGCGTCGGACGCACCCGTCCGCTGCGGGATCGGGGGGAGGTCCCAGCGGACGCTCTCCCCCGCTTGGTGGATGTGGGGTTGGGGGCTCGCTTCGGTCGACTGCGCTTCACGCCGGCCTGGGTTGATGTGAGGGTCTCGACAGGCGCTTGTCTCCAGCCCGCTGGGACCCTCCCCCCGATCCCGGGCGGACTGGACATCGTGACCGCGGGTGTCACGTGGCGGTGCGGGCTACGGTGAGCTCCCTGCCGCGTTGGTGGCTGTGGGTACGAGGATGAGCAACTGGATTGCGTCGAAGAGGAAGTGGGCGGCGATGGCGGGCCAGATGTTGCCTCGCCAGATGGTGAGGTAGCTGAAGCCGACGGAGAGGAGGGCGACGCCCAGGAGCATGAACGGCTGTTCGTAGGACAGGTGCGCGAGGACGAACAGGACGTTTGAGGTGACGAAGCCCGCTCTCGGCATGAGGAAGCCGCGAAAGAAGACCTCCTCGACAACGCCGGCTGAGAGGCTGACCATGAGGCGCAGGAGTACGGGCAGGCTGCCCATCCAGAGCACCATCTTCGGCGCTTCATTGGGGATGTTCTCGAAGCCACTGGCGGCAGCGAGGAGCAGGGCGGCGACCAGCACAATGAAGAGCACACCGCCCCATAGAACGACTCCGGCTCCGAGGCCGATCCCGAGCTCCACCGGCACGTTCTGGCCGGTCCGGGTGCGCAGCCCGAGCTGGCTCAGCACGACCGAGCCGGCGGCGTGTCCGCAGCGCCAGTAGCCGAGGAGCATCCAGGACGCAAGCGTCACGACGAGTATCGCGTGCATCACGAACAGGTTGAGGGGCGACAGCCGCTCGAAATCGATTTCGTCGATGCTTGACGGCAGGCCGATCTGGCCGATGGCCGCGAACACACCAAACCAGAGAACCACGGCGAGCAGGATGATCGCGGCGAGGCGGCGAAGGTCGCCCCACTCGGCCCCGGCGAAGCCGGGCGGCAGTAGCCCCCGCGTTGCCATGGAACGGTCGATCCACCAGGCGCAGGCAGCGCCCGCCACCATGGGCAGCGCGAAACGGAGCAGGGTCACGGCCGGCATCCTACTGGTAGGGTTCGGCGCTGCCGTGAACCACCCGGGAGAGGGTTTTGGACCGATTTCCAGGCGTTGACTTCATGAACTTCGACTCGCTGCTCAGCGGCGAGGAGCGACTCATCCGGGACACCGTCCGTCAGTTCGTCGACGAGCGGGTGAAGCCCATCATCGAGCAGTGCCATCGGGAGGCGCGGGCGCCGATGGAGCTGGCTCCCGAACTGGGCGATCTGAACCTGTTCGGGGCGAACTTCACCGAGTACGGGTTGCCTGGCCTGGGCGACGTCGCGTACGGCCTCGTCATGCAGGAACTGGAGCGTGGAGATTCGGGGATCCGCAGCATGGTCTCGGTTCAGAGTTCCCTGGTCATGTACCCGATTCTCACGTTCGGTTCCCGGGAGCAGAAGGACCGGTTCATACCGGGACTGGCGAGCGGGCGCATGATCGGCTGCTTCGGGCTGACGGAGCCGGACTTCGGCTCGAACCCGTCGGCGATGCGCACGCGGGCGCGGCGCGACGGGGACTGCTGGGTGCTGAACGGCGCCAAGCAGTGGATCACGAACGGCAGCGTGGCTGATGTCGCGGTCGTCTGGGCGCGAACGGACGAGGGGATCCGGGGGTTCCTGGTCGAGAAGGGGACCGAGGGCTTCGTCAGCGCGGAACAGCACGGCAAGTTCTCGCTCCGGGCCTCGGTCACCGGCGAACTCTCGTTCCAGAACTGCCGCATTCCGGCCGACAACATCCTGCCGGGCACTCGGGGCGTAGGCTCGGCGCTCCAGACCCTGAACCAGGCGCGCTACGGCATCTGCTGGGGCGGTCTCGGGTCGGCGATGGAGTGCTACTACACGGCGCTCGAGTACGCCCGTCAGCGGGTTCAGTTCGCCGGTCAGCCGATCGCCAGTCACCAGCTCGTGCAGGAAAAGCTGGCCTGGATGATCACCGAGATCACCAAGGGACAGTTCCTCGTCTACCAGTTGGCGGGGCTGAAGACGGCGGGGACGATGGAACCGCAGCACGTCTCGATGTGCAAACGGAACAACGTGTGGGTGGCGCGCGAGTGCGCGAAGCTGGCGCGCGAGATTCTTGGCGCCAACGGCATTTCCGACGAGTATCCGGTGGTACGCCACATGCTGAACATCGAGTCCGTCTACACCTACGAGGGCACCCACGACATCCACGGCCTCGTGATCGGCGCGGCGATCACCGGCATTCCCTCCTTCAACCCGCCGATGAGCCGCAGTCAGGCGCGCGAGGCCGCCGACAGGCCGGAGCTGGCCGCTGCCGCCGCTGGGGGCGGTTCGTGACCGGGGAGCTCCGCGATCACGACTTCGTCGCCGTCACCGAGGCCGCCGCGGTCGCTGCCGCCCAGACGATGGGCTACGGCGATCGACGCCACTCTGACCACGTCGCGGTGGAGGCGATGCGCGAGGCCCTGGCCGACATGGCGATCGACGGCCGGGTCGTGATCGGCGAAGGGGAGCGGGACAAGGCTCCGATGCTCTACGTCGGCGAGGAAGTCGGTCGCAGGGCCGCCGGCGACCTTGAGGTGGACTTCGCGGTCGACCCGCTGGAGGGGACGAACCTCTGCGCGACCGGGGCCTCCGACGCGATGGCGGTGCTCGCCGCCTCGGAGCGCGGCGGCCTGCTTCATGCGCCGGACATCTACATGGACAAGATCGTCGTCGGCCCGACCGCCCGCGGCCGCGTTGCTCTCGACGCGCCCGTCGAGGACAACCTGAGGGCGATTGCCGGCGCCTTCGACTGCGCGGTCAGCGCGCTGACCGTGGTCGTGCTCGACCGGGATCGACACCGCGGGCTGGTCGACGACATCCGGACCGCCGGGGCCCGGATCAAGCTGATCGGCGACGGGGACCTGTCGACCGCGATCGCGGCGGCGGTTCGCGGCACCGGCGTCCACGCGGTGATCGGCACCGGCGGGGCGCCGGAAGGCGTGATCACGGCCGCGGCGATGCGCTGTCTTGGCGGTGAGATCCAGGGACGGCTCTCGGCGCTTTCCGAGGAGCAGAAGCGGCGGCTCGCCGAGTTCGACATCGAGGATCCCGACCGGATCTACAGGACCGAAGAGCTTGCGCCGGGGGACGACATCCTCTTCTGCTGCACCGGCGTTACCGGCGGCGACCTCCTGCGCGGCGTGCGTTTCGAGGGCGGCGGCTACCGGACCTCGACCCTGCTCATGTCGCTTGCCGAAGGTGCGATCCGCTTCGTGGAGACGATCCACCGCGGAGACAATCGAGGTCCCGTGTTCTTCCATTGAGGCAGGCGGTGCAACGATGATCAAGCCGGACCACTGGATCCGCGCCTGGGCCGAGGCGGGCGGCGTCGACCCGTTCGCACCGGACCAGGTGAACGCCGCCAGCTACGACGTCCGCGTCGGCGACCACTGGATCTGCCCCACCCGCGACCCGGAGGAGTTCCACGGCGACCGGATCAAGCTGTTCCCGAACGAGGTCGTGCTCGCCACCACCCTCGAGTTCGTGCGCATTCCGCGTTCGGTGGCCTGCGACCTGAAGCTCAAGTCCACCCTGGGCCGGCTGTGGATCAACCACTCGCTGGCCGGTTGGTGCGACCCGGGATTCGAGGGGAACATCACCCTCGAGCTGCAGAACCTGGGCCCGGTGCCGTTCGTGCTCGACGCTGGCCGCCGGATCGCCCAGCTCATTTTCATCGCGATGGAGTCCGAGCCGCAGACGGCCTACGGCGAGCCGGGCGCTGGAAGCCGCTACCAGCACCAGCGCGGCGCGACCCGGGCCCGGTCCTGAGGCGGAGGCTGCGGTGCCGGAACCTGTCCAGCAGACGATTCGACTCTCCATCGGCAGCCGGTACGAGAACATCGAGCTGGTTCAGGCGGTGCTGGACGAAACGCTCGAGTCGCTGCCGATCGACGAGGAGACGAGCTACTGGATGGGCATCGCGTTGCGGGAGGCTCTGGCCAACGCGATCAAGCACGGCAACGGTCTCGATCCCGAGAAGAAGGTGGACGTGTGTCTCGCGGTAGACGAGAGCGGAGTCGACATCACGGTCGAGGACCAGGGCAGCGGCTTCGATCCGGGCGCCGTCGCGGACCCACTGGCCCCCGACAACCTGCTCAAGACGGAAGGCAGAGGCATCTTCTACATGCGCAGGTTCATGGATAAGATCGACTACGATTTCGGCGCCGACGGCGGCACGAAGGTCCGGCTTCACAAGAAGTTCGGCGCCCCGGGCATCAGCGCCGAAGCAGACCAGGGAGGAGCGAATGAAGATTGAAAAGCGCCAGCGCGATGGAGCGACAATTCTCGATCTCCAGGGCAGGATCACGATTGGCGAGGGCGATGTGGCTCTGAGAGAGGCTGTCCACGCGGCGGTCGGCGAGGGCGCTACGAGCATCCTGCTCAACATGGGGCGGGTGCGTTCGATCGACTCCTCCGGCGTCGGCGAATTGGTTGCCGCCTACACGACGGTCACCAACCGTGGCGGCAAGCTGCGCCTGTTCTCCATGCCGAGCAGGGTCCTCGGGGTGCTCCAGATCACCCAGTTGGTCACCGTGCTGGACATCCTGGAGGACGAGGACGAGGCAGTCGCGTCGCTCGCCTGAGGGAGCGGTGGACGCGGAAGGCAGCAGGCGGTCGCCGGTCAATCGCCGCCGCGGGTTCGGCGGCGGACGGCTGACTATCGTCTGCCTGTCCCTGCTCCTCGTCCTGAGTCTCGCCGGCGGCGCCTTGCTTGGCGCCAGCGACGACGCGAAAGACACCGGACGGGACTCGATCTACAAGTACCTCACGCTGTGGGAGGAGGTGCTTCGGCATATTCGTGGCTCGTACGTCGAGGAGACCGACGGACGGAGTCTGACGGCGGGCGCCATGGATGGCGTGACGGATGCCCTCGATCCCTTCTCGGTCTACGTACCGGCGAGCGAAGTCGAGTCGTACCGGGCGGCGCGCGAGGTGGGCCGCCGGCACTCGGGCGCCCTGGTGCTCAAGGAGCGCGGCACCGCCTATGTGGTCGCGGTCGACGGCGGCAGTCCGGCCGCGATCGCGGGTCTGGAGCCGGGTGACATCGTCGCCGGCATCAACGGTCGTTCGTCCCGCGCGATGCCCCTGTGGGAGCTGCGGCGTCAGCTCGCCGGCCCGGTCGGCTCCGAGCTGGCCCTGGAGCTGGTGCGGCGCGGTAGCAGCGTCGAAGCGAACCTGAAACTGGACGAGTACGAGCCGCTTCCGCCGGAGTTCGAGGAGGTCCGCGGGGTCGGCGTGCTGAGAATCCCGAGCTTCGGTTCCGGCACGGCTGCCCGGGTGGAAACGTTGCTCGACGGCTACGCGGGCGACTCGCTGCTGATCGATCTCCGCGGCGTCGCGGGAGGTTCGGCGGAGGCGGCCTACGCGGTGGCGGGCCTGTTCGCCAGCGGCGAGCTGGGCAGCCTGATCGACCGGGAGGACCGGAAGCTCGAGACCTTCGAAGGCGCGGGGGGCCTGTACTCGGGAGACATCGACGTCCTGACCGATCGCAGTTCACAGGGACCGGCCGAGATCCTGACCGCCGTCCTGCGCGAGGCGGTCGACGCGGACCATAGCGGCGAGTCGACCTTCGGCTACGCCGGAACGCTGCGGCAGATCGAGCTGCCGAACGGCGGCGGCGTGCTCGAGACAACCGCGGCCTTCTACACGGACCCCGAAGGTGAGCGGCTGAACGACAGACTCCGCGTCAGCAACGACCGCCGCCTGAGTGCGTTCCTCTTCGGCGAGAGTGAGGACAGATTGGATCCGGTCCTGCAAGAGGCCTTGGACCTCATTCCCGACATCCTGGAGGCGCCCGCCGACCCGAACGAACAGTAGGCGGCTAAGGATCGCCGGGCGAAGCCCGACCCTTACTTCGCTCCCACAGCCGTTCCAGTTCCTCTATTCCGTAGTCGCCGCCGGGCGCGAGTTCCGTCTCCATGGCCGCGAAGCGGCGGCGGAACTTCCGGTTTGCCGCCGCCAGCGCGCGTTCCGGGTCCACGTCCAGATGGCGGGCGAGGTTGGCGACCGCGAATAGCACGTCGCCCAGCTCCTCTTCGACCCGCGCTTTCGCCTCGGCGGACTGGCCGGCCTGGTCGTTGGCCGTCTCCTGGTCCAGTTCGCCGAGTTCCTCGGCCACCTTGGCGCGCACGGCTTCGGTCGAGTCCCAGTCGAAACCGATGCCGGCCGCCTTCTGCCCGAGCCGATAGGCGCCGACCAGCGCGGGGAGCGAGGCCGGCACGCCGTCGAGCACCGAGCCGTCGCGGGTCCGCTTCCGTTGCTCCCACATCGCCGCGACCTCGGCCGCGGAACCGGCCTTCGCCTGGTCCTTCTCGTCGCCGAAGACGTGAGGGTGTCGCGCGACCATCTTGTCGATCACCGCGCGGATCGCCCCGCCGAGCGGTACGTCCTCCAGCTCGGCACCGGCCAGGCGGGCGACGTAGACCGCCTCGAACAGCAGATCGCCCAGTTCCTCGTTGATCGCGGCGGGATCGCGTTCGTCGATCGCGGCGGCCAGTTCGTGGGCCTCCTCGATCAGATACGCCCGGAGATCCGCGAGTGACAGCTCGCGGTCCCAGGGGCAGTCGACCCGCAGGCGGTCGATCAGATCGGCGATCGGAGCGAGCGAGCAGGAGTCGGTTCCGGCGCCGTCTCCTTTGTTACGATCTTGCATTGGCAGGACGTGGAGGTCGGAAGTGAAGGTCACCGACAGAAGGATGTTCACGGACGACGGCGAACTGCGCGAAGAGTACCGCTTCCTCGAGCAGCAGAAGGCCGGAACGGCAGCCGGGAAGCCACCCTCGGTCGCCCCGGAAGACACCGCTGCGAGCGCGAGCGGGGCGCCGGCTGACGGGCCTGAACGGGCCGCGTCCGCGGAGCCGTCCCCGGGCTCGGAAACCGCGGGGGCTTCGCGGATGCCGCCAGGCGGGGCGCAGGCTCCCGGCTTCATGGACCTGGTCGCGGTACTCGCCGAGCCGATCGCCTTCCTGCTCGGCGACGCCCAGCTACCGGACGGTCAGAGCGCCCAGGACCTGCCGCGGGCCCGGCTCCACATCGACTTGCTGGCGGTGCTGCAGGAGAAGACCCGGGGCAACGTCTCCGAGCAGGAGACGGCGCTGCTGGAGGATCTTCTCGCGCAGCTCCGGATGCGGTACGTCGAAAAGAGCCGCGGCTGACTGCCAGCTGATCGCGCCTTTCCGGCGGCAGGGCCCTCCCGTAATCTGAGCGGACCACAAGCAGATTGGTGCGGCCACGGACTTGACAACGAACCGCTTAGGTCCTAGTCTCCCTGTCGCGCTTCCAGGCCATGGCAGGCGGTAGAGACCGCATCCGCCCGAAGCGCCAGTGACGAGAATCGATCAGGGAGAGAGAGATACATGAGCAAGATCATTGGCATCGACCTGGGGACGACGAACAGCGTCGTCGCCGTGATGGAGGGTTCGGATCCGAAGGTGATTCCGAACTCGGAAGGAAGCCGGACGACGCCCTCGATCGTTGGCTTCACGGAGAAGGGCGAGCGGCTCGTCGGCCAGGTCGCCAAGCGGCAGGCGGTGACCAACCCGGCGAACACCGTCTTCTCGATCAAGCGCTTCATGGGGCGGCGCCTGGGCGAGGTTTCCGAAGAACAGAAGATGGTCCCCTACGCGGTCTCGAGTTCCGGTGACGACGTGCAGATCGAGGCCGCCGGCAAGACCTACACGCCGCCCCAGATCTCGGCCATGGTGCTGCAGAAGCTGAAGCAGGCGGCCGAGGACTATCTCGGTGGTCCGGTGGAGCGCGCCGTGATCACGGTCCCCGCCTACTTCAACGACGCTCAGCGTCAGGCGACGAGGGATGCCGGCCAGATCGCCGGACTGACCGTCGAGCGGCTTGTCAACGAACCGACCGCCGCGGCGCTTGCCTACGGCCTGGACAAGGAGGGCGATCGCACGATCGCCGTCTACGACTTCGGTGGCGGCACCTTCGACATCTCAATTCTCGAGGTGGGCGAAGGCGTGGTCGAGGTCAAGGCGACGAACGGCGACACCCACCTGGGGGGCGACAACATCGACCAGCGGATCATCGACTGGCTGCTGGAGGAGTTCAGGAAGGACCAGGGCATCGACCTCGGCCAGGATCCGATGGCCATGCAGCGGCTCAAGGAGGCCGGCGAGAAGGCGAAGATCGAGCTGTCGGGCGTGCAGGAGACGGAGATCAACCTCCCCTTCGTGACCGCCGACGCCTCGGGTCCGAAGCACCTGAACGTCAAGCTCTCCCGGAGCAAACTGGAGCAGCTCACGGACGACCTGGTCAGGAGCACGCTCGAACCCTGTCGCCAGGCGCTCAGGGACGCCGGCCTCGGCACCAGCGACATCGAGGAGATCGTCCTGGTGGGCGGACAGACCCGGATGCCGGCGGTGCAGGAAGCGGTCAGGGAGTTCTTCGGACGGGACCCCCACCGCGGCGTGAACCCGGACGAGGTGGTCGCGATCGGTGCGGCGATCCAGGGCGGCGTGCTGGCCGGGGACGTCACGGACGTCCTGCTGCTCGACGTCACGCCGCTGTCGCTCGGCATCGAGACGCTCGGCGGCGTCTTCACCAAGCTGATCGACCGCAACACGACGATCCCCACCCGCAAGAGCGAGGTGTTCTCGACCGCCGGCGACAACCAGACATCGGTCGAGGTCCATGTGCTGCAGGGAGAGCGGGAGATCGCCGGCGACAACCGGACGCTCGGCCGCTTCCACCTGGTGGGTATTCCCCCGGCGCCTCGCGGCATGCCCCAGATCGAGGTCACGTTCGACATCGACGCCAACGGCATCGTCAACGTGTCGGCCAGGGACAAGGGCACCGGCAAGGAGCAGAAGATCACGATCACCGGCTCGGGCGGCATCGAGAAGGACGAGATCGAACGGATGGTCGCCGATGCTCAGGCCCACAGCGACGAGGACAAGAAGCGCCGCGAGGCGATCGATGCCCGCAACCAGCTCGACTCGCTCGTCTACGGCACGGAGAAGAACCTCGCCGAACACCGGGACAAGCTGTCCGAGAGCGACCGCTCCGAGCTCGAGTCCGCGATCGAGGACGCGAAGAAGAGCATGGAGGGAGAGGACGCCGCGGCCATGCAGGGCGCGTCCGAGCGGCTGACCCAGGCCTCGCACAAGCTGGCGCAGGTGATCTACGAACAGACCAGCGCCGAGGCGTCTCCCGACGCGCCTCCGGGCGCGGGCGGTCCCGGAGACGGCGGACCTCAGGCCGCCGATGACGACGTGATCGACGCGGACTTCGTCGACGTGGATGAAACGTCCGGGGACGAAGGCGCTTCCGGGGACAAGGGGGCCAGCTAGGTGACGCCGCCGCGGTCGTCGCGCGGGCGCCGTCCCCCGTCCCGCAGCCGGCGGGTGGGGGGCGGCCGCTACGTGATGATCAGCAAGGTCGCCGAGCGCTACGACATCCATCCCCAGACCCTCCGGCTGTATGAGCGGGAGGGCCTGCTGGAGCCGCAGCGGAGCGATGGCAACACGCGCCTCTACGACGAAGACTCGCTGAACCGGCTCGAGTCGATCCTCACGCTGACCCGGGACATGGGGGTCAACCTGGCCGGAGTCGAGGTGATCCTCACGCTGCAGGAACGCTTGGCTCGGCTCGAGGCCGAGCGGGACAGGCTACTCTCGATCGTGGAGCGCGACGCGGCGGACCGCCGCCGGGGCGTCCGGCGCCGGCACGCCCTGGTCTGGGTGCGAAGCGGCGCGCTGGTCAAGGTCGAGGACGAGGAGTGAACGAGGAAGGCTGCGAACTCTGTAGCGGGCGCGGTTGGATCGTCGACCTGACGACGAACCAGGCGCGACGCTGCACCTGCCATTCGAGCCGCGTCCGCAGCCGCCGCGTCGACGACCTGGGCATTCCGCCGAAGTACCAGGGTTGCCGGCTCACCAACTTCCGGCTCGCGGGGGATGCTGGTGATCAACTCCTCACCGCGCGCCGAGACTGCGATCAGTACATCGAAGAGTTCATGGAGCTCGACGGATCGCTGAACGAAGCCGGACTCGTGTTCATCGGCCCGAGCGGCCGGGGCAAGACGCACCTGGCCGTCGCCGTGCTGATCGAACTGGCCGAGCAGTACGGCGTCGGCGGCCGCTTCGTCGATTTCACCAGCCTGGTCGCCGACATCCAGGCGACCTTCCAGCCCGACGCTCCGCGGAACCAGGCCGACCTGCTGAGGCCGCTCCAGGAGGCGGACGTCGTCGTGGTCGATGAGCTCGGCGCGAGACGGCCCTCGCCCTTCGTCTCCGACACCCTGTACCTGCTGATCAACGGCCGCTACATGGCCCGGCGGCCGACCCTGTTCACCAGCAACTACTACCTGACGTCCGAAGCTGACGGCGACCCCTCCGACGGCGCCCAGAGCCTGGCCGGCCGCGTCCCCGCCAGCCTCATCAGCCGCCTCCACCAGATGGCGAAGCCGATCCTCATCGACGCCGTCGGCGATTACCGCCACGAACTCCAGGCGCATCAGCACCGGTAGCGGTCTAGATGGCCAAGCGGTGGATGACCAACCTGGGTCTCGGAGCCACGGCCTGCCTGCTGCTGGCGGCGGGGCCGAGCCCGTCGACGTCGCCTCCGTCGATCGTGTTGCCGGAACAGATCCGGCTCGGGCTGGCCACGGACCTGGAGCGGGTCGAGGTCGCCTGTTGCGACGGGCCCTCGTGGCTCGTCGACGACGCGGGCCGGCGGGTCGAGGTGGCCGGGCCATTCCACGTGGTGGCGGCGCCGGGGAAGGCGAGTCCGGGAGTCCATCGCCTGCAGGTGGCGGCGTTGCGCGATCGGGTGCAGGCCGAGAGACTGGCCGGCCGGTTGGCTGGTCTGCTCGGCCAGGAGGCGGACTCGGTCCTCGACGCGGGCACCGGCCTGTATCGGGTCCGCGTGGGCCGCTTCGGCGGCCGGGAGGCAGCGGAGGAGGCCCGTGGCCGGCTTCATGTCGAAGGCTTCGACGACGTCTGGATCACGGTCGAGGGTCAGGTTCTGGAGGAGCCGGGCTTCGAGGTCGAAGGAGTCGGCCGGGTCGCGGGGAGGAGGCTGCGGCTCGAGTCGGCCGACGGTGTCGTTCACATCCTGGGCAGCCGCTACCGGGGGGCGCTCGAGGTCTTCCTGAGCGACCGGTCCGGACTGAATGTGGTCAACGCGGCGCCGCTCGAGGATTACCTGCGCGGCGTCGTGCCCGTCGAGCTCGGTCCGGACCTGTACCCGGAGCTCGAGGCGATCAAGGCGCAGGCCGTGGCCGCGCGCACCTACGCGGTGAAGCGCCTGGGCGAGTTCGAAAGCGAGGGATACGACCTCTGCGCCGGGCCGCTGTGCCAGGTCTACGGCGGCCTGGACGTGGAACACCCGGTCTCGGACGAGGCGATCGCCGCCACTCGCGGCGAGATTCTGCTGCGCGGGGGTGTGCCCCAGGAGGCTCTGTTCACGGCGAGCTGCGGCGGCGGCACCGAACTCGTCGATCACGTCTTCCCTCTTCTGGCGGGCGGCGGTCCGACCGGTACGGCATGCGTCGAAGGGGGAGTCGTGACCCTTGCGGGCGGCGCTGAGGGGTCGCCCGCCAGGCATCTGCTGAAGTCTCTCGGCATTCGCAGGGTGCGGGACAGGCGGGTCGATGAGCGTCTGAGCCGCGCCCGTTCCGCGGGCGACCTGGAGGTCGTGGAAGGGAGCCTGGGGGGCTTCGATGGCGGCCGGCTCGACCTGCGCGAGCAGGGGCGTCGCCGGCTCGTTGCGCTGGCTCCGGGGGCGGCGCTGTTGCTGGCCGCGGTCGGCACGGAGGCGCCGCCCGGGGATCTCGGCGTTCCCACCCGGACCCTCGCGGCGGCGCCCGGGGACCGCCTGCGCGTGTACCTGGCCCGCGGCCGTGCGGTCCTCATCGTTCACGAGGCGCCGAAGCGGCGAGATCAGCCGGCCGCGGAGCGGTGGTCGCTCTGGCGTTCCCACGACTCCGTGCGCGCGGCCGCCGAACGGCGCTTCCCCGGCCTCGGGCTAGAGTCGCTGAACGTGCTCGAACGCGGCGTCTCGGGTCGCGTGGCGCGCATCGACCTGATCGGCGAACAGGGCACGGTGGAACTCCAGGGCCTCGCAATTCGCTGGCTGCTCGATGTCCCGGAGCACGTCGTGGAGCTGACGGCCGAAACCGGCGAAGGGGGAGTTCCCGGCTGGCGCTTCGCCGGCCGCGGCCGCGGCCACGGCGTCGGCATGTGCCAGGTCGGCTCGTACCTCATGGCGCAGCGCGGCCTGACCTATCGCGAGATTCTCTGGCACTACTACGGCGCGGTCGACATCGGCAGGTTCGCATCATGAGTGTCGACCGGCCTGTCGAAGCCTGGCTGGACGACCCCGAACCCTGGCGCGAGACCCGGCGCCTGGGCCGGGCTCTGAGCGCCATCGAGGGGGGTGGCGCAACGCAGGCCCTCGCCAGGACGGCCTGGCGCCGTGCCGGCCGCGCGATGACGATCGGCCTGACCGGGCCGCCCGGTGTCGGCAAGAGCACGCTGACGGCGGCTCTGGCCCGGGAGCTCCGGAAACGGGAAGAGCCGGTGGCGGTCCTCGCGTTCGATCCGACCAGTCCACTGACCGGCGGCGCCGTGCTCGGCGACCGGGTTCGGATGTCCGAGCTGGAAACCGATCCAGGCGTCTTCATCCGGTCGATGGCCTCACGCGGCGCCGGCGGCGGACTGGCGCAGGCCGCCGCCGCGGCGACTGACCTGCTCGATGCCGCGGGCTTTCCCTGGATTCTGGTCGAAACCGTGGGCACGGGTCAGGCCCAGACCGCCATTCGCCGGAACTCGGACCTCGTCGTTCTGGTCACGGCGCCCGGCCTGGGCGACGGCGTTCAGGCCATCAAGAGCGGGACGATGGAGATCGCGGACGTGTTCGTCGTCAACAAGAGCGACCTGCCGGGCGCCGCTGCCGCTCGCCGGTCGATCATGGAGATGCTCCATCTGGCGGATGGAGCCGGTAGCGAACCGCCGGCGGTTCTGCCGACCGTGGCGCGAACGGGCGAAGGCGCCGAGGAGGTCCTGGACAAGGTGGCCGCGTGCTTCGACCGGCTGCGGGCGGGAGGAGAGATTGAAGCCCGGCGGGCTGCGCGCCTCCGACGCAGGGTGCTGGACCTGTACCGCACGGAGGTCCTGCGGCTTGCCATGGGCTCGATCGACGACGAGCGGTTCGGGCGGGATCTCCTCACCGCCGGCGGCTCGAGGGCTCTGGACGGAGCGGGCGATTCGCAGCAGAATCGGGCGCCGCGGGACTCGGGGCCGGCCGGCGATCCTTACGATCTGGCGGATCGGCTGGTCGGCGAGTTCGTCGGCGGAATCCGGAAGCACTGAGGCGCATAGCAATGATCACGGGCCTTGACCATGTCGCGATCGCCGTCCCTTCGATCGAAGAGGCGAGGACGTTCTACGAGAAGCTGGGCCTCGAGATCACGGCGATCGAGGTGGTGGAGCACGAAGGGGTGCGGGTGGCGATGATCCCCTGCGGGGGCACGCGGATCGAACTCCTGGAGCCGCTCTCGAGCGATTCCCCGGTGGGACGCTTCCTCGAACGGCGCGGCCCGGGCATACACCACCTTTGCATGCGGAGCGACGACGTTCACGAAGACGACGGGAAGCTGCGCGAGGGCGGACTGTCTCTCCTGCGTGAGCGGCCCGGCCCCGGCGCCGAGGGCGCCACGGTTCAGTTCGTCCACCCGAAGAGCGCCGGCGGGGTGCTGCTGGAACTGTCGGAGCCGGCGCGATGACCGGCCGTCTGATTCTCGAGGACGGCTCCGTCTTCCGTGGCGAGACCCTGGTCGAAGGCAGCCGCTTCGCGGAGGTCGTCTTCAACACGTCGATGACGGGCTACCAGGAGATCCTGACGGACCCCTCCTACCGGGGTCAGATCGTCATCATGACCCAGCCTCACATCGGCAACTACGGGACATACGACGGCGCGGAGGAGTCGCACCGGGTGTGGGTGGAAGGGTTCGTCGTTCGCGAGTTCACCGCGCGCCGCTCGGGGTTGGGCGACGGCGAGCTGGGCGCGTACCTGAGTACGGCCGGTGTGCCGGCGCTCGCAGGCATCGACACGCGGGCGGCGGTGCGGCGGCTGCGAGACCACGGCGCCATGCGGGGGCTGATCACGAGCTGCGACCGGCCGGACGCCGAGCTGGTCGAGGAAGTGCGGCGGCAGCCGACGATGGAGGGGCGGGCCCTGGTCGACGAGGTGACCTGTGAGGCGCCGTACGAGCTCGAGCCGGAGGGGGAGGAAAAGGTCCGCCTCGCGGTCTACGACTTCGGCGTCAAGCGGAACATTCTTCGCTCGCTGGTCCGGCAGGGTGCCCGGGTCGTCGTACTGCCGGCGCGCACGCCGGCTGGCGAGTGTCTCGCCCTGAAGGTCGACGGCGTGGTGCTCTCGAACGGGCCGGGAGACCCGGAGCCGCTCCACGAGATCATTGGCGAGGTGCGGGAACTGATCGACTCCAGGGTGCCGCTGTTCGGCATCTGTCTCGGCCACCAGCTCCTGGGTCTGGCTCTGGGAGGCAGGACCTTCAAGCTGAAGTTCGGTCACCACGGCGGCAACCAGCCGGTGCGCGACGAGGAAACCGGCGAGGTGTCCATTACGAGCCAGAACCACGGCTTCGCGCTCGCCGGCGACAGCCTTCCCGACGACTGCCAGGTGGCGGCGATCAATCTGAACGACGGGACGGTAGAGGCCTTCAAGGCGACCGGCCGGCCCATCTTCTCGGTCCAGTACCACCCGGAGGCGGCGCCGGGGCCGCACGACGCCGCGCGACTGTTCGGGGAGTTCCTCGACGTCTGTGGGTGACGCTCACGAAGCCGGTGCCGTGGCGCGGGGGCGCCGGGTGGTCTGGTGGGTCGCCGCGCGCTACCTGCTCGGGGGACGGAGCCGGCTTCTGACCGGGACCGCGAGATCGGCCCTTGGGTCGACCGGCCTGGGCGTGGCGGCGATGGTGGTCTCGATGGCGCTGATGAGCGGTTACACGAGCTCGGTCGAAGAGCGGCTGCTTCAGGGCGGACCGCTGGTCGTCACGCCTCTGGGTGAAGCCGCGGGCGACCTCGAGTCGGCTGATGAAACGGCCGATCGGCTGCGACCGCTGCCCGGGGTGGAACGGGTCGGCGTCACGCTGGCCGGTCAGGGCCAGCTTCTGAGCAGAACGAATCCGGCCGGCGTGGACGTCTGGTTCCGAGGCGTTCTGCCCGGCGCTTCCTCCTTTGGAGCCGGCGAAGAGGAATTGGGAAGGAGCGTCGACGGCCTGGACGCGGTTGTTCTCGGCCGCCAACTCCAGCGGACGCTCGGCGCGGCGGACGGGGACCTGGTGCGGCTGACGGCGGTGGTCGGTTCGCCGTCCGGCCGGCCCCGCTTCGCCTACCGCACGCTACGGGTCGCCGGCGCCTTCGAGACCGGGTTCTCCGAGTACGACCGGAGCTACGCCGTCCTGCACCGGGACGCGGTCGAGGCGCTCGGCGCGGTCGGCGTGGTCCTCGAGGTGGCGACGATGCGGGGCGCCGACCCGTCCGCCGTGCACGGGAGAGTCGAGGAACTGGTGGGCGCCGATGCGCTCGTCACCGACTGGCGACGGGGCAACCGGGACATCTTCGCGGCGCTTCGACTGCAGAAGTGGGGCCTGTTCCTGGTGCTGGGCCTCATCGTGCTGGTGTCGACGTTCAACATCGCGGCGGCCCTCGTGGTCATGGTGCGGGAGCGGGGCAGGGACACGGCGGTGCTCGGGGCGCTCGGGCTCGGCCCCCGGCGACTGCGGCGCGTGTTCCTGGTTTGCGGGCTGAGTCTCGGGGCCGCGGGCACCGGCCTCGGTCTGCTGCTCGGTTCGCTGGTCAGCACGATCATCACGCGCTACGAACTCGTGCGGTTCGATCCCGGCGTGGCCGAGATCTACTTCATCAGCAGCGTTCCGTTCGATGTGCGGGCGCTGGATCTGCTGGCCGTGGCCGGCTTCAGCCTCCTCGTCGTCGGCCTCGCGTGCTGGTGGCCCGCCCGGCTGGCATCGTCGCTCGAGCCGGCGCGGGCGCTCCACTGGGAGTAGGGCCGCCGCTTTCCCTCCAGACGTGGAAGGAGGGGCTGCTCTAGGAGCAACCCCTCCCGGTTTGAATCGCGCCTCAGTCAGCCCGCGGCCGCTGAGCGGAGGTTGAGGGTTTAAGGCAGGTCCGGACGGTGTCCGGGGGTGGGTCGCAGTTCCTCTGGCCGCGGACGCGTCCAGTCGCGACCCGGTGGGTGACGACACGGGAGCCAGGGCGCGAAGTCGATTGGCCGATGCCGATTGACTGTTGCCTGTGGTTCGGTGCCGCCTCTGAAAGGAGTATACGCAACCCGGCGCCAAAGTGTTTCTTCCGCGGCGTCTTTTCCGCTGGCGAGGCGACCCGGCGCCGAGCCCGGTTGCTTATACACTCCGCGCGCTCATGGCGAAGCGGACGGACATCGAGTCGATCCTGATCTTCGGTTCCGGGCCTATCGTCATTGGCCAGGCCTGCGAGTTCGACTACTCCGGCACCCAGGCCTGCCGCGTGCTGCGCCGGGAGGGCTACCGGGTCATCCTGGTCAACTCGAATCCGGCGACGATCATGACGGACCCGGAGTTCGCCGACGCGACCTACGTCGAGCCCCTCGTGCCCGACGTCGCGATGAAGATCATCGAGCGGGAGCGGCCGGACGCGCTGCTACCCACCGTCGGCGGCCAGACCGGGATCAACCTGACCCTGGCGCTGGAGGAGTCCGGCGCCCTGGAGGAGTCCGGCATGAAGCTCCTCGGGGCGGGGATCGAGGCGCTGCGCCTGGGCGAGGACCGCCAGTTGTTCAAGCGGGCCATGGTCGAGGCGGGTCTCGAAGTGCCGGAAAGCGGCACCGCGAAGACGATGGAGGAAGCGCGGGAGATCATCGAACGCCTGGGCTTCCCGGTCATCGTGCGGCCGAGCTTCACGCTGGGCGGCGAGGGCGGCGGCGTGGTGTTCAACCGTGACGAGATCGACGACGTGATCGTCCGCGCTCTGCAGGCGAGTCCGGCCTCGCTCATCCTGATCGAGCAGTCGGTTCTGGGCTGGAAGGAGTTCGAGCTCGAAGTGATGCGCGACGTCGCCGACAACGCGATCGTCGTCTGCTCGGTCGAGAACGTCGATCCGATGGGCGTGCACACCGGCGACTCGATCACCGTGGCGCCGCAGCAGACGCTGTCCGATCCCGAGTACCAGGACATGCGCGACGACGCCTTCACGGTGATCCGCAAGGTGGGCGTCGCGACCGGGGGTTCGAATATCCAGTTCGCGGTGGAGCAGGGCACCGGCCGGCGGGTCGTGATCGAGATGAACCCGAGGGTCTCGCGGAGTTCGGCCCTGGCGTCCAAGGCGACCGGTTTCCCGATCGCCAAGATCGCCGCGCAACTGGCGGTCGGCTACACCCTGGACGAGATCTCGAACGACATCACCGGCAAGACCTACGCCGCCTTCGAGCCGACCCTCGACTACACGGTCGTCAAGATCCCGCGCTGGGCGTTCGAGAAGTTCGAGCGCACCGCCGGCACCCTGGGCACGTCGATGAAGTCGGTCGGCGAGGTGATGGCGATCGGCGGCAATTTCCGCGAGGCGCTGATGAAGGGACTCTCCGGCCTGGAGCTGGAGGCGGCGTGGCCGCGCCAGGAGGAGCTCGTCAGCGATCCGGTCGGTCTGCGGCGGCGGCTCAGCACACCCAACTGGCAGCGCCTCTTCGGGGTCTTCGCCGCGCTGCGCCAGGGCTGGACGGTCGACGAGGTGGCCGCCGCCTCGGACATCGACCCATGGTTCCTGCGCGAGATCCGGACCGTCGTGGAGATCGAAGCGGAACTTGCCTGCTGGGACCTGGAGTCCGCGCCGGACGAGCTGCTGCGCCGGGCCCGGCTGAGCGGCTTGAGCGATCAGCGGGTCGCCACCCTGCTCGGCAGCGGGGAGGACCTGGTCGCTCGCGAGATCACGAAACGGAAGCTCGACCGCGTCTTCAAGCGCGTCGACACATGCGCCGCCGAGTTCGTGGCCGTCACTCCCTACCTCTACTCGACGCCCGGCGTGGAAGACGAGGCGCTGCCCACGGAGCGCCGGAAGGTGATGATCCTGGGCTCGGGGCCGAACCGGATCGGCCAGGGGATCGAGTTCGACTACTGCTGCGTCCATGCGGTGTTCGCCCTGCGACGCGCCGGTTACGAGACGATCATGGTGAACTGCAACCCGGAAACCGTCTCGACCGACTACGACACCTCGGACCGGCTCTACTTCGAGCCGCTCACGTTCGAGCACGTGATGGCGATCTACCGGCGCGAGCAGCCGCTGGGCGCGATCGTCCAGCTCGGCGGCCAGACTCCGCTCAAGCTCGCTCACAGCCTCGAGGCCGCGGGTGTCTCCATCCTGGGCACGTCGCCGGAGGCGATCGACCTCGCGGAAGACCGCCGCCGCTTCGGCGATCTCCTGGCGGAGGAGGGCATCCTGGTGCCGGCGAACGGCTCCGCGGTATCGCTCGACGAGGCGTGCCGGGTGGCGGACGAGATCGGCTATCCGGTCGTCGTGCGCCCGAGCTACGTGCTCGGCGGCCGGGCGATGTCGATCTGCTACGACCAGCCGACGCTGATCAACTACATGCGCCGCGCCGCCGACGTGTCGCCCGGGCGGCCGGTGCTGCTCGACCGCTTTCTCGAGGACGCCTTCGAGGTCGATGTCGACCTCGTGGCGGACGGGGAGCGGGCGGTCGTCTGCGGCATCATGCAGCACATCGAGGAGGCCGGCATCCACTCCGGCGACTCGGCGGCCGTGCTGCCGCCTTACCGGGTGGACGAGGCGGACCTCGACCAGATGCGTGACATCGCCAGCCGGCTGGCGCTGAGGCTCGGCGTCGTCGGTCTGATGAACGTGCAGTTCGCGATTTACGACGGAGAGGTCTACGTGCTGGAGGTGAATCCCCGGGCCTCGCGGACCGTACCCTTCATCGCCAAGGCGGTCGGCCTGCCCCTGGTGCAGATCGCGACTCGGGTCATGGTCGGGGAGACCCTGGAGGAGATCGGCCTCGTCGAGGAACCGCCGGTCGACCGCTTCTTCGTCAAGGCGCCGGTCTTTCCGTTCGACCGCTTTCCGGGCGTCGACCCGGTCCTGGGCCCGGAGATGAAGTCGACCGGCGAGGTGATGGGCATCGGCCGCAGCTTCGGCGGCGCCTTTGCCAAGGCCTGGCTGGGTGCGGGCCACGCGCTGCCGGACAGCGGCGCCGCCTTCCTGTCGGTCAACGACCGGGACAAGCCGGCGCTGCTGCGAGTCGCCCAGCGGCTTCGGGACCTCGGTTTCGAGCTCCTGTGCACGGCCGGCACCGCTTCGTTCCTCAGCGACCGCGGCATCGAGACGCGGCGGGTGAACAAGGTGGCGGAAGGCCGCCCGCACGTGGTCGACTACCTGATCAACGGCGAGGTCGGCCTGATCGTGAACACGCCCCTTGGCGGTGAGTCGTACAAGGACGACATGGAGATTCGCACCACGGCGCTCAAGTTCGACATCCCGTGCGTGACGACGATTTCGGGGGCGATGGCCGCGGTGGACGCCATCGAGGCGCTGCGCGAGAGCCTGCTGCAGGTGACCGCGCTTCAGGACCTGGGCTCCGCGCCGGTGACGGGAGGCGCGGTCGCGTCGTCCGCTGGGCGCTGAGCCCGCTTCAGCCGCGACGGATGCGCGCGATGTCGCTCTCCAGGCGCTCGCCGAGACGTCGCAGCTCGACGCGGTAGTTCTCTTCCTCCTCGAGCCGCTTGGCCGGGTCCGCGGCGAGGTTCTTGCGGTGGAGGATCTCGAGTTCGGCCACCTTGGCCTGGTGGCGGCTGCGGGCGTCTTCGATCCGCCGCCGTTGCTCTTCGTCCAGGGCGTCCTGCTGGGGCGCCGCGATGCCCCGGCTCTCGAGCTTCTCGAGCGCCCTCTCGTAGGCCGACTTCACCGGCTCACCGTTCGTACTCGCCCCAGACGGTTCGCAGGCGGTCCGAGATCTCTCCCAGGGTGGCCCGCTGCCGGACGCAGTCGAGGATGCGGGGAACGAGGTTCTCTTCGCCCGCCGCCGCCTGCTGGAGCAGGTCGAGTGCCGCCGTCGCCGCGCTCGCGTCGCGTTGCTCGCGGACCTTCCGCACCCGCTCGACCTGCCGGGCTTCGGCGGCCGGGTCGACGGCCAGGAACGTGGCCTCCTCGTCTTCTTCCTGGGTGTAGGCGTTGACGCCGACGATCACCTCGTCCCGGGACTCGACCGCAAGCTGGTGGCGGTAGGCAGCGTTGGCGATCTCGTTCTGCTGGTAGCCCGACTCGATCGCCTGGGCGGCGCCGCCCAGCTCTTCGATCTGCTCGATCATGCTCCGGGCCTTGGCCGCGAGCTCCTCGGTGAGCGCCTCGATCGCCCATGAGCCGCCGAGCGGGTCGGCGACGTCGGCGACGCCGGTCTCGTGAGCGACGATCTGCTGGCTGCGCAGCGCCACCCGCGCGGAGGTTTCGGTCGGCAGGCCGAGGGCTTCGTCGGCCCCGTTCGTGTGCAGCGACTGGGTGCCTCCGCAGACGGCGGCCAGCGCCTGTATCGCCACCCGGGCGACGTTGTTCTCGGGCTGCTGCGCGGTCAGGGTCGAGCCGCCGGTCTGGGTATGGAAGCGCAGCCAGCAGGAGCGTTCGCTGCCCGGCTCGTAGCGCTCGCGGACCAGTTCTGCCCAGAGCCGGCGGGCGGCCCGGAACTTGGCGACTTCCTCGAGGAAGTTGTTGTGGGCGTTGAAGAAGAAGGACAGCCGGGGGGCGAAGCTGTCGATCTCGAGCCCGCGCGCCAGCACCAGGTCGACGTAGCAGAGGGCGTTGGCGAGGGTGAAGGCGATTTCCTGGGCGGCGGTGGAGCCCGCTTCGCGGATGTGGTAGCCCGAAATCGAAACGGGATTCCAGCGCGGAACGTGCTCTGAGCAGAAGGCGATCAGGTCGGTGACCAGGCGCAGGGAGTGCGGTGGCGGGTAGATGTGGGTGCCGCGGGCGATGTACTCCTTCAGGATGTCGTTCTGCACCGTGCCGCCGACGTTTCCCCAGGGCGTCCCCTGCTCCTCCGCGACCGCCAGGTACATCGAGAGAAGGATCGCCGCCGTCGAGTTGATCGTCATCGAGGTGGTGACCTGGCCGAGCGGGATGCCGTCGAACAGGGTCCTCATGTCCTCGACGCTGTCGATCGCGACCCCGACCCGCCCCACCTCGCCGCGGGCGGCTCGGGCATCCGAGTCGTAGCCGATCTGGGTGGGGAGATCGAAGGCGACCGAGAGGCCGGTCGTGCCCTGCTCCAGGAGATAGCGGTAGCGGCGGTTCGACTCGGTGGCGCTGGCGTAGCCGGCGTACTGGCGCATCGTCCACAGCCGCTTGCGGTACATGTCCTGGTACAGGCCGCGGGTGAACGGAAACTCGCCGGGCGCGGCCGGTCCGCCGTTCTCCCACGGGAGGTTCTCCGGCGCGAAGAAGGACGGAAGATCGATGCCCGAGCTCGTGGCGCGGTTCCTGGTCACGGCAGAGGAGCTTATCGCCGCCTCGAATCCGCAGGATCTACCGCCGCTCTCCGAAGCTGGTCCACATTCATCGATGAAACGCTATGAATCGATGGATACCCATATCTAGTGGGCGCACGGGGCACGTGGGGCTACATGAAGTGGTTTTCGCGGCGATTCTGCTTGCGCCGGAGGGCCGTTCTGGGCTACAGTTCGACATTCACCGCGAAAGCCCACGGGACCACGTTGGGACCGTGCTGACCAGGGAGGTAGCAGATGTCGGTCAATGGTTCAGGCGCTCGAGACGGCGGTCGGGGCAGGGTTCTGGAGGCGGCGCAGGCCGGCGGTCGGCAGGTGGTAGCCGCCCCCGCTGCGGCCGGCGCCGCTCGCCCCGCGGAGACCCCGGGCGCTGCGGCCAAGGCATCGAGCCCGGCGGGCCTGACCATTGAACGGCGCTACACCGAGCCCGGCGTCCACCCCTTCGACCGGGTCGAATGGGACGTCCGCGACGCGGTCATCGCGAACGAGAAGGGCGAGACCGTGTTCGAACAGCACGGCGTCGAGGTGCCGAAGGCGTGGTCGCAGACGGCCACGAACGTGGTCGTGTCGAAGTACTTCCGCGGCCAGTTGGGCACTCCCGAGCGCGAGTCCAGCGCGCGGCAGTTGATCTCGCGCGTGGCCGACCGCATCGCGGACTGGGGCCGCGAGGGGGGCTACTTCTCGACCCCGGCGGACGCCGAGTCGTTCCACGCCGAGCTCGCCCACATCCTCCTGCACCAGTACGCCTGCTTCAACTCGCCGGTCTGGTTCAACGTCGGGATCGAGGAGCATCCCCAGTGCTCGGCGTGCTTCATCAACTCCGTCGAGGACACGATGCAGTCGATCCTCGGTCTCGCCAAGACGGAGGGGATGCTGTTCAAGTTCGGCTCCGGCACGGGCAGCAACCTCTCGTCGCTTCGCTCCTCGGCCGAGACCCTGGCCGGCGGCGGCACCGCCTCCGGTCCGGTTTCCTTCATGCGCGGCTTCGACGCCTTCGCCGGCGTGATCAAGAGCGGCGGGAAGACCAGGCGCGCCGCGAAGATGGTCATCCTGGACGCCGATCACCCCGACATCGTCGACTTCATCCGCTGCAAGGAAGTCGAGGAGCGCAAGGCCTGGGCGCTGATCGAAGCGGGCTACGACGCGGGCTTCAACGTCGCCGGCGGCGCCTACGACTCGATCTTCTACCAGAACGCGAACCACTCCGTGCGCGCCACCGACGAGTTCATGCAGGCGGTGGTCGAGGACGGCGAGTGGACGACGACCGCCGTCACCGACGGCCAGCCGATGGACACGCACCGCGCTGCGGAGCTGCTGGACATGATCGCCGAGTCGACGTGGGTGTGCGGCGACCCGGGCATGCAGTTCGACAGCACGATCAACCACTGGCACACCTGCCCGAACACGGACCGGATCAACGCCAGCAACCCGTGCAGCGAGTACATGTTCCTGGACGACACCGCATGCAACCTGGCGTCGCTCAACCTGATGCGCTTCTACGATCCGGCCTCGGGCTTCGACACCGCGTCGTTCCGGCACACCTGCGAGATCGTGATCACGGCACAGGAGATCATCGTCGACAACGCGAGCTATCCGACGCCGAAGATCGGAGCGAACTCGCACGCCTACCGGCCGCTCGGCATCGGCTACGCGAATCTCGGCGCCCTGCTGATGGCGCGGGGCCTGCCCTACGATTCGGCAGCCGGCCGCGACTACGCCGGCGCCGTGACTGCCCTGATGTCGGGCGCGTCCTACCTGCAGTCGACCCGGATCGCCGCGATCAAGGGCCCGTTCGAGGGCTACGAGGCGAACCGCCAGCCGATGCTGCAGGTCATGCGCAACCACCGGGCCGCCCTCAAGGAGGTCGAGCCGGCGCACGTGCCGCTCGAGCTGCTGAACGCGGCCAAGAAGTCCTGGGAGGCAGTGGTCGAGGAAGGCGAGCGCAACGGCATCCGCAACAGTCAGATCTCGGTGCTGGCCCCGACCGGCACGATCGCGTTCATGATGGACTGCGACACGACGGGAGTCGAGCCCGACATCGCGCTGGTCAAGTACAAGAAGCTGGTCGGCGGCGGGATGATCAAGATCGTCAACCGGACCGTTCCTCTGGCCCTGGAGAGGCTCGGTTACGAGAAGTCGGAGATCCAGCAGATCGTCGAGTACATCGACGACCACGACACGATCGAGGGCGCGCCCCATCTCGCGGACGAGCACCTGGCGGTGTTCGACTGCGCCTTCAAGCCGGCCAACGGCTCGCGGTCGATCCACCACATGGGGCATCTCCGCATGCTGGCGGCGGCGCAGCCGTTCATCTCGGGGGCGATCAGCAAGACGATCAACATGCCGGAGGAATCGACTCCGGAGGAGATCCGGGACGCCTACGTCGAGGGCTGGAAGCTCGGCCTCAAGGCGGTCGCCATCTACCGCGACGGCTGCAAGCGCTCGCAGCCGCTGTCGACGACGAAGGACGGCGACACGGCCGGCGACGAGTTGCAGGCCGAGGTCGCGGCCCGGGCCGCGGCCGGCATCACGCGGCGCCGGCTGCCGGACGAGCGGCAGGCCATCACCCACAAGTTCTCGATCAACGGCCACGAGGGGTTCCTCACCGTCGGCCTGTACGAGGACGGCCAGCCCGGCGAGCTCTTCCTGCTCATGGCCAAGGAAGGGTCGACCATTTCGGGTCTGATGGACTCCTTCGCTCAGGCGGTGTCCGTGGCGCTGCAGTACGGCGTGCCGCTGCAGATCCTCGTCGACAAGTTCACTCACAGCCGCTTCGAGCCGTCGGGATTCACGAACAACCCCGAGATTCCGATGGCGAAGTCCGTCATGGACTACGTCTTCCGGTGGCTGGCGTCGAAGTTCCTGTCGCGCGAGGCGCAGGAGGTCGCGGGCGTGATCCAGCGGTCTGAGCCGCGGCCGGCGGCAGCGTCGCCGGCGGCAGTGTCGCGGGCGGCGGACGAGAACGAGGGCGAGGATTCCGCCGGGAACGGCGGCCATCTCGCGCCGGTGACCTTCCTCCAGCAGGCGGATGCGCCGTGCTGCCACGACTGCGGCTCGATCATGGTGCGGAACGGCAGTTGCTACAAGTGCATGAACTGCGGTTCCACCAGCGGCTGCAGTTGACCCGGGCCGGCTGTTAGTCTGCCGGCATGACAAGGCGTTTGGCGGTCGGTCTGCTGATCGGCCTGGGCGTGACCGGAGCGGTCCTGGTGGCGGTTTTCGGCTTCCTGGTGTCGGGCATCGTCGCGGGTGCCGAGCCGCCGGAGATCGCGGAGCTCGATCCGATCCTGACCAGCTTCCAGTTGGACACGCTGGACGGATCGCGGCTGGGTCCGCCGGACCTGCGGGGCGATGTCGTCGTGGTCGACATGTGGGCGACGTGGTGCAAGCCGTGCGTCATCCAGGCGGAGATCCTCGAGAAGCTGCGCGAGGAGTACGCCGGCCGGGGCGTGTCGTTCCTCGCCCTGAACTCCGGGGAGGATCCGGAGACCGTCCGCGGATACGTGGAGAAGACACCGTTCAGCTACCCGGTGCTGCTGGACCCCGAGGAGAAGGTGATGGGCGGGGCGGAGCTCTACGCCTTGCCGACGCTCGTCGTGCTTGACCCCCGGGGCGACGTTTCCTACATCTCGATCGGCATCACCGGAGCCAGTGTGGTCCGCAACGCGATCGAGGAGGCGCTTGCCGTCACGTCCGGCTGAGGCCCGGGACAGGCAGCAGTCCCGCGAACCGGGAGGGCGATCGCGCCGTGATCAACATTCGCAACCTCTCGATCAAGTGCGGCCACTGCGACACCTACCAGACGCTGTGCGCCTATCGCCGTCGCGACGACTGGAACGTCTACGTCTACGAGTGCGAGAACGATGTCTGCGATCCGGAACTCAGCCGGACCCTCGTCGAAGTGCCGAGCGAACTCGATGAGTTCGCGCGCCGGGACCCGGCCTGGGAACACGGACGGCGCCACACCGGCGGCGGCCACGGCTAGGTCGAAACCCCGGAAGCAGCCGCTGTCGGCCGAGCGCCTGGAAGCGCTGGCGGCTCTGGCCGGCATCAATCGCCTGGAGCTGACGATCGAGAAGCTCGTGCTCGGCGGCGACGGCCTCGCGCGGTGGCGCGGCATGCCGGTCTTCGTGCCGCGGGCCGCCCCCGGCGATGTGGTCGAGGCCAGGATCACCGAGCGCCGCCCGAGCTACGCCCGCGCGGAAGTCGAAGAGATCAAGACGCCGGGGCCACTGCGCCGAGAGGCGCCGTGTCCGTTCTACGAGCGTTGCGGCGGCTGCCAGCTCCAGCACATCGAGGACGCGGAGCAGTTGGGACTCAAGGTGGCGGCGGCCATGGAGACGTTGCGCCGGCTGGGCGGCATCGACCCGGCCCAGCTCGCCGCGTGTCGCTTCGAGGAGCCGGTCGTCGAGAGAATGTGGGGGTACCGGCTGCGCGCGCAGGTCCATGTCGACGCGAGGCCGGAGGAGTCGGTCGGTGTCGGCTTCCGGCGGCGTCGCAGCCACGAGCTGGTCTTCGTCGACCGCTGCCCGGTGCTCGCTCCGGCGCTCGAGAACGAGCTGCGCGGTTTGTCTGCACTTCTTGGTGACCCGGCTGCTGCTTCGAAGACGCTGCCGAGCCGCCTCAGCCTCGCGACGGCGGGCCTGGAGCCGGACAGTCCGGTCGTGGCGGCGCCGCCCGTCGACGGCCTGCCGGGCGGTGAACTCGAGATCGACCTTCTGGGGAAACGGCTCAGCTACGACGCCCGTTGCTTCTTTCAGGCCCACGGCGGGCTCCTGGAGTCGCTCCTGCTATCGGCGGTCGGACCCTTCGAGGGCGACACCGCCGTGGAGCTCTTCGCCGGCGTCGGCTTCTTCACCACGGGTCTGGCCGACCGCTACCGGTCGGTCACGGCCGTGGAAGGGGAGTCGGTGGCCGCCCGCTACGCGCGGAACAACCTGCGCCGCAACGGTCTCCGCCACTGCCGCGTCGACCGGTCGGCGATTGATAGCTGGGTCGACCGGCGTCGCGGCGGTCCCGGCCTGGAACCCGGCCTGGACCGGGTCCTCGTCGATCCGCCCCGCGGCGGCCTCTCGCGAAAGGTCCGCAGCGCCCTCCTCGGCGCCGCGCCCCGCCGCCTGACCTACGTCTCCTGCGACCCCGCCACCCTCGCCCGCGACCTCGGCGACCTGACCCGCGACTTCGACCTCGAGTCCATCTCCTTCTTCGACGTCTTCCCGCAGACGGCCCACCTCGAGACCGTCGCGCAGTTGGCGCAGCGGCGTCGGTGATACCCGTCCGCGGCGGCGCCCGGAGGGGAGGGTCCCATCGGCCGCGGCATCCGCGCGTCCGCTCGCGGACGCGCGGACTGCGACGCACGTGGCGCGGGACGCGCCACGTGGGTGCGCGCTTGTTGGGTGTAAGGGACGTAAGCGCTCGCTTCGGTCGCCTGCGCTGCGGTTCGATGATGGTTGGGGTGACGATCCGGGGAGACGCTTGGCTCCAGCCCGCTGGGACCCTCCCCTCCGGACGCCGCCGCGGACTGGTCGTTATTGGTGTGGATGTGACGGTGGCACACACTGGGTGCGCCGGCGTCCTCGCCGGCATTCGCCTGCAACGATGGAGTCTCGGCTGCAGCAGGGAAGGTAGGTGTGCTGACGGCGTAGCTCTGGGTGCGCGGGCCTTCGGGGCTGACTACTCCTCCACCCAGGGTGCGCCGTTCAGGTGCACCTGGTAGTGGTTCGCGAGGCCGGCTTTCCTGTGGCGGGAGGCGGCCTGGAACTCGGGGTTCATCGTCATCTCGATGAAGGCCCGGCGGGAAGGGAAGACCATGATCGCCGCGACGTGCCAGGGCGGGTCGGAGGGCCCGATCATCACCTGATCGACCATCGTGGTGAACGCTACGTGGCCTCCCAGGTCGGCAAGGACCTGTCCCGCGGAGGCTGCGTATCGCTGGAAGGCCTCCTGACCGGAGACTTCGGCAGCTTCGGTGCCGTATTCGTCGTCGCCCGGTGCGTACCGGGCGCGGTCGTTGAACTGGAAGAAGTTGAGCGCGGCAACCGGGGCGTCGGGATCGAGTCCGCGGAGGGTCGCGAGCTGGCTGTCGTCGGGATCGAATCGTGTCTTCAAGGCGATGCTCCTAAAGCTTGCGCCGGTAGCTGGCGCCCTGGCCCCGGGTTTCAGTCACGGTGACTTCGAGTGTCTCCACGCGGTCGCGAAGAGAGTCCCACCGGTCCGCCAGACGCTGCCAGAGCAGCCGGGCCAGCGCCTCGACGGTCACGTTCGCCACCGGCAGCAGGACGACCTCCGATGACGGGAACTCGTACCGCCGTTGTTCGAACCTGGCAGTTACTGCCTCGTCGGACGATTCCAGGTCCAGATGCGGGCACTCGGCCGGCAGCAGGACCTTCTCGTCGAGCTCCGCGCACTGCGACCGGATCTCCCGCTTCGCCGCGGCGACCGGCACGAGGAACTCCAACTCGTCCACCCCTGGACCGCCCAGTTCCACGCGCACCCGGTAGTTGTGTCCATGAAGAGCCTCCGCCTCGTTCTCCGAGAACACCGTGAAGTGAGCCGCCGAGAACTTGAAGTCCTCCTTGCCAAGGCGAAGTGAGTAGGTGCCAGACACGGCCCGATCGTAGCGTTGCCGGAAACCGGATGCCGGCCAGATGGCCGGCGCACCCAGTGTGTGGCCTCGTGCCCGATCGGCAACGACGACCAGTCCGCCCGGCGTTCCGGGGGAGGGGTTCCCAGCGGGCTGGAGGCAAGTGACTTCCTCCGTCGGTCCAGTTGCTGACGCCGATGTGAAGCGCAGCCGACCGAAGCGAGCGCCGTCCTTCCCACAACCCAGAGAGCGCGAGCGGCCGATGGGAACCCCTCCCCCGGAACGCCCCAGCGGACGGGTGCTACCTCCGCCGCTCCGCCGCGGCGCTCCGCCGCGCGGCGCGGCGCTACAGCAGCTCGGCGACGGCGTGCTCGACTTCGCCGTTGTTGGGGAAGCGGCCGAGCTCTTTCTTGGAGAAGACGGGGCGGCCGTCGAGGGCGACCTCGAAGACGCCGCCGCCGCCGTCCACGAGTTCGGTGTCGAGGTCGAACTGCTCCTTCAACTGAGCCGCCAGACCGGCGGCTCGGGGTCGGTAGTTTCACATTACGCAGTATTCGATCGTCACTCGACTCATCGGATTTCGTCCTCGTCGTTGTTACTGGCCACCGGCGACTACGGTAGCATGCGCCGATGCGCGTTCTGGAACCGGTCGAGCGAGTTTCGACCTACGAAAACGGTCCGCCGGCGGTTGGGGATAGGGAGCGGGTGGCTCGCATCGCGGAGCTGGTCCGTGGAGTGCTCGTCGAGCTCGGTCTCGACCTGGAAGACCCGAATCTGAGCACCACCCACGAGCGGGTCGCGAAGATGTACCTGGAGATGTTCCGGGGACTGGACCAGGGGACCAAGCCGAGAGTCACGACCTTCCCCAACGACGAGAACTACCGGGCCATGGTGATGGAGAAGGACATCCCGTTCTACTCCATGTGCTCGCACCACCTGGTGCCGTTCTACGGTCACGCGCACATCGCCTATGTCCCCGGCGACAAGATTCTGGGCCTGTCCAAGTTCGCGCGCATCCTCGAGTTCTACGCCAAGCGGCCACAGCTCCAGGAGCGCCTCACCGAGCAGGTCGTGAGCTTTCTGGAAGAGGAACTGCGGCCCCGCGGCGCGATGGTCGTGATCGAGGCCCGGCATCTCTGCGTGGAGATGCGCGGGGTGGAGAAGTCGGGCGCGAGGACGGTGACGTCGGCGCTCCGGGGCATCTTCCACGAACGCCCGATTCGGGAGGAGTTCCTGGACCTGCTGAAGGGCCGTTGAGGTGCGGCGGCTCGGTCTGGCTTTCGCGTTCGGGGTCCTGGCCGCCGGCGCCGCGCCGGCCGCCGACAGCCTCGAGCGGCTGCATCCGGACGACCTGATCAATCCGTTCCTCGGCCCCGGCTACACGAGTTGGCTGGTGGGGCCCGTCGGGCAGCTCGCCGACGAGGAGGAACGGACCCTCTACCTCCTGCTGGAGTCGGACGACGAGGCGGCCGCGTTCGTCGGCGAGTTCTGGAGTCGCCGCGACTCCGGTCTGCGGCGGCAGTTCGATGTCCGCGCGGCCGAGGCGGACAAGCGCTACTCGGAGTCTGGCCGGCTCGGCCGGCGTACGGACCGGGGGATGGTCTACATCCTGTTCGGCGACCCGGAGAAGACGGAGTGGGAGGAGCATCGCGACATCGATGACCCGGACGTCCAGCTCTGGACCTACGCGAAGAGCGCGGCGAAGGGGCTGAACGGCAGGAAGCCGGCCCGTCGCTACCGTTTCGCCCGCGACGGCGACGTGATGCGCCTGTTCTCGAACGACCCGGCCGATCCGGCGAATCGGCGTCGCCGGATGCTGCGCCGCATCCGCGAACCCCCGCGCCGGCCGTGGCCGTAGATGTCGGTGCGCCGGCCTGCCATCTGTGCGCCCGATGACGGGCGCACAGACTGGGACGCTGGCGGCGCGGGGACGCGCCACCAGGGTGCTGGCCGGCATCCGGCGCTTGGCGCCGACCCTGGCGGTAGCGTCAAGGCTCCCCTATCGAATCGAAGTCGAGTCGTTCCCCCGGCTTGACGCTGGAGTCGTCGCAAGGGAAGAGGAAGTCCCTCATGTGACTCGTTAGGGTGGCCTGCGCGGCCGGATCCATGAAGTTCAGGCGCAGTTCGTTGATCACCTTGATCTCCATCGCCGTCCACTCTTCCCAGCAGCCGGCGCAGACGCGTGCGGCGATCTCCTCACCGGTGGCGCCGGGCACCGGCGGCCCGGCGAGCGCTTCCCGTTCCCGGCCGCAACGCGCGCAGGCGATCACGGTCGTTCCCCTGGATCCTCGGATCCCGCTCCCGCGAGCTCTTCCTGCGTGTCCCGGTACCGCTTCTTGATGCCCGCCTTCTGCCGGTTGCGGACGAGCCAGCGGAGCAGCCTCGACTCGTTGATGCCGACCACGAGGTCGTCGAGCGCCTCGTAGATCGCGGGGTCGTTGATCAGGCGGGCCGCCGTGCCGTCTCCTTCCGCGACCTGGTCCAGCGTCGAGTTGAGCCGCTTGAGGAGCTGTTCGACCTCGGTGGTCAGCGATTCGCTCAGTTCCTCGTCGTTCAGGAGCCGGGGCAGGAGGCCGTCGGCCTCGCGCAGGTCGGTGGTGATCTCCCGGAGATCCGCGGCAGCAACCTGAGTGTCCGCCAGAGTCGTCTCGAAGCGGGTCTTCAGTTCAGCGTCGCGCAGCAGCGCCGGCGCCAGGCCGTCGCCTTCTCGCAGGAGCCTCAGGCTCTCGTCCAGCTCGTCGATGGAAGATGCGATCCGGTCGCCCATCTCACGGTCCGTGAGCAGCCGCCCGAGGACTCCGTCGCCCGCCTCGACCTGATCGGCCACACGCTCGATCGACTCGAGCGTGCGGATCACCGTGTCGGTGACCCGTTTGTCTTCGCGCGCCGCGACCAGTTCGCCGAGCAGGCCCTCCCCGCGCTCCATGCGGGCGAGGATGTTCGACAGGGAACGGGCCGTCACCACCGCGTGGTCGACCACGTCCGCTCCGCTGGCGATCAGTTCGTCCACGTCGGTCGGCAGCGCCGCCGGGATCTCGTCGCCGGGATTGAGGAGGACGGCTTCGGGCGAACCCGAGGTGATCTCTACGTACTTGTCGCCCAGCAGGCCCAGGGTCTTGAGGCGCGCCAGGGAGTCTCGGCGCAGCCGGCCCGCGTAGCGCCGCTCCACGCTGATCTGCACCTCCAGCAGTTCGCTGTCCGGGTCTTCGCTGAGCAGGATGCGGTCGACCCTGCCGACGGTCACGCCGTTCAGTTGAACCGGGTTTCCCTCGACCAGACCGGCGGCGTTCGGGAACATGGTTCGGTAGCTGTTGGTGGGCGTGAACAGGGCGCTCTGCTCACCGATAGCGAAGATGAAGGCGGCAAGCGCGACGACGGCCGCAAGTACGGTCAGACCCACCTTGGTGGTGTTCGAGTCACGTTGCATCGATGTCCTCCTGTGCGGGGTCGAACGGGCTCTCAAGGAACGCCCGGAGTGCGGGGTCGTTGCTCTCTTCTGCTTCCTCCCAGCAGCCGAGAAACCGGAACCGTCCGTCGTGAAGCAGTGCGAGGCGGTCGCCGACGTGGCGGGCCAGGCGAATGTCGTGTGTCACCACGACCGAGGTCGTTCCGAACTCGTCCCTGGTGCTCCTGATCAGGCGGGAGATGTTCGACGCGGTGACCGGGTCGAGTCCAGCGGTCGGCTCGTCGAACAGGACGACCTCGGGTTCCAGGACGAGCGAGCGGGCGAGGGCCACCCGCTTCTTCATGCCGCCCGACAGAGCCGCCGGCATCCGGTCCTCGATTCCGGATAGTCCGACCCATTCAAGTGCCGCTGCCACCCGCTCGCGCACCTCCTCCTCGCTTACGCGCTCGTGCTCGCGTATGGGGAAGGCAACGTTCTCCAGCACGTCGAAGGAGTCGAACAGGGCGCCCGACTGAAACAGCATCGCGATCCGCCGCCGCACCGCGTACAACTGGCGCTCCGTCAACTGGACGAGGTCCGTACCTTCGAACAGCACTTCGCCTCCCTCGGCCGGGTCGAGTCCGTTGAGTTGCCGCAGCGTGAGGCTCTTTCCCGAGCCGGAACGCCCGAGCACGACCAGGCATTCGCCGCGCAGGACCTCGAAGCTCAGGTCGTCGAGTACGGCTCGTTCGCCGAAGCGCCGGCAGAGTCCGCGCACGACGTAGAGCGGTTCCCGCACCGCTTTTCCACTGTTGGCCGCCTCAGATGAGGACATGGAACAACTTCGTCAGAAAGAAATCAGATACGAGCACCATGATCGAAGCCCAGACGACAGTGCGAGTGGTGGCATGCCCAACGCCTTCGGCGCCGCCGCTGGCCGTCAGGCCGTTGTGGCAGCCGATGATCGCAATGAAGCAGGCGAAGAAGACCGACTTTCCGAGGCCGTTGAAGACGTCCTCCATGGTGAGGGTCTGCAGGACGTCGTTGATGTAGAGACCGACGGAGAGGTTCAACTGATTCACGGCGACGAACAGGCCGCCGAGGATGCCCAGCAGGTCGCCGAGGACGGTGAGCGCGGGCAACATGATCAGAGTGGCCGCCAGCTTCGGAACGACCAGCTTCTTTATGGGATCCGCGGCCATTGAGCGCATGGCGTCGACCTGCTCCGTGACCTTCATCGTGCCGAGCTCCGCGGTCATTCCGGAGCCGATCCGGCCGCCGACGATCAGGGCCACGAGTACGGGTCCGAGTTCCCGGGTCAGGGACTTGGAAACCACGCTGCCGATGTAGTACTTCACTCCGAGTTCAGGCAGGCTGTACGCGGTCTGAAGGGCCAGCACCATGCCGGTGAACAGAGTGGTCACCGACGCGACGCCGAGCGAGCTGACGCCGAGGTGTCCCATCTGACCGAGCCATGAGCGGAACTCGTAGGGGGGGCTGACGAGAGCGGAGATTCCGCGCGCAGTCAGTAGCCAGATGGCGCCTACCTCTCGCAAGGGGGCCTTGAAATCGATCAGAATCCTGTGTCGAGCCTGTTGCATCTGCCGTTGGACAAGGGTGTGTTGGAGTCGGCCCTCGTGGTGGATGCTTGGTGTAGCTTCTGCCAACCCACGGCACCGAGCAGAATCTTGTCGATCCGGAACCCCACGAACCCCACGAACCTGCGCCCCACGACGCAGCGCAACGAGTTTACGGCGAAAGCTCCCGGCGGAGGACGGGGCGGGTGGTCGGTGGCGCTGGCCACCCTGACCGGGAACGTCTACCTGGTTCTGGGCAGCGCCGTAATGGGCGTCGCCGCGGCCATCGCCTCCTGGTTCCCGGGCCGTGACTGGGCCGGAGTCCAGGCTCGTCTCTGGGCTCGCGGCCTGCTGCGGTCCAGCGGTGTTCGGCTCGAGCTCAGCTACGCGGGGGGCAGCCACGCGGCGTGGCGGGAAGCCATCGGCGACCGGCCGGTGGTCTACATGGCGAACCACCGGAGCCTGTACGACATCGCGGCGCTGCTGGCGACACTGGACCTGCCGGTCCGCTTCCTGGCCAAGCGCAGCCTGTTCCGTTTGCCGTTCTTCGGCTGGGGGCTCAAGGCGGCCGGTTTCGTCCCGGTGGACCGGGAGGACCGGAGTCGGGCCGGCGAGACGTTCGCTGCCGCCACGGAACGGCTGGCGTCCGGTGTGTCACTGGTCGTGTTCCCGGAAGAGACGCGCAGCTCCGGGCCGCGGATGAGGCCGTTTCAGCGGGGCGGGTTCCTGCTCGCGTTGAAGGGGCGAGCCCTGGTCGCGCCGGTGGGCATTCGCGGTACCGGCCGCATCCGGCGCAAGGGCGCTCTGACGGTTCGGCCGCAGGTCGTCGAGCTGGTGTTCGGCGAGGTCGTCGACCCGGCCGGCGTCGGGGTGCGGGGCCGGCGGTCCTTCATGCTCGACGTCGAGCGACAGGTGGGCCGGCTGGCGGGCCTCCGGACCGCCTCGGACACGGGAGAAACGGATGACTGACGCGATCGAGAGCAGGGTGCGCGAGTGCCTCCGGACCGTGACCTTCCCGGGGATGAAACGCGACATCGTCTCGTTCGGTTTCGTGCAGCGGGTGGCGGTCACCGGCGGCGACGTGGTCGTGGACCTGCGAGTCCCGACGCGGGACCCCGAGGCCGCCACGGAGATCAGGCGGCGCATCGTCGACGCCGTGGGGAGCCTGGATGGTGTGTCCGACGTACAGGTCTCGCTCGAGGTGGCGACCGCGCCGGCGCCGGCTACGGCGCGCGACCCCTCGTTGTTGCCGGGCGTGTCCCACGTCGTCGCGGTGGCCAGCGGCAAGGGAGGCGTTGGCAAATCGACCGTGGCCACCAACCTGAGCGCCGCCATGGCGGCCCTGGGTCTGCGGGTCGGGCTGCTCGACGCGGACATCTACGGTCCCTCGATCCCCCTGATGTTCGGCATCAACCGCCGGCCCGAGATCGTGAAGGGCAAGATCCAGCCCTTCGAGCGCCACGGCGTGCGCGTCATGTCCCTCGGGTTTCTTCTCGATCCGGACACGCCCGTGATCTGGCGGGGCCCGATGGTGATGAAGGCGCTGGGCCAGTTGCTCGGCGACGTGGACTGGGGCCGGCTCGACTACCTGCTGCTCGACCTGCCTCCCGGCACCGGGGACGCGGCGCTGACGCTGTCGCAGAAACTGCCCCTGTCCGGCGCGGTCATCGTCTCGACGCCGCAGGACGTGGCTCTAATCGACGCCCGCAAGGGACTCGCCATGTTCCGCAAGGTCGAGGTGCCGGTGCTCGGGATGGTCGAGAACATGTCGACCTTCGTGTGCCCCCACTGCGGTGAGGCGACCGACGTCTTCAAGCGCGGCGGCGTTGAGCGGACCGCCGAGTTGCTCGACTGCGAGGTCCTTGGGACGATCCCGTTGGACGGCGCCCTGGTCAGGGGCAGCGACGACGGGTTGCCGATCGTGGTGTCCGACACCGACGGCCCCCATGCGGCGATCTTCCGCGGCATCGTGGCGGCAATCGAACGGCGGCTGCTGGAGGTGGCCTCGGAACGGCCAACCCTCACGATCGTCTAGGGAAGTCCTTTCGAACTCATGCCTGTCGCCGTGATCGCCGATGCCCACCTGGGCGGTCCCGGGGGAAGCGGGGAGGAACTGGTCGACCAGCTCGGCGCGCTGGACTCCGGGCGTTGTGCGCGGGTGCTGTTCCTCGGCGACCTGTTCCATCTCTGGATCGGGTCGCGGCGCTTCGAAACGCCCGAGATACGGCGGCTCGAAGCCGCGATCCGCGGTCTCAGGCGGCGAGGAATCCGGGTCTCCTACGTCGAGGGGAACCGCGATTTCTTTCTGGCCGACGGCGCCTACGGCGACCTCTTCGACGACTGCGGTCGGGAAGTCAGTTTCGCCGCCGAAGGCGTCAGGTACCTCGCGGTTCACGGCGACGGTTTGAATCCGCGCGACTGGCGCTACCGCTGCTGGCGGCGTCTGTCGAAGAGCGCGGTGAGCCGGTGGCTGACGTTCCGCCTGCCGCGAGCGGTGGGTCGCCGTCTCGTCGCTTCCACGGAGCGCGGTCTGGCGCGGACGAATCTCGAGCACAAGGCGAGGATTCCGGGAGAGGCCGTTCGCCGCTACGCGGCGCGCCGGCTGGCCGAAGGCAACGACGTGCTGCTGCTTGGACACTTCCACGCCGCTCGCCGCTGGACCGTCGGTGGCGGCGAGGTGCGGATCGCGGACGCCTGGTTTCACGATCGGAAGCTGCTGTGGCTGGGCTGACGGATCCTCTTCCCGACCCGTACCCGGTCCGCCGTGCCGCGTGCGTCCTGGGCGTGGTCGAGCCGCCCGGTTCGAAGAGCATCTCGCACCGCGCCCTGAACCTGGCGCTGATCGGGCGGCGGCCGGCGACGATCGAGAACCTGCTGGAGGCCGACGACATTGCGGCCTTCCGGGCCGTGCTCGACGCGATGGGCTGGAACCTCCGTCCCGTTTCGAACTCGGGACTGCTGGTGGAACCGCCGCTGAAGGACGGTTCCGATGATGCCGTGCGGCTCGATTGCCGGAGCGCGGGGACGCTGCTGCGTTTGCTGGTCGCGAGTTGCGCGGTGACTCCGGGCGAGTGGATTCTCGACGGCTCCCCCCGGCTCCGCGAACGGCCGATCGGCCCCCTGGTCGCGGCCCTGCGGCAGCTCGGCGCGGAGGTCGAGGAGCTGGGCCGGCCGGGCTGCGCCCCGGTTCGTGTCCGGGGCCGAAGGCTGGCTGGCGGCCGGGTCGAAATCGACGCCGGCGAATCGAGCCAGTACGTGTCCGCCTTGCTGATGGCGGGGCTCGATGCCGAGGGCCCGATCGAAGTTCTGGTGCCGATTCTCGTCTCTAGTCCGTATGTGGACACAACTCTCGAAGTCATGGCCGATTTCGGCGCGCCGGTAGAGGTGCGCCGGGACGGCGAGGCCCGCGAGTTCCGGGTGGAACCGCGCAGGCCCGAACTGGCAAACGGTCGCTATCGCGTCGCGGGCGACGATTCGGCCGCGGCCTATCCCGCGGCAGCAGCCGCGATCTGTGGCGGCTCGGTGCGCCTGCGAGGTCTCTCGCCGGTGGCGACCCAGGGCGATCGCGCCTTCCTGGGGCTGCTCGAGCGCACGGGCGCCACGGTGCGGGCGACGGACGAGGAGATTCGGGTGGAGGCCGACGGCACCCTGACACCGATCGACTGCGACCTCTCGGCGATGCCCGACCAGGTGCCGACGCTCGCCGCCGTGGCGGCGTTCGCCGACGGCACGACCCGGATCCGCAACGTGGCGCACCTGCGGATCAAGGAGAGCGACCGTCTGGCCGCGGTGGCGACGGGGTTGCGGCGCGCCGGCGTGGCCGTCGACGAGCTGGCGGACGGCCTGCGGATCGACGGCAATCCCGGCCTCGCCGCGACGCCGGGCTCGGCGCCCATCCCGATCGACACCTACGACGACCACCGGATCGCGATGAGCATGGCCCTGGTGGGAATGCGCCGGGGAGGCCTCTCGATTCGGCATCCGGAGGTCGTCGGCAAGTCCTACCCGGGCTTCTGGCGGGATCTTTCGAGGATCCGACGATGACTCGCATCCTTCGCATCCGTCACCAGGCGCTTCAGCCGGTTCCCGAAGGGGCGGGCGCCACCGAACTGAACGAGATCGTCGCGACCGATCGCGACCGGGCGGCGCTCCTGCTTCAGGGGGCGGCCCTTGTGGCTCATCTGCGGGCGGCCAGGTGGCGGCTCGAGACCTGGGAGGAGTTTCGCGTCGACGCGGACGGCGTTCTCCGGGTTCCTTCGGCGTCGGTGCGGCGCGCGCTTGACGACCGGCTGCCGCAGGCCCTGCTGAAGCAGCTCGTCGTGCTCCTGTTTGGAAGCGAGGGGGCGCCGGGCCGAAGCGCCGTGCGGGCCACCCTCCGGCCCCTGTTCGAGACCTGGCGCGACGAACTGCTGCCGGTGTCCGGCAACCGGATGGTCGCCGACATTCTGGCTCGGGCACCCTTCCTGTGGGACCGCAGGTTCGAGACGGCGCGCGCCTCCCTGTTCGCCGTCCTCGAGGGTCGGGACGGCGCGAGGGTGACCGTTGCCGGGCAGTCCCGGTGGAGGCGGATGCTGGCGGCGATGGACGGCCGCGCCCGCAGGGAGATTGCCGCAGGCGGCGTGGCGGCGCGGTCGTACTGGCAACGCGTCAGGGACGCTGACCCGGAGTCACCGCCGCTCGAGGGGGCCGACGACCGGTCGGCGCTGGCGCGCCGCCTCCTCGAAGAAGGACGCTTCGAAGCGGCGCTGAAGCTTGTGAAGGACGGGAGAGGAACGGACGACCTGCTGGTCCGGCTCAGGGCCCAGCTTCGGTTGGGTCGGACCGCCGCCGCGCGTCGCACCCTGAGCACGCTTGACGACCGGGCGCTGTCGGGCCGGCGCGCACTGGAGCAGTGCGAGCTGGCGATCGGAGTTCACGCGGCCGCGGGGCGTTCGGATCAGCTCGGAAGCTGGTCGGAGCGGGTGCTCGACGTCGCGGTCGGTCCCCAGGCGGCGCATGGTCGAGTCGTGTGCGCCCGGGCGAAGTGGGAACTCGGCGAGCTTGACGCGATGGCCAGCCTGCTTGAACCTGCGGGAGGCGACCCGCAGCACTGGATGGAGCTTGTCGTGAAGGCTCGGCTCGCTTCGGCCAACGGTCGGTTCCGTGAAGCGGAGCGGCTGCTGGCGGCCGGGTTCAGGCGCCTCAGGGAGCGGCTTCCCGTCTACGAACGCGCGCTCTTGTGCAACGAGCTGGCGACGGTTCGATTGGCGGTAAACGACTTCGGCGGCGCGGAGCGGGCGGCGCGCCTCGCGGTGGGCCTGTTCCGGCGCTGCGACGGACCCGCCGGGAGGGCGGCCGCGCACGGGAAGCTGGCGGAGATCCGGATGGTGACCGGACGGTTTGCGGGAGTACCCGAGACGATCGCGAACCTGCGTCGGGAGGGCCTGATGGCGGGCAGCGCGCCTGGAGTCGTCGACGCACGCTTGCTCGAGGCGCGTCTGTTCGTGTCGCTGGGCCGCTGGGAAGCGGCGCTGGAGTGCTGCGAAACCGCCCTGGAGCACCTGAGCGGGAGGCGATCAGGGTGGCGCCAGCTCCGCTCGTTGCGTCTGCTCTCGGCTCGCGCATTGGTCCATCTCGGACGTGTCGGCGAAGCGGCGGAGGAACTCTCGGAGGCGCTCGAACGGCCCCTTGCCGTCTGGACGCCGGCGGAAGCGGACGAACTGGTGCCGTTGCTGCTGCTTGCCGGACTCCGCGACGAGGCGCGTTCGATCGCGGTCGGCACGACACTGGAGGGATTCTGGGAGGCGATCGGCGAGGACCGGCCACCGAGCGCAACGGACTGGCGGCGAGTCGAGGCACTGGGCTCCTTCCGCGCCGCGCTGACTGTTCACGACCTCGTCTGCTTCGGTGTCGAGACGGTTCCCATGGGCCTGGTTGCCACCGCCGTGCGCGTCCTCTCGGCTGCTGGCGCCGAAGCGCTCATCCAACGTGTGGATGGCACGCGCATCGGTCCCTGGCGGGCTCTTCGTCTCTTCCTCGCCACGCCCGACCCCGATGCGGACGCCTATCGGATCCTGATGGCGGCGGCCGGTCATCCGGAGGCGAGACTCGCGGTCCATGGCTCTCCGGGAGGGTTTGGTTCCTTGGATGCACAGGGGGAAGTCCTGCTCCACGGTCCCGGCGGCTCCGACCGGTTCGCCGTCGACGCGGCGGCGGGACGACTCGTGCTCAGTGCCGAGCGAATCGATGAACCTGCCCGGGCGTTGGCCGCCGCGGTCGCGACCCGCCTGCCTGCCTCGAGCCGCCGGCGACGCGCGGCCTCCGAGCTCGCGGAACCCAGAAGAGCCGCCACCTCCGGAATGGTGGGAGAGAGCAAGGCTCTGTTGGATGTCCAGGCGCGGATCGAGAAGTTCGCGGCCCACGATTTGCCGGTCCTGATTCTCGGCGAGTCGGGGACGGGCAAGGAACTCCTGGCACGCCAGCTCCACCGGTCGAGCGCTCGGGCCTCCCGTCCCTGGTTGGCGGTGAACTGCGCGGCGCTGCCTGACGGTCTGCTTGTGTCCGACCTGTTCGGCCACCTGAGGGGCGCGTTCACCGGCGCCCTCAGTGACCGGGTCGGAGTGTTCGAGAGCGCTGATGGCGGCACGGTGTTCCTCGATGAGATCGGAGAGCTCCCGTGGGCTGCGCAGGGGATGCTCCTGCGTCTCCTGCAAGAGGGCGAGATGCGACGTGTCGGTGAGAGCCGGACGCGGCGGCTCGACTTCCGGCTCATCTCCGCAACCCACAAGGATCTCGCGGCGATGGTGAAGTCCGGCGCGTTCCGTCAGGATCTCTACTACCGGCTCAGGGTGGCTTACGTGGAGGCACCGCCGCTACGTGAGCGAGACGAGGACGTGTTGTTGCTTGCGCGACACTTCCTCGAAACGTCCGGGGAACTCGGACAGGACCTGAAGTTCAGCGGTGAGGCGCTGGCGAGGATTCGCAACTACTCCTGGCCCGGCAATGTCAGGGAGTTGAAGAACGCTATCGATGGAGCGGTGGCTCTTTCCGAGGGTCCCGAGATTTCGGTGGACATGCTGGGACTGCCGGAGGAAGCGGTCGAGGAAACTACGCCCCGGCAAAGCGGCTACCACTGGAAGATGGAGCAGTACCGGCGTCGACTGATCGGCAAGGCGCTTGAAGAGTCCGGCGGCAACCAGGCCAGGGCGGCGCGCGCTCTTGGCATCAGTCGGCAGGCCCTGTCGTACCTGGTGCGAAAGCTCAACTACGGGCCTCTGACCGAGGACTGATTCAATTCGCGTTGCACGCAGTCGGGTCGGTTCTTCTGCTATCGTCGCGCTGCGATTGTCACATCCCGGAAGGGATACGAACTGGAACAAACACCACAGGGCGGCGTAAGGAGAATTTCGTGAGTGCAGCGGCTGCTGGAAGAAAGAAACTGTTGACGTTGGGCGAAGTGGCTCGCAGGGCCGGTGTGTCGATGGCGACCGCGCTGCGATACAAGAAGCTGTACCAGGACCGCATTTCGTCGGAGGGTGAAGGTCGCAGGCAGCGGTACTCGGTGGCTGCCGTCAAGGAGTTCAAGGCCTTCAAGAATGAACGGTCAACGAAGCGTCGGGGGAAGAAGAAGGCCGCGGCGCAAGCGGCGGGAACCCAAGCGAAGGGAGCGGCAGGCGCTCCGTCCCTGTTGACGTTGTCCAGCATCGGTCAGCAGACCGGGATTTCGTATCCCACGTTGCAGCGTTACGTTCGGCTGTTCGGTGATCGGATTCCGCACGAGGGTGAGGGCCGCAAGCGGCGCTACCACCCGGATTCCGTCGCGGTGTTCCGCGAGCTCCGGGCCGAGAGCAAGCCGGGCCGCAAGCCGAAGGCGGCGCCGGCGGCCAAGTCGCCCGCTCGAAGGAAGCGCAAGGCGCGTGCCGCGGCGAAGCCGGCGGCCGCCGCTCCGAAGCTCCTGACGCTTACCGCGATCGGTCAGCAGACGGGCATCTCCGGTCCGACGCTGCAGCGTTATCTCAAGTTGTACGGCGACCGGATTCCGCACGAGGGCGAAGGTCGCAGGCGGCGTTACCACCCGGAGGCGGTGGCGGTGTTCCGCGAGATTCGCTCTCGGAGCAAGCGCGGTCGGAAGCCGAAGGCCAAGGTTGCCGCGGCGGCGAAGACGCCGGTGCGCAGAAAGCGAAAGGCGAGAGCTGCCAGAGTGAAGCGTCAGCCGGCGGCCGGCAGCGTGGAGGCGCGGCTGGCGGCGCTCGAGGCCCAGGTGAGCCTGGTGCTGGAGAAGCTGGACCAGCCGATCACCATCACGCTCAATCGCTGAGATGGTCCCAGCCGCCGGCCGTTAACCGTTCGATCGTGCCGTCGGTCCGGCGCAAACTCAGGCCAGGCCGGGTCGTGATCCGGCCAATGGGCCGGCACCCGGGGCGCCGGAAGTCGACCTCCGGCGGCAGGGTGAATAGCAGCACGTAGTCCTCGCCTCCGGCGAGAACCAGTTCGAGCGGCTCGCGGCTCAGGTGGTCGGCCAGGCGGCGGGCGTCGGCCCGGAGGCCGAGCGCGCCTTCCTCGAGTTCGCAGCCGACGCCGCTCCGCCGGCAGAGCCGTGCCGCGTCGGCGGCGAGGCCGTCCGACACGTCGATCGCCGCGCCGGCTGGCGACCGCTTCCCGAGCAGGAGGCCGAGCTCGAGCTGGGGCCGCGGTTCCTGGTGGCGGCGAAGGACCCGGCTGGCGACACGGGTCAGCCCGTCGGGGAGCGCCGCCGGCAGGTGGGCGCGTCGTTTCGCCATCCGCCCGCCGAGGCGGACCAGGTCGAGTCCCAGGGCGGACTCTCCGAGCGGTCCACCGATCCAGAGCCGGTCATCGGGTCGAGCCCCGGCACGGGTCAGGGGCGAGCCTTCTTTCGGTATCTCCCCGATCACCGTCAGGCTGGCGTCCAGACGGCCCGGCGTCGTCGGCCTGGCGGTATCGCCACCGATGAGGTCGACCTCGAACCGGCGGCCGGCGCGCACGAGGGCCGTGAGGAAACGGCGGGCGCCGTCCTCGTCGTCGATGCCGAGCGCGACGAGCATCCATCGCGGCGCGGCCCCGGTGGCGGCGAGATCCGAGAGGCTGACGGCGAGCAACCGGCGGGCGGCGTCGGCGGGATCGAGATCGATCGGAATGTGGACGCCGGCGCGCTGCGTGTCGACGCTGAACGCGTACTGCCGCTCGCCGAGGGTGAGCAGGACGGCGTCGTCGCCGATTCGATCTCCTGAGCCCGCGAAGCCCGCGAGCCAGGCGATCAGCCGGTCTTCGCCGCCGGCCATGACCGCTGGTGCTCCGAATCGAGCAGCGCGGCTTCCAGGACCTGATCGACATGTTCGACGAACAGGAGTTCAAGACCGCGCGTCACCGCGGCCGGTATCTCCGGAAGATCCCGCCGGTTTCGTTCCGGGAGGACGACCTTGCGAATACCGGCTCCGCGCGCGGCCAGCAGCTTCTCCTTGAGTCCGCCGACGGGAAGCACTTCGCCGCGCAGCGTGATCTCGCCGGTCATCGCAACCTTGTGGTCGATCATGCGCCCGCTGCAGACGGAGACGATGGCCGCGGCGATGGTGACGCCCGCCGACGGTCCGTCCTTCGGTACGGAACCGGCGGGGACGTGAATGTGAAGGTCGTGATTACGGAAGAAATCGGGCCCGCCCGCTCCCGGACCGGCGGCGTAGGTGGTGCGGGCGCAACTCAGCGCGGCCTGGGCCGATTCCTTCATTACGTCGCCGAGTTGTCCGGTGAGTATCAGTTTGCCCCTGCCCTTTGGCGCCGCTACCTCGATCAGCATGAGGTCTCCGCCGGAGGCGGTCCACGCGAGTCCGGTCGCCACGCCGATCCGGTCGCGGTCGAGGAGCTCCTCACTGAAGTGACGCGGTTGCCCGATCAGGTTCTTCAACCGGGCCGGCGTCACTTTCAGTTCCCGGTCGTCTCCCCGAGCGACGCGTACGGCCGCTTTCCGGCAGAGCGTTGCGATCTCGCGTTCGAGATTTCGTACTCCCGCCTCTTTCGTGTAGCCGCGAATGAGGCCGCGCAATGCGGGGGTCGTGATGGCCAGAGCCCCGGGCGGCAGACCGTTCTCGTCCGTGGCTTTCGGTAGCAGATGGCGGCGCGCGATCAGCACCTTTTCGTCTTCGGTGTAGCCGGAGAGTCGAAGCACCTCGAGGCGATCGAGGAACGCGGGCTGAATGGGTTCGAGCAGATTGGCCGTGGCGATGAACAACACACGCGAAAGGTCGTACTCGACTCCCAGGTAGTGGTCCCTGAAGGTCGAGTTCTGCTCGGGATCCAGCACCTCGAGCAGAGCGGAAGCCGGATCGCCACGGTAGTCGGCGCCCAGCTTGTCGATCTCGTCGAGCATGAAGACGGGATTGCTGGTTCCGGCCTGATTCAGACCCTGAATGATGCGACCCGGCAACGAACCGACGTAGGTGCGCCGGTGACCGCGGATCTCTCCTTCGTCACGGACGCCGCCCAGCGAAATGCGGACGAACTTGCGGTCGATTGCGCGCGCAATGGAACGGCCGAGCGACGTCTTGCCGACCCCCGGGGGACCGACCAGGCAGAGAATCGGGCCTTTCGCGTCGGGCTTGAGCCGCCTGACCGCCAGATACTCGAGAATCCGTTCCTTGACGCGGTCCAGATCGTAGTGATCTTCATCCAGCACGGAGCGGGCCCGGTCGAGGTCGATTCGATCCTCGCTCAGGGTCGACCACGGGAGGCCGGTCAACCAGTCGAGGTGGGTGCGGATGGTCGCGTTCTCGGCGCTGTCGGGAGAACTTCGCTCGAGCCGTCTGACCTGGCGTTCGACCTCCAGGGCCGCCTCCTCGCTCAGACCCTTCTCCTCGACGGCGCTCACGTAGCGCTCGATGTCCCCGTGGAGGTCGTCGCCCTCGCCGAGTTCGTCGAGGATCGCCCGCTGCTGCTGGCGAAGGAAGTACTCGCGCTGGCTGCGGTCCATCTCGCTCCGGGCCTGGGCGGAGATTCGCTGCTGCATGCTCAGGAGTTCGATTTCCCGGGTCAGCAGATCGCCCACCTTCCGTAGACGCGGGATGGGCGGCGTCGTCTCGAGCACGAGCTGGGCTTCATCCGTCCGCAGCTCGAGGTTGCTGGCCGCCAGGTCCGCCAGCCGGCCCGGGTGATCGAGATTCGCGGCGATCACCATGACTTCGGAGGAGATGTCCTTGCCCAGGTTGACGGCCGTCTCGAGACCCTCCTTGACGCTGCGCACGAGCGCTTCCGCCTCGAGCCCGTGGTGCGGTTCGCCGACTTCGTCCACTTCTTCGACGCGGGCGCGAAGGAAGGGCTCGGTCTGGCTCAGATACCGCAGGCGGGCCCTGGCGAGACCCTGAATCAGGATCCGCACGCGGCCGTCGGGCAGCTTCAGCATCCGCATGATCTGGGCCGCGGTGCCGATCTCGTGAAGGTCGTCCTCCCCCGGCTCCTCGATCGATCCGTCGCGCTGGGGGGCGAGCAGGATGATGCGGTCGCCGTTCAGCGCGTCCTCGACCGCGAGCATGCTCGGGTCGCGACTGATCGAAAGCGGCAGGATGATGTAGGGGAAGATGACCGCGTCCTTGAGCGGCAGCACCGGCAGGACGTCGGGCAGCGAGATCGCGTCCGCCTGCTCATCGACGGGGTTCTGGGCCATGGGGTCACGGTACCAGCCCGGTGGGGGCTGGGGACCGTCTACGGATGCCCGGCTCAGTCCTTGCGTGACGCTTCGAGGAGCACCCGCAGCTCTTCCATGAACTCGTCCACGTCCTCGAACTTCCGATAGACGGAGGCGAACCGGACGTAGGCCACCTGGTCGAGCGTCTTCAGACGGTCGATGACGAAGTTGCCCAGCTCCGAGGTGGAGATCTCGCGGTCTTCCTTGCGGTGAAGGAGGGCTTCGGCCTGGTCGACGATCTCTTCCAGCGCCGGCAGGCCGACCGGCCGCTTCTCGCAGGCCTTGAGCAGGCCGCCGAGAAGCTTCTGGCGGTCGAACTCCTGGCGGCGGCCATCCGACTTGACGACCCGGTAGGCGATGTTCTCGATCTGCTCGTAGGAGGTGAACCTGCGACCGCAGTTCAGGCACTCCCGCCGGCGCCTGACCGTCTCCCCGCCCCGAACGTCGCGCGAGTCGACCACGCGGTCATCGTTGGCGCCGCAGAATGGACATCTCATGCCGACCCGCGAACGCTACCACCGGGTAGAATGCCGCTCCCATGAGCCGTGTCAACGACCAGCTCAGCGACCGGGACCGCGAGATTCTGCGGGAGGTGATCCAGACGTATCTGTCGTCGGGTGAACCTGTCTCCTCGCGGAGGGTCGCGAAGGACCGCCAGGTCCAGTTGTCCGCCGCCACCATCCGCAACGTGATGGCGGACCTGGAGGACATGGGCTACCTGCGGCAACCGCACGTCTCGGCGGGTCGGCTGCCGACCGAGGCCGGGTTCCACCTGTTCATCGACGACCTGATGTCGGCGGAGGTGGTGAGCGACGACGACCGGCGCCTGATCGACGACCGGCTGACGACCGCCGGGGGTACCGGCCAGGAGTTGACCGAGGAGACGTCGAGACTGCTCTCGCAGCTCTCCCACCATGTCGGCGTCGTCCTGACCCCGGCTCTCGGTTCGGCGGTGATGAAGGCGATCGAGTTCGTGCCGCTCAGCGGGCGCAAGGTGCTCTGCGTGGTGGTCGCGGAGACCGGCTTCGTCGAGAACAAGCTCGTCGTCACGGACGAGCCGATTCCGCGTGAAGACCTCGTGCGGATCTCCAACTACCTGACCGAGAACTACAGCGGGCGGACCCTCTTCGAGATCCGGGAAGAACTGCTGCGGTTGATGAGCGACGAGCGTGTCCGGCTCGACGAGTTGCTGCGCCAGGCGATCGAGCTCGCCCGGGACGGCATGAACATCGGCCACGCGCCGTCGCTCGTGGTCGACGGGACGCACAGCCTGTTCGACGCGGGGCCCGGCATGTCGCGGCTCGAGGGGATGTTCCAGATGTTCGCCGAGCGCGCCCGGTTGGCGGGTCTGCTCAACCGTTGCCTCGACGCGGACGGCGTGCGGGTGGTCCTGGGCCAGGATTCGAGGCTGACCGAGGAGCTCGGGTTCGGCCTGGTGGTGCGGAGCTACAAGGCGGGCGACGGCGTCGCCGGGTCGGTCGCGGTGGTCGGGCCGGCACGCATGGAGTACCCGCGGATGGTGCCCCTGGTGAACTACCTGGGCGAGCGCCTGTCGGAAGCTCTGGCGCGCAGGCTGTGACAGGGACCTGAACCATGACGCAGCAACCTGGACCATGACGATCGAGGCGAAGGAGAGTCCGGACTCTCACGAGGAGGCCCAGGCCGGTGTCGAGACGGTCGACGCCGGCGCGCCGGACACAGAAGGCGAACTTCGCGCCGAACTCACGGAGGCGAGGGAGGAGGTCGACCGCCTGCGGCGTGCCGCCGCGGAGTTCGACAATCTGCGAAAACGCGCCGAGCGCGAACGTCTCGAGTCGCGCTGGAACACGGCGGCCGGGCCGCTGCGGGAGTTCCTCGGCGTGGTCGACAACCTGGACCGGGCGCTCCAGGCCGAGGCGTCGGCGGACGACCTGCGCGAGGGCGTCGAGATGATCCGGCGTCAGATGGCGGACCTCCTGCGACGGTTCGATGTCGAGCCGGTGGACGGCGCGAACGCGCCCTTCGATCCGAACGTCCACCAGGCCGTGGCGCGGGAAGAGAGCGCCGAAGTCGACGAACCCACCGTTGTGCAGGAGTTGCAGACCGGCTACACGATGGAGTCGCGGCTGCTGCGCGCCGCGATGGTCCGCGTCGCCGTACCGGCGGCGCCAGCGTCTCGGGACGGCAACGTCGAGGACGGCGCCGGGGCCGACGGGGACACCGCGGCCGGCGGCGCCTGAGATCCACCATGCCGCGTGACTACTACGAGGTCCTGGGCCTCGAACGTTCGGCGACCCTGCAGGAGATCAAGTCGGCCTACCGCAAGCTGGCCGTCCGCTACCACCCCGATCGCAACCAGGGTGACAGCACCGCCGAGGAGAAGTTCAAGGAAGCGGCGGAGGCGTACGCGGTGCTCTCGGACGCCGACAAACGGCAGCGCTACGACCGCTTCGGGCACCAGGCGACGCCGACCGGCGGCGGCTTCGACCCGACGATCTTCGCCGACTTCTCGGACATCCTGGGCGACGTCTTCGGCTTCGGCAGTCGCGGCGGCGGTCGCCGCCGGCGTGCGGGCGCGGATCTTCGCTACGACCTGCGGATCTCCTTCGAGGAGGCGGCCTTCGGAGTGCAGCCGAAGCTGCGCATTCCGCGGCTCGAGCGCTGCGACAGTTGCGGCGGCAGCGGCGCGGCGCCCGGGTCCGGCCCCACCGCCTGCCGCATGTGCGGCGGCCGCGGCCAGGTGCAGTACAGCCAGGGGTTCTTTTCCGTTGCCCATACCTGTCCCGACTGCCGCGGGGCGGGGAGCATCATCCGCGATCCGTGCGGCGATTGCCGGGGCGAGGGGAGGAGTGAGCAACAGCGCTCGATCCAGGTCCGGGTGCCCGCCGGCGTCGACACGGGGTCCCGCCTCCGCCTTCCCGGCGAGGGAGAGCACGGGCGGCATGGCGGACCGCCGGGCGACCTCTACGTGGTGATCGGAGTCGAGCCGCACGAACGCTTGAGCCGGCGCGGCGCCGACGTCCTGAGCTCGGTCACGATCGGCTTTCCGCAGGCGGTCTTCGGCTGCACGGTGGACGTGGAGACCGTGCACGGCGCGTCGGTACTGGAAGTGCCGCCGGCGACGGCCCACGGCTCGACCTTCGTGTTGCGCTCCGAGGGCATTCCCCGGCTCGACGGCCGCGGTCGCGGCGACCACGTCGTCGAAGTGCTGCTCAACGTGCCGGCGCCGCGGGACCTCTCGGAGAGCGAGCTCGAGCATCTGCGCGCGCTGGCGGAGCTCTCCGACGACGGCGACGGGACGATCCGCGAGGAACGCGGCCTGTTCAACCGGGTCAAGGATCTCTTCTGACGTCAGGTCGCCTGATCGACCCGGGCTCGTGATCCACCTGCTGGCGGAGACCCGTGATCTCGCGGCCGAGACGGTCGAAGTCGAAGGCGCGGATCACCGTCACCTGTTCCGGGCCCGCCGGCTGAAGGTCGGCGACCGGGTACGTCTCGTCGACGGTCGCGGCGCGGCTCGCTGGTCGGTCGTGGACCAGGTGACCGCGCGGCGGGCGGTGCTGCGGGTCGAAGGCGTGGCGCCAGTGCTCGAGCCGGCCCGTCCCGTGGCGCTGTTCGTGTCCGCGCTGCGCCCGGAGCGAGCGGCCTGGCTGGTCGAGAAGGCGACGGAACTGGGACTGCGCGATCTGCGGTGGTTCGTTTCGGAACGCACCAGCCGTTCCCTGCCGGAGCGGGCGCTGGAGCGACAGCGCCGGGTCGCGAAGTCGGCGCTCGAGCAGAGCGGCGGTGCCTGGCTGCCCGAGATCGGGGCGCCCGTCCCGCTCGAGGACGTGCCGATCGGGGCCGGCTCCGTAGCGCTGCATCCCGGCGCGGCGACGCCGTTCGTGGCCGTCGCGGGATCGGCGGAAGCGGTCGTGGTGGGCCCCGAGGGCGGGTTCAGCGAACGGGAGATCGAGGAGCTGGCCGCGCGTGGAGCGGTTACGGCACACCTCGGACCCCGCGTGCTGCGGACCGAGACGGCCGCGGTGGCCGCGCTCGCCGTGGCCCTGACCGCGATGCGGTAACGGCGCTAGTCTCCGAACCGCCGGAGGAATCACATGCGGAGCTCTCAGTCCAGACGCGAAACGCCCAATCGAAAGCGGTCGCCGAAGCCGGCGTACGACCGCGGGCTCGATCTGCTGGCGCGGCGCCCGCACTTCGCGGCCGAGCTGGCGGCGAAGCTCGGGCAGCGCGGCTACGAGGCGGCCGAGGTGGAGAGCGCGATCGAACGGCTGACCGCTGCCGGCCACCTGAACGAAGGCGAGACCGCGCACATTCTCGTGCGGTCGCTCAAGCGGCGGGGCTATGGCCGGCGACGGCTCGAACTCGACCTGCGTCGGCGCGGCGCCGATGAGACGGCGGCCCACGCGGCGCTCGAAGCCGTCGACGACGAAGACGAGCTGGAGCGGGCGGTGGCCGTGGCGGCGCGCTTCAGGTCGACTCATCCATCACGGGACGCCGCCGCCCTGGCCCGGCACCTCGAGCGGCGTGGCTTCCTTCCCCGTACTATTGGAACCGTCGTGTTCGACTCGGCCGGGACGGGTTGATGCGGGGTCAGAACTCATGTTGAGTCGGCACATCAGGCAGAGCTTCATCGACTTCTACGCCGGCCGGGGGCACGCGCCCGTGCCGAGTTCGCCGCTCGTGCCGCGCGACGACCCGACCCTCCTGTTCGTGAACGCCGGCATGGTCCAGTTCAAGAACTTCTTCCTCGGCGTTGAGCAACCGGAGTCGCCGCGCGCGGTGACCTCCCAGAAGTGTCTCAGGGTGTCCGGCAAGCACAACGACCTGGAGAACGTCGGCCCGAGCCCGCGCCACCACACCTTCTTCGAGATGCTGGGCAACTTCTCCTTCGGCGACTACTTCAAGGAAGAAGCGATCGCTTCCGCCTGGGAGCTGGTGACCGGGCCCTGGGCTCTCAGGCCCGAGCATCTCTTCGCCACCGTGTTCGAGCAGGACGACGAGGCCGAGGACCTGTGGTTGCGGATCTCCGGCCTGCCGCCGGAGCGGGTCCTGCGCTGCGGCGAGAAGGACAACTTCTGGGCGATGGGCGACACGGGACCCTGCGGTCCGTGCAGTGAGATCTTCGTCGACACCGCGCCCGACCTGCCGAAAGTCGGTTGGGAGGAGGGAGAGGGATCGGGCCGGTATCTCGAGATCTGGAACCTCGTCTTCATGCAGTTCGAGCGTCACGAGGACGGCCGGAGCGAGCCGCTCCCGAACCCGTCGATCGACACAGGCGCGGGCCTGGAGAGGGTTGCCGCTGTGCTGCAGGGCGTCGACTCGAACTACGACACGGACCTGTTCGGCACGATTCTGAACGCGGTAGCCGGCGCGGCGGCAAGCGAGTACGGCCGCGATTCGGAAGCGGACGTGTCCATGCGGGTGGTGGCCGATCACCTCCGGGCGGTCGGCTTCCTGCTCGCCGACGGCGTCCTGCCGAGCAACGAGGGCCGGGGATACGTGCTGCGCCGGCTCCTTCGCCGCGCCTCGCGCCACGGCATGAAACTCGGCTTCGAGGAGCCGTTCATGGCCTCGCTCCTGCCCTCGCTCGAAGAGGCCTTCGCCGGCCACTATCCGGAACTGGAGAAGGCCCGCGAGCCGTCCTCGGCCACGATCACCGCCGAGGAGACCCGGTTTCTGGAGACGGTCGCGGTGGGCGCCGGCAAGGTCCAGCAGGCGATCGAGGAGGCCCGCGCCGAGGGCGAGTCGACGCTGGCCGGCGAGCAGGTGTTCCGCCTCTACGACACCTTCGGCCTGCCGATCGAGACGGTGCGCGAGATCGCCGAGGAGGAGCAGTTCACGATCGACGAGGAGGGGTTCGAGGTGGCGCTGGCGGAGCAGCGGGAGCGGTCGCGGCGGGTTACGGCGACCGCGATGCCGGCCAGGGTCGAGTTCTCGATTTCGTCTCCAGGGATCGGGAGGAGCTTCACCGGCTACGACGAGCTGGAAGCGGGCTCGCGAACGGTTGCCGTCGCATCGGCCGAGGGAGCGCCGGCTCGGGAGGTGGGGGATACCGGGTTCGCCGTCTTCGAACGCACTCCCTTCTACGCCGAAGCGGGAGGCCAGGTCGGGGATGTCGGCTTGGTCGAATGGGCCGGCGGCAAGGCGCGGGTTCTCGACACCTTCCACGACGGCGGACGCATCGTGCATCGCATCGAGGTCGTTGACGGTGCGCTCGAGGAAGGTGTCGCAGTCGAACTCGAGGTCAACCGCGAAAAGAGGGAAGCCGCCCAGCGCCACCACACCGCGACCCATCTCCTGCACGCGGCCCTGCGCCAGCACCTCGGCACGGGCGTGCGCCAGGCCGGCTCCCTGGTTCATCCCGACCGCCTGCGCTTCGACTTCACACACGGCGCCCCGGTTACCGAAGTGCAGCAGGAGGCGATCGAGGACACGGTCAACGAGTGGGTGCGGCGCGCCGTGCCTCTCGAGATCGGCGAGCGTTCGTACGACGAGGCGCTCGCGGCCGGAGCGATGGCGCTGTTCGGCGAGAAGTACGGCGACCGGGTGCGCACGGTCGAGGTGCCGGGGTTCAGCCTCGAGCTCTGCGGCGGCTGTCACGTCGGCAACACGGGGGAGATCGGTCCGGTGGCCCTGGTCGGCGAGCGTGGCGTGGCGGCCGGGGTGCGGCGGATCGAGGCGCTCGCCGGCGACCGCGCCGACCACCTGCGCCGGAGTCAGTTGCATCTGCTGACCAGCCTGGAACGCGAGATCGGTGCGTCCGGCGAACAGGCAGCGGCCGAGGTGCGGGCGCTCAAGGAGAGGTTGCGCGAGGTCGAACGGGAGCTGTCCCAGCTCAGGCTCGGTGTGCTCGCCGGCGACGGCAAGCCGGCTTCGGGCCAGGATGCCGCGGGCGACACGCGGTCCATTCGCGGCGTCGACGTCGTTCTGCGCGAGGTGCCGGCCTCGAACGTGGGCGAGCTTCGCAACCTCGCCGATGTCCTGCGGGGCCGCCTCGGATCCGGCGTCGTCGTGCTTGGCGCCCTGGAAGGCGGCAAGGCGAAGCTCGTCGCCTCGGTGACCAGGGATGTTCAGGATCGGATCGACGCCGCGGCCGTGGCGCGGGCGATGGGTTCCGCGATCTCGGGTAGCGGCGGGGGCCGCCGCGACTTCGCCCAGGCCGGAGGCCGGGCCGAGAACCTGACCTCCGCCTTCGCTGCCGCCGAGCAGCTCATCGAAGACTGTCTCAGTTGAGAGGAGATCGCGTGACGGAGCGGGAAGCGGACCGCCAGCCACTCGCGACGGCTGCCCTGCTGCGAGCGGGGCTCAACGTGCCGAACGCGCTGACGCTCAGCCGCATCCTGATCGTCCCGCTGCTGGTTGCGGTTCTGCTGACCCAGGTGGACGGCTGGGAGTTCTACGGCCTCGGCCTGTTCCTGGTCGCCTCGCTGACCGACTTCCTCGACGGCTTTCTCGCGCGGCGCCGCAAGGAGGTCACCGCACTGGGCAAGCTGCTCGACCCGGCGGCGGACAAGATCCTGACATCGGCCGCCTTCATCTCCCTGGTCGGCCTCGAACTGGTTGATGCCTGGATGGTGGTCGTCGTCATCGCGCGCGAGTTCGCCGTCTCGTCGCTTCGCTCGCTCGCCGCGGCCCAGAACGTGGTCCTGGCCGCGAGCTTCGCCGGCAAGGTGAAGACAACGACGCAGATCGTGGCGATCTCGCTGCTCATCATCTCCCAGAAGCTGGGGTCGTTCGACCTGCTGGCGCCGCTGTCGCTGTGGGTGGCCCTGGTCGCGACGCTCTACTCGGGCATCGAGTACTTCGTGCGCAACGGTCGGCGGGTGCTCGAGGCGTTCGGGGCGGCATCCCCGGAGCAGTGAGCGTGCGCTCCCCGGCCTCGCCGGCTCTCCCTCTCGTCGGCGTGGTGCGCCGGCCGTGATCCAGTCCGTCCTGGCCTGGCTGGCCGCCTTCGCGCGGCGCCGCCATCGGGCCGTGTTCCTGGCGGCGGCGGTGCTGGTCGTCCTCAGCGTGTGGTCGGCGGCGCGACTCCGGTTCGACACGGAGATCCTGAATCTGCTGCCGAAGGACGATCCTGTGGTGACGACCTTCCGGTCGACGATCGAGGACTTCGGCAGCCTCGACTACCTGCTCGTCCTGGTCCGGCTGCCGCCGGACGTGCCGCTCGATCCGTACCTGTCGTTCGTGGAGGAGTTGGGCGCCTCGATGGAGGCGCTCGATGAGATCGACTACGTCAACTACGACTTCGGTGAGTTGCAGGAGCTGGCAGAGGCGCTCTTCCCCTACGCGTTCGTCTACCTCGACGAGGAGTCCCGCGAAGAGGTGGCGGGCCGGCTGACCGATGACGGCCTCAAGCTCCGGGTCCAGGAACTCAGCCGCCGGCTGGCCACTCCCGAGGGGCTGGCCCTGCGCGAAGCGATGCTCCTCGATCCCCTGGGCCTCGTTGACGTCTTCCTGGACCAGTTCGAACTCGCCCGCGGCGGCCTCAAGGTCGACTGGACGACCGGTTACTACCTGTCGCAGGACCACTCTCGCGCGCTGCTGATCGCGCGGCCGGCCGAGCCGGCCCAGGAGGTCGAGTTTGGCCGCCGGCTGATCGCGGCGGTCGAGGAGCTGGCCGCGGACCTCCAGAGCCGCTGGCCGGAACTCGGCGGCGAAGATCGCGAAGGCGGGCTGATGCCGGTGCCGGAGGTGGCCTTCGGCGGCACGTACGTAACGGCGGTGTCGGACGCGGGCACGATCGTCGGCGGGCTCGTCTCGAACCTGGCGACGTCGCTGATCGGCGTCCTGCTCCTGTTCGCGCTGGCCTTCCGGCGGGTCGGCCTGATCGCGTACGCCTTCATCCCGCTCGCCTTCGGCCTGGTGCTCGCCTTCGGGTTCGCCGGCACCGTGCTGGGAGAGCTGAACGCCCTGACGAGCGGCTTCGCGGCGTTGCTGGTCGGCCTCGGGATCGACTTCGTGATCGTCTCCTACGGTCGCTATGTTGAGGAGCGACGTCGCGGCGCTGACCTGGAAGCGGCCCTGGTGGCGATGAGCGGCTCCTCGGGGCGGGCGGTCTGGACCGGTGCGATCACCACCGCCGCCACCTTCTACGCCTTCCTGGTCACCGACTTCGTCGGGCTTCGTCAGATGGGGCTCCTGACCGGCACCGGCATCCTCTTCTGCATGGTCTCGGTCCTCCTGCTACTGCCGGCGATGCTCGCGTGGCGGGAGGATCACCGGCCGGCCTCCGGGCGCCAGCCCCGGCTGGTGCTCCACGGCCTGGGCGCCCGCCGGCTGGTGCGCTGGAGCTTCGAGCGGCCGGTCACCGTCATCTGCTGCTGCGTGGCCGTCACCGCGGCCACCGGCGCGATCGCGCCCCGCCTGGAGTTCGAGGATGCGATCCGGGAGCTTCGGCCGCGGGGCAACCCTGGAGTCGAAGTCGAGGAGGAGGTGGCCGAGAACTTCGGTTCGGGCCTGAGATACACGATGATCGTGCTCTCGGGCGCCACGGAAGAAGAGGCGCTCGAGGTGTCGCACCGGGCCGAGGAGAGCGCCCGGGAACTCGTGGACGGCGGGATCCTCACCGGGGTCGACGGGATCGGCAGTCTGGTGCCGTCTCCCGCTCGACAGGCGGTAGCTCACGACTGGCTGGACGAGCGCCGGGAACTGTTCGACCGCGAACGTCTCCACACCCTCTTCGAGCGGTATGCGACGGAGGAGGGCATCCGGTCCGCGCCCTTCCGGCGGGGCATCGACCTGCTCGCCGACGCGGGAGACAACCGGGAACAGGTGACGCCTTCGGTGCTTCGTTCGGAGCACCGGCTGGAGCGGATGCTCGAGCGCTACCGGAGCCGGAACGAGAGCGAGCCGAAACTGGTCGTCTACCTGTACCCGCCACCGGGCCAGTGGCGCCGCAGCGCGCCGCCCGGGGCCTCGGAGATCGTCGAGGACCTCGGCCCGCAGGCGGCACTGACGGGCGTCAATGTGGTGGGCGAGAGACTCCGGAATGGCATCCGGATCGACGCCGTCACCGCCTCGATCATCGGCTTCGTCCTGGTGGCGCTGCTTCTCTTCCTGGACTATCGCTGGCTGCTGAGCACACTGCTGTCCCTGCTGCCGCTATCGGTCGGGGTGGTCTGGATGCTCGGGATCATGGTCCTGATCGGGCTGGACATGAACTTCTTCAACGTCTTCGTCGTCACGATGATCATCGGCATCGGCGTCGACTACGGCGTCCACATGGTGCACCGCTGGCGCGAGATCGGCTTCGGGCCGGAGGCGCTCCAGGGCGACCGCCTGATCGCCGGCCTGGGCGAGACGGGGAAGGCAATCGTGCTGGCCGCGGTGTCGACCAGCGTCGGCTTCGGCTCGCTGGCGCTGTCGCACTACCCGGGACTGCGCTCGATGGGCATCGTCGCCATCCTCGGCGCGGTCGCCACGGCGCTGGTTTCGATCACGCTGCTGCCGGCTCTGGTCGCGCTTGGCCAGCGGCGGCGGACTGCCCGGAAGAACTGATGTTCGAGGGCCTGCAGGACAAGCTCCAGGGGGTCTTCCGGTCCCTGCGCTCGGAAGGCCGGATCTCTGAGGATCACGTCCGGCGGGCCGTGCGGCAGATCCGCCTCGCGCTGCTGGAGGCCGATGTTCACGTCCGGGTGGTCCGCTCCTTCATCGGCCGGGTGCAGGAACTGGCGCTGGGCGAGGAGGTGCTGAGCAGCCTGACCCCCGACCAGCAGATGATCCGCATCGTCCGCGATGAGCTGATCGCGGTGCTGGGGGAGCCGGGCGCGGAGTTGCAGCTCGAAGGCCGGCCGGCGGTCGTGCTGCTCTGCGGCTTGCAGGGCTCGGGCAAGACGACGACCGCGGGCAAGCTGGCGGTGCGGCTCCGCGCTCAGGGCAGGAACCCGGTGCTGGCGGCCGGCGACCTCCAGCGCGCCGCGGCGGTGGAGCAGCTCAGGCAGGTCGGCGCCGCGGCCGGCGCTACGGTCATCGAGCCCGCGGCCGGGGAGGATCTGCCGGCCTTCTCGAGGCGCGCCCTGGCCTCGGCCCGGGACGGCGGCTTCGACACGCTGATCTTCGACACCGCCGGCCGCCTGCACGTGGATGCCGAGTCCATGGCCGAACTCACGGCCCTGGCGGACCGGGTCGACCCCTGCGAGACGCTCTTCGTCTGCGATGCGATGACCGGGCAGGACGCGGTGCGGAGCGCGGCGGCGTTCGCCGAAGACGCGCCGCTCAGCGGCGCCGTGATGACCAAGCTCGACGGTGACGCCCGGGGCGGCGCCGCGCTGTCTCTGCGGGGCGTTACCGAGGTTCCGCTTCGTTTCGTCGGCGTCGGCGAGAAGCTCGAGGACCTCGAGCCCTTCGCACCCGACCGCATCGCCTCCCGCATCCTCGGCATGGGCGATGTGCTGTCCCTGATCGAGAAAGCCGAGCGGGTCGTCGACCGCCGGGAAACGGAGCGTCTCGCCGAGCGGATTTCCCGCCAGGAGTTCACCCTCGAGGACCTGCGCGACCAGTTGCGCCAGCTCCGCCGCATGGGGCCGCTGTCCCAGCTCCTCGAGCTGCTTCCCGGTCAGTTCCGGGGCGCGAACCTGGCGGGAGCGGTGGATGAGAGCCGCCTGGTCGCGATCACCGCGCTGATCGACTCGATGACGCCGCGCGAACGCCGCAACCCCGCGATCCTCAACGCCAGCCGCCGCCGTCGCATCGCCCGCGGCTCCGGCCGTACCGTCCAGGAGCTGAACCAGTTGCTCCGGCAGTACCGCCAGATGCGAAAGCTGATGAAGCGCACCCGGGGCAAGTGGATGCAGGGGATTCGGGGCGTTTGAGGTTTCTGCTGCTAGACTGCGCCGCTGCCCGGGCTCCCGGCACTGCCGTGGAGCGGGCGCCTGAACAACCCGGAAGAATCCTGAACTCTGGAAGATCCTGACATGGTGAAGATACGACTCCGGCGCATGGGTTCGCGCCACAGACCCTTCTACCGCGTGGTGGTGTCGGACAGCCGCAAGGTGCCGACGTCGGCGGTGATCGAGGAGGTCGGGCACTACGATCCCTGCAAGGACCCGGCGGTGATCCGGCTGAAGTCGGACCGCATCGACCACTGGGTGGCGCGCGGGGCGCAGCTCACGGACACCGTCCGCGGCCTGGTGCGGCGGGCGGCCGCGGCGGGCGCCGCGGATTCGTAGCGCGGCGGCGGTCATGTCGGAGGTCGCCGATCAGCTCGCGGGAGTCGTCCGGTCGATGGTGGATCGGGGGGACGCGGTTCGCGTCGAGGAGATCGAGGAGGAGGACGCGATCGTCCTGCAGGTCGAGGTCGCGCCGGAGGAACTCGGCCGCGTGATCGGCCGCCAGGGCCGTAGCGTCAGGTCGCTGCGGGCCCTGCTGGAAGTCCGGGGCGCCGAGGCCGGCGAGTACTACGAGGTCGAGATCGTCGAACCGGACTAGGCCTCGCCGCGGCAGAAGATGAAACAGCCGCCACAGTCGACCCGCAGCGAAGGAGCGGAGATGGTGACCGTCGGCGCGGTCCTGCGCGCGCACGGCCTGCGGGGCGAGGTACTGGTCGACGCCGACAGCGAGAATCCTGATCGGTTTCGGACGGGCTCCAGGTTGCTCGCCGACGTCGGGGGCCGGATCCGGCGGCTGGAAGTGGCGTCGAGCCGGCCGCATCGCGGCAGGCAGTTGGTCCGCTTCGCCGACGTGACGGACCGCGACGGCGCGGAGGAACTCCGCGGCGCCCTGCTCGAAGTGCCGGAGGACCAGGTGCCGGCGGCCGAAGACGGCAGCTTCTACTACTTCCAGCTCGTCGGCTGCCGCGTCGTTGACCGGAGGCTCGGAGAACTCGGCGAAGTCACGAGCGTGGTGGAGGATGGCGGCGGCGTCCTGCTGGAGGTGGCTACCGCCTCCGGGAGCGGCGGCGGGTCCGTGCTGGTTCCGTTCGCCAGCGCGCTGCTGCCGGAGATCGACATCGGCGAAGGCCTGATTGTGAGCGACCTGCCGGAAGGACTGCTCGAGACATGCGGGTCGACGTCATAACCATCTTCCCGGCCGTCTTCCGGGAGTTCCTCGGGGCGAGCCTGATCGGCCGGGCGATCGCGGCCGGCCTGCTTGAGGTTCAGGTCCACGACCTGCGCGACTACACGGATGACCCGCATCGGAGCGTCGACGACGAGCCGTACGGCGGCGGCGGCGGCATGGTGATGACCGCGCCTCCCTGGCTCCATGCCGTGCGCTTGGTTTCGGGCGACGGCCCGCCGCCTCACCGCATCCTGCTTTCGCCGCAGGGCGAGCGCCTGGACGATGCCAGGGTGCGCGGCCTGGCCGGCGAGGAACGGCTGGTGCTTCTGTGCGGACGCTACGAGGCGATCGACGAGCGGGTGCGGATGCTGGTCGTCGACTCCGAGCTGTCGATCGGGGACTACGTGCTCTCCGGCGGCGAGGTGCCGGCCATGACCGTCATCGAGGCGGTGTCCCGGCACATCCCGGGCGTGGTCGGCCGTCCGGAATCGGTCGAGAACGAGAGCTTCCGTTCGGGCCTGCTCGACCACCCGCACTACACCCGCCCACGGACCGTCGAAGGAATCGAAGTGCCGGACGTGCTGCGATCGGGTGACCATGCGAGCATCGACGCCTGGCGGCGTGAGCAGGCGCTCGAAGCGACGCGCCGCAAGCGGCCGGACTTGCTGGCTGGCGACGCGCGCGGTCAAGAGGTTGCGTCGAAGGCGTCGAACAGGCGATAATCCGCCTCCTGCCGCTTCGGGGGTACGCGGCTCGGAGGTGACACGCAATGCACGATCTACAGCAGGTTGAGCAGGAGTACGTGCGGGATGGCCTGCCGGACTTCCGGGCCGGAGACACGGTCAAGGTCCACGTCCGGGTTCGGGAGGGCGCCAAGGAGCGCATTCAGATCTTCCAGGGCGTGGTGATCGCCCGGCGGGGCAGCGGCACCCGGGAGACCTTCACCGTGCGCAAGGTCTCGGGCGGAATCGGGGTCGAGCGGATCTTTCCGCTCCACTCGCCGGTGATCGGTCAGATCGAGGTCGTTCGCCGCGGCAAGGTGCGTCGGGCGAAGCTCTACTACCTGCGGAAGCTGCGCGGCCGCGCCGCCCGTATCGAGGAGCGTCGCGACCGCTGAAGGCGGCGGCGCTGCTTGCCGAGACATACCGCCTGCGCCTGATGCGCGGGCTCGAAGATCAGTTCGCTGCGGCCGGCTACGAACTCGTTGCGGGGATCGACGAGGCGGGGCGCGGCTGTCTGGCCGGTCCGGTCGTGGCGGCGGCCGTCGTCGTGGGTCCTGACTGCCTGATTCCCGGCGTCGACGACAGCAAGCGGCTCTCCGGGAAGCAGCGGGAACGCCTGGCGCGGACGATCAAGAAGAGGGCGGTAGCCTGGGCCACGGGCGTCGGCGACGCGGCGTTGATCGATCGTGTCAACGTGCTCGAAGCGACTCGCTGGGCGATGCGGACGGCTTTGCGGTCGCTGGCCGTTCGGCCCGCGGTCGCCCTCGTCGACGCCGTGCCGCTGGACGCGGTGGAGGTCCGCGGCGCCGCCGTTCCGACGCTGCCGCTGGTGCGGGCGGATTCGCTCAGCTTCGCCGTCGCCTGCGCCTCGATCATCGCCAAGACGGACAGGGACCGGATGATGACGGTGTATGACCGGCAGTATCCGGGCTTCGGCTTCGCCAGTCACAAGGGCTACGCCTCAGAGCGCCATCGTGCCGCTCTGCGCGAGCTGGGCCCGACGCCGCTTCATCGTCTCACCTTCCGCTCCGTGCTGCCGGGCCGGGGGGACGGCTAGGATCTCGTTGTGCAAGGGAATCGCCTGCTGTTCCTGATCATCGGCGGGATCGTCGCGGTGGCGGCGGCGGTCCTCTGGCTCCTGCCGCGAGCGGAGCGGTTACGCGCGCCGACCCTGTCCGCCGCCTGGGTTGGCGTCGAGGTCGGGGGCGATGACGTGGCGAGGACGGGCAAGATCGCGATGGCCGCCGGCCAGGATTTCCGTTTGCACGCCATTCTCGCGACCGAGCCGCGCGGCGACGAATCGGGCGAACCGGTCTACTACAGCGCCGTTCCGCAGGTCGAGATCGACGGCCGCCGGATCGAAGCGCTGCCCCCGGAACGGATCGGCGGGCTGGGCTGGGTGCGGATGCTCTGGTTCAGCGTCGAACACGGCGTTCCGTTCCGCGAACTGGAAGAGAGCGCCGATGTCGAGCGCTTCGCCTACGAGCCCTTCTTCCGGCCCGAGTGGGGCAGCGCCTGGTCGATCGACGGCACGCTCGACGCCCACTTCGACGGCTGGCTCGAGAACGACGGTCCCGACATCGACCGGGACTTCGGCACCCTCCGTTACCAGGTCTGGGTCGAGGCTGCGATCGACGAGGACGCCCTGGTCCCGGATCAGCGGGTCAAGTCCCCCGTTCCCCCCGACGCAACCCGGCTCGAGGCGCGGCTGCCGGGCGCGTTGGGTACCCCGTCGGCGGTCTTCGGCCTGCCCGGGATCCACCGGGAAGGAGACGCGTGGGACACTTCGGCCGTGGCCCGGCTGCAGCAGCTCTACGACGACCGTCTCGCCTTCAGCCAGGTCTCCGTGCTGCGGGACATTCTCGCCGCGGGCGGCGTCACCTGGGAGGATCTGACCTGGGAACTCGCGCCGCTCGACGGCAGCACCGCGTGGAGCGCTCCGGGCGGGGGATCGCCGGCGCCGGGTGATCTCGTTCATGTCGGCGACCGTTGGGCCGTCCTGTTCGCGGACAGCGCCGTCGAGGGCGCCGCCGGGATGCTGGACGGCGCGGACCTGTGCCTGGACTTCGACGCCGGCGCCACCGTGCGTCGGCTCGACCGGATCTTCACCGTGAACGAAGAAGGCGAAGGGGATGTCTTCGTGGCGGCGCCGCGACGGCCGCTCTGAGCGCGCCTCAGCCGGCCGCGCCGCCGGCTGAGTTCCTGATCGCTTCCTCCAGCCTGCCGCCGCGCAGCAGTTCGCTGAACACGTGGGGCTCCTGTCCGGGGCGGTAGAGGGCGTAGAACGGGATCCCGTAGCGGCCGAAGCTCGCCAGGTAGCGGGCGATGTCGTCGTTCCGGTTGGTCCAGTCGGCCTTCATCGCGACCACTTCGTAGCGGTCGAAGAGCTCGGCCGTCTCGTCGGTCTCGAGCACCAGGCGCTCGTTCACCTTGCAGGTCGCGCACCAGTCCGCGGTGACGTCGACGAAGACCAGCCGGCCCTCGGCGGCGAGCGTCTCGGCCTGGACCGGGTCCCACGGCACCCAGTCCAGGACCTGCACACCGCCTGCCGCGGCGCCGGGGCCGCGGGATTGGGCGGTCGCGCCGTTCGCCAGCAGCAGCACGAGGACGGCTGCTGCGACCGCGCCGACCCGACCGAAGACGCGCAGGCCCGTCTTCCGGCTCCGGCTCTGCAGCCAGATGAAGAGGGCCAGAGTGAGCAGGCCGATCTCCAGGAAGGCGAGCCGGGCGCTGTCCATCTGGGCTGCCAGCACGTACAGCAGCCAGATCGTCGTGCCGGCGATCAGAAAGCCCATGACGCCTCGCAGCGTCACCATCCACTCGCCGGGTCGGGGCAGCAGCCGCGTGGCTCGCGGCATGGCGGCCAGCAGCAGGTACGGGGTGGCGAGGCCGATCCCGACCATGGTGAACACGAAGACGATCGTGGCCGCCGGCTGGCTCAGCGCGAAGCCAACCGCGGTGCCCAGGAAGGGCGCCGAGCAGGGCGTGGCCATCAGGGTGGCGAACACGCCGGAGAAGAAGTGCCCGGAGTAGCCGGCCCCGCCGCCGGCCTGGTGGCTGGCGGCGTGCTCGGAGTGCGAGTGCGAGTGCCCCTCATGCGCCGAGTGCGTGTGGCCGCCAAGCCGGCTGGCGAGTGCGTGCGGCAGATTGATCTCGAACAGACCCCAGACGTTCAGGGTGAACAGGGTGAGCACCAGGGCCAGGAAGGTCACGAACACAGGGTTCTGGAACTGGATGCCCCATCCCACCGCCTGCCCGGCCGAGCGGGCGAGGAGCGTTGCGCCGGCCAGCGCCCAGAACGAGACCAGGATGCCCAACGTCGTCATCAACGCGCCGCCCACGATCTCCCGACGGGGCCTTCCCGACGCCTGAGCGAACCCGAAGAGCTTGAGCGAGACGATCGGCAGCACGCACGGCATGCCGTTCAGGATCAGGCCGCCCAGCAGTGCCGGGACCAGCGCCGCGAAGAGGCTCAGGCCCCCGCCGGTCGGGGGCGGAGCCGCCGGCGCGGCCTCGAAGGCAGGATGATCGGTCGGCTCGCCAGCTTCGCCGATCTCGAGGCGCACCGTCGTCTCGGCGGTGGTGGGTGGCAGGCAGACGAGTTCGTCGCAGGCCTGATACAGCAGTTCGACCGGCACCTCGACGGCGCCGGTCGCGAGGTCGGTCGGCAGCTCCAGGCCGGCGTGGATCACCGCTTCGTACTCGTAGGCCGCGAGCGGATCCTCAGCGAACTGCGACTGCCACATGACGTGGGCGGGATAGCGGATGACGGCTTCGCGCCAGCCGTCCGGCAGCTCCAGCGCGAGTTCGGTGGGAATCAGGTACTCGTAGCTCGGCGTATGGCTCTGGATGTGCCACCCGTCGTCGATCGTCACCACGGCGGCGATGCGGACGGGCGTTCCCGCGGCGTAGGACGTGAAGTCCGTGAAGGCCTCGACCGAGGCCTTGGGCGGCGGCCTGAACTGGCCGCTCGCCGCCGCGGCCAGAGCCACTGCCGCGACGAGAAGGACGGCGGTTCGTCGGACCTTGCCGCTGTTACGATCCTGCTTCATGGCTTCCGGTGAGCGCGAGTCCGCGACGATGGCGGTTTCCCGGCGGGTTGCCGAGCTCCGCAGCGAGGGAGTCGAGGTCCTCGACCTGGGAGCCGGAGAGCCCGACTTCCCCTCGCCCGAGACAGCCGTGAAGGCTGCCCAGCGGGCACTCGACGAGGGCCGGACGAAGTATACGGTCCTGGAGGGCACGGCGGAGCTGAGAGCGTTGCTGGCGGAACGGTACGCCGCCAATGGAGCGCCGTGGAGCAGGGCCAACGTCCTGGTCACGGTGGGCGCGAAGGCGGCCCTGTACCAGCTTGCCAGGGCGTTTCTGGGTCCGGGCGACGAGGCGGTGATACCCACACCTGCCTGGGTCAGCATTCCGGCCCAGGTGCGACTCGCGGGGGCCGAGGCCGTGACCGTGCCGATGGCGCCGGAGGACGGCTTCGCGATCCGGGCTCAGCCGCTCATCGAGGCGATGTCGCAGCGGACCCGCGCGGTGATCGTCAACACGCCGTGCAACCCGACGGGGGCCGTGGCTTCCATCCTCGATCTGGAACGCCTGGCCTCGGCCTGCGCCGAGCGTGGGGCGCTTCTGATCTCGGACGAGACCTACGAGCGCTTCGTTTACGACGGCCGCCGGCACGCCAGCGTCGCGGCGCTGGCTGCCCGTTATCCGGACACCGTCGTGCTGGTCAGTTCGTTCTCGAAGAGCTACGCCATGACGGGCTGGCGAGTGGGCTATCTGCTCGGCTCGGCCGACGTGGTGGCGGCCGCGGCCGCCGTCCAGAGCCACGTGACCTCGAACGTGACGTCCTTCGCGATGGCCGGGGCCGAGGCGGTCCTCGCGGAGGAGCCGCCCGAGTCGTCGGCGCTCGTTGCGGCCTGCGCGCGCCGCCGGCAAGTCGTGCTGCGGGAACTGGACCGGGTGCCCGGAGTCGTCTGTCCGCCGCCGGCCGGCGCCTTCTACGCGTTCCCGGACGTGAGGGCCTGCCTTGACGACGCGTGTCCCGACTCGGCTTCTCTCTGCGGCCGCCTGCTGGACGAAGCGCGCGTCGCCGCAACGCCCGGTGCCGCCTTCGGCTGCGAGGGTCACCTGCGCCTCTCCTTCGCCTGCAGTGACGACGTGCTGGCCGCCGGGCTCGAGGGCCTCGTGCGCGTTCTCAGCCGGTCGACCGGACGCGTCGCTCCGTCCTTCGCCGCCGGAGGTCGAGCAGGATGAGAGCCCGGGCGCGTGGCCTCGCGTTCCACATGCTGACCCTGTTCGGGATCAGGGTGCGGATCCACTTCACGTTCGTCCTCCTCTTCGTCTGGCTCGCGGTGCTGGCGCCGGAAATGGGCAGCAACGCCCTGCTGCTCACCTTCGTCGTCGTCGGCCTGCTGATGAGCGTCATCGTCCACGAACTCGGCCATGCCCTGATGGCGCGCAGGTTCGGCATCGAGACGCGTGACATCGTCCTCACGCCGGTCTGCGGCGTGGCCCGCCTGGACGGCTATCCCAAGGGCATGGTCGAGTTGGCGATCGCCGCCGCCGGTCCCCTGCTCAACCTGGTACTCGCGATCGTGCTCTTCATCGGGCTGACGGTGGCGGGGCTCCCGCCGCTGGGCGCCGGAGCGGTCGTCGACGTGCCGTCGGCGCTGCAGTGGCTGCTGGCCGGCAACCTCCTGCTGTTCGCGCTGAATCTGCTCCCCGCGTTTCCGCTCGACGGCGGCCGCATCCTCCGTTCGGCTCTCTCGTTTGCCATGGGCCAGGAACGGGCGACCAAGGTCGCTACCCGACTGGGCATGGTGCTTGCCGGTCTCCTTGGACTGGCCGCTCTCATCCCGTGGCAGTTCGGTTTGGTGTTCAACCTGTTCCTGTTCCTCACCGCCTTCTTCATCCTCCTGGGCGCGAGTCGGGAGTCCTCCCTGGTCAAGACCCTGCAGGTGCTGCAGGGTCGTCGGGCGGGCGAGGCGATGATGACCCGCTGCGAGCGCCTGGCGCCCCAGGACACGATCGAGTGGGCGGTGCGCCTGCTGCTCTCGACCACGCAGCGCCAGTTCCCGGTGGTCGACGGCTGGGGCAGGGTGGCCGGCGAAGTGGACCGCGACCGCCTGCTCGAGTCGGTGACCCGGTTTCCGAGCGACACGCCCCTGCTGGAGCTGATGAACCGGGACCCGCTGACGGTGGCGGAGGACTGCGACCTGCTGGACGTGTTGCGGGATCTCCAGAGTCCGGCGCGGGCGCTCTGGGTGGTTCGCGACCATGAGCTGCAGGGGATGCTCACCGCGGACGGGCTGTCGCAGTTCGTGGAGGTCTGTCGCCGGCTTCGACATCGCGACGCGGGCGCGAGTTCGTAGCGCCTTGTAGCTGGTAGAGTGGCGGCTTCCGATTCGCTTCGATTCAGTTGGGCGTAGATGAAGGGTAGGCGCGTGACGGACGACGCAAAGCGGTCAGGATTCTCTCGCCGGTCGTTCCTGCGTAGCGGCGCCGCTGGCGCGCTCTCGGGCGGCCTGGCCGCGGGCCTTCTGACCGGCGAGACCGCCGGCGCCGCGACCGACGCGGAAGCGGCGGAAACGGTCGGTCCGGGCCCGGTCGAGGTCGAGCTCGAGGTGAACGGTGTGACCCGCCGGCTGGCAGTGGAGCCGAGGGTCACCCTGCTCGACGGCCTGCGGGACGGGCTGGACGTGACGGGCCCCAAGCGGGTCTGCGACCGCGCCACGTGCGGCGCCTGCACCGTGCTCGAGGACGGCCGCCCGATCTACGCGTGCAGCCGGCTGATGATCGAGTCCGCGGGACGCAGCATCACGACGGTCGAGGGACTCGGGTCTCCCGATGCCATGCACGACGTGCAGCAGGCCTTCGTCGACAACGATGCGCAGCAGTGCGGCTACTGCACGCCCGGGTTCGTGGTGGCGACCGCGGCGTTGCTCGCGCGTCACCCGGCGCCGTCGGAACACGAGATCGAAGCGGGCCTGGGCGGCAACTTCTGCCGCTGCGGGACCTACAAGGGCATTCGCGCCGTGGTCGCGGGCGGTACGGGCGGAGGCGTGAGCGGTGGCTGACTACTCGTGGCCGGAGGCGGACCGGAGGGCCCAGATCGGCGCCCGGCCGGCGCGACTCGACGGCGCGGTCAAGTCGACCGGGTTCGCGAAGTACCCGTCCGACCAGAACCCGAACGGCCTGCTGGCCGCGAAGATCCTGACCTGTCCGCATGCTCACGCCCGGATCGTCGGGATCGATACGTCGGCTGCCGAGGCGATGCCCGGCGTGCGCGTGGTCCAGGTGATCCAGGGCGAGGGTTCCGAGATCCAATGGGCCGGCGACGAGGTCGCGGCCGTCGCTGCCGTCACCGAGGACGTGGCCCGGGACGCGTTGCGGGCGATTCGGGTCGACTACGAGGTTCTTTCGCACTTCGTCACCGAAGAGGACCGCGACGGGGCTCCCGGCGCCAGGCCGGCCGGGGAGAGGGCGGAGGGGGACCCCGACGCCGCCTTCGCCACCGCTCATCGCACGGTGGAGCGGACACTGGGCATGCCGCAGATGGCCCACATGTGCCTCGAGCCGCATGGCCAGGTCTGTTCCTGGGACGGCGACGAGCTGGAGGTTCACGCCTCGACCCAGGCGGTTTCGACCCTGGCCGGGCAGTTCGCGACGGAACTCGGCGTGCCGGCCAGCCAGGTGCGGATCCGGACCGAGTACATGGGCGGCGGCTTCGGTTCGAAGTTCTCGCCGGACCGCTGGGGCATCGTCGGCGCCGAACTGGCGCGCAAGGCTGGCGCGCCGGTGAAGCTCTTCCTCGAAAGGGACCAGGAGGTGACGGTTGCGGGCAGCCGGCCGTCGGCCTTTGCCCGCATCCGGGCGGCTGCCGACGAGCAGGGCAGGCTCGTGGCGTGGGATTCGGATTCCTGGGGTTCGGGAGGCCTTCCGGGCACGGGCCAGACGCCCCTGCCGTACGTCTTCAGCAGGTTGCCGAACCGCCGCACCCGTCACACCTCCGTGCCGACGAACCTGGCCGGCTCCAGAGCCTGGCGGGCGCCCAACCATCCGCAGGCCTGCTTCCTGACGATGGCCGTCCTGGACGACCTCGCCGACGAACTGGGTCTCGACCCGATCGACTTTCTCGACCGCAACCTGGACCTGACCGGCCGGCCGGACACCTACCGGGAGCAACTGGCGATCGCCGCGGAGATGGCGTCCTGGAAGGAGCGCTGGCAGCCCCGCGGGCGTGAACGCGAGGGCGCGATTCAGCGTGGACTCGGCGTCTCCGTTCACACCTGGGGCGGGCGCGGCCACTCGAGCAACTGCGACGTGACCGTTCATCCGGACGGCGCGGTCGAGGCGCGGATCGGCAGCCAGGACATCGGAACCGGGACGCGCACGATCGTCGCCCAGGTTCTCGCCGAGACGTTCGGCCTCGAGCTCCACCAGGTGAGGGTGTCGCTGGGCGACAACGTGTACCCGCAGTCGGGACCGTCCGGCGGCAGTTCGACGGTCGGCGGAGTCACCGCCTCGACCCGGCGGGCCGCGCAGGACGCCCTGCGCGAGGTGCTCGTCCACGTGGCGCCGCGTCTTGCGGCCGAGCCGGAGCAACTGGTGGCCGAGGGCGGCCGGGTGTTCGTGGACGGGGATTCCTCTCGCGGGATGTCCTGGCGCGAGGCGGCGGCTCAGATCGGCGGCGCGCCGATCAGCGTCCAGGGCCGGAATCCCGGCCCCGGCCGGCTGATATCGAGCGGTGTGGGCGGCGTGCAGATCGCGGAAGTCGAGGTCGACACGGACACCGGTGTCGTGCACGTCGAGCGGATGATCGCGGTCCAGGATTGCGGTTTGATCATCAATCGCCGGCTGGCTGAGAGCCAGGTCTACGGCGGCCTGATCATGGGCGTCGGCTACGCGCTCTACGAGGAGTGGATTCCGGATCCCGTGAGCGGCAGGCTGCTGAACGCGGACATGGAGTTCTACAAGCTGGCGGGTCTCGTCGATGTGGGGTCGCTCGAGGTCCACATGATGACCGGCCCGGGCTACGACGAGCGCGGCGTGATCGGCCTGGGCGAGCCGCCGGTCATCTCGCCCGGCGCCGCGATCAGCAACGCGGTGGCGAATGCGATCGGCGTCCGGGTGCCCTACCTGCCGTTGACGCCCGACCGCGTGCTGGATGCGCTGGCCGGACGTGGAGGGCCCGCCTGATGCGTCCGTTCGGCTACGCGGCGCCAGCGACCGTCGAACAGGCGGTCGGCCTGCTGGCCGCGGAGGGCAGCGAGGCGCTGGCCGGCGGCACGGATCTTCTGAGCCTGCTCAAGGACGATGTCGAACGGGTCGACCGCCTGGTCGCGCTTCGCGGCGTGGCGGGTCTCTCCGGAATCGAGCTCGACGGTGGCATGCTCCGCATCGGCGCCATGACGACCCTGCAGGAACTGCGGGACCATGAGGATGCGATCGCGGCCCTTCCCGCCCTGGCGGTCGCCATCGACGGCGTGGCCAGCCCGCAGTTGCGGGCGATGGGCACGGTCGGCGGCGATCTGCTCCAGCGGCCCCGGTGCTGGTACTACCGCCGGGGCTTCGGCCTGCTGGCGCTGACCGGCGACGGCCGCTCGATGGTCGCTGGGGGCGACAATCGCTACCACGCGATCTTCCCCACAGGGCAAGCCCGTTTCGTCAGCCCGTCCAGCCTGGCGCCGCTGCTGGTCGCGCTCGAGGCCGAAGCGGTGGTTCACGGGCCCGCCGGCGAGCGCAGGCTGCCGGTGGAGGCGCTGTACCGGGCGCCCCGGACCGGCGGAGAGCGAGAGACCACGCTGGCGCCCGGCGAGCTCCTCGTCGGCGTCGAGGCCGACGTCACGGGATCCCGGTCGGCCGTGTACGAGGTCCGCCAGCGCCGCTCGCTGGACTGGCCGCTGATGGCGGCGGCCGTGACGCTCACGGGCTCGGGTCCGCGAGCGGAGAAGGCGCGTATCGTGCTCGGCCACGCCGCCCCGACACCCCATGTGGCGTCGGCGGCGGGCGACTTTCTGTCCGGCCGGGAACTGACGTCGGAGACGGTGACCGCGGCCGGGGATGCGGCGGTGGAAGGCGCCCGGCCGATGAGCGGCAACCACTACAAGGTCCAGCTCGCCCGGACCGCGGTGCGGCGAGCTCTCGGCCAGGCCGCCGGGATGGAGATCTGAGGCGATGGCGGATCGACTCCCTGCTCCCCAGGCTCAGCGGCTCTGCCGGAGGCTGCGCTGGAAGACGATGTTCATGGCCCTGGCGCCGGTGGAGCCGGGCACGGATGTCGACCCGCAGCACGAGATCGACGACGGCTTTGTCTGGTGTACGCACAGCATGAACTGTCTCGGGCCCGATGGCGCGGTAGCCTCCCGCGAGGACTGCCGGGAAGGCCGCCGGTGCTTCGAGAGCCACGGAGACCTGCCGACATGAGATTCGCTTCACGGACCCTTATCCCCGCTCTCGTTCTGGTCGTCCTGTCCTCCGCCGCCAGCGCGACCGGGATTGCCGGCGCCTATCTCGAGGCGCGGACGGCTGACGTCTACACCGGTCCCTGTTTCGCCAACTCCGAAGTCGGGCTCGTCGGCAACGAGGCGATCATGGCCTGGCGGATCGAAGCGGGCGGCTGGGACGGCGTCGACCTTTCGGGCCTCTCGGTGCTGGCGGTCGTCCGCTCCGATGCGACTCTGGGCGATCCGTACGCCGAATCGCGAACCACGGAATCCGTGCTGATCGTGGACGTGGCGGCGGACCGCTCGCAGCGTTCGGCGCTCGAAGGATTCGCGCGCGGCATGGGAGGAGTTCTGCTCTCGGATGTGGCTCGGGTGGAGGCGGCGGACGTAGCGTTCGATGTGCGGCCGAACGGGGCCGCGTCGGTCACGGCGGGCGACCTGGCCGCGGTGAGGACGCGGCCGCTCGATCACCGGGACCACCTCTGCGGCAACGAGACGGTCTTCTATCCGCCCCTGGCTCCGACGGACGGGGCCGTGCCCGGCGTCGCCATCGAGCACACCTGGCAGGGTCCGGGTCTGGGCGCCACCTGGAAGAGTCCCGGCAAGCGGAGCACGTTCGTGGGCCGGTTCAGCCGTTAGCACCAAAGCCGCCGCGGCGCCTGGCGTCCCTCCGATGATCATCAACAAGCAGCGGATCGGCGACGTCAGCCTCCTGGCGGTTGAGGGCGTGATCAAGCTCGGAGAGAGCGCCCGGTTCCTTGCCGACGCATTGAAGCGGAGCCTGGCGGACGGTGAGGGCCATGTCCTGCTCGACCTCTCCGATGTGAACTACATGGACTCGACCGGCATCGGCGAGCTCGTCGGGTACCTGGTCAGACTCCGCGCGGAGGAGCGGAAACTCATCCTGGTGCGGCCTTCGGAGCGGATCGTTCAGTTGCTGACCGTGGCCGGCGTCGCGTCCCTGTTCCCGACCTACGACACGGTGGAGGATGCCCTGGCGGAGGAGGCCGGCGGGACCTGAACGGACGCGGGGGCGCCCGTGCCGGCGCTCATCGCGGCCTGAATCAGCCTTCGGGCGGATCGAGCACGAAGGGCTCAGGCAGCAGTTCGTGCAGCGTGAACCGGCTCCAGTTCGACGAATCGTGGGCCCCGGCGGTGACCGCAACGATCGGCAGGTCGCAACTGAACTCGGCGAGGGCGTCGCGGCACTGCCCGCAGGGAGTGCTCGGAGGCACGGCGCCGGTGGCGAGGGCCATGGCGAGAAAGGAGCGCTGGCCGTCCGCTACCGCCGCCGAGAGCGCTCCGCGCTCGGCGCACAGAGACAGGCCCAGTACCCGATTCTCCACGTTGCAGCCGATGTAGATCCTGCCGTTCGCGGCTAGCAGCGCGGCGCCGACCCGGAAGTCGCTGTAGGGCGCGTAGGCCTGTTCGCGGCACCGGACGGCGGCGTCGACCAGAGCCTCCCAGTCGATGCCCTCCCACGTTGCGCCGTGCTCCGGCGTCGGCAGGTGGAAGACGGGCTGCGCGCTCATTCACGAGACCTTAGCAGTCCGTTGCTTGACCTGGCTCGGACTTCTGGCGAGGACGTGATACTCTGCGCCGCCGTGAGCGAACCCCCCGTCGAGCCGCCAGCCGGCGGTCAGGAGGTCGGCTGGCAGGACGGCGTTCTGGTCGTTCCGGACCGGCCGATCGTTCCCTTCATCGAGGGCGACGGCATCGGGCCCGATATCTGGCGCGCGGCCCAGGCGGTGATGGACGCCGCGGTTGCGAAGGCGTACTCGGGCGAGCGAGCCATCGCCTGGCTGGAGATCCTGGCTGGCGAGAAGGCTCTGGCGGAGACCGGCGAGTGGCTGCCGGCCGCCACCGTCGACGCGATCCGCCACTACCGGGTCGCGATCAAGGGCCCGTTGACGACGCCCGTGGGCGGGGGCATTCGCAGCCTGAACGTGGCGCTCCGGCAGTTGCTCGACCTGTATGCCTGCGTGCGGCCGGTTCGCTACTTCGACGGTGTGCCGTCGCCAATGCGCGAGCCGGAGAAGGTCGACATGGTCCTCTTCCGGGAGAACACGGAGGACGTCTACGCCGGCCACGAGTGGCAGCAGGGGACGGCGGAGACGAAGGCGCTGATCGACTTCGTCCAGCAGAAGCTCGGCCGCGACATCCGCGCCGACTCCGGCATCGGGATCAAGCCGGTCTCGGTGACCGGGAGCAAGCGGCTGGTCCGTAAGGCGATCGAGTACGCCCGCGCGCAGGGCCGGGACAGCGTGACCCTGGTGCACAAGGGCAACATCATGAAGTTCACCGAGGGTGCGTTCAAGGAGTGGGGCTACGAGCTGGCGGCCGAGGAGTTCGCGGACTGCACGATCACCGAGGACGATCTGTGGTCGAAGCACGATGGCCGCATGCCGAACGGGCACATCCTGGTCAAGGACCGGATCTCGGACGCCATGTTCCAGCAGGTGCTGCTGCGGGCCGACGAGTACGACGTGATCGCGACGACCAACCTGAACGGCGACTATCTCTCGGACGCCCTGGCGGCCCAGGTCGGCGGTCTGGGCATGGCGCCGGGCGCCAACGAGGGGGACGGTGTCGCGCTGTTCGAGGCCACGCACGGCACGGCGCCGAAGTACGCCGGCCAGGACAAGGTGAACCCCTGCTCGGTCATCCTGTCGGGCGTGATGATGCTGAACTGGCTGGGCTGGAACGAGGCCGGCAGCTCGATCGAGAACGCGATCAGCCGCGCCATCCGGCAGAAGCGGGTCACCTACGACCTGGAGCGTCAGATGGAGGGCGCGACGCTGCTGAAGACTTCCGAGTTCGGCCAGGCGATCATCGAAAACCTCGACTGAAGAGCCGTCGCCCGTGAAGATCCACGAGTTTCAGGCCAAGGGGATACTGCGCCGGTTCGGGGCTGCCGTGCCCCAGGGCAAGGTCATCGACGATGCCGCTCAGGCGGCGCGGATCTGCGAGGACTTCGGCGGCCGCTGCGTGGTCAAGGCGCAGATCCACGCCGGCGGGCGCGGCAAGGGCGGCGGTGTCAAGGTGGCGTCGAGCCCGAGCGAGGCGGAGCGGCTGGCCGACGAGATCCTGGGCATGCAACTGGTGACGCATCAGACCGGCCCTGAAGGTCAGCAGGTGCGCCAGGTGCTGATCGAGGAAGCTCTCGAGATCGACAAGGAGCTCTACCTGGGCGTGACCCTTGACCGCGCCGCCGAATGCCCGCTGTTGATGGCGTCGCGCTCGGGCGGCATGGACATCGAGGAAGTGGCCCAGTCGGATCCGGACGCGATCCTGCGTGAGTTGATCGATCCGCTTCTCGGCGTGCTGCCGTTCCAGTGCCGGCGCATTGCATCGGGGCTCGGATTCGAGGGCGGGACGGCTCGCCAGATTCAGTCGATCGTCGCCAGCGTCGTAGCGGCCTACCTGGAAACCGACGCCTCCCTGGTGGAGATCAACCCGTTGATGGTGGACTCGAAGGGCGACGTCTACGCCCTGGACGCGAAGATGAACTTCGACGACAACGCGCTCTTCCGGCAGCGTGATGTCGTCGAGCTGCGGGACGTGTACGAAGAGAATCCGCTGGAAGTTGAGGCCTCGGAGCACGGCATCAGCTACATCAAGCTGGACGGCAGCATCGGGTGCATGGTCAACGGCGCCGGCCTGGCAATGGCGACGATGGACATCATCAAGCTCTACGGCGCCGAGCCGGCGAACTTTCTCGATGTCGGCGGCTCGGCTTCCCAGGAGGCGGTGGCGAGCGCCTTTCGGATCATCCTCTCCGATCCGGCGGTCGAGGCCGTGCTGATCAACATCTTTGGCGGCATCGCGCGCACGGACCGCATCGCCCGCGGTGTGGTCGCGGCGATCGACGAACTGGCCGCCGACGGCACGCCGGTGGGAGTGCCGGTGGTCGTCCGGCTGGAGGGAACGAACGTCGAGGAGGGCCGCGACGTGCTCGAGCGGGCGGACTTCGACTTCCTCGTCGCCGACGGCATGGCGAGCGCCGCGGAGCGCGCGGTCGAGGCCCTGAAGACCAGGGTCGGGAGAGGCTGAGCCGATGTCGATTCTGGTTGGCGAGGGCACGCGCCTGATCGTCCAGGGCATCACCGGCAGGGAAGGACTGTTCCATGCGATGGGCTGCCGGGACTACGGCACCGACGTCGTCGGCGGCGTGACGCCCGGCAAGGGCGGGTCGACGGTCGAGGGCTTTCCGGTCTGGAACTCGGTCGAACGGGCGCGGCGGGAAACCGGCTGCAATGCGACGTTGATCTTCGTGCCGCCGCCGTTCGCCGCCGACGCGATCATGGAGGCGGCCGACGCCGGCGTCGAGCTGATCGTATGCATCACCGAGGGCATCCCGGTTCAGGACATGGTCCGGGTCAAGGCCTTTCTCCGGGGTCGCAACAGCCGTCTGCTGGGGCCGAACTGCCCGGGCCTGATCACGCCGGGCCAGGCGAAGGTCGGCATCATGCCCGGCCACATCCACGAGGCCGGCAACGTCGGCGTGATCAGCCGGAGCGGCACGCTGACCTACGAGGCCGTGTGGCAGCTCACGAACGAAGGGCTCGGCCAGACCACCTGCGTCGGCATCGGCGGCGATCCGGTCAACGGCACGAGCTTCATCGACGTGCTGGAGTTGTTCGCCGAGGACGAGGCGACGGAGGCTGTGGTCCTGATCGGCGAGATCGGTGGCACCGCGGAAGAGGAGGCGGCGGCCTGGATCGGCGAGCACCTCGACATTCCCGTCGTCGGCTTCATCGCCGGCGCCACCGCGCCACCGGGTCGACGGATGGGCCATGCCGGCGCGATCGTGGCGGGCGGCAAGGGCACCGCTGCCGAGAAGAAGGCGGCGCTCGCCGCTGCCGGAGTCCTCGTTGTGGATTCGCCGGCCGAGATGGGCGCGCGGGTTGCCGCGGCCCTGGGATGATGAGCGCTGGGGAGACAGGCGGGATGGAAGAGACGCTGACCATCATCAAGCCGGACGCCGTGCGTGCCGGCAACACCGGCCGGATCATCGCCCACCTCGAGGACGCCGGCTTCGAGATCCAGGCGATGCGCCGGATGCGCCTTTCGCGCGCCCAGGCCGAAGCGTTCTATGCGGTGCATCGCGAGCGACCGTTCTACGCCGACCTGGTCGCGTTCATGACGAGTGGTCCCGCGGTGGCGATCGCCCTGGCGCGCGACAACGCAGTGGCTCATCTTCGCGACGTGATGGGCGCCACCGACTCGGCGCAGGCCGCCGACGGGACGATCCGCAACCTCTACGGCACGAACATCCAGAACAACGCGATCCACGGCAGCGACTCGCCTGAGAACGCAGGCGTAGAGCGGGCCTTCTTCTTCGCCGCCAGCGATCTGGTCGGCTGACGGGCGCCCCGGGGACGGGCCACGGCTCCGCCGCCGACACTCGAACGCAGACTGGGCGCCCTCGACGGCGCGGCGATCGTCGTGTCCAACGTGATCGGCGGCGGGATCTTCATCGTGCCGGCCGTGGTGGCTCAACTGGCGCCGAGCCCGGCCGCCATGCTCGGGGTGTGGCTGGTCGGCGGAGCACTGGCGCTTGCCGGCGCGCTGGCCTACGCGGAACTGGCGGCCCTGCGGCCGCAGGCCGGCGGTGAGTACGTCTACCTCAGGGAAGCCTACGGCCCCCTCCTGGGCTTTCTGGCCGGCTGGACGTCGTTTGTCGCCGGGTTTTCCGGCGCCATTGCCGCCAGTGCGGTCGGCATGGCCGGGATTATGGGCCGCTTCGTTCCCGCGGCCGCCGACACCACGCCGATCTTCTCCGTTCCTCTCGGGTTCGTGTCGTTGACGTTGTCACCGCAGAGCGCGGTGGCCCTTGCGGCGATCGTCGGCATGTCGGTCGTCCACAGCCTGGGTCTCGGTCCCGGCCGCGTCGTCAACAACCTGCTGGCGGGCGCCAAGGTCGCCGTGCTGGTCGTCGTCATCGCGCTGGGGTTCTCGTTGGGGCGCGGAAGCGCGACGCACTATGCCGAAGGTGGACCGATAGCTCTCGCCAGTTGGACGTTCGCGCTGATCCCGGTGTTGTTCAGCTACGCGGGGTGGAATGCCGCGGCCTACGTCAGCGAGGAGATCAGGAACCCGGAGAAGAACGTTCCGAAAGCCCTGCTGATGGGTACGGGAATCGTCGTCGTGATCTACCTGGCGTTGAACATGGTCTACGTCTACGCCATGCCGCTGGCGGAGTTTCCCGACCAGGCGCTCCGCATCGGCGACGTGGCGGTGGAACGGCTGTTCGGACCCGGTGCCGCGGGAGCCTGGGCGGCCGCATCGATCGTGATGATCGCGGCAGCCATCAGCGCCATGGTGCTGGCCGGGCCTCGGGTCTACTACGCCATGGCCCGCGACGGGCTGTTCTTTCCCGCCGCCGGCAGGGTGCATCCGCGGTTTCGCACGCCGGTCGTGGCCATTGCTGCCCAGGCCGTCTGGAGCAGCGTGCTGGTCCTGACCGGCACCTTCGACCAGCTCGTCGAGTACACGGGGTTCGGCGTCGTGCTGTTCGCGGGCATCGCCGTGTTCGCGGTGTTCGTCCTGCGGCGGCGACGGCCTCTGGAGCATCGTCCGTTCCGGGCGTGGGGCTACCCTCTCGCGCCTCTGTTCTTCGTGGTGGCGAGCCTGCTGATCGTCGTCAATGCTCTCCGCGAAAGTCCCGCGACCTCAGGCGCCGGTCTCCTGATCATCGGATTGGGAGTGCCCTTCTACTTCCTCTGGCGCTGGCGGAACTGAGATGGTGGGCGCTGCGTCACGCCGCTGGCCGCGCCCGTTGCCGCGAGGGGCAGGTTGATAGGGTCCCTCGTCGGCACGGCAGAACCAGCGCGGGAGGCGGCTTGACCACAGCGACCCAACTGTTCTCGAGCCGGTGGGGTCTGATGCTCGCCATGCTCGGCATGGCCGTCGGCACGGGCAACATCTGGCGGTTCCCCCGGATTGCGGCGTCCAACGGCGGCGGTTCCTTCCTCGTCGCCTGGGTCGTCTTCCTGATGCTCTGGTCGGTGCCGCTGATCCTGGCCGAGTTCGCGCTCGGCAAGAGGATGCGCAACGGGACGGTGGGGACGTTCGCGGCGATGATGGGCGAACGGTTCGCCTGGATGGGCGCGTGGATCGCGTGGGTGGCGGCGGCGATCGGCTTCTACTACGCCGTCGTCATGGGTTGGACCCTGCGCTACTTCCTGGCCGCCATCACGATGCAGCTTCGGGGCGAGCGATCGGTCCAGCTCTGGGAGGAGTTCTCCTACACGCCCCAGGTGCTCGTCTTTCACGCTCTGGCGCTCGCGATGGGAGTGATCGTGGTGCTCAAGGGGATCCGGGGCATCGAGAGCGTGGTGCGGATCCTGATGCCGGCGCTGCTCGTTCTGGTCGTGGTCCTCGCCGTCCGGGCGGTGACGCTGCCGGGCGCGGTGAACGGTCTGGAGTTCCTGTTCAGGCCCAACTGGAGCGATCTGCTGGATTCGAACATCTGGCTGCAGGCCCTGACGCAGAACGCCTGGGACACGGGCGCCGGCTGGGGCCTGGTGCTGACCTATGCCGTGTTCTCGCGCCGCCGGGAGGACACGAACCTGAACTCCTTCCTGCTCGCGTTCGGGAACAACAGCGTGTCGTTGCTCGCGGGCGTGATGGTGCTCTGCACGGTCTTCTCGATCATGCCCGGAGCCGCCGGCCAGATCGTCGGCGCCGGCAATGAGGGTCTGACGTTCATCTGGATACCGCAGCTCTTCAACGCGATGCCGGGCGGCTCCTTCTTCATGGTGCTGTTCTTCATGGCCCTGGTGTTCGCGGCCTGGACGTCGCTCGTCGCGATGTTCCAGTTGGTCGGCCTGGCCCTCGAGGAGGCCGGGATCGAACGGCGGAAGGCGATCATCTCGCTCGCGGCGGCGGCCTTCGTCTTCGGCATTCCCTCGGCCCTCTGGCAGCCGTTCTTCCTGAATCAGGACAACGTCTGGAGCGTCGCCCTGATGTCGTGCGGCCTGTTCTTCGCCCTGATCGCGATCCGCTACGGCGTCACCCGCTTCCGCGCCGAGATGATCAACAGCGGCGACCAGGACATGCAGGTCGGTGCGTGGTGGGACTGGGCGATCCGGCTCGTCGCCATCGAGGCGCTGGCGCTGGTGGCGTGGATGATCTGGAGCGCCCGCAACGAGCCTCTCTGGGGGCCTCTGGGCGTTGGCAACATGTTCGCGCAGTGGATCGTCGTCGCGGTCGTGCTGATCGCGCTCAACGGGGTCTTCCTGCGGGGCCTGAAGAAGCGCGCGTCGAAGGCTTAGCGGCCCAGGGGGGCCGTCAGCTCAGACGGCGGTGCAGCCAGGCGCGAAACTGCTGGATTCGTTGCCACGCCGTGGGCCACCGGTGCATGACGAAGTTGCGCAGCCGGAGGTTCAGCCGGTTGCTGGCCAGTGACAGCAGGGCCACGCCGGCGGGCACGAGGACGATCGCGGGGATCAGGGGCAGCGGCCCGAAGATCAGACCGAAGAGGACGAGAAAGGACCCCAGGGCGAACAGGAGAATGCGTACTCCCATCCGCAGGGGCGGCAGTTCCTCATCGCCGGGGTGGTCCGGCTGCAGTTCCGGGTGACGCTCAGTCTGCGGCATCGGCGGTTGGGGCTACAACCTGCAGGAAACGGCGCTTGCCCACCTTGAGCAGGGCGTTTGCCCCGGTCGGCAGGGTGAAGTAGGGATCGCCGATCTTCTCGCCGTCGAGGGAAACGGCGCCTTGCTGGATCAGGCGCCGGGCTTCGGCCCGGCTTCCCGTGAGACCGGCGTCGGCGATCAGGGTGAAGAGCGCCTGTCCGGATGGAACAACGCGGGTTTCGATCTCGTCCGGCACGCCGCCGCCACGGAACATGCGGTCGAACTCGGCGCGTGCCTCGTCGGCGGCGCCGGGGCCGTGGAAGTGGCGTACCAGGTCATGGGCGAGGTCGGCCTTCAGGTCGCGTGGGCTGGCCTGCCCGCTCGCCACGGCGGCCTTCAGGCGATCGATCCGGCTGGGGTCCATGTCGGTGAGCAGCAGCCGCCAGTCCCACATCAGGTCGTCGGGAATCGACATCGTGCGGCCGAACATCTCGCGCGGCGAGTCCTCGAACGCGATCGCGTTGCCCAGGCTCTTCGACATCTTCTGGGCGCCGTCGGTGCCGACGAGGAGCGGCACGGTGAGCGCGATCTGGGGCTCCATGCCGCGCGCGCGCATCAGGTCGCGGCCCACCAGGAGGTTGAGCAGCTGGTCGTGTCCGCCGAGTTCGACGTCGGCCTCCATCACGACGGAGTCGTAGCCCTGGGTCAGGGGATAGAGCAGCTCGTGGATCGAGATCGGTTCGTGCTTCTCGAAGCGGTCCCGGAAGTCCTCCCGCTCCATCATCCGGGCCAGCGTGTAGGAGCCGGCGAGGCGGACCAGACCCTCCGCGCCGAGGGCTCCGAGCCACTCGCTGTTGTGCTGAATCTCGGTCAGTTCCCGGTCGAGGATCTTCCAGGCCTGCTCCTGGTAGGTCTCCGCGTTGGCCAGCACCTCTTCGCGCTTAAGTTGCGGGCGGGTGGCCTTCTTGCCGGTCGGGTCGCCGATCATCGCGGTGAAGTCGCCGACCAGAAAGACGACCCGGTGGCCAAGTTGCTGGAAGTGACTCATCTTCCGCAGCAGCACGGCGTGGCCGAGGTGCAGGTCGGGCGCGGTTGGATCGAAGCCCGTCTTGACGAGCAACGGACGGCCGTCGGCACGGGATTGCTCGAGCCGCTGCCGCAGGGCGTCCTCCTCGACCACGTCGACCGCTCCGCGGAGGAGCAGTTCCATCTGCTCGTCGATGGGAGGAAAGCCGCTGCTCATGGGCGGAGGGTAGCAAGCCGCTCCTACGCCCTGGCGGCCGTGGCGATGCGGCCCCTGGCAACGATCCTGGCGTCGCCGGACAGGCGCCAGCGGTCGAGGCCGTCGGGCCCTTCCGGAGCGGCGTCGAGACGCAGTTCGAAGCCACTCCTGGTGACGGCCGCAACAGGCAGCGACAGCCGGCCCTCGGCGATCCCGCAGGCGGCCGCCGCGACGACGCCGGTGCCGCAGGCGAGGGTCTCCGCTTCCACTCCCCGTTCGTAGGACCGGATGCCGAAGCGTCCGGGTGGATCGAGGTCGACGAAGTGGACGTTCGCCCCGTCCGGACCCAGGTCGGGGTGCGCGCGCAGGGCCGCACCGAGCGACGCCACCGGCGCCTCGTCCAGGTCGCCTGGCCACCGGAGGACGAAGTGGGGGACGCCGGCGTCGATCCGCCATCCCGGAACGTCCCGGCCGTTCGCGCGCAGCGTCATCGCCTGGCCCGCTCCGGGAACGGGTACCCGGACGGCAGTGCGCGTGTCGTCGACGGGCTCGGCGACCAGGTCGCCGACGCCGGTCTCGATCGTCAGTTCCCCGGCGTGCGGTTCCTGCTCGAAGGCCAGGCGGGCCGCGCAGCGGGCGGCGTTCAGGCACAGGGCCGCCCGGGCGCCGTCGGCGTTCGCATAGTCGAGGGCATAGCGCTCGCGCGCCAGCCGATGCAGTGTGAACAGGCCGTCGGCGCCGACCGACACGCCACGCTGGCACCAGGCCCTGATCGTCTCGGCGGCCGGAGCCGGATGCTCGACCAGGGCGATGAAGTCGTTGCCGGCGCCGGACACGAGGAGGAACGGTGTGCCGTCCTGGTCGCTCATGCCGCCCCTTGAGCGCTGTCGCCGTCCTCCTCGTCGTCGCTGTCGTCGGCAGCGGAGTCGGAGTCTTCGGTCTCTTCGTCCGTGGCCTCGGTCTCGGCCGGAACCTCTTCCGCGACCGGTTCCGGCGGGCGGATCGGGGGCAGGGGATCACCCTTCAGACCGCAGCCCAGGCTGGCGAGGAGGACGGACAGGACCACGGCCGGTCCGAGCGGCGGAAGCAGACGGAGGCGGCTCGATTCAGAGGACATAGCGGCTGAGATCGCGGTCCTTCACCACGTCGGCGAGCGCGCGGTTCACGTAGGCGGCGTCGACGTTCAGGGTCACGCCGTTCATGTCCGGCGCCTCGAAGGAGACCTCTTCCAGCAACCGCTCCATCAGGGTGGCCAGGCGGCGGGCGCCGATGTTCTCGGTCTGCGAGTTGACCTGCACCGCCAGCCGGGCGACCTCCCGTACCGCGTCGTCGCCGAAGGAAAGGTCGAGGCCCTCCGCGCCGAGCAGCGCGCTGTACTGCGTGGTCAGGGCGCTGTCCGGCTCGGTCAGGATGCGGACGAACTCTTCCTCGCCCAACGCTGCCAGTTCGACGCGGATGGGGAAACGGCCCTGGAGCTCCGGGATCAGGTCCGATGGCTTCGCCACGTGGAACGCTCCGGCGCCGATGAACAGCACGTGGTCGGTCTTGACCGGTCCGTACTTGGTTGTCACCGTCGTCCCTTCGACGATCGGCAGGAGGTCGCGCTGAACTCCTTCGCGGGACACGTCGGGACCGTGGCCGCCGTCACGGCCGGCGACCTTGTCGATCTCGTCGAGGAAGACGATGCCGGCCTGCTCGACCCGCAGGCGGGCTTCCTCGGCGACGTCCTGGCGATCGATCAGCGCCTCGGCCTCCTGCCGCCTCAGGATCTCCCGTGCCTCGCTCACTTCGACCATCTGACGTTTGCGTTTGCCGAACAGGCCCGGGAGCATCTCCTTCAGGTTGATGCCCACCGCCTCGACGCCCTGGGGAGTGAACATCTCGAACTGCTGGTGCGATGCGTCGTCCACCTCGATCTCGACCATCCGGTGGTCGAGGCGGCCTTCCTCGAGCCACTCGCGGAAACGCTCGCGGGTCTCGGTGGGCGCCGCCTGGTCGGCGGGATCGCCGGACTCGCCGGCCGGCTGAGGCGCCTGGGGGACGAGGATCTGGAGCAGCCTCTCGTCGGCCCGGGAGGCGGCGTCGGCCTCGACCGCCGCCCGCTTCTCCTCTCCGACCATCACCACCGCGAGCTCCATCAGATCGCGGACGATGGACTCGACGTCGCGGCCGACGTAGCCGACCTCGGTGAACTTGCTCGCCTCGATCTTGAGGAACGGGGCGCGGGCGAGTTTGGCCAGCCGGCGCGCGATCTCCGTCTTGCCGACGCCGGTCGGCCCCATCATCAGGATGTTCTTGGGCGCGATGTCCTCGGCGGTCTCCGGGTCGAGCTGCTGGCGCCGCCAGCGGTTGCGCATGGCGATCGCGACGGCGCGCTTGGCGTCCTTCTGGCCGACGACGTGGCGGTCGAGCGCGCCCACGATCTCGCGCGGCGTGAGATCCTCGACGAACGGAGCAGGTGGCTCCGGAGGAAGCGTCATGCGCCGTCCCCGCCGGTTTCGAGACGCTCGACCGTGATCTCGTCGTTCGTGTAGATGCAGAGATCGGCGGTGATCCGCATCGCCTCGAGCGCGATCCGTTCCGCGTCGAGTTCGGTGTGCTCGAGCAGGGCGCGAGCTGCGGCCAGGGCGTAGTTCCCGCCCGAGCCGATCGCCAGCGGCATGTCGCTGTCCGGTTCCAGGAGGTCGCCGTTGCCCATCGCGAGGAAGCTCTTGCGGCCGTCGGTGACGATCATCTGGGCCTCCAGCCGTCGCAGGGCGCGATCCGTCCTCCAGTCCATGGCCAGTTCGACCACGGCGCGCTCGAAGTTCCCCTGGTACTCGTCGAGCTTCGCCTCGAACCGCGAGAAGAGGGCCAGCGCGTCGGCGCCGCCGCCCGCGAAGCCGACCAGAACCTGCCCCTTGCCGGCGCGCTGGACCTTGCGGGCCCTCGCCTTGACCACGGTGTTCGCGGCGCCGTTCGTGACCTGGCCGTCACTGGCCATGCATGTCGTGGCGCCGCGGCGCACGAGCAGAATCGTCGTCATGGTTGGCTGGGGCTCCCGAGCTGCCCGTCACGGGCGGTCGCAGGTCGTCTACGGATTCTCTCGCAGAATGTTGAGCAGGGATACCTCGGGACTGGTCCAGCCCGGGCCGCCGATGAAACGGCCGATCTCCTGGCCGTCTCGATAGACGATCGCCGTCGGGAGTTCCGTGACGCTGAGACGGTCAACCTCGGCGTCACCCCACGGGTTGTCGTCCCCGAGGCCGTAGTACGTGAACTGCACGGGTGAGTCCTGGAGCTCCTCGTGGACCTTCAGGCCGCGCGGCATGAAGCGCTCGCAGACGTGACACCAGGACCCGAACACGACGCGGACCTCGACCCCGGCGCCGAGCGCGGCCGCCTCGGCGACCGCCGCCGGGTCGCTCTCGTAGGAGCTGGCGTCGCGGCGATAGCCCGGTTCGTGGGCGTAGAGTTCCGCGAGCGTCGCCTCGCCGGCCCAGGAGGGGCGCTGCCGGAGTTGGGCCAGTACGCCGTCCACCGCGAACTCGAGTCCCTTCGGAATCTGGCGGAACGGCATGGCGGGGCCGAACAGGGCGCCGGGCAGGAGATCGAGGGTGTCCTCGCCGGCGGGGGAGATCTTGAGTAGCTGAACCTTGCGGGTCATCTGATTGCGGGCGCTCAGCAGCACCGGAGACGGCAGGCCGTCGGCGACCACGAGGAAGGCCCCCGCGCTGCGAGAGAGGTAGAGCTGCGCGTCAGGCGCCACCTGTCCCTGCAGGAAGAGCTGGTAGTCGCCAACGAGCTGGAAGCCGCGCAGGTCGTCCTGGGCGATGGCGGCGCCGGAGACCGTCAGGCACGCGACCATCGCCAGTGCGCACGGAGTGGTTCGGAGGGCTGCAGGGAGTTTCATTCGAGGTCCTCTTCTTGAACTGTCGGGAAGGAACTCAGGCGCCCTTCGCCCTGGGATGGCTTTCCCGATAGACCTGAAGCAGGCGACCGGTATCCACGTGCATGTAGCGCTGAGTGGTCGAGAGCGAGGCGTGGCCGAGGAGTTCCTGGATCGAACGCAGGTCGGCGCCCGACTCGAGCAGGTGCGTCGCGAAGCTGTGGCGCAGGGCGTGCGGGTGAGCCCCCGCTGCCTGTGCCGTCTCCTCGACGTAGCGGTCGATGATGCGACGCACCGACCGCGCCGAGAGTCGGCCCCCGTTGCGGTTCAGGAACACCGGTTCCAGGTGTCCATCCTCGTTGCCGCTCCGACGCCGGAACACGTCTTCCCAGGCGTCGAGCCACTGCCGGAGCGCCTGCTCCGCCGGCCCGCCGAAGGGCGTCATCCGTTCGCGGTCTCCCTTGCCGATCACGCGGAGCACCCGGGTACCGAGGTCGACATCGCGCCAGTTCAGTGCGACCAGTTCGCCGACGCGGAGGCCCGAGGCGTAGAGCAGCTCGAGTAGCGCGCGATCCCGCAGGCCGAGAGGTCCCTCGCGGCCGGCGGGCGCCTCGAGCAGCGCTTCGATCTCGCCCGGACGCAGGTGGCGGGGAAGGGTCTTCTCGACCTTCGGCGTGGGCACCGACTCGGCCGGGTTCGACTGCATCCGGCCCATCAGACAGGCGTAGCGGAACAGGCCGCGCAGCGCCGAGAGGTGGCGGCCCTGAGTGCGCCGGGCCAGTCGACGCTGGTTGAGAGCGGCGACGAAGGACCGGACCAGCAGTTGGTCGATGTCGTCGAGGTTCTGGTCATCGCTGCCGCTGGCGGTTCGGAACTCGGCGAAGGCCGCAAGATCCCGGCCGTACGCGCGCACGGTGTGTTCGGAGTAATTGCGCTCCAGCTCCAGGTATTCCAGGAAGTCCGCGATCAGTTCGGCGAGGGCGCCGCGCTGGCCGTCCCGTCTTCCTGGCTCGGCATGGTCGATGGTGGTTCCCACGAAGGCGCTCCTGCGATCCCCATTTTACCGGCCCACGCCATGAGCGCCTTTTGGGCGCGGTCGACATAGGCTGCGCGCCGGTCGCGTCGAGGCACGCGCCTGACCAGAGGATCGAGCAGGCCGTAGTTGATGTTGGTTGGCTGGTAGCGCTTCGGGTTCGACTCGGTGAGGTGCCTGGCGAGGGCGCCGAGCGCGGTTGTGTCGGGCAGCGGCGACGGCTGGCGGTCCCGATCCTCCAGCATGAGGTACAGGGCGATGGCCAGACCGGTGGCGGCGGACTCGAGGTAGCCCTCGACGCCGGTCATCTGGCCGGCCAGGCGCAGGTCGGGTCGCCCGGCGAACCGGTACCAGCGATCGAGGTGGAGAGGGGCGTTGATGAAGGTGTTGCGGTGGACCTGGCCGTAGCGGACGAAGCGGGCGGATGCGAGTCCGGGGAGGGTCCGGAGCACGCGCCGCTGTTCGGGCCAGGTCATCCGGGACTGGAAGCCAACGAGGTTGTACTGGCTCCGGGCGAGATCTTCCTGGCGGAGCTGGACCACGGCGTGGGGGCGTTTTCCGTCCGGCGTCCGGAGCCCTACCGGCTTCATCGGTCCGAAGCGGAGGGTGTCCTCGCCGCGGCGGGCGAGTTCCTCGATCGGCAGGCAGCCCTCGAAGAACAGCGGGCGCTCGAACTCGCGCAACTCGATCGTGCCGGCCTCGAGCAGGCTGTGGCGAAAGCTCCGGTACTCCTCCTCGTCGAGCGGACAGTTCAGGTAGTCGTCGCCTCCCTTGCCGTAGCGTGAGGCCCGGAACAGACGGTCGTGATCGAGGCTTTCTCCTGTAACGATGGGAGCGATCGCGTCATAGAAGTAGAGATGGTCCGCACCGATCAGGTTCTCGATCTCCCGCGTCAGCGCCTCCGACGTGAGGGGGCCGGTAGCGATCACGCAGTCGCCGCCGGCGCCCGGTTCGGGCAGCGCCGTCAGTTCCTCGCGCCGGAGTTCGATCAGCGGGTGGGACTCGACGGCGGCCGTGACGTCGGCTGCAAACCGCGTCCGGTCCACGGCCAGCGCCCCGCCGGCCGGCACGGCGTTCCTGCGGGCCGCGGCGATGATCAGGGAGCCGAAGTACTCCATCTCCCGCTTGAGCAGGCCGGCGGCATGATTCGGGTCGTCGCTGCGCAGCGAGTTCGAGCAGACGAGTTCGGCGAGGTCGGCGCTGGCGTGGGCCGGCGTCGAGCGTTGCGGCCGCATCTCGTACAGGGTCACGGCCCGGCCCCGGGAGGCGAGCTGAAAGGCACACTCGCTGCCGGCGAGCCCGCCGCCAACGACTACGACGGGCGCGGTCATTGGCGCATCATGGCAAGGCCCCGCCGGCTTGACAAGGTTCACCGCTCAACTATCGTCCCCCGCGCACATGACTAACTCGCTCGTCATCGTGGAGTCGCCGGCCAAGGCCCGGACCATCGAGCGCTACCTCGGACCCGGCTACCGGGTGGAGTCCTCGATCGGACACATTCGAGACCTGCCCCGGACCGCCGCCGAGGTGCCGGAGAAGTACCGTGGCCGCCCATGGGCCCGCCTCGGGGTCGACATCGAAGGCGGATTCGATCCGCTCTACGTGATCCCGCGCGAGAAAAAGGAGCAGATCACGAAGCTCCGCAAGGCGCTGCGGGATGCCGATGAACTCGTGCTCGCGACGGATGAGGATCGCGAGGGGGAAGCGATTGCGTGGCACCTGAAGGAGGTGCTCCGGCCCAAGGTTCCGGTGCGCCGGATGGTCTTCCATGAGATCACGCGGTCAGCGGTCGAGGCGGCGCTGACCAGGACGCGGGACATCGACCACCGTCTGGTCGACGCTCAGGAGGCGCGACGGGTGCTGGACCGGCTCTACGGCTACGAGGTCTCGCCGGTGCTCTGGAAGAAGGTCCAGCCGCGCCTGTCCGCCGGCCGCGTGCAATCCGTGGCGACGCGGATCGTCGTCGAGCGGGAGCGCGAGCGGATGGCTTTCGTGCCCGCGGACTACTGGACCGTAGACGTGGAGCTCGAGACGGAGGACGGGCAGGCGCGACGCTTCCCGGCGCGCGTGTCGGCGGTCGGCGGCAGGACGGTGGCTCGCGGGCGGGACTTCGACCGGACGACGGGCAAGCTGAAGACGAAGGCCCACCTGCTGCTGCAGGTCGAGGCGGAAACCCTGGGCGAGGAGTTGCCCTCGACCCGCCCGGTGGTCGCTGAGGTGAAGGAACAGCCGTTCACCCGACGTCCCTACGCGCCCTTCATCACCTCGACTCTCCAGCAAGAGGCCGCGCGCAAGCTCCGGTACACGGCGCAGCGCACGATGAGGGTGGCCCAGGGGCTGTACGAGAACGGCTACATCACCTACATGCGCACGGACTCGACCTCCCTCTCCGGGCAGGCGATCGCCGCCGCGCGGCGGCAGGTCGCCGATCTCTACGGCTCGGAGTACCTGCCGGCCAAGGCGCGTGTCTATGCCCGGAGAGCGAACGCCCAGGAGGCACACGAGGCCATCCGGCCGGCCGGCACCAGCTTCCGCACGCCTGACCAGTTGCGCGGAGCCCTCGATCGGGACTCGCTGCGCCTCTACGAGTTGATCTGGAAGCGGACGCTGGCGTCCCAAATGAAGGACGCCACCGGCACCAGCACGACCGTGCTCCTCGAGACCTCCACGCCGGGGACAGGCGCGGTTCAACTGACCGCCTCCGGCCGGGTGCTGCGTTTCGCCGGTTTCCTGCGCGTCTACGTGGAGGGTAGTGACGATCCGCGCACGCGGGCGGAGGACGAGGAGCGTTTCCTGCCGCCGCTCCGCCGGGGCGAGACGGTCGGCGTGGCGACCGCCGAGCCGAACGGCCACACGACGCAGGCGCCCGCGCGCTACACGGAGGCCAGTCTGGTCCGCGAACTGGAGAAGCAGGGCGTGGGCCGGCCGTCTACGTACGCGGCCATCCTCCAGACCATCGTGGACCGGGGGTACGTCTGGAAGAAGGGGTCGGCCCTGGTGCCGACCTTCCTCGCCTTCGCCGTGACCCGGCTCCTGGAGCAGCACCTTGGAGATCTGGTGGACCTGGACTTCACGGCGCGAATGGAGAGCGACCTCGACGCGATCGCCGGCGGAGAGCGGGAGGCCAGGCCGTGGCTGCGGAACTTCTACTTCGGCCGCGAGCCGGGGCCTGATAGCGCCGGCCGCAAGGGGTTGCAGTCGCTGGTCGGCGAGGGGATCGACGATATCGACGCCCGCGCGGTGTGTTCGCTCCTGCTGGGAGAGGACGAGGAGGGCCGCGCAGTCGCCGTCCGGGTCGGCCGCTACGGTCCGTACGTCCAGGCCGGCGACGACGGGGAACGGGTCTCCCTGGAGGAAAGCACGCCGCCCGACGAGCTCACCCTCGAGCGGGCCCTCTCGATGCTTGAGAGCGTGTCGGAGCAGAGCGGGCCGCTGGGACACCATCCGGAAACCGGCGAACCGGTCTACGTCAAGACGGGTCGCTACGGCGACTACGTTCAGTTGGGAGATGCCGTCCCGAGCGGAGCGGGCCGGAAGCGCGGCAGAAAGTCCGGAGGTGGGGCGGCGAAGCCGAAGATGGCCAGCCTGTGGCCGTCGATGGATCGGAAGAACCTCACCCTCGACGAAGCGCTCCTGCTCCTGTCCTTTCCGCGCGAACTCGGCCGTCATCCCGAGAGCGATGAGGTCATTACCGTCCAGGACGGGAGATACGGCGCGTACATCCGGTGCGGCAAGGAGAGCCGCAGCCTGGAAAGCCAGGAACAGATGGCGACGATCGGGGTCGACGATGCCCTGGCGCTATTGCGCCAGCCGAAGCGTCGCCGGGGCTCGGCGTCGGTGCTCAAGGAGCTGGGCGAACACCCGAAGAGCGGCCTCGCCCTCTCCATCAAGACGGGGCGCTTCGGTCCCTATGTAACGGATGGTCAGGTCAACGCCACGGTGCCCAAAGCCAGGGATCCGCAGGACGTCGGCCTGGAAGAAGCGGTCGATCTGCTGGCGGCGCGGGAGGCGAAGCTGGTGGCCCAGGGCAAGGACCCCAGAGCGCCCCGCCGCCGGCCGGTGCGGAAGCGGAGATCGACGAAGAAGACGTCGCGTCGCTAGGCGCGGCAGAAGTCCAGAAGCCGGCGCTACGCGCCGGATGCCGGCGAGGGCGCCGGCGCACCCAGTTTCTGCCGCGCGGACTCCTAGCGGGCCATCAGCGCGTAGTTCGCGCCCTCGTAGCGGCGCACGAGTCCATCGACTTCCAGGCGGGCGAGGGTGGCGAGAACGCCGGGCACCGGTCGCTTGAGTTGCGAGGCGAGTTCCTCCGGAGTCCGGGCGCCTTCCCTCAGGGCCACCAGGAGGTCGTCGACCTCGGACGCGCCGCCGGCGGACCGGGTCGGTTCGGCCGTGTCTTTCGGAGGGCTTTCGAGTCGAGCGAGGATCGGCGTCGGCAGGGTATCGAGCATGGCGTCGGGGTCGAGGGCGGGTATCGCTCCGTCTCGAAGCAGCAGGTGGCTGCCGGCGGACTCCCGGGAGAGGACCGAACCCGGAACCGCGTAGACATCGCGCCCGAGGTCCAGGGCCAGGCGCGCCGTGATCAATGAGCCCGAGCGCCGGGCGGCGCGGACCACGAGCGAGGCGAAGCCGAGGGCGGCGATCAGGCGGTTTCGGATCGGAAAGTGGTGGGCACGGGGCTGCCATCCGAGAGGGAACTCGGTGATGAGGCAGCCGTGCCGCGCGATCTCGGCCGCGGTCCGGCGGCTGCCGCGGGGGTAGTCGACGTCGATGCCGCAGCCGAGCACGGCGGTGGTGCGGCCCGTACCGGCGCGGGCCGCCAGCGCGCTCCGGTGGGCGGCCTGGTCGATGCCGCGGGCGAATCCGGAGATGACGACCAGGCCGGCCGCGGCCAGGCGGCGCGCGAACCAGGCCGCGACCTCGAGACCGTACGCGTCCGCCTTGCGCGAACCGACGATCGAGATGCCGGGCAAAGGAGTCAGGCTGCCGCGGACGTAGAGGACGGGAGGCGCCTGCAGTCCGAGGTCGGCGAGCGCCGGTGGATAGTCACGATCGACCAGGGTGACGATGTCGACGCCGTCCTCGCTCGCCCGCGCCATCTCGGCGCGCGCGTCGTCCAGGCGCCCACGCGCCGCGTGCAGGATGGTCCGGATCCTGTCGAGTGGTGCCTCGAGGCTGCTGGCCGCCTCCTCGGCGAAGCGCTCGCCGCGAAGTTCGCCGGCCGTGCCGAGTCGTTGAGCGAGTGCACAGATGAGGCCGCGGTCGCCGTGGACCAGATTCAGTGCGACGAGCGTTCGTCGGACATCGTCTCCGTCTTTCGGGGTGCTTCCGTTCGGGACCGGCTTGTCTGCCATCGCGCTGCCTGCCTTTCGGATCGTGCGACTCCAGGTGGCCTGTAACGGCGCTCAGAGACAGAGACGGATTCCTTGTCCGTGATCTATACTGGCTCGATGACGCGGACTGCTTACCGCCGGCCGCGCGTTCTGGCGTTGATCACGGCAGTGCTGGTCCTGGCGACTGTTACCGGCGCCGCCGGAGCGCAGAAGCGCAAGGTGGCCCCCGAGGCCAAACAGCAGTGGCAATTCGGCGTCGACATGGCCAACCGGGGCCTCTGGAGCGAGGCCCTTTTCCGGTTCGAGCAGGCGCGCAAGATCGAGCCGGAACACCCGGCGATCCTGAGCAACATCGCGGTCGCGCATGAAGCGCTGGGTCTGTTCGAGGAAGCCCTGGGCTACTACCGGCAGGCGCTGCGGCTGGCGCCTCGCGAGCGGGATGTCCGGCGGAACTACTCGCGCTTCGTGGAGTACTACCAGAACTTCAAGGGCGACCGGGAGGACGAGGAAGAGGGGTCGCCGGTGGCGGAGGAAGCCGTCCAGCCCGCCTCCGCTGAGAGCGGTGGAGGCGGTGCGAGCGGACCGCTTGCCGATGCGCCGTGACGTGGCTCCCGGCTCACGGCAGTGATCGGCCCGGAGGTCATGGAACAGTTCTTGCTTGCCCCGAGGTTGGAGGTGACGCGTGACGCAAGCTGCCAGTAGAGGATCGGCAATCGTGGCGTCGGCTGGTCTCCTGGTCGGCTTGCTGGTGCCGCTGACAGCGACTCCGGCGAGTGCGGAAGGGACGGTCGAAGTGAGGCTGAAACTGCCGATGCGGGCGCGGATCGACCTGACGGGCCGCGACACCCTGCTGCCTGCGCCTTTCCTGGTCGTCAGCCAGGAAGGCGAAGGCCGGATCGAAGGGTCGGACATCGACGTCCAGGGCGAGTTCGAGCGCTACCTGAACAAGGTGCTGCGTCGGGAGACGGACCTGCGGATCGTCGAGGCGGGACGGATCGACTACCCGACGTACGACCTCGAGATGCTGGCCAGGGACGAGGACTTCTGGCGCAATCTCGGCGAGAGCACGCAGTCGGACCTCATCCTCGCCGGCACCCTGGACTTCGACATTCAGGATCGGTCGGGCTACCGCACCGAGGAGTACATCTCGCCGTTCGACGGCCGCACGATGTACCGGCAGGTGCTCGTCGAGCAGACAGGCTTCGAGTACGACATCGTGGTCATGGTCTTCGACGGTTCGACCGGCGAACTGATCTACAACGACAACTTCAAGGACTTCAAGAGCTTCGAGGGCGAGCAGGCGGACCCGCTGCAGGGGATGTTCGAGAACCTGTATGCGCTGGAGGACCGCATTCTCGGCGTGTTCACGCAGAAGGACATCGAAGTTTCGCGCGTGATCTTCACGCCCTAAGGAGGAGCAGTGAGTTCAGCACCACCCCGGCCGGCTGGCATGCCGGCCATCCGCGGCACGGCCCTCGTCTGCGCGCTTCTGGTCTGCGCGACCGCCGGCCTGGAGGCCCAGGGCTTCGGCAAGAACAAGATCCGCTATGAGGACTTCGACTGGCGCATCTACCACTCGACTCACTTCGACATCTACTACTACTCCGAGAGCGAGCCTCAGCTGCAGAAGGTGGCGTCACTCGCGGAGAGCGCGTACGACCAGTTGTCGCTCGACCTGGATTACCAGATCCAGGAACCGACGCCGCTGATCATCTACAACACGCACTCCGACTTCCTCCAGAACAACGTGATGGTCAACTTCATCCCGGAGGGGGTCGCGGCCTTTGCCACGTCGGCGCGGTTCCGCATGGTCCTGCCGATCGATCTGCCGGACATCGAACTCTACGAGCTCATCCTCCACGAGCTGACCCACATCTTCCAGTACCACATCCTGTTCGGGGGAAGCCTGGGGCGGGCCATGACGAACAGTCCGCCTCAGTGGCTGATGGAGGGCATGGCGAGCTACTTCGCGGAGGATGAGAGCGCTTCCGACCGGATGTACCTGCGGGATGCGGTCGTCAACGACCGCCTGCCGCCGATCACGTCGGGCCAGGCGGGCGGCTTCTTCGCCTACCGCTACGGCCACGCCGCCTTCGACTTCATGGAGGAGCGCTGGGGGGCCGACGGGGTGATCGACTTCCTGTTCGAGTTCCGGAACACGATCGGCTCGCGGGTGGGCCGGGCGATCGAACGGGCCTTCCGCATGGACCCCGAGGACTTCGACCTCGAGTTCCGTCGCTGGCTCCGCAACCGGTACCTGCCCGAGCTGGTGGCGACGGGAGAGCCAAGCGACTTCGGGCGCCCGTTCCGCACGCGTCCCCAGGGCAGCCAGGAGACGTCGCCCGTGGCGTCCCCCTCGGGTGACCTGGTGGCGGCGTTCTCGACGTTTCAGGGCGACGTGGACATCGTGCTCTTCGACACTCAGGAGCGCGAGCCGGTCCGCAACCTGACGCGGGGCTACACGGCCGACTTCCGCCACTACGTCGCACAGATGCTGACGCTGGGCCGCAAGCACGGCAGCGACCTGGCGTTCTCTCCCGACGGCAACTCGCTGGCGGCGTTCGTCCGCAAGGAGGCGGGCTACTCCCTCGCCATCGTCAATGTCCTGGGCGGAGGCGTGCGCCGCGTCATCGACATGGAGATCGAGCAGCAGACGGCGCCCGCCTGGAGTCCGGACGGCGGGAGCATCGCGTTCGGCGGCAACCAGAACGGGCAGTACGACATCTTCCAGCTCGACCTGGAGACGCTTCAGATCCGGAACCTGACGAACGACGCGGTCTTCGACGGCTCTCCGTCCTACTCACACGATGGCGAGTGGCTCGTGTTCTCCTCGGTCCCGGGTGAGACGGCCCAACTGTTCCGTCTGAACCTGGAGACGCTGGAGCGCGTGCGGTTGGGCAGCGACGAGCACCACAACACGGACCCGGTCTTCTCGAGCGACGACGGGACGGTGTACTTCACCTCGGACCGCACCGGCGCCGAGAACATCTTCGGGCTGAACATCGAGACCGGTGAGCTTCGCCAGTACACGAACGCGATCACCGGCTGCTTCCAGCCCACCGTTCTGGGCAGGGCCGGGAGCGACGACCGGCTGGTGTACACCGGTTTCTGGCAGGGCCGGTTCGACCTCTACGAGACGGACGTCGATGAGCCGATCGGCGAAGTCCAGATGGTGGATGTGGGCCAGACCGCCGAACCGATTCCCGCGATCGACCTCTTCGAGCCGGACATCCAGGTCTCGATCGACGAGTCGAACAAGGAGGACAAGCGGGGTTGGCGGCTGTTCCTGGAGGATGCCCAGACCGCGATAGGCGTGGACGACAACCAGACCTTCCTGGGCCAGGTCTACCTGCAGTTTTCGGACTTCCTGGGTGACCGGCGGCTGTTCACGACGTTCGCGTCCGTCGAGAGCTTCTCCCAGTTCAACGTGACCTACCTGAACCTGTCGAACCGGCTGCAGTGGCAGGTGTCGCTTTTCGACGACCGGGCCTTCTACATCGGCTACGACTACAACTACGGGTACTACGAGCGGGGCCGGTCGTTCTTCCAGCAGACCGGCGCCATCTTCTCGATCTCGTATCCGATGAGCTTCTACCGCCGCTTCGAACTGGGCACCGGCTACATTCGACGCAAGCTGGACTACCAGGCATACGCCCGGGACAGCGACTTCCAACTGCTGCTGGATGACTTCGGCCGGCCGATCCCAACCATCACTCCACGAGAGGATGACTACCCGGTGATCCAAGCCGCCCTGGTCGGCGACACAACGGTGTTCGGACCGGCCGGTCCCTCGAGCGGGCACCGATACCGCCTGTCGGCGGAGTACGCTCCGGATCTTGAGACCTCCGGCGCGCTGACGCAGACGTTCCAGCTCGACGCGCGGAAGTACTTCCCGCTCACCCGGCGCAGCGTTTTCGCGACCCGCCTGTTCGGCAGCATGAGGACCGGGAACTTCCCCAACCCGGTGTACTTCGGTGGACTCGACACGGTGCGCGGCGTCGACTTCCGCGACATGGTGGGCGACCACGGTTTCTTCACGAACCTCGAGCTGCGCTTCCCCCTGATCGACTTCTTCGTGACGCCGATCTGGACCTTCCAGGGGATCCAGGGGCGCTTCTTCGTCGACATCGCCGGCGCCTACTTCGACGGTATCCAGGACTTCAACGTCTGGGACTCCGAGAACAGCCGGCTGGACGACGCGATCGCTGCCTACGGTTTCGGCATCACGGTGCGGATGCTCGGCCTCGATCTGCACTGGGACTTCGCGACCCAGTGGGACCTCAAGGAGTCGGGCGACAGCCGCACGACGTTCTGGATCGGCCAGCGGTTCTAGCAGGAGCTTGCGCCGGCAACTCCCGCTCTTCGGCGACGGCGCGCTGGCAGCCGCCGCTCGCGAATCGAAGCTGCACTCGCGCCGGCGGAGAGCGGGCGGAGGCGCCGGTCTGCGGGCTGCCGTGCTCGGCTCCGGCAGCGGCGGCAACAGCACGATCGTCGAGAGTGGCGAAGGCTGCCTGCTGATCGATGCCGGATTCTCGTGCCGGGAACTGGAACGCAGGCTGGAGGCGGTGGGCCGATCCGCCGCCGACGTCGATGCGGTTCTCCTGACCCACGAGCACGACGATCACTGCCGGGGAGTCGACCGTTTCGCCCGGCGGCACCAGGTTCCCGTCTACGGCACGCGGGGCACGTACAGGGGCCCGTTGTTGCGCGGTCTCGGCTCCTTCGCCCGCCCGATGGGCGCCGGGGTGCCGCTTACCGCCGCCGGCTTCCGAGTCGAGGTGTTCCCGGTCTCACACGACGCGCGGGAGCCGGTCGGAATCGTGGTCGAAAGCAGCGGGGGTTATCGGTTCGGGCTGGCGACGGATCTGGGCTGCCGAACGCCGGAGGCCTGGCGGAGCCTCCAGGACCTCGACATTTTGCTGCTGGAGTCGAATCACGATCTCGACATGCTGCGCACGGGGCCATACCCTTGGCGCCTGAAGGAGCGAGTCGCGTCGAGTCGGGGGCACCTCAGCAACGAGGATGCGGCCGCCGGGGTCGAGGCTCTGCTTTCGGATCGTCTGTCCTGGGTCGTCCTTTGTCATCTCTCGGAAACGAACAACTCGCCGGCGTTCGCGGTTGCCGCGGTGCAGCCCGTGCTCGATCGGCGCCGCTCGCGGGCGAAGCTGCTGGTGGCCGAGCAGAAGCGACCTGGACCCTGGATGGAGGTTGGCGGCTGAGCGCCGTGGGGAGGGGTTGAGTTGACGTCGCAAGACCACCGTTTCGTGGCCCGCGTGCTCGTCTATCCGCGCGCCGAGGTGCTCGACCCCCAGGGCCGGGCGATCGAGGACGCCCTGGGTCGGATTGGATTCGATGGCGTGCGCCGCATCCGCGCCGGCAAGAGCTTCGAAGTCGCGCTCGAGGCCGAGGACGAGAGGCAGGCGACGGAGGCGGTCGACCGCATGTGCCGGCAACTCCTGGCCAATCCGATCGTCGAGGACTACACGGTGGAGTGGGTCTCGGAATGAAGTGCGGGATCATCGTCTTTCCCGGGAGCAACTGCGACCACGACGTGTACCACGTGCTGAGTCACGTGCTCGGGCAGGAGACGACGTTCCTGTGGCACCAGGAAACGTCGCTCGAGGGATGCGAACTGGTCGTCCTGCCGGGCGGTTTCTCCTACGGCGACTATCTCCGGGCCGGGTCCATGGCCGCGCATTCGCCGATCATGGCCGCGGTGCGGCGCCACGCGGAGGTCGGGGGTCGGGTGCTCGGCATCTGTAACGGTTTCCAGATGCTGCTGGAAACGGGACTGCTGCCGGGTGCGATGCGGCGGAACCGGGACCTGCGGTTTCTTAGCGTCGACGTCCACCTGCGGGTCGAGCGGGACGACCTGCCCTGGTGCTCCGGCTACCGGCGTGGCGACGTGCTCCGGATGCCGATAGCGCACGCCGAGGGAAACTACGTGGACACGGAGGTGGCACTTGACGAGCTGGAGCGGCGTGGCCAGGTCGTCTTTCGCTACGTCGACGCCGCCGGCCGGCTCGAGCCGGCCGCGAACCTGAACGGATCGGAACGGGCGATCGCCGGCATCTGCAATGCCGGAGGCAACGTACTGGGCCTGATGCCGCATCCCGAGCGATGCGCTGAAGAGATGTTGGGCAACCGGGATGGTCTTGGTCTCCTGGCGGGCGCGGTGGCTGCCGGCGGCGGCCGTGTCGGTGCGCTGGCGGCGGCGGGCGGGTAAGGACCGGTGACGACGCCGAGTCCCGCGGCCGGCGAGCCGGTGGTCGATTCGGTCCTGGCGGCCGACCACGGCCTGACCGACGAGGAGTTCGGCGGACTTTGCGATCTGCTGGGTCGCAGTCCGACCTGGACCGAGCTGGGAATCGCCTCGGCCCTCTACTCCGAGCACTGCTCCTACAAGTCGTCCAAGATTCACCTGCGACGGTTCCCGACGCGGAGCCGGCGGGTCGTCCACGGGCCGGGCGAGAATGCGGGAGTCGTCGATGTGGGCCACGGCTGGGTCGCGGCCTTCAAGATGGAGAGCCACAACCACCCGAGCTTCATCGAGCCCTACCAGGGCGCCGCGACCGGCGTGGGTGGAATCCTGCGCGACGTGTTCACGATGGGCGCGCGCCCCATCGCCTGCCTGGACTCGCTGAGGTTCGGCGAGATCGAGGGTGAACGGGGCGCGCGGATGCGGCATCTCGTCGATGGCGTCGTGCGCGGCATCGGGGACTACGGCAACTGCGTCGGCATCCCCACCGTCGGAGGTGAAACCGGGTTTCACCGGTCCTACAACGGCAACATCCTGGTCAACGCCTTCGCGCTGGGTGTCTGCCGCCAGGACCGGATCTTCACCGCCAGCGCTTCGGGCGCCGGCAACCCGATTCTCTATGCCGGCAGCCGCACCGGACGCGATGGCATTCACGGCGCCACGATGGCGTCGGAGGCCTTCGACAGCGAAAGCGAGGCGAAGAGGCCCACGGTACAGGTGGGCGATCCGTTCACGGAGAAGGTCCTGCTCGAGGCGAGTCTGGAGGCGATGAGGAGCGGGGTAGTGCTCGGGGTGCAGGACATGGGCGCGGCCGGTCTGACCAGCTCCTGCTTCGAGATGGCCGCCCGTGGCGGCGCGGGAGTGGAGCTCGATCTCGACCTGGTGCCGCTGCGCGAGGCCTCCCTGACTCCCTACGAGATCATGCTCTCCGAGTCGCAGGAACGGATGGTCTTCGTTACCCAAAGGGGGCAGGAGAAGGCGGTCGTCGAGATCCTGTCCCGCTGGGGGCTTGAAGCGTCGAGAATCGGCCGGGTTGCAGATAGCGGGCGTGCGCGCCTCACGTTTCGCGGCCGCACCGTCGCGGACATGCCGGTCGAGCCCCTGGTGGACGGAGCGCCGGTCTACGATCGGCCGGCGGCCCCTCCGGCCGACCTTCACGAGCGTCAGCGGGCCGTGGCCTGCGAGCCGCCGGAGGATCCGCTCCGGGCTTTGAAGGACCTCCTCGGGACGCCGGAACTCGGCGACAAGACGTGGATCCACCGGCAGTACGACTCGACCGTACGCTCGAACACGATCGTCGGTCCGGGCTCCGACGCCGCCGTGCTGCGGCTCAAGGGAACCCCTTCGGCGCTGGCGTTGACGTCGGACGTCAATCCGTCCTACTGCTGGCTCGACCCGCGGATGGGAGGGCGGCAGGCGGTGGCTGAGGCGGTTCGCAACCTGGCCACGGTCGGTGCGGAGCCGGTAGGCATGACGAACTGTCTCAACTTCGGTTCGCCGGAGAACCCTGGTATCGCCTGGCAGCTCCGGGAGTGCATCGAGGGCATGGCCGAGGCCTGTCGGGCCTTCGACGTTCCCGTCATCTCGGGCAACGTGTCGCTGTACAACGAGACGGAGGGTGAAGCGGTCCATCCGACTCCCACCGTGGCGATCGTCGGCGTCATCGACCGCCTGGAGGAGATGGGGGCGGAGGGAGACCTCCACCAGGTGCTGGCGTGCGGCTTCTGGCGGCCGGGCGACCGGGTCGTGCTGCTCGGTTCCGATGCCGGGGAGTACGGGGGCTCGGCCTACCAGCGTCTGCTGCACGGAGTCGAGGCGGGGCGTCCGCCCGCGGTCGACCTGGAGGCCGAATCGGCGCTGTGCGCGCTGCTCCGGCAGTCACGGCGCGCCGGCTGGCTGACCGGCTGTCACGATCTCGCCGAAGGCGGCCTGCTCCTGGCCCTGGCCGAATGCGCGATGGCCCGGGGGATCGGCCTGCGGGCTGCGGTCGATTGCGGGCCGCTTTCGCTGTTTTCCGAGGGTCAGGCGCGAGCGCTTGTCACTGTTCCGGCCAACAGGACGGAGGATCTGCTGGCGGCGGCGGAGGCTCGTGGAGTGCCGGCCAGGGAGATCGGCGATGTGGGAGGTGACCGCCTGGTGCTGGAGTTCGACGGCGGCGCCGTCGATGGTGCGGTCGACGACCTGCGGCGGGTCTGGGCGGAGGCGCTGCCGCGGGCGGTAGGCTAGGCCGGAATGTGCGGCATCTTCGGTATCGAGGGCGCGCCTGACGCGGCGAACCTCACGTACCTGGGCCTCTACGCCCAGCAGCACCGGGGCCAGGAGAGCGCGGGAATCGTCTCGTGGGATGGGGAGCAGCTCCATGCCGAGCGGGGCATGGGGAAGGTCGCCGAGATCTTCGACGAGCGAAAGCTGAGCGAGCTCCCGGGAGGTCGCTCGATCGGCCATACCCGCTACTCGACGGCCGGCTCGAGCGTGATCGCGAACGCGCAGCCGATCGTCGTCATGACCTCGATGGGCCCGCTCGGCATCGTTCACAACGGCAACCTCGTGAGCGCCATGGCGACTCGCCACGAGCTGGAGGCGGCGGGATCGATCTTCCAGACGACCAGCGACTCGGAGGTCTTCCTCCACCTGATGGCGACCCGCCCGCATCATGAAGTCGTCGAGTCGCTGCTACGCGTCCTGGGCGACGTCCGGGGCGCCTACTCCCTGCTGCTCATCAGCCGGGAAGGGCTGATCGCGGCCAGGGACCCTCACGGCTTCCGGCCCCTGATTCTGGGGGAACTGGACGGGCAGCCCTGCTTCGCGTCCGAGACCTGCGCCTTCGACCTGCTGGAGGCTCGACCTCTCCGTGAACTGGACCGCGGCGAAGTCGTTGTGGCGCGGGGCGATCAGATCGAGAGCTACCGACTGCCGCCGGTGGCGAGAGCCTCCCGGTGCGTCTTCGAGCACGTGTACTTCTCGCGTCCGGACAGCGAAGTGTTCTCCGACACCGTGGCTCAGTCCCGGCTGGAGATGGGAGCTCGGCTGGCGCGGGAAGCTCCGGTGGAGGCGGACGTCGTCGTACCGGTCCCCGACAGCGGCCTGTACGGCGCGCTTGGATTCAGCCGCGCTTCGCGTACCCCGATCGAACTCGGCTTGATCCGAAATCACTACATCGGCCGAACGTTCATCGAGCCGCAACAGTCGATCCGGCACTTCGGCGTCAAGGTGAAGCTGAACCCGGTTCGCGAGTTGATCGCCGGCAAGAGGATCGTGCTGGTCGACGACTCCATCGTCCGGGGCACGACTTCGCGCAAGATCGTGAACATGGTCCGTGAAGCCGGCGCCACCGAGGTGCATGTCCGGATCACGTCGCCGCCGACTGCGTTCTCCTGCGTCTATGGCATTGACACGCCGACCCGCAGTGAACTCATCGCGTCCGACCATTCGCAGGAGGAGATCCGCCGCTTCATTCGAGCCGACAGCCTCGCCTATCTTTCGCTCGAGGGCGTGCTCGGAAGTGTCTCAGGCAGCCCGGATTCCTACTGCACCGCGTGCTGGAGCGGCGACTACCCCGTTCCGGCCGAGAGCCACGGCGAGCCGCAGGCGGAGCTGTTCCCGCTTCGTCTTGAAGCCGCCGGCTCCAGGGCATGACGGAGGCCGACGCCTACCGGGAGGCCGGAGTCGACCTCGAGGCCCAGGATCGGGCGTTGGCCGGCATCGGCGGCCTCGTGAAGTCGACGTTCACGGAGGGGGTTCTGAGCGGCCTGGGGACTTTCGGCGGTCTCTTCGCCCTGCCGACGTCGGTGCGCGATCCTGTCCTGGTCGCTTCAGCCGATGGCGTCGGCACGAAGCTCAGCGTGGCCCGGATGGCCGGAGACTTCAGCACGGTCGGCGGTGATCTCGTGAACCACTGTGTCAACGACATTCTCGTGCAGGGTGCGACGCCGCTCTTTTTTCTCGACTACGTCGGCGCCGGAAAGCTCGACGGCCCGGCCATGACGTCGCTCGTGGGCGGCGTCGCCAGAGCATGCATCGCGAACCGCTGCGCACTGCTGGGCGGAGAGACCGCGGAGATGCCCGGCTTCTACCAGCCCGGCGACTATGAGCTGGTGGGGTTCATCGTCGGGGTCGTGGAGCGGGGCAGGATCCTGGACGGTTCGGCCGTTCGCTCAGGCGACGCGTTGATTGGTCTGGCGTCGGCGGGCCTCCACACGAACGGCTTCTCGCTTGCCCGTCGTGCCTTCTTCGACCTGGCCGGCCTCGACCTGCCCTCCCGGTTGCCGGGTTCCGAACGGACGGTGCGCGACGCGCTGCTGGCTCCCCACCTTTCCTACCTGAGTGTTCTGGAACCGCTCCTTGGCGATCCGCGCCTGCACGCGCTGGCGCACATCACCGGCGGTGGGCTCACGGACAACCTTCCCCGCGTCCTGCCTCCGGGCCTGGGTGCGGTGATCGAAACGGACCGCTGGACCGTGCCGGAGGACTTTCTGGCGATTCAGCGTCTGGCGGATGTCGGCGCCGAGGAGATGTACCGGGTGTTCAACATGGGGGT
>JAPPFP010000005.1:135000-144839 GCA_028877275.1 Acidobacteriota bacterium
AGAGTGCGGGGCGACCGTACCGCAAACGGACACACGTAGACGGGGAGAGAATCCCAAGGCGCTTGAGTGATCCCCTGTGAAGGAACTCGGCAAATTGACACCGTAACTTCGGGAGAAGGTGTGCCGCCGGCGGTGATGGGGCTTGCCCCCTGAGCTGCTGGCGGTCGCAGTGAAATGGCCCAGGCGACTGTTTACTAAAAACACAGGACTCTGCTAAGTCGAACACGACGTATAGGGTCTGACGCCTGCCCGGTGCCGGAAGGTTAAGAGGAAGTGTTAGCAGGCCTTCGGGTCAGCGAAGCTCTGAATTGAAGCCCCGGTAAACGGCGGCCGTAACTATAACGGTCCTAAGGTAGCGAAATTCCTTGTCGGGTAAGTTCCGACCTGCACGAATGGCGTAACGATCTGGGCACTGTCTCCACAGGGGGCTCAGCGAATCTGTAGTACCGGTGAAGATGCCGGTTACCCGCATGAAGACGGAAAGACCCTGTGAACCTTTACTGCACCTTGGCAGTGATCCCTGATGCGTTATGTGTAGGATAGGTGGGAGGCTTTGAAGCCGGGACGCCAGTCTCGGTGGAGTCATTGGTGAAATACCACCCTTAGCGTATTGGAGATCTAACCTGGGCCCGTAATCCGGGTCGGGGACACTGTCAGGCGGGTAGTTTGACTGGGGCGGTCGCCTCCTAAAGAGTAACGGAGGCGCTCGAAGGTTCCCTCAGGCTGATTGGAAACCAGCCGCAGAGCGCAAAGGCAGAAGGGAGCTTGACTGCGAGACCTACAAGTCGAGCAGGTACGAAAGTAGGACTTAGTGATCCGGTGGTTCCGCATGGAAGGGCCATCGCTCAACGGATAAAAGGTACTCCGGGGATAACAGGCTTATCGCCGCCAAGAGTTCACATCGACGCGGCGGTTTGGCACCTCGATGTCGGCTCATCACATCCTGGGGCTGAAGCAGGTCCCAAGGGTTCGGCTGTTCGCCGATTAAAGTGGTACGTGAGCTGGGTTTAGAACGTCGCGAGACAGTTCGGTCCCTATCTCATGTGGGCGTAGGATACTTGAGAGGAGCTGTCCCTAGTACGAGAGGACCGGGACGGACGAACCTCTGGTGCACCAGTTGTCGCGCCAGCGGCACAGCTGGGTAGCTATGTTCGGTTCGGATAACCGCTGAAAGCATCTAAGCGGGAAGCCAGCCTCGAGATGAGGTATCCCTGAAGACCCCTGGCAGATTACCAGGTTGATAGGCGGGGCGTGTAAGCGCTGCGAGGCGTTTAGCTAACCCGTACTAATCGGTCGTTCGGCTTGACCATTATCGAGATTGTCGCACTCGGGACTTGGGCGCTTAGGTTTAGTCGGGGCGTATAGCCGCGACTGCAGGAAGCCCTTGAAGGATTCGATTCGGTTGCTGGCGCCACCGGCAGGTGGCGCTTGCTCGGTCCGGTGATTTCCGGTGACCGTAGCGCGGGGGAAACACCCGTTCCCATTCCGAACACGGAAGTTAAGTCCCGCAGCGCCGATGGTACTGCACCGGGGACGGTGTGGGAGAGTAGGTCGTCGCCGGGATCCTCTCAGGCCCTCGGTGGGTTCGTTCCCGCCGGGGGCCTCTTTTCGTGGAACGGGAGGCGGTCGCTACGGGTAGTAGCCGCTCATCGTCTTGACGTCGGTGCCGGGTCTGCGAACGTCGACGTCGACCCGGCGGAACCCGTCGTCGGTTCGGGTGTTCCTGGATTGGTAGGCGAGCATGTACTGGGAGCGAAGTTCGCGTTGGACGTTGGCGTAGATTTCGTCCAGGAGCTCCGGGTCGCGAACGAAGTAGCTTTGCCCGCCGGTCTGGGCACTGAGCCGGTCCAGCCTTCGCCTCGCAGCGGCCTCGTCGATTCCCAGGCCGATCGCGTACACCGTAACGCCGGCGCGCCGGGCGTACTCGAGGGTCTCCTCGAAGGAGAAGCGGGAGACTTCATCCTTCCCGTCCGAGAGCAGCAGGATCGCCCGCTGTCCGGTGACACCTGCAAGGTGATAGAGGCTGAAGATCAGGCTGTCGTAGAGGGCGGTCTGGCCTTCGGCGGTCAGACCGGCCAGTCCGCTGCCGAGTTCCCGCAGGTCGTTCGTCAGCCGGACGGCCAGTCGCGGGAACCGGTTGAAGGTGATGACCGCCGCCCGGTCTCGCGGCGTAACGGCCTGTTCGAAGAACCTCAGCGCTGCGCGCCGCGTGATGTCGAGTGAGGAACGCATGGAGGCCGAGTTGTCGATCAGGACGCCCACGTGGATGGGGAGATCGACGACTCGCTCGAAGCGGCTCACGCTTTGCTCCTGGCCATCCTCAAGGACCTTGAAGTCGTCAAGTCTCAGGTCCTCCAGCGGCCGTCCGCGACGGTCCGTCACGGAGACGAACAGCTCCACGAACTGCACCTCGACGCGCTCGATGTCGCCGGGGGAGTTGATGAAGACGAGATCCTCCGCGATGTTGCCATCGCGAAGATGTGCCACGGCACGCACATAGGACACGGCCCCGGACGGTGGAAGCTGAATCGGCTGGACGAACGGCTCCTGGTAGAGGGTCGAGGACAGCTTCTCGTTCAGGTAGAACTCAAGCCGATCCAGCGTCGTTCCTTCTGGCACGTCCACCTCGGCCCGCGCGCGGAGGCTCGAGACGTAGCTCGCGCCGCGCTGGGGCTCGATCAGCCTGACCGTGAAGTTGTGGTCGCCGGCGTTGATTGCCAGTTCGTCCCAGGCCAGTACCTCCCCGTTCTCGCCGACGCCCTCGACCCGCAGGGTACGGGGCCGAGGAAAGTCGCCGAGGTCGAGCTCGACGCTGTAGGGCGGATGGGCCTTCCTGAGCACCGCTGTCTCGTCGAGCAGAAACGACACCGCCGACACTCCTTCGCCCTCGACAACCGCGTCGAAGCGAACGAGGCCGGAGAGGATCTCGCCCGCGGGCCTCAGCAGTCGGATGTCGACGGACTCGGAACCCACGCTTCGAGCGGCCTCGGCCAGCAACCGCTCGCCCTCGGGCGCGTTCCCAGGCAGCGGCGCCAGGTCGGAGAGCCTGGGGACGCTGACGTCTTGCTCGCCGCGGAAGAACCGCCCGCCGTTGATGTCCTCGATCCGCAGGACCAGCCGGTAGTCGCCCGGCCGCAGGTAGCGTTGAAAGGGCAGGACGAGGGGGCCTCCGGTCGCGCCGCGTTCACCTTCGGTGGCGGGGAAGCCGAACTTGTAGCGGAACGACTCGAACAGCTCCCGCTCCCTGATGACCTCGCCAACAAGGACGAAGTCACGCGACCTGTAGCCGGCGAACTCGCCGACGGCGATGGCCGCCGGATCGACACGGACGTGTCCCTGGACCACCGTACGGCTCTGGAAGCGGCCGAGGAAGTCGTAGTCGGTGTCGGCCGCGAAGAGGTCCGCGCCGGGCGGCAGGTCGGTGCTGGCCGCCGCGAAGGCGGCCACCCACTCCTCGTTGCGGGGCCTGGGCTTCGCGAGCACGCGCGCCAGCTGGCTCCCGTACTCGGGTCCCAAACTGCGCATCTGGTCGATGACGTCCTCCAGCAGCTGGCCGTTGATGCACGCCTTCGCGCCTTCGACCACTCCCCGGATATCGCCCCGGCCCGGTGCCCAGACACGGGCTTCCCCCAGGCCTCGCGGGCGAACGAAGAGCAGCAGGAAGTTGAACCGGACGCGGTCGCTTCCCTGGTACGTCCAGACCTCGGCCGGTATGCGCGTCGTGGTGCACCGCACCTGAATGATGCGATGCGGCTCGCCGTGAATCAGGAGAACCTGGGCGCGCGCGTCGGTCAGCCCCCCATAGTTGCTGCGGGCATAGGCCGCCCGCTCCTCCCAACGCTCGCGCATCTCGTTGCGGCCGGTCTTGGGCACGGGGTCGCGGACCTGCCAGAACTTCCGGATGAAAGCCTCCCGCTGGTAGTCCCGCGTGAGCCGGAGGAAGAGATCGCGTTCCTCAGCCATCATGAGGACGGAAACCTCGGCGAGCCATTCTGCGTGGCGTTTGCTCAGCCGGTCGGCCGCCGTGGCGGAGCCTGCCAGGCCGGATAGGCCGAGCAACATCGCCACCGCGGCAGGACCGGCCCGGCGGCTCGAAGGCCGTGCTGCCGCGGATCGGGTCACGGTCCCGGAGCGTACCAGTCAGGAGGGCGACGAAACCGGGAGCGGAGGCGGGCGCAGCCGGCGTCCGGTTGCTATACTCGCGAGCCCTGTTTTACTGGACAGGCGCCGATCGTCGGCGCCGTACTCGTTGTCCACTCCAAGCACCGCGGAGGGATCCCCGCTCATGTCGAAGAAGCTCGTTTCCGGTCGTTCAGCGCCCCGTTTCATCCTGGTCCTGGCGATGGCCCTTTGCGTGGCGCCGATTGCCGCGCAGTTGCCGCCCGACGCGGTCGACCTGGCCAAGGTGAAGATCCCGGAGGCCCTCAAGTCGACAGACCTCTGTCCGGTCAAGTTCGTGCCGTCCGCCGCCGAGGGCGAAACCTGGTCCCATGGCGGTGTCGCGTACCGGGGTAGCGAGCCCGGTGTCGCGGCGACCTTCGCCGGCGATCCCGACACGTTCGCCGCCAAGGCTGCAGAGGAGCGCTACGTGGAGAACTTCATGCTCGCGATGAGCACGATCTGGTGCCCGATCACCGACGAGGTGACGCCCGGCGGCCGGAAGCAGGTCGACGGCCTCGGCTACACCTGGGAGAGCTGCTGCTCCTTCTGCGACGAAGAGATGGCGCCTGAGAACTTCGACGAGGCCCTGGAGCGCCTTCGTGAGCGGGCCGTCGAGTCGTTCGAGTTGACGGGCGGCATCTACACCGAGGGTGCAAGCAGTCCGGTCGAAGGTGCGATCAGGGACGACATCTAGGGTCCCTTGCCTCGCATAACGCGTGTCTACACGCGGACCGGCGATGATGGAACCACCGGTCTGGGCGTTCGCATCCGCGTTCGCAAGGACGACGCTCGCGTCGAAGCCTACGGCGCGGTCGACGAACTGAACTCGGCGCTGGGCGTCGCGGTCGCCGCCGGACCGTCTACTCCGGTTGCCGAGAGCCTCCGCCGGGTTCAGCAGGAACTGTTCCACCTCGGTTCGGATCTCTGCGTTCCGCCGGACGACGGCGCTCCCGCCGTGCCGCGCATCGAGCAGCGCCACATCGAGGCCCTGGAGAAGACGATCGACCGCCTGCAGGAAGAACTCGAGCCGCTCGCGAACTTCGTGCTGCCTGGTGGCTGCGCCTCGGCTGCCGCGCTGCACCTTGCCAGGACCATCTGTCGCCGGGCAGAGCGGCGGCTGGTGACGCTCGCCGCCGCCGAGCCGGTCGGTGCGCCGGCCCTGACCTACGTCAACCGGCTATCCGACGCGCTCTTCGTCATGGCCCGCTACGAGAACCTGGTTCGCGGTGAGTCGGACGTGCTGTGGGACTCGAGGGCGTAGCGCCGTGCTCTAGGATGAACGCGGGATGCGCCTGCCAATGCGACTTCTCGACGTGGCGGTCATCGGTCTCGTCTTCCCGGTAGCCTCCGTCCTTGGCTTTCTGGCCGGCCAGACGGTCGGAGAGTGGTTCGACGCGCCGAAGACCGGGGCGATGATCGGGTTCCTGTTCGGGGTCGCGGCGGGCTTCTACAACGCGTACCAGACGATCCGGCGCGTGAGCGCGGACGAAGAGGAAGATGGCTTCGGCAGCTCGTGAAGTAGCCCGCCTGCTCGGCTTCCGGGGGCCCTCCGGACAGGAGGATCGGTTGGCCGCGATGTCGAAGCGGGTTCTTCGCTGGTCGCTGCTGCTGACGGCCCTGGGAGGTGCGGCGGCGCTGGCCTGGAGCCCGGGCGCCGCAATCGCCTTGACAGCCGCAGGGCTCGTCAGTAGTTTCAGCTTCCGCGGCCTTGAGATGCAGGTCCGCGCGTTGGAGCCGAACGTCGACGGGCGTGCTGGCGCCAGGAACACTCTGTTCACCGTTCTCCGCTATTCGTTGTTGAGCGCTTTCATCGTTGCGGCCCTGCTTGTGGGGTCAAGGGAGTTCATCGCGCTAATCCTGGGATTCTCGGTCGTGCCTCTGGCACTGGTGGCTTCGGAACTGGCGCGTCGTGTCGGTTCGCCTCGCTAGCCTGAGGATCAGCCCGGTTCCGACCCGTACGCCGACCGACTCCGCGTAACCGGACATACGCCCGACTCCTCCGTTCGAGCGACGGTCACGATCCCTCCACGTCCGAAGTCCCCCAACTGTCATGGCTGCCGGCGAACACTCCATCCTCTACGAGCCCGTGAACGCGGCCTGGAAGTTCGGCGTGGGTCTGGCGGGAGCCGAGGAGAGCCTGCCCCCCGAAGTGCCGGATCACGTCGTCATGGCATTGTTCGTCTTCGGCGTCGTCACGACGCTGGGCGTCGTCGTGTCGAACGGACTGAATCGGGACGATCCGGGGAAGGTGCAGCAGATCGTCGAGATTGTCCTCAACTGGATGCGAAACCTCCTCGAGGAGACGATCGGCGAGGGCGGCTCGCGACACCTGCCCCTGATCGCCTCGTTCGCCTTCTTCATCTTCATCAGCAACCTGTCGGGGTCCATCTTCTTCCTGCTGCCCCCGACCCAGAACGTCAACGTCACGTTCGCCCTCTCCATTACGGCATGGGTGCTGTACCACCTGTTCGGCCTGCGCCGGAACGGCCTGCGCTACTTCGCGCACTTCGTTGGCCCGGTCCTCTGGCTTGCCCCGCTGTTCATCCCGCTCGAGATCATCAGTCACGCGGCTCGCGTGCTCTCGCTCGGCATGCGGCTGTTCGGGAACGTCTTCGGCGAACACCTCGCCGCGGCCGCCATCTTCAGTCTGGTTCCCCTTGCGCTGCCGTTGCCGATCATGGCGCTCGGCCTCCTGGCCGCGACGCTGCAGACCTTCATCTTCATCATGTTGACCACCGTTTACATCGCCGAGGCTGAAGCGTCGGCACACTGAAAGGGACTCTCAGGAAATGAAGAAGTCAAAGCTCGTCCTTCTCGTGGCCCTGCTGCTCACCCTGTTTGCCGCTCCGGCCTTGGCTCAGGACGGCGCAGAAGGCGACGGCGGCGGCGCCAATCTCGGCCTGCTGGGCGCCGCCGTGGGCATTGGTATCGCCGCGGCCGGCGGCGCGATCGGTCAGGGCCGCGCGACCGGCGAGGCCTGCGCGGGTTTGGCGCGGAATCCGGGCGCCGGCGGGCGGATCCAGATCATGCTGCTGATCGGTCTGGCGTTCATGGAGTCGGTCGTGATCTACGCCCTGGTCATCGCGCTCCGCGGCGCCGGTTTCGTCTAGGGAGAAGAGAGACCCGCGGCGGCTTGGCGGCGCCAGGGAACTGGCGCTGCCGACGCCTCCCCGGGGGACGCCTTCTGGCCGGCTTGCACGTCCCTTGTGGCGTGCGCCGGCCATATTGGCGTCTTGCAGAGCTTCTGCACAGGCGTCGACACGGCCCCGCGGTGGCGGTATGGGGCCGGAAACGGCGCGCTGACAGGGAGATGACGGTCCTGCCGTCGCGACCGCGGGACTTGGCACCGAATGTGCTGACCTCTTCCCCACAGAGCGTCGCGGCCCATTGCCGCGGCGGGGGAGGCAAACCACATGAGCGCCATAGCCGATCACAACGGCGGCTGGAACTTCGAGGCCGAGGTGCTGCCCTTCATGGACAGTCTCTACAGCACGGCCTATCGGATGTCCCGTAACCGCCAGGACGCCGAGGATCTTCTGCAGGAGACCTACCTGCGGGCGTACAAGTACTACGACAAGTTCCAGGAAGGGACGAACTTCAAGGCCTGGTTGTTCAAGATCCTCAAGAACACGTTCATCAACCGCTACCGGAAGCGCCAGCGGCAGCCGCTCAAGAACTCCTTCGACGAGATCGAGGGCTCGTTCGAGTCGAAGCTCCTCGAGTCGCCGCTGACTGCGCGCGGCGCGACTCCTGAGGAAGAACTGATGGTGGACGCGCTCGATCAGGACGTTCAGCAAGCCCTGGAGGCGCTTCCCGAGGACTACCGAACGGCGGTTGAACTGGCCGACCTGCAGGGACTGTCCTACCGCGAGATCGCGGATCAACTCGGTATTCCCCTGGGCACGGTCATGAGCCGCCTTTACCGGGGCAGGCGCAAGCTGGAGGCCGTTCTCCTGCAGTACGCCCGTGAGCACGGCTACATCCGCTCCGGTGTGCCGAGGAAGATGAGGTCGAGGCGGCAGGACGCGGCCTGACGTGGCAGAATAGAGCTTCCGGGCTCGCCCGGCAGGTTCCTGACTCGTGCGTACTGAACAACCTGGGCGTTGGGCCGCGGTCCTCCTGAGTGTCGCTCTCGCGATCTTCCTGGGCTGGCTTGCGGTCCGTCCGGCGCCTTCGCCCATCGAGGTGGGTGCTACGGAGCCAGTTGGCGCCGTCGAGGACGATCTGGCCTTGGCGTTGGACCCGGAGGCACTCGACAGAGTGCCTTTCCCGCTGGAGCATCAGATTCGGAGAGGCGACACCCTCGACGGGGTGTTGCGTCAAGCGGGCGTTCCGGAGGCGGAACTTCATCAGGCCAGCACGGCGGTCAGCGAGGTCCTGGACCCTCGCAAGCTCCGCGCTCGCGACTCCTTCTACTCGATGGTCCACCGCGAAAGGGGACTCGTGGGCGTTACCCTGCCGCGCCGTGGCCAGGGCGTCGTCGTGGCCGACAGGAACGACGGCGTCTGGACGAGCCGGTACCGTCCCTATCGGCGCAGTCATGTTCGGCGCCTGGTCCGCGGCGAACTGCGTGGAGCCCTGGAGAGTTCGATTCGCCGGGCCGGCGGTCCTGGCAATCTGGCGGACAGCATGGCGAGGGTGCTGCAGTGGGACCTCGACTTCAATCGAGACCTGCGCGTCGGCGACCGTTTCGAGATCCTGTTCGACGAGCTCCTCCTGGACGGCCAGGTCCAGGGCGTGGACCGGATCCATGCACTCCGCTACCGGAACCGGGACCGTTGGCTCGAGGCCTACCGTTTCGCTGACGAGGAGCCGGCACAGGGAGGTTCGAACCGCTACTACGACGCCGCCGGTCAGCCGCTGCAGCGGCAGTTCCTGCGGTCGCCTCTGCCGTACTCGAGGGTCACGTCCCGGTTCTCGTTGAGTCGGTTCCACCCGGTCCTGAAGCGTCGCATGCCGCACTACGGCGTGGACTACGGCGCTCCGGTCGGAACCCCGGTGCGCGCGACCGCGGACGGTACGGTCGTCTCGGCGGGCACGCGCGGAGGGGGCGGTCGGACGGTCCGGTTGCGCCACGCCAACGGCTACCTGACGGCCTATCTGCACCTTTCCGGATACGCGCAGGGGATTCGCGCGGGAGCGCGGGTGGATCAGGGCCAGGTCATCGGCTACGTCGGCTCCACCGGTCTCTCAACCGGGCCCCACCTCGACTATCGCGTGCAGAGCAATGGCCGCTGGATCAACCCGGCCACCCTGGTGAGCGAACCCGTGCCGCCCTTGGCCGACGCCTTGCTCCCGGCGTTCTTTGAACGCCGGGACGTCTTGCGCCACGAGCTTCGCGGCGGCGCCGACCGCGCCCTGCGCGCGGGGCCGTAACCCCGGAGACGACTGCTCCAGACTGGGCGCGCCGGCGTCCCCGCCGGCATCCGGGACTGCGCGACCGCGCTATCGGACGCACCCGCCTGCCGGGGCCAGGGAAGGGGCTCCCAGCGGCCGCTCACGCTTTCCTGGTGAAGGGGAAGTCGGCGCTCGCTTCGGTCGGCTGCGCTCCACGTCGGCGTCGGCTGAGGTAGTTGGCGTCAGGCGACGCTTGCCTCCAGCCCGCTGGGAGCCCCTTCCCTGGCCCCGGCAGGCTAGACGTCGTCGTCGACCCTACTCGAGCGACCGGGCGCGATCAC
>JAPPFP010000024.1 GCA_028877275.1 Acidobacteriota bacterium
CCACGCCCGGCCTTGCGCTTGCGGCCCTGGCGCTGCGGCGCCTCGGGCGGCAGGGCCGTGACCATCGCCGGCTCCGCGGTCGGGGATGCGCCGTTCGTGGACGACGCGTCGGCGTCGAGCGGGTTCAGGCCGAGCAGTTCCTCGACTTTGGCGTGGTCGATGTTGAGCCGCTTCAGCTTTCCGAACTCGCCTTGCGGATTCCGCTTGCGGCCGAAGATGTCGATCATCAGGCCGCCGGCGTTGCGGCTCGTGGCCGCGTTGATCAGGAACCTGATCTCGGGCTCTCCATGCCTTGCCGAAGAGGCCTTCTCGGGAAGATCCTGCCGGTCGATGTCCTCGCGAACGGCGTCGACGACCGACCGCCAGCTCGTCGTTGTGGGTGTTCGTCGCCGGCGCCGGCTGCGGCTTCTGCGGGTACGCCGGGAAGGGCGGGGAGGTTCGCTTGGGGCGGCGTCCGCGGGGTCCATCGCGTTCAGGGCCGATCCCGGTATGGAGACCTGTGGAGGCCGTGTCTTCCGGAGCGAAACGCGGCCCGATCCCGGCGGCTGGCTGTTCGGCTCGTTCGCGGCGAGTTCCAGCAGCGACGCCCAGATGTGCCCGCAGGCCGTGCCGGCGGCGAACTGCTTGCAGTCGCACACCGCGTGAAGGATGCGTTCGTCGGGCACTCTCGACCAGTCGATTTCGACCGTGGCGACGACGTTCGCTGCAGGCTTTGTCGGGGCGATTCCCTCATCGGGCGCCGGCGTTTGAACGATGGCCCGGGCGCTCGTTCCGTCGACTTCCAGCTTCACGTTGCCCGTCGAGAAGACCGACTTACCCTGTTCCCGGTCCTCGGGACGGAAGTGAGACGCACTGCGCTGATGGAGCGCGACCGTGCGTGCCTTGCTCGCGCCCCCGCGCTGGCGGGGACGTCGCCGACGTCGGGTCGGCCGCCGTTTGGTGACGGCGGGTGTCCCGGTGGGGTGTTCGCCTTGCGCTTCTGGCATTCCGGTGGGGTATCGACCCGTTGAGTTCACTGGCGCCGCCGGCTGGCAGTTCGATTCCTCCCGGAGGACGGAGCGACGTGGTTGACGTCTCGGGAAGCTGAGGCGCGACCGCTTTGAGGCATCTGGTGGCGACAGCCGGGGTGGACGGTCCCCTGCCTCGCGGCGCCGTGAAAGCTCTGCGATTGTAGCCCAAACCTGGGATGAGGCCAAGCGGCTGCTACGATCGAGCGCTGCAACGAGAAACCGACCCGGATCGATAGAGGGGTTCGACGATGGCGCAGACCGCGACCGCGCGACTCGAAATGCCGGTAGCCCGGAAAGAGCCGCAGCCGACGCCGGAACGGCTGACGGAAATCCGGCAGCCGTTCGACCTTGCGGACGAGATGGCGGCGGCCGTCGAGCGGCTCGGCATGGCGCAGAACGTCCACGACATGCAGGAGCAGGGCTACACCATCCTGCGCGACGTTGCGTCGCTTGAGTTCACGGAGCAGTTACGGGAAACCTGCCTGCGCCTGGCGGAGGAGACGGAGGGCCGGGCGAAGGGCCGTTCCGCGGCGCTCCTGCTCGGCCGCGACCCGATCTTCGAGGACGTCGTCCTCCGGCCGAAGATTCAGGCTCTGGTCGAGGTCATGTGCGGCAAGGGTGCGTTGCTCTCGCAGTTGATCTGCAGCATCCGGCCGCTTGGCGCGGCCAAGCTCCCGCTGCACGCGGACCAGAACTGGCTGCCGGCTCCGTTCCCGGTGCACAACCAGTTGCTGACCCTGTGCTGGGCGTGTGACGAGTTCACCGAGGCAGGCGGCTGCACCAAGGTCATTCCGGGAACCCATCGCCTGCGGCGCCATCCGAACGAGGAGGAGGTCGCGACGGAGCCGGGAGCGATTCCGACCGAGTGCCCGGCGGGTTCCGTCGTGGTCTGGGACGGTTCGGTCTGGCATGGCAACTACCCGCGCGCGATTCCTGGAGAGCGCGTCGTGCTGCACATCACGTTCTCCCGCCTGGCGCTGCGGCCGGTCGAGGACTACAGCCATCTGGACGAGGAGTGGCTCGAGGGCAAGCCCTGGCCGCTAAGGGTGATGCTGGGCAGGGAGGACTTCCTCGGCAGCACGACGGTCGCACGCGGTCACGCGGACTACACGCATCTCGTGCGCACCTTCAACTGGGCGAAGACCTAGCGCTACGGCTGGATCAGGTAGGTGAACTTCACCGCGATCTGGCGGTGCGTGCTCTGCCGGTATCGCAGATCCTCGGCCATCCAGTTCTCGTTGTAGACGACGAACAAGTCGGAGCCCGGCTTGTAGATCCAGTGCAGGCGGATGTTCGTGCCGAGGTCGCCGGAGAGGTCGTTGTACTGGAGGATCGTGTTGAGCCGCAGGTTCGGGGTGAACGTGAAGTTGACGAGCTGGCTGTAGAGCCCGACGTCAAAGGCGCCCTGGGGGAGTTCGACGTCGTTGAAGACCCAGCGGGTTTCGGTCTGCAGGTGCTTGGAGACCCGGAGCCTGAACGTGACGCGGCCGGATTTCTGCGTGCCGTTGTAGAAGTCGCCGACGCCGATGAGTCCGCGGAAGCCGAACAGGCGGCTCTGGTTGGTAAAGCTGGCGACCTCGATGGTGTCGAACTCATAGCGTCCCGGCGGGATCACGACTCCGGGCGACACCTCGAAGGGCGCGACCAGGTTCTCCGTTTCGTGGACGTAGCCCAGCCGCCACCGGTCCTCGGTGGTCATTCGCATGCCGATGGGCGAGAACTGGATCCGCCGGGTTTCCAACTTCCCGTCGTCGAGGGTCTCGTAGTAGTCGACGTACAGTTCGGTGAACCAGGAGCGGACGGGGCCTCGGTCGATCCGGGGCAACCACTGGATCAGCGGGTTCAGATGGCGGACGTTTCGGCGCAGGAGGAACCCGGCCTTGGGGTCGTAGTCCTGCTCGATCTCCTGGGCGTCCAGGAACACGGTCAGGGCGCGGCCCTGGTAGTCGAAGTTGAGTCCGTAGGCCGATTCGCCGGCGGCGGAATCGGCTGACGTGGCGTTCCCGGAACTGTCCGACGGCTCCTCGCTGATGCCGCTGCTGGACCAGAAGCCGCCGAAGATCACTTTCGGCCCCGGCTTGTAGACGAAGTCGACGCCCGCGACCCGGTTCGCGAGTTCGCCGTCGGGCGCCGCTTCGGTGAGCACCGCCCCGACCGATGACCGTTCGCCGACGTTCCGCTTCAGCCGGGCGACCGTGAACGCGTTTGGAGGCAGGGTTCCATCGTCGCTCCCCAGGCCGGCCGTTGCGACGCGCAGTACGCCGATGTCCCAGCCGCCCATTCGTCCGGTAATGCGAGCCCCCCAGTCGATCGGTACCTGCCGTCCCGCGTCCAGACCGACTCGCCGTGAGAAGAACGCCTTGAGTACGGGAGGTTCGTAGAAGCGGCGGTGGGGCGGGCCGAAGTCGAAGATCCCCGCGTTCTCGAGAAAGAAGTCGCGCTTCTCCGGAAAGTAGAGCGAGAACCGGGTGAGGTTGGTCTGCAGTTCGTCGACCTCGACCTCGGCGAAGTCCGTGTTCCAGGTCAGGTCGAGCGCCAGCGACCGGATCACGCCCCACTTGAGATCGAGTCCGTAGTCGCCGTCGGTAGCCGGATCCAGGTCGAGCCGGGGATCCTCGCTGACGTCGCCGATGACGTAGGGCTTGATCTGAAGTTGCGCGGACTGGCTGAGTCCGGTCAGACCCGTCAGGTCGCCGGCCATCGACACCCGGTGCACCGGCTGCACCTCGGAGCCGACTTGCCCGAGCACGCCGACTTCGCGCGGCAGACCGGACCAGTGGGTCATCTCGCGCTTGTGGGCAATGTAGCGCTGGACGTTCAGTCCCCAGGCCGGCGCGGCCGGATCGAACCGGAGCGTCGAGATCGGGATGGCTATCTCGGTAGTCCAACCCACGGGGGTCTTCCGGGACGCGACGGACCAGATGCCGTCCCACTCCAGGTTCAGGTCGCGCCCTTCGTCGGTGACCAGGGTGTCGGTCCGGGCGCCGTTCAGGTTGGTCTCGAAAGCGTACGCGTTCCGCCGGTCGTAGAAGGTGTCGAGGAGCAGGATGATCGAGTCGTCCTGGAAGATGCGGCTGTCCCGTTCCATCTCCTTGGCGATGATCGCCTCCGGCTCCGCGTCGAAGGCGGTGATGCCGAAGTAGATCGTGCTGTCCGTGAACACGACCCGTACTTCCGTCTGCTCGGTAGCCGGCACGCCGTCGAGCGGCTCGTGCTGCATGAAGTCGGTGCCCACCTCGGAGGCCTGCCACGCCCGGTCGCTCAGGTCGCCATCGACGTTGGGACCCTGCTCGACCCGGGTGGCCGCCATCGTCGGACGCTCGGCGCCGGACGCTGCTTCCTGGATGCCGGCGGCCGGCCCGGCTGCCAGGAGAGAAAGTGCCAGTGCGGGGGCGATCTGCTTGGGTCTCGACATGCGGAATCGCTAGGGCTGGAACAGGTAGGTGAACTTCACGGCGATCTGGCGGTGTGTGCTCGTCCGGTAGCGGAGATCCTCGGCCATCCAGTTCTCGTTGTACACGACGAACAGGTCGGAGCCGGGCTTGTAGATCCAGTGCAGGCGGATGTTCGTGCCGAGGTCGCCGGAGAGGTCGTTGTACTGGATGATCGTGTTGAGCCGCAGGTTGGGATTGAACGTGAAGTTGACGAGCTGGCTGTAGAGGCCGACATCGAACGCCCCCTGGGGCAGCTCGATGTTGTTGAAGACCCATCGGCTCTCGGTCTGAATGTGTTTCGAGAACTTGAAGTTGATCGTCGTGCGGCCGGACACCTGCGTGCCGGTGTAGAAGTCACCGACGGTGATACGGGAGCGGAGGCCGAAGAAGCGGCTCTGGTTGCTGTAGACGGAGAATCGCAGTGCGTCGAACTCGTAGTAGCCGGGCGGAATCACGACGCCCGGCGAGACTTCGAAAGGTCCCACCAGGTTCTCGGTTTCGTGGAGATAGCCCAGGCGCCAGCGGTCCTCGCCTGTCGTCCGCATGCCGATCGGGGAGATCTCGATCTGGCGGGATTCCAGCTCACCGCCATCCAGGGTCTCGTAGTAGTCGGCCCTGACCTCGGTGAACCAGGTGCGGACGAAGCCCCGTTCGATCCGTGGCAACCACTGGATCATCGGGTTCAGGTGACGGACGTTGTTTCGCAGCAGGAACCCTGCCGCGGGGCGATAGTCCTCCTCGATGTCCTGGGCGTCGAGGTAGACCGTCAGGTCGCGGCCCTGGTAGTCGAAGTTGAAGCCGTAAGCGGCCTCTCCGGAGTCGCTGGACCGGCTGGTGCCGGCTGTTTCCTGGCTCATGCCGCTGCTCGTCCAGAAGCCGCCGAAGCCGAGCGTAGTGGTGGGCTTGTAGTCGAAGTCGACGCCGACGACCCGGTTCGCCGCCTCGCCGTCGGGCGCCGTTTCGGTGATCATCGCGCCGACCGACGAGCGGCGGCCCACGTTGCGCTTGAGCCGGGCGACGGTGAACGCGTTGGCCGGAAGCTGCCCGTCCTCCTTTGCGATTCCGGCAGTCGCCACCCGAAGCACGCCGAGGTTCCAGCCTCCGACCCGTCCGGTCAAGCGGGCGCCCCAGTCGATCGGGACCTGTTTCCCCGCGTCGAGGCCGACCCGGCGCGAGAAGAAGGTCTTGAGCACGGGAGGTTCGTAGAAGAGCCGGTGAGGTGGGCCGAAGTCGAAGATGCCGGCGTTCTCCAGGAAGAAGTCGCGCTTCTCCGGGAAGTACAGCGAGAACCGGGTCAGGTTCGTCTGCAGTTCGTCGACCTCGACTTCCGCGAAGTCCGTGTTGTAGGTCAGGTCGAGCGCCAGAGAGCGGGTGACGCCCCACTTCAGGTCGAGACCGTAGTCGCTGTCGGAGGCCGGGTCGACGTCGAGGCGAGGGTCCTCGCTGATGTCGCCGATGATGAATGGCTTGACCTGAAGTTGCGCTGACTGGGACAGCCCGGTGAGCCCGGTGAGTTCTCCCGCCATCGACACACGGTGTACCGGCAGAGCCTGGAGGCCGATCTGTCCGAGCGTGCCGACTTCGCGGGGCAGGCCCGACCAGTGGGTCATCTCTCGCTTGTGGGCGATGTAGCGCTGGACGTTGAACCCCCAGGCCGGAGCGGCCGGATCGAAACGGAGAGTGGAGATCGGAATCGCGATCTCCAGCGTCCAGCCTGAGCCGGTTCGCCTCGCGGCAGATTGCCAGATGCCGTCCCACTGGAGGTTCAGGTCGCGGCCTTCGTCGGTGACCAGGGTGTCGGAGCGGGCGCCGTTCAGGTTCGTCTCGAAAGCGTACGCGTTGCGCCGATCGTGGAAGGTGTCGAGCAACAGGATGATCGAGTCGTCCTGGAAGATGCGGCTGTCGCGCTCCATCTCCCTGGCGATGATCGCGTCGGGGTTCGCGTCGAAGGCGGTGATGCCGAAGTAGATCGCGCTGTCGGTGAACACGACACGAACTTCTGTCTGTTCGGTCGCCGGCACGCCGTCGAGCGGTTCGTGCTGGATGAAGTTCGTGCCGACTTCCGACCGAGCCCAGACGGCGTCGCTCAGGTCGCCGTCGACGTCCGGCCCGCGCTCCACGCGGGTCGCGGCCATGCTCGGGCGCCCGGCGCCGGCTTCCGGCTGCTCCTGACCGGCGACGGGGGCGCCCGCGAGGAAACCCAACAGGCCCACGGTCGCGGGCAGGCTCCGTTTCACGGCACGGAGGCTAACAGCAGCGTTCTGCGGCCCGCTGGCGCCTCCCGGCTGGGGTAACGTCCGCCCCCATGCCTGACGAACGCCACCCGAGTCTCCTCGAACTCGCCGAGCAGGCCTGGCGAGGCGAGCTCGACCTCCAGTTCGAACACCACCCGGTTCACCGCTACTACCCGGGCTCCTGCCGGCTCATGGACGGTCTGCTCGGCTTCAAGGGCATCGCCGGCTTCTACGTCATCGACAGCGGCGACGGTCTGGTGATGCTCGACGCCGGCCACCTGCTCGACGTGAAGCGCTGCTTCGAGGAGACGAGAAGGGAGTGGCCGGATACGCCCGTCGTGGCCGCGATCTACTCGCACCACCACGCGGATCACGTGTTCTCGGTCACAGCGTTCGACGTGGAGGCGGACGAGCGCGGGTGGCCGCGGCCGACGGTCTACGCCCACGAGCGGGTCCCGGCCCACTTCGACCGCTACCGCGCGACGCTCGGCTGGAACACGGCGATCAACCGCCGCCAGTTCGCGATCGACGCGCCGCACTACCGCTGGCCGGACAGCTACCGGTACCCGGATGTCCTGTACCGGAGCAGTCTGACTTTCCGGCGCGGCGGCCTGACCTTCGAACTGACCCACGGCCGCGGCGAGACGGACGACATCACCTGGACCTGGATTCCGGAACGCCGCATCCTGCACACCGGCGATCTGTTCATCTGGGCGGTGCCGAACGCCGGCAACCCGCAGAAGGTACAGCGCTACGTCGGCGACTGGGCCGACAGCCTGGAGCGGATGCTGCCGCTCGGCGCCGAGATCCTCCTCCCGGGGCATGGCCTGCCGATCCTCGGCGCCGACCGCGTGCGCCGGGCGCTGGAGGGCACGGCGCGCTACATGCGCTCGATCGAGGAGCAGAGCGTGGCGGCGATGAACCGGGGACTGAGCCTCGACCAGGTGCTCCAGGCGGTCACACCGCCCGCCGACCTCGCCGACGAACCCTACCTGCAACCGGTGTACGACGATCCGAGCTTTTTGGTGCGGATGGTCTGGCGGCGCTACGGCGGCTGGTGGGACGGCGAGTTCGACAACGTCGTGCCGGCGACGAGGAGGGCACAGGCCGAAGCCTGGGTCGAACTGGCGGGCGGCGTGGAGCAGGTGGTCGGGCGGGCGCTGGCCGCTTCGTCGGACGGCGACCACGCCGTGGCCTGTCATCTGATCGAAGCCGCGCGGCACGCGGCTCCCGGGAAGGCCGGAGTCCACGAGGCCCGGGCCGCCATCTACCGGGCCAACGCCGGCACGCAGGTGTCGTCCATGGCGCGCAACATTCTGAACCACGCGGCGCTGGCCAGCGACCAGGGTCGGCGGGATCTCGCCTCGGATGACTGAAGCTGGTACCGCCGACGACGAGGCGCCCGGGATCGGCCGCGCGGTGGCCACGGCCGGCGCGCTGTGGGCGGTCGGCGGGATCGTGGGCCTGCTGGTGTGGGCGGTCTACCGGCTGGCCAGGATCTCGATCGCGGCCTTCGACCACCCGTTCGCCTGGTATCACTGGGCTTCGCTGCTCGCGATCATCCCTTTCATGGCCTGGTCGGAAGGGCTGCGCGGTTTTCAGTTGCGGTTCTCGCCGCGCGTGGCGGAGCGGGCGATGACGGTTCGCAGCCAGCCGACGCTGTTGCGGGTCGTGTTGGCGCCCCTTTACGCGGCCGGCTACTTCGAGGGGACGAGGCGCGAACGGCTCGGCGTCTGGTTCGGAACCGTCGGCATCCTGGTGCTGATCGTGCTCGTCCACCGGCTGGATCAGCCGTGGCGGGGCATCCTGGACGCGGGTGTGGTCGTGGGGCTGTCCTGGGGCACGATCGCGACGCTGGCGCTGAGCGTGCGGGCCTGGCGAAGCTAGGGCGCGATCGTCTTCAGGATGAAGCGAGCCATCGTCTCGCGCAGGTGCAGCGAGAGGTCGGGATCGGTCACGCCGTGGCGTGACTTCGGGTAGAGCATCATCTCGAAGGGCTTGCCGGCCTTCTGGAGCTTCCAGGCCATCTGCAGCGTGTTCTGCATGTGGACGTTGTCGTCCATCGTGCCGTGGATGATCAGCAGGTGGCCGTGGAGATCTCCGGCCGTCTCGAGCACCGAGGTCCGCTCGTAGCCTTCGGGGTTGTCGTCCGGAGTCGACATGTAACGCTCCGTGTAGATCGAGTCGTAGGCGCGCCAGTCGACGACGCTGCCGCCCGCGATGCCGGCACGGAAACGGTCGGAGCGGGTCAGCGCGAAGAGCGTCATGTAGCCCCCGAAGCTCCAGCCGTCGAGGCCGATCCGTTCCTCGTCGACCCACGACTTCGCGCCGAGCCAGTCGACGGCTTCGACCAGGTCGATCAGCTCCTGCTCGCCGAAGTTCCTGTACACCGGCCAGGTCGATTCGACACCCTTGCCCGAGGCGATCCGGTTGTCGACGACGAGGACGACGATTCCCTGCTGCGCCAGGTACTGGAACCACATGCCGCGCGACCCTTGCCAGCCGTCGCGGACCTGCTGGGCGTGGGGGCCGCCGTAGACGTGAACCCATGCCGGGTAGACGCGGTCGGGATCGAATCCGTGGGGCCGGATCAACATCGCCGCCAGGTCGACGCCGTCGCTGGTCTCGATCGTCAGGAGTTCGGGCGGTGAGACATCGAAGCGTTCGATGTCCGGCACCTCGCCGCCGCCGAGCTGGCGGACCGTTTCGCCGCCGGCGCTTCGCAGCGTCATGGTCGTCGGCGTGTGGAGGTCGCTATGCGTGGCGATCCAGTGGCTGACGGGGCCCTCGTCCGGGAAGCTGCCGCGGTGACTGCCCGTCGCCTCCGTGAGAAGGACCGGGGCCGCGCCTTCGAGCGCCACCCGGAGCACGTCGGCGCCGAGCGCCGAACGGTAGGTGCCTGAGACGTAGGCCGCGCCCGCGTCCTCGTCGACCGCGAGCAGCGAGCGGACTTCCCAGCGGCCGTCGGTGAGCGGCCGGACCAGCTTGCCGCTCTGGTCGTAGCGGTACAGGTGCTGGAAGCCGGTCCGTTCGCTAAGCCAGAGGAAGCCGCCGTCCTCGAGGAAACGAGGTGGACCGAGCACGTTGACCCATGCGTGGGATTCCTCCCGCAGCACCCGTTCCGACTTGCCGGAATCGGGGTCGGCCCGGTGCAGGTCGAGGAAGGTCTGCCGGCGATCCTGGACCTGGTACCAGACATCGCCGTCGGGCGAGAACGTGACGTTGACGATCAGGATCTCGGCGTGCCCGTAGAGGCCCGGATCGATCCAGGTGATGCTCCCGCCGCTGGCCTCGGCGACTCCCAGCCTGACGCGCGGGTTCGGATCGCCGGCCTTGGGGTAGGGGTAGACCTCCAGCGGCGGCCGGAACGGGATGTGGTCGACCACCGTGAAGCGGGGCACGTCGCGTTCGTCGGTCTGCAGGAAGGCGACGCGGCGGCTGTCGGGGCTCCACCAGTGGGCCTGGTAGTTGCCGCGGCCGTAGATCTCCTCCTGGTAGACCCAGTCGAGCTTGCCGTTCAGGGTGTTCTCGCTGCCGTTCGTGGTCAGCCGGAGTTCGTCGCCCGAGACGTCGACGACGTACAGGTCCGCGTCGCGCACGAAGGCGAGGCTGCGGCCGTCGGGCGAGAAGCGGGCCAGTTCCTCGTCCTCGGGGCCGTGGGTGAGACGTGTCAGCGTCTCGGCGGAGAAATCCCAGACGAACAGGTCCGAGGCAAGTTGAAGCAGGAGCCGGTCGGTATCCGGCGCGAGGCGCAGGGACCCGGGCCGCGCCCTGGCGGCGGCGTCCTCAGCGTCCAGCCGAAGCTGCCCCTCCAGGGCCTCAGCCAAAGGTCGCGGATCGTAAAACGGCTCCGCGTCTCCGGTCGCCGCGTCGACGAACATCCAGCTCGTGCCGTCGCCGCCCTCGTTGTCCCTTGCCTGCAGATAGTCCTGGCCGCCGGGCAACCAGCGGATCCGCGGCAGGTCGGGTGAGAAGTCGAGCGCATCCGGCCCGTAGATGTGGTGAAGCTCCAGGGGCTCCTTCTGAGCTACTGCCGGCTGGAGGGTGAGAACGGCGAGGAGAACGTACGGGCCGAGGGGCCAGCTCCGGAAGATCTTGGGCATCGCCAAACAGTAACGGAGCAGGTGCTCCGGTCCCAGAGCCAAGTCGTCCCAATTGACGGCTCTATGCGAACGCGATCCTGAGCAGTGCGAGCATGATCGGAATCGTCGTGGCCAGGAGCAGACCCAGGAACCACTTGATCAGGATCAGTTGGCCGTTGAGGGCGGCAATGCCGCCTCCCAGACGCCCTTCGACCGCTTCAAGCCGCCCGAAGAACTCGTGCCGGAGGCTGTCGATCCGTTCACGGACTTCCTGACGAAGCCCTTCAAGCGCAAGGGTCAGGCCGTCAATCCGGCCGTTGACGGCCGCCACATCGATCCTCAGTGCGGCGACATCGTCCTTCAGTACGGCGACATCGCTCTTGAGCAGGGCGACATCGTCCTTCAGTCCGGCGACATCGCTCTTGAGCAGGGCGACGTCGTCCTTCAGTACGGCGACGTCGTTCTTGAGCAGGGCGACATCGTCCTTCAGTACGGAGACGTCGTTCTTGAGCAGGGCGACATCGTCCTTCAGTACGGAGACGTCGCTCTTGAGCAGGGTGACGTCGTCCTTCAGTACGGCGACGTCGCTCTTGAGCAGGGTGACGTCGTCCTTTACTGCAGCGATGTCGCCCTTCGTGGCGCCCTGTTGTTCGCGTTGGCTGATCACGTCGGCGAGCAGCTTGGCCTGACGGGCATCGAAGCCAACTTCTTCAAACCCTAGCTGCACCTCTCGGGGCTCGAGCGACAAGTCTATTCTCTCCATACCGACCAAGACGGATCGTGGAGCGGAAACCGAGGTTGCCCGGCGCCGGTGCGACCGCTAGAACTCGAACTCCAGCAGCACGTCCACGCTCTGGCCGTCCACCGTGACGGTGAACCGGTTCATGCCGTGGCGGAAGTGCTCGGCAAGTTCCTGGAAGTCGACTTCGCCCAACCGGTCGACGACGAAGATCTCGATCGGGTCGATCTCCTGGCCGTTGACCGCGGTGACCTGGGCCTCCCCGGTATCCGGCGCAAGTCCCGTGAACAGGAGCGGCAGGACGGCGAGCCGGACCTCGGGATCGATGCTGTCGTAGGGGATGCTCACCTCGAATCCGGGGATGTCGGCGCGGAGAACCGGGAGATCCAGTGGTGCCACAACCTCCACCGCCGCGGGGTTGGCGGTCTGCGCGTCGAAGATGACGCCGCGACTCAGGTGCGCCTGCTTTCCCTTGATCAGGATGAACGGCCAGGCGATGATCTTGGCCAGGACCGCGGCGGTCACGAAGCGACCCCTGCCGGAGCGGTCGTAGCCGCCCGTGAGCCGGATAGAGGTGTCGTCCACCGCGGCGACCGTGTTCGCGTCGACCTCGAGTCGGCCCCGGATGCCGGCGATCTTGGCCCGCCGGGCCTTGCTGACTTCGGACCAGACCACGGTGCCCGCTTCGATGACGACGCGGCCGTCGATCACGACATCCTCGGCGACCCTGGCGCGGACGCGGTCTCCCAGCCGGACGAAGTTACTTGATTTCTTCTTCGTCGAGAGGCTCTCGTCGAGGACGCAGTAGACAGTCGTTCCGGCTGGAATCCGCACCCTTTCGGCCATCAAGGCGGTCGGCAGGGTGAGGAACAGCAGGCCGACGACGGCGGCCTGGAACGTGGTGGCGTAACGCATGACGAGGCCCTCTGGGTTGTGGTCTTCGTAGTAGCAGTACGGCGAGAGGCGCCTTCCGGTTTCGCCATGGGGCAGGTGATACCGTGACCGCTTCGCGCATGAGCTTGATCGTCTGGTCCTGGCTGTTCCTCGTCGTCTACCTTGGCGGCATGCTGGCCTTCGGAGTCATTGGCCGGAACCGGGTTCAGGGCGCCGACGACTTCGCCACCGCCCGGGCGGCGTACGGGCCCTTCTTCCTCGCCCTCGCATTCGCGGCAACGACCGCGAGCGGCGCGACGTTCCTCGGGTTCCCTGGCCTTGCCTATGAGCACGGGACGGCGGCGCTGCTGTCGGCGGTCCTCTACCCGGCGGGCGTGTATCTCGGTGTGCTGATCTGCATGCGGCTAGTGGCCAACGTGGGCGAGCGGTTCGGCTCGCGTTCGATCCCGGAGTTCCTGGGCGACCGCTACCAGTCGGACGGCATCCGCGTCATCGTCACGGTGGCGTCCCTGCTCCTGTTTTTCTATCTGGCCGGCCAGCTCCTGTCGGGCCTGGTCATGTTCGAGACGATGCTCGGCCTGTCGCCGGCCTGGGCGCTCGGGATCACGGCCGTCGTGCTGATGATCTACGTGTCCCTGGGCGGCGCCCACGCGGACATCCTCACCGACGGCGTGCAGGGCTTCCTGATGCTGGTGATCGGCGTGCTGGTCATCCTCCTGTTCCTCTTCGGCGCCGGTCTCGACGGCGGCCTGGGCTCGGTCATCTCCAGCATCCGGGGCCAGGACCCGAACCAGGTCGGCTGGATCAACCGCTCGACACCGCTTTACCACTCCTGGTGGTCGCAGATGGCGGTCCTCCTCGCCCACATTCCGCTCGGACTGCTGCCGCACATCGGCAACAAGATCTGGGCGCTCAAGACCGGCAAGTCGCGCTTCACCTTCCTGCGCTTCGCCTCCGTCTTCGGCGTTACGCTGGGCATGCTCGGCCTTGGCGGAGCGCTGGCGCGGGCCGTGCTCGGCGGCCGCCTGTACGAAGAGGGATCGACCCCGAACGAGGCGCTGCCGGCGCTGTTCATCGAGCTCTTTCCGGCCTGGCTGGCCGCCCTGATCGGGGTCGGCATCCTGTCGGCCGTCATGTCGACGGCGGATGGGCTGGTCGTGTCCTCGTCACAGATCGTGGCGAACGATCTCTACCGGCGGACGATCGCTCCACGCTTCCACTCGCACTTGAGCGACGAACAACTCGACCGCCGCGTGCTGGTCATCAGCCGCTGGGCGACGGTGGGCGTCATGGTCGTCTGCGTGACGATGGCCTGGATGCTGATGGACATGAACATCGCCATCCTGGTCTGGACCGGGAACGGCGGCATGATGGCGGCGTTCGCGGGTCCGCTCGTGCTGGGCGCCCTCTGGAGCGGCGTGACGCGCACCGGTGCGTACACGGGGTTGATCGTGGGTTTGAGCTCCTTCCTGATCCTGCACACCGGGGTCATCGATCCGGCCTGGTTCGAGGGCTCTTTCCTGCACCCGGTGTTCTCCTGGCTGCACGGGGAAGCGCCGAACCCGACCTCCTGCGCGGCGCTGGCGGGACTGTTCGCGATGGGTTGCACCGCGGCCGTGTCGCTGGCGACGAAGCCGCTGCCCGAGGCCCATGTCGGGTCGCTGTTCCGGCGCGTCCCGGCGACGGACTGAGCTGCCCGGGAGCCTGCGCCGTAGAACGGAGGAGACGTCATGCCGAGGATTCCAGAGGACGCGATGGACGTCCTGTTCCGGGACGCCCGCAGCCAGAACAGGTGGCTGCCGCGGGAAGTCCCGCGTGAGACCTTGCAAGAACTCCACGACCTGATGAAGTGGGGACCGACGAGCGCGAACTGCTGGCCGCAGAGGGTCGTCTTCACCGTGAGCGATGAAGCGAAGGAGCGGTTGGCTTCGATCGCCATGCCGGGGAACCAGGACAAGATCCGGCAGGCGCCGGCGACCGCGATCCTGGGCTACGACCTGGCGTTCTTCGACAGGATGGACGTTCTCTTCGCCCACAACCCGGGCATGGCCGAGATGTTCCGGAACGACGCGGAGCTCGCTGAGGTGACGGCGTTTCGCAACGCCACGCTGCAGGGTGCCTACTTCATGCTGGCCGCGCGTTCGCTCGGCCTCGACTGCGGCCCCATGTCCGGCTTCGACAACGCGAAGTGCGACGAGCTCTTTTTCCCTGGCACCACGGTGCGCTCGAACTTCCTCTGCTCGATCGGCTACGGCGACCCCGACGGCCTGTTCGGGCGCCTGCCGCGGCCGGAGTTCGAGGACGTCTGCCGCGTCGAGTAGGTCAGCGGCGCCAGAATGCGGGCAGGAGGATCGCCGCGACGGCGACGATCTCGAGCCGGCCCAGCCACATCAGGAAGATCAGCAGCAGCTTCTCCCAGCCGGCGAAGAAGGCGTAGTTGAGCGACGGGCCCGCCGCGCCCATCGCCGGGCCGACGTTCGACAGGCAGGCCAGGGAAGTCGACAGGGAGGTCACCATGTCGTTGCCCGCGATCGCGAGGGTGGCGGCGACGCCCAGCCACAGGAAGGCGAAGAGCGTCATGAAGCCACCGAGGCTGCGCGCCACCTGGTCGCTGATCGTCCGCTTGCCGACCCAGAGGGCCAGGACCCGGCGCGGGTTGAACATGAGATGGACCTCGCGCAGCGCCATCTTCAGCGTCATGACCAGCCGGCCGACCTTGACGCCGCCCGCGGTCGAACCGGCGCAGCCCCCGACGAACATGGCCAGCAGCAGCAGGGTGCGTGACGTGTCACTCCACGAGTCGTAGTCCCTGGTGGTGTAGCCGGTCGTCGTCATCAGGGAAACGGAGTTGAACGCGGCTTCCCGAAGCGCCTCCAGCAGCGGCAGGTCCGTGCTGCGCCAGCGGTCCAGGGTGACCAGCGCCACCAGCACGGCTGCGATCGAGGCGTAGGCGCGAAACTCGACGTCCTTGTAGAGCTGGCTGGGTCGTGACCGGACCGCGAAGATCAGGGAGAAGTTGATGCCCGCTACCAGCATGAAGACGATGATCGTCCACTCGATGAAGGCGGAGTCGAAAGCGGCGACGCTCGCGTTGTAGGGGGCGAAGCCGCCGATCGATACCGTCGTGAAGGCGTAGCAGAAGGCCTCGTACTGGGTGGCGCCGCCGGCGAGCAGCAGCAGGATGAGGACGATGGTCAGGCCGACGTAGATGCGCCACAGCACCGTCGCGGTCTTCTGCACCTGGGGCTGGAACATGTCCTGGGTCGGCCCCGGCACCTCCAGGCGGTAGAGCAGGCGGGCGCCCGGTCCCAGGCTCGGGAACAGGGCGACGAACAGGAGCAGGATGCCCATGCCGCCCAGCCACTGGGTGAGGCCGCGCCAGAGCAGGATGCTGGGGCTCAGCAGCTCGATGTCGGTCAGGATCGAGGCGCCCGTGGTCGTGAATCCGGAGGCGGACTCGAACAGGGCGGAGGCCGGGTCCGCGATCTCGCCGCTCAACAGGTACGGGAGGGCGCCGAAGAAGGAGGCCAGGATGTAGGCGCCGACGACCACCAGGGTGGCCTCGCGCCGGTAGATCTTCTCGTGCGGCTTGCCCCACCAGTGGGCGGCCGCACCGGCGGCCGCGCAGACGATCAGTGAACCTCCCAGGGCCGCCGCGGGCCGCTCCTCGCCGTGCCAGAGGGCGAACAGGAAGGGGATCAACTGCGCGCCGGCCAGCAGCAGGAGGAGCCGCCCGACGAGACCGGAGACGGCGCGCAGGTTCATCCGGTGTTCTGGGGCTGTTGCCGAGTCAGGGAGCCGCGGCGGCAGCCGGTGCTTCCGGCAACGCCAGCGCCAGAAGTTCGCCCTCGAAGTCCATGCCGCTGAGCGCCATCACGATGTACTGGCGTCCTTCGTGCAGGTAGGTCATCGGCGCGCCGCTGACGCCGGCGGGCAGCTCCGTTTCCCAGACAACCTCGCCGGTTGCCTTGTCGTAGGCCCTGAACCTCCGGCTGCCGGCGCCCTCGGGCTGGACGATCATGGCGTCCGAGCCGTCGGCCAGGAACACCAGGGTTTTGGTAACCAGCGCCGACACGCGGCCCTGTTGCCCCAGCGGTGGCAGGTCGAGGTGGGCGAGCGCGGGGTGATCGCGCGGTCCATCCCCGTTGGGGACCATCCACAGGTGTTCGCCCGTGTCGAGATCGATCGCGGTCAGGCGGCCATAGGGCGGCTTCGTGATCGGCAGGCCGTTGGGCAGGGTCGCCCAGTCGTAGCCGTCGGCCTCGCTCAGGTCGACCCGGTAACGCAGGTTGGAGCGCGCGGGGTCGGGGGGCGGACGCAGGCCCAGGATCGCCGGCACGGTGACCGATGGCAGATAGAGCACGTTGGTCTCCGGATCGAGCGCGGCGCCGTTCCAGTTGGTGCCGCCGACTGCCCCGGGCACCTGGATGGTGGGCAGGGCGTCGGGGCCGTCCATCAGGGTGGGCGGCTGGAAGATCGGGCCGATCCGGTACTGCGAGACGTACTCGATCGCCATGGCGCGCAGCTCCGGCGTGAAGTCGATCAGATCGTCGATGGTCAGTCCCTGGAGGTCGTAGGGGAGAGGCCAGGTCGGGTGCGGCTGGGTCGGCCAGGCCCGCTCGCCCGGCACCTCGGAAGCCGGCACCGGTAGCTCGACGATCGGCCAGACCGGCTCGCCGGTTTCCCGATCGAAGACATAGAGGAACGCCTGCTTGGAAGGTTGGGCCAGCGCCTTGATGGGCCTGCCGTCGACGACGATGTCCGCGAGCACGGGCGCCGCGGGGAAGTCGTAGTCCCAGAGACCGTGGTGCACGGCCTGGAAGTGCCAGCGCCGCTCGCCGGTCCCGGCGTCGAGAGCGAGGATCGACTCGGCGAACAGACCCTTTCCCGGGCGGTGGCCGCCATACCAGTCGTTGCTCGGAGTGCTCGTTGCAGCGTAGGCGATCTTGAGTTCCCGGTCGCAACTGATCCAGGTCCAGACGTTGGCGGCGCCGGCCTCGGCCGCTTCGGGGCTGTCCCAGGTGTCGAATCCGAACTCACCCGGTTCGGGGATGATGTTGAACCGCCAGCGCAGGGCTCCGGAGCGCGAGTCGTAGCCCCGGATCATCCCCGGCGGGTTCCTGCGTCGCGACCAGGCATCGGCCGTCGACTCCCCGACCACGATCACGTCGCCGCAGACAACGGGCGCCGAGGTCCAGAAGTACTGGCGGCGCGTCACGCCGCTCCCGACATCGAGCATGTCGGCGCGTCCGCCATCGCCGAAGTCAGGATCGAGGGCGCCTGTGTCCGCGTCGAGGGCGGTCAGGCGGCCGTTGCCGGTGAAGAAGAGCCGGCGTCTCTCTCCGTCGTTCCAGGTCACGCCGCCGCGAACGGAGCCTCGGCCCATGTTCCGTGGCGTGTCGTCCTCGAACGGATCGAATGTCCAGAGAATCTCGCCGCTGGCGGGGTCGAGAGCGGCCGCGCCCAGGCCCGTGGCGACGAGCACCCGCCCGTCGCGCATCATCGGTGTGTTCTGGAAGACAAAGGGCGGAATGACACCCTCGTGGCGGGCGGCGATCCCGTAGTCGATCGACTTCCAGCGCCAGGCGATCTCGAGCTGATGCACGTTGTCCCGGTCGATCTGGTCGAGAGGCGAGTACTTGCTGCTTCGGCTGTCCGCGGCGTAGTTGTGCCATTCGCCGGCGGGCTGGCCGTAGGCGCCGGCGACTGCCGCAACGGCGAGGGCGGCGCCCGGAAGGAACGCCTTGGAACGCCGGGTCACCCCTCCTCGCTGCCGTCGGGACGCGATTGGCCGGGTGCCGGCGGCTCCGCCTTCTCCTCGTCGTCCGCCGCCCGCGGGAGCGCGGTTCCTCCCGGCGGCGGTTTCAGCGCATCGCCGAGCACGTCGTCCCAGGTGCGGCGTTTCCTGGGTGTGCCGTCCGGATTCGGTTTCGGGTCGAGCCATTCGAGGGAGTAGAGGAAACCGTCCATCCGGTAGACGGTGTCCTCGTACATCTTGTTCTTCTCGTCGCCCTCGCCGCGGCCGAAGTTGAAGAAGCCATGACCGGCGCCGTTGTAGCTCACGAGATCGCATCGGGTCTCGTGCGCCCGCAGACCGTCGCAGAACCGGACGGCGGTGCTGTGAGCGACCGTCTCGTCGGCGGTGCCGTGGAAGACGATGGTCGGAGGCAGACCGTCCCCGAGGTGGTGGTAGGGGGACATGGACTCGGGTGGCGCTCCGAAGCGCTGGGTGAGCCCGTCGAACCGCTCGCGCTGCTCTTCCGTCGGCGGAGGATCGCCGTCGACCGGCGCCAGGACGGTTGCCGGGTTGAACAGGACCAGCGCGTTGGGCTTGGCGCTCGGGCCTTCGGGATCGGGGTCGTGGCCCGGCAGTGTTGCGGTCGCGGCCGCCAGGTGACCGCCAGCCGAGCCCCCGCCGGCGGCGATGCGGTTGGGGTCGATGCCGAGCCGGTCGGCGTTTGCTCGCAGCCAGCGGACCGCGCTCTTGGCGTCCTTGACGCATTCATCCGCCGTCACGCCGTGTCGGCTGGCCACGCGGTAGTCGGCGACGGCGGCGACCATGCCCCGTTCCGCGAGGTACCGGCAATGCGGCAGGAACTGTTGCGGGGAACCCGCGCGCCAGCCGCCGCCGAAGAAGAAGACGATCGCGGGCCGCTGGTCGTCCGCCGTGTGACCCTCGGGGTTGCAGAGATACATCCTGAGATCGACGTCGCCGACCGTGCGGTAGACCTCCGAGATCGTTCCAGCCATTTCCGGGGGATACGACCGCTGCGCTTCGAGTGTGTCGGCGCCGGCAGCCAGCAGCAGGACGGTGGCCGCCGCCAGGGGCATGCAGCTGGGCAGGAGTCGGTTGGGATGGATGATGGTCGAACGGGTCATCGGCACCTCTGAAGATAGAGCTTGGAGGGGAGTCTACTTCCGCTAGCGGGCCGTTTCGCGGTCGCTCTCCGGCGCCTCTCCGCCGTCGACGCTCTCGTCCGGAGCGCCGCGCACCCAGACCAGGCGGTACACGTCGAGGGGCCGCAGTTCGGTCTCCAGGACCTGCCGGACCAGGTTCGAGGAACCCGGACGGGCGACGAAGGCGCCGCGCTCGAGGAAGGCGAAGACGCGCTCGCGGTCCTTGCAGGCGTCGTCCTGCTCGTCGCAGCCGAAGTCGTCGCTGTCCGTGTCGAGCAGGAAGAGGAGCGGATCCGGCGACACGAACCGGCCGTCGAGTGTGCGGTAGGCGCGCCAGAGATCGAGGGAGGGGATCGTCCAGCCGTCTCCCGACTCCGCGAATCCGACCGCCTCGACGACCGGGCCGTCCGGCACGGCGGTGATGACGGCGGGGAACGGATCGAAGACCCGGCGCGAGAGTTCCCGCAGCGTGAAGGCGTCGTCGTCGGGGACCTCGAAGATCTCCAACAGCGGCGCGCCGGCGTCTACGATCCGCTCGATGAGCTCGATCTCGTGGTCGCGTAGAACAGGCTGTCCCGGAGGTTGCTCAACGGGCGGGGGCGGCGTCGTGGACGGCGCCAGCTCCCGCGGCGGTGTGACCAGCCTCGATTCGGGAAGGTCATCGCCGCGGGCGGCGCCGAACAGGGCCCGCAGGCACTCGAAGCGGCGGCCGGGGTTCTCGTCCATGTAACGCCACAGCGCCGCGACCCGTCTCTGGTACCGGGCGGCATCAGCGGCGAAACCGCGCAGGCCCCGCTCGACCGTGTCGGACTCGCCTGGCGTGGCCTGCGTTCCGCCGTCGAACACGAACTCCAGAGAGACGGTTTGCGGCGGCGGCCGCTGCTGGTCGGGCATGCGCCGCTCGTTGTCCCAGACGGCAAGAGATGGACGGATCGGCGTATTGGCGAAGAACTCCTGGAGTTCGGCGTCCGGGTTCCCGACCAGCGCCCAGCGGCGGTAGCTGGTCAGCTCTCTGCCTGCCCGCTCCCACTCGGCGCCGTCGGCCAAGGGCTCGTACAGGCGGTCGAATCGCAGATGCCAGGCGTCGTAGCCGTTCATCAACGCCTCGGTCCGGTCGTTCAACCGGCGCTCGATCAGTGCGTTTCCATCGGGGACCTTGTGGCGGCGGATCGAGACCTCAGCCTCTACCTTCACGTAACCGCCGGTATCGGGCAGGTCGACGACGTCGTCCTCGGAGGGCTCCGGATCGTCCGCCGACGGCGGGAAGAACTCGAGGTGCAGGGTCTCGGCGACCGGGTCGTCGGTGCAGCCTGCGAGGATCGCCGCCACCACGGCGAGAGCACGTGTCAGCGCGCCGTAGCGCCGGGAACGGCCATGGTCGAGCACCGTCATTGAGAGTCCGTCCTGGATCTAGGGATCCCGGACCCACACTAGCCGGTACTCGCCGAAGGGCGTGAGTGCCTGCTCGAGGGCTTCCGCGATCTCCGGGGCACCGGCCGGCCGGACGCGAAAGGGAAGGGCAAGCACTTCGTCGAGTCGGCAGTCACGGTCGCAGTCCCCTGCGTCCTCTGCCTTCGCCACCTGCGAGCCGCGGAAGAAGCTCTCCCAGTCGACACGCGTCCAGAAGTCGGTGAAGTTGGGCGACACGATGTCCTCGAGCGCGTTGGCAACGGCCCAGGAGATGTCACCCGCCGACATGATGTAGGCGTCTTCCGTCTCCAGGAAGCCGACCGCCTCGATCACGTCTCCGTCGGGCTTCACCGAGACTCTCGCCGGGAAGTCGTCGAAGGCGTGTCGAAGCGGGTCATACGCGGCCAGCGTCCGCCCCTCGATCGAATCTTCAGGCCACAGGACGGCGAACACGTCCTCGACAAGACGCATCCAGAGTTCTTCCTCCTCTTCGGACAGGTTGGCTTCCAGTTCGTTCAGCGACTCCTGATCGGCGAAGGCCAGAAAACCGACCCAGCTGCGGCGCTTCTCCGGGTTCTCCTCCAGGTAAGACCACACGTCGTCGACCGTGCCCTGAAGCCGGACGATGAGATGCGCGATCTCGAGCAGGTCGCTCCTGGCGTCGGCGAGGTCGTCGCTGGTTGGACCGGCATCTCCTGTCGCCCTGAAGCTCAGGGTTACCGTTCGTGGAACGGAGGGCGCGCCAGTGCCGGTCGCGGAGTCCTCGCTCACCCCGTAGGCAGGCGCGATCCGCGTGTCGGCGAAGAAGTCGGCAAGCGCCGCACCGGGATCGGTCGTCACGGCCCAACGCTGGAAACGTGAGACCTCGCCCTGCTCCTTCCTCAGATCGACGCCGTCGGACAGGGGGGCTCCGAGCCGATTGAAGCGCTCGTGCCAGGGACTCGTTCCGTCCTCGAGTTCCGCGGCGATAGCGTCGATCCGTTTGTGCAGGGATTCGTCGCCTCTGTCCGCGGCGTCCCGGTTCAGGCTGACTTCGGCCCGGATCTGCATCGAGCCGGCGGTCTCGGGGTTGCGAAGGAACTCGATGCTCAGGCTCTCTTCAACCGGCTGAGGACCGCAGGCGCCCAGCATTCCGGCGAGTGCGGCCACCGTGGCGACCGCGAGCGAGTGACGGGTGGGCCTGGGCGGGTGCCGCCGGCGGGGATGGGGCGTGCGGGCTGGGGGCATCTCGGACTGCAACACGCGTAGGATCAGCGATCTTCCGGCCACGGACAGATCCCGGCGATGAACCTGTACGCCCTACTCTACGAGCGCTTCGCGGCTGCTTTCGATTGGCCTGCGCTGGCGTGGCCTGGCGGCGAAGACGGTAGTGGGTCCGTCACCTGGACCTACGGCGCACTCGATCGCGCGTCCGCCCGGTTCGCAGCGGCGCTGCGCCGCCGTGGCGTCGCACCTGGAGATCGCGTGCTGGTTCAGGTTCCGAAGTCGCCGGAGGCAGTGGCGCTCTATCTCGGCGTGCTGCGTTGCGGCGGGGTGTACGTGCCGCTGAACACGGCGTACACGGAGCGGGAGGTCGCGTTCTTCAGCGGCGACGCGTCGCCGCGGGTCGTCGTCGGTGCGGAGGCCGACGGACCACGCGGGGTGGACATCGACGCGCTTTGGTCAGAAGCCCCGGCGCAAAACGCCGAACCCACGATCGAACCGCGGAGCGACGACGACCTGGCGGCCATCTGCTACACGTCGGGCACGACCGGGCGTTCCAAGGGCGCGATGATCACGCACCGGAACCTGATCTCGAACGCGCTGGCGCTGCACCGGATCTGGGGGTTCGAGCCGGGTGACGTGCTGCTTCACGCCTTGCCGATCTTCCACGTCCACGGGCTGTTCGTGGCCCTCCACACGGCGTTTCTGAACGCCTCGAAGGTGCTCTTCCTGCCGCATTTCGATGCCGGAGAGGTACGCCGGTTGCTGCCCGGGGCGACGGTGCTGATGGGCGTGCCGACCTTCTACTCGCGGCTGCTGGCGGAGCCTGGTTTCGGCAGTGCGGACTGCGAGACCATCCGGCTGTTCGTCTCCGGCTCTGCGCCTTTGGCGGAAGCCGTCTTCGGTGACTTCCAGGCCCGCACCGGCCACCGGATTCTGGAGCGCTACGGCATGACGGAGGCCGGCATGATCACCTCGAACCCGCTCGATGGAGAGCGCGTGGCCGGGACGGTCGGTTTTCCGCTGCCTGACGTCGAGATCCGGGCCGTGGGTGAGGACGGCGCCGAGGTGCCGGCAGGCGAGGTGGGCACCCTGGAGATTCGGGGTCCGAACCTGTTCGCCGGCTACTGGGGCTTGCCGGACAAGACGGCTGAAGAGATGCGCGGCGACGGTTTCTTCGTCACCGGCGACCTCGCGAGCGTCAGCGACGAGGGCCGCGTCACCCTGGTGGGCCGCGGCAAGGACCTGATCATCGCAGGCGGATTCAACGTGTATCCCAAGGAGGTCGAGGACCGGCTCGACGAGGTAGTGGGCGTAGCGGAATCGGCGGTGATCGGCGCGCCGCACGCCGACCTGGGCGAAGGCGTGGTGGCCGTGCTCGTCGCCGAAGGGGCGCCGGTCGAAGACGATACGCTCCGCGCCGCGCTCGACGCGGGGCTCGCGCGCTACAAGCACCCGCGCCGGTTCTACTGGGTCGACGAACTGCCGCGCAACGCGATGGGGAAGGTGCAGAAGAACGTGCTCCGAGAACGGTACCGCGACGCATACGACGGATGAAGGAGAGGGCTCAATGACGCAGACAGACAGGAAACTCGATGGCAAGGTCGCCCTGGTCACCGGAGCCAGCCGCGGCATCGGCAAGGCGATCGCCGATCTGTTCGCCGAGCACGGCGCGCGAGTCGCCTGCACGGCGCGCACGCTGTCCGAGGGCGGGCACTACCTCGGCGGTTCGCTCGAGACGACGATCGAGGAGATCCGGGCCGCTGGCGGCGATGCCACCGCGTTCGCCTGCGACGTCTCCGAGTACGAGAACTGCGAGCGCCTGGTCGACGAAGTGCGCGACGCGCTCGGGCCGGTCGAGGTGCTGATCAACAACGCCGCCCTGACCTACTTCATCCCGGTCGTCGACTTTCCGATCAACAAGTGGCACCGCTCGACCGCGGTCAACTTCCACGCGCCGTTCTACCTCTCGAAACTCGTGCTGCCGGAAATGATCGAGCGCGGCGCGGGCAGCATCGTCAACGTCTCCTCGGGCGCTGCGATCGGCCCCGGCCGCGGTCCCTACAAGGGCCCGCAGTTCGCGGGCGGCTCGCTGTACGGCGCCGAGAAGGCGGCCCTTGAGCGCTTCACGCAGGGCCTCGCCTCCGAGGTCTACGAGCACGGCGTCTCGGTGACCTGCTACAGCCCGTCCCAGATCGTGCCGACTCCCGGCGTCGTCCACCACCGGCTGATGGAGGGACGCGACCCGAACGAGGCCGAAACCGTCGAGATCATGGCGCAGGCGGCCTTGCTGCTCGCCACCGAACCGATCGACCGGGTCACCGGCCGGGTCACCTACAGCCAGGCGATCCTGGAAGAGTTCGGCTGGATCGAGAAGGGGCGGGGACTCGGCACGGAGCGGCAGGGCTCCGGCTACAGCATGATCTGAGGGCTACGGTCCGCTCTCGCCCTTCACGGGCTTGCCGGCGGCGAGCCACTCCTTCTCGAGCTGGCGCGCCCCCTTGAGTTGCCCCAGCATCGAGTAGTTGCCCTCGTGGCAGGCGTACTCGTAGTTGTACTGGTCGGTCTTCGGCCAGGGCATCTCGCCACCGAAGGGCGCCGTGTACTCCTCGTCCTCGACTTCGAACTGGTACAGCAGCGAGTTGCCGTCGATCGGGCTGAAGCGCTCCGTCACCTTCATCGCGCCGCGCGGCACGCCGGCCGACGTTCGACCGTGGAACATCTGGGGCGCCGCTTCACGGCGGAAGTTCGTCGTCTCGACGACCAGGGTGTCACCCTCCCACCGGCCGATCGAGTCGCCGGAGTAGGACTGGTACGCCGCGGGCGAATGCTCCGCGTCGATCCGTACGACCCGGGTCCAGTGCATCCACTCGATGTGGATCATCAGATAGTCGTCGGTCTGCACCAGGGTCTTCAGGTTGTTGTAGGAGATGGTGCGGATGGGGATCGAGGCGCCGGGCTGGTAGATGCAGCGCACGCCGAGCACCATCGTCTCCGGGCTGTCGAAGGGCGTGTCGCCGGACTCCAGCCACCAGGCCGTGCCGTCGTCGTTCATCCAGATGAAGCGGGGCAACGCTCCTCGGTTGTTCTGGGCTTCTTCCGTCAACGGCGGCATTCGGCCGTTCGGGGGGTTCGTCAGGATCGACGTGCGGTACTTGCCGTCGATCTTGAACATCGTGTGGCCCGGATCGAACCAGGCGTAGTTGTAGCTTTGCCGGTCGATGAAGGCGCCCTTCTCCGGCGGCGGCCGATCCGGCGCACTGGCGGCGTCGCCGTCCAGGACGCGCTGTCGCTGGTTGGCCTCGACCTCGGCCGCCTCCTCGGGACTGAGCACGAGTTCCTCGCCGCGCTCCGGCCGGCGCTCGAAGGGCGTCAGCGAGCGGATGTCGTAGCGGCCGGTGAAGTCGGGCTTGCCGTTCGGGGTCCGGGGAATGTCGTCGGCGGCCGCGAGGACGGCGCCGGCCCCCCACATGAGCAGTGCGCAGATGAGAGCGAGCGTCTTCCGCATCTCCGTTTCTCCTTGTTCGTTTCCCCGAGCCTACCCGGAGCTCTCGCCCACCCAGAACGGGCTCGACCACGCCATGCTGCCGTCGATCTGACGTACACGCAGGTAGTAGTAGTCGCCGGACTGGACTTCGCCCTGGTCGGTGAAGGTGAACTCCTGGTCGAGGGCCCGTCCCTCGGTCACAATCTGCGCGGAGAGGGCGTCGGTGTGCTCCAGCACCTGGACCTCGTGGCGCTCCACCTGGCCCTTCAGGTCACCCAGACGGAAGCGGACCGTGTTCGCGGGCAGTTCCTGGGGCACGCGGACATAGCCGCCCGAGCCGCGGGACTCGGTCGTGGTCTCCATCTCGACGGTGATCACCGTGTCGGGTCCCGCGCCGCGGACTTCCAGGACCAGGGACTTCGGGCGTCCGCGGGTAGGGAAGTCGAAGTCGATCCGGTTGCGGTCTTCCGCGCTCCGGGCCACGTCGTAGGTCGCGGGCTGCGTGAACCAGGGATCCTCGTAGTCGACCAGTGCTGCCCCGGAGACGTGGATCGCCCCCTTCCAGGGTCGGCCGCCGCGGGGAGGCGTGCGCTCGCCGTGGATCTCGGTCGACGACTCGAAGGTGATCTGCACCCGCGCGTCTTCAGAGAGTGCGCTCTCCAGGTATCTCCTGGTGTAGACGATCGCGCCGTTCCTGATCACGTCGATCGCGTCGATGGGCGCCGTGCCGTGGACCCGGCAGTCGATCCGCCGGACCGTGGCGTCCTCCTGGCGGGTTCCCATCCTGGCGCCGTTGAGAGTCGCTTCGAGGATGATGCGTTCGCCGGTCGTCGAGTAGGCCGCCCGGTCGCGGAGCGCGCTGAAGATCGCGTCCGCGTTGTTCTCGGGCGCGTACACGGCCGCCAGACCCCCCAGTTGCCGGTTGCCTGCCCCGGAGTACCCGGGATGGCCGTTGTGGTTGTCGGAGGCGCCGATGAAGCCGACCTCGAAGCCGTTCTGAAGGTACTTGTTACCGAACCAGTCGAAGGTGCCATGGCCGGACTGGATCTCGACCAGCCGCTCCAGGTCGGGGTCGCTGTTCGTCCAGTCGCCGGGCTGGTGGGCGTGGGGGATGACCAGCACGTCGTCGGCGCTGTTCTGATCGCGCAGGCCGGCGTAGAGCTCGTCGAGGAGGGGCGCCTTCTGGTTCGGCACGCGGCTGCGGCCGGGTGTGTCGCGGAAGAACACGTTGTGGTGGCCGCCGAGCGGCGAGCGCGAGGTCCATTCGAAGCCGAGGATCGTTGTGAACTCGCCTTCGATCCGGTACTCCTCGACAAGTTCCTGCAGCTTCCGCCACTCGCTGTCGTCCATCCAGATGTCGTGCTCGGACAGGCTCAGGAAGTCCAGCCGGGCCACGTCGCGGCCGAAGCGGTAGTAGCCATCCGGCGAACCCTGGCCCTCGGCAAAGGCCGTGTGGCCGTGCGTCTCGCCCCAATAGACGCGGGCTTCGGGATCGTCCTCGACGAGGACGGGATTGCTGGTCGCCCGGATCGAGCCGTCCTTGTGCCGAACGGAGAAGCGGTAGACGCCGGGTTCGTCGAGGCTCACATTCTCGAGCAGCGAGATCGCCGGGCTGCCGGCAGCGATGGTCCGGAACGGCTCGCCGTCCAGCAGCACGTCGAGCGCGGGCATGACACCGGACGACAGGTTCTTCATCCGGTCCTCGGCGCGGACGGCGAGGGTGAAGGGCTCGCCCGGCGCCACGATGGACGGGGCCACGGCGTTGACGTAGCGGACCTCCTCGCGCCCCAGGACCTCGAACGAAGGCCAGGCCGGCCGGAACAGGTCGCCCGTTCCCTCGATGTCGGCGTAGACGTGCAAGATCACCTGGTCGTTGGAGGTTTCCTGCAGGGTGTATCCGGGTCCCCCGCCCGACGTGTCGCCGTAGGTGATGGTGATCGTGTCGCCTTCTGCGAGAGCCGTGCCGCCGAGGCGAAACTGCAGCACGGTCCGCGGCACGCCGGGGCGAACCTGGCCGCGTCCGGCGCTGAAGTGCATGCCGAACCATTCGCCCCAGGGTTCGCCGGAGGTGAGCGTCGCGTCCGGATTCGAACTCCCGACCGTGACGTAGTTCGGGCCAGCCGGATCCTCGGCCTGAATCCCTCCCCTCCGTGCGGCCCGCACCAGGAGGCCGCCGCCCTCCGCCATGCCCAGCGTGCCCACCGTGTAGATCTGCCGGATCGTGACCTCGTGGCCGGCGCGGAAAGGACCAGGCGGGTCGAGCGTCAGTGAGCCGAGGGCTCCCGGATGCTCGTCCTTGATCTGGAACTCCCTGGTGTAGTGGCGGATGAACTCGGGGATCCTCGGCACCGGGATCGTCGCCCCGCCCCCCAGCCCGCGAAGCGAACGGTTCGCATTCGCGAGAAGCTGGGGGAAGGCGTCGGGGATCGGTCCGCCGGTGAGGGAGTAGGCGTTCGCCCACTGCCACAGGGTGTCGAGGCGGTCGCTCAGGATGGCGATGTCTTCGGTGCTTTCCGGGGCCTCGAGCTTAAGAGCTTCGACGCGCTGCCGCAGCTCGACGTTCAGGTAGTCGTCAGAGTCGCCCGTGCCGCAGCCCTGGGCGACTAGCGCCAGGGCGAGCGGAGCGAGGAGTGCGGAGCGGGTTGCGAAGCGGCGTCGATTCAACATGGCGAACCCTCGCAGTCTTGGCTGCCGGTGTCTCAGATTGGCGGGACTCTCCCCAGTACCATAGCGGGCCGAGATTCCTGGGAGATCCGCATGACGAAACTCGCTTCAGCGTTCGCGACCGTTGTCGTCCTCGCGGCCGTGTTCGCCAACCGGGCCAACGGCCAATCTGATGCCCCCTCGTACGACCCGCCACTCGATATCGGCGTCGTCCTGTACGACGGCGCCGAGCCGCTCGACGTCTTCGGACCGGTCGAGATGTGGCTCAACGCCGGGCCGGGCCTGATCCGTGTCCACCTGATCGCGGACTCCGCCCGCCCGGTCGCCCTGACCACGACGACGTACCCGGCTGAGATGGCTCCGAAGGTGGAGGCCCAGTACGGCTACGACGACGCTCCGCCGCTCGACGTGATCATGGTGCCGGGCGGTATCGGCACGCTCCGGGAGGTCGAGAACCAGCAACTGCTGGACTTCATCGCTGAGCGCGCCGCCGAGGTCCAGCTCACCACTTCCGTCTGCACCGGCTCGGCCATCCTCGCGAAGGCCGGCGTCCTCGACGGCCTGCCGGCGACAGGGAACAAGGCCTTCTTCAGCTACATCGCCGGCTTCGGTCCCGAGACGGAGTGGGTGAAGGAAGCCCGCTGGGTCGACGCCGGCCACGTGATGACCTCCTCCGGCGTCTCCGCCGGCATCGACATGAGCCTGGCCGTCGTCGCCCGCTTCTTCGGTCAGGACGCGGCGCGGATGCTGGCTCAGGCGACCGAGTACGAGTGGAACGAGGACCCGGGCCGGGATCCATTCGTCGGGAACCTGGACTCGGCCATGCCGTACCTGGAACGCCTGGAGGCGGCGGTCTCGGAGTCGTCCGGTTCGGGATCCTGAGCCCGGGCCCTGCCTCCGGGAACGGATTGAAGGCGCGGGCGCTAGGGGTAGGGCGTGATCACGCCGCAGGCCGCCCTGGAACCTCCGGCGCAGCCGGCCGCTTCGCCTTCGGGGCAGTAGGTGTCGGGGTTCGTGTGGATGATGAAGGCGCTGCCGTCTTCGTCGAACACGGAGAGCGGACCATCGGAGAGAGTGACCCGCGTCGTCGTCACCATGTGGTAGCCGCGGCCCTGGCGGTCCAGGGTGATGTTCGTCAGGTCACCGGCGTGGAACGGATGGTTGCCGTCCGGGCTGGTGTTCGAGTTGGGACCGGGGTCGAAGTGCCCGCCCGCGGTGCCACATGGATTGCACGACGCGGTTTCGTGGATGTGGACCGCGTGCTTGCCTCGCGTGATGCCGGTGTTGGCGTACAGGCGGAGATAGATGTCGACCGCCTTGACGCCTTCTTCCGAAGGCCGTTCCTGTAGATAGCCGAAGCCGACACGGTTCGTCGGAATGTCGCAACTGTAGAGGACGGCCCGCCCGGCCGCCGCCGCACCTGCAGTGGCGGTGGCGAAGTCCTCTTCAAGGTTCTGGGCGGACACGACGGCAGCTCCGCCGAGCGAGAGTAGGGAGAAGGCAGTGAGCGGAACGATCATCGTCTTGCGGCAGTTCGTGCGCATGTGTTTGGGGCTCCTCCAGTAGACATCAAGGCGATGAGTAGAGCTCAAGATGATTCGGGCAGGATTCCCAGTCTAGGGCAACGGCGGGTGTTCAGCTGGACCGGCCGGTCCGTCGCTGTCGCCACGAGTCATCGTGTCGACCGTGGTCGCGGCGCCCATGTGGCAGACGACGTTCGCTGCAGAGCGGAAGACGTCGGGCACGCGATCTATCCCCAGCAGGATGGCGAGGCCCGCCAGCGGTACGCCCACCACGTCCAGAGCCGGCGCCAGCGACACGATGCTGGCACTGGGCACCGGCGCGACCGTCATCGCGGCGAGGAAGATGGCCAGCACCGCAGCGGCGATCATTCCCGCATCCAGCGGCACCCCGTACATGGCGGCCAGGAAGACGAGCGACGCGCTCTGGAACAGCGCGCTGCCGGGACGGTTGATCGACGCCGCCAGCGGCAGGATCAGCGTGTACTTGCGCTCGGAGAGGCCGAGCTTCTTCGCCTCCTGCAGCATCATCGGCAGCGTCCCCACTGACGTCGTCGTGGTGAAGCCCACGGTGTACGTGCCCACGGTTGCCGGGATGAAGCGCCAGGGCGGTACGCCGCCCAGGAACCAGACCAGGGGCAGGAGAACAAGGCCCTTCAGGATGAAGAGCCCCACCACGACGGCGACGATGAACACTGCCAGGTTCTGCAGCATCGCCGTCCCGGTCTTGGCGATGACCGGCGCCGCGAGGCCGAAGACGCCGACCGGCGCGGTCCACAGGATCCAGCTCATCAGCTTCGTCAGAGCGTCGCCCAAGGCCTCCGCGAAGGACGTCAGCGTCCGCTGCTTTTCGCTGGGCAGGGCGGTCGTCGCCGCGGCCAGCAGGACGATGAAGATGAGGAGGGAGAGCAGGGAGCCGTCCGCGGCGACCTGGACCGGATTCCGGGGAACCAGGTTGACCAGGAAGTCGACGATGCCCACACCGGCGGGTTCCAGCTCCGCCGCGGGTGTAGGCGGCGCCACGGGCGCCGTGAACGTGAGAGCGAAGCCCATCACCCCCATCCCGATCAGGATCGCGGGCAGGGTCGTCGCCCAGAAGAAGCCCACCGCCAGTCCCCCCAGCCGACCGAGCTTCCGCAGGTCGCCGATTCGCCCCACCCCGACGAAGACGACCGCCGCCACCAACGGGATAACGACCATCTGGATCGCGCGCAGGAAGACCTGACCGAGCGGTTCGACGGCCTCGGCGGCCCACAGCAGCGCGGGCGAACCCGTCGCCGAGGCAGCGATGCCGAGGCCCAGTCCGAGCGCCAGCCCGATGAGGATCGCGCGTGTGTTCACGGAGCGCGTCGACCGGCCCGGACGGCCGGCCTACGCCCAGAGGCCCCGAATCACCTCGCCCTTGACCAGCTCCCTCGGCTGGTCCAGGTGATTCAGGATCTCCATCGCGGGATCGATCCCCAGGGTGTAGTACACGGTCGCCAGCAGGTCGTTCGGGTGGACCGGCTTCTCGCGGGGGGCGGAGCCGGTCTCGTCGGATTCGCCGTAGAGCTGGCCGCGGGAGACGCCGGCGCCGGCGACCAACGCGGTGTAGCAGTAGGGCCAGTGGTCGCGGCCGTCCGGGGAGTTGCTGTTGCCGGAGGTGCTGACGCCGAGGCGCGGTGAGCGGCCGAACTCGCCGACGGCGACGACGAGGGTCTCGTCGAGCAGGCCGCGGTCGTCCATGTCGGACAGCAGCGCCGACAGCGCGCGGTCGAGCACGGGACAGTGCAGGTTCTTGAGCGGCCCGAAGTTGGCGGCATGGGTGTCCCAGGAGTCGACTTCGGGGTTGCCGTTGGCCACGGCGGGCCAGTTGAGCTGGACGAAGCGCGTGCCGGCTTCGATCAGGCGCCGCGCCATCAGCGCGCCCTGGCCGAAGGTGTTCTTGCCGTAGCGCTCCCGCATCTCGTCGCTCTCGTTCGAGAGGTCGAAGGCCTGGCGGGCCTTGCCGGAGAGGACCAGGTCGTAGGCCTTCTCGTAGTACTCGTCGAGGGCGGAGTCGGCGACCGCCTTCTCGAGTTCGGGCAGCGACGCGTTCAGACCCTTGCGGAGTTCGAAGCGGCCGGCGAGGCGTTCTGGCGAAGTCTCTTCGCGCAGCTCCAGGTCGCTGAGTTCGATCGGCTGGTTCGGGTCCTGGTAGAGGCGGTAGGGGTCGTAGGCCTTGCCGAGGAAGCCGGCGGCGCCGCCCTTGCCGATCACGTTCGACTCCTGGAGCGGCCGCGGCATCTCGACGAAGGGAAGCATCGCGTCGTCGAGCGGTTTGAGCCTGGAGATGTGGGAGCCGGCGGTCGGGAAGTCGGCCGGCGTCGGCGGTTCGAGCTGTCCGGACGGCGAGACGCGGTCAGGCGGATAGCCGGTCAGCATCTGGTAGATCGCGGCGGTGTGGTTGAAGAGCCCCTTCGGCGTGTAGCTCATCGACCGGATCAGGGTGCACTTGTCGACGTGGTCGGCAAGCAGCGGCATCGTCTCGGAGAGCCGGATGCCGGGGATCTTCGTGTCGATGGCGCCGAACTCGCCGCGGATGTTGGACGGCGCGTCGGGCTTCGGATCCCAGATGTCGATGTGGCTGGGACCGCCCTGGAGGAACAAGAGGATGACCGACCTGGCGCTGCCGAAGCCCTTGCCCCCGGCCAAGGTGTCCACTGGGGCGGTCGCCGCGTGCGCGTCGCGGAGCGCCAGGGTCTGACTGAGCGAGATGCCGAAGATGCCGAGCGAGCCGACGCGGAGGAACTCACGCCGGGTCGGGCCGTCGCAGGTGTGGCCGGACTGTCCTGGAATGACGAGCATGGTCGGAGGCTCCTACGAGTTGAAGAGGAAGGCGTTGGAGTTGAGGAGTGCCCACATCAGGTCCTGGGCCGCCGCGGTGCGGCTGGCGGAGGACTCGAAGTGGGCCTCCGCGAGCTCGGCTTCGTCGCCGGTCGGCAGGCGGCCGAGGGCGGCCAGGTAGAGCTCGGCGATCAGCTCCTCGTTGTCCAGTCCTCCGAGGACGAGGTTCGCCACCCGGCCCTCGGGGTCGGCGATCGCGTCGGCGATGACGGAGCCGTTCAGCAGGCTCAACGCCTGCGGCAGGCTCATCTCCGTCTTCCGCTCGCACTCGCAGGCGGTCTCGCGGTCCGGCTTGCCGAACAGGTCGAGGAAGCCCTCGATGCCCATGCTCGCCGTCATCACGTGCGGATCCGGGAGCGCCGTGGCGTCGAAGTCCTCGGGGAGGGTGTCGATCTCGAAGCGGGAGTCTGTGGCGCGGGCGACGGCGTCCGCCAGTTGCTCGGCGCTCAGGCGCCGCGGTTCGTGGCGGGAGAAGTTGATCCGGTCGTCCCGGTTCCACTCGTTCGTCTGGAAGGACGACTGGTAGGCCCGGGAGGTGGCGATCGTCCGCATCAGGTGGCGGAGGTCGAAGTCGTTCTCGATCAGGTCGGCGGTCAGCGCGTTCAGGAGGGCCGCGTTGACCGGCTGGTTCGAGGCGCGGATGTCGTCGACCGGGTCGATGATGCCGCGGCCCATGAAGTAGCTCCAGACGCGGTTCGCGATCGCCGGGGCGAAGTAGGGGTTGTTCGGCGACGTGAGCCAGTCGGCGAGCGCGGCCCGACGGCCGAGCCCCTCGCCGAGGTCCGGCGCGCCCTCGACCGGCACCAGGTACTTCGGCGGCACGACCGCGTTCGTCTTCGGGTGCAACTGTTCGTTGTCCCGGCGCTTGTCGAAGACGATCTCCTCGCCGGTGCGGAAGCCCGGGCGGACGCCCAGGCCGGCGAAGAAGGCGGTCATCTCGAAGTACTGGTTCTGGGTCCAGCGTTCGAACGGGTGGTCGTGGCACTGGGCGCAGACCATCCGCACGCCCATGAAGAGCTGGGTCGTCGTCTCCATCGCCTCCTTCGGATCGCGGGCGGCGCGGAAGTAGCTGGCGGCCGGCTGATCGAGGGTGCTGCCGGAAGCCGTCACCAGTTCGCGGACGAGTTCGTCGTAGGGCCGGTTCTCCTCGATTGCCTCGCGCAGCCAGCCGCGGAAGGTCAGCATGCCCTTGTAGCTCATGAACTTCCGGTTGCTGCGCAACAGGTCGCCCCACTTGAGCGCCCAGTGGTCGACGTAGGCGTCGCTCGCGATCAACTCGTCGACCAGGCGGTTCCGCTTCTCCTGGGTGGGCGCGTCGTCGGCGAGGAACGCGCGCACCCGTTCCGGGGTCGGGATCTGGCCGGTGAGGTCGAGCGAGGCGCGGCGGAGGAAGGCGGCGTCGTCGACCGGTGCCGAAGGCAGAACCTCGATCCGCTGGAGCTTCTCGTCGATCAGCTCGTCGATGTAGTTGGCCTGGGGCAGGGCGGTCCACTCGAAGCCCTCGCGGCCGCTGAGCACGGTGGCGGGCGCGGTGGTGAACTGGCCCTCGTAGCGCACGAGCAGCGTGCTCTCGCCGCGTCGCAGTCCCTCGGCCACGGGGCCGGACGGCGTCTCTTCGATCGCCATCGTCTCCGTGTTGCTGCTGGTGACGTGGGCCTCGCGCGTCACGTCGCGGCTCTTGCCGTCGCCGTAGTGTGCGATGACGGTCGCCTGCTGCCGCATCCCCGGCCGGTTCATGAAGACCTCGGCCGGGTGGATCTCAAGGCGTTCGACCCGGTCGCGCGCGAGATCCCCGTAGGGCACGCCCGCCCTGATCCAGTCGAGGATGAGGTTGTAGTAGCGGCCGCCGGGATCGAGGCGCAGGCCGCCTTCGTGGGGGACCTGCATCGTCGGCTTGGCGAGCATGAGGGAGCGCGCCGGGTCGGCACGGTTGAAGCGGCGGCCGGACATGTCGTAGAGCAGCGACTGGTAGTCGAACTCGGGGTCGTAGCCGCGAAGCGACAGCTTGAAGCCGTTCTTGCCCTTGGCTGCGCCGTGGCAGGTGCCGTTGGAGCAGCCGACCTTGTTCATTGCGGGCAGGACGTCGCGGATGAAGGTGACGGGTTCGGCGGCGTCGGTCGCGGCGTTGGCGGCGGCGCCGGGGATTGTGGCGGCGATCGTGAGTGCGAGGGCGATGCAGGGACTTTTCATTTGGCCTTCACCTCCATTCGCGCGGCTACGGGGACCGTAGTGTAGGCGGAGCGGACTTCCCGCTCTCCGGCCAGCCAGGACGACGAGGCGATCAGGAAGTCGTAGTCGCCCGCTTCGACGGCGTCCGACGCCTCGCAGTCCAGCCGGAACCTGCCGTCGTCGCCGGGCTCGACTTCGGTGCTGTCGCAGACGACGCCGGTAGGCAGCGCGTCGGCGCGCAGTTCGACCGGCTGCTGGAAGCTCTCCTCGCGGTGCAGGACACCTTCGACCGTACCCTTTCTGCCGGACCGGAGGCTCGCGTTGCTGACCTCGATGCGGTAGCCCGGGACGATCTCGAGCGTCACGCCGGGCGTGTAGAGGCGCTCGGGACGTCCGCCCACGGCGACTTCGCCGGTGAGGGTCACGGTGTAGCGGTCGTGCTGGGTGCCGTCGCTGCTTCGGATCAGCTTCCTGCCCTCGGACTTGTTGTAGTCGGTCTTCTCGGTCGTTTCGACCCGAAACTCGCCCACGCCCACACCGATCAGGGCAGTGACGACCATGGGCGGTTTCACCGGAGCGTCCTCGCCCGGTGGCGCCTCGAACTTCCACTCGAAGTCGAACGGCATGCCCTTGACCAGCCTCACCGTCTCGGGCTCCAGGGCGACCAGCCGCGGTCCGGGCCGGCCGGTGAGCAGGACCGGCAGGCGCGTCTCCAGCCAGGGAGCGCTGAACGACCGCTCGGCCTCCGTCGTGTAGCTGCGACCGTCGCCGGCGCGGACCGCGGTCGTGCTTCCCGGCAGGGTCGCCCGGCGGCGGATCACGGTGCCGTCCTCGAGCACGGCTTCGCCCCAGATCTCCAGGTCGAAGCGCTGGCGCGGAGCGTCGAGATCGGCGGTGACCAGGATCCGCCCGGAGCGCGCCAGAGTCCGTGTGTCGAGGTCGCGCACCTCCCTGGTGATCCATCCGTCCCGGGCCTCGATGCCGGCGGGCGGTTCCTCGACGTAGAGACGGATCGGACCCAGATAGCCGCGGCGCACCGCGCCGACCTCGATCGGCTTCGAAGCGCCGTTGTTGAGCGTCAACTGAGCGGTGCTCAGGCGAAGCCCGAAGTCCGGGCCGTTTGCGGTCGCCGTCAGCCGGTAGCCGAAACGTGGACCACCGCGCCCGACCAGGTCCTCGACCGTGACGTGCAGCTCGTCCGCCCCTTCCGGTGTCTCGACCATGACCCAGGGGTCGAAGGAGGTGGCGGTCGGCGACAGCAGCCGGAAGGTGTCGGGATCGGGGATGTCGTCGCCGGAGGAGGCCAGGTACTCCCCGTCCGGCGTCGTGACGGTCAGCACGCCGAAGAGGTCGGAGGAGCCGAGCGCGGCTCCCTCGACCTCGATCAGGAGTCGCTGGCCCGGCTCGGCGGCGATCCGGTAGCGGTCCACCTCGCCGGCGTCGTCGATCCGCCCGTTGACGACCACGGGCGTGCTCAGGACTTCGTCGGGGGCCGTCTGGCTCTCGAGGACCTCGGGGTGGCTGCCGACGACCACCTGGAACGGCAGGGCCGCGCTGGCCTTCGCGGCGGAGGGGCCGACGCTGTCGAAGGCGTTCTCCGTGCCGACGGCACGGGCGACTTCTCTGGTTGTGGCCGCGCTGCCGCCGGTGAGCCCGAATCGCGTCTCCTCGCCGCGGCGCGCTCCCAGCGGGAAGACAGCGTCGGCGTAGTCGTAGTCCGAGGCGGCGATCAGCTTCAGACGGTAGAAGTTCCGCCGCTGGTCGCTGAAACGGGCGTCGTGGACCTCGACGGTGTACTCGCCGGCCTCGGGCGGCTGCCAGTCGAGACGGGCGTCGACGTCGATGCCGGGACCCTCCTGGTTGAAGGCGATCTCGCGGCCGCCTGTATCGAGCAACCGCAGCACCGGATCGATCGCCGAGCCGACGCGCCGTGCCTCGACCTCCAGCACGATCCGTTCGCCTGACGCCGCCTGGAAGCGATAGCGGTCCCGTTCCGCCCCGTCGAGGGTGCCGTTGACGACGACCGGCAGTGCATCGATCCGGGGCGCTTCGGCGACGTTGCCGGCCTCGCGCAGACTCTGCTCGGAGACTTCGGACACGGTGTCCACCCGGAACAGCAGGGCGTTCGACAGCCCGTCGTCGCTGATGGCGCGCAGCGGGTAGAGCCCCGGCGCGGCGTCGGCGTCGATCTCGACCAGGAAGACGGCGGCCTGGAGGTTGCGGTCGTTCGGCCGCCGCTGCTTCTGCAGCCGGTCCTCGTCGGCGGCCTCGCCGAGACGGGCGAACGAACCGGGCAGCGTGCTCTCGATCTCCATCTCGCCTGCGACACCGTAGCCCTCGATCACGAGCCGCAGGGCCCGCCCCTGCTGGCCGCCGTGCGGGTGCATGTCGACGAGATTCGGCGGCGGCCCCGCGGCGCTGGCGACCGCGGCGACGGCGATGCCGGCGAGCGAATGGGACGCGCCTCGCAGCAGTCGATGACCGTTCACGGCGCTCCTCCGGCGGTCGTCTCTCCCCGGAGTTCGCCCTCCAGCGGCACCGGCACGAACTCCTGCAGCAGTTCGCCGTCGCCGGCGCGGTAGAGCCTCAAGCGACCGTCGAAGCCCGCAGTCGCCAGTTCGGCGCCGGTCGGGTCGAACGCCATCGTGTAGATGCCGGCAGCGTGGCCGGAAGCGGTGGCCGTACGTTCGCCGGTTTCCAGGTCGTAGATCGGCACGGTCGCCGCGGCGCCTCCGACCGCGAGACGGTCGCCGCGCGGGTCCACCGCGAGCGCGAAGATCTCCCCGTCCTGGCGTTCGAACTCCCGCACCAGGGTGGAGTCGTCGGCGATCAGCATCTTCCGGGTGCGGTCCATCCGGTAGTAGTACGGCACGCGGTCCTCACCGCCGATGACCACCGCCTCGATTCGCGGATTCCGGACGATCGCCGCAAGCTCGCCGCGCAGCAGGTTGACGTTCTCGATGAAGGCGCCGCTCGAGGCGTCGATCAGCTTGGCGGCCCGGTCGCGGCCCACGGAAACGATCCGCCGCCCGTCGCCGCCGAAGACGACGCCGAGCACCCAGTTCTCGTGGTGGTTCATCCGCAGCAGCTCCCGGCCGCTGGTCGCCTGGTGGATGCGAACCGTGTGGTCGGCGCAACCGATCGCGAGCCGACGTTCGTCCGGCGACACGGCGAGCCCGAACAATGTGTCGTGACAGAGCATGTTCGACACCCGGAGCTTCCGGTCCTCGACGTCCCAGATCTGGATCTCGCCGAAACGTGCCGGCGTCCCGCCGGTGGCGATCAACCGACCGTTCCTGAGAAACGCGAGCCCCTGGATGCGCTCCGAGACGCTGCTGAAGCGAGCCACCAGGCTGTCGCCGCTGCCGATCTTCGAGCGCCGGTGGAGCAGCACCTCCCGGTTGCCCGACACCGCCAGCCACTCCCCATCGGCGGAGTAGGCGACCGCCGTGATCACCGGCGGCTGGTGGTAGACGATTGGCCCCGTCGCCACGCCGAGCCGCATCTCCTCCGGCGTGTCGTCGGCAGCCCCGGCCGCGATCCAATCGCTGATCGCGGCAATCTCCGCCTCCGCCAGCGGTTCCGCGCGCATCGGCATCGCCGGCTCGATCTCCCCCCGAAGCATCTGGAGCATCCGGCTCTCGTCCGGCTTGCCGGCGACAAAGGCAGGACCGCTCATCCCGCCCGCGGCCAGCCCGTCGAAGCTGGTCAGGTTCAACTCACCACCCAACTGCGCCGGCTGATGGCACCCCTGACACCGCATCTGAATCACCGGCCAGACGTCCCGGTAGTAGCTGGGAGCTGATTCCTGAGCGGCTATGGCGGTCGCGCAGAGTACCGCCACGATTGCTACGGCAAGAATCCGGATTCCGCCTCCGGCGGATGCCGGCCAGAAGGCCGGCGCACCGACCTCCGCAGGAATCTGCCCCCCGCGGCCCCGGCTCAGGCGGGTGCCCGCCGCCCTACGCCAGGATCTCAGAGACCACATTGCCGTGGACGTCGGTGAGGCGGAAGTCGCGGCCGCCGTAGCGGTAGGTGAGGTTCGTGTGGTCGATGCCGAGGAGGTGGAGGACGGTGGCCCAGAGGTCGTAGATTGTGACCTCGTCCTCGACGACGTGGTAGCCGAAGTCGTCCGTCGCGCCGTGGATCGTGCCGCCCTTGATGCCGCCGCCGGCGAGCCAGATCGAGAAGCCGAACGGGTTGTGATCGCGGCCATCGGAGCCCTGGTGGAACGGCGTGCGGCCGAACTCGCCGGCCCAGATGACGAGCGTCTCGTCGAGCAGGCCACGGGCCTTCAAGTCCTTCAGGAGTCCGGCGATCGGCTGATCGACCTGGAGCGCCATGTTCCGGTGGCCGACCTCGAGGCCGGTGTGCTGGTCCCACGGGTTCGCCGACTGCCCCGCGTCGGTCGGTTCCGGCAGGCAGCTCAACTCGACGAAGCGCACGCCGCGTTCCACCAGCCGCCGCGCCAGCAGACATTGGCGGCCGTAGTCCGCCGTCGTCTGGTTCGGGTGGTCCAGCGCGTAGAGCTCACGTGTCGCCCGGGTCTCGCCGCTGATGTCGCAGAGTTCGGGCACCTCGGCCTGCATCCGGAACGCGGTCTCGTAGTTGCGCACCGCCGCCTCGACGTCGGCATGGCCGCCGAGCCGATCGAGGAAGGCCCGATCCATCTCCGCCACGAAGTCGAGCCGCTCGCGCTGTGCCGCCTGGGCCTCCAGCGCCTGGATGTTCTGAACCGCGTCCTCGGCGTCGCCGCGCAGGATGGAGCCCTGGAACTCTGCCGGCAGGTAGCCGTTGCTGTAGATGCCGACACCGCCGTGCGGGATGCCGGCCTGACCGCTCTGCAGGACGACGAAGCCGGGCAGGTTCTCGTTCTCGGTGCCGAGCCCGTAGTTCACCCAAGCGCCGGCGGACGGGTGGCCGACCAGCGGGAAGCCGGTGTGGAAGAAGTAGTTGCCCTGGGCGTGCTCGTTCACCGTGCTCGTCATCGAGCGGATGACAGCCAGGTCGTCGACGCACTCGCCGACGTGGGGAAACATGCTGCTGACCGGGATGCCGCTCTCGCCGTACTGCTTGAACGGGAAGGGCGAGGCGAAGATGTTTCCGTTCTGGTTGAACTGGGTGCGCTCGATCTTCGTCGGCATCGGCTTGCCGTGATCGCGGTCGAGCAGAGGCTTCGGATCGAACGAGTCGACTTGGGACACGCCGCCCGACATGTAGAGGAAGATGACGTGCCGGGCGCGGGCTCGCGGTTGGCCGTGGGCCGCTCCGGGCAGGAGCGCCGAGCCGAGCATGCCGTTCAGCGCGATCGCGCCGAACCCGGTCGAGACCTGGGCCAGCATCCGCCGGCGGCTCATCAGGGAACACTCGTGGTCGCTCATCGGAGGTACATGAACTCCTTCAGGTTGAACATGGCGTGCGCCAGTCGGCGCCATGCGTCGCCGCCGCCGGCGCTCTGCTCGAGCTGGTCCGCCTCCGCCTCGAGGCGGGCGATGCGGGACCAACTGCTGCGGTAGATGCGCGCCTGCTCCGCTTCGGACGGAGCTTCGATGTTGCCGAGCGCGGAGGCCGCGATGTCAGCCGGCGCCAGGACGCGGTCGTAGAGGCGGGCCTGGAGCACTCCAAGGGGCGCATCTCCGGCGCCCGTGAACTGGACGCGACCCTTCTCCAGGCTCATCGGAAGCTCCTGTCGGACGCTCTCCGGGTCGGTCTCGGCACCGTTCCGGTAGGCGGTCCAGGCGCCCCTGCCGTCCAGTGCCAGGACCAGGTGCACCGGTCCTGGCTCCGCTCCGCCGGCGACCCAAGCCTCGAGCGTGTACTCGTCGAGCGAACGCTGGATCGGTTTCGATGTCACGACATCCGACGTCCCGAGCCACAGTGCGCCGTCGTCCTGGCGAACATGGCGGCCCAGCCTGAGCGGGAGAAAGCCGATCGCGTCGTAGACGCGGCCGTTCTTGGGCTGGTCCTCGAACTCCCACGCTGCCATCGCTTTGGGCGCCGAGGCCCGGTGGTAGAAGCGGAGCACGCCGCGCGTCTTATCCGCGGTGAACTCGCGGATCCCGGCGCTCTCCTCGCGGCGGTCCAGGGCCGCCGCGTTCCAGGCTTCCACGTCCTCCCGAGCGGGCTTGCGGTCCTGGGCCTGGTCGAGGAACCGCTCGGCCGCGCCGAGTTCCGGTTCGGTCGGGAGCCGGCCGAGGGCGAGGCGGAACATGGCGGCGATGCGTTCCCGGTCGCTGTGCAGGCCGGGGTCCCGGGCGATCCGGTCGGCGAAGCGAGCGGCCAGATGCATGACCTGGGTGTTGTTCATCATGAGCAGCGACTGGGCGGGCACGTTCGTCTGGTCGCGCTGGCCCTTGGTCGTCACCGGGGTGGGCAGGTCGAGCGTGTGGAGCAGGGGATCCGGCTGGTTGCGAATGACCTGAACGTAGACGCTGCGCCGGTTCGACCAGCCGGGTTCCGGGAGGGTTTCGCTGGTGGCGACCGGTTCGAGTTGACCGGCGGCGATCAGCATCGAGTCGCGTACCGCCTCGGCCTCCAGGCGGCGCAGGTGGGCATGGGAGAGGAGGTCGTTCCGGGGATCCCGTTCCCGCGCGGCGGCCGGCGGCGTCGACTCGAGCTGGAAGGCCCGGCTCGAGGCGAGCCGCCGGACGAACGTCTTCAGGGACCAGCCGTCCTCCCGCAGCGTCGTCGCCAGGTGATCGAGCAGGGCGGCGTTCGACGGGAGCTCGCCCATCTGCCCGAAGTTGTCCGGCGTGGCGACGATGCCGCGGCCGAACGTGTGGACCCAGAGACGGTTCGCGATGACGCGGGCCGTGAGCGGGTTGCCGGGGTCCATGATGCTCTCGGCCAGGGCCAGCCGCGGGTGAACGGAGTCAGCGTAGGGCTCGGGGTCGATCGCTTCGAGGAAGCGCTGGGCTACGGGTTCACCGAGCTGCCGGTGATTGCCCCGCTCCATCAGCGGCTGATCGAAGCGCGGACCGGCGAGCACCGCCGGGGAGCGGGTCGGCACGGGGACCGCCTCCTCGAGCTTCCGGATCGAGGCGACGATCGGCTCCGCTTCCGGGACGTCGCCGACGTCGTTCGGAAGCAGGCCGCGCCGAACGAAGCTCGCCAGAAAGCGGGCCTCGGCGTCGGTCATCGAACCGTCGCGCCAGGCCGCGACGGCGCCCTGGACCGCTTCGCCGTAGCGGGCCGCCAGTTCGTCGCGGTCGCCGGGCGCTCCTTCGATCTCGAACAGGGGCGCCGTGAACTCGGCGGGCTGGTCGTGGGGAAGCTCGCCGGTTTCGTCGAGCACCACGGCTTCGGTGATCCCGAACCATGAGCGGTCCGACCGCCCACCGGAACTCTCCCCGGTCATCGGGTGATCGGCGGCCGTGACCAGCTCGATGTAGGCGTGGTCGCCGTCCCAGTAGTCGAGGTCCCAGTGCTGCCAGCGCCACTCGCCGTCCGACAGGGTCTCGATCGGATAGACCTCGCCGCGCTGAGGGTAGTTCTGGACCACGTAGCGCGCGACGGCGCCGCCGCGGCCGGCGATCCGCACGGCCAGCTTCTGCCTGGCCTCGATGAGGAACCGCGGTGACGAAAAGGTGCCGTTGTGGCGGTTGGTGAGCGAGTGCGTGTAGACGCCGCCCGGCAGAATGTCGGCGACGATCGTCCCGCCGCCCTGAGCAACCTCGTAGCTTCCGGCCCCTTGGGGCTTCGCGTCCGGAAGACCGTTGCCGTGCCGGTACCACTTCTCGACGTCCTCGGTTCGGCTCAGGTCCCAGCGCCTTACGGCGGGTGCCTGTTGCCGGGCTTCGAGCTGCTGCCTGCTCCGTTCGTAGGCGGCGGCCAGTTCCTGCCACTGCTTCGCGAAGGCCCCGCGGCCGCGGATCCCGCGTGTCCGGACGTAAGGGTAGAGGGGGTCGTAGGGAGACTGGCCGCCCGTGAGTGCCGCGGCCCACGGGCCGTCCGGCTGCCGCAGCCTGGCCGGTACGCTGGCGGCCGCGTCGATCCATGCCTCGGCGAGTACCTGCTTCAGGTCCGCCTTGAGCCGGGTCAGGTCGTCACGGTGGGCGTTTCGCCGCGCCTCGTCGTCGATCGTCTGGACGCCCGGGCGGCCGTTCACCAGCGTGCCGTAGAGGGCGTAGAAGTCGGTCTGACTGATCGCGTCGAACTTGTGGTCGTGGCAGCGGGCGCAGGCGACGGTCATCCCCAGGAACGCCTTGGAGACGACGTCGATCTGGTTCTCTGTGAACCGGACCTGTTCGTCGAGGGCGTCGGTGGGGCCGAAGCCGTGCAGGACGAAGCGGTACTGGGCGATGCCGATCGCCGACTCGTTGATCCCGAGTTCCGGGTTCATCCGCGGCTCGTCGAGCAGGTCGCCGGCCAGGTGCTCGCGGATCAGCCGGTCGATCGGTATGTCCGCGTTGAGCGCGCGGATCAGATAGTCGCGGTAGCGCCAGGCGTAGGGAACCGGCGGATCGCCCTCGCTGCCGTGCGTCTCGGCGTAGCGGACCCAGTCCATCCAGTGCCGGGCCCAGCGCTCGCCGAAAGCCGGGTCGGCGAGCAGCCGGTCGACTTCATCAGCGACCGCGGCGTCGCGGTCGATCGCGGCACGGCGCACGAAGTCGTCTACCTGTGCCGGCGTCGGCGGCAGACCGGTCAGCACGTAGGAGAGTCGGCGCATCACCGTGCGCGGCTCGGCCAGCGGCGCCGGTTCGAGCCCGGCGTCGGCGATGCCGCGAGCCAGGAACCGGTCGATCGCGCTGCGTGACCAGTCCGCGTCGGCGACCTCCGGAGGTTCCGGGTCGGCGATCGGCTGCAGGCTCCACCAGCCCTTTCTCTGTTCGAGGATTGTCCGCCACGCGGTCGCTTCCTTGAGCGCGTCGGCGGAAGGTGGTTCGTTCCTGGGATCGGGCGCTCCGATCTCGATCCAGCGCTCGAAGTCGGCGATCACGTCGTCGGGCAGCTTCGCGCCGCCCAGGGGCATCCTGAAGTCCAGGCTCGGGTGCCTCATGGCCCGGAGCAGGAGGCTGCTGCGCGGTTTGCCCGGCTCGACAGCGGGACCCCGCATGCCGCCTTCGAGGAGGCCGTCCCGGTAGTCGAGACGCAGCCCGCTCTCCGCGATCTCGGTGCTGTTGTGGCAGGTGTAGCAGTGCTCGACCAGGATCGGGCGGATCTTCTGCTCGAAGAACTCCAGATCCTCCGGCGCGAACTCCGCCGCGGCTGCTGGCCCGCCGAGCAATACAGCAGCCAGGATCACCGCGCCGGAGCGCAGCGAAATCCTCACGATCGCGTCCATTGGAGCGCCGGCCAGTTTACAACGGAGCCGGGAGCCCGCGCCGGTCGTACGGGTCGACCACGCTGCCGGCGACGCCTTCGCGGATGATTCCGAACAGCTCGCCGCGCCACCCCCGTCCCTTCGAGACTTCGGTCGAGATCACGACGACGACCAGGTCCTCGGCGGGGGCAACGTAGATGTACTGCCCCCCGTAGCCGCTGGCGATGTAGGCGCCGCGTTCCCGGGACCCTCGGAGCCACCAGAGGTACCCGTAGCCGCCGTAGATCCGGCCGCGTCCACGGGGCCCGACCAGGCCGGGACGGGTGGACTCGTCGATCCACCGCCACGGCAGCAGTTGCTCGCCGTTCCAGCGGCCCCGGTTCAGGTAGAGCTGACCGAACTTCAGCATGTCCCGCGGCACAAGGGACAGGTTGTTGCCGCCCATGTGGATGCCCTGGCGGTCGCGGGCCCAAGCCGAGCGCCGGACTCCGAGAGGGGCGAAGAGGTGCTCGCGGGCGAAGTCGTGGGTGCTCCGGCCGGCGGCGCGGGAGAGGGTCGCCGACAGCAGGTGGGTGCCGCCGGTGCTGTACGAGAAACGCGTTCCCGGTTCGGCCTGGAGCGGCCGCGCCAGAGCGGCCCGGACCCAGTTGCGGGATGCGACCCAGGGACCGTAGTTGCCGAAGCTGGTCGATTCGAGACCCGAGGTCATCGTCAGCAGGTGGCGCACCGTGATCGCCTGTTTGCCTGTGCCGTCGAGGTCGGCGGCTTCGGGCAGCACGTCGGCGATCGGCTGATCGAGGTCCAGCAGGCCCTGTTCGATGGCCAGGCCGGCAAGAGCGGAGAGGACGCTCTTTGAGGCCGACTTGAGGTTGTGGGGGCGGTCGCCGGCAGAGCCGCGAAAGTAGCGTTCCGCGACCAGCCGACCTCGACGCGCGATCAAGAGACCGCGGACGCCCTCGAGTTCACCGATTCCCTGGACCGCCTGTTCCAGCCGGCCCGGGTCGAGCCCCACCCGGGCGGGTGCGACCGGCTGCCAGTCGTCGGGCCAGTCGTCGGCGTCGGGGGGGACCGGCAGCTGGAACTCGACGAGGATGCCCGGATGGTCCGAGACCGCGCCGGTCTCCGGCTGCTCGGTCCACAGCGGCCACCAGCCGGTGTTCGCGGTGTCGAGGAGAACGTGGTCGATGCCACCGTCCATCACGTCGCGGTATCCGGCCTCCCGGAAGCGGGCCATCGCCGCATGGTCTCCGGGCAGGTTCAGGTCGCCTGCGACCAGGACGGGGCGCTCAGATTCACCGAGGCGTTCCAGGAGTCCGGCGGCCTGGGCGGCGGCGAGGTCCGTGTCGCCGTTGGCGAGGTGGGCGCCTACCAGTTCGAAAGGCAGCTGGGGGTGGTCGATGCGGGCGGTCAGCGCGATGCGGCGTTCGAAGGCGTTGCGATCGGGCCCGAGCGGCCACACCCGGGGCTTGGCGATAGGGAATCGGCTGAGGATCGCCGACCCCTCCTCGAAGCCCAACCACCGCAGGGACCCGTTGGCGCGCGCGTAGACGGCATGGAAACCGAGCTTCCGGGCCAGCCGGTCGGCGAGGCAGCCTTCCCCAACGGCGCACCAGGCTTCCTGCAGCACGACGACATCCGGTTGCAGCCGCGAGACTTCCGCTGCGAGCTGTTCGGCCCGGCGCAGCCGGTCCGACGGACGTTCCTGGACGACCAGCCGCCCCTCGGAGTCCGGATAGCCGTGGAGTGCATTCAGCTGGAGGGCTCGAAGCCGGTCCGTGGCCGGCGCTGCCTCGGTCGGAGCGACTCCGGCGAGGCGTGGTTCGGCTGGCGGCTGGCGAGCGAAGAGCGCGATGAAGGCGGGACTCGATGCCGCGGCCAGGAGACCGGTCAGGAGCACGGCGACGCGGGCCGCTGGATGACCCTGGCGGCAGACGAACGCCGCCAGTACGGCGGTCGCTCCGCCCACGGCCGCCGCTCCGAGCAGCCACTTCGCGAGCCCTGGTTGGATGACGGTGAACGCCCCGGCGATCCAGGGTAACGGTCCCGCGGCGCCGGCTATCGCGCCGGCTCCAATGGCTGCGAAGGTCGAAGAGGTGCGCGTCACGGCGGACTCCGGATCGCCGGAAGCCTACTTTCTGGAATCCAGGTGCTAGCCTAGGAGTTACACGGGACGAGCGACATCGAGACAAGCGGCTCCGCCGCAGAAAGGAGGTCCGGCATGGGCGATCGAGGAATCCCTCGGAGGATCTCTGCGACCCTCGTGTTCGGCTCGGTTCTGGTTCTTGCCGCGGGCTGCGCGGCACCTCCGGCGGAGGAGGCATCCGTGCCGGAGGTGGATCCGGTGGCCGAGAACGAGGCAGCCCTGAACGAGTTGCTTGCCAAGTATCTGCAGGCGGTGAACCGGGGTGACGCGGACGGTCTCGCGGTGCTGTACACCGAGGACGCCGTGCGGATCAATGCGAACAGCAGGCCAATCGAAGGAAGGGACGCGATCCGGCTGTTCGCGGCCGCCGACTATGCGGACAACGACTGGGACATCCAGCTCCATCTTGATGAGAGCGACTACAGCGGCAACATGGCGTTCGTGCGCGGCACGTACGCGATCACCCTCAGCTCGAAAGAGGATGGCTCCGTCGTCTACCAGGAAACAGGTAAGTGGATGGACCTGATGCGCCGCGGCGAGGACGGTTCGTGGTTGATCGCGAGGGAGATGTCGAACCGCGACCACCCGCCGGGTGAGACGCCCGAGGCTCCGGCGGAGGAGGGTTGATGATGGAGAGCGCGACTCCGATGCGTGAACGCCCGGTGCTGACCCTTCTCGCGGTCCTCCTCGCCGGCCTCTTTCTGGCGGCCTGCCCTCCGGTCGAGGAAGAGCCGGCCGAGGATCCGAACGCCGTGGAACGGAGCATCGGCGACGAGAGCGCCCTGAACGCCCTCATCGCCGACTACATGGTCGCCATGAACAGCGGCGACGCCGACGGGGTGGTGGCCTCGTACGCGGCGGACGCGGTGCGCATGCCGCCGGACGCACTGCCGGTCAGCGGTCGGGAGTCGATTCGGCAGAACATCGCGCAGGCGTTCGAGACGGCGGACCTCAACGTGCAGATGCAGGTCATCGAGACCGAGTTCAGCGGCGAGTTGGCCTATGTTCGCGGGACCTTCCTGCTCACGGTCACGCCGAAGGACGGCTCGCCGACGACGGAATCCGAAGGCAACTGGATGCGGTTGATGCGCCGCGCACCTGACGGCCGGTGGCTCGTGGCGTACTCGCTCTGGAACTTCCAGTCGTAGGTTGAGGTCGGCGGCTGCGGGGCGGCGGGGTATGCTCCGTCGCCGCTCCTGATGTCCGAACCGTCGCCGCAGCCCCTTACCTTCATGGGCGCCCCCGGGTCGCCCTACACGCGGAAGATGCGCGCGGTGCTGCGCTACCGGCGCGTTCCGTACCGGTTCCTGATCTCGGGGGCCGGCGGCCGCAACGATTTGCCGGCCGCGAAGGTTCGCCTGCTGCCGACCTTCTACCTGCCGAACGCGGACGGCGAGATGGAGGCGGTCGTCGACTCGACGCCGCTGATCCGGCGCTTCGAAGCAGAGTTCGAGGGCCGCTCGGTGGTTCCGCCGGATCCAGTGACTGCGTTCATCGATTACCTGCTCGAGGACTTCGGCGACGAGTGGCTGACCAAGGCGATGTTCCACTATCGCTGGGTCTACGAGGCGGACATCGAGAAGGCCGGCCAGATCCTGCCCCGCTGGCGGCAGGTCGAAGGTCCCGAGGAGCAGTTCCAGCAGGCGGCGAAGACGGTCTCCGAGCGCCAGATCTCGCGGCTATGGGTCGTGGGTTCGAACGAGACGACCGGCCCTGTGATCGAGGCCAGCTACCGGCGCATCCTGGAGTTGTTCCGTGATCATCTGACGGAGCGCCAATTCCTGATGGGCAACCGCCCGGGCGCTTCCGACTTCGCGTTCTTCGGCCAGTTGACGCAGCTCGCGGCGTTCGATCCGACGCCGATGGCGTTGACGTTGGAAGTGGCGCCGCGGGTCTACGCGTGGGTCGATCGGGTCGAGGATCTCTCGGGCCTTGAACCGACCGGGGACGACTGGATTGGCCGTGAGTTGTCGGCGACGCTCCGAGCGTTGCTCGGTGAGGTTGGCCGCGTCTATGTCCCCTTCCTGATCGCCAACGCGAAAGCGCTGGCGTCTGGCGCCGAGCGCGTCGAGTGCGAGATCGACGGCCGGCCCTGGGTGCAGAAGCCGTTCCCCTACCAGGGCAAGTGCCTGATGTGGCTGCGGGAGCGGTACGGGGAGCTGTCGGCTGACGACCGGTCGGCCGTGGACGGGTTGCTCGACGGCACCGGTTGTGAAGCGCTGGTAGCCGGCGGAGCCTCGGGGCCCTAGGCCAGCGGCAGGACTGAGCGCTGTGGGGGCCGGGATCGGGGACACGGGAGACGGGTCCGGCACCGGCGGCGGCCGGCTCTCGCGGGTCAACTGGGGCTTCTACGGCTGGCGGATGATGCCGTTCGCCTGGCTGATCTACGGCTTGGGCGCCGCGCCCTTCTACAGTTGGGGCTACTTCGCCGCTGGCATGAACGCCGAGCTGGGGTTGACCCGCGCCGACAGCGGTCTCGCGTTCGGGATCTGGACGTTCTTCGGCGGCGCCGTCGCGCCTCTCATTGGCGTCTGCCTGACCCGGTTCGGGCTGCGGCCCGTGTTTACGCTCGGCTTCTTCGTGGTGGCCGGCGCCTACTACCTGACGAGCCGGGCGCAGGATCGGTGGGATGTCCTGCTGTACTTCGGTCTGTTCGCCGGCTTGACCCACACGTTCACCACGGTGCTGCCGACGCAGACTCTGGCGACCAACTGGTTCCTGCGCTGGCGAGCCAGCGCGCTGGCTTTCCTGCTGACCGCCGCTGGTCTGATGGGCCCGCTGATTCTCCGATTCGACGCGGTTCTTCTGGGCAGGGGCGGGACCTGGCGTGAAGGCTGGGGGCTCATCTCCCTGCTTTGCTGCGTTCTCGGCGCACTTTCCTTCCTGGCCATTCGCAACCGGCCGGAGTCGGTTGGCCAGCTCCGCGACGGGGCCCGTACGCTGGCTGAACTGGAGGCGACAGCCCCTCGGTCCGAGCCTGCCGGCGGCGACCACTGGACTGCGGTCGAGGCGCTCCGGACGCCGCAGTTCGCGCTGATGGTGGTCTGCGGCCTTGGCTATGCCGTGCCGTGGGGCGTCGTGAACGCCCATGGCGGGCTTCATCTGCGCGATCTCGGATTCGGCGATGCGCCGGTGGCTGCTCTGCTGGGCCTCATGATCCTCTGCAGCACGGGTGGCCGCATTGCGGGCGCTCTGGGCGATCTCGTTCGGCCTCCGCGTCTCCTCGGGTTCGCTCTCGCCATGGAAGGCGCCGGAATGGCTCTCTTCCTCCTTGCCGGCTCGGCCTGGACCGCCCGCGTCGCACTCGTCCTGCTCGGCCTCGGGTTCGGTATGGCCTACATCAGCCAGGCCGCGACCTTCGCCAGCTTCTTCGGCCGTCGCGCCTTCGCCACGACGACGGGCACACGGTTCGCGATCGGCGCACCATTCGGGGCGCTCGTTCCCTTCCTCGCAGGCCTGGCGTTCGACACGTGGGGCAGCTACGCCGTTCCGTTTCTGGCGATTGCCACGGTGACCCTGACCGGGTCGGTCGTTGCGTTCTTCTTGCAGCCGCCGCGGAAGAAACAGGACGCGGTGGGTCAGAACCGCTAGGCCGGTCGCGCTCCGGAGGCTGCGGATCGGCCCCGGACATGCGTGCGCCAGGCGTCGAGCGCCCGCTCGCGTGCCACGTCGTGGTCGACCAAGGGCAGCGGATACGTCTCGCCCAGCCGAACCCCTGAGCCGTCGAGCACAGCCTCCGGCGCAAGCCAGGGTGCGTGGATCGCGCGGTCGGGCAGCCGGCGCAGCTCCGGCAGCCACTTCCGGAGGTATGCACCGGCCTTGTCGTAGCGCCGCGACTGGGCGACCGGATTGAAGACCCGGAAGTAGGGCGCCGCGTCGGCGCCGCTTCCCGCGGTCCACTGCCAGCCGCAACTGTTGTTGGCCCAGTCCGCGTCGACGAGGGTGTCCCAGAACCAGTCCGCGCCGCGCCGCCAGTCGATCAGCAGGTGCTTCGTCAGGAAGGAGGCCACGAGCATCCTCACCCGGTTGTGCATCCAGCCGGTGATCCAGAGCTCGCGCATTCCGGCGTCGACGATCGGATAGCCGGTTCCGCCCCGCTGCCAGCGGCGGAGATCGTTCGGAGCGTCGCGCCAGGGCATGCGGTCGAATTCCGGCCTGAGGTTCCGGATCCCCATCTCCGGGTTGTGGAACAGGAGTTGATGGCTGAACTCGCGCCACCCGAGCTCGCGCAGGAAGGCCTCACGTGGTCTGCGAGGCAAGGCGGCGGCCGCCGCCGCGGCCTGGCGCGGACCGATTTCGCCGAAGTGGAGGTGGGGCGACAAACGGCTGGTCGCTTCGATCCCCGGCCGGTCGCGATCCTGGTCGTACTGCTCCGCCGCGCCGGCCAGGAAGGCGCGGAGACGCTTCCGTGCGCCCTCCTCGCCCGGCTCCCAGACTTCGCGGAAGCCGGCCGCCCAATCGGGCTCGGAGCAGCGGAGGTCCCAGCTCTCCAGGTCGTCGCTGCGAGGCCACGCGGCCGGCGCCGCGGGCCGCGGTGGCGTCGCAACCGGGCGCGTGAAGCCGTGCGCCACGCATTGCCGCCAGAACGGCGTGAACACTCGGTACGGCCGGCCGGTGCCGCTTCGGATCTCCTCCGGCTCGAAGAGGAGGCCGGCCTGGAACGTCCGCGTTTCGGTGCCGGCTTCGGCGCAGCGTTCCTCGATCTCCGCGTCGCGTTGCGTGATCGGCGGTTCGTACAGCCGGTTCCAGACCACTCTCGAGGCACCGACTTCATGAACCAGGTCCGTGACGGCTCGACCGGCGGCTCCGCGGCGAAGAATGAGCCGACTCCCCTGTCCGCGCAACGCCCGGTCGAGCGCCTGAAGACTGCCGTGCAGCCACCACCGCGATGCGCCGCCGATCGGTTGCTCGCCCTCCTCCTCATCGAGCACGAAGACCGGAACGACGGGACGTCCGGTCCCGACTGCCCACGACCACGCGGGGTTATCGTTCAGCCGCAGGTCCCGCCGGAACCAGGCGAGAATCGGCTGCTTCGCGGTCGGAGTCATGCGGGCGGAGCGTACGACGGTTGACGACGATGGCTCGACAAAGCAGAGTGTCCGAGCGATGAGGCGACAGAGAAACGGACCGCTTCGCCTTCGAGCCGCCGTTCCGGCCGCCGCTGGCCTCTTGCTCTTCGCGCTTTCCGTACCGACTCCCCCGGCTACTGCGGACGACTGGCCGCAGTGGCGCGGTCCGGGGCGGGACGGCGTCTCGACCGAAACCGGGCTCGCCGACCGCTGGCCCGCAGGGGGACCGCCGCTGCTGTGGCGCGTCGACGACTTGGGCGAAGGCTACGGCACGGTTGCGGCGGTCGACGGCTCACTCTACGTCCAGGGAACCCGCGGCGGTCGAAGCCTCGTGTTCGCCCTCGATGTGTCGGACGGCAGCGTCCGCTGGGAACGCGAACTCGGTTCGCGGTTGCGGGACGGCCGGGGCAACGGCCCCCGCGGTACGCCGACCGTGGCCGGCGATTCGCTCTATGCGCTGACCGGCGTCGGCGACCTGGCGCGCATCCGCCTCTCGGACGGGAACGTGGCGTGGCAGCGGAACATCCTCCGTGACTTCGGCCAACGGAACATCAGTTGGGGCATCAGCGAGTCGCCCCTGATCGAGGGCGAATGGGTGATCGTGATGCCGGGCGGGGACGATGGCGCCATCGCGGCCCTCGACCGGGAGACGGGCGCCACGGTGTGGACCAGCACCGGCTTGACCGACCGGGCCGGCTACTCCTCCCTGATCGCCGTCGACCTGGAGGGCGGCGGCGAGCCGTTGCGGGCGATCGTCGGCTTCACGGCGCGGGCCGGCGTCGGCGTGCGGGCCTCGGACGGCGAACTGCTCTGGCACTACCGGGAGCCGGCCAACCGCACGGCGAACGCGGCGACACCGATCTACTCGGACGGCCTCGTCTTCTACACCTCGGACTACGGCACCGGCGGCGGCGCGCTCCGCGTGCGGGTCGCCGGCGACAACGTGAGCACGGGACAGGCGTGGTTCGAGTCGCGCCTCCGGAACCACCACGGCGGCGTCGTGCTCTACGAAGGACATCTCTACGGGTTCTTCGGCAGCGCGCTTGCCTGCGTGGACTTCGAAACCGGTGAAACCGTCTGGCGGGACCGCAGCGTCGGCAAGGGCTCGCTCACTCTCGCCGACGGCAAGCTGTTCCTGCTCGGCGAGAGGCACCTCGCCGGTCTGGCGGAAGCGACTCCCGACGGCTACGTCGAACGGGGCCGCTTCAATCTGGACAACCGCGGCCGTCCGAGCTGGGCCCATCCCGTGGTCAGCAACGGCGTCCTCTACATCCGCAACTGGGACGAACTGCTGGCCTACGACGCTTCGTCGCCCTAGGAGCTCACGCCGCTAGTTCCGCTCCGTCGTGCCCATCAAGTACCTCGGTTCCAAGCGGCAGTTCGTGCCGCTGATCGCCGATATCGTCGAACAGCTTCGGCCGGCCTGCACGGTGCTCGACCTGTTCTCGGGTACGTCGAGGGTAGGCGACGCGCTGAAGCGGCGGCAGTACCGCGTGCTGGCGAATGACTACCTGGCCTGCGGCGAGGCGATCGCCCGCTGCTACGTCGAGGCCGACGGCACGTCTGAGCAGCTCCGGCAGGCCAGGCTGCTGATCGAGGAGTTCAACCGGCTGCCGCCAGCGCCCGGCTACTTCACCGAGGTCTTCTGCGAAAGGAGTCGCTACCTGCAGCCGAAGAACGGCGCCCGGGTCGACGCCATCCGCGAGGAGATCGAACGCAAGGACCTCGACCCGGAACTGCGGGCGATCGTGCTCGTTTCCCTGATGGAGGCGGCCGATCGAGTCGACAGCACGACCGGCGTGCAGATGGCCTACCTCAAGAAGTGGGCGCCCCGCGCGTTCAATGACCTTGAACTGCGGCTGCCTGAGGTCGCGCCGCGAGCCGCCGCGGGCAAAGGCAGGGCCCACCGCATGGACGCCGCCGAGGCGGTGGATGCGCTCGAAGCGGACGTTGCCTACCTGGATCCGCCGTACAACCAGCACAGCTTCCTGGGCAACTACCACGTCTGGGAGAGCCTCGTGCTCTGGGACAAGCCGGAGCACTACGGCGTCGCCTGCAAGCGGGTCGACTGCAAGCAGCGCAAGAGCGACTTCAACAGCAAGAGGAAGTTCCGCGCCGCCTGGGAACGGATCGTGGAGCGGGTGCGGGCGCCGCACTTGATCGTCTCCTTCAGCGACGAGGGTTTCCTCGACCGCTCGGAGATGGAGGCGATCCTGGCCCGGCGTGGCGAGGTCCGGGTGATCGAAAGCGACTACCGGCGCTACGTCGGCGCCCGGATCGGCGTGTTCAATCCGAGCGGCGAGAGAGTCGGCCGCGTGAGCCACCTGCGGAACAAGGAGTATCTGTACGTCGTGTCGCCGCGGTCGGGGGATCAGCTCAGTCGCGCAGGGGACCTGATCGCTCAGCGTCGGCGAACGCGATCTGGAACCCCGGTCGAGCTTCGAGCCGCCCCATGTATGTGACGAGCCTCGGATACCTGTCGTCAAGCACGCCCAGTCGCTGGGCCAGTGCCAGCGAGTAGCCCATCATGATGTCGGCGACGGAGAGTTCGCTGCCGAGCAGGTAGTCGCGGCCTTCGAGCGCCGCCTCGACCGCGTCGAGGCAGATCTCGGCGCGCTCGCGGCCGTCCTCGACGACGGCGGGGATGCGCTCCGGCTCCGGCTTGAGGATGCGGTGGTGGACCATGTCGCCGAGCGGCCGCGCCAGGCTCGCCTCGGCGAACCACGACCATTGCAGGAACAGCGCGCTCTTGGGGCTGCCCGCGGGCGGCTGCAGGCGGCCCTCGCCGTACCGCTCCAGGATGTAGTGGACCATTGCGCCGGACTCGATCATCGTGAAGGGACTGCCGTCCGCGTCGACGTCCGTCAACGCCGGCACCTTGCCGATCGGGTTGAGCCGCCGCCACTCGGCTGACTTCCGGTACTCCGGGCTGAAGTCGACCGGGACGACTTCGTAGGGCAGGCCGAGCTCCTCGCAGAGCCAGATGACGCGTGCCGAGCGAGTGCGCGGCACGTGGTAGATCGTGATCACTTGTGCCGGGGAGGTCGCAGGGTGGGCCGGGCTACGCCAGCGCGCGCTCGAAAAGGGCCAGGAGCCGGCTCCACGCCCGCTCCGCCTGAGCCTCGTGGTAGACGGGAGTGTCGGGCGGGCACCAGCCGTGCATCGCGCCCTCGTAGACCTCGATCTCGGCGGGCAGACCCGCCTTCTCGAACGTCTCGCGCAGCACGTCCTTGGCCTCGGGCTGCCTCTGATCGTCGTTCTCGGCGATCGCGAACAGGTAGTGGGCCGTCATCTTCTCCACGAGAAGGTGCGGGCTGTCCGGCCGGTCCGTGACCAGGCCGCCGCCGTGGAAGGAGGCGCCGGCGCCGATGCGGTCGGGAAGGGCTGCCGCCGTCCGCATCGTCATCGGACCGCCCATGCAGTAGCCCATCGTTCCCATCTTCCGGTCGCTGTCGACGGACGACTGGCTGTCCAGGAAGCTCACGAAGGCCTTCGCGTCCGTCACGTTGGTCTCCGGGCTCAGCGAGCCCATCAGCGGCCGCAGCGTCTCGCGCAAGGCGGCGAAGTCGGTCCCTTCGGCGATGGGCGCCTTCTTCGTCCGGTAGTACTGATTGACGGCGAGCACCGAGTAGCCCGACTCCGCCAGGCGCGTCGCCATCTGCCGCATCGCCGGCCGCAGACCGAAGGCGTCCGGCCAGATGAGGACGCCGGGATGGGCGCCGCTCGCGGGGTGAACGAAGTAGCTGTCGCAGACGCCGTCCGGGGTCGCGATTTCGATCTCGGATTCGGTCACGCTTTGGGCGTCGGCCGGCCGGGGAAGAAGGATCGTCAGTCCGGCTCCGGCCGACACGGCGCCGAACTCGCGGCGGGTCAGCCGCTTCCCGCGCAGGTACCTGGCGTTCTCGGCATCGGTTCTGTCGTCACACATGGCGGTCTCCTTGCTGGAACTTCGATGCGGCGGGTTCTGACTCTAGACGTGGCTTTCGCCGGGCTCGTGCTGGCAGCCTCGGAAGCGCTCCACGCGCACCCGGTCCGGCAGCCCGAGGGCTTCGGTCCGGCCCACCTTCGAGGTGTAGAACGCGAACAGGGTGCGCCGCTTCAGGTCGCTGAAGAAGGCGGCGCCGGCGAGCAGTTCCGGCGGGTGGTCTCCGTGCTCGTCGCTGATCTCGCGCAGCATGTCGAGTTGGTGAGTCGCGTCGAGCGCGACGAAGGACGAGCCGTGCAACTCCATGGCGCGGCGGTCGATCCAGTCCAGGCCGCCGAGCGCGGTCAACTGATCGTCGCCGTCGGCGAGCGAGAGTTCGAGGTCGATGAACTCGTGGACGCCGGCGTCACGGGCGCCGGGAGTGTCGGTGCGCGGCAGGATGTGCTCGCAGAGCACAGCCAGCAGTTCGCCCTGGGCCGGTGTCAGCAGCCGGGGCGTCCAGCCGGAGCCTTCGGCCTGGTATGCGGCCACCGCCGGGATCGCGGCGCGAATCGGCTCGGCCTGCAACGTGGCGTAGCCGAAGGCGCCGGCGCCGACAGCGAGGACCTTCCGTCTCGTCGTGCGCTTGCTCATGCCAGTTCTCCCCGCTTGTGCTGGTCGACGAGGTACTCGGTCGACCGCAGGGCCAGCGACATCATGGTCAGGGTCGGGTTGACGCAGCCGATGCTCACGTAGCAGGACCCGTCCATGACGAACAGGTTCTTTACCGTGTGGGACTGCTGGTACTGGTTCAGGTAGGAAGTTCCGGGATCGTCGCCCATGCGCGCCGTGCCCACCTCGTGGATGCCCGAGCCGAGCGGCGCCGGCTCCGTGTTCTGCGTGATGTTCGTGCAGCCGAGCGCCTCCAGCATGGCCCGGCCTTCCGCGATGATGTCCTGGACCATCGCGTACTCGTTGCTGCCGAGCGTGCAGTTCATCTGCAGCACCGGCACGCCCCACTTGTCGGTCACCTCTGGATCGAGGGTGACGCGGTTCTCGGGCCGCGGAAGGATCTCGCCGAAGCCGCCCAAGCCGATCGTCGAGACCGTGCTCGACTCGACCATCCGCTTGAAGTCGGCGCCGAAGCCGGGCGTGTAGCTGCCGTGCTGCCAGGTCGTGATGTTCTCGCCGCCCTGGTAACCGTAGCCGCGGATGAAGTTCGGATTCTTCGTCGCCGGATCCTTCAGGTTCTGGAAGCGGGGTACGTAGATCCCGTTTGGCCGGTTCGCGCGCTCCGGTTGAGCGCCGGCCCGCGCTTCCAGGACGCCGCGCACCCCGGTCGCGTAGATGTGGTCCATCACGTAGCGGCCGAGGCAATCGCTCTCGTTGGCGAGGCCACCTTCAGCCGAGTTGAGCAGGATGCGGGTCGAAGCCAGGGTCGAGGCGCAGAGCACGACGACGTCGGCTTTCGCCTCCCGGGTCAGGTCCGTCTTCTTGTCGACGTAGGTGACGCCGGAGGCGAGGTCGCCGGCCTTCATGTCGACCTGGATGACGGCGGCGTCCGGCACCAGGGTGAACCGGCCGGTCGCTTCGCAGTCGACGAGCGTCGTCTGCGGCGAGTTGAAGTACGAGTTCGTCCGGCAGCCGTAGTGACAGGGACCGCAGTAGTGGCACATGTCACGGCCGTTGTGCCGGCGGGTGAGGACGGCGTTGCGGCCGATCGTCATCGGCCGGTTGAACTTCTCGGCCAGGGTCTCCTTCAGCATCGCCTCGCCGCACGTGAAGGCCATCGGCGGCAGGAAGTCGCCGTCCGGCAGGATCTCCAGACCCTCCTTGCGGCCGTTGACGCCGATGTAGCGTTCGATCCGGTCGTAGTACGGCGCCAGGTCGGCGTAGCTGATCGGCCAGTCCATGCCGTACCCGTCCAGGCTGGCCGCCTTGAAATCGTAGTCGCTCATCCGGTATGACTGCCTCGCCCACATGATCGAGCGGCCGCCGACGACATTGCCCTGGATCCAGTTGAAGTGGGTCCCGGGGGCCTCGGTGTACGGATTGTCGACGTCGTCGATGAAGAAGTCCGCGTTGACCTCGGTGCAGGCGTAGCAGTAGGACTGGCGGTGCCGGCGCTGGAGCAACTCGTTGCGCGGGTCGGGGCGGCCGCGGAGCTCCATGTCGTGCGGCAGGGTGTGCTCGCGGAAGTCCGTGGCCGGGTCGAAGGCACGGCCCGCTTCGAGCATCAGCACGTCCATGCCCGCCTCGGCCATCACCTTGGCGGCCCAGCCGCCGGTGGCGCCGGAGCCGACGACGACCGCGTCGTAGGTCTTCGTGTCGGAAGTCATCTAGCGGACGACCGCCTCTGTCGACGCCTCGACGTTGTACGGCAGGGCGTCGTCGCCCTCGAGCCCCAACCGCTCGTTGATCGCCAGCAGGTGGTGATCGACGCCGATCTCGGCGCCGGGCCGGAAACCGGGCACGGTGATCACCTGCGCCAGCACGCCGCCCAGACCGCGGTGGATCACGCCGCGCGGCAGGTAGATCAGGTCGCCGGCACGGACGTCGTGGACGTCGAAGAGCCGCCCGGCGAGTTCGGGGGTCATCGTCTCGGGCGACTCGATGTCCGCGGCGTGGTAGCTGGTGAGGAGCTGATCTTCCTCGTTGCTCATCTGGACCAGGTAGAACTCGTCGAAGCCCGTGTCCAGGGGGTGGTAGTGGGTGAAGGAGTCGGTGATCCGCACCCGGTGGGCGTTCAGGCCGTGGAAGGTGTACGGCCCGTTGTCGTTGAGCCAGGTGAGCAGGATGCGACGGTAGGCGCCTGTTTCCGTGGCGCAGCCGCCGGGAACGTCCGTGATGTCCGGGTCCCAGTCGGGGCGGATCGCCGCCGGCACGCCGTCGCCCGGGGTGTCCGGGACATCGAAGACGAGGGCGGCGATCGCGGGCTCCGCGGTCAGCCGCTCGCCGGGACGGAGGACCGCGATGTCGCCGACGTGCAGGTCGGTCGCGGTAGGACCGGAGGCCGTGTGGATCGCGGCCGCCGCGGGCTCCTCCTCGACCGGCGTCTGAACGAAGACGAGCCGGCTCGAGGCGTCCGCCGCGATCTCCGTGGCCGCGGCCAGGAAGGTCATCGCGTAGCCGGGATTGGCCGCTTCGAAGGCCTCCTTGACCCGCGCAAAGGCGGCCTGGCCGTCGGCGTCGCCATCGAACAGGTGGGCGCGGACGACTTCCGCCCGGGCCTGCCTCGTCACGGGTTCCGCGTCCGAGCCGTCGGCTTCGGCTTCCGCCTCGCCGGTCGTGCAGGAGGTGAAGGTCGCCGAGGCCAGAAGCATGGCCGCCAGCGCAGCCAGGCATTTCCGTGGATTCACGGGCGAGACGGTACCATGCCGGGATCCTCCTGAAACGCCAACGACGGCAGGGGAACCGACCATGTTGCGCCGCCTGAATCCGCAAGTCGCTGCCCTCGTGTTCCCGTGCCTGTTCATGGTTTCAGTGACCCTGACGGCGGACGACGGCGATCCGATGATCGAGCTCACCAGGCAAGCCGGCGACCGTGTGTTGGTCTCGGTCGACGGCCAACCGTTCACCGAGTATCGCCCCGGCGGCGAAGTGGATGGCGGCGGCCACCTGCCGTACCTCTACCCGGTCTACGGCCCCGGCGGCCAGGCGCTCACCCGCAACTGGCCGATGTCCGAGGCGGAAGACGAGGAGCGGGATCATCCTCACCACCGGTCACTGTGGTTCGCGCACGGCGCCGTTGGTCCGGCAGACGGCTCGAAGCGCTACGACTTCTGGACCGGCCGCGACGGTTCGGCGATCGTCCACGAGAAGATTCTGGCCGCCGAGTCGGGCGAGACCGGCGTGCTGCGGACAACCAATGCGTGGGTTGCGCCTGCCGGGGAAGAGGTGCTGCGCGAGGAGCGAACGATGACCTTCCACGCCGGCGCCTTCGACACCGGTCAGGCCTGGCGCGCCATCGACTTCGACGTTCGGCTACAGGCCGGCGACGTGGCGGTCGTCCTCGGCGACACGAAGGAAGGCACGATGGCGATCCGCGTCGCGCCGACCCTCCGCCACCAGGGTGAACACGCCGCCGGCGCGATGCTGAGCAGCGAAGGCGTCGAAGGCGCCGCCGTTTGGGGCAAGCGCGCCGCGTGGGTTCACTACAGCGGCCCGGTAGACGGCAGACCGGTCGGCATTGCGATCCTCGACTACCCCGGGAACTTCCGCCACCCGACCTGGTGGCACGCCCGCGCCTACGGCCTGTTCGCGGCCAACCCCTTCGGCGTCCACGACTTCGAGAAGGCGAAGAAGGGTACGGGCGACTGGACGATTCCGGCGGGCCGCGAGCTCAGGCTGCGGTATCGGCTGCTGTTCCACGACGGCGAGGTGTCGGGCCAGCAGCTCGACGTGGAACTGAAGCGCTACCGAGCGGACTAGCGGGGGAGGGTAGCCGCGGTTACTTGAATGCCGGCTTCGCCGCCTTCCGAGCCTCCGGCGCCCAGATCCGGATCTGGCTGAAGCGGCCGGTATCGTCGAACGATCCGAAACCGACACGGCCCCAGCCGAGCGGGTCGCGGTCGGTCGACACGGTGGGTCGCCTCTCGCCGTCGAAGTAGACCCGCAACGAGCCGTCCTGGCGTTCGACCCTGACCCGCTTCCAGCCGCGCTCCCAGTCGACGCCCTCGTCCGGGATCGCGCCCATGGGCGCCCGGTCGGCGTTGTCGACCAGGAAGATGTTGTGGGCGCGGTCGTCCGGCTCCGTGGCCAGGTGGGCGTAGTAGTAGCGGTTCGGCCCCTCGAAGCCAAAGAAGACGCTGAGGTCCCGGTGGCCGTACTCCCTTCCGGTCTGCCATGCCTCGACTTCGAGGACGAAGTCGGCGAGCAGGAGATCGTCGACCAGGGCGATGTTGAGTGGTGAACGGTGCTCCGGCTTGTACTTGCTGCCGCCTTCGAGATCGAGGTAGCCGCGCCCGCCCTCCTTGCCATGGCTCCACGCGCGATTGTCGCTGAAGGTGAAGTCGTCGAGCGCCGAGGCGTCGGTGAAGTCCTGGGAGTAGACGAGTTCGTAGCCTTGCGGGACTCCTGACTGGGCGTGCAGGCTGCTGGCGACGAACAGGACGATCAGCGAGGCGCCGAGGCCTGCCGTGCAAGTGCCGCGCATCAGACGGTTCGCGGGACCACGAACGGTTCGCGGTACTCGCGGGTCAGCAGGCGGCTCGCCTCCACGTCGTCTTCGATCGTCTCCGTGTCCGGGTCGATCGTGAGCCACGGGCCGACGATCGGTTGCTCGACTTCCGGGTCGACGCCGTTCTTCGACAGGTGGTCGAGGAACCGGTCGGCGGTGTCGCCGGCGTGGCGGAGCTTCGATGCGATCTTCGACACCTTGGCCGGGCCGCCCGCTTCACCGCGCAGGTAGGAGATGTTGCCGAGGTGGCAGAGGGCGCTCGACAGGTGGCCATCCTCGATCGAGGCGGTCAGGTCCTCGCTGCGCCGGCTGCGCACGGCGTCGACGAAGTTCGCGTAGTGGTTGGCGCCGCCCTTCCAGCTCTCGAGTTTCTTGCCCTTCTTGTCGTAGGCGGTGGCCTGCGTGTAGCTCGGAATCTGCACGTAGCCGCCCTCGCAGTGGACGATGACGCCGATGCTGGCGCCCAGGTAGTCGTCCATGCCGTCGCGCCACTTGCCGGCCTGGGCCTTCGTGTCGTGCGGCAGGCCTCGCACCTCGAACAGCAGGGGCGCCCGGTCGTAGTCGTGGTACACGAACTGCGTGTTCGGCGTGTTGCCGTCGTCGACGTAACCGAACCGGCCGCCGACGCTGATCGTCCGCGGGGGCAGTGCCGGCTCACCGAGCGCCCAGCGCGCGATGTCCATCTGGTGGATGCCCTGGTTGCCCAGGTCGCCGTTGCCGGTGTCGAAGACCCAGTGCCAGTCGTAGTGCAGGCGTTCGCGCATCAGCGCCTTCTTCGGCGCCGGGCCGCACCAGAGGTCGTAGTCGACCGCCGGGTCGATCTTCTGGGCGCCTTCCACCCGGCCGATGCTCTCGCGCGGCTTGTAGCAGAGGCCGCGGGCGAGCTGGATCTCGCCGATGTGGCCTTCGTTGACCCACGCGAGAGCTTCCTGAATGGAAGGTGACGAGCGGATCTGCGTGCCGGTCTGGACGATGCGGTCGTACTTCGCCGCCGCGTGGACGATCTGGCGGCCCTCCCAGACATTGTGGGAAACCGGCTTCTCCAGGTAAACGTCCTTGCCGGCCTGGCACGCCCAGACGGCCTGCAGTGCATGCCAGTGATTCGGCGTGGCAATGGACACCGCGTCGATGTCGTCGCGCTCGAGGAGTTCCCGGTAGTCGACGATCGTCAGCGGATCGGCGGCGCCGGCCTCGATCGCCTTGGCCTTCGCCGCTTCCAGCACGTTGCTGTCGACGTCGCAGAGGGCGGCGACTTCGACGCCGGGCAGATCGATGAACTGATTGATGTGGTCTCGGCCGCGTCCGCGCAGACCGACGACGGCGACGCGGAGCGCCTCGTTCGGGCTCGCGGCGGCCGTGCCGGCCGAAGCACGGCATCCCAGAGTCGTCGTGGCGGCGGCAGCGGCAGCAGAGCCGAGGAATACGCGGCGGGTGATCGCGGACATGGTGTTCCTCCCAGAGTCGGAAGAGCGCCCGGAGGCGACCACCGATTGTAGCCGCCACGGGCTGCTAGCGTGGTTGCCTGATGCAGCCGGCTCGTTATCCGATTCCACTGGCGATCCTTGCGGCAGCGGTCGGTGTCGCCTTCCTCGGCGCCTGCGCGGCCGAGCCGCCCGCTGAGCCTCCGAACATCGTCTTCCTGCTGGTGGACGACCTCGGCGCGATGGACATCGGCGCCTTCAACCCGGGCACCTTCTACGAGACGCCGAACATCGACCGGCTCGCGGCCGGCGGGGTGCGCTTCACCCGGGGCTACGCCGCGAATCCGGTGTGCAGCCCGACGCGTTACAGCATCATGACCGGCCGCTACCCGACCCGGGTGGGCGCGACGAACTACTTCGCGGGCCGCCGCGCGGAGAAGTTCGCGCCGGCGCCGCTCAGCGACCGCATGCCGCTAGAGGAGTACACGCTCGCCGAGGCGCTCCGGGACGGCGGCTACCGCACGGCGTTCCTGGGCAAGTGGCACCTGGGGCCGACGGAGGAGTTCTGGCCGCTGGCGCAGGGCTTCGACGTGAACGTCGGCGGCCACCGTGGCGGCATGCCCCGCAGCTACTTCTCGCCCTACTCGAACCCGACGCTTGAGGACGGTCCCGAGGACGAGCATCTGACCGCGCGGCTCACCGACGAGGCGCTCGCTCTGCTCGACGGCCATGCGGCGGACGAAGAGGGCAGGCCCTTCCTGATCTACCTCTCGTACTACACGGTGCATACGCCGCTGCGCGCGCCGGCGGACCTGATCGAGAAGTACGCCGCGAAGGCCGGTATCGAGGTCAGCGTGTCGGAGGCGCCGCCGGGTCGCGTGGCCGAGTATCCGGCCGATCCCGACGACTTTGGCGACGAGGAGCAGGTCTGGCCCCGCGACGAGCCCCGGCGGGTGCGCGAGGTCCAGAACCACGCCGTCTATGCGGCGATGGTCGAGACCCTGGATACGAGCGTCGGCCGTATCCTCGACCGCCTCGATGCCCTGGGTTTGACGGAGAACACGATCGTCGTCTTCTTCTCCGACAACGGCGGCCTGTCGACGGCCGAAGGGTCGCCGACCTCGAACCTGCCGCTACGGGGCGGCAAGGGCTGGCTGTACGAGGGTGGCATCCGGGAGCCGATGATCGTCCGCTGGCCGGCCGTCGCGGCCGCTGGCGGCGTGACCGCGGCGCCGGTCATCAGCACGGACTTCTACCCGACCCTGCTGGAAGCGGCGGGCGTCGACCTTCGGCCCGGGATCGAGATCGACGGGTCGAGCTTCCTCGATCTGCTCCGCGGAGGCGAAGCGGGTGAGAACGCTGTAGCCGCCGCCTCCGAGCGTGACCTGTTCTGGCACTACCCGCACTACGCCAACCAGGGTGGTTTCCCGGGCGGCGCGATCGCACGTGGCCGTTACAAACTGATCGAGCGCTACGAGGACGGGCAGCTTCACCTCTATGACCTGGACGCCGACATCAGCGAAAGGAACGACCTGGCCGCCGGGCAACCGGAGCGGGTCGCCGAGATGCGAGCGCGGCTTCACGCCTGGTACGGCGAAGTCGGCGCGGAGTTCCTGAGTGTCCTGCCGGACGGTCCGGAACCCTGGCGGCTACCGGTGCGATCGCCGAGCGGCCTGTAGCTGCTGGCACAGCCCCGGTTCGATGCCGGCGGTAGGCTCTAACCGGTGAACACAAGTGGCAGGGTCTGGAGTCTGGCGGCGCCGACGATCGTGGTCCTTGCCTGCACGGGTCCGGTCGACGACGGCGGATCCGGAGAACTGCCCGCGGAACCGCCGAACATCGTGTTCCTCCTAGTCGACGACCTCGGCGTCATGGACGTCGGCGCCTTCAATCCCGACACCTTCTACGAGACGCCCAACATCGACCGTTTGGCGGGGGGCGGGGTTCGCTTTCTGCGCGGCTACGCCGCGAATCCGGTGTGCAGCCCGACCCGGTACAGCATCATGACGGGGCGTTACCCGACCCGGGTGGGTGCCACGAACTGGTTCTCCGGCCGCCAGGAAGAGACGTTCGCTCCCGCGCAACTCAACGACTGGATGCCGGTCGAGGAGTACACGCTTGCCGAGGCCCTGCGCGACGGCGGGTACGGCACCGCGTTTCTGGGCAAGTGGCACCTGGGGCCGACGGAGGAATTCTGGCCGGAGGCACAGGGTTTCGACGTGAACGTCGCCGGCTACGTTCGGGGGAGGCCCAGTAGCTACTTCTCGCCCTACGCGAACCCGAGGCTCGAGGACGGGCCCGAGGGCGAGTACCTCACCGAACGGCTGACCGACGAGGCGCTTGCCCTGCTCGATGGCTACGCGGCGGACGAGGAAGGCAGGCCCTTCCTGCTGTACCTCTCGTACTACACCGTCCACACGCCGCTGGAGGCGCCGGCCGACCTGATCGCGAAGTACGCGGCGAAGGCGGGCGTCGAAGTGGGCGCGGCGCCAAAACCCGACAACCTGGGGTTCGAGGAGCAGATCTGGCCTCGCGACGAGCCGCGCCGGGTGCAGGAGGTGCAGAAGCACCCCGTCTACGCGGCGATGGTGGAGAGCCTGGATACGAGCGTCGGTCGTATCCTCGACCGCCTCGACGCGCTGGACCTGGCCGAGAACACGATCGTCGTCTTCTTCTCGGACAACGGTGGCCTGGCTACCTCCGAGATGTTGCCGACCTCGAACCTGCCGCTCCGTGGGGGGAAGGGCTGGCTGTACGAGGGCGGCATCCGTGAGCCGATGATTGTCCGCTGGCCCGCGGTGGCGGCCGCTGGCAGCGACGTGGTGTCGCCGGTGATCAGCACCGACTTCTACCCGACGCTGCTCGAGGCGGCCGGCATCGACTTGCCTGCCGATGTCGAGGTCGACGGCAGGAGTTTCCTCGGCCTGCTGCGCGGCGGCGAGGCGGGCGAAAAGGCAGCCGCCGCAGCCGCGGTGCGTGACCTGTTCTGGCATTACCCGCACTACTCCCACCAGGGTGGCTTTCCCGGCGGCGGGATAGCTGGCGGCCGCTACAAGCTGCTCGAGCGCTACGAGGACGGCCAGGTCCATCTCTATGACCTGGAGGCCGACGAGGGTGAACGGAACGATCTGGCTGCCGAGCAGCCCGACCGCGTCGCGGAGATGAGGGCGCGGCTCCACGCCTGGTACGGCGAAGTCGGGGCGCAGTTCCTGAGCGCCCTTCCGGACGGTCCGGAACCCTGGCGGCCGGCCATGGCGGTTGGGGACGGAGGTTGAGCCGGACCTACACGCCTCCGGGCCACCATCGCACTGTTGAGGCCTTTCGGGAGCACCTGCGGAGCGTCGACCCGGCGTTCGACTGCGGGGAGGAGCTGCTCGGTCCGGAGGGGCCGTTGGCCAAGCCGTTCACCGTGTTCGGCCGCGAGGCCGGCAACCGGTTCGCGATCCACCCGATGGAGGGTTGGGACGGGAACCGGGACGGCGGTCCGAGCGACCTGACTCGCCGGCGGTGGCGGCGGTTCGGGCTGAGCGGTGCGAAGCTGATCTGGGGCGGCGAGGCGGTGGCCGTGGTTTCGGAGGGACGCGCGAACCCGAACCAGCTCTTCATCGACGGCAATCGGCTGGACGGCTGCGTCTCCTGGCTGGAGGCGCTTCGCCGCGAGGTCCTGGCGGGGCACGAAGAGAGTGGAGTAGGCGGCGACCGACCAGTGATCGGCCTGCAGCTGACCCATTCCGGCCGGCTGTCGCGGCCCGATCCGGCGCCGGCGTTGCCGCAGCCGCTGCGGGCGCAGGTCCATCCGGTGCTCGACGGTCGTCTCGGCCAAGCCGCCGAGCGTCCGCTGATCAGCGACGATCAGTTGGAGGAAGTCGCCGGCGCCTACGTGCGCGCGGCACGCTGCGCCGAGCGCGCCGCCTACGACTTCGTCGACATCAAGTGCTGTCACGGCTACCTGTTGCACGAGCTGCTCGGTGCGCACACCCGACCGGGCCCCTACGGCGGATCGTTCGGGAACCGGGTACGGCTGCCGCTTCGGATCATCGCCGCGGTGCGCGCGGCGTGCCCGGAACTCGGCATCGGCGTCCGCCTGTCGGTCGGCGATGTGGCGCCGTTCGCGGCCGGCGGAGACGGCATCGGCGTGCCGGAAGTCGACGGCCCGAAACCGGCGGACCTCGGCTTCGGGCTCAACCCCTCGGACGTTTCGATCCCTGAATCCACCTGCGCCGAGGCGATTCGCTACATTGGCTTGCTGATCGAGGCTGGAGTCGAGGTGGTCAACGTGACGATGGGTTCGCCCTACAGTTGTCCGCACCTGTCGCGGCCGTTCACGTATCCGGCGTCGGACAGCTATCTGCCGCCGGAGGACCCGTTGCGCTCGGTGCTGCGTCAACTGGCTGCCGTGCGCACGGTGCGCGCGGCGTTCCCGCGACTTCCTCTGGTGGGGACGGGTTACAGCTACCTCCAGGAGTGGCTGCCCTACGTGGCCGAAGCGGAAGTCGGAGCCGGTCACGTCGACTTCGTCGGTCTGGGCCGGATGGTTCTCGCCTACCCGGGCCTGCCTGCCGATGTCCTGGCGGGGCGGCCGCTCGAGCGGCGGCGGGTCTGCCGTACGTTCAGCGACTGCACGACGGGGCCGCGGAACAACATGGTCAGCGGTTGCTATCCGCTGGACGCGCACTACCGGAAGACGGCCGAGTTCGGGCGGATCAAGGAGATCAAGAAGGCGGCCGCCTTGTGAGCGCAACTCACCAGGAACCGTCGGGCGGCCTTGCGCCGCTGCCCAGGCTCTGTTTCGCCGCGCTCCATGTCGTCGTGCGCGACGGCTATGCCCAGGCGGGCCACTCGCTCGAACAGCCCGGTTCGGCACAGGAGATCGAACACTGGATCGACTGGAAGGCGACGGCCGGCTTGCGCCGCCACGTCGACTCACTCGGTTTCGGTGTGGCCGAGGCGATGGACACGGCGCAGCGGTTCGAGATCGGCTGGCCCAGCGCGCGGCGCCTGATCGAACTCTGCGCCTCGCTCGAACTCCGGAACGGCTTCCTCGCCGGGGCCGGCAGCGACCAGTTCGATGCGGTCGGCAGCAACACGGAACTCGTCGACGCGGTGGCGGAGCAGGCGGAGTTCATCGGCGACCACGGCGGCGTGCCGGTGCTGTTGCCGATGCCGCGGCTCACGGCTACCGGCGCCTCCGAGAGGGAGTACGTCGACGTCTACGGCGCGATCATCGATCAACTCGAGGGTCCGCTGTTCCTGCACTGGCTGGGCGAGATGTTTCACCCGGCGATGCGCGGCTACTTTCCGGGCAACAGCCTGGAGCGGATCCTCGCCCGGCATGCCGAGAAGGTGCGTGGGGTCAAGTTGTCGCTCCTGGACGAGGAGTACGAGGTGCTGCTCCGGCGGCGAATCGGCATGCGCGGCCAGATCGTATTGACGGGTGACGACGTCCACTTCGGTCGGCTGCTGGAAGGGAGGCCGGCGGCCAGGGGGTCCAGACTCGCCGGCACGTTCGAACTGAAGGGGCGCACGGTGGCCCTGGGAGACTTCAGCCACGCCCTGCTCGGTGCTCTCGACGCCGTCGCCGAGCCCGCGGCTGAGGCGCTTCGCGCTCTCGGCGCCGGGGACGTCGGCCGCTACCGTGAGTTGATGGGACCGGCGGAAGAACTCGCCCGCTTCGTCTTCCAGCCGCCGACCCGTCACTACAAGGCCGGACTTGCCTACCACGCGTGGCTGCGCGGTCTGCAGGACAATCCGATGCTGGTCAACCGCGAGGATCTGGCTCGGGACGCCAGCTACTACCGAGGCGTGGCCGTACTGGCCGCCAGGGCCGGTTCGCTGGGCGACGGCGATGTCGCCCGGCGCCGTCTGGCGAAGGCCCTGGCGGCCGGTACGGCCGCCGGTCGCTGATTCGGTCCGAGACCGCGCGTGTCCGCTTCCGCCGCTGAGATCACCGTCCGCGACGCGCGGCGGCTGGCGCTGGCCCGGGCGGGTCTGCTGAGGCCCGAGTGGACCGGCCTGCCGCGCGCGGCTTCGGGCCGCGGCGTGCGGGCCCGCCGGGCGCTCCACGCGCTCATCGGGCGCTTCGGATATCTCCAGCTCGACACCATTTCGATCGTCGGCGCCCGCACCCACGCCCTCGTGCCGTTGTCGCGCTGGCCCCGAATCGACCGCAATCTGCCGGAGGAACTCCTGCAGCCGGGTGAGCCGATCTTCGAGTACTGGGGTCACGAGGCGAGCTGGATCCCGATCGACCTCTATCCGGCGTTCGGCTTCCGCCGCGCGGAGTATCGGAGCGGCAGGACCTGGCACAGCAAGGGGATACGCGAACACCCGGGCGTGGCGAAAGCGATCCTGCGCCGGGTCGAGGCAGAGGGGCCGATGCGGTCGCTGGATCTGACCGGGCCGATGCTGGGCGAGATGTGGCGTTCGAAGCGGGAACGGTGGGTCGCCTACTCCCTGTGGTCCACCGGGGAGCTGGCGATCCGGTCGCGCCGGAACTTCCAGCGGACCTTCGACTTGCCCGAACGGGTGATCCCCGAGCGGTGGCGGAGCGAGGACTGGAGCCTGGAGGAGGGGATCCGGGCGTTGATCCTGCGCGCGCTGGAGGGCCACGGCTGGGCCACGATCGGCACGCTGGCCGACACCTGGCGGCTCAAGAACGTGCGGCCCCAGATCAAGGCTGCCCTGGAGGACCTGGCCGCGGCAGGGGAGGTCGCACCGTGCGACGCGATCGCGGGCGACGGCAAGAGGCGACCTGGATGGGTGCGTCCCGCCGATCTGGAGCTCGCGGCCCGCCTGCGCCGGGTGCGCCCCGCGCCCGACCGGGGCGTGCTGCTGTCGCCGTTCGATCCCGTGCTCTGGCGCCGGCCGCGCGTGGCGCACCTGTTCGGCTTCGACCAGATCCTCGAGATCTTCAAGCCGGCCTCGCAGCGGCGCTACGGCTACTACTGCATGCCGGTGCTGGCGGGCGACCGGCTGGTCGCGCGCTACGACCTGAAGGCGCACCGCCGCCAGGGGCGCCTGGACGTGCTGGCGCTGCACTACGAGGCGGACGGTCCGAAGCCGCCGGCCGCCGACCGGGCGGCCGCGGAGAGCGCGTTGGCGAGATTCGCGGAGTCGGTGGAGCTGGCAGTTTCGGACTAGGCTCTGGGGCGCTATGGCGAACGCCAGACTCCTCGTTGCACTCCCAGGCCTCCTCGCTGTTGTTGCGCTCGCGTTCGCGGGTTGTGGAGGCCCCGACGACGACACGCCTGGCGAAGGCGCCGCGCGGCCGCGGATCGCCCTGGTGATGAAGTCACTGGCCAACGAGTTCTTCGAGACGATGGCCGAGGGGGCACGGGCGCACCACGAGGCTCACTCGGACGACTACGACCTGATCGTCAACGGCACCCGGAACGAGAGCGATCTGGCCCAGCAGGTCGCCCTGGTCGAGCAGATGGTGGCCTCGGGCAGCGACGCGATCGTCATCGCGCCGGCGGACTCGAGGGCCCTGGCGCCGGCCCTCGCTCGGGCCCAGGCGGCCGGTGTGGTGATCGTCAACATCGACAACCGCCTCGACGCGGAAGTGGCGGCCGGGGCGGGTCTCGACGCGCCGTTCGTCGGCCCGGACAACCGGGACGGAGCGCGGCGAGTCGGCGAGGTGCTGGCGGAACGGCTCGCGCCGGGCGATCAGGTGGCGATCGTCGGCGGCATCCCGACGGCGTTCAACGCTCAGCAGCGGCAGGCGGGTTTCGAGGACGCGATGAACGCGGCCGGCGCCGAGATCGTCGACACCCAAAGCGGCGGCTGGGAGCAGGCGCAGGCGAACTCGGTGGCGGCGGCGATGCTGCGGGAGTACCCCGAGTTGCGCGCGCTCCTGTGCGCCAACGACAACATGGCGCTGGGCGCCCTGGCGGCGCGCCGGCAGAGCGGCCGTGACGACGTGCTGATCGTCGGCTTCGACAACATCGACGCCGTCGCCGAACTGGTCGCCGAGGGCGAGATCCTCGCTACTGCCGACCAGCACGCCGATCGGCTCGCGGTCTTCGGGATCGAGGCGGCGCTCGAGATTCTGGGCGGAGGCGAAGCGGGCGAGCGTCAGACGCCGGTAGACGTCGTCACGGCGCCCGACTAGGGAAGCTTCGTCACGATGGCCTGGCCCGTGGGCAGGGCGAGCGGGGCTTCCTGCCGGCCGAGAAAGAACTCGTCAACGGCGTCCTTTTCGCCGCGGGCGGCGGGGAAGCCGTAGTCGTCGAAGACCACGATGCCGCCGACGGAGAGGCGCGGATAGAAGTACTCCAGGCAGTCGAGCGTCGACCGGTAGAGATCGACGTCGATGTGGACGAAGGCGAAGCGAGAGTCCTCGAGACCGTCGAAGGTTGACGGGATCCACCCTTCGTGGATTCTGAGGGAATCTGCAAAGCCGCCGAGAAGCGCTCCGACAGCCCGGGCGGACGTCGCCTTGAACACGCCCTGTTCCAGATCGGGATCTCGTTCGGGATCGGGCGCCGGGAGTCCCTCGAAGCTGTCGAAGAGATGGAGGGTCTTCGGGTGCCCTTCCAGGACCCTCGAGAGAAGAAGCGCCGTGCCTCCCCGGTACACGCCGCACTCGGCGAAATCGCCGTCCAGGGAGAGAGCCTGGTTGCCGAGGCGGTAGAGGACCTGGCAGCGGTCGGCTGAAACGACGGTGTACGGCTCGACGCCGTCGTACGCTTCCCGAAAGTCGGGCTCGCCGCGCCAGGGCGTCCAGACCGGCGACGGCGACCTCCACTCGCGGTAGAAGCTCTCGTCCGCGTTCTTCACGGCCTGGGCGTCCCGCCTGGAGCGGGGGAAGATCTCGAAGTCGTATCCGAACCGGCGCAGCAGGCCCTTCGTCAGCCGGTATGCGGCGGCCTTCGAACCACCGCGGACCCTGCGTACGAGAGAGAGCATCGGAGCCGGCCGCGACTGTATCCTCGTCCCGATGCTCGCCGGGCACTCCGACCGATGACGCTGGCCGTTGCTGGCTGGCGCAGGTCTTTGTCTCTGGGATACCGGGGCGGACTGGTCCTGGTCACCCTCGGCCTGTGTGTCGCCTTCGGCCTCGTCACGGACCACTTCTGGAGTGCCGTCACCTTCCGTACGCTGGCGAACCAGTTGCCACCGCTGGTCATCGCTTCGGCCGGCCTGACGTTGGTACTGATCGCCGGCGGCATCGACCTTTCCGTGGGGTCCGTGCTGGCGCTGGCCGCGGCCGTTCTGGGCGTCCTGACGCTGGACCAGGGTTTGCCCCTCATCGTGGCGGCGCTGGCCGCGCTCGCTGTCGGCGGACTGTGCGGTGCGATCAACGGCGCACTGGTCGCTCGCTGGTCCATACCGTCGTTCCTGGTCACGCTCGGCATGCTCGAGATCGCGCGAGGCTCGACCTACCTCGTGACCGCGTCGAGGACCAGCTATCTCGGCGACCGGGTCGCCGCGCTGGGCGCCAGCGTCCCGGTCGTTGGGCTGTCGGTCGCCTTCGTCGGGTCGCTCGCCGTGGTCGGAGCGCTGCAGTTCGTCCTCTCGCGGACCGCCTTCGGCCGCTGGGTGTTCGCGGTCGGCGGCAACCGCACGGCGCTCCACCGCTGCGGCGTGCGGCCGGCACGCGTCCAGTTCGCGGTGTTCACGCTCGCCGGGTTCCTTGCGGCGGCCGCCGGGTTGTGCCAGGTGGGTTATCTGCAGTCCGCCGATCCGAACGCTGCGATCGGCATGGAGTTGTCGGCGATCGCGGCGGTGGTCATCGGCGGCACGTCACTGCTCGGCGGCCGGGGCTCGGTGACGGGCACGCTCCTGGGTGTGCTGGTGATCGCGGTGCTGCAGACCGGACTTGCCCAGGCCGGCGCCACCGAGCCGACCAAGCGGATCATCACCGGCGCGGCGATCCTGTTGGCGGTAGCGACGGACGTCTGGCGGCGGCGCCGGAGCGCGGCCCTTTCCTGACACCGGCTATTCTCCGCCTCGTTGTCCCGCAACTCAGTAAACCGAGAGGAGTCCGCCATGAAGAGTCGACTGGCCGTCCGGATGCAGGTGCTGTCCTTCGCGGCGTTTGCCGCGGCTTCGTCCGGCGTCGCCCAGGAGCGCGCGATCGAGTTTCCCGATGTCGACGGCTACCGGACCTTCAGCGTCGATCTGCACACCCACTCCGTTTTCTCCGACGGCATGGTGTGGCCGATCATCCGCATGCAGGAGTCGGAGCGGGACGGCCTCACGCTGATGGCGGTCACCGAGCACCTGGAGTACCAGCCGCGCCGGGAGGACATCCCGCACCCCGACCGGAACCGCTCCTACATCGTCGCCAGTGAGTACGCAGCGGAGTCCGGATCCGACGTGATCGTGGTCAACGGCGCCGAGATCACGCGTGGCATGCCGCCGGGCCACGTGAACGCGGTGTTCATCGCGGACGCGAATCCGTTGCTGGTGAGGTTCGGCGACGGGGACGCCAGGAGCCGACTTCTTCCGTCCACCGCCGAGGAGCAGGCGGTGAGCGAGCGGGAGGCGCAGCAGGCGATCGAGGAGGCGAACCGGCAGAACGGCTTCGTCTTCTGGAACCACCCGAACTGGCCGCGGCAGCGCCCGGACGGCGTGGCGAAGCTGACCGACATGCATCGGCGGCTGATCGCCGACGGGCTGCTTCATGGCATCGAAGTCGCGAACGGCGACTTCTACTCGGCGGAGTCGCTCCAGATAGCGCTCGACAACGACCTGGCGATCCTGGGCGTCTCCGACGTCCACTACCTGATCGACTGGGACTACCGCCCCGACGACGGCGGCCACCGCACGGTGACCCTGGTGTTCGCGGAAGAGCGGAGCGCGGAATCGATCAAGGAGGCGTTGCACGCGAACCGCACCGTTGCCTGGCTGGGCAACTGGCTGATCGGTCGCGAGGATGCTCTGATGCCGTTGCTCGAGGCCTCGCTCCGGCTGACGAAGGTCGAACGCAGCCAGGGAGACGAGCTGATCGACATCCGGCTCTCCAACATGTCGGACGCCGCCTTCGACCTGCGGGTCACCAGTGGCCACCGGTTCAACGGCCCCCCGTCGACCATGCGGGTCGAGCCGCACAGTGACCTGGACCTGGCGATCAGCGGCGAATCGCGCACGAGCTTCGAGATGGCCTTCGAGGTCCTGAACGCGATCACGGCGCCGGAGACACACCCGACGCTGCGGTTCGCCGTCCAGGTGCCGCCGCAGTAGCAAGGCTGGGTGCGCGGGTCTTCTGACCCGCTGCCGCCGCAGGCGGCCTAGAGTTCGTCGCCGGCTTCCGGCCGGCGTCCTCAATCCCGTTCGCCGCGCCGCTGCCGTTCGACGATCCGGCGCACTGAATCCACGTCGGCCGCCCAGTACCGTTCCTGTTTCTCGATCGGCGGCTCGACCAGCGGTCGGACGACGCGGAAGCCCAGGAACCGCGCGTTCGTGTGGTACCAGACGCTCTGCGGAATCTGGGGGTCCATCCGCTTCCAGGAGAGCTCGGAGCCACGGCGGGCGGCGCAACGAAGGGCGGGCGGTTCGTCCTGCCAGGAGCCGCCGCGGACGCTGCGCGGATACTCCTTGTCCGGCCAGACGATCGGGTCGGCGAGGGGATCATCGCCGCCGAACTCCGCGTAGCCGGCGTAGGCGTCGAGGGTCCATTCGGCCACGTTTCCGTGCATGTCGAAGAGGCCCCAGGCGTTCGCTTCGAGTCGGGCGACCTCGTGGTAGCGGCGGCCGCTGTTACCGGCATGCCAGGCGAAGCGGTCGATCGCGGCCGCGTCGTCGCCGAACGACCAGGCGGTCCCGGTGCCGCCCCGACAGGCGTACTCCCACTCGGCCTCGGTCGGCAGGCGGTAGAAGCGGCCGGTCTTCATCGACAGCCACTTCGTGAAGTGCCGCGCCGCGAACTGGGTCATCGAGATCGCCGGGAAGCCGTCGACTCCCATGCCGAAGTCCATCGGCCGGTAGGGCGGCGTGGGCCGGCTGACCGCGTCGGCCCAGGGGGCGGCGGGCTCTTCGCCGCCGCGGTCCGTATCGAACATGAACACGCGGTACAGATCCCAGGTCGTCTCGTGGGTCGCCATCCAGAGCGGGCCTACGCGGACTCGACGCCGGGGAGACTCCAGCTCGCTCCGCCCGGGTTCGCTTTCCGGGCTGCCCATCAGGAACTCGCCTCCCGGAACCGGCGCCATGTCGAGGTGCAGTTCGCCGCCTTCGGCGCTGACGCGGACGACCCGTTCCCGGTAGGGCCGCATGTCGGATTCGTCGGCGGCGATCGCGGCCGGAACGTCGGCGGCTGGCGGCCGGCCCGGCGGCATGTCCGGGTACCGCCCGCCGCCCGGCTCCTGGACCGCTGCGACGAGCAACGTGAACAGGATCGGGAGCCCCTTGATCACGGGAGCGACCTCAGTGGCCGCGGAAGTTCGCCCGGCGCTTCTCGAAGAAAGCGGCGATGCCCTCGGCCGCGTCCTCCGTGCGGGCCGCGTTTGCGATCGCCTGCGACTCGAACTCCATCTGCGACTCCAGGTCCTCGGAGAAGGAGCGCATGACGAGCTCCTTGGCCGCCCCGAAGGCCCGGGTCGGTCCGGCGGCCAGTTGCATGGCGAGCCTGCCGGCGCGGGCCTCCAGTTCGTCGGCCGGGACGACTTCGTTGACGATTCCCCATTCCCGGGCTTCGGTGGCCGACAGCGTGCGGTTCGTGAGGATCAGTTCCAGCGCGCGGTGGCGTCCGAGCAGCCGTGGCAGAAAGTAGGTCGAACTGCCGTCCGGCGTAAGGCCGGCGCGCGTGTAGGCCATCGTGAACACGGCCTCCTCGGAGGCGACGACCAGATCGGCCGCGCAGGCGACGGAGAACCCGGCCCCGGCGGCCGGCCCCTGGACCGCCGCGACGACTGGCGCACTGCCGCGCGCCAGGCGCGAGATCGCGGCATGGAGGTAGACCGTCATCTCCTTGAGGCCGCGAGGCAGAGCGTCACCCGCCCTGGCGAACGAGGCCAGATCGCCGCCGGCGCAGAACATCCGGCCCTCGCTCCGCAGCAGGACGGCTCGCACGTCCGGATTCTCGTCGCATTCGATGCCGACCTCGAGCAGGTCCTTCGTCATCCGCAGGTTCATCGCGTTCGCCGCGTCGGGCCGGTTCAGCGTGATCCGGGCGACGTTGTCGGCCAGTTCGAAATGGAGGGTCTCGAGATCGTTCATGGCGGCGGATGGTAGCGAAGGCGGGTGGCAACGCTAGAGTATGGCGACCACGGAACAAGGCTCGACCGATTCGGATCGACGAAGACAGCACCTTGCGGGTGCGGGGAGACACCATGGACGGAACCTCCAGGCGTAGTTTCATCACCGGGGCTTCGGCGGCCCTGCTCGCGGGCGGAGTCGGCGGCGGACCGGCCGCGGCCGTCAACACGACATCGGACGTAGGCCGCGCCCGCGGCGACGCGACGCTGCGGATCGGCCTGATCGGCTGCGGCGGGCGCGGGACGGGCGCCGCGGCGCAGGCACTCTCCACTTCGGGGCCGGTCGAACTCGTGGCGATGGCCGACGCGTTCGAAGACCGGCTGGAGAACTGCTACGCGCATCTCGCCGAGCTGGGCGAGAACGGGTCGTTCGAGAGCGGCAAGCGGCTGCAGGTGCCGGCGGAGAACCGGTACGTCGGTTTCGACGCCTACCGCAAGGTGATCGACTCCGGCGTCGACGTGGTCGTCCACGCGACGCCACCGGGATTCCGGCCGGAACACTTCGAGTACGCGGTCGCGCAGGGCAAGCACGTGTTCATGGAGAAGCCGGTCGCCGTCGACGCGCCGGGCGTGCGGCGGGTGCTCGAGGCGGCCAAGGCGGCGAAGGAGAAGGGCCTCAAGGTCGGCGTCGGCCTGCAGCGCCACCACAGCGCGATGTACAACGAGACGATCGACCGCATCCACGACGGCGCGATCGGCGATGTCGTCGCCCTCCGCGTCTACTGGAACGGCTCCGGCGTCTGGGTGCGGGCGCGCAAGCCCGGGCAAACCGAGATGGAGTACCAGATGCGCAACTGGTACTACTTCAACTGGCTCTGCGGCGACCACATCGTCGAGCAGCACATCCACAACATCGACGTCGGCAACTGGGTCAAGGGCGGGCATCCCGTCGAAGCCCAGGGCCAGGGTGGCCGCCAGTGGCGGAACGGCCCCGACCATGGCGAGATCTTCGACCACCACTTCGTCGAGTACACCTACGACGACGGCGCGGTCATGCTGAGCCAGTGCCGGCACATCCAGAACTGCTGGGACCAGGTGGCCGAGTTCGCGCACGGCAGCAAGGGCCGGGCGAGCCTCGCCTCCGGCCTGATCGAAGCGCCGGGCGGCTGGACCCACCGTGAGCCGGAGGACGAGAAGAGCCCGTACCAGGTCGAGCACGACCGCCTGTTCGAGGCGATCCGCGAGGACAAGCCCTTCAACGAGGCGAAGAACGGCGCGATCGCCACGATGACGGCGGTGATGGGCCGGATGGCGACCTACTCCGGCAAGAAGATCACCTGGAAGGAAGCACTCAAGTCGGACGCGTCGCTCGAACCTGCGACCTACGCCTGGGACGCCGACCCGCCGACGGTGCCGGACGAGAAGGGCCGGTACGCGGTCGCGGTGCCGGGGGTGACGAAGGCGTAGCTACGGCGCCGCTTCGAAGGCGGCCAGGAACTGGTGATCGCCCCAGGCGATCCGCAGCACCGCGCCCGGTTCGACTTCCAGGAACTCGATCGTCAGCTTCTCGGTCGGCTCGTCGGCCGTGGAGTGCTCCAGTGGCACCTCGACCGCGTCGGCCGTCGCGTCGCGCTGGCTGCCCCAGATGTCGGCTTCGCCGTTGAACACGAGGCTCCAGCCGTCTGCGGTGCGCCTCGGCCACAGGCTGTAGACGCCGGGATAGTCGGAGGAGGCGTTGCCGTACGGGACGACGATGCCGTCGAAGGAAAGCGAGGCGTGGGTGAGCAGTTTGACCGCCCGGCCGCTCTTCCAGGCGGAGACGTCGCCGGCCCCGAGGCTCTCGAACGCCCGGTAGTCGTCGCTGTCGGTCAACAGGTCCGGATAGGAGATCCGGAGTTGCTTGCCGGCCAGTTCGATCTCGGCCAGGTTGCCGTAGCGCAGGCGGCGGAACCGCTCCCGCCGGGCCGCGGCCCTTGCCTCGGCGTCACCGTCCGCCGTCTGGGCGGCCGCCGGAGCGGAGTCGGGTCGGTCCGAGCCCGCCGGCTCCTGGGCGGCGATCGGGGCCGCCGTCAGGACCAGGGCGGCCAGGAGGGACGCGGCAGCAAGGGACTGCGAGGCGTTCAATGTCGGTTCTCCGGTGGAAGGGTGGCGTTAGACTCCCGGCGGGCGCTTGGCCGCGAGCGCACCGTAGCATGAGCACCCCGGAACCAAGGCGCAGCGCGAAGCCCGCGCAGGACGCCAGCCCGCTTCGCTTCGTGACCGCGGCGTCCCTGTTCGACGGTCACGACGCGGCGATCCACATCATGCGGCGGATGATCCAGGACCGAGGGGCCGAGGTGATCCACCTGGGCCACAACCGCGGCGTCGACGAGATCGTCCGCGCCGCGGTGCAGGAGGATGCCGACGCGATCGCGATCAGCTCCTACCAGGGCGGCCACATCGAGTTCTTCCGCTACATGATCGACCGGCTGGCTGAGGAGGGCAGGGAAGACGTCCTCGTGTTCGGCGGCGGTGGCGGCACGATCACGCCGGAGGAGATCGCGGAACTCGAGGCCTACGGAGTCGAGCGGATCTACCACCCCGACGACGGTCTGAAGATGGGCCTGCCGGCGATGATCGACGACGTCGTCGAGCGCGCGCATGCGAAGCGCCGGCCGGCGCCGGAACCCCGGTTCCGGGTGCGCGTGGCCTCGGGCCCGGATGGCGACATCGAGCTGTCGCGCCTGCTCTCCGCGATCGAGCGGGGCGCGGTGGACGAGTTGGAGTTGCGGCGGCTGCGCAAGGAGTGGAAGCTCGCCGGCGCGGGCGTGCCCGTCGTGGGGCTCACGGGGACCGGCGGCGCGGGCAAGAGCAGCGTCGCCGACGAACTGCTGAACCGCTTCCTCGAGTGCATGCCCCGGGGAGATGGGATGCGGATCGCCCTCCTGGCGGTCGACCCGACCCGCCGGCGGACCGGCGGCGCCCTGCTCGGCGACCGGATCCGGATGAACAGCCTGCGCAGCGAGCGCGCCTTCATGCGCTCCATGGCCACGCGGCGCCAGCACCTGGCGACCAGCGAAGTGCTCGGCGACGCGATCGCGCTGCTCAAGGCGTCGGGGTTCTCGATGGTCCTCGTGGAGACCGCCGGCATCGGCCAGAGCGACAGCGAGATCGTCGACCTGGTCGATCTCTCGGTCTACGTGATGACCTCGGACTACGGCGCGGCGAGCCAGCTCGAGAAGATCGACATGCTCGACTTCGCCGACGTCATCGTGCTGAACAAGTTCGATCGGCGCGGCGGCCAGGACGCGCTGCGCGACGTCCGCAAACAGTGGCGGCGCAACCGGCTCGCCTTCGAGGTCGCCGACGAGGACGTGCCGGTCTACCCGACGATCGCCAGCCAGTTCCAGGACCCGGGCGTCAACTGGATGTTCTGGAACGTGTGCCGGCTGCTCCGGGAGCGCCTCGACCTGGACGAGACCGCCTGGACCCCCGAGGTCGACCTGGACGAGCGCGAGCCGAAGGCGGCGGTGCTGATCCCGGACAACCGCAACCGCTACCTCGCCGAGATCGCCGAGGCGGGTCGCGCCGCTGAGGCGGACGCCGAGCGCCGCGCGGCGGCCGCCTCGAAAGCGCACGGCTGCTACCGGGCTCTGGCCGAGCTGGACGATCCGGACCTTCCGGAGCCGCTTGCCGGGTACGCGCCGGCGGCGCTCGACGCGGCGTCCGACGAGAGCCTGGCGCGGCTGCGCCGGAGCTACCAGGAGGCGCTGGCCGAAGTCGGCGCCGAAGCGGCCGAACTCCTGAAGAAGTGGCCCGAGCGCGTGGACGCCGCGCGCGCGGACGAGTACAGCTACCCCGTCCGCGGCCGCGAGGTCACGGGCGAGAACTACGTGACCACCCTGAGCCACCTGCGCATGCCGAAGCTGGCGCTGCCCGAGTACTCGGACTGGGGCGACCTGCTGCGTTTCCTGATGAAGCACAACCTGCCCGGCGCCTACCCGTACACGGCCGGCGTCTACCCCTACCGGCGGCGGGGCGAGGAACCGACCCGAATGTTCGCGGGCGAGGGGATCGCGGAGCGCACGAACCGGCGATTTCACTTCGTCTCGCGCGGGCAGCCGGCGAACCGTCTGTCGACAGCGTTCGACTCGGTGACGCTCTATGGCTCGGACCCGGGGCTCCGGCCCGACATCTGGGGCAAGGTGGGCAACTCGGGGGTGTCGATCGCCACCGTCGACGACATGAAGCGGCTCTACTCGGGGTTCGACCTGTGCGACCCGGCGACCTCCGTGTCGATGACGATCAACGGCCCGGCGCCGACCATCCTCGCCTTCTTCATGAACGCCGCGGTCGACCAGCAGGTCGAGCGCCATCTGCGCGAGACGGGCGGCCTGGAGCGGGCGCGCGCCGAGATCGACCGGCGGCACCGTGGCGACGTGCCGGTCTACCGCGGCGAGCTGCCAGAGGAGAACGACGGCCTGGGGCTGGCGCTGCTCGGCATCTCCGGCGACCAGGTCGTCGAACGCGACGTCTACGAGCGCATCCGCGCCGACGCCCTGAGCCGGGTGCGGGGCACCGTCCAGGCGGACATCCTGAAGGAGGACCAGGCCCAGAACACCTGCATCTTCTCGACCGAGTTCTCGCTACGGATGATGGGCGACGTCCAGCAGTTCTTCATCGACCACGACGTCCGCAACTACTACAGCGCCTCGGTCAGCGGCTACCACATCGCCGAGGCCGGAGCGAACCCGATCACGCAGTTGGCGTTCACGCTCGCCAACGGCTTCACGATCGTCGAGTACTACCTGGCGCGTGGGATGGCGATCGACGACTTCGCTCCCAACCTGTCCTTTTTCTTCTCGAACGGGATGGACCCGGAGTACGCCGTGATCGGCCGGGTGGCCCGACGCATCTGGGCACGAGCGATGCGCGAGCGCTACGGCGCCTCCGCCCGCAGCCAGATGCTGAAGTACCACATCCAGACCTCCGGTCGTTCGCTGCACGCCCAGGAGATCCAGTTCAACGACATCCGGACCACGCTGCAGGCGCTGTACGGCATCCTCGACCGCTGCAACTCCCTGCACACGAACGCCTTCGACGAGGCGATCACGACGCCGACCGAGCAGTCGGTACGGCGCGCCCTGGCGATCCAGTTGATCATCAACCGGGAGTTCGGGCTCAACCGGAGCGAGAATCCCTGGCAGGGCTCCTTTGCCCTCGATCAGCTCACCGACGCGGTGGAGGAGGCGGTCTACCTGGAGTTCGAGCGCCTCGCCGAGCGGGGCGGCGTGCTGGCGGCGATGGACACGATGTACCAGCGCTCGAAGATCCAGGACGAGAGCATGGAGTACGAGGCGAAGAAGCACGACGGCAGCCTGCCGGTCGTCGGCGTGAACACCTTCCTCGCCGAGGGCCAGGACTTCGCCGAGACGGTCGAGGCGGAGCTCATCCGCTCGACCGACGACGAGAAGCGGCAGCAGATCGAGAGCCTGGCCTCCTTCCACCGCCGACACGCCGACCACTCAGGGGCGTGCCTCGATCGGCTCCAGGACGTGGCGCGACGCCGCGGAAACGTGTTCGAGGAACTGATGGAGACGGTCAAGCACTGCTCGCTCGGCCAGATCTCGGACGCGCTCTACCGCGTCGGCGGCGAGTACCGGCGGAGCATGTAGAGGCGTCGGCGCCCGCGACCGCCGGCATCGTCGTCACCCTCCGGCATCCTCGTCAGCGCATCTGAACGCCGACGTGTCGCTCCTGGTCGCGGCCGTCCTTCCCTGGGTGTTGCTGTGCGTCCAGCGCTTGCCGTTCGGTCCTGTCACCCAGAGCGTGAACTCGAGATCGGTCACGGGCGCGACGAACACCCATCGGTGGCCGTTGTGGACGCAGCCGTCGAGCACCTTGACCAGGACCTCGGCGTTGCCGCGGTCGAAGAACCACAGCAGGCCCGCCTGGCCGGAAGCCCAGATGCCGGACTTGGCCTGGCCTTCTTCCCCTTGCGGCGTCCGATAGCACATGCTCACGTCGTAGCCGCCGTCGAAGCTGAGTACCGTCGCCGTGGGCGTGCAGCCCGTGGTCGGCGGATCCGGCTCCGGCGACGGATCAGGTCGGTCACCCTCTCGAACCACCTGGATGTCGCGGCCTGACGGCGCTATCGCCAGTTCGTAGCGGTTGCCCCGCCAGATGAACGGCTTGTCCGGAAGGAGCGCCCCCGGCCTCGTCCGGTTCCCTCTCGCGTCCTCGGAGAAGTCGCACTCGTTCAGCCAGCCGTCCCGGTCGAGGTCGAGGCAGACGAAGTCCTTGTCCTGGTCCTGCAGCACGTCAGATGGGGAGTCGAAACGTCCGTCGGCGTTGCCATCGACGGCCAGCGCCAGGAGACGCCCGCCCGACGGCATTTCGACTTTGCCCCTCCACACACTGGACGGGCTGTAGCTGAGGCCGTTTGACAGGTCGCCGCGGCGTGCAGACATCGTGATGGCGTAAGGCAGGACGCGGCCCGACGCATAGAGCACTTCCAGAACCGCTTCGGTTGTCGTCACTGCCCACGGGCGCTCCGTGTTCCACGCTGTGAGCAGGGGTCGCCCATCGTCGGTTAGATCCCGGTTCCGATTTCGGTCGATCCAGATGCGGATGAACCGGTCCTGAAAGTACGACGAGTAGTAGCGGGACGCCGCAAACGGTTCGACATCGCAGAGCTGCGGCAGGAGCACCGACGGGCAGGACTCCGGCCTCGTGAAGCTGTCGACCAGGATCTCGAACCGCGCGCCGGCGTCTCCGAGTTCCAGAAACTGGTACGAGGCCGAGTCTCCACGAACTGCTGGATAGACCACGCCGGACGGAGGGCGGGAGTGCACTTTCGCTCGCGCCTGCAGGAACGTCCCGGTGTAGCCGCTCAGCGGGGCGTTCCGGCTGACGAAGGCGAGACCAGGGCCGCCGTCGTCATCGTCCAGCCCGTCCCCGATGCCGTCGCCGTCCGTGTCGCGCCGCTCCCGCGGGTCCAGGGGGAAGGCGTCCACGTCGTTATTCACGCCATCGCCGTCGGCATCCGGGTCCAAAGCGTCGGCTATGCCGTCGCGGTCCGAATCGCGCCAGTCCCGGCGGTCCCGAGGCAGGTCGTCGATGAAGTCCGGTGCTCCGTCGCCGTCGTCGTCGAGGTCGCTCTCATTCGGCGTGCCGTCGCCGTCCGTGTCGTTGCCGCTTCCGGGCCGTGGCGGCTGCGAGCCGGAAGACAGCCAGTCGTAGATCTCTCTTCGCGGTGTCCCGCTGTGGCGACAGTGCCCGCCGGGGGAGTCCAGGTCCGTGCGGACGTCCAGGCCCAGCCACTCCGAGTAGTAGCGGGACATGGAGACCGCGGCGGGATGCAGAAAGTCCTCCGTCGTCGCCTCTACGAACACCTTGAACCGGTCGCGCACAGCCGTGGTGGCAGCGGGCGTCCATTGGAACGAGGGCCGCCACGGGGCGCGGTGGAACGGTGGCTGGATGGCGTAGGTATCGTGCGAACTGTCTCCGTCGAAGTCAAGCCAGAAGCAACCGCAGAACGCGTGGAAGCCGCCGCCGTAGCTGCCGCCATAGAGTTCGATGAAGTGGGCTAGGAAGCAGGTGCCCTGAGAGCCGCCCGCGAACACGATTCCGTCGTGGTCGAGCGCTAGCTTGGACTTCAGGCTGCTCTGGAGTAGCTCGTGGACGAGGCGGGCGTCCTCGGAAGCCCAGAACCGGGTTCCTCCGGCGCCGACCGTTTCCGGGAGCAACGTGCGTTCGCCGAAGGAGAGTTCCGCCGGAGTCGACCAGGGCGACGCCAGCACGACGAACGCCAGCCCAAGTTCCAGAGCCGGGTCGACAATGGTCAGGTTGGTCTGTCGGAGCTGCTCGGCCGTGCCGTCGTTGTTGCCGTGGAAGTAAACGACTGCTCCGCGCGGAGTCGTCAGGTCCCAGTCGCTCATTACCCAGTAGCGGTACAGGAGCGTCCGCCCGTCGGAAGCGGTGAAGGAGTCGTCGTGCCACGTCCTGGTCTGGCCCTGGACGGCGCCGGCCGACGCAAAGAGGGCAAGTGCTACTGGCCCCAGAGTCGACAATCGCTTCATTGGCCGGTGTTCGTCGGCAGGGTCGGTCTGATCCGTCAGGAGAAGCTACGAGCACCGGAAGGCGGACGTGTCGCTCTTCGTGGATGCCGTGATGAAGCGGCCAGGGCAACCGCCAACAAGCCCAGGTGCGCGCCCGGGAATCTCATCAGCGAGTCTCCAGCCAACTGCCGGCGGTCACTATTCGGCCCTCGATCCGGCAAGTGCTTGCGTCACACGTGTAACGGTAAGGCCGCCTTTCGACGTAGCCGTTTCTCGAACATCGGACGTTGGTCACGCCGCCGCTTGTAGTAAGCGAGCAGCCGCTCAACGCACCGTTGAGGGACCATGAATCGGACGGTAGGGTCGTGATCACATCGCCTACGTTGTAGCGCGTTCCTGAACCAGTGTTGTTGTTGTCGTCATCGTCGCCGTCGCCGTCGCCGTCATCACCGTCGTTGTCGTCGCCGCCGCTCTCTTCGTCCGCACACCTGAACGCCCTCGTATCGCTCTTCGTGGAGGCCGTGCTTCCTTGCCGATTGCTGTGCGTCCAGCGCTTGCCGTTCGGTCCCGTAACCCAGAGGTTGAATTCAAGGTCGGTCACAGGCGCCACGAACACCCAGCGATGACCGTTGTGGGCGCAGCCGTCCAGCACCTTGACTAGTACCTCCGCGTTTCCGCGGTCGAAGAACCAGAGGATGCCGGCCTGACCCGAGGCCCAGACACCGGACCTCGCCTGACCTTCCTCCCCTTGGGGCGTGCGGTAGCACATGCTGACGTCGTAGCCGCCGTCGAAACGGAGTGCCGTTGTCGTCGGCGTGCAACCGGTGGCCGGAGGCGGTGGCTCCGGGTCGGGTGTTGGGGGTGTACCCCCGCCGTGGTCGACGCTCAGGCGAATGAAGTACGCCGTGGCCACCGTCTCGGCATTCCAGGAGCTCCAACTGGCTCCCGACGAGGATCGCGACCGCCAGAAGTTCCTCGTGCCTCCGGGTCCGTTGCGATCTTCGGCGAAGAACTTGTCACTCGAATTCTGCCACCGGACGCTTAGCCAGGTGTTGCCGCTCCCCAATCGCTGGCGCGTGATGTCACCTCGGTTGACATTGACGCAGGTTCCCCGGCCCCTGGCCAAGCTGGAGGCCGTCGCCGAGTACGAGGCCAACCGGCTTCCCGGCCGCCCACCGGAATCGCGGTAGAAGGTCAGGACGAACGAGACGCTCGCATTGTTGTCGGTCTGCTCCCGCCCGAAACAGGCCGTCGCAGAGGTGACCGTACCGGCCTGGGGCAGCCGGAACCGCTGCGCATACTCCTGGTCATACGCGTTGGTGATGCGAGTGAACTCTTCAGGGGTGCCGTCGTCGTACTTGTACGCGGTTGTGGCTGCGGAGGCGACTCCGGCGGGGTCGGAAACCGCCGCCTCGACCTGCAAGAGATCGCTCGCATCGTGGACGACCACGTCGCGGACCGCCTCCTTGGCGAAGACGTGGTCCTGGATCGGCTCTTGCCAGGAAAGAAGATCTCGCCCCTGTTGAGCGGCCAGTGACGTCGATACGACTATGGCCGGCACCATCAGGGTCAGCACGACGGCTGGTCGCGCAAGGCAACTGCGTCTGATTGAACTCGTTCCGCCGGTGTCCTGGCTTCCGGAGGTTCTCATGGTGGTCATGGTCGTGTCTCCCTGACGAGTCGAAAGCGCCTGCGAGGCTTCGCAGTTACGCCAAGGAAGCGTAGAGCGAAACCAGGCTTGTAGTGCCGGGAGAAAACGTGTAGGTGGCTACTGGGAGCGGTGGCCTGTCAGGAGTCGTCCGGGATCAGACCCATGTCCCATGCCCGCCGGACGGCTTCAGCTCGATTGCGAGCGCCGAGCTTGGCGAAGACGCTTCGCAGGTGATACCTCACGCCGTGCGCGGACAAGCCCAACTCGACCGCAATCTCCTTGTCCTGGCGGCCGTCCAACCGCTTCAGCACATCGAGTTCGCGCTCGCTGAATGACGGGGGATCAACATCGTCGGTACCGCACATCGCGAGGAGTGAACGCGCCGCCTGCTTGTGGGGAGCGGCGGTGCCCGGGCCGACGTACGTCCTCAGCACGTTGTCGCAAGTTGCGCGATCCCGCACCAATGGCCAGGCGTAGGGGGATTCGGCGAACAACCTCAGGTACTCCCTCAAGTGGCGCAGTGCCGCTTGGCTGTCGCCAGCTTGTTGTTCCAGCGCGATGGACAACGCCAGTGCGCGCATCTCGACTGTACGGAGGCCCACGTCGGCCGAGACTGCGTGCAACCGGCGCAACAACGACCGCCCTTCGTCCCACTGTCGGCCGGCGATCAACAGACGAGCGCGCGCTTCTGAAACGGCCTCCATTTCCCTCCAACTCTGAGCCGTAAGGTCGACGCAGTCCGCGGGGTTCTCTGGTAACGCCTCCCGCCGCCAGGCGCGTTCGGCCTCCGCCACGCGGCCGGCGATCACCAGCACGGATACCCGGAGCGCCACGATCAATCTCAGGAAGGCGGTCAAGCCGGCCGTGCGCGAACGAAGCACCAACCTGTCCGCCAGGGCGAGGGCCTTGTCGGCCCGTCCGGACCGCAACCTGGTACCGATCAGGACGTTGCTGGCCGTTGCGAAGTACGAGAAGGGCGCGCCGTGGCTCGTCAGCACGCTCAGCACGCCCGGCGGATCCGCGGTGGCTGAAGCGGGGTTGCACTCCAGGGCGATTTCGCTCGTAACGACATCGCAACTCGTCAGCGCCGTAGGATCGAGCAAGAAGCCCTTCCTGGCAATCCGGCGTGCTCTGCGGAAGTGTGCCCGCGCGCCCTCCAGCCGGCCTGTCACGAAGTCGATCTGGCCGTGCAGGATTCCTCCGTACAACACGATGTAGTCGGTGCCGGTGGACTCGAGTGCCTCGGAGAGCCTTTCGAGGGCGACGTCGAACTCCCCTTTCAGGAAGTGGAGGATGGATAGACCGTACTCGATTCCACCGCGCTTGGCCGGACCCAGGTCCGCGGCTGCCGTCAGCCGGGCGGCGTCGCGAAACAGGGTCTCCGACCAGTTCGACCCGACTGGAGACACGCCGTACAGCGCCAGGCCCGTACGAACGGTGAGATCCTCCAGGGGGTAGCGGAAGTCGTCGTTGTCGTCGCTGGGGGGGATGGAGCGGGGACACGTGCTGTAGAGCGCCCTCGCCTCGTCGCCGTGTCCTGCAAGGGCCAGCGCCATGCATCTAAGGAGCTTCAGGCGCGGCGATTCGGCAACGACCTCCTCGGTCAACAGGCGATTCGCTTGCTGCAACGCCGGGACACCGTTGCGGATCCAGAGGCGTACGCCGCCCGCCTGCTCGACTATTCGGCCAGCGAGGAACGGATCGCTCCCCTCGATCGCGTGGCGCATGGCCGCTGTCGTCACGCGGCGTTTTGCCAGGGCCTTGGCGATTCGCTGATGGACGGCGGCAAAGCGCCGCGGGTCTTCGTGAAGGCGCCTGTCCCTGCAATGCTCCCGCACCAACGGATGCAGTCGCCAGCGATCCGCTTCTCCGTCACTCAGCGGCTCGAGCAGCCCCGTCAGCGCCGTCATCGACCCGAAGTGGCGCATCGAGTCCCTCCGCTGCAGCACTTCGTCCAACAGCTCCGCGTCGATCCAGTCGAGCAGCGCCATGTCCAGAACGAAGTCCCGGTCGCCTCGCCCAAGAGCTGCGAACAGGCGGGACTCGATCCAGTTTCCGACGAAGCGATGTGCGGTGTGGCGGTGCTCGCCCGCTTCGTGTGCCATGCTGTTTCGGGCAATGCGCAATGCGACCGGCCATCCAGCCGAACGGTCGATTTCCTGCGCCAGGGCGCGACGCGAGAGGCGGAGACCGAAGAACCTGGCCACTTCCGCTCGGGAGAACCTCAAGTCTTCGGTTTCCATCGCTTCCGCGTGGCCCGCCAGCAGGGGACTGGCCACATCGATGCCGTCCGGGACCTCGCGGCACGCGAACATCAGATGCAGGTTGGCAGGGCCGCGTTGGAGGAGCAACGCCAGGAGCGGAACGGAGGCGGAATCCAGCCGCTCCAGCTCGTCGAAGGCCATGACGAACGGCCTTTCGAGCAATTCGATTGCGCGCAGAACCGTGCCGATGCGGCCCGCCGGTTCACCGGCGGTTTCGCACGCAGGCGACACGTCGAGCAGATTCAGGCCGGCTTCAGCGCAGGCGACGGCGATGTAAACGTCCAGCACCCCGGGTTCGTCGTTCTCGTCCACCGAAATCCAGGCCGTGGCGACACCGTCCCGGCGCAGCCGGCGGCAGCACTCCGCCATTAGGGTGGTCTTGCCGAAGCCGCCAGATGCTCTCAGCACCGTGAGCTTGCGGCGCCTGGGCAGGGCCCGTTCCTCGAGTTCGGGCCTTCGGAGGAGACCCGCGACCGGGTCCGGGACTACGACTTTCTGCCGCAGTAACCAGGGGAATGCGCGCGTGGGGAAGGGCTGTCTATCGGCGATCGTCACCGTTTCTCTTCTGAGACGCGGGGCTTCCCCGGCGCCGAGTGGGCCGCCAGCGTCGTGGCCTGGGCTACTGGCACGGAAACGCTGTGATGTCCGACTTCGTGCTGGCGGTCGCGCCCTGCGGGTTGCCGTGCGTCCAGCGGCTGCCGTCGGGTCCCGTGATCCACAGGTTGAAGTCCAGCGTGGTCACCGGCGCCACGAACGCCCAGCGGTGGCCGTTGACTCCACAACCGTCGAGCACCTTGACGAGGACTTCCGGGTTGTTGCGGCCGAAGAACCACAGAATGCCTGCCTCGCTGGACCAGGCTTCGGCCTTGACCGGGCCTGACTCGCCGTCCTGCGTGACATAGCACATGCTGACCTCGTAGCCGCCGTCGAATTGAAGAACCACGGTGGTGGGGGTGCAGGTCCCGACCGGGTCCGGGGCCGGTCCGGGATTTGGATCCGGAGGCGGGTCGGGGCTGGGCCCGGGTCGCGGCGCGCCGCCTCTGCCGGCGAAACCGTCCTTGATCCAGTCGAAGACCTTCGTGTTGGGTACGGTGCCGCGCACGTTCTCCGCCGTGCGGCCGACCGCGTAGATCATCACGTCTTCGCCGGCGTGCGTTTCTATCGCCAGCGGGACCGTTGCCTCCTGCCGGTACGCCGTGTGGCTCGTGCTCGTGGGAGTGGCGCCGCCAAAGCCGACCGTCCTGTCGCTGTTCGGATTGACGCGCGAACCGCTCCGATGCCCCGGTCCGTTGGCGTAGCCCAGGATGGTGTACGGAACACCACCCGAGTCTCCGCTCTCAGAGATCGTGCCCCCGGTGTTTATGCCGTGCACCGTCCCCAGGATGCCGTGGTGCGGCTGGTTGCGGAACGACGCGGGCACCGAGCGTGGTGTGTAGCGCAGATCGGACAGCGGCCGCATCGGGTAACCGGCGATGGTGAAGACGTGGCTGTGGTCCGCAGTCGCGAGGATCAGGGTCTTGTTGAGATTCACGCTGCGCTGTGCGGCGTTGATCGCGCGATCGAACATCCGGGTGTCGGTGAACGCGCGATAGGCGTTCCCTTCGTGGTGCGCGTGGTCGATGCGGCCCCCTTCGACCATCAGAAAGTACGGCTTTCCGGTGGCGCCGAGGATCTGGATCGCCTTCCTCGTCATCTCCTCCAGGCTCGGCTGGCCGGTGTCCCGGTCCGCTTCGTACTCCAGGTGACTCGACGCGAACAGCCCGATCGCGCGGCCGGAACCGCCCAGCGAGTTCAGCCCCTGCCGGTTCGAGACATAGCGATAGCCCCGCTGCCTCAGCTCGGCTAGCAGGTCGCGGCCGTCCGACCGCCGGCCCGGAACGCCGTCGTCGTCCGATGCCGAAGTGGGAAGAAAGTGGCGCCTGCCGCCGCCGAAGATGACGTGGAGCCCCTCCCCGAGCCGCGTGTTGAAACCCCCTCCGCCGGGTGTCATCTGGGCGGCGATCTCGTTCTCCTGGTTCCGGTTGTTGACATGGGCGAAGACGGCCGCAGGAGTCGCGTGAGTGACCCGCGTCGTCGTCACGATGCCGACCGCGTAGCCCATCGAGATGGCCAGTTCGCCGATGTTGGTCAACCGCTGGCCGTCGCCGTTGCCGTTGAAGTCCGCGTACTCGGTCGTCGGGCCGAAGCCGATCACGCCCGTGTTCGTGTTGACGCCGGTCATCATCGCCGACATCGTGGCCGCGCTGTCGGGGGTGATGTAGTCGGCCGACGCCGTGCGGGAGATGGCCGTGTAGGGCATGCGGTCCATTGCCAGTTGCCCGTCGACGCCGACCGTCGCAATGCGGGTGGACGTGACGGTCGACACCCCCATGCCGTCGCCGACGAACAGGATGACGTTGTTCTTCTGCGCGGAGGCGGGCAGCGCCGCGCCCAGCAGGAAGGCAACCGTCCAGCGAGCGCACCAGGACGCCGTGGGGATGCCGTGGCTGCGTCGCATCGATAGGAAGGAACTCGGCATGTTTGGCCTCCTGTCTCCATGGCCCGCTTTCCACCACGAGGCTCTCGTGGGTACCGGGCCGCTGCGTGAATCTGTACCTGTTTCTTCCGGAGGATAGCGACTGCTAGATTGCGCGGCCATGAGCGACTGGCATCACGCGGACATTCTCGAAGCGATCGCCCAGCACCAGCCGGAGGCGCCGGCGCAGGCCTTCGTGGATCCCCTGGGCGGCGAACCGGCGCGCCGCTACGCGCAGGCCGAAATGCATCGCCGCGCGAACGGCGTCGCGGCCACGCTGATCGCGCGCGGAGCGAAGCGCCAGGACAAGGTGGCGCAGTACCTCTACAACGTGCCGGAGTACCTGGAGTCCGTGCTCGCCTGCTTCAAGGCGTCCCTGGTGCCGGTGAACACGAACTACCGTTACGTGGAGGGCGAACTCCTCTACCTGTGGGACAACGCGGACGTCGTGGCGGTGGTCTTCCACGGCTGCTTCGCCTCACGGATCGCTGATCTGCGGTCGAAGATGCCAGGGATTCACACGTGGCTCTGGGTCGACGACGGTTCGGGTCCCTGCCCCGAATGGGCGATTCCCTACGAGCAGGCGGCCGCCGCGACGGCGGGCGACTCGCTGGCCTTCGAGGCGCCCTGGCCGCGCAGCGGCGACGATCTCTGGCTGCTCTACACCGGCGGCACGACCGGCATGCCGAAGGGCGTCATGTGGCGGCTCGACGACCTCTGGCTGCTCGGCAACGACAACCGGCCCGAGCCGTTCGATCTCTCGGGCGGCGTCGAGGGCCTCGCGCCCCAGTTCGACGAACTCCTGATGCGGCGGGTTTCCCTTCCCGCCTGCCCCCTGATGCACGGTACCGGTTTCCTCACCGCCCTCGGCGGCATGCTGAACGGCGGCACGGTGATCACCCTGGCCAACCGCCGCTTCGACGCGGTGGCCACGCTCGAGGCGATCACCAGGGAGAAGATCAACGGGATGGCGATCGTCGGCGACGCGTTCGCCAGGCCCATGGTGCGCGCGCTCGAGGCGGAGCCGGATCGCTTCGACCTGTCCAGCCTCGAAGCCGTGGTCTCCTCGGGCGCGATGTGGAGCGCCGAAGTCAAGCGCGAGCTCCTGCGGTTCTGTCCGCCGGAGACGATCCTGACGGACAGCCTCGGGTCGTCCGAGTCGATCGGCATGGGCCGCTCGGACTCGACCGCCGGCGAGGCGACCGAAACGGCCTCCTTCGTCCTCGGCGACAACGCCTGCGTAATCGACGACGACGGCAACAAGGTCGAGCCGGGCTCGGGCGTGCTTGGGCGGATCGCCGTGACCGGTCACATTCCGGTCGGGTACTACAAGGACCCCGAGAAGACGGCGGCCATATTCACCGAAGTCGACGGCGTCCGCTACTCGATGGCGGGTGACTACGCCACCGTCGAGGCCGACGGCTCCCTCAAGCTCTATGGTCGCGGCTCCGTATGCATCAACAGCGGCGGCGAGAAGATCTTCCCCGAAGAAGTCGAGGAAGTGCTGAAGACCCACCCTTCGGTCCGCGACGCCGTGTGCGTCGGCGTCCCGGACGAGCGCTTCGGTCAGGCGGTCACGGCCGTCGTCGAACTGGACAGCCCCGGACGATTCAGCGAGGCGGACGTCATCGGCTGGGTGAAGCGGGAACTGGCGTCCTACAAGGCGCCCAAGCGGGTCCTGGTGCGGGACACGGTGGGGCGGGCGGCAAACGGCAAGGCCGACTACAACGGCCTGCGGGAGTGGGCGGTCGGTCAACTCGCGGCGCCGGAGGCCACCGGGTGAGCACGCCCGCGAAGCAAAAGGTCGTCGTCCAGTTGCCGGGCATCGCCAAGGCGCCGTCCGTCGATACCCGGTACGCCTTCGAACTGGAGGCCCTCCTTCCGGTGGCGGAACTGGTCGAGGTGGCGGCGACGTCGGAAGAGGAGTTCCTGGCCGAGGCATCGGACGCGGCGGCCGTCATCACTTCCTGGGGTTTTCGCATCAGCCGGTCCGTGGTTGCCGGTCTCGACGAGTGCATCGTGATCGGTGTGGGCAGCGTCGGCGTCGACATGGTCGACGTCGAGGCGGCGACCGAAGCCGGCATCGTCGTCACCAACGTGCCGGACGTGTTCATCGAGGAGGTGGCCGACCACACGATGGCGCTGCTTCTGGCCGGAGCGAGGCGGATGCGCGAGATGGACTCGATGGTCCGCCGCGGTGACTGGTTTCAGGGCCGTCCTCTGCTCAATGAGGTGCCGCGGCTCTGGGGCCAGACCCTGGGGCTCGTTTCCTTCGGCAACGTGGCGCGGGCGGTGGCGCGGCGGGCGAAGCCCTTCGGTCTGCAGGTCATCGCGCACGACCCCTACGTCAGCGAGCTGAAGATGACGGGAGAAGGTGTCGAACCCGTCAGCTTCGGGGAGTTGCTGGAGCGGTCCGACTACCTGTCGATCCACGCGCCGCTGAACGCGGAGACCCGGCACATGCTCTCGTCGCGGGAGTTCACGGCGATGAAGAAGAACGCGGTCGTGATCAACGCCGGCCGCGGACCGACCATCGACGAAGCGGCCCTGATCGAGGCTCTCGCATCGGGCAGCATCGCCGCCGCGGCTCTCGACGTCCTGGAGCGTGAGCCGCCGGCCGCGGACAACCCGCTGCTGGCGATGGACAACGTGATCCTCACGCCGCACGTCGCGTCGGCCACCACGCGCATGCGCCCCGAGACGCGACGGCGGGTCGGTCGGGAGGTCGCCCTGGCCCTTTCCGGCCGCTGGCCGATGAGCTGCGTGAATCCGACGGTGCTTCCGAGAGTGGAACTCGAGCGCTGGCAGCCGGTGCCGATGGAGCGCGGTCCGAACCGCTAGGCGGCCCTAGTCTTCGGAACGCGGCGTGCTGAACCAGGCCACCCGACCACAGTACGGTTCGACTTCGCTCCATGACGTGATGTCGAGGTGCACGCACGCCACCGCGGCGGTGACGAAGCGGGGCGGATCGTCGCCGGTCAGCCGACGCACGAGTTCGGCACAGGTGGGCTGGTGGCCGACGATCAGGATCGAGTTCGCTTCGTCGTCCTGATCGCGCAGGAGGTCGATCACGCTGCCGGGGGAGGCGAGGTAGAGCGCCGGCTCCAGAATCGTCGTGCGGTTCCAGTTGCCGGCCGCGACGGCCAGTTCGATCGTTTGCCGCGTGCGCATTGCGGACGAACAGAGGATCCGGTCGGGCAGGGCCTGCCGGTGGGCGAGTTTCCGACCCATGGTTCGGGCGGCCTTGAGACCCCGGGCGTTCAGGGGTCGCTCGTGGTCGACTCCGCCGTAGGCGGCGTTCCAGTCCGACTTCGCGTGCCGGAGCACGTAGAGGACGCGCACGGCAGACGACGCTAGCACCGTACCCAGCGGCTCCGTCGCGCTGTCGCAAGGAAGGGCCTGTAGCATTCCGCGACCATGCAGGGTGCGGAACGATGGCGCCGGGCGGCGTGGCTTGCCGTTCTCGGCCTCGCGGTAGCTACGGCGGTCGAGGCGCAGCCGACGGATCGGCCGGCCGGTCCAGCGGCAAGTCTCAACGTCGAGACGTTCGACTTCGCCTGGCGGAGGATCGCCGACACGTTCTGGGATGAGTCGATGGGCGGCGTCGACTGGCAGAAGGTGGCCGACGAGCTGCGGCCCCGGGCCCGGGATGCGGCGGACAACGCCGAGTTGCGTCTCGTTCTGCAGGACATGCTCTCCCGGCTGGGTCAGTCCCACTTCGGCGTCTTGCCGGGGCGGGGGGCGGTCGAAAGCCCACTGCCGGTGGACGACTCGGAGGAGACGGGTGGATGCACCCGGGCGTTGATCCGCGCCGTGGCGGGAGCTGGCGGCTCCGCCGCCTCGGACGCGGGGCCGGGGTTCGATGTCCGCTTCATCGACTCGACACCTGTTGTGAGTCGGGTCGAACCCGGTTCGTCGGCCGACCGTCAGGGCATCCGCATGGGACTCGAGGTCGTTCGGGTCGAGAACCAGAACCTGGCGGCGCTCGAAGGTTGCCTCGGACTGGAGTCCCTCGATCCGTGGGTCGCGAAGATGGTGCGGCTGCGGGCCGTCGAGGGCCTGCTCTATGGAGACGCCGGCGATCCGGTCGGGGTGGAGTTCGCGGACCGGGCGGGCGATCAGTCCATGTTCGAACTCGAACGAACCCACCATCCCGACGCGGTGGAGTTGGGCTTCGGCAACCTGCCGAAGATGCGGTACCTGTTCGCGACCGACGTACTGGAGACAGCTGCCGGTCGCGTCCTCGTCGTGCGCTTCAACGTCTGGCTACTTCCAGTGATCCGGGCTGTCGAGGCCGCGCTGTACGGCGAGTCCGCCGAAGGCGCGCCGGCCGTCGACGGCGTGTTGATCGACCTGCGCGGCAATCCCGGCGGTGTCGCCGGCACGGCCGTCGGTGTTGCCGGCTACCTGCTCGAAGAGAGGGTCGTTCTGGGCAGGATGAAGAACCGGAACACGGAGCTGAATCTGGTCGTCTACCCGCGGCAGATCTCGAGCGCCGGGAAGAAGATCGAGGGATTCGCGGGTCCGGTCGCCGTGTTGATCGACGGCGGCAGTGCCAGCACCAGCGAGATCTTCGCCGCCGGCCTCCAGGACCATGGTCGTGCGCGCCTGTTCGGAGCGCCGAGCGCCGCGGCGGCACTGCCTTCGGTGATCGAGGGGATGCCGAACGGCGACCTGCTGATGCACGCGATCGCCGACTTCGAGCGGCCCAGCGGTGAACGGGTCGAGGGCAGGCCGGTCGTGCCCGAGTCCCCCGTGTCGCTCACCCGCGAGGGGCTCCTCGCCGGAAGGGACGAGCCACGCGACGCGGCGCTGGCCTGGATCGTCTCGGAACTCAAGAGGGATGGTGGATGAACATCAGTCTCTGGAGCGAGGGAGTCAGTCTCGGCCGGTTCGGTAGCGAGGGTGCGCTCGGCCCGCCCTGGCTTTGGGTGGTCGCGGGTCTGCTGCTGCTCCTGCTGGGGCGCCAGCTCTATACGGCGTTGATCGGTCTGGTCGGTTTCTTCGTCGTCTACGGCGTTCCGCAGGACCTGCTGCCCCTGGCGAGCGAGATGCGGCTGGCGATCGCGGTCGGCGTCGGCGTTCTCGCAGCGCTGCTCGCCTTCATCGTGCGCAAGGTCGCGGTTGCCCTCGCGGGGGCCCTGCTGGGCGCCGGGGCGGCGTTGTGGGCGATCAGCTTCTACGGCGCCCGGTGGGACATCCTGTGGTGGATCGTGATCGCGGCGGCCGCCGTGCTCGGTGCGTGGGTGCTGCGTGTCGTGTTCGAGACGGCGTTGATTGTCGTCTCGTCGTTCGTCGGGGCCCTGCTGATCGTCGCGGCAGTCGGCCTCGAAGGGCTGCCCGCGCATGCCGGTGTCGCGTTGCTGATCGTGATCGGCGTGGCGTTCCAGATGCGACGCCGGCGGGCGGCGGACAGGGACGCGAAGAAGGCGTCGGCCAGCTAGGATTCCATGGTGCGTGGAACGCTGCTCCTGGCCGTTCTGGCCGCGCTGTCCGGAATCGCCGCTGAAGCCCGGGCCCAGGAGCCGGAGGGGTCGTGCACAGGCGACGGCACGACTCTCTGCCTGAACGACGATCGCTTTCGCGTGACCGTGCAATGGGAGAACGCGGCGGGCGATTCTGGTGACGGTCAGGGGGTCCAACTGACCGGCGACACCGGCTACTTCTGGTTCTTCAGCGAAGACAATGTCGAGGTCGTGATCAAGGTGCTGAACGGTTGCGGCATCGGCGACGGGGCCTACTGGGTCTTCATCGGGGGCTTGACCGACGTTCGGGTCGAAGTCGACGTCGAGGACGTCGAGGCGGAGGAGACGAAGACCTACGCCAACGAACTCGGCACGCTCTTCGTGCCGGTGTCCGACACGGCGGCCTTCCTGACCTGCGATTGACGAGGCGAGCTACGCGTCGGAAGCGTTGGGCATCGTCACGGCGACCGTGCCGGCGCCGGCCGCGGTGGCGCCTCCGGCCGAGGCGGCCAGCAGCGTCGCCTGTCCCGGGCGGAGGCTCAGGGCGCCGGCGGGGTTGCGAATCTCGAGATCGCCTTCCAGAGCGAGGACAATCCGCACGTTGTCGTCGGCGGGAAGCGGCGCCGGGCCGCGACCCGCGACGTCCAGAACGTCGAGCCGGAAGTCCGCTACCGGCGGCGTGAAGGCGGTGCGCCGGCCCCAGGGATGTTCCTCGACCTCGGGCTCCAGGCTGGCTGCTCCCGCGGCCTCGTAGACGAGGATGTCGAGGAGTTCAGCAGCGTCGACCCGTTTGGACGTCAGTCCGAGGCGCAGGACGTTGTCGGAGTTCGCCATGACCTCGACCCCCGAGCCCTCCAGGTAGCTGTGAGGCACGCCCGGTCCGGTGAAGAGCGCCTGTCCCGGCTCTAGCCGGATCAGCCTCAGGATCAAGGGCGCTATGACCAGTGGATCTTCGAGATGGAACGCGGCGATCCGGTCGATCCAGCGCAGCGCGTCCCGCCGTTCCGGGTCTGCGCGGTCGGCGGCGAGCCGGGCGGCGCCAGTGACCCTGGCGGCAAGCTCCGTTCCCGCCCGCCCCGTCAAGGCGTCGAGCAACGGCCGGTAGGCGGCCGCTCCCTCGGACTCGAGGCGCTGGACATGCGGTTCGAGCTCCTCCAGACCAAGGGCGCCGAGCAGGGCTGCCGCTTCCGCGGGCGGCCGGAAGCCGGAGAGGGCGGAAAACGCGGTCAGCGCGTAGAGCAGCTCCGGCTTGTGGTTCGGATCCCGGTAGTTGCCGGGCGCGCCGCCCGCGAAGCCGCGAGCGGCCTGCTCTCGGCTCGGATGGGCCTGGATCGACAGCGGCCTGCCCGCCGAAAGGACCTTGGTCAGAAACGGCAGCGCGGAGTAGGAGCCCAGAACGTCGACCGGCCGTTCGGCGATCAAACGGTCGAGCGGAATCGAGCCGGCGTCGCTTGATCCGATGACGACGTCGGCCGGTGCGTCCGGGTGGCTCCCGAACCAGAGTTCGGCTTCGGGCCTGCCGCTGGGTTCGCGGCCGCAGAGACGGGGGATGAAGTCGGGCGTCCCCCAGTCGTAATTCCGGACGCGCGGCAGAAGCCGGAGGGGACGGTCGAGCGGCGTCATGATGTGCCGGACCTTTCGAGCCAGGAGCGGGCCTCGGCTTCCGTGTCGATGTCGACCAGCGGCAGCTCCGAGTCGAGTTCCAGTTCCTGGACGCGCTCGGCCAGTTCGTGCAACAGGGGACGCGCGCCCTCGTCGCCTCGCAGGTCTTCCAGGCGGGCGAACCAGTCGCGGCCGAAGGTGACCGGGGCGCCGCGGCGGCCCCGGAAGGTCGGCACGACGATCGAGGCGGGTCCGCCGAACGCGCCGAGCAGCCGGTTGATGACGGCCGCGTCGAGACCGGGTTGGTCGATCGGCAGGAACATGACGCCCTCAGCGTCATCCGCGACGGCAGCCAGGCCGCAACGTACCGATCCGCTCTGGCCGTCGGCGTAGGCCGGGTTGTGGACCGCTCGCAGGTCGAGGTCGGCGACCTCGGACCGCACTCTCCCGGTCGCATGGCCGGTGACGAGGATCACTTCTCCGAGGGCGGACGTGAGGGCCGCGCGGCAGGTTCGGCGGACCAGGCTCTCGCCGCCGACCCGAAAGAGCTGCTTCGGCTTGTCCGCGCCGGCCTCGAACCTTGTCGAGAGCCCGGCGGCGAGGACGACGCCGGAGACCGGACCGGTCATGGCTTTCCGGCAGCCTGCCTGCCGTTTCGCACGGCGACGAGTTCGGCGGCGATCGCCATCGCGATCTCCTCGGGCTTGCGGCCGCCGAGATCGAGGCCGATCGGCGCGTGGATCCGGTCGATCAGCTCACCCGCCAGGCCGGCTTCGAGAAGCGCCGCGACCCGCTTCGCGTGGGTGCGCGAGGAGCCCAGGGCGCCTACGTAGCGGACCCCGGCTTCGAGAGCGACCTGGAGCGCCGGGTTGTCCAGCTTCTCGTCGTGCGTGAGGAAGACGCAGTAGGTGTTGGCGTGGATCGGTACGCGGGCCAGGTAGTCCGCCGGCCACTCGACGACCAGTTCGTCCGCGTGGGGAAACCGCTCGACCGTGGCGAAGGCGGAGCGGGCGTCGACGACGACCGTGCGGAAACCGAGACGGCGTGCGAAGTGGACCAGGTGGATCGCGACGTGGACGGCGCCGACGATGAACAACTGGGGCAGCGGCTCGAAGGTCTCGACGAACACCTCGACGCCCTCGATCTCGCGGAGGCCGGTGGCCGGCAGAGTCTCCGCCGTAGCGAGGGCCAGTGCTTCGCGGTCCACGTCGCCCGCGCCCAGCTCTCCTTCCGCCCGGCCGTCCGGCCAAACGAGCATGCGCGCTCCGAGCCCGGCGCCGTCGGCGCGGGTGAACGCGACCACCCGTTCGCCCGCGAGCAGGGATCGGCGGAGGGACTCGAAACCCATCGGGGCGAGCCTCCCGCCTCAACCGTCGATGCGTTCGACCAGCACCTCGACCTCTCCGCCGCAGGTCAGGCCGACGGACCACGCCTGCTCGTCCGAGATGCCGTAGCTGAGCCGCTTCGGAAGGCCGTCCTCCAATACCGACTGGGCCTCCTCGATCACCGCGCCCTCGATGCAGCCGCCGCTGACCGAGCCGGCGATGCTCCCCGTGTCGGACACGGCCATCTTCGAGCCGAGGGGTCGGGGCGAGGAACCGACGGTGCGGATCACGGTCGCGACGGCCACGCGTTGGCCGTCCGCCCGCCAGCGGTCCACGTCGGAGAGGATGTCCAGCACGGGCGGGATTCTACTAGCGGATCCCCCTGGGGCTATAGTGATCTGGAGGAGGTACGGAGCGATGAAGATGCGCCAATCGGGGATGACGTTCGGGTTGGCTTCGGCCCTGCTCCTGGCTGGCTGCGCCGTGCGCATTGGCGAAGGAGCGCCGGAGCCCGACCTCGAGCCGGTCACCGCCCGCAACCAGCCCGGCACGGGCATGGGCCTCTACGAACCGGAGCAGCACGAGCTGTACGACGGCCGCTTCGTCATCGTGGGGACCGGCGTCCACCAGGTCGGCCGGCTGGACGACGAGTCGCCCTGGGACCACATGGGCGACGACGCGAGCAACGTGGCGCCGGTCGGCGGCGAGATCCTGATCGACGTCGACGAGATCGCCAACACCGGCACGTTCCGCGCCGAGCTGCAGCTTCCGGAAGGCGAGTACGTCGTCGAACTGGACCGCTTCCACGAGTTCTCGCCGTGCCAGGACGGCGGCATCGCGGCGTACCTGTTCGAGCACGGCGACGCCGGCTGCGGCGACTCGAACTGGCCCAAGAGTCTCCTCTATGTCGCCGGCTGGGGCTACGGCCGCGCGACCCTCGACGGCGAGGAGCTGTACAGCGACTACCAGATCCACTTCATGGTCACGCAGGGAATGCGCGACCGCGAAACGCTCCAGGTCCAACTCGAACCGACCGACGGTCCCGCCGGAGCGGTCAACCCCGCGGCCCAGCAACTCGACTTCTACATCCGCAGCCCCGAGAACAACGACGCCAACCACCCCAACCGCGAGGTCTTCGACCACTTCTTCGCCATGGCGGTGACCTGGAAGTAGCCGGCTGACGACGGCAGCGGCAGCGGCAGCGGGGCGGCGGTAGCGAGACGGCGGCGATTGTGGCCGCCGGACCGGAGAGCGGAGGGGAGGGTCCCAGCGGCCGCTCGCGCTCTCTGATTGGAGGTGACGTCGGCGCTCGCTTCGGTCGGCTGCGTTTCACGTCGGCGTTGGTTGATGGGAGGTCGGTGGGCGTCACTTGCCTCCAGCCCGCTGGGACCCTCCCCTCCGCTCCCCGGCCGGGCTGGACGTCGTCGGCTGGCCGTAGGCTGTCGTCCCACACAGGTCGTCGTTCCACACTGGGTGCGCCGGCGTCCCCGCCGGCCTTGCGGGCGACGCCGCGGAGCGGTGGCGTCCGGGGTAGCGGCGAGGCGGAGCCTCGCTCCCTTATGGCGCCATCTGAAACACTGCGGCGACCATGAGCCGTCTTGCGCGATGCTTCACGCCTGTCGTGTTGTTGGCTACTGCTGCGTCCGCGGAGGTGCGGTTGCTCGACACGCCTGCGGCAGAGAAGAGCAGCAGTTACTCACTCGCGGCGACAGAGGGTGGCGGCGTGTTCCTGAGCTGGGTCGAGTCCGCGGAGGGGGTCGGTCATTCACTGCGATTCGCGGAGTTGCGCGAAGACGAGTGGGGCGACGCGACAACCGTCGCCACGGGCGAAGGCTGGTTCGTCAACTGGATCGACCACCCCGCAGTGGTTCCACTGCCCGGCGGCCGGCTGGCGGCGCACCGGCTGGTTCACGACGAGGACCGTCAGGGCGATTACGGCTACGGCATCAGGCTGGCGTTCTCGCACGACCGGGGCGCGACCTGGCGGGAGGTGTTCCGGGCGAGCGGCGACGGCGTTGACGGGTACGCGGGATTCGTGGCGTATGCCCCGGCCGCGGACGGGCTCGAGATGGCCTACCTGTCTACGGTCCGTGACGACGATGTGGAGGCGGCCGCAGGGGGACACGGCGAGGTGGAACCTCGGATGGCCCTTCGTTCGGCCCGCTTCAACGCAGCCGGCAGGCTCGTAGGCGATCGCCAGGTGGACGCCGACGTCTGCAGTTGCTGCACGACGGCGATGGCGCCGAGTTCGGATGGCCTGTTTCTGGCCTTTCGCGACCGCCGCGAAGGCGAGTTCCGGGATATCTCCTTCGCCCGCCTCCGGGACGAACGATGGAGCAGTCCGAGACTCGTCCACCGCGACGGCTGGCACATCCGGGGTTGCCCGACCAACGGCCCGGCCCTGGCTTCGAGTGAATCAGGCCCGGCAGTCGCCTGGTTCACCGCCGCCGGCGGCGAGTCGAAGGTACTGGCTGCCTTCTGGAACAGCGGAAAGCAACGGTTCGACGATCCGATCCGAATCGACAACGGCTCCCCCCGCGGCTGGGCCGGCATCGCCACTCTCGAGGACGGCAGCGCCGCAGTCAGTTGGGTCGAGCGCTCAGAGGCCGGTCACTTCGAGTTGCGAGTCCGCCGTGTCAGCGAAGCCGGAAGCACCGGCACAGCACTCACTGTAGCGCCCGTGCCCGCCGGTCGTAGCGCTGTCGGCGTACCCAAGCTCGTCCGCAGCAGAGACGGCCTGATCTTCGCCTGGCGAGACGGGGGCGTACACACCGCTGTAGTGCCGACCGAGGCTCTTGAGTAGGCGCCGAGCCCCCAGCCCGTTCCGCGGCCAACACTCGGTCGACGTGCCAGTGTCCGACGCCGTCCAGCCGGTCCGGAGGCCTGAGGGGGAGGGTCCCAGCGGACTCGGAGCGAGCGACGCTCGACGTCCAACCGGAGCGAGCGGAGTGGAGTGAGCGCCGACACCCCATCCTCCGACCAAGCGCGAACGGCCGCTGGGCCCCCCTCCCCTCGGCCCCGGACCGGCGGTTCCAACCTCCGCCGCTCGCGCTGCACCCGCGTCGCTACTCGCCGGCGCCCGTGGCGGCGCCGGCCGCCGCGTGCTCTTCGTAGTCCTCCTCGGACAGGAAGACGAAGTTGGTCCAGCCGATGGCCATGTCGTCGACGGTTCGGTTGCCCCAGCCGACCCAGGCGGTCGGGTCGGGGTTGTAGGGGTTGTTCTCCGAGTTGTCGTGGTACGAGGTCACGTGCAGGACGGTGCCCGCGGGGAAGACAGGCGGGTGCTTGTACGGGTAGGCGATCTGCCAGTTGAAGTCGTAGTTCTGGATGCGGGTGAGCAGTTCGCGGCGGCCGTCGGGGTGGATCGCCTCGAGTTCCATGCCCTTGCCCCGGTAGTGCATGTGGGCCTGGAAGCTGATCAACTGGATCGGCCGGTCGAGGACGCGGTAGCCGTCGTGGCGGACGTTGTCGGCGCCGGGCGGGATCGAGAGCTCGTTGTTGCGCCAGCCGCGGTTGCTGGGCAGGCCCGCGAACAGGCGGGTGGAGACGATCCGGTGCTTCGGCACGACGCCGCGGGGGTAGAAGCCGAAGCCGACCCGCTGGCGGTCGCGGATCACCTCGCCGATCGAGTGGTAGTGGCCGCTGAAGCGAATCTTGGCTCCGGCCATCAGCAGCTTGCCGGTGTTCTCGGCGTAGAGGTCGCCGGTGTTGCCGACCGCGTACTCGATGAGCAGCGAGCCGACCGGGTTGCCCTCGGCGTCGCGGCGGTTCGGGTCGTCGTCGCGCTCGAAGAAGTCCTCGCCGACGTACTCCGCGTCGTCCTGGATCGCGTAGACCATCGTGTGGTGAACGGTCGCGCGGCCCGGCTTGCTCGGCTTGACCTCGATCCAGCGGATGTAGCGGTTCTCGGTCAGGCCGGTGTCGGCGATGAAGTTGACGAACAGGTCGGGGCCCTCGGCCGGCACGACCATGTCCTCCTGCATCTCGACCACCAGGTCGGGCTCACCGTACTCCCAGGCGTCGCCGTCGGGCCAGTCGATCGGCGACGGCAGGTCTGCGGGATTGCCGCGCGGGGCGCCGCCGTCGACCCAGGCCGTGACCAGGGCGATCTCCTCGTCGCTCAGGCTCGGATCCGGTTCGTAGACGCCGATCGTGCGGTCGATGTGCCAGGGCGGCATCTGCCGGGACTCGACCCGGCGCTTGATGGACCGCGCCCAGGGCCGAATCTGCTCGTAGGTGAGGAGCGACATCGGCGCGGCGGTCTCCGGCCGGTGGCACCGCTCGCACGAGCGCTGGAAGATCGGCGCGATGTCGCGGCTGAAGGTCGGGGTGTCGGCGTCGGCAGCCGTCGCTGGTGAAGCGGCTGGAAGGGCAAGGAGGGCGAGCAGCGGAATCGCGGCCGTCGTCAGGGTTCCGAGAGTCCGGTTCATGGTTGGCTCCTCGTGCTGGCCGGTTCTGGTGCGAGGCAGACGCCCTGGTCGGCGGTGGCGGTGTCGACCTGTTTCGCCCGGCGGTAGGCCATGGAGATGTTCTCGATCAGGTAGAGGGTATCGATTCCGCCGCGCTCCGTCGTCTTCTCCGTGTTTTCGCCCACGGTGACGGACCAGCTCAGGTTGCCCTCGTAGTCGACCGGGAGCACGACCAGGCAGACGTTGCGATGGCGTCCCGGTTCGAAGATGGTTGGCTGGCCGCGGTCGGCCGGTCCCGGGTCGAAGCCGTTCGCTTCGCCGGCGGGGATCTCGACGGCCACCGCGTTGTGGTTGTAGTAGCCGAACACGAGAACGGCCGTGCCGTCGTCGTTCGGCACGTAGCCCTCGTAGACCGGGTAGACCGGCCGGGTCGGCTGCGCCCAGGTCGCCGTTGCGAGCAGGGCGCACAGCACCAGAAACAGGGACAGCGCCGCGCGTGTCGACGGTGCCTTCTTCATCGCGCGATCAGACCGCAGGGTAGGTGTAACCCGCCTGGAGGCCGAGCGGAATGCCCAGCAGCCAGTAGCCGACCAGGAAGACCGTCCAGGTGATGAGCAGGGTGACGGCGTACGGGATCATCAGCGACAGGACGGTGCCGATGCCCGCGTTCTTCGTGTACCGCTGGCAGAAGACGACGACCAGCGGGAAGTAGGGCATGAGCGGCGTGACGATGTTCGTCACGCTGTCGCCGACCCGGTAGGCGGCCTGCGTCAGCTCGGGCGAGATCCCCAGGCTCATCAGCATCGGCACGAAGATGACCGAGAGCACCGCCCACTTGGCCGATGCCGAGCCCACGAACAGGTTGACGACCGCCGACAGCAGGATGATTCCGACCACGGTCGCCTGGGCGGGCAGCCCGAGATCGCGCAGGAAGTTCGCGCCCTTGAGCGCGATCAGCAGGCCCACGTTCGAGCTGCTGAACGCGGCGATGAACTGGGCGGCGAAGAAGGCCATGACGAGGTAGTAGGCCATCGTGCGCATCGCGTCGCTCATGCCGTCGACGATGTCCCGGTGGGTCTTCACCGTGCCGGCGACGTAGCCGTGCACGACGCCGGGGATCAGGAAGAAGACGAAGATCAGGGGCACCAGCATCTGCATCAGCGGCGCCGAAAACGCGGTCAACTCGCCGGCATCGCTGCGCAGCGGCGACGCCTCGGGCCACGCCCAGATCAGCAGGACGACCAGGCCGACCACCAGGGACGCCATGCCGGCCAGGAAACCCCGGCGGTCCTTCAGGCTGGGTTCCTCCATCTTCGGCATCTCTTCCGGATCGCCGTCGACCTCGGTGCCACGGAGCCTCGGCTCGATCACCCGGTCGGTCAGGTACCAGCCGACGGCGATCACCAGGATGGAGGACAGCCCGGTGAACATCAGGTTGCAGAGCGGGTTGACCAGTACTTCGGGATCGAGGATCTGGGCCGCCGACTGCGTGAAGCCCTGGAGCAGCGGATCGATGCCCGAGGGGATGAAGTTGGCGGAGAAGCCGCCCGACACGCCGGCGAAGGCGGCCCCGATGCCGGCGAGCGGATGGCGGCCGGCGGCGTAGAAGATGACCCCGCCGAGCGGGATGACGAGCACGTAGCCGGCGTCCGCCGCCGTGTGGCTGACGATCGCGGCGAGGATCAGCATCGGCGTCAGCAGGCTCCTCGGCGTGAACCCGAGGATCAGGCGCAGGCCGGTGTTGATGAACCCCGTCTTCTCCGCCACGCCGACGCCGAGAAGCGCGACGAGCACCACGCCCAGCGGAGCGAACCCGGTGAACGTCGTCACCAGCCGCGCCATGAACGTCGCGAGCGCCTCGCCGGTGAGCTGGTTCTGGATCCGGACGGGTTCGCCGGTGACCGGGTGGATGTCCGCGAACTGGACCGGCGCCAGCAACGCCGAGGCGATCCAGGTCAGGAACAGCAGGAGCAGGAAGAGGATCGCCGGGTCCGGCAGCTTGTTGCCGACGACCTCGATGGCGGTCAGGAAACGGTTGAGAAGTCCCTTCGGCCGGCCGTTGCCGGCCTTCTGCGCCTCGTCGCCTGCCTTCGCCATACGCCGGCTCCTCCCGTTTCTCCCGCTGTGGACGGAACGGTCATCTTAGCGCCCGCGCGGCAGGCTGAGCCCGGCTGATTGCAAGGTTGGCCCGCGGCCAATTGCAAGGTTCCGTCAGACGACGATCCGACCCACCCGTTCCACGAACCAGAACGCCGCGATGATCCCGGTCGCGTAGATCGGCGTCCGCAGGACCAGTTCCGGCACGACGATGCCGACGCGCTTGACGACGGCCACGCCGGCAAGCACCACGGCGACGACCAGGAGTTGCCCGACTTCGACGCCGACGTTGAACAGGAAGAGCGCCATGGCGATCGCGCGCTGCGGCAGGCCGATCTCGGCCAGGGCGCCGGCGAAGCCGAATCCGTGCAGCAGGCCGAAGGCGAAGGCGATGAGCCACGGACTCTTCGTCGTGATCGGCGATCGCTGGTCCTCGGGTCGCAGCAGCTCCACCGCCAGGAACAGGATGGACAGGGCGATCACCGCCTCGACCGGCGCCGAGGAGAGCTTGACGACGTCCAGCGACGAGAGCGCGAGCGTGATGCTGTGGGCGAGCGTGAACGAGGTGATGACGCCGACCAGGCGCCAGGGACTGCGGACGTAGAAGAGCAGGCCGATGACGAACAGGATGTGGTCGAAGCCGAAGACCAGGTGCTCGACGCCGAGCCGGAAGTAGGGCAGGGCGTTGCCGGCCGCCTCCCGATCGACGGTGACCGAGGGCGCTTCCGGCCGGAGCAGTTGGGTGAGACTGTCGCCGTTGGTGAAGCTCATCCGCAGCAGAACGTCCGTCAGGGTGCGCTCCAGCCCGGCGATGCCGAAGGTCTCGCCGTGGAAGATGCGGTCCGGATCGCCATCCGCCGCCTCGCATTCCACGGTCCAGCGTTCGACCAGGGCGCCGGCCAGGTTCTCCGGCGCCTGCCGGGCGGTTTCGGTGCAGTGTTCCGGCAGCACCGGGTCGAGCAGGAGCAGGAGCGCGCCGCGGCGAGGCTGCTTCCAGACGACCTCGAAGGTCCCCGGCTCGCCCTCGTTCAGTTCGAGGTAGCCGGGACGGACCTCGTGAGCGCTCGCGGGGACGACCGCTGCGAGCCAGCCAGCGAGGATCGTCGCCGTTGCCAGGGCAAGCCGGCGGAGTCGGAAGCTCAGGGCTCTTCTCCTGCTGCGCTCGCCTCCGTGCCGCCCTCGAGTTCGGAAACGAAGTCGATCTCCTCGATCTCGACCCGGTAGCGTTCTCGAAGACGTTCGTGAGCGGCCCGGTTCGCGGCGTCGCGGGCGTCGCGCTGTGCGTCGTCCAGCACCCGCCGGCGCACGTCCTCGAACACCGCCGGCTGCGCTTCCGTGCGGACGGAGAGCCGGACGAGGTGATAGCCGTAGGCGGACTCGACCGGTCCCGCCCACTCGCCCAGGGGCAGGCTGCCGAGCGCGTCCACGAAGGCGCCGCCGAACAGTTCGGCCAGGTCCTCGGCGGTCCGTCGCCCGTACTCGCGGCGCAGCATGAAGGGGTCGCCCAGTCGCCGCCAAAGCGTGTTCTCGGGCGCGGCTTCATTTCCCTCAGCGTGGAGCTGATCGAGGACCTCCGTGGCGGCGCTCATCGCCTCCTCGTCGCTGCCGCGGCGGTCGGGGCTGACGTAGACGTGGCGGAGTGTGAAGCGACGCGGCTCTCCGTAGCGTTCCGCGTTCTCTTCGAAGTACGCCTCGAGATCGGCGTCCGACACGGCGTCCGTGACCACCGTGTCCTCGATCAGGAAGGACATCTTCTGGGCCAGGCGCCGACGGACGATCGTGTCGTCCGCGTCGAGGCCCATGCGCGCCGCTTCGCGGACCAGGATCTCTTCCCGAATGTGGTCCTCGACCAGCGAGTCGAGTTCGGCCACGGTCGGCAGCCGGCCGATCTGGGCGCTCCAGAGGTCGGCCAGCCGGATCACCTGGGCGCGGGTCACGACGATGTTCCGGCCTTCGGCATCGAAGACCCCGCCGGCCATGCGGTCGAGAGCGAAGACCCCGACGCCGATGACGAGGAAGACGAAGAGGGGATCGCGGAAGAACCTCCGGAGTCTTGAATCGGGCATGGCGGGGAATACTACGCTCTCGGAGCTGACGGGCATGGAGCCCGAGAAGAGGAGTAGCGCGATGACGAAGCGGAAGAAGGCCTTGACTGTCGACTGTCGGTGCGCCGGCCCTCTGGCCGGCTGCCTTCTCCTCGCCTCAATGGCGCCCGCCCTCGCCCAACCAGACTCCGCCACCACCGCCGAGCCGCAGAAGATCCTCTTCGACTGCGACATCGGCTCGGACATCGACGACGCCTACGCCCTGGCTTTCCTCCTCGCGAGCCCGGAGATCGAACTCGTCGGCATCACCGTCGGCCACGCGCGCACGGCGGACCGGGCGCCGCTCGCGCTGCGCATGCTCTGGGAAACGGGGCTCGACCACATCCCGGTGTACGTCGGCCGGGAGACGCCGCTGGTCACCTTGCGCGACGGGAAACCGCACGAGCAGTTCGCCGACGCGCCGTACCAGCGGCAGTTCCACTGGGCGCGCGGCTTCGACGAACTGAAGCCCCAGGCACAGCCGGCGGCCGAGTACATCGTGGAGGCGTTGAACTCCGCGCCGGGCGAGATCACGCTGCTCACGGTCGGCCCGGTGACGAACGTCGGCGACGCGCTGGAGATCGACCCCGACGTTCTCAAGAAGGCGAAGCGGGTCGTCTCGATGTACGGCTCGATCCGCTCCGGCTACGACGGCGGCGACGCGCAGCGGGAGTGGAACGTGCTCGCCGACGCCGCTTCGTCGCGCATCTTCGACGCGGGTGTGCAGGGCGGCGGCACGGACGTCGTCTACATTCCCCTCGACGTGACGGATCACGTGCGCCTGAACGCCGACCGGCGTCTCCACCTGCACATGCGCGACACGCCGCTCACCGACGCGGTGACCGCGCTCTACTCCCTGTGGCGAAACGAGGAAAGAAACCAGACCACGCCGCGCCTGTTCGATGCGGTCGCCGTCGGCTACCTCCTCTGGCCCGACCTGTTCGGCGTCGAACACGGCCTCGTCACGGTCGACGAACGGAGCATGACCCTGTTCGAACCGGGCGCCGAGCCGACCTCGACCGTCGCGCTGGAGATCGACGACGCGGAGTTCATCCAGCGGATGGTCGACCGCTTCCTGGAGCAGAACCTCCACCGCTAAAGAGCAGATCCCCCAACTGCTCCAGGCTTGCGAGGTTGTGGACCGGCAGGAAGTCGTCGACGTGCGGGAGCGCGGCCACGATGCCGCGGGTCAGCGGCTGGTAGTCGGCCGAGCCGAGCAGCGGATTGAGCCAGATCAGTCGATGGCAGCTTCGGTGCAGGCGTTCCATCTCGTGGCCGAGGAGGTCGATGTCGCCGCGGTCCCAGCCGTCGCTGATGATCAGCACGGCGGCGCCCTGGCCGAGCAGGCGCCGGCTCCAGGTGAAGTTGAACTCCCGCAGGGCGTCGCCGGTGCGGGTGCCGCCGCCCCAGTCCTCTATGCGGTGGGCCGCGGCCTGTAGCGCGCGGTCGACATCGCGTTCGGCCAGTTCCCGTGTCAGGCGAGTCAACCGGGTGCCGAAGGCGAACGCCTCGACTCGGGAGATGCCCGGGTCGACCGAGCGCGGATGGGAGACCGCATAGATGAAGTGGAGCAGCAGGCGCGAGTAGGGCTCCATCGAGCCGGAGATGTCGCAGAGCAGGACCAGCGGACGGCGCCGGTGCTTGCGGCCGCGCCGCACCAGGTCCACCATCTCGCCTCCCTGGGTCAGGCTGCGCCGCAGCGTCCGGCGCAGGTCGAGCCGGTGCCCGTGGCGGTCCGGCCGGAGCCGCCGCGTGCGGCGCGTCTCGAGCTGCCAGCGCATTGTCGCCATCAACCGCTTGATCTCGTCCAGCTCCTCCCCCTCGAGCTGGGCGAAGTCCTTCTGCCGCAGCGCCTCCCGGGCGCTGTAGAGCTGGGCGCGGGCGGTGCGCTCCCGGTCGTCATCCGGACGGTCGTTGCCGGCGTCGCTGTCGTTGAGGGCCAGTTTCTGGATCGCGGCCCGCTTCGTCCGCTCGGTCCGGCGCTGGATCATCAGCCCCAGCTCGAGTTGCTCGAGTTCCCGCGGGTCGCGGGCCTGCCAGAAGAGTTCGAAGGCCTTGTCGAACCAGGGTTGGTCGCGGCGGCGGCTGACCAGGACCGCCCGGGCAGCCGCTTTCACGTCGCCCTTGCGGGCGAGGTCGACGAGCTCGAGGGCGGCGACCCAGTCGCGGAGCTGGGTCGGCGTGACGTCCAGGCTGCCGACCCTCAGGAGGCGACCGAAGAGGACGATGTTGCGGAGCAGGTGGCCGCGGGCGGCGGCAGCCGCCGCGCCTTCAGTCACCTGGGGACTGGCTCTTCCGGAGCAGCCGGCGCACCGCCTCGTCGTCGATCTTGTCGAGGTCGTCCTGGTACTTGAGCAGCACGCCCAGGGTGTCGCGCAGGATGTCGTCGGAGAGCGTTTCCTGGTCGAGGGCGATCAGGGCGTTCGTCCAGTCCAGGGTCTCGGCGACACCGGGCTGCTTGAACAGGTCTTCCTCGCGCAGCGCCTGGACCAGACGGACGATCTCGGCGGCGAAGTGCTCGGGCGCCTCGGGAACGCGGCGGAGCACGATCTGGACTTCCTTCTCGTAGTCCGGGAAGTCGATCCAGTGGTAGAGGCAGCGCCGCTTCAGCGCGTCGTGGACCTCGCGGGTGCGGTTCGAGGTAACGACCGCGACCGGCGGCGTCTCGGCGGCGACGGTGCCGATCTCCGGGATCGTGATCTGGAAGTCGGCCAGGATCTCGAGCAGGTAGGCCTCGAACTCCTCGTCGGCGCGGTCCAGCTCGTCGATCAGGAGCACCGGCGGGGCCTCGCCCCTGCGGCTCTGCCGGACCGCCCGCAGGAGGGGCCGTTCGAGCAGGAAGTCGGAGGAGAAGACGTCGTCGACCGCGGCGCGGGCGTCACCGCCGCCTGCCGCCTCCAGACCGCGGAGGTGGAGCAACTGCCGGCGGTAGTTCCACTCGTAGACGGCGGTCGAGACGTCGAGGCCCTCGTAGCACTGGAGCCGGATCAGCTCCGAGCCGAGGCAGCGCGAGAGCGCCTTGGCGACCTCCGTCTTGCCGACGCCGGGCTCGCCCTCCAGGAAGATCGGCTTGCCCATGCTGAGCGACAGGTAGATCGCCGTGGCCAGGTCGCGTTCGGCGATGTAGTCCTCGGCGCGGAGCGCGGCGACGACGGCGTCGACGTCGGGGAATCCCCGCTCGGCGCCTGCGTTCGAGCGCTGGAAACTGGGCGAAACGGTCATGGGCGGTTTCGGCTACAGGTCGATGATCGCGTCGATCTCGTCCGGCAGCGGCTTGGGTTTCGACAGCAGGGAGATGCCGAAGAACAGGGTCAGCGAGACCAGAAGCGAGATGGCGCCGCCGTGGATGCCGTGGGGCACGGCGATGTCCCTCAGCTCGATGATGAAGTTGACCAGCAGGCCCGAGACGATCGCCACGTTCGCCGCCAGCGGCGTCGCCCGTTTCCAATTGAAGCCGATCGCAACCGTCGGTACGAGCGCCGCCGCGAAGGTGCCCCAGCCGAAGGCGCCGAGCAGGGCGACGAGGTCCGAGCTCGAGAGGCTGACGAACAGCGCCGCGAAGACGGCCAGGACGAGGGTCGCCACGCGCGCCCAGAACAGCTCCTTCTTCAGCGGCTTGCCGGTGAGCGCCTTCGGAATGTCGTGGATGATCGCCGCGGCGCCGATGTTCAGGAACCCGTCGGCCGTCGACATGATCGCCGCGAAGAGCGCGGCGAAGACGATGCCGGCCAGGATCGGGTGTGCGTACGCCTGCAGGAACGCGTAGGCCGCGTCGTCGGGCTGGCCGAGTTCGGCGTGGTCGCCGGCCACGACCAGCGCGCGCATCGCGAACCCGATCGCGATCCACAGCAGCGCGGCCAGGGCCCCGGCGATCGCGCTCACCAGGAAGATCTGCTTGAACTGGCGTATCCGCTTGTTCATCATCAGCTTGGTGACGATGTGAGGTTGCCCGCACGCGCCGACGACGAACAGGAAGTAGTAGGAGAGCGCCCCCATGATGCCGAGGGTGCCCCACGGTCCGATCGCCTCCGGGTCGTCGTTCACCAGCGTCGTCGCGCCGCCGGCGAGGCCGCCATCGACCGCGTTGACAGCCGCGATGACCACCAGCACGCCGGCGATCGCCATCACTGCGCCCTGGACGACGTCGGTGTAGACGCCGGCGATGATGCCGCCGGTCACGCAGTAGAAGACGAGGACGGCGACGGAGATCGCCATCGAGGCGCCGAGGCTGACGTGCGGCATGCCGTCGACGTTGTTCAGGATCTCCTGCAGCACGACCGCCATCGCCATGACCTGCGCGGCCAGATAGCCGACGACGCCCAGGATGATCGCCACGGCGGTCAGGAACCGGCTCGTCTCGCTCTGGTAGCGGAGCGCCACCGTGTCCGGGAGCGACACCGTCTGGTAGACCTCGGAGAAGATGCGCAGCCGCTTCGCCACCAGGAAGAAGGTGAAGCAGCTCGCGACCGTGCCGCAGACGATCATCCAGACGGACGTCATGCCCTGGCTGTAGACCAGACCCGGGCCGCCGACGAAGCCAAAGCCGGAGAGCGTGCTGGAGAACAGCGCGAACGCGGTGACGATGATGCCCAGTTCGCGCCCGGCCATGAAGAAATCGTGGGTCGACTTCGTGCGCCTGAGCGCCCAGACGCCGACGCCGATGCACAGCGCGAAGTAGATGAGCAGGCAGGTCAGGACGACCGCGTTGCGACTCTCTTCCACTAGCCGCCCTCCGCTTCCTTCCGGCGCTGCGCCGCGGCGAGTTCCGCCACCTTCCGTTCGTCCTCCTCGGTGAAGAACCAGCGGTCGAAGATCCGCATGTAGACGAACATGAGGTACACCGGGAACGGCCACACCGCGTAGAACACCCAGGCCGTGGGTCTGGGGAAGCCCAGGAACAGTGTGTGGGTTTCCTCTGTGGCGTAGCGCTGGTACGAGAAGACGAGCGCCGTGAAGATGGCCGCCAGGACCAGGGTGCCGAACAGGAGGGGCTGCTTCGCCGGCCCCAGGGAGGCGCCGCCGTCCCGGCGCCGCTCCATCCCCATCGCCAGGCAGCCGCCGAAGAAGAGCACCTGGAAGAGGACGAAAGCCCAGCCGATCCAGAGGGTCGTGGCGTGACGCTCGGCGCCCGGGCCGCCCTGGCGCATCGTGGAAAAACGGTCGTGTTCGAAGCCGCTGCTGCTCACGACCTGCTCGGTCGCCCCGTCCTGCAGGACGACTTCCGTCGGCGCAACGAACGCCGCGCCGACGGCGAGGCACATGCCGATCAGCGTGAGGAAGACGAACCAGTGGAGCTTCATGAGTTGCGTGCCTGGAGCGGACGAAGCCGCGGCAGCCTACCGCAAGGGACGGGAAACCGGCATGACCGCGTTGCTATGGTCCGGCTCCATGGAGGGTGCTTCGGCACTGGCAGACAAGCCGCTCCGGCGGCTGCTGGACTACATGCGCCTGGCCCCCGGCGCCTACGTCCTGGGCGGTGTTCTCACCCTTCTCTACGCGGTCTTCTTTCAGCTCATCCCGCTGTCCATCCGGGACATCGTCGCCGCCTTCGAGAACGCCCCGGACGAGGTCGGGCGCAAGATCCTCTGGCTGGTCGCCGCCTCTCTCTGTCTGGCTCTGGCGCGGCTGTTCTCGCGCGTCGTCATGTTCAACATTGGGCGGCAGATCGAGTTCCGCATCCGCAACGACTACTTCGCCCATCTCCAGAGCCTGCCGCAGTCCTTCTACCTCGCTCACCGCACCGGCGATCTCATGTCGCGGGCCGTGAACGACATCAACAGCATCCGGATGTTCCTGGGGATGGGTCTGCTGAACCTGCTGCAGACGCCGGTGCTGTTCGCTGGCGCCCTGATCGTGCTGCTGCCGGTGGACGCCATGCTGACTCTCTGGGCGCTGGCGCCCTTCCCGCTCTTCGTCCTGATCACGCGCCGCTACAGCCGCTACATGTTCCAGGCCAACCTCGCTGGCCAGGAGCAGCTCGGCAAGGTCTCGACGGTCGTGCAGGAGAACGCGTCGGGCGCGCTGGTGGTCAAGGCCTACGACCTCTCCAACCTGGAGCGCGACCGCTTCGAGGACCAGAACCAGGAACTCTTCCGGCGGATGATGAAGGTCGGGGTCATGCAGACGACGATGTTCGCCAGCGTCGGCCTGGTGCCGTCCCTCTCGGCCGCCGTGGTCCTGTGGCTGGGCGGCCAGCGGGTGCAGACAGGCCAACTCGGCGCCGAGGACCTGTGGCTGTTCTGGGGCCTCATCGCCATGCTCACGTTCCCGACGATGATGTTGGGCTTCGTTGTGTCGATCACCCAGCGCGGCCTCGCGGCGCTGGAGCGTCTCGGCTCCGTGCTGGACATCGTGCCGTCGATCCGTGATCGCGAGGATGTCGCGGAGGTTTCGGAGATCAAGGGGCGCGTCGAGTTCCGCGACCTGACGTTCACCTATCCGGGCAGCTACGTGCCTGCGCTCCAGGGCGTCGACCTGACCGTTGAGGCCGGCAGCACGATCGGCATCGTAGGTCCCGTCGGCTCTGGCAAGACGACGCTGGTCAGCCTCGTGCCGAGGCTGCTCGAGGTCGACGACGGTTCGATCCTGATCGACGGCGTGGATCTGAACCGGATGCCGGTCCACCTCTTGCGTTCGAGCATCGCCATGGTGCCGCAGGACAGCTTCCTGTTCTCCATCTCCGTGGCCGAGAACATCCGCTACGGCGTACCCGACGCCCACCTCGCGGAGGTGAGGCAGGCGGCCGCCCGGGCCCAGGTCGAACGGGAGATCGAGGAGTTCGAGGACGGCTTCGAGACGATCGTCGGAGAACGCGGCGTCACCCTGTCGGGCGGCCAGCGCCAGCGCGTCGCCCTGGCGCGGGCGATGATCCTGCGTCCGTCGATCCTCATCCTGGACGACTCCCTCTCGAGCGTCGACCACGGCACCGAGGAGGCGATTCTGGGCGACCTCGAGGGACGGCGGCGCGGCCGCACCTGCTTCATCGTCGCGCACCGGATCTCGGCCGTGCGGCACGCGGACCAGATCATCGTGCTCGAGAACGGCCGGATCACCGAGCGCGGGACCCACCGCGAGCTCGTCGAGCTGGGTGGCTTCTATGCTCGCCTTCACCATCGCCAGCAGTTGCTGTCAGAGCTCCAGCTTGGCGATGGCGGAACGGCGGTGCCGGAGCCGGCCGCTCGCGTCCGGGCCGCGGACGCTTCGGGGCAGCAGCGGTTGCCCCTGGGGGAGCCGTCGTGACCGAGGAGAGGAGCGAGGCCGCCGAACTCGGCCGCGAGCGGGACCTCGGCAAGGTCTACGACACGGAACTGATCAAGCGGTTGTGGCCGTTCATGCGGCCCTACCGCGGCTGGATCGCGTTCAACTTCGCCATGATTCCGCCGCGCGCCGCCCTCGAGCTGATGCCGGCGCTGGTCGTCGGCGCGGCGCTGAACTATCTGACCGAGGGGGTGGCGACGACGGAGGTGGGGTGGATGGCGCCCTTCGTCGTGCCGCGACTGGGACTCGGGCCCCTGGCCTGGATGTTCGGGCTGGTGTTCGTGGTGTCGATCGTGACGTTGACCGTGGACTGGCTGCGCGCCTTCTCGATGATCTCGCTGGGTCAGCGCACCGTCCGCGACGTGCGCAGGACGCTGTTCGATCACGTTCAACGGCTGCCGATGCGCTTCTTCGACCGCTACCCGGTCGGCCGCCTCGTGACGCGGCTCACGAACGACCTGGAGCACCTGGCGGAGATGTTCTCGGCGGGTGTGATCGCCATGGTGGCCGACGTGTTCGTCATGGTCGTCATCCTCACGATGCTGTTCGCAATCGACCCGCGGCTGGCGCTGGCGGCGCTGGCCCTGGTGCCGGTCCTGGGCATCGCGGCGGTGATCTTCCGCTACAAGGTTCGGCAGGCCTATCGGGAGGTCCGGGTCAAGATCGCGCGTCTCAACGCCCACCTGCAGGAGACGATCTCCGGCATGAAGGTGGTCCAGTTGTTCGCCCGCGAACGGCGGAACTTCGAGGACTTCAGGCGTGAGAACGCCTCCCACCGGGACTCCTGGTTGCGCTCGATCCGGTACGACGCGCTGCTGTTCTCGACGGTCGACCTGGCGACGAACCTGACCCGGGCGCTCATCTTCTGGTACGGCGCGCAGATGGTCGGCCTGGGCGATGTCACGCTCGGCACGATCTACGTGTTCTCGGACTACATGAGCCGGTTCTTCCGGCCGCTGATGGACCTGTCGGCGAAGTACTCGGTGATGCAGTCCTCGATGGCCAGCGCCGAGCGCGTGTTCCAGCTCCTGGACCAGCCGCGCGAGCCGGAGGGCAAGGTGGAGTTGCCCGCGCGGGACGCGGCGGCCGCGACGGGGGCGGAACCAGGCGGCTGCGAGGTCGAGTTCGAAGGCGTGACCTTCGCTTACGGCGCGGAGACGGTGCTGCGCGATGTCTCGTTCCGGGTCGGCGCCGGCGAGCGGGTGGCGATCGTCGGCCACACCGGATCCGGCAAGACGACGACGTTGAAGCTGCTGGCGCGTCTCTATGAACTGCAGGAGGGATCGATCCGGGTCGACGGCCGGGACATCCGGGACATTCCGAAGCCCGAACTGCGGCGGCGGATGGCGTTCGTGCTCCAGGACGTCTTCCTGTTCGACGGCGACCTGCGCTACAACATCGTCCTCGGCCGCGATGTCGCCGACGACGTGGTCGACGAGGCGGCGCGCGCCACCCACGTCGACGACCTGATCGAGCGGCTGCCGAACGGCTGGGCACACAAGGTCAGTGAGCGCGGCGTGAACTTCTCGACCGGCCAGCGGCAGTTGCTCTCCTTCGCCCGTGCCCTCGCCCGCGAGCCGCAGCTCCTGCTGCTCGACGAAGCCACCTCCAGCGTCGACACCGAGACCGAGGCCCTGATCCAGGACGCCCTCCACCACCTGATGGCCGGCAAGACCTCGATCGTCGTCGCCCACCGCCTGTCGACGATCAAGGACGTCGATCGCATCTACGTCTTCCACCACGGCGCCATCTGCGAGCACGGTACCCACGACGAACTCCTGGACCGCCGCGGCGTCTACTGGCGCCTCTACCAGTTGCAGTACGCGCAGCAGGAGACGGCGGCGTAGCCCTGTAGCCCTCCGATGGCATCCACGCAACCGACTGAAGACCGGCGGCACGTTCGGTTCGAACCCGACGAAAGGCCTCCTGGGGCGCTCGGCCTGGGGCTCGGCCTGCAGCTCGCGATGCTGGCCGTCCCGAGCATCGTGCTCGGCCCGACGATCATGATCACCCTTGCGGGCGAAAGCGATGCCTACCTCTCCTGGGCGGTTGGGGCGGCCTTGGGCATCAGCGGGATCACCACGGTGGTCCAGGCCGTCGGCGTCGGGCGGATCGGCGCCCGCTATGTGCTGCTCATGGGCAGCAGCAGCGCGTTCATCGCCATCTGCATCGCGGCTCTGGAGCAGGGTGGGCCGAGCCTGCTGGCGACGCTGGTCGTCGTCTCGTCCCTGTTCCAGTTCGTCCTCGCCGCCAAGCTGTCCCTGTTGCGCAGGATCTTCACGCCGACGGTGGCCGGCACCGTGCTCATGTTGATTCCGGTGACGCTGGCGCCGGTCATCCTGCGCAAGCTGGCGGACGTGCCCGAAGGCGCGGCGCCGGCGGCAGCGCCGGTGGTCGCGGGCGGCACGCTGCTCGTCATCACCCTGATGGTGCTCCGTTCGTCGGGTGCGTTGCGGTTGTGGGCGCCTGCCATCGGGATCGTGACCGGCTGCGCGATCGGGGGGCTGGCCTTCGGAATCTACGACACGGCGGGCGTGCGCGAAGCGGCCTGGATCGGCTTGCCGCAGTTCGCCTGGCCCGGGTTCGATTTCGGTTTCGGACCCGAGTTCTGGGCCCTCCTGCCGGCGTTCGTGATGTTGACCCTGGTCGGGGCCATGGACACGCTCGGCGACAGCATCGCCATTCAACGGGCGTCCTGGCGCAAGCCGCGGGCGATCGACTTCCGCTCGATTCAGGGCGCGATGTCGGCCGACGGCGTCGGCAACCTGCTGTCGGGCCTGGCGGGGACGGTGCCGAACACGACGTACGCGACGGGCATCGCGATCGTCGAGCTCACGGGCGTGGCGGCGCGTGCCGTCGGCGTCTTCGTTGGGGTCATCTTCGTCGGACTCGCCTTCATCCCGAAGTTCATGGCGGCTCTCATCGCGATTCCGGGTCCGGTGGTGGCCGCCTACTACCTCGTGCTTGTCGCGCTTCTCTTCATCTTCGGCGTCAAGATCCTCATGCACGAAGGCCTCGACTACCGCAGGGGTCTCATCGTGGGCGTGGCGTTCTGGCTCGGGGTCGCGTTTCAGCTCGACTGGATCTTCCCCGAGTACTTCCAGGGGTCGTGGAGCGAACTGCTCGGCAACGGCATGACCGTCGGGGGGGCGATCGTGATCGCCCTGACTCTGTTCGAGGAGCTGACCGGGCCGCGCCGGCGACGCCTCAGGGTGCCGCTGAACGCCGACGCCTATCGGAAGGTCGACGCCTTTCTGACCGGAGTCGGCGAGCGCGGTCGATGGCCCGGGGAGATGGTCGAGCGGGTCCGGGCGGTCGGCGAGGAGACCCTTCTGCTGCTGATCCGGCAGGACGACCGGCGAACGGACGACGACGAGCGGGACCTGCTGCTGATCGGTCACGGGGACAGGGAAGAGGCGGTGCTGGAGTTCGTCGCCGCGACCGACGCGACGAACCTCGAGGACCAGCTTGCGGTGCTCGGCGAACCGGCGGCGGGCGGACCGGTGGAGGAAGAGGTCTCGCTGCGACTGCTGCGGCACTACGCGTCGTCCGTGCGCCACCACCAGTACCACGACACCGACGTGGTCACGGTTCGGGTGACGGCGACGCAGGCGCGGTGAGTCTCGCGGGGCGCTAACGCGGCCGCGACTGATGCTCGGGCGCCTCGATCTCGGTCTGCAGCCCGGAGTCGCCCTGATCTGCCATCCACGCCTGTAGCTGCTTGTGCAGCTCTTCGAGCCTCCCCCTGTGCGCGGGGTCAGACGCCAGGTTCGTCAGCTCGTGCGGGTCCTCTGCGAGATCGAAGAACTCGAACTCCGGCCGGTGCTGGTAGCGCTCGTACAGCGCCTTCGCTGCCGGATCCGTTTCGGCGGCGTCCCGCCACGAGAAGTAGAAGCCGTCCCGGTTCTCTTCCGTGACCAGGTTCGTGAACCGGTTCTCGTGGGCGATGTTCCAGATCAGCTTGTAGCGCTCGTCGCGGACGGAGCGGATGGGGTAGGGCTCCAGGTTGGCGATGATGCCGGTCGTCGTCTGGATGCCGTAGACGACCTCGCGGTGCTTCGGGCCGGGCTCCAGCAGCAGGTCGAGCATGCTCCGGCCCTCGATCTCGGGCGGCGCGGCGCCTCCGGCTGCCTCGATCCAGGTCGGCAGCAGGTCGTTGATCTGGAGCAGCGCGGCTGAGGTCTCGCCGGCCGGAATCCTGCGGGACCAGCGGGCGACAAGCGAGGTGCGGATACCCGCTTCGTACAGCGTCCACTTGGCCAGCGGACCGCTGATCCCCTGCTCGCTGTAGAACATGGTCAGCGTGTTCTCGTGCGCGGCGTGCTCCTGGAGCAGGTCGAGGACCTGGCCGAGCTGGCCGTCCATGAAGGTGATCTCGGCGTAGTAGCGGGTCAGCGCTTCGCGGGTTTCCGGCGTGTCGACGAAGTAGGGGGGCAACTCGAGGGACGCCGCGTCGTAGCGGGACGGATCCCCCTTGCTCCAGGGCTGGTGGGGCTCGGTGGAGGCGACGATCAGGACGAACGGCTGCTCCCCGTCGCGGCCGATGAACTCGCCGATCCGTGCCGGGTCGAGATCGCGGCCCGCGACCTTCTCGAACGGGTAGACCGCCTCCGGCGCCACGTGCGACTTGCCGGCCAGTCCGACCCGGTAGCCGAGGCCGGTCAGGTAGTGGACGACGCTCTTCGTTCCCGGGTTCGCCTTGGCGTGGTTCGGGTAGGCGCCGCTTCGCACCGGGTACTGGCCGGTGTAGAGCATGTGCCGGGTGGGCGAGCACATGGCGGTCGCGGTGTACATGTGCGTGAAGGTGGTGCCCTGTTCGGCCAGGCGGTCGAGGTTCGGGGTGTGGACCTGGGGGTTGCCCAGGCTGCCGGCGTCGCTGAAGGTCATGTCGTCGGCGATGAACAGCAGGATGTTCGGTCGGTGGGCTGGCGGCGTCCAGCGGTTGACGCCGGGGGTCGGTGGCCGCCAGGCGCCGGCGGTGCGGATCGCTCCGGGTTTGGAGGCCAGCAGGGAGTCGATCGCCTCGACGCGGGCAGCGTCCTCGGGCGCGAGGTTCGCCGGATCGAGCGGCGACTGCTCGTTCGGGTCGGCGACGAGGTCGAACAGGCGGCCGTCGCTATAGCGCTTGTAGCGTTCGTCAAAGGCGTAGCGCGCCGGCGGGCCCGCGTACCAGCGGGACTCGTAGTGGATGAACAGAGCGTCGCGGTCGAGCGCGGGCCCACCCCTGAGCATCGGCAGCAGGCTCTCGCCGTCGAGGTCGAGGCCCGGCGGCAGGCCGGTGCCGGCCGCTTCGATCAGGGTCGGGAAGACGTCGCCGACGTCGACCAGGGTCTCGTTCACCTGCCCGCCGGGGATCGTGCCCGGCCACCAGGCCAGGTAGGGCACGTGGCTTCCGGTCTGGAGCGACCGCCCCTTGCCGCCGGGGACCTCCTGGCCCTTGCGGACCGACGTGATCCGGGTCGACGTGCCGTTGTCGCCGATGAACAGCAGCAGTGTGTCTTGTTCCAGTTCGTGCTCGACGAGCTTCGCCCGTACCCGGCCCACCAGGTGGTCCATGTAGGCCACCATCGCCGCGAACCGTTCCTGGTTCGACCCCGCGTCCGGGTGGTGCGGCGTCGTCACGAACGGGTCGTGGGGCAAGGCCATCGGGTAGTAGATGAAGAGCGGTTTGCGGGTCGCGGGGTCCGCCGCCGCGTGCTCGTCGATCGCCTCGAGCACGAAGTCGTTCGTCAGATCCGGCCCGAAGACGTCGTCGCCCCATGTCTCCTTGCGGTCGTTCGTCACCAGGGTCGGCCCCCAGTAACGCGAACCGCGGCCCTCCCGCCGCAGTTGCCACAGCCGGTGCTCGTCGAACCCCGCCTGCTGCGGCGAGGCGCCCTCGTGAACCATGTAGAGGTTGTTCGTCAACTGCCACTTGCCCGAGATCACCGTTCGGTACCCCGCCTGCGCCAGCACGTGAGCGAACGTGACATCGGCCGGGTCGAGGTACATGAACTCCCGGTAGTTCCGGTAGTTGTGCAGACCCGTCATCAGCTTGACCCGGGTCGGCGTGCACAGTGGCTGCGAGTGCCCGTTCTCGAAGCGCACGCCCTCCGCCGCGATCCGGTCGAGTTCGGGCGTCTCGTATGACTCACCGCCGTAGGCGCCCAGCGTCTCGACGCCGAGGTCGTCGGCGAGGATGACGATGATGTTGGGTTGGGAGGGTGGCTGGGCGGTGGCGTCGGCCCCGGGGGCTAGAAACAGACCGAGGCCCATCAGGGTGGCGAAGGCGCGGCGGTTCCTCGGCATGGGAGCCAAGTTAGCAGGCGCACTCCCTGTCGGCTCCGATGTCCTCGGAACGCCAGGAGCTTGCGCTGTAGATTCCGGTCATGCCGTCCGAGCGCAAGATCATCGTGATCGCCGGACCGAACGGAGCCGGAAAGACCACGTTCGCGTTGGAGTACCTGCCGTACGAGCCGGCGTGCTCGGTCTTCGTCAACGCCGACCTGATCGCCGCGGGCGTTTCACCCTTGGCGCCGGAAGTCGCCGCCTTCCGGGCCGGTCGCTTGATGCTCGAGGAGATCGACCGCCACGCCAGCCAAGGCCGGAGCTTCGCCTTCGAGACGACGTTGGCCGGCCGGGGCTATGTGGGGAGGATTCGGCGCTGGCGGAGTCAGGGCTACGTGGTCAAGTTGATCTACCTGCCTCTCGCCACGCCCGAAGAAGCGATAAGGCGTGTGCAGCAGCGAGTGATGCAGGGTGGGCACGGCATTCCTGAAGCGGTCATTCGGCGGCGCTTCGACAGGAGCGCGGTGAACTTCCGGCTCGTCTATCGGCATCTCGTAGACTCTTGGTTAGTTCTCGACCGAAGGGGCCGTGCTCTGGTTCTAGTGGATGAGGGCAACAACTGATGAGCGCGCTAAAAAAACCGCTTCCAGTGCCGAAGCTCAATGACCCCGACCTGCAGGCGGCGCCTGCCGCAATCGAGCGGGCCGTTCGACGCGCGCACCGGGATGCGCATCGGCACGGCACCGGTGTTCTGGTCGTGGAGAACGGCGAGATGGTGGAGGTCGCCCCGGATCCTGCGCTCTACGCGGACGACCGGACCTCCAAGCGGTAGCACCGCCGCCGCTTTCGCACCACTCACCAGACCCGGAAGCACGTAGATGATGGAGGTCAGCAAGGTCACTCCGAGCAAGCTGTTCCGCAAGACGGTTCGCTACGAAGTCCCGGCATTCCAACGCCGGTACGTCTGGGAGCAAGAAAAGCAGTGGGAGCCGCTCTGGGAGGACGTGAGCGAAAAGGCCGAGCTCGTGTTGGCGGCTGCCCAGCAGTCGAGTGGCTCCGACGAGTCTGAGAGTCCGCACTTCCTTGGCGCCATTGTGCTCCAGCAGCTTCCGACTCGCTCGGACGAGTTTGAGGCGCGCCTCGTCGTGGACGGCCAGCAGCGTCTCACAACGCTCCAACTGTTACTGGACGCCATCCAGGAGACCTTCGTCAGCCGACGCGTAGAGAAGCCGGCGCGGCGGCTGTCACGCCTGGTCTTGAACGACGAGGACGACCTTGACGGGGACCACACCAAGGTCTTCAAAGTGTGGCCCACGCTGAACGACCAAGCCGCCTTTCTTCACGCTATGAGCAACGAACTCTCGGACGAGGGCCACGTCGAGTCGAGCATCGTTGCGGCCCATCGGTTCTTCAAGGAGCAAACCGCGACCTGGCTGGATACGAAGGTGCGCGACGGAGCGAGCGAGCTTGATGCCGCTGAGGCCTTGGAGCGCGCAGTCACACACCGGCTCGAGATAGTCGCGATCGATCTCATGGAGAGTGACGACCCTCACACGATCTTCGAGACGCTCAACGCTCGGGGTACGCCGCTGCTCCAGTCCGAGATGATCAAGAACCGCATCATGTACGACATGCAGCGATCAGGCAGCGCTTCGTCGATGACGGTGTGGCCCTTTGAGGCAAGTGAAGAGAGCAGCAAGTGGTGGAGCCAGCCAACCGGTAGCGGCCGTCAGCGTCGGCCCCGCATCGACAACTTCTTCAACGACTGGCTCTCGATGCGAAAGGCGCGCCCGGTCAAGACGAACCGCGAGTTCGACGAGTTCACCCGCTACGCGAGCAAGAAGCCGATCAACGATGTGGTTGACGACCTCGGCCGAGTGTCCGAGACATACCGCGACCTCGAGAATCGCTTGGGCCCTGATGCGCGGACGTTCCTCTATCGCCGGGACACGATGAGAGTCGGCGTCCTGACGCCGGTCCTATTGTGGCTCGCGTCATCGAATCCACCGGGCGAGCAGCTACGGAAGGCGTTGGGCGCGCTTGAGAGCTACTTGGTGCGACGCATGGCGTGTCGCTACGCCGCTCGCGCTTACAGCACCTTCTTCATCGAACTCCTTAGGGAACTCAAGGCTGGTGGTTCGGACCAAGTCGGCGACACGCTAGTCGAGCATCTTGCGGCCCAGGAAACACAGGCCACGCTCTGGCCGAGCGACGACGAGCTCCGCGAGGCATTTCGGACCGAACCCTTCTATTGGTCGCTGAGCCGCGGGCGCCTTCGACTTCTTCTCGAAGGCATCGAGGAAGGACTAAGGACTACGAAGACCGAGCCTGACTCCGTCTCGCGCAACCTGACGATTGAGCATCTTATGCCGCAGAACTGGACTGAGTACTGGCGGTTGTCGGATGATGCGGGCGACACCGTGGCCGCCACGCGGCACCGCGACCGTGTGATCCACACGATCGGCAACCTGACGCTGCTTACTCAACCGCTGAACTCGGCGGTGTCGAACGGCCCCTGGCAGGACAAGCGAGAGGCACTCGACAGCCACAGCGTCCTGTTTCTCAACAAGCATCTGGTGGATACGCCGGTCTGGAATGAAGCAACAATCGAGGAACGGTCTCAACACCTCTGTGAGGTGGCGGCCCGTGTGTGGCCGCACGCCGACGACTGCTCATGAGGGGAGCCCGGCGCTAGCTGAGCTAGCGGCTCACTCCCGACGGCCGTGTGGGCCCGAGTTGGCGTAGCTATCGGCCCGACGTACGTTGCCCGTGATGGCGGATTTCGCCTAGCCACCGCTGCTTCAAGGTGAAGTAGCGGTTGCCGCAGGCACTACGTGACTTAGCCCAGGTCCATCCGCGGCCCCTTCCCTCCCATGGCGGCATCGATTCCTGCTTGTGATCACTCCTCCGGAGCTCTCTAGCTGTCCGACTAGCTCCCTGGCGGCGCGGAGACCGATGGGCGGGGGGGGGTGGAGTCTGATGGAAGGGTTGCGCTCGTGGACGAACGAACGGGAGTACGCTTGCCCGTCTAGCCGGGCGGCGAACTCTCCCTCGTGGAACAGCGCTAGTGCTTACCGCTCAGGAGCACGAGGCTCGAAGGGAAGCTGTGGGTCGCGGGATTCGTCCGCGTCCTTCCTTAGTCGGGCTTCAGCAGAGGAAGGGTCCCGCGTCGCCATAGAACTTCGTCTACGGTCCCGCCGTCTTTCGCGGATTCCCCGCCGTCAGGGGTGCCTCGGTACTGACAGCTCGGCCCCAGCATTACCCCTCCTGCGTGTTCTCCCAGACCCTACTAGAATCGCCGCCCGAGGAGGTTGCACGGGACTGGCACAGTGGTTCAGTGGTTTCTGCTCCGAGATTCAGATTCGCGACCGGGGCACTATAGCGAACCGCTATCAAGCCATCACCCAGCGCCTCAACACCGACTTCTGGAGGTCTACTTCAGAGACAGCGCACAGCCTCTACGTGGGTTCCTACGGCCGAAACACCGCGATCGCCGGCCTGAGCGACTTGGACATGGTCTTCGAACTTCCGGCGACTATCTACCATCAGTACAATGACTACTTAGGTAACGGCCAATCCGCGCTGCTTCAAGCAGTAAGAGCCTCGATGGAGAGAACCTACTCCACGTCCCACATCGGGGGCGACGGGCAAGTCGTCGCGGTGAAGTTCAGAGATGACATCACCTTCGAAGTCGTGCCGGTCTTCGAGAACACCTCGGGCAGCTACATCCACCCGGACTCGAATCAAGGTGGAAGCTGGAAGACCACGAACCCACGACCCGAGATTCAGGCCATTCGCGAAAGGAACCGTGCATGTAACGACAATTTGGTCAACTTGTGCCGCATGATGCGTGCTTGGCGAAGGAAATGGAACGTACCTATCGGCGGCCTTCTGATCGACACACTAGCCTACCAGTTCATCGATGACTGGGATAGTCGAGACAAGTCCTACTTCTACTACGATTGGATGTGCAGAGATTTCCTCTCCTACGTAGCGAGACAAGACAAGGATCAAGTCTACTGGAGGGCTCCTGGCAGTGGCCAGTACGTACGTCGACGTGGGGCGTTCGAAGCGAAGGCTAGGAAGTGCTACCACCTTGCGCTCCAGGCCATCGCGCACGAGTCCCAGACCCCCAAGCAGGAGTGGTCCGCCAAACAAAGATGGAGGGAGATCTTTGGCTCTTCATTCCCGGACTAGACAACCTTCGGAAAACGAAGAAGCCCTAGAGGGACAGCTTCGGGAGTCCTTTGGGCGCGTAGTGTACTCGCACAAGACCCACGAAAAGACTGCCGACCTACTGCTGGAGAAGCTGGCGCGGATAAAGCTCTCGCAAGTCGTCCTATCGGCAATCACAGCCGGTGGATGTGTCGCCACTATCTTTGGCGCTGGGAAGGTTGGGGCCTCCATTGCGGCGCTGGTGTCGACTGGCCTGCTCGGATTGAATCTTTACACGAAAGACCGCGACCTGGGCGAGCTGGCGCAGAAGCACAGACGAATCGGATCGGATCTCTGGGCGATAAGGGAGAAGTACCTTTCCCTTATCGCTGACCTGCGAATCGGGAATCAGCCCATGGAGCGGCTGCAGGTCAGGCGCGACCGGCTAGTGGACGAGCTGCAGACGATCTATAGAGGCGCTCCAAGCACCAACGCAAGAGCGTACCGGAAGGCTCAAGAGGGGCTCCAGCAGCAGGATGAAATGACCTTCTCGGACGAGGAGATCAACGCCTTCTTGCCGGAGGAGCTCAGGAAGGGGGGCTAGCGGCTAGCGGCCTCGTCGGCCGCGGTAGCCGGCCGGTGGGGCCTTCCAAGCCGCCTTCCTCTCCTCCACAAGGCGCTGCTTCACCTCGTCTGGTTGTGACGCGTCCCGTTCGTCCAGATACTGTGTGACGTTCGGAATCTCGAAGAATGCCACGGTCGCTTGCTCTCCCCCGTGTAGGTGTAGGACACGGCGTTTGTAGTCTTTGCCGTGAGGCACGTAGACGCTGCTTCCCCCGAACTCGCCGTTGTTGGCGACTATCACCATCTGGAACATGTGGTAGTTGAGAGCTACTGCGAGGTTGTCGAATGTCTTCACATCCTGGTTTAGCGCTGGAACCGCGTACACATCGGCGCGATCACGCAAATCTGCGGCGATGCTGAGGTCTGTTGCGTCAAAGCAAACCGACGCGCTTAGCCGAAGGCCGCCCTCGGGGTCCAGGATGCTCGGCAAGGTGATGACCCATTGACATGGCCGGTAGGGCATGATTGGGCGCACGTTCTCAGCCAGTCTGCGTTCTCCGGCCATGAGATGCTGCTTCCCCTGCCTTCGCTGCCAGAAGTGCCAGCCAGTCGGGCTTTGTTCTGGAATCAACCAAACTGCCGTGTTGACTAAGCCACCGGCTTCGGCAAGGTCTTCGTACGTGACGCCTGCGAGGACAATCGTCTTGAAGGCTCGTGCAAAGGGCACCAAACAGCTCTTCAGATCGTCAGGATGGACTGCCAGTTCGGGGAGGATCAACCAGTCCAGGCGTGCGCACTCTTCGTCTCGATGAGTTTCTCTCAGGCGAAGCGCTTCGCGTACGTGGGCGAGGACTTGCGTCAAGTGGTTCCGATGTCGGGCCCGGTATGTCGGGAGGTCAAGGGTGAGATCATCTCCGGCTTTGAGGTCGTCTTGACGCGGCAGAACCGATTGGGCGACGCAGACTCTGAGAGAAGGTTCATAGTCAATCAGCTTCGCCGAAGCAGTCATCGACAGGAACTGCGTGTTCGAAGCTGAGCCGACATCCTTCTCTAGGTCCTCGAGACGTTGCTCAACATGCCGCCTGGTCGCCGGAATCCCTTGGTCAACGATGCGGCTGTGATGGTCCTCGATACGGCCGGGCCACCGAAGCAGTGCCGACAGAAACCACTCGAACCAGTCGGTGACGGGCAGCCAGTCGCCTCCGAAGGCGGAGAGACCGTTGAAGTTCCCGTACTTTCGTTGTAGCCAGTGGCTCGTTGCCGATCTGTAGAAGGACGACGTTGCTCTCTCTCCCGACCTTCGCGTGTTCGACGTGTGGTCGATGCTCCCGGTCATGGCAAACCGGAGCAGGTAGCCGACTTGGAACCTCCAATGAACGTTGGAGTCGCAAGACCAGTCCGGTGGATCAAAGTGCGGGAGCGTGCGATAGCGGGAACTGTTCCGCACCGTCACGCGCCGGATTGACGAGCGAGGCCCGGGCCCGTCGGCCTGATTGGGGTCGCCTTCCACCACGACTTGCCAGGGCGGAAGAGCGCCTTGGAAATCCGCGACCTCAAGTTGCTTGAGCAACTCGGACGCTAGGCGCAGCATTGTCGGTTCATCGCGGGACAACTTCCCAGTCATCACTAGGGTGGCTAGCGAGCCAGTTGCAAACCTGGAGTGATCGACAAGGAGTCTCCGAGCGAGAGGGACAAGGCCATCGGCCCGAGGACGCTCCGGGCCGCGGAGGATCTCCGAAGCAAGTGATGGGTCGTGGGCGGCCATGGCTTCAAGCCGACGGCGCGTCAGCTGGCTCTCTATGAGTTTCTTCGTGTCGCTGTGGGGGAAGCAGCGGTCCAAGGTAATCGCGTACTTAGCGAAGTCGTTAGCGGGTAGCGTGCGAGACCGTCTTCTGAGAACCTGTGCTATCTCAGCGTAGTGAGTAGGTAGGCCTTCGGTCATGGCGTGACTGAACTCGGCGTCATCGGGCCGATACCCGATCAGGAGCAACATGGCCTGCTGCCTGAGATACCAAGGGAGGCCTTTCGCTTCTTGAGCCAAGATCGCCATCGCTTCCTGCGCTAACAAGTCTCGATACTGGCCTAGGTTGATCTCGGGAGGTAGCGAATCGCTCCTGTAAGCGAGACCGGTGCGAGTCGCACCCGCGCGGAGAATCTCCGCGAGGCAGTACCAGGCAACGCGTGCCGCCGCGTCGTCCTTGACCTGCTCTTGGGTCCACTCCCGGAGCAATCGAAGCACACCATCGAGAAGGTCGGGGTCGGGCCAGAGATCCAACCCTGACAGGAGAACGCGGACGTTGGATGGGTCATGGACCCACATCTCGACGAGCCCAAGGGCGAAGGCCTTTGTCGATTCGTCGAGTTCCTGTCGGGTTCTTGGTCTGGTACCTAGGCCGGTGCGCTCATCCGGCTCCAGGAAACCCGCTTCCGGTAACAGCGGGCGGACGTCGCGCACCACGGTGCGAAAGCGAGCGGCTCCGAATCGGGCGGCTGTTGGTTCCGGGACGTCCGGTTTCGGTGCGTACGCCCATTTACTCTCGTCCTCTCTTCGGGTGAAGCCGCGCCTCAGGTTCAGTAGGCTCTCAATACTCTCAAGGACTTCGGTTCCCTCCCAAGCTGTAAAGCCACCGGAAACACGTGTCTGGATCCGGTTCATTCTCTGGCTTCTCCGAACTGTCGCCTTCTCGGCGCCGCCGTACTCGATGACTTCCATCTTCTCGTCGTTGCACCTGAGTTCGTGGCTAGGATCGACATTCGCCAGGAGTTGAGTAAGCCACTTCCTCGCCTTGCACTTGACCGTTGTGGCGTCGCCGTTGCTCGTGGCAACGATGCGAATGTCGTCCACATACCTACACACATCGTAGACGCACAGCCCGTCGATACTGTCGGAGTAACTCTCTCGCATCTTCTCGTCAAGTTCCAGCAGGGCCACGTTCGCCCAGAAGCCCGCTGACGCGAGGCCCTGCGGAAGGGCGATCCTCGAGTAACCGTTGATCTCGGCGATTCGGGCGTAGGCGTCTGCTTCCTCTCGGTCGCTCCTGCACCAACTCCAGGAAAGTGCCCTTGTCGCGAAATCAAAGAACCGCTCGTCATCCCCCGGCCTCCGCATTCTCGCGAGGGACCGGGCCAGGAACTCGGGCCGAACCCGGTCGTAGAAGCGCGATAGGTCACAGTGGATGATGAAGGTCTTCGTTCCCACTTCCTGTCGACTGCACTGCTCTGCAACGACGCTCGAACGCTTGACGAACGTCCTGTAGTCAGTGAAGTAACTTCGGTAGAGATTGACCGAGCCCCAGCGATGCTGCAGACGACTTGGGCTTGAGGCGCAGAGCAGTCGATGCCCATACGACGTAACGTTGCGGCGGTGTGGCTCATCCAGAGCCGTTGCTGGGTCCTTCTGCTCAGTTTCTACTCGGTCAGCTAGACAGAGGAGCAGTGCTGTGGCTACTACTTGGTCGCGAAGACTTACGTGAGCCAAAGGGCGTAGATTGAACGCCGGCCCTTTGTTGGCTGCCTCTTTCTCCGAGCAGGAATCCCCATCAGGAAACCTCGGACGCCAGACCTCCTTGCCTTCTTCGACCCGCACCCACCAGTCCTGCGACTTGGGTGCAGGTACGAGTCTTAGTGGATCGGTCGTCCACTCCTCGGGCGCCTCTAGTTGGTGCCGGATGTCGCTCAGGAACTCCTGGATGCCAACTGCGGTGAGATCTAGCTCAAGCGGGTCACTGAACCAGTTGCGAGCGCGAATGTAGGCCGCGCTCTTCTTCCAAGCCTGAACTAGGACAAACTCCTCGCGGAGTAGATCGAGGTTCGGCCCGAGCCGCTTTGGCGGCCACGACTCTTGCTCCACGCTTCGGGTCTCACGCGCCCAGGTGGAACTCGTGTAGGCTGCGACCTAGCCACCTTAGGGGTGTGCTCTCTTCCGCGACTCTTGCCTTCTGATCGTCCGTTTGGCCACCAGTGCGCTGGGCGAGGAGGCACCGGTGGCCGTGCTTGACCGCGAGCTTGCGAGCATGGAGCTGAGTCTCAGCCGGGGCTTCTGCGTGCTCGACGAACTGCCAGTCGACCTGCACCAACTCTAGCCGGCCGGCCTCCTTGTCGTCGCGTGGAGCTCCGTTGGCGATGATTCCGCGGCGGTTGCGGATCCGGGCGAGCATGCCGCCGCGGGGGATGTCCGTGCTTGTTGCTGTCTGCTGCATACCCCTCTTGCTGGCCCGATCCTCTCGTGCCGCCCGCTGGCGGAGATCTGTCCCGTGTCAAGTTCTGTTGACGGATTCCGGGGAGTGTATGCGAGCTGGAGGACGATCGGAACTCCGAGGTTGCAGCTGTCCCGACTCCAAGGTTCTAGACAAGCACAGGCCGGAGCGTCGCGGGTCCGACTGGGTGGTATATCCCGTGGTATATCCTTGGTGCTCGGGTGCCCGGAGACCGACCACGACGGAGGAGAACCATGAACAAGGAGCCGGACTACAGGGGAGTCGCCAAGGTGTTCTGGAGCGGCCGCAGTCAGGCGGTACGGCTTCCGGCAGCGTGCCGGTTCGAGACCTCTGAAGTGGACGTCATCAAGGAAGGCGACCGGCTCACGCTGCTTCCGCGCGGGAAGAACTGGGGTGCGTACTTCGACTCGAAGTCCCGCGGGAGTCTTCCGGCGCGCAGCCAGCCGCCGCTCGAGGAGCGGGACCGTCTCCGCTGATGTACATGCTGGACACGGACATGTGCATCTACCTGATCAATGAACGCGATCAGGCACTGAGGCAGAAGTTCGAGGAGAACGCTTCCAGCGTGTGTGTCTCCTCCATCACCTACGCGGAACTCTGCTTCGGCGTGGCCCACTCGGCGCGGGTTGAAGAGAACCAGCAGGAGCTTCAGGCCTTCTGTCTCGATCTCGACACTCTTCCGTTCGACACCGAAGCTGGCGTTCACTACGGGCGGATCCGTCAGGAGCTGGCACGACGCGGCCAGACGATAGGCGCGAACGACCTTCTGATTGCAGCCCACGCCAGCAGCGCTGACGCCACTCTGGTCACGAACAACGAGAGAGAGTTTGGCCGCGTGCCCGGCCTGCGTGTCGAGAATTGGCTGGCAGGGCTGTCCCGCTGAGGCTCAAACAGCCTGGGATCGGCGGCCGAACACCACGGCGCCCACGATCAGGATCGCAGCCGCCGCGTAGGGCAGCGCCAGCAGGCGGACGATCACCGGGACATGCGCCATCGTGTGGGCGGAGAAGACGACGAACCACGCGGGAACGCACCAGCCGGCGGCGAGGATGCCGAGCCAGCGCCAGGGCTCTTCCAGGGAACGCCGCTTGCTCAGGACGAAGAGGGTCGCGGCGATCAGGGTCAGCGCCGCGCCGCCGAGCAGGACGACGGCGACCGCGGTCGAGCCGAAGCCGACAGTGCCCAGGTTGTCTCCGACCCGCTGGAGGAACCTCTCCACGGTGGGGCGGGAGGCGTAGAAGGGGTCGATCTCCGGGTGGATCGAGCTGCGGGGCGCTCCGTAGAGGCGGTGCGTGAGCTGGTCCCAGAACTTGAACAGCACCGGCTCCTGGAACACGAACTCGGCGATCACGACGCGGAGCAGGAAGACGGCGCTCAGGCAACTGACGTAGGCGCCGCCGCAGCGCAGGTAGAGGGCGCGCCACCAGTCGCGCGCGACCGCGACCGTGGCCTGCGCCGGGGGCGGCGCCGTGGCGAGCGCGAGGAGCACGCAGGCCAGGCCGATCAGGGCGCTGCCGAAGAGGAGTTCGTGGTAGGCGATCGCGGCGCCGAATCCGGCAAAGAGGAGGATCTGGGGTCCGGGCTTCCAGTTGGCGATTCCGAGTACCGGCACGGCGATCAGCAGGGCGAGAGTCAACACGTTCGAGGCGCCGGTGGTGAAGCTCCCCGCGCGACGGTCCAGGTCGAGGAACAGGAAGAGGCAGAGGAAGAGCGCGGCCAGGGCCAACGCCTGGAAGAGGTTCTCGCGCCATCGCTTCGAGTCGCCGGTACCCTCGTGGGAATCGCTTTCGGGCTCGCCCCTGATGAAGAGAAGGACCGCGCGCGCCGCCGCGGCGAAGAAGCCGAGGCCGAGCAGGCCGAACGTCAGCACCCTCAGCGTTCGCCTCAGGCCGTCGACGCCGAGCGGCGGCAGCAGCCACTGCAGCATCACGCGCTGGCCGGCCCAGTACTGGTGGTAGAAGACGGTCAGGTAGTCCGAATCGTCGACCGCGCCCTGGCTCAGGCGCTGCTCGAGGGCGTCGCAGGGGCGCTGGGGCCGGGTGTAGCGGTAAACGCGCCGGGGCGAGACGGTGCGCTCGACCCTCGTTCCGCCGCGGTCGAGCGTCATCAGGCTCAGCAGGCAGTCATTGAAGCGCTCGGCGGAGTCCTCGAGCGTGCGGGCGGGGTGCTCGAGCGAGGCCCGGAGGGCGTCGGCGACGGGCTCCGGATCGCCGCTAACCGCGAGCCAGTTCAGGGCCAGGAAGAAGGCGGTGGCGACGACCGTCACCGCGGCCACCAAGACGGCGGCCCGCAACCCGCCGAGGCGACGCTCACCGGCGGCCGCGGCAGGCGTCCAGAACAGCGTTCGGAGGATGCGGAGGCCGTCCCGAAAGGCGTGCAGCTTGCTTCGCGACCCTTGCGGGCGTGCGAAGTAGGGGCACTCGATCTCGTCCCAGGCCATTCCCGCCGACGCGGCGAACAGGGTCATCTCGGTCTCTACCTCGAAGCCGTCCGAGCGGGCGGGGAAGGCGTCGACGTACCGGCGGGAGAAGGCCCGGTAGCCGGAGAGCAGGTCCCGCACCGTCCGGTGGCAGCGCCACCAGGCGAGAAGGCTGAACAGCCGGTTGCCGAAGCGTCGGACCGTCGTGTAGGCGCCGGGCTCCGTGCTCCGGCGGACCGCCACGACCATGTCCAGATAGCGGCCGGCCAGGGTGGCCACGAGACGTTCCGCGCTGCCGGCGTCGTAGGTGCCGTCGCCGTCGGCGATCAGGTAGACGTCGGCGTCCACCTCCCGAAACAGGCGGCGGACGGCCCGGCCCTTGCCGCGTCGTTCCTCGACGATCACTTCCGCGCCGGCTCTCCGGGCGGCTTCGGCCGTCAGGTCATCGGAGCCGTTGTCGCAGACGTAGACCGAGGCGCCAGGCAACGCGACCCGGAACTGGGACACCACGCTGCCGATCGTCGCTTCTTCGTTGAGGCACGGCAGCAGGACCGCTACGCGCGCGGCGGGCCTCGTCGACGGAAGGTCCGTGTTGGATGGTGCGGGGCTCAAGGACGCTGGCGGCTCGGGTGCGCTGGAGCTCAGGGTGCGTCGTTGCCGCTCCCGGTTGCCGTTGCAGCTTCTTCGGATGCCGGTCCGAGCGCGAACAGGTGCTCGCTGCCCCGGATGTACAGGCGGTCGCCGACGATCGCCGGCGTCGCCCAGACCGACTCGCCGAGCGAGAAGCTGCCGAGCACCTCATGCTCCCGGCCGGCGCGGAAGAGCGCGGCGTCGCCATCGGTGTTGACCATCAGGATGCGGCCGCCGCCGCCGACCATGGAGGCGGAGTAGCGGCCGCGGATCGGCAGCCGGCCGCCTTCGTAGACGACTTCGCCGGTGCGCGCGTCGAGGCAGGTGATCACGCCGCCGTCGTTGGTCAAGTAGAGGAGCCCGTCGTAGAGCAGATTCGAGGGCACGTAGCCGGTGCCCTTGCGGTAGGTCCAGGCCCGTGCCTCGTTGCTGCCGGTCAGATCGCCGCGACTGTCGAGCGGGATGGCGAACGTGACCTTGCCCGGATAGCCGGAGGTGAACACCGCCAGGTCGTCGACAGTCATCGGGATGTGGATGGCGTTGTTCTGAAGGCCGGTGGCTCGCCAGAGTTCGCTGCCGTCCGCCGGGTTGTAGGCGATGACGTACTCGTAGCCGCTTGTCAGCAACTGCTTCTGCCCCTCGTGCTCGACCAGGACGGGCGTTGCCCAGCTTGCCTGCACCGGCCGGTCGTGCTTCCAGACCTCCTCGCCAGTGGCGGCATCGAGTGCGACGATGAAGGAGTCGTCGCCGCTGTCCTCGTCGGCCAGGATGATGAGCAGGCCGTCGTGCAGCACCGGCGAGGTGCCGACGCCGAGGCCGACCGTCTTGATGTCGCCGATGTCGCGCTCCCAGACAGGCTCGCCGCCTACCGTGTACGCGTAGACGCCCTCGGAACCGAAGTAGGCGTAGACCCGCTCGCCGTCGGTGACCGGGGTGGGCGACGCGTAGGACGACGCGGAGTGGCGGTCGTCGTAGACGCGTCCGGCGTAGGCCGTGCGGGACCAGAGCAGGTCGCCCTGGTCGGCGTCCAGGGCGATCACCCTCATCGTGTGGTGGCGGTTTCCGTCGACCGCCTGCGGATGGCGAAATGGCTGACCGCCGAACGTGTGCTCGGGTGGCCCGGCTCCGGGAATCACGTCGCCCACGATCGCGGTGGTCAGGAACACCTTGCCGTCCGAGACCACGGGCGACGAGTGGCCGCGGCCCTCGATCTTCGCCTTCCAGAGCAGGTGACGGTCAAGGTCGAGGTCGGCCGCCGGGCCGGGACCGGAGCGGGCGATGCCGCTGCCGTCGGCGCCGCGGAAGCCGGGCCAGTCGTTGGCGTCGGCCGCAAGAGCGGGCGCGACGGCGAAGGTTGTGGCGAGGAGATAGTGGAGGCTTTTCGACACGGGATTCTCCTGGGATGCTACGGGGTCTTGATCGGGTCGGCGGGGCGGCCGGGCAGCGTGCGCGGATCGTCCGCGAGCTTCTCGAGCAGGAGTTCGACGGCTTTCGCGAGCTGCGGGTCCCGCCCTTCGAGAATGTCCCGGGGCAGGTTCGTGACCTCGATGTCCGGGTCGACGCCGTATCCCTCGATCACCCAGTTGCCCTCCGGGTCGGCGGAGCCGGCCTCGGGCACGTTGACCGAGCCGCCGTCGATCAGCGGCGCCCGGCCGTAGATGCCGACGACGCCGCCCCAGCTCCGCTTGCCGACGATGGGACCCAGTCCCGCGCGGCGGAACTGGTACGCGAACTGGTCGCCGTCCGAGGCGGTGTCCTCGTCGATCACGCACACGAGGTGCCCGTGGAAGACGCCGCCGGGCGACGTGTCGACGGAGTCCCGGTTGCGCTCGAAGTCGAGCATCAGCGTCTCGCGGCGCAGGCGCTCGATGATCATCGGCGACACGTTGCCGCCGCCGTTCGAGCGGACGTCGACGACCATGGCGTCCTTGCGGACCTGGCCGTAGTACCACTTGATCCACTCCCGGATGCCGCTCGCCGACATGTCGGGGATGTGCAGGTAGCCGATCCGGCCGCCGCCGAGCTCCTCGACGATCCCGCGGCTCCGTTCGGTCCAGGCGAGGTAGATCAACGCGTCCTCGCTCGCGATCGGATCGACGAGGACGTTCCTCGCCTCGCCACGGTCGGCGCTCGAACCGACGGTCAGCTCCAGCGGTCCCCGCCCGGCCTCGCGCAGGAGCTGGAACGGGTTCGTGTCCGGGGTCAGCTCGCGGCCCTGGATCGCGAACACGTAGTCGCCCGCATCGATGCCGACGCCGATCTCGGTGAGCGGCGAGCGGTAGCGGGGCTCCTCGTTCTGACCCTCGAAGATGCGGGCGATCCGGTAGCGGCCGGCGTCCTCGTCGAGCTCGAAGCGGGCGCCGAGCAGGGCGGCGCGCGGCCGGTCCGGAGCCTCGTAGTCGCCGCCGCTGACGTAGGCGTGGGAGACGTTGAGCTCAGCGACCATCTCGCTCATCAGGTAGTTCAGGTCGCTGCGGTGGCCGACGTGGGCGAGCAGCGGGCGGTACTGCTCGCGCAGCGCCTCCCAGTCGTAGCCGTGCATGTTCGGGGCGTAGAAGAAGTCCCGGAACCGCCGCCAGACTTCGTCGAAGATCTGGGCCCACTCGTCGGCCGGCACCCGGTCGACGGTCAGGCTGGCGAGGGAGAGGGTCTTCGCCTCGCCGCCGCCGACGTCGAGCAGCCGGAAGCTGCCGCGCTCGCTGACGAGGAGTTTCCTGCCGTCGCCTGAAAGGACCAGGCCGCCGATGCCCTTGGCCAGGCTCTTGCTCTCGCGCTCCTTCAGGTCGTAGGAGAAGACCTCGGTCTGCACGTCGGAGGATCGACCCAGGTAGCCGGCGCCGCCGCGGACGTAGAGCAGCTTGCCTTCGGCCGCGCCCAGGCCGAAGTAGTTGTCCGCGTCGACCGGGACGCGGGCGACGCGCCCTGCCAGACCGTCGAGATCGATCCGGTCGCGGTCCTTCCCCTCTTCGTCGTTGCTGCTGTCACCGTCGTCGTCGCTCTCTTGCTCCTCGCCTTTCGCGTCGCCCTCCTCACCCTCGGCGTCGCCGTCTTCGTCCTCTTCCTCGATCTCGACCTCGTCGCTTCGCGGCGGGAAGGGATGGGGCGTGTCCTCGCGCAGGGCGAGCGCGTAGATGTACGTCTCGCGGTCGGCGGCATAGTTGTACTCGAAGCTGCCGATCTGGGGCTGGAACTGACGGTCGGAGAGGAAGAAGAGATAGTCGCCGCCCGGGGCGAAGACGGGGAAGAAGTCGTTCCACATCTCGGACGTCACCCGGGTGAGCGTCCGGCTCTCGACCTCGAACAGGTGGATCGAGCCGAACGTGTTCTCGTCGCCGAGTCCGACCGCCAGGTAGTCCCCGTTCGGCGACCAGTCGTAGCTGGTGCCGAAGGGGCGGGAGTCGTCGGCGACCTCGATGATCTCGCGTGGCCCGGTCGCCGCGCCTTCGCCGCTCCGGTGGCTCGCGTCAACGATGCCGAGCCGCCCCTGCTGGTCGATGAAGGCGATCCGTTCGCTGCCGGGCGACCACAGGAGGTTGTTGTAGTGGCGTCCGACGCTGCCCTCGGTGAGTTGCACCGGTTCGCCGCTGCCGTCCTGGTCGACGACCCAGATCTCGGTCTCGCCGCTGCGATCGGAGGTGAAGGCGATCCGCCGGCCATCGGGCGCCCAGGCAGGATCGCGGTCGTTGGCGCCGGAGCTGTGGGTCAGGTTGCGGGTCGGTCCGTGCTCGATCGGCACGCTGAAGATGTCGCCGCGGGCGGAGAATGCCGCCCGCTTCGCCTTCGGGCTGAGGGAGTAGCCGGAAACCCGGTTGGCGGCGGAGACCCGGCTGGGCCGGCGGGCGAGCTGGTCCGTGGGCACGTGGATCGGGACCGGCCGCGCGCTGCCGGAGGCGAGGTCGAAGACCTCCAGCGAGCCGGCCTTCTCGTAGACGATGCGCCGGTTCGCCTTGTCGGCGCTGGGCCAGCGCACGTCCCACCGGTCTTCGTCGGTGAGTTGCTCGATGTCGCCTGAGGCCGTGTCGTAGGCGTAGAGGTTCAGCGTGCCGTCGCGGTCGGACGAGAAGTAGATCGTGTCGCCGATCCACATCGGGTCGCGGTCGGAGCGCTTGTGGTCTGTCACCTGGATGGACTCCAGGCTGTCGATGTCGAGGATCCAGAGGTCCTGCGCCCAGCCGCCCTCGTAGCGCTTCCAGTGCCGGAAGTCCCGGGTCACCGGCGAGTAGACGACACGCTTGCCGTCCGGCGAGAGGTCGCCGCCGCCCGACTCGGGCATTGGCAGCGCCCGCGGCAGGCCGCCGGAGACGTCGACCAGGAACAGCTTCGTATCGCCCAGGTCCCAGCCGTCGCGCAACGAACGGAACAGGACCTCCGAGCCGTCCGGCGACCAGCCGTAGACCTGGTAGTCGTAGCCCCAGCGTGGCGCCAGCGGCCCGGCGGCCGGGTAGAAGGTCAGTTGTCGCGGCGCGCCGCCGGCCGCCGGCACGATGTAGACCTGCTCGTCGCCGTCGTACTGGCCGGTGAAGGCGATCCACTGGCCGTCGGGCGAGAACTTGGCGAACAGCTCCAGCCCCGGGTGCGACGTGAGGCGGGTCGCCGTGCCGCCGGCGGCAGGTGCGAGCCAGATGTCGCCGGCGTACGTGAACGCGATCCGGTCGCCCGAGAGATCGGGGAAGCGCAGGAGCCTGGTCGGCTCGCCGGTCTGGGCGAGGCCTGGCAGCGGGATGGCGGAGAGCGCGAGCAGAGCGAAGCCGCATCGCATCGCGCGCTGGATCTGACGGGTGACGGTCATGGGAACCTCCGGTCGCGGCGTCGTTCCGGGGCGAACAGCGCCGCGGCATTGTCTCACGTTCGAGGAGGGCGCTTTGGGGCTCGCTGCTTCGGGTAAGCTGCCGCCGCTTCGCCCAGCCGAGGTACGGGATTCGGAGGGGCGGGTTGCACGAACGGACGACAGCGCCGGCTGCTGGCCGGCCCCGGGGGGAGCGGCAGCATGAGTGGGATCGAAATCACCGGACCGCGCGACTTCGAGGCGGCGGAGCACATTCTGACCCCGGAGGCGCTGGAGTTCACGGCGGAACTCTGCCGCCGGTTCGAGGAGCGGCGCACCGCCCTTCTGGAAGACCGCGTGGAACGCCACGCCCGCATTCAGGCCGGCGAGGATCCGACGTTCCCGCCCGAGACGCAGGAAGTCCGGAACGGCGACTGGAAGGTCGCGCCCACGCCCGCGGACCTGAACTGCCGCTGGGCCGAGATCACGGGGCCGGTCGACCGCAAGATGATGATCAACGCCTTGAACTCGGGCGCCAAGGTGTTCATGGCCGACATCGAGGACGCGCTCAGCCCGAGCTGGCGCAACGTGATCGAGGGCCAGCAGAACCTGTACGACGCGGTGCGGCGCCAACTGGAGTTCACGAACCCGGGGAACGGCAAGGAGTACCGGCTGAAGGACGAGATCGCGACCCTGCTGGTGCGTCCGCGCGGCTGGCATCTCGTCGAGAAGAACGCGCTGATCGACGGTAGCCCCGTCTCGGCCGGCGTCTTCGACTTCGCGCTCTTCTTCTTCCACAATGCGCGGGAGGCCCTCAGCCGCGGAAGCGGGCCGTACTTCTACCTGCCGAAGCTGGAGAATCGCCACGAGGCGCGGCTCTGGAACGACATCTTCGTCGCCGCCCAGGACGCGCTCGGCGTGCCGCAGGGCAGTGTCCGCGCCACGGTGCTGATCGAGACGATCCTCGCCGCCTTCGAGATGGAGGAGATCCTCTACGAGCTGCGCGACCACTCGGCCGGCCTGAACGCCGGGCGCTGGGACTACATCTTCAGCGCGATCAAGAAGTTCGCGTTCCGGGAGGACCTCGTGCTGCCGGACCGCGGCCAGATCACGATGACGGTTCCCTTCATGCGCTCCTACACGGAGCTCCTGGTTCGCACCTGCCACAGCCGCGGCGCCCACGCTATCGGGGGCATGGCCGCCTTCATCCCCAGCCGGCGCGACCCGGAGGTCAACGCGACGGCACTCAGCGCGGTCCGGGCCGACAAGGAGCGCGAGGCAGGCGACGGCTTCGACGGCAGTTGGGTTGCCCATCCGGATCTCGTGCTGATCGCCCTGGAGGTCTTCAGCACGAAGATGGAGGGCCGCCCGAACCAGAAGGAGCGGCTCCGCGAGGACGTCTCGATCGAGCCGGGCAGCCTGATCGATCTCTCCGTCCCCGGCGGTTCGCTGACCGAGCAGGGTCTGCGCAACAACGTCTCGGTCGGGCTCCAGTACCTGAACTCCTGGCTCAACGGCAACGGCGCGGCGGCGATCAACAACCTGATGGAAGACGCGGCAACCGCCGAGATCGCGCGCGCCCAGCTCTGGCAGTGGGTTCACCGCAACGCGCGAATGGACAACGGCGAGCAGGTCACGGCCGAGCTCTACGAGCAGGTGCGGGACGAGGAACTGCGCCAGCTCGGTGGCCGCGACGCGAGCCGCTACGGCCTCGCGGTGGAACTGCTCGACGACCTGGTTCTCGGCTCCGAGTTCCAGGAGTTCCTGACCCTGCAGGCCTACCAGCACATCTGATTCGCTGCGCTACGCTCGCGGCGATGCAGCACGCGATCGAACTGGACGCGCTGCGAACGGAGGTCGGCGCCGCGGCCGGGCCGATGGCGAACGCGGTTTCGGCCTGCGTCCACTGCGGCTTCTGCCTGCCGGCGTGCCCGACCTACATCGAGCTGGGTGAGGAGATGGACTCGCCGCGCGGGCGCATCGTGCTGATGAAGGAGGTCCTCGAGGGCGGCCTTGGTCTGGAAGAGGCGCTGGACCACATCGATCCATGCCTCGGTTGCATGTCCTGCGTGACCGCGTGCCCGTCGGGTGTCGAGTACGGCGAACTGCTGATGCCCTTCCGCGAGCTGGCCGAGGGCGGCCGCAGCCGGTCGTGGCTCGACCGCTCCTGGCGCGGATTGATGCTCGACACGCTGGCAAGTCCGTCCAGGCTTCGCTGGATGCTGCGGCTCGGCCGATTGGCGGCGCCGATTCGGAGGTTCCTGCCGGCGCGGCTGGCGGCGCCTCTTGGTTTGTTGCCCCAGGCGCCTGACCGCGCGGACGTCGAGTTCGGCACGTTTCCGGCGGTGGGCGAGCGGCGCGCGCGAGTGGCTCTTCTCGCCGGCTGCGCTCAGCAGGTGCTGGCGCCCCGCATCCACCGGGCGACGATCGAGGTGTTGACCCGCAGTGGAGTCGAAGTCGTCGTTCCGAAGGAGGAGAGTTGCTGTGGTTCGCTGGCCTTTCACGCCGGCGATGCCCCGCGCGCGAGGGCCGCGGCCGGCGCTCTGCTCCGCGTGCTCGGACCGGCGGGGCTCCTGCCGGACGTCGATGCGTTGTTGACCAACGCCGCCGGCTGCGGCTCCGGCCTCAAGGAGTACGGTCTGCTGTTCGCGGGACTGCCCGAAGAAGGGGCGGCGCGGGCCCTGGCGGCGAAGGTGCGCGACGTCTCCACGTTCCTGGCCGCGCTCGATGCGCCCGCGCCGCCGCCGCTGGCGCAACCCCTGCGGGTCGTCTACCACGACGCCTGCCATCTCGCTCACGCCCAGCGGGAGCGGACGGCGCCCCGTCGATTGCTCGCCCAGGTCCGGGGCGTGACCCTGGTCGAGCCGCGCGACTGGCAGATCTGCTGCGGTTCGGCGGGGATCTACAACCTGGAGGAGCCCGAACTCGCGGCCCGCCTGGGAGAGAGGAAGGCGAAAGCGTTGCTCGAAGGCGAGCCGGACGTGATCGCGACCGGCAACATCGGCTGCCTCACCCAGATCGAGAGCCACCTCCGGCGCCTGGACAGTTCGATCCCCGTGCGCCACACGATGGAGATCCTGGCCTCCGCACATGGCGCGGGTTATCCTGCGCCCGCTCGTTGACCGCTTCTTCTTACCCTCTCACTACCTTCAGACCCGGATGACGACAACGACTCGCATTGGAATCCAGGGCTTCGGTTTGCTCGGCCGGAGCCTGTTTCGCCTTTCCCTGGACCGGCCCGAGATCGAGATCGGGGCCGTGGCCGAGACCGCCGACCCGGAGATGCTCCGCTACCTCCTGCGGTTCTCGACCCTGCCGTGGCGATCCGACGGTGACGTGACGCTGGACGACGGCAGCCTGAGCGTCAACGGCTTCAGCGCTCCGGTGGTTCGTGCCGGGGCTGCCGGGGAGGCGCCCTGGGGCGACCTTGGCGTCACCACGGTCGTCGACTTCCGTGACAGTCAGCCGACGCGGAGGGAACTGGAGGGGCATCTCGCGGCCGGCGCCGAGCGGGTCGTGCTGTGCGCCCCGCCGGGCGGGGAGCTGGACCGGACCGTCGTGGTCGGCCTGAACGAGGACCGGATCGAGACGTCCGACCGGATCGTGTCCGCCGGTTCGTTCACCGCGCACTGCGCCGGGCCGCTGCTGCGCATCCTCGATGGGGCCTTCGGCGTTGAACAGGCGTTCATCAGCTCCGTCCGCGCCTACGGGGCCGGTTCGAGACTGGCCGACGTGCCCGCGCCGGAGCCGCGCAAGGGCCGGGCCGCGGGCGAGAACATCATTCCCGCCGCGACGGGAGCGGCCGAAGAACTTGCGACCGTGTTGCCCGAGTTGGACGGGAAGCTCTCGGCCTCGGCGATGGACGTGCCGGTGTCGAACGGCTCTGTCGTCGACCTGGTCTGCTGGCACCGCGACGCCGTGACGGTCGACTCGGTCAACGATGTGGTGGCGGCCGCCGCCGGTGGCGACTGGAACGGCCGGCTGCGCTTCGAGCGCGAGGCGATCGTTTCAGCCGACACCGCGGGCAGTCGGGCCACCTGCATCTTCGACTCTCAGGCGACGATGACCCTGGGCGAACGCGTGTCGAAGACGATCGCCTGGTTCGACAACGGCTGGGGCTACCTGCACCGGCTACTGGAGCTTGTCGTCGCGCTTGAAGAAGCGGCCGGCGCGGAAGGAGGCGCCTCGTGATCCGCGTCGGCATCAACGGGTTCGGCCGGATCGGCCGCAGCGTGTTTCGCATCCTCGCCGGCCGGCCGAATGTCGAGGTCGTCGGCATCAACGATCTGTTCGAAGCGGACCGCCTCGCCTATCTGCTGCGTTACGACACGGTGCAGGGCGTCTTCGATCAGCCGGTCGACGTGACCGGCAACGGCCTGCGGGTCGGCGGCCGGGACATCCGGCTCTCGGCGGAGCGGGATCCGTCCAGGCTGCCCTGGAACGATCTCGGCGTCGGCATCGCGGTCGAGTCGACCGGCGTCTTCCGGACGCGCGCCCAGGTTGCGCAGCATCTCGAAGCCGGCGCTCCGCGCGTGGTCCTCACGGTGCCCGCCAAGGACGAGATCGACGCCATGATCGTGCTCGGCGTCAACGACGGGGATCTCGGTCCGGAACATCGTGTCGTGTCGAACGCCTCCTGCACGACGAATTGCCTGGCGCCGCTGGCGAAGACTCTCGACGACGCGTTCGGCTTCGAGGAGGGATTCATCACCACGGTTCACGCCTACACGAACGGTCAGCGCCTGGTCGATTCGCCGCACAGCGACCCGCGCCGCAGCCGCTCGGCGACCGCCAACATCATCCCGACGACGACCGGCGCCGCGCGCGCGGTCGGCAAGGTGTTGCCGCACCTGAACGGCAAACTCGACGGCATGGCGATGCGGGTGCCGGTGGCGGACGGCTCGATCGTCGACCTGACTTGCCGGCTGCGCGGCGCCCCGAGCGCCGGGGACGTCAACGCGGCGGCTGAGGCGGCAGCGCAGTCGAACCTGGCCGGGATCCTCGAGTACTCGGAGGATCCCCTGGTTTCGAGCGACATTCTCGGCAACCCTCACTCGTCGATCTTCGACGCGCCCCTGACCCGGGTCAGCCCGGCCGAGGGCGGTGGCGTGTACGCCCGCGTCGTGTCGTGGTATGACAACGAATGGGGCTACTCGAACCGGGTCGCGGATCTGATCGAGCGGCTGGCGCAGTTCGAGTCCTGAACCGGCAGAACAGGAGGTCTGGATCGTGCAGCGTCGAGCCAAGATCGTCGCCACGATCGGGCCGGCCAGTGCGAGCGAGAAGACTCTCGCGCGCCTGATCCGGGCCGGCGTCAACGTCGTCCGGTTGAATCAGTCGCATGGCACCAGGGAAGAGCACCGGCGTCTGATTCGCCTGGTGCGCGAAGTCAGCGAGGAGGCAGGTCGGTCGGTCGGCGTGATGGTCGACCTGATGGGTCCCCGCCACCGGCTCGATCACTTCGAGGGCGCCCGGGTGCTGAAGGAGGGCGACGTGGTCGGCCTTGGCGCGAGCGCGGAGGCGGATCTGCCTCTCGACCGGGACATGGTCCGGCACGTCGAGCCGGGTGAGCAGATCCTGATCGACGACGGCCGGGTGCAGCTGGAGGTGCGCTCCAAGGACGAGGAGAGGATCGAGGCGGAGGTCATCGTCGGCGGCGCCGTTTCGAGCCGCAAGGGCGTCAACCTGCCCGACAGTCGTCTGCCGTTCCGCATCTCGGACAAGGACCTGAGCGACATCCGGATGGCGGTCGAGGAGGACGCGGACTTCCTGGCGGCCAGCTACATCGGAACGCCGGCGGACGTGGTCCAGGTGCGGGAAGCGTCGCGTGAGGCGGGCCGACCGCTGCAGATCATTGCCAAGCTGGAGCGCCGGCGGGCGCTGGACCACCTCGACGAGATCGTCCTCGAGTCCGACGGAGTGATGGTGGCGCGCGGCGACCTGGGCGTCGAGATCCCCTTGCACCAGGTGCCGGTGGTGCAGAAGCGGATCATCGAGAGCGGTTGGCGGCATGCCCGCCCGGTGATCGTCGCGACACAGATGCTGGAGTCGATGATCGAGCATCCGCGTCCAACCCGGGCCGAGTCCTCGGACGTAGCCAACGCCGTCTTCGACGGCGCCGACGCGATGATGCTCTCCGGCGAGAGCGCTGCCGGCCGCTACCCGCTCGAGGCGGTGCAGACGATGCACCGCATCATCACGGAGTCGGAGCGCTACAACCTCTCCAAGCACACTTCCCAGCCGGTCGGCTTCCACACGATGGAAGTCGGTCCCTACGACATCGAACCGCCGCACCGCCCGGGTACCCTGGAGATTCCGGAAACGGTTTCCGCGGCGGCGATCCTCTCGGCGCGCCACCTGACCGCGCAGGGCATCGTCGTCCTCAGCCAGGGCGGTTTCACGGCACGCCAGGTCGCCTGCCGCCGGCCCTCGACACCAGTGTTCGCGTTCACGCGCGAATCGCGGTCGATGCGCGAACTCCAGCTCGTCTGGGGCGTTCACTCCGTGAAGATGGACCAGGAGGTCTACCACCACGACGAGGTCGTGGCGATGGTCGACCGGCAGCTTCTCGCCGGCAGCCTGGCGCTTCCCGGCGACACGATCGTCCTGCTGATGGGTGATCCGATCCAGGACCGGCCGCCGACGAACCTGATGCGGATTCACCGCGTGCGGCCGCAGTAGCCGCCGGCCGCTTCGCTACGATCGGCCGCCATGATCGACAGCGAACTCCAGGTCTCCATCGAGAACGACTACGCCTTCCTGCGCGACCCGGTCCGCCGCATCTGCGAGCAGTTCCCGGGCGAGTACTGGCGGCGGCTCGACGCCGCGGCCGAGTATCCGACGGAGTTCGTGCAGGCGCTCACGGAGCACGAGTACCTCGGCTGTCTGATTCCGGAGGAGTACGGTGGCTCCGGCCTGCCGCTGCGCGCCGCCTGTGTGGTGCTCGAGACGATCCACTCGAGCGGCTGCAACGCCGCGGCCTGCCATGCCCAGATGTACACGATGGGCACTGTCCTGCGCCACGGCAGCGACGAGCAGAAACAGCAGTACCTGCCGAAGATCGCCAGCGGCGAGCTGCGGCTGCAGGCGTTCGGCGTCACCGAGCCGGTGACGGGCTCGGACACCACGCAGCTCAGGACGACCGCGGTCCGCGACGGCGACACCTACGTCGTCAACGGCCAGAAGATCTGGACCAGTCGGGCGCTGCACTCGGACCTGATGATCCTGCTCGCCCGGACGACGCCGGCGGACCAGGTCGAGAAACGCTCACGCGGTCTGTCCGTGTTCCTGGTCGACCTCCGCGAGGCCCGCGGCAATGGCCTCGAGATCCAGCCGATCGACACGATGATCAATCACGGCACGACCCAGGTGTTCTTCGACAACCTGCGCATCCCGGTCAGCAGCCGGATTGGCGAGGAGGGTCACGGCTTCCGCTACATCCTGAGCGGCATGAACGCGGAGCGCATCCTGCTCGCCTCCGAGGCGATCGGCGATGCCCGCTACTTCATCCGCCGCGCGGTCGAGTACGCCAACGAGCGCGAAGTCTTCGGACGCCCCATCGGCCAGAACCAGGGCATCCAGTTCCCGATCGCCCGCGCCCACGCCGAAACCGACGCCGCCGAGATGATCGTCCGCAAGGCCGCCGCCCTCTACGACGCCGGCCGCGAGTGCGGCGCCGAAGCGAACAGCGCCAAACTCCTCGCCTCCGAAGCCGCCTGGAAGGCCGGCGACACCTGCTTCCAGACCTTCGGCGGCTTCGCCTTCGCCACCGAGTACGACATCGAACGCAAGTGGCGCGAGTGCCGCCTCTTCCAGACGGCCCCGATCTCGACGAACCTGGTGCTCACGTACCTGGCCCAGCACGTCCTCGGACTGCCGCGCAGCTACTGAGGCTGAGGCCGCCGTGGG
>JAPPFP010000010.1 GCA_028877275.1 Acidobacteriota bacterium
GGCCCAGCCCATCGTCAGGTCGACGATGCGGATGTCGCCGAGCAGCGGGGGTCGGCGGGCCTGGGGGGAGGCGCCCAGCGAACGCTCACGCTTCCTCGGTGGACTGAGGGTCGGGCGTTCGCTCCGCTCCGCTCGCTCTGGTTGGGCGTCGGTTTCTGCACGACATCGGCAGTCGCTCGCTCCGAGGTCGCTGGGCGCCTCCCCCCAGGCCCGCCTCGTGCCGTGCTCTCCCAGGCGCGGTGCGGAGCCGCCCGGCGTGGCGGGCGTCCGATGAAGGCGAAACGGCGTGCCGGGCGCGACGAAGTTGTCCTGGTCGGGGTGTCTGGCCTCGACCCAGGCGCCGCGATCCGCGTACTGCTCCAGGTCGAACAGCGCCGCCGGTGTGGGCGCGAGCGCCAGGGGGACGCGCGCGGCCTGGCCGGCGTCGACCCACTCGCGGGCGGTTCGTTCGAGAAGGCGCGGTCTGAGCGCGGCGTCGATCCGGTCGGCGTCCTCGAGCCGGTTGATCGACACCTGGTAACGGGGCTCTGTCCCGAGTTCGTCCAGTCCCAGAAGTGCGCACAGGCTCCGCCACTGGGAGGGCGTCACCGTGCTCACCCCTAGCCAGCCGTCGCGGCAGGGATAGATGCCGACCGGGTAGGTGGGCCAGAAGCGGTTGATGCCGACCCGCGGACGGATCTCGCCGGTGGCGAGAGTTCCCGGAGGGCCGGGCTCGGTGATGCACATCGCCGCTTCGAAGATCGAGACGTCCAGGTGAAACGGGGCGTCGAGCCGCCCTGTCTCCCGCGCCAGCAGGTGGCCGACGGCGCCCACGTAGGCCAGCGTGCCGGCGACCACCTGGGGCGTGTGGCCCGTGGCCAGGATGGGCGGCCCCTCGGCCGGCCCGATCGCCCTGGCCGCGGCGGTATGGGTGCTGATGACGGGGTCCGTGGCGCCGCGGCCCGCGTAGGGACCCGAGGCGCCGAACCAGGAGATGGAGAGCCGGACCTGGCCGTCGAGCAGTTGGCGTTCGTCGGTTGGGTCGGCGTCGAGGAGGAGGTCGGCGCCGTGGAGCAGCCCGCGGGCCTCCGGGTCCTCCGGCCCTGCAGCCACACTCCGCTTGCCGAGGGAGAGCCAGGTCGCGAGAGCGCTCGCCTCGGGCCCGGATGCCCGGGGATGGAAGGGATGCAGGCGGCGGATGGGGTGACCCTGGCCCGGCGGCTCGAGGTTCGTGACGGTCGCGCCGAGGTCGCGGAAGAGCTTGCCGCAGTAGGCGGTAGCGACCGTACCGGCGAGGTCGACGACGTCGATCCCGGCCAGGGCTCCGGCACTCGTGTTCTCGTTCTGCATGAATTCGGACGGAGGCGGGAGTGTAGATCGGAAGGCGTAGGATGCCTCCGGTGAAGCGCCAGACAACCCTCCGGCTGTCCGTCATGATGCTCCTGCAGTACGGAGTCTGGGGCGTCTGGCTGCCCGTTCTGGCCCGCTACCTCCAGGCTGATCAGGTCGAGGGAGGCCTCGGGTTCAGCCCGGGACAGGTCGGCTGGATTCTGGGTCTGGCGAGTTCGATCGGCGCCGTCACCGCGCCGTTCGTCGCCGGCCAGCTCGCCGATCGCTCCTTCTCGACCCAGCGCGTCCTCGCGGTGCTGCTGCTGGCCGGGGGCGCGATCAAGATCGTCACCGCGTACCAGACGACCTTCTCCGCCTGGCTTTGGCTTTCCGTGGCGTACTCGGTCCTCTACACGCCGACCCTGGCGCTCTCGAACTCGCTCGCCTTCGCGCACCTGGACGACCCCGACAGCCAGTTCCCGAAGGTCCGGGTCTGGGGCACGATCGGCTGGATCGCGGCGAGCTGGGCGTTCCCGCTGTTCTGGCTGCTCTCCGACGTCCGGTTCTCGTGGCTGCCGCCGTTCTATGCCGGGACCGAGGCAACGGATGCGACGGCCCGGCTGGTCGACTCACTGATCTGGAGCGGAGTACTGGCGTTCGGCTACGCCCTGTTCTGCCTCTTCCTGCCGTCGACGCCGCCGCGGCGGGACGCGGAGGAGAAGCTCGCCTTCGCCAAGGCCTTCGGACTGTTCCGGCAGCGCTCGTTCGCCGTGCTGGTCGCGGCCAGCCTGCCGATTGCCGTGATCCACCAGATCTACTTCATGCAGACGGCGCCGTTCATGAGTGAGGTCCTGGGACTTCCGGACAGCCGGATCGGACCGGCGATGAGCATCGGCCAGTTCGCCGAGATCGCGGTCATGGTGGCCACGGGCTGGCTGCTGGCGCGGTTCGGCTTCCGCGGCGTCATCGTCATCGGGACCTTCGCCTACTGCGCCCGCTACGCGATCTTCGGCAGCGACTTCCTGCCGGTGGAGGTGATCGTCGCCAGCCAGGCGCTCCACGGCCTCTGCTATGCGTGCTTCTTCGCCGCCGCCTTCATCTACGTCGACCGAATTGCCGAGCCGGATGTCCGGCACTCGGCCCAGACGGTGTTCGGGATCGTGATTCTCGGTCTCGGACCGGTCCTTGCGGCCCCGGTGCTCCAGGTGCTGTCCGAGGCGTTCACGAACCACGCCGGCGTGCTGGACTACTCGGCGCTGTGGTACTCCCTGTCGGCGCTCGCGCTGGTCACGATGCTGGGCTTTGGCGCGCTGTTCCGGGATGAGACACGGGCCGAAGGCTGACCACACTGGGTGCGCCGGCGTCCTCGCCGGCTTCTGAGAGAACGCGCGAGGCGCTAGCCTCGCTCCGCTTCAGACGTCGCAGACACTCACACCATGCGCAAGAGCAGCGAGTTTGTCGCTGCTCTTGGGAATGAACTCCTGGCCCACGATGCCCGTGTAGCCGGTCTCGAGGATCGCGCGCATGATCGCCGGGTAGTACAGCTCCTGGTCCTCGTCCAGTTCGTTGCGCCCGGGGTTTCCGGCGGTGTGGTAGTGGCCGATGTGCTCGTGGTAGTCGCGGATCGTGCGGATGACGTCGCCTTCCATCACCTGCGCGTGGTAGATGTCGTAGAGGATCTTGAAGCGGTCGGAGCCGACGCGGTCCACGAGTTCGACCAGCCAGGGCATGTTGTCGGCCATGTAGTCGGCGTGGTTGACCTTGGAGTTGAGCAACTCCATGCAGATCGTGACGCCCTTCTGCTCGGCGTGGCCGACCACCTGCCTCAGGGCCGTGACGCAGTTCTCGAGACCCTCGCTGTCCGGCATGCCGTTGCGGTTGCCCGAGAAGGTGATCACGTTGGGGAATCCGGCCTCGGCGGTGGCGTCGATGGCGGCCGTGATCGCCTCCAGGCAGGCCTCGTGGTTGGCGGGATCGTTGATGCCTTTGGCGATGCCGTGGCTGTTCGTCATCGCGCAGGAGAGGCCGTGTTCCCGCAGGGTCGGGAAGGCTTCGGGGCCGAGGATCTCGATGGACTCGAGACCCATCGCTCTGGCGGCGGCGGCGAGCTCTTCGAGCGGTATCCGGCCGTAGCACCACTGGCACACCGACTGGCGGATTCTCCCGTTCCTGATCACTCGCTCCTGCTGGGCGGCGAGTGTGGCCGGCGCTGCGGCGGCCGCGGCAGCGGAAGCTGCGCCGGCGATCAGGGTTCTTCGGGACAGAGGTTCGGCGTGCATCGGACGTCCTCCGGTAGGCGTTGAGGGTCTGAGACGTGTCACCGGCGATCCTAGCCTCCCGCACGCGCTACGATTGCGCCATGGCATTCACGGCCGGGGCAGGACGAGGCTGGCGGTTGCCGGCGATCCTGGCCGTGTCGACCCTGCTCGTCTCCTCTCTCTTGCCGGCCCAGTGGTGGCGCCCCGTGCCCGCGCGCTACCCCGAGGAAGGCCGCCAGTACCTCGAGGGCTTCGTCTTCTGCCGCGGCCAGTACCGGCAGGTCGTGGACGAGTGGCTCGGCCAGGGCTGGTTCACGGACTATCCCGACTCCGAGTACAACTTCATGACCCGGCTGGCCCAGTTGACGACGGTCGAGATCCAGCGAACCGCCTACGGCGATCCGGAGCATCTGGTACTGACCCTCGACGACCCGCGACTGTTCGAGTTCCCGTTCCTGTTCATGTCGGACGTCGGCACGATCGGCATCGACGACGTCGAGGCGGAGAACCTGCGGAAGTACCTGCTGGCCGGAGGCTTCCTCTACGTCGACGACTTCTGGGGGCCGACGGCGTGGGACCGCTGGGCGCGGCAGATCGGCCGCGTCCTGCCGCCGGGCGAGTACCCGATCGTCGACATTCCGCTGGACCACCCCATCTTCAGCACTTTCTTCACGGTCGACGAAGTGCCGCAGATCCCGTCGATCCAGTACTGGAACATGACCGGCCGGGCGGACACCTCGGAACGGGGCCACCGCTCCGCCGAACCGCACTTTCGCGGCATCTTCGACGAGCACGGCCGCCTGATGGTCGCGATGACCCACAACACGGACATCGCGGACGGCTGGGAGCGGGAAGGCGAGTCGCGGGAGTTCTTCGAGCGCTTCTCGCTGACGAAGTCCTACCCGTTCGGCGTCAACCTGGTTCTGTACGCTCTCTCGCACTGACACAAGGAGACAAGACCGTGACCCGACCTACGCTTCGCATCCGTTCTTTCGCCTTCGCCGCCGGAATGGCTGCGGTACTCCTCGCCGCGCCGGCGGCGTCGCAGCAGGACTTCTCGGCCGTCGAGGTGACGGGCGAGCACGTTTCCGGCGCCGTCCACATGCTGACCGGCGCCGGCGGCAACATCGGCGTTTCGGCGGGCGAGGACGGCATCCTGATCGTCGACGACCAGTTCGCGCCCCTGGCCGACAAGATCCGGGCGGCGCTCGCGGCGATCTCGCCCGGCGACCTCGAGTTCGTCGTCAACACCCACTTCCACTTCGACCACACGGGCGGCAACGTGATCTTCGGCAAGGAGGCGCTGATCGTGGCGCACACGAACGTGCGAAAGCGGCTGGCGGAGGGGGCCGGTGTGCGAGGGCGGCCGGCCGAACCGGCGCCGAAGGAGGCACTGCCGGTCGTGACCTACGACGACGGCGTCTCGATCCACTTCAACGGCGAGGAGATCATGATCGGTCACCTGACCGGCGGTCACACGGACGGCGACAGCTACATCTACTTCACCGAGTCCAACGTGGTTCACCTCGGCGACCAGTTCTTCGCCGGGCGTTTCCCCTTTGTCGATGTCGGCAACGGGGGCAACGCGGTGGGCCTGCGAGACAGCATCGGCGAGGTGCTGGAGCACCTGCCGGCGGACGCGAAGGTGATCCCCGGCCACGGGCCCCTTTCGTCGGTCGATGACCTGAAGACCTACCACCGAATGCTCGTCGAGTGCGTGGCGGCGGTGAAGGCGGGCAAGGCCGCCGGCAAGTCGGTGGAGGAGATCCAGGCCGCCGGGCTGCCCGAGGAATGGAGCGGCTGGGGCTCCGGTTTCATCAACGAGTCCGTCTTCATCACCTCGATTCACGAGAGCCTGTAGGAGGGGTCGCCGTGCCGGTCATGCGTCTGGATGGAGTGCTGCGCCCGGAGCGGATCGCGCTGGCGGCCACACTGGCCCTAGCGGCCGGCGTCGCGGCGGCGGCGCCGCCCGCGACGTCGGATGTGGAAGGCGGCTGGCCGGCCTGGCGCGGGCCGAGCCGCACCGGATCGGCCCCGGCGGGGAATCCGCCGATCGAGTGGTCCGAAACGAAGAACGTGCGCTGGAAGATTGCCGTGCCGGGTCTCGGCCTTTCGTCGCCGATCGTCTGGGGAGAGCGGCTGTACCTGACGACCGCCGTGCCGACCGGCGAGAAGGTGGGCAACGCGCCGCGGGCCGGCAGGCGTGACGGCATTCCGCCGGATCGGGTCCTGAGCTACGAGGTCCACGCGCTGGACCGCGCCACCGGATCGACGGTGTGGAAGCGGACCGTGCGCACGGAAGCGCCGTCCGGAGGCACGCATCCCGACGGCACCTGGGCCTCCGGGTCGCCGGTCACGGACGGCGAAGTGCTGATCGCCTTCTTCGGTTCGCAGGGCCTCTACGCCTTCGATCTCGACGGGACCGAGCTCTGGCGCCGCGACTTCGGCGACATGAGGACCCGGCTCGGATTCGGCGAGGGGAGCTCGCCGGCGCTTCACGGCGATCGCGTGTTCGTCATCTGGGACCACGAGGACGACTCCTTCATGGTCGCCCTCGACAAGAAGACGGGCCAGGAGATCTGGCGCCGGGACCGCGACGAGATGACGGCCTGGACGACGCCGCTGGTGGTCGAGCATGGCGGCCGGACGCAGGTCATCACCAGCGCGACGAACCGGGTCCGCGCCTATGACGCGGACACCGGCGAACCGATCTGGCAGGCGACGGGCATGACCCTCAATGCGATCCCGTCGCCGGTCTACTCGGACGGCGTCGTCTACCTGACCAGCGGCTTTAGGGGCAGCAAGCTGCTGGCGGTGCGTCTCGACGGCGCCGAGGGCGATGTCACGGGGACGGAGCAGGTCGTCTGGTCGGTGGACCGGGACACGCCGTACGTGCCGTCGCCGTTGCTGCACGACGGCGTCATCTACTTCACGAAGTCGAACAGCGGCATCCTCTCGGCGTTCGACGCCGGAACCGGCGAGGCGCACTACGCGAACCAGCGCCTCGGCGCGGTCCGCAACGTCTACGCGTCGCCGGTCGGAGTCGGTGACCGCGTCTACTTCGCCAGCCGCGACGGCGAGTTCCTTGTCGCCAGGGCGGGACCGACCTTCGAGGTCCTGGCCGAGAACGAACTCGACGACCGCTTCGACGCCTCACCGGCCATCGTCGGCGACGAGATCTACCTGCGCGGCCGCAACAACCTGTACTGCATCGCAGCGCCGTAGCGGCGTCGCAGCGGGGCGGGGCGGGGCGGCGTCGGTTGCACCCGCCTGTCCGGGGGCCGGTAGAGAGGGTCCCGGACGGCCGTGCGCACTTTCTCGGATGACGGGAGGGTTGCGCGCACTTCGCTTCACTCGCTTCGGTCAGGCGTCGGTTTCGGGGAGGGCGTGGGGCGTCGCTCGTTCAGAGCCCGCCGGGACCCTCTCTACCGGCCCCCGGACAGGCTGGACCTCATCGAGGATTCCCCGGCGCCGGATGCCTCTGTTGCGGGTATGGATGAGGTCGCACACTGGGTGCGCCGGCGTCCTCGCCGGCTGCCGCCGCAGGCGGCTAAAGGACGCGCCGGCCGTTAGGCCGGCTCCTTTTGGCCGCCGCTTCCACGAGGGGCGGCGAGGGGGACCTCGAGGACGACCGTCTCGGGAAGGAGACAGAGCTGGTCGTCGCAGGCCTGGAGTCGGAGGGAGATCGGAACGGACACCGGGAGTTCTTCGGGGCCGGGGATTGACGTGCGGAGCCGGAAGGTGATCCGCTGCCGTCCTTCGTAGATCAGCACGTCGCCGGACTGGGTGCTGACCTGGGTTCGCCGGGGTTCGGGGTAGCGGAGTTCGGAAACCTCGAAACGGGAGCCGGCGCCTTCGACCGTCGTGCCAATCAGGTCTTCCTGGAGCGGCTCGGGGCCGTTCAGGTGCCAGCCTTCCCGGATAAAGAGGTCGACGTCGACTTCGTACCCGCCCGCATCGGCAGCCGGCCGCAAAGTGGCGGCGGCGATAACGGCGCCGTTGCCGGCGGTGGCTCGTGGGCCGGCGTCTCCTTCGAGGGCTACGGCAAGACCGGTCAGCATGTACGTGTAGGCGGCCGGCATTCGTTCGATGTTCGTGGCGAACGCGGCGACGGTGGCGAGGGCGCGGTCGGTGGCGTTTCGGTCGCCGGTGCGGCGGCCGAGTTCGGCCAGGGCGCGGACGGCCACCGAGTTTCCGGAGGGAACGGCGCCGTCGGTCGGGCTCTTCGGCTGCGCGATCAGCAGGTTGGCCTTCTCCCGCTCGGCGATGAAGAAGCCGCTGCCGAGGCTCGGTGGGGTGGGGGCGCCTTCCTCCGCGGGAGCCGGACTGGGATCCCAGAAGCGCTCGACCATCTCGGCCGCGACGGTCACGGATCGTTCGAGCCACTTGCCGTCGGAGGTCACGTCGTGGAGAGCGACGAAGGCGTGAGCCACGTGGGCGTAGTCCTGGACCAGACCGGGAGTCGACGCTTCGCCGTCCAGCCAGACGCGCCACAGGCCGCCGTCGTCGAGGCGGTTGTGCCGCCAAAGGAAGTTCGCCGCCCGCGCCGCGGCCTCGGCATAGGACGGCTCGGCCAGCGCGTCGGCGGCCTCGGCCAGCGCGCGGATCATCATCCCGTTCCAGGAGGTGAGCACTTTGTCGTCGCGCAGCGGATGGAGACGGCGTTCCCGGACCTGGTAGAGCCGTTCGCGGATGCCGTCGAGCCGATCGAGCAGCTCGTCCAGCGGCAGTCCGAAGTCGGCGGCGCTCTCGTCGAGCGGCCGATCGAGGAAGAGGATGTTCCGGTGCTCGAAGTTCCCGGCGTCCGTGACGCCGAAGAGCCGAATCGCCAGTTCGGCGTCGGCGGGTTCCAGCGCCTCCCGGAGCTGGTCCTTCGTCCAGACGAAGAATTCGCCCTCGACCGACTCGCCGTCCTCGGCTTCGCTGTCCGCGTCGGTGGCCGAGTAGAAGGCCCCCTCGGGCGAGGTCATGTCGCGCAGCACGTAGTCCGCGGTCTCGCGCGCCACCCGCGCCAGCAGTGGATCGCCGGTCAGCCGGTACGCGAGTACGTAGGCCCGGAGCAGATGGGCCTGGTTGTAGAGCATCTTCTCGAAGTGCGGCACGAGCCAGTGCCCGTCCACCGAGTAGCGGTGGAAGCCGCCGCCGACCTGGTCGTGGATGCCGCCGCGGGCCATCGCGCGCAGGGTGAGCCGGGCGGCGTCGAGCGGCTCCCGATCGCCGGTGCGAAGCGCCTCCTCGAGCAGCAGCAGAAGGTTCGTTTCGTTCGGGAACTTGGGGGCGCCGCCGAAGCCGCCGTGGACTCGGTCCGTGCTGGCGACGAGACCCTGTACCGCTTCGCCGATCACCGCCCGACCCAGGTTCTTCGCCGCGCCGCGGGCCGCCGTGATCTGCTGAACGAGGTCCGTGATCTGGGCGGCGCTCGTTTCGAGGTCGGCCCTGCGCTCCCGCCACGCCGCGTCGACCTGACGCATCAGGTTGACGAACTGCTGGGGCGGGAAGTACGTGGCGCCGAAGAACGGCCGCCGATCGGGGAGCAGGAAGCTCGACATCGGCCAGCCGCCCCGCTGCTGGGTGACCTGGACCGCGGTCATGTAGATGTCGTCGATGTCGGGCCGCTGCTCCCGGTCGACCTTGATGCAGATGAAGAGTTCGTTCATCAGCCGCGCAACGTCCACGTTGTCGAAGCTCTCGCGCTCCATCACGTGGCACCAGTGGCAGGTTGAGTAGCCGATCGAGAGGAACACCGGCTTGTCCTCCGCCCGCGCCCGTTCGAAGGCCTCCTCGCCCCAGGGAAACCAGTCGACCGGGTTGTGCGCGTGCTGCCGGAGATAAGGCGAGGTTTCGAGGACGAGCCGGTTCAGGAACAGCGGCCGGCCATGACGATCCAGGTGCTCGGTCCGGGGCTCGTAGTCGGCCGGCATCGCCGCCAGCGCCGCCTCCAGTCTGGCCTGGAGCTCGGGCGGACGTGCTCCGGCGCCGGGAGGCGGGACGGCGAGAGCGGGGGCGTTCGACACGGACAGCCAGACGACGGTAAGGCCCCCTGCGATCCAGGCGGCAACAGGCACGGCATCGAGGATAGCCCGCCGCTGTACGATTCGGCGCGATGCCTGAACTGCGGCCCCCGCCGGCGGGCCGGAAGCTGATTCTGGAACTGCGGCGCGAGTTGAAGGCCGCCGGAGATCCCGAGCGGGCCAAGGGCCAGCAGGCCTACATGAAGTCGGAGATGCCGTTCTGGGGCGTGAAGACGCCGGAGCTAAGGAAGATTGGCCGCGCGGCCTTCCGGAACCATCCGTTGGACGGCTTCGAGGCTTGGCGGTCGACGGTTCTGACCCTCTGGCGGACCGCCGGCCGCCGCGAGGAACGGCACGCCGCGATCGACCTCAGCGGCTATCGGGCGTACCAGCCGCTGCGCACGATGAGGGCTCTACCCGTCTTCGAGGAGATGATCGTGACCGGCGCCTGGTGGGACTACGTGGACGCCGTGGCGAGCCACCGTTTGCGGGAACTCGTCGAGCGCTACCCGAAGACGATGGCGAAGCGGATGCGAGTGTGGAGCCGGTGCCCGGACATGTGGAAACGGCGGGCGTCGATGATCTGCCAACTCGGCCGCAAGGGCGCGACGGACCTGGACCTTCTGCACGCGACGATCGGCGAAAACCTCCTTGGGTCCCGCTACGGCGGCGAGTTCTTCATCCGGAAGGCGATCGGCTGGGCGCTGCGGGACCTGGCCTGGCACGATCCGGACGAAGTGCTGCGGTTCGTTCGGGACCACGAGGAGCGGTTGAGTCCGCTCAGCCGGCGGGAAGCCTTGCGGAACCTTGATCGCGCGCTAGCGCGCGATCAACGTCGCAGTCCCCGCGCTGGTCAGCCAGCGCGGGGATGCCATGTGGGGGCCGGTCGGTGAGGGCGGTGCGAAGCGCTTCCGGAGGCCGGCGCTTTGCGCCGGATGCCGGCGGGGACGCCGGCGCACCCAGTGTGAGGCGGGCATGCCGTTTTCGCATCGCCGTCCTGTTCGCGGCGCTCCCGCTGGCGGTAGCGCTGGCCTGCCGGGGTGCCGGCGATGAACCGCTCCGTTGGGTGGACTGGGCTGACGAAACCCATCGCCAGGTCGTCGTCGATCGGGAAGCGGGACAGTACCTCGGCCACCCGACGACGGTGCTGCTCTCCGACGAGCGCTCGATCCTGACCGTGTACCCGAAGGGCCACGGCGCCGGTCCGATCGTGATGAAGCGGAGCGAGGACGCCGGCCTCACCTGGAGCGAGCGGCTGCCGACGCCTGCGAGCTGGGCGACGTCGATGGAGACGCCGACCGTCTTTCCGGTCGAGCTCGCGGACGGCCGGCGGCGCCTCATCATGTTCTCGGGGCTCTACCCCGTGCGGATGGCGCGCTCCGACGACGAAGGCGAGACCTGGACCGAGCTCGAGCCGATTGGCCACTTCGGCGGCGTCGTCGCGATGTCGTCGGTCGAGCGGCTGCGCAGCCTGGACGGCGAACTGATGGCGCTGTTCCACGACGACGGACGGTTCTTCCGCCGTCCGACGTCCCGCTACGAGCGGATCCCCGGCTTCGAACCCGAGTTCAAGGTCTACAAGACGATCTCGCTCGACGACGGCCTCACCTGGTCGGAGCCCGAGGTGATCGCCCGGCATCCCGAGGCGCATCTCTGCGAGCCGGGTCTGATCCGCTCGCCGGACGGCCGCGAGATCGCGGTGCTGCTGCGGGAGAACAGCCGCCAGTTCAACTCCTTCGTCATCTTCTCGCCCGACGAGGGCCGCACCTGGAGCCGGCCGGTCGAACTGCCGTCGTCGCTCACCGGCGATCGGCACGTCGGCCGCTACACGCCGGACGGCCGGCTCTTCATCACGTTCCGCGACCAGGAGCCGTCCAGCCCGTGGCGCGGCGACTGGGTCGGCTGGCTCGGCCGGTACGAGGACCTGCGACGCGGGGGCCGTGAACCCTGGGCGGGAGAGACGCGGGTGCGGCTGATGGACAACCGGTACGCCGCGGACACGGCGTACCCCGGCCTCGAACTGCTGCCGAACGGCACCTTCGTTGCCACCACGTACGGCCACTTCACGCCGGGCGAGGAGCCGTGGATCGCCTCCGTGCGCTTCACGGCGGCGGAGCTGGACGAGGCCTCCGCGGCGGCGCCGGTCGACGTGCCCTCCAGGCCGGTGCTCCGGGTGGGGACCAGTGGCGACTACCCCCCGTTTTCGACCGTCGAGGGCGTCCCGGACGAAGAGCCGGTCCGCCTGGGCTTCGACATCGAGGTCGCGGCGCGACTCGCTTCGGACCTCGGTTTCGACCTGGAGTTCAGCCCCTTCGACTGGCCGGACCTGGCTGCCTCCATGGCCGCGGACGACTTCGACCTCGCGATGAGCGGCGTCACCTGGCGGCCAGCGCGGGCGGCCGTTGGGTGGATGAGCCGGGCGGTCGCCTCCGGTGGCCCCTGCGTGGTCAGCTCGGCGGCCGCGCCCGAGCCGCCGCCCCGCGTGGCGGTCAACCGGGGCGGCATCCTGGAGCGCTGGACGCGGGAGCGCTTCGGGGGCGGCAGCGAGATCACCGCGGTCGACGACAACCTTTCGCTGCCCGGTCGCCTGGAACGGGAGGAAGTGGACGCCTTCGTCACCGACTCGTTCGAGGTCGAGCATTTCGGCCGTGACGGATGGCGGCGTCGCTGCGAGCCGCCGCTCGACCGCAAGGTGTTCTGGGTGGCGCCCGAACGGGCCGATGAACTCGGGCCCGCGGTCGACCGCTGGATCCAGCGCAACGAGCGCTGGCTCGAGGCCCGTCGCGAGGAGTGGTTCGGCGGCGGCCAGCAACGCGACGAGCTGGACCACCTGCTCGACCTGACGGCCCGCCGGCTCGCCTTCATGCCGCCGGTCGCCTCGTGGAAGTCGGCGCGGGGTGTGCCGATCGAGGATCTGGAGCGGGAACGCCTGGTGCTGGAGGCGGCGGAACGGAACGCCGCCCGCTTCGGGCTCGATCCCCAACCGGTGCGCGACTGGTTCGCACTTCAGATCGACCTGGCCAAGGCGGTGCAGCGGCGGACCCCCGCTGCTGCGCCGACCCTGGAGCTGGACGCGATCCGCCCGGCCCTGATCCGCCTGGGCGAACGCCAGGTGCGCTCGCTGCGGGCGCTGGCGGCCGGAGCGGTCGATGAGCCGGAAGGTGCGGACCTCGAGGTGCTGACGCCGTATCTGAGCAGTGCTGAAGTGGAGCGGGTGCGCTCCGGATTGACGCGCCTCCTGGCCGGACTCAGTTCATCGCAGCGATGATGGCTCGCGCCATTTGCCAGGTGGACGACTGGCCGCCCAGGTCCGGGGTCAGATTCCGGCCTTCCTCGAGCACGGCGGTCACCGCCCGGTCGATGCGCTTCGCCTCCTCGTAGAGGTCGAAGTGCCGGAGTAGCGCGATGGCCGGCGTGAGCAGCGGCAGCAGGTTCGCCTGGCCGGTGCCGATCAGGTGCGGGGCGTCGCCGTGGACGGCCTCGAAAACGTGGCAGTCGTCGCCGACGTTGATCGCGTGGCCGGTGGAGATGCCGCCGGCGAGGCCGGCGCCGAGGTTGCTCAGGATGTCGCCGTAGAGATTCTCCATCAGCATCACGTCGAAGTCGTACGGATTCAGCACGAGGCGCATGCAGGCGGCGTCGACGATGCAGTCGTCCACCTCGATGTCGGAGTAGCCGGCGGCGACGGACCGGACCGTGTCCAGGAACAGGCCGTCGCTCTGCTTCATGATGTTCGCCTTGTGGATGGCGGTGACCTTCCGGCGCCCGTGGCGCTGGGCGATGCGGAAGGCGTAGTCGGCAATGCGTTCACACGCCCCGCGGCTGACCACCTTCATGCTCTCGACGACGCCGTCCACGATCTCGTGCTCGATGCCCCGGTAGACGCTCTCCGTGATCTCGCGGATGAGCAGCACGTCGAGGTCGGGATAGCGCGTCGGCAGTCCCGGAATCGAACGCACGGGACGCACGCTGGCCCAGAGCCCGAGCATCTGCCGCAGGGCGACGTTCGGGTTCTGCGGCCCCGGTCCCACCCGCACGGCGTCGCGGCCCGGGCCGATGAGGCGGGTCTTCAGCGCCACCCGGCAGTCGCGGATCGTGTCGGCCGCTTCGTTGAGGACCGTCTCCGTGTTGCGGCGCACCGCGGTCGGCACGTCGACCCGGACGAAGTCGAAGTCGGCGCCGACGGACTCCAGGATCTCGAGCACCGGCGGCGCGGTCTCGGCGCCGATGCCGATGCTGCCGACGATCAGGGCGACCCGTGGCCTGGTTGCGGTCCTGTCTTCGGCGGTCATCGAGCGCTGTCCGGCTGTCGGTGCGCCGGCCCTCTGGCCGGCCTCCGGGCGGCACCCTTCGCTTCCCCGGCGACGGCGTCGAGTTCGCCCAGGAGCGCGTCCGTGAGTTCCGAGGTGTTGGCCCTTCCGCCCAGGTCCCTGGTGAGCGACTCGCCAGAGACCAGCAGTCGCTCGACCCCGGCGCGCAGGTGGTCCGCCGCGTCGGCTTCGCCCACGTAGCGGAGCATCAGCTCCGCCGACAGAATGAGAGCGATCGGGTTGGCCAGGTCGCGGCCGGCGATGTCCGGCGCCGTGCCGTGGACCGCCTCGAAGACGGCGCAGCCCTCTCCGTAGTTCGCGCCCGGCACGACCCCCAGGCCGCCGACGAGTCCGGCGCAGAGGTCGCTGATCAGGTCGCCGTCCAGGTTGCCCATCACGAGCATGTCGAAACGCGTCGGGTCCGTGGCCAGGTCGAGCGCGAGATTGTCGAGCGGCAGGTACTCGACCTGGAAGAAGGGGTACTTTCGCTCGCACTCGCGCGCGCAGTCCAGGAACAGGTTGTCCGAAAGCGGCGTGATCGAGGCCTTGTGGACGATCGTGAGCTTCTTTCGGCCATGGCTGCGGGCGTACTCGAAGGCGAACTGCATGATCCGCCGCGACGCGTCCCGGGTGACGATCTTGAGCGCCTCGACGACGCCGTCGACGACTTCGTGCTCGCGGCCGCTGTAGAGCCCTTCCGTGTTCTCGCGCACGATGATCTGGTCGACGCCCTGGTAGCGGGCCAGCGTGTTCCCCGGCATCGAACGCACGGGCCTGACGCAGGCGAACAGCTCCAGCGACTGGCGAAGGAGGACGTTGACGCTGCGCCAGCCGCCGGCGACCGGCGTCTGCAGGGGCCCCTTGATCGCGATCCGGTTGCGGCGGATGGAGTCGATCGCTTCGTCAGGGAGCGGCGAGAGGCCCTGGTCGACCGCCGTGCTGCCGGCCACGACGGGTTCCCAGTCGATGCGGCCGCCGGTGACGAAGTCGACCGCGCGGACCATCGCCTTGCTGACCTCGGGGCCGATTCCGTCTCCCGGCAGGAGAGTGACCGAGTACTTCAAGCTCTAGGCCGCGTCGTCGACGATCGCCTCGATCAGGCTGGGACCCGGTTCGGCGAATCCGCGCTCGAGCGCCTCCGTGAGCTCCTCGCCGGTCCGTACCTGGACCGCCGGCATGCCGAAGCCGCGGGCCAGATCGAGCCACTCGACGCGTGGACCGGAGAGGTCGGTCAGGTTGACGCTCTGCGGTCCGAGCTCCTCGATCCCCGCGCGGTGGAGTTCGACCTGGAGAATGCGGTAGACGTCGTTCGCGAACACGAGGTTCACGACGTCGACGCCTTCCCGGACCTGGCTCCACAGCGCCTGGATCGTGTAGAGGCCGCTGCCATCCCCCTCGAGATTCAGGACCTTGCGGTGCGGACAGGCGATCGCGGCGCCGAGGGAAGCCGGCAGGCCCATGCCGATCGCTCCGCCGTTCTCCTGGAGGTATGTGTGGGCCGGCGCGTTCATCGTGGCGGGATAGAAGCCGGCGCCGGCGGTGATTCCCTCGTCCATCACGATCGCCTGTTCGGGCAGGGTGGCGGCGATCGCCTGGGCGGCGACGCGGACGCCGATCGGCCCGGTGGGCGCCGGCGGCCTGACGACACTCCGTCCCGGCGATTCCTCCTTCGCGCCGAGCGCGCCGGCCAGCTCGCGGAGGCCGTGGCCGCTGTCCTCCGTCGGGTGGCTGAGGACGACCACCTCGACGGAGTCCGGGATCAACCGGCTGACCCCGCCTTCGTAGCCGAAGAAGGCGACCGGATCGAGCGCGCCGGCCAGGACCACCGTGTCGACGCCGCGGAAGAACTCCACCGCCTGTTCGGGAAAGTAGGGCACTCGTGGAAGCTGCGGCAGGTGAGGACCACGCTCCATGCGTCCACAGAACGTCTCGGCGGCGAGCCGGCAGCCTGTCTTCGCCTGCACCCTGGCCGCCTCACGTTGGGCGGCTTCGGTGAAGCCGGAACTGCCCAGCATCAGCATCGTTCGCTCGCCCTTCGACGTGGCGACGCGGGCACGCTCGACCGCCTCGGGACCGACCAGTGCGGCGGGCGGGGGAGTCGGTTCGACGATCGGGCCGTACGCCTCGTTCCACTGGCAGTCGGTGGGCACGATCAGGGTGGCGATCTGTCCCGGATGACGGCGGGCCGCCGCGATGGCGTCCGCCATGTCGCGGGAGATGTGCTCCGCGGAGGCCGCGGTGCGTTGCCAGTCCGACACCGCCCGGACCAGACTCTCGACCTCGGTGTTGAGCGGCGGGTCGTAGTTCCTGTGCCACGTCGGATGGTGACCGATCACGTTGACGAGGGGAGTGCGGCCGCGGCGGGCGTTGTGAAGGTTGGCGAATCCGTTGGCGAAGCCCGGTCCGAGATGAACGAGGGTGAGGGCGGGCTTCCCGGCCATCCGGCCGTAGCCGTCGGCGGCGCCGGTTGCCACCCCTTCGAACTGGGCGAGGACGCCGCGCACGCCGGGAATCTCATCGAGCGCGGCGACGAGGTGGATCTCCGATGTTCCGGGATTGGCGAAACAGACTTCGATGCCGGCGTTGGCGGCGGTCCGGAGCATGGCCTGGGCGCCGTTCATCGGAGCGGGAGGGTAGCAAGCGGGCTCATTGGCTCTCGTGCTGTTCTTCCATGGCCGCCGCCACGCTCGGGAGCCGGGACTCGAGGGGCAGAGCAGTCGTGCGCTTGATCTCGTTCAGCACGATGCTGGTGAGCAGACGGTCGACGCCGGGGATCGCCGCGAGTTCATCCGCCAGGATGTGCTCCAGGTGCCGGTAGTCGCGGGCCACGATCTTCAGCAGGTAGTCGTGCTCGCCGGTCAGGAAGTGGCACTCGAGCACTTCCGGGAGCTCGCTGATCACCTTGCTGAAGTGGCGCACCGCGTCGGCCTGATGGTGGCTGAGGAAGACCTGAACGAAACAGAGCAGTCCGAGGTTCACGGCGTTGCGATCCAGCAGTGTGACCTGGCGCTGGATCACGCCACGGTCTTCGAGCTTGCGGAGGCGCTTCTTCAGACCTGAGGCGGACAGGTCGACGCGTCGCGCGAGGTCGGCGTCGGTGCGGTTCGAGTCCTCTTGCAGCAAGCCGAGGATCGCGTAGTCGGTGGCGTCGAGGGGGCGGCCGGCCGAGCGCTGGGGCTCGGTGCTCTGGCGGTTGCTCTTGGGTGACATCGCGCGGATTCTTACACAGAGTGGGACCCTGCCCGGATTATGGCGTGTGGAGTGAAATATGAACCTGATATGCCCTGTTAGTTCTGATAGTGTCCGAACAATGGCTGTTGAGGTACATCGTTGCACCATGAACGGCGGTTTTGGTCCGCCGATCGGGGAAGAGGCGCCCAGGCAGCCCGCGATGGCGCGGCAGCTGGCCCCCTGGCTTCGCGGCCGTGAACGTTCGCTGCTGCGTCGCCTGGTGAACCGGGTTGCTCGACGCGACGTCATGTCTCTTGCCGGCGGCTTGCCGGCGGTGGACCTGTTTCCGGGCGCTGCCTATGGCGAGAAGCTGGTCGAGCTGTTGGCGGACCCCCGGTCGGTGCAGTACGGGCCGCCCAGCGGAGCCCTGAAGGACCAGGTGGCTCTGCTGATGCGGCGGCGGGGGGTTCCGTGTCGCCCGGAAGAGATCCTGATCACGGCGGGCGCTCAGCAGGCGCTTCAGGTGGCGGTGGAAGCGCTGGTGGCGACGGGCGAGTGCGTTGCGCTGGAACGCTTCGTCTACACGGGCTTCCGCGAGGCGCTGGCGCCGCGCTCGCCGCGGCTTCTCACTCTGCCCAGCAGCCTGGACGACGGCCTCGATGTGGAGGCTCTGGAGCGGCGTCTGCTCGCAGGGGAGCGGCCGCGTCTCGTGTACGTGATCCCGGACGCTCACAACCCGCTCGGTGTGAGTCTGACGCGGGAGAAACGTGAGCGGCTCGTCGTCCTGGCCGAGGACTACGACTTCACGATTCTCGAGGATGATCCGTATGGCCTGCTGTGCTGCGACGGGGAGTTCGAGCGGCCTCTCGCCGCTCTCGACCCGGAGCGGGTCATCCACGTCGGCACGTTCTCGAAGATCCTGGCGCCAGCTCTGCGCCTCGGCTGGATGCGCCTGCCGCCGCCGTTGGTCGACACGTTCGCGGCCGTCAAGGAGGCGGGAGACCTCGAGTGCTCCAGGCTGACCATGCTCGCGGCGGCGCGTCTGCTGGCCGACCTCGACTTCGAACAGCATCTCGAACTCTTGCGCGCTACCTACCGGAGACGCCGGGACGCCATGCTCGAGGAGTTGGCGGATCAACTCCCGGGCGGCTGTACGTTCTCCGAACCGGCCGGCGGCATGTTCGTCTGGGTGGAGCTGCCTGGGGAGGCGGATGGCGAGCGGTTGCTTGAGCGGGCTCTGGACGAGCACGGGGTGGCCTTCGTTCCGTCGGCGGCGTTTGCCGATGTCCACGACCGGGACGCGCCGGCCAATGCGGTTCGCCTGAGTTTCTCGACGCTGGAGCCTGAGGCGCTGCGCGTAGCCGTGGCGAAGTTCGCGGCCTGCCTCCGGTGAAGGCGGCTGGTACAGACAACGGGAGGAACAGAACATGAGTCTGGTGACAACGGAGACAAACGGGACCGGCTATCCGGCGGCGACCGCCGGCGCGGACGATGACTTCTGTCCGATCCTCGGCTTCGATCACCTGGAGCTGTACGTCGGCAACGCGAAGCAGTCGGCCGCCTACTACTGTCACGCCTTCGGTTTCGAGTGCACCGCCGTCCGGGGCCTGGAGACCGGAGAGCGGGCCCGCGCGTCCTACCTGGTCGAACAGGGGGACATCCGGCTGCTGCTGACCAGCGGTCTCCACTCCTCGCATCACGCCGCGCGCTCGGTGCGCCGGCACGGCGATTCGGTCGCGGTCATCGCGCTGTCCGTCCCGGACGCGGACGCCGCGTTCGACGCCGCCGTGGCCCGGGGCGCGGAGGTGGCCGCGGCGCCGGAGACTGCCGCGGACGAGCACGGCCGGTTCCGGCACGCGTCGATCCGTCTGTACGGGGACTGCGTCCTGCAGTTCATCGACCGTCGGGGCTACGGCGGCGTCTTCGGTCCGGGCTTCCAGGCTGCCCCGGTGATCCCCGGCGCCGCTGGCGGCAGCAGCTGCGGCCTGGTCGCGATCGACCACGTGGTCGCCAACGTCGAGCTGGGCCGGATGAACGAGTGGGTGGCGTTCTTCTCGCAGGTGCTCGGTTTCAGCCAGCTCGTCCACTTCGACGACGAGGCGATCTCCACCGAGTACTCGGCGCTCATGTCGAAGGTGATGCAGGACGGCACGGGCACGATCAAGTTCCCGATCAACGAGCCGGCGGAGGGCCGGAAGAAGTCCCAGATCGAGGAGTTCCTCGAGTTTCACGAGGGACCCGGCGTCCAGCACGTCGCCTGCCGGACGAACGACATTCTCGGGACGGTTTCGCGGCTGCGCGAGAACGGGGTCGAGTTCCTGCACGTCCCGGCCGCCTACTACGAGGACCTGGAGCAGCGGGTCGGGAAGATCGACGAGCCGATCGATCGTCTGGCGGAACTCGGCATCCTCGCCGACCGCGACGAGGACGGCTACCTGCTGCAGATCTTCACCAAGCCGGTCGAGGACCGGCCGACGCTGTTCTACGAGATCATCGAACGACATGGCGCCACCGGGTTCGGCGCGGGCAACTTCAAGAGCCTGTTCGTCGCGCTCGAGCGCGAACAGGCGGCGAGGGGGAACCTGTGAGAGGAGGGGAGCCATGCCTGTAGCTGGCGCGGTTGAAGCCTCGCCGGAACGCTCGGTTGCCGGCGGGGACCTCACGACCGGCCGGGCCGCCTTCATCGAGCACGCGCAGACCCGGGGCGACCTGTTCGTCGAGCAGCCCTATGGTCTGTACAGCGAGGCGAACCAGGAGACCTGGAGGCGCCTGTACCGGGCGCTTGCCGGCAAGTGGGAGCGATACGCCCATCCCCGCTTCCTCGACGGCGTGGCGCGCCTCGGCCTGGATCCGGATCGCATTCCCAGGCTCGAGGACGTCAACCACTTCCTCGAGCCGCTGAGCGGATTCAAGGCGCAAGCGGTGAGCGGCTACGTTCCGGCCTACCTCTTCTTCGATTGCCTCCGACGCCGGGAGTTCCCGACGACGATCACGGTGCGCAACGGCGACCGGCTCGACTACCTGCCCGAGCCGGACATCTTCCACGATCTGGCCGGGCATGTGCCGATGCACACGGACCCGGCCTTCGCCGATGTGCTGGTCCGCTTCGGAGAAGCCGCGCGGACGGCCGCGCTCCGAGCCCGGGACGGCGACTGCCGGCAGGTCGAGAGCGCGCTCAGGGCGTTGGCGCGCTTCTTCTGGTTCACGATCGAGTTCGGCTTGATGCGCCGTCCGGGCGGCTCCGGACTTTGCGCCTACGGCAGCGGTCTCCTCAGCTCGGCGGTCGAGATCGCACACTCGCTGGAGTCACCCACGGTGCAGCGGGTGCCGTTCCAGCTCGAGTGGGTCGTGAACCAGAGCTTCGAGATCGACTCGTTGCAGCCGCTGCTGTTCGTCGTCGACAGCTTCCGTCACCTGGAGCGTGAAGTGCGCCGGCTGGAGCGCTGGCTTGGCGATGGTCGTCTGGACAACGTCGCCCCCGGCGAGCCGGCCGTGAGCCGGGAGGACCTGAGGTCCTTTCTGGAGGCGGGACGTCAGTAGCCCGGCGGACGTTCGAAACCGCCGATGCACTGGCTCAGCCGCCGCGCGAGGTCGAGGGTGGTGCGGTCCTCGAGGAATGGCCCCGCGATCTGGAGTCCGACCGGCAGGCCGTCCGACGCCACGCCGGCCGGGATCACGGTCGCCGGCAGGTAGGCGACCCCCGTGAGGCCGACCCAGAGCGTCTGCTCGCCGTAGGCGCGCTGTTCGCCGTTGACCGTGATCCGGCGCGCCCCCATCGGTTCGCTGTGGTCGTGGGGAATCGCGGTCGTCGGCAGACAGGGCAGGAGCACGGCGTCCCATTCCCTGAAGAACTCGTGCCACTTGCGGCGCATCTGGAGGCGGCGCTCGTTGGCCGAGAGCCAGGCGCGGTGTCTCTGCGAGGCAAAGCGTGCGGCGAGCGCGCCCTCCTCCTCTTCGCGCAGGCTGCGCTCGGCCAGTTCCTCGATCTCCTGGTGGCTGAAGCCGCCGCACATGGCGGCGCCCAGAAGCTGGCCGAAGACGCGCGTGGCGTACTCGAACGTGAAGTCGGGCCGGGCTTCCCGATCGACCGTGGCGCCGGCGGCCTCCAGGGCCTCCGCGGCGGCCTCCAGACGCTCCCGAACGTGCTCGTCGATCGGGCAGGAGGGTTCCTCGAACCAGACCGCGACGCGGTAGTCCGAAATGTCCTTGTGGCGAGGCGGCGGGAGTTCGAGCCGGTAACCGGGCGCGTGCCATTCGTCCGGCCCGGCGAGGAGGTCGAGGCCGAGTTCCAGGTCTTCGACGGTGCGCGCCATCGGCCCGGCGACCGCGATGTCGGCCTGGGTCAGGGTGCCGGGTGGTCCCGGGATCTGGCCGAGCGCCGGCACGATGCCGTAGCTCGGCTTGTGACCGAAGACGCCGCAGGTCGAGGCGGGGCCCCGGATCGAGCCGCCGATGTCGCTCCCCAGTTCAAACGGCGTGAACCCCGCTGCAAGTGCCGCGGCCGATCCGCCCGACGATCCACCGGGTGTCCGCTCGAGGCGCCAGGGGTTGTTCGTCTGGCCGAAGACCGCGTTGTAGCTCTGGGTGTCGCCGGCGTAGATCGGCAGGTTCGTCTTGCCGAAGATGACGGCGCCGGCGGCGCGGAGCCGGGCCACGGGAACCGCGTCGACCTCCGCGACGTGGTCGCTGAGCTCGGGCGCGCCGGAGGTCGTCCGCATGCCGATGGTCTGGAACGAGTCCTTGATCGTCATCGCGACGCCGTGGAGCGGTCCGAGGTGCCGGCCTTCGGCCAGAGCCCGATCGGCGGCGTCGGCCTCACCCCGGGCGCGTTCGACGTCGAGGGTGACGACGGCGTTGAGCGGCGGGTTCAGGCGGTCGACGCGGTCAAGGAGGAGTTCCAGATAGTCGCGGGAGGAGATGGCGCCCGCCCGGATCACCGCAGCGGCGGATGCCGCCGACCACCAGGCGCCGTCGGCCGCGGGAGGGGGAGGAGAGGACACCAGACTCGAGTCGTCGTTCATCGGGCGCAGGGTAGCACCGGCCGTCGCGGTGTGGCACTGTGTTTGCAGCAACCAACAGGGAGAGTTACGTAATCACCAATCCTCCTGCCTGGGAGAACGAATGCTCGCCGTAGCAGGTCGCAGGAAGATCGCTCCGCTCAGTTCGTTGTCCGACCGCGGTCGGCGTCGGTTCCTGTTCCTGATCCCGTTCGCGGTTGCGGTGTTCTGTTCGCCGCTGACGGCCCAGGTGGTGGAGTCGCGGTCTCCGTCGGAGTTGGTCTTCGGCGAGGAGATCGACGTTCGAGTGGTCAATCTCGAGGTCGTCGTGGAGGACCGCAAGGGGGAGCGGGTGCGGGGTTTGAGCCGCGACGACTTCCGCATCCTCGTCGATGGCGAAGAGGTCGACGTCCAGTACTTCAGCGAGGTGGCCGATCGGCAGGTAGTCATGAGCGGCGGCGAGACGCCGCCGGCGCTTGCCGGAGGGCAGGACGCCGTGACGAACTACGTGCTGTTCGTCGACGATGACCACACGCATGTGACCTTCCGGCGGCCGGTGCTCAACGGCTTTGGCGCCCGGCTGGACACGCTCGGACCGCAGGACCAGGTGGCCGTCGTCGTCAAGAGCCACCGTCGCCTGGAGGTCGTGAGCCGCTTCACCACCGACCGCGATGCCACCCGTGCCTCTCTCGCGGAGCTCGAGATCGGCGGCCGCTACGGCGGGTTCATGACGCCCTGGGGCTTTCGAAAGCGCTTGACGAAGCTGGCCTCGTCCACGAGCGGGGACTCCGTGTCCCCGGCGGAGGGCGCTTCGCTCGCAGCCGGCCCGGCCCCGCTGAACGCGTCGCCGGCCGTCGTCCGCGCCGGAGGCGCCGGTCGGCCGGCGACGCTTCGCGGTGTCTCGAGCAGGCCGAGTGGGTTCGCGGCGCTCGGTCCGTACTCCGCCGGCCGGATTCCCGAGGCCCTGGCATTTGGACCGGATGCCACCGGTTGGGCGGACCTGTCCTACCGGGCCGAGGAGCTTCGGTTCTCGATCGACTCGGTGATCTCCACGATGCGAGCGCTGGAGGCGCCGCGGGGCCGCAAGGTGTTCCTGCTTCTCGCCGGAAACTGGCCGACACTCGTCGTACCTCCGGGCAGTGGACGCCTGAGGGGCTTGCTCTGGACCGCCCCTGGAGCCGACTTGTGGACGGATCTGGAACTCCTGGAGGAACTGGTCGATACCGCGAACCTGCTCGGGTACACGGTCTATCCGATGGACCAGCAGGCCGGGGCCAACACCATGGTGTGGAGCAACTTCCGCTACATGGCCCGCGACACGGGCGGGAAGGCGTTCATGGCCGGAAGCAACATCGAGGCGCTGGACAAGGTCGCCTTCGACACCGCGAACTACTACTGGCTGGGGTTCGTGCCGGACTACCAGCGCGACAATCGGGCGCACGACATCCGGGTCGAGCTGCGAGAACCCCGGCTTCGTGCGCGCTACCGTCGCGGCTACCTCGACCTTTCCGGCCGCGTCGAAGCGGACATGGAGGTTCTTCAGGAACTCCTGTTCCCGCCCGAGGTGGAAGCCGGCGGCGGTCCCCTGCGGGTTGAAGTCGGCGACGCTTTGGCCACGAAGCGCAGCACGATGGCCGTGCCGGTCACCATCCACGTGCCGGTCGGCAGGTTTCCCGCGGTGCCGTACGACGGCGCTTTCCGGCAGCAACTGGAGCTGCGCTTCGTCGCCCTGGACAGGTTTCGCAGCCGATGGGAGGTGCCGCCGGTTGCGCTCTTGCTGGGCGGGGGCCACGAGCCGGCGCCCGACGAGGTGGTCGTCTATCAAGCGTCGCTGACCCTGCACAGACGGCCGCATGAACTCGTCGTCACGGTTCACGATCCCGTTTCCAGGTTGACCGCCAGAGGGCGCGTTGCGGTGGGAGGAGTTCAACGATGACCCGATCCGGATGTCCTGGAAACACCCTGGCCCTGTTGGCTGCCGTTCTCGGCCTGAGCTGGGCGATACCCGCCCTGTCGCAGCCGGCCGGTCAGGAGGGCGAGTCGCCGCCGGCGGAGTTGTCGTTCGGCGAGGAGATCGACGTCCGGGTCGTCAACCTGGAAGTGGTGGTCGAGGACCGCAACGGAGATCGAGTAGAGGACCTGGGGCGAGAGGACTTCCGGGTGTTCGTCGACGGCGAGGAAGTGGATGTCGACTACTTCACTGAGGTCGCGCGGGGTCAGGCGAGAGACGGCAACGGCGAGACGCCGCCGGCCGTCGGCGAGGGCGGGGCGGTGGCGACGAACTACGTCCTCTTCGTGGACGACGATCACAGCCTGGCTGCCTTCAGGCGGCCTGTGCTGCATGGGTTCCGGGATGGTCTCGCGGAGCTGCCGCAGCAGGATCAGATCGCTGTCGTCGTGCAGAGCAGCAACCGCCTCGAGCTCCTGAGTCCGTTCACCAGGGACCGGGAAGCGACCCGAACCGCGCTTGCGGAACTCGACCGGGATGAGCGCTTCGGCGGTGTGCTCAAGTCTCGCCGGTTCCATCAGGACTCCGTAAGCGGGGAGTCGGCTCGGGTCACCGGGATCTCCGCGCGGAGAGTCGCCGGCGCGAGGGGTGGGCCCGTGCCGGCCTTGTCGCGGCAAGCCTCGGACGCCTCGCGGGACAGGCCGGCGAGCGTTGCCAGGGCCGACGCGCCGGGCGCGACCTTTGACAGTGCGGGAAGCGGAGGAGGTTGGGAACAGGCGGATGCGGGGGCTGGAGCGGACGGCACTGCCGCGGACCGGTTGTCTGCTGCCGGCTTCATCCTCGCCGAGATGAACCCCCAGTCCCTCGTGGACGAGGCCAGTGGTTCGGTCCTGGAGCGGGACCTGACCCTGTCGGTCAACGCGGTGATCTCCGCCATGCGCGCGCTCGAACGGCCCGAGGGGCGCAACGTGCTCCTGCTCGTGGCGGGTCGCTGGCCCGCGGGTGAGTTCCGGCCCGGCGGTCGAGGACGCGAACTGCGGTCTGACCTCGACTTGCTGGACCGTCTGGTCGATACCGCGAACCTGCTCGGCTACACGGTGTACCCGATCGATCAGCAGGCCAGCGCGCCCGCCATGCGGTGGTGGCAGAACCTGCGCTACGTGGCCCGCGACACGGGTGGTCTGGCGCTCATGGGTGGACACAACCTGGACCCCCTGGGCAGGGTGAGCGACGACACCTCGAACTACTACTGGCTCGGCTTCGTGCCTGACTACCGGCGGGACGACCAGGTGCACGACATAGAGGTCGAAATCCTGCGCCCGGACCTGCAGGTCCGCTCCCGTCGCGGCTACGTGGACCTCTCCCGCAGTGCGGAAGCGGACATGGAGGCTCAGCGCGTGCTGCTTTTCCCGCGAGGGGCGACGCCGGGCGCCGTGCCGTTGCGTGTGTGGGCCGGCACCCCCCGGAGCCTCAGTCGACGCAGGATGGCGGTCCCGATCGACATTGAAGTGCCGCTGGGGATGTTCCCCGCACTGCCCTACGGGAACGAGTATCTTCAGCGGTTGGAGGTCCGCTTCGCGACGATCGACGGCGCCGGCTGGCGGGCCGAGGAGCCGGCGATTCCGCTGGAAGTGCGCAGCCACTCGCCGCCGGAGCCGGACACCGTGTTCGACTACTACGCCGAGGTGACGATGCGTCACCTGCCTCACACGGTCGTCGTTACGGTCCACGATCCCGTTTCGCGTCAGACGGCGATCGCCCGGGTGGAGGTCGTGCCGTGAGACAATCACGGTTGCATGGCGCTGGGTGACTGCAGGCGGACCCTGAGCGAGCTCACGTGCGGACGTAGGGCGCGGGCGATCCTGGGTCTTGTCGTGTGCCTGGGTTGGTCGCTGAAGACGGCCGGTCAGGCGTCGGCCCAGGAGGCCGCGCAGGCGCCTCCGGCGGATCTGTTCTTCGGCGAGGAGATCGACGTCCGGGTGGTCAACCTGGAAGTCGTGGTCGAGGATCGGTCCGGCAACCGCGTGCATGGGCTCGAAGCGGACGATTTCCGGCTCCTCGTGAACGGCGTCGAGGTCGCGGTCGACTACTTCACCGAGATTCTCGAGAACAGGGCGGTGGAGTCGCGGGACGGTGGTGCGCCGCCAGCGATTGGCGACGGGGATTCCGTGCCGACGAACTACCTTCTCTTCGTCGACGACGATCACACCCATGTGACGTTCAGGCGGCCCGTCGTCCGCGGGTTCGCGAGGCAATTGGCGAACCTGGGCCTTCGGGATCAGGTGGCCGTGGTCGTGCAAAGCCGCCGCCGGCTGCAGGTGCTGAGTCCGTTCACGACGGACCGCCGGCGAACCCGCGACGCGCTCGAGAAACTCGAACGCGGGCGCCCGTTCGGCGGCGTGCTGACGTCCCCGCGACTGATCGACCAGGCGCGTTTCGCCGACAACCTGACGGCCGGTCGGCCGCCAGTCGCCCGAGTCGCCGAAGACCTGACCTCTGTCGCCGCCGACCTGCCGTTCGCGGCGATGGACCTGCCGAGCGCGGCGAGGGAAGCGCGGGCGGAGAGCCTGGCGCGTGATCTCGAGTTCTCCGTCACGGCCGTCAGTTCGACGATGCGGTCGCTCGACGCACCGGTAGGCCGGAAGGTGCTGCTGCTGGTGGCGGGCGATTGGCCGATCGGCTCGTTCCGGCTGGCAGGCCAGGGGATCGGTCTCCGCTCGGACTGGAACATCCTCGACGCGCTGATCGACACGGCAAACGTCCTCGGCTACACCGTCTATCCTGTGGATCAGCAGAAGCGGCCGAGCCTGATGCGCTGGCAGAACCTGCGGCAGGTGGCGGAGCGGACGGGCGGCCGAGCCTACGTGGCCGGTGCGAACCTCGGAGCACTGCGGAGAGTCAGCGAGGACACTTCGAACTACTACTGGCTCGGATTCGTGCCGGAGTACCGCCGCGACGACCGGGCCCACGAGGTTCGGGTCGAGCTCCGGCGACCCGGCTTGCGGGTGCGCTCGCGTACGGGCTACGTCGACCTCTCTCGCCGGGCTGAAGCGGATATGGAGACGCAGGGTCGGCTGCTGTTTCCGGACCAGACGCGCAACCGCGAGGAGCCGGCGCTGCGGGTCGAGTTCGGGGAACCGGAACCGACCGGGCCGTTTCGACGCAAGATGCTGGTCCCGGTGACGGTACACATCCCCGTCGGCTACTTCCCGGTGTTTCCCTTCGAGGGCCGTTTTCTGGCCCGATTGGAACTCCGCTTCGCGGTTGTCGACCGGAACGGACAACAGGCGCGGATTCCGGTCATTCCGGTCAGCCTGGCCGGAAGGACACAGCCGGCGCCGGATGCCGTCGTTCCCTACGACGCCGTGCTGACCCTGCGCCGCAGGTCGCACGACATCATTGTCTCGGTGCACGATCCGGTGAGCCGCCAGACGGTCAGCACCAGGGCGGAAGTCAGGTTGCGGATGGACCCGACGACGACGGGCGGGTCGCCTTGAGCCTGATCGACGGCGTCGGCGGCGCTTTCGTGTTCAGCGAGGATCCAAAACGGCTGGCCGACTGGTACGCGGAGCACCTCGGCATCCAGTTCGAGGGCAGCGAGGAGTTCGGCGCGTTCTACATGCGCTACGTGGCCGCGGACCCCGATGATCCCGCATGGGTCATGGACACGCCCTTCGCGATCATGAAGGCGAAGCGTCCGGTGCCGCGGATGACCCGCAACGAGGGCGTGGAGCAGGGCGACATGTACGGCGATCAGCCGTTCATGGTCAACCTGCGCGTTCGGGACCTCGACAAGCTGCTGGCGCACCTCGCCGAGCGCGGCGTCGAACCACTGCGCAGGGACGACGAGGGCTACGCCGTGTTCGCCTGGATCCTGGACGGAGAGGGGAACCGGGTCGAGCTGTACCAGCCCCGCGTCGAAGCGGCTCTCAGCGCCGCGCAGGTCTGAGCTGCTACTCCAGGCCCAGACAGGCGTCCTTCGCGCCGGCCGGGTCCATCGCCTCGGCGCCTTCGCCGATGTAGGCGATCCTGCCGTCCTTGCCGACCACGTAGGTGACGCGGTTGGCGGCAGTGGGGAATCTCTCCATCATGCCGCCGTACTGCCTGGCAACCTCGCCGCCGGCGTCGCTCAGGAGCGCGAAGTCGAGCTCCAGTTCCTCCGCGAACCTCTTGTTCTCGTCCAGTTCGTCGGTGCTGATGCCGAAGACGATGGAATCACTGCCCGTGAAGTCGGAGATACCAGCCTGGTATCCCTTCATTTCCATCGTTCAGCCGGCGGTAAAGGCCTTGGGGAAGAAGGCCAGGACGACGTTCTTCCGGCCGGCGAAGGTGGACAGGGTCACCTGGCTGCCGTCGGTGCTCGGCAGGGTGAAGTCGGGTGCGGCGTCGCCGATGGCGAGGTCCGCGGCGCCCGCGCTCGCCGGGGCGAGCGTGACGGCGGTGGCGAGCATTGCGGCTGGCACGAGGCTCTTCATGGGTTCTCCGTTTCGGGGGCCGCCCTTCTGCTGCGGTTCAGGACGGCGTTGCTCCTGTTGGTCGTGGCGGCGGGAGTGTAGCTTAGACTTGCCGCCCGTCGCAGCCGACCCTTCAGGAGGGAGTTGAGCAGATGATCAGAACGACCGGACACCGCATCGCTTTCCCCGCGGGCGCCGCCGCGCTGTTGAGCGCGGCACTGCTCCTGCCCGCCGCTCTGCCCGCCGCCGACGGCGACGGCGACATTCCACGGACGGCGAGCGGGAGGCCCGATCTCACCGGCGTCTACGACATCGCGACGCTGACGCCCCTCGAGCGTGATCCCAAGTTCGGGGAGAATCTGTATCTGTCCCCGGAAGAGGCCGAGGAGATCGCGCGGACGGTCGCCGACCGCCGGGCCGCCGACCTCGAAGCCAGCGACCCGACCCGGGAGGCGCCGCCATCGGGTGGCGACGGCTCTCCGGGGGCCGCTGGCAACGTCGGCGGCTACAACGACTTCTGGCTCGACTACGGCAGCCGCTCGATCTCGATCGACGGCAGGTTCCGCACATCTCTCGTCTTCGATCCGCCGAACGGCCGGCTGCCGGAGATGACGCCGGAGGCGCAGGGGAAGCGGATGGCGTTCTTCACTCTCTTCCGCGAAAACACCGGCACCGCCTGGTGGCTGGAGGACGAAGGGCCGGGCCCCTATGACGACATCGAGCAGCGTCCCCTGGGTGAGCGCTGCATCCTCGGATTCGGTTCGACTTCCGGACCGCCGATGCTGCCGACCGCCTACAACAATCTGAAGCGGGTGGTGCAGACCGAGGACTACGTGATGATCCTGGCCGAGATGATCCACGACGCCCGCATCATCCGGATCGGCGGCACGCACCTGCCGGACGGCATGACGGCCTACATGGGCGACTCGGTGGGGCGCTGGGAGGGCGACACCCTGGTCGTCGAGACGAGCAACTTCGGCAAGAAGCCCGGCATGTACACGTACGGCGCCGGCGAAAGCCTCAAGGTCACCGAGCGCTTCAGCCGGATCGACGAAAACAGGCTGAACTACAGCTTCACCGTCGAGGATCCGACGACCTGGGAGACGGCCTGGAGCGGCGAGTTCCCGTGGCCGGCCGCGGATGGCAGGGTCTACGAGTACGCCTGCCACGAAGGCAACTATGCGATGGGCAACATCATGCGCGGTGCCCGGCTGCTGGAAGCCGATGCCGCCGCCGCTGCCGGCGGCGGCGAGTAGCGCGCCGAGCGGCCGTGCCGCCGGTTTTCTGGCGGCGGTCGCCGGAGTGGCGATCGGCGGTTGCGCGGCGCCCGGTTTCGTCGGGCCGGCACTCGACGGAGTGCCGGCGGGATTCGAGCTTCACCCGGCGTTTCGGCTCGAACTGGCCGCCGCCGAGCCGGTAACGGTCGATCCGATCGACCTCGCCTTTGACGAAGGGGGGCGGGCGTTCGTCCTCGAGCTGCCGGGCTACCCCGACATGGAGCGCCCGGCCCGGATCGTAGAACTCACCGACCGCAACGGCGACGGAAGGTGGGACGAGCGGCGGTTGTTCGCGGACGACCTCGGCATGGCGGACTCGATCCTGCCCTGGCGGCGGGGGCTGCTGGTGGCGGCGCCGCCCCACCTCGTCTACCTCGAGGACACCGACAGCGACGGCAGGGCGGACCGGCGGGACGTGCTCTTGAGCGGGTTTGCCGAGGGCAACCCCCAGCACAACGTGAACGCGCTCCGCTACGGCCTGGACAACTGGGTCTACGGTGTCAACGGGGGCAACGGCGCCCGCGTCTTCTGGCCGCACGCGCCGGAGGAGGTCATGGACATCGGTCAGGATGACTTCCGGATCGATGTGAGGGCGCGGCGCTTCGAGCGCACCGGGCGCGGCGCCGGCGGATTCGGCATGACCTTCGGCCCCTGGGGCCGCGCCTTCGGCACCCACAACCTGGACCACCTGAGCCAGGTCGTCGTCCCGCGCCGCTACCTCGAGCGGCTGCCGGCGGCATGGCGGAGCGGGCGGCTGCGACTGGCGGCGCCGCCGGAGGGCGGGCCGGCCGAGCTGTTTCCGATCGGCGTGCGGCAGACGCGCCCGAACCACCCGGAGCAGTCGAGCCGCTTCTCGGCCGCGTGCGCGGTCACCGCGTACGCGGGCGGAGCGTTCGACGGCACCGGACCGGCCGCGGCCGGCCTGGACGTGTTCGTGGCCGATCCCTCCGCGAACCTGGTTCATCGCGTCGTCGTCGACACGGCCGGCGCGGCGTCGGAAGCGGGCAGGGGGCGGCCGGGAGTCGAGTTCCTGGCCTCGACCGATCCGCTGTTCCGACCGGTCAACCTGACGGTGGGGCCTGACGGCGCGCTCTACGTCCTCGACATGCATCGCGGCGTCGTCGAACACCCGGAGTGGATCCCGGACCGGATGGAGGCGGAGCTCGACCTCTACGAGGGCGATGACCAGGGCCGCATCTACCGGATCGTTCCCGCCGGCGGCCTGCCGGCGGAGCACCGGGACTTCGGCGGCCTGAAGCGGTCGAACCCCGACGAACTTCTCGATGCACTGTCTCACCCGAACCGGTGGCGTCGTCTTACGGCACAGCGGCTCCTGGTCGAGGAGTTCGCGGCGAACTCGCCGGAGACGGTCGTCCGGGGTCTCCGGGAGCGCCTGGGCGACTCCCGGCGGCCGCTCGGGAGGCTGCACGCGCTCTGGACGCTGAGCGGCCTCCGGCAACTCGACCGGGAATCGCTCGGGGCCGCGCTCGACGACCCCGACGCGGAGCTCCGGCGCAACGCCGTGGTTGCTTTCGAAGAGACGGTCCGGAACCAGCCGCCCGCCGGTCTGCGGACGGCCCTCGAGCCCGACGTCGTCGGCCTGATCGGCGATCGCGATCCGGGTGTGCGGCTCCAGGCGATGCTGACCGCCGGGCTTCTTCTCCGGCCGGAGGTCGGAGCCGAGGCGGCGCTTCGCGGTGCGGCGAAGTCGGCGGTCGTGGCCGGGTTGAACCGCGCCGCAGGCGGGGCGCCGGTGTCGGCGGAGTCGGCGATTGAGCGGCCCTGGCTACGGCTCGCCGCCGTGTCGGTCCTTGGCGGCGATCCGGTCCGTTCACTCGAACTGCTGCTGACATCGGGCGTCGCCGACGGCGAGGTCGTTGAACGGATCGCCGCCCTGTTGCCCGCGGAACGGCTGGGAGAGGTGATGGCCAGCGATCTGACGTTGCGCGCCCTGTCCGACGCGGCGGACGGGAAGTCCGGAATCGGCCCGGCCCTGCTCGCCGGGTTGACGGCCGCGGCCACCGGCGGGGCCCGAACGATCGACGACCCGGCCCTGGCCGGGCCGTTGCGGCGCCTGCGGCAATCCGGCGACGACGCTCTCGCGGCCGCCGCCTGGCGACTGAGCGCCGCCCTGGGGGTGAATGCGCCGGCCGAAGAAGTGGGCCTTCTCGACTGTGCCGGGCTCCGGGCCGCGAACCCGGCCGGCCTCCTGGAGGAGAGGCTTCAGGCGGTGGCACTGTTCGGCCTTCGCCGGAACTGGCCGGCGGCGCCGGAAGACGTCGTTCCGGGATGCCCTGAAGCCGCCAACCCGGCCGCGGCTCGCGCTGCCGAAACGGTCCCGACCCGAGGAACCTGGCTGCGGCGAATGGGTGCTCTGCTCGCGGCGGAGCAGCCTCGAGCGGTGCAGCGGGCGGCGATGGCGGAGCTGGCGTCCGCGGACGAGGAGGCGGTCACGGCATACCTGGTTGAACGCTGGCCGTACCTGGGGCCGGACGCCCGGCGCGATGCGGGCAGCTACCTGATTCGAGGCCGGGGCCGGCATCCGGCGCTTCTCGACGCACTCGAGAGTGGCCGTATCCGCCTCGGGGAGATGAACTTCATTCTGGAGCGGCGGCGCTTCCTGCTGCGTTCGCCCGAACCGGAGATCCGCCGCCGCGCGCGGGCTCTGTTCGACGACGCCGGCGTCGTCACCCGCGCCGACGCGATCGAAGCGATGCGGCCGGCGCTCGAACTCGATGGCGATCCGCAAAGCGGCCAGGCCCTGTTTCTCGAACTTTGCGCCCGATGCCACCGGCGTGGCGGCTTGGGCGGCGGACCCGGCCCGGACCTGTCCGGCGCCGGCCGCAAGAGCGCGGAAACCCTTCTGCACGACATCCTCGACCCGAACGCTGCGGTCGACGCCGCCTACGTGAACTATGTCGTCGAGACGACGGACGGCGAAGTTCACTCGGGCTTGCTGGCCGAGAGCGCCGGCGGTGGGATCGTCCTGCGGGCGGCCGAGGATCTCCTGATCGAAGTGCCCGCCGAACGGGTCCGGGAGATCCGCAGCGACAGCCTGTCCATGATGCCGGAGGAACTCGAGGCGGGGCTCGGGCCCGGCGACATGGCGGACCTGCTCGCGTTCCTCGGCTCGTAGCGCTAGCGCTGCCGTGCCGCCTCGACCTCGAGGAAGCGCTCCTTCAGCCGGACCGCCTGATCCCGGTCCAGCACGAGGTAGATCTCGTTCGGCCGCGGCCCGCGGCGGAGGTAGTCGTAGAGATAGCCGGGGAGTTTGTCGTGACGGCCGAGGATGCGCCAGAACGCTTCGGTCGCGAGGTCGCGGGCGCGCTTGGAGAACGGTGTGACGACCCGGTGCTCGAACGGCCGGAGATCGTGCATCGCCTCGAGCGCCAGGTAGTTCAGCCGGCGGATCGTCTCGTCGACCGGGTAGGACAGGACGGAGCCGAAGGGCATCGGGTCGCCGAACCACGGGGGCAGCGACTCGAGCGCCGTGTTCGGCCCCAGCGGATAGGGCTCGGCGCGGGTGGCGTGGTTGGTGTAGAGCAGGAGCCGGCCGTCCCAGCCGTTGCCTTCGAGGGCCTCGATCAGGGCGACCGTCGTGTACTGGTGGTCCGGATGGCTGTCGAGGAGCGGGTTCGGCGCCGCGATCAGGTCGGCGCCGGTCCAGTCCACCTCCCGCCGCAGGTCCGCGACGAGTTCGGGCCAGCTCGACGTGAACGGCCGCGTGGCCAGCTGCGGCTCGGTGTTCAGCCGCCGGAAGAGAGCCGGTTCTGCGAGGTCGGCCAGGATCGAGCCGACGACTTCAGGCCGTCGTTCGTAGAGGCGGCGGAGAGTGCCGTCGAAGTAACCCAGGTTGCGTGCCCGATTGAACGGAACGTCGCCCAGGAACGGGACCGTCAGGCTGTCCCAGGTCCGCATCCAGCCCTTGATGCGGTAGTGCTCGCCGATGTCCGGGAACAGGCCGCCGTAGTTCATGCCGCCGTAGTCGCCCGCCGTGACGGTGACGACGTCGGAACGGGTGGTCGCGTAGAGGCCGAAGGCGGCGATCTCGGCGTCGTCGGGGTGGGGCGCGACGACAAGCACGCGCGTCGACTCGTCGATCGGCGGGTTCTCGAACACGACCAGGCGGGCCGGTCCGAGCTGCCAGCCGATCTGCCGGCCGACCATCTCGATTCGGTCGGCGCCCGCCGCCGGCGAGACGTTCAGATAGCGGCGGCCGGTTGAGCGCGGCGCGAAGGACTGGGTGAAGCTGCGGCCATCCGCCCGAAACTCGATGCTGGGGGAGAGCGACGGCAGCAGGGGCCTGGTCCTGGCCCGAAACTCGAGCACGGCAGTCACGTTTCGGCGCGGCGCTTCGTCCGGCCAGTCGAAGCCGTCGCGGCCGAGGCGAACCTCCCACGAGGCGCCGTCGCGCCGGTCGAGAGCGTAGTCGTGGCTCTCCCGGGGATCGTGGTTGAAGAAGTTCCGGTAGCCGCTGCCCCGGCAGTGTCCGAACAGTCCGACCGCCAGGACCGCGGTCAGGATCAGGGCGATGCGTCGCCGCTCGTGGGTCATGAGCGGCGGTTCAGGGCCGGGAAGGCGGCGGTGCGCCGATGTACCGGCAATGGCCACGGGCGCCGAGCAGGTCGTCGATCTCGGAGACCACGGCGTCGTCGACGGGCGCGCGGGAGCCGTTGGCGCCGGCGAGGACCGTCCGGTCCTGGAGTTCCAGTTCGAACTCGACCTCGACGCCGCCGTTCCGGCTCCGGCTGCGGCGCTTGTCCAGCAACGCGCGCAGCCGTTCCAGGTCATCGCCGAGGGCGTCGTCCGGGGCTCGGGCCCTGTCCCGGAGGTCGAGGTGGATGCGCAGGCGGCGGGCGAGTTTCACCGGGGCGTCTTCGACCGGCACGACCTTGCTGACCACCAGGTTCGGCTCTTCGCGCCGCCGGTCGACACGGCCGGTGAAGAACAGCACGGCGCCGCGCTCCAGCTGTTCCTCGTACTCGGCGTAGGCGTCGGCGAACAGCACGCCCTCCACGCGCGCGCTCTTGTCCTCGAGCTGGATCATCGCCATCTTCTGGCCGGGGTTCCGTCCCTTCCGGGTGCGGGTGGTGCGGAGCGAGCCGAGCAGCGCTCCGAGGACGACCTCGGTGTCGGCCGGCAGCGCCTTCAACTGCTCGACGGTCACGTTGCCGAACCGTTCGAGGAGTTCCCGGTGGTCGTCGAGGGGGTGGCTGGAGGCGAAGAAACCGAGCGCTTCCTTCTCGTGCGTCAGCAGTTCACTGGCGCTCCATGGCGGCACCGACGGCAGTTCCTGGCCGGAGTCGTCGGGCTCGCGCGAGTCCTCCGAACCGCCGCCGAACAGGAGGCTGGCCTGACCGCTCTCGCGGTCGGCCGCCGCTCGCTGCCCGGCCTTGATCGCGGCGCCCAGCGCCTCGACCATCGCCGCGCGCTGGTCCTTGCCATGGACACGGTCGAAGGCGCCCGACTTGATCAGCGCCTCGATCGTCGACCGGTTGACGATCTGGAGCGGCACGCGCCGGCAGAAGTCCCACAGGCTGCGGAAGCGGTCGCCCTCCTCGCGCGCCTCGAGGATCGCCCGGACCGCCTTCTCGCCGACGCCCTTGACCGCCGACAGGCCGAAACGGATGTGCCCGCTGCCGCTGACCTGCTTCTCATCGGGCTCGAACACGACATGGAAACGGACGCCGGAGCGATCGATGTCGGGCGCTCCGACGTCGATGCCGCGGCCGTCGGGGAGCTTCACGCGAGCGCACTCGTCAACGTAGTGGACCAGCTTGTCGGTGCTGTCGGCGGCGTAGGTGAGGACGGCCGCCATGTACTGGACCGGGAAGTAGGCCTTGAGGTACGCCGTCTGGTACGCGAGCAGCGTGTAGCCGACGGAGTGGGACTTGTTGAAGCCGTAGCCCGCGAACTCCTCGATCAGCCCGAACAACTGGGTCGCCTGCTGCTTCGCGAGCCCCTTGTCCCGGGCGCCGTCGACGAAGCGCTGGCGGGCTGCGTTGATCGTCTTGCGGCTCTTCTTGCTGATCGCCTTGATCAGCGTGTAGGCCTCGCGGAGCGGCACGTCTCCCAGCTCGTGGACGATCTGCATGACCTGTTCCTGGTAGACCATGATGCCGTGGGTGTCGGCGGTATGCCGGTCGACGATCTCGTGGACCTGCGGGGTCTCCTCGCGGCCGTGCTTGCGGTCGCAGTACCTGGGGATGAGCGCCATCGGTCCGGGGCGGAAGAGGGCGTTGGCGGCCACCAGATCCTCCAGCCGGTCGGGCTTCATCTGCAGCAGCAGGTTGCGCATGCCCTCCGACTCGAACTGGAAGGTGCCGGCGGTATCGGCGTTGGCGAAGATCTCCAGCACCTTGGGGTCGGCGAGGTCGATGTGATCGAGATCGAGCGGATCCCGGCCCTCGGGGCAAGCCGGAACCGCCGCCGCGATCGCCTCCGTCGGCAGGGTTTCGCGCACGAGCTGACGGCAGCGCTCGATGATGGACAGGGTCGTCAGGCCCAGGAAGTCCATCTTGAGCAGGCCCATCTTCTCTACGGTGGGCCCGTCCCACTGGGTCACCAGCACGTCCTTCGAGCCCTGGGTGCGGCTGGTGGCGAGCGGCACCAGGTTCTCCAGGGGTTGGGTCGCGATGACCAGTCCGGCCGCGTGGACGCCGCTATGCCGGGTGATCCCCTCGAGCTCCTGCGCCGTGTCGATCACTTCGCGGACCTGCTCGTCGCTGTCGTACAGCTCCTTCAGCTCCTTCTCGCGGCCCAGCGCCTGCTCGATCGTCACGCCGAGTTCGGCGCCGATCAGCTTCGAGATGCGGTCGACCTGGGCGAGCGGGAGCTCGTGCACGCGCCCGACGTCCCGGATCGCGGCGCGGGCCTTCATCGTGCCGAAGGTGATGATCTGGGCGACGTAGCCGTACTTCTGCCGGACGTACTCGAGGATCTCGGCCCTGCCGTCCTGGCAGAGGTCGATGTCGATGTCGGGGTACTCGCTGCGGTCCGGGTCGGTGAAGCGCTCGAACAGCAGGCCGTAGCGCACGGGGCAGGCGTGGGAAAGCCCGAGCGTGTAGCCGACCATCGTGCCGACGCCTGAGCCGCGTGCCGTGGCCGGGATGTGGCGCTTCCTGGCCTCGTTCACGAAGTCCCAGACGATCAGGAAGTAGGCGCTGATCCGCTTGCCGGCGAGGACCGAGAGCTCATGGTCGAGACGGCGGCGGTGGGCGTCCTCGACCCGGTCGCCATAGCGCCAGACGAGGCCGGCTTCGCTGAGTTCGCGCAACGCCCGGTCGCAGTCGGCATGGAGTGCGTCCAGCTCCTCCTCGCCGGGCTGCTCGGCGAGCGGCTCCACTCGGTAGCCGGCGCAGAAACGATCGAACCAGGCGTCACTTCCTGGTTCTGGGCTGCCCGGTGCCGGTTCCGTCGTTCCCGCCGGCAGTGAGGGAGCCTCGATTCGTTCCACCCGGACCAGCGGCGCGTGGTTGGCGGAGAAGTCGAGTTCGACGTTGCAGCGGTCGGCGATGCGCCGGGTGTTTTCCAGCGCGCCGGTCGTCTCCGGTGCGCCGAAGAGCTCGGCCATCTGCTCGGGGCTCTTGACGTAGAGGTCCTTCGGGTAGTGGAGGCGGTCCTCATCCCGCTTGGACTTGCCCGTCGAAACGCAGATCAGCGTGTCGTGGCTGTCCCAGTCCCCGGCGGTGAGGAAGTGCGAGTCGTTGTCGCAGACGATCGGCAGGTCCAGGTCGGCAGCGAGGCGCAGGATCTGCCCGTTGACTTCTTCCTGCTCGGGCGTGTCGTGGCGCTGCAGTTCGAGGTAGAAGCACGGTTCGCCGTCTTCATCGGCCGGGAAGGTGTCCCGATGCCACTCGGCCTCCCGCCGGGCCCTCTCGTAGTGCTCGTCGCTCCCGGTCTCGATGTGCTTTCGCAGGTGATAGGCGAGCGAGGAGCCGAGGTGGCCGTTGATGGCGATGAGGCCCTCGTTCCATTGCGGCAGTGTCTCCTGCTTGTCCATCCGGGGCTTGTAGTAGAAGCCCTCGGTGTAGCTGTCGGAGGAGAGCTTGACCAGGTTGCGCCAGCCGATCTCGTTGCGGGCCAGCAGCACGAGGTGGAAGCCGCCGTCGGCGACGCCCTGGGTCTCCTTGTGGCGGCGGTCGGAGGTCTCGGTGTGGATATCGGGCGCGACGTAGGCCTCGATGCCCAGGATCGGCTTGACCCCTTTCTTCCGGCAAGCCTCGTAGAAGGCGACGGCGCCGAACAGGTTGCCGTGGTCGGTGAGCGCCACCGCGTCCATGCCGAGTTCGGCAATCCGGTCGACCAGACGTTCCATCCGGTTGCCTCCGTCGAGCAGCGAGTACTCGGAGTGGAGGTGCAGGTGGACGAAGTCGGGCGCCATGCTCGCGTGCTGAGAGTCCCGGCCTCGGCGTGTGGCGTCGAACCGCTCCGCGCCGGCCGTTGACGGGGCCTAGCTTCTCACCGGCGAGGGCGGGGCGCAAGGTCTCGAACAGGGTTCGAGCCGGTCTCTTCCGTCATGGTCCTTGTGGCTGCTGGGCCGGTCGACTGGACCACGGCGCTTTGCCGGGCGCCGCTGCTGCCCCTGGCCGCGGCGATGGCGGCGATTCTTATCGCAGGCGGCTTCGGGAGTTCCCGGCTTCCGACTCTCGATCCGGAGCGGCCGGCCACGGTCGAGGTGGCGGTGCCGGCGCTCGGGGCCGCGGCCTGGGAACGCGCCGACCACGGGTGGACCGCGAGGGCGAGAGTGCGCGTGATCGAGCAGTCGGGGCGGCGGGTCGCCGGCCCCGGACGGATCTGGTTGCGCTTGGGCGGCGAGGGGAGGCCGCCGCCGGAGACGTGGCTCCGTGTGCGCGGTTACTTCTCGCGGCGGCCCGCGTACCGCAATCTGCATGTCTCCCGTCCTGGCGAGTGGGGCTTCCGCGTGAAGAGCCGCGGACTGATGGCCGCGCTCGGCGGCACGCCGGGCCGAGGCCTTCGGCTGATGGCCGGGCTGCGGCAGTGGCTCCTGCGCCCCCTCGACGAGGCGGAGGGGCCCGGCGCCCTGCTGGCCCGGGCTCTGGTGTTCGGCGACGCGCGCCGGGTGCCGCCAGAGTGGCGCACGGGTTTGCGCCGGGCAGGGCTCTCCCACCTGCTCGCCGTGTCGGGTCTGCATGTTGGCCTGCTCCTGGGCGGGTTCTGGTGGATCTTCGGGGCTTTGGCGGGGCGCTTTGCCTGGGTCGGGGCCGTATCCGTCCTGCTGCTCTACGGCTGCCTCGTCGGCCCGCGGCCCTCCTTTCTCCGGGCGGCCGTGATGGCGCTGCTGGTGATTCTGTCGATGGCGCTCGAACGGCCGCCGCAGGCCCTCAACTCGCTCTGCGCCGCGTTGATCCTGATCCTCGCGCTCGATCCGGACGCAGGCGGCGATCTGGGCTTTCGGCTCAGCTTTCTGGCCACGGCCGGGATCCTGATCCTGGCGCCCCGTCTGCTGAAACGGTGGCGGGGAGGGCCGGACACCCGTCCGCCGAAGCCGGTGGCGGTTGCGCTGGCCGCGACCTTCGCCGCCCAGCTTGCCACGTTGCCCATCACTGCCGTCGAGATCGGCCTGCTCACGCCGCTCTCACCGCTCCTCAACCTGGCTTTCGTGCCCCTCACCGCCCTCGTGCTTGGCCTGTCGCTCTTCTGGGTTGGTCTGGTGGCCCTGGCCTCGGCTCCCTTGCTGTCGGCGGTGGCGGGGCCGTGCGCCCGGGCCGTCCAGACGATTCTCGATCTACTGAGCCTGCCCTTCGCATCGCTCGCGCACCTGCCCGCGGGCTCCTGGGTCGCGACGCCGGTGAGCGTCGACGGGACGGCCGCGCTGGCGCTGGCGATCTGGCTCGGCCTCCTGGTGTCCGGGTTCCGCCGGGCGCTGTGGGGTCTGGCCCTGGTCCTGGTCTGCACTCCGGCGTTGCCGGAGCAGGAACCGAGTCTCGCGATGCTGGATGTCGGCCAGGGTGAGGCGCTCCTGCTGCGTAGCAGCGATTCGGGGCCCGTGATCCTGGTTGACGGCGGCGGTTTCCGGCGCGGCAACTTCGCGGAGGCGGCGCTGCTTCAGGCCCTCGCCGCGGAGGGTGTCCATCACATCGACCTGGCGATCCTCTCGCATGGCGACTCCGATCACTGTCAGGGCCTGGTCGACCTGAGTCGGTACCTGCGTGTCGAGCGGTTGTGGGCTGCGCCGGTCGAAGTGCGGGACGGATGCGGCCGCGCTCTGGCCGATCGGCTCCGCGGACGGGTGCGGAGAGTAGAACGAGGCTTCGCGCACCGGGTGGGGGCCTGGAACCTGGACGTTCTCCATCCCGCTCCGCGCCGGGCGGACGGCGGCAATTCGGCCTCCCTCGTCGTGCGCGGGTGCGTGGGCGGGTCGTGTGTGCTGCTCACCGGCGACCTCGACATCGCGGGCGAGCGGGAACTGCTGGCCCGTACGCGTCGCGAGGGCGCTTCGCTAAGAAGCGACGTCTTGAAGGTGGGCCATCACGGCAGCAGAACCTCGACGGGTTCCGCCTTGCTCGCCTCCGTAGAGCCGCGCCTGGCCCTGGTGTCGGCCGGCCGACGAAACCCGTACGGCCACCCATCGCCGGAGGTCGTGGCAAGGCTGGAACGCCAGGGTGTCCGGGTTCTGCGCACCGACCTTCACGGCCGGATCGAGATTCGCTTCCGGCGCGACGGCTCCGGCGGCCGGCGCCCCCTGCTGCGGGTGGCGGTCTGGCCGCGTCGCCGGCCGGGTTAGCGCCGGCGCCTCGGGGCTATCCTGCAGGAATGTCCTCGGCCCCCTGGCAGGTGATCGCCGTCCTCGGCCCGACGGCCACCGGCAAGAGCGCGTTCGCGATGGCGCTGGCGGCGGATCTCGCCGGGCGGGGACTCGCCGCCGAATTGATCAGCGCCGACGCCTTGCAGGCCTATCGGGGGTTCACCGTTGGCACGGCGAAGCCCGGGCCGAGGGAGCGGACCCGGGTTCGCCACCACCTGATCGACGTCATCGAGCCGCACCAGGCGTTCTCGGCCGGGGAGTTCGCACGCCGGGCGGCCGTGGCGGTCGCGGAGATCGAGGCGCGCGGGGCGCTACCGGTCCTGGTGGGCGGCAGCGGCTTCTACCTGCGCGCCCTGTTCGAAGGGCTCGCGCCGGTGCCGCCGGTCGGGGCCGAGGTGCGCGAGGCCCTACGCGCCGACCTTCGGTCCCGGGGCCTCGCTGCGCTCGTCCGGGAGTTGCGGGGAGTGGATCCGGAGAGTGCCGGGACGCTGGACCCGGGCGATACCCAGCGCGTCCTGCGCGCGCTCGAGGTGGCGCGCGCAACCGGCCGGCCGCTGTCCGAGTGGCAGCGCCGCGGGACGGAGGGCCGGCTCGAGCGAACGCTGCTGAAGGTCGGATTGACCCTGCCGAGAGCCGTTCTGTACGATGCCGTGGAGAAGCGGGCCAGTCGCATGCTGGAGCGCGGCTGGCTGGCCGAAGTCGAGCGCCTGCGGGAACGAGCCCGCGGGCGTGGCGGCCCTTCCCGGGAAGAGTCGCCGCTCGGGGAGTTGCCGGCGTTCCAGGCCATCGGCTACCGGCAGCTTGCCGATCACCTGGATGGGAACGTGACGCTGGAGCAGGCCTTGGAGGAAACGGTCCGGGCGACGCGCCGCTACGCCAAACGGCAGGAAACGTGGTTCCGAAAGGAGCCGCACGTCTGCTGGGTCGACCCGTCCCGGGCCGGCGAAGCGGAGCGGACGCGGAAGCGGATCGTCGAGGCGCTGGTCGGCGGCCGGCCGTTCGAGGCGGCGTCGTGAGCGCCTATCGCGACCTGGCGGCGCTGGCCATCGCCCTGGGGTGCGCCGGCTGCATGACGACCGCCGGCGTCGAACCGCCGCCGCGGGTCCCCGAACTCGACGCCGGCAGCCGGACTGTCGACGAGGTTGCTCCGGCGCCCGAGGCGGTTGTCGAGGAGGAGGCCATCGGGGAGGTCAGGCGCCGGATCGTTGCGGCGCTCGACGCCGGGGATCTCGCCGACGCCGCCACGGGCCTCGAGGAGCTCCGACTGCGGTCGCCGGGCGACACCGCGGCCGTGGACCTGGGACGGCGCCTGGCGCGAGCCCGCGGGGACACCGGGGCCGAGTTGGCTGCGCTACGTGAACTCGTCGCGGCGGGGAACGCTTCCGTGGGGGTGCAGCATCGCCTGGCGGCTCTGGAACGCGAGGCGGGGGACGCTCGCCGGGGGTTGGAGCTGTACGAACAGCTCGCCCGGCGGCATCCCGCGAACGCCGAGATCGCGGCGGGCCTGACCGCGGCCCGCTTCACCTGGCGCACCCGGCTGCTGCCGGAGAGCGTGCGTGAGCTGTTCGAGGCCTCGAATCTGCTGCGCGGCGACTTCGCGGCGCTCACCGCCTGGCTGGTGCCCGGAGTCAGGACCGGACCGGCCGGCAGCACGGTGATCGTCAGCGACATCCTGGAACATCCGCATCGTCGCGAGATCGCCTGGCTCCTGAACCTGGGGTTGATGGAGCCGGCGGACGCGGCGGTGCGCCGCTTCGCGCCGGACAACTACATGCGGCGCGGTCCGGCACTGGCTACGCTGCTTCGCATGCCGGGCAGGATCGGCGGCGGGGCGGCCTGCGTCGGCGAGGGCGGCGGGCCGGCCGCGGAGGACGTGGACGCTGTCTGTGAGGCGGCCCTGCGCTGTCGACTCATCTCGGAGCCGGCGGAGTGCCGCCCGGAACGGGCGATCTCGGGCCCGGAGGCGGTGGAGGCGTTGCGCCGGACGCTGCATCTGATTCAGTAACGTCCCTTCTCATGACCGCACCCCCAACCTCCGCCCGCGACACGGCCGCCCGCGACACGGCCGCCGTTGCCACTCTCGACCGCGAGCGCGCCATCGTGCTCGTCATCGACCTCCAGGGTCGGCTGGTGGACCTGATGGACCGGTCCCGGATGCTGCTCGACGGCACCGCGCGGCTGCTGCGCCTGGCGCAGCTGTTCGACCTGCCCGTGATCGTCACCGAGCAGTATCCGCAGGGTCTTGGTTCGACCCGCGATGAGGTCGAGGCAGCGATTCTGGAGACGGATCCGGAGGGCAGCCGCACGTGGCGGGTGGAGAAGGACTCCTTCGGCTGCTGCGGCGTGCCGGCGTTCGAGGAGGCCCTGGAGGCGGCCAGACCGGGACTGGCTGCATCCGATCGCCAGGTCGTCGTGGCGGGGATCGAGGCGCACATCTGTGTGGTGCAGACCGTGCTCGACCTGATGGCGCGCGGGACCGACGTCCACGTCTGCTGGGACTGCGTCAGTTCACGCGGCGAGGAGTACCGCCGGCACGCGCTCGAGCGGATGGGCAACGCGGGCGCGCAGATCACGAATCACGAGTCCGTCGCGTTCGAGCTTGCCAGGGACAAGAACCACCCGCAGTTCAAGGGAGTCAACCGGCTGTTGCGCGAGGGACAGATCGCGTGAGATCCGCCGGCCCGCGCCTCGCCCGGGCCGTCCTGCCTGCCTTGCTGTGCCTCCCGGCCGCGGCGCAAACGCCCGCCGGCACCAGCGACGCCGAGGCCGCAGTCCGCGCGACGTTCGAGGCGTATCGCCAGGCGTTGATGGCCGGCGACGGCGAGGTCGCGGCTTCGCTCGTCGACAGTGAGACCGGGCGGTACTACCGGGAGCTCAAGCGGCTGGTCCTTGAAGGCAGCGAGGAGGAGGTCCGTCAGCGTCCGTTCGTCGACCGTTTTCTGGTCGTCGCTTTCCGCCATCAGTTCTCCGGCGACGAATTGGCGGCGATGGGACTCGCGGACGTCATCGTGCGCGCCATGGAGATCGGCTGGATCAACTCGGCGGCGATCGAGCAGCTCGCGGTCGGAACTGTCCGGATCGATGGGGGCGAGGCCGTGGCCGCGGCGCGAACCCGGGCTTCGCTCGAGGATCCCTCCCTCGCGGGCGGGATGGACGAACTCGAGTATCGCTTCGTGAACGAGGACGGGAAGTGGAAGTTCCGGTTCAGCGCCCTCGTTACGTCGATCGACGGCGTGATGCGGAACCTGGCGGCTCAGCTCGGAGCCGACGAGGACGATCTCATCTTCACGCTGGTTGAGTCCCTGACCGGTGTCGAGGTGCTCCCCGAGGTCTGGGAATCGCACGATCGCTGACCGGGCGAGGCCCTTCCGTTGGCCGACCGTCCGGCCGTTCGGTGCGGTACGATCCCGCCACGGTGCCGAGCAGGCGAACAGCGTTCCTGGTCCTGGTTGCCGCTCTCCTCTCGGGTGGGGTGGCGGCCCTGGTGGCCAGGGGCGCGGCGCCGGCGGCAGGGCCCCAGATCCGTGCGTCCGACGATCGGCGGGTTCTTCGCGGCCGCCACCGGGGCCCGCTGCCGCCCCAGGCGATGCGGACGTTCGAGAGGTACCTGTCGCGGCCCGTCGACCCGTACGAGGTCCAGCGAGAGTTCTACTTCACGCGTCTGGCCTATAGCGGCCATATGTACAGGGGCTTCGCCGGCAGCTGGTCGATCGACTATCCGAAGGCCGACCGGCAGTTCATGATCGGACTGAAGCGGCTGCTCGACCAGCTGGACGCCTACGACTACGACCACGCGTTGCCGGCGACGGATCCGGACCTCTTCCGTTTTCCCTTCCTGTACTCGGTGGAGGTCGGCTACATGGCGCTTAGTCCGGCCGAGCGCGAGTCGCTGCGCAGGTATCTGCTCGCCGGCGGCTTCTGGGTCATTGACGACTTTTGGGGCTCCTGGGAGTGGGCGAACCTGGAGCGCGAACTGTCCCTGCTCCTGCCGGAGTACCCGATCGTCGAGCTCCCCCTCGATCACCCGATCTTCCACTGCTTCTATGATGTGGAGGAGATCCTGCAGGTGCCGAACGTGGGCCAGGGGCGGTACGGAGGCCCGACCTGGGAACAGGACGGCTTCACCCCCCACGTTCGCGGCATCTTCGACGAGGATGGCCGCCTGATGGTCGTGATCAACTGGAACACGGACCTCGGCGACGCCTGGGAGTGGGCGGAAGACGAGTGGTACCCGGTGCGGTTCTCCCACTACGCGTACCAGATGGGAGTCAACTTCGTCGTCTACGCGATGTCGCACTGAGGCAGAGCGGCGACGTTTCCCGGCTCCCCCGTTCTTCCCCGGATCCTTCCTCCCGACGTTCCCATGGTTGGCCTGTTCGAGTTCCTGTTCAAGTACCGCCCGGCGCTGTTCGAGGAGGGCCGGTTCACCTTCGTCAGCCCGGGCTGGATGCAGGTCGCGGCGCTTCTCGCCGGCGGGCTGCTGGTGGTCGCCGCCTTCACCTACCGGCGGATGGGAAGCGGCGCGTCCGACCGTACCGCTGCCGCCGAGCGCCTGCGCTGGTTGCCGCCGGTGTTCCGGTCTCTGGCGATCGCCGTCATCGTCTTCTGTCTGCTGCAACCGGCCCTGGTCCTGTCGACGGTGGTGCCGCAGGAGACGTTCGTCGGCGTCGTGGTCGACGATTCGCGCAGCATGGCCATGCCGGATGAAGCGTCGGCCGCTGACGGCACCCGCGCGGGAGCCGTGCTGGAAGCCCTGTCCGGCGAGTCCGGCTCGATGCTGGATCGTCTGGCGGAGCGCTTCCAGGTACGACTCCTCGCCTTCGGTCGCAGCGCCGAGCGGATCGAGTCCACGGAGCAGCTCCGTTTCGCGCGGGCCGACAGCCGGATCGGCGAGGCGCTCGTCGCCGCGAAGGACGAACTGGCCGGGCTGCCGCTCTCGGGCCTGGTCGTGCTCTCGGACGGCGCCGATTCGGCGCCGGCGGAGCTCGGTGACGCCCTGCTCACCCTGAAGGCGGCCGGCACGCCCGTGTACACGGTCGGCGTCGGCCGGCCGCGGCTTCGCAAGGACATCGAGGTTTCCCGGGTGGTGGCGCCGAGACGGGTGCTCGAAGGTTCCACGGTCGAGGTCGAGGTCACGCTGTCCCAGGCGGGGTTCGGCGGTCGCACGGTCGACCTTGAGGTCGAGGACGACGGCCGGATCGTCAACGTCGAACAGGTGACCTTCCCGCGCGGCGGCACGGCAGTCACGGCGCGCGTCATGTTCGCGGCGAACGACGAGGGTGCCAGGGAGTTCCGGTTTCAGGTCGCCGGCCAACCGGGCGAGGAACTGCTGCTGAACAACGAGCGGACCGCTTTGGTGGAAGTGCTGAAGCGGCGGGAGAAGATCTTCTTCTTCGAGGGCGAGCCGCGCGACGAGTCGAAGTTCCTGCGGCGGGCGGTCAGTCAGGACGAGAACCTGCACGTCGTGTCGATGACGAGGCAGGCGGCCAACAAGTTCTACGGCATGAACTTCGACGAGGACACGCGGCGCTTCGAAGGGTTCCCGACCCGGCGCGAGGAGCTGTTCGAGTACAGCGGCGTCATCCTGGGCAGCATGGAGGCGAGCTTCTTCGCCCACGACCAGATGCGGATGCTGGTCGACTTCGCCGCCCAGCGCGGCGGCGGCGTGCTGCTCCTGGGCGGCCGGCGGGCCTTCTCCGAAGGGGGCTTTAGCGGGACTCCGCTCGCCGAGCTGTCGCCGGTCGTGCTCTACGACCGGCCGGCCGAGCAGGGCCGCCCGGAACTGTTGACCGATCTGCGGCTCGAGTTGACGCCGCAGGGGCGGGCCCATCCGGCGACGCTCCTGCGCGACGACCGGGAGGAGGCCAACGAACTCTGGCCGACGCTGCCTCCGCTTTCGGCCTACCAGCGGGCGACGGAACTCAAGGCGGGCGCGACCTCGCTGCTCCAGGCGGAGAGTCCGATGGTGAGCGATCCGATGATCGTTCTGGCGCACCACCGGATCGGCCGCGGCCGGGCGATTGCGTTCACTCCTCACGACTCCTGGCACTGGCAGATGAGCGCCGAGATTCCGCTCGAGGACCAGACGCACGAACGCCTCTGGCGGCAGATGCTGCGCTGGCTGGTGTCCTACGTCCCCGATCGCATCGAGATCGAGGCGGACCGCGACCGGTTCGAACCGGGAAGCACGGTCACGCTGCGCGCGACGGTGCGGGACGAGGCGTTCCAGGAGGTGAATCGGGCCCAGGTCGTGGCGGCGATCGAACAGCCGTCCGGCGAGGAGGTCGAGGTACCGCTCGACTGGTCGGTGGAACGGGACGGCGAGTTCGTCGGCACGTTCACGGCAGGCGAGTCCGGCCTCTACCGGGTCGAGGTCGATGCGAGATCGGAAGGCGAGTTGCTTGGTGTCGCGACGTCACGCTTCGCCGTGGACGAGTTGAACGAGGAGTTGTTCGGCGCCGCCCGCCGGGATTCCGTCCTCAAGCGCATCGCGAGCGAAACGGGCGGACGGCAGGTCGAACTCGGTCAGGCGGACCGCCTGGTCGAGGACCTTTCGGTGAGCAGCGAGGGAACTCTGGTGCGTGAGGCCAGGGATCTCTGGGACATGCCCATCCTGTTCCTGATGCTGATCGCGCTGCTGGGGGGTGAGTGGGCCGTCCGGCGCCGTCTGGGGATGGCGTGAAGCGCGGCGGCGCCGTCCCGGCCCTCCGCCTGACGGTGGCCTGTCTGCTCTCCGTAGCCCCGCTTTCCGCCGACACCCACCTGCTGGTCGTGGCCGGGGTCGGCGGCGAGGAGGCCTACACGGGACGCTTCCACCTGTGGTCGACGAGGGTCGTGGATGCCGCGGTCGCCGCCGGGCTTCCGCCGGAGAACGTGGTCTACCTGGGGGAGCGCGAGGACCTCGATCCCGAGCGGATCAGCGCGCGTTCGACCGGCGAGAACGTGCTGGCGGAGATCGCGGCCCTCGCGGATCGTTCGAGTCCCGGGGACGACGTGTGGATCGTCCTCTTCGGCCATGGCAGCGGCGCGGCGGGACCGCCGCGGTTCAATCTGCCCGGTCGCGACCTGGTCGCCGACGAGTACGCCGCGGCGCTGGAACAGCTTGCCGATCGCCGCGTCGTGTTCATCAACGCGAGTTCCGCGTCCGGCGGCTTCCTCGGACCGCTCTCGCAGGAGGGCCGGATCGTCATCACGGCGACCAAGTCTGGAGGCCAGAGCAACGAGTCGCTGTTCGGCGGCTACCTGGCGGAGGCATTCGACGGTGCCGCGGGAGACGCGAACAAGGACGGCCAGACATCGGCGCTCGAGGCGTTCACCTTCGCTCAGCGCGAGATCGAGCGCTATTACCGGCAGAACGGCCTGTTGCGCACCGAGAACGCGCTGCTCGACGACGACGGCGACGGCCTGGGCAGTTCGGAGCCGGCCGGCGTGGAGGCGTCCGAGACGGTCGACGGCCGGCTCGCGAGTCTCGTCTACCTGGGTCAGGAGGCGCGGCCTTCGACGCTCACGGCGGAGGCGCGGGAACTGACGGATCGGCGTGCCGGGATTCAGCGGCGCATCGATGAGCTCCGCCTGCAGCGGGAAACCCTGGACGAGGAGGTCTACCTGAGCGAACTCCAGGAACTCATGGTCGAACTGGCGCTGGTTGACCGCGAGCTGGAGGAGGCGGCCGTCGCCGACGGGGAGCCCGATCCGTGATGCGCCGGGGCGCCCTCATCGGAACCGCGGCGAGCGCGCTGGCTCTGGCGGCCGTCTGGGCGGTCGGGGCGTGGCCGGCCGAGGCACAGGAGGCTGCGGCGCTCGAGGAGATCGAGTCGATGCTCCGGACCGGCCGGTACGAGGCCGTCATCTCCCGGTTGGAGGCGCCTTCGGGCGGCCTGACCGCGGCGGAGCCGCGGGCGCTGAGGTTGTTGGTGGAGGCGCTGATCGCCACCGGGCGCTACAACGAAGCCGTCGCGGCGTTCGAGGGCGTCGATGCCGCGGAAACGGGCCTGGGCGTTCTGCGCGGCCGCGTGGCGCTGCTCGCCGGTGACCGCGCCGGGGCCCGGCAGGCATTCGAGTCGGCGCGCGTGGCCCGAGGCGGGGACGCTCTGGTCGCCTCGTTCGAACTCGCGCGGCTGGCCTGGGACGAGGGCGCGATCGGGGAAGCCACGACGGGCTTCTACGCGATGATCGACGCCTACAACCGGGGCGTCGCCGACACTGCCGAAGAACTCGTGGCGGTCGCCCATGCCTGCCAGTTGCTGGGGCGGGACGATCCGGAGCTGTTCAAGGACGCGCTGCGGGCATACGACGAGGCCGTGGCTCTCGATCCCTCGTGGCCCGTGCCGCGGATTCGGCTCGGAGAACTGTTCCTCGAGAAGTACGACAGCTCCCAGGCCCGCACCTCGATCGCGGACGTGCTCCGGTCGAACCCGCGGCATCCGGAGGCGCTGCTGGCGATGGCGCGGACGATGCGCTTCGACGGCGACCCGCGGGCGGTCGAGACGCTCGACGCGGCCCTGGAGGTGAACCCGAACCTGATCGCGGCCCGGGTGTTCCGGGCCCGGTTGCGCCTGGCCTCGGAGCGGTTCGGCGAGGCGCGCGAAGAGGTGGAGAAGGCGGTTCAGGCCGATCCTGAATCGCTCACCGCACGGACGGTGCTGGCGGCGGTCGAGTTTCTCGAGGGGCGGGACGAGGAGTTCGCCCGCTTGCGCGACGGCATTCTGGCGGACAGCCCGCGTTACGCCGACCTGTTCAACGAACTGGCCGACGCCAGCGTGGAGAACCGGCTCTACCCCCAGGCGCGCGACTTCGCTGCCGAGGCGGTGCGGCTGGATCCGAAGTCCTGGCGCGGCTACGGGCTGCTCGGTCTGAACCAGCTTCGCCTCGGGGACATCGAGGCCGGGAAGGCCAACCTGGAGCGGGCGTTCGCGGGTGATCCGTACAACGTCTGGATCAAGAACACCCTCGACCTCGTCGACACGTTCGTGCAGTACCGGACGATAGAGAGCGAGCACTTCGAGTTCCAGATCCACGACAGCGAGGCCGAACTGCTGGCGCCCTACATGGTCGAACTGGCGGAGGAGGCCTGGGCCGTGCTGGTCGAGCGCTACCGGTTCGAGCCGCCGGCGCCGATCCGGGTCGAGGTCTATCCGTCGCACGCGGACTTCTCGGTCCGCACGGTAGGCCTCGCCGGACTGGGCGCCCTGGGTGTGTGCTTCGGTCCCGTGCTGGCCCTCGATTCGCCCTCGGCTCGTCAGGTCGGCCACTTCAACTGGGGCTCGACGCTCTGGCACGAGCTCGCCCACACCTTCACCCTGCTCGTCACCGACGCGAAGATCCCGCGCTGGCTGACCGAGGGTCTCTCCGTGTTCGAGGAGCGCCGGGCGCGCCCCGGATGGGGCGACGACGTCCAGATCCCCTTCGTTACGTCGTTGCGCGACGGGGAGTTGCTCGGGATCGCCGAGCTCAATGACGGCTTCATGCGGCCGAAGTTCCCCAACCAGATCGGCCTTTCCTACTACCAGGCCTCGCTGATCTGCGACTGGATCGAGGAGAACTACGGCTTCGACGCGATCCTCGTCATGCTCGCCGGCTATCGGGAAGGCAAGAGCACGGAAGAAGTGTTCCAGGAGGCGATGGCGCTGTCGCTTTCGAGCTTCGACGAGCGGTTCTTCGGGTATCTGCGCGAGCGCTTCGGCACCGCCATGGCGGCGCTGGGCGATGCTCCCGGGCCGGGCGGCGAGGCGGCGGAGGACGAGGGCGGATCGGGTGAGGGCGGACCGTCCAGGGCGCCCCGGCGGAACCTGTTCGCGGGCCAGGCCCCCGATCTCTCGGCGCTCGAGAAGGCGGCCAGGGAGAACCCCGACGACTTCCGGATTCAGATGACCTACGGCAACGCCCTCTTCGCCGAGGAGCGCTACGCCGAGGCGGAAGCGCCTCTGCTGCGGGGCCGGGACCTCTTCCCTGAGTTCGTCGGCCCCGGCAACGCCTACACGTTGCTGGCCGAGATCTACCGGGAGCTGGAACGGGACGAGGAGGCGATCGAGGCGCTGGACCGTCTGCTCCAGCACAACGAGACGGCATGGGACCAGCACCTGGCGCTGGCCGATCTCCTGGCAGCGGCCGGCCGCAGTGAGGAAGAAGCGGCCATCCTGGAGCGGACTCTCTACATCTCGCCCTTCGACGCCGACGTTCACCGTCGTCTCGCCGAGTCCGCCTCCGCCGGCGGCCGGTTCGACATCGCCGTGCGGGAGCGGGCCGCCCTGGTTTCGCTGGACCCGGCCGACCGTGCGGACGCGCTGTACCGGCTCGCGCTGGCCGAACGGGACGCGGGTCGGCCGGAGCGGGCCCGGCGCACGGTCCTGCGGGCCCTGGAGGTGGCGCCGGGGTACGATCCGGCGCAGGAGCTGCTGCTCGACCTGGTCGGGAAACGACCCGCGGGGAGCGGACGGCAGCCGGAAGCAGAGGGGCCGTGACTGGAGCGCGCAGCACACGTCGGACGTTTTCCGCCCTGGCGGGCATGCTGGCGCTGGCCCTGCTAGCGGGTGGCCTGTCCGCGCGGGACGAGAACTGGCGCGTTGCCGCGCCCAGTGTGGAGACCCCGTCATTCCCCTACTCGGGCGGCTTCACGTTCGCCCGGATCCGTTTCGAGCCGACGATCTGGGGCGGCGGCCCCTTCATGTGGGGCCTCGACCTGAAGTGGAACCACGACTACCCGTTCGCCGAAGAGAACTTCACGCGCATCGTCGAGGAGATCACCGACGTCGAAGTGCAGACGAAGGGCGGGAATGTCCTCGAGCTGACCGATCCCAGGCTGTTCGAGCATCCGTGGGCCTATCTCTGCGAGCCGGGCTTCTGGAACCCGACGGAGGAGGAACTCGACAACCTCCGCTCCTACCTGTTCAAGGGCGGATTCCTCGTGATCGACGATTTCTTCGACATACGCGGCTATCCCGTGCAGTGGGAGAACTTCGAGCGGCAGATGGGTCGGCTTCTACCCGGCTACGAACTCGTGCCGCTCACGGTCGATCACCCGGTTTTCCGCTCCTTCTTCGTGCTCGAGGACATCAACTTCGATATCGAGGACGCCCGCTTCTATCCGGTGCGGGGCCGAATCTACGGTGTCTTCGAGGACAACGATCCGAGCCGGCGGCTGATGGCCGTCGTCAACTACAACATGGACATCGGCGATTTCTGGGAGTGGTCGGAGACCACCTTCTACCCGGTGGACGTGACCCAGAAGGGCTTCAAGCTCGGGGTCAACTACCTGATCTACGGGATGACCCACTGAGCCGTTCTTTAGACGGACGCGGTCCCGATCCCCAAGGATGGAGAACTCGATGAACGACACCTCAGAGAACCTCGCCCAGACGACCGTCCTGGAAGGCGGCGGCGAGGGCCTGACCAGCGAAACGGACATTGAGCTGGCCGCGCGGCTGGCGACGGGCCGGGAGCAGGTCCTGGCCCAGCTCGCCAAGCAGATCGTCGGTCAGGAGGAAGTCCTGGGTCAGGTGCTGATGACGCTGTTCGTGGGTGGCAACAGCATCCTGACAGGTGTGCCGGGTCTGGCGAAGACCCTGATCGTCCAGACCGTCGCCGAGATCCTGGACCTCAAGTTCAGCCGCATCCAGTTCACGCCCGACCTGATGCCGAGCGACATCACCGGCACCGACATCATCCAGGAAGACCACGACACGGGCAGGCGGGAGATGACCTTCATGCCCGGACCGATCTTCGCCCAGATCGTGCTCGCCGACGAGATCAACAGGACGCCGCCGAAGACGCAGGCGGCGCTGCTCGAGGCGATGCAGGAGCACCGCGTGACGGTCCAGGGCCGAACCTACGACCTGGAGCAGCCGTTCTTCGTCTTCGCGACCCAGAACCCGATCGAGCTGGAGGGTACGTATCCGCTGCCGGAGGCTCAACTCGACCGTTTCATGTTCAACATCATCATCGACCATCTTCCCGAGGACGAGGAGATGGAGATCGTCGACGCCACGACGACGCTGCGTGAGTTCACTCTCGAGACTCGGGTCACGGGAGACGACCTGCGCGCGTTCCACCGGCTGGTCCGGCGGGTGCCGATCGCGGAACCGATCCTCCGCTACGCCGTCCACCTGGTGCGGATGACCCGTCCCGACACCCCGGAGGCGCCCGACTTCGTGAACCAGTGGGTGCAGTACGGGGCGAGCGTTCGCGCGGCGCAGTTCATGGTCCTCGGCGCCAAGGCCAAGGCGCTGATGGACGGGCGCTACCACGTCGCGCACGAAGATGTTCGGTCCCTTGCCAAGCCGGTCATGCGGCATCGCATCCTGACCAACTTCCACGCCGAGTCGGAGCGGGTGACCACCGACGAGATCGTTGGTCGGCTGCTGGAGCTCGCGCCGGTCAGCCCAAGTGGAATGAGCTGACGGACGAGGCCGGGCCATGAAGTACGGCAGGTTCGTCGACACCGGCACGCTCGCGCGCATCAGCAGTCTCGACCTGCTCGCGAAGACAGTCGTCGAGGGCTTCGTCAGCGGCCTGCACCGGTCGCCGTTCCTCGGCCGGTCGATGGACTTCGCGGAGTACCGGGCCTACCAGCCGGGCGACGACATCCGGCGGGTCGACTGGAAGCTCTTCTGCCGCACGGACCGCTTCTACGTTAAGGAGTTCGAAGCGGATACGAACACGAACCTGACGATCGCGCTCGACGTCTCCCGTTCGATGGACTTCGGAACGGGCGCAGTGACGAAGCTCGACTACGGTCGCTACCTTGCCGCGTGCCTGGGCTACTTCGCTTCCAAACAGAAGGACCGCATCGGTCTGGTCACCTTCGACAGCGGGATCGTCGACTATGTGCCGCCGGCGGCCAAACACCTTCAGGTCGTGCTCCACACGATCGACCGGATCGAGCCGGGCGGCGGCGGCAGCCTGCGCGAACCGCTGCTCGAAGTGGTTGACGCGGTGCGCCGCCGGAGCATGGTCGTGCTGATCTCGGACTTCTACGAGGAACCCGAGACGGTGATCCGGACCGCGGCCGGCTTCCGGCACAAGGGAAACGACGTGATCCTCTTCCATCTGCTGGATCCGGCGGAACTCCGGTTCGACTTCGACGGAGAGCTCGACCTCAGGGACCTGGAGACCGGGGCGCGCGAAGCGGTGATGCCGGATGTTCTGCGGGACCAGTATCTCGAGCTGATCCGTGAACACACGCGGACACTGGACCGGTCCCTGGTCGAGGCGGGCATCGACTACACGCTGGTCGACATCTCCCAGCCCCTGGACGCGGCGCTCTACAGCTACCTGTCCGCGCGGCTGTACGCGATGAAGGCCAGGTGACGCGGCCATGGGTCTGCTGGCGCCTCTGTTTCTGCTCGGCCTTGCCGCCGTGGCGGTACCGGTCCTCATCCATCTGCGTCTGCGCCACCGCAGCCGCGTGGTCCGTTTCCCGTCGCTGATGTTCATTTCCCAGGCGCCCTACCGTTCGATGCGCCGGCGCCGGCTGCGAGATGTGCTGCTGCTCCTGATGCGCTGCCTCGCGGTCGCGTTGCTTGCCCTGGCGTTCGCCCGGCCGCTGTGGCAGGGCGACGCGGCTGCCGGCGTCACCTCTTCCAGCCGGCTGGTCGTCATCCTGCTGGACAACTCGTTCAGCATGGGCTTCGGCGACCGCTGGGAGCGAGCCGCTACGGCGGCCGAATCGGCCTTCGGCGGCCTCGAAGCCGCTGATCGGGGCGCCCTGATCGTGTACTCGGACGAGGCGGAACTTCAGAGTGCGCCGACTTTGGACGGAGCGCTGCTTGCCGCGATGGTCCGCGACGTGGAGGTCGCGCCCCGGTCCACGTCACTGCTGCCGGCGATTCAGATGGCGCGGGGCGTGCTGGCCGAGGCCGGGGAACTCGGCCGGCGCGAACTGCTCATCGTGAGTGACTTCCAACGCGCCTCCTGGACGCCGGAGAACGTCGCGGCGCTGCCGGCGGGCGTGGAACTGCGGCTCGTCGACGTGGGCGAGGAGGACGAAGAGGTGCGCAACGCCGCCGTTACCGACATCGCCTTCGATCACTCCCGTAGTGGCGACCGCGAGCAGGTGGGGATCGCCGCCCGGGTCAGCTACCTGGTGGTTCGCGAACCCTCGGCGGCCCCGGGCGCCGCGCCGTTGCGGGCGGAGGTCGACCTGCTGCTGGATCGCGAGGTGGTCCAGACCAGGGCGGTCGAGCTCGGAGTCGACACGTCGACGATGGTCAACTTCGCACCCGAGGTCCTCGAACGTCAGCGCACCACCCGCGGCACCGTGCGTCTGCGGGACGATTCCCTCGCCGCCGACAACGAGTTCCGCTTCGTGCTGTCACCGGCGCACGAGGTCGGCGTGCTCGTGATCGAGCCGGACGGCGACCGTCGCCGCGGCCGGTATCTCGAAGAGGCCCTGGCGCTTGGGCGCCGGCCGTTCTTCCGGGTGAGCCGGGTGCAGGCGTCCGGCTTCCAGCGCTCGATGCTCGACGGAACGTCGGTCGTCGTCATCAACGACGCGGCACAGCAACTGTCGAGATCGGCGGGCGAAGCGGTCGCCGGCTTCGTTCGCGACGGCGGCGGCCTGCTGCTCTCGGTCGAGCGTGGCCTGACCTCGACGGCCGGGTTGCTGAGGGAGTTGGGCGTGACCAGCGAACGGCAGGCGGACCGGCTGTCCGGCAGCGCGGGCTCCCTGGCCTGGTTTGACACCGGGCATCCGGTCTTCGACGTGTTCGCCACGGCCAGGAGCGGCGACTTCTCTTCCGCGTCGTTCTTCCGCTATCACCGGCTCGTGCCTCCGGAAGGAGCCGCCACGATCGCGCGCTTCGACGACGGCGCTCCGGCGTTGCTGGACCTGCTGCCCGGAGCGGTTGAGGACGGCCGTGCCGCGAACACGGCGTCCGGCCGCGTCCTGGTGCTGCCGACCTCGTTCGACACCTTCTGGAACACGTTGCCGCTTCAGGCGGTGTTCCTCCCCTTCGTGCATCGTTCGGTGGAGTACCTGGCGGGCTACTCGCTGCCCCGCTCCTGGTATCGAGTGGGCGAGGTCGCGCAGGTGGAACTGCCCGGCGGGCAGGTGGGAGGCGAGGGGAACGGCTACGTCTCGGTCGCCCCGTCGGGCCGAGAGAGCCGCATCGATGCGGACGGCGGAGGTCTGCTGCTGGACGTGGAGGAGCCGGGCTTCTACGAGTTCCGGGAGGTGCGTGCCGATGTCTCCACCGAGCCCCTGACTCTGGCGAGCAACGTACCGGTAGTGGAGTCCGACCTGAGCCGACTCGATCTGGACGAGTTCGTGTCCCGCATCCGACCGCGGGAGGAGGAGAACGGTGCGGCATTGGAGGCCGCGGCGCAGACTCCCGAGGAACGCGAGCGCCGCCAGCGGCTCTGGTGGTTCCTGATCGCTGCCGCGGCCTTGATCCTGGCTGCCGAAACCCTGTTCGGCAACCGGCGCCGCGCCGTCGCGGCGCCGGTCGTGACACCATGGACCCCCACCGGCGAGCAGAGCTGACGGAGGAGACCCGATGGCTTCCGGCTTCGATCCCATCTACGACCCGACCTACGGCGAACTGATGAGCGTGATCCGTCGCGTTCGCCTGCGCTGGCGAATGAAGGTGGCCCTGCGAGGACTGGTCACGCTGATCGTGACCGGCTTCGCCGCCTTCGCCGTCTCGGTGTGGGGGATGGACTACTTCCTGTACAGCGAACGCGCGGTCGAGGTGTTCCGCTGGCTCGCCTACCTGACCCTGATTGCTCTCGGGGTTCGGCTGCTCGCGATTCCTCTTTCTCGACGGGTGTCCAAGCGCCAGGTGGCGCTCTACGTGGAGGAGCACGAGCCGACGCTCAAGGCTTCGGTGTTGAGCGCGGTGGAACTGGGTCCGGTGCAGCAGGGTTCGCCCGCGGACACGGAGCGGGTGTCGCCGGAACTCCAGCGGCGGGTTCTGGAGGACGCGATCGAACGCTGCCAGCAGAGCGGTTTCGCGACGCGGATCGAGCGCGGCGCCCTGCAGCGTTTCTCGGCCGCGCTGGCGGGCGTGGCGAGTGCCGGCATGGTGGCCGTGCTGCTCAGCCCGGCCTTCCTCCAGCACGGCGCCATGCTGCTGTTCACGCCCTGGCGGGCGGCGGCCGCCGACAATCCGTACCGCCTGGTCGTGGCGCCCGGCAACGTCACGGTTGCCCGCGGCTCCGATCAGTTGATCAGCGCGGCGGTGCTGGGTTTCGATCCGGACCGCGTCGAACTCGGCTTGAGACCGCTGGACGCCGCCGGCGATCCGGACGGCGAGTGGCAGCACTGGCCGATGAACCGCGTCGGCGACGGCCTCGACCTGGCGGAACCTGGAGAGGACGGGGAGCGGATGATCGGCGGTGAACCGGCCACTCACGACTTCATCGCCCTGAACCTGCGCGCTGACACGGACTACTACGTCGACGCCTCCGGCGTGCGCTCACCGATCTATCGCATCCGGGTCAAGGATCTGCCCTACGTCGACCAGATCGATCTCCTGTACCGCTTTCCCGGTTACAGCGGCCTGTCGGACCAGACGGTCGAGGACGGCGGTGACATCGCGGTTCTCAAGGGTACGCAGGTGCGGTTCAGCATCCTGCCGATCTTCCAGGTCGAGGCGGGGCGGCTTCTGGTCGAAGGTGACGAACCAAGGGACCTGAGCGTCGAAGCCGACCGGCTGGTCGCGGCGTACACGGTGGACGAGAGCACCTACTACCGGATCGAGTTGATGGACGACGACGGCAGGTGGCACCGTGCCTCGGCCGAGTACATGGTCACGGCCCTCGAGGATCAGCCCACCATCGTGCGCTTCGTCGCCCCCGGCCGGGACGTCAAGGTGTCGATGATCGACGAGGTGTTTGCCCAGGTGGAGGCGGAGGACGACTACGGCGTCCGTCGCCTGAACATCCGCTACGCGGTGAACGGCGGCGAGGAAACGGAGGTTTCCCTGCTGGACAGCGCGTCGTCCTCGATGAAGAAGGTGAGCGTCGGACACACGCTCTTCCTCGAGGAGATGGACCTCCAGGTCGGCGACTCCATCTCCTACTTCGCGGAGGCCTGGGACCGCAGCCACGCCCAGCCCACGATCAGTGACATCTACTTCCTGGAGATCCGCCCCTTCGACCGGAACTACCGGCAGGCTGAGCAGGGCGGTGCAGGAGGCATGGGCGGCGCCGGCGGCCTGGATCAGACGCTCTCGGTGCAGCAGAAGATGATCATCTCGGCCACGTTCCGCCTGATCCGTGACGAGGAGGAGTACACGTCGAAGGAACTGGCCGAGAACCTGAAGACGGTCTCCCTGATGCAGGGTCGGCTGCGCGACCAGGTGCGGTCGCTGGTGACGCGGATGGGCAACCGCGGGCAGCAATTGCTCCAGGACGACGATTTCTCGAAGATCATCCGGTTCCTCGAGCAGGCCGGCGTCGAGATGGCGGTGGCGGAAAAGGAGCTTGAAGCGGAACGCCCCGAGGAGGCGTTGACCGAGGAGAAGAAAGCGCTGGCTTCCCTGCAGCGCGCGGAGTCCGTGTTCCGCAGCGTCCGCGTGTCGTTCGAGCAGGGCGGCGGCGGTGGCGGCGGCGGCAACCAGCAGCTGTCGGAGGATCTCGCCGATCTGTTCGAACTGGAGCTCGACAAGCTGCGCAACCAGTACGAGACGGTCCAGCGCGGCGCCGCCGAGCAGGCGCAGGCGGAAGTCGACGAACTGATGCAGAAGCTGCGCGAGCTGGCCCGCCGCCAGCAGCGCGAGAACGAGCGCCAGAACCGGCTGCGGAGCCGCTCGCAGCAGGGCGGCGGTGGTGGCGGCAGACAGCAGGACCTGATCGAGGAAACGGAGGAGCTCGCGCGGCGCCTGGAACGGCTGGCGCGCGAGCAACAGCGCCCGGAACTGCGGGAGACGACGCAGGCCCTACGGCAGGCGGCGGAGCAGATGAGGCGCTCCCAGGCCGGATCCTCCAGGTCGCAGGCGAACGCGGGCGCGGACGGGATCGCGGCTCTCGACCAGCTGCGCGAGGCCCGGCGGCTGCTGGATCGCAACCAGCGCCAGCAACTCGGACGGGACATGGAGGAACTGCAGGAGCGCGCCAGCCGCGTGTCCCAGATGCAGAGCCGGATCGAAGAGCAGGTGGGCGAACTGGCGGGCCAGGAAGGCGAGAACGGCCAGAGCCGCAGCGGGCTTTCAGCGCGGGAACGTTCCGAGCTCATCGAACGGATCATGGAGCGCAAGGACCGTTTGACCGATGAGGTGGCGGGTCTGGAGGCGCAACTCAACCGGATGAGCCAGGGCGCCCGCAACGATCAGCCGGAGACGGCGCGGAAGCTGCGCGAGTCAGCCACGATCATCCGGGACGAGCAGTTGAAGGAGAAGATTCGGTACTCCAAGGGCGTGCTCGCTGGCCGGGATCCGGAGTTCGCGCGGTTGTTCGAGAACCAGATCCGGCAGGACATCGACGATGTGACGGAGCGGATCGCCGAGGCGCGCGAGAGCGTCGGTGAAGGCGGCGGCGAGCGTCAGGACCGGATGCTGGAGCGGACGCGCGACCTCGTCGAGAATCTGGCCTCGATGGAAGCCCGTCTGCGGGACCGCGTCGAGGCAGGTAGCCGGCTCGGTCAGCGGCGGGGGGAGGAAGGCGAACGGGATGGCCAGCAGCAGGACGGCCAGGGACAGGGCGGCGAGCAGCAGGGCGGAGAGCCACAAGGCGGCCAGCAGCAGGGCGGCCGGCCTGCCGACACGGCTTCGGAAGCCGGAGGCGACGCGGCCAACCCGGAGGGCGGCCGGAACCGGGGCCGCTTCAGCCAGTACGGCTCGAGCTCGGGCGGCTTCTACCAGCCCGGCATCTTCCCCGCCGAGGACCTGCGGCAGATCGACCGGGAGTTCGACCAGCGGCGTGCTGATCTGGAGGGCCTGAGGAACGACCTGCGACGGGAACGGATGGACACGGCCGACCTCGACCAGCTACTCCAGCAGATGGGCGATCTGAGCCTGCTCGGCCTCAACCGCGATCCGCTGGCCCTCGAACGGCTCCGCAACGATATCGTCGAGGGCCTGCGGCAATTCGAGTACCGTCTGTGGCGAGAGCTGCGCGGCGGCGCAGCCGAACGGGTCTACCTTGGCAACTCCGACCAGGTGCCGCCCGGCTACCGCGAACTCGTCGACGAGTACTTCCGCAAGCTCGCCAGCGAGAGCTAGCTGCCGCCTCGGTTGGGCCCTCTCAGCCTGGCGCCACGTCGCGCCGAGTGTGTCGGTGCGCCGGCCTTCTGGCCGGCTCTGCCTTCAGTTCCCTGTCGGGATGTCGCTGTACGGGACGTCGCGGTCGACGCGGATCTCGCCGGGGAGGCCGAGGACGCGTTCGGCGATGATGTTGCGCAGGATCTCGTCCGTGCCGCCGGCGATGCGGAGGCCGGGGCTGTAGAGGAAGGACTGCTGGAACAGGGCGTCGGAAGGCATCAACGAGGGGTCCGTGATCACGCCGCCCATGTCCATCAGGTCTGCCCCGAACGAGGACACGTTCTGCAGCTTCGACGCGGAGACGACCTTGCCGATCGAGTTCTCGGGTCCCGGGACCTTGCCCTGGGAGAGGGCCGTCATGGTGCGCGCCTTCGTGTGCTTCATGCCCATCGCCTCGACGTACCAGTCGGCGATCTTCTCGCGGACCGAGGAGTCCTCGAGGGCGGACCGGCCGTCGAGTTCGCAGGCGGCGGCGAGCTTCATCACCTCGCGGAAATCCGGGGGCGGCGCGTCGCCGACGGCGAGGCGCTCGTTCATCAGGGTGGTGATCGCCACCTGCCAGCCTTCGCCGATCGCGCCGAGACGCTGGCTGTCCGGCACCCGGACGTTCGTGAAGAAGACCTCGTTGAAGTTCGAGCCGCCGTTGATCTGCTTGATCGGCTTGATGTCGATTCCGGGTGACTTCATGTCGATGAAGAAGAAGGTCAGGCCCTTGTGCTTGGGAAGCGAGGAATCGTGGCGGGCGACCAGGATGCCCCAGTCGGAGTAGTGGGCCCCTGAGGTCCAGACCTTCTGGCCGTTGACCACCCAGTCGTCGCCGTCGCGGTGGCAGCGGGTGCGCAGCCCGGCGACGTCGGACCCCGCCGCGGGCTCCGAGAACAACTGGCACCAGACCTCTTCGCCACGCATCAGCGGCGGAATGAAGCGGGCCTGTTGCTCCTGGGTCGCGTACTGCGCCATGACCGGGCCGCACATGCCGAGACCGATGCTGAAGAAACCGGTCGGGACATCGAAGTTCGCCTCTTCCTGGTCGTAGATGATCGTCTCGATCATCGGCCGGCCCTGGCCGCCATGCGCGACGGGCCAGTGACGGCAGGCGTAGCCGGCGTCCGCCTTCCTGGCCTGCCACGCCTTGGCGAGTGCCAGACCCTCCTCGGCATCGAGCCGGCGGCTGACGCTGGGGCGGTCCTTGCGCGGTTCCGCGTTGGCGCCCAGCCAGGCGCGGACCTCCGCGCGGTACGCGGCCTGTTCGGGGGTGTCGTTGAAGTCCATCAGGCGGCCTCCTGCCGTTCCAGACCGGAGATCAGCCGGTCCTTCCACACCCTTTCGCTGCCTATGCTGAGCGCGAGCAGCTTGGAGCGGCGGTAGTAGAGGTGGCAATCGGACTCCCAGGTGAAGCCGATGCCGCCGTGGGTCTGGATGTTCTCCTTCGAGGCGAAGTGGAAGGCCTGCGTCGCGGCCACGCGCGCGGCGGCCGCGGCGACCGGCAGCTCGGGCGCGTCGGTCGACAGCGCCCAGGCGCCGTAGTAGCAGTTCGCCCGGGCGAGTTCGTTCTTGATGTACATGTCAGCGAGCTTGTGCTTGATCGCCTGGAAGGAGCCGATCGGCCGGCCGAAGGCGTAGCGGCCCTTGGCGTAGCCGATCGCCATCTGGAGGCAGGCGTCGGCGCCGCCGAGCTGCTCCATGGCGAACAGCACCGCGGCGCGGTTGAACACCGCATCCTTGGTCGCCCAGCCCTGGCCGGCTTCGCCGAGCAACTCGGCCTCGGCGCCGTCGAAGGTGATCCTGGCGTGGGAGCGGGAGGGATCAAGCGTGTCGACCGGCTCACGGGAGACACCTTCGGCGGCGAGGTCGACGACCGCCAGCGAGGCGCCCTCTCCGTCCTTTGCCACGACGACGCAGAGGTCCGCGACGTCGCCGTCGGGTACCGGCATCTTCGTGCCGGACAGCCGGCCGTCCCTGAGCGTCGCCTGGAGGTTCGCCACCGTGGCCTGCCCCGGGCCTTCGGAGAGGGCGAAGGTGCCTATGCTCTCACCCGAAGCGAGCCTGGGCAGCAGTCTCTCCTTCTGCTCCTCCGAGCCGCCCTGAAGAATCGCTTCGGCGGCGAGGTAGACCGACGACGAGAAGGGAACCGGCGCGATGGCGCGGCCCATCTCCTCGGCCACGACGCAGAGTTCGAGATAGCCGAAGCCGATACCGCCGACCTCCTCGGGGATCGCGATCCCGGGAGACTCGTTGGCGCAGATCTGCTGCCACAGATCGCGGGCGAACGGTTCGTCCGTATCCTCCAGCACCCGTCGGGGCACGGTCGTGTCGCAGGCGGCGCGCAGGAAGTCGCGCGTCTGCTGTTTCAATGCCTTCTGGGCATCCGAGAAATCGAAGTTCATTGCTGCTCCTGGTCAGTTTCGGACGCGGAGTGTACCAGCGAAGGGAGGCTTTTCAGATGTCGTAGATCCGCCCCTCCGCGAGCGCCTCGATCTCCAGATCACGGCGGTCGACCATGTCGTCGCCGAGGTGGGTGAGCAGTATCCTTCGGCAGTCCAGGAGGTGGCGGCGCGCGAGGAGTTCTCTGTAGTTCAGGTGGTTCGGAATCGGCCGGTCGTAGGAGTTGCATTCGCAGATGAAGAGGTCGGCGTCCGCGGCCGCTTCGACCAGGGCTTCCGTCCATTCCGTGTCGCCGGAGAAGGCGAGCGTTCGGCCGCCGTACTCGACCCGCAGCGCGTAGCTCGGCGCGCCGGACGGGTGGACGACCTCGAAGGGCGTTACGCGCAGGCCGTTGACCGTGGCCGGGCGGTGCTCGTGGAGCTCGAGGAACTCGACATCGAAGGCCCGCTTGCGCCGGGAGGAGCCCGGGTACAGAGTCTCGGTCGCCTGCCGGAGTCTCTCCCGCAGGCCGGGGGGTCCCGCCAGGGTCAGCGGGGTGGTGCGGCGGGCCCGGTAGTGGGCGTCACTCAACAGGAAGGGCAGACCGCCGAAGTGGTCCCCGTGCAGGTGGGTGATGAGGATCGTGCGGATCGTCGCCGGCTCGATGCCTCGAGCCTTCATCGCGGCGAGAGATGTTGCGCCGCAGTCGAGCAGGGTCGGAGAAAGAGGGCCGAGGCTCGTCTGGCCGCTCAGGAGGAAGCAGGTATGCAGGCGGCCGCCGCTGCTGAAGGCGTCGCCGCAGCCGAGGACCTGCAGTTGGAGCGTCATCCGGGTGTGAGTCAGGTTCCGCGGGTCGCTGGTGCGGTCATGGCCGTTCCCGCGGGCGGACGGCATGATAGAGCACGCGACGCGGAACGGATGGCCCGTGGGGGCAGCGGCCCGAACAGCGGTTCGTCGAAACAGGAAGGAGAGGTACATGGGAGGCCATACGAACTTCGAGACGATCCGGGTTGACAAGGACGGCAACCTGGGATTCCTGACACTGGCGCGCCCCGGGCGGCTGAACGCCGTCGACGGGACGATGCTGCGCGAACTGGCGGAAGCAGCGAGCTGGTTCGATCGCCAGAGCGAGGTCGATGCCGTCATCCTTCGCGGCGAGGGACGCGCGTTCTGCGCCGGGGCCGACCTGAAGGCGATGGGCGGCGCTTCGGAGTTGAACTGGCGGCAGCGCCGCGAGGCGGGCCAGCTCGGCCGCCGGGCGATGGACGCACTCGAGCAGATGCGAGCGCTGACAGTGTCCCAGGTCCAGGGTTACGCCGTCGGTGGAGGCTTCCTCCTGATGGTGGCGTGCGACCTGCGGGTCGTTGCGGAGGACGCCGTGTTCTTCATCCCCGAAGTCGAACTGGGACTCCCCCTGGCCTGGGGCGGGGTGCCGAGGATGGTGCGGGAGATCGGACCGGCTCTGACCAAGGAACTGATCATCACCTGCCGCCGCTTCGGGCCCTCCGAGGTGGCGCCGATGGTCAACCGGATCGTGCCGCCGGATCGGCTCGAGGAGGAAACCCTGGATCTTGCCCGGTCCCTGGCCTCGATGCCCACGGTACCGGCGGCGATCACGAAAGACCACGTGAATGCCGTCTGCCGAGCCATCGCGGGCGCCACCGACTTCGCCGACGGCGACACCCTGCAGTGGGTGAGGGGCGATGCCGAGTCGGAGGCGGCCCGGGTGCGCTACACGGAACGCACCCTCGGCGGCAAGAGCGGCTGAGGAGAGTCGACCACCTTGCCGACTCAGTCGGCCGGCGCCTTGTGGACCCGGCCGGCTCGCATGACGAAGCGGACATCCTGGAGCCGGGTCACGTCGGCGATCGGGTCACCTTCGACCGCGATCAGGTCGGCCGCCTTGCCGGCCGTGATCGAGCCGGTCTCTTCCCAGATGTCGAGCAGCTTCGCGGTGACGACCGTGGCCGACTGGATCGCCGTCATCGGCGCCATGCCGCCCTCGACCATGTAGAGGAACTCCTGGGCGTTGCTGCCATGAGGGCAGACGCCGCAGTCCGTGCCGAAGGCGATCGGCACGCCCGCCCGGTGGGCCTTGGCGAACGTGTCCTGGATCACCGGCCCGATGGCGGCCGCCTTGGGCCGGATGATCTCAGGAAAGTAGCCGGGGACCGCCGCCTTCTCGGCCACGAAGTTGCCTGCCGAGATGGTGGGCACGAAGTAGGTACCGTGCTCCTTCATCAGCTCGAACGCCTCTTCGTCCATGTAGGTGCCGTGCTCGATGGTCGTGACGCCGGCCCGGATCGCGCGCTTCATGCCCTCGGCCCCGTGGGCGTGGGCGGCGACCATGAAGCCGTAGTCCTTCGCCGTGTCGACGATGGCCCGGATCTCCTCCTCCGTGAACTGCGGGTTCTGACCGCTCTTCGCCAGGCTCAGCACGCCGCCGGTGGCCGTGATCTTGATCAGGTCCGCGCCCTCCTTGTAGCGCTGCCGGACGGCCTTGCGGGCGTCCTCGATGCCGTTGACGATGCCCTGCTTCGGACCGGGGTCGCCCTGCAGGTCCGGCCGCATGCCGTTCGTCCGGTCGCCGTGACCGCCGGTCGTGGCGAGCGACGCGGTGGCGGCGAAGACTCGGGGTCCGGGCATCTCGCCGCGATTGATCGCGTTCCGCACCGCCAGGATCGCTGTCGTCTCGCCGCCCACGTCGCGGACGGTGGTGAAACCGGCGAGCAGCGTTCGCTTCGCGTAGATCAGCCCCTTGACCGTCGCGTCGGCCGGGGTCTGCTGGAAGCGCTCGAGGTACGAGGCGGCGCCGGCCTGCTCCGACGTCAGGTGGACGTGCATGTCCATCAGGCCGGGCAGCACGGTGTGGCCGGACAGGTCGATCAGCGTGTCGCCGTCCTCCGGATCGGCGAGTCCCTCTTCGACGGTCGTGATCGTCTCGCCTTCGACCACGATCGTGTGCCTGCCCAGGACCTCGCCGGCTTCGACGTCGACCAGCGAGCCGGCACGAATGAGGGTGCGGCCGTCGGCGGTGACGGCGGAGGTCGTCCCGAACAGGAGGAGCGAGGCTACGGTGAGAGAGGCGGCGGCGGGAAATGGGGCGAAACGGTTCGTCATCGTCGGGAAACTCCGTTCATCTGGAAGCGGCAAGGGGCCGCGACTGTAGCGCAGCACGGGGCAGGGACTACTGGTCCCCGGGCGGGTCCGAATGAGTTCTACCGAACCGGCTGATGGTCCAGGTCAGGACGAAGCCGGCGCTGGCGAGTCCCAGGGCCGCCGCGGCCTGCAACGGCGCGGGGGAGGCCGGGTCTTCGAAGGGCCAGAGACCGACGACGGCGCCGAGGAGGAGTCCCATCAGCACTCCCAGCGTTGCGTCGCGGAAGCGCCGCAGAACGAACCGCACGGCATTGCTGATGACCGTTGCACCCACCGCGATACCGACGAGCACAGGCAGTAGGACGCCTGCCGCCTCCAGGACGGCCCGCGCGCTCAGACCACGGAGTCCTTCCAGCACCTGGTCGATGGCGCCGAGAATGGGTTCGTACTGGCCGAGGACCAGGAGCAGGTAGCCGCCGCTCAGGCCAGGCAGGATCATCGCGGCGGCGCCGGCCGCCCCGGCGGCCGCGAGCAGGAGGGGGCCGCTGGAGCCGGTTCCTGACGCGGCCGGGCCGCTCTGGAGCAGGGCGAGTGCGGCCATGGCAGCGAAGCCTCCCGCCGTGCCGCCCCAGAACGCGCGGGCAGCCGGTTGGGCGAGACGCCAGATCAGCGGCACGCCACCCAGGGTAAGGCCGATGAAGGCGCTGTACATGATCCAGCGGTAGTGGATCACCAGATCCCGCAGCACGCCGGCGAGAAGGAGAATCGCCAGGCCGCCGGCGCCGCCGACGAGGCACAGCAGCAACAGCGGTTGAAGCCGCAGGCGCAGTCTCGTCGTGTCCGCCACGGCCTCGATGAAGCGGGGATAGATGCCGGCCGCGAGCAGCATCGTGCCGCCGCTGATTCCAGGCACCAGGTTGGCGAGGCCCATCAGGACACCGCCGGCCACCGCACGCGGCGCCCACGAAGTGGCGGAGCTACTCTGACTGCCGGCCATCCGGAAGGGAGTCTAAGGGCGCTTGGCGATCTCGTGCCGGATTGGTCTAGCGTTGCGGCCATGACGGACTACGACTACGACCTGTTCGTGATCGGCGCGGGCTCCGGCGGAGTGCGCGCCAGCCGGATGGCAGCCGGCTACGGCGCCCGGGTGGCGGTGGCCGAGGAGCGCTACCTTGGCGGCACCTGCGTCAACGTCGGCTGCGTGCCGAAGAAGCTGCTCGTCTGCGCCTCGGCCTTCGCCGACCACTACCGCGAGGCCTCGGGTTTCGGCTGGGCGGCGGAGCAACCCGCTTTCGACTGGGGACAGCTCCTCGCGAACAAGAACCGGGAGATCGAGCGGCTCAACGGGATCTACCGCGGCCTGCTCGATTCAGCCGGCGTCGAGCTGTTCGAGGGGCGGGCGCGGCTCCTCGATCCGCACACCGTCGAGATCGACGAAGGCGGGTCGGGCGGAAGCCGGGTCACGGCGGACCAGATCCTGGTCGCGGTCGGCAGTTGGCCCGACATGCCGCCCATCCCGGGCATCGAGCACGCGATCAGCTCGAACGAGGCGTTCTACCTCGAGCGCCTTCCGGAGCGCGTGGCGGTCGTTGGCGGCGGCTACATCGGCGTCGAGTTCGCAGGCATCTTCGCCGGCCTCGGCTGCGACGTGACGCAGATCTACCGCGGTCCGCTGTTTCTGCGCGGGTTCGACGAGGAGATCCGCGCTCATCTGGCAGAGGAGATGCGTGACCGCGGCATCTGTCTCCGTTTCGAGAGCCGCGTCGAGTCGATCGAGGAGACGGCAGGCAACGACGACCGCTTGCGGCTACACCTCGACGATGGCGGCACGGTCGATTGCGGCGAAGTGCTCTACGCCACCGGCCGCAGGCCCCTGGTCGCGGGCCTGGGACTGGAGAACTGCGGCGTGGAGCTCGGTGAGCAGGGCGAGATCGTCGTCGACGAGTTCTCGTGCAGCAACGTGCCGCACATCTGGGCGATCGGCGACGTCACGGACCGCCTGAACCTGACTCCGGTCGCGATTCACGAGGCGATGTGCCTGAGTCGGACCCTGTTCGCCGGGGAGCCGACTCCCGTCGACCACGAAGCCGTCGCCACCGCCGTCTTCAGCCAGCCGCCCCTGGCCGCGGTCGGCCTCACCGAGGAGGAGGCGCGGGCGCGGTACGAGGAGGTCGACGTCTACCGGAGCCGGTTCCGGCCGCTCAAGCTGACGCTGACCGACAACCAGGAACGCACACTGATCAAGCTGATCGTCGATCGCTCCAGCGGGCGCGTTCTCGGGGCGCACATGCTGGGCGCCGACGCGCCGGAGATCATCCAGGGCCTCGCCGTGGCGGTCAAGATGGGCGCGACGAAGGACGATTTCGACGCCGCGATGGCGATCCACCCGACCTCGGCCGAGGAGTTCGTGACGCTGCGGTGACGGATCAGCCGGCGTTGCGCCGGCGCTCCACCGCGTCGAGCACGTCGACTTCCAGGCGCGGTCCGCCCAGATCGGCGATCTCGCGCAGGCCGGTGGGGCTGGTCACGTTGACCTCGGTCAGCCAGCCGCCGATCACGTCGATTCCGGCGAAGACGATGCCGAGGCGCACGAGTTCCGGACCGACCGCCGCCGCGATCTCGCGGTCGCGGGCGTCCACCTCCGTGGCCGCCGGCTGGCCGCCGACATGGAAGTTCGCCCGCGATTCGCCCTCGGCGGGCACCCTGAGCACCGCGCCCAGCGCCTCACCCTCGACCAGGATGACCCGCTTGTCGCCCTGCCGGATCTCCGGCAGGTAGCGCTGCGCCATGATGTAGCGGCTCTCGTGAGCGGTCGCGGCCTCGAGAATGGCGCTGGTGTTCCGGTCGCCGGCCTTCAGGTGGAAGATGCCCTCGCCCCCGGCGCCGTCGAGCGGCTTGACGATCATCTCGCCGCCCATTTCCTCCTGGAAGGCCAGCAACTCCGCGATGCGCCGGGACACGCGCGCCGGCGGGCAGACGGCCGGAAACCGCAGCGCGAACAGCTTTTCGTTCGCGTCGCGAAGCGCCAGCGGGTCGTTCACCACGAGGGTCGTCTTCGCCACCATGGAGAGCAGGTGGGTGGCGTAGAAGAACGCCATGTCGAATGGCGGGTCCTTCCGCATCCAGACCACGTCGAACTCGTCGAGAAAGGCGGCCCGGCGGGCCCCGATCTCGTACCAGGGTCCGCCGGAGACCGGGTCGACGGTGCGGGCAGGAATCGCCTCCGCCCGCGGCCGGCCATCCGGGCCGAGTTCCAGCGTGTCGATCGTGCAGACGGCGAGTTCGTGACCCCGGCGATCCGCCTCGCGCAGGAACGCGATCGTCGTGTCCTTCTCGGGATCGAGACGCTCGATCGGATCGATGACGAAGAGGTGGCGCATCGCGGTTGGTGAGGAGGAAACGGGCCGCGCAAGCTATCATGTGGCGCGGGTCTTCTGACCCGCGAGGAAGAACGCGCCGCGCAGCGGCGACTGCGTTGAACGGGCCGCTAGCATCCTCCGCCATGTCTGCGGCGCAACCGGTCTGGCTCTTCGGCTACGGCTCCCTGATCTTCCGCCCGGCGATCCCCTTCGTGGAGCGCCGGCCCGCCCGCGTCCGGGGCTGGACCCGCCGTTTCTGGCAGTGGTCGACCGACCACCGCGGCGAGCCCTGGCGTCCCGGCCGCGTGGTGACCCTGGCGCGCGCGCCGGACGACTGCTGCTGGGGCATGGCCTATCGTCTCGACGAAGCTGCCGCCGAGACCATCCTCGCCGACCTAGACATCCGCGAACGGGGCGGCTATGTCCGCATGGAGATCGAACTCGAACTGGACGGGCAGGGACCAACGCAGGGGACCATGGGCCTCACCTACCAGGCCTGGCCCGGCAACCGGAACTACGCCGGCCCGGCCCCACTCACCGAGATCGCCGCCCAGGTCGCACAAGCCACAGGCCCAAGCGGCACCAACACCGACTACGTGCGCGACCTCCACGCCGCGCTCGAAACGCTGGGCGCCCTGGACACCCACGTCGCGGCTCTGGCCGCCAGGTTGCCGGACTAAATCGTCCGCAGTCAGCGACGCCGTCCAGCCAGCCCGAGGGTCCGAGGGGCCGGACCCAGCGGGCTCGCAGCGAGCGACGCTCTGCGCCGGTTCAGAATCCGACGCCCTCCCGGAGCGAGCGGAGTGAAGCGAACGCAAACTTCCCTTCATCCTCCTGAGCGTGCACCCATGTGGCGCGTCCCTGCGCCACATGCGTCGCAGTCCGTGCGTCCGCTGGCGGACGCGCGGATGCCACGGCCGATGGGACCGGCCCCGTCGGACCCTCGGGCTGGTGGGTGCGAGTGCGAGGGCTGCGCTACGGCGCCATCGCGCCGGTGACGCCGACGTCCCGGCCTCGCGGGTCGATCAGCACGCCGGGGTTCATCAGGCCCTCGGGGTCGACCGCCGCCTTGGCGCCGGCGAGGGCGCGGGCGAAGACGTCGGGGCGCTGGCGGTCGTAGCCGGCCGGCCGGTGGTCGCGGCCGACCGCGTGGTGGTGGGTCACCGTGCCGCCGGCGTCGACGACCGCCTCGTTCGCGGCGAGCTTGATCTCGCGCCACTGGTCCGCAAGGCGCTCCCAGTCCCCGAGCGCCGAGAACGTGAAGTAGGGGGCGGGTCCGTCCGGGTAGACATGGGTGAAACGGCAGGTGACGCTGCCGGGCCTGCCGGTCGCCTGCTCGAGGATTTCGGCGGTCCGGTCCATGATGCCGGCGTGGAAGTCGGCGAAGCGGTCCCAGGTGATCGAGGTCTCGAACGTGTCGCCGATCACCCCCAAGGGCACGCCGACCTCCCGGAGGTAGGGTCCCTTGATGAAGGCGTCGCGCCAGGCCCCGGCGGCGCCCTCGCGATGGGACCGCCCGGCCGAGGCGCTGTGGTCGCCGCCGCAATCCGCCGTCAACTCGAGCGCCCGCTTCATCCACACGTCGACCGGGTGATCGGCGGACTCGAAGCCGAGGACGAGCAGCGAGGTCGACCCGTCGCCGGCGCCGGCGGTGGCGGTCTCCTGCGCGTCGATCAGGCGGCAATTCGAAGGGTAGAGCCCGCTCTGGGCCAGCATCCGCACCGCCTCGGCCGCACTCGCGTAGTCGGCGAAGTGGACCGCCGCCGAACCTCGGTACACCGGCCGGTCCTGGAGCCGCATCCAGGCTTCCGTGATCACGCCGAGGATGCCTTCCGAGCCGATGACCATCCGGTCCGGCGAGGGCCCGGCGCCGGAGCCGGGCAGGCGCCGGGTTTCCATGACGCCCTGCGGCGTGACGGTCGTTGTCGCCTCGACGAAGTCGTCGATGTGCGTGTAGAGGCTGGCGAAGTGGCCGCCCGAGCGGGTCGCGATCCAGCCGCCCAGGGTGGAGTGCTCGAAGCTCTGCGGGAAGTGGCGGAGCGTCAGCCCGTGCTCCCGGAGCTGGGCCTCGATGTGTGGGCCACGCGCACCACCCTGGATGCGCGCGGCCCGGCTCGCGCGGTCGACCTCGAGCACCCCGTTGAGCTTGAGCAGATCGATCGTCACCGCGCCGGCGTAGCTGTCGCCGACCGCCGGCTCGACTCCGCCGACCACGCTCGAACCGCCGCCGAAGGGGACCGCGGCGGCGCCGGCGTCGCCGGCCCAGTCCAGGATGCGGACGACATCGTCCGTCGTCTCGGGGTAGGCGACGAGGTCGGGAGGTTCCGGCACCTCGCGGCGGAACATCCGCACGGCGTCCGGGAAGGACTTGCCGTAGGCGTGGAGGAGGCGTTCGTACGGATCGTTCCGGAACAGGGCCGCAAGCGATGCCGGCGGCGCCAGTCGGGGCGGACGAAGGTCGAAGTCGGCGACCTGGGGCATGCTTGCCTGAGGTTCGAGCGGGACGCCGAAGCGCTCCGCCGTCCGGGCGCGAAAGGCGTCCGCCTCGGCGGCGGTCAGCCCCTGCCCTTCGTACCCCCACCCACAGAGCTTTCGTCTTGCTTCCGTCACGTGAACCTCCCCGACGGCGCAGGATAGCGAAGCATCTAGCGCCCCGAAACTCCTCGCATGCTCGGTGTTTCGGCCCATCCCGTCCTCTCCCAGGCGCTTGAGCCGCGGACTTGCCTTGCTGCGTCTCGCGGCTCAAGCCCCTAGAATCCCGGCCATGTCCTGGCAGCCCGAAGTCGACGAGATCGAACGCCGCCGGCGCCTGGCGCTGGAGATGGGCGGCGAGGAGGCGGTGGAGCGCCAGCACGAGCGCGGGCGCCTCACCGTACGGGAGCGGATCGAGCGTGTAGCCGACCCCGGTTCGTTCATCGAGGAGGGTCGTCAGGCCGGCGCTGCCGAGGTGGACGAGAAGGGGCGTGTCGTGGCGTTCACGCCAGCGAACTACGTCGTCGGCTTTGCCGGCGTCGAGGGACGGCAGGTGATCGTGGCCGGCGAGGACTTCACCCAGGCGGGCGGCTCGCCGTCGCCGGCCGGGCTGCGCAAGAGCATCTACTCCGAGGAACTCGCGCTCAAGTACCGGCAGCCGCTGGTGCGCTTCCTCGAAGGCGGCGGCGGCAGCGTGCGCGGCAGCGGGGGCCGCCAGAAAGGGGCGCCGAAGACGCCGCCGCGGCCGATGGGGGAACCGGTGTACTCCCGGGCCCGTTTCTGGTCGATCGCCGAGATCCTGCGGACCGTGCCGGTGGCCTCGATCGGCGTCGGCGCGGTGGCGGGGTTCCCCGCGGCGCGCCTGGTCGCCTCCCACTTCTCGGTGATGACGCGCCATACCGCCCAGATCCTGATCGGCGGCCCGGCGCTGGTCGAACGGGCGCTGGGCGAGAAGAAGACGAAGGACGAGCTCGGCGGCTGGCAGGTCCACAGTCGCAGCGGCGTCGTCGACAACGTCGCCGAGGACGAGGACGACGCGATGGCGCAGGTGCGCCAGTTCCTGAGCTACCTGCCCTCGAACGTCGACACGCTGCCGCCGCGGCAGAAGTCGGGCGATCCGCCCGACCGGCGCGAGGAACCGCTGCTCACGATCGTGCCGCGGGACCGGCGGTTCCTCTACGACATGCGCGAAGTGATCTCGCTCGTCGTCGACCGGGACAGCTTCTTCGAGATGACGGCGGGTTACGGGCCGTCCCAGATCACCGGCCTGGCCCGGGTCGACGGTCATGCGGTGGGCGTCGTCGCGAACGACTGCAAGCACATCGGCGGTGCGATGGACGCCGCGGGGGCGCAGAAGTTCCGGCGCTTCATCGAGTTCTGCGAGACTTTCCACCTGCCGATCCTCAGCCTGGTCGACGAACCGGGTTTCATGATCGGCTCGGCGTCGGAGGCGTCCGGCACGATCCGCTACGGCATGGAGGCGATCGCGGCGACCGTGCGGACGACCGTGCCCTGGTGCGCCGTACAGATCCGCAAGTCCTACGGTGTCGCCGCGGCGGCGCACTACGGCCCGGGCGGCCGGGTGCTGATCTGGCCGTCGGCCGAAAGCGGCGCGCTGCCGATCGAGGGCGGCGTGGCGGTCGCCTTCCGGCGCGAGATCGCCGCGGCGTCCGATCCGGACAGGAAGCGCGCCGAACTCGAAGCCGAGTTCGCCAAGCGGCGGACACCCTTCCCGCGGGCCGAGGGCTTCTCGGTCCATGACCTGATCGATCCGCGAAACACTCGTGCCGAGGTGGTCAAGTGGCTGAAACTGTCCGAACCGCTGCTCGCGTCGCGGGTACGGTGAACTCTCAAGGAGGCCGGAATGCGTGTGAACCGAAACAAGAGAACGTTGTGTGCCACCCTGGCGGCGGGCCTGCTGATGACCGCGACCGCCGCCGCCCAGCAACAGCCGGTCGGCTACGAGGACACCCCGAAGCTGCCGGGATTGCCCTGGAAGGTGCACGACCCGAACCGGCCGGTGCCGCCGGTGGTCGCTCCGGGCGCCGCGTTCAGCGACATGGCGGCAGCGCCCGCCGACGCGGTCGTGCTGTTCGACGGTACGGACCTCTCGAAGTGGCAGAAGCCGAACGGCGACGAACCCGAGTGGAAGGTCGAGAACGGCTACATGGAGGTCACCTCGACCGGGTCGATCCGCACCCGGGACGAGTTCGGCGACTTCCAGCTCCACCTGGAGTTCGCGACGCCGGCCAAGGTCGAAAGCAACAGCCAGGGCCGCGGCAACAGCGGCGTGATGATCTACGGCGACTATGAAGTCCAGATCCTCGATTCGTACGAGAACCGGTCCTACGCCGACGGGCAGGCGGGCGCGCTCTATGGCCAGACGCCGCCGATGGTCAACTCATCGAGGGCCCCGGGCGCCTGGCAGACCTACGACATCATCTTCGAGGCGCCGCGCTGGAAGGACGGCGAACTCGTCAAGAAGGCGAACGTCACCGTGCTCCACAACGGTGTGGTCATCCATCACAAGAAGGAGTACATCGGCCGGACGATCCACCGCCGGGTCGGGGTCTACGACCGGCCGCACGAGCCGCGCGGCTGGATTGGCCTGCAGGACCACCGCAACCCGACCCGTTTCCGCAACGTCTGGATCCGCGAGCTTCCGGGCTACGACAGCGGCGGCTGAGGCATCCGGCACTCTTGAAGATCTCCCTCTTCTACTTGCCCTCGATCGGCTCGCGGGCCGACATCAAGCGGGGCATGGCCGGCCTGCGCGGCGATCTCTACGACCGGATGCTGGCTGAGATCTCGGAGCAGGCCCGGCTCGCCGACGATCTGGGCTACGACTCGATCAGCTTCACCGAGCACCACTTCCACATCGAGGGCTTCGAACTCTCGAACAACCCGGTGCTGCTCGACCTGTACGTCGGCATGCAGACGAAGAACATCCGGGTGGGGCAGTTGGGCATCGTGCTGCCGGCGAGGAACCCGATCCGGGTCGCGGAGGACATCGCGATGCTCGACCGGATGACCGGCGGGCGCGCGAACGCCGGTTTCGCCCGCGGCTACCAGCGGCGCTGGGTCGACGTGATGGCGCAGCAAACGCACGGCATCTCCGGCGCGCTGCCGCACCGGCACGACGAGATCGACGCGACGAACCGGGCCGCCTTCGAGGAGTGCTTCCGGATCGTCAAGAAGGCCTGGACCGAGGACATGCTCGACTACGACGGCCGGTTCTGGAAGGTCCCGGTCGGCGGTTCCGAGGGCGGCACGCCGTGGACGCTCGAGGCGACGGAGGACTGGGGCGCCGGCGTCGAGGACGGTGTGCTGCGGCAGGTCGGCGTGGTGCCGAAGCCGGTTCAGGAGCCGCATCCGCCGATCTTCCAGCCCTTCGCGTCGTCGGAGGAGAGCATCCGCTGGTGCGCGCGGGAAGGCGTGACCGCGATCCTGCCGCCGCTCCACCCGAAGCGGGAGCGTGCCCTGTTCGAGCTGTTCGCGGAGGAGTCCGGGCGGCCGCTCGGCGAAGGGATCGGCGTCCTGCGCGACGTCGTGATCGCCGACACGGACTCCGAGGCGCAACGCCTGTGGAAGGCGAGCGGCGCCTTCTGCGGCTCCGCCTGGTTCAAGCCCTTCGGCTTCAGCCGGGGGATGATCGACCCGGACACGGGAGAGGAGTTCGACGACATGATGGGGTCCGGGATGGCCCTCGTCGGCACCGTCGACACGGTGACCCGCCAGCTCGAGACGCTCCGAGAGCGGTTGCCGGTGACCTGGCTCTACTTCTGGGCCTACAACGGCCTGCTGCCGCACGCGCGGCTGATGTCGACGATCGAACGCTTCGCCACCGAGGTGCTACCCCGGGTGGAAGACGCGTAAGGCCGCCGCTTCGCGGCGCGTCCTCTGGCCGCCTGCGGCGGCAGCCGGCGGGGACGCCGGCGCACCCAGTGTGTTCAGCTAGGTTTCTTCTTCTTCGCCCTGCGCTTGCGCCGGGTTCTGAGCAGCAGGCCGTCCTCGAGCGACGCGCCGTCCTTCGCGTCGACGACGATCTTGCCGCCGTCGGCCAGCTTGCCGAAGAGGATCTCGTCGGCCAGCTTGCGCTTGATCTTCTCGTCGATCAGGCGCCGCATCGGGCGGGCGCCGAAGTCCGGTTCGTAGCCGTGTTCGGCCAGCCAGTCGCGGGCGGCCTCGGTCAACTCGATCGCGATCTTGCGGTCGTCGAGCTGGCCGCCGAGTTCGCCGACCAGCTTGTCGACGATCAGCCGCACGGAGTCCATCTCGAGCGCCTTGAAGACGACCCAGGCGTCGATCCGGTTGCGGAACTCCGGGGTGAAGAGGCGTTCGACCGCCGGCTTCGAGGCGGCCTCGGCGGAGAGCTTCGAGCGGTCGCCGAAGCCCATCGGCTTCGTCGTCAGCTCCCGGCCGCCGGCATTCGTCGTCATGATCAGGATCACGTGCCGGAAGTCCGCCTTGCGGCCGTTATTGTCCGTCAACGTGGCGTGGTCCATCACCTGCAACAGGATGTTGTAGACGTCCGGGTGGGCCTTCTCGATCTCGTCGAGCAGCAGGACGGTGTGCGGAGTGCGGCGGATCGCGTCGGTCAGCAGACCGCCCTGGTCGAAGCCGACGTAGCCGGGCGGCGCGCCGATCAGCCGGGACACCGTGTGCTTCTCCATGTACTCGCTCATGTCGAAACGGGTGAAGGCGATGCCGAGCACCTGGGCGAGCTGGCGGGCGAGTTCCGTCTTGCCGACCCCGGTGGGACCCGAGAACAGGAAACTGCCGATCGGCCGTTCCAGGGTGCCCAGGCCGGCGCGGCCCAGCTTGACGGCCGACGAGATCGATCGAATCGCCTCGTCCTGGCCGAAGATGACCGCCTTCAGTTCCTCCTCGAGGTTGAGGAGAGCGTCGCGGTCGTCGCTCGAGACGGACTTCTCGGGGATCTTGGCCATCGAGGCGACGACCCGCTCCATGTCGACCGGGTCGAGGACGCTCTTGCGTTCCTTCGTGGCCACCAGACGGTTCGCGGCGCCGGCCTGGTCCACTAGGTCGATCGCCTTGTCGGGCAGCCGGCGGTCGAGCAGGTAGCGGGCCGAGAGGTCGGCGGCCGCGTCCAGCGCCTCGTCCGCGTACTTGACCTCGTGGTGCTCCTCGTAGCGGTCGCGCAGGCCGCGCAGGATCTCGGCCGACTCCTCGATCGACGGTTCGTCGATCTCGATCATCTGGAAGCGCCGCGCGAGAGCCCGGTCGCGGTCGAACGAGCCCTTGTACTCGGCGTGAGTGGTGGACCCGATACAGCGCAGCTTGCCCGAGGCGAGGCCGGGCTTCAGGATGTTCGAGGCATCCAGCGAGCCCGACGAAACCGCTCCCGCGCCCACGATCGTGTGGATCTCATCAATGAACAGGATGTGCTCGGGCTCCGAGATGATCCGGTCGATCACCGCCTTCAGCCGTTGCTCGAAGTCACCGCGGTAGCGCGTGCCGGCCAGCAGCGCGCCCATGTCCAGGGCGTAGATCGTCACCTTGGAGATCAGCTCGGGCACGTTCCCCTCGTGGACGGCGAGCGCAAGCCCCTCGACGATCGCCGTCTTGCCGACGCCCGGGTCGCCGACCAGGACCGGGTTGTTCTTGCGCCGGCGGGCCAGCGTCTCGCATAGCACGCGGACTTCGTCGAGCCGCCCGACAAGCGGATCGATGGAACCTTCGGCGGCACGCTCGTTCAGGTTCGATGCGAACTGCTCGAGTGGATCCTCGACCTCTTCTTCCTCCTCGCCTTCCGCGTCCGGCTCGACGTGCTTTGGGGCTGGAAGGCCGCCGCCCTGCTTGACCGTGCCGTGTGAGAGGTAGCGGATGACGTCCAGACGGGTGACGTCCTGGCGCTGGAGCAGGTAGACCGCCTGGGATTCCTTCTCCCGCATCAGCGATGCGATCACCGCGCCGGCGTCGAGTTCGCTCTTGCCGGCGCCGTGGGCGTGCATGGCCGCCCGTTCGATGACCCTCCAGAACGCGATCGTCTGCTTGGGAGGCGACTCGTCTTCGTCGCCGGAATCCGGGGCCTGCCCGACGCTGTCGTCCTGCCCGCTGTCCGCCTCGACTTGCGCGGCGCCTGCCGACTCGTCCGCCGCGTCGGCCGGGATCACCGGTGGCAGGGTCTCCAGTTGCTGCTCCAGAAACTCCTCGAGTTCGCTGACCAGCCGGGGCAGGCGGACGCCGACCGACTGCAGCGTCTTCGCGCCGACCGGGTCGGCGCAAAGAGCGAGCAGCAGGTGCTCGAGCGTCACGTACTCGTGCCGGCGTGAGGACGCCTCGAGCATCGCCCGCCGCAGCGACTGCCGCAGGTCCTCGGTCATGTGCACGGAAGCGATGGCGGTACCTCCTTCGCGCCGTCAGTTGACGTCGCCGCCGTCGTCCCTGTCATCGCCACCGTCCCCACCTTCGCCGTCGCCGTCTCCCGTGTCGGGCTCGATCGTGCAGAGCAGGGGGACTTCGGCCTGCTGGGCCAGACTGCCGACCTCGGCCACCTTGGTCTCGGCGATCGAGAACGGGTAGAGGCCGACGACGCCGACGCCGTTCTTGTGGACGTAGAGCATGAGCCGCGAAGCGTCCGATTCGGTCAGGTGGAAGACGTGCTGCAGCACGACGACGACGAACTCCCGCGGCGTGAAGTCGTCGTTGTGGAGCAGCACCTTGTACAGCCGAGGACGAGCCAGCTTGGTCCTGGTCTTCGTCTTCGTGAGGACCTTGCTGTCGCCCTGCTGGTCATCTTCGAAGTGCGGCATGGCGTCACGATTATAGGTCCGGGGCCAGGGCAGCGAGTCGCGGCTCTAGCCGAGTTGCGTCCGGTGGCTGCGCCACGCCTCGATGCCCTCGAGGTGTCGCTTCGCGTCGCGCTTCAGTGCCGCACCGAGGAGCTGGTTTAGCTTCTCGTCCATGAACAGGTGCGAGCTGTAGACGGGGGCGGGCTCGAAGCCGCGGCTGATCTTGTGCTCTCCGCCGGCGCCACCCTCGAAGACCTGGACACCGCGTTCGATGCACTCGTCGATCGAGTGGTAGAGGCAGACGTTGAAGTGGAGGAAGCGGTGCTGCTCGTGGCAGCCCCAGTAGCGGCCGTAGAGGTGGGTGTCCGAGCGCAGGTTGATCGCGCCGGCGACGACCCGGTCCTCCCGCTCGGCGACGACCAGTTCGACTTCGTTGCCGAGGAGCGCGAACAGGTCGCCGAACAGCTCGCGGTTCAGGTAGCGGCCGCCCCACATGTACCTGTCGCAGGTCGTGCAGTAGAGGCGGAACGCGGTCTCTGCCCAATGCTCGGGATCCGCGGCGATCTCTCCGCCGCGGACGGTGCGGATGGCGATGCCCTGCCGGGCCGGTTCGCGGCGCTCGCGGCGACACTGGGTGCGGCGCTTGGAGCGGAGCTTCAGTAGCCAGTCTTCCGGCGTGCGGTAGTCGTAGTTGTTCCAGTGGTACTGCACCATGACGCGCTGCGAGAGGCCGGCGGCGGCGAGGGCGGAGGCTTCCGGGGCGCTGTGGTAGAGGACGTGGACGGAGGCCACGCCGACCTCCCGGGCGGTGTGGGCGGCAAGCTGGACGAGGAGCCTGGCAGCGACCGCCGGGTCGACGTGGGCGGCGGCCAGAATGCGGTGTCCGGTGACCGGGGAGAAGGGCACGCCGACGACCAGCTTCGGGTAGAAGCGGCCGCCCACCGCCTTTACCGCGTCCCCGAACGCCCAGTCCCGTGAGAAGTCGCCCATGCCGTCGTTCTTGATGTAGGCGGGGGCAGCCGCGATCAGGTCGTCGTCAGCGCCCCAGGCGGTGAGGTGAAAGGGCAGCCAGCCGCGGTCGGGCGCCACGCAGCCGGTCCGTTCGAGGGCTTCGAGGAACGTCCAGGAGAGGAACGGACGGTCCCCGGGCCGCAGCAGGCCGTCCCAGACTTCTTGCGGGATGTCCGCGATCGACTGGACGATTCTGAGTTCAATCTGCCGCTGTTCGGTGCGGTCACCTGCCTGCGCCGCGGCATCGTCCATACGGCGAGTCTTGCATGGCGCTTCGCGCCGCCGGGGCCGTCAGTAGCCGAGCGCCGCTCCGTCCTTGCGCGGGTCGGAGGCGCCGTAGAGCGTGCCGTGCCGGTCGACCCTGATTGCCTGGGCGCCGCCGAAGTCCGCGCCGCCGGCGGGTCGGACGCGGTGACCCAAGGCCTTGAGGCCCGCGACTGTCTCCGGTTCCATGCCACGCTCGCACAGGAGGTCGAGGCCGGCGGTGTGGCGCCAGCGGGGCCGGTCGATCGCCGCCTGGAGGGGAAGCCCGTGGTCGTAGTGGCTGGTCAGTAGCTGCACGTGTCCCTGGGGCTGGAACGGACCGCCCATCACGCCGTAGCAGAGTTCCAGTCGTCCCCGGTTCAGCACCATGCCGGGGATGATCGTGTGGAAAGGGCGCTTGCCGGGCCGGTATTCGTTCGGATGACCGGCTGCCAGACTGAAGCCGGCGCCCCGGCAGTGGAGCATGATGCCCGTGTCGCCGCCGGCGATCGCCGCTCCGAAGGGCGCGAACAGGGAGTTGATGAAGGAGGCGGCGTTGCCCTCGCCGTCGACGACGGCCAGGTAGACGGTGTCGGAGCCCACCGCGCCGGCGGCGGTCGGAATGCCGCCGGGAGCGGCGCCGTCCGCCGCCCGACCGGGATCGATCAGGCGGCTGCGCTCGCGCGCGTAGGCCTTGTCCAGCAGCTCCGCCAGCGGGACACCTCCGGAGCCCCGAAGCGGCTCGCCCTCCGGGTCGCCGACGTGGGCGTGGAGGTCGGCGTAGGCGAGCTTCTTCGCCTCGACCAGCAGGTGGGTGTGCCCGGTTCCGGCCACGTCCATGGAGGCGAGGTCGAAGTTCTCGAGCAGGTTCAGCATCAGGAGAACACCCAGCCCCTGACCGTTCGGTGGTAGCTGGAAGACCTCCCGGCCGCGGTACATCGTGCCGATCGGATCGACCCACGTCGACTCGTGGCGCCGGAGGTCGTCGAGTTCGAGGAAGCCGCCGGTACCGCGGGCGTAGCGGACGATCTCTTCCGCGATCGGGCCCTCGTAGAAGGCGTCGCGGCCGTCTTCCGCGATCCGCAGCAGCGACCGGGCCAGCGCCGGCGACCGGAACACCGCGCCGAGTTCCGGCGCCTCGCCTTCGACCAGGTAGTGCTTCGCCGCCGCGCGGTCCCGGCGGAGTCGCTGGATGCACGCTGTCCACATCGACTGCACGCGCTCACTGACGGGAAAACCGGCTTCGGCGGTTTCGATCGCGGGGCCGAGCAGGTCGGCGAAACGAAGGCGTCCGAAGCGCTGGTGCGCGGTCTGCCAGAGATCGACGGCACCGGGGACCGTCACGGCGGGCCAGGAGTCCGGATCGATCGCCGGGCCAGAAATGTCCTCTCGCTCCAGCGCCAGCGGCGAGCGGCCGCTGCCGTTGAGGCCCAGGAGTTTGCCGCGCCCGCCGTCGGGATCGGCGAGGTGGTAGAGCAGGAAGGCGTCGCCGCCGATGCCGGTCATCATGGGCTCGACCACCGCCAGCATCGCGGCAGCCGCGACGGCGCCGTCGATCGCCGAGCCGCCGGCCCGCAGCATGTCGAGGCCGGCCAGCGTGGCGGCGGGGTGGGAGGTGGCGACCATCCCCCGGCGCGCCATCACGACACTGCGTCCGGCCCGGTGGGGGCTGGCCAGCCGGGGCTGGGTGGCGGCTCCGGCGCTGCTAGCGGAAGACGTCAAAGGTACGGTTGAATTTGACCGCCAGGCTCCGGTCCGGCGTATCCAGGCCGAGCAGGCCGAACTCCGAGATCTCGTTGTAGACGACGAAGAGCCCTCTGTTCGCCTCGTTCAGCCAACTGAAGCGGACGTTCGTGTTCACGCTGTGGGTCAGATCGTTGTACTGGATCAGGGCCTGGAGGAGCAGGCTGGTGCTGAAGGCGTAGGTGACGCGGAGGCGGCCCAGGTGGGTCTTGAAGGCGCCCATGGGAAGGTCGATGTCGTTGTAGGACCAGCTCAGCTCGGAGGTCAGATAGTCGCCGAGCCGGATGCTCAGGGAGGGATCCAGGACGAGCTGGTTGCCGCCGAAGAAGCCTCCGCCCTGCACTCTGGTGAAGAGGCTGACGGCCCGGCCCCGGTTCGTGTTCATGAACAGGAAGAAGCCGTGGTCGTCGTACTCCCCGGCGGGCACATGCACGATGCCGGCGAGCGTGAAGGGTTCGAGCAGCCCCTCGTAGCGACCGCCGGCGGAGAGGCTGATCTGCGCGCCGTTCCGGAACTCGACTTCACCGCCGACGGAGTAGCGCTGCGTTTCCTGATAGCCGTCGAAGTTCCAGAAGCCGTCGTAGAAGGCGCGCGGACCGAACTCCTTGACGCGGCCCTCGCCGGCCGGGCGGAAGCGGCGCCGAATGTAGCCGTTGAACTGGCGGTAGCCTGATCGGCTGAGGAAGCCGACCTCTGGGTTGAAGTCCTCGCCGATCTCGGCATAGCCGAGACGCCAGCGCCAGAACGGAGAGCTGTAACCGCCGTCGAGGCCGAAACCATGGTCCCGGCCGGTCAGGCCGGGGGTTTCCGTCCTGGCCGCCCAACCCGAGATGTCCGTGAACTGCCCGATGCCGATCTGGCCGTCGACGGCGTAGGTCCGGTTGTAGTCGCCGTCCGGCGCCAGCGAGCCCGTGCCCTGGCGGTTGACGACCAGCACGCCGGCCCGGCTCCGGTTGCGGTACTCGCGGCCGAGCCGCGCGACCGTGAAGTTGTTGCCGTGGAGGTCCCCCAGGTCGTCCGTCTGCATGTTCAGGAAGCCGACGTTGAATCCACCGGCCCTGCCGGACAGGCGGGCGCCGCCGAGGATCGGCACGGGCACGCCGCCGCTCAGGCCGATCCGCCGGCTGAAGAAGAGCTCGGTGCTTCCCCGGAACGAGGACCGGCCGCCGACGCGGAAGAGACCGGAGTTCTCCAGGAAGAACGGTCGCTTCTCGGGGAAGAACAGGCTGAAGCGGTCCAGGTTGATCTGCTGATCATCGACTTCGACTTGGGCGAAGTCGGTGTTGACGGTGACGTCGAGCGTCAGGCTCGGAGTGACGCCGTACTTGAGATCCATGCCGACTTCGCTGTCGTCGGTGCTGCCATCCACGTTCTCGCGTCCCGAACTCAGGACGTAGGGAGTCAACTGCAGATTGCGCTGGCGCGGCGGTTCCACGCCGACCAGGGTCCCGGCCTCCGACACCCGGAACAGGTCGTGCTGGCGGCCGAGGTGGGCCCAGAACGCGGTCTCGTTCTTGCGCCGGATGTTGCGTTCGAAGTTCAGGCCCCAGATCGCGCGGCCTGATCCGTATCGGAGACTGCGGAATGGAATCGCCATCTCCGCGCTCCAGCCGAACTCGCCGCTCAACGTCCGGACGGTCCAGGACGTGTCCCAGTCCAGGTTGGCGCCGCCGGAACTGAAGCTGCTGGAGGAACTCCCTCCGCCGCCACGGCCCTGGTTCGTGAACTGGCCGTCGTACTGGATGCCCGCGACGTTCGTGCCGAAGACGAAGCCGTTCTGCCGGTCGCCGAACGTGTCGAGAATGACCCGGAAACTGTCCTCGTCCTGGAGCCTGGCGTCGCGGCGGCTGTCGGAGATCGCCAGGGAGGAGGCCTCACGGTCGAAGCAGATGACGGCGAGGTAGAGGTTGGCGTCGTCGAAGGCGATCCGCACTTCGGTCCGTTCGCTCGCCGGTTCGCCTTCGAACGGCTCGACCTGCTGAAAGCCGGTGCCGAAGTCGACATCGAGCCAGAGCTCCTCGCCGAGCACGTCACCGTCGATGACCGGCGCCTGCGCGAGACGCTTGGCGGTCAGGCTTGGCCGGTCGTCCCGACTACCCTGGGCAGCCTCGGCGCCATCGTGAGCCGCAAGGAGGGCAATCAGCGCGAGAGCGCCGCCCGGAAGTGGGATTCGCGGCATCGGGTCAGGGCGGTGCGGAAATCTCGTCCGGGGCGCGGCGGGTTGGCGGCTGAACGGCGGGGATCTCCAACTCTCGGGCCCGCCGGTTCAACTCGTCGATCTGAGCTCCGGTCAGTTCGTTCACTGCCTCGAGGATGGGCAACAACTCCGCCTCGAGGTCCTCGAGGCGACGGCGCGCGCCGGCCGTCGGCCGGGCGGTGTTGCCGAAGACGTGAGTGTAGAGGTACGCGTACTGGTTGTCGATCCGGGGCTGGAAGTTCAGCGCGTCCTGGGAGACGCGGCTCCGCGACTGGATCAGCCGCTCGTCGAGTTCGCCGGCTCGCTCCAGGATGGCTTCGACGGCCGGTCGCAGCTCCGGGGCGCCGGCGTCGTCGAGACGTCCCTCGAGCGCTCCGGCCTGTTCCCGAACGCTGCGCAGGCCGGCGATCGCGTCGTGGGTTGCCGTCAACCGCTCCGACAACTGGTCGAGCATCGCGTACTGCTCCTCCAGATCGGCCTGGGAGATGTCCTCGAGGCGCGGGTCGGCGAGCACCTCGAAGGTCCGGCTGTCGGACCAGTCGGCCGCCGTGGCCGCGGCTTCGCCGCTCTCCTCGCTCTCCTCGTCGCTGCCGGCGACGGTCAGCGTTGCCCGGTAGGTTCCCGGCGGCAGGTAGGGGCCGCCGGTGTACGACAGGGACATGATGGCGCCCTCGACCAGGTGGGGCGCCTGGCCGCGCAGGTTCCAGATCACCCGGTTGAGCCCCTCCTTCGCCTCGAACGACTCGATCCGCGGACGCTCCTTCTCGCCGCCTTCGACCTCCTCGCCTTCCGGCAGGGACACGAAGCGCCGCAGCACCCGGTCGCTACCGTCGGGCGAGATCGTCAACTCGACCCGGCCCGCCGGCTTTGCGGGAAAGTCGAACCAGATCGAAGCGCCATCGGCGAAGCCGCCGCCACCGCCGGGCCGGTCGATGCGGACCACGGGTTCGGGCGAGAAGAGCCGCGGCACAGCGCGCACCGTGCCGGCGGCGATTTCGCCGGCAAGCTCGCGCACGGCGCCGAGGTCGTCGAGCACCCAGAAGCTCCGGCCCTGGGTTGCCAGCACGAGGTCCGGGTTGCCGGCGTTGTGGTGAATCAGCAGGTCGGTGATGGGCGTGCGCGGCAGGTTCAACTGGAACGACTGCCAGGAGTTCCCGCCGTCGAACGAGGCGTAGAGGCCGAACTCGGTGCCGGCGAAGAGCAGGCCGGAGGCTCCCGGGTCCTCCCGCACGACGCGCACGAAGTGGTCGGCCGGCAGACCATCGGTCACGGTCGTCCAGCTTCCGCCGCCGTCGTCCGTGCGGAAGATGTACGGCGTGTAGTCGTTCATCCGGTAGCGGTAGACGCCGACGTAGACGCGGCGCGGGTCGTGGTGCGAGACGTCGATCGAGTTGACGGTACCGTCAGCCGGCATCTCCGCCGGCGTGACGTCTACCCAGGTGGCGCCGTTGTCCCGGCTGACGTGGATGCGGCCGTCGTCGCTGCCCGCCCAGATCTCGCCCGCCGTCTCCGGTGACTCGGCGAGCGCGAAGATCGTGTTGTAGACCTCGACGCCGGTGTGGTCGTGCTGGACGGGACCGCCGGGAACTCCCTGCTTCTCGTCGTCGTCGGTCGTCAGGTCGGGCGAGATCGTCTCCCAGGTCCAGCCGCCGTCGCGAGTGCGATGGACGTAGTTCGACGTGTGGTACACGACGTCCGGATCGTGCCGGGAGATGAGGATCGGTGCGTTCCACTGGAAGCGGTAGCGCAGGTCGCGCGGCGCCGTGCCGTCCTGCATCTGGGGGTAGAGGATCATGTTGCGGGCGGTGCCGCTCCGGTGGTCGTATCGGTCGATTCGGCCCAGGTAGTTGCCCGAGTAGACGAGGTGGGGCTGCTCGGGGTGGACGGCGATGTGCCCGCTCTCGGCGCCGGCCACCGAGTGCCAGTGCTGGGTCGCGGTCAGCTCGGGCATCGGCCGGGACGGCACCGAGATCGTGCTGTTGTCCTGCTGGGCGCCGTAGATCCGGTAGGGGAACTGGTTGTCGACGGTGACCCGGTAGAACTCGGCCGTCGGCTGGTTGTTCTGGGTGGACCAGGAACGGCCGCCGTCGACGCTCACGTTGGCGCCGCCGTCGTTCGCCTGGACCATGATGTGCGGCTGTTCCGGGTTGATCCAGAGGTCGTGGTTGTCGGCGTGCGGCGTGTCGACCCGCTCCCAGGTGGTGCCGGCGTCCACCGACTTGAAGAACCGGACGTTCGAGCCCCAGACCGTGTTCGGATCGGCCGGGTCGGCGTGGATGTGGCTGTAGTACCAGCCGCGGGTGAGCAGCTCCGGTTCGTCGCTCACCTTCTTCCAGGTGTCGCCGTGGTCCTCGGAGCGGAAGATGCCGCCGCGGCCGTCCGCCGCCGTGACGATCGTCCACAGCCGCCCGCGCCGCGCCGGCGACGCGGAGACGCCGATGCGGCCGAGCACGCCGGTCGGCAGACCGCCCTCGAGCCGCTCCCAGGTGTCGCCGCCGTCGGTCGAGCGGAACAGGCCGCCCTCATCGCTGCCGTCGATCAGCGTCCAGGGCTTGCGTTCGACCCTCCACACCGCGGCATAGAGGACGCGGGGATTGAAGGGATCGAGTTCCAGGTCGGCGATGCCGGCGTCGTCCGAGATGCCGAGCACCTGCTGCCAGGTGTCGCCGCCGTCGGTCGAACGGTAGACGCCGCGTTCCGGGTTGCTGCCGAAGATCTGGCCGAGCACGCCGACCCAGAGCACGTCCGGATCGTCCGGATGGACGCGGACGCGGCTGATCGCTCCAGCCCGCTCGAGGCCGATGTGTTGCCACGAGGCGCCGGCGTCGGTCGAGCGGTACATACCGTCTCCGATCGAGACGTTGCCCCGAGGGCAGGCGGACCCCATGCCGACGTAGATCACGTTCGGATCGCTCGGCGCCACGGTGACCGCGCCGACGGAGCCGGCCTTGAAATCGGTATCGCTCAGGTTGTCCCAGGTGATGCCCGCGTTCGTCGTGCGCCAGACGCCGCCGCCGGTCGAGCCCATGTAGAAGGTGTAGGGGTGGGACACGTGGCCCGCCACCGCGGTCACCCGGCCACCCCGGCTGGGTCCGACAAGACGAAACTCGATCCCGTCGAAGGCATTCGTCTCCTGCTGGCTCCACGTGGGTCCGCCGGCGGCGGCGACGGCGAACGCGAGGGCGGCCGCTTGGCGCGAGAGCAACATCACTGCCGAGTCTATGAACTCGCGCGGAGCAGCGAGTCGGGCGGTTTCGACTGCTACATTCCAGCCCGTCGTGAACGCCCAGCGCGCCGACTGGCCGAAGCTCGTCATCTACACCGACGGCGGGGCCAGTCCGAACCCGGGGCCGGGCGGCTGGGCGGCTGTGATTCTCGAAGCGGACGACACCCCTCGGGAACTTGTGGGCGGCGCGCCGAGTACCACGAACAACCGAATGGAGCTCCAGGCGGCGATCTCGGCCCTTGCCGATCTCCCGGAGCCGAGTACGGTCGATCTCTACACGGATTCCCAGTACGTCCGGCAGGGGATCACGTCCTGGCTGGCCCGCTGGCGGGCCCAGGGCTGGCGCCGGCGCGACGGCGGAGCGGTGAAGAACATCGACCTGTGGCGGCGTCTGGAGGGTCTGAACAGGCGCCATCGCGTGCACTGGCACTGGATCAAGGGGCACGCCGGAAACGAGTGGAACGAACGGGTGGACGCGCTGGCCAGCGCCGAAATCGCTTCCCGGGGCGGCGGCGCGGCGGCCGAGCCGGGCTCCGATGAACCTGTCCCGCCGGACAGCGTGCGGATCTTCCTCAAGGTCCGTTGTGTCGGCCGGCGCGGTGCGTGGGTCGCCGAGCTGGTGATGCCCGAGGGAACCGCCGAACATTCCGGCGAGGCCGCGGACACGACGCCGAACCGGCTCGAACTCGAGTGTGTCCTGGAGTTGCTCGGCGCTCTGCCGCCCGGTCAACCGGCCGCCGTCTACACCGGCAACGACTACCTCAGGCGCGGCGCCGCGCTCTGGATCCACGCCTGGAAGCGAAACCGGTGGCGGACCAAGAGCGGCGGGCCGGTCAAGAACGCCGAGCTGTGGCATCGCCTCGATCGCCAGCTCGAAGAACGCAGGGTGCAGTGGCCGGCGCCGACCGGAGATGCGGGAGAGCGGCTCAGGGAGCTGAAGGAGCGGCTACGCGGGCTCTTCTGAAGTGCAAGCTCCTATACGGCCTGCTCCCGGGTCGACAGAAAACGGACGTTTGGCGCGTTCTCGGCGGCGCGGTCGAGCCAGTAGCGGTTGGCGGCCAGGAACAGTGGCGCGCCGTTGTGGTCGTGCGCGATCTTCGCCTCGTTGCGGCGCACGAAATCGCGCACCGCGCGCTCGTCGTCGGCTTCGATCCAGCGCGCCAGGGACATCGCCGTCGACTCGAACCGCACCGGCACCTCGTACTCGGTGCGGATGCGGTCGGCGAGCACGTCGAACTGGAGGGTGCCGGCGACCCCGACGATCCAGTCGTTGCCCTCCCGGGTACGGAACACCTGCGCCACGCCCTCTTCCGCGAGCTGGAGCAGCGCGCGGCCGAGATGCTTGGCCCGCAGCGGATCTTCGGGCCGGACCCGGCGCAGGAGCTCGGGGGCGAAACTGGGTACGCCGACGAAGCGGATCGGCTCGCCGGCCGACAAAGCGTCGCCGATGCGCAGGTTGCCGTGGTTCGGGATGCCGATGATGTCGCCGGGCCAGGCTTCCTCGGCGAGCTCCCGGTCCTGGGCCAGGAACAGGACCGGGTTGTGGATGTTCAGGGTGCGTCCGCTGCGCGGGTGGAAGAGGCGGATACCCCGATGGAAGCGCCCCGAGCACAGCCGGACGAAGGCGATCCGGTCGCGGTGCTTCGGGTCCATGTTTGCCTGGATCTTGAACACGAAGCCGGTGACGGGATCCTCGCCGGGCGCGACGGTTCGCTCGGCCGCCTGCTGTGGCCGCGGCGCCGGCGCATGGCGGGCGAGGCCGTCGAGGAGAGCACCGATGCCGAAGCTGCGCAGGGCACTTCCGAAGTAGACCGGAGTCCGGTTGCCCGCAAGAAAGGCGGCGGCGTCGAACGGCGGGCAGAGCTCGCGCACCATCTCGACCTCCTCGCGCAACCTGTCCGCCGGTCCGTCGCCGATTGCCTGGTCGATCTCCATGGAGTCGAGACCGGGGACGATCCGTTCGGTGGCGCGTCGCTGCCGGTCCCCGGGCGCGACCAGGACCAGCCGGTCGAGGATCAGGTCGTAGCTTCCCTGAAAGCTGCTTCCCATTCCGACCGGCCAGGTCATCGGAGCGACCTCCAGCTGCAGGGTGTCGGCGATCTCGTCCAGCAGATCGAACGGATCCCGCACGTCGCGGTCCAGCTTGTTGATGAAGCTCGTGATCGGCATGTCGCGGAGCCGGCAGACCTCGAAGAGCTTTCGCGTCTGCGCCTCGATGCCCTTCGCCGCGTCGAGAACCATGACCGCCGAGTCCACCGCCGTGAGCGTCCGGTACGTGTCCTCGCTGAAGTCCTCGTGGCCGGGGGTGTCCAGCAGGTTGAACGTGTTGCCCTCGTGCTCGAACGTCATAACGGAAGCGCTGACCGAGATGCCGCGCTCCCGCTCCACCTTCATCCAGTCGGAGCGCGCCCGGCGGGCCTCGCCGCGGGCTTTCACCGCGCCGGCCAGCTGAATCGCGCCGGCGTAGAGCAGGAGCTTCTCGGTCAGCGTCGTCTTGCCCGCGTCCGGGTGCGAGATGATGGCGAAGGTGCGGCGGCGGGAAACCGCTTCGGCGAGGGTGTTCATGGCGGCGCGGGAGTCTATAGTCGGGCGCATGAGTGATCTATCCGTGTTTCGAGAAGAGGCCCGCGCTTGGGTCGAGGGCAACGGACCCGAGTTCCTGCGCGGCAAGGCCTCCGACCCGAACGCCTGGGCCGCGGGCGGCCGCAAGGCGCCCTTCATCTATCCGGAGAGTCGCGACTGGCTGCTCGCGGCGGTCGATCGGGGCTTTTCGGTGCCGACCTGGCCCGAGGAGTACGGCGGCGCCGGCCTCTCGCGCGACGAAGCGGCCGTCCTGCACGAGGAGATGGGGCGCCTGTCCCTGCCGCTGCCGCTGACGGGCTTCGGCTACAGCATGATCGGGCCGACGTTGCTGGACCACGGCACGGAGACGCAGAGGGCTGAACACCTGCCGAAGATCGCGCGCGGCGAGATTCGCTGGTGCCAGGGCTACTCGGAACCGAACGCAGGATCCGACCTGGCGTCTCTGGCGACGTCGGCGGTGCGCGACGGAGATTTCTACGTGATCAACGGCCAGAAGATCTGGACCTCCGGCGCGGACGAGGCGGACTGGATCTTCATGCTGGTGCGCACCAACCCGGACGTCAAGAAGCAGCGCGGCATCACCTTCATCCTGGTCGACATGGCGTCGCCGGGCGTCGAGGTGCGGCCGATCCGGCTGATCAGCGGCGCTTCGCCGTTCTGTGAGACCTTCTTCCACGACGTGCGAACGCCGGTCCACCAGGTCATCGGCGAGGTGAACAGCGGCTGGACGGTGGCGAAGGCGTTGCTCGGCCACGAACGGACCTCGATCGGCGGCATGGGGCGCGGCCGCGCGAGAACTTCGCTGCCGGACCTGGCGCGGAACTACGTCGGCGTCGACGGAATGGGCCGGATCGACGACCCGGCGATCCGGGAGCGGGTGACCCAGTGCGAGATGGACGCGATGTCCTACGGGCTCACGATCAAGCGTCACGGCGACGGGCTGGAAGCCGGGCACAAGCCCGGACCGGAGAGCTCGATGTTCAAGTACTACGGGACCGAACTCAACATGCGCCGCGAAGAGCTGATGCTCTCGATCCGCGGCCCCCAGGCGCTGGGCTGGGAAGGCGAGGGATTTGAACCGGCCGAACTGACCCAGACCCGCACCTGGCTGCGGTCGCGGGCGAACAGCATCGAGGGCGGGACGTCGGAGATTCAGTTGAACATCATCGCCAAGCGTGTGCTGGGGTTGCCGGACTGATGGCTCCGCTGGTCCTCACCGCTCCCCAGGACATGCTGGCCCGGACCGCGGCCGAGCTCATTTCGAAGCACGGCGGGGTCGATCGCCAGCGCCGACTGCGCGACGAGGGCGCCGAACTCGGCTACAACACCGAAGTCTGGGCCGAGATGGCGGAACTCGGCTGGCTGGGCATTCCCTTCGCGGAAGAGCACGGCGGCCTCGGCATGGGCATGGCCGAGACGGTGCTCATCACCGAGGCGATGGGCCGCGGCCTGGCGCCCGAGCCGTTCGTGTCGGCGGTCGTCTTCGCCGGCGGGCTGGTCGCGGACGCCGGCGACGCTGAGCAGCGGGCCGCGTGGCTGCCGCCGCTGATCGACGGGGAGAAGCGCCTGGCGCCGGCGCTGCTCGAGGCGGGAAGCAGGTACGGGCTCGACCGGGTCGAGACGCGGGCGCAGACGAGCGGCGACGGCTGGTCGCTTTCGGGCGAGAAGGTCCAGGTGGTCGGCGGCGTCGGCGCCGACGGTTTCCTGATCGCGGCCCGAACGGAGGCCAGCGACGACGGTCTGACGCTGTTCCTCGTTCCGGCGGCGGCGGATGGCCTCGAGGTCGTGGCTCAGCATCGGGTGGACTCCCGTAACTCCGCGATCGTCAGGCTGAGCGATGTTCAGGTGGCAGCCGGCGCCGTCCTGGGCGATGTCGGCGGCGGCCTGGAACCGCTCGGACGGGCGGTGGACCGGGCCACGGTCGCCGTCTGCGGCGAGATGCTCGGGTTGATGACGGAGTCCTTTGAACGGACGATCGAGTACCTGAGGTCGCGCAGCCAGTTCGGCGTTCTGATCGGCACCTTCCAGGCGCTCAAGCACCGGGCGGCGAACATGTTCATCGAGATCGAGCTGTCCCGTTCCACCGTCATGGCGGCGGCCCGGGCCCTCGACGAGGGCAGCGACGACGCGGAGCTCCAGGTCTCGAACGCCAAGGCGCGCTGCTCGGACGCCCTGATCCTGGTCACCAACGAGGCCCTGCAGATGCACGGCGGCATCGGCATGACGGACGAGCACGACATCGGCCTGTTCATGAAGCGGGCCCGGGCCCTCGAGTTCGCCTTCGGCGACGCCGCCTTCCACCGCCAGCGCTTCGCCCGCCTGCGCGGCTTCTGAGGCGTATCGGCCGCCGGCAACAGGCCGGGGAGGAGGATCCCAGGGGACGCTCACCCCATCTTGGTGGACGAGGGGGTGGGGGTTCGCTTCGGTCGGCTGCGCTCCGTGAGGTTGTCGGCTGCTTGCAAGACATCGGCAGTCGCTGGCCTCTAGCCCCCTGGGACCCTCCTCCCCGGCCTGCTGCCGGCTGGACTTCGGTGGGAGCCGGGCCCACGGTTCGGAGTGCCGCACACCGGGTGCGCCGGCGTCCCCGCCGGCTCGCCGCCGAAGGCGGCACGAACGCCGGCCGAAGGCCGACCTCGGTTGCGGAGCGGATCCGCATCGGGCTGGAGGGGAGATCGTTGACCTGGACTACAGCTCGAACCGCAGGCCGATGCTGAGGACGCGGCCCAGGGGGTTGTGGGTCGAGGGGTCGTAGTTGATCTGGCGGAAGACGCGGGGTGGGTCCTGGTCGCCGAGGTTGACGATGGACGCGAAGAGCGTCGCCTTGTCCCCGGGGATGGACCAGGAGACGTGGAGGTCGTGGGTGGCGAAGGCGTCGATGGGGTAGTTGTCGCCCCAGGGGGCGGGGGCGTCGTGGACATAGGAATCGGTGTAGTTCAGGTGCCAGCGGCTGGTAAAGGGGCCGAACGTGTAGCCGGCGAAGAGACGGCCCTTGAACTCCGGCAGGGCGCGGGCGAGGGAGGTGTCGTAGTTCAGCCTTCCCTTCGCGTCGTAGGGGTCGCCGAGTTCCCAGCCGTCGATGTGCCAGGACAGGGTGGTCGTGCCTGACGCGCCCAGGGTCAGACGTCCTGGGCCCGCACTGGTCTGGAAGTCGGCGCGGAAGTCGATGCCGTCGGTCTCGATGTCCGGTCCGTTGACGATCCGCACGGCGAGGGTGTCCAGGTTCTCGAGGCTGGGAACGCCGCCGCTGATCGTCAATCCGTCGAACCAGGGCGAAGCCTCGTCGCACAGGGGATGGTTCGCGGGCGGGCAGGCGAGGCCGAGAATGGAGTTGAAGGGCTGGATGACGAGCGGGTCGGTGAAGTCGTAGCGCCAGTAGTCGACGGTGGCGAAGAAGCGGCCGCTGCCGCCGCCGAGGCCGCCGCGCTCGAACACCAGGCCCGTGTTGAGGGTCGTGGCCGACTCCGGGTCGAGCGCCGGGTCGCCGTGGATGTGGATCGGCTTGAACGTGCCGATGCGGCCGATGAAGAACCGCGAGGTGTCGGCGATTCCGTCGATCGTCTGGTTCAGCGTCGGGCCGCGGAACGTGGTACCGAACGAGCCGCGCAGAGCCAGCGTGCCGGTGGCCTGCCAGCGCAGCGCCAGCTTGGGGTCGAGGCTCGAGCCGACATCCCCGCCGTAGTCCTCGAAGCGGAGCGAGACCTGGCTTTCGACCGAGGGGACGAGCGGCAGCGAGAGTTCGCCGAACACGGAGCCGATCCCGCGATCGTCCTCGAGCGGGAAGGACGGGGGCAGGTAGGCGAACACACCCTCCGGCTTCTCGCACGTCGTGATCTCCGGACTGCCCGGACAGGGGTAGATCGCGATGTCGTGCAGGGCGCCGCCCCGCGGTGTCGGCGCGCCGACGGTGTACGGATTCAGCTCGTAGGTCTCGCCGCGCCACTGCACGCCGGCCGCGTACTCCGCCGCGCCGCCTGGAAGGCTCCAGTCGAGCAGGCCGCTCGCGACGGCTTCCACGACGAGCAGCGACGTCTCGCCCCGGTTGCCGAGGATCGTCGTCAGGTAGTCGTGCAGAGGGCCGTTGTCGAACGCCGGGTCGTAGTCGGGGTTCGAGGCGTTCGGCACCAGGGGATGGGGCTTGATCGAGTTGGAGAACGGGATCCAGTAGCGGCAATCGCCCTGGCCCGCGTGCCGGCGCAGGGTGTCCAGGGAGAAGCTCAGGTTGCCGCCCGCGTCGTACTCGTTCGGGACCTGTTCTTCGCAGGCAAGGCCGCCGAGACCGGCCAGCGCGCGACGGGCGCGGTAGTGGAGGGCGTCGCCGTCTTCGAACCTGCGATCGGCGCTCGACCAGGAGGCCCGGAACGCCCAGAGGGTCTCGCCGGTCACCCCCTCGAGGTCGAACGCGAATCGTTCCGTGTCCGACTCGCGGATGTGGCTCCGGAGCGGACCCTCCTGGCCGAACATCCGCCCCCGGATCCAGGCCACTTCCTGCCAGGCCGGGTCGATTCCCGCGGCATCCTGGGAGCCGCCGTCGCCCTGCCAGCCGCACCAGGGAGCGTCGCAGAAGGCGTAAGCGCCGTACAGCTCCGGGTAGAGCCTGGCCATGTCGACGAGACCCGGGTTGTTCGCCCGCACCGAGCGCGTGGGATCCACGACCTTGTTCGGCGGATAGCCGGGTGAGGTCTGCCACGAAGGCACGTCGCCCCGGGCGAACAGGACCTCCGCGCCGATGTGCCAGCCGCCCTCTGTGTCCCAGGAGGCTTCCGTGAACCATTGCCCCCGGCGCGTATCCTGCACGAGGTTGTCGAACGGCGTGTACTGGACCCGGCAGAGCGGGTTGTCGGGGCTGCTGACCGCGCCCCCGACGCGCTCGCAGTTCGGGTCGCGGATCGCCGGTGCGCCCGAGAGCGGGTAGAACACCGCGGGCCGTCCGGTGCCCGACCAGCCGCCCCGTGGGTTGTCGGCGTAGGGCCGAACGGCCCAGGCGCGGTCGCGGAGCCGGATCGGGCTCCGCCGCGAGAGGCCGAGCGAGCTCGCGACATGACCACGCCCTCCGCCGAACGGTCGGCCGGCGAGGATGCCGACCTCGCCGTCGCCGTTCGAACCGTCGATCACGCTGTGCTTGCCCTCGAAGGACAGACCGTCGAAGTGGCTGCGCGTGATCACGTTCATCACGCCGGCGATGGCGTCAGAGCCGTAGGTCGCGGCGCCGCCGTCACGCAGGAACTCGACCTGCTCGACCGCGACCATGGGCAGGACGTTCGTGTCGACGATGAGCTGCGCCTGGTCAGGGATGGCGCCCGGGGACCAGGTCAGGCGATCGCCGTTGAGGAGAACGAGGGAGCGGCTCGGGCCAAGACCGCGCAGGTTGAGCGTCGAGCGGTCCTCGTTCGTGCGCGCGCCGAACTGGTCGGACTCGAGGTCCGCGCCGAGACTGAAAGAGAGGTTGCGGATGACGCCGAGCATGCCGGGCGAGCCCTCCGCCTCCAGGTCCTCGCGGGACAGCACCGAGACAGGCTGCGCGGCGTCTTCGGGGGTTCCTGGAATCCAGGAGCCGGTGACCGTGACCGTGTGGCTGAAGGTCTCGACCTCGTGGGTGTGGTGTTCGTGGGCGTGCTCGGTCTCCTCCGCGCCCGCGTCTTCATGTTCGTCCGCGTGGACGTGATCGGCCTCCTGGGCCATGGCGCCGGACGCCAGGAGGACGGCGACCGTCGAGAGGATGAACGCTTGCCGGAAGGTCGATGCCCGGGGCATGGCTTCAGGCTCCCTTCGTTCGGCGTCCTGGAGCTGGATCGCGTCGGCGGGTCAGCTCACGATCCGGTTCGGGTTCATGCCCGAACAGCCGTCGTGCCTCGCCGCGGTGGAGCAGCGCCCCGTGTAGCAGGAGTCGCCGGCGAAGCCCTGTGGGCGGACGTTCCGGATCCACCGTTCCACGTTGGCCTGGACCTCGGCAGCGCTCTGGCCGTGCTCCGTGATGAGCACCTTCGAGAGTCCCCACCAGGCCCGCCCCAGGTTGCACTGGCAGCAGCAAGTGTAGGCCGACCGGTCGCTGCAGCAGGGGGCGGGAATTGGCGTCAGGGCGGCGCGCTTGATCTCTTCCTGGGCCGCGGTCAGCTCGATCTCGGCGTCGTACGCGATCAACCGCTCCATCGGCAGCCCGAGCAGCGCGGCGACCGGGTCGTCGCCGGCCGTGACGGTGGTCGACGGCGGTGTGTTTCCGCATGCCCAGGCGGCCACGCCGAGGAGAAAGGCGCACAGCGTCGCGGCGACGCCCGGAGGCTTTCGGTACGTCCGTTCCAGCATGGCGCGCGATCTTATCTCCGGAGTCGTCGCGGTAACGAAGTGGACATGGAGTACCTGCCAGGTGCTCAGGGAGTCTCAATCAGTGTGGACTCGAGCGAGGGAACTCGTAGATAGTCCCGATCGGATGTGAGTAAATGGCCGTGGAACTGCAGCGTTGAGGCCGCGATCCAGACGTCGTTCAATGGAATAGGCGTGCCGGCTGTCCGTAGCGAGACGAAGATGCGGGCGTAGTGGCGAACGGTATCCGGCGTCACGTCCAGCACGCTGACGTAGGGGAGAGCCAGAAACTCGGCGAGCACGCGGCGGTTCTCTGCGACGCGGCTACCCAACTCGAAGGCTGCTTCGAGTTCTCCAAGAACGATCACCGGGACGAAGACGTGAACGGCGGCCGTGAGGCTGGCGAGCACCCGAGGGTGTCCCTCGCGGAAGTGTGAGTAGGCGCTCGTGTCGAGGACGAGGCGCTCGATTGTCTTCACTCCCAGAGCCGCCGGTCGACCACGCGCTGTGCGGCGAGGGCTGCGTTGAACTCGTCGGCGTCGTCTTCGGTCCAGGTGGCGTACCGGAGAAGCTGCGCTCGACGGGCGTCGGGTCCGACGGCCTCGCGGAGCACTCGGAGGACGGTGGCGTTCAGACTCTCGCCGCGCTCCGCGCTGATCGCGCGCAGCCGGCGTGCGAGATCCGCGTCCACGTTGCGGATGGTGAGTTGGGCTGAAGGCATGACAGCGCGACTATGCCGTCATGCTGTCATCCTGTCAATTCCGAGACGGGATCTCCCGTGCCCGATAACCTCGAGTTGCTATCTCAGCCGCAGTCGTTGGCCGAACGTCGATACAGCCGGTAGCCGGCCCAGTAGTACGGGTGCGAGGCGTCGAAGTCCACTGGCTGCTGTCCTTCGCCTTGCTCGAAACGAAGCGGCTCGGCCATGAGCCGGCGCTGCGCCTCTCGGAGCGCCGCGACCGGGGTCGCTCCCTGGGTGAGCTCGCTGTAGAACGCGGTGAACAGGTGCGTGGCGGATTCGTCGAGGACGGGCCAGAGGGATGCGACGAGGGAACCCGCGCCCGCGGCGCCGAAGGCTTCGACGAACGGGCCGGGGCCGATGCCGTGGTCTCCCGTGTCCAGGCCGGAAAGGACGACTAGCGCCTCGCGTTCCAGCGCGAGTCTCGACGCCAGTTGGCCGGCGGTCACGGGAATGGCCTGCTCGTCGTACTCCTCGGGGGAGAGCAGCAGGGCGGAACGGTCGGCGTTGCCCGGGTCGATCCGCGCTTCGACGGCCACGTGCAGGAAGCGGACGGCGTAACTCTCGGTCGACTCCCAGAGGAGGGCCGGCGAGGCGGCCTGACCGAATCGCGACACCACCCTCATGCCCAGTGCGCGGATCGTGCTCGCCTGGTTTCGGCGTGCCGCGTGCAGGCGCCAGGAGATGCCGCCATCGCTCATCGAGGCGCCGAGCGGACGTGCCGGTGGCCGGTAGACAGCGTCGGCGATCGCCAGCGCTACGGGCCTTTGGCCCGCCGGCGGGTTGTCGTCGTCGCCGCCCGCCAGGGCCGGATCGACCCAGCACAGAGTACGGGTCTCGATCAGGAAGCGGCCCTGGGAATCGAGCGATCTGGGCGCTCGAATGGCGCCGAAAGGCAGGTCGCTGAGCGGCCCGTCGGCGGACAGGGCGAGGTGTGCGACGTTCCGGAGCTGTGCAGCGATTGGGCCAAGGAGGACGTCACCAAGCTCGTCCCCGAGGCGGACGATCCGGCCGAGGGAGGCCGGCGGCCGGAGCAGCGAGAGTTGGCGCAGTTCCGCGACGAGAGGATGCAGTTCCCCGGCACTCGCGTTCAGGCTCAGTACGACCGGATCGCCGCCTGACCCTGGGACGAAGGTCAGGGCCACCGGGCGGCCGGGAGAGGCGTCGTACACCAGGGTCGCGACTTCCTGCCTGTTTGGCCGGAAGAAGCTGGGGAGGGAAGTGGCATCTTCACCGGCCTGTGCATGGACGGGCGACGCGCCGGAGACCGACAGGCTCAGGATCGCGGCGCCCGTCCAGGCGGCAGCCGATGGCCGACGCCTTGGTGTTTCGCGCGTCGTCAATCCCATCAGGAACTCCAGGACGCCGCGGATCAGAGCTCGAACCGCACGCCGATGCTGAGGATCCGACCCAGGGGACTATGCGTCGAGGCGTCGTAGTTCGCCGGGCGGAAGATCAGCGGCGGATCCTCGTCGGCCAGGTTGAGGATCGAGGCGAAGAGCGTGGCGCGGTCGCCGGGCAGGAACCAGGAGACGTGGACGTCGTGGGTGGCGTGGGCGTCGACGGGGTAGTCGTCGCCCCAGGGCGCCGGCGCGCTCTGGTGGAAGGAGCCGGTGGCGTTCAGGTGCCAGCGGCCTGTGAACGGACCGCGCGAGTAGCCGGCGAAGACGCGGCCCTTGAGTTCCGGGAGCGGCCGGGCGAGGGAGGTGTCGAAGTTCAGCCGGCCCTTCGCGTCGACCGCCTCGCCGAGTTCCCAGCCGTCGATCCGCCAGGACAGCACGTACGTGGCCGACGCGCCCAGGCGGAGGCGTCCCCGGCCGGCATCGGTTTCGAACTCGGCCCGAAAGTCGATGCCGTCGGTCTCGATGTCCGGCCCGTTGACGATCCGCACCGACACGGCGTCGAGATTCTCGATCGTCGGTACGCTGCCGCTGATCGTCAGGGCTTCGAACCAGGGGGAGCCCGGATCGCACAGGGGATGGTCGGCTGGGGGGCAGGCCAGGCCGATGACGGCGCCGAAGGGCTGGATGACCAGCGGATCGGTGAAGTCGTAGCGCCAGTAGTCGAGCGTGGCGAAGAGCCGGCTCCCGGCGCCGGCCAGACCGCTCCGCTCGGCCACCAGGCCGACATTGAACGTCGTCGCCGACTCCGGGTCGAGCGCGGGATCGCCAACGATGCGGACCGGCTTCGCGGTGCCGATGGGACCGATGTTCTCGCGCGACGTCTCGGCGATGCCGGAGACCGTCTGATTGAGCGTCGGACCCCGGAACGTGGTCCCCAGGGAACCGCGCAGCGCCAGCGCGTCGGTCGCCTGCCAGCGCAGCGCGACCTTCGGATCGAGGCTCGATCCAACGTCCCCGCCGTAGTCCTCGAAACGCAGCGAAAGCTGGCTGTCGAGGGAGGAGGCCAGCGGCAGCGACAGTTCGCCGAACACGGACCCGATGCCGCGGTCGTCCTCGGTCGAGAAGCCGGGCGGCAGGTAGACGAACAGGCCTTCCGGGTTGTCGCAGGAGGTGATCTCCGGGCCGCCCGGACAGGGGTACACCTCGATGTCGTGGAGCGCGCCACCTCGGGGCGGTGCGACGCCGACCGAGTAGGGCTTCAGTTCGTAGGTCTCGCCGCGCCACTGGGCGCCGACCGCATACTCCGCCGCGCCGCCGGGGAGAGTCCAATCGAGCAGGCCGCTGGCCACGGCTTCCAGCACGAGCAGGGTCGTTTCACCGCGAGTCCCGAGGGTGGTCGTCAGGTAGTCGAACAGGTGGCCGTTGTCGAACGCCGGGTCGTAGTCGGGGTTCGTGACCCCGGGTACGGCGGGATGGGGCCTGATCGAGTTGGAGAAGGGGATCCAGTACCTGCAGTCGCCCTGGCCGGCGTTCCCGCGCAGCGTCTCGAGCGAGAAGCTCAGGTTGCCGTCGCCGTCGTACTCGTTCGGGGCCTGACTCTCGCAGGCAAGGCCGCCGAGTCCCGCCAGCGCGCGCCGGAGGCGGTAGTCGAGGACATCGCCGTCCTCGAGGTTCCGCTCCGCGGCCGACCACGAGGCGCGGAAGGCCCACAGCGTCTCGCCGGTCACTCCCTCGAAGTCGAAGGCGATCCGCTGGGTCTCCGACTCGCGGACGTAGCTGCGCAGCGGTCCCTCCTGGCCGAACGTCCGGCCGCGGATCCAGGCCACTTCCTGCCAGGAGGGGTCGATGCCGGCGGCGTCCTGGACGCCGCCGTCGCCGCGCCACAGGCAGTAGGGCGCGTCGCAGGAGGCGTAGGGGCCGTAGAGTTCGGGGTACAGCCTCGCCATGTCGATCAGGCCCGGGTTGTTCGCCCGCACCGAACGGCTGGTGTCCATGACCCTCGTCGGCGGATAGGAAGGCGAGGTGAACCACGACGGCACCTCGCTGCGGGCGACCAGGACCTCGGCGCCCAGGTGCCAGCCGCCCTCGGTGTCCCAGGAGGCTTCGGTGAACCACTGCCCGCGGCGCGTGTCCTGCACCAGGTTGTCGAAGGCGGTGTACTGGTAGCGGCAAAGCGGACTGTCGGGGCTGCTGCTCGCGCCGCCGACACGCTCGCAGTTCGGGTCGCGGATCCCGGGCTCGCCCGAAAGCGGATAGAACGTCGCCGGTCGGCCGGTCCCCGACCAGCCGCCGCGCGGGTTGTCGGCGTAGGGCGCAAGCGCCCAGTGCCGGTCGAGGAAGCGGATCGGGCCGCGACGGGATAGACCGAGCGAACTGACCGCATGGCCCCGGCCGCCGGCGAAAGGCCGGCCGCCGATCAGCCCGATCTCGCCGTCGCCGTTCGAACCGTCGATCACGCTGTGCTTGCCTTCGAACGAGAAGCCGTCGAAGTGGCTGCGTGTGATCACGTTCATCACGCCAGCGATCGCGTCCGAACCGTAGGTCGCCGCGCCGCCGTCGCGCAGGATCTCGACCCGCTCGACGGCGACCATCGGCAGGGCGTTCGTGTCGACCATGAGCTGCGCCTGGTCCGGGATCGCTCCCGGCGACCAGGTCAGGCGATCCCCGTTCAGCAGAACCAGGGAGCGGCTCGCGCCAAGGCCGCGCAGGTTCAGGCTCGAGCGATCCGCGCCGGCGCGCACGCCGAACTGTTCGGAGCCGAGGTCGGCGCCGAAACTGAACGGGAGATTGCGGATGAGGTCGAACACGCCGGGAGATCCCTCGGCCTCGAGGTCGTCGCGCGAAAGGACGGAGACCGGCTGCGCCGCGTCCTCGGGGGTGCCGGGAATCCAGGAACCGGTGACCGTGACCGTGTGGCTGAAGGTCTCGAACTCGTGGCTGTGGTGCTCGTGGTCGTGGTCGGCTTCGTCCGCCTCGGCGTGTTCGTGCTCGTCGACCGGCGCCGGCCTGCCCTCCTGAGCCATCCCGGACGCCGCACACAGTAAGAGAAGCCCGGCTGCCAGACGCAACGGGAGGGCGGCCGTCGACATGGCGCGGGAGCCTATCCGGCCGAACCGAGTACGATGCCCGACCGATGTCCAACGTTCGGCTCGAATCCGACGGCCAGGTCGCTCGAATCACATTGACGCGGCGGAGGAAGGCGAACGCGCTCGACTCCGTAACCACCGCGGCGCTGCGGGAAGCGGTCATCAAGTCGGCAGAGGCGAGCCCACGCGTCGTGGTCCTCGCCGGCGACGGCGTCTTCTGCGGCGGCGCCGACATCCGCGAGATGGAGGATCTCGACGCGGTCGACGCGGAGCGCTTCATCCGCGGCCTCCACCGTGCGTTCCTGGCGATCCGCGAGCACCCGGCGCCGGTCGTTGCCGGGGTCTGCGGAGCAGCCCTGGGCGCGGGCCTCGAACTCCTCGTCTCGTGCGATCTGTCGGTGGCCGCCGACGACGCGATCTTCGGGATGCCGGAACCCCATGTCGGCCTGCCCTCGGTCATCGAGGCGGCCCTGCTGCCGGGCGTTGTGGGTCTGGTTCGCGCGCGGGAACTGCTGTTCCTTGGCGATCCGATCGACGCGACCGAGGCGGCGCGGATCGGGCTGGTCGGCGAGGTCGTGCCGGCCTCGGAACTGGAGGCGGCAGTGAACGCGAAGGTCGAGCGGCTGCTGCGCCTGAGCCCGGAGGCGCTGTCGCTGCAGAAGCGCCTGATCGGCCGCTGGCTCAACCTGCCCCTGGATCAGGCCGTGGAGGCCGGTGTCTCGGCGTTCCGGGCCGCCTACGGCACGGACGGACCCAGGAGGGAGATGGAGAGGTTCTGGCGGCGCCGGGAGTAGGTCAGGCCGCGAGCCACCGCAGGCAGCCGGTCGATTCCAGCACCGCGTCGATCTCTTCGCGCTCCGGGAGCTCACCGTACTTGCCGCGGAGTGCCGCCAGCGACCTGGCGTGGTACTTCTGCGGCTTCTGGGTCCACTCGCCGCTGCCGAGGCCGACCGAGAACTCGTCCCGGGCACCGGCGATGGCGGTGGCGTTGGCGACGCTCCAGGGCAGGAAGATCGCGCCGACTTGCCGTTCGAGCAGTGGCGTCAGGGTCGGCGCCAGAGAGGCCCAGTCGTCGAACTCGCCGTTCGCCGTCGGATCGACCAGACGCTTGACCCAGGCGACAGTGCGGGGCGCCCGCTCTTCGAGCAGCCGGCCAGGTGTCGGATCCGTCCAGGCCTGGTGCATCTGGAAGCCCACGCCGAAGTCGCCGAACGCCGGACGGCCCCCGAACAGATAGTCGCGGCCGTCGAGGTGGGCCTCGATCAGGTCGACCGTGTCGAGAAACGACTGCTCGATCTGCGGCGCGGTCTGCTCGTTCGAGCCGACGAACCAGACGCGGGGAACCATCCGCTCCCGGACCTGGGCGGTCATCGCCGTGAGGGTCTCTTCGTCGGCGCCGGGGTTCATGCCCTGGGCGATGCGGCGGGCGCCTGACTCCTGGTCCGCGGGCCGCGCCCAGCGGTAGTGGAACATCCACTTGTTGCCCCACTCGTCGCCGAACTCCTCGAGCAGCACGGAGACGAAGGCCGCGGTCGGATCCGGCGGGTGGATCGAGGGCTCGGGGAACTCGGCCTCCATCGCCTCGATGATCGGCGTCGAGTCCTGCATGCCGCGGTCGTCGGGCGTGACGACGAGGGGTACCAGGGGCAGCCTGGCGTAGCGCCGGAATTCGTCCTGGTTGGCCGGACTCCGGGGGATCCACTCGTGGGGGATTCCCTTGTACCGGAAGTAGGAGCGGACCTTGATGGAGTACGGAGAGAGTTCTCCGCCGAAGATTCGGTAGGGTCGGGCCATTGGCAGAGGCCTCCTGGAGGGGAGTCGTTGTCGGACGAAGGAGGCTGATCCTAGGAGGATTCCGGACCTCGTGGCAACGGCTCTCGATCTGAAACAGCGCCTGCGGAGCGTCTTCGGCCACTCCGCCTTCCGTCCGCACCAGGAAGAAGTGTGCCGCCGCACCGCGGAGGGCGTCGACGGCCTGGTCGTCATGCCGACCGGCGCCGGCAAGTCGCTCTGCTACCAGCTTCCGGGCCTGTTGCGGGGCGGTCCGACGCTTGTCTTTTCGCCGCTGATCGCCCTGATGGAGGATCAGACGGCGAAGCTCCGCGAGTTGGGCCTTCGCGCCGAACGGATCCACTCGGGGCGGCCCCGCAGCGAGTCGCGGCAGGCCTGCAGGCTCTACCGTGACGGGGAGCTGGACTTCCTGTTCATCGCCCCCGAGCGACTCGGCGTGCCCGGCTTCATCGAGTTCCTCGAACGCTGCCGGCCGGCACTGATCGCGGTCGACGAGGCCCACTGCATCTCGCAGTGGGGCCACGACTTTCGTCCCGACTATCGCCTGCTGGGCCGGCGCCTGCCACGTCTGCGGCCGGCGCCGGTGCTGGCGTTGACCGCGACCGCGACGCCCCGCATTCAGGACGACATAGGCGCTCAACTCAACCTGGAAGGCGACCAGCGCTACATCTACGGTTTCCGGCGCGAGAACCTGGCGGTGGAGGTGATTCAGAGACCACCCTCGGCGCGTGCCGCGCTCGTGGCCGAGGTGTTGGGCGAAGAGGAACGGCGACCCGCGATCGTCTACGCCCCGACCCGAAAGGAAACGGAATCCCTGTCGGCCCGGCTGAACGAGGACTTCCCGTGTGGCGCGTACCACGCCGGGTTGCCGGCAGCCGAACGCGACCGGACTCAGGCAGCGTTTCTCGAAGGCGAACTGGATGCGATCGTCGCCACGACGGCCTTCGGCATGGGAATCGACAAGCCGGATATCCGGACGGTCGTCCACACGGCGATGCCGGCGTCGGTGGAGGGCTACTACCAGGAGATCGGTCGCGCTGGCCGCGACGGCGAGTCGGCGCGAGCCCTGCTCCTCTACTCCTGGGCCGACCGCCGAACCCAGGAGTTCCTGCACGGGCTCTCGTATCCGGAGGTCGGCGTTCTCAGGGACCTGTACGGCGCTCTTTCGGAGGAGCCGACGGAACAGGGCGAGCTGCAGCGCCGCCTCCGTTTCAACGAGGATCTCTTCGAGGCAGCGCTGGATCAACTGCGCATCCACGGCGGCGCGGTGATCGGCGGCGGCTACCGCGTGCGACGGGGTGAAGGCTCATGGCACCGGACCTACCGGGTCCAGCGCCGGCACCGGCTCGACCAGATCGATGAGATGACCCGCTTCGCCGACCACCGGGGCTGCCGCATGCTGCGTCTGGTGCGGCACTTCGGCGACCGCGCGGACAGTGGGAGGCGCTGCGGCGCCTGCGACGTCTGTGCGCCTTCGTCGTGCCTCGTGCGACGTTTCCGGACGCCGCTCGCGGAGGAGGTTCAGGCGATGGGCACGGTCGTGTCGCTGCTCCGGCGTCGCGACGGCGTGGGCACGGGCCGCCTGTTCCGGGACTTCAGGGCCGTCCACGGGTCGTACGACCGCGGAGGCTTCGAAGACCTGCTGGGCGCTCTGGCCCAGTCGCGGATCCTGTTCGTCGAGGAAGACTCGTTCCAGAAGGACGGCGAGACGATCCGTTATCAGCGGGCCGGCCTGACGCCGAGCGGAAGGCGGCGTGGCGTCGACCTGGCGGAGCAGGTTCTGCTGCCGGACGACCCGCCCGACGAGCCGCCGGCTCGGCGACGGCGCGGCGGGGCGGTCGCTCCGGTCGAGATCACGGAAGCCGATGCGGACCCGGCGCTCGTCGAGGCGCTGCGCGAGTGGCGGGGGAAGGTCGCGCGCGAGAAGCGGCTACCGGCGTACACCGTGCTGCACAACCGCACGATGGTGGCCGTCGCCGCCGCGCGACCGGCTGACCGGAGCCAGTTGCTCTCGATCCCGGGCATCGGTCCGACGACGGTCAAGCGCTATGGCAGCGCGCTCCTGCGGATCGTGGCGGCGGAGAAACCGAGTCCCAAGTGACACAATCCCGGTCATGACGACATCGACGGCACAGTGGTTCGGTCACCCGCGGGGACTCTCGACGCTGTTCTTCACGGAGCTCTGGGAGCGCTTCAGCTACTACGGCATGCGGGCCCTGCTGCTCCTGTACATGACCGACGTCGCCACCGGCGGGCTCGACCTGGGCACCGAGAGGAGTTCGGCGATCTACGGGCTCTACACCTTCGGGGTGTACGCCCTGGCGTTGCCGGGCGGCTGGGTCGCCGACCGCATCCTGGGCCAGAAGAAGGCGGTGCTCTGGGGCGGGGTCATCATCGCGCTCGGGCACTACGCCCTCGCCGTGCCGAGCCTCGTCACGTTCTTCCTCGGCCTGTTCCTGGTCGTGGTCGGCACCGGGCTGCTCAAGCCGAACGTCTCGGCGGTGGTCGGCGACCTCTACGTCAAGGACTCCGCAGCCCGGCGCGATGCCGGCTTCTCGATCTTCTACTCGGGGATCAACATCGGGGCCCTCGCCGGGCCGCTCGTCTGCTCCTACCTGGGCGAGAACATCGACTGGCACCTGGGTTTCGGTGCCGCCGGCGTCGGCATGACCGCCGCGATTGTCGCGTACGTCCGCGGACAGAAGCACCTGGAAGGCGCCGGTGATCCACGCGGACCCGCTGCCGACCCCGTTCAGCTCGCGAACGCCAAGCGCAGCCTGATCGCGGGTACCGCCTGCATCGTCGTGCTGGCGGGCATCCTGTGGTGGCTCGGAGCCAGCGAAATCGCGCCGATCACGCTGGTCGGTTTCGCCGACGCGACCGGCCTCATCGTCGTCGTGCTGGCGGCTGTCTACTTCGCCTACGTGATCGGCTTCGTCTGCAACGACGCCACGGAGAGGCGAAGAGTCGGCGCATGCGCGGTGCTGTTCGTCGGCGCGGCCCTGTTCTGGTCGGGCTTCGAACAGGCCGGCTCGTCCCTGAACCTGTTCACGCGGGACTACGTGAACCGGGACCTTTGGGGCCTCATGGAGGTTCCCATCGGCTCGCTGCAGTCCGTGAACCCCTTCTTCATCATCGTCCTGGCGCCGGTCATGGGCGCTATCTGGGTCAAGCTCGGGGACCGGAACCCGTCGATCCCGGTCAAGTTCGGCCTTGGCCTGGTGCTGCTCGGCGTCGGCTTCGGCGTGCTCTCCTGGGGCGCGTCGATGGCCGAAGCGGGCGGCGAGCAGGCGGCGATGGCCTGGCTGGTCGTGACCTACTTCTTCCACACGGTCGGCGAGCTCTGCCTGAGTCCGGTGGGACTCTCGAGTATGACCAAGCTGGCGCCGGACCGCCTGGTGTCCCAGATGATGGGCACCTGGTTCATGGGCGCCGCCCTCGGCAACCTGATCGCGGGCCGGGTGGCCGGCTACATCGAGGCGCTGCCGCCGGCCGAGTTGTTCCGGACGGTGGCGTTGATCGTTGCTGTCGGCGGCGCCGTGTTCCTGGCGCTGTTCAAGCCGATCAAGTGGCTGTGTGCCGGGGTGAAGTAGGGCGGCTCAGTTGATGCCACGCTCCTTGCCTTCCCAGTAGGGGGAGCGCAGCTCGCGTTTCAGGACCTTCATCGCGCCGGAGAGCGGCAGCGGCTCGACCCGGAACTCGACGGACTTGGGCACCTTGTAGCCGGCGATCGACTCACGGGCGTGGCTGATGATCGAGGCTTCGGTCCCCTCGTCGACGTCGGCGCCCTCCTTCGGCACGACGATCGCGTGGACCTGCTCGCCCCAGACCTCGTGGGGGATGCCGATCACGGCCACCTGGCCGACGACCGGGTGAGTCGAGATCGCGCTCTCGACCTCGGCCGAGTAGACGTTCTCGCCGCCCGAGACGATCATGTCCTTTACCCGGTCGACCAGGAACAGGTAGCCCTCTTCGTCCAGATAGCCGGCGTCGCCGGTGTGATACCAGCCGCCCTGGAACGCTTCCTCCGTGGCCTCCGGCTTGTTCCAGTACTCGGTCATGTAGTTGCCGCCCTTGGCGCAGACCTCGCCGACTTCGCCCGAGGGCAGGATGTTGCCGTCCTCGTCCTGGATCGACAGCACGACGCCGGGCACGGCCCGTCCGACCGAGCGCAGGCGGTCGCCGCCGACCTTGTGGTCCTCAGCGTCGAGAACGGTAAGCAACGACGAACTCTCGGTCATGCCGTAGCCCTGGCCGATCTCCATCTCGGGGAAGAGGGTGAGCAGCCGGTCGAGCAGGGCCGCAGGCATCGGCGACGCGCCATAACCCAGGTTGCGCAGCGAGGCGAGCTTCTCCGGCGTGAAGTCCGGGTGGCTCATCATCATGTGGATCATGGTCGGCACCATGGTGGTCGTCGTCACCTGGTATTTCTCAATCAGCGCGATCGCCGCGCCGGGGTCGAACATCGGCATCAGGACGAACTTGCCACCGAAGGTCTGGGTCGCGATGACCCCGACCATGGACGCCGCGTGGAAGATCGGCGTCTGCAGCAGGGCAACGCCGTCCGAGAGCTGCGGGAAACGCATGATCCCGTGATAGGTGTTCAGGATCTCGGCGCGCTGGTTGCAGAGGACGCCCTTCGGCAGCCCCGTAGTACCGCCGGTGTACATGAGGACGACCGCGTCGGTTTCCTCGGGCTCGTCCGGAAGCACCGGGTCGCTGCCGGCGATCAGGTCCTCGTAACGCAGGTCGTAGGGAGCGTTCGTGTCGTCGTCGGGCCCGCCGATCAGCACCGTGCGCCGGACCGTGCAGTCGTCCCCGGCGAGCGCCATCGCCTGGGCGAACAGCGGCGCGAAGGTCTTGTCGACGAAGGCGACTTCCGTGCCCGAATCGCGCACGATGTAGTCGAGCTCCTTGCCGGCCAGGCGCAGGTTCAGGGGATTGATCACACCTGCGCCGAGGTAGGCGGCGTGGTACAGCTCGACGTACTCGTGGCAGGTGAGCGCCATGACCGCGAAGCGATCGCTGCGGCGGACACCCAACTCGTCGCTCAACGCCGTGCACAGGCGCATCGTGCGGTCGGCATGCTCGCCAAAGGTGGCGCTGTAGGCGCCGTCGATGATCGACTCCTTGTTCGCCAGATAGCTCATGGCCGGAACGAACAGCCGGTGGAAGATCAGTTCCTTCATCTCAAGGGGAACTCCTATAGGGGGGCGGGCTCAGTTCGCGGACAGGGAGGCGATCACGTCCCGCTGCGTTGCCTCGTCGAGGAAGCGGAGGTTGGGGCTCATGCGGTCGACGACCTCGCCGTAGCGGTCGAGGACGCCTCGGGCGAGGTCGCCCGGCTCGCCGACGACGGCGAACGCGTCGAGCATTTCGTCGGTGATGAGAAGGCCCATCTCGTCCCACTGGCCCTGTTTGGACATGCGGTTCAGCTCGAGTTGCAGGTCGCCCCAGCCCTCGGATTCGAGCACCGGCCGGTAGGCGGGCGTCGAGCCGTAGAAGGAGATCTGTTTCTTGACCGCCCGCTTTGTTTCCTCGAACGTCTTCTCGTCCTGCCCGGAAACGATGAAGCCGGGGTAGGCGATCTCGAAGTCCGAGCGGTCGCGGCCGGCGGCGGCCAGACCGCGCTCGATGGCCGGAAGGGTGGTATCGCGCATGTAGGACCGGGTCGTGAACGGGTGGACGATCAGCCCGTCCGCGACCTCGCCGGCGACCTCGGTCATCAGCGGTCCAACAGCGGCCAGGAAGACCCTCGGCGAGCCGTGGTCCGTGTTCGTCGGCGTGAACATGGGCGTCATCAGGGTGTGCGAGTAGAACTCACCCTGGAAGCGAAGCCGCTCGCCCTCATACCAGTTCGACCAGATCGCGCGCATCGCCAGAATGAACTCACGCATGCGTCGGGCGGGGTGCGACCAGGGCATGCTGAAGCGCTTCGTGATGTGGGGCCGGATCTGGGAGCCGAGGCCAAGAATCAGGCGGCCCTGCGAGTAGGCGTTCAGGTCGTGGCCGACGTTCGCCAGGTTCATCGGAGTGCGGGCGAAGGCGACCGCGATCGATGTCATCAGCTCGATCCGCTCGCTGTGCTCCGCGGCAAGGAGCAACGGGAAGAACGGATCGTGCGCCGTTTCGGCGGTCATCGCGGCCGCGAAACCGGCGTCTTCGAGTTCCCGGATACGGGCCGGAACCTCGCGCAGATCGGTGGGGAGTCCGCCGTCAACCTTCATGTGCTTCTCCTGGCCTGGTGCCTCTGTGGTCCGAAGGTGGCGGGCGAGTATAGAGGAGCATTCGCCTTGCTACGATCCCGGCTTTCGCGCTTGAGACAATCGCGTTTTCGTCCCAGGGAGCTTGCATGCATCAGGTGCTCGCCGATGTCCGTGTCCTGGACTTCGGTCGCTACATCGCCGGACCGTTCTGTGCCGCCCTGCTCGGCGATCTGGGGGCCGAGGTCATTCGCGTGGAGAAGGTCCGCGGCAGCGAGGACCGGTTCATCGCTCCGGTGGCGCCGACCGGCGAGGGCGGGATGTTCCTGCAGATGAATCGCAACAAGCGCTCGCTGACGCTGAACCCAACGAAGCCGGCGGGCCGCGAGATCGTGAAGCGGCTGGTGGCGACCGCCGACGTCGTCGTGGCGAACCTGCCGCCGAAGACCCTTGAGGCGATGGGGCTCGACCTGGACAGCCTGCGCGAGGCGAAGGAGGACATCATTCTGACCACGGTGTCGGCCTACGGGCGCGGCGGCCGCTACAGCGACCGCGTGGGCTTCGACGGCATCGGCCAGGTCATGTCCGGCATCGCCTACATGACCGGCGACGCGGACAGGCCGCGGCGCGCGGCCGCGCCCTTCGTCGACTTCGGGACCGCGCTCTCCTGCGCCTACGGCACGCTGGCCGCTCTGATGGCGCGCCAGCAGACCGGCAAGGGGCAGATGGTCGAGGGCGCACTGCTCAGGACGGCGTTGATGATGGGCAACGCCAACCTGATCGAGCAGGCGGTGATCGAGCGCAACCGGCTGCCGACCGGCAACATGTCGCAGACCTCCGGTCCGGGGGACATCTTCCGCACCGGCGATGGCTGGATCCTGTGCTCGGTGATCGGCGAACCGCTGTTCAGGCGCTGGGTCGACCTGATGGCCGAGGACAACGGCGCCGGAGGCGAGGGCGAAGAGATCGACTGGCTGAACGATCCACGCTTCGCCGACGATCTCTCGCGGGGCGACCACGGCGACGTGATCGGCGAACGGATGGCTGCCTGGTGCGCCTCCCGGTCGACCGGGGAAGCCGTGGAGACCCTGAACGCGGCGATGATCCCATCCGGGCCGGTGTACTCGATGCAGCAGACGCTGGACGACCCGCACATCGCGGAGGTCGGTTCCTTCGTCGAGCTCGAGTATCCGGACATGCCGCGGCCGGCGCCGGTGGCGCAGCCTTCCGTACGCCTGACGGAAACTCCGGCCACGATCCGTCACCGCGCGCCCACCCTGGGTGAGCACACGGACGAGATCCTGGGCGATCTCGGCTACAGCAGCGAAGAGATCGCAGCATTCAGGGCGGACCGTGTCGTGTAGCTTGCCCGGGTTGGCGGAGCGATCCGCAGGCGACCGGCGCCCTTCGCCGGATGCCGGCCAGAGGGCCGGCGCACCGACACTCGGTCTGGCCCTGCTTCTCCTTGGTTCGCTGGTGCCGGTCCTGGCGCAACCACCCGACCTGCCGCCCCCGAACATCCTCTGGGTCTCCAGCGAGGACAACGGCCCGCATCTCGGCGCCTACGGCGACGACTACGCCACCACACCGAACCTCGACCGCCTTGCCGCTCGCGGGCTCGTCTACCGCAATGCCTGGTCGACCGTTCCGGTCTGTGCGCCGGCGCGCACGACGATCATCAGCGGCGTCTACCCGGCGTCCACCGGCGCCCAGCACATGCGCAGCCGGTCCAGGCTGCCCGACGGCTTCCGGTTCTTCCCGCAGGTCCTGCGCGAGGCGGGCTACTACGTCACGAACAACGCGAAGGAGGACTACAACCTCGAGAAGCCGGGCGGCCAGGGTGCCGTGTGGCACGAGTCCTCGCGTGAGGCGCACTGGCGGAACCGCCCGGAGGGAGCGCCGTTCTTCGCCGTCTTCAACTACACCGTTACCCATGAGAGCCAGATCCGGCGACGACCGCACACCCAGGTCCATGACCCGGCCGCCGTTCGCGTGCCGGCCTACCACCCCGACACACCTGAGGTACGGCAGGACTGGGCCCAGTACTACGACAAGCTGACCGAGATGGACGCGCTGGTCGGGGAGCGGCTGGCCGAACTCGAGACGGCCGGTCTCGCGGACGACACGATCGTCTTCTACTGGGCGGATCACGGCCCCGGCCTGCCGCGCGGCAAACGCACGGCGCTTCAGACCGGTCTCCATGTGCCGCTCATCGTCTCGGTGCCGGAGAAGTACCGGCACCTGGCGCCGGCGGACTACGAGGAGGGTGGCAGCACGGACCGGCTGGTCGGCTTCATCGACTTCGCGCCGACCATGCTGAGCCTGGCCGGGATCGAGCCGCCGCCGCACCTCCAGGGCCGGGCCTTCCTGGGCGCCCACGAGGCGGAGCCGAAGGACTTCCTGTTCGGCTTCGCCGACCGCATGGACGAGCGCTACGACCTGGTGCGGAGCGTCCGTGAAAAGCGCTATCTCTACGCCCGGAACTTCCTGGTCGACCGGCCTTACGGCCAGCGGCTCTCCTACCAGATGGAGACGCCGACGACCCGGGTCTGGCTGCGGCTGTTTCAGGAGGGTGAACTCGACGACGCGCAGGCGGCCTTCTGGCGGGAGAAGCCGAGCGAGGAGCTGTACGACCTGGAGACCGATCCGGATCTCGTGAACAACCTTGCCGGCTCAGCCGAACACGAAGCCGAGCGGGAAAGGCTGGCCGCGGCATTGCGGCGACAGCTCATGACGATTCGCGATCTCAGTTTCATGCCTGAAGGCGAGATGCACCGCCGGGCGGCGGACATGGGTGGCGTGCCCTGGACCTACGGCCAGGGCGGTTACCAGATCGAGCGGGTGCTGCCCGCGGCCGAGCTCGCTACCGATCGGTCGAGGTGGGGCAGCGGGGACATCGACCGGTTGACCCACATGCTCGCAGACCCGGACTCCGCAGTACGCGCCTGGGCCGCAATCGGGCTGCGGACTCGCGGCGAGGAGGCGGTGCGCTCGGCCGCCGCCGCGCTGCGGGCGGCACTCGACGACCCGTCGCCACCGGTGCGGATCTTCGCCGCGGAGGCTCTGGGACGCTTCGGCGAGGACACGGACCTTGGGCCTGCGGTGGAACTACTCCTGGCCTCAGCCTCGATCACGGAGAACGACTTCTTCGACGCCCTGCTGGCGCTCAATGCGCTCGACTACCTCCCGCCGGAAGTCTTCGGAGGGCCGGACGCGCGGGACTGGCGAAACCGGCTTACTGGCCTGCCGAGCGAAGTCGAAGGTCTCGACCGCCGCTTCCGCAACTACGCGCCCCGGCTGCTCGAGGCGATCCGGCTCGATCTGGACCGGGCGCCCTGATCAGTCCTCGCCGGGTGTCTCCGGAGGCCAGCCGAACGGCAGGTCCTCCGGCACCACCTTGATCTCGGTGGAGAACTGGAACGGCGCCTCGCCGGGGCCGGGGAACTCGAACTCAAGGTAGAAGCCGGTCCAGCCGCGTTCCGGCGCAGGGACGGCGCCGACCCACCTGCCGTCCTCACCCGGTTCGACGGCGCTGCTGGTCCACGACCGGCCGATCGTGTCGACCCGGAGATCGCGCGTTTCCGGGTTCGAGGCCTGCCACAGGAGAACCTGGCTGGGCTCGACGCCGTTCGCCACCCAGGCGGAAATCGCCGCGCCGCCTGCGTCGTCGGTCTCGATCGACCAGTCGACGTCGGGGCGCTCGACGCCTTCGAGGATGGCCTGGTAGAAGGCGAGGAAACCGACGGCTGCGTCGCTGCCGCCAAGGGAGTGCTCGGTGTTCGGTACGTAGCGCAGGTGCTTCTCGCCGAGCAGGTCGTCGAAGTAGAACTGGGCCGAGTCCGGCAGGAAGAACTGGTCGCCGGTCGCGTTGATCAGATACTTCGGCATCATGAGTTTCTCGAGGTGGTTGTAGGGCTCGACGATTTGCTGGAGCTCCAGGTACTCGGGGGTTCCGAACCAGTCCGTGATCCCCTCGTGCACGTAGTCGCCGATGGCCGGCGCCCAGAAGCCGTAGGCCTTCCAGTGGTGCTCGAAGGAGGCTTCGAGGTTCAGGAGGTCGATCACGATCGGCGCGATCGCGACGACCCGGTCGTCGACCATCGCCGTGGTCCAGGTCGTCCAGCCGCGCTTGGAGCCGCCGGCGACAACGAAGCGGTTCACGTCGTTCCCGCCGCCGTCCCCGGACGCCGCGAAGGCGGTCATCGTGTCCATTGCCCGCACGGCGGCCTTCGTCATCGGCAGGCGGGCAAGCCAGATCGCATCCTCGCCTCGCAGGAACTTGTCCCAGCCGTAGGCGATCAACTCGTCCTCGACCCGCTCGCCGTAGTCGTCGCCGACGAAGTTGAGCGGCTGGTTCGGCACCATCCGCAGCTCGGCCGTGAACGAGCCGGTCACCAGGGCGGGCTGGAGGGTCAACGGATTGGCCTGATCCGGCGGGTCACCGCCGTTGCCGCCGCCCGAGATGTAGAGAAAGGCATGGTCGCTTGTGACTTCGTGGGGTTCGACCACCATCAGCCAGTGGGTCCACAGCGGTCGGTCGACCTCCGCCTCGGTGAGCCAGGTCTGGCTCGTCATCTCGATCGTGTGCAGTGTGTAGCCGTCGCCGGGCTCGCTGCTGACCAGGTTCCAGCCGTAGGCCGGGTCGGGCGTGTCGACGTAGTCCTGAAGGAGCTCGTTCGAGGCCGGACCGGCGTCGCTAGCGGGCTCGGCACCGCCGTAGTCGGCCCCGCCGCCGCAGCCGACAAGGAGCAGTCCGATGGCGAGCAGAGTGAACGAGTCGCGCGCGTTTCTCATGGTTCCCTTCCTCCTTTGACCTCAGGTCGGCCAGCCGACATGGTTTCCGTCGAGCCAGCCTCAGATCGCCCCCGCCGCCCGCATCGCGTCGATCCGTTCGCCGCCGAACCCCCAGTCCGCCAGCACCGCGTCGCTGTGCTCGCCGGCCTTCGGCGGCGGACCCTGGACCGCAACCGGTGTCCGGCTGAAGCGCGGGGCGGGCGCGGGCTGCGGCACGCCGTCCACTTCGACGAAGGTCTGCCGGGAGCGGTTGTGCGGATGCTCGATCGCCTCGCCGATGCGGAGCACCGGGGCGAAGCAGACGTCGCTGCCCTCCATGATCTCGCACCACTCGTCCCGGGTCCTGGTGCGGAACACCTCGGCCAGCTTGCTCTTGAGTTCCGGCCAGCGGTCCCGGTCTGTCAGATGGCCTTCCCATTCACGGCCGTCGAGCCCGGTCTTCTCGAGCAGCAGGGCGTAGAACTGCGGCTCGATCGAGCCGACGGAGACGTACTCGCCGTCGGCGCACTCGTACGTGTCGTAGAAGTGGGAGCCGCTGTCCAGCATGTTCGAGCCGCGGTCGTCCTTCCACACGCCGGCGCTGTGCATGCCGACGACGGCGGCCAGCAGCAGCGCCGAACCGTCGGTCATCGCGGCGTCGACGACCTGGCCCTTGCCGGACTTCTGCGCTTCCAGAAGGCCGGCCACCACGCCCAGGGCGAGCAGCATGCCGCCGCCGCCGAAGTCGCCCACCAGGTTGAGCGGGGGTACCGGCCTGCCGCCGTTGTTGCCGATCGAGTGCAGCACGCCCGACAGGGCGATGTAGTTGATGTCGTGGCCGGCGGCATGGGCGATCGTGCCGTGCTGGCCCCAGCCGGTCATGCGGCCGAAGACGAGCCTCGGATTCCGTTCGAGGCACACGTCGGGGCCGAGTCCGAGCCGCTCCATGACCCCGGGGCGAAAGCCCTCGATCAGGCCGTCGGCTGTCTCCACCATGTCGAGAACGGCCTCGACTGCCTCGGGCCGCTTGAGATCCATCGCGAGGGAACGGCGGCCGCGGTTCAGAACGTCGAACTTCGAGCCCCGCCCCGCATAGGCCTTGCGGTCGATGCGGACGACCTCGGCGCCGAGGTCGGACAGCACCATCGCACAGAACGGGCCCGGTCCGATGCCGGCGATCTCGAGAATGCGGTAGCCGTCGAGTGGTCCCATGGTCGGTATCTCCAGGTGCGGGTTGGCTCAGAGTCGGGCCGGCAGTATAGGAGACGCGGCGGCTTCGACCTGCCGTACAATCCGGTCGCTTCAGACCCGCGGATTCAGCCGGACGCGGCCCCAGGGACGCGCCATGGGAGCCTCCAACCATGCAGCGATACGGAATGACGATCCCGTTCGGCCTCCCGCTGGCCGAGCAGGAGGACCTGATCAAGGAGATGGTCGACCTCGGCTACACGGACTTCTGGTCCTCCGAGTCGAACGGCAGCGACGGGTTCACGCCTCTCGTCCAGGCCTCTATCTGGGCGCCCACCGCGCGGCTCGGGATCGCGATCATCCCCGCCTACACGCGTGGGCCGGCGCTGATGGCGATGACGGTCGGCGCGATGGCGGAGGCGGCTCCCGGCCGTTTCGTCATGGGCGTCGGCACCTCGTCCAACGTAATCGTCGAACAGTGGAACGACATCCCGTTCGAGCGGCCGTACTACAAGACCCGGGACATGGTGCGCTTCCTCAAGAAGGCGCTGACCGGCGACCGGATCGACGAGGAGTTCGAGACGTTCAACGTGCGCGGATTCCGCATGGGCCGGCCGCTCAAGGAGAGTCCACCGATCCTGGTGGCGGCGCTCCGCCAGGGCATGCTGCGGATGGCCGGCCGCGAAGGCGACGGCGCGATCCTGAACTGGCTGTCTCCCGGCGACGTGAAGACGGTCGTCCCCTACGTCCACGAGGGCGGCCCCGGCAAGGAGATCGCGGCCCGCATCTTCGTCATCGCCACCGAGGACAAGGACGTGGTCGACTTCGTCGGCAAGCGCTCGATGGCCGCCTACCTGAACGTCCCCGTCTACGCCGCCTTCCACGACTGGCTCGGCCGCCGGGACGTCCTGGGCCCCATGTGGGACGCCTGGGCCGCCGGCGACCGCAAGAAGGCGCTCGAGGTCATCCCCGAAGAGGCGCTGCGTGACATCCTGATCATCGGCTCGCCCGGCAAGTGCCGTGAACGGATCCAGGAGTACATCGAGGCGGGAGTCCACACGCCGGCGATCCAGATCATGCATCCCGGGGACGATCTGCGGGAGACGATCCGCGCGCTGGCGCCGGGTTAGGTCCTCTCACCTTGTCGGGTCTTCCCGCCCTTGACGTAAGCTCGCCGCCGCCCCTCGGCCGGACGGGTGTGCGTCATACCCGCGCCGGCCTGACCCAAGGAGAACATCCATGGCACTCAGCACCTACCTGACCTTCGGCGGCAACTGCCGCGAGGCGTTCGACTTCTACCGGTCCGTCTTCGGCGGAGAGTTTTCCGACTACAACACGTTCGGCGAGGGCCCGGAGGGGTTGCCGCTCGCCGAGGGCCAGGAGGACCAGATCATGCACGTTGCCTTGCCGGTGGGCGACAGCGTGCTGATGGGCAGCGACAGCACGACGTTCGGCCCGCCGCTCGCGGTCGGCAACAACTTCTCGATCTCGGTCGAGGCCGAGAGCCGTGAACGTGCCGACGAGCTGCAGGGGAAGCTGTCGGAGGGCGGTGCGGTGACGCTGCCGATGGAGGATCAGTTCTGGGGCGCCTACTTCGGCATGTGCACCGACCGCTACGGCATCAACTGGATGCTGGTCCACACACCCCCGCAGGAGTAGCAGGGAAGCCCTGGCTTCCGCTGCCAGGGGTCCAACGAGGAGCCATCACGATGACCGCGATCTCTCCGAACGACGGGCCGGTTGCCGTCACCGGCTGTTCCGGCTTCACCGGGGGCCACATGGTTCGCGAGCTGGTGATTCATGGCTACCGGGTCCGCGCCTGCATCCGGGACGCCTCCTCCTGGCGCGGTCAGGACTGCGTGGAGTACCTGAACCGGCTGCCGAACGTGGAGATCGTCGACGGTTGCGACCTCTTCGTGCCCGGTTCCTACGACGCGGCGTTCGCGGGATGCTCGGGCGTGTTCCACGTCGCCGCGGTGCTCGGCAACTCGGCCGACGGCAAGTCCCAGCCTCTCGGCTCCGGCAACGTCTCGACGGACGTCTACGAGGGCGGCATGGCCGGGACGCGGAACGTGATCGACGCGGTGGGCAGGAGCGGCAGCGTGAAACGCGTCCTGTACACGAGTTCCCTGGCGGCCGTCGCGGGTCTGGGGGCGCCGGCGATGCCTCCGGGCTACGCGTGGACGGAGACGGACTGGGCTTCCGGCAACTTCCCGGAGGAGATCTGGAACCACCCGCGGATGGCCTATGCCCGCAGCAAGGTGGACACGGAGCACCTGCTGAACCAGGCCGCGGACGAAAGCGGCGACCGCTGGGACGTGGTCACGATGAACCCGGCGATGATCTGCGGCCCCATCCTGTTCAAGGCCCAGGTCGGCCAGTGGATCGAGCAGATCGGGCGGCTCGCCGCGGGACTGGAGCCCTCGTGGCCGACGCCGTACGACATGTACTACAACATCATCGACGTGCGGGACCTGGTGAAGGCGGAGCGGCTCGCGGCCGAGTCCGATGTCGACCATCGGGCCACGAACGGCGGCAGCCGCTACATCCTGCACGGCAGCGGCGGCCGTTCGGCGCTGCGGTTCGGTACGGAAGTGGCCGACATCATCCGCGAGGCCTTCCCGTCCTTCGTGGTCGGCGAGGCCCCGGTTCCGGAAGACGGCGGTCCGCCGCCACCCGCGGCGATCAACCACAGCCGCAAGGCGGAGTCGGTGCTGGGCGCCACCCTCCGACCGGTCGAGGACACGATCCGCGCGGTCGTGGAGACATCGATCGAGCTGGGCATCATCGAGCCGCGGTTGCGGGGGGCCTGAGCGCGGTCAGGGGAGCCAAGGGTCCATGAGGGCTTTCGTCGCCGCCCCCGTCCTCGCCCTGTTGTGGAGCGGTCCGCTTCGGGCCGACGATCCGAATCCGGGGCGCAACCGGGTAGCGACGGCGGAGAACCTGCCCGCGACCTGGGATGTCGCCTCGGGTGAGGGAGTGCTGTGGTCCGCCGAACTCGGTACGGTGACCTACGGCGGCCCGACGATCGCCGGTGACTTGATCGTCGTCGGCACGAACAACGAGCGACCCCGCGATCCGGCCGTGACCGGCGACCGCGGCGTGGTCATGGCCTTCGACCGCCGTAACGGCAGCTTCCGCTGGCAGATCACCCACGCGAAGCTGGACGCAGGGGACGCGAACGACTGGCCGCTGCAGGGGGTCTGCTCGACGCCCTCGTTCGATGGCCAACGGCTCTACTACGTCTCGAACCGGGGCGAGCTCGTCGTTGCAGACGTCGACGGCGTCGTCGACTGGTCGTTCGACATGGTCGGCGAGTGGGGGGTGTTCCCGAAGCACATGGCGGCTTCGACGCCGCTGGTCGCGGGTGATCTCGTCTTCGTGTCGACCAGCAACGGAGTCACCGACGACGGGCGGGTGCCAGCGCCGGAGGCGCCCAGCTTCGCGGCCTTCGAGCGGGCGACGGGCAGGCCGGTGTGGCGCGACGGCAGCCCCGGCGCCGGGCTGATCGACGGCCAGTGGGGGAGCCCGTCGCACGGACGTGCCGGCGGCGGGGCGCAGGTCGTTTTCCCGGCCGGCGACGGCTGGCTCTACGCCTTCGAGCCGGCGACGGGACGGGCGCTCTGGCGTTTCGACGGCAATTCGGCGCTTGCCGCCGGCGAACTGGAGCAAGTCGGGTCGCGGCATGTCTTCGTGGCCACGCCGGTTTTCCTCGAAGACACCGTCTACATCGCGGCCGGACGGGACCCGGAGGCGTCGCTCAGGGCCGGCATCCTGTGGGCCGTCGACGCCGGAGACGGTGGTGACGTGACGGCGAGCGGGGCGCGGTGGCGGTTCGAGGATCCGGACTTCGGCCGAGCGATCGCCACCGTGGCGGTGGACGGCGGCATCGTCTACGCGGCGGATCTGAACGGCTTCCTGTTCGCGCTCGACGCGGAGAGCGGCGAGAAGCTCTGGGTCTACGACGCGCTGGCACCCTTCTGGAGTTCACCCCTGGTCGCCGACGGCAAGGTCTACGCTGCCGACACGGAGGGTGATGTAGCTGTGCTGGAGCATGGCCCAACGCTGGAGGTTCTGGCCGAAATCGCGATGCCGCGGCCGGTGTACACTTCGCCGTCCACGGATGGCTCGGTCGTCTACCTGGCGACCAGCGAAACACTGTACGCGCTGGTTGCCCGGGCATCGGGCGGCGGCGCGGACGCCTGACAGCGACGGACCCCCCTGACAGCCACGGACCAAGCTCATGAAGACCCGAATCTCCCTGTCCCTCCGACTCGCCCTGGTTACGCTGATCGCGGCCGCCGCCGTCGCAGCGGCGAACGAGCCGCCGGCGATGTTCGGCAACACGCCGGCCCGGAACATGGTGTCCGATGCCGCCAACCTCCCCACGGAATGGGACGTCCGATCCGGCGAGAACATCGTCTGGCGCGCCAAGGTCGGCTCGCAGACGTATGCCGGCCCGGTGATCCACGGCGGGCGGGTGTACGCCGGCACGAACAACGAGGGGCTTCGCCGGCCCGGGATCGAGGGCGACAAGGGAGTTCTCATCGCGCTCGACAAGGAGACGGGCGATCTTCTGTGGCAGGCCACCCACGACAAGCTGGGGGCCGGGCGGGTCAACGACTGGCCGCTACAGGGCATCTGTTCGACGCCGTACGTGGAGGACGAACGGGTCTACTACGTGTCCAATCGCGCGACGGTCGTGGCCGTCGACGTGGACGGCTTCCGGGACGGCGTGAACGACGGCATGACGGACGAGCAGTACAGGCAGGAACTCGACGCGGACATCGTGTGGGAGTACGACATGATCGCCGAGCTCGACGTGTTCCCGCACAACCTCGCCGCCGGTTCGCCGCTGGTCATCGGCGACCTCCTCTTCACCGTCACCGGCGCCGGGGTCGACGAGGGGCACATCAACCTGCCTTCGCCGGCTTCGCCGGCCTTCATCGCGCTGAACAAGAACACGGGCGAGCTGGTCTGGGAAAGCCTCGACAGCAGCGACGCGGTTCTTCACGGCTCCTGGTCGAACCCGGGCTACGGCGTGGTCGACGGCCAGCCGCAGATCGCCTTCCCGGGCGGCGACGGCTGGCTCTACACCTACGAGCCGGCGACCGGCAACCTGCTCTGGAAGTTCGATCTGAACCCCAAGGACTCGATCTGGGAACTCGGCGGCGCCGGCACCCGAAACAACATCATCTCGACGCCGGTCTTCTACAACAACCGCTTCTACCTCGGAGTCGGTCAGGATCCCGAGCACGGAGAAGGCCCCGGCCACTTCTACGCCATGGACGCCAACGTCGAAGGAGACGCGACCGGCAGCGCCGCCGTCTGGCACTTCGGCAACGAGGACTTCAACCGGACGATTTCGACCGCGGCGATCTCCGACGGCCTGCTCTACATCCCGGATCTGAGCGGCTTCCTCTACGTGCTGGACGTCGAGACCGGAGAGCATCTCTGGACCCACGACACCTTCGCCGCGGTCTGGGGTTCGGCCTTCGTGGCCGACGGCAAGGTCTACCTCGGCGACGAGGACGGCGACATCGTCGTCCTCGAGGCCGGCCGCGAGGAAAAGGTGATCGCCGAGCACAACATGGGCTCGGCCGTGTACACGACGCCGGTCGCGGAGGACGGGAGAATCTACGTGGCGACGCGTTCCGACGTCTTCGCGATCGGATCCGACTAGGGAGTCACGCGCTCCCCAGAGCGGTGGGAATCAAACGAGGCCAGCGACCGCTCGAAGCGGCGGATTCGTGGAGCATCGACACCGCTCCAGGACGGGTGCTGTACGGCGCCGGCGTCATCGACCTCCTGGGTGAGGTCGTGCACGAGTTCGGCGGCCGCCGGGTGCTGGTCGTCTCCGATCCGGGCGTAGCCGCCGCCGGCCATGTCGACCGGGCGGCGGTCGCGCTGGGCGGCGACGATCTCGAGGTCTCGGTCTTCTACGGGGTCGAGGAGAACCCCGGCGAGCGGAATGTGGCGGCCGCGGCGGCGGCGGCGCGGGCCCACGAAGCGGACTTCCTGATCGGCCTCGGTGGCGGCTCGGCGATGGACTGCGCCAAGGGTGCGAACTTCGTGTTCACCAACGGCGGCCGGATGGAGGACTACTGGGGCTTCGGCAAGGCAGGGAAGCCGATGCTTCCTTCGGTCGGCGTGCCCTGCACGGCGGGCACCGGCAGCGAAGCGCAGTCCTTCGCCGTCATCTCGCGGGAGGACGACCACCGCAAGATGGCCTGCGGCGATCCGAAGGCGCGCTTCGTGGCTACCCTGCTGGATCCGGAGCTGGTCCGCACGGCGCCCTCCGAGGTGATGGCGGCAACCGGCCTGGACGCCCTGTCGCACGCCCTGGAGAGCTTCGTCTGTACGGCGGCCAACCCGTACTCGCGGATGTTCGCCTCGGAGGGCTTTGCCCGCCTCCTGCGGGGTTTCGATGCGGTGGTCCATGCGCAGGCGGCGACGGATGGGAACGCTGGGCGAGGGAGGCGCGAAGCGGAGTTGGTGGAGCTTTGGGGTGAGATGCTGCTGGGAGCCCACCTTGCCGGCGCCGCGATCGAGGCGTCGATGCTGGGCGCCGCCCATGGTCTCGCCAACCCCCTGACCGCGCGCTACGACATCACCCACGGCGTGGCCGTGGCGGTGATGCTGGATCACGTCCTGCGGTTCAACGGTGAGGGTTCCGAGTACGGAGGACTGGCCCAGTTGGCCTTCGGGGACGCCAGGGGCAACGGCCTCGCCAGCGAGCGGCTCGCGAAGCTGTGGACCGACCTCCGCGCCAGCGCACGCGTTGCCGGCAGGCTGCGCGATCTGGGGGTTCTGGAGGCGGACCTCGACCTTCTGTCGACCCAGGCGGCCGAGCAGTGGACGGCGCAGTTCAACCCGCGGTCGGCTTCCGCCTCCGATATGCTCGCGCTCTACCGGGCGGCGTTCTGAGGCCCTCGCCCCTCCGGAAACAAGCGCCGTGAGACTTCTGCTCAGCCTGTCGTTTCTGCTCGCCTCGCCCTTCCTGTTCGCGTCCGAAGGGGCGGCCGGCCTCGGTGAAGACCAGGAGTCGGCCTCGGCGGCGTCGCTGTTCCGGCCGTCGGCCGATGCGTGGCCGGTGTTCAGGGGCAACCTGCTCGGCACCGGCGTCGCCGGCACGACACTGCCCGAGAATCCGAAGCTGCTGTGGGCGTTCGACACGGAGAGCGAGATCGAGAGCACGGCGGCGATCGCCGGCGGGGTCGTCTACATCGGCGACTACGAGGGCCGGGTCTACGCGCTGACCCTGGCCGAGGGCAGGGAGCTGTGGCGATTCGAGGCCGGCACGCCGATCAAGGCGCCCGTTTCCGTGTTCGACGACGTCGTCTACGTCGGTGACGAGTACGGCTTCGTCTACGCACTGGACGCCGGGACCGGCGACCAGAAGTGGAAGTTCGAGACGCTGGGGGAGATCTACGCCGGCGTCTCGCTGCACCAATCGCCCGAGGGAGGGGACCGGCTGCTGATCGGCTCCTACGACAACTCGCTCTACTGCCTGGACCGGACAAGCGGTGAGAAGCTGTGGCAGGTGGAGACGGACGGCTACGTCCACGGCACGCCCGCGGTCGCCGAGGGACTGACGACCGTTTCCGGCTGCGACGGTTTCATGTGGCTGATCGACATCGAGACGGGCGAGACGGTCCACAAGATCGACCTTCGCGGGCAGGCGGCCTCGAGCCCGGCCGTGATCGGCGACATGGCTTACGTCGCCACCTACGAGAACGAAGTGCTGGGAATCGACCTCGCGAAGCGCCAGGTCGTCTGGGCCTACGAGCACGAGATCAGGAAGTTCCCCTTCTACGCCTCCGCGGCGGCCGACGACGAGATCGTCGTCATCGGCGGACGGGACAAGATCGTCCACGCTCTCGACCCGTCGACCGGCGAACGGAAGTGGGAGTGGAACAGCGGTGCCCGGCTCGATTCCTCGCCCGTGATCGTGGGCGATCGGGTCTTTCTGGGTTCGAAGCGTGGGCCCGTCCTCGCCCTGGACAAGGCGACGGGAGAGCCGGTCTGGGAGTTCGACACCGGTTCGGCGATCATGGCGTCGCCCGCCGTGGCCTCGGAGCGCCTGGTCATCGGCAGCCTGGACGGCGTCCTCTACTGCTTCGGGTAGCGGAGCACACCGGCGATGAACGAGGCGGTTTCTGGAAGTATGGTCAGGCCTGAGCCGGCGACCGGTCTGCTCGACCTCGAAGCGACGGACATCGGTTCCGTCTTCGTTTCGAACTATCCGCCGTACTCTGCGTGGAACGAGGCCGCGGTGCTGGAGGCCTTCGCCGCGCTGGACCGGGAGCCTGCCGCCGACACCTCGCTCGGCCTCTACATCCACATTCCGTTCTGCCGGAAGCGCTGCAAGTTCTGCTACTTCCGCGTGTATGTCGACAAGAACCACGAACAGATCGGCCGCTACCTGGACGCTCTGGGTGTGGAACTGGAGCGCTACGCGGAGCGGGCGGCCGTGCGGGGCCGCAGGCTCGACTTCGTCTACTTCGGCGGCGGCACGCCGTCCTACATCGCCGCCAAGCAGTTGATTCCGCTCGCCGAGCGGCTCCAGGGCGTGATGTCCTGGGATGGGGCGGAGGAAGTGGCGTTCGAGTGCGAGCCGGGGACGCTGACGCAGTCCAAGCTGGAGGCGATCCGGAGCATCGGGGTCACGCGGCTGAGTCTGGGAGTGGAGAACTTCGACGACGAGATCCTGCAGGAGAACGGTCGCGCCCACGTTTCGAAGGAGATCTACCGCGTGCGCGAGTGGATCCGCGCACAGGACTTCCGGCAACTGAACGTCGATCTGATCGCCGGGATGGTCGGCGAGACCTGGGAGAGCTGGAAGCGAACGGTCGACCTGACGATCGAATACGACCCGGACTCGATCACGCTCTACCAGATGGAGCTGCCGTTCAACACGGTCTACTCGAAAGCCAGGCTGCGCGGCGACGAGGACGTGCCGCCGTTTGCCGACTGGCGGACGAAGCGCGAGTGGCACGCCTACGCCTTCGAGCAGTTCGAGCGGGCCGGCTTCGAGCGCTGGAGCGCCTACACCATGATGCGGCGAGACCGCGGCTGCAAGTTCGTCTATGCCCGCGAGGTGTGGAGCGGAGCGGACATGGTCCCGATCGGCGTCTCGTCGTTCGGCCACATGGGCGGCGTCCACATGCAGAACCACGATCGCTGGGACGGCTATCTCGCTGCGATCGACGCCGGCGGTCTTGCCACGCGTCGGGCCCTGGTCACGACGGCGCGCGAGCGGCTGACTCGCGAGGTCATCCTGCAGTTGAAGCGCGGCTGGCTGGAACGCGGCGCCTTCGAACGCAAGTTCGGGGTCGACGTCGTGAAGGACTACGCCGATGCCTTCGGCAGCCTGACCGATCAGGGGCTGGCCACGGTAGGCCCCGAGCGGGTCGAACTCAGCGAGGGGGGGATCCTCCGCGTCGACCAGCTTCTGCCACGGTTCTACGACGAGCAGTACCGCGGCGCCCGCTACACCTAGCTACAACTAGAAGTCGAAGCCGAGCTGCAGGCCGATCTCCGTCGGCGGCGCCCAGACTGCGAGCGACCCGGTGTAGTTCACGAAGAACTGGCTGAGCCGGTACTCCTCGTCGGCTAGGTTTCGGCCGTACGCGGCCAGGAACACCCGTCCCTGTGCCGACGTCCAGCGCAACTGGGCGTGAAGCAGGCCGTAGGACGGCTGGACGAAGCGCTCGAAGGCGTCGAAGGCGACATCGTCGGTGTACTGGTACTCGCCGCGGGCGGTCAGCGAACCGCTGCTGCCGAGGTCGAACGTGTAGCGCAGTGAGGCGGTGGCGGAGAAGTCCGGCGCCCGCGGCAGTCCGTTGCCTGACAGGTCGCTGGGCTCGATCGGGAGCGCGCCGCCGCCGCCCAGGAGCACTTGGGTCGGATCGATCAGGCCCGCTGCCAGCAACTGCTCTACGAACTGGGCCTGGAGCACCGGATCGAGCGACGTGAATCGAGTGAACTCATCGTCGAGGAGTTCGAGCGACAGGTCGAAGGCAAAGCGCGGGTTCGGCCGTGCCGAGAGTTCGAAGTCGACACCCCGGATCCGGGCCTTGGCCGCGTTCTCGACCACCGAGCGATCGGGATAGAGCACCGCCACCTGCAGATCGTCGTAGTCGTAGTTGAAGGCGGCGGCGTTGATCCTCACCTTGCGGTCGGCAAGGGATGACTTGACGCCGATCTCGAAACTCGTCACGGTCTCCTCGTCGAAGGCCGGCTGCAGCGAGATCGAGTTGTAGCCGCCACTCTTGTAGCCGGCGGTCACCGCGCCGTAGAGCATCACGTTCTCCCGGGGCCGGATCTCCAGGCCCAGCTTCGGCGTCAGCGCGCTCCAACTGTCGTTCAGGACCTGCAACTCCGGCATGAAGGTCTGGAAGTTCAGCGCCGCCTGGTCGTGCGTCTTCTCGTCCGCCGTGTAGCGCGCTCCCGTGGTCAGGCTGACCCGATCGCTCAGGTGCCAGTCGACCTGGCCGTAGGCGGCGTAGAGGGACGCGTCGAGATTGCTCGCGAATGGCAGCGGCGTCGGGGTTCCCGGCAGGGGAAGGCCGATGAACGGCGCGATGGCGTTGTAGTAGGCCGGCCCGCACAGGAAGGGCGGCGCCAGAAAGCCGAGAGAGCAGTAGGTCGTGGGGTCGAACAGGAACGTCTGCGGACTGTTCGCGAACAGCCAGACGCCGAGCAGGGCCGTGTCGGTAATGTTGTTGACCTGCGTTCCGCTTTCCTCGTTGAAGGCGTAGGCACCGGCCACCCAGTTCGCGCGGTCGCCGGCGCCGCTGAGCTGAAACTCCTGCGACCACCACTGGGAGTTGAAGGTGCCGGCGTTGGTGACGAAGACGTGGGGCGAGCCGTCGATGTCCGCGTCCCGCCGCGAGTCGAACTCGCGCCAACTGCTGATCGACGTCAGGTTCGTGCCGCCCGCCATCGCCTTGTTCACCGTCAGCGAGAAGCCGGACTCCTCGTAGAGAGAGAGAGCCGGGGTTTCGGTCGAGATGCGATGCACGTCGGCCGGCTCCGAGTAGCCATAGAACCGGTTCAGCGTCCCCACCGTGCTGTAAGGAGAGACGTCGAACGGCTTGAAGGGGAAGTTCGCGTGCGCGTCGTCGTCCGTGCTGTCGGCCCGGATCGTGAAGGTCAGGGAGTCGGAGGGCAGGAACGTGAGCGAACCCCGCAGCGTAACGCCGTCGAAGTTGTCGGCGCCCTCGCCCAGGAAGTCGTTGTAGGTCGGGTCCTCGATCTGCGCCGTGGTGCCGGTGAAGCGGCCCCAGACCTTGCCCGACACCGGTCCGGTGAGCGACATGCCGTAACGACGCCCGTCGGCCGGCTCGCTTGAGTCGTACTCGGAGAACGAAGTGAACAGGCGCCCATGGAACTGCCCCTCCGGCGCCCTGGTGACGACGTTCACCGCGCCAGCGGTCGAGTTGCGTCCCCACAGCGTGCCCTGGGGGCCGCGCAGGATCTCGATGCGCTCCAGGTCGAGGAAGGGGTTCACCGCGGCTTGTGGCCGCGGCATGTAGGCGCCGTCCACGTAGTAGCCGACGGTCGGCTCGGTGCCGATGCCGAGCGTGCTCGAGCCGATGCCGCGGATGTAGATCGCGACCTCACCCGTGGTCGGGCTCTGGCCGGAAATCACGACGCCGGGCGAGGCCTCGGCAAGGGCCTGCACGTCGCCGATCGCCTGCTGCTCCAGCTCTTCGCCGGAGCGCGTGATGATCGAGATCGGCACGTCCTGAATGGCCTCCTCGACACGCTGCGCGGTGACAGTGATCTCGTCGGTAACCGTGGAGTCGGGGTCATCGGGATCCTGCGCCATCACGGCGCCGGCAGTGAGTGCCAGCGAAAGGCTGACGGTCAGGAACGGGGCGGGTGTGAAGCGCATCTACAAGTACCTCTCGAGGCTGCGGACTGACGGACACGAAGGACTCGGGTCCGACAGGAGCCAGTGATGGGCGCAGGCTACAACATAGGCACTACGCGACCGGGGCCTTCCAGGTTGCCTGTGGTCGGCCTCGATTCCCTGCCGTAGACTCGCCGCGATGTTCGCCGCATCCTCCTACGACGTGATCGTGATCGGCGCCGGCCCGGGCGGCTCGGCGGCGGCGGCGATCGCCGCGCGCGGGGGCCTGCGCACCCTCCTGCTCGAGCGGGACCCGGCGCCGGTGTTCAAGATCGGCGAATCGCTGATGCCGGACACCCATGGCGTGTTCGAGAAGATGGGTGCGCTCCGCGCGATGCAGGAAAGCCACTTCGTCGAGAAGCACTCCGTCCAGTTCTTCACGAAGACCGGGAAGGCGTCCATGCCGTTCTACTTCGAGAAGGAGCGGCCGGGAGACGACAGCGCCCGCACCTGGCAGGTGCGCCGTTCCGAGTTTGATCAACTGCTGATGGAGACCGCGGCCGGGCAGGGCGCGGAAGTCCACCGCGGCGTCAATGTCCGCGACGTGCTCTTCGAAGGCGGCAGGGCCGTCGGCGTGCGGGCCGCCGGGGAGAGCAATGGTGGGATGGTCGAGCTTGCCGGCCGGGTCATCATCGACGCCACCGGCCAGAGCACCATGCTCTCGCGCCGCCTCGATCTCGGCCGGGTCGACTACGGCCTGCGCCACGCCTCGATCTACACGCACTTCCGCGGTGCGATCCGGGACGAGGGGAAAGACGAGGGCGCGACCCTGATCCTGCACACGAAGTCGGGCGAGTGCTGGTTCTGGTACATCCCTCTGGCCGGGGACGTCGTCAGCGTCGGCGTCGTCGGGCCGATGGACACGCTGGTCCGGAACCGCGAGGGCCGGCCGCACGAGATCTTCTTCGAGGAGGTCAGGAACTGCGCCGAGATCGAGCGGCGCATCGCGCCGGCTCGCCAGTGCCGGCCCGTGTCCGTGATGAAGGACTTCTCCTACCGGATCGAGAAGATGGCGGGCGACGGCTGGATCGCGATCGGCGACGCGTTCTCCTTCATCGACCCGGTCTACTCGTCGGGCGTCTTCCTGGCGCTCAAGTCGGGCGAGATGGCGGCTGAGGCCTCGATCGCCGCGATCGCCGCGGACGACCTCTCCGGCGAGCGCCTGGGCGCGTTCCAGCCGCTTCTGATGCGCGGCGTCGAGGCCGTGCGGCAACTGGTCAACGTCTTCTACGACCGGAACTTCAGTGTCGGCGCGTTCCTGCGGCTCTATCCGCAGCATCAGAGCAAGGTCACCCGCATCCTGATCGGCGACGTCTTCGAGCTCGACTTCACCTCCATGTTCGAGGACATGGCGACCTTCGCGGCAGCCGGCGGCGGCAGGGCGATGCGCGCGCCGGAAGGGGCCACGGCGCCGACTCCGCAGTCGCTCCAGGCCACCTGAGCCGGAACCCGGGCGATTCCCATGGCGGCTGGAGCAGTCCGGGTCACGGCCTACGCCGCGCTGCCGGCGCTCTACCTGCTGCACAACGACCTGTGGTTCTGGGACGACCCGAACCGGTTCCTGGGATTGCCGATCGGTCTGACGTACCACATCCTGTTCTCGGCGGTTGTCGTACTCGCGATGTGGCGGCTCGTGCGGGTCGCGTGGCCCGGCGACGTGCTCGACGAGCTGGCCGGTGAGGCAAGCGACGAGGGCGCGGACCCGTGACCCTCACCGTCATCTTCGCCTACCTGGCGGCGGTACTGCTGATCGGCGTCTGGAGCAACCGTCGCCTGGCCGCGACCGGCGAGGACTTCTTCGTCGCCGGCCGGACCATCGGACCGTTCGTGCTGCTGATGACGCTGTTCGGCACGCACATGACCTCGTTCGCCCTGCTCGGCGCTTCGGCGGAGTCCTACCGGATCGGCATCGGCGTCTTCGCTCTGATGGCGTCGTCGTCGGCCCTGATGGTGCCGATCGTCTTCTTCTTCGTCGGCACCCGGGTATGGGCCGTGGGGAGGCGCCTGGGGCTCCTGACCCAGGTGCAGTTCGTGCGCGCCCGCTGGGGCTCGGACGGCATCGGCCTCCTGCTCTTCGTCGTGCTTGTTCTGCTGCTCCTGCCCTACCTGCTGATCGGCGTCATGGGAGGCGGCGTGGTACTCGGGCAGATCACGGACGGGGCGGCGCCGTCGTGGCTCGGCAGCCTGCTCGTGTCGGGAGTCGTGATCGGCTACGTGACGAGCGGGGGTCTGAGGGGAACGGCCTGGGTGAACACGTTCCAGACCGCGATGTTCATGCTGCTCGGAGCCGTGACCGCGGTCCTGATCGTGACCAAGCTCGGGGGCGTGGGCCCGGCCCTCGACCGGGTCGCGGAAAGTCGGCCGGAGCTACTGGTGCGGGGCGAGGCCGTCCACCCCTTGCGGTTGCTCAGCTACACCCTGATCCCTCTCTCCGTGGGGACCTTTCCCCACATCTTCGCTCACTGGCTGTCGGCGAAGCGGGCGGCGACGTTCAAGGCCCCGATCGTCCTCTATCCGGTCTGCATCGCCGTGGTGTGGATCCCCAGCGTGCTGCTCGGGATGTTCGGGAACATCGACTTCCCCGGGCTCGACGGCGCGGCCTCGAACTCGGTCCTGGTCCGGATGATCGCGCTCTACGCTCCGGAGCTGCTCGCGGGCCTCCTGGGCGCGGGCGTCTTCGCCGCCATCATGTCGTCGCTCGACTCCCAATCGCTTTCCCTGGGCACGATGTTCACGCAGGACGTCGTCAGGCACTACCGCTGGGGCGGCGACCTGGACGAAGCGCGCCAGGTGCGCCTGGGCCGGCTGTTCGTCGTCGGGGTCGTGGCGACGGTGTTCCTGCTGTCTCTGGTTGCCGAGCGCAGCATCTTCGCGCTCTCGGTGTGGTCCTTCACGGGGTTCGCCTCCCTGCTGCCCGTCGTGGTGGCGGCGCTCTACTGGCGCCGCAGCACGGCTGCGGGTGCGGGAGCGGCGATCCTCACCGTGATCGCCCTCTGGACCTGGTTCTTCGTTCGCGGCATCGGCGATGCGGACTACAGCGTCGGCGGCACCGGCGTCATGCCGGTCGCCGTCGTCTTCGCGGGTTCCACCCTGGCCATGATCGTCGGCTCCCTGTTGAGCAGCCCGCCCACGCCCGAGCGGGTAGCCCGGTTTATCCCGTGAACAGTACAGACCAGCCGCTGCGCATCGCCTATCTGGCCGCCGGCGCCGGCGGCATGCTCTGCGGCAGTTGCATCCACGACAACACGCTGGTCCGGGAACTCCAGCACCGCGGGCACAACGCGCTGCTGCTGCCCATCTACACGCCGCTCCGGACCGACGAGGAGAACGTGAGCTACGGCCGTGTCTTCTACGGCGCGGTCAACATCTATCTGGAGCAGAAGCTGCCGCTTTGGAGCCGGGCGCCGGCGGCGATCCGCCGGTTGTTGGACAACCCCGGCCTGCTGTCACGGGTCACCCGTTCGGCGTCGGCCACCGACGCTCACCAGCTTGGAGAACTCGCGTTGTCCATGGTGCGGGGCGAGGAGGGGCGTCAACTGGCGGAGCTTCAGAGCCTCACGAGATGGCTCGCCGGAGAGTTCCGGCCCGACGTCGTCCACCTGACGAACTCGATGCTGGTGGGGATGGTCCACCGTCTCCGTGAGGCGCTTCCGGAGGCGCTGATCGTCTGCGGCCTCCAGGGCGAGGACATCTTCCTCCAGGACCTGGACGAGCCGCACAAGTCCCTGGTGGTCGAAGAGATGCGGAAGCGGGTGCGCGAGGTCGACGTCCTGGTGGCGCCGAACGATTACTACGCGGCGACGATGGCTGAACTGCTCGAGTTACCCGCGGCCGGCATCGACGTCGCGCGCCTCGGAATCGAGCTCGAGGGGCACGGCGGCCGCGAGATGGAGCCGCCGGAGTCGCCCCTTGTCATCGGCTACCTGGCGCGGATGTGCCCGGAGAAGGGATTTCATCTCGCCGCCGAGGCCTTCAAGACGTTGAGCGACCGGCTGGGGACGGGTCATGTCCGCTTCCGTGCCGCCGGCTATCTCGGCGGCCGCGATCGGAAGTACTTCGAGGAGCAGCGGCAACGGATCGCCGATTGGGGTCTCGAGCCCCACTTCGACTGGCTGGGAGAGGTCACCCGCGAGGAGAAGATCGAGCTGCTGTGCAGCCTGCACGCCCTCGTGTTGCCGACGGTCTATCGCGAGGCGAAGGGACTGCCGGCGCTCGAGGCGATGGCGAACGGCGTCCCGGCGGTGCTGCCCGACCACGGTGCGTTTCCGGAGATGCTGGAGCGGACCGGCGGGGGCACGCTGGTGCCGGCCGGCGATCCGGCAGCATTGGCGGACGCCGTCGAACAGTTGGCTGGCGACGCCGAACGACGGCGCCACCTGGGTCGGTCCGGCATCGCCGGCGTGCGCCGCCACTACGCGGCGGAGCTGATGGCAACGGAGACGCTCGCCTCGTACCGGCGCGGACTGGCCCGGAGCGAGAGCGGCGGCGCCGGGCCGGCGCTAGCATCGGCCGGTCATGGCTGAGGCCCTTCGCTTCGAGCAGGTCACGAAGTCCTACGGCACCGAGGCTGGCGCCGTCGAGGTGCTGCGGGGCATCTCCTTCTCCCTCGACACGGGAGAGGCGATGGCGGTCACCGGTCCGTCGGGCAGCGGCAAGAGCACCCTGCTGCATCTTGCCGCGACGCTCGAGACACCGACCTCGGGCAGCATCCGGATCGGCGGTGAGGCGGCCCACGACCTGCCCGAACGCGAGCTGGCGGCGTTCAGGAGCCGCCGCGTCGGCCTGGTGTTCCAGGATCACTACCTGCTGCCGCAGTACACGATGTTGCAGAACGTCCTGCTGCCCACCGTGGCCGCCGGGAACGGAGAGAACGACGCGGAAGGACGCGCGCGGGCGCTGCTGGAGCGGGTTGGCTTGGGGGCCCGCGTCGATCATCGGCCGGCCCAGTTGTCGGGTGGTGAGCGGCAGCGGGCCGCGATCGTGCGCGCGGTGATCAACCGGCCGAGCCTGCTCCTGTGCGACGAGCCCACGGGCAACCTGGACGGGGAGACGGCGGGGTCGGTGGCCGACCTGCTGCTCGAACTCCACGGCGACGAGGAGAGCGCTCTGATCGTCGTGACGCACAGTCTGGAACTGGCCGCGAGGTTGCCGCGGCGGGTGGAGCTGCGCGCCGGCCTGATCAGGGAACTGCCGCCCGCGCAGGCGACCGGAGGCTGACGGGATGCCCGCTGCTCGCCCGTCCGGCCCCCTGCCGAGTCTTCGCCACTACTGGCGCTCGAACGTCGCCGTCGTGCTGACCGCGGCGGTCGCGGCCTCCGTGCTGACCGGCGCCCTGATGGTGGGTGACTCGGTGCGGGGAAGTCTGCGCGAGCTCACGCTCGACCGCCTGGGAGGCATCGATCACGCCCTCCTCGGAGCCGGTTTCTTCCGCGAAGAACTGCGGGACGAACTGGCCGGCGACGACGCGTTCACGGCCCGCTACGGTCCGGTGTCGGCAGCGATCCTGATGCAGGGCAGCGTGGTGGAACCCGGGAGCGGCAGGCGCGCCGCCCGGGTCAACGTGCAGGGAATCGACGACGAGTTCGTCTCCTTCTTTCCGGACGCGGCGGAGGAGCTCGACCTGTCCCGGCGCGACGGCCAGCTCTTCGCGTCGCTGGCGGTCAACCGCTCCCTGGCCGAGGCTCTGGCGGTCGAGACCGGCGACTCCGTGGTGCTCTATCTCGAGCGGCCGAGCGAAGCGCCGCGCGCGAGCCTGATGGGGGAGAAGGACCCCGAGGATCAGTTGGAGAGCATGCGGCTGAGCGTGGTCTCCGTGCTCGAGGACGAGGGGCCCGGCCGCTTCCAGCTGTCGCCCCACCAGAGCCAGCCCCTGGTCGGCTACGTGCGGCTGCGTGACCTGCAGCGGGAACTCGACCGGCGCGGTCTGACGAACGCCTTGCTGGTGGGCGAGCTCGCGGAGACCGGCGAGCCGGCAGCCGCGGCTCTGGACCTCGAGCGGCGGATCCGATCCCGGGCCCAGGCGGCCGACTTCAGCCTGGCGTTCGCCGAAGCAGAGGAGCACCTGCGGGTGACCAGTTCCCGGATCGTGTTCGCCGAGGAGCTTGCCGAAGCGGTCGAGGTCCTGGCACAGGAGCGCGGCGTGGAGGCGATCGGCGTGTCGACCTATCTCGCCAACCGGACCGCGACGGAGAGTGGCGCCGCGGCCCCGTACTCGACGATCGCCGCGCTCGACACGGCCAGAGCCGGCGAACTCGGCGTGCTGCGGCTGGCGGACGGTGGGCCAGCGCCGGCGCTCGAGCCAGGCGAGGTGCTGGTCAACACCTTCCTGGCCGAGGATCTTGGGGTCGGCGGGGGCGACCGGCTGGCGATCGACTACTTCGTCATCGGTGATCGCGAGCAGTTGGTCGAACGGACGGTCCAGGCCACGGTTGCGGGCGTGGTCGAGATGACCGGGTGGGCCGCGGACCGCGACCTGACGCCCGACTTCCCCGGCGTCGCCGACGCCGACAACATGAGCGACTGGGACCCGACCTTCCCGGTCGACCTCAGCCGCATCCGGGACCAGGACGAGGCCTACTGGGATGAGCACCGGGGAACCCCAAAGCTGTTCGTCTCCCTCGAGTACGGCGCCGAGCTCTGGTCCAGCCGTTTCGGCCTCCTGACTTCGCTCCGGTTGCTGCCCGCGGACGGGGACTCGACCCGGCAACTCGGGGCCGCTCTCGAGGAAGAGGCGCCGGAACGGGTCGAACTGCACGCGGCGGGCCTGGCGGTCGAGTCAGTCAAGGCCGCGGGCCTGCGCGGCGCCACCGGCGCCACGGACTTCGGGGGACTGTTCATCGGTTTCAGCCTGTTCCTGATCGTCTCGGCGGCGTTGCTCGTGGGTCTGTTCTTCCGCCTCGGAACGGAGAGCCGCGCCGACGAGATGGGCCTGCTGCTGGCGCTCGGCCACGGCGTAAAGCGAGTCCGGCGGCGTTTCCTGCTGGAAGGCGCCCTGCTCGGCGGAGCAGGCGTCCTTCTTGGTCTGGGCGGAGCGGTGCTCTACGCCGGCGCCATGATGGCGGCGCTCCGGACCCTGTGGCGCTCCGCCGTCGGTTCGAGCCATCTCTATCTCCACGTCGAGCCGCTGACGCTTGCCCTGGGCGGCGCCGGCTCGCTCCTCGTCGTGTTCTTCGCGATCCGGGGCGCGGTCGGCCGGCTGTCGGCGGTCTCGCCCATCCGGCTGCTGCGAGGAGAGACGACGGAGCGACCGGCGGCGGTCGCGGCGCCAGGCCGGCGAGCGCGTTGGACTCGGGGGATCTCTGGCGGTCTCGCCGTCGCCCTGCTCGCCGGGTCGACCGCGGCCCCGGCATCGGCGGCCGCCTACCTGTTTTTCTCGGGCGGTGCCTGCCTGCTGATCGCCGGCCTCGCCGGCTTCACCCTGTGGCTGCGCCGGCGGCCCGAGGCGCCGCTCCGGACCTGGTCCTGGCGGGCCGGCTCGAGCATGGCGGCGGCCAATGCGTCGCTCAATCCGGGGAGGAGCCTGCTCTGCGCCGCCCTGGTGGCGAGCGCGTCGTTCGTCATCGTCGCCGTCGGCGCCTACGGGCTCCGGTTTGGTGAGGAAACGAGGAACCTGGATTCAGGCGCCGGAGGCTTCGACCTCGTAGCGGAGTCCGACATCTCCATCCTCGCCGACCTGACCGCGCTGGAGGGCCGCTACGAACTGGGCTTCGGGGAGGAGGCTTCGACACTCGTCGGGCGCAGCGAGATCGTCGGCTTCCGGACGGTGCCGGGCGACGACATCAGTTGTCTGAACCTGTTCCAGCCGGAGAGACCGCGGCTGCTCGGCGCGCCGCCGGAGTTCGTCGAGCGCGGGGGCTTTCGCTTCCAGTCCCTCGTCTCCGGGGCTGGCGAGGCGCCCTGGGAACTGCTGGAACAGGACCTTGGCCCCGGCGTCGTCCCCGCGATCGGTGACTTCAACTCGGTCATGTGGATCCTCCACTCGGGGCTCGGCCAGGGCATCGAGATCGAGACGGAGCGCGGGGAGACGATCGAACTGCGGCTGGTGGGGCTGCTGCGCAAGAGCGTGTTCCAGAGCGAGCTCGTGATCTCCGAGGCGAACCTCGCGCGACACTTCCCGAGCCGCACGGGGAAGTCCTACTTCCTGCTTCGCACGGCGCCGGATGAGCAGGACCGGACGATGCAGGAGATGGAGCGGACGCTCGCCGCCTTCGGGTTCGACGCCGTCCCCACCGCTCAGCGGCTACAGGCGTTCCAGGCGGTCGAGAACACCTACCTCGGCACCTTTCAGACCCTGGGCGGCCTCGGCCTCCTGCTCGGCACGCTGGGCCTCTCGGTCGTCCTGTTGCGCAACCTGCTGGAACGGCGGGGCGAGCTGGCGACGATGCAGGCGATCGGCTTCTGGCGGCGCGCTCTGGCCTGGCTGGTGGTGGCGGAGAACAGCCTGCTGCTGGCCGCGGGCGTCGTGGTGGGCGCAGCCTCGGCCCTCGTCGCCGTGAGTCCGCATCTCCTCGGTGGCCACGCGCTGGTGCCGTGGCTGTCGCTAGCGCTCACCCTCCTGCTGGTGCTGGCGGCGGGCACACTGGCCAGCCTCGCGGCGGTAAGGCGCGTGACGCGGGAGGATCTGCTGCCGGCGCTGCGCGGCTCCTAGCGCAGGTGGGTTTCGAACAGCTTCAGGATGCGACGGTACTCGTCGAGCCAGCTTGACGGCTCGACGAAGCCGTGGGCTTCGGCAGGGTAGACGGCGAGTTCCCAGTCCTCCTTGCCCAGCTCGATCAGCCGTTGGACGAGCCGTACGGAGTCCTGGAAAAGGACGTTGTCGTCCAGCATGCCGGTACAGATCAGGAGCGGTTTCCGGAGGCCCTCGGCGAATTCGATCGGCGAACTCCGTTCGTAAGCCTCGGGATCGAGCTCGGGCGTGTTCAGGATGTTCGACGTGTAGCCGTGGTTGTAGTGCGCCCAGTCCGTCACTGGACGAAGGGCGGCGCCCGCCGCGAAGAGTTCGGGGCGGCGGAACATCGCCATGAACGTCACGAAGCCGCCGTAGGAACCCCCGTAGACGCCGACCCGCTCCCGGTCGACGCCGTGCTCGGCGACCAGGTAGTCGATGCCGTCCGCCAGGTCCTCGACCTCGGGAGTGCCCATCTGCCGGTAGATCGCGGTGCGCCAGTCCCGGCCGTAGCCGGCGGAAGCGCGGAAGTCCATGTCGAGCACCACGTAGCCGCGGCGAGCGAGCAGGGTGTGGAACATGAACTCCCGGTAGTAGGAGGACCAGCCCTGATGGGCGTTCTGGAGGTAGCCGGCGCCGTGGACGAAAACGACCGCCGGCCGTGGAGCTTCGGTGGTAGGGCCCGGCGGCAGGTAAAGGCGAGCATGGATCGGTCGGCCCGCGTGCAACGAGGGCACCTCGACGAACCGGGGCGCGACCCAGTCGATCGCCACGAAGTCGGTGGACACCGTCTCGGTCAGGCGGACGGCCTCTGCACCCGGCGATGCGTCCTGGAGCCAGAGTTCGGGCGGCCGGGTGGCGGTGGAATGAACGATCAGGAGACGGCCGCCGTCCGGCGAGAGCCGGAAAGAGTTGAGGCCGCCGAGGGAGGTGACCTGTTCGATGGCGCCGGTGCCCGCTTCGGAAACCGGAGCGCGGTAGATGTCGAAGACGCCGGAGTGGTTCCGGTTGGCCTCGAAGAAGAGGAAGGCGCCATCCGCCGAAACCTGGGGCGCGCGGACGACGAAGTCGCCCTCCGTGACCTGAAGTCGTTCCCCGGTCGTCGCGTCCATCAGGTGGAGATGGGAGTAGCCGGTTTCCTCGGACAGGAAGAAGACCGTCCGGTCGTTCGGCAGCCAGCCCATGTCGCGAAAGGCGTAGTTGATCCAGGCCGGATCGGACATCCGGTGCAGGGGACGCAGTTCGCCGGCTTCGACGTCGATCCCGGCGATCCAGCGGTCCTTGTTGTCGGCCGAGTAGATCTGCACAACGGCCCGCGATCCGTCGCGGTTGAAGGACACCGGGCCGAAGCGGACCGGCCGGGGCCCGGGCTCCTTCTCATTGAGCTCCTCGTCCTCACTGGCCTCCTGGTCCCTCTGCTCGACCGATTCCGCTTCGGCGTCGTCCGCGTCCTGGCTGTCGCCGTCCTGCTTCATTGCCGCTTGCCGAGCTTTCCTGCGTTCGCGCGCCGCTTCGCGCAGGTCGGCCAGCGGATCGTCGGCAATGCCCGGCAGTACGGAGAGGTCGAGCGTCATGGGTTCCGTGTCGCCGGTGCTCAACAGGAGCAGCGTTTCGCCCGCCGTCTCCGCGGTGCCGACCTTCATCCGCACCTCCTCGACCTCGACCATGCCGGTGGCGGTGACGTAGTTCGGCATCCTGTCCCGGAGTCCCTCGTCGCGCTCTTTCGGCCGGATCCGCAGGACCAGGCGGTCAAGCGCGGGCGACAGGGCTGAGCCGGCCACTTCGACCTCCTTGCCCAGGTAGTGGGGAAGAGCGGGCCGGCTGGAGTCACCGGCCTGGCGCTCCCTGGAGACCTCCAGGCTTCGTTCCTCACGCTGGCGCCGCTCGCGGACGATCTCGAGCAGTCGCGGCTGCTGGCGCTCCAGGTAGCGGGCCTTGAGGTCGTGCTCGGCCCGCGCCTGTTCGGGATCGTCTTCCGTCCGGACGTCGAAAGGTTGCCGGAGCAGGCCCGTCCCTCGCTCCCGCACGAACCAGACCCCGGCCCGGCGGAACGCGACATCCCCGCCGGCGGTGAAGAAGGGCGCGGTCTCCGTCGCGGCGGTCCGGGTGATCTGAGTCAGGCCGCCGTCACGGTCCAGGTCGCGCACGAAGACGTCGCCGGCCTTGACGAAGACCCGGCGACGCCGTTCGCGGTCCCAGTTGCCGCCAGCTGCGTCCGCACCGGCGCGGTCGCGGTCGGAGACCCGGACGGTCTCCCGCTCTTTCAGGTCGATCCGGTAGAGATCGCGGGTCTCCTCGCCCTCCCGCTTGCGCTGGAAGTAGACGCTGTCGCCGTCACTGCTCCAGTACGGTCCCTCCGGCTGGCGGCCCACCCAGTCGGGATGGGCCATGATCCGTTCGAGGGTGACGTCGTCCTGGGCCCGGAGGGGAAGGACGGGGAGGAGCAGGCTCGTGGCAAGAACTGCCGCGAGCGGTCGAACGCGCAAGTTGCTACAGGGACTCGAAGTACTCGATCATCGCCTGCGCGGTGGCCGCCTCCGGATGGTTGGGGGCCACCTCCAGGAACTTCCTGAACGTGTCGAGGGCCTTGTCGTTCTCCGACTGGGCGGCGTAGCAGAGCCCGAGCATGTTGAGCGCTTCCGGGTGGCTCGGGTTGAATCCGATGACCTGCTCCAGTTTCGTCAGGGCCTCGGGAATGCTGCCGGCGTTGTACAGGTCCGCCGCCTCGTTGTACAGGTTCTTCGCGGCCTTCTCGGGGTCGGTCGTCTGGAGGGAGGCCAGGGCGGCCTCGGCCTTGTCATCCATCCCGAGGGCGTTGTAGCCGGCGTAGAGGATCTGGTTCATGTTCTCCAGGTCCTCGCCCTCGGCGGCCACCTGTTCCGCGAACTCCACCGCGCGGACGTGGTCCCCCCTCTGGGAGTAGATGCGGGCAAGCCCGCCCATCGCCTGGGTGAGGTCCGCCTTCTTCTCGAGGGCGCTCTGGAACATGAACTCGGCCGTTTCGTAGTCGCCCGAGTTCAACGCGTTGCTGCCCTGGTTGTAGAGCTTGATCGCGCTGCCGCGGGCCTCGGCTTCCAGGTCCACTTCCTGGGACGGCTGCGGGATGCCGGCGGCCTCGAACTGCGCCGCCTGCTGCTTCAGTGCCTCCTCCTGGGAGGTGAGATTCCAGTCGCCTCCGCCAGGGAGCTGGCTGAGCCTCGTTTCGTTGCGGGCGGGGATGCGGACGTTGACCACGCGCCGGGTCACGTAGCCTTCCTTCTTCAGCTCGACCGTGAAGCCGCCGCGTTCGTGCGTGACGACGTTCTTGATCATGATCCGGAACCGCCCGTTCCTCCCGGACTTGAACTCCTCGCGCCAGGTCGGTGCTTCGGGATTCGTGAAGATGATCTCAACGCCCTCGAGGGTGTCGCCGGTCGTGGCGTCGAAGATCTGCCCCCATACGGTCCCAGGGAGCTGTGCGGCTGCAGGGGCTGCCAGAGCGGCCGACAGGCAGATGCCGAGAACGGCTGCGAAGAGGGCGGGGCGTGCCGGCTGTCCCAGGGTCCACGGTTCGCGAATCGGCTTCATCGTCTCCTCCTTCGGCCGCACGGGCTCATGGCGGATCTGCTGGCGCGGCTCTCTAGAATAACAGAGCCGTGGTTGCGGATCCTGGCTCTCGTCTCGCGCGCCATCCGGCCTGGCCGAAGGTGCTGCAGATCTGCCGGGCCGCGGCGGAGAGGGGCGGTTGTGTCCGCGTGGTGGGTGGCTCGGTGCGGGACGCGATACTCGACCGGCCGTTCACCGAGTTCGACCTCGAGGCCTTCCGGGTCAGGCCGAAGAAGCTCGATCGAATGCTGGAGGACCTGGGCCTGCGCGTCGACCGGGTCGGTCGCGCGTTCTCGGTCGTCAAGCTGCGCGGCGTTCCCGTCGACATCGCCCTGCCGCGTCGCGAGGTCAGCGTCGGAGCCGGTCACCGCGACTTCCTGGTTGACGCCGACCCGGACATGACGGTCGAGGAGGCCGCTGGGCGTCGCGACTACACGATCAACGCGATCTCGTACGATCCGCTGGCCGGTCGAGTCGACGATCCGCTGGGGGGCAGGGCGGACCTTGATCGCCGGAGGCTGCGCCATGCTTCGCACCGGTTCCCGGAGGATCCGCTCCGGGTGTTGCGCGGGATGCAGCTCGTGGCGAGGTTTGGGCTCGAACCGGACCCCGGCACCGTGCGCCTCTGTTCCGGAATCGACTGGCGGGAGCTGAGCGTCGAGCGGGTGTTCGAGGAATGGCGGAAGCTGCTCCTGCGGGGAATCGAGATCGGGCGCGGTCTGCGGTTCCTGCAGGTGAGCGGATGGCTTCAGGCCTACCCCGAGCTCCAGGCCACGGTCGGCTGCGAACAGGATCCGGAATGGCACCCGGAGGGCGACGTCTGGACCCATACGGCCCACGTCCTGGACGCCTTCGCCACCGAGCGGCTGGGCGACGACGAGGAAGACCTGGTGGTCGGGCTTGCCTGCGTCTGCCATGACCTGGGCAAGCCAGCGACGACGCGATTCGTCGACGGCCGGCTTCGCTCGCGGGGCCATGAAGCGGCCGGCGAGGCCCCGACCCGGAGCTTCCTGGCCCGGCTCACGAACCGCCGCGGTCTGGTTGACGACGTGGTGCGACTGGTGGTGGACCATCTGAAACCGCGCCAGCTCTACCAGGGGGGCGCCGGCGACGCCGCCGTTCGCCGGCTGGCCCACCGGGTGAAGCGGATCGACCGCCTGGTTCGGGTCGCCCGCGCCGATGCGCGGGGTCGTCCGCCGCTGCCGCCGGCGGACTGCGAGGACTGTGACTGGCTGCTTGGCCGCGCGGAGGCGCTGAGGGTCAGGGACCAGGCGCCGGCTCGGCTCGTGCTCGGCCGCGACCTGATCGCCCGCGGTCTGGCCCCCGGTCCCGAGATCGGCGTGCTCGTCGACCGCTGCTACCAGGCACAGTTGGACGGCGCCTTCGAGGGCAGGACCGCCGGACTTCGCTTCCTCGATTCGCTGCTCCGGCGCCGGGCCGCGACCGAGACGGCGCCGGGCAGCTCCGGTCGGGCGGAACCGTGAGCGATTCCCCGGGCGGCCCGGCAGGCGAAACAAGGGCCACCGGCGAGTCGTCCCTGCACCGAGAGGATGATGACTTGCCAGCTCAGAAAGCCTCCGACCGGGAATCGACCCGCGGGTCGACCGGCGTTTCCGAGGACGTCGAACTCGTTCGACGGGCCTCCGCTGGCGACAGCGGCGCGTTCGAGGCCCTGGTGCTTCGCTACGAGACGCCGCTTCGGAAGCTGCTCTACGGCTACGTGCTCGACTGGGAGGTGGCCGAGGACGTGGCCCAGGACGCTTTTCTGCTGGCGTACCGGAAGCTCGGGAATCTCGGAGAGGCGGCCGCATTCAAGAGCTGGCTCTACCGGATCGCGATCAACCGGGCCCACGACGAGTTGCGCCGGTCGGCGCGCTGGGGGAGGCGGCTGGACCGGAACGTGGGGGAGGAAGCGCTCGCCGAACTGCCGGCTGCGGGCGCGGAGTCGGCCGTCGAGTCCCGGCTGTTGCGCCGGGCCCTCGTGCGCGAGTTGGCGCGGCTGCCGAAGAGCCAGCGGACGGCGGTGGTGCTGAAGGACGTGGTGGGGATGAAGTACGTGGAGATCGCGGAGTGCCTGGGCTGTCCGATCGGTACGGCGCAGATCCGGGTCCATCGCGGTCGGCAGAAGCTGCGGCGACGCCTCGGCGAGCCGGGCTCCAAGGCAGGAGGAGGTACACGATGAGGGAGGAGAAGAGCCGGCCTGGGAACGCCGGCGGAGAGCTCGACACGCTGTTCGAGGGGCTGCGTGAGGAGTGCGCGGCGCCACCGTCGGCGCCGGGATTCCTGGCGGGCTTCAGGGCCCGCCGCGACGCCTGGCGGGAACGAACTGACCAGGCCGCGACATGGCGGCTGCTCGCCCTGCGCCTGTCGCCGGTCGGCGCGCTTGCGGCCGGGGCCGCGCTGGTCATGACCCTCAGTTCCGGCACGCAGCCTCTGGCTCCGGAGACGGTTCCGGAAGCTCCGGTGACCGCGGAGTACCCGGATCCGTTCGTGGCCGGGCTGGAGGAGGCCGGCCTGGCGACCGTGTCGATGAATGACGAGGACGCCGGCTACGAACTGCTTGCCGTTCTCTACGAGCCGATGGGGACACGGTGATGCCGAATGGCCCCACGAAGCTGTGGATGAGCGTCGCCCTGGGTTCCGTGCTGGTCGTGGGCCTGTCGGCCGGCCTGGTGGCGGATCGGCTTCTGCCGGAACGTCGTGCCACCGTGAAGAAGCAGGAAACCCGAACGGAAGCACACCCTCCCCGGTCGTCGATGTTCCAGTTCGACTGCCCCGACGCGGAGGAAGACGATGAAACGACAGCGAGCCCGGCTCCGGCATCGGCCGATGCGGAGCGCTCGGAGGCTTTCGACGAGCACCGGTCGAAGATGACCCGGCGCATGGCGAGGCGGCTCGAGCTCGATCCGGACCAGATCGCGGCGCTCGAGCCGATCGTCGGGGAGGCGATGTTGCGAGGACGTCTCTACTGGACCGGTGCCCGCGACGAGTTCTGCGCCATGCAGAGGGACTTCCACCGGGAGGTGGAGGAACTCCTCCGTCCGGACCAGGCGGTTCGCTTCGACGAGATGCGCCGTGACCTGCGGGAACGCAGCCGGCGGCACGAGGATCGGGACCACGATGGCCATGGCCGCGGTCGGCGCGGCGACGGCGGCTCGCCGGGTGAGTGCCAGTGAGCGCCGAGGACAAGCGGGTCGCGATGGAGCAGCAGGGAACCGGCCTGCGCGCGGGGCCGGAGGAGCAGGAGGCGGCACTGCAGGAGGCGGCGGCACACGTCCCCGTCCACCCGCTGATCCGCTTCGCCGTCGAGCGGCGCGTGACCATGTTCATGGCGACGCTGGGCGTGCTGGTGCTCGGCTGGCTGTCGCTCACGCGCCTGCCGCTGGAGTTCCTGCCTCTCTTCCAGTCGTCCAACATCTCGGTCCGAGTGCCTTACCAGTCCTCCTCTCCCGAGGAGATAGCGCGGTCGATCATCTGGCCGCTGGAGGACAGCCTGGGAACGATCAACGGCGTCCGGCTGCTCCGGTCGCGGGCGAGCGGCAGTTCCGCTTCGGTGGACATCGAGTTCCAGGACGGGACGGACATGGAGCTGGCGGCCGTCGACGTGCGCGACCGGATCGACCGGGTGCGCAACGAACTGCCGAGCGACGTGGAGCAGATCTACGTCCGCCGTTTCGAGAGCACGGACATTCCGGTGCTCCGCAGCAGTCTCAGCGCGCCGTGGAACCAGGACGAACTGAACGACTTCGTCGAGGACGTGCTCCTGCCGCGGATCGAGCGGCTGGAGGGCGTGGCGCAGGCGGAAGTGTGGGGCATGTTGAGCCGGGAGCTGCGAATCGAGCTACTCCCCGACCGGATGGCGGCCCATGGCGTGGATGTCCGGGAGTTGCGCCAGACCCTGCAGGACAACCACGTGAACGTTTCGGGTGGTTATCTGCGCGAGGGCAGCCGCCGTCTGCTGGTTCGCACCGTGGGCGAGTTCCGGGCGCCGGACGAGATCCAGGACCTGCCGATCCGTGGCGACGGCCTGCGTGTTGGGGACGTCGCCGACGTGAAGTTCGGCTATCCGGACAAGTACGAGTACAGCTTCCTCAACGGGTCGGAGGCGATCAGCCTGAGCGTGAACAAGGCCTCGGACGCCAACCTGCTGGAGGTCGTCAACCGGGTCAAGACCGAGCTCGAAGCGATCCAGCAGACGCCCGAAGGCGAGGGCCTCGAGTTCCGCCACTTCCACGACACATCGGTCGACGTGCGCCAGGGGCTGACCGAACTGGGCCGTAGCGGCCTCATCGGCGGCGGCCTGGCGATCGTCTTCATGTTCCTGTTCCTGCGCAAGTTCCGGACCACGCTGCTGGTGGCCCTGGCAGTGCCGCTGTCACTGGTCATGACCTTCGTGATGATGTACCTCGGTCGCCAGGCGGGCGTCACGGAGATCACGCTGAACGTGATGAGCCTGATGGGGTTGATGCTCGCGATCGGGATGCTGCTCGACAACTCGATCGTGGTCATCGAGTCGATCTTCCGGCACCGCCAGGAACTCGGCGCCAACGCGAAGTACGCCGCCCTGGGCGGCGCCAGCGACGTGGCGATGCCCATCATCTGCTCGACGATGACCACGATGTGCGTGTTCGTTCCGCTCATCTTCTTCGGCAGCGGCGGCGGTGGACCGGGCAGCTTCTCGCGGTTCATGGGCGACATCGGCACAACGGTCTGCGTGGTCATGCTCGGTTCCCTGGTCATCTCCCTGACCGTGGTGCCGATGATCGCGGCGATCCTGCTGAGGTCGGAGAGCAAGCGCCGCTTCAAGCTGCTCGACCGGATGAACGAGCTCTACGGGCGAACGCTGGGCTTCACCCTCCGCCACCGCTTCATCTTCACGGTGGTCATCGGAGCGCTGCTCTACGGTTCGTGGGAGCTGTACAACAGCATCGAACGGAGCTTCAACCAGCCATCCCAGGGCAGGGCGTTGACCGTGTTCGTTGAAACGCCGCGGCAGATGGGAATGGACGAGCGCCTGGCTCTCTACGACGAGGTCTACGCGATGCTCGATTCCAGGCGCGACGAGTGGGAGATCGCCGATATCGCCCACCAGGTGCGGCGGGGCGGCGGCCGCAGCCGGGGGTACGGCGGCGGCAACCGCTTCGAGATCTATCTCAAGCCGGAGGAGGTTTCGGAGCTGTCCACCGACGAGGTCACGGAACTCATCCGGGAGGCGATGCCGCGGCGGGTCGGCGTGCTGTTCAAGCTCGCCCGCACCGAGTTCGGGCCTCCGGGTTCCGGCAGATCCGGGATGGACGTGGAGTTGATCGGCGACGACGTCGGCACTCTGGAGCTCCTGGTGCCGCGGATCACCGAACGGTTGCGTCAGATCCCCATCGTGGGCGACATCGACAACTCGTTCGAGAGCGGCGACGACGAGATCCGGGTATCGGTGAATCGTGAGCGCGCCCTCCAGGGCGGTCTGTCGAGCCAGGCGGTGGCGATGACGGTCAATGGCGCTCTCTCCAGCCGTTCGCTGGCGTACTTCAAGACCGCGGAGCGTGAGATCGGCATGGTCATGCAGTACCGGGAGGAGGACCGGGAGACGCTCGATCAGTTGAAGAAGATGCCGGTCCAGGTGGCGGACCCGAACGGCGAAGGGGCCGGCGTGACCTTGCCGATTTCGAGTCTGGCCTCCTTCCGGGTGCAGAGCGGCCCGTCCGAGGTCGAGCGCGAGAACCGTCGCTCCAAGGTGGAGATCGACGTGACGGCCGCTGGCGGTACGCCGGGCTTCATGCTCCGGCGGCCGGTCCAGATGGCGCTCGCCGACGTACCGCTGCCGCCAGGCTACGAGTGGTCTCTCGGCAGGAGGTTCATGGAGGCCGAGGAGGACGCGTCCCGCGCCGTCCTTGCGATGATCCTGGCCGTGGTGTTGATCTACATGATCATGGCGGCCCTGTTCGAGGACTTCCTGCAGCCGTTCACGATCATGCTGTCGATTCCCTTTGCCTTCATCGGCGTCGGTCTGATCATGTACCTCGCCGGCCAGCCGCGGTCCGACTCGTCGAACATGGGGCTGCTCATTCTGGCCGGGATTGTGGTGAACAACGCGATCGTCCTGATCGATCACATCAACCGGCTGCGGCGCGAAGGCATCGCCCGCGACAAGGCGATCGTCCTCGGCGGCAAGAACCGCCTGCGGCCCATCCTGATGACGGCCGTCACGACGATTCTCGGCCTGTCGCCCATGGTGGCGCCCTTCTTCCTGCCCCAGGTGTTCGGCCAGCCCGAAGGTCGGGCTGCGTTCTGGGCGCCGGTGGGTCTCGTGATCCTCGGCGGACTGACCACTTCGACTTTCCTGACCCTGCTTGTGATTCCGACGGTCTATTCCCTGGTCGACGACGTGAAACTCTTCGTCCAGCGGGTTGTGCGGGCGGCAGTCACCGTCCCGCGGAGAAAGATGGCATGAAACTCAAGAGACGCTTGGGCAAGGCGCGGTCGGCCGGCGCCCTTCTATTGATGGCGGCCGTGGCCGCGGCGGGCCTAGGCTGCGGGCAGTCGAGCGCCGAAGCGGGCGGCGACAACCCCCGCGCCGGCCAGGGCGGCCCAGGCGGCGGCCGGCCCGGAGGGCGTGGCGGTGGTCCTCCGGGAGGTTTTCCGGGGGGTATGCCGGGCTTCGGCGGTCCCACTACCGCGATCCCGGTCAAGGTGACGAGCGCGATTCGCCGGGACATCGCCGACTACCTGGAGACGAACGGTTCGCTCGAGGCCGAGAACGAGGTCGACATCGTGGCCCGTACCACCGGGCCCATCGTCGAACTGAACGTCGAGGAGGGCGACTTCGTCCGGGCCGGTCAGGTGCTGGCGCGCATCGACGCCGCCGAGATCGAGGCGCAGCTCGGCATTGCCCGGGTCAACCTGGCGGAAGCGGAACTGGCCTGGAACCGCGCCCAGGATTCGTTCCAGGCGGAGGTGGTCAGCCAGGAGGCCTACGACCTGGCCAAATCCAACTTCGACGCCGCGGCCGCCCAGATCGTCGGCACCGAGATCCTGCTGGACTACACGGTGATCCGCGCGCCTTTCGACGGCCTGATCATCGAGCGGGTGATCAAGAACGCCGAGCACGTCTCGACCAACGCGCGGTTGTTCCGGATCTCCGACTTCGACCCACTGCTCTGTCCGATTCAGCTGCCAGAGAAGGACCTGCCGCGGCTCAGGCTGGATCAGACCGCGTACCTGACCGTCGAGGCCTATCCCGGAGTGCGCTTTCCCGCCCGGGTGCTGCGGATCAGCCCTGTCGTCGATCCGGCGACCGGTACGGTCAAGGTCACCCTCGAGGTGCAGGCCCAGGGCCGTCTGCGGCCCGGCATGTTCGCCAGCGTGTTCGTTGAGACGGACGTTCACGCGAACGCGATCGTCGTGCCGAAGCAGGCCCTGGTCCTGGAGAGCACCTCCGACATGGTGTACGTGGCGGTGGACGACGGGGAGGGCGGAACGGTCGCGCGGCGCCGTGAACTCGAACTCGGCTACGAGGAGAGCGACAGCCTGGAAGTGCTTTCCGGCCTCCGCGAAGGTGAGGACGTCGTGATCGTCGGCCAGGACGGACTCTCCGACCAGACACCGATTTCGGTCGATGAGCGGGAGGGCCCGGCGGCCGTGCCGACGATGTTCACTTCGGCTCCGGCTACGGGCGCCGGAAGCTCACCCCAAGTCGCCGCCGGCCAGGCGGCGCCGCCCGCTGGCGGGGCGGCAGCGGCCGGGCAGGCTGCACCGCAGGCTCGTCCGCCGGGCGGTCCCGGAGGCTTCCGTGGCGGTCCGCCGGGAGGATTTGATCCGAGTCAGATGACCCCGGAGAGGCTCGAGATGATGCGGGCCCGGATGAAGGAACGGGGCATGAGCGACGAGCAGATCGACCAGATGATGGAGCGCATCCGGAGCGGTCAGCGGCCGCCGGGAAGGCCGTCCGGTGGGCCGTCGGGCCGGCAACAGGGTGGACCGCCGGGTTGATCGGCGGCCGCGACTGCTGACCAGGTAATCACAAGATGCGGGTTGTTTCCTTCGCCACCCGGCGGCCGGTCACGGTGTTCATCTTCGCCCTGGCGGCGGTGGTGTTCGGCGGCGTCGCCTTCCGTGACCTCGCGGTCGATCTGCTGCCGGACATCACGTACCCGTCACTCACCGTTCAGACGGGGTACGAGGGCGCGGCGCCGGTCGAGATGGAGACCCTGATTACCCGGCCGGTGGAGGACGCAGTGGGCGTCGTCAACGGCGTCAACCGGGTCGTCTCCAGCTCCCGGGCCGACATCAGCGAGGTCACCCTGGAGTTCTCCTGGGGCACGAACATGGATTTCGCGTCGCTCGACGTGCGCGAGCGACTGGATCAGGTGCGGTTGCCGATCGCGGCCGACCGGCCGGTTCTGCTTCGCTACGACCCCTCGCTCGATCCGATCCTCAGGATGGGCCTGGCGGGCGGCGTCGGCGACCTGATCGCGTTGCGCCTGCTGGCCGAGGAGGATCTGAAACGGAAGCTCGAGCGGCTCGAAGGCGTGGCGGCGGTCGTCGTCAGCGGAGGTCTGGAGGAGGAAATCCAGGTCGAGATCGACGAACGTCGCCTGAGCAGCCTCGGTTTGACGATGAACCAGGTGATGACCCGCCTGGCGCAGGAGAACGTGAACCTGACCGGCGGCCGGCTGCGTGACGGCCAGACGGACTACCTGGTGCGAACGATCAACGAGTTGCTGCGTCCGGAAGAGATACGGGAGATCGTGGTCGACCGCGCCCAGGGCGCGATCGTCCGCCTCGAGGACATCGCCCGCGTCTACCAGGGCGCCAGGGAACGCGAGGTGATCACCCGGATCGACGGCAATGAGGCCGTGGAGATCGCGGTCTACAAGGAAGGCGGCACGAACACGGTGACCGTCGCTTCCGCCGTGCTCGAGCGGGTGGAGGAGCTCGAAGAGGAAATCAGGCAGACGGATCCGCAGCTCGAACTGAGCGTGCTCACGGATCAGTCGCGCTACATCCGCGACTCCGTGTCGGCTGTGATCGAGACCGCCCTGATCGGCGGCTCACTGGCGATCGTCGTCCTGTTCCTGTTCCTGCGGAGCGCGCCGAAGACGCTGATCATCGGGATCTCGATCCCGGTTTCGGTGGTGGCGACCTTCTTTCTGATGTACGTGGCCGGCGTGTCGCTCAACATCATGTCGCTCGGCGGCATCACGCTCGGCATCGGTCTCCTTCTGGACAACTCGATCGTTGTCCTGGAAGCGATCCAGCGCCGCCGCGACCAGGGGCTGGGCGTCGTCGAGGCCGCCCGGGCCGGCGCTTCCGAGGTCGGCCGGGCGGTGATCGCGAGCACGATCACGACTGTCTGCGTCTTCGTGCCAATCGTGTTCGTCGAGGGCGTTGCGGGCCAGATGTTCGGCGACCAGGCCCTGACCGTCACGTTCTCTCTGCTGGTGTCGCTCGGAGTTGCGCTGACCGTGATCCCGATGCTCGCTTCCCGGAGGTTCTTCGCGGCCGGGGAACCCGTGGAGACGGTCCGGAGCGCAGGGCGTTCAACCCCCGTGACTCGTGCCCTCTCGGCTTTCTTCAACGCGATAGGCGTCGGCATCGCGCTGGCGGTGAAGCACGTGTTCCGTGGGGTCTCCGCCGTCATGTCGATCCTGTTGCGACCGGTGCTTGCGGCCTTCGACGCATTGCTTCGCGGCATCACGGCCGTTTACGCCCGCGTCCTTCGCGGGGCCCTTCGCCATCCCGCACTGGTCGTCCTGGCTGCCGTCGTGCTCCTCGCGGGGAGCGTCCAGCTGATTGGCTCGCTGGGCAGTGAACTCGTACCGGAGCTGATCCAGGGCGAGTTCTACGTCGACGCCGAACTGGCGCCGGGCAGCCGTCTGGAGGTGACGGATCGGCGGCTTGCGACGATTGACGAGCGCGTGCGCGGGTTCCCCGACGAGTTCGGCGTGCAGTCGGTGTACACGGTGGTGGGCACATCGAACGAACAGGGTGGCGCCGCGGGAGAGAGGCGGGAGAACATCGGCCAGGTCAACGTCCGGTTGAAGCCGCCGATCGACGCCGAGCGCGAGGAATCGGTGATGAACCGGATCCGGAACCTGATCGACGCCGAGAACGCGTCCTTCGCGGGCCAGGCGCCAGCGGTTGCGGGGGCGGCCTCAGTCCCGACTGGCGCCGGAGTCGGGCCTGGTTCTGTGGTCACGGACGATTCGCTCAGTTACCGGTTCGGCCGTCCGACCTACTTCAGCTTCCGGAGCCCGGTCGAGGTGCAGATTCGCGGCCACAACCTGGCGCTGCTGGAGAGGCTGGCGGACCAGGTGGTGTCCCGGATGCGCGAGGTCGAGGGTCTGGTGGACGTGAAGTCCTCGACGGAAGGCGGCAATCCGGAGCTGCAGATCATCTTCGATCGGGAACGCCTGTCGACCCTGAACTACACGGTCGCCCAGCTCGGCGCCGTCATCCGCTCCAAGGTGCAGGGCGACATCGCGACGGACATCGTGCGCGAGGACCGCAACATCGAGGTGAGGCTTCGGACCGACGAGGACTACCGCGACTCGGTTCGCGATCTGCGCAACCTGAACATCCGTCAGAGCGGCGCCACGCCGCTGCCGCTGTCGGCTGTGGCGGAGGTCATCGAGACCGAGGGGCCGGCGGAGATCCGCCGCAGCGATGGCGGTCGGGTGGCGCAGATCGAGGCGAACATCGTCGGCCGCGACCTGGGCAGCGTCTCCGACGACATCCAGGCCATCCTCGCCTCGACGCGGTTCCCGGTCGGCTTCGACTACTCGATCGGCGGTCAGCGTCAGGAGATGGAACGCTCCTTCGACAGCATGAGGCTTGCCATCCTGCTTGCCGTGTTCATGGTCTACCTGGTCATGGCGTCGCAGTTCGAGTCACTGCTGCACCCCTTCGTCATCCTGTTCGCGGTGCCGTTCTCGATCATCGGCGCGATCGGCATTCTCTACCTGACGCGGACTCCGGTCAGCATCGTCGTCCTGATCGGCGGCATCCTGCTCGCGGGGATCGTGGTCAACAACGCGATCATCCTGATCGACTACACGAATCGCCTGCGGCGGGCGGGCAAGGCCAAGGTCGAGGCGTTGCGCGAGGCCTGCCTGGTGCGACTGCGACCGATCCTGATGACGACCTCGACCACCGTGCTGGGCCTGCTGCCGATGGCGTTGGGCCTGGGCGAGGGGGCGGAACTCAGAACGCCAATGGCCCTGACCGTGGTCGGCGGGCTGCTGACCTCGACGCTCCTGACGCTGATCGTGATCCCGGCGCTCTATCTCCTGCTCGACTTCCACAAGCACGACGTCGACCCTGAGGCCGTCGCCGAAGCAGCTGCTACTTAGGCCGTCCGCGGCGGCGTGCGGGGGGAGGGTCCCAGAGGCACGCTCGCCCGCACTTGGAAGATGCGGAGCAGGGGCTCGCTGTTGTCGGCTGCACTCCGCCTCAGCGTCGGTTGGGGGAGGGGCGTAGGAAGTCGTTTGCCTCCGACGCCCTGGGCCCCTCCCCCCGCACGCCGTCGCGGACTGGACTCCGTCGTTGGCGGTCGCGGATCCCTGCCGTCACACACTGGGTGCGCCGGCGTCCTCGCCGGCTTCCGGGAAGCGGCCCCTTTTCCGGGAGCGCTACGGAAATGCGGACTCGAGTTCCGCAGCAGTCCAGGGATCCACTCGGTCGCTTGTTCGCTGGCGGACGTTGGTGACGAGTTCGGGCGGGACCGGGTCAGCGGTATTGCCCCAGCTCCGACGAATGTAGGTGAGGAGGGCGGCGATGGCGTCGTCGGGGAGGCGGGGGTCGGCCGCGAAGCCGGGCATCAGGTCGTCCCAGGTTTCGCCGTGGACTTCGATCGGGCCTTCGATGCCGTGGAGGACGAGGGCGACCAGGCGCTCGGGTGATCCGAGAACCCACGGGGTGTTGACCAGAGTCGGGCCCAGGCCCTCCTGGCCTTCGCCGTCGTTGTTGTGGCAGGAGCGGCAGGCGCGATAGTGGCGGCGGCCGCGGTTGAACTGGGCTGCCTCCGGAGCGGTCATGGCGGGAGCCGCTGCCGGCGCGTCCGGAGGGTCGCTGGCACCGGTCAGATTCGCGGCGAGGGCGACCTGGCGGTGGAACGGGTCGTCCGGCTGCGCCGTGACCCGTTCGGCGAGGACGTTTCTTGCCCAGGTCGACTCACGGGCCATGGCGCCGACAGTCAGGAGGGCCTGGGTGCGTACCTGGGGCGACGAGGAGTCGAGCAGGTCGGCGATCGCCGCCTCACCGGTGGCGCTCTCCGCCAGCACCTCCTCGCCGGTGCGCAAGGCGTGGACGACGAGCCAGGGATCCCGGGCCCGCAGGGCCTTCTGCACGGTGGCGGCATCCAGCTCGCCGCGGCCGTGGAGCGTCCACAGAGCGTGGATCCGGGAGAGCCGATTCTCGCCGGAGCGGGCGAGTTCGCGCAGGGCGTCGCGGTCCGCGTCGTCGAGATCGTTCTCGACCAGCAGTCGCTGGGCCGTGTCACGCTCCCAGCCATTCGGGTGGGACAGGGCGGCAATGCGCTCGGCTGCCGTTGCGAGACGCGGCGCCTCGCGACGGACGGAGGCCGGGTCCTCGGCATCTCCTTCCCAGACCACCCGGTAAATGCGGCCCATGCCGAGCGGGCGGTCGAGGCCGTGCTCGAGGATGTACTCGCGGAGGTAGGTCGTCACGTAGCGCACGTGCTGGAGGATGCCGCGGTACATGTCGATCACGTACAGGGCTCCATCCGGCCCGACCTTTGCGTCGACCGGACGGAAGCGCTCGTCGGTGGAGGCGAGGAACTCGCGCTCCACCCAGGCCGGATCGCCGTAGCGACGGTGCTCGGCGACCAGGGTTGGGATGCCGTTCTCCGCCGGACCAGGAGCGAGATCGAAGTGGGCTACTACGTTTCCGGCTGGTTCCGGCACGAAGACATCGCCGCGGAAGGTAGCGGGGAACTGGTCCCCCCGATAGACCGCGAGGCCACTCACCGAAGTGGTCACGGCCAGCCGGCCGTCCTCGCGCAGCATGCTGTTCACGTAGCCGCGGTTGATACCCGGATTCACCCGGATCGAGTAGACGGACTCGTCGTGGACGAGCCGCTCGCTGGCGCCGCGGCCGCCCCCCCGCGGCTGGTGGTCCGGGTCGGCGAGGGCGTAGTCGGCCGGGATCAGGTCGGCGAACAGATAGCGGGAGTTCGTGTTGTAGTAGAGGCGGCCGACATCGTCCTGGGTGATGCCCCACTGGCCACGGAACAGGGTCGGGTCGACCTCGATCGAAGCGCCCTCCGCGTCCCGGCGCAGCCGGAAGCGCCGATCGGACTTGGCGTTGTAGATCCAGTTGTCGAGGCCCCAGAGGAGTCCGTTCTCCGTGTGCTCGAGCAGGTCGGGGTCCGGGTCGCCGTAGTCCAGCAGCCGCTCCCGACTGGCGCAGCGGGGTAGTTCGCCAGACCCGGCTTCACTCCGGCACAGCCAGAGGTTCGGCGGTTCGCCGACGAGGACGCCCCCCGTGACGGTCGCGACCGCGCGCGGGCTGACCAGGCCGTCCAGGTAGACGCCGCCGCGGTCCATCGCGCCGTCCGCGTCCGTGTCCTCGAGCACGACGACACGGCCGACCGGTTCCTGTTCGCCCTCGCCGTCGACGTTCGGCATGAAACCCCGCATCTCCACCACGTACAGGAGACCGCCTTCGTCCCACGCCATCGCCACCGGGTCCTCGACCAGGGGTTCCGCGGCGACCAGCTCGATACGAAAACCGGGGGCCACGCGCAGCGTTGCCATGGCTTCCTCAGGCGCCAGGGGAGGCGCCTCCGGCACCTCGAACTGGCGCCAGACCTGCTCCATCACGTGGCCTTCGCGGTCGCCTCGCTGGGCCGCCAGGGGCGCCGTGCACAGGGCGAGCACGATGAAGGGAGATACTCGCCAGCGCATCGGCGTGGAGTAGCCTAGCCCACATGCCAGAGCGCCTGTCCGCGGCCGAGCGGGACGAACTGCGGGTCGGTCTGCGGATGGCCCACCCGCCCGACCCGGAGGCGCTGGGCGCGGAGCGCCAGCGACTGGCCGGACTGGAGCAGGCGCCCAGGACGGCGCGCTGGCGAGCCTTCGCCGGGCTGATCGGCCCGGGCTACATGCAGAGCGCGATGACCCTCGGCAGCGGCACGGCGGCCTCCGCCCTGTTCGCCGGGGCGGTCTTCGGCTATCAGCTCCTGTGGGTCGCGCCGCTCGCCATGCTGTTGGGGCTGGTCATGCTGTCCGCCGTCGCCCACCAGACGCTGTCGACGGGCCTGCGTCCGTTCGATGCGATGCGCCGCTTCGCGGGGGCGCCTCTGGCCTGGAGCTGGGCCCTGGGCGCGCTCGTCGCGTCGATCGTCTGGCACTTCCCGCAGTACTCACTGGCCTCCGCGGTGCTGGTCGACCTCGGCGAAGCGGCGGGGTTCGAGGGGTTGCCGGCGCCGGCGCTGGGCTTCGTCGTCCTCGTCTGGGCCGTGCTCATTTCGTCGCTCTACGGTCGCCGGCCGGAGATGATCCGGCTCTACGAGCGGCTCCTGCGGTACATGGTGTGGGGCATCGTCGTCTGCTTCGCCTGGGTCGTCGTCCGCACGGGAATCTCGGACTGGGGGGCCTTGATCCGCGGCTTCACGGGATTCGCGGTTCCCGGAGAGCGAAACGGCGTGCTCGGCGTGACGGTGATCCTGAGCGGTCTCTCCGCCGCGGTCGGAATCAACATGGTCTTCCTCTACCCGTACTCGCTACTCGCCCGCGGCTGGTCGAGGGAGCACAGGTCGCTGGCCCGGTTCGACCTGTGGACCGGGACGTTCGTGCCCTACGTCCTGGCGGCGAGCCTGATGGTGATCGCCGCGGCGAACACGATTCACCTCGATCCCTCCTACGACGGCGTCCGGCTGAGCCCGGTCGAGGCGGCGCAGTCCCTGGCGGCCGTCGCGGGACCGGCAGTGGGCAGAGTGGTGTTCGACCTGGGCGTGCTCGGCATGGCCCTGTCGACGATCACTCTCCACATGCTGGCGACCGGGTTCGTGGCCTGCGAGCTGTTCGGTTGGGAGTTCGGCAGCACGAAGCACCGGTTGGCCATGCTGCTCCCCGCGCCCGGTGTGCTGGGGCCGGTGTTCTGGGGCGACATCGCGGTCTGGCTGGCGGTGCCGACGAACATCGTCTGCGGCCTGTTCCTGCCCGCGGCCTACGTCGGCTTCGTCATGCTCCAGCGCAGCCGCGGCTACCTGGGCGACGACCGTCCGTCCGGCGCCCGGGGCTGGCTGTGGTGGGGCGCGATGGTCGCCGTGACCCTCTTTCTCACCGGCTTCATGGCCTGGTACGTCTGGACCCAGGGACCGTCGTACTTCGGGCGCTTCGCCGGTTGAGTCGCGGCCGCCGGGCGATGCTGGAGCTGCGGTCGGTCGGGATGCACTTCGGCGCCGTCGAGGCGCTCGTGGACGTCGACCTGAGACTGGGCGCCGGCGAGGTCGTCGGCCTGATGGGAGACAACGGCGCCGGCAAGTCGACGCTGCTCAAGATCGTGGCCGGCAACTTCTCTCCAACATCGGGGCGGGTGCTCTGGGACGGCGCGGATGTCGAACTCTCGCCGCTCTCCGCGCGCGAACTCGGGATCGAGGCCGTCTACCAGGACCTCGCGCTCTGCGACAACCTCTCAGCTGCAGCCAACGTGTTCCTGGGCCGCGAGTTGAGCCGCCGGATGTTCGGAGTCCTGCCGGTGCTCGACCACGCCGCGATGCGCAGGAAGTCGGCGGAGCTGTTCGCCGAGCTCGGCTCGGACACCCGGGCGGATGACCTCGTGCGGCAGATGTCGGGCGGCCAGCGTCAGGCGGTGGCGATCGCCCGAGCGCGCCTGAGTTCGCCCCGGCTGGTGCTGCTCGACGAGCCGACCGCCGCGATCAGCGTGCGGCAGATCGCCGAGGTGCTGGAGCTGATCCGCAGCCTGAGAGAGCAGGGCGTCGGCATCCTGCTCATCTCGCACCGGATGTCGGACGTGTTCGCCGTCGCCGACCGTATCCTCGTGCTCCGTCGCGGCCGCAAGGTCGCGGACAAGCTGACGGCGGACTCGTCGCCGGAGGAAGTGACCGCCCTGATCACCGGAGCGATCGAGGCGGCGTGACGGGTCTCCGCCGAGCGCCTCAGTCCCTGTGGGTGATGTTGACGGTCGCCGCCCTGGCCGGCGTGATGAGCCTGGTCTCGGAGCCGTTCGCGAGCGCCGACAACATCTTCAACGTCAGCCGCAACTTCGCCTTCATCGGACTGATCGCCCTCGGCCAGACGGCCGTGATCGCGACCGGCGGAATCGACCTCTCGGTGGGCTCTGTGATGGGGCTCGCGGGGATCGTCACGGGACTCGTTCTGGGCTCGGGACAGCCTCTGGTGCTGGCCGCGGCCGCCGGCCTGGGGTGTGCGCTTCTTTGTGGACTCGTGAACGGCGCGCTGGTGGGGTATCTCCGGTTGTCGCCGTTCGTCGTCACGCTCGGCATGCTGAGCATCGCCCGGTCGCTGGCCTTGGTGGTCTCGAACAACCGGATGATTCATGACTTCGGTCCCGACGAAGAGCTCGTTCTCGCTCTCGGCGGCGGGCGCTTCCTGGGCCTCGCGAACCCGGTCTGGTTGCTGCTCGTTGCCGCGCTCGCCGCCGCGGCCTGGTTTCGGTACAGCCGGCTGGCCCGCTACGTACTGGCCGTCGGCGGCAACGAGGTCTCGACGCGCCTGGCGGGGATACCGGTGGCCCGGGTCAAGCTCACGGTGTATGTCCTGAGCTCCCTGCTGGCCGGAGCATCCGCGATTCTGATGATCGGCTGGCTGGGGGCGGTCACGAACGCGCTCGGCCAGGGTTATGAACTGCGCGTGATCGCCTCGGCGGTGATCGGCGGCGCGAACCTGATGGGAGGTGAGGGGGGCGCGTTCGGCGCGGTAGCTGGCGCGGCTCTGATCGAACTGATCCGCAACAGCCTGTTGCTGCTGGGCGTGGACCCCTACTGGCAGGGGGCGTTCGTTGGCGGATCGATCATCGTCGCTATGCTCGTCGAGCGAGCAAGGCGAGGCAGACGGACCGCTGGCTGAAACCGGCAAGGAGCCGGTGTTCGCTCGGGAGCTTCAGTCCGACCGGGGGTGCAAGTGAGCCGGAACAGGAAGGAGTGGAGCGGACGAGGCGCCCGCGGACACCGTCGGATGCCGGCCGGGCTCGTTGCCCTCTCGCTACTGGCACTGGCGGGCTGCTCGCCGGAAGACGCCGGCTACACCTTCGCCCTGGTGCCCAAGGCGATGAACAACCCGTTCTTCGACTTCGCTCGCGAGGGCTGCATGCAGGCGGCAGAGGACCTGGGCGACGTCGACTGTCTGTACATCGGTCCCAGCGAGCACACGGAGGCGGACCAGATCCAGGTGGTGGAGGACCTGATCACGCGCCGGGTGGACGGGCTCGCGGTGTCGCCCTCGAACGCGACCGCGATGGCGCGGGCGGTGGCGCGCGCTCGCGACGCCGGAATTCCGGTGATCACCTGGGATTCCGATCTCCTGGCCGAGGATGCCGGGTTGCGGACGACGTACATCGGTACGGAGAACCGTGCGATGGGCGTCGAGCAGGCGAAGCTGCTTCAGGAACTGAAGCCGGAAGGGGGCAGCATCTGCATTCAGTCGGGCGGGGCCGCGGCGATGAATCACAACGAGAGAATGCAGGGACTCCGGGACACGCTGGCCGGCGCCCTGTCGGCCGCGCCGCCGGGGCAGCGGCTGGAGGGCCAGAACGGGTGGGTGGAGGCAGCGGCCTGCCCGCTCTACACGAACGACGACTTTCCGCTCGCCGTTCAGCAGATGGCCGACGTGCTGGCCTCGGAGCCGGATCTCGACGTGTTCTCGATCACCGGCGGCTTCCCGCAGTTCGTGGATCAGGCCTACAGGCAGGCTGTCGAACCGTACCGGGAACGGCTCGACTCCAGGGACCTCGTGATCATCGGTGCGGATGTGCTGCCGATGCAACTCGACCTGCTGGCCGAGGGCCTGAGTCACGGACAGGTGGGCCAGCGGCCGTACGCCATGGGCTACCGGTCGATGGAGGTGCTGCTGCAACTCGTGAACGGCGAGCCGGTCGAGGACCCGATCTACACCGGCCTCGACATCTTGACGAGCCCCGCGGATGTCGAGGCCTTCCGGGCGGGCCGGAGTGAATGAACGGCAGCCCGGGCCAGGACCCTTAGGGGAGCTGAACGTTCTTGACGAGGTAGCTGGTTCGGCCGGTCGCCTCGTCGCGGATGCCGACCGCCACGTCGAACCTGCCGGGCGGCAGGTCGACGTTCACGACCACCAGGGTGCTCTCCAGTTCCGGCGCCAGTTGCGCTTCGCTCAGCGTCAGGGCCTTCTGCCGCATCGACGTGCGCTCGCCCGTGTCGTTGCCGGCGACCAGGAATATCCGCACCGTACCGCTCGAGCCTGAGGGCCCCGGCAGCCGCGTCACGGCCGCTACCGGCACGTGAACTTCCACCGGCAGCGTGGCCTGCTCCCGGCCGGCGCCTTCCTGAACCTCGCCGAACGTCACGTCGGCGCCGAGGGGGTTCGACTGCTCGCCCAGTTTCAGGGCGGCGTACAGGCGGTCGGCGAGGCGCTGCTCCTCGGACTTCAGGATGTAGGAGCGGCGATAGCGGACCCGCCAGCCCTTCTTCGGCTTCGTCAGCCGGACCTCGATCTGACGGATCGAGTACCGGCGTTCGGGCGGGGCCGCATAGCCGAGCGAGTAGTAGGAGCCGAAGTCGGCCGCGATTTCCTCCAGCGCCTCGGCCGGATGTGCCTCGTTGAAGACGGCGCGGCCCCCGGTTTCGTCGGCGAGCAGGCTGAGCGTCGACTGAAGGTTGTCGACGCGCAGGCGATCGTTCCGGTTGCTGGGAACGAGCACGTTGGCCAGGCCGAGACCCCCGGCGCCGCCTCCGTCTGCCGCGCCGACCGGACCGCCGAAGCGGGCGTCGACGGCGGACGAGCCGCGGACGCCGCCGGCGTCGATCGGATAGAGCGTGACGCGGTTGGCGTTGCTGAAGGCGCTGAAGCGGTTGAAGCGCGTGGTCTCGTCCCGTTCGGTCTGGCGCCGATCCGTTTCCATCTGGTTTTCGGGGCAGACCTCGCCGAGGTAGTGGTAAACCTCAGCGCCTGGCTGCTGGGGAAGACCGTCGCTGACGTAGATCACCGCTTTTGGGCCGGGTAGCCCACCGAGGGCGGTCACCAGATCGGCCAGGGCGGAAATCGATGCCGCGGCGCGGGACTGCATCTCGGCTGCGTACTGGTCGGCGGAACCGAGGAAGCTGGGCCAGAGGTCTACGCAGGGTACGCAGTCCGGTGCGATCGCGCTCCGCGACTCACCAAGGGCGCAGGCCTCGTAGGCCTGGCGAATCTCCTGGAGGATCCGGCGCCGGAAGAGTTCGTTGTCGTGAGCAGGCGATCTCGGCTCGTTTTCGATTTGTCGCAGTGCTTCCGTCAGTTCGGCCGGATCGCTCGTGAAAGGCACCCGGATGTTCAGGTCGGGATCGCCTGTGGCGAGCAGGAAGCGAACGCTGCCGGCCAGTTCCCCGCGACCTGTCAGAAAGGTGGCGAGATCACGCTCGATCCGCCGCAGATTGCCGAGGTAGGTGCGGTAGCGGTCGAGGTACAGCGCCACCATGAGAGGTGGACCGATCTCGTCCAGTTCCTCGAGACTCTCGCCTTCGGTCCACTCCAGGTCATCAACGTCGCGGCGGGTGGCGGCGTTCAGGAAGTTCGTGACTTCCATCTGCTCGCCTTCTTCGAAGACCTCGAAGTCCTCGATGGAAAGGTCCGAGATCGGCCTGCCCCTGCGGTCCGTGACGTGAACGTCGATGTTCACGATGTTCACGGTGACCTCGTCGAGGATCGTGGCCGTCTGCGGATTCAGGTCCTGGGACTGGCGCGCCGCCAGGGGCGCCGCGAACCACCCCAGGGTGGCAGCGAGGATGATGACCACACGCCAGGACTGGAGCCGGGAGTCCACGAGGTTCACTATACTGAGGCATGGTTCCCATGGGCGGGAGAGCCCGCATGCGAGCGCTCCCTGCCATGCCGGGGCTACTCTCCGCGGCTTGTCTGATCGCGGCCGTCACGGCCGGTCAGGCAGGGGCGCAGGTATCCCGCCCCGAACCGGAGTACACGGGCACCGACCGGATCGAAGAATGGTCGGAGCGTCGCATCCTCGTCGTGACGCCGCACCCGGACGACGAGACCTTCACCTCCGGCGGCACGCTCGCCATCCTGGCGGCGAACGGCAACGACATCCGGGTCGTCGTCTACACGACGGACAATGCCGGTTCCCGTGACCCCGAGATGACGAAGGACCGCCTGAAGGCGATCCGGCGGGCCGAGGAGGAAGAGGCCTGTCGGATCCTCGGCATTCCGAAGGAGAACATCGTCTGGCTGGGCCATGACGACGGCATGCTGGAGTACGTCGACCGCCGGGACCTGACCCGCCAGGTGGCCCGGGAGATACGGCGGTTCAAGCCGGATGCCCTGTTCTCAGTCGATCCCGGTTCTCCCTGGGAGCAGTACCACAAGTCGGACCATCGTTCGGGAGCGATCATCACGGTCGACGCGATCCGCGCCGCGCGCTGGCGGCTGTACTTCCCGGAACTGGAGGCTGAGGGCTTCGAGGCCTGGAGCGTGCCGCTCGTCTTCTTCTACTACAGCGCGAACCCGAACTACACCGTCGACATCACGGCGGTGGCGGAGAAGAAGGCAAGGGCGTCGGCGGCTCACATCAGCCAGTTCGGTTCGATGGTCGACCGCTACGACCCGGAGGCGGTGGATGAGCAGCGCAAGGAGTGGGCGGCGCGGCTGCTGGCGCGCGCCGAGCGCGAGAACGGAAGAGTGGTGGAGCGCTTCCGGCGTTCCACGGCGTACTGAGTGGCTGAACCGTCGCCGCTCGCGCTCAGCGTTCTCGACCAGTGCCCGGTACGGGCCGGAAGCACTCCTGCGGATGCGATCCGCGAGGCGGTTGAGCTGGCCCGGGCAACCGATCGGCTCGGATATCGCCGGTACTGGCTGGCGGAGCATCACAACTCGCACTCGCTCGCCTGCGCCGCGCCGGAGGCTCTGATCGGCCAGGTCGCCGCGGCGACCAGCCGCATGCGGGTGGGCTCCGGAGGCGTCATGCTGAGCCACTACAGCGCGCTCAAGGTGGCCGAGGTGTTTCGGATGCTGGAGACGCTGTACCCGGGGCGAATCGATCTGGGGATCGGCAGGGCGCCGGGGTCGGACCGGTTCACGGCGCACCTGCTCGCCCACGGGCCGGGACGCCTGGGCGTACAGCACTACCCGGAGCAGGTCGCCGACCTTCTGGGTTACCTGGGGCGGGGGCACGAGGACGACCGGCTGAACGGGGTCCGCGCGATGCCCCAGGGAGACACCCAGCCGGAAGTGTGGCTCCTGGGCTCGAGCCTCGGTTCCGCGCGGTTCGCGGCTCACTTCGGCTGTCCCTTCAGCTTCGCCCACTTCATTCAGCCCCGCGACGCCGAGGCCGCGCTCGAGCTCTACCGGAACGAGTACCGTCCGTCGGACAGTCACCCCGAACCGCGGGCGAGCGTCGGCGTCAGTGCGATGGTCGCGGACACCGACGAGGAAGCGAACCGCCAGTCGCTCAGCCGGTTTCTGTGGTGGATTCGGCTGACCCAGGGCCGGCCGGGTCCGTTCCCGAGCCTGGAAGAGGCGGAGGCCTACGACTTCACGGAGGCGGACCGGGCCGTGCAGCGGAAGATGCGGGCGCGCAGCCTGGTCGGAGCACCGGACGCGGTGGCCGCACGTGCGCGGCAGTTGGCGGAACGCCTCGGAGTGGCCGAACTCGTCGTGCTGACGATCTGTCCGGGCTTCGAGGCTCGGCTGCGCTCCTACGAGCTGCTGGCCGCCGCCGTGGGGGTTGCCGGTCATGGTTGACAGCCCCGCGCCGAAGCCAGAGGATCCGGGGGTCCCCACGGGAGGCCCTGAACGATGACGATGGCAGAGACCCGAATCGAGCACGCCGAGGAAACGGCCGGAGCCGTGCGGGAGTTATTCCCCGCCTCGACCGGCCTCGACTTCCGCGTCGCCGACCTTTCCCTGGCCGAATCCGGCAGGCGGCAGATCGAACTCGCCGAGCACGAGATGCCCGGCCTGATGGAGTTGCGCCGGCGCTACCGCTCGGAGCGGCCGCTCACCGGCGCCCGGGTAACCGGGAGTCTCCACATGACGGTCCAGACAGCGGTACTGATCGAGACCCTGGTCGACCTCGGGGCCGAAGTGAGATGGGCCTCCTGCAACATCTTCTCGACTCAGGATGAAGCGGCAGCGGCGGTGGTCGTGGGCCGGCCGGAAACCGGAGGAACTCCGGAGGAACCGCATGGAGTGCCGGTCTTCGCCTGGAAGGGCGAAACCCTGGCCGAGTACTGGTGGTGCACTCTTCGCGCACTGGACTGGCCGAACGAGAGTGGCCCGACCCTGCTCGTGGACGATGGCGGTGACGCCACGCTACTGATTCACCGCGGCGTCGAGTACGAGCGGACCGGAGTCGTGCCGGCCTTCGACGCGGAAAGCGAGCCCGAGGAGTGGGGCGTCATTCTCGAACTGATCCGGCGAGTGAGAACCTGGGATCCCGGTTACTTCAGCCGCATGGCGGAGGGGCTTCAGGGGATCAGCGAAGAGACGACGACCGGTGTTCACCGGCTCTATGAACTGGAGGAAGCGGGAACCCTGCTCTGCCCGGCGATCAACGTGAACGACTCGGTCACCAAGTCCAAGTTCGACAACATCTACGGGTGCCGGCACTCGCTGATCGACGGCCTGAACCGCGCCACGGACGTGATGCTCGGCGGCAAGTCCGCGGTCGTCTGCGGCTATGGCGAGGTCGGCAAGGGCTGCGCCCAGTCGCTGCGCGGCCAGGGCTGCCGGGTGATCGTTACCGAGATCGACCCGATCTGCGCTCTCCAGGCCGCCATGGAGGGTTATCAGGTGGCGCGACTGGAGGACGTGGTCGAGACCGCGGACATCTTCGTCACCTGCACCGGGAACCGAAGCGTCATCAGCGCCGAACACATGGCGCGGATGAAGGACAAGGCGGTGGTCGGCAACATCGGCCACTTCGACAACGAGATCGACATCGCGGGTCTCAAGCGGCTGCCCGGCATACGGAGCCGCAACATCAAGGACCAGGTGGACGAGTGGGTCTTCCCGGACGGGCGGAGCCTCCTCGTCCTCGCCGAAGGCCGGCTGCTGAATCTCGGCTGCGCGACGGGCCACCCGAGTTTCGTCATGTCGACTTCCTTCGCCAACCAGGTTCTGGCTCAGATCGACCTCCATCGGAACGCCCGGTCGAGAGGAGATCGGTCGAGGGCGAACAAGGTGTACCTCCTGCCGCGGGAACTCGACGAGGAGGTCGCCCGGCTGCACCTCGATCATCTGGGCGTCCGGCTGACCGAGCTCAGCGAGGACCAGGCGGCGTACATCGGCGTACCTGTGGACGGTCCCTACAAGCGGGACGACTACCGCTACTGACGTACCGACGTTCCGCCTGCGCGCTGCGGCCGTCGGAGATGCATAAGTCGTTGTTTTTCAGTAAGATACCGACCTCGATGCGAAATCAGGGTTGTCGCCGTTCCCGGTTCCCCCGGCTGCTTCCGGCGTGCGGATTGCTGCTGGCGTTCGCGGCTTCGGGTGTCGTGGCCCAGGAGCGCTACCACCCGGCAATCGATCCCGATCTGTTCCCGTTGCCTGAGAACCTGTCGGCGGGGGTCGAGTTCTGGAAGGACGTCTTCGCGACCTACACCAGCGATCAGGTCGTCCTGCACGACGAGCGGCACCTGAACGTCGTCTACAGCGTGGTCGACATGAGCGACCTGAGGGCGACCGGTTCGTCCGAACTCCAGATCGACCGGGCCCGCATCAGGCGTGTCCGCGCCGAGATGAGCCGGATAGCCAGGGCGCTGCGCGACCTGGCTGCGGGACGGCCGGCAATGGAGCTGCCGCCGGACCTTCGTTCGATACCGTCGCGGATGGAGAACATCGAGGGCGGGCGGACGAAGTACCGGCGGGCCGCAGGCCTGATTCGCTCCCAGCGAGGCCTCCGCGACCGGTTCGAGGAGGCGATCGAGATCTCGGGCATGTTCATGCCGGGGATCCAGCGGATCCTGGCCGAGTACGGGCTGCCGGCGGAGATTCGCTGCCTGCCGTTTGTGGAATCCATGTTCAACTACCGCGCCCGCTCCAAGGTTGGCGCTTCGGGTGCGTGGCAGTTCACCGCCTCGACCGGCCGGGCCTTTCTGCAGATGGATGAGGCCGTCGACGCCCGGTCCGACGTTCTGCTCGCGGCCGCGGGCGCCGCCCGCAAGCTCCGCCAGGACTACGAATCGCTGGAGGCCTGGCCGCTGGCGCTGACCGCCTACAACCACGGCGCCGGCGGTATGACGAGGGCCGTACGGCGGCTGGAGACGCGGGACATCGGGGTGATCGCGGAGAAGTACCGGTCGCGAACGTTCGGCTTCGCATCGCGGAACTTCTACCCGGAGTTTCTCGCGGCGGTGATCGTCTACGCGGACCGCGACGAGCATTTCCCCGGCGTCGAACCCTTCCCCGAGATCCAGTTCGATGTCGTCGACCGGGATCGCTACGTGGCTCTGACGGACCTGGCAACGGCTACCGGCGTGGAGATGGACGAACTGGCGGTCCTGAACCCGGCGCTCGACCGTTCCGTCCTCGCGGGTTCGCTGCTGGTCCCTCCGCGGTACCCGCTGCGGGTGCCGGCGGGCACGGCCACGCGTTTCGAGCAGGCCTACGCCGAGCTCGCGCCCGAGCGCAAGCCCGATCGCCAGGCGGCGTTCGGTTACCGGGTGAGGCGGGGCGACACGCTGGGAGCCATCGCGCGCCGGTTCGGATCGTCCGTGTCCGAGATCCAGCGCGCCAATCGCCTGCCGCGGGCGGATCGAATCTACGTCGGTCAACGGCTGCGCATCCCGCAACAGGGTTCCGGTCGGGCGGCGCCTCCGCCGGTCCAGCGCGCCGCGGTCAGGGCTTCCGAGGAGAGCGCTTCGGGTGAGGCCCGGAGCTCGTCGCAAGGGACGCCGAGCGACATCGTCCACGTCGTGAGAAACGGCGAGTCGGTGCATCGAATCGCCCGCAAGTACGGCGTCACGGTGACGGCCGTGGTCGCCGCGAACGGGCTACGGCGGCCTGATCTGATCCATGCCGGCCAGAGCCTGCGGATCCCCGGGGGCGGCAGGGACGTGGTCTACCGGGTTCGGCGCGGCGACACGCTGAGCCAGTTGGCGCGGACATTCGGAACGTCCACCGCGGATATCCAGCGGGCGAACGGCCTGCGGGGCAGCCGGATCGTCGTCGGTCAGACGTTGCGCATCCCGGCGGGGTGATCGACGTGAGGGCCCGTGCGCGCTACGCCCCGGTCATCGGGGCGGTGCTTGGAGTCGTTCTGGGGAGTTGCGGGGGAGAAGATCAGGGGTCGGCGGAGCTGGTCGTCTTGAACGGCCGCCTGGTGACCCTGGCGGTTCCGGCGGAAGCGGAGGCTCTCGCCGCTGCGGGAGGTCGGATCGTGTTCGTCGGCTCGAGCGAAGACGCGCGCGCCTGGATCGGTCCCGACACCGAGGTTCTCGATCTGGAGGGGCGGCTGGGCGTTCCCGGTTTCATCGAAGGACACGGCCACTTCTGGGGAGTCGGCGAGGCCAAGCTCCAGCTGGCGCTCGAGGGTGCGCAAACCTGGGACGAGATCGTCGGCCAGGTCGCGGAAGCGGTGGCTCAGGCCGAACCGGGCACCTGGATCCTGGGCAGGGGCTGGCACCAGTCGAAGTGGTCCGAGGTGCCGGTTCCAGAGGTGCAGGGACTGCCGACCCATCACAGTCTGAGCGCCGTGTCGCCGGAGAACCCCGTGCTTCTCGGCCATGCCAGCGGTCACATGGCCTTCGCGAACGCGAGGGCGATGGAGTTGGCCGGTATCGACGCCGGGACGGCGGATCCTGAAGGTGGAGAGATCGTGCGGGACGCGGACGGACACCCGACGGGTGCGCTCAGGGAGACGGCCGAGAATCTCGTCGCGGGGCTGCGTTCCGAAACGCTCGAGCCGAGCTACGCGCGGCAGGTCGTGCGGCTTGCGGGAGAGGAGTGTCTGGCCAAGGGCATCACGAGTTTTCAGGACGCGGGCTCCAGTTTCGGGCTGATCGACCTCTACCGGCAGATGGCAGACGACGGCGCCTTGCCATTGCGGCTCTGGGTGATGGTGCGCGAGAGCAACGAGGCGATGGCCGAGTCGCTCGGGAACTACCGGATGATCGACCGCGGCAACGGGTTCCTCACCGTTCGTGGCATCAAGCGGTCGATCGACGGCGCCCTGGGTTCCCACGGCGCCTGGCTGCTCGATCCCTACGACGACATGCCGCAGTCCGCGGGTCTGAACACGACGAGCCTGGACGTGATGGAAGAAACCGCGCGGCTCGCGCGGGAACACGACTTCCAGTTCTGCGTCCATGCGATCGGCGATCGGGCCAATCGTGAGACGCTGGACCTGTTCGAGCGGACCCTGGCGGGGGACCGGACCAGGCGCTGGCGCGTGGAGCACGCCCAGCACCTCCATCCGGACGATGTGCCTCGGTTTGCGGAGCTTGGCGTGATCGCCTCGATGCAGGCGGTGCACTGCACGTCAGATGGGCCCTGGGTGCCGGATCGCCTCGGCGAGCAACGGAGCGCCGAGGGCGCCTATGTCTGGCGGGACCTGATCGAGTCCGGCGCCGTGGTCACGAACGGCACGGACGCGCCGGTGGAGGACGTCGATCCGATCGCGTCGTTCCATGCCTCGATCAGCCGGCGGATGGCGAATGGCGAGATCTTCTACGAGGATCAGCGGATGACCCGCGAAGAGGCCCTGCGCTCCTACACGATCGACGCCGCCTACGCGGCCTTCGAGGAAGACGTGAAGGGGAGTCTCGAAGTCGGCAAGTTCGCCGATCTGACCGTCCTGTCGCGGGACATCATGACCGTTCCGGAGAATGAGATTCCGGGCGCACGGGTCGTCTACACGATCCTGGGCGGACAGCTCGCCTATCGGCGACCGCCGTCCTCGATTCCCGGCGGATGAGCCGGCGTGGGGGCGGCTCGATGCCGCGTCCGGGCGCCGTGCGGATCCTCGGCGGTCGCTGGCGCGGGCGCCGGCTGGCGACGCCGGAGGGCGCCCGCCCGACCCAGGGGCGTGTGCGCGAGGCCCTGTTCTCTCACTGGGGGGATCGCGTCGCCGGCAGCCGCCTGCTGGAACTCTACGCCGGGTCCGGAGCCATCTCGTTCGAGGCCCTGTCCCGCGGAGCCGGGTTCGCCCTGGCGATCGATCGGAGCTCTCGCGCCCAGGCTTGCATGGAGGCGAACCGGGAGACCCTCGGAACGGACCGTGTTCGGCTCGTCAGAGCCCTCCTGCCGGGAGCCTTCGGGAAAGTGGTGACAGGGGAAGCCGCCTTCGACCTCGTGTTCATCGATCCGCCCTACGACGACTCCGGGCCTGCCGAGTTCCTCGGCACGGTCTCCGCGGTGGTCGTGGACGGGGGCGAGATCGTCCTGGAACACTCCGCCCGGCGCACTCCACCGACGGCAGCGGGGAGGTTCAGGCTACGGCTGTCCCGGCCCTACGGCGACAGCGCGCTGGCCATCTATGCCTGAGCGGCCCTGGTGCGAAAGGGGGGACTCGAACCCCCACGGTATTGCTACCACAAGATCCTGAATCTTGCGCGTCTACCAATTCCGCCACTTTCGCGACCGGCGGCTTGAGCCGGACGGGCATTCTACCCACTCGACAGGCTGCTAGTCTCGTTGCATGAGCCTTACAACCACCTGGTACCCGACCTTCCGTCTTCCCAGGGGCCGCGCCCCGGTTCCGGCGGTTGCTGCGCTCGTACTCGCCGGTGGACTCGCCGGTTGCGCCGAGACGGGGCCGGACGGCGCCTCGGACGAGGATCGGATGGCAATCGAGATCGTGCTGGCCGACTACCTTCCAAAGCTCGGAAACGCCTACGCCACCGGAGACTTCGACGCGCTGGCCTCGGGAGCGGTGCCCAAGGAGATCGCCACGGTACGGAAGCGCGTCCACGACCTCGAGATGGAGGCGAGCCGCACCCTGCGCCCGATGCTCAAGAGCTTCGAGATCGAACGGATCGACGTCTGGCGCTACTCGAACGCGGCGGTGACGACGATCGAGGTCTGGGACATCGAGTCGCTCGTTAGCGGCACGGACCGCTCGCTGTCGTCCGGCACGGATCGCTACCGCGTGCGGTACCAGTTCAAGCGCCGCGACGAGGGCTGGATGGTGATCGATCGACGCATCGAGCACCAGTTCGAGTCGTAGCAGCGCCGCGGTCCTTCCTCCCATGCCCGCCGCGATCGCCATCGTCGGTCGCCCCAACGTCGGCAAATCGACGCTCTTCAACCGGCTGATCGGTCGCCGTCAGGCGATCGTCCACGGCACGCCGGGCGTTACGCGCGACCGACTCGTCGGGCGCTTTGAGCTCGAGGGCCAGGGCATTGTCGAGTTGATCGACACGGGCGGCCTGGTCCCGGGCGACGACCCTCTGGGCCTGAACGCCCAGGTCGAGTTCGCGGTCGAGGAGAGCGACCTCCTGTTGCTCGTCGTTGACGGCAGGGAAGGGCTGGCGGCCGCGGACGAACAGGTCATGGAGCGTCTCCGGACCCGAGGCCGGCCGATTGTCGTGGTCGTCAACAAGGCCGATACCCGGGCCGCCAGGGAGGGCTACCACGAGTTCTACGGCCTGGGGGGAGACGCACTCGTCCTCCTTTCCGCGGAGCACGGCGCGGGATTCGAGTCCCTGCACAGGGAGATCGCCGGACACCTTCCGGCGGCATCCGAGGCGGTCCTGTCGCCCGCGCCGTCCGTCGCGGTCGTGGGCCGGCCCAATGTCGGCAAGTCCTCCCTGGTCAATCGCCTCCTGGGCAGGGAACGAACGCTCGTTTCTCCCGCTGCCGGTACCACCAGGGATCCGATCGACACTCTGCTGGAGCGCGACAACGGTCCGGACTACCTCCTCGTGGACACGGCGGGCATCCGGCGGCGTTCCCAGGTCCAGGACACGCCCGAGGACCTGGCGGTGATGCTCGCCCGCCGCCAGATAGAGCGGGCGGAACTCGTGGTCCTGGTCGTGGACGCGAGCGAGGGCATCGCCTCCGGCGATCTTGCGATAGCCGACGTCGCCTGGCAGGCGGGCCGCTCCGCGGTCGTCGTCTGCAACAAGTGGGATCTCGTGGACGAAGAGAGGCGGGAGCGCCTGGAACTGGGTTGGGAACGGGTTTCCGAACTGTTCGCCCAACCGACCCGAATCAACGTCTCGGCCCTGACCGGTCGCGGTGTGCGCAACGTCATGCCCGCCCTCGATCAGGTCGGTGAACGGCATCGCCTGCGGGTGTCCACGCCCGAACTCAACCGCGAAGTACGCCGCATCGTGAATCGTCACCAGCCGCCGGCGGAGCGGGGGAGGCCCTGGAGGTTCTTCTATGCGACCCAGGTAGCCGGGGCTCCTCCCACGTTTCTTCTGTTCGCGAACCGGCGTCTCAAGCGTGGCCACAACTACCGGAGGTATCTGGAGAACAGCCTCCGGCAGACCTTCGGGCTTCAGGGTATTCCGCTGCGGATCGTCGTGCGGGAGCGGAGGGACGCCGTCGACACAGGCCGCGGATCCTGATGTTTCGTATAATCCGGTGCTCGTATCCCATCGCACTCCAGTTCGGAATCGTCCCCCCCTTTGTCCGTTGCGCTCGGGTTCAGTTGACGCGTAGCCGGGGAGGTCCATCATTCCCAAGCAGTACAAGATCGCCGATGCGTGCCGTTTGCTGGACATACAGCCCTACGTACTGCGCTACTGGCAGACGGAGTTTCCGGCCCTGGCCTCGAGGAGGACCGGTGGGGGGCGGCGGGACTTCAACGCCGAGGATCTGGAGACGATTCGTCGGATCAAGGAGCTCCTCTACGACGAGGGCTACACGATCGCAAGCGCCAAGAAGAAGCTCGCCGCGGAGCTGGAGGACGGCCAACTGCGCGGTCGGCCCCTCACTCCCGCCACGGAGGACGGCCCGGACGGCGGTCAGCCTCCAGCGGACGAAGTGGAGGAGGAAGTGCGGGTCAAGGAGGCGCCGCCAGTCGACACAAGCGACATCGGAGCCCTGGCACGGCGGGTCGAGCGGCTGGAAGGGGGAGTCGCGGCGCTGGTCGCCCAGGCCCGCCAGCTTGCTGCTGAACTCAAGCCGGAAGCTGGCGCGGAAAGCGACTGACACGGAGCGTCGGCCTCGCCGTGTCGCCGCCGTGACGCCCGAATCTTGCCAAAGCGCCACAAACCAATAGAGAATGCCCTTCGGTCGGGACGTGGCGCAGTCTGGTAGCGTACCTGAATGGGGTTCAGGGGGTCGCGAGTTCGAATCTCGCCGTCCCGACCATCCAACCCCTAGTGATCGCCGGTGCACGACGTGAAGACCGCATTCGATGCGGCTGGCTTCCGGTTGGGGCTGGTTGCGGCGCGGTTCAACGGCGGCATCGTTGAACGGCTGATCGCCGGCGCGCGGGAAGCCCTGCTACGGCACGGCGTTCTGGACGAGCACATCGAGTTGGTTCGGGTGCCCGGCGCCTGGGAGATACCGGCCGCCCTGGACGCGCTTGCGGATACCGGGAGGTTCGACGCCCTGGTGGCGCTTGGAGCGGTGATTCGGGGGGAGACGCCCCACTTCGACTACATCTGCAGCGAGTGCGCGGCGGGATGCGCACGCGTCACGGCGCGAACCGGCCTGGCTGTCGGGTTCGGTCTTCTCACCTGCGATGACGCGGAGCAGGCGGCAGCCCGGGCGGGCGGCAAGGCGGGGAACAAGGGCCAGGAGGCCGCGGACGCTGCCCTGGAGATGGCCTGTCTCCTGCGGTCGCTGAAGACATGACCAGGACTGGAGCCGCGGCTTCCGAAGTTCGTCGAGCGCCGGCGGGAAAACGCCGGCAGGCCCGTGAGATGGCGCTGCAAATGCTCTACCAGCGAGAGATCGGGCAGCTGGAGCCGCAGCAGCTCGTGCGTGAGTTCGACGTTCACTCGTTCCGTTCCGAGACGGCTGACGCCGGCGCGACGCTGAACGCCTCGAAGCTGGCCCTGGCCTACGCGCGCACGCTCCTCGAAGGCAGCCTCATCAACCAGGAGTCGATCGACTCCCTGATCGACGAGCAGGCGGAGAACTGGCGGCTGGAGAGAATGCCCGTGGTCGACCGAAACGTGCTGCGGCTTGCCGTCTACGAACTCCGTCATCAACCGGACGTGCCCGCGGTCGTTGTGATCGACGAGGCGATCGAACTCGCCAAGAAGTTCGGCTCAGAGCAGTCGGGGAGGTTCGTCAACGGGGTCCTCGACGCTCTCCTAGCCACCCTGGGCCGGGATCCCAACCGCTGACCCGCTGCTAGGCTGGCGGTGATGAAGGTGGCATGGCCGGTGCGACTCGTGGCGGTGGTTGCGGCGCTCGCCACCGGCCTGGCGCTGGGCGGCTGCGGCTACACCCTCGTCGGCAAGGCCTCCAACATACCCGAGGACATCCGGCGAGTCTTCCTGCAGCCCTTCGAGAACCAGACGACTCGGGTCGAGGTCGAGCAGTTTCTCACTCAGGCGATCGCCGATGAGCTGGTGACGCGGCCGCGGTTCGACCTGGTCGCGACCGCTGCCGAGGCGGACGCGGTGATTCGGGGCGCTGTGACCGCGTTCCGCGTGGCGCCCATTACCTTCACGACCGACGGCCGTGCCCAGGAGTACGAACTGGCGATCGTCGCCGACGTCTCCTTCCGCCGGATTCCCTCGCCGACCGGGGAGGAAGGGGAGGTGATCTGGGCGAACGACCGCTACCAGTTCAAGGAGAGTTACGAGGTCGAGAGCGCCGACAGCGACTTCTTCGACCGGGAGAACCTCGCAATCGAAGATAGCGCTGAGCGCTTCGCCGACACGATGGTGACCGACCTGCTCGAGGGCTTCTGAACGGGAGCCCCGGCGCGGCGCAAGGTCAGTCGGAGGATTCCGCGGCGGCCGTCGCGGCGGCCGCTTCGACCCGACGATTCACGAGTCTGGTGAGGCGCGACTTGCGCCGGGCAGCCGCATTCGTGTGAATCACGCCCTTTCGGGCCGTTGCGTCGATCAGACTGAGGGTCGCCGGTAGAAGCTCGCGCGCCTTCGCCACATCGCCATCCGCGGCGGTGCGAAGCTGCTTGATGGAAGTGCGCAGTCTGGACATCGCGGCGCGGTTTCGATCCCGCCGGATGAGGGACTGCCGGATCCGCCTCTCGGCCTGCTTGCTGTTCGCCATCTCGTGTTTCTCTCTGGACTCAGTGGGGTTCGCGCTGTCCTGGGCCTGGGAGGACCAACTCCGGCCGGCGGCGCAGTTTACAGTTGGTCGGCGGGGTTGTCGAGTTGCTGGAGCGCAAGGACGGCCTCGTCCGAGTCCGGATACTCCTGCCTGACGCGGAGCAACATCTCGTTGGCGAGGTCGCGTTCGCCGAGTTCGATGTGCGCGACTCCCATGCGCAGCATGGAGCTCGCTACCTTGTCGCTGTCCCGGTAGCGTTCAGCGACCCGCCCCAGCTCCTCGATGGCGGTGCGAAAGAGCCCCTGTCCCATGTAGGACTCTCCCAGCCAGTACTGGGCGCTGTCCGCGTCTTCTCCGTCGGGGAAGGTCTCCAGGTAGCGCTCGAAGCCCGTGGCGGCCTGTTCGTAGTCCGCTCCCAGGTAGTGCTGGTAGGCCGCGTCGTACAGTGTCTTCGGCTCCAGAGACTGGGCGGGAGGGGTCTGGCGGCTGGCCTCGAGCTGTTGGCTGAGCGTCGACAGGACCGTCTCCTGGCGCTCAATCTGGCCCTGGAGGAGATCCAGTTCGTCGTTCACCTGCCCAATCCGCTCGAGGGACGCGTTGAGGGTCCGTCGCTGTTCCTGGGTTGAGGTTCGCAGAGCTTCGACCTCGGCGAGAATCTGGCGGAGGTCCTCCTTGACGTCCGCCCTGGCGCCGACCTCGCTCTCGAGCAATTCCTCGACCGCACGAAGCACGGCATTCAGGTCGTCGCGCGTGGGCGCCTGGGCCTGAAACGCACCAAGCTGCTGCTCGAGAGCCGTCAGCCCCGTCTCCAGTTCCGTCAGCTGGGTCGATGAAGTGCAGGCAGACGCCAGCACCAGGAGAACACCCGCCAGCAGGAGAGGCCGCCGGGACTCCCAGCCAGGCCAGGAAGTCATGTGGGTGAGACGGCGCGGCCCGGACTGCAGCGAAGGGTTCGCCAGAGGGCCGGACCCCGGGTCACATGCGGTCGGTTACGCGGAAGTAGGCGCGCCGGTTCAGCTGCCAGCAGTCCTCGTTCGACTCCTCGCACTGTGGCCGCTCCTCTCCGTAGCTGATCGTCTTCAGGCGATCGCCGGAAATGCCGAGGGAGGTGAGGTAGTCGCGGGCCGAGTTCGCTCTCCGGTCGCCAAGGGCCAGGTTGTAGTCGTTCGTGCCACGCTCGTCACAGTGACCCTCGATCGTGATGACGAAGTCCTCACCGTCCTGGCTCTTGAGGAAGTCCGCGTTCTTGCCGAGTTGAGACCGCGTCGTGTCGGTCAGGGTCGCCTTGTCGAACTCGAAGTAGACATCGCCCAGGAGGCCCTTCTCATGAACCTCCTCGTTCGCTTCCACGATGTCCTCGGACCACGGCGAGACGTAGGCCGGCTCGACCGGGGGTTCCGGCGGCGGCGGGACGGGTTCGGGCGGCGGCGGTTCGGCCGCGGGCGGCGGCGGTGGTGGCGGCGGCGGCGGTTCGGGTTCCGCCTTCTTGCAGGCCCCGATGGCCAGCAGGACGAGAGCCGACAGGAAGAGTGCAGAGAACCTTCTGGCCAACATACCGGGACTACTCCTAAAGCCTGGAAACTTGGATCGTTTCGGTTTAATGGACACTACCAGAGCGGTGCTCGGGCGGCAACAGCGGATTCTCCGCGGGGTCTTCAACGGGCCGGTGCATCGGGTCAGTCGAAGTAGCCGGACCAGGAGGGCGAGTAGTTGTTTCCGCGCGTGGTCACCTGGCGCGTGTACCGGCCGTCCCGGCTCATGATGTAGATCTGGCGATCGCGTCCCCGCTGGCGCGACTCGTAGACGACCCACTCACCGTTGGGAGAAAAGGTCGGGTACTCATGGCTGCCGGGCCCCGTCGTCAGCAGCTGATCCTGTTCCGTGACCAGGTCGACGACCGCGATGTCGAACCGGTCGCCGCGCTCGGTACGCCGGGCGTACACGAGCTTGCTGCCGTCGGGATGCCAGGAGGCTCCTTCGTTGTACCGCCCCTTGTAGGTCACCCGCTGAAGATCGCTGCCGTCCAGGTCCATCACGTAGATCTGCGGCGTTCCGGAGCGGCTGGACGTAAAGGCGACCCGGCTGCCGTCGGGTGAACACTCGGGGTTCGTGTCCTCGCCGCTCGAGCGGGTGATCTGCCGCGGGGTGCCGCCACCGCGCTCAATGGAGAAGATCTCGGTGCTGCTCTTGCCACTGCGGCGGACCGGGCGAGAAAAGAGGACCGTCTCGCCGTCCGGGCAGACACTGGGCGAGTACGCGGGCTGCTCTTCGAAGACGATCGGCGTCTTCCGGCCGGTCGTGAGGTCGGCCCAGTAGACGCCGGGGCGGCCCTGGAAGTACGAGAGGTAGGCCAGTCCGCTGCCGTCGACGGCCCAGACCGGCGAGAGACTGGTCGAGATGTGGCCGGTGATCCGGCGTTGGGCATGGCCGTCGTAGTCCATCAGGAAGATCTCCTTGCTCGCATGGCCTTCGCGATCCGAGACAAAGGCGATCGAGGTCATCGCGATGCCTCGGCGACCGGTGAAGTAGAGGACGATCTCGTCGGAGAGGGCGTGCGCGATGCGCCGCGCCAGGTCGATCCCGCCGCTGAACCGCTTGCCGAGGATGAACTGGCCGCTCGCCAGGTCGTAGACCCGCCCCTCGAGGATCAGTTCCTGCGCGTTCACCTTGAACTCCGTCAGGAGAGCGACCTCGTTTCCGTATGCGCGGTACTGCTCCAGATCCTCGGAGCGATCACCGCTCAGACGAATGGCGGAGAGAACCTCCGGACCCTGAACATCGAACAGTTGGGTGAAAGCCAGATCCTCGCGGAGGGTTTGCTCGAGTTCGTCCATCGCATCGAGGAACTCCGGTCGCGCGCCGGGAGGGCGCCCGGCGCGCGGTACGGCGAGATTCAGACGCACCGCCGCGTCGGGTTCGAGGACGAGCTGCAGGTCCGATGGGCTTCTGGCGGGAGCCGCCGCGACGGCTTCCGGCCCGGTCTGCGCCAGTGCGGGGGCCACGGCAACCAGGCAGAGCGCAGCCGCCAGGACCATGATGGGAAGGGTTGGGAATCTCATCCTCTGCTCCTCGTCGTCACCGGATCATCATCGTCACGCCCAGGCTGGGTTTCCTGAAGCTCCGCGGAAGCGGCATCACCGGCGAGGCCAGCTCGATCGCCCGCAAACCGGCATTGTCGAATCGCGTGACTCCGGAGGACTGGAGGAGCTCCAGGTCGCTGACGGTGCCGTCGGCGGCGATCCGGAAGAAGACCACGGCCTCCACCCCCTCGATCGGGGGCCTGGTCCAGCGGGCCTTGATCGCGGCGATCAATCGGGATGTGTAGTACTCGTAGGTGAAGTCCTCGCTGTCGTAGCCGACCACGGGCGCGTCGGCATCGTCGGTTCCCGCCAGTGCCTCGTCAACGGTGCGGGCGGGCTGAAACGGACGCTCCAGCCGCGGACGCGGCTCCGGTTCCGGCTCTGGCTCCGGGGGAGGCGGCTCGGGTTCGGGCTCCGGCTCGGGCTCTTCGGGGGCGAGGGTTGGCACGTCGGCTGGCGGCTCCTCGGGCTCCGGCTCCGGCTCGGGTTGCGAAACGACCTCCGGTTCCGGTTCTTCCTGCGGCGGTGGTGGCGGAATGGGCTCCGGCCGGATGGTCGGCAGACGGACGATCTCGAGCGGCTGTCGTTCCAGCTGGGTCCGCTCGGCGAACAGCCGGGGTCCGAACAGGAGCCCGCCGATCAGAGCGATGTGCAGGGTCAGGGACGCCGCCAGGCAAGGCCGGTTGAGACCCAGGCCGCGCTGTTCCCGTCCCGCGAGAGCGCGTTCGAGCGGCAGCGTGCGGTCGTCCTGGTTCTGCAAGGGAGCCTCGGGCCTCAATCCGCTGGTTGTACGACGAGAGATACGCGATGGATGTCCGCACGCTCAAGAACGTCGAGCACGTCGATGATTCTTCCGTAGGGAACTTCCTCATCTCCCTTGACGAACACCGCTTCGTAGTCCCGCAGCTCGAGCATCGGGAGCAGTCGATCGACCAGCAGCGCCGTGGCTACCGGTTCGTCCCTGATGTAGACGAGATCGTTCTGGGCGATCGTGAGAATCAGCGGATCCTCGTCCCGGATGGCCAGCGAGGCCGGAGATTCCATCTCCGGCAGCGTCACCTCGACGCCCTGGTGCAGCATCGGCGTCGCGATCATGAAGATGATGAGCAGGACGAGCATGACGTCCACCAAGGGCGTCACGTTGATGTCGGCGAGTACCGAATCGTCGCTGTCGGTGTCCTGGAAGAACGCCATTCTCTTCCCTCCCGGGAGCGGGCTCAGCCGAAGTTGCGTTCGGCCAGATTCAGGAACTCGAGCGTGAAGTCGTCCATTTCGGCGCGCAACTGGCGGAGCCTCGTAGCCAGATAGTTGTAGCCGACCAGCGCCGGAATCGCGGCTACCAGGCCTGCGGCCGTGTTCACCAGCGCTTCGGCAATGCCTGGAGCCACCGCGGTGATCGTGGCCGTGCCGGTGGTTCCTATGTCGTTGAACGCGATCATGATTCCCCAAACCGTGCCGAACAGGCCGATGAATGGGGCCGCCGCGGCGGTCGTGGCCAGCCAGGACGTGTTGCGCGCGAGAACCCGGAGTTCGACGTTGGCGGCCCGGCGGAGAGTCCGCTCGAGGCCCATCAGCGATTGCAGGCGCAGGCTCTCGTCGTCTCCGTGCGGCTCGCGCAGCGCCTTGATCTGCGTATCGATCTCCAGGTAGCCGGCCTGAAACAGTCCGGCCAGGGAGGCGGCGCGGTGATCGGATGCGGCCTTCCCGATGTCGCTGAAGCGGGCGGCCTTGCGGAAGAGGGCAAGGAAACTCCGATTCTGCCGGCCGGTGCGCCGGAAAAGCATCAGTCGCTGGAACAGCACGTACCAGGACGACAGCGACATGAGCGCCAGGATGCTGAGCACGATCCACGCCACCGGACCCGAGCGCAGAAAGAAGTGGATGACCGCGGAATCGCCAGCGGCCATCAGGGTGGCAACGGGTATGGCGAACGAAGGCACCGAAAGGAAAGGTACCAGACAGATAGACAGCCGTCTATAGCTTGGAGTCCCGGGCACGGCGCGGGCCCAGCTATGCTCGCGCGCTACGCGGGCCGGAAGCCGCGGGAGAAGGGGTGCGGGAGGAAGGGTTGAGGATTGGCGTCTGCATCAAACAGGTACCGGACACGGACTCGCAACTGCGGATCGCGGACTCCGGACGGGGGATCGACGACAGCGATCTGAACTGGGTCATCTCCAGTTGTGACCTGTGCGCGCTGGAGGAGGCGCTCCTCCTGGCCGAAGCGGAGCTGGCGCGGGGGGAGGAGCGGCCCGAGCTGGTCGTGTTCAGCCTCGGTCCGGCACGTGTCGAGGAAGCTCTGAGAAAGGCCCTGGCGCTTGGCGCCGACCGGGCCGTTCACCTGGCGGACGAGGCGCTACAGGGAGGCGACGCGCTCGCCGACGGGCGCGCCCTCGCGGCAGCCGTGGCGAAGGAACACTGCGACCTGGTGCTGACCGGAGCGCAGTCGGACGACATCGGACAGGCAGCGACTCCGGCGGTGATCGCCGAGATCCTGGGCTTTCCCTACGCCTGGCTGGTCATGGCGGTCGAACTGGACTCGGGAAAGCGCTCGCTACGCGTGGTTCGGGAGCTGGAGGCGGGCATGAACGAAGTCCTGAGGTTGGACCTTCCGGCCCTGCTGGCGATTCAGTCCGGCATCAACAAACCAAGGTTCGCTTCGCTGAGGGGGACGCTTCAGGCTCGCAAGAAGCCGCTACGCCATGAGGACCGCCGGGGTCTGGAGGTGGACGCGGCCAGGGTGGGGGCCGCAGGCGCGGGGTTTGAAACCGAATCCGTCACCTTGCCGCCGGCAGGCGCCGGGGGCGTGATGATCGAGGGCGTATCGGCCGAAACGGCAGCGGAAGAGCTGATCGCCCATCTCGAGCGGGAGGCGGTGCTCTGAACGCGGCGGCGCCGGTCGTCTGGCTGGTGGAAGGCGCAGGCGGCGGACCCGGGACGCAGGAGGTTCGCGCCTGCGGGCGGGCCCTCGGCGGGAACTGCCGGGTAGCCCTTCTGGATGAAGAGCATCTCGGCCCCTATGCGCCGGGACTCTACGCCGAGGCGCTTCGCGCCCTGATCACCGACGGGGATGGCGAGGACCCTGCGGCGCCCCTTGTCGTTCTCCTGCCGCATACCTACCAGTCGGCCGAGTACGCTCCACGACTCGCGGTACGACTCGACGCCGCCTACATCGCTTCGGTCAGCGCGGCGACGATCGACGACGCGGGCCGCGTCCGTTTCCGGCGGTCCATCCTCCAGGCCAGGCTCCGGGCCGAAGTCCGGCCAAGGAAGCGAACGGTAGTCGCCACGGTACAGATCGGCGCGTTCGGCGGTACCGATCCGGCCGCGTCGCCGGATGCCGTAGTGAAGGTCGGTCGGCCGGCCGACATCGAGGAACACGAGGAGCGGGAGGTTCTCGGCCGCGAAGCGGCGGGTGGCGGTGGGGTCGATCTGGCGGGCGCTGAGCGGATCGTGACCGCCGGCCGCGGGGTCGGCGGATCGGACGAGGTCTCCGTCGCCGCCGAGCTGGCCGTGGCGCTGGACGCCGAACTCGGGGCGAGCCGGCCCGTCGTCGACAACGGCTGGTTGCCCCGCGAGCACCAGGTCGGTTCGAGCGGGCACATCGTTGCACCGAACCTCTACCTCGCCCTCGGCGTATCCGGCTCGATCCAGCACCTGATGGGCATGAGCGGCTCCCGCATCATCGTCGCCATCAACAAGGATCCCGAGGCCCCCATCTTCAGCGTTGCCCACTACGGCATCGTCGCCGATCTCCACGAGGTTGCGCCGGTGCTGACGCGCCTGCTGGAGGCGCGACGTTCGAGTTGAACACCCGTCAGGCTAGCTCCGCTGCCAGCAGACGGCGTAGCTCGAACAGGGCAAGAGAGGCGGCCACGGTGGCGTTCAGGGATTCGACGGCAGGGTCGGTGGGGATGGAAAGGAGGACGTCGGCACGGGTAAGGAGTGGGGCCGAGAGACCTCTGCTCTCGCTGCCGACGGCCAGGATGATCGAGTCGGTGGGGGAGAGGGGCATGGGTTCGCCGGCGCTGGAGAACAGGGGGACGGACCGCGGCGACTCCGGATCAGGGGAACAGGGCGTCAGGGCCAGACAGTGGGCATCCGGAGGGAGTTGATCCACGCCGACGTCGGTCCATAGCGGAATCCGTAGCAGACTGCCGGCGGAGGCGCGGAGAGCTCGCGGGTGGCTGGGCCGGGCGGTGCCCGGGGAGAGAAGCAGGGACGCGGCGCCTGCGGCTTCGGCGGATCGGGCCATGGCGCCGAGGTTTCCCGGGTCCTGGATGCTGTCGGCGTAGAGATGGAGGCCGGGATCAAGTGCGGGGGCCGTGCTCTGGGCCGTCTTCCAGGTGCGAGGCGGTTCGACGATGGCGGCGATTCCCTGGGGAGCGTCCGCGTCGGCCTGCTCGCGCAGGCGTTCGGGGTCGATCGAGGTGGCACGCGTACCGGACTCGTGCTCGACACGGTCTACGAGTTCCGCGTGGCGGGCCCGGAAGTCGGCGGTGACCAGCAGGTGACGCAGGGTGAGACCGGCCTCAGCGGCGGCCGTTGCCAGGTGCGTGCCCTCAAGCAGGAGGAGATCCGCGTTTCTGCGGCCGTGAGCACTGCGCAGTCGGCGGATCGTCCTGACCTGTGGGTTGCTCCTGCTGCGGATCATGACTGTGGCGATGTTATGGATCGGCGCCGCCGAATGTGGGAAGCCCCGTGCGGTGGATCTTGCTCCGGAACTTGCTAGTGTCGCGGCCCATGCCGAGACCCGCGAGCGGAATGCGCCGGCTGTTCACATCCGAATCGGTTACCGAAGGACATCCCGACAAGGTCGCGGACCAGATCTCGGACGCCGTCCTCGACGCGGCGCTGAGCCGCGATCCGGAGGCCCGGGTAGCGTGCGAGACGCTCGTGAGTACGGATCTGGTGCTGCTCGCGGGCGAGATCACGGTTCGTTCCGGCGGCGCCGGGATCGACTTCGAGGCGGTGGCCCGGAAGACCATCCGGGACATCGGCTATACGGACGCCGGTGTTGGATTCGCCGCTGACGACTGCGAGGTGCAGGTCCGGCTCGATCCCCAGTCTCCGGACATCGCCCTTGGCGTCGACACCGGCGGCGCGGGTGACCAGGGACTGATGTTCGGCTACGCCTGCCGTGAGACCGAGGAACTCATGCCGTTGCCGATCCAGCTCGCGCACGCGCTGACCCGGCGTCTCGCCGAACTGAGGCGCTCGGGCGAAGCCGACTGGCTGCGGCCGGACGGCAAGTCCCAGGTCACGGTGGAGTACGACGAGAACGGTGCGCCACTACGCGCGCACACGATCGTCGTCTCGACACAGCATGCGCCGGGCGTTGCCATGGACGAGATACGCGGGTTCGTGCGGGAACTCGTGGTCCGGCCGACGATGCCTGCCGACCTGTATCGCGAGAACGGCACGCAGGAAACGAAGCTCCTCGTCAATCCGACTGGCCGGTTCGAGGTCGGCGGTCCGCAGGGGGACTGCGGGCTGACGGGACGGAAGATCATCGTCGACACCTACGGCGGCGTTGGCCACCACGGTGGCGGCGCGTTCTCCGGCAAGGATCCGACCAAGGTGGACCGCTCCGCCAGCTACATGGCCCGCTACGTGGCGAAGAACCTCGTGGCGGCCGGGATGGCCGATCGGCTGGAAGTGCAACTGGCGTACGCCATCGGCGTCGCCAAACCGGTTTCGGTCCACGTGGACTCCTTCGGCACCGCGCGCGAAGGACTTACGGACCGGCTCCTCGAGGAGATCGCCGTCAGCGAGTTCGCCCTCGAGCCGCTCGCGATCATCGACGAACTGCATCTGCGTCAGCCCCGCTATCTCCAGACCGCGGCCTACGGCCACTTCGGCAGGCCCGAGTTCCCCTGGGAGCAGGTGGACCGGGTTCCCACACTTCGCCGCGCGGTCGCCTGACCGGAGATCGCTAGGTCCGCACGCCCAGAAACAGGTAGAGCGCCAGTGTTCCGAACAGAACGTTGGGGCTCCAGGCGGCGATCAGCGGCGGCAGGGCCTCGGACTGGCCCAGGGTGGTGAAGACACTGATCACGGTGTAGTACACGATCCCCACGACGATGGAGATGCCAATGCCGTAGAGCGCGCCCTGGCGACCCAGGCGAAACGCGAAGGGCAGCGCCACGAGAGCCATCACCAGGCTCACGACAGGCATCGCGGTCTTGTTGTGGAGTTGCATCTCCAGGTCCGGAACGTCGGTTCCCGCCGCCACGAGTTCGTCGATGTGGTTACGGAGTTCGATCCGATTCATCTGCTCGGCGTACTTCACTTCGGTGTTGAAGAACTCCGGATCCTCCGGCAGGTCCACCGGCTGCGGACCGGCGAATCGCTGGGTGCCGGTGATCGTCAGGCCGTCGAACTCCCGAATCCAGGCGTCCAGCAGATCCCAGCGACCCCGGCCGTCGCCGGGGACGTATCGGGCCGCGGCCGCGTAGAGACGCCGCGTCAGCCGGTGTTGCGCGTCGAACCGGAAGACCTGGAGTCGCCGCAGAGTAGCCCGGTCCGCGTCGTAGTGCCGGTAGTTGTAGATGTAGCCCCCACCGTCCTCTTCCTGGGCGAAGCGCCACTGGCGATCAGCGCGGTGGTAGCTCTTGATCGGGCCGGTGTTGCCCCGGATTTGATCCCTCAGTTCGACGACCTTCGCGTTCGAGGCCGGCAGCACCGAGTTCTCCAGCGCGGCACTCAGGACGGCAACGCCGACTGCGGCGAGCAGCGCCGGCACGGCGAGTCGGAACAGGCTGAAGCCAAGCGCCTTGGCAGCGACGACTTCATTGCGTTGCGACAGCAGGCCGAAAGTAACGAGAGTCGTGACGAGAACGAGGACCGGCGCGTTGTCGTAGAAGACCTGCAGGGACAGCAACGGGTAGTACTCGAAGAAGACGCTGGAGGGAACACTGTTCCGGAGCATCTCGTCGACGAGCTGGGTGAAGTCGGAAACGATGAAGACGGCCAGGGCGGCGACGATCGTGACGGCTAGCACCCGGACGAAGACGCCGAAGATGTAGCGGTCCAGGACTCCGGGGAAGCGGAAACCCGGCGGTTCCACCCGGACCTTCACCCGGGTGCGGGCGGGGGAGGAGGGCAGTGAGCGCGGCTGGGCGAGGGCCAGCCGGTGCTCCTGCGCGCGCCGCCGGCGTCCCCGGAGTTCCCGCAGGCGGCCGAGGCGGACGAGACGCCGCCACAGGTGGTCCCGTGTGAACCGGTCGACGGCGCTGATCATCAGGCTCTTGTCCCGGTTGCGGCGCCACAGCAGGAAGGTGCCGAGGACGCTGAGAATGATGTTCGGCGCCCACATGGCCAGCCAGGGAGGCAGTTGGCCGCTGGCGGCCGCTTCCTCGCCGTTTCCGAGCAGGACGTAGTAGAAGAGGAAGATACCGACCGACAGCAGGAAGCCGGATGAGCGTCCGCCGCGCCGGTTCCGGAAGCCGAGCGGGATGCCGTAGAGACCGAAGACGAGGCACGCCGCCGGTATGGCGAACTTCTTGTGGATCTCGACCAACGCGCGGTTCCGCTCGGTCCCTGTCCGCTCGGGCTCCGCCGCCCGTTCGACGAGCTCGGTGAGGGTCATGGAACGCACGTCCTTCGCCAGAACCAGACGTTCCTCATGCCGGAAAAGGCTGTCCTCGAGCGCGATGTTGGCGCCCCTGAGCCGCTGGAGACGGTAGGCGCCGGGGTTGTTGGTATCCACTTCGTGTACATCGGCGACACCGAACCGCAGGACCGCCTGGCCGGTGGCTTGGTTCAGGTTGATCTGCCCGGTTTCGCCCACGATCACCTGCTGTTCCGGACCCGGCACCGCGTCGGCGAGGAAGACGCCTCGCCACCCGCCGCCGTTCTCGGGCGCCTCGAAGACGTAGAGGACGCGATCCTGAAGCTGGTCGTAGAACACCTTCGGCTTGACCTGCTGACTGACGTTCCGCGTCAGAATCGAAAGGCGCAGCTCGCTGATCGCCTTGTTGCCCGCCGGCAGGGTGACGGTCGTCAGATAACCCGTGAGGCCGGCCAGCACCAGGCTCAGAAGCAGGATCGGCCGGTAGATGGCCCACAGACTGATGCCCGAGGCCCTCATCGCCACGAGTTCGCTGTCCGCCGCCAGGCGGCCGATCGCGATCAGGATCGCGAACAGGAAGGCCATCGGGATCGTCAGGACGACGATGTGCGGCAGACTGTAGGCCAGCAACTGCAGCGCGACCGCGGCCTCCACGTTCCGGCCGATGATCATCTCGGCGTACTGGAAGAGCTCCTGCATCAGAGCCAGGAACGTGAACACCAGGAGCCCGAGGACGAGCGGGCCCGTGGTTTCGCGGAGGATGTAGCGGTCGAGGAGTCGGTACATCGCGGTTGCCGGCGCCATTCTGACCCATCGGCCCGGGCGGGCGGCCCCGCTGTGTTTGTTTACATAATGGACATTATCAGACCTCAGCCACGCCAGGAACTTCGCGGTGGACCCGGCAACGATCCCGCATCGGGGTCTGAACGCCCTTACGGACTCGCCGGCTCGTCCCGGCTGCGCCGAAGCTCCGCGAGCAACTCCTCGAGTGCCGAGATGAGATCCTTCTCTTCCACGACTTCCTGCCTGAAGCTGAGTGAAACGCTGAAGCGCTCATCGACCGATCGGAACCGGAACACGTGGGGCTTCCGGGCGTCGGCGGTTTCCGTCGCCTGCGGGTCTTCGTCCTCATCCGCCACGGACCGGCGCTTCCGGATCTCGGCGCGAATCTCCGCCCGCGTGAGACCGAACTCCGCGATGCGCTCCAGCATCCGGATCATCGAAGCCTCCGTCCCGAGCTTCATCACTTCGAGCAGAATGGACTTGCTGGACGCCACGCCGAGCCCGATCGCGGTTTCGCGCACGGTCCTGGGCATGCGCAGGAGTCCGAGGGACTCCGTCACGCTGACCCGGGACCGGCCGACAGCGCCCGCTACGCGATCGTGCGTGTAGCCATGGCGCTCGACGAGGGTCCGCAAACCCTCCGCCTCCTCGAACGGCGTTAGGTCGGCTCGCTGAAGGTTCTCCACGAGGGCGATCTCGAGGGCCGCGCGAGGAGAGACGTCCATCTCGATCAACGGAATCTCTCCGAGTCCCGCCTGTCGCGCGGCGCGGAAACGCCGCTCACCGGAGATGATCCGGTACCTGCGGTGAGCCGTCGTGCCGTCCGGGCCGGGCTGGTCGACCGGACGGGCCAGGATCGGTTCGAGCACGCCTCTGGCGCGTATCGAGGCGGTCAGGCCGTCCAGGCTGCCGAGGTCACGCCGGGGTTGGTCCGGGTCCGGCTCGATCCTGGCCAGAGGCACCATTCGGCCAACCGCGGCCCCGGCGGAACGGCGGACTTCCCCGAAGGTCTGCGCGGTGTCGGGTCCGGTCTCGCCTTCCGTCGGCATCGGCCGGCTACATCTCGTACTTTCCCAACGTCTTCGGGTCGAGCTCCTCCAGCCACTTCTTCATCTTCTTCTCGTCCGTTCCCGCCGCGGGGGCTTCGCCGGCGCCATCGCCATCCTCCTGGTCGGATTGCCTGACGCGAGCGAGATCGGCCACCGATTGCCGGACGAAGAGTGGCGCGCCGGCGCGCAGCGCGAGGGCGATGGCGTCGCTCGGCCTTGCGTCGAGAAGACGGTGCTCGCCCGAGCGTTCGACGAGCTCGACAACCGCCAGGAACGTGTTTCCCTCGATCGCCCTGACGACCACTTCGATGACCTCGGCGCCCACCAGGTCGAGGGCGTTCTTCAGCAGATCGTGAGTCATCGGCCGGCCCGGATCCCGGCCCTCGATCGCCAGCTGGATGGCGCCGGCCTCGAAAATGCCGATCCAGATCGGAACGACCGAACTCTCTTCCGGGTCGCGTTCGTGCAGCCGCAGGATCACGATCGGCTGGTTGGAGTTCGGCTCCATCATCAGGCCGTGGACCTCGGCCGGGATCTTCCGATCCTCGGATTCCTCCCGGGTCGACCCGGCCTTGACCTCGTCCGCCGTCATCCCGGTCATCCTACGCCACGGGCGACAAGTTCGCCCATCAGGGAGTGGTCGTAAGCCTGAAGTGTCCGGACGCGTACAAGGGAACCCGTTTCCGCGGGCCGCTCGGGGGCGGGAAAGTGGACGATCCGGTGGCAGTCCGTGCGTCCCGACTGGTGTCCGGCACGCCGGCTCCAGCCGGTCACGAGGAGGTCGAACTCCGACCCCACCAGCTCCTCGTTCAACGCGCGCTGAATCGCGGACTGCGTCTTGAACAGATGCTGCAACCGCTGGTCGGCGACCTCGCGGGGAACTTCGTCCGATGCCGGCAACCGGATCGCCGCCGTGTTCGGTCTGGGGCTGTACTTGAACGCGAACACCGTCGCGAACCGCACGGTTTCGACCAGATCCACGGTGCGCTGGAAATCCTCCTCGGACTCGCCGGGAAAGCCGACGATCAAGTCGGTGGATAGCGCGAGTCCCGCGCGCGCCGCTCGCAGGCGATCCACCAGCCCAAGGTACTCCTCCACCGTGTATCCCCTGCCCATCCGTCGCAACACACGGTTCGATCCCGACTGCACCGGCAGGTGGAGGTAAGGCGAAATGTTCGCGTGGCGGGCTACGGCGCGGATCATTCGGTCGGTGAAGTCGCGCGGATAGGAGGTCACGAAACGCAGGCGCTTCAAGCCGGGCAGGAGGGCGGCGACGTTCAGCAGATCGGCGAAGTCCCGGTCGCGGCCACTACCGAGCGGCGGCGCGGGTTCGCGCCAGTGGTTCACGGTCTGGCCCAGGAGTTCGATCTCGAGAAAGCCGTAGTCCAGCAGGTGCTCGATCTCGTGGAGGATGTCCGCCAGCGGCCGGCAGCGCTCCGGTCCCCGGGTGTTCGGGACCACGCAGAAGGTGCAGCGCTTGTTGCAGCCCTCGATGATCGTGACCATGCCCTTGTGGGCGGTGTCGCGGCTGATCGCCTCAAAGTCGTACGGGCGTTCCTCCGGAAAGCCCACCGCGAGTACCCGTTCGCCGTTGCGGCTCCGCCCGAGGACCGAACCGATCTCTCCGACCCGGCCGGTGCCGACGACGAAGTCGAGATCGGGAATCCGGCGCAACGCTTCCTCGCCTTCCTGCTGAGCGACGCAGCCGCAGAACCCGATCCTCAGACTCTCGCGGTCGCGCTTGAGCAACCGGTATTCGCCGAGCCGGGAGTACGCCTTCTGGGCGGCCTTCTCGCGCACCGAGCAGGAGTTCAGGAGGATCAGATCGGCCTCTTCGAGTGCGCGCGTCGGCAGCAGGCCCTGCTGCATCAACTGCCCGGCCATGCGCTGGCTGTCCAGCTCGTTCATCTGGCAGCCCCACGTCTCGATGTAGAAGCGCTCCACGAGGCGGAGATTACTACCCCCTCGGTCGGAGGCGGCAGGCCGGTGGCGCCGAAGCCGCGGAGCTACGTCGACGAGGCGTGGGCCTCCGCAAGGAGCTCCCGGACTTCACCGGCGGTCGAAGCGGCGACGCAACGTCTCGCGAGCTCCTCCGCGTCGCCGACATCGACCGTGCGGACGACTTCCTTGGCGAGCGGAATGTTCCGGGGGCTCATCGAGAGTTCACGAAGGCCCAGGCCCAGCAGCAACGGCACGCACTCGGGGCTGGCAGCCATTTCGCCGCAAAGCGCCACGGGAACCCTCTGCCTGCGACCGGCCTCGACCACGAGCTGGATCATGCCCAGAACGGCCGGATGCAACGGCTGGTAAAGCTCCGTCACCTGTTCGTTCGTGCGGTCAACAGCCAGCGCGTACTGGATCAGGTCGTTCGTGCCGATCGACAGGAAGTCCACCTCGGCGGCGAGTTGACGGGCGATCAGAACCGTCGCAGGCACCTCGACCATGGCGCCGATCTCGACGTCCCGTCGGTGGTCGACTCCCTCTGCCTCAAGCTCCGACCACACCTCCGCGCAGAGGCCACGCAGGGCCCGGATCTCCTCCACCGCCGTCACCATCGGAATCATGACGCGCAGGTTGCCGAAGGCCGCCGCGCGAAACAGGGCGCGCAACTGGCTGCGGAAGATGTCCGTGCGGGCCAGCGTCAGCCGGATGCCGCGCAAGCCAAGAGCAGGGTTCTCCTCGTCCTGGTCGTCAAGCCCGCGCGCCGTCTTGCCCCCGCCCAGGTCGAGCGTGCGGACGACGACAGGCTGAGGCGCCAGAGCTTCCAGGAGACTCCGGACGACGGTCAGGTACTCCTCCTCCGTAGGAAGCTCCGGACTCTTCTCGAGGTAGAGGAACTCGCTCCTGTAGAGGCCAATGCCGGCAGCTCCGAATCGCTGCACGTCCTCGAACTCCTCGGGGAGTTCCACGTTGGCGAGCAGTTCGACTCCGACGCCATCCCGGCTCTGGGCCGGCAGCTTTCGCGCTGCGGTCGTCAGCACCTCCTCTTTCTGGCGGCGGCGGCGTTGGAGGACGCCGTAGCGTTCGAGAGTCTCCGGCGTCGGGTGCAGAGTGAAGCGTCCTTCCTCGCCGTCGACGATCACCGGATCGTCGTCGGCAACTCGATTCGTGACATCCACGATGCCGGTGACGAGAGGAACGTCCAAGGCCCGCGCGACGATCGCCGTGTGGGAGTTGGCTCCTCCAACCTCGATCGCGAAGCCAACGGCTCCGTGACGGCCCAGGCGCAGGACCTCGTCCGGCGTCAGTTCGTGGCTGACGACGACGACATTGCGGTCGAAGTCGACGTCGGCGCCAGGGGTCCTCTTCTTGCCCGCCAGGGCGCGCAGGAGGTACCGGGTAACGTCGCGAAGGTCCTCACCGCGTTCGCGCAGGTGCTGGCTCTTGACCTGCGCGAACTTCTCGCCGAGGTCGTCGGCCACCGACTGCACCGCCCACTCGGCGTTGACCCGATCCTGCCGGATCGTCTGATCGATACGGCGCGCGAAAGAGGAGTCTCGCAGGATGACGGAATGGGCATGGAAGATCGAGGCCAGGTCGCTGCCGTACGTTTCCGCGATCCGGTTTTCGGTGGCCTCCAGTTCGGTCTCGACAGTGCGCACGGCGGCGCCGAAACGTTCAACCTCCCGGTCCAGATCACGGCGGCGGATCGGCACCCGCAGGACCTGTACGCCGTGGCCACGAAGGCACACGGCCGGCCCGATCGCGACGCCCGGGGCGGCAGCCGCTCCCTGGAGCGTCTCCTCGATGGTCGGGGGCCTGGCCGGCCGGTTCACGCGTCTTCCCCGAAGCGAGCCTGGATCAGGTCGCAAACCGCGGACATGGCGTCCTGCTCGTCCTCGCCCCGGCAGCGGACCGTGAGCCTCGCGCCGTACCCCGCACCGAGCAGGAGAACCCCCAGAATACTCGTCGCTTCCGTCTCGCGGCCGTTTGCTCGCAGCACGACGTGCGACTGGAACTGGTTCGCCGTATGAACCAGCCTTGCCGCGGCCCGCGCATGAAGCCCCAACTCGTTGACGACCTCGACTACACGTTCTCTCATTTCGCGGGTCGGGCCAGACCGGTCGCCGCCAATTGGATGCTCTTGCGGCCGTTACTCCAGATCCAGTCCGCCAGATCGGGAAGCTCAAGATCCGGAGCGCCGCAGCACAGGCTGAGCACCATCGGCAGATTGACGCCGGTGACCACGGCGGCCCTGGCAACTCCGGCCGCGCGCAACGCGCTGTTGCAGGGAGTGTCGCCGAACATCTCGGTCAGGATCAGTACGCCGGAATCGTGCTCCCGGTCGAGTTGGCGGATTCTCGTTTCGATCTGGCGGGCAGCTTGCGCCCGGCCGGCGCGCCAGTCGACGCAGAGCGCGTGAATCGCTGTGTGTTCCGCACTCTGGTGCTGACCGGAAATCGCTTTCGCCGAGGCAAGCAGCTCGCGGGCCAGATCGCCATGCGAGACGATGAGAACCGGAACCGTCATGGCTGGGCAGCGGCCGTCCGGTGACGCTCGACGTCGCGATGCTGCAGGCGGATCTGCCAGGCGCCCGCCGCGAGCCGATCGGCAACGGCCTCGGAGACCGCGACCGAACGGTGCCGGCCGCCGGTGCAGCCGATTCCGACCGTCAGATAGCTCCGCTTCTCGTCGCGGAACTTCGGAAGGAGATAGCCGAGGAGGTCTTCGAGGCGCCGGGCGAGTTCGCCGAAGGCCGCGTGTCCATGGAGGAAACGCTGGACCTCCGTATCCGTGCCGGGCTTGTCCCGCAGCTCCGCGACGAAGTAGGGATTGGGCAGGAAGCGGACGTCGAACATCAGGTCGACGCCGGACGGAACGCCGAACTTGAACCCGAAGCTGACGATGTTGACCGTCAGGCCGCCGGCGTCGCTCGAGGCGAACTCGTTGTAGATCGCCGCTCGAAGTTCATGGATCGTCGAGTCCGTCGTGTCGAGAACCCGGGAGGCTCGACCCCGCAGCTCGGCGAGTTGCTGCCGCTCCCGGCGAATGCCGTCGATGACCCGCTCCCCCGCCGTAGTCAGGGGATGCCGCCGCCGCGTCTCCGAGTAGCGCCGGACGAGGATGTCGTCGGAACTGTCGAGGAAGAGCAGTACCGGTTCGACTACTGCTGGATCCGCCTCGTCGAGGAGCCGGGGCAACTCCTCGGCCAAACCGGGCGTGCGAGCGTCCGTAACCAGAACGATCGCGTCAAGGGAGGGAGCGGCGGCTGCCGGCTCCTGGACAAGGTGGCGCAGCAGGGGCAGCGGCAGATTGTCGATGCAGTGATAGCCCAGATCCTCGAAGCAGCGCGCCACCGTGCTCTTGCCCGAGCCGGAGAGACCCGTGATGACGAACAGGCGAACCGGCACCTCAGACACGCCCGTTGGCGCAGAGCAGCTCGTAGATCTCCTCCGGCTTTCTCGCCTTGAGCAGGCGCTCCCGTCCGCCGCGGTTCATCCACTCCGACACGGCCGCGAGCGCCTTGAGATGGCGGCCGGCGCTCTCCTGGGGCGAGAGCAGGACGAAGAAGACCCGTACCGGCCGTCCGTCCTCGGCACCGTAGTCGACGCCCTGCCTGGAGACCGCAACCGCCAGCACGATGTCGCGCAGGCCGCGGATCCGTCCGTGGGGCACGGCCAGGCCGTCTCCGAGCGCGGTGGAGCCCAGCTCTTCCCGTTCGCGCAGGGCCGAAAGGACAACGTCCGGATCCGCCAGTCCGAGTATCCGGCAGATGCGCTCGGTCAGCGCGCGCAGGGCGCCGTCCCGGCTCTTGGCCTCGAAGTCCGGGAAGATGAGTTGCGGCTTCGCCAGGCTTGCCAGGTCCATCGTCGCTCCGCGGTCTCCTCTCAGCTCGTCTCAGAAGATCTGTTTGCGGTCGTTCGATGACGGAATACCAAGTTCATCACGGTACTTGGCGACTGTCCGCCGGGCGATGTTAATCCCCTCTTGCTGGAGCTGTCGCGTCAGCGCCGAATCGGAGAGCGGCTTGCGGCCATCTTCTTCGCCGATCAGGGCCTGGAGCTTTCGCTTCACCGTCAAGGAGGAGATCTCCCCTCCCCGGTCACAGTCAATGCCGCTGTGGAAGAAGAACTTCATCGGGTACAGACCGCGCGGCGTGTGGATGTACTTGTTCGAAACCACGCGACTGACCGTCGACTCGTGCATTCCGATGTCATCGGCGACATCGCGCAGAACCATGGGACGCAGTTCGTCGATGCCGTGATCGAAGAACCCGCGCTGCTGTCGCAGGATCGACTCCGCTACCTTGTAGATCGTCCTCTGCCGCTGATCCAGGCTCTTCATCAGCCACATGGCGGAACGCATCTTGTCCTTCAGGAACTCGCGGGCCTCGGCCTCTCCCTCTTCGCGCTGCATTCGCTGGAGCATCGTTCGGTAGGCGCGGCTGATGCGCAGCTTCGGCAGACCGTCGTCGTTCAACTGGATCGCCCACTCCCCTCCCGTCTTGACGGCGACGACATCCGGCTCGACGTACTCCGTGCGCTCGTGCGAGAAGAGACGGCCCGGCCGAGTCTCCAGTGCCTTGATCGCCTCTACGGGAGCCTCAAGGGCCGGCAGCGGCGTGCGGAGACACCGCGCGATCTGGCGAAACTGCCGCCGGGTCAGCAGATGCCAGCACTCGTCGACGATGCGGTAGGCCAGGCTCCCGGTTTCGTCCCGGGCCTCGAGTTGGGCCAGGAGGCACTCGGGGAGCGTGTGCCAGGCAATCCCCGGCGGATCGAAGCTCCGTACCAGGTCCAGTGCACGATTCACGTGCTCGGCCGGGTATCCGGGCACCGGAACAGCCTCGATCCCCCCTTCGGATCCCTCGTCTCCAGGCTCTGCGGCGACGCTTCCGTTTCCGTCGTGGCTGGCCGCGAACGCCTCCGCCATCTCCCGGGCCATCCTGACCTCCGCCTCGTAGCGCTCGACCTCGGCGGATTGGGCACCGAGAAGTTGAAGTTCCTCGATCGAGGCGCGGAGGAAGCCATCCGCATCCAGGTTGCCGATAACGAGCTCCGCAATGTCCCGTAGCGGTGGCTTCGCATCGGAAAGGCGCAACTGCCAGAGCAGGTGGTCGTAGAGGTCCGGTTCCCGGCTGATGCTGTTCTCGAAGGGAACCGCCTCCCTTACCTCGAACGTGTTCGGGGCGGTCGATTCGGATCCCAGGTACTCGTTGAAGTACGCGTCGAGATCGATGTCGAGCATCGACGGCTCGTCGTCCGGGCTCTGTTCCTCCCCTTCTTCGGAGTTCTCCTGGTCCCCGACATCCTCGAGCATTGGGTTCTCCACCATTTCCTGGTTGAGGACCCCCTGAAGCTCCAGGCGCGTCATCTGCAGCAGCTTGATCGCCTGCTGCAGGGACGGCGTCATCACCAGCCGCTGGGCCAGCTTGAGCGAGAGCCTCTGTTGGAGCACCATGATCGCTTACCGAATGGGGCGAGAGCAAGATCAATGCCAAGTGGACGGTATCACCACCGGGGTCTCTTGCTGGCCCCTCAGAGACTGAACTCGGCGCCGAGGTAGATCTTCCGGACCGTCTCATCGGCCGACAGCTCCGCCGGAGTGCCGGTACGGAGGATTCTGCCGTCGTTGATGATGTAGGCGCGGTCGGTGATCTTGAGGGTCTCACGGACGTTGTGGTCGGTGATCAGGACGCCGATGCCCATGTCGCGAAGTTGGCGGACGATTGCCTGGATGTCCAGAACGGCGATCGGGTCGATTCCGGCAAACGGCTCGTCCAGAAGGATGAAGCTGGGGCCGATCGCCAGCGCGCGGGCAATCTCCAGGCGGCGTCGCTCGCCGCCCGAGAGCTGATTCCCCTTCGAACGGCGCACCGCGACCAGATCGAAGTCGGCGATCAACTGGTTCATCCGGCGCCGCTGCTCGGCGCGGCGCAGACCAAGGGTCTCGAACACGGCGCGGAGGTTGCCTTCGACTGACAATCGCCGGAACACGGAGGGCTCCTGCGGCAGATAGCTGATTCCCTGCTGCGCCCGAAGGTACATGGGCAGATCCGTAATCTCGATGTCATCGAAGAAGACCCGGCCCCGGTCCGGCCGGGTCAGTCCGACGACGATGTAGAACGTCGTCGTCTTGCCGGCGCCGTTGGGGCCAAGCAACCCAACGACCTCTCCCTGAGCGACCTCGATCGAGACGTCCTGGACGACGGCTCTGCCCCGGTACACCTTCCGCACATCCTGGGTGCGGATGCGGTGGCGGGATGCGGACGGTCCCGTCACGGATCGCCGGCTCCGGCAGCCGAACCGCCGGGCGGCCTCATTTCGTATCGGCGCTGGTCGATCCAGTAGACCAGGCCGGGGCCGCGCAACTCGTCCGCACCCTCACGGAACACGACGTTGCCGGAGAGCCGGATCATCCGGTCGGCAAAGGCGTAGATCGCGCGGTTCGCCTCCACGGAGCCACCGTCCCCGAGGACGTCGAGGCGGGCGTTCCCCAGACAGAAGAGTGTCCGCGCCTGGAGTCCACCCGTTGCGGAGTCCTGGCTGCCAGGAATCGCCTCGACCGTCAGTTCCTCGCACTCCAGACTCTGCTCTCCCAGGACAGCCGCCGCTCCCCCGCTGTAGCGCAGTTCGCCACTGTCTTCGTCGTAGTTCATGCGAGCCGCGGCGATCGACCACCGCTCCGGCGCACTCTCCGTCCCAGCTTCTCCGGAGGTCCGGGTCTTCGCCGCCGGCGGGGCGTGCCAGACGGTTCGGACGTCGCCGTTCGCGATGATTCGCCGGCGGTCCTCCGTGATCCGCAACTGGGCGGCCGCGAGGTGGTCGGGGCCGCGTCGCACCTCCACGCCGTCGCGGAACCGGCTCTCACCCCCTTCGCAGATCAGCGCTTCACCGGCCGTGATCACCGACGGGCCGGAATCGGACGTGTCCCGGCCGAACGGTAGAGCGCCCCCGGCCGTGTCGTTGCCTCGGAGCGTGAGGCGCACCGCTCCACGGGCCTCGGAACAGCCCTTCGCCTGGTCGTAGAGCACCCTGGAACCTTCGAGTGCTCCCTGAGAGTGAACCAGCTTCGCCGGCCGGCCGCGGAAGTCGACGCGTTGCGTCGAGGGGTCGATTGTCGCCTCGTCGGCGCTCGCAGTCACCGGCGCTTCGCTTCGATCAGTCAGTTCGACGTTGCCCCCGAGCGTCAGTTCCGCCAGGACGCCCTCCGGGTCGAAGCGGCCACCGGCAATGACGCTCGAGGCTTCTCGCAGCGGCTGTTGCCTTCCGGGCGCGAGTTCGTGCAGCTCGACCCTGCCGCGCGACGAGAAGTCGGAAAGCACGCCTTCCACGAACCGGAACTCGAGGAGCCTCGCCCGGATGCGGCGCTGCGATCCGTCTCCATAGTCGATGCGCAACACCGCGGGGCCGCCCCAGCTCGGACCGCTCAGGTCGACCCGGCTGGGAGACTGGAGGTCGTCGAACCGGACATCCAGGGCGTCACCGCGAAGGACGAGGACGGACTCGTCGGCCGGGTTGCCGGCGCTTTCGGCCTCCGGTTCCGCGGCCCCCAGGGGGGCTCTCAACTCGATCTCACCCCGCGCCTCGATCCCGGCGATACCACCCGTCTCGCCCTCCTGCATGGTCAACGCGCGGGCTGCGAGCGTGAAGCTACCGAGGCGCAGCTCGGCCCCGCCGAGCGCCCGCACGATGCCCGCGCCCCAGCGGTACTCCAGGGTCTGGGCGGCCAGCGAGACCGATTGGGACGCATCGGCTTCCACGCCCTCGTCGGCCGCGTCCGTGCCCGCGAGACGAACGCCGCCGCCCATACGGGCAATCTCCTCGCGGAAGTCCATCCGCAGGTCGTCGCCTTGAACCGTGACGCCCTCGAAACTGAAACGGCTGTCGTCCGCCGCGGTCAGGACCATGCCGCCTTCCGCGAGCTCCATCCAGTCGGTGGCGACACCCAGGCCATTGGTGCCCTCCAGGGCAACCGAACCCTGAAGGTGAGTCGCGCTCGTCTCTTCGTTGTAGGTCGCGCCGTCCGCGCGCAGGGAGTAGTGGTCATCGCCTTGCGGGTAGTCGACCTCGACCTGGCTGAGATTCACGTTGCCCTGATCGTCCGAACTGGTCTGAGCGCCACGGATGCGAAACACCTCGACGCCCTCGCGTTCGAGGGTCGATTCGAACTCCTCCGCGCTGAGCTGTGCGGTTTCGACGATCGCTTCCGGTTCTTCGGCGATCTCGAGGGCATCGCCAGGAGCAGCCGCCGGTTCGGCCGGGGCGCGTTCTTCCCGCCCCTGCAAGAACATCGCGGTCAGGCCGCCGACGCCGGAAACCAGAGCCAGCAGCAGCACGGCCCTCAGCAGGCGGTTGCGCAGTTGCCGCCGCCTGCCGAAGTCCGGGGCCCGCCGGCGCTTCGGTCCGTACGACGCGCCGGACACTTCTTCTGGGGAAGCCGCCTCGTGCGGCCCGTGAGGAGCGTCCGGCGTCATGCCGACATTCTACGGTTCGGTACCTGGTCGTTTCCGATGCGCCGGGCATCCTCGACTCTCACCACGGGCGCGCCCTGGTAGGAATCCCACTCCAGGGCGCCCAGAACCTCGAAACGGCCGTCAAGACTGGCCGACCGCTCCTTCCAGCCCCAACCGAGCAGCCAGACGGGACGACCTCCTTCCGAATCCTCACCGCGCGCAGCCCGAACGCGCAGCTTGACGTGCTCTCCCCCGAACTCACGCAACGGCCCGGCCCGTTCGAGCGGGCCGAGCCGGATCAGGGGCCGCCGGTTCCCCTCGCCATGTGGCTCCAGCCTGGCCAGCTCCGCGTAGAACTCGGTGTCGATCTGTTCCGCCGAGAGCTCCAGCTCGTACTCGCGCCGACGCGCGAGGAGGCCGGGCGGCCACTCGGCGGTCTCTTCCATCGCGCTCTTCAGGTCCGGCAACTCGGAAACCGCAACCGAAAGGCCGATCGCCTGGGGATGACCACCGAAGCGGGTCGTCCGATGCCGGAAGCCGGCCACGAAGGCGTGGAGATCGAGATGCGGAATGCTCCGGCCCGATCCGGTGCCCGTGTCGCCGTCAACTCCCAGGAGAATCACCGGGCGGTGGAACTCGCGCGCGAGGCGTCCGGCAGCGATGCCCACCACGCCGCGGTGCCACTCCGCGCTCCAGGCCACGAGGATTCCCGGCAGCGGATCCCGGGCCGAAAAGAGCTCGCCGGCCTGCTTGACGACCCGCCGCTCCTCGGCCTGGCGGTTGCGATTCAGGGTGTCGAGTTCGCCGGCGAGACGGTCCGCCTCCGACGAATCCCGGGTAAGGAGCAACCGAAGCGCGAGGCCGGCGTCGGCGAGTCGTCCAGCGGCGTTGATCCGAGGTCCGAGGCGGAACGCGACCTCGGTCGACGAAACGGAGCCCGCAATGCGCGCCACGCGCATCAGCGCGCGCAGTCCAGGCGAGCGCGCCTTCGCGAGGGCGCGCAAGCCGAGCGCGGCGATCACACGGTTCTCCCCCACCAGCGGCACGACGTCCGCGATCGTGCCCAGGCACGCGATCCGTAGCAGGGCGGCCAGCGGCTCGTCGCGACCGCTTCGCCGCAGCACCCCCTGCGCCAACTTGAAGGCGAGCCCGGCCCCGCACAGATGGTGAAACGGGTAGCTGCAGTCGTCCTGGAGCGGGTTGATCTGGATCGCTTGCGAGGGGAAGTCGCTGCCGACGACGTGGTGATCGGTCACGATCACGTCGATACCGCGGTCGATCGCCGCCAGAACCGCCGTGGCTGAAGTCGTTCCGCAGTCCACGGTGACGATCAGGGAGGCGCCGGCGCGGTGGGCCTTCTCCACCTGAACGGTCTGGAAACCATAGCCTTCCGTGAGCCGGTTCGGAAGGATCGGAACGACCTCCGCACCGAGCGCCCGCAACACCGCGGTCAGGAGAGCGCAGGCAGTCACGCCATCCACGTCGTAGTCCCCGACGACGGCCACCGTACCGCTGTCGCGGCAGACCCTCCGCAGGCGTTCCACCGCCTCCTCCATGCCATGCAGCAGAAAGGGATCATGCAGGTCCCGGCGATGGGGCGCCAGGAAGGCGTCGGCCTCCGATGACGTCCTGACACCTCTACGGGCAAGCGGCGCCGCCAGCAGACCGTATCCCGCCTCCGCCAGCACCGCAGCCGTTTCCGGCGTCGGTTTCTCGAGCCACTCCACCCTGTCGGCTCGTTCTTCCTTCACAGCACGTCGACGGGTCACATCAGGTCCTGGGGATCGATATCGACGGTGAGGTCGGCCGCCGGCGCGGGCACCACGGCCCTGGCCAGACTCCTGACGTCCGTTCCCCTGGCCGAGCGCATCAGGAACTGAAAGCGCCACCGGCCCTTGAGTCGCTCCAGGGGCGCGGGCGCGGGTCCCGAGAAGCGGACCCCCGCAGCGAGCTCGTGCCGTCGGGCCGCGGCCGCCAGCTCCTCGATCCGCGAACGACCCCGGTCACGGTTCCGGTCGCGCACGACGAGCTGGACCATGCGAGTGAAGGGTGGGTAGTGGAACGTCCGGCGAAAGCGCATTTCGTGGCTGGCGAAGGCCTCGTCGTCCTGGTTCAGGACGGCCTGAATCGCATAGTGGTCCGGATGGTACGTCTGAATGACGAACCGGCCCGCCCGATCGCCGCGACCGGCGCGGCCGGCAAGCTGGGTCAGCAGGGCGTAACTTCGCTCGGACGCCCGGAAGTCAGGAAACCCGAGGTAGGAGTCGGCGGTCAGGACGGCCGCGAGAGCGACATTGGGGAAGTGGTGTCCCTTAGAGATCATCTGCGTGCCGATCAGTATGTCGGTGCGCCCGGAGCGGAAGCGTTCGAGCACCGCCGCGGCCCCTCCGACACGCCGCGTCGTATCGCGGTCGAGCACGTCGACGGTCGCCGCCGGGAAGCGCTTCCGAACCTCCTCCTCCACCCGTTCGGTGCCCGCTCCGATCGGTTGCAGCGCATCCTCCCCACACCCGGGACAGACCCTCGGAACCGGAGCGTGTCCCCCGCAGTAGTGGCAGACAAGCCGTCGTTCACGGCGGTGGTAGCTCTTCGGCAGGCCGCAGTCCTCACACGGCATGTTCTCGCCGCAGGCCCGGCAAAGCAGTTGCGGCGAGTACCCACGTCGGTTTCGGAGCAGGATGACCTGCTCGCCCCGCTTCAGACTGCTTCCGATCTCGTGGACCAGCAACCCCGAGAAGGCGACGTCACCGGGTCGCCGAGGACGGTTTCCAGGTTCCTTGCGCAGGTCGACCAGGATCGCTTCCGGAAGCGCACCGACGCCAACCCGAGCGGTCAGCCGAAGCTCCCGATAGCGCCCCCGCTCGACGTTCAACCGGGTCTCGAGACTGGGCGTCGCGGACACCAGGAGCGCAGTCGCCGCCGAGGTCCGGGCTCGCACCAAAGCCAGGTCCCGGCCGCTGTAGCGTGGCCTGGTGTCCTGCTTGTAGGCGCCGTCCTGCTCCTCGTCGACAACAATCAGGCCCAGGTTCCGGGCGGGAGCGAAGACCGCTGAGCGCGGTCCGACAACGACACGAGCTTCGCCCGTATGGATCCGCTCCCATTCCTGGCGGCGTTCAGCACTGCCCAGGTTGGAGTGCAGCATGGCGACCCGGTCCTGGAAGCGCTCCCGGAGCGCGCGGGCCAGGGCCGGCACCAGAGCGATCTCGGGTACGAGGATGATGACGGACCGATCCTCCCGCAGGGCCGCGGCGGCCCCTCGCAGATACACCTCCGTCTTTCCCGAGCCCGTCATGCCCCCCAGAAAGCTGGGCCGGAAGTGACCGCTGCGGACCTGCCGCACGAGCTCCCGTGCGGCTGCCGCCTGGTCGGGCCGCAGCTCGAAAGGCTCCGTCGCGACGTTCCCGGGGAGGCGGTGGCGCGCCAGGTCGATCGGTTCGATCTGGGTGAAGGAACGGAGAACGCCGAGCGTCACCAGGCGCCGCACGACCCCGGCCGAACACCCGACTCCGGCACGTACCTCCCGGATGGTTGCCGGTCGGCCCAGGGCCGCGAGGTACTCGACTACAGCCCTGCCGGCGGTTGACCGACCGCAGCGCTCGAGTTGACTCTTGCGATCTCCGCGGGGAAGTTCGACCGCCTGCCGGTAGCGAGCGCTCCGCCCGCCGGACTCGTGCACCCGGAGCTGTCCGCCTTCCCGCCAGCGATCAATCCGACCCGGCAGATCCGGGTTGCCGAGTTCGTCCCAGACTTCCGTCAGGGCGACACGCCCCCGCTCCAGCAGAAACTGCTGGAGCGCCCGGTCCTTCGGGTCGCGCCACTCGGCCAGAGCGCCGCGATTGGTGAGTTCCAGGCGGCGATCACCCGAGGCGGGGAGCGTTCCCGGCAGCAGCGTCTTCAGCACTTCGCCGATCGGCGCCGCGTAGTAGGCGGCTGTGAAGTCGGCGAGCTTCATCAGGTCGTCGGGGAGCAACCGCTCGAAATCCATGACCGACTCGATCGATCGCAGTCCCTCTTCCAGACCAGCGGGCGGCGCTGGCGGAAGACCGACGACCCAGCCGACCAGTCGGCGCCGGCCGACAGGCACCCGTACGCGCACTCCAACCCGAACGAGCGCTCGCCACGGCTGCGGCACCCGATACGTCAGGGGTTCGAGCAGCGGCACGGGGACCGCGACGGCCACATACTCGGCCGCCTCAATCCTGGGCCCTTCGGTCCTCACTGCGACAACTTCCGCACACGCCAGCCGTCAACTGGGCCTCCGGCACGTGGACTCCGCAACTCCGACACCGGAGAAGGGCCTCCGGTCGGCCGCCTGACGTCCTTGCAGGACGGCTGCGCGGCGCTCCTCCGCCAGCGGTCGGGCCGCCGCTGGCCCTGCGGCGCAGCACCTGCAGCAGCCGCAACAGGGAACGCGCCTCCGCAGCCCGGGGCGACCGCAACGCCCCGCGGATCATGCGCGCGATCCACATCCACGCAAGCAGGATGGCGATCAGGATGACGAGGAGCCGTGTCACGGTCTCGCAAACCCGCTGTGGCTTTCAGGTTGAGCGCCCGGCTTCCGATCGAACCGGCCCTGGTCGGGTGTCAGGAGCGGAGGCCGCGGGAGCCGCCTGGGCTCAACTCGCCTTGGCCTTGGAGATCTTGTCCAGGCTGGTGGTAAGCGCCTTCTCCACCAGTTCCTCGGCGCTCTCTTCGCTGATGTCACGGACGTGGAGCACCTCGCTGACGATGAAGTACCTGGCCTTTTCGTACATCTTCTTCTCGCGGAACGAGAGGCTCTTCTTCTGACTCACGAGACGGAGGTTCTTCAGGACCTCGGCAGCGTCCGTCAACTCACCGGTCCGCATCTTGTCCAGGTTCTGCTTGTAGCGGCCCTTCCAGTCCTTGTAGACGTCGATGTTGCCGTCCTCGATCAGAGCGAGCAGGTCCTTGATCTCCCGTTCCTTGGCCAGACGTCGCAGGCCGACGCGGTCCAGGTTCTCTTCGGGAACCATGACCTTCGAGTCGTTCGCCAGCAGGCGGAGGTGGTAGTAGGTCTGCTTCTCACCGCCATCCGGTGCGCTCACCGCGATCCGCTCCACTACACTCACCCCGTGGTTGGGGTACACGACCTTCTCACCCACTCGGAACACTCTGATCTCCCTTCAAACCGGTGGCAGGTGCACACTTCGGCAGGATCGCCGGAACGCTCGCTTCCCTTCCGGGATCGGCCGCGAGTTGTTTGCCGGGATCGGCCGCGAGTTGCTTGTCTGACGCCCTGTGCCTAAGTTACAGAAAATCACGCAGTTAACGGTCGCTGATTGTAGCCTCCGAGGGCCGCATCGTCAAGTTGTTCCCGCCCCGTTTGCGCCACGCGCGCGCGGCTGGCTCTAAGTCATTGACAGCGCTGAGGTTGGCGCCCTCTGGTTGGAACTGGGACGGCGGTACTGGTACTGTCCGTCACCTTCTCCACGCGAGTGTTCTACTCGCGGATTCCGAGCCGGAGTGGCGGAATGGCAGACGCAGGGGACTCAAAATCCCCCGCCCTTATCGGGCGTGTGGGTTCGACTCCCACCTCCGGCACCACCACGGTCCCGTCCTGACGCCTAGCTGTCGGCGTCGGCGTCATCGACGAGTTCGATGCCTTCCTGCTCCAGCAGCACGCCGATCGCCCGGAAGTAGGCCAGCAGGGCGCGCCGGTAGTTGGTGATGGCCTCGACTTCGCGGGTGCGGGCCGCGGTCAGATCCTCCTGGATTTCGAGGACCTGGAAGCTGGTCCACAGCCCGTTCTCGTAGCGCTTCTGGGCAGCGTCCAGGTTCTTCTCCGCCAGCTCCCGGGACACCCGGGCCGAGTCGATCTGCTTGCCCGCGGTTTCAACGCCTCGAGCCGCCGTTCGCACCTCCGTGCGGATCGTCAGCATCAGGTCCTGAAGCTCCAGCCGTCCCTGGTCGAGCGCCAGGTCCGCGATCCGGCTCTCCGCCCTGGCCGAACGATTCTGGAGCGGCTTCGACAGGTTCAGACCAACGGTCCAGCCCTCGAAGACCTGGCCCAGAATGCCGTCGTAGAACTGGCCGAGGGTCGACAGGAAGTCGAGTGAGTCGACCCGAATGTACTCCTCCGGGCAGGGCTCGAAGAGATCCGCGATGCTGGGCGGACCGGGCCGCTCGCAGACGGTTCGATCCCCGCCCAGCGCGTTCCGCCCGTAGCTCACGTTCAGGTTCAGGTCGGGCTTTCGTTGGTTGCGGAGGAAGGTCGAGTCGATCTCCAGCGATTCGATCCGCAGTTCCTGACGATCGATCTCGACACGCTTGTTGAGCGCCGAACTCAACGACGCTTCCAGGTCGATCGCAACCCGGGAGATTTCGGGAGACGTCGTCGGCACGATCTCCAGGTCCCAGAGAGAACGCTCGTCGAGGTTCAGCAGCCGCCGGAGTTCATCCGCCGCGTCCTGGATCAGCGCCTGCACTCGGATGATCTCCTCCTCACGGGTCGCGATGCCGGCCTCGCTCTGCACGAGCTCCAGCGGCGCCAGCGTCCCCACCTCGATCTGGATGCGGTTCATCTCATGCAGCTCGCGGGCCAGGGCCAGACTCTCCTCGGCGACCTTCAGTTGCTCGAGAGCCTCGACCAGGGCCCAGTAGCCGGTGGCCACGGTCTGCACCGTGTCGATCACCTGGACTTCCAGATCGCCCATGCTGATGTCGCTGTTCAGCGCCGCGACCGCGAGGTTGCGTTCCGTGATCCTCTTGCCGCGGTTGCGCAGCAGCGGCTGGTCGAAGGCGAACTGCAGGCTGGACCGCAGACTCGGGTTGATGTCAGAGAACCGGGAGTTCGACGTGAACCGGCTGTTCTGCCAGTTGATCGAGAAGGTGCCGCCCGAGGAAACCGGCTGCTGGAGTTCGACGTTCGCGGTCATCGTCTCGTTCTCGGTCACCAGGGCGCCGTCGAGCTGCGAGGCCGAGGGCCGGCTGTCGCTGTTCACGCTGGTGTTGATCCCAAGCACCGTGTCGTAGATGCCGTACGCCTGGTTGACCTGGAACAGCGACTGGGAGCGCTGGTAGCGCTGCACCAGCAGTCCGAGGTTGTTCTGCAGGGAGATCGCGATTGCCTGGTCCAGCTCCAGCCGGAGCTGTCCATCGGCGATGTCGAGATCCGGTGAGATCGGCTGGGTGATCCAGGTCGAACCGACCTGCACCTGACCCGCTGCGGGCGGGCCCCAGACCGCAGCAAGGACGAGGACGGTGCAGAGAACGATCATCGGCGCCGCGGATCCGCGGACGCTCTGCTTGGGGAACAGGTTCATCGGGCTGCGTTCCTTCCTTCAACGGCGCCCTGACCGCAACGGGCACGGCGCGTCGTGTCTTTCCTCTTTGACGCGAGAGGCGCGAGGTTGTTTCACAACCCTACGCCGGATCGTCCCGGAGCGCCGGCCTGGCACACCGGGCGGGCAAGCCTAAGCGATGCCGAAGGCGAGGGCTTCGGAAGCGCCACCCCGAGGGCGTTCGGCCATCCTCAGCCGTCCACCAGATCGAGAGCGGTACGGCGCGCTTCCTCAAGGGTGCCGACGTGCCGATCCGGGGGAAGATCGCGGAGAATGTCGAGCGTCCGGAGAGTTCTCTCGACGGAACCCGTGAGACCGCAGATGACGACATCCGTTTGCTCGGCCGAGGCCACGTTCAGGAGCCGCTGGATCACCATCGCCGCACTGTCGTCGAGATAGATCGCGTCCGAGAAGTCGAAGATGACGACCTCGTGGTCCTTGATGTCGCCGCCGATCACGGTCGACAACTTGTTCGAGGAGGCGACCGTGAGGGTCCCCTTGAGCGCCACCAGGCCGACGCGTGCCGAGTAGGGGTCGACGTTTGCCCGTTCCTCGCCGTCGCTGAAGAACGTCCGGTCGAGCAGCGGGACCGAGACCACGCTGTCGAGTTCGAGTCCCTCCAGGCGCCGCGCGTGCGCCATCCCCGCCGCGATCAGACCCACGGCGACGGCCGTGACCAGGTCGACGAAGACCGTCAGACCCAGGGTCAACAGCATGACGAAGAGGTGCTCCCTGCGAATCCGGTGGATGCGCGCGAGCAAGGGCCAGTCGATGATGTCCCACCCCACTTTCATCATGATGGCCGCCAGGACGGCGTGCGGAACCGGTTCGACGAGCGGCCCGAGGCCCAGAGCGAGGAGCAGGAGGAAGATCGCCCGCAGGGAGCCGGACACCGGTGTCGAGCCACCGGCGCGGATGTTCACGACCGTGCCCATCGTGGCGCCGGCTCCAGGCAGACCGCCGACCAGTCCGGAGATCATGTTGCCGATGCCCTGACCGACCAGTTCACGGTTCGGGTTGTGACGTGTACCGGTCAGCGAGTCCGCCACCAGGGATGTCAGGAGGCTGTCGACCGACCCCAGCAACGCGAGAATGAGAGCCGGTTGGAACGCCTGCAGCAGGAAGCCAGCGCTCGGCAGGCCGATCTTCAGCGTTGGCAGACCAGTCGGTACGTGACCGAGCGCAGGAGCGCCGCTCAACCACAGGATGCCCACGACGGAGCCGAGGACGAGGGCGAGCAGGGGCCCCGGGAGGTAGCGCGAAAGCCGGCGGGGCCACAGGAAGCCGGCCGCCAGAGTGACGGCGCCGATGGCGACAGCGTTCAGGTTGGCCCCGGCCGCCGCGTCCGGAATGGCGCGGACGGCGCCCAGTGCTCCACCTGCCGCTGGCGGCGCGCCGAGGAACGGCAGGATCTGGATCAGGATGACGATGACGCCGATTCCGGACATGAATCCGGAGACGACGACGTAGGGCGTGTACACGACGAAGCGGCCGATTCTCGCCAGCCCCAGGAGCATCTGGAGCAGGCCGCCGAGGACGACGACGGTCAGCGCCTCCGTGAGGTCGGATGCATGGGTCGTGAGGATGACCGTCATGGCGACGGTCATTGGCGCCGTAGGACCCGAGATCTGGGACCGTGTGCCACCGAACACTGCGGCGAAGAACCCGACGGCTATGGCGCCATGCAGGCCGGCCACCGCTCCCATGCCGGAAGCGACACCGAGCGCCAGGGCAACGGGTAGAGCGACCACGGTGGCCGTCAGCGCTCCGAACAGATCGCCGCGGAGAGTCGCGATGTCGTACTTCACGCCGGAGGCACTCCGACCGGCAATGCGATCGCTCCTTTTCGCCCACCCGTTCGCATCGTCCCGGGCCTCCTTCTGCCAGTGAACGCCATGCTACATTCCCGTCGCCATGAACGTCCTCGAAGGTCTTCCAGAGCCCCGCCGCGGCAAGGTTCGCGACATCTACGACCTCGGCGACCGGCTGCTGCTGGTGGCCAGCGATCGCGTATCCGCCTACGACTTCGTCCTGTCCCCGGAGATTCCGGACAAGGGCAAGGTGCTGAACCAGTTGACGAACTTCTGGTTCGAGCGGCTCGGCGACGTCATCCCGAATCACCTGATCGAGACCGATGTACACCGCTTCCCCGCCGACTTGCAGCCGCACGCCGGCTATCTGGAGGGCCGGTCGGTCCTTGTAAGGAAGGCGGAGGTCGTGCCCTACGAGTGCGTGGCACGAGCCTATCTCGCCGGCAGCGCGTTCCGGGAGTATCAGGAGACGGGGCGCGCCTGCGGCCACGACCTGCCGCCAGGGATGGTTCGGGCCGCGCAACTGGATGAGGCGATCTTCACCCCGGCGACGAAGGCCGAGGAGGGGCACGACGAGAACATCGACTACGACACCCTGGTAGCGGGGGTCGGTGACGAGATGGCGGCGACCCTGCGGCGCGTGACCCTCGAACTCTTCAACCGGGGCAGGGAGCTGGCCGCCCGTCGCGGCCTGATCCTGGCGGACACGAAGTTCGAGTTCGGACTCGTCGACGACCGCCTGATCCTGATCGACGAAGTGCTGACTCCGGATTCGTCTCGTTACTGGGACGCGGCCCAGTGGAGCCCGGGCACCGAACCCGTCTCCTTCGACAAGCAGCCGGTCCGCGACTGGGTCGCGGGGACGGGCTGGGACAAGGCCTCCGCGCCGCCGGAACTGACTCCCGAGGTCGTCAACGAGACGAGGGAGCGCTACCTCGACGCGTTCCGTCGGGTCACGGGCCGGGACCCGGTCCTCTAGCGCCCTGGCCGCGGCCGATCACGAGGCGCGGCAACCGGAGATTCAGGCCGCACCAGACCTCGTAGGCCGCGATGCCGGCGCGGGCTGCCAGTTCACCAACCCCGATCCGCTGCTCCTCCTGTTCGCCGAGAAGGACGCACTCATCTCCGATAGCCGCGCTCGGAAGCCTGGTGATGTCGACGGTCAGTGAGTCCATGCTGATCTGGCCGACGATCGGGCAACGCACTTTCCGGACCAGGACTTCCCCGCGGCCGAAGCCCGTGCTGAATCCGTCTCCGTAGCCGACCCGAACGAGTCCAATCCTGGCCGGGTCGGGGGCTCGCCAGGCACGCCCGTAGCCCACGCCGGTACCGGCCGGTACGCGCCGCACGTCGACGATCGGCGCCTTGACACTCATCACGGGCCGCAGGCCGGACTCCGTCGAGCCGCCGGCCAGCGTTGCCAGGTCGAGCCCGTAGAGGGCCCCGCCGACGCGCACCGCGCTCCATCGTGCGGAGGCGCGCCGCAGGGCGGCGGACGAGTTCGCGAGGTGTACTGGAGCCGACCGGAGCTCACTCGGGTCGAGAAGCTCGGCGGCGGCGGCGAAACGACGTTCCTGTTCTCCGGTGAACGAGCTCCCGGCCAGTTCGGACTCGGCCAGGTGGGACATCAGGCCCGCGAAGCGGAACTCCGGCGCGGCGCGGAGGCCGTCGAGCGCAGCGGGCCAGTCGCTCAACTCCAGGCCGGAGCGGCTCATTCCGGTGTCCACCTCGACGAGGACATCCAGGGCCGGTGCTGAACCGGCCCCGCCACGGCGCAGCCAGGTCCTCCAGGCTGCGAGTTGCCCCACTCGGGTAAGCACCGGCGTTGCCGCCGAGCGAATCGCGCGATCCAGATCTTCGGACGACTCCGGGCCGCCAAGCAACAGGAGGCGTCCGCCATATCCCGCGCGGCGGACTTCCTCCACTTCGCTGGCGCGCGCCACCGCCAGTCCGTCGATGCCGAGTCTCTCGAGCTCCCGTGCCACGGCCGCCGCGCCGTGTCCGTAGGCGTCCGCCTTGACGACCCCGTACACGGCGGCATGTCCGACCGTCCCCCGCACCGCCTGCAGGTTGTGCGCCAGGGCACCGAGGTCGATCTCGACCCGCGCGCCTGCGCTGGAACTCAGTTCGGCCCCTCCGGCGGCGCGTGATACGCGTCGTAGCTCCGGAACGTGGTCGTGTCACCGAGAAAGACGAGCTGCACGGATCCGGTCTCACCGTTGCGGTGCTTGGCGATGATCAGTTCGGCCATCCCTTCCACCTCGAGATTGTCCGGTTCATAGACTTCCTCGCGGTAGACGAACATGACGATGTCGGCGTCCTGCTCGATGTTGCCCGACTCGCGAAGGTCGGCAAGCTGGGGGCGGTGATCCTTGCCCCGTCGTTCCGGGAGCCGCGAGAGCTGCGACAAGGCCACGACCGGCACCTCGAGTTCCTTGGCCAGCTGCTTCAGGCCCCGGGTGATGGCGCCAATTTCCAGGTTGCGGTTCTCGTACCGACCGCCGGCGTTCATCAACTGCAGATAGTCGACGACCAGCAGGGAGAGACCGTCCTGCGCCTTGAGCCGGCGGGCCTTGGAAGCAACCTCGAGCAGGCTCGGATTGGCGGAGTCGTCTATGAACAGCTTCGAGTCCTGCCCCTCCTGCTTCGCCTGGAGCAGGCGCTTCCAGTCAGTTCCCGAAAGGCGCCCGCTGCGCAACTTGTGGAACGGGATGTCCGTGGTCGAGCACAACACCCTCATGGCGATCTCCCGCTCGCTCATCTCGAGCGAGAAGAAGCCCGCCGTCTTCTTCTCGTCCTGCGCGACGTGGGTCGCCATGTTCAGCGCGAGGCTCGTCTTCCCCATTCCCGGGCGGCCAGCGACGATGATCAGATTACCGGGTTGCAGGCCATGCGTCTTCCGGTCGAGGTCGACGAATCCGGTACGCAGGCCCGGGAAGTCGTTCGCCGTACTCTGCTCCAGGTGCTCCATCGTCTCTTCGTAGAGCTGGCTCAACGGTACGAAGCTCCGCGCTACGGCTTCCTCGCTCAGGTTCAGCACTCTCTGCTGCGCCTCGGCAAGGGCACTCTCCGCCTCCAGGCCGCCGTCGAGCGCCTTCGTGTAGATTTCCGTGCAGGCGTCGAGCAGGCGGCGTCGCAAGGCCCGCTCCTTGATGATCTCGACGTAGGAGTCCACGCGGCCCAGGTCAGGCAGGTCTACTTCGAGAGTGGCCAGGTAGGCCACGCCACCCGCGGACTCGAACTGGCCCCGCTGCTCCAACCGGGCCTGGACCGTGCGCAGATCGATGGGACTCTCCGCCTCCTGTAGTGAGAGCATCGCCTCGTACAGCAGCCGGTGACGCTCGAAGTAGTAGTCCTCGGGCTTCAGCCGGCTCGAGGTGGCCGCCAGGTGCCGCTCGGAGTCGAGCAGAATCGCCGCCAGCACCGCACGCTCCGACTCCTCGCTGTGCGGCCGGCTGTGGGTTTCGTCGATCGGCACGCGCGCGTCTCCTCCGGAGCCCTAGCCTAGCGTCGCCGAAGCCTCCGCAGGTGCCGGTACCAGGGCTGCGGATTTCCCGCACCGTGCGAAGATGAGACGGCGCCGAAACCGCGCCCGGCGGGCGGCGCCATGCCCCAGAGTCCATGGACCAACGTGCTTCTCCGTTCGCGTCGCTCGCCTTGCCGACGCTGGCCTGTCTGGGTCTGTTGATCTGCTCCGCCGTAGCCGCCCAGGAGCAGGCGGACGGCCCGCGTGCCGAGACCAAAGCCGCAGACGCAGAGACCGCCGACGAAGAGCCCGATCCCTGCGCTTCCGAGTACCTGGAAGGACGATCGTGGATCGACTGGCTGAACCGTCGTCTCCACCGAACCGCCTGTGAGACGGCCCTGTGGTTCGACCACCTGTTCGGCGACTACCGCCTCGACGAGGAGCTGGAAGCCACCTACGGACGCGCCCTCGTAGGCGTGCTCTGGGACGAGCACGACGGCTTCGAGGACGACTTGCGGTTTCGGGCCCGTCTCCACTTCCCGAACATGGAGCGACGTCTCAACGCCTTCGTCGGTCGCGACGGCCGCGAGGACGTGCTGGAGGACGCCCAGCGCCGCGGGACGACCTCCCTGCCCCGGATGTTCGACCCTGAAGACGACGAGTGGTTGGTGGGACTCGGCTACCGGCCGATCTCGGGACGCAACGGGGACCTGGACTTCGATCTCGGCATGAACTTCAACTTTCCGGTCGAGCCCTGGGTCCGTGCCCGCTACAAGCACCGTTCCTTTCTCTCGGAAACCGACCTCGTCCGCTTCCGGCACACCCTGTTCTGGGAGCGGGAAGACGGTTGGGGGATGGCGACCCGGATCGACTACGAGCATGCCTTCTCGACAGGCTCCATGCTGAGATGGCGCGGCGCCGGGAAGATCTCGGACATCACCAGGGGAGCCGACTGGTTCAGCGAGCTGAGCTACTACCACCGGCTGGGCCGCCGTCGCGCCCTGGCGCACCAGATAGGCGCCAACGGCGAGACGGGCGCGCCGGTCCTCGTCGAGAACTACTTCGTGCGGTTCATCTACCGGCAGCAGATTCTCCGGGAGTGGCTCTTCCTCGAGATCGGTCCCGGCCTGGCCTGGCGTCGCGAAGAACCCGGCCAGCCCAGGGACTCCGTACCGATCCTGCGTTTCGGAGTCGAGATGCTGTTCGGGGACTACCGGGGCCAGGGCACCGCCGCGGGCGGATAGAGTCCCCAGGAACCAGGAAGCGAGGCGCGAGATGAGTAATGGCTGTCCGGGCAACGGCGAGGTGACGGTGGTGATCGGCGACGATCTCGTCGCCGAGATCGAGATCCACCGGCCGCCCAACAACTTCTTCGATCTCGACCTGATCGGCGAACTGGCCACGGCAATCGGGGAACTCGACGAACGGGACGACTGCCGCGCGGCCGTGCTCTGCTCGGAGGGCAAGCACTTCTGCGCCGGGGCGAACCTGAACGCGCGGCGGGACGCGACCGGCGACGGTGGTGAACGCCATCTCTACGACGAGGCAGTTCGCCTGTTCGACACGAAGACGCCGATCGTGGCCGCGGTCCAAGGCGCGGCGGTCGGCGGCGGCCTGGGACTGGCACTGATGCCCGACTTTCGCGTTGCCTGCCCCGAAGCCCGCTTCTCGGCCAACTTTGCGCGCCTGGGCTTCGTTCAGGGGTTCGGCCTGACCGTGACGCTGCCGCGGCTGGTCGGCCGCCAGCGGGCGATGGAGATGTTCTACACCGGCCGCCGGGTCAAGGGCGAGGAAGCGCTCCGAATCGGCCTCTGCGACGACCTCGTGCCACTGGACCAGGTTCGTGTGCGTGCGCGTGAGCTCGCCCGGGAGATCGCGATCTCGGCGCCGCTCGCGGTGCGTTCGATCCGGGAGATGATGCGGGGACGACTGGCGGCCGAAATCCGCGGCGCAACCGACCATGAAAAGGCGGAGCAGAACCGCCTGAGGCAGACCGCCGACTTCGCGGAAGGGGTGCGGGCCATGACCGAGCGGCGCCCGCCACGATTCGTCGGCGCCTGACCGAACTCAGGCGCCGACCGCCGAAGCGAGGACGAAGGTCAGCCAGGCGCTCAGCCAGGCCAGGCCGTTCATGTACGCGAACGTGAACGCGGGCCATCGCCATCCCCCGGTCTCGCGCCGGATCACGGCCAGCGTAGACATGCACTGCATCGCGAAGGCGAAGTAGACGAGCAGGGCTAGCGCCGAAGCCCGGGACAGGAGCGGCGCTCTCCCGCCTTCTCCACTGCCGGAGAGCAGGACGCCGAGGCCCTCTTCGTCCTGTCCTTCCTGGGCGTAGATCTGGGCCAGGGTGGCGACCATCACCTCGCGGGCGGCCTGCGAGGCGACCAGACCGACGTTGATGCGCCAGTCGAAATCCATGGGCGCGAAGACGGGTTCCAACAACCGTCCGGCGGAAGCCGCGTAGCTTCCTTCGAGGACCAGCCGCTGATTCTCGGCGTCGGAGAGTTCAGGATCGGCCGGGCGCCGCGGCAGGTTGAGCAGAAACCAGAGAACGACGCTGACGGCGAGGATGATCGTGCCCGCACGGCGCAGGAACAGCTTTGCCCGGTCCCAGACGCCGAGAGCGATGTCGCTGGGTCGCGGCAACCGGTACGGCGGCAGTTCCAGGTAGAACGGCAGGGAGGCGCCGCGCAGGAGACCGCGTTTGAACACGGCCGCCGACAACAAGGCGGCCCCGGTGCCCAGGAAGTAGAGGCCCATCAGCGTCAGTCCCTGCCAGGTGAAGGGACCAAGAACCGGATCGGCCGGAATGAACGCGGCGATCAACAGGAGGTAGACGGGCAGCCGAGCCGAGCAGGTCGCGAATGGAGCAACGAGAATGGTCGTCAGTCGATCGCGCGGCGATGGGATGGTCCGGGTCGCCATGATGCCGGGAACGGCACAGGCATAGGAGGACAGGAGGGCGATAAAGCAGCGGCCCTCCAGCCCTACCCACCCCATCACCCGATCGACGACGAACGCTGCCCGGGCCATGTAGCCGCAAGCCTCCAGGAAGAGGATGACGGTGAAGAGGAGCACGATCTGGGGCAGGAAGACGATCACGGCGCCGACGCCGCGGATGACGCCATCGGCCGCAAGGCGGGTGATCGCGGTGTCCGGCAGCGTCGCCAGGACCCGGTCTGCAAGCCCGTCCATGAGCCCCGAAAGGAAGTCCATGGCGGGAGTGGCCCAGGTGAAGATGGCCTGGAAGAAGAACGCCACGAAGGCCAGAAAGACCGCGGAACCGATGACCGGGTGAAGCAGGAAGCGGTCCAGGCGTCGGGTCCAGCGATTCGGTTCCGGGGCCTGACGGCGGCAGGCGCCCAGGACGCGGTGCGCCCAGGCGAATCGGTCCTCCGGGGTTCTCCCCTCGCCACCCCGCGACAGGCTGGGGCTCGCGGTCCAGTCCCAGGGTGCGCTGACCAACGCGCCCAGATCGTCGATACCCAGGCCGCGGTTGCCGACCACACCAATCACCGGCACGCCAAGTTCCCGTTGGAGTTCCTGCGGGTCGATCTCGCCGTGTCGCGCCTTCAGTTCGTCGATCATCGTCAGGGCGACGCAGACCGGCAGCCCCAGAGCCGTTGCTTCCGCCAGCAGCGGCAAGCCCCGTTCGATCGTCGTGGCGTCCACGACCACCACGACGCCGTCCGGGGCCGGCTCGCCGAAACCACCCTCGAGCACACGCACCGCGACCGTCTCGTCCTCCGACTGGGGTTCGAGGCTGTAGACGCCTGGCAAGTCGATCAGTCGGACATCGTCGGCTCCGAACCTCGCCTGAAGTTCTCCCTCACGCCGGTCGACCGTGACACCCGGGTAGTTTCCGGCCTTGGCCCGATGCCCCGTCAGCGCGTTGAACAGGGTCGTCTTGCCCGAGTTCGGCGCCCCGAGGATCGCGATACGACCCGGCCGCCTCGGAGGCGCGGTGGGCCGCAGCCGGACCAGTGTCGTCACGCGCCGGCCCGACGATGGACCCGGATTCGCCGCGCCTCGCTCCGGCGCAGACTCATCAGCGCGCCGCGAAGCTCGTACATCGCCGGATCGCCAAGCGGTGCCCGGCGAATGAACCGAACCGGCGCTCCCGTGCAGAAGCCGATCTCCCGGAGGCGTCTGCTGTCGGCGCCGGTGCCGGTTACTTCAGCGATCTCGAGCAACCGCCCGTCGCTGGCGTCGGCCACGTCGGCCAAGGTTCGGTCCATTTCGGACCGGCATAGTACCAGTTGCCGACGTTGCCGGCGTCGCCGGGAAACCTGGTGCCGGAGGCGGGATTCGAACCCGCACGCCCTCAGAGGGGCGGAGGATTTTAAGTCCTCTGCGTCTGCCGTTCCGCCACTCCGGCCCTTGCGCTGCGAGTCGAGAGTCTGGAGGCGACGGCCGGATTCGAACCGGCGAATAAGGGTTTTGCAGACCCTCGCCTTACCACTTGGCCACGTCGCCTCGGGGGACCTCACTGCCGGTCTCAGGCCGCGTGGATCGCGTGGAGCGGGAAACGGGATTCGAACCCGCGACCCCAACCTTGGCAAGGTTGTGCTCTACCACTGAGCTATTCCCGCGCCCGAGCGAACCCAACCGTGCAACCGGCAGGCCCTGATTCGCGAGAATACGGTCACCCTCTGGACAGTGTCAACTCACTCCGTGGGCGGGAGCGCCGCTCAGAGCCAGCTCCGTCGTCCGGCGTCGTCGACCGTGAACGCGTCAGGATAGTGCGTGAAAGTCCAGTCGCTTTCTTCCTCCGACCAGGTCGCCGTCACGACGTCGAATCGGCACGGGCACCGCCGCAGAGCAGACCGCTCCGGCTCGCACAGGAACGCCTCCGCGGCTCGCACCAGGCGCCCGCGCTTGCGACGGTCCACCGCGGCGACGGCGCCGCCGAATCGCGGGTCGAAACGGGCCTTGACCTCCACGAAGCAGAGCGTGTCGCCATCCATCGTGACCAGGTCGAGTTCGCCGACGGGCGAGTCGAAGTTCCGTGCCAGAATCTGGTGACCTCCAGCCTTGAGCAGCTCGGCGGCGGCCCGCTCAGCCTCGGCGCCGCTCAGGCGCGGCCGCGATCTCCCGCGAGCGCACACGGCGCCAGACCCGCCTAGGACCGCTTCCAGCGGCTGCCGCCCGGTGCGTCCTCCACGAGCACTCCCGCCTCGCTCAGCTGATCGCGGATCCGGTCCGCGGCAGCGAAGTCCCGGCTGGCCCGCGCCTCGCTCCTGGCTTCGACCAGGGCATCGATCTCCCCGTCGCTCAGCGTCCCCTCGGTTTCCGTGGACCCGGCCCAGGCCCCGGCGTCGAGTACGGCGAGAACCTGATCGGCCCGGTCGAGCGAAGCCTCGACCCGAGCCCTGCCGCCGGCTGGCAGACCGCTGTCGATGAACCCGTTCACTTCGTGCACGAACGTGAACACCACGCCCAGCGCGGCGGCCGTGTTCAGATCGTCGGCGAGGGCCGCCCCGAAGGCGTTCTCGAAGTCCCTGGCGGCTCGGTCCAGCGGAGCCGGATCGCTCTCCTTCTCCACCTCGTGAGCGAGCCGGAAACGCATGTCGTCGATGCGCTTCAGGGCACGGCCGGCCTCAGCCAGCTTGTCGAACGTGAAGTCCAGTTGCTGGCGGTAGTGGACCGACGCCAGCAGATAGCGAATCGAGCGGGCGGGAAGGCCGCGGTCGAGAAGGTCCCCCAGGGTGTAGCAGTTGCCGAGGGACTTGGACATCTTCTCGCCGTCAACCGTCAGGTGCTCCGAGTGGAGCCAGTAGCGCGCCAGCGGGCTGTCGTTGGCGGACTCGCTCTGGGCGATCTCGTTCTCGTGGTGGGGAAAGAGGTTGTCCACGCCGCCGCAGTGGATGTCGAACGTCGTTCCCAGGTACTTCTGGCTCATCGCCGAGCACTCGATGTGCCATCCCGGACGTCCCGCACCCCAGGGCGACGGCCACTCGGGCTCGCCCTCCTTCGCCCCCTTCCAGAGGACGAAGTCGCGCGCATCCTCCTTGGCGTACTCGTCGCTCTGCACGCGCTGGCCGCGCCGCACGTGATCAAGATCGATCCCCGACAGCTTTCCGTAGTCCTCGTCGGCGGCGATCCGGAAGAAGACGGAATCGTCGGCCCGGTAGGCGTAGCCGGCCTCCAGCAAACGCTCGATCATCGTGATCATCTCGGCCACGTGCTCGGTCGCCCGCGGGTAGTGCTCCACCGGTTCGACGCGAAGGGTCGCCAGATCCTCGAAGAACGACCCGACATGGGGCGCCGTGAAAGTCCCGATGTCGACTTTCGCCTCGAGCGCCGCGGCGATGATCTTGTCCTCGACATCGGTGAGGTTCATCGCCTGGGTGACCCGGTAGCCGAAGAACCGGAGCGTGCGGCGCAGGACGTCCTCGAAGATGAAGGTACGCAGGTTGCCGATGTGTACGCGGTCGTAGACCGTCGGGCCGCAGGTGTAGAGACGGATGTGGCCGGGCTCGAGCGGCTCGAGTTCCTGCAGGCGCCGTCCGAGGGAGTTGAAGAGCTTCACTGGCTTGATCGGCGTCCGGGGGCAGGTCGGCGTGAAGGAGCGACAGTAGCAACGCCCCTCGACCCGGGTCCAGGTGCTGAGGTTGCCGATCCGGATTTCATCTTCAGAGGTCGATCGAGACCGTCCCTCCGTGCCAGTTCAGGGTCAGCCTGTCGCCGAAACTGTCGAAGGCCTCTTCGCCACTGAAGTCGAAGCGCCCGTCGCCGTTGGCGATGGCCGTGAAGCGGGCGACGACGATCGCGCCGCCGCCCGACACACCATCAACCGGTCCCAGGTGGGTGGCACCGACGAGGAGCTGGCCCACTCCCGCCCTCGTCGCTTCCAGACTGGGGAAGACGCCCGGGCCGTGACTCTCGTAGCGCAGCAGGTCCGCCGGAAAACGAAGCTCGAAGCTCACGCCGTACAGATCGTCGACGCCGACGGCGTAGACCTCGATCTCCACGGTCGAGCCGCTGGCGTTGCCGCGAAGAGCGATCGCCGGGTCAGTGGGCGACGCGGGCGAGAAGATGATCCCCGTGCTCATGACCGGGGCGGCCGGAGCGGTCGGACTCCCTCCCCCGCCCTCGCAGCCGAACAGGAGCGTCGTGGCGAGCACCGTCGCTGCCATCGGAACGCGCACCGATCGCGAGCGGTAGCGGAGCTTCTCAGTTGCCGCCGGCAACGGCCGGTGCGGGTGACCGAAGGCGGCGCAGGAAGCTCCTGGCGCGCTGCCGGCGCAGGCCCCGGAGGCGGTCGACGAACAGGATGCCGTCCAGGTGGTCCAGCTCGTGCTGGATCGCCCTCGCTTCGAGTTCCTCCGCGTCGATTTCGTACGACTCCCCCTCCAGATCGCAGGCGGCGACGCGGACGGTAGAGGGGCGTGTGACCTGCTCGGTGAAGTCGGGAATCGACAAGCACCCTTCGGTGTCGGTAGCGACGCCCTCGGCATCGAGGATCTCCGGGTTCACGAGCACCCGGACCGCCTCCGGATCCAGCCCCGCCGTGGCGTCGACCACCGCGACACGCAACTCGACGCCGACCTGTGGCGCCGCGAGGCCCACTCCGGGAGCGTCGTGCATCGTCTGGATCATGTCCTCCACCAGGCGTCTCAGATCGGGACCGAAGTCCTCAACAGGCGCGCAACGCGCTCGCAGCACCGGATCCGGGTACTGACAAATGGGAAGAACAGGCATGCGGTTGGCGGCCCACGCGGACCCCAGGATCATACGGGAAGGCTGTGCCTTGCCCCGGCCGTCCTCTGGAGGTGACGCGCGTGTCCCGATCGCATCGTGTCGGCGATTCGATCGCCGGTCCTGAACTGCCGAACCGGCCCCGGCTGGCTGGCACGCAGTTTGCTGCCACCCAGAGGTGGTAGCTTTCCCTTGGTTCCGATTCCTTTGGGGGACAGTGAGATGAGACACCCGCTTCCGATCAGCGTTCTCGCGCTTCCGATGGTCCTTGCCGTCTCCTCCGCCGGAGCGGCGAACACCCCGGGGCAGGAAGAGACGGATGGACTCGCCGGCGTCTACAGCTTCGTCGGCGCGCTGGATGGCGACGCGACCCTGTTCGCGGCTCGTTCCGGCGCCCAGAGCGAACTCGAACTCCACCTGCCGATTCTGCGCGGCGACCGGATCTGGACGACGCCGAACGCGCGGCTCGCCGTCCTCATGTCGGACCGTTCGATCCTAGCTCTGGACCACGACTCCGAGATCACCCTCGAACGGATCGCCGGGTCGCCGGACGGCGAAGATCAGGACTCGCTCTACGTCCTGCACCGAGGGCGGCTGAGTCTGGAGGTCGAAGATCATCTTCTCGAATCGGAGTTGCCGGCAGTCGACACCGCCAACGCCAGGATCTACGTGAAGCAGGACGGCCGCTACCAGATTCACAGCGACGGAAGCCGGTGGACCGAGGTGACCGTTCTCACCGGATTCGCGGAAGTCGTGACGCAGCGCGGGTCGGTGATCGTTCGCGGCGGTGAGACGCTCGTGGCCAACGGTCTCGACAACCCCTGGATCGAGCTTCAGAACGGAGCAGGCGTGGCGGCTGCCGCGCTGGATGACTGGACGACTGGCCATCGGGCCAGTCTCGTGGCCTACAGCGCCGTCGATGCCGGCGGCTACCGGGACGCCCTGGGCGCCCACGGAGAGTGGGTCGAGGTGGACGAGCGACGGGCATGGAAACCGACCGTCGAGAAGAACTGGCAACCCTACAGCCGCGGCCGGTGGACGGACACGCCCGCCGGGCTCTACTGGGTGGCGCGGGACCCCTGGGGACCCCTCACGTACCACTACGGCAGTTGGAACCTGGATCCGGCTTGGGGCTGGCTCTGGTACCCGGGTCTGGTTTACGCCCCCAGCCACGTCTACTGGTACTGGGGGCCGTCCTACGTCGGCTGGATTCCGCGGGGCTACTACCACCACTACTACCGGCGTTTGGGCTTTGGTCTCCGCTTTGGACTCTACGGCTGGGCGGGCGGCTACTGGGATCCGTTCAACACCTGGATCTTCTGCCCGACCGGCTATCTGGGCTACGGTCGGGGCTACACCTACGGCCATTCGCTGCGGCGGCGCCATCCCGAACTCGAACGCGGCATCATCACGACAGACACCCGCGGCATCGACCGCCGGAACTGGCGCGACCCGGCGGCGACGCGGCAGGTTCTGATCAACCGACGCGGCGGCCTGGACGCGAGCGAGATCCCGAACGCGGACAGCTTCGTCGCGCGGCGTCCCGACCTCGACCCCTCCTTCGGAAGTGAGATCAGGCGCAGCGACTCCGACCCCGCGGTCGTGTCGGTGCGTCGCACGCGTCCCTCCGGCGATTCCGGGTTGACCAGCGTCACGGCCGGCGGCGTCCGAGCGGCTCCGTCAAGCAGGCCAGTCCGGGCCGGAGTGGTCCGCGAAGACGGTGCGGACGTCGGGATCCGGCGTGCTGCCCCGGTCCCCGCGACTCGGGACGACGAACCCGCGAAGCCGGGCGTGACCATCAGGAGGGCTTCACCTTCGAGTCCTGGCGCCGCGCCTGCGCCTGGCCGACGGCCTACAGCCGGTCGCCGCGTCTTGGACGCCATTCGGAGCAGGGACCCTGGCGCGAGCCCTGGGCGGGTGCGATCGACACCGCGGAGTGCATCGCCCGAGGCCGCGCCTCCCACCCGGGTGCGGTCGACACCGCGGAGTTCCACGCCCAGGACGGCCCCTCCCACCAGCGTGCGATCGACGCCGCGGAGTTCCACGCCCAGATCGGCCCCTCCCACCAGCGTGCGATCGACGCCGCGGAGTTCCACGCCCAAGGCGGCGCCTCCCACCCGCGTGCGGTCGACGCCGCGGAGTTCCACGCCCAGGACGGCGCCTCCCACCCGCCTACGGTCAACGCCGCGAGCCTCGACCCCCAGGTCGTCGTCGCGACCGGCGCGAGTACGTTCGACGCCCAGGAGTTCCCCGCCGAGGTCCTCCTCGCCGCCGAGAAGCTACTCGCCTCCCAGTTCGAGTCCGTCAAGCTACTCGCCGCCGTCCTCCCCGCCCTCTTCCTCACCCTCCCCGCCACCGTCTTCCCCGCCCTCTGGCGGCGGCGGACGGACGCCGCCGTTCGTTCCCTGACAACGACCTGATGCGCCCGGGCCCTGCCTTGTCGAGCGCATGAGAGAGCGGAGCAGGATTCCATCGCTGCTTGCGATCAGCGCCCGGCGACTCTGGGGCGGCGCCGGTGGACCTGGCAACTGGGTCCGGTCCCTCCCCGCGGGCACCGCGATTCAACTACGCGAGAAGGACCTGCAACGGGCCGATCTGATCCGCCTCGGCCGAACCCTCCGAAGCGCTTTCGATGGCATCCTGATCGTGAGCGGCGACGTCGAGGTCGCCCTGGCCTGCGGTGCCGATGGCGTTCACCTGCCGTCCGACGCACCGTGGCGGGAGGTGGGCGCGCGTGTTCGCCGGCGGGGTCTGCTGCTGGGAGTCTCCACACACAGCCCGGAAGAACTTCGGGACGCATCGAAGGTTGGAGCCGACTACGCCCTGTTCGGCCCCGTCTTCGACTCTCCCGAGAAGCGGCGCTTCGGACCGCCTCAGGGCCTCGAGCGGCTTCGACGGGCTGTGAGCTGCGACCTGCCGGTGCTTGGCGTCGGCGGTGTCGATGCCGGCAATGCGGCCTCGATCGCCCGCACCGGCGCCCACGGTGTGGCGGCGATCAGGGCCTTCGCCGACCCGCGCGCCGCGGCGGATCTCGAGGCCGCGTGGACCAGGGCGGCTGGTACGATGCCACCCTGTGAAGACGGTGATCCCAAGGCGCAGTGATCTCACGCCCCGACTGCTCCGGCAAGCGGCTCATGCGGGCTAGATTCCTCGTCGTTTCCGCTCTGATCGTGGCGCTCGATCAGTGGACCAAGCTCTGGATCGAAGGCGTTCTGGAACCGCACGAGCGACTGGAAGTCGTGCCGGGCTTGTTCGATCTAGTGCACGTGCAGAACACCGGCATCGCTTTCGGACTGTTTCCTGCAGGGCGTGAGCTCGGCGGCACACTGGTGCTGACGGCTCTCGGCCTAGCGGCGCTCACCGTCGTTTCGGTCTACTTCCGGCGCACCTCCGAGCAGGAACGGCTGCTTCTCCTTTCCCTGTCCCTGGTGCTCGGCGGCGCGGTTGGCAATCTGGTCGACCGCATCCTGTTGCGGGCGGTTACGGATTTCCTGGACGTCTACATCGGCTCGTATCACTGGCCGGCCTTCAACGTCGCCGACAGCGGCGTGACCGTCGGCATCGTCCTCATGCTGGTCCACAGCTTCGTTCCGTCATGGGGAAACCGGACGACTGAGGCGCGGGCGGGCCGAAGCGACCTGGTCGGCGCCGGCACCTCGAAGTGACCTCCATCGAGGCGCCGGCCTCGGCGGCGGGCGAGCGAGTCGACGTGTTTCTCGCGCGGGTCCTCGACCAGCCCCGCAACCGGGTTCAGGGCCTCCTCCGTCGCGGCCTCGTCACTGCCGGAGGCTCGCCACTCAAGCCGTCCTACGTGCTGCGGGGCGGCGAGGAGATCGCCTACCGCCTGCCGCCGCCTCCGTCGAAACGGCCCGTCGCCGAGCCCGGCCCCGTCTCGGTGATTCACGAGGACGAGCACCTGCTGCTCGTGGACAAGCCCGCGGGCCTGATCGTGCACCCCGGCAGCGGCGTTTCGGGAGGCACACTGGTGAACAGGCTCCTCCACCACCGCCCGGGCATCGCCGGAGTCGGATCCGCGGAACGGCCCGGCATCGTTCATCGCCTGGACGCGGGAACCAGCGGCGCCCTTGCCGTCGCGTGCAGCGATGCCGCCTACCGGCGGCTGAGCCGCGCCTTCGCCGAACGCGAAGTCGACAAGGTCTACCTGGCCGTGGTCTACGGTCGGCCGGAACCGTCGTCGGGACGGATCGAACTACCGATCGGCCGCCACCCCGCGGTGCGCACCCGCATGGCGGTCGTAAGCACCTCCCGCGGAGGCCGGCCGGCGGTGAGCCGCTATCGCCTGCTGGCGGAGGCCTCCGGGCTTTCGCTGCTGGAACTGGGAATCCTGACCGGCAGAACGCACCAGATCCGGGTTCACTGCAAGGCGATCGGACACCCCCTCGTCGGCGACCCGACCTATGGCGAGTCCCGCTGGCGGCACCTCGAACCGGCCTTGCGTCAGCCCCTGCGCGAGTTCCCGCGGCCGGCTCTGCATGCACTGCGGCTCACGCTGCCGGCGCTTGCCGACGCTCCCCCGCGCACCTTCACCGCTCGTGTGCCGGAGGACTTCCTCACCCTGTGCCGGGCCTGTCGCCTGGATCACCGACTGCCGATCGACTGCTAGGGAGTCGCCGGCCGGTCTACTCGCCCGAGCCTCCGGAAGCGCTCGCGTAACTCCGGCTTGGCGTCGCGCCGATTGCCAGCGTGCCGCTCATCTCTATCCTGCCGTTGCAGATGCCACCCTCGGCGATGGACACCAGGGGAGCGGTCAAGTCGCCCTCGACGGAGCCTGAGGACAGGACCTCGATCTTCTCCGACGCCCGGATATCGCCCTTCACGTGACCCGAGATCTGAACGGACTGCGCCACGACGTCGGCCTCGATCCGACCTCGCCGTCCGAGCACAAAGCGGCCTTTCAGCTCTACGTTCCCCGTCAGAGAACCGTCGACCAGGACCTCGGCTTCACCCGCGATGCTGCCGTCAATGTGCGAGCCGGGCGCCACGTACGTGCGCGCCGGCGCGGCCGAAGGCGACCTCACCTCGCCGGGAGGTGTCAGCGCGGCTTCGGCCGCCGTTTCTTCGAGATCCTTCTTGAAGAACGCCATCTGCTCCCTGTACCTCCCTCTGTCGTCGTTTCGTTCCGGGCCAGGTCACACCCCGGCCGGGGCATCTGGAGCGGGCAACGGGACTCGAACCCGCGACATCCAGCTTGGGAAGCTGGCACTCTGCCAACTGAGTTATGCCCGCAGGCACTCAGACCGCGTTCAAGGTAACCCAGCCCCAGCGGACGGTCAAGCACCCCGGCCGGCGTGACCAAAAGGCGCTATGATGCGCACCCTCCCGCCCCCCGTCTTCGCGCTTGATGGTCCACAGCTCCCAGCCCCTCTACTTCTTCCCGGAGCGGGACGTGACCGGCGAGGAACTCGAAGAGATGCTCCACGGCGGGAACCACGAGGATCGATGCAACGCGATCTCCTGCATGCTGCGCTACGCACAGTGGGAGGACATCTGGGACTACGTCTCCCGGGATGAGGTGCGGGAACTGTTCGACGACCTGGACCTGCCCGATAGCCTGCGTGCGGCGTGGGCCCGGATGCTGAAGATCGAGTCGATCGCCACCTGAGCCGGCGCTACCGGCGGTCGCCCATCACCAGGCCGCCCAGACCACCGAGAACGGAACCTTCGCCCTTGCGAGTGCCGCCGGTCTGGGGGGCGGCCGCGTACACCCGGCTCGCCAGCCGGCTGAACGGAAGCGACTGGATCCACACCTTCCCGGGTCCGGTCAGGGAGGCGAAGAACAGCCCTTCGCCGCCGAACAGCGCGGTCTTGATCCCGGGCACGGTCTGGATGTCGTAGTCGACCTGGCGTTCGAAGGCGACCAGGCAACCGGTGTCCAGCCGGAGGGTCTCGCCGGCGCCGAGTTCGCGCTCGACGACCGTGCCCCCGGCGTGGACGAACGCCAGCCCGTCGCCTTCCAGCTTCTGCAGGATGAAGCCTTCGCCGCCGAACAGGCCCGCTCCGAGCTTTCGCTGGAAGGCGATGCCCACCGATACCCCCTTGGCGGCACAGAGAAAGGCGTCCTTCTGGCAGAGGATCGTGTTGCCATGGGCCGGAAGGTCGAGCGGAATGATGCGCCCGGGATAAGGCGAAGCGAAGGCGACGTTCCGGCGGGCCCCGGCCCCGTTTCCGAACACGGTCATGAACAGGGACTCACCCGTCAGGACCCGCTTGCCGGCGGAAAGGAGCTTGTCCATGAAGCCGCCCGTCCCGCGCTCCGAACCGTCGCCGAAGATCGTGTTCATCTCGATGCCGGGGTCCATGTACATGAACGATCCCGCTTCCGCGATACAGGCCTCGCCCGGGTCGAGGGTGATCTCGACGAACTGCATCTCCTCGCCGACGATCACGAAGTCGATCTCATCGGCTACGCCGCCCGGCGGCTTGGGGATCGGCGTGCCGAATGCGGCGGCGAACCGCGGCTCGCTGACGACCGGCGCCCAGTTGCCCATGCCGTCCCGGTACACGTGAGCGCCGCGGGCGACCGAACCGGAACGGATTCTCCCCTCGATCTCCTCCCCCGTGTAAGGCCCTTCCTGCTTGCCGTCGATGGCCAGGTACCAGATCTGATCGCTCATTCCCTTGAGTACTCTCTTTCCGACGCTGAGGTTTCGTCCCGCTTCAGTCTTCGTCGCGGTTCAGGTTCACTGGGCGGGCGGCGGATCGTAGCCCAGGATCCGCACCTCGAAGACCCAGGGCCAGTACTTCCCCGTCAGGAGGAAGGTCCCCGTGTCGGGCCGGTAGGCGATGCCGTTGAGGACATCCGCCTCCTCGGCCTCCTCCACCGTCAGCAGACCCGAAGCGTCGACCGCGGCCACCACCGAGCCCGAGTCCACGTCGACGGCGACGATCTCGTCGCTGCCGAAGAGGTTCGCGAAGAGCAGGTCGCCCACCAGCTCGAGTTCGTTCAGATCGTCAACGGGCATTCCACTTCTCGTCACCCGCAACCGCCGTCGTACCGTCAGGGTTTCGGGATCGCGGAAGGTGAGGATCGGCGTGCCGTCGCTCATGATGAGCGCGGATCCGTCGTACGCCAACCCCCAGCCTTCCCCGTCGAAGCGTAGCCTGCCCAGCTCGGTGAACGGTGAGAGATCCCACACCAGGGCCACACCTCGGCGCCAGGTCAACTGGATCAGCCGCTCCCCGGCGCCCGGAACGATCGCAATGCCTTCGCCGAACAGGTCAGGGTCGAGATCGACCCGGGCCAGTTCCGAGCCGTCATCCCAGCGCCATGAGCGCAGGCTCGAGGCCCCATAGGAGCCGGTGCTTTCGTAGACGACGCCGTCACGCCACAGCAAGCCCTGGGTGTAGGCGCCGGTGTCGTGTGCGCGGCGGTCGAGAACTTCGACCTTCCAGCGTTCCGGCGCCCGCGGTCGCTGGCCCTGGCCGGCGCTCGTCCCTGAGTCGATCGACTCGGCCGGCGCGCACGCCGGAGCAACGAGCAAGGCGAGGCATAGGACCGAGAGGGCTTCGCGCATGTGGCGACGGCGACGGTACCAGCCCGCGGCGACCGCCGGCGCTTGACCGTTCCGGCCGTGGTTGGAAGAGTGTCGCCGCCATGACCTCTCCCATCCTTCGAAGAGTCAGTCTTCTCGCCAGCGGTGCACTCCTCGCCGCTGCCTGGTTCGCCTTCGCCCAACCCGCGGCGGACGAGTCGTTGTCGAGTCCCCGAGAGACGATGCGCGTCTTCCTCGAGGCTTTCGCGACCGACGACGGCCGTCCGGACCTCGAGACCGCCTCTGGCTGCCTCGATCTCGGCGACCTCCCGTTCCCGGTGCGTGCGCGGCAGGGACGGAACCTGGCCAGTGAGCTGAAGCATGTGATCGACCGGCTCGAACTGGTGGAGTTTGAAGCCATTCCCGGCGAGGGCGACCTGGACCGCTGGGTGTTCAACGACGAGCTGTCCGCACCGATCGTGCTGGCGCCGGATGAGAACGGGAGCTGGCTGTTCACGCGCGAGACGGTGGCCTCCATTCCGGCCCTGTACGAGGAACTGAGGGACCGCTCGGTGGTCGAAGGAGTCGAGGAAGCACCGGTAACGGCAGCGACCTGGCTACGGGATCGCGTTCCCTCCTATCTGCGGACAGGGGGTTTCGTCCTCCACCCCTGGCAGTGGATGGCGCTGCCGATTCTCGTTCTGGTCGGCTTGCTGATCGACCGGATCGTCGTCTGGATCGCCTACGGACTGTTCTCCGGACCGCTGAACAGGCGCTACGAATCCCTCGATCTGCGAGGTGCGCGTCGCATCCTGCGCCCGACCGGACTGCTCATCATGGCCGGAGTGTGGTGGCTGGGGCTCCAGTGGCTGGGCTTGCCGCCCCGGATCCATGCCTGGCTGGACGTGGTCGTTCTCGTGCTGTTCCTGCTGGCGCTCGGCCGGGTGGCATTCGCTCAGATCGATCTGCTCGGAACGGCGCTGCGGGCGCGGGCCGCCAGGGCCGAGAACCGGTTCCAGGACCAATTGGTCCCGTTCGTCACGAAGACCCTGAAACTCGCGGTGGCCGTCTTCGGCATCGTCTTCCTGCTCGCTCAGCAGGGGCGGGACGTGACGGCCCTGCTTGCCGGCCTGGGATTGAGTGGCCTGGCGGTGGCCCTGGCGGCGCAGGATCTGCTCAAGAACCTGTTCGGATCGGTCACCGTGCTTCTCGACCGTCCGTTTCGCATCGGCGACTGGGTCAAGGTCGGCGACGTCGAAGGCGTGGTGGAGGAGATCGGCTTCCGGAGTACCCGCGTCCGGACCTTCTACGCCTCCCTGATCACCCTCCCGAACGCGCGGCTGATCGACGCCTCGGTGGACAACTACGGCGCCCGGGCGTTCCGCCGGTGGAGCACCCGCATCAGCATCACCTACGACACTCCGCCGGGGACCGTCGACGCCTTCTGCGAAGGGCTCCGGAAGATCGTGCGCGCCAACGAGTCGATGCGGCAGGACGCCTTCGAGATTCACCTGAACGAGTTCGGCACCGACGGTCTGGAGATCATGCTCTACGTCTTCTTCCTGGCGCCGGATTGGAGCACGGAGTTGCGGCTCCGCCACGACCTGGCCCTGGACATTCTGCGTCTCGCCGACCAGCTCGGCGTCCGCATCGCCTTCCCCACGCGGACGATTCAGTTGGAGTCGGCGCCGGAAGACGATTCGTCGGACTGACCACCCGGAAGGACGATGCGAACCGCGAGTCCTCCGCCCGGCCTGGTGGCGGCGGTGATCGATCCGCCGTGCTCCTGGACGATCCGCCGAGCGATCGGAAGCCCGAGGCCGGTACCTCCGCTCGAGGTCGAAAAGTAGGGCTCGAAGATCCGCTCCAGGTCGCTGTCCGACACGCCGGGACCCCGATCCGAGACCGTCACGGCGACTGCGCCGTCCGGGCCACAGGTCTCGACTGCCACGAGCACCTCTCCATCCCCGCTGCTGGCCCGCAGGGCGTTCTCGATCAGGTTGCGGAGCGCCCTCTGGAGCAGGCGCCGGTCGAAGGCGAGTACGGCATCGGCCGCTGCGGGCTCCGACTCGAAGACGACGGCCACTTCTCCATGCGCCGTGTTTCCATACCCGTCGACGACTTCCCGAACCGCCTCTGCCAGATCGTCGGGGGCCGGCCGGGCGAGAGGGATCCTGCTGTACGTCGAGAACTCGCCGGCGGTCCGCGCAAGCTCTTCGACCTGCGCCAGGATGTTCCCGGTACAGCGATCGAACACCTCCTCCAGGCGATCCGGTGCATCGCGCCACACCTGTCGCAGGTGTTCCGTCGAGAGTCGGATCGGAGTGAGCGGATTCTTCACCTCGTGCGCGATCAGTCGCGCCATCTCTGCCCAGGCCTCGAGTCGCTGGGCGCGGACCAGATCGGCCCGCGCCGACGCGATGCGCACCGCCATGCCGTCGATTGCCTCGGCAAGCGTCCTGAGCTCCGTCTCACGCGGTGCGAAGCCCAGTGAAGCCGCTCCACCCGCAATGCGGTCGGCGCCGTCGATCATTCGCATCAGGGGATGGGTGAATCCCCGCGCAAGCCGCGCGCCGACGGTGACCAGCAGCAGCACGAGCGCGGTCGTGACGACCAGGGCCTGCCGCCGCAGGGCAGCCAGTGCGCGCGTAGCCGCCTCCTGTTGCGCCAGCAGCGGCACGGATACGAACAGACCCGACTCTCCCGGGCGCACTTCCCCCAGAGACACCGGCGTGTACAGCTCCAGGTAGGACGTCCCCTGCCGCGTGGTCTGCACTCGCGCCGCCGTCGGATGGCCAAGCAGTGCCAGCTTGCTGTAGACGTTTCCCGGAATCCGTTCCGGCATCAGGCCGGCGGTAAAGAGGTCCGGCTTGCTCGAGGCGTAGACGCTGCCGCGCCAGTACAGGTTCACCTCGTGACCCACGACCTCGGCGAGCCAGGCCAGGAGTTCGTCATCCAGCTGGGCGTCGATCGAAAAGCCCGCTTCCAGACCGAGGAGAAAGTCGGTCAGAACGTACTCGAGCGACACGAGCGCGGTACGGCCCGCCGCCTCCTGCTCCGCCTGAACCCGCGCGGCCAGATTCCGGAAGAGCAGTCCGTTGAGCAGCGTCAACGGCACGATGGCGATCAGGGCCAGTACCGCGGTGAGCCGCACCGAGTAACGCCGGATGTCGGGTAGCAGGCGTCTCCGCAGCTTCGCTGTGGGCAGGCTGATCAGCAAGACGGCCAGGGCCACGGCGGACACCGCCAGTATCAGTCGCGTCGCGACCGTGGCGATCCGCCAAAGACGTTCCGCCACTGTCTCTTCCGGGAGCAACGCGACGATCCAGAGGCCCGGCTGATCCGTGGGGCTGAACCACGCCAGGGCCGGCCCCGCGGGCGTCTCTACTTTCAGTGTCCGGCGAGGGTCCACGGCCTCGGAGGGCGGCGGCAACAGCCAGTCCTCCTGCCACCGCGAGACGAGGGGTCGGCCCGCGCCGTCGACGTAGGCCACCTCCGCGTTCGCCGACGGAACCGGGGCGCTCCGACTTCGATCCGGGCCGCCGCGGAGGAGGCGTACCTGCAGTTCCGCGCCGGCGCCCGACGTCGTGCTGGTCCAGACGTCGACTCTCGGCAATGCCGCCGTCCAGAAGCGAACGGTGCCCCAGTCCTGGCCCGCGGAGCCCAACGAGAACACATCCAGAGCGCTCCGTCGCTGCTGCCAGGTGGGCAGGTCACCCGACGGCCAGCGCGCGCTGGCGGCATCCAGGCTTCCTGTAACCGGATCGACCGGCAGGCCGTAGGAGAAGGTCGAAACGCCGCTCTCCCCGATCACGGCCAGCGCGGAGACCATCTCGGAAGCCGCTAGAGGCGATCGGCTCCAGAGTTCCAGCGCCAGATCCTGGCGATCGTCGAGTTCGCGTGGATCGCCCAGGGCCAGCATCCTCAGGTCGGTGGCCGCCAGGAACGCGCTCGTGCTTTCCGCCAACGCCGCGACTTCCTCCGGATGCGGTGCGTCGAGACCCTCGCGCACGGTGTCGGCGAGCAGCGCGCGGAGCGCCGGCCGGTGCGTAGCTTCAGCCAACAGACCGACGCCCACGGCCGCCGCGGTGGCGGTCATCAGAACATGCAGCCAGTCCCGACCTTCCGGCCAGCCCAACGCCCAGAAAGAGATCCCGGCGAGAACCAGCCAGGCCGCCAGCAGTACCACCCAGTCACCGACCGGACCTCCGAAGGATGCGCCCGGATCCGGCGGCGCGCCAGTGGCATCCGTCGCCAGGATCCGCCACCGGAAGAGCCCGTAGCTCACGACGGCAGCAACACCAGCCAGGCCAAGGATCGCGGCCGAGCGGTGGGGTTTCGCGGGCGCCCGGCCGCTCCAGCGCCGGAAGAGCCAGACCGTTGACAGGCCGATCGCGAGAACGAGGGCGACCAGCGCGAGCGAGGCTCCGATGGTCGAGGACTGCTCGCCGGCGGGCGCGAATCGGAGCCTGAGCCATGGTCCCGGAACACCGTCGGGCGGGGCCAGTTCGCGAATGCCGAGTGACTCGAGAGCCGGCGTCAGAGGCTCCGCGGAGTGGTCTCGAACCGACCATCTGACGTCGTGGCGCCGGAGTCCGAAGGGCACGGGGAACGGCAGCGAGTCCGTCGGATAGCTGTTGCCGACGATCAACCGCCAGCCGCCCTCCCCCGTGCTCATGTCGACGGCCGCATAGAGCGAGACCGCCGTGAAGCCGGCGGTCTGGTTGATGCCTCCAGGCAGCAGGCGATCCAGGGGCAGATCGTGCCGAAGTCCGGGGCCGCCCCACGCCTGCGCCAGATCATCGGGATCGACCAGAACCAGGGTGTGTCCGCCCGTGCGGCCGATCCGGTCCAACTCGTCGAACACGCTCCGTCTGGCCTGCACTGAGTCGAGAGGAACGGCTACGGTGCGGCGGACGTTCTCGGCAGCGCGTTCGGCATCCGCCAGCAGGTCCAGCAGCAGGTTTCGGTAGGACGATTCCATCGCTGCCATCTGAGCGTTCGTCGGCAGGGGCGGGCCGTCGATGGCTCGTGGCCACCGATCGATCGCGAACAGGACGGCGGACAGGGCGAAGAGGCCGAAGATGATGCGGCGCTCAGCCGCACCTCCGCCACGTCGGGCCGCTGAACCCGTCATGGCCCGGGCCCCGCCCGGACAGAGCGGAGAATCCGGTCGGCGACCTGCTCCGCGTCGCCGGTCGAGGTGTCGATCAGCTGGTACGTGTCGTCGCGCCGCAGGGGCGAGGCCCTGCGGCGGATGTCGCGCTCGTCCCTGTCGCGCATCTCTGTCAACAGCCGAACGCGGTCGCCGCTCTCCCGCCCGCCAAGCTGCCGCAGCCGGCGTTCCGCCCGTACCTCCAGGGGAGCCTCCAGATAGAACTTGTGCGGCGTTTCCGGGAAGACGACCGTGCCGATATCCCTTCCCTCCACCACCGCGCCCTCCCTGGCAGCGAACTCGCGCTGCTTCGCGACGAGCCAGGAACGGACCGCCGGGTGAACGGCAACCCGCGAGGTCGCGACGTCGACCCGTGGCGTTCGGAGCCGGGCGCCCGGCACCGCCCCGTCCACGACCACTTCGGCTTCGGCATTTCGCGGGCGCAGCTCGAAGTGGAGCCCCGCGATCAACCTGGCCATGGCCGGTCCGTCGGCCGGATCCAGACCCTCCTTCAGCGCCTTCCACGCAACCGCCCGGTACATGGAACCGGTGTCCAGGTAGGGAACGCCGAGCCGTGCAGCCACCCGGCGCGCCACGGTGCTCTTGCCGACGCCGGCCGGTCCGTCGATCGCCACGACGGTCATCGGCGACGCGACTTCCGCCCGCGTGGCTGCCGCCCCCGCGGACGCGGTGAGCCCCTGCCCGGCCCCGGTCCCGAGCCCGCGCGAAGAGCCCTCAGCTCATCGGTTGAGAGCTCGCGCCAGTGCCCGAGCGGGAGTTCCGTGTCCTCAAGCCGGCCGATCGCCACCCGGCGCAGGCGCTGCACAGGGTGTCCGACCCGGAAGAACATCTCGCGGATCTGGCGCGTCCTGCCCTCGACCAACTCGACTTGCCACCAGGTCGAGGCGCGGGCCGGACGGGCGCCCCGCCGGGCCGGCGCGCGCGACAGTCTCATCGGCGCGGTCCGGCGACCCGCGATCACCATGCGGCCGCGCAGGCGTGCGATCGCCGCATCCCCCGGCAGACCCCGAACCTTGGCGAGGTACCGTTTGGTGCAGCCGAAGCTGGGGTGGGTCAGGCGGTGTGCGAGATCGCCGTCATCGGTGACCAGCAGCAGCCCCTCCGTTCCGTAGTCGAGCCGCCCGACCGGCTTCAGCCGACGGCGCCACCTTTCGGGGATGAGGTCCATCACCGTGGGTCGGCCCTCGGGGTCCGAGCGGGTGGTCACGTAGCCGGCGGGCTTGTTCAGCAGGACGTAACGCGAGGCGGCGACGCCACGAATCGGCTCGCCGTCCACCAGCACGGTGACCGGAGGTTCGCCGGCCGCGGCAACCCGGTCGCCGAGCACCGCCACGCGTCCGTCGATCGTCACCCGCCCTTCCCGGATCAGGTCTTCCGCCGCCCGGCGGGACGCGATTCCCGCCCGGGAGAGGACCTTCTGCAGCCGTTCTCCCCGCGGCGGCTCAGCCATCTCCTGAGTCCACCGGCGCCAGGGTGAGCTCGGACTGCGGGATCTCTTCCTCCGTCGCGGCCAGGAAGGTCTCCTCGAACTCCTCGAGCGGCGGCAGCTCCGACAGGGAGCGCAGGCCGAAGTGAAGGAGGAAGTCCCGGGTCGTGGCGTAGAGAAACGGGCTACCCACGACTTCCTTGCGACCGGCGATGCGGATCAACCGCCGTTCAAGCAGCGTCTTGAGGACGCCTGCGGAGTTCCGGCCCCGCAGGTCCTGGATCTCGGGGCTGGTCACCGGCTGACGGTAGGCGACAATGGCCAGCGTCTCCAGCGCGGCCATCGATAGCTTGCTGCGGCCGGCGACGTCGAAGTACTTCCGCAAATAGGAATGGAGGTCCGGGCGCGTGACCAGCCGGTAGCCGCCGCCAGCCCGATCGACGACGACGCCGCGATCCGGCCGCGCGCCGGACTCGTCGGCACGGTAGCGGGCGAGGACCGCCTGAAGAGCCTTGCGCGCCTGTTCCCGGGAGTCCTCGGGGAAGACCTCGAGCAGCTTCGCTTCGGGCTGTGGATCCGGGCTCGCGAAGAGCAACGCCTCGAACACCGCCGCCATCTCCGCCTGGTCCGTCATGCGGTGAAGTCCTCAAGCAAGATCGGATCCAGCGGTCGCGTCGTCCGAAAGAGCAGCACCGAGTTGTCCCCGGCGGAGTGGAGCCGGACCAGGTTCAATCTCGCCATCTCGAGCACCGCCAGGAAGCAGGCGATCGCCTCGGCCCGGCTCGACAGCGCGAAGAGATCGTCCTGGAGGTCAAGCGACCGGCCGCCGTCGAAGCGGTGCAGAAGCCTCTCGATCTGCCCTCGAACGCTGAACGTCTCGCCCCGGTAGGTCAACGGACTCGGATGTTCCTCGTCGTAACGCCTGAGCACGTTGCGCAGGACCTGCAGGAGGTCGAAGAGGGAAAGGTCGCCCATGTCGAACTCCTCCTCTTCGCCACCGGCAGCGTCCATCTGCCTGCCGCTCCGTGTCCACAGCCCGTGGCGGAGACCGTCGACTTCCGCCAGCGTCTGCGCCGCCTCCTTCAACCGCTGGTACTCGAGTAGCCGTTCGATCAGCTCGCGTCGCGGATCCTCGAGCGCTTCGCCCGGTTCCGGTTCGGGTTGCGGCAGCAGCACCCTGGCCTTGAGTTGAATCAGCAGGGCAGCCTCGTAGATGTACTCGGCGGCTATGTCCAGGTCGAGCTCATCCATCAGCGCCAGATACTCGTGAAACTGGTCGCAGATCAACGCGACGGGGATGTCCGTGATCTCGATCTCGTTGATGCGGACCAGGTGCAGAAGCAGGTCGAGAGGGCCCTCAAAGGCAGGGAGCTGGACCCTCCACGACGCCGGCAACAGGCTGCCGTGCCCATCTACGAGCTTCATCCGCGTGGATTCTCCCACATCGTCGACAGCGGAAAGCCGGCCGAGCTGACGGCTTCGAACCAGTGTCGGGCTGCGTGATGCGGGCGAAACCGCTGATCGAGCCGCTGCCGCCCGGCCTCGCCGCGGACGCGCGCCGCATCGGGATCCGACACCGCTTCGATCAACGCCCCGGCGAGCGCGGTCGAACGTTCAGGCGGCACGAGCCAGCCGGTCTGTCCATCGATCACGACCTCCGGAATGCCGCTGACCGCCGACGCGATGACGGGGACGCCGTCGCTCATCGCCTCGAGGATCACGAGAGGCATGCCCTCATAGGTCGAGGGCACGATCAGCGCGGCCGCCCGCCGCCGCAATCGTGCGGCCTCCGCCCGGGAGCACCGCCCCGCCCAGTGAACGCTCGCGCCCAGCCCGAGCCGTTCGCAAACCACCTCGAGGGCCTCGCGGCGCTCGCCGTCGCCGGCCACGACCAGGCGCAGGCGGTGACCGCGATCGCGTGCCCGCGCCAGGGCCTGCAACAGGACTTCCATTCCCTTGCGGATGCGCAGGCGGCCCACGGCCAGCAAGTACGGCTCACCGACGGCCGGTTCCTTCCGGGCGGCGGCTTTCTTCGATTCCCCCGTCTCGGCGTCCAACGGCGCCCCGGTGACGTTCGGAACGACCCGCACACCCTCGACGCCATAGTCCTGTTCGATCTCCAGCGCGGTCGCCCGGCTCGGGGCAAGCCTCAGGTCGGATCGCCTCGCGGTCAGCCGGCCGAGCGCGATGTGCACGGGAGTGCGGAGTGCGCGGAACAGCAGCTCGCTACGAACCGGTCGGGCCACCGTCTCGTCCGCCTGATCATGATCGACGAGTGGGCGGACCGCCTGACGCTCGCGCACGTAGCTCACCTGCTGCAGCGCCACCAGCAGCGGCCTCGAAGCGCCGTCGAGCCGCGCGAGATCGTGGATCACGAGACCGCCGTCGCTCTCGTGCACCTGCACGACGTCAGGACGCCACTCCCGGACCATGCGCCGGACCGCGCTCCGCGCCCGCCAGGGAAAGGCACGCTTGGAGACGTTCCGTCCGCAACGGTCACGACCCAGGACCTCGACCTCGCAACCAGCCTCCCTCAGCCCCCAGGCAAGCTGCAACACCTGCTCCCCGGCTCCGGAGAGATCCTTCGGCGGCAGCACGTTGGCGACCAGCAGCACCTTCACGGCCGGGCGCTTCCTTCCTCCGGCGACACCAGGCCCGGAACGCGTCGCTCCAGCTGCCGCCGCAGAGCGGCGTTTGCCGGATCCGCCAGACGGTCCAGTACTTGGGAGGCGTCCTGCCGCGCCGCGACCAGCCATCTCCAGTCGCGGGCCAGGTCGCCGAACCGGAACTGCGGCAGGCCGGCCTGACGCGTGCCGAGGATCTCGCCGGGTCCCCGCTGGCGCATGTCCTCTTCCGCGATCCGGAAGCCATCGGTCGAAGCCGCGAAGACCTCGAGGCGACGCTCCGCCTCGGCCGAGGGCGCTTCCGCGATCGCGACGCAGAGCGGATCGCCCAGCTCTGGATCCGTGCCGCGGCCGATCCGCCCCCGCAACTGGTGCAACTGGGCGAGGCCGAAGCGCTCTGCTCCCAGAATGACCATCGCCGTGGCCTCGGGCACGTCGACGCCGACTTCGATCACGGTCGTGGCCAGCAGCACCTGAATCGATCCGCGGGCGAAACGACCCATCGTCTCATCCCGTTCCTGGCGCCGGAGACGTCCGTGCACGACGCCGTAGGGAGCCGCCAGCGCGCGCGCCCACTTCAGGCCCGACTCCTTGAGCGACGGCAGCCTGGCGGCCGTGCCCTCCCCGCCATCGATCAGGGGGAAGACGACGTAGGCGCGGCCGCCGCTCTCAAGGCGTTGCCGCACCTCGTTCACTACCTTCTCCATCCGGCCGTCTGTCGTCACCCGGGTCTCGATCGGGCGGCGACCGGGTGGCATCTCGTCCAGGATCGACACGTCGAGATCACCGTACACCGTCAGCGCCAGCGACCTGGGAATCGGGGTCGCCGTCATCACCAGAAGATCCGGCCGCAAACCCTTCCGGGCCAGCGACTGCCGCTGCACGACGCCGAAACGATGCTGTTCATCGATGACCGCGAGGGCCAGCCGCGCAAACCGGGTCCGTTCCTCGATCAGGGCGTGCGTGCCGACGACGAGGTCGATACGGCCATCCGCGATTCGCTCGTCGACGGCACCGCCATCGCTGGCCGCCCGCTGGCTCGAGGTAACGAGAGCGATGGTAAGGCGCGAGCCCAGTAGCCGCTCCAGGGACGCGAAGTGCTGCTCGGCCAGGAGCTCCGTCGGCGCCATCAGCGCCGATTGCAGCCCGCTACGGGCGGCGATGAGGCAGGAGAGAGCCGCCAGGACCGTCTTGCCGCTGCCCACGTCGCCCTGGACCAGGCGCAGCATGGGCTCGTTCCTGGCGAGATCCTCGGCAATCTCCCCCAGCACCCGTTCCTGGGCGCGGGTCAGTCGAAACGGCACAAGTCCGGCGGCCGCCGCCCAGGCGGCGCCGTCGGCGCGGTACCGGTGGGGTTTCCCCGACCGACGGCGCTGGCGACGGACCGCGGCGAGCTGCAACTGCTGGAGCAGGAACTCGCCGTAAGCGAGGCGGGCATGGGCCGGACTTCTCCTGGCGTTCAGTTCCTCGATCGACGCGTGCCCTGAAGGCAAGTGAACTTCCGTGAGGGCGTCCGCCAGGCGGGGCAACTGGTGCTTCGTCCGTTCCTCCCGTGGAAGCCACTCCTCGATCCAGTTCGACGCCGACGTGTCCCGAAGACCACGGATGGCGTCGGCAGCGAGCCGGGCCACGCGTGATGGCGGTACTTCCCCGATCCGGCCGTACACGGGTCGAAGCCCGCCGCCACCGGGCTTCTCCCCGCTGATCCGTTCCACGGTTGGATTCGAGAGTTGCCAGGGACCGTCTCCACCGCGTCGCCGGAGCGGGCCGTGCAGAAGGTAGGAGACGTTCTCCTCGAGTTGTTGCGCCAGGTAGGGGCGGTTGAACCAGACCACGCCGACTCTGGCCGCCCCATCGGAAGCTACCGCTTCCACGCGGGAGAAACGCCGCCGCCCGAACACTCGTCTCACGTTCTCCAGTCGCGCGACCACCGTCAGGGGACCCGACGCCGGGGACTCCGTTGCGGCGCCGTCCGCTCCCGGCAGTCGGCCAAGGGTGCGACGGTCCTCGTAGCGAAGCGGGAGATGCGCGAGCAGGTCCACGATTCGCCGGCAACCGGCCGCGGCCAGCCGGCGCCCCAGCACCGGCCCGACACCGCGCGTACTGGTGATCGGATCCCGCGCGTCCATCGTCTGGCGGCTCTACCGCAGAACCCTGAGGATGGCGTTCCGGGGGTCGAGAGTGACGCTGGCACCCAGCGGCAGAGTGTGGTTCGGCGCCTGGTGGCCGGCTGGTAGTCCGGCGAACAGCGGCACACCAAGGAGCTCGGCGAAGTCAATCAGACTGGGGCGCGCGTCGCAGTTCGTGAAGTGGCCGGCGATCACGGCGCGAACACCGGCCGCCTGCCCGGACACCCGCAACTGGGTGAGCAGGCGGTCGATCCGGTACTCCGGCTCGTCGATGTCCTCGAGCACGAGGACCGAGTCCTGGAAGGCCGGCAGCAGCCCCGTTCCGACCGTTGCCGCCAGCATGGTCAGGCACCCTCCGAGCAGGCGGCCTTCGATCGCTTGAGGTCGGCCGGCCGACGACCCCACGGAAACACCTTCCAGAGCCCAGGGCCCCGGAAGCCGGCCGGCCAGAGCGTTCAGGAAGGACCGGCGCTCCTCCGGCAGCAGACCCCGCGCGAAGTCCACCGCCATGGGACCGTGAAACGCCATCGTTCCCGTCCTCGTAACCAGCGCGAGGAGGAAGGGCGTCACGTCCGAGTAGCCGATGTAGGGCCGCGGCCTCGAGGCAAGCAGGGTCCAGTCGACGTGTTCGAGGATGCGCGGAACGCCGTACCCCCCGCGGGCGAAGACGATCGCCGCGACTGACTCGTCGGCCACCAGTTCATGAAAGGCCTCGAGACGTTCCCGGTCCGAGCCGGCGAACAGCGGCCGCCCGCTGAGCGACGCTTCGGGTAACAGGTTCGAAGCGAGAACCGGCTCAAACCCCAGTTCCTCCAGCGCAGCAGCGCCGGCGGCCAGACGGTCCGGATCGATTCGGCCGGAGAGCGCGGCGATCCCCACGCGGTCGCCCGGCTTCGCCGCGGGCGGACGTTCGACGCGGGAGTCGATCTGACCGGGGAGCAAGGTCAAGCGCCGGAGGACCTCGTAAGCCGGATTCTGTTCGTCCCACAGCCCGGGGGCTTCGGGAGGCGGCCATTCATCTCTGCGACCTACCCGGAGAACGTCCTCGGCCGCGAACGGCCCGGAACCGGGACGGACAACCCGATCCGCTCTCCCTATTTGGTCTTGCTCCACATGGGGTTTGCCATCGCCTCGAACCGTCGCCGGCCGAGCGGTGCGCTCTTACCGCACCGTTTCACCCTTGCCCGCCCTCGACGGGCGGGCGGTCTACTCTCTGCTGCACTTTCCGTCGCGTCACCGCGCCTTGCCGTTAGCAAGCATGCCGTCCGTTGGAGTCCGGACTTTCCTCCCCCGGCGGTTCCCCGCCGGCAGCGACCGCATCCGGTCCTCCGGCATGCGGGAGGCTACCAGCTTTCCTCCTCCTCACTTCCCGGAGCGAGAGCGCTCACCGTGGACCGCGGCGTAGACCGAGCGCGCCAGTTTCGGCCCGAGGACATCGCTCAACTGCTGTTCCGAGGCCTGGGCTACGCCGGCGTAGCTGCCGAAGCGGCGTACCAGCAGCTTTCGCCGTTGCGGCCCGATGCCCCGCAGGTCGTCGAAGCGGCTGTGCAGCGTCCTTCGCGAACGGCGGCGCCTGTGGCGGGAGACGGCGAAGCGGTGGGCCTCGTCCCGTACCTGTTGGAGCACCCGAAGTCCCGCATGGCTCCGCTTCAGCCTGAGAGGCGCGGGACGTGCCGGCAGATAGAGCTCCTCCTCCCTCTTGGCGAGACCGACCACGGGCGTTTCGTCCACTCCAAGCTCAACGAGGGCCTCGAGCGCGGCGTTCAACTGGCCCCGGCCGCCGTCGATCAGGATCAGGTCGGGCATGTCTCCCACTTCTTCCAGCACGCGCCGGTAGCGGCGGCTGACCGCCTGCCGGATCGCGGCGAAGTCATCGGCCTGGGAGAGGCCCCGGATGTTGAAGCTGCGGTACTGGCCCTTGACCATCCGGCCGTCGTTCCAGACAACCAGCGAAGCGACGGTCTGGCTGCCGCCGAAGGTAGAGATGTCGAAACCCTCGATCCGCCGCGGCGGATCGGCGAGGTCGAGCGCCTTCCTCAGCGCCGCGCCCGCTTCGCCGCCGACGCCCGCGCCGCGAAAACGGCGGCGGAAGGCCATCGCCGCGTTGCGGTTGGCGAGGGCGATGCGCTGCGCCTTCGGTCCGCGAGACGGCATGCGGAGGTAGACCCTGGATTCCCTGCGGCGGCTCAGCCACTCGATCAGCGCCTCCTCGCCTTCGATCGGCGCCGGCAGGTGGATCTCCTTGGGAATCAGCGTCGTCCGGTCGTAGAGCTGAGGCAGCAGCTCGGAGAGCAGGCGCTCGGCGGTGATCCTGGACACGCCTTCCCAGAACAGTTCCCGCCGGTCAAGCACCTGGCCGCCCCGCATGACCAGCACGGTGACTGCCGCGTTGTCACCGCTGATGTGGACGCCGAAGATGTCGACGTCCTCTCCACGGGCGGACCGGAGCTTGCGACGCTGGCTGACCTCGTCGATCTCGTGCATCGTGTCGCGCACCCGCGCGGCAGCCTCGAAGGCGAGTTCGTCCGCCAGCGTACGCATCCGGGCGCGCAGATCCTTCAGCAGTTCCTCGTTCCGGCCGGCCAGGAACAGCCGGGCCTTCTCCACGGCATCGGCGTACGCCTCATCCGTGGTCAGCCCGTCCACACAGGGGCCGAGACAGCGTTTCATGTCGTAGTAGAGGCAGGGCCGCGGCAGGCTGCCATCGATGTCGATCCGGCAAACCCTGATGCCGAACAGCTTCTGGGTCAGCTTGATCGCCTTGCGCGCCAGTCCCGCGGGCAGGTAGGGGCCGTAGTACTCCGCCCCGTCCCGGCGGACGCGGCGGGTGAAGGCGAGCCGCGGGTGGCCGTCCGCCAGGGTCAGCTTGAGGTACGGATAGGTCTTGTCGTCGCGGAGGCGGATGTTGAAGCGCGGCTGCCGGCGCTTGATCCAGTTGTTCTCGAACAGCAGGGCTTCCGCCTCGGAATCGGTGACGACGAACTCGACGTCGGCCGCGTCGTGCAGCATCAGGGCGATGCGCGGGTCGTCCGCCGGCTTGCGGTAGGCAGCGGCCCGGCGCCTGAGGGACTTCGCCTTGCCGACGTAGAGAGCCTCCCCCGCCTCCGACTTGAAGATGTAAATCCCCGGCAGGTCCGGGAGTTCACCGAGCTTGCGGGAGAGCTCCGGGTGCATCAGCCCATCACCTTGAGTTCCCGGAGCTCCTTGAGGCGGTCCCGGAGCACCGCAGCCTGCTCGAACTCGAGTCGCCTCGAAGCCTGCTTCATCGCCTTTTCCAGGCGCGCGATCCGCCGCTCCAGCGGCATCTCGGGCGCGTCCTCGCGCAACAGATCCTCCACACCGGCCTCCGCTTCCGCTCCCGCCTTGTGCAGGTAGTCCAGGTTGCTCATCTGCACCAAAGGGCTGTGCACCTCCTTCAGGATGGAGGCCGGTTCGATTCCGTGCTCGCGGTTGTAGCGCTCCTGGACCCGCCGCCGCCGCTCCGTCTCCCCGATCGAGCGGTCGATGGACTGGGTCCGCTGGTCGGCATAGAAGATCACCCTGCCGTTCAGGTTGCGCGCCGCTCTGCCGGCGGTCTGAATCAGCGACACTTCGCTGCGCAGGAAGCCCTCCTTGTCGGCGTCCAGGATGGCGACGACGGAAACCTCGGGCAGATCGAGGCCTTCGCGGAGGAGGTTGATGCCGACCAGGATGTCGAAGTCGCCGCGACGCAGGGCGGTCGTGATCTCGACCCGCTCCAGGGTGTCGATGTCGCTGTGCAGGTACCGCACCCTGAGACCAAGCTCGTTCAGGTACTGGGTCAGTTCCTCGGCCATGCGCTTGGTCAGCGTCGTCACCAGGACGCGCTCGCCGCGTTCGATCGCGTTGCGCGCCTCCTCCACCAGATCGTCGATCTGGTTGGCCGAAGGCCGCACTTCGATCCTCGGATCGAGCAGTCCGGTCGGCCGGATGATCTGCTCCACCACGACCCCGCCCGTCCGTTCCAGCTCGAACGGCCCCGGAGTCGCCGACACGTAGATGCGCTGACCGCAACGCTCCTCGAACTCGTCGAAGCGCAGCGGCCGGTTGTCCAGCGCGCTTGGCAGGCGGAACCCGAACTCGACGAGAGTCTCCTTGCGGGCCCGGTCCCCCCGATACATGCCGCCGACCTGCGGAATCGTCTGATGGCTCTCGTCGACGACGAGCAGGAAGTCCTCGGGCAGGTAGTCGAGGAAGGTCGGCGGCGCTTCGCCCGGGGCCCGCCCGGAGAGATGCCGGGAGTAGTTCTCGATGCCGGCGCAGGAGCCGAGTTCGCGAAGCATCTCCAGGTCGTAGCGGGTTCTCTGCTCCAGCCGTTGCATCTCGAGCAGGCGGTTCTCGCGCTCGAGGACGGAGAGGTGCCCGCCCAGCTCCTCCCGGATCGAGGCGATCGCCCGTCGCATCCGTTCTTCCGGCGTCACGTAGTGATTGCGCGGGAAGACCGGGATCCGGTCCACCTCCTCGAGGACCCGGCCGCTGATCACATCGAACCGGCAGACCCGGTCGACCTCGTCCCCGAAGTACTCGATCCGGATACCCCGGTCATCGTAGGCCGGGAGAATCTCGAGGACGTCGCCGCGCACGCGGAAGCTGCCGTGGAAGAGATCGAGCCGGGTGCGCTCGTACTGCATTTCGGCCAGGCTCCGCTGCGCCCGTTCGAGGGGCAACTCGGCGCCGCGCTCGAAGAACTGAAGCATCGAGAAGAACACGTCCGGCGCGCCGAGACCGTAGATGCAGGAGACGGAAGCGACGATCAGGACGTCGCGGCGCTCGAACAGGGAGATGGTGGCTCGCAGCCGCAGACGATCAATCTCGTCGTTGATGCTCGTTTCCTTCTCGATGTAGATGTCGGACTGCGGAACGTAGGCCTCGGGCTGGTAGTAGTCGTAGTAGGAGACGAAGTACTCGACCGCGTTGTGCGGAAAGAAGCTCCTGAACTCCTGGTAGAGCTGGGCCGCCAGCGTCTTGTTGTGGGAGAGGACGAGCGTCGGCCGGTTCACGGCCTCGATGACCTTGGCGACGGTGTAGGTCTTGCCCGAACCCGTGACCCCCAGCAACACCTGTTCGGGGACGCCGGACCGCACCCCGTCCGCGAGCTCACCAATCGCTGCCGGTTGATCACCCTGCGGGCTGAAGGGAGACACCAGCTCAAAACGCCCGGACCTCTCGGCGCCGGCAGCACTCCCGGTATCGGAAGGAACGGCCGCGGGCACGTCAGCCCCCCGGATCCGGCGCCGCGATGTTCTCGAGGCGCTCGGTCAGGCGTCGCAGGTCGTCCCGGTCGAAGAGTCCACGCTCGAGCCTCCGGATCGCGTCGGTGAGCGCCAACTGGAGTCGGCGGTTGTCGGCGGGCGTGGCGGAGCCGCTCCGGTAGTGCTCCAGCACGGAATCAAACGCCCGCTCCAGGCGTTGACGTTCTGCGTGCTGCACGTCCTCCGGCAGGTCGGCCACGATGCGATCCCGGCTGAAGTCGAGGACGAACTCGAGCAGTTCGTCGGCCTGTGTGGCCAGGACGGCCAGGCCGACGAGAAACAGCACCACGATGACGCCGCAGCCCACCAGACCCGCGACGAGGCAGCCGCGACGCGTACGTTCCGGGTCCGCCGGTCGAGCCGCCTGGGGCTCGGGGAAGGGTTCCGGGAGTGGCGGCAGGCCGGACGCCTGGTCGGCTTCGGGAGTCATGGAACGCGCCGTATGATATTCGGGAGATGAGGGCGGCGCGGGAAGTCCCGGAGCTGGTACGGGGCTGGTGTGTCAGGCACTGGCGCTGGCTGACACCGGTCGCCATCACCCCTCTCGTGGGCGTGGCGCTGGGCGTCGGCGTCGCCGCGGTGATCGATCTGCCACAGGTCGAGACCGTGGCCGAACTGACGCCCAGTCAGATCACCCGGCTGAGCGACCGCAACGGAGACTCGTTCAGAAGCTACTCGGTCGAGAAGCGGATTCTGCTCGCCGAGGGAGAGGTGCCGGAGTCATTCACGCGTGTCCTGCTCGCCGCAGAGGATCGGAACTTCTACGCGCACGGCGGCTTCGACATCATCGGCGTCTTTCGCGCCGTACTCCAGAACTGGCAGCGCGGGGAGCGTTTCTCCGGCGCCTCGACGATCACGATGCAGGTGGCGCGGATGCTCTTCCTCGATCGGGCCAAGGTCTGGCGCCGGAAGATCCGGGAGACCCTCCTCGCGGTCGAACTCGAGAAGCGTCTCAGCAAGCAGCAGATCCTCACGCTCTACTGCAACCTCACCTACTTCGGTCATGGCAACTACGGCGTTGAGTCCGCGTCCCGCTACTACTTCGGCAAGCCGTCGGCCGAGCTGACCTACACCGAGGCGGCGACCCTGGTGGCGATCGTTCCAAGCCCGAGTGTGTGGACGCCCTACCTTCGACCAGAGATCGTGCGCACCCGCCGCGACGCCATCCTCCGGATGCTCGGTGAGCGGGGAGTGATGACGCGGGAGGCAGCTGTCGAGGCGGCCGCGACGCCGCTCGACGTCGTCACCCAGCGAGAACCGAAGCCCGTCGCACCCTACTTCACGGAGAAGGTCCGCCTCGACCTCTACCGCTCGTACGGGCAGAAGGGCCTGTACGAGCGCGGCCTGCAGGTGGAGACGACCCTCGACCAGAGAATGCAGGGCGCCGCCTCGCAAGCTCTTCGCAATGGACTGGTGAGGATCGACCGCCTGCGCGGCTACCGCGGAGCGGTCGCCCGCGTCAGCCAGGACGATCTGACGGCGCCGGACCTGGCCGAATCATTCGGTGGCGTCCTGGCCAGGTGGGTCGGCTTCGAGCCCGAGGCCGGCGCCTGGGCGCCCGGTGTCGTTCTCCAGCGCGGAGGGAAGAACGCGGAAGTCCGGATCGCGGACCACCGCTTCATGCTGGAGCCGCCGGGCTACGAGTGGACACGCAGGGATTCGCCGCCGCTACGGAGGGGCGACGTCGCCTGGTTCGAGTTGCGGCCCGTCGACGATGCCGCTTCCGTCGAAGGCGGCGCGGACCAGCCGCAGTTCGAACTGGAACTCGTCCAGGAGCCGCGGATCGAGGGTGCGGTTCTGCTGCTCGAGTCGGCGACCGGCGCCGTGCGAGCGATGGTCGGAGGCTGGGACTACGAGCGCAGCGAGTTCAACCGCGCCTTGCAGGCCCGGCGCCAGGTCGGTTCCCTGTTCAAGCCGCTCGTGTTCGGCGCCGCCTTCGAGCACGGCTTCACTCCCGCCGACACGCTGTTCGACGCACCCGCCGTCTTCCTGGGCGCCGACAACCAGCTCAACTACAGCCCCCGGAACTTCTACCGGCAGTACCTGGGGATTCTGACCCTGCGCCGTGCCCTGGAAAGGTCGGTCAACGTCACCTCGGTCAAGCTCCACGACATCGTCGGGGCGGAACGGGTCGTCGACTTCGCCCACCGCACGGGCATCCGCTCGCCGCTCCTGCCCTATCCGAGTCTCGCTCTGGGCGCGGCCGACCTCACCGTGCTCGAAGTGGCGACCTCCTACGCCACGATCGCCAACCTGGGAGTGCACGTTGAGCCCTACTTCGTCGAGCGTGTCACCACCCGCGACGGCCGCGAGCTGGACGCCCACCTGCCGCAGGCATCGACCGTCGTCACGCCCGAAGTCGCCTTCCTGCTCACCCATGTGCTCTCGGGGGTGGTTCAGCGCGGCACGGGTCAGTCGGCGCGGGCGCTCGGCCTCGCGGCCGTTGCGGGGAAAACCGGAACGACGGACGGCTTCACGGATGCCTGGTTCGCGGGCTTCACGCCCCGGTTCACGCTGGTCGTCTGGGTCGGCTACGACCAGCAGCGGCGGATCGGCAGGAACATGACCGGCGCGGTCGCGGCCCTGCCGATCTGGAACGAGGTGCTCCGCCTGGGCATCGAGGACGGCTGGATCGATCCAACTCTGACCTTCACCAGGCCCAACCAGGTGCGGCTCCGGCAGGTCGAGTACAACTCCGGCCTCCTGCCGGCGCGGCGCCGGTCCGGGCAACGCGTCATCGAGGAGGCGTTCATCGCCGGCACCGAGCCGGTCCTGTCGTTCGATCCCGAGACTCGCGCCGTCTACGACCTGCCGTGGTACCAGCAACGCGCACTGTACGGCGAGCCCAAGGCGGGAGAGAACATGCCGGAAGACGTCGCCGACTGGACGCCGATCATGCGCGGCTGGCAGAAGGGCGATCGGGCCGAGGCGCGAGGAACAGGCTAGCGCTAACGCTCCGGCCGTACGCCGATCAGCGCGTAGTCGCGGTAGCCGAACAGGAAGTCGTCGAGCTCGTCCCGGAGGCGATTCAGCCGATCGGCGAGTTCCCGGTTCTGTCCGTCCAGCCCGTCGAGCGGGATCTCAGGCAGGCGCTCCTCCTCCGGATACGGCCGCAGGTCGAGTCGTTCGATGCTCGTGAAGCCCGCCTGTTCGTAGCAGGCCGACAGCGCCTCGGGATGCACCGGTCTCGTGTGCGTCGGATCGAGCCAGAAGCTGCGGGCCGTCACCGCGACGGAGAGCGGATTCGGCGTCTCCAGCACGAGAGTCCCTCCCGGTCGCAGCGCTGCGAAGGCCAGGCGCACGAGACGCTCGATGTCCTCCGGAGCCAGATGCTCGATGACGTGGAAGGAGACGACACCGCCCAGGGAAGCCGGCTCGGTCCGCGCCAGGGCCGAAAGCGCGTCGTTCTGCTCGACGCCAAGCCCCTGCTCACGGCAGTGGCGCACCATCGCCGAGGAGGGATCCACGCCCCGGCACTCCACGCCTTCGGCCTCCAGCAGGGCCAGGGCCTCCCCCCGGCCGCAGCCGAGGTCAAGAATCGGCGCCGTCTGACGGAGTCGCGGCAGGTAGACGCGGATGCGGTCCCGAATGTCTTCTTCAGCGCCGCGAAACCGGTGCTCGAAGTCGATGTAGGAGACGTCGGCGTCGGCCGCCCGGAGTCCCTTCTCCGCTTCGGGTCCCCGGGCCAGGGCGGTCCTCAGCAGCCCGGCCAGTTCGTCGGCCTCTCGCCGGTAACGGTCCAGCTTCCGGTCGACGCGGCCGAACAGGGCGTCGTCGTGACGCATGACCTCGTCGAGCCCCTGGCGCAGGAAGTTCTCCAGATGTCTCGTCCGGTGGTCGAGATCGCCGATGCGCTGCTCGAACAGTCGCTCCACCCGCTCCTGATGGTCCTTCCACTCCTGGAGGTGGTGTTCGAACACATCGAGCAGAATCAGGTTGAAGACGCGCTGCCGTTCCCAGAGGTCGTTCTGCGGCAGCGCGACGAACGGTCGCAGCAGCCGCTTGAAGGCTACGAGCAGACGCCCGGCGAGGCCTCTGTCGCTGCGGATCGGGAACGGGATGTCCCGTTCCCAGAGATGGCGCCAGTCGCCAAGATGGCGCGTCGGCTCGTCGCCCAGGAAGTCGCCGACTTCCGGTGGGGCCCCGGCGCCGGAGCCATCGCTATCGCCTCTAGGTTTCAGGCACTACCTCGATGGCGACTTCGGCGATGACTTCCGTGTGGAGGTCGACCCGCACAAGGTGCTCGCCCACCGTCTTGATGCCGCCGGTGAGATCGATCATGCGCCGGTCCACCTGCACGCCGGCAGCCGCGAGAGCCTCGGTGACCTCCGTGGGCGTCACGGAACCGTAGAGGGTCCCCGTCTCGCTGGCCCGCTTCGCGATCGTCAACTTGACCGCCGCGAGTTCCGCCGCGACCTCGGCGGCGGCTGAGCGCTCCGCCTCGTGGCGAGCGTCGAACTTCTTCCGCTGAGATTCGAACCAGAGCCGGTTCGACTCGGTGGACGGCGCCGCCAGCTCCCTCGGATAGAGGTAGTTGCGAGCGTAGCCGGGCTTCACGTCGACCACCTGGCCGCGCGTGCCCAGCCCTCTCATGTCCTGCAACAGGATGACTTCCATTGCCTCGTTCCTCGCCGCCTCGGTCGCCGCCGACGCCTGCGGTCAGTCCGTCGTGTAGGGAATCAGGGCCAGAAAACGGGCCCGCCGGAGGGCGCGGGCGAGCATCCGCTGATGACGCGCGGAGTTGCCCGAGATCCTGCGCGGCAGGATCTTCGCCCGTTCCGGCACGAAGGAGCGCAGGGTGGCGACGTCCTTGTAGTCGATGTACTCGATCCCGTCCGCGGTGAACTTGCACACCTTCCGGCGACGGAAGAATGTTCTACGTTTTGCCATTTCTAGGCGCCTCCAGCCGCCTGGCTCTGAACGTTGGCCATGGTCGTCTGTTGGACCGGCTCCTTGCCCTTGCTGGCGGCGCGCTTCAGGTCCAGGTCCGTCCGCACCACCAGGTGGCGCAGGATCTTCTCGTTCTGGAGCATTCGCTGTCCGATCTCGGCGAGGCCATTGTCGCCTCCCTCACACTCCAGATAGTAGATGTGGTACCGGCCTTCGGTGAACTTCCTGATCGGATAGGCGAGCCGGCGCTTGCCCCAGGATTCCTCCTGGGTGATCCGCAGCTTGCCGTCGGCGACCAGGAGCTTGCCAAAGGCATCGCTCAACTCCACCGCCTCCTCATCCGAAAGGCGCGGATCGGCAATGAAAACGAGTTCGTATGTCCGTGTCAATCGTTCATCCTCTTGATCTTCGCCGGTCTGCAGACCGGAACGAATCGGCGGCGGAATCTATCACGGTCCGCCACCGAACCTTCGCTACAGCACCAGCAGCGGCGCGATAACCAGCGACACGACCGACATCAGCTTGATCAGGATGTTCAGGCTGGGCCCGGCCGTGTCCTTGAACGGATCGCCCACCGTGTCGCCGACGACGGCCGCCTTGTGGGCGTCGGAACCCTTGCCTCCATGTGCTCCCGCTTCGATGTACTTCTTCGCGTTGTCCCAGGCGCCGCCGGCGTTCGCCATGAAGATGGCGAGCAGAACGCCGCCCGCGGTCACGCCGGCGAGAACACCGGCCAGAGCCTCGACATCCCAGAAACCGACGGCCACCGGAACCAGGACGGCCAGCAGGCCCGGCGCCACCATCTGCCGCAGCGCCGCGGCGGTGGAGATGTCGACGCAGCGCGCATACTCCGCCTTCGCCTCTCCTTCCATCAGGCCCGGAATCGTGCGGAACTGACGCCGGACCTCTTCGATCATCTCGAAGGCCGCCTTGCCGACCGCCTTCATCGCCATCGACGAGAACAGGAACGGGAGCATGGCGCCGACGAACAGCCCGCACATCACGCGCGGGTTGACCAGGTCCATGCTCTCGAGTCCCACCGTCGTGCGGAAGGCCGCGAACAGCACCAGGGCGGTCAGCGCCGCCGACCCGATCGCGAAGCCCTTGCCGATCGCCGCCGTCGTGTTGCCGACGGCGTCGAGCTTGTCGGTGCGGGCGCGGACGTCCGGACCCAGATGGCTCATCTCGGCAATGCCGCCGGCGTTGTCCGCGACCGGGCCGTAGGCGTCGACGGCGAGCTGGATCCCGGTGGTCGACAGCATGCCCAGGGCCGCGATCGCGATGCCGTACAGCCCCGCCTGGTTGTGGGCCACGAGGACGGCGGCGGTCAGGACGATGATCGGGAGCGCGGTGGACTGCATGCCGACGGCCAGGCCGCCGATGATGTTCGTGGCGCTGCCGGTCTGGCTGTCCTTGGCGATGCTCTGGGCCGGCGCCTTGGATTCGGCAGTGTAGTACTGGGTGATCAGCCCGATCAGCAGTCCGGCGGCGAGACCGGCGACCGTGGCCAGGAAGACGCCCATGAAGCCGAACTCCTTCCCCTCGACGATGTATCTGCTGTCGCCCAGCAAGTACCGGGCCGTGAAGTAGGTGACGACCAGCATCACCCCGGCCGCGGCGAAGGTACCCAGGTCCAGGGCGTGCTGCGGGTTCCCGCCCTCTTTCGTCCGGACCAGCAGCGTCGAGGCCAGGGAGACCAGGATGCCGAGACCGGCGAGCAGCATCGGCAGCAGGATCAGGTTCGGCGTGAACGCCTCCCCGGCCAGGGTGGTCGTGCTGATGCCGAGCACCAGCGTTCCGACGATGGCGCCCACGTAGGACTCGAACAGGTCGGCCCCCATGCCGGCGACGTCGCCCACGTTGTCACCGACGTTGTCGGCGATCACCGCCGGATTCCGCGGATCGTCCTCGGGTATCCCGGCTTCGACCTTCCCCACCAGATCGGCGCCCACGTCGGCCGCCTTCGTGTAGATACCACCTCCTACGCGGGCGAACAGCGCGATCGAGGAAGCGCCGAACGAGAAACCGGTCAGGACGGTCACGACCTGCCCGAGCGACTCGTTGTCGCCGCTCCCGAACATCGCGGCGTAGAGCAGGTAGAGCACGGAAAGACCCAGAATGCCCAGGCCCACGACCGCGAAACCCATGACCGCGCCACCCGAGAAGGCCACCGCCAGGGCCCGGTTCAGGCTCGAACGCGCGGCCGCCGCGGTGCGCACGTTGGCCGATGTCGCCACCCTCATGCCGAAGAACCCGGCAAGACCCGAGCACAGGGCGCCGCCGAGAACGGACAGCCCTATCCAGGCTGAGCTCCCCGCACGGTCCGAGTTGGCGAGCGCCAGCAGGGCCGCCGCCAGGAGGACGAAGATGGCCAGGATGCGGTACTCGCGGCCAAGGAACGCCATCGCCCCGTCCCGAATGTGACCGGCGATCTCCGGCATCACGCCGTCGCCGGCGTCCTGCCTGTTGATCCACCGGCTCCGCAGCAAGGCGTAGAACAGGGCCGCCGCGCCGCAGGCGGGCAGAAGGTAGTACATCGTGTCCACTATCCGTTTCCTCTCATCCGTTGTACTCGTTCATCGTGACGTCGACGCCGCGGTCGACCCAACTCAGGATGCAGTCGGCGGCCCGGCGCACCATTCGCTCCGCCGTTTCCATCTCGTCCGCGGTGAAGGGCGCTAGAACGAAGTCCGGCAGGTCTTCCCCGCGGCCGGCCGAGGCCGCCGCCGCTTCGTCCGGGGCGATACCCAGCCGCAACCGCGGCACCGCCGTGGTGCGCAGGTTCTCGATAACCGACTCCATTCCGCGATGCCCGCCGGGACTCCCCTTGCCACGAAGCCGGAGCCGCCCCAGGGGCAGATGGACTTCGTCGTAGACGACCAGGATACTGCCGGGAGCATAGCCATTCCGTTCGGAGAGACAGCGCGCGCTGTAGCCGCTGCGATTCATGTAGGTCTGCGGAGTCGCCAGATCGATTCGGTCGCTGGAGGCCCAGCGCGCTCCGCACACGTCCAGACCAAGCCGGACCCCCAGGCGCCCCGCCAGTTCGTCAACGACACGGAAGCCGAGGTTGTGACGGGTATCGGCATAGCGCCCCCCCGGATTCCCCAGCCCCAGAACCAGGCGCGCCTGTTCGCTAGGTTTCTCCATCCGCCGACTCGTCTTCCTCGCCGACTCGTTCGGGCTCGTCGGTGAGGGCCTCGAGCAGTTCGCCCTCCTCCGGTTCTTCCTCCTCCTCTTCGACCACGCGCGCGGCGGCGACCGACACGATCACCTTGCTCTCTTCGTCGTTGAGCGTCACGGCGTCCGGTAGGACCAGTTGCCCGGCTTCTACATGCTGGCCGATGTGCAGGGACGAAACATCGAGCTCGATGGAGACCGGGATGTCGCCGGGCAGACAGACGACACCCACCTCCCGGGTGATGAACTCGAGCAGGCCGCCCTCGTTCCGTACACCCTCGGGAACCCCGACGACCTCGATCGGCACCGAGACCTGAACTTCCTGGTCCATCTTCACGCGCTGGAAGTCGATGTGAACCAGCGCACCCGTCAACGGGTTCCACTGCAGGTCGCGGATCATCGTGTGACGCGTCCGTTCGGTGCCCTCGAGCCGGAGCAGAAAGACGGCATTCTCGCCGCCCTCCCGGATCAGACTCTGCACCAGCTTTCCGTCGACGCGGATGGCGGCCGAATCGGTGCCGCCGCCGTAGATGACGGCGGGAACATCTCCGGCCGCCCGCAGGCGGCGGTTTGCGTTCTTGCCGGTCTGCTCGCGCAGCCGGACCGTTACGGTGGGTTCGCTCACTTCGAACTCCTCAGGTGACGGACGGCTCAGACGAAGAGCGACGTCACGGAGCTGTTGTCATGGATTCTGCGGATGGCCTCGCCGAGCAGCGCGGCGACGCTATGGGGACGCAGCCTCGTGCTCCGGGCAAGCTTCTCTTCGAGCGGAGTGGTGTTCGTGACCAGGACGCCTTCCAGCTTCGACTCTTCGATCCGCTCGATGGCCGAGGCGGAGAGGACACCGTGAATGCCCGCGGCGAAGATCCTGCGGGCGCCCTGCGCCGCGAGAGATTCGACCGAGTTGATCAGCGTGCCCGCGGTATCGATGATGTCGTCGAGGATCAGCACGTCCCGCCCCTTGACGTCGCCGATCACGTTCATCACCTCGGCCTGGTTCGCGGCCACGCGGCGCTTGTCGATGATCGCGAGCTCCGTCTGGAGCCGCTTCGCAATCGCCCGCGCCCGGGCCACGCCGCCGGCGTCCGGGGCGACGATCATCAAGTCCTCGATGCCGAGCGCGCGAATCGCGTCAAGGAGCACCGGCGCCGCGAACAGGTGATCGACCGGAATGTCGAAGTAGCCCGAGATCTGCTGCGCGTGGACGTCCATCGTCAGCAGGCGGTCTGCCCCGGCGGCGGTCATCACGTCCGCCACCAGCTTGGCGGTGATCGGCACGCGGGGCTTGTCCTTCTTGTCCTGGCGGGCGTAACCGTAGTACGGCAACACCGCCGTCACCCGCGCCGCCGAAGCCCGTTTCACCGCGTCGAGCATGATCAGCAGCTCGACGAAGTTGTCGTTGACCGGCGTGCAGGTCGGCTGGACGATGAAGACGTCCGCGCCGCGCACATTCTCCTGGATCTGGCAGAAGATCTCACCATCCGCGAAGTTGTAGGCCGTGACCTGACCCGGCACCATGCCGAGGTAGTTGCAGATCTCGTTCGTCAGGGCGGGATGCGCCCGTCCGCCGAAGACCTTGAGCTCGGTGTACATGGCGCGTTCGACGTTGTTGGGATGGAGGGTCACTTCAGCGGACGCCGACGCGAGCCGGGACCATCCGCGTGCACGGAGACTCTCGACACGGGCGACCTCGGAATCAGTTCGAATGGAAGGGAGTGGGCTGCTGCACGCGGTTGTCGGAGGCGAGAGACGTGGTTGGGGCGGGAGGATTCGAACCCCCGAATGCGAGATCCAAAGTCTCGTGCCTTACCACTTGGCGACGCCCCAGACGGGCCAGCGGATTCTATATGAAGAGCGGGCTACATGAAGAGCCGGCGAACTTCCCGAGGCAGCATCCGCGGCCGGAACACGCGGACGTCCATTCCCGCCAGCGCCGAATGGATGCCGGGTGACTCGCCGAACGCGAACACCGCGCCTCCACTGCCGGAAACCTGCGGGTCGGCGCCGCCACTGCCACCGGCGCTTCTGAGCGCCAGAACGAGGCCATTCACCTCGGGGTGGAGTTCGCGCACGACCGGTTCCAGGTCGTTGCCCAGCACCCAGGCCGCAACGTCGCCACGGCGCGAGGGCGGAGGCATCACGGCGGGCCTTCCCCCTTCTTCCCCGCTCCCAGCTCCCGTTTCAGCCCTCCAGCCCCGGTACACCTCGGCCGTCGACACCTCGACCGCGGGCACCACGACCAACATCGGCGCCGAGGGGATGTCGTCCAGCGCCTCGACCAGCTCCCCGCGGCCCGTCGCCAGTGCCGTTCCTCCCACCAGGAAAAACGGGACGTCCGAGCCGACCGCCGCTCCGACCGCCTGCAACTGCCGGGCGTCAAGAGGCCGCCCCCAGAGCGACTGTAGGCCCAGCAGCGCCGCCGCGGCGTCGCTGCTGCCCCCGCCCAGGCCGCTTCCCGCCGGAATCCGCTTCTCGAGTCGGAAACGGACTCCCCGCGCCGGCTCGCCGAGAACCGCGAAGAAGGCGCGCGCCGCCTTGAGCACCAGGTTCGAGTCATCGGCCGGCGCGCCGCCGCCCGGGATCTCGATGTGCAGCGGACTCCCCGGGTCGACCCGCTGAATCTCCAGCCGATCGCAGAGGTCTATCGTCTGCAGGACCGTCGAAACCTCATGGAACCCGTCGGGGCGCCGGCCGTGAACGCGCAGACTCAGGTTCACCTTGGCCGGGCATGACAGGCTGAGCTCCGGCGGCATCAGGCGTCGCCGTCGCAGACGCCGGGCCGGTAACCGGAAGGGACCGCGGGCGCCGGAAGCGGCGCGACGAGTTCCGTCGCGGCCCTTGGCTGGGTCCAGCGGAGCTCGAGACCTCGGTCGGACTCCACCAGTCGCGCCATTCCGTCCACGTCTGCGCTCCAGGAGGCCCGTGCGCGTTCGCCACGCCACAACGTCCAACGCTTCGGGCCCGCACGGGTGGTCTCGGTCGTCCAGCGGCGGCCGAGGCGGTCCTCGAAGTCGAGTTCGACCCTGCGGTCCAGCCTTCCGAGGACGGCGGTCTCCTCCCCTGTGCTGGAATCGGCAGGCGGCACCGGCAGCCGGCGCATCAACAAGGCCGCGACGGCGCGGGCCGGCACCGGCCCCAGCGACAGGGCGGGAACCTCCAGGTCACCCGCGTACCGGCAGAAGGTGCGCTCGCGCACCCACAGCACCAGGGCCTCTCCTTCGCTCACGCCGAGATCCCACCATCGTCTCCCCAGACGGTCGGAGGCCGAGACGTGGAATGTCTCCGGGTCTTCGAAGCGCAGCACGAGACGGAGCGTGCCGCTCCCCTCCGGTCCCTCGTAGCGCATGCGAACGATGCGCTGCGTCCGCCATTCGGCCTCGGGAATCTCCCATGGCGCCGTGACCGGAACCGGGCGAACGGCGTGAGCCGGCGCTTCGCGCCCGGTCCCGGTGCTGGCGCAGCCACTGAGACTCGTCAGCCCGAGCAGGAGCAGCGGGAACGACCGCCGCATGAAGGTCGGCTGCTGCCGCTCAGCGCCGGGAGAGCTCACTCAGCTTGCGGCGCACGGATTCGACGTTCTCCTCGTCGTTGATCGCCAACGCCTGCTCGTAGGCCTCCCGGGCTCGCTGCGGATCGCCCAGCGCGACATAGACGTCCCCGAGATGCTCGAGGATCGTGGAGTCCCGGGGCACGAGCTGGTTCGCCCGTTCCAGGTGCCGCCGGGCCTGCTCGAATTCGCCGAGCCGGAACAGCGCCCAACCCAGGGAGTCGACGAAGGCACCGTTGTTCGGGTCGAGATCGACCGCACGGCGAATCAGCTCCAGCGCCTGCTCCAGGTTCTCCCCGTTGTCCGCCCACATGTAGCCGAGGTAGTTCATCGCGTGACTGTTCTCGGGCTGGAGCGCAAGCACCGCCTGGAACTGATCCGCTGCTTCGTCATAGCGCCGGCTGCGTTCATAGGCCTCTCCGAGCTGGTACCGAAGCGCCGCCCGCAGAGCGTCCCTCTCCACGTCGAGTCCTGTCTCGGCGCCGGCGTCGATACGCGCAAGCGCCCGCAGGAGGAAGGGAATGGACTCCCTGAAGAGTCCCTGTTCACGGCAGGACTCGGAGACCAGCATGAGGCGCCGGACATCTCCGTCCGCGGCCAGGTCCTCGTAGACGCGGAGGGCGAGTCTGTCGGCTCCCAGGTCGAAGTAGAGCCGTGCCTTCCTCACCAGCGCCGGCAACTCCGGCTCGCCGTCGTCGTTCTCCCTGAGCAACCGATCGTTGGCGACGGCGTCCCGGCGCAGCATCGCCATGGCCCGGCGCTTCCTGCCGGCCTCGGCCAGCAGCTCGGCCTGGCTCAGCACGAGCTCGGCGGACTCTCCGGCTCGCTGTTCCTCGGCTTCCAGTACTTCCAGCGCCTCGTCCAACTCTCCCAACTGGCGCAAGGCCTCGACCAGCAGGCTGAGCCCCAGATCCGCCGACTGCGAGCCTTCATCGGTGCTTCGGTCGGCGCGATCGACGAGCCTCTGGCCGATGTCCCTGATCCGGCTCCATTCCCCCTCCCGCATCAGCAGGGGCACCGCCTCCCGCACGATTCGCGGATTGTCCCGCGACTCCCGTGTGAGGTTCTCGAGCAGTTCGATGGCCTCCGACGTCCGCCCCGACTCGGCCAGGATCCTTGCCTCCAGGAGCCGAGCGCGCGGGTCCGCGCGGGCCGCGCGGGGCAGCGCGCGAAGGCGGTCCAGCGCCTCCGCCAGGTCTTCCGCTCGCTGCCGCGAACTCGTTCCCTCGGCAACGCCGCGACGAAAGTACTCCTCTGCCAGGGCTCCCCGCACGGCGATGTTCTCCGGGTGCTCGGCGACGGCGCCCTCGAGCAGCTCGATGGCCTCCGTGTGGTTGCCCCGCTGGCTCTCGCGGTGAGCCAGCTCCATCCTGGCCTCGAGCGAGAGGCCGTCGAGCCGGAGCATCTCGTTCCGGACTGCCTCGGCCCGGTCGTCCCGGCCCGCACGGCGGAACGCATCGACCAGCAGTCCCTGAAGCTGCCGGTGTCCGTTGTGGTAGCTGACGAGTTCCTCGAGCACTGACGCGGCCTCTTCGTACTCCTCGAGTCGCTCCCGAATCCGGTAGAGGAGCATCATGCCGTCGATGTCGCTCGGCGCGAGGCGACGGAGACGCTCCAGCGCCTCGATCGCCTGATCGAGCACCTCCCCGCGCCGACCGCCGCCGGGCAAACTGACGAGCACTACCGCGTGCGCCCGCAGCACGTCCACATCGTCCGGCGCGAGCCGGTAGGCGACGGACGTGTGCTCGGCGGCCTCGTCGAAACGGCGCAGCTTCTCGGCCAGGAACTCCGCCAGACCGATCCGCAGAAACGGAGCGTCCGGATCCGCGGCCACGGCCCGTTCGAAGAGGTCGAGGGCCTCGTCCACGCGGTCCGGTTCAGCGGCCAGCAGCCGCGCCGCGGTGAACAGGAACGGCCCGCTCTCGGCGGGCGCCGCGTCGGCTTCCTGCGCCACAGTCGACTGTGATCCGAGGCAGAGCAGGGTCACCGCGGCTACCGGCACGGCGCCCCGCAAAGCGCGGCCGGAGAGGGACCGGAAACCTGCTTCCTCGTGGTCCATGGAACGGCCAAGGGTAGCACCCTCCCGCAACAACTTCGGCCGCCCGGACTCTTTACCGGGACCGCCGCCCGGGTTAGAATCGACGGTCCACGTCGGGCCGTGGCCGGTCGTTTCGGCCCACGGATTCAGGGAGGAGGCACTCAAGATGATCAAGGCGGATATCGTCAACCGGGTCGCGGAGAACTCCGATCTTCCCCGGGTCAAGGCGGCCCGCGCCGTCGACACGATCCTCGGTGCGATGAAGGACGCGCTCGGCGACGGCAAGCGGATCGAGTTGCGCGGTTTCGGCGTCTTTCAGGTGCGCGATCGCAAGCGCGGCGTGGGCCGCAATCCGAAGACCGGCGTCGAGGTGACGATCTCCCCCGGCAAGACGGTTCTCTTCAAGCCCGGCAAGGAACTCAAGAACCTCTAGCAACCGGCGCCGAAGCTAGAAGTCCAGCACGAAGGTGACCGGTCCATCGTTGACCAGGTCCACCCGCATCTGCGCTCCGAAACGCCCGCACTCCACGTGCACGCCGGCCGTCTCCAGCCGGCGGCGAAGTTCCTCGAGCAGCGGCTCGGCCACCTCCGGCGGGGCCGCCCGGTCGAACGACGGCCGCCTCCCCTTGCGCGTCAACGCGGCCAGTGTGAACTGCGACACGAGGAGAATCGCCCCGCCCGACCGGCGCACGTCGAGGTTCATCCGCCCGCGCTCGTCGTCGAAGAACCGGAGCCCGACCAGCTTTGCCGCGGCCGCCTCCACTTGGTCCTGACCGTCGCCGACTTCCACGCCGGCAAGGACCACCATGCCGGCTCCTATCTTCCCCACGGGCCGGCCCTCGACCGAAACCTCGGCTCCCGCCACCCGCTGCACGACCAGCCGCATGCCCGGACGATAGCTCCGAAGGGCACGCCGGGGTTACGATCGACGATCAGGGCCATGGCGTGGCCGGCCGTCGTGACGCGGCGTCCGGCCTTCGCCGCGGCCTGACAACACGAGTTTCCCTGGCGGTCGGCGTCAGGTCGCCGCCTTGAGTCATTCTGAAAGGAAGAAGTGCATGTTGAACAAGGTGATCCTCATCGGGAACCTGGGCCGCGACCCGGAGATCCGCACCACTCAGTCAGGCCAGACGGTCGCGAACTTCAGCGTCGCGACCACCCGTCGCTGGCGCGACCGCGACGGCAATCGTCAGGAAGAGACGGAGTGGCACTACATCGTCTGCTGGGGCCGACAGGCCGAAGTCGCCGGGCAGTACCTGACCAGGGGCCGTCTGGTCTCGGTCGAGGGAAGGCTGCAGACCCGTTCCTGGGACGACCAGCAGAGCGGCCAGAAGCGCTATCGCACGGAGATCATCTGCGACAACTTCCAGATGCTGGGCGGTCGGGCAGACAGCTCCGGGCAGGGCTACGGCTCGCGCAACCGGCCCGATGCCGGACAGCCGGCTCCGCAGGACCAGGGTTTCGACGCCGGCGAACAGGACGACGACATCCCGTTCTAGCTCGGTGTGGGTACAGCCCTCCGCGGCTAACCCCGGATGCCGGCCAGAAGGCCGGCGCACCGACACCCGGAGCTGCTAGCGCTTCACGCCAAGCCGGCTCTGCAGGGTCTGGAGCAGGTTCAGGGCGGCGAGGGGCGTCAACTGGTCAACGTCGACCGCCTTCAGCGCCTCGACCACCGCCTCGTCCTCGCCGCCCCATAGTGCGAGCTGGTCCGCGCCGGGACTCGGCGGCGACCCGGAGGCGCCGTCGACGATCCGGGGCTTGCCGGAAAAGCCGTACTGCTGGGACTCGATGTTCGAGAGCACCGCGGCGGCGCGCTCGATGACCTCCCGGGGCACCCCCGCCAGGCGGGCCACGTGCAGACCGTACGACTTGTCGGCTCGACCTTCCGCCACCCGGTGCAGGAAGAGGATCTGGTCCTGCCACTCCTTGACCGCCATGCGCGAGTTCCTGACACGCGCAAGGGTCGCCGGCAGCCCGGTCAGCTCGTGGTAGTGGGTGGCGAAGAGGGCCAGCGAGCCGTTGTGCTCGTGCAGGCGTTCGATGATGGCCCATGCCAGGGAAAGACCGTCATAGGTCGACGTGCCGCGCCCCACCTCGTCCAGGACAACCAGGCTCTCGGACGTCGCGTGGCGCAGGATGTTCGCCGTCTCGACCATCTCGACCATGAACGTCGATTCGCCCCGGGCCAGGTCGTCACTGGCGCCGACGCGGGTGAAGATGCGGTCGACCAGGCCGATCTCGGCGCTCTGCGCGGGGACGAAACACCCGGCGTGGGCCATCAGTACGATCAGCGCGGTCTGCCGGAGGTAGGTCGACTTGCCGCCCATGTTGGGGCCGGTCAGCAGGATGATCTGTTCCTCGTTCCGATCCAGGCGCACGTCGTTCGGCACGAAACCGGAAGCGCCCCGAACCGCCGCCGTCGATCGCTCGACGACGGGATGGCGTCCCTCGCGGATCTCGATCCTGCCCGAGGTGGCCAGCATGCGTGGTCGGACGTAGTCGTAGCGGCCAGCGACTTCCGCCAGCGCGGTCAGGCAGTCGAGCCGCGCAAGCGCGGCCGCCAGGACGAGCAGCCGCCGAGCCTCCCGGGCGGCCTCGGCACGGAGGGCCTCGAAGATCTCCTGCTCCAGGGCGAACTGGCCGCTCTCGGCGCCCAGGATCTGCTGTTCCAGCTCCTTCAGGTCTTCCGTGACGTAGCGTTCGGCGTTCGTCAGGGTCTGCCGGCGCACGTAGTGGTCGGGAACCCGGTCCTGCTGGGTCTTTCGCACTTCCAGGTAGTAGCCGAACACCCGGTTGTAACCGACCTTCAGCGAAGGGATCCCCGTCGCCTCCCGCTCTCCGGTCTCGAGGGCCGCGATGTGCCCCTTGCCGTCTCGCGCCAGAGACCGAAGCCGGTCGAGTTCCGGGTCGACGCCGGCGGCGATCACGCCGCCTTCGCTCAGCGAGCCCGGCGTCTCCGCCAGGATCTCGTCGAACCTCGCTCGCAACTCCGGAAGCACGTCCGTCCGCCCCAACCCGTCGAGGAGGCCGGAGTCCAGCCCGGCGACGGCCGCGAGCGTGGCAGGGGCGTCGCGCAGCGTGTCCCGCAGGGCCGCGGCCTCACGCGGACTGATCCGCCCCAGGACCAGCCGCGACGTCAGGCGCTCCAGGTCGGCCATGCCCTTGAACCGCGAGCGGAGCGACTCCCGCAGCGGGATGCTCCGAAGCAGCACGTCGACCGCGTCGTGACGCTCCCGCAGGGCGCCGGCATCGTGCAGCGGCCGGCTCAGCCAGCGCCGCAACGCCCGGGCGCCGGGACCCGTCCGCGTGAGGTCGAGCACGTCGACCAGGGTCCGTCCGCCCTGGTGCTGGAGGTGGCGAAAGACTTCCAGGTTGCGCTGGGTCGTGTCGTCCACGATCACGCAACGATCGTCGTGCTGGACTTCCAGACCCGTTACATGGTCGATGTCCGACCTGGCGGCGCGGCGCGCGTACTCCAGCACGAGGGCCGCCGCGGCAACGGCGGCCTCGCCCTCGACCAGGCCGAAGCCCCGCAGGTTGTCGACCTGGAACTGCCGACGCAAGGCGCGCTCCGCGGACGAGGCCCGCGGCGCCTCCGAGCCCTCGACCGCCGTATGCGGGACTCCGGCCCGGTCGATCCAGGCCGGAAGCTGGCCCCCCGGATCGGCCATCCCCCGCTCGAAGTCCTCGCCGCACGATAGAACCTCGCGCGGCGCGAGCCGTTCGAGATCCTCCACCGCGAGCGCCGCGTCCGTCCAGCGACGCACGAAGAACTCGCCGGTGGAGACGTCGAGGAACGCGCCGGCGCCCGCCCCGCCGTTGAAGCGAATGCCGGCGAGGTAGTTCGGCCGGTTCTGATCGAGCATCTCCAGGTCGCTGATCGTTCCCGGCGTCACGACCCGGGTCACCTCCCGGCGCACGAGTCCCCGGGCCTGCGCCGGATCCTCGACCTGATCGCAGACCGCGACCTTGTAGCCCGCGTCGAGCAGCCTCGCGATGTAGGAGTCGACGGCATGGTGCGGCACGCCGCACATCGGCGCCTCGCTGGCGGTGCCCTTCTGGCGCGCGGTGAGGGCGACATCGAGCACCGGCGCGGCGGTTGTGGCGTCCTCGAAGAACAGCTCGAAGAAGTCGCCCATCCGGTACAACAGGATCGCGTCCGGATGCTCGGCCTTGACCGTCAGGTAGTGCCGGAGCATCGGTGTGAGCGTGGCGATGTCCCGCGCCGGCTCGGCCGATCGACCGGCCGGTGTCCGCGAATCCCCCGCGTTCTCTGCAGCGCTCCCGTCCACGGACGGTCGTCAGTATAGTGAGCGGCGATGCCTTCCGGGCCGCTGCTCGCCTTCGACACCGGCTCGCCCGTCGTCAGCGTGGCGCTAGCTCGAGCGGACCGGGTCGACACGCTCGCCACGCCCCAGGGCCGTTCGTCGCGTGAACTCGTCGCGATGATCGACGAACTGCTCGCGGCCGCGGGTCTCGAAGCCCGCGAGCTGGGAGGCATCGGGGCCGCCAGGGGTCCGGGCAGCTTCACCGGGCTGCGAGTGGGACTGGCGACCGCGATCGGTCTGCACCAGGCCACCGGAGTGCGCACGGGAGCGGTGTCCACGTTCGAGATCCTGGCCGGCCACTACGCCGAGACGGCGGCCGCGCCGGAACCGGTGGTCCTGGCGGTCGTCGACGCGCACCGGGACCGCTGGTTCACCCAGCGCATGCGGCTGGAAGCCGACGGCGCGGCCCGGGCCGACGAACCGCCCGAGATCAGAAGCCGGACCGACCTGGAGCAAAGCGCTCTCCCTGTCGTCGGCCACGGAGCATCCGCTCTGGAGGTTCCCGCCGGAGCGGTCGACGCGACGGAACTCGCTCCGAGCATGCTGCGCCAGATGCGGAACGGCGACTTCCCCAGGGGGCTTTCGACGCTCGTCGAGCCCCTCTACCTGCGCCCGCCCGCGACGAGTGCGCCCAAGCTGGTACGCTCAACGCAGGCCACGCGGAAGGCCACCGAACGACCACGGAGGGAGGCGCGCAACGAATGAGCGATGACGCAGTCAAGGAAGAACTTCTGGCGCAGGAGGGCGAATTCAAGAAGCTCTACGAAGAGCATCAGGCCTGTGAGAGTCAACTCGAAGAACTGGTCGGTCGCCCCGTCCTCTCGCCGACGGATCAATCCGAGGCCAAGCGCATCAAGCTCCACAAGCTCGCTCTCAAGGACCGGATGGAATCCATCATCCGGTCCCACGCCCTCCAGGCAGCCAGTTAGCGCCCCTCTTCCAGGCGCACCCTGCGGATGAGATTCGCTCGGGAGGCCTGGCCGTTCGTGCTGCCGTTCCTGGCCGCGGCGGCCGTGTTCTGGCCCCTTGGCTGGCACATCCCCGCGGGCTCGATGGCCGTCCTCGGCGTTCTGGTGCTCCTCTTCTTCCGCGACCCCACGCGAAACTACGAGGGACCGCCCGACGTCGTCCTGTCCCCCGCCGAGGGAACGGTGATCGCCGTCGAGGTGATCACCGACAGCGCCCTCGGTGAGGAAGCCTGGCGGCGCATCTCGATCTTCCTGTCGGTCTTCAACGTTCACACCCAGAAGACGCCGGTCGAGGGCGTGGTGATCGGCAGCATCGCGACGCCAGGAAAGAAACTCGCCGCTTACCGCAAGGAGGCAGGCGACGTGAACGAGAACCACCTCACCCTGCTGCGCCGGCCTCAGGGCGATCTCATCGCGGTGCGTCAGATCGCCGGCCTGGTCGCCCGACGTGTCGTCGCCCATATCCAGGCCGGCCAGCGGGTGATCCAGGGCGAACCTCTCGGCTTGATCAAGTTCGGTTCCCGGGTCGACGTGTTCGTGCCCCTGTCCTACGACCCCCTGGTCGAGAAAGGCCAACGGGTGGTCTCCGGAGAGACCCCGATCGCCATGCCAACGGACCCGTCCACGCCGCCGCCGGAGGACTTTCCTGTCCGGAGACTCGCGGTACGAAACGGAGACACTTCATGAACTGGAAACCCCGCAAGCCGAGACCGTTGCGCGCCGGGGCCTACGTGATCCCGAGCCTGTTCACCACCGCGAACATGCTGCTCGGCTTCTACGCCCTGCTGGCAGGTCTCGAAGGGCAGTTCCAGGCCGCCGTGCTCATGCTGTTCGCCGCGGCGTGCCTCGACACGCTGGACGGCCGGATTGCCCGTCTGACCGGTACCGCGAGCCCATTCGGCCGGGAGTACGACTCCCTGGCCGACCTGGTGTCCTTCGGCCTCGCCCCGGCGTTGCTCTGCTACCTCTGGGGTCTCCACGAACTGGGCCGCGTGGGCTTCGCGGCGCCGGCCGTCTACCTGCTCTGCAACGCCGCCCGCCTGGCCCGCTTCAACGTCAGCCGCCGCACGGCCGACCCGGCCTACTTCATCGGGCTGCCCGCGCCCGCGGCCGCGGGGGCGATCGGCTCGATTCTCTTCTTCGTCGACACTCGAGGCGACTCCTTCCTTCTCCAGATCGTCGTTCTGTCCGCGCTGGTCGTGGTCGGCCTGCTCGCCGTGTCGACCTTTCGCTACGTCAGTTTCAAGGAGATCGACTTCCGGCGCCGGCGAAGTTTCCGGGTGGTGCTGGTCATCGCTTCGATCGCCGTGCTGGCGCTGATCCACATCGGTCTCTTCTTCCTGGTCGGCGCGGCCAGCTACGCGCTCTCCGGGCCGACGGCGTGGGTCGTCGGCCGCCTCAGGAGACGCCGCCGGGCAATCCGTCTTCGCGCTGCTACGCTCCGCGGCCGATGACGACCGTTGCGTCCGCTTCGCCAGGCCACCGTCTGACCATCCTCGGGTCGGGGCCCGCGGGACTCACCGCGGCCCTGTACGCCGCACGCGCGGATCTCGCGCCGCTGGTTCTCGAGGGTGGCCAGCCGGGCGGGCAGCTGACGATCACGACGGACGTCGAGAACTACCCGGGCTTCCCGACGGGGATCATGGGGCCCGAGCTGATCGACCAGATGCGGGCCCAGGCCCAGCGTTTCGGGGCCGATACTCGTTTCGAGACCGGGCTTGACGTGGACCTGAGCCAGCGGCCGTTCCGGCTCGAGACCGACGGCGGCGAGTACCGGACCGACGCACTGATCATCGCCACCGGCGCCTCGGCCCGCCAACTGGGACTTCCCTCGGAAGCCGAGCTGATGGGGTACGGCGTCTCGGCCTGCGCCACCTGCGACGGCTTCTTCTTCCGGGACAAGGAACTCGTCGTGGTCGGCGGCGGCGATACGGCGATGGAGGAAGCCACGTTCCTGACGAAGTTCGCGAGCAAGGTGACGATCGTCCACCGCCGCGGCGAACTCCGGGCCTCGGTCATCATGCGCGAACGCGCGGCCGCCAACGAGAAGATCGCCTGGCGGTTCCACGCCACCGTCGAGGAGATCTACGGCACTCAGGCGGAGGGCGTTCACGGCGTGCGCCTGCGCGATCCCCGGTCCGGCAAGGAATCGGACTTCCCGTGCCAGGGCGTCTTCATGGCGATCGGCCACAACCCGAACACCGAGCTGTTCCGCGGCAAGCTGTCGATGGACGACGTCGGCTACGTCAAGGTCCGACATCCGGGCACGGCCACGGACATCGAGGGCGTCTTCGCCTGCGGCGACGTGATGGACCCCATCTACCGGCAGGCGGTCACCGCGGCCGGCACGGGTTGCCAGGCGGCCATCGACGCCGAGCGCTGGCTGAGCGAAGTACACTGACCGCCGCCAGATCAGACAAAGGACGGGAGCAAGCATGGCCAAACTGAGACGTAGGGACTTCCTGGGCAAGGCCGCGATCGTCACCGCGGGTGCGGGCGCCGTCGCCGCCTGCGGCGGACCGGCGTCGGCGCCGGAGGGCGGACCGGCCGTCGTCACGAAGCCCCGCCTGAACTGGCGCCTTGCCTCGAGCTTCCCGCGCGGCCTCGACACGATCTTCGGCGGCGCGGAAGTGTTCGCGGAGCGGGTCGAGAGCCTGTCCGAGGGCCGGTTCCGGATTCGCGCCTACCCCGCCGGTGAACTCGTCCCGGGCCTGGGGGTCCTCGACGCGGTGCAGCAGGGCACCGTCGAACTCGGCCACACCGCCAGCTACTACTACACGGGAAAGAACCCTGCCGTGGCCTTCGACACCGCCATGCCGTTCGGCCTGAACACGCGCCAGCAGAACGCCTGGCTCTACCACGGCGGCGGCCTGGAACTGATGCGCGAGGTCTTCGCCGACTTCAACATCGTGAACTTCCCGGCCGGCAACACGGGCGGACAGATGGGCGGCTGGTTCCGGCGCGAAGTCAGCACGCTGGACGAGTTGCGGGGCCTGAAGATGCGCATCCCGGGGCTCGGCGCCGAGGTACTGAGTCGCCTCGGCGTGACCGTCCAGACGATTCCCGGCGGCGAGATCTACCCGGCGCTGGAACGCGGCGTGGTCGACGCCGCCGAGTGGGTCGGCCCCTACGACGACGAGAAGCTCGGCTTCCAGCGGGTGGCGAAGAACTACTACTACCCCGGCTGGTGGGAACCGGGCCCAACGCTTTCGGTGTACGTCAACCGGACCGCCTGGGACGGCCTTCCGGCCGAGTACCAGTCCATCGTCCAGTCCGCCGCCGCGGAGGCGAACGTCGACATGATCTCGCGGTACGACGCGGTCAACCCGGGGGCGCTCAAGCGTCTGGTCGACGGCGGCGTCACCCTGAGGCCGTTCTCCGACGAGATCATGACCGCGTCACGCGACGCCGCGTTCGAGCTGATGAACGAGAACGCGGCCGCGGACGCAGGCTACCGGAAGATCTTCGAGTCCTGGGACGAGGTTCGCCGGTCCTCGTTCCGCTGGTTCAGCACCGCCGAGCAGGCATACGCCCGCTTCTCCTTCGGCGGCGGCTGAGCGCCGGCTACAGCAGCGCCGTCACCAGTTCGGGATACAGGCAGATCAGCGCCAGCCCGATGAGCTGAATGACGATGAACGGGATGACCCCGCGGTACATCTCGACCGTCGTGATCCGCCGGGGCGCCACTCCTCGCAGGTAGAAGATCGCGAAGCCGAAGGGCGGCGTCAGGAACGACGTCTGCAGGTTCATGCCGATCATCACGCCGAACCACACCATGTCGACGTCGAGAATGCGCGCCGCCGGAGCGATCAGCGGGATGACGATGAAGGCAATCTCGAAGAAGTCGATGAAGAAGCCCAGGATGAAGATCGCGAGATTCGCGACGATCAGCAGGCCGATCTTCCCGCCCGGCAGACCGGTCAGCAGCTCTTCTATCCAGATATCGCCGTAGAGGCCCCGGAAGACGAGCGCGAAGGCGGTCGAACCGATCAGCAGGAAGATGACCATCGTGGTCAGCTTCGCCGTCGCGTCCATCGTCTCCTTCACGGCCTTCATCGTCAGCCGCCCGCGCGAGAGGGCCAGCGCGATGGCGCCGACCGCGCCCAGGGCACCCGCCTCGGTCGGTGTCGCGATACCGGCGAAGATGCTGCCCAGCACGACCAGGATCAGGACCATGGGCGGCAGCATGACGACGGCCACCTGGCGGGCCAGCGCCGCGCCATCGAGGGTTCGCTCCTCCGCGGGCAGTGCCGGCGCCGCGGCAGGCTTCGCGATCGCGACGCCGGTGACGTACACCGCGTAGAAGCCCGCCAGCATCAGGCCCGGAATCAGCGAGCCGATGAACAGGTCGCCAACGGAGATGCCGAGCTGGTCGGCAAGCACCACCAGCACGACACTGGGCGGGATGATCTGGCCCAAGGTTCCGGCGGCGCTGATCACGCCGGTGGCGAGCATCGGGGAGTAGTCGTAGCGCAGCATCACCGGCAGCGAGATCAGGCCCATCGCCACCACAGAGGCGCCGACCACGCCGGTGGCGGCGGCGAGCATCGCGCCGACCACGACGACCGCCAGGGCCAGACCGCCGCGCAGCCGGCCGAACAGCATGCCGATCGTGCGCAGCAGATCCTCCGCGAGCTGCGACTTCTCCAGCATCGTGCCCATGAAGATGAAGAACGGCACCGCCAGCAGGACGCCGTTCGACATGACGCCGAAGACCCGCTCGGGAAAGGCGTAGAGCAGGTTCCAGGAGAAGAGCCCGAGCTCGATGCCGATGACGGCGAAGATCAGCGCGGTCCCACCGAGCGAGAAGGCGACCGGATAGCCCGCGAAGATGAACAGGAACACGACCACGAACATCAGCGGTCCCAGGAAGTCGCCGCTCACAGCAGCCCCTCCTGCTGCAGATCCTCCTCCTCGGCCCCGGCCTTGAGCGCGCGCAGGCGCAGCCAGTTCCGCGCCGCCTCCGCCAGCCCCTGCAGGGCGAGGAGCGTGAACGCCACCAGCAGCACGCTCTTGATCGGATACCGCGGCAGACCGCCCGGATCGGAAGACACTTCAAGGACCGCCCAGGAGTTCCGCACCGCGGGCCAGGACATGACGAGGCCGAAGACCGCGAACGGAATCAGGAACAGCAGCGAACCCCAGAGGTCGATCCGCCGCCGCCAGCGCTCCGGCAGGCGGCTGAAGACCACGTCGACGCGCACGTGGGCGCCCGTCAGCAGCGCGTACGCCGCGCCGAGCAGGAAGACCAGGCTGAACATGTACCACTGGAGTTCGAGGTAGGCGTTCGAACTCAGGTTCCAGCCGGTGAACCGGCCGAGGTAGCGCACCACCGCGTTGTACGCTCCGACCGCGACCATGGCCAGGGTCAGCCAGGAGACCGCAACGCCGAGGCGCGTATTGAGACGATCGGTCCAGGCAACGAAACGTCCCAGGAACCCGCCCGGAGTTGGTGCTGACGCCATGAGCGCGGGCAGGCTACCACCCGCGCACCGGCCGTGATGGGCGCTCCTGGGCCGGGCCTCCCCCGCCGTTTCGCACGCCTGACGGCGCTCAACACGGCGTCCAACCTCACCGTGCCGCTCGCCGGCCTGGCCGACACCGTGATGCTCGGCCGGCTCGACGACGTCCGCTTCCTGGCCGGCGTCGTTCTCGCGGCCCTCATCTTCGACTACCTCTACTTCGGCTGCGCCTTCCTCCGCATGAGCACCACCGGCCTCACGGCTCAGGCCTGGGGACGCGAAGACGCCGGCGAAGTGTCGGCGCACCTCTACCGCGCCCTGCTGCTGGCGGCTGCGCTCGGCCTCGCGGCGATCGCGCTCCGGGACCCGCTTGGCGACGCCGGCTTCGGACTCCTGTCCGGCACGGCCGGCGTCGAGGAGGCCGGCCGTCAGTACTACGACGCGCGCATCTGGGGCGCGCCGGCGGCCTTCGCCAACCTGGCGCTGGTGGGCTGGTTCCTGGGCCGCGGCGAAGCAGCGAGGGCGCTGCTTCTGGTCGTCCTGGCCAACCTCGGCAACATCGCGCTCAATTGGTGGTTCATCGTCCACCTCGGCTGGGCCGCGTTCGGCGCCGGGGTCGCCACCGCCGGGGCTCAGTGGCTGAGCGCCGCCGCCGGTCTGATCCTGGCGCTTGCGGCTGCCGGGCCACTTCCAGCCTGGCCCACCCTCTTCGACCGCGCCGCGCTGCGCCAGATCCTCGCGCTGAGCGGACACCTGGTGATCCGCACCCTGCTCCTGGTCACCGCATTCGCCGTGTTCACCAACGCGAGCGCGCTCTTCGGCGCCGCCCGCCTGGCCGCCAACGGCGTCATCCTTCGCGTGTTGAGCCTCGCCTCCTACTTCGTCGACGGGGCGGCCTTCGCCGGCGAAACGCTTGCCGGCATGGCCTTCGGCGCCGGCGACCGCCGCGAGTTGCGGCGCGTCCTGCTCCTGACGCTGGCGGCGGCCGTCGCCTGCGCGGTCGTGTTTCTCGTCCCGGCGCTGGCGTTTCCCAATGCCGTTTACGGCCTGCTCGTCGATCACGAAGACGTCGCCGCGCTGGCGGCGGACAGCAACGCCTGGCTGCTGCCGGTGCTCCTCTTCGCCGCCCTCGCCTACGCCTTCGACGGCTTCTTCCTCGGCCTGACGCGGGGCAGGCTGCTCAGCCGCGCGATGGCGGTCAGCCTCGGGATCGGCTTCGCTCCCCTCGCCTGGGCGGCGGTCCACTTCCGGGATCCGGACCTTCTCTGGCTCAGCATGGCCGGCCTGATGGCGGCGAGGGCGGGAACCCTCGGCTACGCGGCCCGCCGGTACCTCGTGCCGGATCCCGGCGGCGCCTGAAACCTCGCCCGCCATCGGGGCAGGGCTACACTCCGGGCCGCCAGCACCACGTCCAACAGCCTTGGGGAGGTCGAACGCAGATGGGAAAGCTCGAAGGAAAGACCGTCCTGGTAACCGGCGGCGGTACCGGCATCGGCCGGGCGACCGCGCTGCTCTTCGCCCGCGAGGGCGCGTCGATCATCGTTTCGGGACGACGGCTCGAGCCGCTCGAGGCGGTCGTGTCCGAGATCGAGGCCGCCGGCGGCAACGCCTGGGCCCACTCGGCCGACATGGAGGACGCTGAGGCAGTGCGGGGCCTCGCCGCCGCCGTTCTGCGGCGTCACGCCACGGTCGACGTCATGGTCCACAACGCCGGGCACAGCTCAAAGGTGCGGAGCACGCGCTACATCTCGCAGGAGGAATGGGACAGCGTGATGGCGGTCAACGCGACCGGTCCGGCGATGCTGACGAAGGCGCTGCTGCCGGCGATGCTCGCGCACGGCGGCGCCACGGTGATCATGGTGTCGTCGATGGCGGCGATCCGGCCGGGGGTCATGGCCGGCACCGCCTACGGCGCCGCCAAGGCGGCTTCCCGCAACTACATCATGGGGCTTGGTGCCGAGCTCCGCCAGCTCGGCATCCGCGCCACCAGCGTCCTCCCCGGCGAGGTCGACACGCCGATCCTCGACAACCGGCCCCGGCCGCCGTCGGACGAAGAACGGGCCGGGATGATGATGGCCGAGGACATCGCCGAGGCGATCCTCGCCGCGGCGGCGCTGCCTGAACGGACCGTGATCGAGGAGATGACCCTGATGCCGACGAAACTCCGCGACTACTCCGCCGACATCGACGCGGCGCGGACCCTTGGCGCTCCCGAGGAGGACTAGCGAAACATGCCGACGATGACCGACAGCGAACGCGACGCCTTCCTCGTCGAGCCCGGCATCCTGATGCGGATCGGCACCGTCTGCGACGACGGCAGACCCCTCGTGACCCCGATCTGGTTCATCTTCGAGGAGGGAGCGATCTGGTTCACCCCGCGCGAGAACTCCGCCTGGTTCGCCAACCTGCGCCGCGATCCGCGGACCTGCCTGGCGATCGACGAGCAGGACCTCCCCTACCGCAAGGTCCTGGTCGAGGGCGACGCCGAACTCGTCCACGACATCGGCGTCGACGACGCCTGGCGCGACCGCTACCGCCGCATCGCCTGCCGCTACGTCCCGGAGGACGCCGCCGAGGACTACATCCAGGCCACGGTCGACCAGCCGCGGGGCCTCTATCGGCTCCCTCTGGCACAAGCGTCCGTCCGCACCTGGCGCATGCCGGTGGACGACGAGGACCAGGCCGGCATCTGGCACCAGCGCTACTACCGGCCGGGGACCTTCCTCAGCCGCTGACGAGGGCCGGTGACGCCTACTCGGCGGGCGCCTTCCTGTGCACGATGGCCGCCCCGATCACGCCGCCGACCGTCGAGAATGCGACGTTGATGATCAGGGAGAAGGCGACGATCGCGATGACGCCCAGGCCGGCGATCGCGCTGAAGAGGCTGAACGCCTCGAAGTCCTCGATGGATTCCGAGGTGAGGGCCCCGATCCCCATCACGCCCGTGATGCCTCCCAGGATCAGGAGGCCGATGAGAATGCTCAGGGCGGAGCCGAAGACGCCGGCAAGCGCACCGATCTTGGCACCTTCACCGTACGGCGCCGCCTGAGCAGGCGGGTCGTCCTTGAGCGCGAGGTAGACGGCGAGGATGCCGCCGCCCACAACCAGGGCGCAGCAGGCCAGGTTGAGCAACTGCAAGCCAGGTATCTGTGACGCGACCGCTCCGGCGCCGCCGCCGAGCGCCGCGTATCCGACTTTCTTCCCTGTCATCGAACCTCCCCTGGTGGTGTGTACATCGCCAGATCCGGCCTCAAGCCGAGGGCTTCTTGTGGAAGACGGCCGCTCCGATCACGCCGCCGATCGCGGCGAACACGACATCGACCGCCAGAGACATCAGGAACCCGACCAAGGCAAAGGCTCCCACGGCGCCGGCCGCGTCGCCGCCCAGCGCGTCGAGGACCTCGGGCGGAATGCCCTCGATTCCCTCGAGCATCCTCAGCGTCTGTTCCATTGGATCGCCGAACAGAGCGGCGATCGGAATGAGCACGATGGCCCCCACAATGGCCGTTACCACACCGGCCAGGGCGCCGATCAGCGCGCCGTCTCCGTAGGGCGCCTTCTCCGTTGCCGGTTCGTTCCTCAGGGCAAGAAACACGGCCAGCATGCCGCCGCCGACCACCAGCGCGCAGCACAGGCAGTTGACGAAGCTGAGGCCGGGAATCTGGGACGCGACTCCCGCCGCCCCGCCGCCGATGGCCGCTGCTTTCAATCTGTTCGGTGTCATGGTGATGTCTCCTCAAGCAGTTTCGGGGCATGTCTTTCGGTTATCTGGTCGATCGCCGCCCAGACCAGGAGAGCGATCGGCGCGGAGGCGAGCAGAGCGGTCCCAAACCGGCTTGCCGGCGTGTTCATCGGCAACAGCCAGTCGATCGCGGTCGGCGCCAGGAAGTAGAGGATCCGCCGGGGCCTGTCGAGCAGCCAGTCGCGGAACCGGCGGACGAAGGGCAGCACCGCCAGTCCCAGCGTGAAGCCGACGTAGAAGCCGAAGCAACGGTGGCAGACGGCGAGCGGGTGCCCATGCAGGTGAAAGCTGCGTTCGGCGATCTGGTGGCAGACCGGCGCGAAGAACTCGTAGAGCAGCGGCGCCGCCCGCCCGTTGGAGGCGGTCGACAGCGGTGCGGCGACGACCATTCCGATCGCCACGCAACACGCCGCGGCGACGGCGCCAGTGGTCCGGCCTGGCGTCACGAGCGCGGAGAGCCGGCGTAGCATCGGCCGCTAGTGTAGCGACTCGCCTCCGCCCGGCCTTCGGGCCGCACCGGTATGATCGCGCCGTGGGGATCGATCCGTGACGGAGTGGAAGTCGATTCCCGAACTCGGCGGCCTGATCGGACAGCAGGTTCGGCTGCGCGGCTGGGTCGACGGCCGCCGTTCCAGCGGGCGGATCGGTTTCATCCGCCTGCGGGATTCGGGCGCCACGGTCCAGCTCGTCGTCAGTCGCAAGGAGGTCGATGACGCCTCCTGGGAGGTGCTCCAGCACGCCGGCCAGGAATCGACGATCGCCGCATCCGGCACCGTGGCGGCCGATCCCCGTTCACCCGGCGGCGTCGAGGTGCAGGTGTCGTGTCTGGCCCTGGTGCACGGCACCGAGGCCTACCCCATCACGCCGAAGGAGCACGGCACCGCGTTCCTGATGGACAATCGGCACCTTTGGCTCCGCTCCAGCCGCCAGCGGGCCGTGCTGCGCATCCGCAGCGAGGTCTGCCACGCGATTCACGACTTTCACCGCGAGCGTGGCTACTACCTGGTCGACTCGCCGATCCTCACGCCCGCCGCCTGCGAGGGCACGTCAACGCTGTTCGAGACGCCGTACTTCGACCATGGCTCCGCCTTCCTCAGCCAGTCCGGCCAGCTCTACCTGGAGCCGGCGGCGGCGGCCCTGGGCAAGGTCTACTGTTTCGGCCCCACCTTCCGTGCCGAGAAGTCGAAGACCCGCCGACACCTGATGGAGTTCTGGATGGTCGAGCCGGAGGCGGCCTTCCTGGACTTCGAGGGCCTGTGCGTGCTGGCCGAGGACTTCCTCGTCTACCTCGCGGGCCGGGTGCTGGAAAACTGCGGCGAACCGCTAGCGATCCTGGAGCGCGACACCTCGAAGCTCGAAGCCATCCAGGGACCGTTCCCGCGGCTTCGCTACGCGGAGGCGATCGAGCTGCTGCGCCGGCAGGGTTCCGGGATCGAGTTCGGCGAGGACTTCGGCGCCCCGGAAGAGACGTCGATCACACGGGAGTTCGATCGGCCCGTGATGATCACCCACTACCCCGCGTCGCTCAAGGCCTTCTACATGGAACCCGACCCGGACGACCCGTCGCTTGCCCTGGCGCTCGACGTGATCGCTCCGGAGGGCTACGGGGAAATTATCGGCGGCAGCCAGCGCATTCACGACCACGATCTGCTGCTCGCGCGCCTCAAGGAGCACGATCTGCCGCTGGACGCCTTCCAGTGGTACCTGGACATCCGCCGCTACGGCACGTTCGAGCACAGCGGCTTCGGCATGGGCGTCGAGCGTTTCGTCGCCTGGATGGCCGGCGTTCCCCACCTGCGGGAGACGATCCCGTACCCGCGAACGATGGACCGGATCTACCCCTGACCGACCCGGTCGAGGAACTCGAAGCGCGTCTCGGCTACCGGTTCGAGAACCGCGCGTTGCTTGAACGGGCCCTGACCCACAGCTCCTTCGCCAACGAACGCGGCCTGGAGCAGGACAATGAGCGGCTGGAGTTCCTGGGCGACTCGGTGCTGGGGCTGGTCGTGGCGAACCGGCTCTTCCGCGGTGATCCATCGGCGCCCGAAGGCGTCCTGTCACGGACCAGGTCCCACGTCGTCAGCGCCGAGGCTCTGGCCCGGCGCGCCCGGGAACTCGATCTCGGCCCGGCGCTTCACCTCGGCCACGGCGAGGAACAGTCGGGCGGCCGCGAGAAGCCGTCTCTCCTGGCGGACGCACTCGAAGCCGTGATCGGGGCTGTCTTCGTCGACGGCGGTCTCGGGGCCGCCCGCGATCTGGTCGAACCATGGATCGCGGCAGAGACCGCCGAGACGATGGACGCCCTGGACGCGAAGTCGGACCTGCAGGAGTCGCTCCAGGGTCAGGGACTCGATCCTCCGTCCTATCGTCATGTCGGCCGTGACGGGCCGGACCACGATCCCGTGTTCCACGTCGAGTGCTGGATCGGGGGCCACGCCGTGGCCACGGCATCGGGCCACTCGAAGAAGGAAGCCGAGCAAAAGGCCGCCGCCAGGGCATTGGACGGGATGGAGAAAGCGGACAGCTAGGGTCAACGCCGCTTGAACCGGCGCTCCAGGTCCCGGTCCGTGAGTTCCAGCACGACCGGGCGACCGTGCGGACAGGTGTAGGGGTGCTCGCAGGCGAACAGCTCGGCGATCAGGCTCTCCATCTTCTCCGCCGACAGCGCCTCGTGCATCTTGACCGCGGCCCGGCAGGCCCTGCTCGCCGCCAACTGGGTCAGCAGGTAGTCGGCGAGGGCCTCGTCCTCGCTCGGCAACTCGTCGCCGCCCGCCACCCGGGTCGCGATCCGCAACACGAGGCTCTCCGCCTCCTTGTCCGGCAGGACGGCCGGGATCGCGGTGATCGCGGCGGTGCCGCCCGACAAGCTGCTCACGGCGTAGCCGCAGCGGGCCAGACCCGACGAGCACTCGGCCAGCGCGGCGTTCTCGGCCGCCGAGACTTCCAGCATCCGCGGCACGAGCAGTGTCTGGCTCGCCGCATCCTGCTCTCTCAGGCTCCGGCGAAAGCGCTCGTACAGGATCCGCTCGTGGGCAACGTGCTGGTCCACCACGAGCAACGCCTCCGGCCCCTCGAGAAGGATCATCGTGCCCTTGTACTGCCCGATCAGGCGCAGGGATTCCCGGCCCTTGCCGGAAAGGGGCACACGGGTCGACGGTTCCGGACGGTAGGCGACCTCCGCCAGCTTTCCGGCTTGACCGGCTTCGCCGCCGTACCGCGCCGCGAGTTCCTCCGCCCACGCCGGCGCGCGGGGCGCCTCGCGGACTTCTCCCACGCCCGTCCAGGCCGGCGGCGCCGCGGGGCCTCTCGGCTCGCGAAGCGGCGCCGGCTCCTCGCCCTTGGCGGCCTCGAGTCCCCGGCGCAACGCGCTGCCGATACGGCCCAGCAGCGCCGCATCGCGGAACCGGACCTCCGCCTTCTGCGGATGGACGTTGACGTCCACGGACTCGGGCGGGACGTGGAGGAACAGGAAGAGGGCCGGCGGCCGGTCTCCCTTCATCAGGTCCCGCACCGCCTTGTAGTAGATGCCGAGGACGGCGCGGTCCCTGAGTAGCCGCCCGTTCACGAACAGGAACAGACGCCGGCCCTTCGTCGTCTCCCGGTCGCCGACGAAGCCGGAGATCCCCTGCTCCCGCCTGGCCTCGGGTAACGGAGTCAGGTGATTCACGAGATCCTCGCCGAACAACTGCGCGATCCGGTTGAGCTGGCCGACCCCGTCGACTCCGGTGGCCTGCGCGCGCAGCAACTCCCGCCCCGGCGACTCGGCGTCCGGAGCGTGGCGAAGGACGAACGTCACGTCCGGCCGCGCCAGCGCGTACCCCTGGACCACGGTCAGGGCGTGGCGAAGCTCGGTCGCGGGCCGTTTCAGGAACTGCTTGCGGGCCGGCACGTTGTAGAACAGGGACTCGACCGTCACTGTCGTGCCGCGGGGGCGGCTCACCGGTTCGTCGACGGTGAGCCGGCCACCTTCGACGACCAGGCGATGTCCGTCGCCTGCCGAGCGGGCGGTCAGCAGTTCGCACTTCGCGACCGCGGCGATCGACGCCAGGGCCTCCCCGCGAAAACCCAGGGTCGCCACCTCCAGCAGATCCTCGAACGAAGCGATCTTGCTGGTCGCGTGGCGTTCGAGCGCCAGGAGCGCGTCCCCGGCGGCGATCCCGCTGCCGTCGTCGGCCACCGAGATCAGGTCGCGGCCGCCGTTCTCGAGTGCAATCTCGATGCGGGCAGCGCCGGCGTCGAGCGCGTTCTCCACCAACTCCTTCACCACCGAGGACGGACGCTCCACCACCTCGCCGGCGGCGATCTGGGAGATCAGCGCGTCGGGAAGCCGCTGCAGGGCTCGGCGTTCCGGGCCGGGCCCCACCATCAGGGCGCTACGTCCCGGAGGGTCCGCTGCATCACTCCGTAGCTCCTCAGCTCCCGGCCCAGGAAGGCACGGCGCACTTCGCGCGTCAGCGACTCGACCGACCGGAGTGTGGTCTCGTCGATCTGGCCGTTCGCGTGCAGGCCCGCGAGATCCGAACCGCCGATCCGCCGCAGGAAAGTCAGGGCATCGGCCCCCACCCTCCGGTTCGCGCCCGCGCCTCCCCCACAGGAGGGACACAGAAGGCCGGCCGCGTCGACTGCCAGAAAGGCCTCCTCCCCGATCGCGGCCCCGCACGCGGGACAGCGTCTCGGTGCGGGAAACACGCCGCTCAGGCGCAGCGTCCAGCACTCCAGATAGCGCGCCGCGAGCCAGCGGTCGCAGCCGTCGAGCAGCGCCTGGACGGTAGTATCCAGGAGGCGGTAGAGGTGGTTCTCCGGCTCGTCCTCCTGCGCGAAGACCTGCATGTGCTCCGCCAGATAGGACGACACGAGGATCCCCTCCAGGTCCTCGTGCAGGGCCCGGGCGCTGCGGATCATCTCCGCCTCGCCGAGCCGCACGAGTTCGCGCTCCGGCTTCTCGAACCAGGTCAGGTGGACCTTGGCGAGCTGCTGCAGCTCGCCGCCGAAGCGGCTGAAGCGCGTCCGGGCGCTGCGGGCCGCCCCGCGCTTCAGTCCCCGGTCGCGACTGAGAAAGACGACGATCCGGTCACGTTCGTGCAGGTCGGTCGTCTGGAGCAGCAGCGCCTCGCCGCTTCGCTGCTTCATGTCCGGAACCCGCCGCCGTTCAGCGGACCAGCCAGTCGATCATCAGGGTCGCGAGCCCGAAGTAGACGAGGATGCCGGTGATGTCGCTGCTGGTTGTCACCATGGGACCGGATGCGACCGCTGGATCGATGCCCATCCGCTCGAACGCCATCGGCAGCAGCGACCCGATCAGGGAGGCCAGCACGATGGCCAGGAAGAGCGAACTGGCGACGACCGCGCTGTACGCCGGGTTCTGCTCCAGGAAGGCCGCCACGGCCGCCGCGACGGCGGCGCACACCAGGGCCACCACGAGACCGATCCGGATCTGCTGGAACAGGAACCGGCGCATCCGGCCACCGCCTTCGCCGATCCGCCCGGTCGCGAGGCCGCGCACGGTCAGCGTCATGGTCTGGCTGCCGATGTTGCCCCCCATGCCCATGACCACCGGCGCGAAGGCAAGGAGGAACGCCTCGTTGAGCCGGAGCTGGAACTGCTTCATCAGCACCCCGGTCAGGGTCAGGCCGATGAGGTTGACCAGAAGCCAGGGCAACCGGATGCCGGCGACCCGCCACGCCCGCTCCCGGTACAGCAACTCGTCGTCCGAGGTGCCGACCATCTTGTAGAAATCCTCTTCGGCCTCCTCCTGCACGATGTCGATCACGTCGTCGACGGTCACCAATCCCAGCAGGCGGCGGCCTTCGTCGACCACCGGAATCGCCAGGAAGTCGTACCGGGAAGCGAGCTGCGCCACTTCCTCCTGGTCCGTGTCCGTCCTCGCGGTGACCAGGCCGCGGTTCATGATCTCGCCCAGCGCGCGGCTGGGAACGGAGAGCAGGAGCTCGCGGAGCGACAGCACGCCGACCAGGCGCCCCTCCGGATCGACGACGTAGAGGTAGAAGATCATCTCCACCTCGCCGTGTTCGCGGATCTTGGCGATCGCATCGCCCACCGAGGTGTCCTCCGGCAGGGAGAAGAACTCCGTGTTCATGATCCGCCCGGCCGTGTCCTCCTCGTAGGCGAACTGCGTCTGCAGCTCGTCGCGGTCCGGCCGATCGAGCAGGGCCAACACGGCTTCCCGCAGCTCGTCCTCCAGACCGTCGACGATCTCCACGCTGTCGTCGACCGCCAGGGGCGACAGCAGGCCGGCGATCTCGGATGGAGCGAGCTGTTCCAGCAGCGGCCGACGTTCGCCCGGCTCGAGTTCCAGCAGGACCTCGCCGGCAGAATCCGGGAAGTCCTCCAGGGCCAGCCGGACGACGAACAACTGCTCGGTCGGCACCAGCTTCCTGAGCGCGGCGGCAACGTCGCCCGGCCGCACCTTGCTGAGTACCCGGGACAGGTTGCGGCGAGCGCCGCGCCGTGCCAGTCGGCGCATCGTGTCGCCCAGAATCTCGACTCGCTGGGTGGACATGACGCGCTGCCGGCCTTTCAGTCGACCTCGAAGACGGCGTCGATCTCGACCGGTACGTTGAACGGCAGCTTGTTCGTTCCCACCGCGAAGCGGGCGTGCCGCCCCTTCTCGCCGAAGACCTGGACCATCAGGTCGGAAGCGCCGTTGATCACCGCCGGGTGATTCTCGAACTCGTCGCTGCAGTTGACGAAGCCGCCCAGCTTCACGCAGCGCTTCACGCGCTCCAGGTCGCCTTCGCAGGCGGCCCCGACGACGGCAACGATGTTGATGCCGACGAGGCGGGCGGCTTCCTGCGCTTCCTCGAGGGAGTAGTCGACGCCGACCTTCCCGCGATATGCCAGCTTCCCGTCCCTGACCGGAACCTGGCCGGACACGAAGACGAGGGAACCGATCCGGACGAACGGAACGTAGTTGGCAGCCGGCGCCGCCGGCTCCGGCAGCTCGATGCCCAGCGTGTCCAGCCGTTCCCTGACCGTAGCCATCCCTCAGCTCCCGTCGAAGGCCGCGAACAACTCCTCGAACGCCTTGATCTGGTTGCCGGCCGCCGACGACGGCACGAGGATCGGCGTGCGGATGCCGGCGTCGAACCAGCGCTCGACGCCTTCTCGAACCTCGGCGGCCGTCCCGAACAACGTGGTGTCCGCCAGCCAGCGGTCGGAGAGCAGGCCCGGAATGCGCTCCGTCTCGCCCTGCTCGACCGCCTGCTCGACGGCCTCCATCTCCTCGACGTAGCCGGCCGCCTTCCAGTAGTTGCGGTAGTTGGGCAGCAGGGCGTATCGGGAGAGCGTCTTCCGGTTCCGCGCCGCCGCCAGGCCGCGGTCGTCCGAGATCACGGTCGGGATCATGTTGCCGACGAAGAAGGCCGGATCGCCGGCCTTGTCCCCGGCGAACGTCAGGGAATGGCCCATGCGGGAACGGGCGCCGTTCGCGAAGACCATGCCGTCCCCGATCTCGGCGGCGGTGGCGATCATCCGGTCGCGCAGCGTGGCGAGCACGATCGGCGGCAGATCGCCGACGCCCCGCACGGCCTTGAGCTCGTCGACGAAGGCACGGATGTCCGCCAGCGGCTTGCCGACCGTGACACCGAGCCGCGCATGCGCCGGAGCGTGACTCACGCCGACGCCGAACCAGAAGCGGCCCCGGGAAACCTCGTGAACGAACGAGGCGGTGTGTGCGAACTCGGTCACGTGCCGGGTGTAGATGTTGACGATCGACGTCCCGAAGTGGATGCGCTCCGTGGACAGCGCGATCGCTTCGCAGAGCGCCAGCCCGTCGCCCATGCTCGGGCAGTAGATCCCGCTGAAGCCGCGGCGCTCGATCTCCCGCGCCAGGTCGAGGGTGAGCCGCCGACGTCCCGGCACCGCGGCGAGAGAGACGGCCGGGAGGCCGTTGCGTGCTTCGGAAGTCGTCATCATGGCGGCGGCAGGGTATCAGCGTCCCGAGGCCGGGAGGGGGATCCCCGCGCGTGCGGCTACGCTACGGGCCGCGATGGAGAGACTCGTTCCTGAACAGGTCGGCGCGCTGCTCCGCCCGGGCATGAGGGTCTGCGTCCTGGGCGGTTGCAACGAACCGCGCGGCATCGCCGCCGCGCTTCATGCTCAACCCGAGGCGACCGCCGGCGTGGAGTTCACGGTCACCCGCATCCCCGGCATCGCCTCGCCGACGCTCGCGCCCTGGGGCGGCTCCACGGTGCGGAGCTTCTTCGTCACCCCCGAGATGCGCGACGGCTTCGACGCCGGTTCGGTCCGTTTCGTGCCGATGCAGTACCGGCACGTCTGGGACGATCTCAACGCGGCTCCGTTCGACCTGGCCATCGCTCAGTTCACGCCGCCGGACGGGAACGGAGACTGCTCGCTCGGTATCGGCGCTGGATTCCTTCCGGCGCTGCTGGAGCGCCCGGAGATCCCCTTCGTCGCGGAGTGGAACCGCTCACTGCCCCGACTGCCGGGCGCCCCGACCGTGTCGGCGGACCGCTTCGACTATGTCGTCGAAACCGACATCGAACCTCCCACGCTTGCCAGCCGAAGCGGCTCCGTCGCCGAGCGCATCGGCGCCCTGGTGGCGGAACTCATCCGCGACGGCGACTGCATCGAGACCGGCGTCGGCGCGATCCCGGGCGCGGTCCTGGCCGCCTTGCACGGTCACCGCGACCTCGGCTTTCACTCGGGACTGCTGTCCGATGGCGTGATGGACCTCGTGGAGGCGGGAGCTGTCACGGGCGCCCGCAAGACGATCGACGAAGGCCGCCTGGTCGCGGCGATGGTCCTGGGCTCACCGCGCCTCTACGACTGGGCGAGCCGCTGCGACCTGATCGACCTGCGGACCGTCGACTACACCCATGACGCGCGGGTCATCGCCAGGCTGGACAACTTCGTCGCGCTGAACTCCGCGGTCGAGGTGGACCTGTTCGGCCAGGTCAACTCGGAGATGGTCCGCGGTCGGCAGATCAGCGGCACGGGCGGCGCCGTCGACTTCATGCGCGGCGCCCGAATGTCGGCCGGCGGACGCTCGATCGTCGCCCTCGAGGCGACCGCCGGAGGAGGGCGCTTCTCCAGAATCGTTCCAACCCTGCCCGCGGAGCACGCCGCCACGGCGCTGCGGACCGACGCCGACATCTTCGTGACCGAGTACGGCGTCGCCGACGTGCGCGGGCGCGACCTCGCCGAGCGGATGCACCGCCTGATCGCCATCGCCGCGCCCCAGTTCCGCGAAGAGCTGGAGACCCGGGCGGCGCGGGTCCGACAATAGGCCCCGGACTACGCCTTCGCGCTCGGCCGCGCCGAGACCGCCTGGTGCCACCGCAGGAGGTTCGGCGTCTCCTCCGTCACGCGGAACTTGGTCACGCGGCCGAAGTCGATCCCGATCTGGGCCGTGATGTCGGCGATCGAGTACTCGTCGCCGGCGACGAACTCGCGGCCGGCGAGTTCGTGGTCCAGCCACTCCAGGCGCTTCGTCGCGTGGCTGCGCTGACTCTCGCCGTAGTCCGGGTACTGCTGGATGCGGTCGGCGAAGTAGGGGTGGGTATTGCGGAAGACCTGCATGATCGGCACGGTGATCTCGAGTTCCATCCGGCGCTGCCACATCTCGATGCGAGCGGCCTTCACGGGATCCCCGCCGCCCATCAGCGCCGGCTCGGGCTGCAACTGCTCGAAGTAGCGGCAGATGGCGACCGACTCGGCGATGAACGTGCCGTCGTCGAGCTCGAGCACCGGCACGCGGCCCATCGGGTTCTTCTCCCGGAACGCGTCCTGGCGGTTCTCGGCCTTGCCCACGTCGACCGGCACGACGGGAACCTCGATGCCCTTCTCGGCCAGAAAGATACGCACGCGGCGGCAGTTGGGGGTGGTGGCGGCTTCGTGTAGCTTCATGGCGTGAGAGGTCTCCTGGCGGTGGTGGGCGCGCAGTCTAACCGGAACCAAGTCCCGGAAAGCGAGGCGCGACACCAGTGACCGAACTCCTGGCCCAGCCGGCCTTCTGGGCGGCCCTGTTCTCGGTGACTCTGATTCAGATCGCGCTCGGCGCCGACAACCTGATCATCATCACGATCATCGCCAACAAGCTGCCGGAAGCCAGGCGCAGGCAGGCAATCCAGTTGGGGCTGCTGCTGGCGATGGCGCTCCGCATCGTGCTGCTGCTCATCCTGAGCCTGGTGCTCGGAGCGGCGACCACCGAACTCTGGCAGTTCGACGGCAAGCTGCTCGGCGTTTCGATGGCCGGCACCGTGGACGGCAAGTCCCTGGTGCTCGTGATCGGCGGGCTGTTCCTGATCTGGAAGGGCGTCAAGGAGCTCCGCGTCAAGCTGAAGGCGGTCGAGCACGAAGTGGCGAAAGCGAACAGGTTCGCCGAGGTCGTGGCGTTGATCGTCGGAATGAACCTCATCTTCTCGGTCGATTCGATCCTCACCGTCGTCGGCATGACGGACATCTTCGCGGTCATGGTCGGCTCGGTGCTGATCTCGGTGGCGTTGATGCTCGTCTTCGCCGGCCCGATCTCGCGCTTCCTCAGTTCGAACCCCGAATTCGAGATCCTCGGCCTGTTCGTCCTCCTGCTGATCGGCTTCGTGCTGATCCTCGAGGCGGGCCACAGCGCGCACATGGTCGTCAACGGCTCCCCCACGCCGTACATCCCGCAGTGGATCGTCATCTTCATCCTGCTTCTGATGTTCGCGCTCGACCTCTACCAGAACTGGTGGGAGCGCAAGCGTGAAGTGGACACCGTCGCGCTTCACCGCCGGCGGAAGTAGTTCGCGCCCTATCCGTAACCGGCGCCGCACCGGTGTACGATCGCCGCCCTCGTGTCCCTGGCCCGACGTCCGGGCGGCGAACGTTCACGAAGACCTACCGGAACCCTCATGTCCCACGATCGGCCCGACCCGAACGCCCTGCCCACCCTCGCCATGCTCGGCGCCACCGGCGATCTCGGCGGCGGTCTCGCGCGACGCTGGGCGGCCGCCGGCTACACCATCGTCATCGGCTCCCGCTCGCGCGAGAAGGGCGCCGGCTCGGCTGAGGACGTGAACGGGCAGCTCCGGGACCTCGGCCTGCCGCCGACAGTCCGGGGCACGGACAACCTGACCGCGGCCGAGGAGGGCGACCTCGTCGTGCTCACGGTGCCCTACGCGTTCCAGCGGGCAACCTTGGAGGGCGTACGGGAAGCGCTCCAGGGCAAGATCCTGATCGACTGCACGGTGCCGCTCGTGCCGCCGAAGGTGGCGCGCGTGCAGCTCCCCGACGAGGGCTGCGCCGCGACCATCGCGCAACAGGCCGCCGGTCCCGGCGTCCGCGTGGTCTCGGCCTTCCAGAACGTCGGCGCCGCGCACCTGCGCGAGGAGGACGCGGTCGATTGCGACGTGCTGGTCACGGGCGACGACCCCTCGGCGCGTGCCGAGGTCATCGAACTGATCGAGGCGCTCGGCATGAGGGGCTGGCACGCAGGGCCGCTCGACAACGCGGCCGCGGCCGAGGCGCTGACTTCCGTCCTCATCCAGTTGAACCGCAAGTACGGCATAGCCGGCGCAGGCATCCGGATCACCGGCGAGCCCACCCGCACGCCCTGAAGCCGGTCGGCGCTCGATCAGCGCGGACGCGACATTCGGCTTGCGAAGGCGGTTAGCCTTCGGCTTCCGCGCACCGCGCTTCCCCAGATCATGCTGAACATCAAGCCGGTACCAGGCCTGCCGGAAGTCCAACCGGGCGACGACCTCGCCCGCCTGATCACTGAAGCGATGCGTCAGGCGCGCCTCAAGTTGCGCCCCGGCGACGCGCTCGTCGTCGCGCAGAAGATCGTCTCCAAGGCGGAAGGGCGAATCGTCGACCTGGCAACGGTGGAACCTCGTCCCGAAGCCGTTCGGCTCGCGGCGCAATGCGACAAGGATCCACGCCTGGTCGAACTCATCCTCCGGGAATCGACCGGGGTCCTGCGCACCGTGCCCGGAGTCATCGTCGTCGAGCACCGGCTGGGTCTCGTGCTGGCGAACGCGGGGATCGACCAGTCGAACCTGCGTCCCGGCGACGACCACGGACATGCGCTGCTCCTGCCGGAGGATCCGGATGCCTCGGCGGCAGCCCTGCGCGAAGCCCTGGCGGCGCACTTTCAGATCGAGCGCCTCGGCGTGATCGTCAACGACAGCGTCGGCCGCGCCTGGCGGCTGGGCACCGTCGGGCTCGCCATCGGCGTCGCGGGGATGACGGCGCTCTGGGACCTGCGGGGTGATCGCGACCTGTTCGGCCGGGAACTCCTGGTCTCGGAAACCGGGATCGCCGACCAGGTCGCGAGCGCCGCCCAGATCGTTCAGGGCGAGGGCGACGAGGGTACTCCGGTCGTGCGCGTCCGCGGCCTGGGGCGGCTCGGACCGGCGCAGACCGCCCGCGACCTGCTGCGACCGCGCAACCAGGACCTGTTCCGGTGAAGGCACGTCTCGGATGAGGAAAGGCTCCCCAAGCCACTGCGTGGCCCTTTCCGGCGGCGTCGGCGGCGCCAAGCTGGCGCTCGGCCTGTCCCGCGTCCTCCCCGGGGACTCGCTGACCGTCGTCTGCAACACCGCGGACGATTTCGACCACCTGGGCCTCCGCGTTTGTCCGGACCTCGACACGGTGATGTACACCCTGGCCGGGATCTCGAACCGCGTCACGGGCTGGGGCCAGGCCCACGAGACCTGGTCCTTCCTCGAGGCGCTCTCGCACCTCGGCGGCGAGACCTGGTTCCGGCTCGGCGATCGGGATCTGGCGACCCACGTGGAGCGCACGCAACGGCTCCGCGCCGGCGAGACCCTGACCGAAGTGACCGCCGCCCTCTGCCGCGCGCTCGGCATCGCCGCCAGGGTGCTGCCGATGAGCGACGACCCGGTGCGCACCGTCGTGCTGACGGAGAGCGGCGAACTCAGCTTCCAGCACTACTTCGTGCGCGATGCCTGCGCACCGCCTGTCTCCGGGTTTCGCTTCGCGGGAGTCGACACGGCCCGGCCGTCGCCCGCCTTCCTCGCGGCGCTGGAGGACCGGGCGACCGCGGCGACCGTCGTCTGTCCCTCGAACCCCTTCGTCAGCGTCGACCCGGTGCTGGCGCTCGACGGTGTCGAGGCGGCTCTGCGCCGGACCCGGGGTCCCGTCGTCGCGGTCTCGCCGATCGTCGGCGGCGCGGCGATCAAGGGCCCCGCGGCCAAGATGATGGCGGAGCTCGGGATGCCGGTCACGGCGGTCGGGGTTGCCCGGCACTACCGGGAACGGAACCTGCTCGACGGCTTCGTAGTCGATGACGCCGACGCCGGACAGGCGGCCGAGATCGAGGATCTCGGTCTTCCCACCCTGGTGACCGGCACGGTGATGGAGACCCTGGCCGATCGTGAACGCCTGGCCGGGGAGACGATCGACTTCGCCCGCGGCCTCGACGCCCGGCGCGGCAACGTCGCGAAAGCCGCGCCGCCGGAACGATCCGCGTGACGACCGGCGGCCTCTGGGCGGTCCTGCCAGTCAAGGCCTGGTCCGAAGCCAAGCGAAGGCTGTCGCCCGTTCTGAGCGCGGAAGAGAGGGAGGAGCTGGCCCGCTCGATGCTCGACGATCTACTCGCTGCCATCGCGGGCGTCCCCGGCATCACGGGCACGCTTGCCGTGACCGCGGACGCCGTTGCGGCGAAGTACCTCGAGGGCGCCGGATGCGAGGTCCTGTCCGAATCCCGGCGGGGTCTGAACCGGGCACTCGGCACGGCCTCCGAGGAACTCAGGCGCCGCGGCGCGTCGACGATGCTGGTGCTGCCGATCGACCTGCCCCTGGTGACCGCGGCGGACCTGGAGAAGCTCCGTGTCCGGCACATCGAGGATCGGAAGAGCCAGGGAAGCCAGCCGGCGACTGGAGCGGCGGTGACCGTCGCGCCCGACCGCTTCCGCTCCGGGACCAACGCTCTCGTCTGTTCGCCGCCGGGCTGCATCCCGTTCCGCTTCGGCGACGGCAGCTTCCAGGCCCATCTGCGGGAAGCGCAGCGGGCCGGAGCGGCCCACTCCAGCATCGTCCTGGCGAACCTCGGACTCGACGTGGACCATCCGGACGACCTGGCCGAGTTGCTGCGACTCGACCGTTCCAGCCGGACCGGCCACCTTCTGCGGAAACTCGGTCTGCGTGGCCTCGGCGTGCCGAACCGGCCCGAGAGCCCACGGAACCGGGACTGATACCGTTCGCTATTCCCCGGCGGCGGGTTCAGCGCCCGCGGCCGTCATCGCCATGTCCCCTCCGATCAGCGCGTTTCTGGACCGTCGCCCGACCTCCGACGAAGCACGTGCGCTCGCTCGCATCGAGCCGGGCGCCCACCTCGAGGAGTTGATCGAGACGGCCGGGGAGTTGCGAGACCGGGGCCACGGCGACCTCGTCTCCTACTCGCGCAAGGTCTTCCTGCCGCTGACCCACCTGTGCCGGGACATCTGCCACTACTGCGTCTTCGCCCAACCGCCGAAGAAGGGAGAGGCGGCGTACATGCCGCTCGACGCCGTGCTGAGCCAGGCACACCTCGCCGCCCGCTCCGGCTGCAAGGAGGCGCTGTTCACGCTCGGCGACAAGCCGGAGTTGCGCTACAAGGCCGCCCGCGAGGGCCTGGCCGAAATCGGCCACGAGTCGACGCTCTCCTACCTGCGGGAAGCCGCTGAACGGGTGCTGGTCGAGACCGGCCTCCTGCCCCACCTCAACCCGGGCCTGATGACGGCCGAGGACATCGAACACCTTCGGCCCGTGGCGCCCTCGATGGGCATCATGCTGGAGAGCGTCTCCATGCGGCTGCACGAGAAGGGTCAGGCGCACTACGGCTGCCCGGACAAGGTGCCGCGGCGACGCCTCGAGACGTTGCGGCTCGCCGGCGAGGCGCGGGTGCCCTTCACTTCCGGCATCCTGATCGGGATCGGCGAAACCCGCGAGGAACGGATCGACGCCCTGCTCGCCCTGCGCGATCTGCATGACGAGTACGGCCACATCCAGGAAGTCATCGTCCAGAACTTCCGCGCCAAGCCGGAGACCCGGATGGCCGACGCGCCCGAGCCGACGCTCGAGGACCTGCTCTGGACGATTGCCGCGGCCCGGCTGGTCTTGGGGCCCGAGATGCACATCCAGGCGCCGCCCAACCTGAGCCCGGGTGTGCTGCCGCGGCTCGTGGATGCCGGCATAGACGACTGGGGCGGCGTCTCGCCGGTGACTCCCGACTTCGTCAACCCCGAGGCCCCCTGGCCGCACCTGGAACGTCTCGCCGAGGAGACGGCCACCGCCGGCAAGACCCTGGTCGAGCGGCTGACCGTGTACCCCGGGTGGGCGCTCGACGGAGAGCGCTGGCTCGATGACGGACGAGGCCAGAGCCGCGAGGTCAGGCGGCTCGGTGGCGTTCGCACGGCGGTGTTGCAGCGGGTCGACGCCACCGGCCTCGCCCGCACCGACGACTGGTCCCCGGGCGAGCAGATCCCGCCGCCGGCCGACCTGCTGGCTGCGGTGGCGGCCTTCCCCGCCTCGAACGGCAACGGCGCGGGACCGCGCGCGGCGACGGGCATCGGTCCCATCCTCGATCGCGCCCGGGCCGGCGAGGACCTCACGGAAGACGAGATCGCCCGCCTGTTCGCGGCGCGGGGGCCGGAGTTCTCCGCCGTCTGCGCCGCGGCGGACGCGATCCGCCGCGAAATCAACGGCGACACCGTGACCTACGTCGTCAACCGGAACATCAACTACACGAACGTCTGCTACTTCAAGTGCCAGTTCTGCGCCTTCTCGAAGGGCAAGCTGAGCGAGAACCTGCGCGGCAAGCCGTACGACCTGGAACTCGAGGAGGTCATGCGCCGCACCCTCGAGGCCTGGCAGCGGGGCGCGACCGAAGTCTGCATGCAGGGCGGCATTCACCCCGACTACACCGGCGAGACGTACCTGGGCATCTGCCGTGCGGTCAAGGAGGCGGTGCCGGAGATCCACGTCCACGCCTTCTCGCCGCTCGAGGTCTGGCAGGGCGCGGCCACGCTCGACATGCCGCTTCGCGACTACCTGCTGCGGCTCAGGGACGCCGGGCTCGGCACCCTGCCGGGGACCGCCGCCGAGATTCTGGACGACGAGGTCCGGGCGATCATCTGTCCCGACAAGCTGAACACGGACCAGTGGCTCGAGGTCATGGAGACCGCCCACGGCATCGGCTACCGGACGACCGCGACGATCATGTACGGCCATGTCGAAGGCCCCCGGAACTGGGCTCGACATCTGCTCCGGCTGCGGGACCTGCAGAAGCGGACCGGCGGCTTCACCGAGTTCGTGCCCCTCCCCTTCGTCCACATGGAGGCGCCGCTCTATCTCAAGGGACGCGCCCGCAAGGGACCGACCTTCCGCGAAGCCGTGCTCATGCACGCGGTCGCCCGCCTGGCCCTCCATCCCTGGTTCGAGAACGTCCAGGCCTCCTGGGTCAAGATGGGACCGCAGGGGGTCAGGGCCTGCCTCGACGCCGGAGTGAACGACCTGGGCGGCACCCTGATGAACGAGAGCATCACCCGGGCCGCGGGCGCCGCCCACGGACAGGAACTCCCTCCCGCCGGGATGGAGCAGCTCATCCGCGACGCCGGCCGCGTACCGAAGCAGCGGACGACCGCCTACGGCACGCCGCCCCCGGAGCGCGTCGAGGCGTCGTTCCAGGCCGCGGAGCTGGCCGCCGTGTTGAACAACCCGGCCCACCGCTACGAGCGCGAGGGGCCGCTGCGCCTCGTCCGCCCGGGCCTGGACGGTTCCTGACCCGGCTAGCCGGCGCCATTCCCGGCCTCAGCGGCGCATGAACGAGGAGCCCTCCCACTCCGTTCGCCGCCACCTGCGAATCGCCGTCGACGAGTACGACACGGCCATCCGCCAGTTCATCCCCGGCTACGAGGAGATGCTCGCGGAAGCCGCGCGCGCACTGCGGCCTACCGCCCCGGGCTTGATCATCGACCTGGGAGCCGGCACTGGAGCCCTTTCTGAGGCGATTCTCGACTCCGTCGGCGGCGCCGTCCTGGAGCTGATCGACGTCGACTCCGAGATGCTGAACCAGGCCCGAACGCGGCTCGCCCGGTTCGGCGACCGCGCCCGCTTCACGGAAGGCTCCTTCCTCGAACCGTTGCCTCGCTGCGCGGGCGCGGCCGCGTCGCTCGCCCTCCACCACATTCCCGCGATGGACGGGAAACGGAGACTCTACGGACGGGTCTTCGAGGCCCTCGAACCCGGCGGTATCTTCGTCAACGCCGACGCCACCATGCCCAGTGAGCCGAACGCCCGGGAGGCGACCTGGCGCGGCTGGGCCGACCACCTCGTCAGCCACGGCATCGACGAGGAGCGCGCCTTCGAGCACTTCGAGGAGTGGTCGGAGGAGGACACCTACTTCCCCCTCGAGGACGAACTCGCCGCCATCGCGTCGGCCGGCTTCGCCGCCGAATGCGTCTGGCACGAGGTCGGGATCACGGTCGTGGTGGGCCGCAAGCCCGGCTGAGAGTCGGAAACGCTAGAGCACCGCTTCCGCGATCGCCTCCAGCGCCTCCGGCTGCCGGCAGCCGAGCAGCAACGACGCGACCTGGCCCTTGCCCGCGGCTTCCTTCCAGGCCGCGATCCGGTCGACGATTCGTTCCCTGGGGCCGACCAGGGCGACATCGTCGACCAGGGCGTCCGGCACGGCGCCGACCGCCTCGCTCTTCTTGCCGCCGAGGAAGTTGTTCTGGATCGCCCTCGCCTCGTCGGGATACCCGAGACGTCTGGCGTAGTCGTTGTAGAAGTTCTTGTCGCGCGCCCCCATGCCGCCGATGTACAGGGCCATGCTCTGCTTGACGGGCGTGCGGCACTGCTCCACGTCGTTGCCCATGACGACGGTGACGAAGGGCATGACCTTGAAGTCGTCCAGGCTCTTGCCGTTGCCGGCCCTGGCGAAGCCGCGCTCCAGCGAGTCCTCGAGCAGATCGTAGCGCTCGGGATTCATCCAGATCGGGAAGACGCCGTCCGCGACCTCGGCGCTGCACTCCAGTCCGTTCGGGCTGATCGAGGCGGTGTAGATCGGGATGGAGGTGTCCGCCGCCAGGATGCTCTTGAGCGGCTTGCCGAGGCCCGTCCCGTCCTCGCCGCGGTAGGGCAACTGGTAGTGGTAGCCCTCATGAGTGACCGGCTCCTCGCGGGCGAAGACCTTGCGCATGATCTGGATGTACTCCTTGGTGCGCGTCAGCGGCCGGCCATAGGCGACGCCGTGCCAGCCCTCGATCACCTGTGGACCCGACGGACCGAGACCGACGAGGAAGCGGCCGCCGGAGAGCTGGTTCAGGGTCATCGCGGTCATCGCGGTCATCGCCGGGCTGCGGGCCGGCATCTGCATGATCGCCGTGCCGACCTTGATCTTCTCCGTCTGAGCGAGAACCCACGCCGCCGTCGAGACCGCGTCCGAGCCGTATGCCTCCGCCGTCCAGACGGACGTGAAGCCGGCGCTCTCCGCCTGCCGGATGCGCTCGATGTCGATGGTGATCTGGCTGCCGAACGCGCCGGCGAGCAGTCCTAGTTCCATGGTTCGTCTCTCCTCGTTCCGGGTCTCTCTCTGTTGCCTCAGGCGAAAACGGGCGCGAGGCTAGCAGGTCGGACATAGACTGCACACCGATGGCCGAGACGCCTGAGAATCCACGCGGGGTCCGCACCGCCGGGCGCAAGCCGCGCAGCCAGATCGTCTGGCCGCTGGCCTTCGTCACGCTGATGCTGGGACTCGTCCTGGCGATCGTGATCGGCTTCGTCATCATCCGGTTGACGATGCTTCCGCGGGAAGTCGTGTCGGAAGGCCGCGAACTCGCTCGGGACGCGATCGAGGGCGTCGAGCGGATCGCGCGGGCCTTCAGCACCGGCACCGTCCAGACGTCGTTCCTGAGCTACGCGACGGAGATCTCCGGCAACGCGTTCCTCCAGTTCGCCACCCTCGACCAGACGGAGCTGATCCAGCGGACCGACTCGGCCAGTCTGCTGTGGGGACGGCTCCGGCTGCCGGACGTCATGGTCGAAGCCCGCGTTCCGGTGCGCTACACCTACTACCTCGATCTCGAGGACGAGTGGTCGTTGACACTCGACGGAACGACGGTTCACGTGCTGGCCCCCGGCGTCAGGGCGAACCGGCCGGCGGTCGACGCGTCGGCCATCGAGTACCGAGTGCAGGCGGACTCCGTCCTGCGCGACGAGGACGCCGTGCTGGAGCAGCTTCGGCTCCAGCTCATGGACCGCCTGGCGTCTCGCGCCGGCGAGAACATCGCTCTCGTGCGGGAACTCGGGCGGCGCCGGACGGCGGACTTCGTGCGCACCTTCCTGCTCTCGCAGTTCGGGGAAGACGCCGAGAGCTATCGGATCGAGGTGCGTTTCCGCGACGAGTTCGACGACTCCGGCGAGCCGCTGCAACCGGCCGTCGAACTCAGCCGCCCGGCCGAGGAACCGGCGATTGACTGACCGGCTGGCGCGCTCGCGCCAGCGGCTCCGGGCACGGCAGGCCGACCGCTTCGGTCGCATGGCGGAACAGGTCCACCGCCACAACCCGTTCTACCGGGCGAAGTGGCGGGAAGCCGGCTTCGACTCGCCGCCCACCCTCGACGACCTGGCCGCACTGCCCTTCACCACGAAGGAGGAGCTCGCCAGGGACCAGGAGGAGAACGGACCCTGGGGCACCAACCTCACCTTCCCCCTGGAGCGCTACGTCCGCGTCCACCGCACCTCCGGCACGACCGGCCGTCCCTTGCGCTGGCTCGACACGCCGGCGAGCTGGCAGTGGTTCCTCGACTGCTGGCTCGCTGTCTACGAGGGCGCCGGAGTCACTCCCGCCGACCGGGTCTTCGCCGCCTTCGGCTTCGGTCCCTTCATCGGCTTCTGGACCGCGTTCGAGGCCGCGCAGCAGCTCGGCTGCCTGGTGCAGCCGGGTGGCCACCTCTCCACCGAGCAGCGGCTGCAGATGATGCAGGACGACGGCAGCACGGTGCTGCTGTCGACGCCCACCTATGCACTGCGGATGCTCGACTCGGCCCGGCACCTCGGCATCGACCTCGCGGACGGCGCCGTCGAACGAACGATCCACGCCGGCGAGCCCGGCGCCGGCGTGCCTGCGGTCAAACGCCAGCTCGCCGACGGCTACGGGGCACTGGTCTTCGACCACGCCGGAGCCACCGAGGTCGGCGCCTGGGGTTACCCCTGCGGCGTCGGCGAACGCCTGCACATCCTGGAGGAGGAGTTCGTCGTCGAGTGGTTCGATCGGTCCACCGGAGAACCGCTCGAACCGATCGAGCCCGCGGCGAACGAAGCCGCCGAGCCGATCCTCGGCGAGCTCGTGCTGACCAACCTGGGGCGGATCGGCAGTCCGGTCGTTCGCTACCGCACCGGCGACATCGGACGCCTCTGCGCCGCCGGCTGTTCCTGCGGCCGGCCGACGATGTACCTGGACGGCGGCGTGCTGGCCCGCGCCGACGACATGTTCATCGTCCGCGGCATCAACGTCTACCCGAGCGCCGTCGACGCCCTGGTCCGCGAGGCCGGCGGAGTCGTCGAGTACAGCGCCACCGTGCGGCGACGCCGCCAGATGGCCGAGGTCGAGCTGGAAGTCGAGCCCGAGGCGGGCGCCGACTCCGGAAGTCTCAGGTCCCGGCTCGAGGGCCTGTTCGAGGAGCGGCTCAACCTCCGGGTCCCGGTCCGGATCGCGGACGCCGGCTCGCTCCCCCGCTACGACCTGAAGGCGAACCGCTTCACGTTCCTGGACTAGAGCGCTCGGGCCGGTTCAAGACGACGAGCGCCGCGAACAGGACGGCGCCCACGCCGTTCACGACCAGGCCCATCGTCGGGCCGCCCAGATCGGGAACCAGGAGCAGGGCCGCCGCGACCAGCATGAGGACCCGCAGCGGCAGGGTGAGTTCGGATCGGAGGTAGCCGCCGATCCCGGAAGCCAGGGCGACGATGCCGACGACGGCCGCCCCGAGCGCCAGCACCAGAGGCGGCAGTCCCGCCGCTCCGGACGCGAAGAGACTCGCCCCATCCTCGTCCATCATCAGCAGCGCGGGCCGGTAGATGAACATGAACGGCAGGGTGAAGCCGACCAGGGCGAAGCGAAAAGCCGCCAGCGCGGTCGGCATGACCGGCGCCTGGGCGAGACTGGAGGCCGCGTAGGCCGCGAGCGCGACCGGTGGCGTCACCATGGACATCATCCCGAAGTAGAAGATGAACAGGTGAGCCGCCAGCGGAATGACGCCCAGTTCCGAGAGCAGCGAGCCCATCAGTGTCGCCATCAGCAGGTAGCACACGACCGACGGCACTCCCATGCCCAGAACGAGCGACGTGACCATGATGCCGAGCAGGGCCAGGAACAGGTTCGTCGCCACGACCCCTTTGATCGCGGCCGAGAAGTCCGCCGCGATGCCGGTCTGCTGGACGATACCGATGACGACGCCGACGCAGGCGCTGGCGGCGACCAGGGGAATCCCGTTGCGCGCGGCCCGGGTCAGGGCGCCGAGGATGTGCGGCCGGAACACCGGGTGAACGAGCCCGAACGCCATCAACCCGAACATCGCCACGATCCCGGACGAGAGCCAGGACTCGAAGAACTGCCGGAACGACGGATCGGCAGGGAGGTCCGCCCAGACCACCTGATGCAGCACGGCCACGAGCCCGAAGCAGCCGAGGGCCAGGTGGCGCAGCCTCCGGGGCAGGTCGATCTCGGGTCGCAGCACGGCCAGCACCAGAATCACGATCAGGGCGCCCGTTACCGCCCGGAATGGCGAGAACCGGAGCAGCAGGAGCAGGATCAGGGTGGACAGACCGGCCACGAAGACGAGGGCATCGAAACGCCGCACCGGAGGCGGCTCGCCGTGGCGTTCCGGGGTCCCGATCCGCCGCGAGTAGAAGTGCACGATCAGGAAGATCGAGAGGTAGAACAGGATCGCGGGCAGCAGCGCCGCCTGCACGATCTGCAGGAACGTGACCTGGGGCTCGACGATCTCGAGCATCATGTAGGCGCCGGCGCCCATGACCGGCGGCACGAGGGCGCCCCCGGAGGCGGCCGCCGCCTCGACCGCGGCCGCCACGTGGCGCCTGAAGCCGTTGCTCCTCATCATCGGGATGGTGAAGGCGCCGGTCGTCACGGCGTTCGCGACCGCGCTGCCGGACAGCGATCCGAGCAGTCCGCTGCTCAGCACCGCCACCTTCGCCGGGCCGCCCGGCCTGGACCCGAACACCCGCTCCGCGAAGCGCATGATGAACTGCGTCGCCCCGGACATTTCCAGGAACGATCCGAAGACGACGAACAGGAAGACGTAGCGGAACATCACCGACGCCGCCGGGCCGAAGACCCCCAGACTCTGCAGGAAGGTGGTGCCGACCACGTCGCGGGGGTTCTGCCCGGCATGCGGGAACAGCCAGTCCGGGAGCAGAGCCCAACCGTTGCGGAGGCTGAAGTAGCAGTAGAGCGTGTGGGCGACGAAGGCCAGGGCCAGGGCCGGGACGATCCAGCCGATGCTCCGGCGGGCGGCCTCCAGCACCAGCAGAAGGCCGATCAGACCGAGACCGATGTCCGCCCCCGTCTCGATCCCGGCCCGGTTGCCCAGCGACCTCCCGCCCGACCACAAGTGCTCGAATGCCGGCTCCGTCTGCACGACCACGTAGGCGCAGACGACCACCGCCAGAAGACCGAAGAGGAGGTCCAGGCCGCGCAGCCACTGCTGCGACCCGAGCTTCGGATGGACCGGAAACGCGAGAAAGCAGAGCAGCAGCCCGAGGCCGACGAACACCGCCAGCGACGACTGCGGCAGCAGCAGCCCGAAGTTGACCTCGAAGAGAACGAAGAAACAGAGGGCGGCGCCGAGTCCCGCGATCAGGGCCCGGCGCGCCCGCTCAGCGGCCTCGTTCAACCGCCCGCTTCGGGCCAGATGCCGATCTCGCGGTAGAAACGTTCCGCCCCGGGATGGAACGGCGTGCCGGTGTTGCGAGCGGCGTTCGCCTCGTTGATCGCGCGGCCGGCGGGATGCTTCTCGGCGATTGCCTGGCGGTTCTCCCACATCGTCTTCGTGACCTGGTAGACGAGTTCCTCGTCCGCGTCGGCGTAGGTGATCAGATGCATCGAGCCGACGTTGAGGCCGGGATAGTCCTCGGTGAGGTCTGAGTAGGCGTCGGCCGGAATCGTGGCGAGTTGGAAGAAGGGATAGTCACGCGCGAGCTGCTGCCGCTTCTCCTCGTCGAACGGCAGAAAGACGATGTCGTGAGTACTGCTCGCCTGGGTCACCGAGCCGGTCGGAACCGCGCCGCCGAGAAAGGCGGCGTCGATGGAGCCGTCGCCCAGCATGTCGACCGCCCCGCTCTGGGTGCCGTAGACCTGGGTGAAGTCGTCATACGTCACCCCGTGGGCGGCGAGGAGCGGTTCGACGAACATCTCGAAGCCCGCGCCGGCCACGCCGACCATCGCGCGCTTGCCGGCGAGGTCGCCCAGCGAAGTCAGCCCGGAGTCGGCCTTGGCGATGAAGGTCGCGATGTTCGGCGCCAGCGTGGCGACCGCCCGGATCTCGTAGCTCTGCTCCCAGCCGGATTCCCCCAGAACCGCGAAGTAGCTGATCGCCGAGTTCGACATGGCGAGTTCCAGCTCGCCACGCGCGAGCCGGCGGATGTTCTCCTGCGACCCCTTCGTCCCGCGCGGCTGGACCCGCCAGTTGTTCTCACCGCGGTTGTCGTTCAGCACTTCCGCGATCGCGCCGCCGACGACCGGAAACGCGCCGCCGACCGGCGCCGTGCCCATGCTCAGGAACCGCGGGTTGGCGGAGCCGCCGTCCGCTCCGTCGCCACCGCCGCAGGCAAGCGGCAGGACGAGTGCGGGCAGGAGAATGAGCAGGCGGTTCTTCATCGGCGCGGACCTCGGTGACGGAAAGCTGACGCACCAGGGGGGGGCGCGGCAGGTGATCATAACTGGCCGGCGGCGGGCCCCGGTTCTATGGCTCGACGATGCAGTAGAGGAAGCTGTCGGTCCGCAGGTAGAGGCGGCCCTCGGCCACGCCCAGCGACGACAGCGTGAAGCCCTGAACCTGGTTCTTCGCCAGAATCTCGAACTCGGGGCCGTCCCGGACCACAGTGGTCACTCCGTCTTCGCTGGTCGCGTAGACCTTGCCGTCGGCGACCAGGAGCGAGGCGCTGTACGTGCCCGGCTCGAGCCGCTGGTTCTCCCAGTCCGGCTCCCCCGTTCGCGCGTCGAGTCGCGAAAGCAGGCCGTTGTCCCGCAACAGGTAGAGCGTCTCGCCGTCCGTCGCGGGAGTCGGCACGTCGGGCCCACGATCCGTCTCCCAGAGAAGCTCGGGCTCGCCGCCGGCCCGGAGCCGCAGGGCCTTCATCGGATTGACGCGGGTGGGGACGAAGACCAGATCCCCCACCGACACCGGCGACGCGACGACCCGGTACATCGGGCTGTCCCTCGGGTTGAAGCCCTCCACGCGCCACAGTTCGCGGCCGCTCTCCGGATCGTGCCCGGTGGCTACGTCGCCGCCGTTCAACACCAGGACATGCCCGTCGCCGCTCTCCACGAGAGCCGGCGTGATGTAGGCGTCGGGCGACTCCATGCGGGCATTCGTCGGCCGCTCCTGTCTCCAGATCGTCTCCCCAGTAGCGGAGTCGATCGCCAGGAGGTAGGAGGGATCGTCCGTCTTCATGCCGTGCAGGACCGGCACGTAGAGCACCTCACGCCAGAGCAGCGCGGATGAACCGTAGCCGTGGTTCAGGCCGAAGGCGCCGTAGTCCTGTTCGAGTTCCCGCGCCCAGAGCTGGTCGCCGTCGAAATCGTAGGCCTGCAGGGCGCCGGTTCCCGTCAGCACCCAGACCCGCTCACCGTCGGTGATCGGGGACGGCGACGACATGTTGTGTTTGCGCTGGAATCGGTTGCCGCCTCCGATCGTTCGCTGCCATACGACGTCCCCCGAACCGGCGTCGACGCGCCACAGCGACAGATCGTCGCCCTCGGCGACGTTCAGGAACACGACGTCGCCGACCACGATCGGGGTCGACCCGGAACGGTCGGGCAATGGCAGCTTCCAGAGGATGTTCCGCTCGACGTCGCCGTCGTGTGACCACTCGAGCGGCAGGTCGGTGTGTGCGCTGTAGCCGTTTCGCGCGGGCCCGCGCCAGTTCGGCCAGTCCGCCCCGCTCGCCGCCTGCGCCGCGAACAGCGCCGCCACGACGCACCAGATGGCCGGCCGCCGGCTCACGCCGCCTCCCTTGCCGCGGCCGGCTCGGCCGCTTCCCCGCCGTCGCTGTCGTCCTGCGCTTCGGCCGACTCCGGCATCAGCAGCACCTGGATCCGGTTCTCGCCACCCAGGTAGTCCACGGCGGCGCCGCGGATCATCTCCGCGTCGAGTTCATCGAACCGTTCCTCGTACGCCAGGATGCTGAGCGGATCCTCGTCGAACTGGTAGACCGTCTGCAGCACACCCAGCCAGAAACCGTTCGTCTCCTTCGCCGTTTCGCGGGCCCGTCGCTGCTGTTCCCGGATCTGGGCGACTTCCTCGTCCGTGGCGAGTTCGGTCCGGACGCGCTCGATTTCCTCCTGGACCGCCTGGAGCATCTCCTCGACGCGTGCCGGATCGCAGCCGAAGACGATCTGCACAGCGAACTCCGAGACCGGGATCCTCTCGGCGCCTCCGGACACGTTCGCGCCGTACGTGCCGCCAAGTTCCTCCCGCAGGCGCTCTCGCAGACGGTCCCGCAGCAACGACACCATGGAGTTCAGGCGGTAGCGGTTCAACTGGCTCTGCTCGAAGGCTCCGCTGAGCACCAGGGCGACCTGGCTCTGCTCCTCCAGCCCCTTGTAGACCGTCCGTTCGATCCGACCCTTCGGGGCTCGCACTCCGACGTCTCTCCAGGCTTCCTCGCGACTGGTCGACGGGAGACCGCCCAGCCAGGTCTCGACGAGAGGTTCGATCGCATCGAGCTCGAAACTGCCGGCGAGGAAGAAGGTGAAGTCGGAAAAGTCCCGGAACCGGTCTTCGTAGACGGCGAAGATCCGGTCCTGGTCCAGGTCTCCCAGCATCTCTTCGGTGATGATGCGACGCCGGGGGTGGTTCTGGCTGACGATCTCCACCAACGTCTTCACGAAGGCGTACCTCGGCATCGCGCTCTGGTTGCGCAGCAACGCGCCCTGACGGGTCAGGAAGGACTCGTACGCCTCGGCATCGCGGCGCGGCGACGTCCCGCTCAGGTAGATCAACTCGAACAGCGTCTCCAGGTCCTTGGGCGAGCCCCGGCCGCTGAAGCCCTCGAACAGCGGCCCGATGACCGGGCCGACACGCGCGACCTTGCCGGTCAACGCCTTGTTCAACTGGGTGAGGCTGAAGTTCCCCAGCCCGGAGAGTTGAACCACGGAGGTCGCCAGGTTCGCCTCCAGCCAGTCCTCGTCCGAAGCCAGTGACATGCCCCCGGGGCTGAAGGCCCCGACCAGGACCTCGTCGTTCTTGAAGTCGCTCGGACGCAGGACCACCCGGACACCGTTCGACAGCCGCCACTCGGTGACGCCGAGTTCCTCGATCGCCGATCGTTCGACGATCCGACCCGGGGTCGGCGGAACAGGCACCAGGGCGCCCTCGCCGACGTCGTCCTGGTAGGCCGCGACCTCCAGCTCGCCGACCCTGTCGAACACGGCCAGCAGTTCCTCTTCGGCCGGCGGCTCAAGCCCCTCCTTCTCCGGGCCGCTGGCGAGAATGACGCGATCCTCGTCGTGGATCCACTCGTCGGCGACCCTGTTCACTTCGGCGAGCGTGATGCCGGGGACGTAGCGGCGGGCCAGCTCGCGCTCGTAGGCGATCCCAGGGAACGGTTCGTCGCTCAGGAAGTTCCGCTGGTACTCGCCGACATAGGCGGCGGAATGGGTCTTGTCCCGTTCGTCCCAGGCACGGTCCATCGAACGCAGCGTGTTCACCCGGGCCCGTTCCAGCTCGCTCTCCTCGAAGCCGTGGCGACGGGCGCGCTCGGACTCGGTGAGCAACGCCTCCAGCGCCTTTACTTCGGCGCCCTCCCTGGCCCCGGCCCGGAGCAGGTAGAGACTTCGGGTTCGGGCCAGCGTCCCGCGGCTGCTGGTCGCGCCGATGAAAGGCGGGTCGGCCTCTTCGGCACGCTCGGCCAGCCGGTTGTTCAGCAGGCCGTTGTAGAGCCCCCGGACGAGGCGCGCCCGGTAGTCGGCGACGGTGACGAATTCGTCAGCTTCGCCCTTGAAGGCGACCGAGATCGAGGAGCGCGTCAACTCGGGATCGCTGAAGATGGAAACCAGTGTCTCCTCGTGGGGCGGAATCTCCGCCTTGAAGTGCTCGCGCGGCTCATCCGGTCCCTCGAGTCCGGCAAACCGCCGCCTGATGTCCGCCTCCATCGCCTCCGGATCGAAATCGCCGACCGCGACGATGGCCATCAGGTCAGGCCGGTACCAGTCCCGGTAGAAGTCCCGCAACCGCTGCGGCGGCGCCTCGCGGAGCATCTCCGGATCGCCGATCGGCAGCCGCTCCGCGTAGCGCGAGCCGTGGAATCGATAGGGGATCTCGGCGTCGCGAAGCCTCGCTCCAGCGCCCCGTCCGCCCCGCCACTCCTCGATCACGACGCCCCGCTCGCGTTCGATCTCCTCGTCCTCGAGCGTGACCGCGGAGGCCCAGTCCTCCAGCACCAGGAGCGCCTTGTCCAGGATCTCCTCATCGTCGGTCGGTACCTCCAGCATGTAGACCGTCTCGTCGAAGCTCGTGTACGCGTTGACGTCGGGCCCGAAGCGCATGCCGATGCCCTGGAGATAGTCGAGTAGCTCCGCCTTCTCGAAGTGCTCGGTGCCGTTGAACGCCATGTGCTCGACGAAGTGAGCCAGCCCTCGCTGGTCGTCGTCTTCTAGAACCGAGCCCGCACGGACGATCAGTCGCAGGAAGGCCCGGTTCTCGGGCCGGCCGTTCTTCCTCACGTAGTACCGGAGTCCGTTCTCCAGTTGGCCGGCGAGCACGGCCGGATCCTGGGGCAGGATCTCGGTCAGTTCGTAGGTCCAGCCGGAAGCGCCGTCGCCCTCCTGCGCTACGGCTTCGGCGAGGCCCCCCGACCACGCGCAGGCGGCCAGCAGGACCGCACCCGCCGCCAACCGGCGCGGGCGCGGTCCGGAGGACACGAGAAGGAGTCTTCGTTCGATCATGGCTTCCCTTTCGTGGAATCAGTGACTGCCGGCAGCCGCGGCCGCTCCCGAGGAAGAACGGCCGCCCTCCACCCGCACCACGGCGTCGGTCGGCAGAGCCGCGACCAGGGCCGCCACCGCGAGGTCCGCAGCGGTGCGACTGCGGCTGTCCACCGTCAGCTTGACCCGGTAGTCCCCGTCCATCACCGGATAGCTCCCGATCTCAACCTCCGCATGAGCGGCAACGACCAGATCGAGCATCTCGGCGATGTCGGTCTCGCGGCACATCGTGTAGACGGCGCGGCTGTAGAAGCGCCGGCCGGCAGCCAACCGGTCCCGCAGCAGAGGCAGCTTCATGCGGAAGATCCGGGGTATCCCCGGCAGCACGTAAACGTTGTCCATCACAACGGAGGGCCAGGGCACCTCGGGCGTACTGACCAGGTCGGCGCCCTCCGGCACGTCCGCCATTCGCAGGTGACCCTCCGTGCAGCGCTCCCCCACCATCTCGCGGATCTTCGTCACCAGTTCCGGAGAACGCACCAGAGGCCGCCCGAAGGCGTGAGCCACCGCCTTGAGCGTGACGTCGTCGTGGGTCGGCCCTACGCCGCCGCTCGTGATCACGTAGTCGAAGCGGTGCCGCAGGCGACGGATATCGGCGGCAATGCCGGCCGCATCGTCCGGGCAGATGACGACCCGCTCGAGTTCGATGCCGAGGCCGAACAGCTCCCGCGCCAGCAGGGTCAGATTCGCCTCCTCCACCTTGCCGGTGAGAATTTCGTTCCCGATGATCAGCGCCGCTGCCGTGGGCATCGGCGTAGCTTACCGGCCCTCGAATCGCGGCGATCGGCGCTCCGTCAGGGCCCGCACACCCTCGCGCGCGTCGGCGGTCCGGAAGGTGACCTCCTGCTCCGCGCTCTCCAGGTCGAGGGCCTCGCCCAGGGTGCGCTCGAAGGTGCCACGTACCGTGCGCTTGGTTGCCTTGACGGCAATCGGACCCGCGGCGGCGATCTCGAGCGCCAGGTCCTCGACCACCTGGTCGAAGTCCGCGTCGGCTTCGCGGCTGGCGATCCCCCACTCGACCGCCGTCGCCGCGTCGATCAGGCGGCCGCTGTAGAGAAGCTCGGCGGCCCGCGCGGGGCCGATCAGGCGCGGCAGGGTCCAGGTCGCCGCCATCCCGGGGTGAATCCCGAGCTTCACGAAGGTCATTCCCACCCTGGCGCCGGTCCTGATCACCCGCATGTCGGCGCCCAACGCGAAGCAGAGGCCGGCGCCGATCGCGTGGCCGTTGATCGCGGCGATCGACGGCGCTTCGAGGTCGCGGACCGAGAGGTAGAGACGGTAGAAGTTCGAGCCGCCGCCGAGGCCGGGGCCAGCGCCCGCTTCCTCGCTGACTTCCTCCTGGATGCTCTTCAGGCTGCCGCCGGCGCTGAAGGCCCGGCCGGCCCCGCGCACGATGACGACCCGTGTCTCATCCCGTGCGTTGATCAGCGGCACGGCATCGCGGATCTCCGCGCCCATGGCCGGCGTCATCGCGTTCAACCGCGACGGGGCGTTCAGGGTCAGTCGCGTGACGGGTCCGTCGTGGGACAGCAGGACGTGCTTGTAGTTCATGGAACAGGTGCTCCTTCGGTAAGATGCGGCGCATGCTAACGATCACCGAACTGGCGCAGAAGCAGATCGCCGCGGCGATGGAGGACGAGGAGCGCAACGACCTCGCCCTCCGCATCGCGATCACCGGCCGCACCGGCGGCGGCTTCCGCTACCAGATGGACCTGGTCGGCCTTGACGAGTCCCGGCCCGGCGACGAGATCCTCGAAACCGAGGCGTTCAAGGTCTACGTTGATTCCGAAAGCGCCCCGGACCTCGAGGGCGCCACGATCGACTTCGTCACCCGGCTCTCCGAGAGCGGTTTCAAGTTCGACAACCCCAACTCGGTCTGGGGCGATGGAGTCGCCGCCGATGTCCAGCGGGTCCTCGATGAGCAGATCAACCCGCAAATCGCCGCACACGGCGGCTTCGTCACCCTTCTCGAGGTCAAGGAGGAGACCGCCTACATCACGATGGGCGGCGGTTGCCAGGGCTGCGGCATGGCCGACTACACGCTGAAGCAGGGCGTCGAGCAGGCCATCGTGGAAGCCGTGCCGACCGTGCAGCGCGTCCTCGACACGACGGATCACGCGGCGGGAACGAACCCCTACTACGCGCCGTAACAGAGGATCCCGGGGATCGGCGCGATCGTCCCGTATTGCCCATCCCCCACCGTTGTGGAATAGTCCCTCACTGGTCGAGCGACGCGTTCCGATTCGCCTTCGCTCGCCGGACTAGAGCTCGATCGCCGGAATAGAGCACGTCACGATCGATGGGCACGTACCGTTTCAGGCGGGGATTGAGCCTGCCCATCGCCGGCGCTCCGGAACAGGTGCTTGATGACGCCGCGGCTCCCGGTAGCGTGGCGATCAGCGCGGCCGACTTCCCGGGCATGAAACCGGCGATGCACGTCGGGCCCGGCGACGCCGTGCAACGTGGCCAGCTCCTGTTCGAGGATCGCAAGCAGCCCGGTGTGCGCTTCACCTCCCCGGCGACGGGGACCGTAGCCGCCGTGAATCGCGGCGCCAAGCGGGCATTGATCTCGGTGGCGGTGCGCGTGGACCCCTCCGACCAGGCTGGCTCCAGCGGGGCCGGAGTCGGCTTCGCCAGCTACACCGGAAGACACCCGAGCGCTCTCTCCCGCGCGGAAGTGCAGGCGTTGCTGGTGGAGTCCGGCGACTGGGTCGCCCTGCGCGCGCGCCCCTTCGGACGCACCGCGGCCGTCGACTCGGCACCGAAGTCGATCTTCGTCAACGCGATGAACACGGAACCGTTCGCGCCCGCCGCCGACCGGATCGTCGAAGGGCGCGCGGGCGATCTCGAGCGCGGGCTCGCCGCTCTGGCCCGGCTGACAGATGGACCCGTGTACCTCTGCCGGGCCCCCGGCACTCTCGCCGGTGTCGAGACGAGCGAACCGGTGCGCGTCGAGGAGTTCGCTGGGCCGCATCCGGCCGGCGCCGCCGGAGTGCACATCCACACCCTCGACCCGGTGGACCGCAACAAGCTGGTCTGGCAGATCGGGTTGCAGGACACGCTCGCGATCGGCCGCCTGTTCGCGACGGGCGAACCCGACGTCCAGCGCATCGTGGCGCTGGCGGGCCCCCCGGTAGGAAGACCGCGGCTCCTGCGCACGCGGCTGGGCGCCGCGCTCGCCGACGTGACGAGGGGCGAGATCGGCACCGGCGCGGAGGCCGTCCCTGACGGCGCGGTGCGGGTCATCAGCGGTTCGCCGCTCAGCGGACGCACCGCGGTCGGCGAGAACGCGCCTGCGGATCTTCACGGCTACCTGGGTCGCTTCCACGACACGGTTTCGGTGCTCGAGGACGACCACAGACGTCACTTCCTGGGCTGGCTGCAGCCCGGTTTCGGCGCCTTTTCGCGCGCCAGAGCCTTCGCCTCCTCCCTGCTGCCGGGCAAGTCCTTCGCGATGACCACGACCACGCACGGCTCGCCGCGAGCGATCGTGCCCATCGGCCTCTACGAGAGTGTCTTCCCGTGGGACCTGCAGCCGACCTTCCTGCTCAAGTCCCTGGTGGCCGGGGATATCGAGCGGGCCGAGGAACTCGGCTGCCTGGAGCTGCTGGAGGAGGATCTGGCGCTCTGCACCTTCGTCTGCCCCGGCAAGACGGAGTACGGGCCGTACCTCCGCGACGCCCTCGAGCTGATCGAGAAGGAAGGCTAGGCAGGCGAGCATGAAACTCCTGCGCCGGATTCTCGACAAGCAGGCCCGTCACTTCGAACCGGGCGGCAGGTTCGAGCGCTTCTATCCGCTCTACGAGGCGCCGGACACGTTCCTGTACACGCCGGGCAAGACGACGGCCGGCGCCGCCCACGTGCGCGACGCGCTGGACCTGAAGCGCCTGATGATGACCGTCGTCGTGGCGCTGGTGCCCTGCGTCCTGATGGCGATGTGGAACACCGGCCGTCAGATCCACCTCGCGGTCGGCGGCGGCGCGGAGCCTCTCTCGAACTGGCGGACGGACGCGATGGAGATGCTCGGACTGACCTTCGACGCTTCCAGCCTGCTCGCGAACACGGTTCACGGCGCGCTCTACTACGTGCCGGTCCTGGTCGTGACCTTCGCCGTCGGCGGCGCCTGGGAGGGACTGTTCGCCGTCGTCCGGCGGCACGACGTGAACGAGGGCTTCCTGGTCACCGGCATGCTCTTCCCCCTGGTGCTGCCGCCGACGATCCCGCTGTGGCAGGTCGCGGTCGGCATCAGCTTCGGCGTCGTCGTCGGCAAGGAGATCTTCGGCGGCACGGGCTACAACGTCCTGAACCCGGCGCTCACGGCGCGGGTCTTCCTGTTCTTCGCCTATCCGGCCCAGATCTCGGGCGACGCCGTGTGGATCGCGGCGGGCACGTCGTCGGCACCAGACGGCTACAGCGGCGCCACCGCGCTCGGCGAGATCGCGGTGCTCGAGGCCGTCGAGGGTTCCAAGGCCCCGCTGGACGGACTGAGCGCCATCGAGGGCAAGGTCTCCTGGATGCAGGCCTTCCTCGGCGACATTCCGGGGTCGATGGGCGAGACCTCCGCGCTCGCCTGCCTGATCGGAGCCGCCATCCTGATCGCGACCGGCATCGGCTCCTGGCGGATCATGGTCGCGGCGACGGCCGGCACGGCGGCGATCTCCCTGTTGCTCAACCTCATCGCGTCGCCGACCAACGCGATGCTCTCGGTTCCCTTCCACTGGCACGTCGTGCTTGGCGGCTGGGCCTTCGGCATCGTCTTCATGGCAACGGATCCGGTGAGCGCCGCGCAGACGAACCGGGGACGCTACATCTACGGCTTCCTGGTCGGCGTACTGGCCATCCTGATCCGCACCGTGAACCCCGCCTTCCCGGAAGGCGTGATGCTCGGCATCCTGTTCTTGAACCTGTTCGCGCCCCTGATCGACCACTACGTGCTGAAGGCGAACATCAAGCGCCGCCAGGCACGCTACGCGCAATAGACTCCATCCGACCGGCGGAGTTCCTCATGGCAAACCGACAGGCCACCGGCTACACCCTCCTGTTCGCGACCGCGATCTGCATCGTGTGCGGGATCCTCGTGTCCTCCTTCGCGGTCAGCCTGGAGGAGCTCCAGGACGAGAACATCGCCCTCGACAAGCAGAAGCGGGTGCTGGAGGCCGTGGGCCTGCTCCAGCCCGGCGAGCCGATCGACGAGGCGCAGGTCGCCGAGCGCTTCGCGCCGATCGAACCGGTGCTCATCGAGCTCGCCTCGGGTGAGGCGGTGGACGGCGACACGGCGACCTTCGACCAGCAACGGCGCGCCCGGGATCCGGCCACCAGCACCGAAGCCCCCGACAACCTGGCCAAGGTCAAGCGCATTCCCGATCAGTCTCTGCTGTACGAGGTGCGCGACGACGGCGGCGAGCTCGAAATGGTCGTGCTGCCGATCGAGGGCCTGGGACTCTGGGGAACCCTGTACGGCTTCCTGGCCCTCGACGCGGACACGACGACTGTGCGCGGCATCACCTACTACCAGCACAAGGAAACGCCCGGCCTGGGCGGCGAGGTGGACAACCCGCGCTGGAAGAGCCTCTGGCGCGGACGCAGGGCGTTCGACGACGACGGCGAGGTTCGCCTGGCGGTGATCAAGGGCTTTGCCGGGAGCGCACAGGAGGACCCCCACGAGGTCGACGGTCTCGCCGGCGCGACGATCACCAGCAACGGGGTGACGAACATGCTCGACTTCTGGCTCGGGGAGAACGGCTTCGAGCCCTACCTCAACCGGATCCGCGCGGAGGCCAACTGATGGCTGTCAAGAAGAGCGAAGCGGCGCTCGACCCCCTCTTCAACAACAATCCGATCGCGCTCCAGGTGCTCGGCATCTGCTCGGCGCTGGCGGTGACGACGAAGATGGAGACCTCGGTCGTCATGTGCGCGGCCGTCATCGCCGTGCTCACCCTGTCCAACCTGACGATCAGCCTGCTCAGGCATCAGATCCCGAACAGCATCCGGATCATCGTCCAGTTGACCGTCATCGCCTCCCTGGTCATCGTCACCGACCAGATTCTCAAGGCCTACGTGTTCGAGATCAGCAAGCAGCTCTCGGTGTTCGTCGGGCTGATCATCACGAACTGCATCATCATGGGGCGGGCCGAGGCCTTCGCGATGCAGAACCCTCCGTCTCTGGCCATCCTCGACGGCATCGGTAACGGCATCGGCTACAGCGCGATCCTGATGGTCACGGCGTTCCTGCGCGAGCTGTTCGGTTCCGGGAAGCTCTACGGCTACACGGTCATGCCCACGGTCTCGGAAGGCGGCTGGTACCTGCCGAACGGCCTGATGCTGCTGTCTCCCGCCGCCTTCTTCATCATCGGCGGACTGATCTGGGCGCTGCGCGTGTACAAACCCGCTCAAGTCGAGATGGACGGCTAGGGAGGACGCCGGACGATGTTCGAGGACTACCTGAACCTGGCCGTGAAGGCCATCTTCATCGAGAACATGGCCCTGACCTTCTTCCTGGGCATGTGTTCCTTCCTGGCCGTGTCGAAGAAGGTGGAGACCGCGGTCGGCCTCGGCCTGGCGGTCATCTTCGTGCTCACGGTCACCGTGCCGGCGAACAACCTGATCCAGACCTACCTCCTGAACGAAGGCGCCCTTGCCTGGATCAGCCCGGAGTTCGCCGGCGTCGACCTGACCTTCCTGAACCTGCTCTGCTTCATCGGCACGATCGCCGCGATGGTCCAGCTCGTGGAGATGACGACCGACCGGTTCTTCCCGGCGCTGCACGCCACGCTGGGCATCTTCCTGCCCCTGATCGCCGTCAACTGCGCCATCCTGGGCGGTTCCCTGTTCATGGTCGAGCGCGACTACGACTTCGGCGAGAGCGTCGTCTTCGGCCTGGGCAACGGCATCGGCTGGTTCCTCGCCGTCGTCGCCCTGGCGTCGATCCGTGAGCGCCTGCGCTACAGCAACGTGCCCCACGGTCTGCGCGGCCTGGGCATGACCTTCGTCATCACCGGACTGATGGCGTTCGGCTTCATGGCCTTCGGGGGCATCCAGTTGTGATCACCGTCGTCCTCGGGGTGACGATGTTCACCGTCGTCATCCTCGCCCTGGTCACGGTCCTGATGCAGGCCAAGGCCCGGCTCGTCGCCGGCGGCGAGGTGTCGATCCTGATCAACGAGGAGAAGACGCTGGCCGCCGCCACCGGCGGCACCCTGCTCGGCACCCTGGCCGAGCACCAGATCTTCATTCCCTCCGCGTGCGGCGGCCAGGGCACCTGCGGCGTTTGCACCGTCGACGTGTTCGAGGGCGGCGGCGCCATGCTGCCGACCGAGAAGACCCACATCAGCCGCCGCGAGGCCCGCGAGGGATGCCGCCTGAGCTGCCAGGTCAAGATCAAGGAGGACATGAAGATCGGCATCCCGGTCGAGGTTTTCGGGGTCAAGAAGTGGCAGTGCAAGGTCCGCTCCAACGAGAACGTCGCGACGTTCATCAAGGAACTCGTGCTGGAACTTCCGGAAGGCGAGGAAGTGCCCTTCCGCGCCGGCGGTTACATCCAGATCGAGTGCCCACCGCACGTCGTCAACTACAGCGACTTCGCCATCGAGGACGAGTACCACGACGACTGGGACCGCTTCAAGATTTGGGACCTGGTGTCCAAAGTCGACGAGACCGTGATCCGGGCCTACTCGATGGCGAACTACCCGGAGGAGAAGGGCGTCATCATGCTGAACGTCCGCGTGGCGACGCCGCCGCCGCGCGAGATGGAGCTGCCGCCCGGCCAGATGTCGTCCTACATCTTCAACCTGAAGCCCGGCGACGACGTGACGATCGCCGGTCCCTTCGGCGAGTTCTTCGCCAAGGACACGGAGGCCGAGATGGTGTTCGTCGGCGGTGGCGCCGGCATGGCGCCCATGCGCTCCCACATCTTCGACCAGTTCCGCCGCATCCACACGAACCGCAAGGTGTCCTTCTGGTACGGCGCCCGTTCCTACCGCGAGGCCTTCTACATCGACCACTTCGACCGGATTGCGGAGGAGAACCCCAACTTCACCTGGCACCTCGCCCTCTCCGACCCGCTCGAGGAAGACAACTGGGACGGCTACACCGGCTTCATCCACCAGGTCCTCTACGACAACTACCTCAAGGACCACCCCGCCCCGGAAGACGTCGAGTACTACCTCTGCGGCCCTCCCCTGATGCTCCAGGCCTGCATGAAGATGCTCGACGACCTCGGCGTCGAACCCGAGAACATCGCCTTCGACGACTTCGGCTAGGCCTGGGAATGCGCGAATGCGCACGGCTGAGAGCGTTGGTGGTACCCGCCCGGCGCGTGTCCGGGGGGAGGGGTCCCAGGTGCCGCTCCCGCTTTGTGGGAAGACGGAAAGGGGTGCGCTCGCTGCACTCCGCTCGCTTCGGGTGGTCGGTGCATGCGGTCACGACGCAGGAAGTCGCTCGCTGCGAGCCACCTGGGACCCCTCCCCCCGGACCCGCGCCGGGCTGGACGACATCTTGCCGCCGATTCGCAGCGTCTCCGCGAGAGTCGTCTCGGTCGATGTGGGGACAGCGGCGAAACTGGTTGGTGCCGGTGGTCCTCGCGGGCCTCGCGATCGGTTGTGGACAAGCTTCCGAAGAAGTCGTGCTGCACGGGCCAACGATGGGCACCTACTTTCGGGTGCGCGCGATCGCGGACACGGGAGACAGTGAGGCGATCAGGGCCCTGGTCGGGCAACGACTCGAAGGGGTGGACCGGGCAATGTCGACCTATCGGGCCGACTCGGAGATCTCACACTTCAATCGGCTTGCGGCTGGCGAGTCCTTCGTGTTCGCAGAGGAGACCTGGGCAGTCCTGGAACTCGCCTGGCGGGTGCGCGAGGAGAGCAACGGCGCGTTCGACCCAACAGTGGGGCCCCTCGTCGACGCCTGGGGTTTCGGAGCGCCCGGACGCAGTGGGGAGCCGACGCCTCCTCTCGATGATCGCCTAGTGGAGCTGCGTCGGGCGGTCGGCGCGATCGAGCTGGCATCTGAGGGCCACCGAGTTCTCAAGCGCGAAGACGGAGCAGCTCTCGACTTGTCCGCTATCGCCAAGGGTTGGGCAGTCGATAGCGTTTCTGAGGCTCTGCTCAAAGCCGGTTACACCAACCACCTCGTAGAGGTCGGCGGCGAGGTGCGCACCGCCGGAAGCAGCCCAGCGGGCGACCCGTGGCGCATCGCGATTGAACGGCCACCCGTTCGAGTGACCGATCCCGCGCCAATAAGCGCCCCGGCATCCGCAACGGCGGAGGCCCAACGAGCCGGACCCCAGCGGGTCCTCCTCTTCACCGACGGATCCCTGGCGACCTCGGGCGACTACCGAAACTACTGGGAGCGTGATGGCGTCCGCTACTCCCACACGATCGACCCCCGCACCGGCCGGCCGGTTGAACACGCCCTAGCCTCGGCAAGCGTCTTTCACCCAAGCTGCGCCGTCGCCGACGCCTACGCCACAGCTCTGATGGTTCTCGGCCCTGAGGACGGCCTAGCTTGGGCGGACGAGAACAACATCGCCGCCCTGCTCCTTGTCTACCGCGAGGACTCGCTCGAAGAACTCCCGAGCGCTGCTTTCCGCAACCGGCTAGAAACCGGCAACTAGCAGCTCTCTCACGCAGCGTGACGAGCCGGGCAGCCCGACGCCGTCCCGCCGGTCCGGGGTCCCGTGGGGGGAGGGTCCCAGCGGACTCGAAGCGAGCGACGCCCGGCACCCTTACATCAAACGACGACCAACCGAAGCGAGCGGAGTGGAGTGCGCGCAGACTTCCCGTCCTCTCCGAAAGCGCGCACGGCCGATGGGACCCTCCCCCCACGGGACCGCGGACCGGCGGGTGCTACGTCGACCCAGCCCCGCGCCGGTAGACTTCCCCGCGAGTCATGGCGGTCCTGTTTCTCACGATCACTGTCATCGCCGCTTCGGTGATTCTCATGGCGGTCGGCGTGCTGTTGAACGGGCGCTGTCTGCGGGGTTCCTGCGGGGGGCCGGACGTGCTGGGGCCGGACGGTGAGCCGCTGAGTTGCTCCAACTGCCCGCTGCGCCGTGCGCGGGAGGAAACCTGATCGTCACCGAGGGCGCCGCTGAGCGCCCGATCCAGATTACGCATCACGGCGAATCGCTGCCGTTCTCCCGCGGGTTGCTCGCGCGCAGCCTGTACGCCACCGGACTCGACTTCGACCGGGCCTACCGGCGGGTGGAACAACTGCAGCGACAGTTGCAGCACGAAGGCACGGCGAGCCTCGAGAAGCGGCGCCTCGCCCGGCGGATCGCTGACTTTCTGGAGGCGGAAGAGGGGCCCGACACGGCCGGTCGCTACCGGTTGATCCGGCGCCTGCGACGGCTTCCCAAACCACTGATCCTCTACATCGGCGGCGCCGGAGGCACCGGCAAGTCGACACTTGCCCTCGACCTGGCGCCGCAGCTCCGCATCTACCGGATCAACGCCACCGACACGGTGCGTCAGGTGATGCGGATGGTGTTCGCCCCGGCGATCCTGCCGGCGCTCCACGTCTCGAGCTACGAGGCGGCAACGGACCCCTCCGCCGAGCTTGCTCCGGGAACCACGAATCCACAACTCGCCACGCTCGAAGAACAGGCGACCAGGGTGTGCGTCGGCGTGCGTGCCGTGGTCGAACGGGCGATCGCCGAGAACATCAGCCTCGTCGTCGAGGGAGTCCACCTCCTGCCGGGACTGGTTCCCTTCACCGATCTGGAGGGCGAGGCATACCAGTTCTTCGTCGTGCTCTCCACGCCGGACGAGGAGGTTCACCGAAGTCACTTTCTGGCTCGGGAGACCTTCGCCGGCAGGAGGTCGAGCCGTCACCTGGATCACTTCACGGTGATTCGCGAACAGCAGGACCGCCTCCTGCACCTGGCCGGAGAGGCCGATATCCCGATTCTGGACACGACGGACCGGGAACAGTCGCTCTCGACGGCCATTGCCCTGCTCGGACAGAGCCTCTCCCAGCGCCTGCCCTGGCTGACCCAGGCGTCGGTCGGGTCGCTTGGCGAGCGGCGCGCTCCGGCCGTGCTCCTGGTGATCGACGGACTACCCGACCGGCCCCTGCGCTCGCTCGGGGCACGGACGCCCCTGGAGGCCGCTCGCACACCGACTCTGGACCGGCTGGCCCGGGAGGGCGTCAGCGGTCTGGCCGACCCGGTGGCGCCCGGCGTCGTGCCGGATACGGCCTCGGGCAATCTCGCGCTGTTCGCCCAGTCACCGCGGGTGATGACCCGCGGACCGATCGAGGCGCTTGGCGCCGGCCTCAAGCTGAAGGCGGGCACGATCGCCATTCGGGGCAACTTCGCCACCCTCGATGAACGTGGCAGCGTCGTCGACCGCCGCGCCGGCCGTATCCGGGAGGACGCGAAGAAGCTGGCGAAGGCGATCGACAAGCTCGACCTTCCCGCTTCCGACCGGGTCAAGGTGCGGGTGCGGGCGACGACCGAGCATCGGCTCGCGATCACGCTGCGCGGAGAGGGACTGACTTCGGCCATCCAGGGCTCCGACCCGGGCGAAGGGGCTCCATCCGGGCCGCCCCTGGCGCCGCGACCCCTTGATCCCAACGACGACAGCGCCGAACGAACCGCCCGCGTCCTCGCCCTGTTCGAGCAGGAGGCCCGGCGGGTTCTGGCCCGGCATCCGGTGAACGAGAAACGCAGGGAGAACGGCAAGCTGGAGGCCAATGCCGTCCTGACTCGCGGCGTGGGCCGGGTACACCGCCTGCTTCCCCTGGAGCCCGCCGGGCTGCCGCTCGAAGCTGCCTGCATCGGCGGCGACCGGACCGTGATGGGCATTGCCTCGGCGCTCGGCGCTTCCGTCATCCACCGTCGCGGGATGACGGCGAACGTGGACACGGACCTCTCGCTCAAGTTCGACTGCGTCCTGGAGGCGCTCGAGGAGCACGACCTGGTGATGGTCCACGTCAAGGGCGCCGACATCGCGGCCCACGACCGCCGCCCCGATCTGAAGGTCGCCTTCCTGGAACGGCTTGACCGCGAATTCGGGACCCTGCTCGACCGCCTGGAGCAACCCGTCCGGGTCGCGGTGACCGCCGATCACGCCACCCTGTCGGAATTGGGCGCGCATGGCGCCGATCCCGTGCCGGTGCTGATCTGGGGTGAAGGGATTGCACCTGACGGCGTCACCACCTACGGCGAGCGCGCCGCGGGTACCGGCAGGCTGAGCCGATTCCCGCTCCAACTCCTGATCGAGCGACTCTTCGAGCAGTACGGCGGCGAGGCGTCCTGAGTGGCGAAGAGAATCGAACGCCCGGTCCAGCGACGCGCCGACCTCCCCAGCGGCCGCGGTTTCGCCTGCGTTGCCCTCGACCGCCCGTCCGATCCGGTGAATGTCGGCCACGTGCTGCGCGCCGCGCTCTGCTTCCAGGCTCGCATGATCATCCTTGGCCAGGCCTCCGGAGACATCGACATCCGCAGGCTGCCCACCGACCCGACGAGAGCCTACCGGCACGTTCCGGTGCTCGAGGTCGACGACCTGCTGGCGGCGGCGCCGCGCGATGCGGACCTGGTCGCGGTAGAGATCGTGCCGGAGGCGGTTCCACTCCCCGGCTTCGCCCATCCGGAGCGGGCTTGCTACGTGTTCGGGCCGGAGAGCGGTTCGATCTCCGATGGCATCCTGTCTCGTTGCAAGCACCATGTACGCGTACCGACCGCCGTGTCGCTCAACCTGGGGATGACGGTCGGCCTCGTGCTCTACGATCGACTGGCCGACCGCTGGCGGAAGGCCACGGCGCACGACGCAGGCTGAGTCAACCGGAACGGGGAGACGGCTGGGACCGCTCCGCGAACAGCGACAGGAGCGGCAGACCCAGGCGCTCCCGCACCAGCCTGCGGACCATGCGCCGCCGGAGATCCGCCAGGCGTTCCGGGTCGACGCGGCTTGCCATCCTTCCGAGCGCCGCCTCGGCCTCGGCCGCGACCGTTTCCTTCTCCGGCAGCGGTAGAAGCTCGAACGCGCGGTCCACGAGTTCGCGGTCCAGACCGACCAGGCGGTCCTCGACGGCCGGCGCGGAACCCTGAAGCTCAAGCAGCCGTTTCCGCCATCTCTCCAGATCGACGGTTGCGGGAGGGATCGAGTCAGCCAGGGCCTGAAGCCGGGCCCGCACGTCGATGGCGGCCGGCCTGGGCTGCCGCGCCGAAGCTCCTCCGAGTTCCCGGTACTCCGCCCACGCCTTCTCCACCGCCGGCCGGCAGTAGCGCAGGCTGTTCACCTTCCGCTGTCGCGCGGCCGGTGAGGCCACCTGCCGCTCGGCGCGGCGCTCGAAGGCCAGACGGATGCTCTCCAGGACGAGAGAGAGGGGCACGCCTTCCCGGCGCCAGCGGTCCGCCAGGCGCCAGTCGGCCGGGCTCAGGAGCAACGGAGCGCCCCGCAACCGGATGAACTCCTCCTCGATCGTCTCGAAGTACTCCCGGTCGGCTTTCACCACGGGCTGCTATGCCTCGATGATCTCGCCCGAGGCGATGGTGCGGAGACCGAAGGCGGTCCGCAGTCGAAACCGGCCACCCTGATCGAAACCGGCGAACTGTCCCGCGAGCGTTTCGTCGCCGACGCGGCAACTTATCTCGTCGCCCTCACGGTGAACCGTGCAGGCACGGTAGGCGTCCAGCGTGTAGTCCAGGTCCCCGCAGTGACCCAACTCGCGTTCCAGGGACCCGGCAAGCCGTTCGACCACGACCGCCCGCGACGGCTGCGCTCCTGTCTCCAGTACAAGCGACGTTGACACCGGAGTCGGAAGCTCCGTGCCGGCGCCAAAGTCGTAGTTCACGCCGAAGCCGATCACGGCGACCATCTCGCCATCGCTGCCGGCCACGGTCTCGATCAGGATGCCGGCGATCTTCCGGCCGCCGACGAGCACGTCGTTGGGCCACTTGAGCAGCGCCTCGCCATCGATCAGCGTCGCCACGGCCCGGCAAACGCCGACTCCGACCAGCAGCGGCAGGGTGCCCAGCTCGTCCTCCAGCGGCCCCTGGCCAACGGGCAACGGCTGCAACCAGGTGCAGTAGAGCCCGCGGCCGGCCGAGCTGACCCAGGAGCGACCCTGGCGGCCCCTGCCCGCGGTCTGCTCGTGCGCGACCACGAACGCCGGGCGCGGTGTCGCCGCCTCCTCGAAGAACCGGTCGACAAGGCTCTTGACGAACCGGTTGGTCGAGTCGACGGTGTCCATGAGCACCACGTTCTCGGGCAGGCGCCGGAACCGCGAACGGAGTTCGCTTGCGAGCTGGTCAAAGTCTCGGCAGGGGTCCACCGTCATCGGGAGGCGAAGCCTACAACCGAGTAGCCTGGCCGAGCGCTTCCAGTACGCTGCTGCGTCGCTCCTCGAGTTCTGCAAGCCGGCTGCGGTTGCCCTCCACGACGTGCGCCGGCGCCTTCTCCAGGAAACCGGCATTCGAGAGGCGGTTCCGTGCTCCCGCGATCTCGGCGTCGAGCCGACCGATTTCTTTCCCGAGTCTCGCCCGTTCGGCCTCGCCCATCGGCGCCGCTTCAACCTCGAACGCCAGGTTCAGTCCCCCGGCCCGCAGGCGAGATGCGGAGTCCGCTCCGGTCCCCTCTCCGATCTCGGAGACACCGGCCAGCGCGTTCAGGAGGACCGCCTGCTCGATCACGAAGCCGGTCAGGTCAGAGTCCCCACTCTCGACCGCGATCGACATCTTCGCCGCCGACGCGAGATTCCTCTCCCGCCTCAGGCTTCTGGCTGCCTGGACGACGGCGATCAGCGCTTCCATACCCCGGTCGGCCTCCGGATCGGCGAGGTCGGGAGTCTCAAGCGGATAGTCCTGGACCGCGATGCTGCGGGGCTCCCGCACCGCCGCCGACGGAGCGCGCGGCAGGCGTTGCCAGAGCTCCTCCGTCAGGTGCGGCATGACCGGATGCAGCAGCCGCAAGCTCGCGTCCAACACGAACAGCAGTGTCTCGGCTACGCGCGGCCGGGGGGCGGAACCCGCGAGGGCGGGCTTCGAGAACTCGATGTACCAGTCGCAGAGCTCGTGCCAGAAGAAGTGGTAGAGGGCGTTGCACGCCCAGTCGAATCGGAACTCTCCCAGTCCGTCGTTCACCCTGGCCGCGGTGTCGGACAGCCGCGACAGGATCCACCGCTCGGGAGCCGCCAACCCTTCGCGTTCGAGCTCCGCCACGGACGCGGGCGTCCCGGCACCTGCGGTGCGCACAAGGGCGAATCGGGCCGCGTTCCAGATCTTGTTGCCGAAGGCGCGATAACCGGCCATCCGCTCCAGGTCGAGCGGAATGTCGCGCCCCGGCACGTCGAGAACCGCCAGGGTGAACCGCATCGCATCCGCCCCGTACTCCTCGATCAGGTCCATCGGATCGACCGTGTTGCCCTTGGTCTTGGACATCTTCTCGCCGTCGGCGTCCCGAACCAGTCCCGTCAGATGAACGGCTCGGAAGGGCACGTCACCGTACAGATGCTGCGACAGCATGACCATCCGCGCGACCCAGAAGAACAGGATGTCGAAGCCGGTGATGAGGACCTCCGTCGGATACCAGGTGCGGAGGTCCGGAGCCTCCTCGTCCGGCCAGCCCAGCGTGGAGATCGGCCACAGGCCGGACGAGAACCAGGTGTCCAGCACGTCCGGGTCGCGGGTCAGCTCGGCGGTGCCCGCCTGTTCCTCGGCCGCGGCTCGATCCATCGCGACGTAGCAGGCGCCGTCCGCGTCGTACCAGGCCGGAATACGGTGTCCCCACCAGAGCTGGCGCGAGATGACCCACGGCCGAATGTTCCTGAGCCAGTGCTCCCAGGTCCGGTCCCAGGAGGAGGGAATCAGGTGGATGTCGCCGCTCTCGACGGCCGCGAGTGCCTGCTGCGCCATGCCCGAGACATCGGCGAACCACTGCGGCGACAGCATCGGCTCGATCGGCTCGCCGCTCCGCTGGGAATGGCCGACGCTGTGGACATGGGACTCGACCTTGACCATCCGCCCCTCGGCTTCCAGCCGTTCGACCACACGGCGCCGGGCCTCGAAGCGATCCAGGCCTTCGAAATCGGGTCCGGCCTCGGCGGTCATCCGACCGTCGAAGCCGATCACGCGCACGCCCGGCAGGTCGTGCCGGCGGCCGATCTCGTAGTCGTTCGGATCGTGGTAGGGCGTGACCTTGACCAGGCCGGTCCCGAAAGCAGGGTCGACGTGGTCGTCAGCGACCAGCCGCAGACGCCGTCCGAGGATGGGCAGCCGGGCTGTACGGCCGGCCAGATGGCGGTAGCGCTCGTCCTCCGGGTGGAAGGCGACGGCCGTGTCGCCGAGCATCGTCTCCGGCCGGGTGGTGGCGACCACCAGCGGCTCCTCGGCCGTGGAGCTTCCCGCGAGCGGTTCCAGGGGGTAGGAGAGGTGGTAGAGCCGGCCACGAACCTCGAGGTTCTCCACCTCGAGATCGGAGACCGCCGTCCGCAGCACCGGCGACCAGTTGACCATGTGCTCGCCGCGGTAGATCAGACCCTCTTCGTGGAGACGCACGAAGGCGGTGCGCACCGCGCGCGCCAAGCCGTCATCGAGCGTGAACCGCTCGCGAGACCAGTCGCAGGAGGCGCCCAGGCGCTGCAACTGGCCGCGGATGTTCGCGTGGTACTCGTGCTTCCACTGCCAGACCCGCTCGACAAACTTATCCCTGCCGAGTTCGATCCGGCTCGAGCCCCGCTCCTCCAGGTGCCGCTCGACCATGAGCTGGGTGGCGATGCCGGCGTGATCCGTTCCGGGCAGCCACAGCGCGTTGTCGCCTCGCATGCGCCGCCAGCGAGTGACCAGATCCTGCAGGGTGCTCTGCAGGGCATGGCCCATGTGCAGCTTGCCCGTTACGTTCGGCGGCGGTATGAGGACGCAGTACGGATTCGGCCCCTTGCCTTCGGGGTCGGCGGGACAGCGGTGCAGATCCTGTTTGTCCCACCAGGCCTGCCATTTGCCTTCGTAGGAGGCAGGATCGAAGCGCTTCTCCATCGCGGGGTCCTGCGGTTGCGCGCTGGCGTCGGACCCGCGGCCCGCCATCAACGGCCGGGCCCGCCGGCCGGCGCCGCCGCCAGTCGGCGGTTCAGATACTCGACGATCGCCGCCGTGCTGGAGCCCGGCGGAAAGACCTGGTCCACGCCGGCGGCCTTGAGCCCCGCGATGTCCGCGTCGGGAACGATGCCCCCGGCGAACACCAGCACGTCGCCGGCGCCGGCAAGGTGCAGACCCTCCACGACTTCCGGCAGCAGCGTGTTGTGGGCCCCGGAGAGGATCGACAGACCGACGGCCCGCACATCTTCCTGGACGGCGGCGGCCACGATCTGCTCCGGAGTCTTGCGCAGGCCGGTGTAGATCACCTCGAAGCCCGCGTCGCGCAGCGCCCGCGCCACCACCTTGGCGCCCCGGTCGTGACCGTCCAGTCCGGGCTTGGCGACCAGAATCCGGTGAGGAGCCGAGGCGCCGGGGCGGTGGGCGATCAAGGCGCTCCCTCCCGGCGGAGTCCGTACTGGTCCATCTTCTTGTACAGGTTGCTCCTCGGCGTCCCGATGGCTTTCGCGGTACGGGTCACGTTCCAGCCGTGCTCCTCGAGCTTCTTCGACAAGTACATGCGTTCCGAGCTCTCCCTGAATTCGCGCAGGGTGGGAAGCGCGAGAATAGCCTCCGAGAGGTCGCCGCGCACGGAACCCGCCAGCCCGAGGATGGCCGCCCGGTCGATCCTGTCGCCCGGACTCAGGATCAGCACGCGCTCGAGCAGGTTCTTCAGTTCCCGAACGTTGCCGCGCCACGGCATGGCCTGCAACTGCCGGATCGCGCCGGCAGTCAGGCTCTTCTGCCGGTAGTTGTTCTCGCTCGCAAAGCGCTCGATGAAATGCTCCACGAGCAGTGGGAGATCCTCGAGGCGCTCGCGCAGCGGCGGCGCGTGCACCGGCACGACGTTCAGACGGTAGAAGAGATCCTCACGGAAGCGTCCGGCCTCGATCTCCGCCGGAAGGTCGCGATGGGTCGCGGCCACAACCCGGACATCGACTGTCGTCGCCATCCTGGCTCCGACCGGCTCGATCTCGCCGCTCTGGAGAGCGCGCAGCACCTTCGCCTGGGTGCGGGCGGACATGTCCCCGACTTCGTCCAGGAAGATCGTGCCGCCGTCGGCGGCGGTGAACTTCCCCACCTGGCGGCGCACGGCGCCGGTAAAGGCGCCCCGCTCGTGGCCGAACAGTTCGGACTCGATCAACTCGTCCGGGATGGCCGCGCAGTTGACCTGGACAAGGGGCATTCCGCTGCGCTGACTGCCCGCGTGGATCGCGCGCGCGACGAGTTCCTTGCCGACTCCGCTCTCGCCAGTGATCAGCACGGTTGCCGGAGTCGGTGCGGCGCGTTCGATGGTGCCCCGGAGTTCCTGCATCGCCGGAGACTCGCCGACCAGTTCGGACGGAGCTCGCCTGAGCTCCCGGTTCTCGTCCCGGAGCCGTTGCCGTTCGACGGCGTTGCGAAGGGCCAGGAGCACGCGGTCGCGCTCCAGCGGCTTCTCCAGGAAATCGTACGCTCCCAACCGCGTCGCCTCGACAGCCGCGGCGATGTCGCCATGGCCGCTGATCATGACGACCGGCATCTCGTGTCCCTGCTCCCGCAAGCCCGACAGTGTCGCCAGGCCGTCCATCTCAGGCATCTTGATATCGAGCAGGACGGCGGCCGGAGGCCTGGTCATCACCCGCCTCAGCGCTTCCCGGCCGTTCGCCGCCTCGTCGACGCGATAGCGCTCGAACTCCAGGATCATCCGGAGCGACGCCCGAATCGACTCCTCGTCGTCGACCACGAGCACTCGCGGACCTGTTGGCCGCGTCAAGGGCAGGTTCTCCGCGGGAGGCGTCAGGGTACTTCGATGACCGCGAAGAGCCGCTGGCCGCCGGGGGCGAGTGCTTCGACGCGCACCAGATCGCCGGACTCGAGATCGGCCGTCGCGTCGTCGAGGTCGTCCAGGTTCTCGATGCCAGCGCCGTTGATTCCCACGATCACCAGACCTTCCTGGAAACCCTTCTCCGCGAACACGCTGCGAGCAGAGACGCCGGATACGAAAACGCCGCGCTGGCGGCTGCCCAACTGGGCCCGCTCGCGCAAGGTCGCGGTTAGCGGCCGGAGCTCCAGACCGAGCCAGTCCATGCTCTCTTCGCGCGGCGGCGCGGCTGGCGTCGGCGCCTCCTGCTCCACGACGAGAGACGGGCGCTCCTCGAGCTTGACGTCGAGTTCGAGGCGCTCGGAGTCGCGCAGGACATGCAATTGAACCTCGCGGCCCGGCGGTAGCGCGGCCACGTAGTCGATCAGATCGCGCGTTCCCTCCACTTCGTGCTCGTCCACCCCGAGGATGACGTCGCCGGCCTCGACCCGTGCCTTCTCTGCCGGAGTTCGCGGCTGAACGTCACTGACGAACGCGCCGTTCGGCCCGTCCAGCCCGTAGTAGCGCGCTTCGATGTGCTCCAGGTTGCGAATCTGAACACCCAGATAGCCGCGCCGGACACGGCCCTCGTCACGCAGGTGGGGAAGCACGCCCTGCAGTACGTCGACCGGCACCGCGAAGCCGATGTTCTCGGCAAACGCCTTGCCCGTCGCGATCCCGACCACTTCCCCGGCCGTGTTGACCAGGGGGCCGCCGGAGTTGCCCAGGTTGATCGCCGCATCGGTCTGGATGTAGTTCGCGAAGTCCGCGCGGTTGTTCTCGATCGGAATCGACCTGCCCTTGGCGCTGACCACCCCGACCGTCACCGAAGCTTCGAAGTTCAGGGGATTCCCGATCGCCATGACCCAGTCACCGACCCGGAGAGCGTCCGAGTCGCCGAGCGGCAGGTGCGGAAGCTCCTCACCGGCGTCGATCTTGAGCAAGGCGAGATCCGTCTCCCGGTCGCGGCCCTTCACCTCGGCGGGATACTCGCGGCCGTCCATGCCGACCTGAATCCTCTCCGCTCGCTCGACCACATGGTTGTTGGTCACGATCCACCCGTCGGCGGAGATCAGGAAGCCGCTTCCCGCACCAGGGAAGCGCTGCTCTTCCGGCTCCGGCTCCGGCTGCCGCGGACCGCGACGGAAGAAGTCCTGAAAGCCCCGAAGCTCCGGCGCCTCCTCGATCCGCACGACCTCGACCGTTACCACGGCCGGCAGGACCGCCTCGGCCAGGTCGGCGAAGCTGTCGATCGCGGTTCTCGCCTGGAGATCGACCCGTCTCGCCTGCTCGTCCCGCGAGTCCTTCTCCGTCGGGACCGCAGGTCGCGCCGTCTCTTCGGCCCGCGTGGGCTCCGTGAGGTTCAGTCCGCCGGCGATGATCATGCCGAACATCAGGGCCCCGACGACCATCAGGGCGGTAAACAGGATCTGCTTCTTCGTATTCATCGTTCGCAAGTTCCAATTCAGGTAGGGAAGCAGGCGCCGCGACCCGGCGCCTGAAGCATACAACCGCGGAGCGCCGGCCTCTCCGACGCGCTACTCGACAGAATGTGCAAGTCGCCTGCCAACCCGGTTGACTGCCAGCCCACGCCAGGCTTCCCCGCACGGGGCCCGTATCCGTCTCCGCGCATTCGGCCGCCGGCGTCACGCCACCCGTCAGGGCGCGCCAATCTGGCGCATGCGCCCGGGAACGGCTTGCCGGGCCGATCCGACCGTTGTATAGTCACAGCCCGACCGCCGGCGCTTCTCCCACGGAGAGTGAACTGCCGAATACCGGCTGTCGGCTGCTGAGAGTGGGTGCTTCGGCCCGCTCTTTTTTGTTCTAAGAGCTCACGAAATTCCAGCGAGAACCGACTCCGCTACCACATGACCTCTCTCACTGATGTCCACCGCCGGCTCGAGCGCCTGGCCGCGAGCCATGCCTGCGAGCTACTGGAGGCCTCGTTCCGGGGTGACCGCCTGCGCCTGGTGATCGACCATCGCGAAGGCGTCACGCACGATCTCTGTGCGAACGTCTCCAGGGAAGCCTCCGTCCTCCTGGACGCGGACGACTTCGGGCCGGCCTCGGGATACGTGCTGGAGGTCAGCTCTCCCGGTCTCGACCGGGAACTCTACGGTGTTCGGGACTACGAACGGTTCAGCGGCAGCCGTGTCCGGGTGACCTACACCGACGCCGGAACCACCCACCGGCGCACGGTGCGCGGGCAGCTCCTGGGCCTGAGCTCCGCCGACCCGGGCATCGCGCTCATCCTCGAAGACGACAGCGGCGACACGCTACGCCTCACCATCGAGAGCATCCACAAGGCCAGACTTCTGGTCGAACTCTGACGCCGGGGATTCCACAAATGGCTCAGACCCACACTCCCGAAGTGAACATCAACGAAGTTCTCAGGCAGGTCGCGCACGAGAAGGACATCGACCTGGACAAGTGGATCGTTGCCCTCGAGGACGCCGTCGCATCGGCGGCCAAGAAGCAGCACCACATCAAGGAACCCGTGCGCTCCTACATGGACCGCGAGACCGGTCAGTTCAGCGCTTTCCTCTACCGCCAGGTCGTCGAAGAGGTCGAGGATCCCTTCGCCGAGTGGACCCTCGAAGAGGCTCGGGAGCACAAGGAGGACGCCGAGCTGGGCGAAGAGATCGAGATCCCCATTTCGACCGAGGGGCTCGGCCGGATCGCGGCCCAGTCGGCCAAGCAAGTGCTCTATCAACGGATCCGCGAAGCAGAGCGCGAGAAGATCTTCAACGAGTTCGAGCACCGGGTCGGCGAGGTCGTGAACGGCACGGTGCGGCGGTTCGAGCGGGGGGACATCATCGTCGACCTCGGCCGGACCGAGGCGATCGTGCCCCGGAGCGAGCAGTCGCGCCACGAGCGCTACAGCCAGGGCGAGCGCATCCGGGGCGTGATCGTCGAGGTTCACAAGCAACCCAAGGGGCCACAGGTCGTCATGTCGCGCACCGATCCTCGCCTTCTGGTCAAGCTCTTCGAGATGGAGGTGCCCGAGATCTACGACGGCACCGTGGTCATCAAGACGGCGGTGCGCGCCCCGGGCGAGCGGGCGAAGGTCGCGGTGCTCAGTCGCGAGCGGGACGTCGATCCCGTCGGCGCCTGCGTCGGCATGAAGGGCTCCCGCGTGCAGTCGATCATCCGCGAGCTCCGGGGCGAGAAGATCGACATCATCGAGTTCTCGGAGGACCAGGTGACGTTCGCGCAGAGCGCGCTGGCGCCCGCACGGATCACTCGAGTCTCGGTGACCCACGAGGGCGCGACGCCGCACCTCGACGTGATCGTCGAGGACGAGCAGCTCTCCCTGGCGATCGGCAAGCGGGGCCAGAACGTGCGCCTCGCCAGCGAGTTGATCGGAGCGCGCATCGACATCAAGAGTGAGTCGGACGTGAAGGACGAGGTCGCGGGCGCCCTGGCCAAGATGCTGAACGTCGACATCGGCGGAGACGAGCTCGACCTGACGGAGATTGCCGGCGTCGACGAGGACCTGGCGGCGGCGCTTGAAGGAGCCGGCTTCGGCGACCTCGAAGCCCTGCAGAGCGCCGGCGCGGAGGCGCTCAAGATGGTGCCCGGGGTGGATGAGGAGGTGGCCGCTTCGATCATCGAGTGGGCTACCGCTCAGTCCTCGCCGGAGGACACCGCCCTGGCGTCGGACAGCGACGGCCCGGCGATGGACGAGGACGACTTCATGGCGGCGCTCACCCGCGTGTTCGAGGAAGAATCCGGCGCCACGGAAGAGGAAGCCGCTCAGGAGGTATCGGCGAGCGGCGACGAGTCGGGGAGCGTCGAAAGCTGAGGCTCGCCGGGACTGGACGAGCGGGTCAATAGGGAATTCTGGGGGATCGAGAACTTCATGGGCAAAATCCGGCTGCAGGACCTGGCCAAGCGGATGAACGTGGCCGAACAGGACTTGCTGTTCAAGTTCCGTTCGATCGGTGTGCGCGTCGAGGGAGAGGACGCGATGATCGACACGGACATCATCAAGGCCCTGCTCGAAGGCAAGAAGATCGCCGGCCCCCAGCGCGAGGTCATTCTCCGCGATCGCGCGGCTCCCCCGGCGGCGCCCCGGCGGCGGCCCATCTCGAGCCTGCGGCCTCCCGCCGGTCCCATGCGGCCGAACCGGCGTCGTTCGATCGTCCACAAGCAGACGATCCGCACGCTGACGCCTACGGAAACGAAGCCGAAACCGCCTACTCCCGAGGAACTCGCGGCAAAGGAGATCGCCGCGGAAGAAGCCGCCGCGGCAGCGCGGGCGCCTACCCAACCCGCCGACGCGCCCCCGCCGGCGCCAGCCGTACCGGGAACTCCGGCGATCGAGCCCGCCTCCGCTCCGGCAGCGGAGGCCACGCAGCCGTTGCCGGCCGCGGAAACGCCACCGGTTGTCGAGGCCCGCGCTCAGCCGGAACCCGCGCCGCCCAAGGTCGATCTGCGAACCCGCCGCGAGCGCCAGGAAGACCGGCAGAAGGCCGGCGAAGTCGCGATCGAGGACGCCAGCCAGCGAGGCACGATCACCATCTCGGAGGGGCTGCAGGTTCGCGACCTGGCCGAGAAGATGGGCGTCAAGGCGAAGGACCTGCTGAAGATGCTGTTCGACCGGGGACTGATGGCGACGGTGAACCACCTGCTGGAGCCCGAGCTCGCGGTGGAGTTGGCGGAACAGATGGGATTCGAGGCCCGGATCGTCTCGTTCGAGGAGGAGATCCAGCTCGAACAGGAAGAGGAACTGGAAGCGAGCCGTGCCGATGCGGATGGGCCAAGCCGCGTCGAACGTCCTCCGATCGTCACGATCATGGGCCACGTCGATCACGGCAAGACCTCGTTGCTCGACGCGATCCGCAAGTCCCGGCTCACTGAAGGCGAGTTCGGCGGCATCACCCAGCACATTGCTGCCTACCAGGTCGGGCACAACGGCGGCCGCATCACCTTTCTGGATACGCCCGGCCACGAGGCGTTCACCCAGCTCCGTGCCCGCGGAGCGCAGGTCACGGACATCGTCATCCTCGTCGTCGCCGCCGACGACGGCGTGATGCCGCAGACTCTCGAAGCGCTCGACCACGCCCGTGCCGCGGACGTGCCGATCCTTGTCGCCATCAACAAGATCGATCGGCCGAATGCCAACGTGGACCGGGTCAAGCAGCAACTGGCGGAGCGCGATCTCGTGACCGAAGATTGGGGCGGCGACGTGATCGCCGTACCCGTCTCCGCGATCAAGGGAGACGGGATCGACGATCTGCTCGAGATGATCAACCTCACGGCCGAAGTCGCCGAGCTCCGCTCCAGCCCCGAACTTCAGGGTCAGGGCGTGGTGATTGAAGCCAGCAAGGAGACCGGTCGCGGCTCCGTCGCAACCGTTCTCGTCCAGGACGGCACCCTGCACGTCGGCGACGTCTTCGTCTGTGGTTCGACCTGGGGCCGCGTACGGTCGCTGATGAACGATCTGGGCACGCGTGTTACCGACGCGCCTCCATCCACGCCGGTGGAGGTCTCGGGATTCAACGAACTGCCGGAAGCCGGCGATCCGTTCCAGGCGACGGCCCAGGAGGCGCGCGCGCGATCCATCGCCGAGTTCCGCAGTGAGGAAAAGCGCCGCCTGGATCTGGCGCCGACCAGCGGCGGCGTCTCCCTCGAGAGCCTGTTCGCGAGCCTGAAGGAGGGCGAGGTCAAGGAGCTGCCCGTCATCCTGAAGGCGGACGTCCAGGGCTCGGTCGAGGTGCTGCGCGAGACGCTGCAGAAGCTCTCCACCGAGAAGGTCAGGGTTCGGGTGATCCGCTCCGCCGTCGGCGCCGTGACCACCCACGACGTCCTGCTGGCCTCCGCCGCCGGCGCGATCATCTATGGCTTCAACGTTCGACCGGAGCGCAGCGCCACGGAGCTCGCCGGCAAGGAAGAGGTCGACGTGCGGCTGCACACGGTCATCTACGAACTGACCGACGAGTTGATCGCGGCCATGACCGGACTGCTCGAGCCCACCTACCGGGAGGTGTCCCGCGGGCGCGCCGAGGTGCGCGAGATCTTCAAGGTGCCGAAGGTCGGCATGATCGCCGGTTGCCACGTGATCGCCGGTGTGATCGCGCGCAACTCCCAGATCCGCCTCGTGCGGGACAGCGTCGTCGTCCACGAGGGTCGGATCGGCTCGCTGCGCCGCTTCAAGGACGACACAGCGGAAGTGCGAAGCGGCTTCGACTGCGGCATCGGGATCGACCGCTTTCAGGACGTCAAACCGGGCGACCTGATCGAGGCCTTCGACCACGAAGCCGTCGAGCCGACACTCTAGATCCCGGTGCCATCCGTATCCCAGGCCCGCGCACGCGACCTGCTGCGCCGGGAGTTGACGGACATCCTGAGAAGGGAGGTCCAGGACCCCCGGGCGGCCCTCGCGAGCATCGCCGATCTCACCCTCAGCGCCGACCGTGCTCATGCGCAAGTCCAGCTCTCGGTGTTCGGCAGCGGCGAGGAACGGCAGGCGGCGGTCCGGGCGATCCGGCGGGCGTCCGGATTCATCCGGGGACGCCTCGGCCGGCGCCTGCGCCTTCGGCGAACGCCGGAACTCCACTTCGAGCTCTATCGCGGCGCTGAACACGCTGAACGCATCGATCAACTCCTGAGCGACCTGTGAACTCCGCAGACGGCGCCGGCGACACCGTTCCCCACGACCTGCTCGAGGCGTTCCGCTCCGGCGGACGCTTCCTGCTCTCAAGCCACGCCCACCCGGACGGCGACGCGATCGGCTCGGAGGTGGCGCTCGCCCGCCTCCTGCGGAGCGCGGGCAGCGCCGTCACGATCTGGAACGTGGATCCGGCCCCGGACACGTACTCCGGAGTTACCGCAAACGCGCGGATTCACGTCGGTCGGACGCCGCCGGCCGGCTTCCCGAACGAGTTCGATTTCGTCGTACCGCTCGAATGCCCGCGACTCGACCGGACGGGCCTGGAAGACGCCCTGAGTCTCCTGCCGATCCTGAACATCGACCACCACCTGGGCAACCAGCTCTACGGTCGGGCCAACTGGGTCGACACGGAAGCGCCGGCGGTGGCCGAGATGGTCCTGCGCCTGGCGCGCGCGCTCGATCTCGAGATCGACGAGACCACGGCCACGGCGCTCTACCTCGGTCTGTCGACGGACACCGGGAGTTTCCGCTTCTCGAACGCGACGCCCCGCGCCTTCGAGGCGGCCGCCGAGCTCGTGCGACACGGCGCGCGGCCGGAGCGGATCGCGACCTGGGTCTACGAGTCGCAGTCGCCGGGAGCGGTGCGGCTACTGGCGGAAATGCTCGGTACGCTGGCGCTCCACTGTCACGGGCGGGTCGCCAGCGTGCGCCTGGAGCTTTCGATGTTCGAACGCGCCGGCGCCTGCCAGACGGACTCCGAGGGCCTGATCGATCATCCGCGCTCGATCCGTGACGTCGAGGCTGTCGTCCTCTTCCGCGAACGGCCGGAAGGTGACGTCAAGGTGTCGCTCCGGAGCCGCGGCCGGATCGATGTGGGCGCCATCGCGTCCCGGCGGGGCGGCGGCGGCCATCGCAACGCCGCCGGTTGTCTGGTCAAGGGCCGGGATGAGGAACAGACCGTGATCGCCGAACTCGCGACCGCCGTGGAGGCGGCGCGGTGACTTCCGGCAACGACCGTCACGGTCTGCTCCTCGTCGACAAGCGACCCGGCGGCACGTCCCATGACGTGGTCCGCATCGCGCGACGGGCCCTCGGCGAGCGGAAGATCGGACATTGCGGCACCCTCGATCCCAACGCCACCGGACTGCTTCTCCTGACCGTCGGTCGCGGCACACGGCTTACCCGCTTTCTGATCCAGGCGCCCAAGGTCTATGAGGGCGAGATCCGGCTCGGCGTGGCCACCGACACCTACGACGCTGCCGGCGCTGTCACGTTCGAGGGTTCGACCGCCGATCTGACGGCGGACGACGTCGCCAGTGCGATGAAGAAGTTCGAGGGACCGCAGCACCAGCTGCCGCCTCCCTACTCCGCCAAGAAGATCGGGGGTCGGAAGTACTACGAACTCGCGCGCCGGGGCCAGGACTTCGAGCGCCAGGGCAAGGACGTGGAGATCTACGAGTTCGAGCCGCGCGGCGCGTTCGGCGACCCCGGCTCCGACCGGATCGCGTTCCGGCTGAGTTGCTCGACCGGCGCCTACGCCCGTTCGCTGGCCCATGATCTCGGTGAGAGCCTCGGCTGCGGCGGCCACCTCGCGGCTCTTCGACGGCTAAGGATCGGCTCGTTTGAGGTCAAGCGGGCGGTGGACTCGGAGCGGCTCGAGGGTGTCGCTCGCGGCGACGAACCGTTGGAGGTGACCGAACTCGGCTCCGCCTGGGTCCCGTTCGACGACATCCCGCTGCCTTTCCCCACCGCCGCGATGGATGCGACTCAGGAGCGGCGCGTCACCCACGGTCAGACCGTACTGGCGCCGGGCGTCGAGGCCGGCGAGGGGGATTGGGTCCAACTCACGGACGGTCGTGGCCGGTTCCTCGCGGTGGCGATGGTGTCCGAGCGGATCGGCGACCGGGGTCTGGCGGTGGTGCAGCCGAAGATCGTCTTCCGCTGACGGCGCCGTGCTACACTCCGCGCCGCGAAAGACACTGGGAACGACGAAGGAAACCGCAAGAAGGCGACACGAGAAAGAAACCAGCAGAACGGAACAAGCAGAGTCAGCGAGGAATCAGAGCGTGCCACAGACAACCGAGATGAAGGACCAGATCATCCGTGACTTCCGTCTTCACGAGACGGACACGGGTTCGCCCGAGGTCCAGGTGGCGCTGCTGACGAACCGCATCAACGAGCTCACCGAGCACTTCAAGGTCCACAAACACGACCACCACGGCCGGCGCGGCCTGTTGAAGCTGGTCGGACGCCGCCGGCGGTTGCTCGGCTACCTGCGCGACCAGAGCTTCGACCGCTACCGGACGACGATCGAGCGCCTCGGCATCCGCAGGTAGTCCCTGCGGCGGGCGCGGGGCCCTGTCCGGCCCGGCAACCCGGAGAACGACCGGCTTGGCCGCCCGTTTGGCGGAGCGGACTCCAGCGCGCGCTCCATGCGGAAGCCCGCGACATGAACCCGCCGGCAGACAACCGGCGACGCAAACACAAAGAAGGCCAAAACAGAAAAGGAAACGGCAGACAAGACCATGAAATTCACCAAGGACATCCCGATCGGGAACGGCACCATCACCCTCGAATCCGGCCGCCTGGCCAAACAGGCGAACGGTTCCTGCACCGTGCAGCTCGGCGAGACGATCGTGCTGACCACCGCCTGCATGGCACCCGACAGCACACCCCGCGGTTTCCTGCCCCTCACCGTCGACTACCGCGAGTACACCTCGGCGGCCGGGCGGATTCCGGGCGGATTCTTCAAGCGCGAGGGACGGCCCTCCGAGAAGGAGATCATCACCTGCCGCCTGACCGACCGGCCCCTGCGGCCGCTGTTCCCGCCGGGCTACTTCTACGAGACCCAGATCATCAGCCTCGTGCTGTCCGCCGACCAGGAGAACGACCCCGACATCCTCGCCATCAACGGCGCGTCGACGGCTCTCGTGCTCTCCGACATTCCGTTCTACCACCCGGTCGGAGCGGTTCGGGTCGGCCTGATCGACGACGAGATCGTGTTCAACCCGACCGGCGCCGAGCGCGACGTGTCCGACCTCGACCTGATCGTCGTGGGCACCGAAGACGCCGTGACGATGGTCGAGGCCGGCGCGAACCAGCTCGACGAGAGTGTGATCCTCGACTGCATCTTCGCCGGGCACCAGGAACTCCAGAAGATCGTGCGCGCGCAGCAGGAACTGTTCCGCGAAATGAACCTGGAGAAGCCCGACTGGGAAGCCCCGGAGGCGTACTCCCCGGAGTTCCGGGCCCAACTCGAGGGCGCCATCTGGGACGACTTCACGGCCGCCCTGAACACCCCCGGCAAGTTCGAGCGCCGCGACGCGGTCAAGGCGGTCGTCAACGGCTTCGTCGACAGCCTTCCCGAGGACGACGAACGCCGCGGCCAGGTCGGCAAGATCGTCAGCGAACTCGAGGACAAGGCGCTCCGCGAGATCGTGATGAAGCAGGGCAAGCGCTTCGACAACCGGGCGACCGACGAAGTGCGGCCGCTCGACACCGAAACCGGCCTCCTGCCGCGCGTTCACGGCTCGGCGCTGTTCACCCGCGGCGAGACCCAGGCGCTGGCCTCCGTCACCCTCGGTACCCGGCGCGACGCCCAGATCATCGAGGAGTACGAGGGGGAAACCCACCAGAAGTTCCTTCTCCACTACAACTTCCCGCCGTTCTCGGTGGGTGAGGTCCGCTTCCTCCGGGGATCGAGCCGTCGCGAGATCGGCCACGGCGTGCTGGCGCGCCGGGCACTGATTCCCGTGCTTCCCCACGAGGACGACTTCCCGTACACGGTGCGGGTCGTGTCCGAGATCCTCGAGTCCAACGGTTCCTCGTCGATGGCGACGGTCTGTTCCGGATCGCTGGCCCTGTTCGATGCGGGCGTGCCGATGCTCGCGCCGGTCGCCGGCGTGGCGATGGGCCTGGTCAAGGACGGCGACGACTTCGCCGTCCTGACGGACATCGCGGGCCAGGAAGACCACCATGGCGACATGGACTTCAAGGTCGCCGGAACCCGCGGCGGGATCACGGCGCTGCAGATGGACATCAAGATCACCGGCGTTACCCGGGAGATCATGGGCCAGGCCCTGACCCAGGCACGGGCGGGCCGGCTGCACATCCTCGACCACATGGCCTCCGAGATCGAGGAGCCGCGCGAGGAGATGTCCGAGTACGCTCCGCGCCTGCACGTGATGATGGTCGCCCGCGACCGGATCCGCGACGTGATCGGCCCGGGCGGCAAGACGATCCGGGGCATCACGGAGGAGACCGGCTGCCAGGTCGACATCGAGGACGACGGCCGCGTCGTTGTCGCCTCGCCCAACTCCACCGCGGCGGACCGCGCGATCGCGATGATCGAGCGGCTCACCGAGGTGCCCGAGGTCGACAAGGTCTACACCGGCCAGGTCCGCCGGGTCGAACCGTTCGGCGCGTTCGTCGAGATCCTTCCCGGCACGGACGGCCTCGTCCACATCAGCGAACTGGCGCCCTACCGCGTCGGCGAGATCGGCGACCTGGTCACCGAGGGCGACGAGATGACGGTCAAGGTGATCGACATCGACCCCTCCGGCAAGGTCCGCCTCTCCCGCAAGGCGGTCATCATGGACGACCCCGACTTCGACCCGAAGGACTACGAGGGCATGGGCGTTCCGGCTCCGGTCGGCGGCGACCGTGGCCGCGACCGCAGAGGCCCTGGTGGCCGGGGCGGCCGCGGCGGTCCAGGTGGGCGCGGCGGACGTGGCGGCGGCCCGGGCGGCCGAGGGC
>JAPPFP010000015.1 GCA_028877275.1 Acidobacteriota bacterium
CCCCCCCCCCCCACCACTCTCTCTGGGCTGCGCCGCTCCGCGGCTTCGCCCAGAGGCGGGTCAGAAGACCCGCGCACCCAGAGCAACGTCGTTTCCCAGGAGCGACGCCGTCTCCAGAGCAACGTCGTCGCTGCTCTGGCAAGTAGCATCTCGGCGTGAACGCGGAGACGGCGTGGAATCGTTCCCTGGAGCGGCTGCGCGCCGGCTCGGCGCCGGAGGCCGACCTGGACCGTGCGATCGCCGGCGTCTTGCCGCGGGGTGACGTCTCGGCGTTGCCGCCGGAGGGAACGCGCCTCGTCGTCGGGCCGCAGTCGATCGGCGACGCCGAGGACCTCCCGGACGAAGTGGTGATCGGCTACGTTGCCAAAGCCGACGGCTACGACCGGCTGATCGTCGACCTGCTCGAGGCCGGCTTCCGCCCGCTCCGCGAGCGGTCCGCCGGCGAGGAGCCGCCAGCCTTTCGCGTCATCCGCGCGCGGCGGGACGGCTATCGCATTCGCGGCTACCGCCCCGGCGACGAAGTGGCGATTCTCGAGCTGTTCCGGGACTGTTTCGGGGAGGATCTCAGCCTGCAGCGCTGGCGGTGGAGGTACCTGGACAACCCGCGCGGCGGCCCGCGGATCTCGCTCGCCTTCGCCGCGGACGGCGAGCTCGTCTGCCAGTACTGCGCGTACCCGGTCCGCTGGCGTGGTCTGCCGCCGGCGGTGCCCGCGGTCGGCCACCAGGTCGGCGACACGATGACCCGTCGCGGCGCCCGCGGCGTGGGCCGCGGGCCGACCAGCATTCTCGCTCGGACCTCGCGGCACTTCTACCTGACGCAGTGCAACGGTCGGGTCGCGTTCAACTACGGCTTCAACACGGGCAACATCACGAAGTTCTCCACCCGCTACGTGGGCGCTCACGTGGTCGAGGACGCTCCCTGTCGCGAGCTGCCGAAGGAGGCGCCGCTCGGCGGCCGCAGGCGCTTCGGGCGCCGCTACGAGCTGCGGCGGATCGCGGAGCGGTCGGAGGTCGACGCCGGGTTCGACGACCTGTTCGAGCGGGTCGCCGAGCGCTACGGACTGCTCGTCGAGCGCTCGGCCGAGTACCTGCGCTGGCGCTACCTCGACTGTCCCGACGAGGGCCTGGAGCTGGTCGCCGCCTATCGCCGCGGGCGCCTGGCGGGTTGGGCGGCCGCGAAGCGCCTGCCGGACCGCGTGGAGTGGGGTGACGCCCTGATCGATCCGGCGGAGCGTTCGGCGCTGCGGGCCCTGGTCGCCGGGATCCGGGACCCCGACCTGCCGCTGGCCGGCTGGTTCACCGAACGGCCGGCCTGGTGGTCAAGAGAACTTGACAGGCTCGGTTTCGTCCGGCGTCCCGACCCCCAGGGTCTCGTGGCCATCATGGTGCCCTTCGTCTTCGGGGACGCCGTCGAACGCGTGCGGGAGGCGGGCTACTACGCCAGGGGCGACGGGGATCTCTTCTGACTGCGATACAATCCCGCGACTTGTCCGAGCTTTGGCGTTTGGAGATCAGGTAGTGGCCGTCAGGATGAACGACACGCTGCTCGAGCTGATCGAGGGCGACATCACGGAGCTGGAAGTCGACGCGATCGTCAATCCGGCGAACGCGGAGCTGCAGCTCGGCGGCGGCGTCGCCGGCGCCGTGCGCGAGAAGGGCGGCACCTCCATCCAGGACGAGTGCAACCGGATCGGCGGCACGCCGGTCGGCACCGCGGTGATGACCGGCGCGGGCACGCTGAAGGCCAGGCAGGTGATCCACGCGGTCGGCCCGAAGATGGGCGAGGGCGACGAAGACCGCAAGCTCGCCGCCGCCGTCCGCGCGTCGCTGGCCCTGGCCGACCGCAACGGCCAGCGCACGATCGCGATCCCCGCGATCTCCACCGGCATCTTCGGCTATCCCGTCGACCGCTGCGCCCGCATCCTGCTCACCGAGGTGCACCGGTACCTCCAGGGCGGCACGAAGCTGGAGCGCGTCGTCGTCTGCCTCCACGGCGAGAAGAACTTCCAGACGTTCCGCAACGAGCTGCGTCGCGGTTTCCGCTGATTGAGCCAGAACACCCAGCCGCTCCACGTGACCTTCGGGGCCACGCCGGAGATCTTTGCCACGGACAGCAAGGGCGCGTTCGTCTATGCGCTCAAGCACCTGGACGGCGAGCGCGTGGACACGCGGCGCTACGACGAGATGCGCTTCGTCGTTTCGGTGTGGCACCCGCGGGAAGGGAAGAACATCGATCTCGACAAGGCCTACCTGGAGTTGCGCGCGAACTTCTCGGAGAACGGCCACTGGACGCGGCTGGCTGAACTCGAGCCTGTCGTCTCGCCCTACAACCGGGGCGAGAGCTTCGACGGCTGGATCGTCCTGCCGGTGCTGTCGGGAGATTCGGCGTTCCGGCTGCATGGCGGCGGCTTCCAACCGCGGGCGCGGCTGCAGATCCGCGCGTCGGCGTACTTCGTCGCGTGACCGGGGCTGCCATGGGGCGGCAAGAGCTTTTGACACGGCTGGCGCAACGGAGCGAGCGCCGGATCGTCCTGCTCGTGCTCGACGGCGTCGGCGACCTGCGCACGGACGCCCAGCCGCGGACCGCCCTGGACGAGGCGCGGACGCCCAACCTCGACAACCTCGCGGCGCGCTCGGCGCTGGGCCGGCTGGTGCCGGTCGGCGCCGGCATCACGCCGGGCAGCGGACCGGGCCACCTCGCTCTGTTCGGCTACGAGCCGACCTCGCCGGAAACGGACATCGGCCGGGGCGTGCTGGAGGCGCTGGGCCTCGGGCTGGACGTGCCGCCCGACGCGGTCGTGGCCCGGTGCAACTTCGCCACCGTTGACGGGGCGGGCCTGCTGCTGGACCGGCGGGCCGGGCGGATTCCGTCGGCGGAGGGGGAGCGGATCTGCGCCCGGCTCGCGCGCAGGATCGAGGCGGCCGGCGACGCGCTTGGCGACGGCATCGAGGTCGAGGTCCATCCCGGCGAGGCCTACCGGTTCGTCCTCCTGTTCCGGGCCGCCGATGGGACGCCCGCGCTCGATCCGGGTCTGGTGGACACGGACCCGCAGCGCCTCGGCGTGGCCGCGCTGCCGGTCCAGGCCGCCGCCGGCGCTGGCGAGTCGGCACGGCGGACCGCCGACCGGATCGCCCCGGCGGTCGCCGCGCTCCAGGCGGAGCTCCGGGACGAGGAGCGGGCGAACACCTTCCTGCTTCGCGGCTTCTCGAAGCTGCCGGCGCTGCCCGGCGTCGGCGAGCTCCACCGCCTGCGGGCGGCGGCGCTGGCCGGCTACCCGCTCTACCGCGGCGTCGCGAAGGTCTGCGGCATGGAGGTCGTCGACTGCGGCAAGAGCTTCGGCGAAGTGCTCGACCGGCTGGAGGAACGCTGGTCCGACTTCGACTACTTCTTCCTCCACGTCAAGGGCACGGACATGGCCGGCGAGGACGGCGATCTCCAGGCCAAGGTCGGCGTGATCGAAGCCGTCGACGCCCTGTTGCCCCGGCTCCTCGACCTGGGTCCGGACGTGCTGGCGATCACCGGCGACCACTCCACGCCGGCGCCGATGAAGGCCCATAGCTGGCACCCCGTGCCCCTGCTCCTGCGCTCGGAGAACTGCTTCGTCGACGAGTGCTCCCGGTTCACCGAAGTCGAGGCGATCCGCGGCGCGATCGGCACGATCCCGTCGAGCGAGTTGATGGGGTTGCTGCTCGCTCACTCCGCTAGACTGGCCAAGTTCGGCGCGTAGCCGGGCCTCACCTTCGTTCAGGCCGCAGTCGAAAGAGGTTGGAATCGTGAAGAACCGCCGAAACGTTGTCGCATTGGCCGTGGGCTGCCTTGCCCTGGCGTACTCGCCCGAACCCGCCGCGGCTCAGTTGCAGGAACCTGCGAATGAGCTCCACGCGGCGCCCTGGTTCGCCGATCTCCGGGGGCTGACCGACTCGAATCCCCGGCGCAACGGACATGGCGGCGGCTTCGTGGCTCAGGCCATGAGAAACGCGGCGGGGGACGGTTGGGACGACGTGACCTACACCTTCACGTGCGGCAACCGTACGACGATGGAGATGCCGACGCCGGACGCGGCCACCGGACTCGTCGCGGCTCTGATCGACTGCGAGTCCGATACGGCCGTCGATCCGGTCGATCTGCGGGTGCACAACGTCGAGGACGGCGGCTGGTACTGGGTGTTTCGCCCGATCGGAGACGACGTGGCCGCCGCGGCGGCGCCGCTCATCCGCATGGACCTGCTGGCCCAGGCGCCGCGGCAGTTGCCGTTGGAGCCGAACATCGGTGGCATTCAGGCCGATCGCCACGACGTCACGGTCGACGCGGCCGGCCGCGGTTCCGGCGGCGCAACCCTGTTCACGGACGACGGGAACCGGCTCTTCGACGTACTCCCGCACCCGACGGCCGTCCTGCCCCCGGCGCCCTGTTCGGGAGAGTTCCTGGACGAGGAAGCGACGGACGAAGACTGCGGCCTGGGAGTGCCGGCCGATTGGGAGCTCATGTTCGCGGACGCGGAGGACGATCCTCTCGCCGGTCCGGTCGTGCGGCCTGCGAGTGGGGGCTTGCCGGTATCCGTGGGGGCGACTCTCGCCATCGGGACGGGTCATCTCGTGACCACCGGCTGCATGCCGGAAGCCGAGATCGAATTGACCGGCGGGATGAGGGACATGACGGTCCTGACTCTTCCCGGCGGCGTGACGGTCGACGGATCCAGCTCCGACGCGGTGAATCCGGAGGACTGCCCGGCCGCTGAACTCAGCTTCTCGTGGACGGTCGAGGTGGCGGACGACGCTGCCCGTTGCGCGTCGACGAGCGCGGAGAGGGGCTCGCCCCAGACCGTCCGGGTGACCGCCTCGGTTCTCACGGGCGCTACCCCGGCTCTGCCGGACGATCTGTTCCAGGAGTTCCAGGTGGTCTGCGGCGATGCGCCGTCCGCGTCGTCGGCGGGCCAGGAGCTCGTACCGGACCTCGGACCGCTCCCGGTCGAGTAGGCGCGGGCTTCCGCAAAACGAGTTGACGCCCCGCTCGCCGGGGCGCTACCCTGCCGGCTTCGACCCGCGGCCCGGTCGGGGGCTGCGTCTGGAACAAGGAGAAGACCACCCCGATGAAGAAGGCCTGCCCCCTGGTCGCCGTCCTGCTGTGTCTCGTCGCTCAGTCCGCGGGAGCGACGCCCACCGATTTCACCGTACGAGGCAGGGGCGACGATGCCGTCGACCTGCCGCACGCGCTCACCGAGGGGACGTGGCTCTACACCGTCACCTTCGAGTCCGGGACGGACGACGAGGCTGCCTTCCAGCTTCAATCCGTCGGGGACGAGTGCGACGGCAACGCAACCATGGCGCTCTCGGCATCCGCCGAGGAGGAGAGTCTCTCGGTCGGGATCTACTCGCCGGGAATCTGTGCCGGCTGGCACGAGGTCAGCCCGACCGCCGCCGCGACCTGGTCGATTCAGTTCGTGCTGGAGCGGAACCGCAACGAGCCTCCGCCGATCGACCGGGGCGGCTCGAACTGCCCGCTGGAACGGGCCTGTCTCAGCAACGGGTTCACGATCGGCGTCGAACACCAGGACAGCCTCGGTCGTTGGCGCCAGGCGATGCGTCAGGCGAATCTGAGTGACGACAGCGCCGTCTTCTACTTCTTCGAGCCGAGCAACGCCGAAGTGCTCGTGAAGGTGCTCAACGGCTGCGAGATCAACGAGAACTGGTGGGTCTTCTCGGCTCCGGCAACGGACGTGGTGTACCGGGTGACGGTCTGGCCGCCCGACAACGGCCGCGGCACGCGCTGGACGGCCGCCCGCGCCAACCCCAGCAGCGAACCCGGCTTCTCCTGGGTGTCGGCGATCACCGACCCGCGGGCCTTCAGTTGCGCTGACGATCCGCCGTCCGACCCGTTCTGAACGCCCTCACATCGCTGCCGGCGCCTTCGAACAGTTGCCGCACGGTCGGCAGGGGCAGGCCGACGACGTTGCTGTAGTTGCCGTCGATCTCGAGGATGAAGAGACTGCCGAGGCCCTGGACGGCGTAGGCGCCGGCCTTGTCGTCGGGTTCGCCAGTGGCCGCGTACCAGTCGATCTGCTCGGGGGTCAGTTCGGCGAACAGGACGCGGGTGCTCTCGACCGCGTGGAGGGTGTCGCCGGCGGGCGGGCGGAGCGCCGTGCCGGTGAGCACCAGGTGCCAGCGGCCCTGGAGACGTTCGAGCATCGTGCGGGCCTCGTCGCGGTCGGCGGGCTTGCCGAGGATGGCGCCGTCTTTGACGACGATGGTGTCGGCGGCGAGCACCCACTCGCCGTCGCTGGCGGCGGCTTCGGCCTTCTCCCGGGCGAGCCGGCGGACGAGGTCGCGGGGCCGTTCGCCGGGGTGCGGCGTCTCGTCGATCGTCGCGGGGCGGACGGTGAAGTCGATGTCGAGGGACTCGAGGAGTTCGCGTCGACGGGGCGAGGCGGAGGCGAGGACTAGACGGCCTTCGGGCTCGCCGCTTCGCGGCCTCGCCGCGTCTGCCGGCCAGAAGGCCGGCGCACCGACAGTGGGAGCGCTCACTGGAAGTAGCCCGGGATGTGCTGCACCTTGACGCCCCTTCTGCCGAGAGCGCGGGGGTTCTTCAGCTTGACCTCGACCTTGCGGAAGGTGTTGCCCTCGCCCTCGGGCGACTCGAAGACGAGCACGTACTGGGAGCGGACCTCGGTCTCGATCCGCTTGTAGACCCGCGGCAGCTCGGACGCCCCGGTAATGAAGAAGCAGCGGCCGCCGGTCTCGTTGCAGAGCTGCTGCAGCCGGCCGCGGAACAGCAGCTCGCGCTGGCCGATGTCGATGCCGATGCTGTAGATCGCCACCTGGGAGCGGCGCGCGAACTCCAGCACGTCGTCGAAGCGGTACTCGCTGCTGGAGTCGCCGCCGTCGGTGAGCAGGATCAGCGCCCGTTTGCCGCGCAGTCCGCCGAAGTAGTAGAGGGAGTAGAGGATGCTGTCGTAGAGCGCGGTCTCGCCCTCCGCGACGAGGTCGGCGAGGCCGCCGGCCAACGCCTCCTTCGAGCCGGTGAAGCCGACGGCCAGTTCGGGCCGGTCGTTGAAGGTGATCAGGCAGGCGCGATCGTGCGGCCCGAGGACGAGTTCGAAGAAGTGGAGCGCCGCCTCCTCCGCCGCCTCGAGCCGCTGGTCCATCGACATCGAGGTGTCGAACAGGATGCCGGCGTGGATGGGCTGGTTGGCGGCGTTGTCGAACCGCTGCAGGACCTGGCGCTCTCCGTCGACGAAGACCTCGAAGTCGGACTCGACCAGCCCGGAGACGAACGTGCCCGAGCGGTCGGTGACGGACGTGTAGAGCTCGACCAGGGCGACCTCGACCTCCTCGACCAGGTTGCGCGAATTGACGAAGACGAGGTCCTCGGCCCAGGCTCCGGTCTCGAGGTAGGCCACCGCGCGAACGTAGGAGAGAGGCTCGGCCGGATCGATCCCGATCGGCTGCTCGAACGGCGCCTGGTAGAGCGTGGCGGTGCGGGTGTCGTTCAGGAAGAACTCGACCCGGTCGAGCCGCTCGTGGCGGGGCGCTTCCACCTCGGCCACCGCGCGCACGCTGCTGGTGTGGGTGGCGCCGCGCTGCGGCGAGGTCAGGCGGACCGTGAACCGGTGCGGCCCCGAGTTGAGCGTCACCTCGTCCGTGGCCAGAAGGCCGCCCTGCCCGTCGTAGGCGTCGACCCGCAGTGAGTGGGCCCGGGGCGCGGCGCCGACGTCGATCTCGACCTGGTAGGGCGGCCGCCGCTTGCTGATCAGTTCGCGGCCGTCGAGCGAGAAGGCCAGGTGGTGGATGTCCGGCCCGTCGGCGTCGGCGCCGATGCGGACCCGGCCGGTGATCAGGCGCTCCGGCAGCGCGTGGATGCGGACGGTGTGCTCGTCCGGCGAGTCGACGAAGCGGGGACTGACGGAGTTCGCTTCGGCGAGCCAGTCGGGGATGACGGGATCGGCCCCACTGGGTGCGCGGGTCTTCTGACCCGCTGCCGCCGCAGGCGGCGGAGAAACGTCGCCGGCTTCGCCGGCGGCTGCTTTCTCCGGCCTGCGCCGCTCCGCGTCTCCGGCCGGTGGCGGGTCAGAAGACCCGCGCACCCAGTGGAGGTCTTCGGCGTCACCTCTCGCTACCAGCGGCACCTCGATCTCCGCACTGCCCCCGAAGAACCGGTCCGCCTCCAGCTCCCGCACCTTCACCACCAGCCGGTAGGGACCCGGCCGCAGGTAACGCTGCGTGACCAGCGGGATCGACGCCTCCTCACCGCCGACCGCCCGCGCCCGCGGCTCGAAGCGGTAGCGGAAGCTCTCGAACAGCTCGCCCCGGCGCAGCACCTCGCCGTCGAGCACGAAGCGCCGCGCTTCGTCTCCCGGTTCCGGCAGGTGCGCCGGGTCGATCCCGACGATCGCCTGCACCACGGTGCGGCTGCCGCGGCGGCCCGGGTAGCGGAGCGTGATCTCGGCCGGCAGCGCTTCCGCGCCGTCGGGCGTTGCCGTGCTGCGGTCGAGGAAGGCGAGCGCCCACTCGTCGTTGGCCCGGCCGGGTTCGGGCGCCTCGGCGCCCATCGCCTGCCAGTCGAGCGCCAGACCGAACGCGCTCAGCAGGTCGCCGCCGCGCGAGCACCGGCGGTTGATCTCCCGGAGCTGGGCGTCCCGGTCGGTCGAAACCGTGGCGAAGGCCAGCAGCGAGGAGAAGCCGTCGGAGGCCTTCCACAGACGGAAGCCGCCGCCCTGGCGGAGGAAGATGAGGTAGAACTCGCCGCGCACGGCCGGGCTGTGCGGGTAGTGCCAGACCTCGAGGGTGCGCAGCAGGTCGCACGTGGTGCGGAAGGTGCGTAGCGGCTCGCCGTGCAGCAGGAGCGACTCGAAGCGGTCGTCCCGGGCGTCGCCGAAGCGCTCCACGGCGGTTTCGACCGTCTGCTCGAAGCGCTCCCGGAACTCGTTCTGCGGCGTCTCCGGATAGGGGTCGCGGACGGCCCAGAAGCGCTGCACGAAGGCGTCGCGCTGGTAGGCGTGCCGGAGTTCGCCGAAGACGCGGCGCTCCGTGTCGGAGAGGATCGGGTCGACGGTGTCGAGGAAGTCGGCGTGGCGGCGGTCGAGGGGGGCCTGGGCTGCTGTGGCAGTAGTTGTGAGTAGGAGGAGGAGAAGGACACGGGCTCGCCGCTTCGCGGCATCGCATTTTTGCCGGCCAGAAGGCCGGCGCACCGACAAACGCACCGACACCACCGACACTCCCCACCTCACGGGTAGTACCCCTTCAACGTCCGGATCGAGACGCCCGGCACCGTGGCGTCGGCCTCGATCTCCCGGAAGCGGCGGTTGCCGCTGGTGTTCGTCGACTGGTAGGTGATCAGGTAGCGGGAGCGCAGCTCGCCGAGGATGCGGCCGTAGACGCCGGCGAGTTCGGCGACTTCGGCGATGAAGAAGGCGCGGCCGCCGGTCTGGTTGGCGAGCCGGGAGAGGGCGCGCCGGGCCGGCCCGGACTGCTTGCCGAGGCCGATCGCGTAGACGGCGACGCCGGAGCGCTGGGCGTACTCGAGCGCCTGGTCGAAGCTGAAGCGGCTGCTCTCGTCCTTGCCGTCCGAGAGCAGCAGCAGCGCGCGCTGGCCCTTGATGCCGTTCAGGTAGTAGAGGCCGAAGACGATCGCGTCGTAGAGCGCGGTGCCGCGCTCGGCCTTGAGCCCGGCCAGCGAGCCGGCCAGGGCGCCCGTGTCGTTCGTGAAGTCCGAGGCCAGGTACGGGTGGTCGTTGAACGTGACGAGCGCCGCCCGGTCGCGGGGCGTGATCTCCGTCTGGAACAGGTCGAGCGCGGCCTCGCGGGCGACGCCGAGACGGTCGACCATGGAGGCGGAGACGTCGAGCATGACCTGGACGTGCACGGGCAGGTCGGTCACCCGCTGGAAGCGGAGGATCTCCTGCGGCGCCCCGTCCTCGAGGATCCGCACCTGGTCGGCGCGCAGCTCGTCGTACGGCCGGCCCGAGCGGTGGAGCGCGGTGGCGTAGAGCTCGACGTACTGGATGTCGACGATCTCCAGGTAGTCGGGCGCGTTCACGTAGACGACGGCGTCGGTCGAGTTGCCGTCGACGAGGTAGGCGGCGGCGCGCAGGTAGGTGATCGCGTCGCCGGGCGGGAGTTCGACGAGTTGACTCCAGGGCTCCTGGTACAGGGTGGCGACCGGCTCGTCGTTCAGGTGGAGCTCGAGGCGCTCCACGAGGCTGCCGTCCGGCACCTGGAGGTCGATCTCGACGTGGACCTCGTCGTCGTAGCGGACGCCCTCGCGGGGCTCGGAGAAGCGGAGCGCGAAGCGGTTGCGGCCGGCGTTGAGCGAGATCTCGTCGGAAGCGATCTCGGAACCGTCGCCGTCGTGCGCGGTGGCGCGCAGGACGTGGACCCGGGGCGTCGAGCCGAGGTCGAGCTCGACCGAGAAGGGCGCCCGCCGCTTGCGGGCGACTTCGCCGCCGTCGAGCCAGAAGCGCATCTCGGCGATGTCGCCGGTAGCGAGCGTGTCGAAGCGGACGAGGCCCGTCTGGAGTTCGCCGGCCGGCTCGACGAGCTGCACGGTCGGCACGTCGCTGGTGAGCACCGCTTCCGCCCGGTCGATGATCTTCTGCACCGCCGGGTCGAGCTGGCGCGCGGTGTGCGCTTCGAGCGCCGGCACCTCGAGCGGCTGCTCCAGGCGGGCGAAGCGGCCGCCGTTCAGGTCCTCGATCTTCAGCACGAGGCGGTAGTCGCCCGGTCGCAGCCGGCGCTCGAAGGAGAGCAGGATGGGCGGTTCGCCGTCACCGCCGCCCGGCGCGGCGTCGCCGCCGGCCCCCTGGGGCAGGTCGAACTTGTAGCGGAAGTTCTCGAACAGGTCCTCGCCGCGCAGCACCTCGCCGGTCAGAAAGAAGTTGTAGCTCGACTGGCCGCCGAGCGTGTCGCGCTGCGCCGAGGCCGGATCGACCTCGACCAGCGCCTCGACCACGGTCCGCGCCTGGTAGCGGGCCGGGAAGCGCACGTCGAGCGTCGCCTCCAGCGGCTCGGCGTCGAGCGGAACGTCGGTCGTGTAGGCCTCGAAGGTCAGCGTCCACTCCGCCGACGGTGCTTCGGGTGCCGCCTCCAGCCGCGAGATCAGGGTGGCGAACTCCAGGCCGTTGCTGCGCGTCAGCCAGTTGATCGCGGCCGCGGCGACCTCGCCGTCCCTGCAACTCTGGATGTCACCGAACGCCGCCTGGGCGCTGACCCCGAAGTCGAGCAGGCGCTCGATACCGTCCGAAGGGTGCCAGAGCTCGTAGTGCTGCTGGTTGCCGCGCCGGTAGAAGAGCAGGAAGAACTCGTGGCCCACCCGGTCGCTGTGGCTGTAGAACCAGATCTCGATCGGCCAGGTCACCATCGTGCACTGGAACCTGATGCGCCCGGACGGCTCCCCGTTCAGCAGCAGCATCCGCGCGCGGTCGGATCGGGGACCCTCGAACTCCCGTTCCACGTAGAGCAGCCGCTCTTCCCAGCGAGCCCGGAGTTCGTTGCGGGGGGTGTCCGGATACGGGTCGCGGATCCGCCAGAAGCGCTCGATCCAGGCCCGCCGCTGGTAGTCCTGGCTGACTTCGAGGAACGCCTCGCGCTCGGCGTCGGAGATCAGAAAGTGGACGTTGGAGAGGAACTCCCTGAACTCGAGGGGCAGCGCCTCTTCGGCCGCGGCGAGGGCGGCCCGGCGCTCGCGGCGTTCCTTGCGGGTCTCGTTGCGTTGTTCCTGGGCGGCTGCGGAAACGACGGCGGGCAGGAGCATCCCCGCGGCCAGGGCGAGGGCGAGGGCTCGGCGTGCGGGTCGTTCAGGCAACGGAGGTTCCTCGTTTGAGGCGCGGTAGCGTGATCATCAAGAGTATCGCCGGGTGCACGTCCGCTGGGTGCGCGGGTCTTCTGACCCGCTGCCGCCGCAGGCGGCCAGCAAACGCCGGGCGAAGCCCGTCCACAGCCGTAGAATCGGGCCGCCATGCCCGACGCGCCCGTCTACCTCGACCACAACGCGACGACCCCGCTGGATCCACGGGTCGCCGAGGCGATGCTGCCCTGGCTGGGCGGCCGGCACGGCAATCCGTCCTCGGTCCACTCCTTCGGGCGGGCGGCGCGGGCGGCGGTGGAGCAGGCGCGCGAACAGGTCGCGGAGCTGATCGGGGCGGCTGCGCCGGAGGTCGCGTTCATGGCATCGGGGACGGAGGCGAACAACGCGGTGCTCCTGTCCGTCTTCGAGGACGGCGCCGGCGGGCACCTGGTCATCACGGAGCTGGAGCACCCGTCGATCCAGCGCGCGGCGGAGCGGCTCGAGAACTCGGGCGTCGAGGTGACCCGGCTCCGGCCGGGGGCGGACGGCGTGGTCGAGGCGGCCGCGGTGGCGGACGCCCTGCGTCCCGACACCCGCCTCGCCTGCCTGATGCTGGCGAACAACGAGCTCGGCACGCTGCAGCCGGTGGCGGAGGCGGCGGACGCCTGCCGGGAGCGCGGCGTGCCGCTGCTCTGCGACGCGGTGCAGGCGGCGGGCAAGCACGCGGTCGACGTGACCTCCCTCGGCGCCGACTACCTGGTCGTGGCGGCGCACAAGTTCAACGGTCCGGTCGGGGCCGCGGCGCTGCGGGTCCGCGCGGGCGCCGGTTTCGAACCGCTGATCCTCGGGGGCGGCCAGGAGCGGCAGCGGCGCGCCGGCACGGAGAACGTGGCGGCTCTGGTCGGCTTCGGGGCCTGTGCCGCTCTGGCGTCAAGCGAACTTGACCACCGGATCGAGCGCCTGAGCCGCCTGCGCGACGGCCTGGAGGCCGGGTTGGACGGCATCTCCGACGCCCGTCTCCATTGCGCGTCATCGCCCCGGCTGCCGCACACGACTCATGTCGCGTTTCCGGGGTTGGTCGGCGAGGAGCTGGTCGTCCGCCTCGATCTGGCCGGCTTCGCGGTGTCGACCGGGGCCGCGTGCGCCTCCGGCGTGGTCGAACCGAGCCGGACCCTGCTGGCGATGGGAGTGTCGCCGGAGGAGGCGATCGCGTCTGTCCGGATCAGCCTGGGAACGTCGAACGACGAGGCCGAGATCGACCGCTTCCTGCCCGTGCTGGCGCGCGAGGTCGAGGCGCTGCGGGCGCTTTCCGCCGAACCGGTGGCGGCGCGATGACGTCCACCGCCGTTGCCATGAGCGGCGGCCTCGACTCGTCCGTGGCGGCGCTCCTCCTGGAACGGCAGGGGGCGCCGGTCGTCGGACTCTCCATGCTGCTCTGGGACCGCTCGGAGCAGGTTCGTCACGGGCGCTGCTGCGGCTCGCTCGATCTCGGCGACGCCCGCCGGGTCGCCGAGCAGATCGGCCTCCCGCACTACACGCTGCGCATGGATGGCGAGTTTCGCCGGCACGTCGTCGACCCCTTCGTCGACAGCTACGTCGGCGGTCGCACCCCCAGTCCCTGCATCTCCTGCAACACGGAGATCAAGTTCGAGGCCTTCTGGGAGCGGGCCCGACGGCTCGGCGCGGGGCGCATCGCCACCGGCCACTATGCCCGCGTCCGCCGGGGCGGCGACGGGCTGTACGAGCTGCACACCGCCATCGACGAGTCGAAGGATCAGAGCTACTTTCTGTTCGAGCTGACTCAGGAGCAGCTCGCCCGCGCCGTGTTCCCGTTGGGCGAGCTGACGAAGACGGAAGTACGCGAGCTGGCCCGCGAGGCCGGTCTGGCTGTCGCCGAGAAGGGCGAGAGCATGGAGATCTGCTTCGTCGACCGGGGCGTGCAGGAGTTCATCGAGGACGAGCGGCCGGAGCTGCCGCGGGTGCCCGCCCGGGTGACGACGGCCGGCGGCGAGGAGCTGGGGGAAGGAGCGCCGACCTACCGCTACACGGTCGGGCAGCGGCGCGGTCTGGGGGTCGCCGCCGGCCGCCGGCTCTACGTGCTCGACGTGCAGCCGGAAGCGAACCGCGTCGTCGTCGGCGACCGCGACGAGCTGCTGGCGCCCGGCCTGGTCGGTCGCGGCCTGCACTGGATCGCCGGCGAGCCGCCCGGCGACGGTGTCGGGATGCAGGTCCGCATCCGGTCGCGTCATCCCGGCGTCGCGGCGACGGTCGAGAACGGCCGGGACGCTTCCTGCCGCGTCGAGTTCAGCGAACCCCAGGCCGGCGTGGCGCCCGGCCAGGCGGCCGTGTTCTACCGCGGCACCCAGGTGCTGGGCGGCTGCTGGATCGAAAGGGCGCTGCGGTAGTCGTCAGCCGACGACTACCTCCCCGCGACCACGACCGTCACCTCTCCCCGCAGCTTGCCGCGCTCCGCGACCTGGGCGGCGACCTCGGCCAGCGAGCCGCGCAGGACCTCCTCGTGCAGCTTCGTCAGTTCGCGGGCCACGGCCGCCTGGCGCGCCTCGCCGAAGACGGCCGCGGCGTCCGCGAGCGAAGCGGCGGCGCGCTGCGGCGACTCGAAGAAGACGACGGTGTGCGCGAGTTCCGCGTGGGCCTCGAAGAAGCGCCGGCGCTTCCCCTGTTTAGGCGGCGGGAAGCCGAGGAAGGTGAAGGGATAGGGCGGCAGGCCGGAGACGACGAGCGCGGCCAGGATCGCCGACGGACCGGGCAGCGCCTCGACGGCGATGTTCTTCGCCACGGCGGCGCGGGCGAGCCGGAAGCCCGGGTCGGAGACGAGCGGGGTGCCGGCGTCGGAGACCAGCGCCACGGCGTCTCCCTGCTCGAGCCGCTCGAGCACGCGGCCGATCTGCCGGTCCTCGTTGTGATCGTGGAGCGGCAGCAGTGGCGGCCGCCGGTCCTTGCCGCTCGCTCCGAGGCTCTGGAACAACCGGCCGGTGCGGCGGGTGTCCTCGCAGGCGATCAGGTCGGCGGAGAGCAGCGCCTCGCGGGCGCGCGGCGAGAGATCCGCCAGGTTGCCGATCGGCGTGGCGACGATGCGCAGCCGGCCGGCGACCGACGCCGGCTCGTCGCCGCTCACAGGCGGTCCGGACCCTGTTCGTAGAGGTCGTGGTACTGCGCCACGTTGTACAGGACGCGCTCCAGGTAGTTCCGGGTCTCGCGGAAGCCGACCTTGGTGAAGTACTCGTCGGCGCCGCTGGTGTAGCAGTGGCGCTGCCAGAGCGCGGCCTGGGCCTCGCCGGCGTTGTAGGCGGCCAGGATGACGTGCTGCTCGTTGCCGAACAGCGCGCGGAGCTCGGCCAGGTAGGAGGCGCCGAGTTCGACAGCGAGCGCCGGGTTCTCGAGTTCGCGGGGCGTCGAGAGTGGCCGGCCGGCGTTCGCGGCAAGCCGGGCCGCCGTGGGGTAGACGAACTGCATCAGACCCCGCGCCGAGGCCGCCGACACCGCCTGGTGGTCGAAGCGGCTCTCCTGGCGCATGATCCCGGCGATCAGGAAGGGGTCGAGGTCGCGGCGCGCGGCGGCGGCGGCGATCAGGTCGCCGTAGGCGTCGGGGTAGAGCGCCCGGCGCATGGTCAGCGGGTAGAGGGGCTCCGGCACGCGGCGCGGCGCCCTCTGGGCCAGGATCTCGGCGATCAGGAGGGCGCGCCGCGGCCGGGTCTCCGCGAGCCCCTCCGCCGCGGTCAGGGCCAGCCTCGGGTTGGCCATCGGGAAGTGCCGGTCCACGACCTCGGCCGCGTCGCCCCACAGGCCGAGGGCGAGCAGCAGTTCCTGCGGGTTCGAGGGGGTGTGGCCCCACAGCGGCCACTCGCCGGGCGGCACGACACGGAGGCCGAAGAAGGCCCGCACCGCCGGATCGGCGATCAGGCGGCCCTGGAGAGTCTGGCGGGCGGCCTCCGCTTCGTCGCCCTGCCGGCCGTAGAGCAGCCAGGCGCGATAGAGCCGGGCCGGGTCCTCCGATCGCGCGAACTCGCCGGCGATGCCGCGCACGTAGGTCTCCAGGGGTTCGGCGGCGAGACGCTTCTCCGCTTCGCGAGCCAGCGGGTGGAAGAGGTTCGCGGCCAGCAGGTCGGCGTAGCCCGTGATGGCGCGGTCGAGCGCGCCGCGGGCCTCGTCCAGCCGGCCCCGCCAGTAGCGGACCTCGAAGTCGACGCTGCGGCTGGCCCGGATGGCGTCGTTCAGCCACTCGCCGGCGCGGTCCGTGCGGCCCTGCACGATGTCGGAGGCGGCGAGGAAGAGGCTGGCCCGCGCCGAGACCGCGCGGTCGTGCCGGAGCTGGAGCAGCACGGAGTAGAGATCGAGCGCTTCGTCCTCGAGGCCGCGCCGCCACTCCAGGCGCAGGGCGCCCAGCAGCGCCGCCACGGAGAAGTTGCCCTGGGGGTCGGCCAGGTAGGCGCGGCGGTAGTCCGCGGCCGCGGCTATCCAGTCGCCGGAGAGCTCTTCGGAGCGCGCCTTCTGGTAGAGCGCCTGTCCGGAGTGGCGCGGCGAGGCCACGTTGGCGGCCAGCAGTTCGTAGTGGCGGGCGGCGTCCTCCAGCCGGCCCTGCCGGAAGTGGCTGCGCGCCCACCGGTAGTGGATCTCGAAGTCGGAGGTCGACTGCACCTCCAGGTCGACGACGATCTGGCCGAGGAGCTCGTTCGAGCGGTCGAAGACGCCGTGTTCGTGGAAGGTGTTGCCGAGCAGCAGGACCTCCTGGCGGTCCTCCAGGGCGGGCCGCAGCCGGTGCAGGCGGTCCGCCGCCTCGAAGGCGACCAGGTCGTTGGCCCGCTCCCGGAGCAGCCCGATCAGGATGCCGGCCCCCTCGTCGAGTTCGCCGGCCGCGAGACGGCACTTCGCCTGGCTGAGGGTCAGCAGGCGGCGTTCCGGCGCCGGCAGGCGCGACATCGGGATGCCGCGCAGGAGCCGGCAGTCGCCGCCGCGGTCGAGGCTGGTGGCGAGCAGCTCGGCCGCCGACTGCACCAGCACGCGCGGCGGCTGGTCGCCGAGCAGGGTGGCGGCGACGCCGGCGGCGATCTCCGGGTAACCGAGTCGCGTCTGGCCCACGGCCAGCCGGTAGCGCGCCCACGGCTCGAGCGCCGGCGTCTCCGTCAGGCAGGTGGCGAAGGCCTCCGACGCCGTCTCGAGCTGATCCAGCTCCTCCAGCAGGTGGCCCTCCAGGTAGCAGAGGCCGTGCCGGGCCCCGAGGTCCGGTTGTTCGGCGCGAAGCCGCTTCGTTTCGTCGAGTGCGGTTTCGGCCTGACCGGCGGCCTGGAACTCGACCAGTTGGATGCGCGGATCCTGGGCGACGGCCAGGGCCAGGAGCGGCAGCGTCCAGAGCTGGAGGGCCATAAGATCCGTAAACCGGGGAACGCCGTTGGTGATTCCGACAGGCGGCCAGGGCGCCGCTTCCGTGTCAGGATAGCGAGAGTTGCCCCGGGTTGCCTGTTGCGGGGACAGGACGATGCTCGAAAAACTCCAACAGATTGAGCAGACGTACGACGAGCTGACGGCGAAGCTCGCCGATCCGGACGTGCTCGCCAACCCCGGTCTCTTTCGCGACACGAGCCGGGCGCTGGCGGAGCTGAACCCGGTCGTCGAGCTCTATCAGCGGTACAAGAAGACGCGGGACGAGCTGGATCAGACGGCGGAACTGCTGGGCGAGCTCGACCGCGGGGACGACATGTACGAGATGGCGGCCGAAGAGAAGGGCCTGCTGGAGGAGACGCTCGCGTCCATCGAAGAGACGATGAAGGAAGAGCTCGCGCCGAAGGATCCGAACGAGCAACGCAACGCGGTGCTCGAGATCCGCGCCGGTACCGGCGGCGACGAGGCGAGCCTGTTCGCGGCCGAGCTGTTTCGGATGTACAGCCGCTACGCCGACGACCACGGCTGGAAGGTCGACATCCTCGACCTGTCCGAGTCCGGCATCCGGGGGATCAAGGAGGTGTCGGCGATCGTCGAAGGCCGCGGCGCCTTCGCCACGCTGCGCTACGAGGCCGGCGTGCACCGCGTGCAGCGGGTGCCCGAGACGGAGGCTTCCGGCCGCATCCACACGTCGGCGGTGACGGTCGCCGTGCTGCCCGAGGCCGAGGACATCGAGATCGAGATCGAGCCGTCCGACCTGCGCGTGGACACCTACTGCGCCTCCGGCCCCGGCGGCCAGGGCGTCAACACGACGTACTCGGCGGTCCGGTTGACCCACCAGCCGACCGGCCTGGTCGTCACCTGCCAGGACGAGCGCAGCCAGATCAAGAACAAGGCGAAGGCGATGCGGGTGCTCAAGAGCCGCCTGCTCGAGATCGAGGAGGCGAAGGCGAGCGCCGAGATGGGCGAGGAACGCCGGCGGATGGTCGGCAGCGGGGACCGCTCGGAGAAGATCCGCACCTACAACTTCCCGCAGAACCGCGTCACGGACCACCGCGTCGGGTTGTCGGTGCACAAGCTGCCGTCGATCCTCGAGGGCGACCTCGAACCGCTGATCGTTCCGCTCCAGCAGCACTTCGAGGCGGAGCGGCTGCGGCAGACGGGCGACGGCGACCCGGTCTGAGTCCGGTGCCTCCGGCGAAGCCCCCGCCGGGGGCGGCCCGCATCGTCGATCTCCTGGACGTGGGCCAGGAGCACCTGGCCGGCGCCGTCGAGCAGCCGCGCCGGGAGGCCGCGCTGCTGCTCGGCGAGGTGCTGAGGCTCTCGGAGGCGCAGTTGTACGCGCGGGCCGACGACGACGTGCCCGAACCCGCCGCGGTGAGCTACGGACAGTTGATCCGGCGCCGGGCGGACCGGATCCCGGTCGCCTATCTGCTCGGCCGGCGCGAGTTCCATGGCCGCAGCTTCGCCGTCGATCCGCGGGTGCTGATTCCGCGGCCGGAGACGGAGCACCTGGTGGAGGCGGCGCTGAACTGCATCGACGACGGCGCCCTCGTGCTCGACCTGGGCACCGGCTCCGGCTGCATCGCGGTCACGCTGGCGCTGGAGCGGCCGGACAGCCGGATCGTCGCGACCGACCTCTCGCCCGGCGCCCTGGCGGTGGCGGCCGCGAACTGCCGCAGGCACGGCGTCGCCGACCGGGTACGCCTGGTCCGCGCCGACCTCCTGTCGGCGCTTCGCCCGGGCGCCTTCGACGTCGTCGTGTCCAACCCGCCCTACATCGACGTCGGCGAGTGGCCGTCCCTGATGCCGGAGGTTCGCGACCACGAGCCGCCCGAGGCCCTGTTCGCCGGCGACGGCCTGGACTTCTACCGGCGCCTGTTCGCCGCCGGCGACTTTCTGCGCGAAGGGCAGAGGCTGCTGCTCGAGATCGGCAAGGGCCAACTCGCGGCGGTCCGCGAGCTGGCGGAAGGGGCCGGCTTCGACGTCGAGTGGGTGGTCGCGGATCTCGCGGGGATTCCGCGGGTGCTGACGTTGCGGGCCACCGGAATCTGAGTGTCGGTGCGCCGGCCTTCCGGCCGGCCGGTAGGGAGTAAGTACAGGCTTCGGACGTGTTCCGGCTACACTTGCGCCGATGGCACCTGGACCGGTGCTATCGGCGAACAAGGGAGAGACGGGTCCCTCCACCGACCGCGCGGAAGCCGTCGTGGGCTCGGTTGCCGTCGTTCCCAATGCCGCTGTGGGCGCGGGCTGGCGCCAAGTGTGGCCGGCTCAACCCGAGAGGAGACCACCATGGCCCGACAGACGAACCTTCAGGAGGAACTCGCTCAGAAGGTCGAGGAACTGCTGGCGGCGGAGTTGAAGCACCGCTTCGGCAGCAGCTTCGTGTTCGACCCGATTCGGGTCACCCGGAAGCTGGATCTCGATGACGAGCCGTACTATCGCGTCGAGATCGTTTTTGACGGAGGCGCAACAGAAGAGCGGCTTAGGGAACTCGCCAAGGGAGTTCTCGACTTGATGACGTTCGTGGAGAAGAAGCTGAGGGAGCAGGAAGACGCTGGGGACGTGTTCCTGTTGCCCTCGTACATCGAGAAGTCCGAGTGGGATGAAGTTGCCGCTGCTACGGCCTGAGGAGCTTCTGAGAGCAGCAGCAGATCTCGCGGTGAGGGGTGGCACTCAGGCGCACCTTCGCAGGTCCGTCAGTACCAGTTACTACGCGCTGTTCCACTGGCTCGCGATCTGCTGTGCCGACATGCTGGTCGGCACCGACAAGGTGCCGCGGAGCGCCCGGGCGTGGCGCCATGTCTACAGAAGGCTGGAACATGGCAAAGTCCGGAATCGCTGCGACCAACTGAAGGGCGACTCGAGGGGTTTTCCCGCTTCGATCCTCAAGTTCGCCGAGCAGTTCGTGACGCTTCAGGAGAAGCGCGAGTTGGCGGACTACGACCCGTATGTGGAGATCCTCAAGACCGAGGCTCTGGCGCATGTGCAGCTCGCAATCGTGGCTATCCAGGGTGTGCGGCGCACCAGAGTCAAGGATCGGCGGGCCTTCGCCGTGTGGGTGCTCTTCGATAGGCCGAGAGGTGGCTGAGTCTCCGCGTCTTGCTTCAGGCACTGCTTCGGGATCCTTGGCTCCACCTCGAAGGGCCAGCGCCCTAGTCGGGCTCTGCCGGCTTGAAACGCCAGTAGACCTTCCCTCGGACCTTGGTTCTTTCCACCGGCCCTCCGTCCTTCATGTGCTTCGTGAGGCGGTCGGAGACTACGAACGAGGGCTTCTTCGAGGGAGTCTGCCATCCGCCGCCTACAATGGCGTCAGTGATCTCCGCGAGTGTCTTTCGGTCTCCCGTCGAACGTAGATACTGCAGTGACGCGTCTAGCCCAGACATGCCGGCGTAGACCGGATATGGCAATGAATGCCACCGCTCGTCGGTACCCAGTTCCCACTGAATCGTCTTGTTGTACCTCGCGACGACGCGCCAGTCAACGCCGAGGTGTTCCAAGACCCTCAGCTTGAGAATGGCTCTGGCCCTCTTTACAAGTTCCGACAGCCTTCGAAGGCCCTCGTCCAGCTTGACGTCTCCGTGGCTCCAAGGATGCCTCAACTTGAGGAGGCCACTCGAAACCTCGCACTCGTCTTCCGGAGTGAGACCCAGCACCTCTCGCTCAATCGGGTCGAACACCCTTCTGGCTTTCTCGCCCGTGGACAGTTCATTGGGGGCGTCAAGTATCCGCTCAATGCGTCTGGCGTAAATACCACCCCACCGGGCTACCGCTTCCCTGACTTCATCCGGCAGTGGTTCGACCGTCTCGACAGCTACGTCGTCCTCCACACTCAGGATCTGGGTGTACCAGAGTTCTCCGGCGCCACACGCCGAGACCACTTGGGTGTCCACGAACTCGCTACTGGCCATCAGGCCTTGCAGGCGAAGCAGGGTTCCCTGAGCAGCAATGGGGAGCTCGAGCCAACTACGCAACACGCTTTCCGCGTCGCCAACAACGCCCCGTTCTTTCGGGTCGGCTGTGAAGAGCGCGTCGAAACGAACCTGCCCGGGACGATACGGCCGCGCTTCTCCCTGCCGCATTGTCTGCTCGACGATCTCGACGCTCCGGCCATTCACTTGGACCATCAACTGGCTGACGCCACAAAGGCGATCCAGCGCGAAGCGGAGAAACCGGTGCGTGTGGTACACGAGTTCAGCAGCCTTACTCCACGGAGTCGGCTGATCTACGATCACAGATGCGCTGCCGGACTCCGTGATCTCATACACATTTCCCTTTTCTCTACTGAACCCGCCTCGGAGGCCCAGCGTTACTCTCGCTTGCCCCAGACCACTGACTGTTGCCCTTGTCGTCACTGAAGTTGCAGGTCGCTCCCAGTAGTGGCGCTCGGAGGCAGAGGGACCGGAGGGGTTCAACCATCCTTCGATACCTTCGGCAACCCATTGCGCGCGTTCACACTGAAGTTCCTCATCCGCCGCCAAAGCCATACCTATGTAGGCGCGGTTGACGATGAACTTGATGTCCGAGGGCTCACTGAGCCAGGCAGGAGTCAAGAGGAGGCAATCGTCGAGCGTGATCTCCTCGTCTTGGAGCGCTCGTCCAGAAACGGTTGTTCCTGAGACCACGCCAAGCAGTCGACCGCAATCGCCGCCGAGGTACCAGTTTCGTGGAAGGCCGTGGAACAGAATGCGTCGTCTTCTGGCTATCTCGGTTCCACCGTCCAACGACTGGGCCTGATTGATGACTCGCAGAGTCATCTTGCCGCCGGGTTCGGTCGTCAGAGACCCGGGTAGCTTCTCCGTTTCCTCGCCGGGCGCCCAGAACCAGCCGACGAGTTCTGTGGAGGCCGGTTTTTCTTCTGCCATCTATCTCTACTCCTGGTGGCCGCTCTCTACGGACTTCCTGGCCTTCACGATGCGGTGTTCGCGAAGTAGGACGATCGACTACGGGCTCGCGGTCCGCGCCTTCGACTACCCGTTCATCCGAGTGTGACGCACCGGCGCACGTTCAACATGTAGTCAGACTCCGCCCGGCCTGGGCATCCGGTAACCGACGCCGCGCTCGTTGAAGATGTAGGTCGGGTCGCTCGGGTCGTCGCCGAGTTTGGTCCGCAGCTTCTTGACGAAGGCCCGGACGAGTTGGGGCTGCGCGTAGCCCCGGCCGGCCCACACCCGGCGCAGCAGGGCTTCGTAGGTCGTCACGTGCCCGGCGTTCACGGAGAGGACCCGCAGCAGTTCGTACTCGGTGGCGGTCAGCCGCACGGGAACTCCGTCGACCGTGACCCGGCGGCGCGCGCGGTCGATGGACAGGTTGCCGAGCACGAAGGGCCCGGGCTCGAGCCGCTTGCGGAGCGCGACCCCCACCCTCGCCGTGAGCTCCGTCGGGGAGAAGGGCTTGACGATGTAGTCCTCGGCGCCGGCCTCCAGGGCTCTCGCGATCGTCTCGTCCCGGCCGTAGGCGGAGATGAAGATGACGGGCACGTCCGCCAGCTCCGGCAGGCGCTGCAGCAGTTCGATGCCGTCGGTTCCGGGCAGCACGAGGTCGAGCAGGACGAGGTCCGGGCGTTCCGTCCTGAGGAGACGGGGCAGTTCGCGCGCGTCGCCGGTGACGATCGGCGCGTAGCCCCGGGAGGAGAGCGCGTCGCGGGCGAAGCGAAGCGTTTGAGGGTCGTCGTCCAGCACCAGCACGCGCGGTCGGCCACCGCCGCGCCGCGCCCCTTCCGGGGCGTCGGCGGCGAGGGCTTCGGACGCTTCGGCGTCGCCCGGCTCTTCCGCGGCCGGGATCGTGAAGCTGATCCGGGTCCCCTGGCCCTGCCCGCCGCTCCGCGCCGAGATGCGGCCGCCATGGGCCTCCACGAGTCCCTTGCAGATCGCCAGGCCCAGGCCCGCGCCCAGGCTCCCTTCCCCGCCGACCACGCCGGCGTGCTTGCTGAACAGGTGCGGCAGCAGGTGCGGTGGGACGCCGCTTCCCTCGTCGGCGACCGTGACGGCGACGTGGTGCCCGTCCAGGGCCGCCTCGACCCGGATGGGCGACGACTCCGGCGAGTGTCTGGCCGCGTTCGACAGCAGGTTGTTCAGCACCTGGACGACTCGCCGCGCGTCGGCCATGACGCGCGGCAGGCTCCGCGGCAGGTCGAGTCGTACGGCGTGCTGCCCGCCGCCGCTCGCGAACGCGCTCCTAGCCCGTTCGACCAGGACGGTCAGGTCGACCGGCTGCGGCGCGACGGACAGCGTGCCGGCCTCGATGCGGCCCACGTCGAGCAGGTCGCCGATCAGGCCCCGCATGTGATCCGCCTGATCTTCGACGATCCGGAAGAACTGCAGCATCTCCGGCCGGTCCAGCTCCTCGGGCGCACCCAGCACGGTGGCAGCCGAACCCTTGATCGAGGTCAGGGGGGCTCGGAGCTCATGACTCACCATGCTCAGGAACTCGGTCCTCAGTCTCTCCACTTCGTCGAGGTGCGCGAGATCCTGCATGGTGACGACCATCGACTCGGGTTCGCCTTCGACCGACCGGATGGTCGTGGCGTTGATCAGCGCCCTGGCGCCGCGGCCGTCGGCGACCGAAAGCACGACCTCCTCGGCGCGCAGCGCGGGCGCGTCGTGGATCAGGCGGGACATCGGGACTTCTCGACCGTCGCCGAACCGGCAGACGAGAATCTCGATCAGCTCCTCCGGGGGCCTCCCGGGCGCGGCCAGGTTCTCCACCAGCCGCCTCGCCTCCCGGTTGAAGGTGGTGGGAGCGCCGGTGGAGAAGTCGAGGACGACGACGCCCACCGGCGACGTCTCGACCAGCGCCTCCACGCTGGCGCGCGACCGCTGTTCGTTGCGATGGGTGCGGGCGTTGGCGATGGCCGTCGCCGCCTGCGACGCGAACAGCACGAGCACGTCCTCGTCCTCATCCGAGAACTCGAGTCCGCCCCGCTTGCCGCCGAGGAAGAAGCTGCCGAGGTACGTGCCCCGGTGACGCATCGGCGTTCCCTGGAAGGTCTTCGCCGGCATGAGATCGGCGGAGAAGCCGAGCGAACGGATGTAGCTCGGCAGGTCCGCCAGCCGGAGCGGCGAGGACAGGTCGCGCAGGTGGTCGAAGAGCTGCGGTCCCTCCGGTAGCCAACCCTCCATCTGGCGGTGCTGCTCGGGAGTGAAGCCGGCGGAGACGAAGTCGCGGGGCGTTCCGGCGTCGTCGATCGTGGTGATGACGCCGTAGCGGGCGCTCGTGAGCTCGCAGGCGCTGTCGACGATCTCCTGAAGGACGGTGGCTTCGTCGAGGGTGGCCGTGACGCGCAGCACGGCGGCGCTGAGCTTTGACGTGCGGTCGCGGAGCGCAGCGATCTCGCGTTCGTGCTCGTCCGGTGCGGCCATGTTCACGGAGGTTAACGAACGTCGTCACGAAATGAACGGGAAGTTCACCTTCCCTGTCTAGGCTGGCAGTGGTTGTTGACTTTCCTGGGAGGCGTGCCGATGCGGACACTCTCCGTCGTGAGACTTCTCCTGCTCGTACTCTTGCTCGTGGCCGCGCCGGCGGCCGCGGCCGCGACCGACGTCACGTTCAGTGGCGACGTGGCGCCGATCCTCAACCGGCACTGCGTGGCCTGTCACCGACCCGGCGAGATCGCGCCGATGTCGCTGGCCACGTACCGGGAGGCGCGGCCCTGGGCGCGCTCGATCCAGCGCGCGGTGACGAGCCGCGCCATGCCGCCCTGGTTCGCGGCGCCCGCGGTGGGGAAATGGGCCAACGACCCGACGCTCTCCGAGGAGGAGATCGGCACGATCGTCGCCTGGGTCGAGGCGGGCGCGCCGTCCGGCGATCCGGGTCTCATGCCCGAGCCGCCCGAGTTCACGGAAGGCTGGCAGCTCGGTGAACCGGACTACGTGATCGAACTGCCGGAGGTCACCGTGCCTGCCGATGGTCCGGACCTGTTCCTGAACCAGTTCGTGACCCTCGACATCCCCGAGCGCCGCTGGATCCGCGCGGTCGAGTTTCGGCCGGGCGCGCCCCAGGTGAACCACCACCAGCTCGCCTTCAAGGCCGACTTCACCGGCATGGTGGAGGACGGCGTGCCCCTCACGCCCCAGGGAGCTTTGCGGGCCAGCGGCACGGTGGACGGCCGTGGCTACTTCAACGTCCTGGCCATGTGGGGCGCGGGGACCGCGCCAACCGAGTTCCCGGAGGGCGCCGGGCGCTGGATCGAGCCGGGCGCCGTCGTCATCATGAACCAGCACTACCACCCGAACGGCGAAGAGCAGACCGACCGGACGCTCATCGGTCTCTTCTTCGGCGAAGGCGAGCTGCGCTCGGAGATCCAGGCCGTGATCGCCGGCGAGATGGAGTTCCTGATTCCGGCCGGCGCGCCCGACCACCGGGTCGAGTACCGGCACGAGATCGCGCGCGACTCGATGATCGTTTCCTACCTGCCGCACATGCACCTCCGGGGGAAGCGGATGTCGTACACGGCGCACTTCCCGGACGGCTACAGCGAGCTGCTCTTGGAGGTACCCGAGTACGACTTCAACTGGCAGCTCTTCTACTACCCGGAGAAGCCGAAGCTCGTGCCGGCCGGAACCGTCATCGAGATCGTCGCCGTCTACGACAACTCCGAGGCGAACCCGAACAACCCCGATCCGACCCGCGACGTCGGCTTCGGGCTTCAGTCGACGGACGAGATGATGTTCGGCTTCTTCGAACTGGTCGAGGTGGACGGCGGGCCGTAGACGGATAACGCGCGCTGCCGGTTGCCGCACGACCGAAGCGCCTTCTATGGCCCGCCGATCCACCGGGGCATCGCGGCTACCGCGGCTTCGTCTAGAGTCGTACGTGTCCGGTGCCCCGCTGCCGGGAAGGAGGAACGCATGTCCCTGCTGATTCGTAACGGACGCGTCGTCACGGCGGTGGACGACTACCACGCCGACATCTTCGTCGAGGACGAGACCGTCTCGCTGATCGGCCTCGACCTGGACGTCGAGGCGGACCGGACGATCGACGCGGCCGGCCGCCTGGTCATCCCGGGCGGCGTCGATCCGCACACGCACATGGACATGCCGTTCGGCGGCACGACCAGCGCCGACGACTTCGAGACGGGGACCCGGGCGGCCGCCTTCGGCGGCACGACGACGATCGTCGACTTCGCGATCCAGACCAAGGGCCACTCGACCCTCGAGGGCCTCGAGACCTGGCACGAGAAGGCCGCCGGCAAGGCGGGCATCGACTACGGCTTCCACATGATCGTTACCGACATGGAGGACGACCGGCTGTGGGAGATGCGGCGGCTGGCGGACGAGGGCGTGACCTCCTACAAGATGTTCATGGCCTACCCGGGCGTGCTCTACGTGGACGACGGCACCCTGTTCCGGGCCATGCGCAAGGCCGGCGAGGACGGCACCCTGGTCTGCATGCACGCCGAGAACGGGATCGTCATCGACGAGATCGTGAAGATCGCGCTGGCCGAGGGCAAGACGGCGCCGAAGTACCACGCCCTGACCCGGCCCACACGGATGGAGGCCGAGGGAGTCCACCGGTCGATCGCGATCGCCGAGGTCGCCGGCGTGCCGGTCTACATCGTCCATCTGAGCTGCGCCGACGCCCTGGAACAGGTGACCCTGGCCCGCGACCGCGGCGCCCAGGTGTTCGCGGAGACCTGCCCGCAGTACCTGTTCCTGGATCTCAGCCACTACGACCACGACGACTTCGAGGGCGCCAAGTACGTGATGACGCCGCCGCTGCGCGAGAAGTGGAACCAGGAACACCTGTGGCGGGGGCTCGGCTTCGGCGATCTGCAGAGCATCTCGACCGACCACTGCCCCTTCTGCTTCAAGGACCAGAAGGTCTTAGGGGTAGACGACTTCAGCAAGATCCCGAACGGCGGCCCGGGGGTCGAGAACCGGATGAGCCTAGTCTACAACGGCGGCGTCGTGGGCGGCCGGCTGTCGGTCAACAAGTTCGTCGAGCTGACCTCGACCGCGGCCTCGAAGCTGTTCGGACTGTTCCCGAAGAAGGGGACGATCGCCGTGGGCAGCGACGCCGACATCGTCGTGTTCAACCCGGATCGGCGGGAGACGATCAGCATCGACAACCCGCACACCCACCACATGAACGTGGACTACAACGCCTACGAGGGCACCGAGGTCCAGGGGGTTTCGGAGATCGTGATCAGCCGGGGCCGGGTGGTGGTCGAGGACAACGTCTGGCACGGCCGCGCCGGCGGGGGTAACTTCTTGAAGCGAGGGCTGTTCGGCGGCCCGTTCTGATACGGAGAAGAGCGATATGAGCAGAATGTTGAAGTCCGGACTGATCCAGATGTCGCTGCCGGAGGGGACTTGCGGCGACGGCGCGTCGGCCGACGAGGTCGCCGCGACGGTCGAGGCGATGACGGCCAAGCACATCCCCTTCATCGAGGACGCGGGCCGCCAGGGCGTCCAGGTTCTCTGCCTGCAGGAGGTGTTCAACACGCCGTACTTCTGCCCCGGCCAGGACTCGAGCTGGTTCGCGGCCGCGGAGCCGGTTCCCGGCCCGGCGACCGAGCGGATGGCGGAGTACGCGCGGCGGTTCGGCATGGTGATCGTCGTGCCGGTCTACGAGCGGGAGACCGCGGGCATCCTCTACAACACGGCCGCGGTCATCGACGCCGACGGCAGCTACCTCGGCAAGTACCGCAAGACCCACATCCCGCAGGTGGCCGGCTTCTGGGAGAAGTACTTCTTCCGCCCGGGCAACCTGGGCTACCCGGTGTTCGACACGGCTTTCGGCCGGATCGGCGTCTACATCTGCTACGACCGCCACTTCCCCGAGGGCGCGCGGGCCCTGGGCCTCGCCGGCGCCGAGATCGTCTACAACCCGTCGGCCACCGTCGCCGGCCTCTCCGACCACCTGTGGACGATCGAGCAGCCGGCACACGCGGTCGCGAACGGCTACTTCATGGGCTGCATCAACCGGGTCGGCACCGAGAAGCCCTGGAACCTCGGCTCCTTCTACGGCAGCAGCTACTTCGTCAGCCCCAGGGGCGAGATCGTCGCCCAGGCGTCAAAGGACCAGGACGAGCTCCTGGTGGCCGACCTCGACCTCGGGATGATCGACGAGGTGCGCTCGGTGTGGCAGTTCTACCGCGACCGCCGGCCCGAGGCGTACGACGGCCTCGTCAAGCCGTAGCCGCTGGTACTCTCCGGGTCCCTTGCCGGCTTTGCGCGGCGTTGCCCCCCGGCCTGCTTGCTTCAGGTCCCACCGCTTCACGGCGCCCTGGCGCCACAACCGAAGAGAGGCGACGACCGAACATGACCATTCCCCACGAAGAGCGCGGCGAGGATCCAACCGTCGAGCGGTTACGGGAGCTCACCCGGAACATCGAGGCGATCACCGAGAGCATCAGGGAGGACAGGAAGTCCCAGAAAGAAAGAAGCGAGGAACTGGACCGGTACATGCAGGAGACGGCCCGTCGGATGCGGGAGACGGACCGCCGCCTCAAGAAGGCCGAGGACCTGTTCACGACGCAGTGGGGCAAGCTGATGGAGAGCCTGGTCAGGGGCGACCTGGTCAGGTTGCTGGCTGACCGGGGCATCGGTGTCTACGGTCTCGCGCGAGATACGCTGAAGCGGCGAGGCGGCGAGAGTTACGAGGTGGACATCCTCGCGAGGAACGGCGAGGAGATCGTCGCGGTGGAGGTCAAGACGACGCTGCGTCCGGAGGACGTCGGGCGGTTCCGGTCCAAGCTGGTCAGCTTCAAGGAGTGGTGGCCGGAGTACCGCGATCGCAAGGTCTACGGCGCGATGGCGTATCTTCAGGCGTCGGACGACGTGGCCCGCCACGCCGAACGGCAGGGCTTCTTCGTCATCCGGGCCACCGGCGACAGCGCTTCGATCGTGAACGCCGAGGACTTCGAGCCGCGCGTTTTCGCCTAGCTCGCGCGGCTCTCGATCGTCACCTGCAGGCGCTTCATCATCTCGTGCAGCGTCGTGGGCTTGACCTTGAGGCGCTCGGCGGCGCGTTTCTGGACGCCGCCGCAGGCCTGCAGGGCCCTGACGATGAGTTCCCGTTCGTAGGCGCTGACCGCCTCCTTGAAGGAGACGCCCGTCTTCGGCAGGGTCGCCGGCGTCGGCACGGCCGTTTCGCCGTCACGGAGGGCGGCGGGCAGCAGGTCGAGCCCGATCTCTTCGCTGGTCGAGAGCACGACGGCCCGCTCGATCACGTTCTCCAGCTCGCGGACGTTGCCGGGCCAGCCGTGGGCCATCAGCACGTCCATCGCCTCGGGCGTGAGGCGGCGCGTCGACTTCTCGTTTTCTTTCGAGTACATGCGCAGGAAGTGCTGTGAGATCAGGGGGATGTCCTCGACCCGTTTGGACAGCGGCGGGAGCTGGATGGTGATCACGTTGAGGCGGTAGTACAGGTCTTCGCGGAACTCGCCGTTCGCCACCCGCTCCTCCAGGTCGGCGTTCGTCGCCGCCACCAGGCGCACGTCGGCGCTCAGGGTCTCGAGCCCGCCGAGGCGCATGAACTCCTTCTCCTGGATCACGCGCAGCAGCTTGGACTGCGTGTCGGGCGGGATGTTCCCGATCTCGTCGAAGAAGATCGTGCCGCCGTGGGCCACCTCGAACAGGCCCTTCTTGTGCGACACGGCGCCGGTGAAGGCGCCCTTGACGTGGCCGAACAGGGTGCTCTCCAGGAGCTCGCTGGGCATCGACCCGGAGTTCACGGTGACGAAGGGTCCGTCGCGGCGCTTCGAGTTGTTGTGGATCGACTTGGCGACCAGCTCCTTGCCGGTGCCGCTCTCGCCGCGGATCAGGATGTTGCTCTTGGACGGCGCCGCCCGGCGGATCAGGTCGAACACCTGGCGGATCGACCGGCTCTTGCCGATGATGCTGTCGAACCCCTGGCGCTCGCGCAGTTGCTCCTTGAGATCGCGGTTCTCGGCGGTCAGACGCCGGCGTTCCAGCCCCTGGCGGATGGTGAGGCGGACCTCTTCGTTCTTGAACGGCTTCGGCAGGTAGTGGAACGCGCCCTCGCGCATCGCCTCGATCGCGCCCTCGATCGAGGAGTAGGCGGTGATCACGACGACGACCTGGTCCGGGTCGCTCTGGCGGATGCGGCGCATGACCTCCCTGCCGTTCATGTCCGGCAGCATGAGGTCGAGCAGCACCAGGTCGATCTCTTCCTGGCCGAGCACGCTCAACGCCTCCTGTCCCGAGGCGCAGCAGATGGGATGGTGGCCCTCCTGCCGGATCAGGGCGGTGAGGACGTCCTGCAGGACCTCTTCGTCGTCGACGATGAGGATGTTCATTCGCCGTTCTCCTTCGACTGGGGCTGCGGCCGGGGCATCATCGGCAGACGGAGCGTCAGGCGGCAGCCGCCGGACGAAAGGTTCGACGCGGCCAGGTCGCCGCCGTGCCTGCGGACGATCTCCTGGCTGATCGAGAGCCCGAGGCCGGTGCCTCCAACGGCCTTGCGGGTGGAGAAGAAGGGTTCGAAGACGCGTTCAAGGTGCTGCTCCGGAATGCCGGGTCCGGTGTCGTCGATGAATACGTTGATCGTGTCGTCCGAGTTTTCGACCGCCAGGGAGAGATGTCTCTTCTCGCTGCCGGCCTCCGTCATCGCGTCGACCGCGTTGACCATCAGGTTCGCGAGCACCTGACCGAGTTCCGTGTCGTTGCCGGGCACCCATACCGTGCCGCATGGACCGAGGTCCACCCCCAGCTCGACGCCGGCGTCGGCGAACCGCTCCGCCAGCGCGTCGCAGCTTTCCTTGACCACGACGCCCAGATCGACGGGCGCCGGCTCGTGCCGGCCGCGGCGCGCGAAGTCGAGGAGTGTGTTGACGATGCGGGCGGCCCGGAAGGTCTGGCGTTCGACCTTGCGCAGCAGACGCCGCCGCGGATCCTGGTCGGAGGTTTCGTCCAGCAGCATCTGGGCGTAGCTGGAGATGCCCGTGAGCGGCGTGTTCACCTCGTGGGCGACGCCGGCGGCCATCGCGCCGAGCGCGGCCAGGCGCTCCTTCTCCGCCAGCTCGCGCTTCATCGCCACCCGCTCGGTGACGTCGTGCGCCACGACGACCCGGTGGCCGGGCGCGGCGCCCTGGAACGCGGCGACGGACAACTGGAGGTACTTCTCCGTCCCGGTGGGCGCCTCGAACGGCGCCTCGACCGGCGGATCGTCCTGCCGCGGAAACAGGTCGAGCGGGATCAGGTCGCCGAGCGCCCTGCCGGCAACCTCGTTCCGGCGCAGGCCCACGAGAGCCCCGAAGGCGCCGTTCGCGCTTACGATGCGCTGGACGCCGTCGATGACCGCGATGCCGGCCGGGGAGGACTCGATGATCTCCTCGTTGAACTGCTTGAGCTCGGAGACCCGGGCCAACTGCCGCTGCCTCTGCTCGAGCAGTTGCGCGTTCTCGATCGCCAGCACCGCCTGGTTCAGAAGCTGGCGGATCAGGGTCAGGTCGTCGGTGGAGAGCGGCGCGCCGCCGATGCGGCGGCCGACGTAGAGCAGACCGACCGTCCGGTCCCGCACCTGGAGCGGGAAGACGTAGTGGTAGCCCAGCACCGCCAGCCGCAGGTAGCCGCTGTCCGCCGCGTCGGCCAGCGGCGCCCGCTCCAGGGCCCGGTGAGGCTCGCTCCAGATCGAGGCGTCGACCTCGACGAGTTCGAGCTCCGGCGCTTCGGGCTCCTCCCGTACCGGCGTCAGGTAGTCGCCTTCAACCAGGAACAGGTTGCTCTGTTCGAGGTCCAGGCCTTCTTCCAGTTCGCGCAGGAGGCTCGAAGCCAGCCGTCCGAGGTCCCGTTCGTGGAGCAGCTCCTCGCCGAGCCTCGCCAGCGCCCGGCGGCTGCGCTGGGCGCGGTACTGGAGCCGCTGGAGACTCGAGCCGATGCCCTGCTTGACCGGTATCGAGAGCGTGCCGACGACGAGCAGGGCGCTGGCGTTCAGGAAACCCCTGGCGACGACCATGTCCTGGGGCACGCCGCGGCGGATGAGCAGGCTCAGCAGGGAGAAGCCGAGCACGGCGAGCAGCACCGTGAGCGCGTAGGTCGCGACGTCGCGGGCGATCACCGCCACGTCCCAGAGGCGGTAGCGGAGCAGGGCGTAGGCGAAGCTGAGCGGCACCAGGGCCAGCGGCGCCACCGCGAGGGCGTCGAGCCAGCCGGGCGCGGGCAGCTCCAGGGCGAAGGGCACCACGTAGAGCGCCAGGAACGGCAGGTAGCCGCCGGCGACACCGAAGGCGATCCACTGCGTCTGCCGTCCCTGCTCCCAGTCGCGCCTGGAGAGCAGGCGGCGGCCGAGCACTGCGGCGGCGGCCAGCGCGTAGGCCACCAGCAGAAGCAGCTCGACACGGTCCTGCCGCTCGAGCGCGGTGGCCGTGAGTTCGCCGGCCAGGCGGCCCGCCCCGAAGATCTGGTCGAGCTGCAGGGCGAGCAGGGCGGCGGACGGCAAGTAGAGCCAGGGCACCGCGCGGCGCGCCCAAATGGAGTTCGGGCGCACCGGGAACACCAGGAAGAAGTGCAGCGTGAGGGGAGGCAGCAGGAGCCGGCAGGCGCCGTCGACGAGGTAGAAGAGGCGGTCGATCGCGTCGAAGGGCGCGATCGGCGTCACCAGGTAGAGAGCGGCCGAGGTCAGGGCCCAGAGGTGGAAGAGAAGCGTCTGCCGACTGCGCTGGCGGCTCAGGGTGTAGAGCCCGATCAGCAGGTAGGCGATTCCGGTCAGAGCGAGAGCGATGTAGGCCCAGTCCAGGCTGAGACCGGGCAGCCGGTGCAGCGCCGTGACCAGCTCCTCACCGTCGTCGGTCTCCCGCAGCACCTGCAGGTCGCTCTGGGAGCGTCGGCGCAGCAGGCGCTCCAGCTCGTCGGCCGACAGCGGCGGTTCACCGTTGGCCAGGACGATGACGTCGCCGGGCAGCAGCTCCGACCCCTCGGCGGCGTCGAGCACGCTCAGCTCGTCGGCAGCCGTCTCGACCACGAGTCCGACGCCCTGGAAGGAACTCACCTTGCGGCCCATGGAGAAGCCGCCCAGGCCGACGACCAGGATCGTCGCGAGCAACAGCGCAGCGGTCAGGCCGAGCCGGGCGGGTCGGGACTCGATGCGCATCGCTGGGTCGCTCGTCGTGGGGTGTGTCTTCTGTGCCTCAGGTGCGGCCGGCCGACCGTCTTCGGGGCAATTCAGCTTTCCGTAAGCACGTCCTGTGCCGGCCGGAATCCCCGGCTATCCGCCTGATTCTAGGACATGTAGGGGGCTCTTTGAACGGTTGGAGTTCAACGTGTTGGTTTGGAAACGGTTTCTTGAATCGCGTTGTTGCCCTGGGTGCGCGGGTCTTCTGACCCGCTGCCGCCACAGGCGGCGTTGAAATCGTCGCCCGCCCTTTGGCGGCGGGCCGGGTGTTTTGGGGGGGCCCCCCCCCCGCGCCCCCCCGGGCGGGGCGGGGGCCCCCCGCCCCCCCACCGCCCCCCCCCGCGCCCCCGCGCCCCCGGGGCCCCGCCCCCCACGCCGCTGCGCCGCGCCGCGCCACATGAGTCCGGCGGCCAGCGGGATGAGCGCC
>JAPPFP010000014.1 GCA_028877275.1 Acidobacteriota bacterium
CACGGGCGGGTCCAACTCGTCAGCGCGTACCGCGGATGACGGGCGTCGGCGGTTCTTCGCCGCGGTGCAGGGCCAGCACGTTGTCGACGGCGAGCTGGGCCATCGCCAGGCGGGTCGGGATCGAGGCGCTGGCGATGTGGGGCAGCAGGACCGCGTTGTCCAGGTCGAGAAGGTCCGGATGGACCTCCGGTTCACGCTCGAAGACGTCCAGGCCGGCGGCCCAGATCGTGCCCGAGCGGAGGGCCGCCGCCAGCGCCGCTTCGTCGACGATCGGCCCGCGGGCGGTGTTCACCAGCACCGCGGTCGGCTTCATCCGGGCGAGCTCGTCCCGGCCGATCAGGCCGGTCGTCCCCACGGTCAGCGGCAGATGGATCGAGACGAAGTCGGAGGCGCCGAGCAACTCGTTCAGGTCGGACCGCCGGGCGCCGAGCTCGCGCTCCAACTCCGGCCGGCCGCGTTCGTCCCAGTACAGGATCTCCATGTCGAACCCGAGACGGGCGCGGCGAGCGACCGCCTCGCCAATGCGGCCCATGCCCAGGATGCCGAGCGTCCGGCCGTGAACCTCCTGGCCGGTCAGGAGCATCGGCCCCCAACGCCGGTAGCGTCCGGCACGCAGAAACCGCTCGGCTTCCGGCAATCGACGGGCCGCCGCGAGGAGCAGCGCGATCGCCAGGTCAGCAGTGGCGCCGTCCAGCACGCCCGGCGTGTTCGTGACCCAGATACCGCGGGCCTCGGCCGCCGCGATGTCGACGTTGTCGAAACCGACCGCCATGTTCGCGACCATCCGCAGGTTGCCTGCCCCGTCGAAGAGCTCCGCGTCCATCCGTTCCGTCAGGAGGGCCACGATCACGTCGGCCTCGGCGGCGGCGGCGAGCAGCGTCGCGCGGTCCAGGGCCACGTCCTCCTCGAGCACACGCGTTTCGATCCCGGACTCCGCCCGCAGCCGCTCGACCGCCGGCTCGGGAATCGGCCGGGTCACGAGCACCTTCATCAAGCGTCCTCCTCCGGGATCCCGGGCCGCCGACCATCGAGCTCCCATTCGTGCGACACGTCGAACAGGCTGGGTTCGAAGCGTTCGGCCTCGATCTCCAGCACGTTCGCCTCCACCTTGCGGTCGTAGACGTGCAGGGACTCCTCGTCCAGCAGGAAGACGCAGGCCGAGTAGTCCCCCTTCGTCATCGGCAGCCGCGGCACCGTCACCACCGCCCGGTGGCTGCCTCTGCCCCTCACCGGCGGAAACCCTGCCCGCTCGGTCGTGAAGGCGCAGACCTGCACGCCGTCCGCGGTGTCGAGGCCGACCGCCAGGTGGAAGCCCAACTCCTCCTCCCGGCTCTCCCACTCGACTTCGAGGGCCCAGGGCTCCGAAGCCCTCCGCCGGGCGGCGCCGTGAGGCCGGATGGCGACGATGCGGGCCTGCGCGTTTGCCGGGTCGGCACCGCCGGCGCCTTCCCGGGCGCTCTCGCCAGTCTTGGCCATCAGGAACCGCTCGTACTCGCCGACCACGCCCAGCGCCGGCCCGGAGGCGGCCACTTCGCCCTGGCGGAGCCACAGCGCCCGTTGGCAGAACGCGGTGATGTAGTACATCGCGTGGGAGCAGAACAGCAGCGTGCCGCCGCCGGCGACGAACCCCTGGAGCCGGTCCATGCACTTCTTCTGGAAGTAGCCGTCACCGACCGAGAGCGCCTCGTCGACGACCAGGATCTCCGGCTCGACCTGGACGGCGATCGAGAAGCCGAGCCGCATCGTCATTCCGGTCGAGTACGAGCGGACGGGCTGGTCGATCGCAGGCCCCAGCTCACTGAACTCGATGATGTCGCCGGTCCTCTCCCTGAGTTCCCGCTCGTCCAGGCCCACGATCGCGGCGCTCAGACGGATGTTCTGCCGGCCGGTGAACTCGTGGTGAAACCCCGAGCCGAGCTCCAGGATCGAGGCGACCCGGCCCTCGACGCCGAGTTCGCCCGAGGTCGGCCGGGTGACCCCCGCGACGATCTTGAGCAGGGTGCTCTTGCCGGCGCCGTTCTCCCCCACCACGCCCAGGCCCTCGCCGGCGGGCAGCTCGAAGCTGACGTCGTCGAGCGCCCGGAACGGTACGTGCGCCGGCCGCCTCGTCACCGCCTCCCGCAACCGGCCCCAGGGGCTGGCGTAGACCTTGTAGACCTTCGTCAGGCGGTCTGCCACGACCGCGTTTGCGGCGGCCGTCATCGCCTCACCCGGTGCCGTCCTCACCCGACGCCGCGATCATCGCCGCTACCTGTTCCCGCCGCACCCGTGTGAGCAGCGGCTCGAAAGGACCGATCTCGCGATCCAGCAGCGGCGTGTGGACGTCCTCCCAGACGAGGGGACCCGTTCGCAGAAAGGACTCCGCCCGTCCGGCGATCGCCGGTACGACGGGCTTCAGGAACACGACGAGTTGGCGGAACAGCTCGAGGCCCGTGGTGCAAACGGCCTGAACCTCGGCGGCGCGCTCCGGGTCGCGCGCCGCCTCCCAGGGCCGCCGCTCGTCGATGTAGCGGTTGGCGCGGTCAGCCAGCGCGATGACGCGGCGGAGCGCCCGGTTGTAGTCGCGGCCTTCGTAGAGTTCGGCGATCTCCTCCGCTTCCGCGGCGGCGGCGGCCGCCAGCTCGGGCGCGTCGAGCGCCGCCGCCAGCCGGCCGTCGAACTGCCGGTGCAGGAAGCCGGCGCAGCGGCTGGCGATGTTCACCACCTTGCCGACGAGATCGGAGTTGACCCGCAGGACGAAGTCCTCCAGGTTGAGGTCGATGTCGGCGAGCCCGTTGCTCAACTTGGCCGCGATGTAGTAGCGGAAGGCCTCCGGGTCCAGGTGGTCCAGGTAGGTGCGCGCCATGACGAAGGTGCCGCGCGACTTCGACATCTTGGCGCCGTCGACGGTCAGGAAGCCGTGGACGAACACCGACGACGGCGTTCGGTAGCCGCCGCCGTGCAGCATCGCCGGCCAGAACAGGCAGTGGAAGTAGAGGATGTCTTTGCCGATGAAGTGGTACAGCTCGGCATCGCTGTCGGGCCCCCAGAAGTCCCCGAATTCCACGCCGTTCTGGTCGCAGAATCGGCGGAAGGCGGCCATGTAGCCGATCGGCGCGTCGACCCAGACGTAGAAGTACTTGTTCGGAGCGTCCGGGATCTCGAACCCGAAGTAGGGCGCGTCCCGCGAGATGTCCCAGTCGCGCAGTCCGTCGTCGAACCACTCCCGGAGCTTGTTGACGACCTCGCTCTGCAGGCGGCCATCGCCAACCCAGTCTTCCAGCAGGTCCTCGTAGTCGGAGAGGCGAAGGAACAGGTGCTCGGACTCCTTCTCGACCGGCAGGGCGCCGGTGACGATCGAACGGGGGTCGATCAGGTCCGCCGGGGCGTAGGTCGAGCCGCACTCGTCGCAACTGTCGCCGTTCTGGTCCTTCGCGCCGCAACGCGGGCAGGTGCCCTTGATGAAACGATCGGGCAGGAACATCCCCCGCTCCGGGTCATAGAACTGACGCACCGTCCGCCGGTCGATCGAACCCCGATCGCGAAGCCGTCCGTAGATTTCCTCGACCAGTTTCCGGTTCTCCGGAGAGTGTGTCGTGTAGTAGTCGTCGAAGTGGATCGAGAACGCCCGGTAGTCCTCCAGGTGCTCTTCCGCCAGCCGCCCGATCAGCTCTTCGGGCGTGATTCCTTCCCGCTCGGCGCGCAGCATGATCGGCGTGCCGTGCGCATCCTCGGCGCAGACGTTGTAGCACTCACGGCCCCGCATCCGCTGCAGCCGGCACCAGATGTCCGTCTGCACGGCCTCGACCATGTGCCCCAGGTGAATCGGGCCGTTGGCGTAGGGCAGGGCGTTCGTAACGAGGATGCGTCGTCGTTCCGGCATGGCGGCGATCCCCCGGGCACGGGCCGCGCCCGGCTGAGACGGGGAGGTTGGGACGGTGGATTATGCAGGATCCAGGCAACTTCGGCCGGACATCATGCGTCTTCCTGATCAGAGAACGATGACCGCCAGGCCCAACCCCGACCTGTTCCTCGCCCGGCGCGCCGCCGCCGGCCACGCCGACGCCTGGGCCGAGCTGATCGAGCGCTACGGCCGCCGCATCTACAACATCGCGTTCCAGTTCGCCGGCAACCGGGCCGAGGCCGAGGATCTGACCCAGGAGATCTTCCTGCGTCTCTACCGCAACCTCGACCGCTACCGCGGCGACGTGCCGCTTGCCGGCTGGACCCTCCGGCTGTCGCGCAATCTCTGCGTCGACCACTACCGGAGGACCCGGACCGAGCGGCGGGCAGTCGTGGTCTCGGAGGAGATTCTGAAACACCAGGCCGGCGACAGCGACCCGGCTGCCCAGGCGGAGCGAAGGGAGAAGCTGCGCCTGGTGTATGGGGCGATCGAGGAGATGCCGGAGCCCTTTGCCGAGATCCTGATGCTCCGCGATCTGCAGGGCCTGAGCTACGCGGACATCTGCGCGTTTCTCGACCTGCCCGAGGGCACGATGAAGTCCAGACTCCGACGCGCGCGACTCGACCTCATGAGACGCGTCGACCGACTGCGCCGGAACCTCGGCGATCGGACGCCGCAACGCGACGGGAGCTACCGATGAGCCGCGACGAACGGAGAGCCGGAGCGCACGGCGCCAACCTCCCCCTCCCGGACGAACTCCGCCGGGGGCTTCTCGAGATCGCGGTGGGAGAGCACCTGGACCGCGACGGCGAGGCGCGCGCGGCCGAACTCGAGTCGGTCCACTGGCCCCGCCTCGAGCCCTCGGCACCACTGGTGCAACGCCTGCTCGAGATCCCCCGAGGCCGCGCCGTGCTTCGTCCCGCGGCCCACTGGGTCCGGCGCGGTCCGGCCGCGGCCGTCGCCGCAAGCTATCTCCTCGCCGCCGCCCTGACTCTCGCCGTGGGCGATCCGGTGGCTCTTGGTCGCAAGGCCTCATCCGAGCTGCGCGCCGTCGCCGGACAGCATGTACTCGAGCCGGCGGCTCGAGCCGGCTCGTCGATGCAGGCCGGCTTCGGCGCGCTCCAGGAGCGCTTGCGGCCAACCGACCTGTTCGAGAAGACCCTGACCGTGCCCAGGGACCGTGTCCAGGTCTGGTTCCGCGGGGCCTTCGAGTCGTCGGCCGACGCATTCCGCGGCCTGACCGAGCTGCTCCCGCTGGACGCCTGGAACGCAGGCGAGGAACCACCTGAAACCGACGAATCGCTCCGCGATCCACGCGCTCGAAACACCGACCTGAAGAGGACCTTCGCATGACGACCGAGAACGACCAGAGCACAACGGGCGCTACCGCCAGCGGGACGATCGACGCACCGCCGCCCCCTCCGCCCGGCGCGGCCGCACCACCTTCGCCGGAGCCGGCGGCAGGACAGATCACCGCTCGGCACGTGGTGACCGTGATCCTCGCCCTCCTTCCCGGTCTGGGTCACCTCTACAACGGCCTCTACATGCGCGGCATCAAGTTCTTTCTTGCTGCCCTGGCCGCGGTCTACCTCGCCACCGAGGTGGGGCTGGCCGGCATGGCGGTCGCCTTCGTGTGGCTGTTCAACATGATCGACGCCTACCGTCAGGCGACCCTGATCGAACGGGGTCACGTGCCCGACCTCGGCGTCCACGACGAGGCAAAGGTGATGCCCGCGGGCCGGTCCGGCCTGTTCTGGGGCGTCGGCTTCTTCGTCGTGGGGTTCCTCCTCCTGCTGGACCACACCTTCGGCTACGACATGGACCGGGTATGGGAGTTCTGGCCGGTCGGCCTTCTCGCCATCGGCGCCTGGCTCATGATCGGGGCCTGGCTCCAGTGGCGCCGGAATCAGGCGGAGAGCCAGGATGACGGCGCCGACGCCGAAACCGGAACGCTGGCAGGCTGACGAGGGCCGGAGGACCGCCGCCGCGGGTGGGTCAGCCTAACTCGGCCCGTAGCTTCTCGTGCAGCGCGGCCGCGCCGTCGATCATCGCGTCGACCGTCCGGGCCCCGGCCAGGAACAGGCCAGTCAGGTTCAGGGCCACGCCATCGAACCCCATCTCGCCAAGCTTCGCTGCGGCCGCGGCGACGCGATCGGGCTCCGTGTAGAAGGTCCGGTCGCTTTCATTGCCGGGGCGCGGCGGCGGTGACACCTGCGCCTGGAACTCGAGCGTCGAGGAGTCCCGACCGGCCTCCCCGGCGTGACGGCGCACCGCGGCGATGGCCTCACTGCCGTTCTGGAACAACTCGGGCGAAGCGACCCCCATCCAGCCGTCCGCAAGCCGTCCGGCACGGCGAAGAGCCGCCTCGCTGTGGCCGCCAATCCAGATCGGCAGCGCGGCGCCACGCGGCGGCTTCGGTTCCATCGCCATCGCCTCGACCCGGTAGAACTCGCCCTCGAAGTCGATCGGATCCTGGCTCCAGCAGGTTCGCAGCAACTCGATCGCCTCGTCCATGCGGCGCCCCCGGTCCCTGAAGTTCTGGCCCAGAGCCTCGTACTCCGACTCCTGCCAGCCGACACCAAGTCCCAGCCGCAAGCGACCGCCGGAGAGCGTGTCCAGGGTCGCCGCCTGCTTCGCCGTCAGCACCGGATCCCGCTGCGGCAGGACGAGGACCTCGGTGCCGAGCCCGATGCGGGAAGTGCAGGCAGCCATGAAGCCCAGCGTCGCGAACGCCTCCATAATCGGCATCTTGGCCGGGTAGCGGTTCTTCTCCCGACCGTCCGTGTCATGGCCCATGACGACGTGGTCGAAGATGTCGAGCTGATCGAAGCCGATCTCGTCCATCGCCGTCGCCAACCGGGCTACGGCTTCCGGACCCTCGCGGTACACGACACTCGGGAACTCGACGGCAAGCTTCATCGGCTGGGGCCTCCTCGCGAACGTGGCGGTGATAGCACAGCGGCGGCGTCAGGCGCCGGCCAGGAATCGATCCCGGAGTCGCCTCATGCCGTTGAGCCAGCGGTCGTAGTCCGCGGTCTTTCTGCGCATGTACTCCTGGACCTGGGGGTGCGGCAGGATGAGGAAGCGTTCCTGTTCGATCGCGCGCACAACGATCTCCGCGACCTCTTCGGCCTCCATCATCCCGTCGACGCCGGCCACGCCCGGACCGCCCGCGGTCATGGCGGTCCGCACCGCCTGCGGGCAGAGGACCGACACACGAATGCCCTCGTTGCCGTGAGTGATCGCGATCCACTCCGCCAGGGCGACCGCCGCGTGCTTGGTCACCGCGTACGGCGCCGATCCGATCTGCGACAGGAGACCCGCGGCCGAGGAGGTGCTCGCGATGTAGCCCTCACCGCGCTCGATCATCTTCGGCAGCACCGCGCGCGCCGCGTAGATGTGGGACATCACGTTGATCTCCCAGATGTTCTGCCAGCCCTCGTCGCTCACGTCCACGCCGCCGCCGGTGCCGATGCCCGCGTTCGAGAACATCAGGTCGACATCGCCGAAGGCAGCTTCCGCCCGGGCGACCATCTCCTGGACCTCTTCCTCGACGGCCACGTCCACCGCCACCGCGACCGCTCCGGCGCCGATCTCCTCGGCCACCGCCGCGGCGCCGTCTCCGTCACGATCGGCGACCACCACTCCCCTGGCGCCGTCGGCGGCGAACCGCCGGCACAGCGCCCTGCCGATGCCACTGGCGCCGCCGGTGACGACGCAGCTCCTGCCCTGTATCTCCATGGGCCGGCGATCGTAGCAACTGTTAGAGTCACCGCCCTGACCGGCCCCGCAGCTCGATGACCGCAGACCAACTATCGCTGCACCGGCAGTTACTGAAGGGCCTCGAAGAAGAGGTCTACACCGGCACCGCCGATGGCCACGTGCTGCCGCTCTCGGCGCAGGTCAAGGAGGCGATGGACGGCTACACGACCGAGCCGGACGGGCGGAACGTCGAGTTCACGACGGCGCCCTATCGCAGCTACCAGGTCCTGCTCGACCGCCTGATGGCCAAGCGCTGCGCCCTGCGGCGCTACCTGGAGGCCGAGCACGGCTGCACCCTGGTACCGGGCGGCGCGCTCTCACTTGCCGACCCCGACTCCTTCTACTTCTCCGACCCGGAGAACCCCTACTACCGCTACATCCGGGATGCCTACGGCAACCGGGTCGTGACCGCCTCCACGCACATCAACCTCGGCATCGACGAACCGGACGAACTGCTCCGCGCCTACCGGGTGCTGCGGCTGGAAGCGGCGATCTTCCTGGCCCTGACCGCGGCGTCGCCCTTTCTGGCCGGCAAGCCGACCGGCCAGCACTCGAGCCGCTGGCTGCGCTTCCCGCTGACCCCGGAGCGGGTGCCGTTCTTCCCCGACGCCGCCACGTTCGCGGTCTGGATGGACGAACAGCTCGAGAGCGGCACGATGCAGAACCAACGCCACCTCTGGCTCGGCATCCGGCCGAACGGGCCAGCGACGCCACGGGTCCTCGACCGCCTGGAACTCCGGATCTGCGACCGGATCAGCGATCCCCACGTGCTGCAGGCGGTCACCGCGCTCTACGAAGCCCGGGTCTGGCAGGTGCTGGAACAGCCCGATCTCGATCCGCTGAGTGACCGGTCCTCGCCGGAGCTCGAGGAGCTGGCCGCCGCCAACGAGCTCGCCGCGGGCACGCAGAGCCTCGACGCGATCGGCGTGAACTGGGTCGACGGCCGCTCGCTCACGTTCCGGGAGTGGGTCCGCCGCCTGCTCGACGACGCCGCCGGGACGGCGGATCGCCACGGCCTCGCCTCACTGCTCGAACCGATCGAAGGGGTGCTCACCCAGGGCAACCCGGCGATCCAGTGGCTGCGCCGGGTGGACGAAGGGGCGACGCCCCAGCGGGTCATCCAGGAGGCAATCGTCGAACTCGCCGCGTTGGACCGGGAGTTCGACCCGAGCTGCCCCCTCGTCGCCTAAGGGCGGCGGAGCCTGGCGTAGCGGCCACCGTAGAACAGCAGCGGCTCCGCGTCGCGCATGCGTTCGCCGGCGACCACGTCGCCGATCACGATGATGTGATCGCCGCCGTCGATCCGCTCCGCGATCCGGCACTCGAGATGCGCGAGCGCGTTCTCGATCAGAGGCTCGCCCAGGCGGCCCTCCCGGAACGCGACGCCCAGCAGCGAGCCCGCCGCCGGTGCGGTCGTGCGCGCGAACGCGTTCGAGATCTCCTCCTGGTCGGACGCCAGGATGCTGAGGCCAAAGGCCTCCGCCCGTTGCATCTGCTGGTAGCAGTTCGACTCCCGGTCGACGCACACGAGGAGCTGCAGCGGTTCGAGCGACAGCGAGCAGACGGCGTTCGCCGTCATTCCGTGGAGCCGGCCGTCCACATTGGTCGTCAGGACCGTGACGCCGGTCGCGAACTGTCCGATCAGGCTTCGGTAGGTGTCGCGGTCCACCTAGAACGCCTCGATGTCGATCTCGCCACAGATGCTTCCCGGTTCGTTGCGGTAGGTCGCCGCCCGACGGGCGACCGTGTCGGTGACAGTGATCATGTACTCCACGTCCGAGAGGCCGCCGTACAGGAACCAGAACCTGCCGTTCACGCCGCGGCCGTCCAGCATCTTCACCGCCAGTTCGACGTTCGACGGGCTGAAGAACCAGAAGAAGCCCGTCTTTCCCGTCGTCAGCGACGGGATCACGCTGGCGGCCTGTGGCATGTCCGCGTCGACGTTCGGATCAGTGAACTCGACCTCGACCGAGAAGCGGTCGTCGAGCAGGCACAGCCGCTCGTCGCCGGCTTCGCAGTGACCCGAGCCGTCGCTCGCCAGGTCGATAGCGGACACGTCGAGAGACGCGACGTTCATCCGCAGCAGGTCGAAGCCCGGGCGGCCCGCAGTGGAGTCGGCCTCACCGGACAGCACCGTCCCGCCGGTCATGTCGCTGAACGCCAGAAGGTCCTTCTGGCCGCAGACTTCCTTCGGCGGGTTGTGGTACGTCCGCCGCTCGTCCGTTTCCACGTCCCTCACCGTGAGCCAGTACTCGACGTCCGACAGCGCGCCGAAGAAGACCCAGTAGCTGCCGTTGATCGCCCGCCCGTCGAGGACCTTGACGACCAGCTCGATGTTCTCGGATTCGAAGAACCAGAACAGTCCCGACTCGTCCGAGATGCCGACCGGCACTGCCGTGCCCGCACCGAACTCCTCGACGACGTCCGGCCTGCTCCAGTGCGTCCGCACCTCGAAGCGTCCGTCACGAAGGCAGAGATAGTCCGCGCCCTGCCGGCAGGCGCCTCGGAAAGCGCCGGTGGTGACGCTGGCCTCCGGAGAGTAGTCCGTCCTCCCCGACCGAAGCCGGAACGTGTAGGGGGTTTCGGGCTTCAGACCGACGACCGTCGTGCCGGCGGCCGTCGGTTCGGCCGTCGCCACCTCTATCCAGCCGTTCGCCGGACTCCGTGCCTCGATCGCCAGCGGTCCCCGCGCCGCGCGAGCCCACCTGCCGGTCCAGGTCAGCGCGACCGCCGTCTCACCCGATGGAACGACCCTCAGCCCGCCATCCTCCTCGCCCGGCGGGTCGCCGGTCGGTACCGGCATCCCCCTGACCGTGTTGCTGGCGCGTGAGAAGCCGGAGGCGCTGTAAGCGAAGACGCGGTAGTCGACGGCCTCGCTGCGCGCCAGATTGAATGACGTGGTGTTCGCGGGAACCAGAGCAACGCGCGTCCAGCGTCCACCGCCGACTACGGTCGTGTCCTGCGTCTCGTACTCCGGTCGATACTGGATCTCGAAGCCGGATTCTCCGCTCGAGCTGTCCTTCCAGGTCAGGCGGGCGACCCCGTCGGCGACGCCCCAGGCGAGCCTGGTCGGCGCGGGCGGGCCGGGGCGCGCGGTTCCCAGCGAGACACGGGTGACGCTGCGGCCGCCCAGGCCCGCGTCGTCGTAGGGCCACACGAGGAAGACGTAGCGGCCGCCGCGGGCAAGCCCCTCGATCTCGATCGACTCGCTGCCGGCTCCGGCCTCGAACAGGCCGAACCAGCCCGAAACCAGGGCCAGCACGCGAAAGCCCAGTTCGCCGGATGAGTTGTCCGTCCAGGTCAGACGAACGGAGGTGTCGCCGCTGGCGCGGGCCGCCAGATTGGAGACGGCTCTCGGACCCGGAGCCGGGGGCGTCTCGACTCTCACTGCCTCGTTACCGTCCGACCTGCCTCCGAGACCGAGAGCCTGCACCACCACCAGGTACGTGCCGCCGGGGGCCAGGCGCGAGATCTCGGTCGACGTCGAGTTCGCGGACACGAACTTGCGCCGCAACACCGCCCCGGCGGTGCTCATGAGCAGCACCTGGAAAACGGACTCGTCGTCGGAGTTGTCCACCCAGCTCACCTGCAAGGTGTGCGTGCCCATTCGGACCGGATCCTCGCTCGCGACCAGTTCCCAGTCGAGTCGCGAGGGCGCCGCCGGCTCGCCGCCCGGAATCGCCAGCGTCACCGTGCTGCTCCTCGCCGAGTACGTGCTCTCGTCCGTCACCGCCCTGACGAAGAAGAAGTAGCGCGTACCCTCGCGGGCCACGGGAAGGTCCAGGACCGCCACCCTGCGAACCTCGAACCGTCGCGTCGACGGCTCCCCCACCTGATCCGAGCGCCAGAACGTCACTTCGTACCCATCCGCATCCGGCGCGTTGTCCCGCCAGGAGAGCCGCACGGACACGTCGTCCGCCATTTCGACCCGCAGGTCCGTCGGCGCCGCGGGCGCATGCACCGGCAGAGGAGCGACGAAGTCGCCGTAGCGAACACCGAGATGGATGCTCTCCCGCAGGGCTCGCTCGTTCTCCCGCTCGTTCGCCACGCCGATCACCCGCCCCTGGGGCCTGATGCGCACGCTCGACAGGTACGGTTCCGTCTGACCCGTGTAGCTCATGATCGTCCCGACGTTCGGGATGCGATCGAGATTGCCGTGACCGAAGGCGTAGGGCCTGAACGCGAAGGCCGGAGAACCGCCGTTCGCCGGATCGTGGTGCGCCCCGAGTCCGTGCCCGATCTCGTGGGCGAAGATCGGCCCGTCGTCGAAACAGGCGTTGGAGGTCCAGCCGTAGGCGTACTCGGAGAAGTTCTCCACGGTGTCGTTGCGAGCCAGAAGGTAGTGCTGGCCACAGGCGCCGCCGAGCGCCCACGGGGACTCGCCGGTGAAGAGATGGACCAGGTCGGCGCCATACTCCCTTCGCAGGCGAAGCGCTTCCCCGTTGTACCGCAACTGCGTGATGATCGACGAACCGTACAGGCCGGTTCCGTCCCTGCCGACGCGGTCGATGGAGCCCGAGAGCCGTGCCGTGTGGACGATTCTCGCGCTCAATCCCACGTCGCCGTTGCGCAGCACCATGTTGAGGTAGTCGCCCGCGCTCCGGATCGACGCCTGGACGCCGCCCTGATTCGACCAATTCAAGGCGGCCGTGCCGGTGTACACGACGAGAATGTCGAGCTGTTCGTGGTTCTGGGCCGCTTCCGCTCGTGCAGGCAGGTCGACAGCCATCGGTTCGACGGGCAAACGTGCCTCACCCGGCAGTCGCGGGTCCGGACTCGCACCCACCGGGCAGAAGATCTCCGGCTCCCGCCCCGACAAGCCGAAGCCCGATCCCATCTGACCGCTACCGTCGGATCGGGCGCTGATGCGGTATCTCACGCCGCCCGGTTCACCGAACCAGCCGACGAGGCGGCCACCTTCCACGGTCAGCACGACGCTGTCGTAGCCGGCGTCCGGAGCACCGCCCGACCACATCAGGTCTCCGCCGCCCCGATCCTCGAAGACGCTGAGGTCCGCCTCCAGCAAGCGGCCATCCGGCGTCGGCAACTCCAGCCGGCCGGGCTCGCTGCGCAGCAGCTCCAGGTCGACCTGAACCGCGATCGGGGCGATCTCCGGGCCGAGGTCCTGGCCGGCGACGGCGACGGGTTGCGTCACCCGCGGCACCAGCGTCAGCAGGCGCTGGCCCCCGGCCGGCGCCGCGACGAGAACGAGCGTCGCGACGGCCAGCAGGCCGGCCACGGCCCCACCGCCCCTCGAGCTTCCGTCTGCATACACTTCGTCCATGCGCGCTTCGATTTCATCATGCAAGACGCTGGCCGCCGCGCTGGTCACGGCAACGCTGCCACTGCTTCTCGGCTGCGGCGCCACGGACTCCACGCCACGGCCAGACATCGTCCTGATCATGGCCGACGACATGGGCTTCTCCGACCTCGGCAGCTACGGCGGCGAGATCGACACCCCCAACCTCGACCTCCTGGCCTCGCGCGGCCTGCGCTTCAGCCACTTCTACAACACGGCCCGCTGCTGCCCAACCCGCGCATCCCTGCTCACCGGCCTCTATGCGCACCAGGCCGGCATCGGCCACATGATGGGCGACGACGGGTTGCCGGGATACCGGGGCGATCTCGCGGCCAATGCGATCACCATCGCCGAAGCGCTGGGGGCCGTGGGCTACGGCACGTACATGTCGGGCAAGTGGCACGTCACGCGCCACGTGGGCCACTGGAGCGGCAACGACGAACTTACGTCGACCCACAACTGGCCGCGACAGCGCGGCTTCGACCGGTTCTACGGCACGATCCACGGCGCCGGCAGCTTCTACGACCCGATCTCCCTCACCGAGGACAACGAGCCCGTTGAACTCACGCCGCCGGACGACCCGGAAGCCCCCGTGTACTACTACACGGACGCCATCTCCGAGAACGCGGTGCGGTTCGTGCGCGAGCACGCGGCAGGCGACCGGAGCGGCGACCCGCTGTTTCTGTACGTCGCCCACACGGCGCCGCACTGGCCACTGCACGCGTTGCCGGACGACATCGCCCGCTACCGGGGACGCTACGCCGCCGGCTGGGACGCGATCCGCACGGAGCGCCGCCGGCGCCTGATCGAACTCGGGCTGATCGACGCCGACTGGCCGATCGCCGAACGCGACCCGAGAGTGCCCGCCTGGGAGGACGTTCCCGACCGGGAACGGCCCTGGTTCGAGCGCGCGATGGAGGTCTACGCCGCGCAGATCGACCGCATGGACCGCGGAATCGGCGAACTCGTCGCGGCGCTCGAGGAAACCGGACGGCTCGACAACACGCTGATCCTCTTCCTCGCCGACAACGGCGGCTGCGCCGAGGTGCTGACGGATCAGTGGACCGGCCTCGCTATCCCGCGTCAAGCCCTCGACGGCAGCCCGGTAGCGGTCGGCAACGACCGGGAGGTGCTACCGGGCCCCGAGTCGAGCTACCAGAGCTACGGCCCGCACTGGGCGCACGCCAGCAACACGCCGTTCCGCCTGTACAAGCACTGGGTCCACGAGGGCGGCATCGCCTCCCCCCTGATCGTCCACTGGCCGGCGCGGATCGCCGACGGCGGCGGCATCGTGCGCGAAACCGCCCACGTCATCGACCTGATGGCGACCGCGCTCGACGCCGCCGGCGCCATCCACCCGGCGAACCGGGCAGGCAGCGGCGCCGTCCCGGTCGAGGGCGTCAGTCTGCTACCGGCGTTCCAGGCGCAGCCGCTCGACCGCGAAGCGGTGTTCTGGGAGCACGAGGGCAACCGGGCCGTCCGCTCCGGCAAGTGGAAGCTCGTGTCCCGTTATCCCGGACCGTGGGAGCTCTACGACCTGATCGCGGATCGCACGGAGGCGAACGATCTGGCGCCGGCGGAACCGGAGCAGGTCGCCGCCCTCGCCGCTCTCTGGAACGACTGGGCGACGCGCACCGGCGTCGTCCCCTGGGACGAGATTCGCGAGCGCCGGCGGGCCGCTCGCGTGTTACGCTCCGGGCCATGAAAACAAGAGCTTTGCTGGCTGGCGCGGCCCTGGTTTGCGCCTCTCCCGCGCTGGCTGCCGATGTGCCGACAACCGCGGAGGAAGTCCGGCCGCTCCTGGTCGGCAGCGCCGTCCCCGAAGTCGAACTCCCCGCCACCGACGGCGGTGTCGTCGACCTGGCCGCCGCGGCCAGGGCCCAGCCGACGATCCTCATCTTCTACCGCGGCGGCTGGTGACCGTACTGCAACACGCAACTGGGTCAGTTGCAGGAGATAGAGCAGGATCTGATCAACCTCGGCTACCAGTTGTTCGCCGTCTCGCCGGACATCGTCGGGCAACTGCAGGCCACCGTCGACAAGAACGAACTGAGCTACCGGCTCCTCTCGGACCGGGGCATGGCGGCCTCGCAGGCGTTCGGCATCGCCTTTCGCAACGAGGAGATGGTGCGGACCTACCGGGAGAGCTACCAGCTCGACCTGGAGGAGTACGCCGGGGACAACCACCACATGCTGCCGGTGCCCGCCGTCTTCGTACTCGACACGGACGGCCGGATCGCGTTCCACTACGTGAATCCGGACTTCAGGGTCCGTCTCCCGGAGACGGTTCTGCTCGAGGCCGCGAAGGCGGCGCTCAAGTAGCCGACGCTGCCGGCGGCCGAGGTCGCCGGCAGCCGACCGCGTAGTGGATTCGAACCGACAGGCGCTGGCGCGCAACGATCCCGCGGTGTGGGCCGCGATCGCCGGTGAAGAGGAACGCGAGCGGCGCGGCGTCGAGCTCATTCCTTCGGAGAACTACACGTATCCCGAAGTCTTCGCGGCCAACGGCTCGGTGCTGACGAACAAGTACGCGGAGGGCTATCCGGGCCGCAGGTACTACGGTGGCCAGGAGTTCACGGACGCGGTCGAGCGGCTGGCGATCGAGCGTGCCCGCAGGGTGTTCCGTGCCGAGCACGCCAACGTTCAGGCGCTGTCCGGCTCGCCGATGAACCAGGCCGTCTACTTCGCCTTCCTGGATCCGGGCGACACCGTGCTGGCGATGGACCTGTCGCACGGCGGCCATCTCACGCACGGCGCGCCGGTGTCCCACATGGGCCGGGTCTTCAACTTCATCCGCTACCGGACGGACCCGGCCAACAAGGGCGCGATCGACTTCGACGCCCTGCTCGCCCAGGCCCGCGAGCACCAGCCGAAGATGATCCTCTGCGGCTACTCGTCCTATCCGCGGGACTACGACTACCGCGAGTTCAAGCAGGTCGCGGACGATGTCGGCGCGCTGACAATGGCCGACGTCTCCCACATCGGCGGCCTGATCGCCGGCAACGCGATGGCCAACCCGCTCGACCACGGCTTCGACGTGATGACGACGACCGGTCACAAGACCCTGCGCGGGCCTCGCAGCGGCCTCATCCTCTGCCGCGCGGAACACCGCCTGAAGATCGACAAGGCGGTCTTCCCGGGCCTTCAGGGCGGCCCCCACATGAACGCCATCGCCGCCCTGGCCATCACCCTGGGCAAGGCGCTCGAACCGGAGTTCGCGGTCTACGCGCGGCAGGTGCTGACCAACGCCAGGGTGCTGGCGGACGAGTTGATGAAGCGCGGCGCCGAACTGGTCACCGGCGGCACCGAGAACCACATGATGGTGCTCGACACCCAGAAGAGCTTCGACATCGACGGCCGGGTCGCCGAGGAAACGCTCGACCGGGTGTCGATCACCGTCAACAAGCAGTTGATCCCCGACGATCCGCGGCCGCCGCTGCGGCCCAGCGGCATTCGCCTCGGCAGTCCGGCCGCGACCACGCGCGGCATGGAGGAGGCCGAGATGAAGCTGCTCGCCGAGTGGATCGTGGACGCCCTGCGGCGCCACAGCGACGAGGACCGCCTCGACGCGATGCGCAGGGACATCGAACGATTCTGTCTGCGCTTCCCCGTACCTGGCGTCACCCCGTCGGACGGCGCCGGCTGACCCTGAAACACGAAGTCAAGAGGCTGAAGAACGAGATGGCCCCTGAACCGCACGACCACGCGACCCGCCTCGAACTCGAGAACGGCGTCCTCACGATCACACTGAACCGGCCCGAGCGCCTCAACGCCTTCAACGGCCAGATGATGGCGGAGATGATGGACGCCTTCGACCGCGCGGACGCGGACGACGATGTGCGCGCCGTCATCGTCACCGGAGAAGGCCGCGGCTTCTGCGCCGGCGCCGACCTGTCTTCGGGCGGCGACACCTTCGCCCGTTCCAACGCCGACATCGACGACTACCGGGATGGCGGCGGCGTGCTGTCGTTGCGGATCTACGATCTTCGCAAGCCGATCATCGCCGCGATCAACGGTCCCGCGGTCGGTGTCGGGATCACGATGACCCTGCCGATGGACGTTCGCCTGGCCTCCACCGAGGCGAGAATGGGCTTCGTCTTCGTGCGCCGGGGAATGGTCCCCGAGGCCTGCAGCAGCTACTTCCTGCCCCGCCTGGTCGGCATGGGCAGAGCCTCCGAGTGGGCGCTGACCGGCCGGGTCTTTCGCGCCCCGGAGGCGCTCGAAGCCGGCCTCGTCAGCCGCGTTCTTCCTCCTGACGAACTTCTTCCCGCGGCGCGCGAGCTGGCCACGGAGATCGCCGCCAACACCTCGCCGGTTTCGGTCGCGATCACGCGGCACATGCTGTGGAAGGGGCTCGATGCCGAGTCGCCGATGGCGGCGCACCGGGTGGAGTCGAAGGGCATCTACACACGCGGCAGGAGTGACGACGCGAGGGAAGGCGTGACATCCTTCCTCGAGAAGCGCCCGGCAGAGTTCCCGTTGAAGGTCAGTTCCGACATGCCGTCCTACTTCCCCTGGTGGGAGGACGAACCGTTCTAGGTCCTGGCGGCAGCGGATCGCAGCCTGCCGCCCGCCGCGGAGCGGTGGCGTCCTGGTGTCTCTACGACTGGGCCAACTCCGCCTTCACCACCCTGGTGGTGACCTTCGTCTACGCCACCTACTTCTCGCAGACGTTCGCCGAGGACGCGGATCGCGGCACCGCCCTGTGGTCGCGCGGGATCACGATCAGTTCCCTGATCATCGCCATCATCTCGCCGCTGCTGGGAGCGATGGCCGACCGCTCGGGCCTCAGGCGCCGCTTCCTGGCCGCCGCCACCCTGGTTTCGGTCGCCGCCACCGCCTGGCTGACCTTCATCGTCCCGGGAACCGGCAACGCCGTTCTCTCGGCACTGACGCTGTTCGTCATCGCGAACGTCGGTTTCGAGGTCGGCATGGTCTTCTACAACGCCTTCCTGCCCCAGTTGTCGACGCCCCGAACGATCGGACGGATCTCGGGCTACGCGTGGGGGCTCGGCTACGCGGGAGGGCTCGTCTGCCTCGTGGTCGCTCTGCTCGGGCTGATCGGTCTCGGCGAGGGTGCGCCCTGGTTCCCGCTCAGCACGGAAGACGGCTTCAACGTCCGTGCCTCGAACCTGCTCGTGGCCGGCTGGTTCCTGGTCTTCAGCCTGCCGGCGCTCATCCTGCTGCGCGACGAAGCAACGCCTCGCAGCGACGCATCCACACCCGGCGCGATCGCATCCGTGCGCGGCGCCTTCCGGGACCTCGGCCGCACGCTGACCCGGATCCGTGATTTCCGGGACATCGTCCGCTTCCTCATCGCGCGCCTGATCTACAACGACGGCCTGATCACCGTGTTCGCCTTCGGCGGCGTCTACGCCGCGGGCACCTTCGGCATGGACACGGCGGAGGTGATCGTGTTCGGCATCGCCCTCAACGTCGCGGCCGGACTGGGCGCGTTCCTGTTCGGGCTCGTCGACGACCGCCTGGGCGGGCGCACCACCGTGCTCTGGAGCCTGGTCGGCCTGTTCGTCTGCTCCCTGGTCGCGGTCGCGGCGCCCAACAAGGCCTGGTTCTGGGGCGCGGCGCTCGTGCTGGGCCTGTTCATGGGCCCGAACCAGTCCGCGAGCCGGTCGCTCATGGGCCGATTCGCGCCCAAGCGCTACGAGTCCGAGTTCTTCGGCTTCTTCGCCTTCTCGGGCAAGGCGACGGCCTTCCTCGGGCCGCTGCTGCTGGGCCTCATCACCGCCGGCTACGGGCAGCGCGCCGGCATCGGCGTCGTCCTGGTGTTCTTCCTGGTCGGCGGTCTGCTGCTGCTCCGGGTCGATGAGGCGCGGGGCATCGAACGAGCGGCGCGCAGCGCCTGACGGGTCAACAATGGACTCCGGATCGACGTAGAAGAAAGGGAGGAGCGATGGAGGCAGTCAGCGACTGGTGGGGCTCCCTGGAGGGGGCTTACCGCGTTTTCTACGCGCTGGGGATCGTCTCCGCCCTGGCCCTGCTCGTTCAGGTCATCCTCACCGTCTTCGGACTCGACGACATCTTCGACGCGGCGGACGGCGACGGCGTATCCCTGCTCTCGCTGCGCACCGTGAGCGGCTTCCTCGCCGGCTTCGGCTGGACGGGTGTCGTGATGATCCGAGCCGGCTACTCCACCCTGGCCGCCTCGATCGGCGGCACGGTCGTCGGCCTGCTCTTCGCCGGCATCCTGTTCGGCGTCATGCGCGTCCTGATGGGGCTTCGCCACAGCGGCACGATCGACTACAGGAACGCCGTCGGCGTCGCCGGCAAGGTCTACGCGCCGATCGGCGCCAGCCTCGAGAAGCCCGGCCAGGTCGAAGTTCTGGTCCAGGGCCGCCTGCGGACGGTCGCCGCGATGACGCGGCACGACCAGGACCTGCCGACTCTCGCCCGCATCCGCGTGGTCGACCTCCTCGATCAGAACACCCTGCTCGTCGCTCCCCTCGACGCGGAAGCCGACGACCCGAAAGAAACCGAATAGCAGTAGCAGCTAGGAGAATCCAACCGTGGACCTGATCATCCTCATCCTGTCCGCCCTGGCGGCGGTTCTCATCCTCGTCTTCGCGCTCTCGAGTCGATACCGGCGCTGCCCCTCCGACCGCATCCTGGTGGTCTACGGGAAGATCGGCGGCACCGGCTCGGCCAAGTGCTACCACGGCGGCGCGGCGTTCATCGTGCCGATCCTCCAGGCGCACCAGTTCCTCGATCTCGAACCGATGACGATGGACATCAACCTGACCGGCGCGCTGTCGAAGCAGAACATCCGCGTGAACTGCCCGTCGACGTTCACCGTCGGTATCTCGACCGAGTCCGGGGTGATGGAGAACGCGGCCGAGCGCCTGCTGGGCATGCAGATGGAGCGCGTGTCGGCGCTCGCCCGCGACATCATCTTCGGCCAGATGCGCGTGGTCCTGGCGACGATGCCGATCGAGGAGATCAACGCCGACCGCGACAAGCTGATCGAGAACATCTCGAACGGCGTCGAAGTCGAGCTGAAGAAGGTCGGCCTGCGGCTGATCAACGTGAACATCCAGGACATCACGGACGAATCCGGCTACATCGACGCGCTCGGCAAGGAGGCCGCGGCGCGGGCGATCAACGAGGCGAAGGTCAAGGTCGCCGAGCAGGAGCGCGATGGCGAGGTCGGCGCCGCGGCAGCGGAGCGCGACCGGCGTATCCAGGTCGCCGAGGCCAGAGCGACGGCCCAGGAGGGCGAGAACGAATCCGCGGTGCGCGTGGCCCAGTCCGACTCCCAGCGGAGAAAGGAAGAGGCCGAGGCAGAGCGCGACGCCTCCGCGGCCGAGAAGGTCAAGGCCGCCCAGGCGCTGCAGGAGGCCTACGCGGCACAGCAGGAGTCAGAGGTCGCGCGCGCCAGCCGCGAGCAGGCGACCCAGCGGGCCGACGTCGTCGTCCCGGCCGAGATCAAGAAGGAGGAGATCGCCACCCTCGCCGAAGCCGAGGCCGAGCGCAACCGTCGCCTGAAGCGCGGCGAGGCGGACGGCATCCGGTCATTGACCGACGCCGACGCCGACCGGATTCAGCGCCTCCAGGAAGCCGAAGCGGCAGGTATCGAGGCGATCCTCAAGAAGAAGGCCGAGGGCTTCGACCAGATCGTCGACGCGATCGGCGGCGCCGACAACGCGGCGCTCCTGCTGGCCACGGAACAGCTACCCAAGCTGGTCGAAGAGCAGGTCAAGGCGATCGCCGGTCTCAAGATCGACAACGTGACCGTCTGGGACGCGGGCCGGGGCGAGAACGGCAAGACCGCCACCGCCGACTTCGTCTCCGGCCTGGTCGGTTCCCTGCCGCCGCTCCACGAGCTGACGAAGAACGTCGGCATCAGGCTGCCCGAGTACCTGGGCGCGCGTGAGGGCGACGAGCCGGCTTCGCCCGCGGAACCGGAAGCCGAGCCCGACTCCGAGGCGTCTACGTGATGTCGCGGAGCGTCAGGCCGCGGCTCTTCAGATAGGGCATCAGGCCCTTCTTGTCGATCGTGCGCAGCGCGCGGGTCGACACCTTGAGCTTGAGCGTCCGCTTCAGCTCGGGAACATACAGCCGCTTGGTCTGGATGTTCGGCCGCTGCCACTTGTTCGTGACGTTGTGCGCGTGCGAGATGTTGTGGCCGCTCAGCGGCTTCTTGCCGGTGATCCGGCAGACTCTGGGCATGTCAGGACTCCATCAGCGCGACGTCGCTGCAGCGAGCGTCGGGGCGGTCTCGTTCGGCGCGCGATCATAGCAGCGATCGGCTCACCGTGCCGCGGCCCACGTCGCCGCCGGCTGTTACGCTGTGGACCCGCAGCATCGCACGCCGGCGCCTGACAGGCGCACCAATCGGGAGGACTCACCGTGAACGAACTGGTCTACCGCTTCCTCCGCAACGATCTCTCGCGCCGCGGGTTCATTCAGGCGCTGACCGCGCTGGGGCTGACCGGCACGATCGCGGAGTCCACCGCCAACGCCGCGGCCGCGGCGGCGAACGCCGACCCGGAGACGGGCAGCCGCACCGCGACCGGCACCGGCGGCGAGCTGATGGTCGAACAGATGGAGGCCGCCGGCGTCCGATTCCTGTTCACCAACCCCGGTTCCTTCGAGGTCGGCCTGTTCGACGCCTTCCTCGACCGGCCGAAGATGCAGCTCATCATGGGCCTCCACGAGGGGATCGTCATCTCGATGGCCGACGGCTACCACAAGGCTTCGGGCGAACCGGCACTGGTGAACGTCCACGTGATCGCCGGCACCGCCCAATCCGCGGGCCAGCTCTACAACTCGAGCCGCGACGGCTCCGCCCTGATCGTCACCGCCGGCCTGCTCGACAACGAGATGCAGGACGACAACCTGCTGCTGGCGGCGCGCCCGGGCTTTGACCAGAAGGACGTGAACCGCCAGTTCACGAAGATGTCCTGGGAGACGCGCGATCCGGAGTCCATTCCGGTCATGCTCCGGCGCGCCTTCAAGGTGGCGACGACGGCGCCCGGCGGCCCCACCTACCTGGCCCTGGCCAACCACGCCCTGGAGGCCAGGGGTGTCTCCGCCGCGATTCACGACCGTCCCTCCTTCATCATTCCGGACGACATTCCCGCCCGCACGGAGGACATCGAGGCCGTGGCGCGGATGCTGATCGAGGCGGAGGCGCCGATCCTCCACGTCGGCGACGAGGTCAGCAAGGCGGGCGCCCAGCAGGCTGTCCTGGAACTGGCCGAGCTGCTCCACGTTCCGGTGGCCGACGCGAATTGGCCGTTCCACAACTTCCCGCGCATGCACTCCCTGTTCGCCGGCGGCTACAACAGCCGCGGCCGCGACTTCGTCCTGCGCATCGGCGTCGGCGACATCGGCGGCACCGCCGCCGCCGGGCCCGACGCCGAGGGTTCCCGGAGTGCCTGGATCGGCCTGAACACCGGGGCCATCGGCGGCGACCGGCCCTTCGGCCGTGCCGTCGTCGCGAACACGAAGCTGGCCGCCGAAGCGCTCGTCGAGGCGGTCGAATCGCTCACGACCGACGACCGCCGCAAGAAGATCCGCTCCTCGAGGGCTGACTCCGCCCGGAGGCAGCCCCAGCTCGACCAGGCGAACGTGGGACGCAGCCCCATCCACGCCGACGAGCTGGGCCACGTGCTCGAGACCGAGCTCGATCCCGACGCGATCATCGTCAGCGAGAACCTGAGCGGCTCGAACCAGTTCTTCTCGACCGGCCACCGCGACGGCGAGAAGACCTGGCTCGCCACCTCCGGCGCCGGCCTCGGCTGGGGCGTCGGCGCCGCGACCGGCGCCAAGCTCGGCCAGCCCGACCGGCAGGTCGTCTGCAACATCGGCGACGGTTCGGTCATGTACAGCGCCGCCGGCTTCTGGAGCCAGGCCCGCTACGGCGTGCCGGTGCTGACCGTGGTCACGAACAACCGCAACTACCAGACGGTCCGCTTCGCCTACGCCCGCTACGACGGCAGGATGAAGGCGGCCAACCGGTACACCGGCATGCACCTCGGCGACCCGGACATCGATTTCGCCGCGTTGGCCAGGAGCCAGGGCGTCGACGGCGTCACCGTCGAGTCGGCCGCCGACCTGCGGCCCGCGATCCGCCGCGGGATCGAAGTCACGCGCGGCGGCGAGCCGTTCCTCGTCGATGTCGTCGTCGATCGCAAGGGCGATGGCGGCGACTCCACCTGGCACCAGGAGTTCAGCCTCGCCGACCAGCGAACGAAGGCCGTCTAGGAGCTTGCGCCGTACCCTGGCGGGCCTTCTGCTCGCCCTTGGACTCCTGCACCCCCCCGTAGCGGCACAGACGAGCACCAGTCCACGGCCAACCATCGAGGCGCTCCGGATCGACACCCCGATTCGCGTCGACGGCGTGATCGACGAGTCCGCCTGGGACCAGGCTCCCGTCGCCTCCAACTTCACCGCCCGCGAGCCGGAGGACGACCGCCCGGCCGCGCAGCAGACCGAGTTCTCCGTGGTCTACACGGAGGACGTCCTCTACTTCGGAATCCGCGCCTTCGACTCACAGCCGGAAGCCATCGTCGCCAAGGAACTGCAGCGCGACTCGGACCACGGACGCAACGACGACTCGCTGGCGATCGTGCTCGACACCTTCCACGACCAGCGCAACAGCTTCAGCTTCGAGGTCAACCCGCTCGGCGCCCGCACCGACTCCCTGGTCACCGACGAGGGCAAGGACCAGAACGTCGAGTGGAACGGGGTCTGGAACGCGACGGCCCGGCAAACGGCGGACGGCTGGCAGGCCGAGGTGGCGATCCCCTTCTCCACCCTGCGCTTCGACCCTGCGGCGAGCACCTGGGGCCTGAACGTCCGCCGGGTGGTCCGCCGGACCAACGAGGAGAGCAACTGGGCGCCCATCGGACGTGAGATCGGCCCACGCGCCGTCAGCCGCATGTACGCGGCGCACTGGGTCTCGCTCGCCGGCGATCTCACCGGCATCTCGGGTGTCAAGCCGGGACGGCGCCTCGACGTCAAGCCCTTCGTCCTGGCCTCCGCCGCGGACGAACCGCGCAACGAGGCAAGTGGAACCACCTCTGACATCGACGGCGGCATCGACCTGAAGTGGGGACTGACGAAGTCGCTGACCCTCGATCTCACGTACAACACCGACTTCGCGCAGGTGGAGGTGGACCAGCAGCAGGTCAACCTCACGCGCTTCTCGCTCTTCTTCCCCGAGAAGAGGGAGTTCTTCCTGGAAAACGCGGGCATCTTCGAGTTCGGTCCGCCTGCACCCGGAGGCATGCAGCCCCCGCTCATGAAGGCCTTCTTTTCGAGACGCATCGGGCTGGATCGCGGCGAAGAGGTTCCCATCGATGTCGGCGCCCGCCTGACCGGGCGGGCCGGAGCCTGGAACCTGGGCCTGCTGACGGTGGGGACCGAGGCCGTCGCGGCTGGAACCAGGCCCGCAACGGCCGCCACCCAACACAGCGTCTTCCGCCTCAAGCGCAATCTCGGCGAACGTTCCAGTGTCGGGATGATCTACACCGAACTCGATCCGCGCGCCGGCGCGACGAACCAGCTCTACGGCGTCGATCTCGACTACAAGCCGACCCGCCAGTCCGCCTTCTACCTGTTCGGGGCCGCCACCGAAGAAGACGGGCAAGGCGGTGACACAGGTGCTCTCGGCACCGGCTACAGCTACACATCGCGCAGCATCCGCGCCAACTTCGACCTGATGGAGTCGCAGGCCGACTTCGACCCCGGCTCCGGTTTCCTCCTGCGCCGGGACTTCCGCCGGTACAACCCGAGGATTCGCTGGGAACCCCGGATCAACCGCGGTGTCGTCCGCAGTCTGACGCTCGAGGCCGAACTCGACTACTTCGAACGCGAGAGCCTGGGCAGCGTGGAGAGTCGCAAGCTGCTCCTGGCGCCGATCGGCGTACGCACGACCGGCGACGACCGGTTTCGTCTCGCCTTCGTCGACGAAGTGGAGCAGCTCTTCGAGCCCTTCGAGATCCGTCCCGGCATCGTGATCCCGGCGGGCGTGTATCGCTTCAACTCGATCTTCCTGCGGGGCTTCTCCAACCAGGGACGGCGACTGGCCTGGCGCGGCAACATCAACGTCGGCGAGTTTCTGAGCGGCGATCGCCGGAGCATCGTGCTGTCGAACTTCGTTCGCCTGTCACGCCACCTGCTGACCGAGTTCCAGTGGAACTACAACGACGTCACGCTGCCCCAGGGCGACTTCACCGCCACGATCTACACCCTCCGCCTCGACGCCGCCTTCAGCCCGGACCTGCGCCTCAACACACTCGCGCAGTACAACGAGGCGGCCCAACTGGCCGGCGTCAACGTGCGCTTCAACTGGATCTACAAGCCCGGCGCCAACCTCTTCGTCGTCTACAACCACAACTGGGTTGCGCCGACGTTCAGCGCCAGAGAGACGGCCCGCCGAGAGTTGATCGTCAAGTTCAACTACCTCTGGCAACCCTGACTAGGGGAATGCGAGAAACCGGCGTCCGGTTCGTGCGAGAACTCCTGCGCAGCCGTGTTGACCGACTCAACGAATCGTTGACACGCGGCGCTTAGCCTCAGTCCACTGTGAAGTGGATCACTTCCGTGAAGTCGTGATGCACGAAGTTGTGTGCCCGGTCATAGAGCGCCATGTCCGAAACGCCCCAGGTTCCCGGCGCGGAACCGGGCGGCAGGACGTACACGATCGTGTGCTCCTTCCACTTGCTCGGATCGCTCCGCGGAAAGACGTAGCCTCTCTCGTCGTCGTACGCCCAGACCTGGTGGGTGATCCCCTGTGGATCGAGAAACTGGATCGATGCGGACGTGTAGCCCGAGATGTTGTCGCGGATGCGAAAACTCAGCGTCACGATCGTTTCGCCGTTCGGCTGTTCGGGATTCGTGGGCTCCGCGTCGACCCGCATCCTGTTCAGGTCGAGTTCGGGCGGTTCGATGTCGGGGTTGGTCGTGCTGAGCCGGATCCGCTGCGGTTCTTCGTCCCTCGCCTCCTCGGTGAACCTGGCTCCATTCCAGTTGCCGCCCTGATCGACCATGTTGATGTAGTTCAGGGAGTACCTCGAAGACGGCATGTAGTCCGGCATCAGGAAGACCACCTTGCACAGCTTCTCGGCGGGTCGAAAGTCGCCGTACTCCTCCAGACGATACGTCGTGGGAACCTCGTCGTTGACTGAGGCATAGCAAGCACCGCGCTCCCGCATGGAGTTGTTCTCGCTCACCTCCCAGCTCGCCTCGATCGACTGCACGACGCGACCTTCCACCGCTTCCCGGCCCACACCGAGACGGGCCGTGCCGGCCACGTACTCCGGCGGCGTCCAGTCCTCGAGGAAGTTGTCGATGTAGAGCTTCCATCCGAAGTCGTCGCCCCTCTGGAAGCGCTCGTTGCCGGCCTTGTCCACGATCTTGAGTTGGGTCGGAAGCCAGTACCCCGCCTTGCTGTGCCTGCTCAGCTTCTTCTTGCCGACGAGAACCGTTCCCTCCTCCATCCTCCTGCCGTTCTCGTCCAGGGGGTAGAGATACAGATCGAAGTACGTACCGATGCTGCTGTTCACCCGCGTGTACGCGTGGGTGGCGCCCTCGAGATCCCGGTCGAGTGCATGCAGCTCGATCTCGATGCGGAACCCCTTGTCCTGCCGGCCTCCGCCCGTCACGCTGATGTCTACGCGGCGAACCTTGCCGGGGAACACGTAGTCCGGAAACAGGTTGTACACCTGGAATGTCAGGTCCTCCCGGATCCGCGAAAGATACACGTTCCCCTGCATGATCCGGTCGCGCACGAACTCGTACTTGGCGGCCGACCGGGATCTCAGCTTGTCCGGCTCGATGATGAAGTAGGAGATCGTCTCGGCCATGTCCTCGTTCGGGTTCTTCAGGTGCCCGTAGGCGGAGACGAACTCCGTCGTCTTCGTGGTGGACCAACCGGACGGACTCTGCGGATCCTCGTACCAGCCGCCGAGCCGGGCCCAGTCGTCGCGAGTCGTCTGGTCGAAGACGTGAGCCCAGAGAAAGTGGGCCTTCTCGTGGATCACCAGGCGCTGGATGTGGTCGACGTCGTGCGAAAGAAAGGCCGAGTCCATGAACTCGATATAGCCGGCGTCCGGCCAGGCGACTGCCGGAGCTCCCGGGTACAGGGGATGGGGCGTGCCGTCGAGGCGTCGAACGACGTGCGTGAGGCCCTGCGTCTTGTGCATGCCGCTCGGAAACTCCTCGAGCATGTTGAGCAGCGTGACGATCTCCCACGGGTGGAAACGCTGGAAGCGGCCCGCACCCTCGCCGGTGGTCCATCGCGTCAGGGCGGCGTAGTCGCGTATCTCCGTCGTGACGCCGTAGCGTTCCTCGAAGATCCTCTCGTAGGCGTCGACGTCCCGGCCGTTGTCCGTCACGTAGCGCACCAGAGCGTGGTGCAACCGCTTCGAGAACCAGATTCCCCGCTTGCCGTCGACGGTCGCCACGCGTGGATTCGCGTTGACGAAGGCGGCCTCGGAAATCAGGACGGCAGGAGAAGGCCCGTCAGTCCGGACCTGGATGTCGCCCTCCAGGTACCGGGGCGTCAGCAACCACTGCGAAGCCGCCAGCGACTGCGCGCCGTACGGGTCCCGCGTCTCCTGCGGAATGGAGCGCATCGTCGTCAACAGCCGCCACGCGTGCTCCTGCGACCAGGAGGCCTCGCCGGAATCCACCAGCAGCATGTTGTAGTCGTGAGCCAGGACGTTCGCCGACGAGTTGTCCACCACCCTGACCGGCCCACCCTCGAACTCGATCTCATGCGGCCGGTTGACGGCCGCCGAGTACTCGGTGCCCGCCGTGCTCTGGTCCTCCTCCCAGTGGAAGACGAACGGGTCCGTCGGAATTGGCGTCAGGTCGAACGGTTCGGTTCGGCCGCCGTAGGGAATGTCGACCAGGCGGGCCGGCGTCGTGCGGTGGCCGGCGGCGTGCACCTTGACGGCGTACTCGCCGGCGGCGAGGTTGTCGAACCGGAAACGGCCGAAGGCGTCCGGCGTCGCGACCCGGAGGACGCCCTTCGCGGTCAGTATCGCCTCGACGTCCGACCAGGCGCCCCGGTAGCCGACGACCTGGCCAGTGAAGGAGTCGGGCCCTCCCGGTTGCTCGTCGTCGGCACAGTCGAACGCCTCGAGGTCGCTCCTGGCCGCAGCCGTCCGGCCGAGGCTGTTCCTATGCGTCCAGGCGGCGCCGCCGCCGGGCGGCTCGATCGACAGGTTGAACGCGAGCGTCGTCACCGGCGCCACGAACACCCAGCGGTGGCCGTTCAGGGCGCAACCGTCCAGGACCTTGACCAGCACCTCCGCGTTGTCGCGCTCGAAGAAGTACAGCAGGGCGGACTGGCTGGAGTCCAGACCGTAGTCCCGCGCCTGCGTCACTACGACTTCACCGTCTTTCTCGTGTTCGACGCACATGCTCACCGTGAAGCCGCCGCCCAGGGTCGTCACCGGCCGAGGCGCGCAATCCGCGGCCGCACCGGCGACCGCGTGCCGGACATCCGCCATGGGTTCCACCAGCGGCGCCGCATAGGAGGCGCCGGGCCACGTCAAAGACGCCGAGGAAGCCGCCGCCGGCCCACACGGAAAGGCCGTCAGATCGCTCCTTGCCTCCGCGGTCACGCCGCCCCGGGGATTCCGGTGTACCCACCTCCTCCCCGTAGCCGCCTCCTCGACCGACAGGTTGAACGCCAACGTCGTCACCGGCGCCACGAACACCCAGCGGTGGCCGTTCATCTCGCATCCGTCCAGGACCTTGATCAAGACCTCGGCGTTGTCCGGATCGAAGAACCAGAGCAGGCCCGACTGGCGTGAACCAAGCCCGAAATCGATCGCGTCCGCCTGCTCCGCCCCGCCGTCTCGCTCGTACTCGAAGCACATGCTCACCGCGTACCCGGGCTCGAAGGTGACCTGCGGCGACGACGGCACGCAGTCCGTGTACTCCCCCGCGCCCTGGTCGGCCGCTGCCGCGGGACCGCTCAACGCCAGAAGCCACATGACGGAGCCGGCAAGCCTGGCGACCTGCGGCCTCACGAAGAAACGACTGAAGCACTCCATGCTCGCACCCATTCTGCCGACCCGCCGCCTCAGTCCACGATGAAGTGGATCACTTCCGTGAAGTCGTGATGCACGAAGTTCTGGGCCCGGTCGGCGAGCCGCATGTTGGCGACGCCCCAGGTTCCCGGCGCCGAGCCGGGCGGCAGGACGTGCACGACCGTGAGCTCCTCCCACCTGGTGGGATCGCCCCGCGGAAAGACGAGGTGGCGATCCACATACTGCACGTAGACGAAGTGGCTTATCCCCTGTGGATCGCGAAAGATGACCGCCCCACTCATGAAGCCCGAGATGTTGTCGCGCACACGAAAAGTGAACCTGACGATCGTCTCGCCGTTCGGCTGTTCAGGGTTCGTGGGTTTCGCGTCGACGCTCATCCTGTTCAGGTCGAGCTCGGGCGGTTCTGTGTCCGGGTTGGCCGTACGCACCCGGATCCGTTGAGGCTCCTCGTCCCCGGGCTCGCTGGTGAACCTGGCGTCACCCCAGTTGCTGGCCCGATCGACCATACTGATGTGGTCCAGGGAGTACATCGAAGACGGCCTGTAGTCCGGCATGAGAAGGTTCACCCGGCACAGGTTCGCGTCGGGCTCGAAAGTCCCATACTCCCCCAGCGCATACGTCGAGAGAATCTCGTCGTTGAAGGATGCGTGGCATGGCCAGCTCTCCTGCATGAGGTTGTTCTCCGTCACTTCCCAGGTCGCCTCGATCGACCGGACGACGCGGCCCTCCACCACTCTCTCCGGGCCGATGTCGAGACGGGCGGTCCTGGGAACGTACTCCGGCGCCACCCAGTCCTCGAGGAAGTTGTCGACATAGAGCTTCCATCCGTAGTCGTCGCCTCTCTGGAAGCGCTCGTTGCCGACCCTGTCCCCGATCGCGAGTTGGCCCGAACGCCAGTACCCCGCCTTGCTGTACCTGCTCAGCTTCATCGTGCCCACGAGAACGGTCCCCTGCTCGATGCTCCTGCCGTTGTCGTCCTGGGGGTAGAGATACAGATCGAAGAACGTACCGACACTGCTGTAGACCCGGGTGGCCGCCCAGGCGGCGCCCTCGAGATCCCGGTCGAGCGCATGCAACTCGATCTCGACGCGAATCTCCTTGTCGTCCCTGGGTCCACCCATCACCGCGATGTCGACGCGGCGGACCCTGCCGGGGAACACATAGTCGGGAAACAGGTTGTACACCTGGAACGTCAGGTCCTCCCGGAATTGGGAGAGATACAGGTTCCCCTGCATGATCCTGTCCCGGACGAACTCGTACTTGGCGACCGACCGGGATCTCAGCTTGTCTGGCGCAATGATGAAGTAGGAAATGCTCTCGGCCATGTCCTCGTTCGGATTGAACGCGTGCGCGTAGCCGGAGACGAACTCCGTCGTGCTGCTCGTGGACCAGCCGGACGGCTGCGCGGGATCCTCGTACCAGCCGCCGACCAGGGCCCAGTCGTCACGGGTCCGCTGGTCGAAGACGTGCTCCCAGAGAAAATGCGCCTTCTCGTGGATCACCAGGCGGTGGATGTAGTCGATGTCGGATGACAGGAAGGCCTTGTCCATGAACTCGATGTAGCCCGCTTGAGTCCAGGCGATGGCCGGCGCCAGTGGGGCCCAGGGATGGGGCGTGCCGTCGAGGCGCCGAACGAGGTGGGTGAGACCCTGGGTCTTGTGCATGCCGCTCGGAAACTCCTCGAGCATGTTGAGCAGCGTGACGATCTCCCACGGGTGGAAACGCTGGAAGCGGCCCGCACCCTCGCCGGTGGTCCATCGCGTCAGGGCGGCGTAGTCGCGTATCTCCGTCGTGACGCCGTAGCGTTCCTCGAAGATCCTCTCGTAGGCGTCGACGTCGCGGCCGTTGTCCGTCACGTACCGCACCAGGGCGTGGTGCAGCCGCTTCGAGAACCAGGTTCCCCGCTTGCCGTCCACCGTCGCTATCCGGGGAGTCGCGTTCACGAAGGCGGCCTCGGAGATCAGGACGACGGGAGAAGACCGGTCGGTCCTGATCTCGATGTCGCCCTCCAGGTATCGGGGCGTCAGCAGCCACTGCGAAGCGGCCAGCGACTCCGCGCCGTACGGGTCCCTCGTCTCCTGCGGAATGGAACGCATCGTCGTCAACAGGCGCCACGCGTGCTCCTGCGACCACGAAGCCTCGTCGGAATCCACCAGCAGCATGTTGTAGCCATGGGCCAAGGCGTGCGCCGACGAGTTGTCGGCCACCCTGACCGGCTCACCCTCGAACACGATCTCGTGCGGCCGGTTGACGGCCGCCGCGTACTCGGTGCCCGCCGTGCTCTGGTCCTGTTCCCAGTGGAAGACAAACGGGTCCGTGGGAATCGGCGTCAGGTCGAACGGATCCGGAGGGCCGCCCCACTGCGGGACGTCGACCATGCGGGCCGGCGTCGTGCGGTGACCCTCCGCGTACACCTTGACGGCGTACCGGCCGGCCGCGAGGCCGTTGAACCGGAAACGGCCGGAAGCGTCCGGAGTAGCGACCCGGAGGACGCCCTTCGCGGTCAGCAGCACCTCTACGTCCGACCAGGCGCCCTGATAGCCCGCGATCTCACCGGCGAGGGAATCGCGACCTTGTTCCGCCACGGCCCCGGAACCCGCCAATGCGAGCACACACGTGACGGAGCCGGCAAGCCTGGCGACCTGCAACCTCAGGAATAACCGACTGAAGCAATCCATGCTCGCGCCCATCTGCCGACCCGCCGCCTCAGTCCACTATGAAGTGGATCACTTCCGTGAAATCGTGATGCACGGAGTTCTGGGCCCGGTCAGCGAGCCGCATGTTGGAAACGCCCCAGGTTCCGGGCGCCGAGCCTGGCGGCAGGACGTGCACGACCGTGTGCTCCTCCCACCTGGTGGGATCGCCCCGCGGAAAGACGAGGTAGCTGTCCGCATAAGGCGCGTGGACGAAGTGGTCTATCCCCTGTGGATCGCGAAGGATGATCGCCCCACCCAGGTAGCCCGAGATGTTGTCGCGCACGCGAAAAGTGAACCTGACGATCGTCTCGCCGTTGGGCTGTTCAGGGTTCGTGGGTTTCGCATCGACGCTCATCCTGTTCAGGTCGAGCTCGGGCGGTTCCGTATCCGGGTTGGCCGTACGCACCCGGATCCGTCGAGGCTCTTCGTCCCCGGGCTCGCTGGTGAATGTGGTGACCACCCCAATTGCTGGCCCGATCGACCATCCTGATGTCGTCCAGGGAGTACGTCGACGACGGCATGTAGTCCGGCATGAGGAAGTCCACTCGGCACAGCTTCCCGGCGGGCTCGAAAGCCCCGTACGCTCCCAGCGCATACGTCGAGGGAATCTCGTCGTTGACGGACGCGTAGCATGGCCTGCCCTCCCGCATGAGGTTGTTCTCACTCACCTCCCAGGTCGCTTGGATCGACTGGACGACGCGGCCTTCCACCACTCTGTCCCGGCCCATGTCGAAGCGGGCGGTGCCGGGAACATACTCAGGCGGCACCCAGTCCTCGAGGAAGTTGTCGAGATAGAGCTTCCATCCGAAATCGTCGCCTCTCTGGAAGCGCTCGTTGCCGACCCTGTCCGCGATCACGAGCTGGAGCGGCAGCCAGTACCCCGCCTTGCTGTACCGGTTCAGCTTCTTCTTGCCAACGAGTACCGTCCCCTCCTCAATCCAGTTGCCGTTCCCGTCCACGGGGTCGAGACGGAGCTCGAAGAACGTGCCGACACTGCTGACCACTCGGGCGGACGCCCAGGCAGCGCCCTCGATATCCCGATCGAGCGCATGCAGCTCGATCTCGACCCGGATTTCCTTGTCTTCCGTCGCTCCGCCCGTCACCGCGACGTCGACGCGGCGGACCTTGCCGGGAAACACGTAGTCCGGAAACAGGTTGTACACCTGGAACGTCAGGTCCTCCCGGATCCGGGAGAGATACAGGTTCCCCTGCATGATCCGGTCCCGCACGAACTCGTACTTGGCGACCGACCGGGACCTCAGCTTGTCCGGCGCGATGATGAAGTGGGCGATGCTCTCGGCCATGTCCTCGTTCGGGTTCTTCTCGTGCCCGTAGGCGGACACGAACTCCGTCGTCTTCGTGGTGGACCAGTCCGACGGGCTGTGCGGATCCTCGTACCAGCCGCCGAGCCGGGCCCAGTCGTCACGGGTCCGCTGGTCGAAGACGTGAGCCCAGAGAAAGTGGGCCTTCTCGTGGATCACCAGGCGGTGGACGTAGTCGATGCCGGACGACAGGAAGGCAGAGTCCATGAACTCGATGTAGCCCGCTCCAGTCCAGGCAATGGCCACGAACTCTGGGTGCCGGGGATTGGGCGTGCCGTCGAGGCGCCGAACGAGGTGAGTGAGACCCTGCGTCTTGCGCATGCCGCTCGGAAACTCCTCGAGCATGTTGAGCAGCGTGACGATCTCCTCCGGGTGGAAACGCTGGAAACGTCCCGCGCCCTCGCCGGTGGTCCATCGCGTCAGGGCGGCGTAGTCGCGTATCTCCGTCGTGACGCCGTAGCGTTCCTCGAAGATCCTCTCGTAGGCGTCGACGTCCCGGCCGTTGTCCGTCACGTACCGCACCAGGGCGTGGTGCAGCCGCTTGGAGAACCAGGTTCCCCGCTTGCCGTCCACCGTCGCTATCCGTGGATTCGCGTTCACGAACGCGGCCTCGGAGATCAGGACGACGGGAGAAGACCGGTCGGTCCTCACCTCGATGTCGCCCTTCAGGTGCCTGGGCGTCAGCAACCACTGCGAAGCCGCCAGAGACTGGGCTCCGTACGGGTCCCTCGTCTCCCGCGGAATGGAACGCATCGTCGTCAACAGCCGCCACGCGTGTTCCTGCGACCAGGAAGCCTCGTCGGAGTCCACCAGCAACATGTTGTAGTCGTGAGCCAGGGCGTTCGCCGACGAGTTGTCGACCACCCTGACCGGCTCGTCCTCGAACTCGATCTCGCGCGGCCGGTTGACCGCAGCCGAGTACTCGGTGCCCGCCGTGCTCTGGTCCTCTTCCCAGTGGAAGACGAACGGGTCCGTGGGAATCGGCGTCAGGTCGAACGGTTCCGGAGGGCCGCCCCACTGCGGAACGTCGACCATCCGGGCGGGCGTCGTGCGGTGACCTGCCGCGTGTACCTTGACGGCGTAGCGGCCGGGCGCTAGGCCGTCGAACCGGAAACGGCCGAAGGCATCCGGAGTCGCGACCCGGAGGACGCCCTTCGCGGTCACTATCACCTCGACGTCCGGCCAGGCGCCCCGGTAGCCGACGACGTGACCGGAAAGGGAGTCGGGACCTCCCGGCTGCTCGTCGGCGGCACAGGGGAACGCTTCCGGGTCGCTCCTCGCCGAGGCCGTCCGGCCGAGGCTGTTTGTGTGCGTCCAGGCTGGGCCGCCAGCGGGCGGCTCGATCGACAGGTTGAACCCAAGCGTCGTCACCGGCGCCACAAACACCCAGCGATGGCCGTTCAGGGCACACCCGTCCAGGACCTTGACCAGCACCTCCGCGTTGTCGCGCGCGAAGAAGTACAGCAAGGCCGACTGGCTGGAGTCCAGACCGTAGTCCCGCGCCTGCGTCACCACCACTTCGCCGTCTCTCTCGTACTCCACGCACATGCTGACCGTGAAGCCGCCGGCCAGGGTCGTCACCGGCCGGGGTTCGCAATCCGCAGCCGCACTGGCGACCACGTGCCGGATGTCCGCCATGGGTCCCGGCAGCGAACCCCCGGACCACCTCGAAGACACCGATGAAGCCGCCGCCGTCCCGCACGGAAAGGCCGTCAGATCGCTCCTTGCCTCCGCGGTTACGCCGCCCCGCGGATTCCGGTGTACCCACCGCCTCCCCGTGGCCGTCTCCTCGACCGAGAGGTTGAACGCCAACGTCGTCACCGGCGCCACGAACACCCAGCGGTGACCGTTCATCTCACACCCGTCCAGGACCTTGATCAAGACCTCGGCGTTGTCTGGATCAAAGAACCAGAGAAGGCCCGACTGCGGCGAGCCGAGCCCGAAATCGATCGCGTCCGCATGCGCCGACCCGCCGTCCCGCTCGTACTCGAAGCACATGCTCACCGCGTAGCCGGGCTCGAACGTGACCTGCGGCGACGACGGCACGCAGTCCGTGTACCCCCCCGCGCCCTGGACGGCCGCTCCCGCTGGACCGCTCAACGCCAGAACACACACGACGGAGCCGGCAAACCCGATTCTCGTGGGCATTGGAGGCAAGGATAACGCCTCAATACGACGAACGGGCGATCTAGATTCAGACTTGGGCGATAGGTCGGCGATTCCTGGCGGTTCGCGACAGGGGAGCTTCCGGCCGCCAGGTACGCTCGATCCAGCTTCGTTTGTCGTCCGCGGACAGCAGAAGCGGCGGATAAAGGATCGGTAGCTCACCGGCCGAGGAGCGTGCCGGATCGACGATCTGTGCGGCCTTGCTCCGAAGGGGTTCCAGCGCCTCCTGGTGGGAGTACGTCCGCTGCACACTGCCGGGAGTCGTCCGGTCGACGATCATCCAGTCCGAAGCCATCGTCAGCCAGTAGCTCAGCTCGCCGCGCTGGTGCGAAGAGAGCAGGGCCAGGGACATCAGCGTGTCTTCTCCGATCGGCAGCTCCTCGTCGAATCGCCAGCGCGTTGCCGCAGCGCGACTTAGCAGGCGAATCATGTCCGCGTTCGCTGTCGTGCCGGACCCCAACCAGAGAGACGCCACTCCCGGCCCCGCAGCGTCTAAGGGGTAGGCCGCTGACGGCCAGGTACGGCTCGTCCCCTTCGAGAGCCTGGTCCCCGCACTTCGGCCGCCCCGGGGAGCCGGAAGTGAAGGATGTAGCCGAGTTTCTCGGTCCTTCCGTCCGCCACGGGCACCGCGATCGCCACGGGAGTCGGGTAGGTCGCACCGGGGTCGGCCAGTCTGAATGCCATTGTCTTGATCTCCTTGTATTCGGACCGCCGACGCGGTGCAGTTGCAGGCCGGTGTTTGCCTGCTATGCGAGCCTCTTGTTCAGTCGCGCTGAACCTGCCGCTCGGGCCCTGACACACAGCAGGGCACTCGTGTCACTTTCTGTAGTCTTCTCGGCCGGAACACCCGCCCAGTTGCCTAGGCAGGGCCCCGGGCGAACGAGAGACGACCCTCGGCCCAGAAGACGCGAGCCGCACAGTTCTGGCGGGGAACTCCCTAGGCGCTACTCGAGTGGGAAGCCACTCTTCGAGAACCTCCTCGGCGCCTTGGCGCACAACTCGGTTCCCGTGCGTCAAAGCACACCGTCGCTGCGCATCACATGCTCGGCCAGGAAGTGCCTGTATCAAGGGCTGGCCCAGGCGATCTCGCAGTTCGGGGACTCCGCAGGCTACAGGAGAGGGGATCCCATTGAGTCAATCCTCGCAGGCCCTAGCCGCATTCAGGTCTTGAACTCCGTATCCCTGGGTCACTCTGTACCAGACCTTGCCCCTGACCGACTCGCCAGTCGGGTACAGCCGTAGCCAGCGATGGACCAACTCCTCACTGTCGCTTTCGCCTGCGTCGATGTACCACGACTTGAACAATCCGGTTTCTCTGTCGAGGAGGTTCATGTGAACCAGCAGATCCGTAGTCGCGGCAGCGAAGAGCCACTTACTCCCATTGTGGCTGCATCCGTCGAGCACCTTGACGGTGAGTTCGATGTTGTCTTCAGAGAACACCCAACCGAAGCCTGTTGGCTCTCCCGGGCTAAACTGCTTCCAGTTGATCGCCCGCCACCGGCCCCACGTCCTGTGCAGTAGGCTCGCCCACATCACGAATCGACCCTTCTCGTCTAGACAGAGAATGGTGCCGTGGCCGGCAGGCAAGTCCTCGCACTCCGAGCCTCTCCTGCGGTCGGGGTGGACGAACTCGATTCTCTCGGATGGGGAACTGTAGCCCCAGGCTCCGTACGCTCTCACCATGAACCGGCGACTGCGAGAAAACGGCGGAAAGCCGATGACGTGCGAGGCACGCCCGTCCGGGGCGGGCGGAAGATGCACCAACGGCTTCCACAACGCAGCGATTCCGTCGGTGTAGACCAAGAACCCGTGCTCGTCGTTGTTGATGTCAGTGAACGAAAGTTCCAACTGGCTATCGTTCAACAAGCGACCCGTAACTTCGGTTGGTGTGTACTGCGACTGTAGCGGTGCTGCGCCAAGGCACAGTAGCAGCCAGATGTAGAGCATGAGTAGTCGGTTCATGGCTTCTTCCTAAGTGGATTTCGACGAGGCTATGGGGAGCCAACCCTCCGGCTGGGCAGCTTTAGGCTCGGAGTGGGAGACCCCTTCAAGACTGAAGCCTCGGACCGCTGCTTCGCGCCTGAGTTCTCCCATCTTGTCGGATCTTCTCGCCGTCCCGCAAGGTCCCCCACGGGGGACTATACTCGACAGTAACCATTCCTGAGCGGCGGGGTGGGAATCTCAGCCCGCGCTATAGCTTGAACCCGAGTAGAGGCTCATCCCCGAACTTCTCCGTCACATACTCGAGCAGCCGCTCGTAGCCTACTTCCACCTCTAGCGGGCGGAACTTCTCGTCCCTGCGTATCACCTGGCCGTCCGGTGTACGCACGGTCCATCTGCAGTGCACGCTCAGCTTGAACCTCTTCTTGCTGAGTTGCTCGTGAATCTGGACCGTAGGAGTCCTGAACTCAATCGTGGCATTGACTCGATCTTCGTACTCAGTGAACTCCTCGTCGAACAGCAGGTTCAGCATCTCCCTGTAGCGACTATCGGCCACTTGGGTGCCGAACAGTCTCGAAAAGGAGTAGAGATTCTGAAGCAGGAACACGATGTCGCTATAGGGAGTCCGAAGCGTAAGGCGCTTCAGCCTGCCGCGCAGTAGTCCCGCGAGATCCTTCATTCTGGCATCGGCCGCCGCCCTCCTAACAGCATCGACATACTCAACCCAGTCGAACCTATGGTTCATGAAGGTCCTTGCGATTGGCGAGCTCCGCCCCGGCTTACCCGAAAACAGATTGGACACGTGTGGTCCGTCGACAAAGACGTATCTGTTGTGCACAAAGTCATTTAGCAGAGTGGAGAGAAGAATTTCTCCATTGGCATTACCATCTCTGTCCGACAGTGGGACCTTCCAGTCGTTCCTCAGCCGAGGGAAGATCTCGAACAGATTCCTGCACTGGGTCGACAGAAGAACCAGGTTGTCGCCCAGTTGTAGATTGAAGTCATGGAGAATCCGCTTCGCCTCTGGGTCGTCTGGAACCACGACCATCCGCCCCGTCTCTGCGTCCAAGACTCCCGCAGGATGGTCAAAGCCTGCGAGCGATCTGCGCAGAGCCTTCGTCTCAGCGTCGATGCGAGCGGCGATCCTATTCACTGAGTCGACCATTTGCACCGCGCTGCCGTACACAATCTCCCGACCGGGCTTGACAGTCTCGCTGATCACGAAGGGAGCGCTCCACTGATCCTCGCGAATCTTCGTGACTTCATTGGATTGCGCCTTGAAGAGTGCAATCGCTCCGTAGAGAAGCGGTGGATGTTGGTTGTTGTAGACAAAAGCCAAGATCTCTCTCGGCATTCTCCTCTTCTTTGACTTAGCCAAGGTGTGTCGTTTCCGCTAGTGATTTGACTTGCTCTCGATCAGTCCGGTACCCCTTCAGTGTAGTCACTGGAGCATACCTTCATGCCACGCAGAGACCTACGCAGCCGGGACGAGGAACGGTACCTAGAAGCACTCGACGAGGCAGGGGACAGGGTGCGCCTTGCGCGACGTGACTACCACGAGGCCCTCGACGACCTTGAGAAGCTAGAAGCCGTGGGTCCGGAGGGACCGGATGCCGACCCCGCCCTGGACGGCGACCTCTACGGGCCGAGACGGCGGGGACGGCCGAGCAGCCGATAGTGACGGCCTTTGCAATGGGGATTATACGGAGTAGTTGCCAGCCTTTACTTCAGTTTCTCGAAGATCCTGCCAGCTTCTACAGAAGCAGCGTCCACTTCCTCGGCGAATGCCATCACCGAACCTTCATCCCACTTCATGTCTGATATCACCTTCTTTACCGAAGCCTGATAGTTGAGGATCTGAGCGCCCCCTATGTCAGTAATCGGGTGTGCGTGAATCAGCGCGTTACGCTTGGGAATCAGTCCCTTGAACCGCCTGTAGCAGTTCTCTAGCTCCGTCCTAGACGCACTGCCGTTTCCCGTCCATCCGTCCAGCGCCTCACGAAACCGCTTAGCTACGCCGCCAGAAGTGAGAGGCTTGCCCCGAGGGTATTCACCGACGAACCCCGGCTCAAGGCGCTCTATGGTGTAGATGATCGTCCACTCATAGTAGGCGAACGCATAGACGGCTGTTCCCACCGCCTGCACGTATTGATCGCTGAAGGGAATCCTCATGTGGCCCATTAGACAGGCCGCTGCGGACACGTGGTTCGAGGCGCAGCTGCCCCTGTCGAAGTTGAGAAAGTGGTCAACACTATCAAATCTCCGATTCCCATCCGGGGATTCCGCCGTCACCGAGACATTCCCGATCAAGGCAGGACAGCTTCTATCGCCCGAATGTCTTCTTCGCGAAGAGCGAAGTGCTGTATGAGCGAGGCGTCTCTACGTTGTTCGGGCCAACGCTGCACTCGGACTGGCAGCGAAGGCCCAACAGTTGCTCGAGAAGTGACAACGAGGAGGCTCGGCTAGTGGCGCTTTGCCCACTCAGGAATGGTTACTATCGAGTATAGTCCCCGTACGTGACAGAGGAGTTCGGCGAAGGTCGTTTGTTTGGGTTCAAGCTATAGTGCACCGTTTCCCCGCTCAGGAATGGTTACTGTCGAGTAGAATCCCCCCTCACGGCGGCGACGCGGAGACCCTTCCGCCTTCGTCCCTGGCGCATGTCGTCCGGACGAAACCGGTCCGCCGGCCCTCCCCCCGGGTGGTTCACAAGGGGGAAGCGGAGGGCCGGCGAACCGTGAACTCGTGTCCTACAGGAAGGTGCACCTGGTCTCGTCGTTGCCGCTGTTCGGCGCCAGCTTGAGACCGGCGGAGAACTGGAGGACGCCCTCCTCGGCGCCGTACTGCGGGTCGACCAACAGGACCTTCGGGCAGTTGATCTCGATCAGCTCGCCAGCGTTCTCTGCCGTGTCGGCGCCGCCGTGGACCATCTTCAGCTCGCCGGTCGAGCCGGCCTTCGCGGTCGTGAAGGCGTTGAACGACGCCAGCGTCGGCGGGTCGCAGGTGTATCGAGCCGGCCGGCTGGCGGCCGCGGTGGTCGCCCCGATCACCTAGCGGTGGACCGTCTGGACGCCGTGGTCGAGGTCCAGCTTCGACAGGGCCAGACTGCTCTGGCCGTGCAACTGGAATGTCGGCGTGTCCGTCGTAGAGCCGGGCGTCGGCGCCTGCCAGGACGAGTAGTCCCCGGTGAGCGCCGCGACGCTCGACGGGTCGTTCGACTTGCCCAGGAACGTGAACTTGAGCAGCGGGATGAGCCGGGCGCCCCATGTGAGCTGCCAGGTGCCCCGGAGCCGGTGAGCGTGTGGTGCTGACCCGCCCAGTTGCAGACGATCGTCAGCGTCTTCTCGTCCTTGCCTACCGGCGTGTACTCGACCTTTCGAGCTCTCGGTGACGGTCTCGCTCATGCCGCAGGCCAGCACCTCGCGCCGGGTCTCTCGCAATCCTCTACAGTCGTAGACTCGCCGGATGACACGTCTATCCCCGCGCTCCAGCCTTCGGTTCCCGTTCTCCGCCGGCCTGCTCCTGGCCCTCACGGTCGTCCCGGCTTACGCCGACGACGAGGCGGAGTGGGACGTCAACGATCCCCCCGGGGACGAGTTCGAGTTCGAACTCGATGTGACCGAGGGCACCTGGATGAACGTCGACGTCTCGCCGGACGGAGAGCGGATCGTCTTCGACCTGCTGGGCGATCTCTACCTTCTGCCCATCGGCGGAGGTGACGCCGAGGCGCTGACGAACGGCATGGCGTGGGACATGATGCCGCGCTTCAGCCCGGACGGCTCCGGGATCGCCTTCATCAGCGACCGCACAGGCGGCGACAACGTCTGGACGATGCCCGCGGACGGTGGCGAGCCGCGGCAGGTCAGCCGCGAGGACTTCCGGCTCGTCAACAACCCGGTCTGGAGCCCGGACGGGCGATTCATCGCCGCCCGCAAGCACTTCGTCTCGACCCGCTCGCTCGGCAGCGGGGAGATCTGGCTCTACCACGCGAGCGGCGAAGGCTCGGGCCTGCAGTTGAACGAGAAGCCGAACGAGCAGAAGGACCTGGGCGAACCGGCCTTCTCACCCGACGGACGGTACGTCTACTTCAGCCAGGACACGACGCCCGGCGGCACCTTCCAGTACGGCAAGAACGCCGCTGAGGGCATCTACTCGATCCGCCGCATCGACCGGGAGACCGGCGACATCGAGACGGTGATCGCCGGCCCCGGCGGCGCGGTACGGCCCACCCCGTCGCCGGACGGGAAGTACCTTGCCTTCGTCCGCCGCATCCGCTTCCAGAGCCACCTGTTCCTCCACGATCTGCGAAGCGGCGAGAACATCCCCATCCATGACGCGCTCGACCGGGACATGCAGGAGATCTGGGCCGTCCACGGCGTCTACTCGAGCATGGCCTGGACGCCGGACAGCCGCTCGATCGTCTTCTGGGCACGGGGTGGCCTCCACCGGATCGACATCGAAACGCGGGAGGTCCAGTCGATCCCGTTTCGCGTCCGCGCGACTCACCGGATGAAGCGGGCGCTCACCTTCGACTTCGAGGCGGCCCCGGAGACCTTCCGGACGAAGATGCTGCGCTGGATCCAGGTCTCCCCGGACGGCGACAAGATCGTGTTCCAGAGCCTGGGCCGGCTATGGACGCGGAGCCGCAACCCCGAGACCGGCGAAGTCGGCGAACCGCGGCGACTGACGACCCAGGACGATCACTTCGAGTTCTACCCCTCCTGGTCGCGCGACGGGCAGTCGATCGTCTATGCGAGCTGGCATGACGAGGACCTCGGCGCCGTGCGCATCGTGCCGGCCTCCGGCGGCGAGGGACGCAGGCTCACGCCCGATCCCGGCTTCTACCTCGAACCGGCGTTCTCGCCGGACGGCGGCACCGTCGTCTACCGCAAGAGCCGCAGCGGCGGCATCCTGAGTCCGCTGTGGTCCAAGGATCCGGGCCTCTACAGGATCGATGCCAGCGGCGAGAGCACCCCCGTGCGCTTCTCGCGATCCGGCTCCAACCCGCACTTCGGCGCCGACCCGGACCGCGTGTACTTCACCGCCCCCCAGCGGTGGGACCGGCAACTGCTCCGCAGCCTGCCACTGATGAGCGGGGGCGAAACGGAACCCCGGGACCATGCCGGCAGCAAGGTCGCCACCGAGATGCGGGTGTCGCCGGACGGCCGCTGGCTGGCGTTCGCCGAGCGCTTCGACGCCCACGTCGTGCCCTTCACGCCGGCGTCCAAGGCGATCGAGGTGGGGCCCAGCACGCCCGGCCTGCCGGTGCGCAACGTCTCCACCGACGACGGCGCCTACCTCCACTTCTCCGGCGACGGCTCGACCCTGTACTGGTCCCTCGGGCCGGAGCTCTTCGAGCGGAGCCTGGAGGACGTCTTCGCGGCGAAGGAAGACGGCGAGGACGAGGTGGAAGAGCCCGCCGCCGGTCTCGACCTCGGCTTCGCCGTGGACGCCTACCGCCCCGACGACGTCATCGCGATCACGAACGCCCGCCTGATCACGATGGCCGGCGAAGACGGCATGGAGATCATCCGCCGAGGCACCGTCGTCGTCGACGGCGACCGGATCGCGGCGGTCGGGCCGTCACGCCAGGTCGACGTGCCGGCTGACGCGATGGTGATCGACGCCGCCGGCCTGACCGTCATGCCCGGCCTGATCGACGTCCACTGGCATGGCCCGCAGGGCAGCCAGGAGGTCATCCCGCAGCAGAACTCCGAGCTCTACGCGACCCTCACCTTCGGCGTGACGACGGCGCACGACCCCTCGACCGACACCAGCACGTTCTTCGCCGCCAGCGAGATGCAGCGCGCCGGCGAGATCGTCGGCCCGCGGCTGTTCGCCACCGGCACGATCCTCTACGGCGCCTTCGGATCCTTCCGCGCCATCGTCGAGACCCCGGACGACGCGGTCCAGCACCTGCGCCGCCTGCAGAAGGTGGGCGCGATCAGCGTCAAGAGCTACAACCAGCCGCGCCGCGACCAGCGCCAGATGATCGTCGCGGCGGCGCAGGACCTCGGCATGCTGGTCGTCAACGAAGGCGGCGCCCTGTTCCAGCACAACATGACGATGGTCGCCGACGGCCACACCGGCATCGAGCACTCGCTCTCCGTCGGCGCGATCTACGACGACGTCATCCAGTTCTGGGGCAGCAGCCGGGTCGGCAATACGCCCACGCTCGGCGTCGCCTACGGCGGCATCCAGGGCGAGGACTACTGGTACGAGCACACGGACGTCTGGGCGAACGAGCGGCTGCTGAACTACGTGCCGCAGGAGGTGATCGACGCCCGCGCCCGCCGACGCCAGAAGGCGCCGGACGGCGAGTACAACCACATCCTGGCGGCCGGCGTGGTGAACGCCCTCGACCAGGCCGGCGTGCCGATCATGCTGGGCGCCCACGGCCAGCGCGAGGGCCTCGCCGCCCACTGGGAGCTGTGGATGTTCGAGCAGGGCGGGATGTCACCGCACCGGGCCCTGATCGCCGGCACGATCAACGGCGCCCGCTACCTCGGCATGGAGGCCGACCTCGGGTCGCTCGAAGCCGGCAAGCTGGCCGACCTGATCGTCCTCGAGCAGAACCCGCTCGAGAACCTCCGCAGCTCGGAACTCGTCCGCTACGTGATGGTCGGCGGGCGCCTGTTCGACGCCCTGTCGATGAACGAGATCGCCGGCGAGAAGCGGCAGCGCAAGCCGTTCTGGTTCCAGCGCTAGTCAGACCCGAGCCAGCAAGTCGACAACCACGTCCTCTGTCGTGGCGGCGCCGCCGCGGTCGGGGGATCGAGGGCCAGCCGCCCGGTGGGCGGCGAGGACCTCCTCGACGCGCGACGCGGCGTCGCCGAGACCCACTCGGTCAAGGAGCAGTGCCGCGGCTGACACGGCGGCGATCGGATTCGCGATTCCCCGCCCCGCGATGTCGGGAGCGCTTCCGTGAACCGGCTCTGCCAGGCAGAAGCGTTCGCCGCAGTTGGCGGAGCCGACGACGCCGAGGCCTCCTACGAGAGCAGCGCCGGCGTCGCTCAGGATGTCGCCGTAGAGATTCGGCGCGACGATCACGTCGTAGCGCTCCGGCTCCAGGATGAGCCGGTAGACCATCGAGTCGACGAGTTGCTCCTCGACTGCGATCTCCCGGAAGTCGGCCGAGACCTCGAGCGCCGTCTCGCGGAAGAGGCCGTCGCTCAGGCGGAGGACGTTCGCCTTGTGGACGACGGTGAGCCGAGCTGGACGGCCTCGCGAAGCCGCGCGCGACTGCGCCAGCTCGCAGGCGAAGCGGACGATGCGTTCCGTCGCCCGGCGGCTGATGACCCGCTCGGCGATGGCCACCTCACCTTCCCTCTCCCAGTGTTCGCGGCCGGCGTAGAGCCCTTCCGTGTTCTCGCGCACGACGACGGCGTCGACGGCGCCGGTCTTGAGCGGCCGCAGGTTCGCATAGAGGTCCAGGCGTCGCCGGAGTTCGACGATGGGGCTGCGGTACCCATCCACCGCGTGGCTCGGCGAGGAGACGGCGCCGAACAGGGCGCCGGCACAGTTCTGCAGAATCTCGACCGTCGCCTCGGGAAGCGCGCGACCTGTGCGCTCGAAGGTCCGCCAGCCCATCTCGGCCTCGACCCATTCGATGCGGTCGCCGCAGACCGCGTTGACGACCCGTTCGGCGGCGTCAACGACCTCCGGTCCGATGCCATCCCCGCCGATGCGAGCGAGGCGGATCGGCGCCAACGCCGACTCGTCGCTGCTCGGTGTCACGGTGCGCCTACCCCGCCGCCAACCGGCGCTTCGTCTGCTCGATCAGGCCGCCGGCCGCGATCATGGACCGCACGGCCGGGCTGAAGGGTGCAAAGCCAAAACTCGTTCCACCATGGCGGATCAGCGATTCATCGAGATCGACCTCCACTTCGGAGCCTTCTTCAAGCGCATCGACCGCTTCGGGACAGACGATCGCGAGCAGGCCGTTGTTGAGCGCGTTGCGGTAGAAGATGCGCCCGAAGCTGCGCGCGATCACCGCGCCGACGCCGGCGTAACGCAGGCAGACCGCCGCCTGCTCGCGACTCGAGCCGCAGCCCCAGTTCCAGCCCGCCACGATCACGTCGCCGGAGCGAACGCGCTCGGCGAACGTCGGGTCGAGGTCCTCCAGGGCGTGGGGAGCCACTTCCTCCGGCCGGCTCTTCGTGTAGGTGTACCGGCCGGGAAAGATGACGTCCGTGTTCACGTGGTCGCCGTACCGGAAGACCCGGCCGCGAAAGGGCCGGCCGACATCGACCGGACCGTTCACTCCGTCACCTCCCGCGGATGGACGATCCGCCCGGCGATCGCGCTCGCCGCCACGACGGCGGGAGAGGCCAGGTAGATCTCGGCGCCGCGGTCTCCCATCCGGCCCTGGAAGTTGCGGTTCGCGCTGGAGATGCAGACTTCGCCCGGGGCCAGCACACCGAGGTGGTTGCCCATGCACGGGCCGCAGCCCGGGGTCCCGAAGACGGCGCCTGCGGCGACAAGATCCGCAACCCAACCGCGGCCCAGGGCCTCGCTCCAGACCTCGCTGGAAGCGGGAACGATGACCATCCGCGTGCCTCGCGCGAGCCGCCGACCGGCCATCACCCGGTGCACCGCACCCAGGTCTTCGAGGCGGCCGTTCGTGCAGGTGCCGATGAACGCCTGGTCGACCCGCACCGAGTCGAGTTCGCCGACCGCGACCGTGTCGTCGACCTGGTGCGGCCGCGCCACTCTGGGCTCGACTCCGGCGAGGTCGAGCACATGCCCGGCCGCGTAGGCCGCACCACGATCGGGATAGAGCGCCCCACTCTGCAGGCGGGCCGCCACGGCCTCCACCGTTTCACCGGGTTCGGCGCCGCGCCCCGCCCGCCGGCCGGGCCGGGCGACGAGTCGTTCCGCGACGGTGCGGAACACCGCGCCGTCCGGGGCCATGTACGCGTTCTTCGCCCCCATCTCGGCCATCATGTTGACGAGCGCCGCGCGCGAGTCGAGGGTCAGCCCAGCGATGGCCGGCCCGTCGAACTCGACGCTCCGGTACAGAGCGCCGTCGGCGCCCAGGTCTCCGATCAGCGTCAGCGCCACATCCTTTGTCGTCACCCATTCGCCGAGCACTCCCTCGAGCCGGATCCGGATCGACTCCGGCACCCTGAGCCAGAGCTCGCCGGTAGCCCAGATCACCGCCATCTCGCTGCGGCCGACACCGGCGCCGAACGCGCCCAGCCAGCCGAAGTGCGGTGTGTGGGAGTCGGAACCGAGGACCACATCGCCCGGCAGGACGAGCGCCTCCTCGCTCAGTACCTGGTGGCAGATGCCGCGCCCAACCTCGAAGAAGTGGCCAACGCCCTGCTCGGCGACGAAGGCGCGGACCTCGGCGTGGTTCCGGGCGTGCCGAACCGTCGGCGCCGGCACCGCGTGGTCGAGAGTGACCGCCATCCGCTCCGGGATCGCCACCCGGTCCTGGCCGAACTGCCGCCAGATCTCGGCGATCGGCGCCGTGTTGTCGTGGCTCAAGGCGACGTCCGGCCGCGCGTCGACGATCTCGCCGACCGCGACCGACTCGTGGCCGCAGGCTCGGGCCAGCGCCTTCTGCGCGAAGGTCCGGGCGTTGTCGGCCGGCCGACCGGCCTCAGTCACCCGGCCGCTCCCGCCACCGCCGGCAGCAGCTCCGCCGTGTGGTACTCGCGCAGCAGGGCGTCGACGTCCGACAGGCTGAGCGGCTTCTCATCCGCCAGAGCCTTGATGTGGGCCGTGATCTCCTTGATCTGCGCGTCGCTCAGATCGAGCCGTAACTGCTCGACGCGGGACTTGATCGCGTTCCAGCCGGTCAGGCGATGGGCGACGTGGACGTAGCGGTCGAGCCCGAAGTCGGCCGGATCCAGGATCTCGTAGCTCGATGGGTCGTTGAGGATCGCCTTGGCGTGGATGCCCGCCTTGTGCGTGAACGCCGTGTAGCCGGTGATGTAGTTGTTGAACGGCACGTCGACCTCGACCAGGGAGGCGACGTAGTTCTCGATCTCGCGGAGAAGCGGCAGGTCGTAACGCGACCGAACGCCTTCGGGATCCTCGGCGTAGAGCCGCGCGACCAGTCCGCCGAGCGGCGTGATGCCGTTCCGCTCGCCGATTCCGAGCACCGACGTGTCGACGTGCGTGGCGCCCGCTTCCAGCGCACAGAAGGCGTTGGCGACCGCGCAGCCGGTGTCGTTGTGGCCGTGGAACTCGATGTCGCAGTCGACTTCACGCCGCAGCCGACTTACCAGGTCATAGACCTGGCGGGGACTCGCCACGCCCACCGTGTCGGCGACGCCGACCCGGTTCACGCCCACCGCGTTTACCGCGCGGTAGGCGCGGATCAGATCGTCGAGATCGCTGCGAAAGGAGTCCTCCGTGCTGAAGCGCACCTCGACATCGTGCGACCGGATGTACTCGACGACTTCGACCGCCGTCTCGATCACCTGTTCCATGCTCTTGCCGTGGGAGTACTCCCGCAGGTAGCGGGAGGTGCCGAACACCACGTCGATCCCGTCGACGCCGGTTTCGAGCGCCAGCCTCGCGTCGTCCAGGTGGCAGCGGGTGTGGGTCAGCACCTTGGCGCGGAGCCCGAGGTTCGCTACCCGTTCGCAGTCGTCCCGGCTGCCGCGGCTCGCGGCGGGCGACGTCAGCTCGAGATACTCGACCCCGAACCCGTCCAGCAGGCGCGCAATCTCCACCTTCTGGTCGCTGTCGAAGAAGGCGTTGGCGAACTGCTCGCCTTCGCGCAGGGTCGATTCGATGATGGCTGGATGGGAAGGCATGGAGGAATCCTCCGGATACAAGAAAGCCGGCGCATCCTGAACTGGATGGCCGGCCGAGAAAGGTCGCTGCGTCGATCTCTAGGCGGTAGACACCCAGTTCTGTAGCCGGGGCTTCGCGCCCGGCTTGTGCAGTCGCTTGACCAGGAACGAACTGTCTGTCGCGTGACTCATGAGGAAGGGTGCGGATTCTGCGCGTTTGGACCTGAGAAAGTCAAGCGGCACGCACCGTGGGAGGAGTCCCGAGAGCCCTCAGAGGAGTTCCTGAAGCTCTTCGAAGGCCCGCCGCGCCGTCCTGACATGGGCATCCGCGTCCGCGCCAAGTCCCCCGCCCAGGGTGCGCAGGCACAGGTGTGTCAGCCCCTTCTCCCGCCAACCGCGCACGCGATCCCGCCACTCGTGCTCACGCGGCCCGACCACCGCGACTCCCGCCTCCGTACCGATCGCCCCGGGGTCTCGACCGGCAGCGACCGCGGCGCCATCGATGTCGGCCTTCAAGCCATCGAAGTCCTCCGGCGAACAGAGCACGAACCAACCGTCCGCCTGCCGGCCGATCCGGCGGCGGATCCGCGGCACTGGCAGCCCCCGCGCGCCGATCCAGATCGGAATCGGGCGCAACGGCAGGGGGTCGATGCCCGTACCCTCGACCGTGTCCCAGCGGCCCTCGAAGTCGACCTCCGCCTCTGTCCACAGGCGCCGCAGCAGCTCCAGTTGTTCTTCGCAGCGCGCGCCGCGGGTACGGAAGTCCTGCCCCAGCGCCCGGTACTCCGCCTCGCTGCCGCCGACGCCGACGCCGAGTCGCAGGCCGCCGCCCGACAGTCTTTCGAGTGTCGCCAGCTGTTTCGCCAGCAGCACCGTCTGCCGGGACGGGGTGACGATGACCGACGGCACGAGCTCGATGTTCTCCACCGTCGCGGCGACGTAGGCCAGCAGGACGAGGGGCTCGTGAAGGTGCCCGCTCTTCGGCCGGGCGACCAGATCCGGCACGCGCAGGTGCGTGTAGCCGAGTTCGTCTGCTGCCTGCGCGAACGCCTTGATGGCGCCGAGATCGTCCTTGAGTTCGCGGACCGGTAGGGAGATGCCGACTCTCATGCGGGGGGACTCCTGTGGTGGCCGTGCCCGGCGCGGGATCGTAACAGGGGGCTAGACTCCCCCACTTGACCGACGCGCAGCAGATCTGGACCGGCACGGTCCTGCCGGAGTGGATCGACCACAACGGGCACATGAACGCCGGCTACTACCTGGTCGTGTTCGACGACGCGACGGGCCCCTGGACGGCGTTCCTGGGCATCGACCGGAGCTACCGCAAGTCGAACCGGCGCTCCACGTTCTCGATCGACAGCCATCTCACCTGGCTGCGGGAACTGCCGGAAGGCGCCCCCATCGTGGTGGAAGCGGAACTCCTGGGCTACGACGACAAGAAGTACCACACCTTCATGCGCCTGCTGCACGCCGAAGAGGGCTACGTCGCGGCGACCCACGAGCTGCTGAGCATTCACATCGACCTCGGCACCCGGCGGAGCACGCTGTTTCCGCCCGCGATCCACGAACGCTTCGAGGAAGTCCTGAGGACGCAGCGCCGGATCGCCGGGCCCGAGGACGTCGGACGTGTGATCCGCACCAAGCCCTGGCCGCCGGACGCGACACCCTGAAGTCGACGGTCCCGCCGTTCCGGGTGAGGCAGTCCGCACCGGCAGCCCGTTGCTCAGCTACCATGGGCCGCCATGACCAGACACGACGACTCCAGCGACTCCGACACTCCGATGACCCGGCGGACCCTGATCGCCGGGTCGGCCGCCGGCGCGGCCGCGCTCGCCGCCAACCCGGGCGCCGCCCAGGCGGCTGAACACGACAGCCCCGACTGGCCGGAGCCGAGGTACGTCCGCACCAACGGCGGCCTCCGGATGGCCGTCTACGAAGCCGGGACCGAGGGCTTGCCCGTCGTCCTCAGCCACGGCTTCCCGGAACTCGCCTACTCCTGGCGCCACCAGTTGCCGGCGCTAGCCGCGGCAGGCTTCCGGGTTCTGGCGCCCGACCAGCGCGGTTACGGCAACACCCAGCGGCCCCTGGCGATCGAGGCCTACAACATCGCGGAACTCTGCGCCGACCTGGTCGGCCTGCTCGACGCCCGCGGCATCGAGAAGGCGGTGTTCGTCGGCCACGACTGGGGCGGCGGCGGCGTCTGGGCCATGCCCAGGCTGCACTCGGACCGTGTCCTCGGCGTGGTCGGCGTGAACACCCCGACGGGACCCCAGCCGCCGCAGCCGCCGATCGAGATCCTCCGCCGCGTCCGCGGCGAGGACAACTACGTCGTCGCCTTCCAGGAGCCCTACAAGGCGGAAGAGGTGCTCGAGGCGGACACCGGGAAGTCCTTCCGCACGTTCATGCGGCGCGGCTCGTGGGACGCCGAGGAGTTCAACAAGCTCCCCGCGGACGCACCGGAACGGAAGTTCCAGTTGCTCGAGATCATCAAGCACGGTACGGCTGACGACCTGCGGGGCGAGCTACTGCTCACCGACGGGGAACTCGCGCACTTCGTGACCACCTACGAACGCACCGGCTTCACCGGCGGCGTCAACTGGTACCGGAACATCGACCGCAACTGGGAGTTGATGAAGGACATCGACCAGAAGATCGACCAGCCCTGCCTCTACATCGGCGCCGAGAACGACGTCGTGCTGCCTCCTTCCTCCGCCGACGGCATCGAGGCGCTCGTGCCGAACATCGACAAGCACACGATCGAGGACTGTGGGCACTGGACCCAGCAGGAGAAGCCCGAGGAGTTCAACCGGGTACTGGTCGACTGGCTGAAGGCGACGTTCGCGTAGCAGGCGCCGCGGCCCCGTACATACGCAATGAACATCGGCGACATCAGCCGGCGACTGACGGCCCATGAGCCGCGCGTTCTCCCGCCGGCCGCCTTCGAGGCCAGCGTGGCGATGGTGTTGCGCCCGTCGACCAAGGGGCCCGAAGCGCTCTTCATCGAGCGGTCGAAGAAGCCGCAGGACCCCTGGTCGGGGCAGATGGCCTTTCCCGGCGGCCGGCACGACGAGACCGACCGTGATCTGAGGCACACCGCTGAACGCGAGACGATCGAGGAGGTAGGTCTGTCACTCGAGGGCGCGCGCCTGATCGGCCGGCTCGACGATCAGACCGGCCAGCGCGCGGGCCAGGGAAAGCAGCTCCGCATCGCGGCGTTCGTCTACGAGGTCGCCCCCGGCGCCGGGAACGACCTGGTCCCGAACTACGAAGTCGCCGAAGCGTTCTGGGTGCCCCTGGCCTGGTTCGAAGAGCCTTCCCGGGTCATCGACTACCGCCATCCGCCCTATCCGGAGGTCAGCTTTCCCGGCGTCGTCGTCGGCGACCCCGAACGGCATGTGGTCTGGGGCCTGACGTTTCGCTTCCTGTCCGCGTTCTTCGAGATCCTGCAGCGCCCGTTCGCCGCGAACGGCCGGCCGTAGCGCTCACTCGACGATCTCGAGATACTCCCGCAGCGACCAGCCCCGCAGCCCGTCCGGGAGCTCGATGCGGACCCATTCCGGGCGCTGCTCGATCACCCGCGCTTCCGTGCCGGCGTGGAGCCGGAATCTCACCACCGAACCCTCTCCGGCGGCAGCGTGCAGGTCGATCTCCTGCGGAAGGACGACAGCGACCGGGGAGCTGAAGGCGGCGTGCGCCACGAGCGAACCGGCCAGCGCAAGACCGACCGCGAGCAGGCAGACAGCGGACCAGCGAAGCACCTCCGATGCCGGCCGGTACAGCCGGAACGCAAGCACGATCCAGAAGCCCAGACCGACAAGCACCGCGCTCCTCAGCACCTCGACCGGCGCCAGGCTGTAGTGCCAGAACAGCACGGAGCGGAGCAGGACGGGCGGCTCCGGCGGCACGATCTCGTCGCGCGCGCTCCGGCGAGCGAAGGTCAGGTTCGCGCTGGCGTCTTCGTCGCGCGGCAGAAGCTCCAGGGCACGACGGTAGGAGGCAATGGAACGCCCCAGCTCGCCCGCACGCAGGTAGGCGTTCCCCAGGTTGTAGTGCAGGTGGCCGTTGTCGACCCCCATCTCGCGCATTTCGCGATAGAGGGCAGCGGCCCGCCCGAAGTCGCCCGCCTCGTAGGCGGCGTTGCCGTTGACCCAGAGTTCAGCCGGTTCCGGGGCCGCGGGTGGGCCGTCCACCGGCTGAGCCTCGGTGACTACAGGCAGTTCCTCGTCCTGGGAGAGAACCGGAACCGCCGCCAGCGCGCCGGACAGGACGAGCATCGTGACGCGTCTCAGGGCGGGGCGTCTCATGGCTGGCGGCCCCGCAGCTGCCTGTCGAGCGTCCTGATCAGATCGCTCAGACCTTCGGTGCTGGTCTCCGCGGCCAGGCCACCGCCGCCCGCCACCGGGGCCAGGCCGTACTGGGCGGCCTCGAGTCGCTCGAGCAGCGCCCGGCAACGCGCCGCCAGTGCGCCGTCCACGCCAACCCGCACCAGCGCGGCCTCCGCCTCCGAGGGCGTCAGGGCGGAGCCCTCGACACCCAGCTTGTCGCCGACGTAACCACGCACGATCCGCGAAGCCTCCGCCGCGGAAGCGGGTCCCGCGCCGGAGCGGAGTCTCCTCGCCATGGACAGCGCGTCGCGCAACGCCCGCTGGCGCCGGCGCAGCGTCCGGTCGGCGGCGTAACGACGTTCGCGCCGATGGTGCGCCAGCAGGGCCAGGTAGATGAAAGGCGGCAGCACGCCGCAGGCGAACCAGACCCACAGCCGCCACCCCTGAGGCATGACCGAGACGATGCCGGCCGCCGTCCGGCGAATCGGCAGGATGTCGTCGGCGAGGATCCGCACCGCCACCTTGCCCGTGGTCGGCGCCAGCGACTCGGTGAGCATCAGCTCCTCCTCACCGTCGGCCGGGTTGACGTCCAGATCCATGCGGTCGGTCGACCGGGTCGCGTAGTCGCCAAGCTCAGGATCGAAGTAGACGAGATCAATCGGCGGGACGTCGAGGGGGCCGGCAACCAGCGGAACCAGAGCCCGGCGGAAGACCTTGCGGCCGGTCAGCAGATGTCCGCTGCGGTCGATGCTCGCGTCCGGCTGGTCCGGGTAGATCTTGAATGCCGGCAGTTCCGGGATGTCGGGCTCGGTCAGAAGCTGCACGTTGCCGCTTCCGCCGACCCGCACCTCGAGCGTGGCCGACTGCCCCACCTGCAGCTCGCGCCGGCTCAGCGAGGCCCGAATGTCGAAGTCTCCCACCAGACCGTTCCAACCGGCTGGCGGCGGCGGCAGCGGCCGCACATCGAGAGTCAGCGGTTCCGTGAGCAGGTACTTCGTCGCCCAGCGCCCGCCCGAGCCGAGCAGACCGTCGAACTCGTCGAAGAGGCTGCGCCTCCGGCTCGGCCGGCGAGCCTGCTCGACCTCCACCTGTACGCGGAGCTGGGTCTGAGGCAGCGTCACCTCCCCGGATCGCTGGGGGAACAACGCCTTGCGCACCTCGTTCACCGAGTACTGGACACCGTCGATCGAGGTCGAGAACTGCCGCACCTCGCCGAGGTCCTCGACCACCACGTCGCTGCCGAAGTCCATCGACTCGATCGAGCCCTGCCCCACGGGCACCCGGCTGTAGAAGCGCCAGGTGTAGATGACCTGCTGGCCCTGCCACGGTCGATCCGTCGACACGGTCGAGGTAACGAAGAGGTCCCGGTCCTGCTCGTCGCTCTGATCCGCGCCGGCGGACACCTGAATCGTGAACGGCAGGCTCCTGACCTCCGTACCGTCGATCAGAGCGGTCGCGGGACCGATCTCGAACGTGCCGGCCTGGGTGGGGATCAGCAGGTAGTTGTAGGACGTGCTGTTGCTGACGCGGCCGTTGATGATCTGCATGTCGCGCCGCTCGCCCCGCGACAGGACCCGGAAGTCCGGCAGTTCGGGCAGCCCGGGCGGTTCGTCCGGCGACCCTTCGATCCTGATCGTCAGGTAGAGCTGGTCGCCCAGGGCGACCTGATTGCGGTCGACGGTGACCTGGATTCGGTCCGACTCCTGGGCATCCGCGCCGATCGGGACCAGGAAGAAGGTCCAGGCGACCAGAGCCGCAGCCCGGCGCCAGTCGAGGGACCACCCACGCGTGCTCACGTCCATCGCGCTACCAGTCCTTCGCCAGACGGCTTCGGCGCCCGCGCTGCCCCCGGCGTGTCGGGTCCGGCCGGCCCTCTTCCAGGGCTTGCAGGTAGCGTTCCGCCTCCTCCGGCGTCATGCCCGGCTGGGGCTCCCGCGGACGACCCTGGTTGCCGCTCTCCGGCCCCTCGTCCTGCGTGTCCGGGTCTTCGGCGTCCGGGATGCCGTCCCCGTCGCTGTCCTGCGGACTCTCGCCACCCTGCGGTTGCTGGTCCTGTCCCTGGTCGCCCGGGTCCTGCTCCTGGCCGGAGGGTTGCTCGTCCTGCCCCTGGTCCCCCTCCGACTGCTGCTGCGCCCCCTGGTCCTGCTGGTCCTCGTCCTGTTCCTGCTGCTCGTCCTGCTGCTGGTCCTGGCCCTGGTTCTGCTGCTGGCGCCGCCTCATCTCCTCGCGCACGAACTCCAGGTTGAACTTGGCATCGAGGTCGTCGGGATTCGCTTCGAGCGACGCCATGTAGAAGTCGACGGCATCTTCGAGCTTGCCCTGCCGGTAGGCGCTGTTGCCCAGGTTGTAGAGCGCCTGGGCACGCAGCTCGTCGTCGCCGATGGCCGCGGCCCGATAGAACTGTCCGTCCGCCGCCTCGAAGTCGTTCAGCTTGTAGTGGGCGGCGCCGACGTTCAGGCTCAGCTCCGGGTCGTCCGGCCGCTCCGTCTGGTGGTCCGCGAATCCTCTCAGGGCCTGGTCGTAAGCCCCCGCGTCCCAGGCCGCATAGGGCGAGGGGTACTCGGCGGGCGGAGGCGGCTCCTCGTCCGGAGCCTGCGCTGCCGCGGCGACCGGAAGGAAGAGCAGCACAAGTCCCGGCAACCAGTGAGCAACCGGGATCATGCGGCTACGCCGGCTTTCCGGCTCACGCGACCGCGGCATGGTCCCTTCCCTCCTGCCTGGGGCCACGCCGCCCCAGGCGCTCGCCGATCAGAGGCTCGAGCATCAAGGCCGCGAGCGCCACGACCAGCAGCCACTGGAACCGCTCCTCCCAGCGCTGCTGACGGCTGGATCCCAGCTCCTGGTCCTCCAGTTGCGCCTTGATCCCCTGAGCGTAGATCTGCTCGAGGTCGACGTCACCGGTCACCGAGCGGACGTAGCGACCGCCCGTGGTCAGGGCGATCCGCTGCAACGCCGCCTCATCGAGCCGGCTCAGGACGATCTCGCCGCGGCGGTCGGTACGGAATCCCCCGCCCTCCCTCGGTATGGGCGCGCCCTCATCCCGTCCAATCCCGATCGCGAAGATGCGCACCCCCGCCTCGGCCGCGGCCTCGGCTGCGTCCTGCGCCTCGCCCAGGTGATCCTCGCCGTCGGTGATCAGGATGATCGCGCGCGATTCCTGCGATCCCGTCTGGGCCACCCGGTCGAACGCCTCGAGCGACACGCGGAGCGCCTCTCCGATCGCGGTGCCCTTGACCGGAATCAGGTCCGGCTCCATCGCCTCGAGAAACAGCGCCGCCGCCGAGTAGTCCAGCGTCAGGGGCAGTTCGAGGAACGCGCTGCCGGCAAAGGCGACGAACGCGATCCGGTCTCCTTCCAGATGCTGCAGCAGATCGGCGATCTCGCGCCGGGCGCGTTCGAGCCTGCTCAGTTCGCCGCCTGCCTCCGCGTCCAGCACGAGCATCGAGTCCGAGACGTCGAGGGCAACCACGATGTCGACGCCCTCCCTGTGGACCTCCTCCCACACGAAGCCCCAGCGCGGCTGGGCCAGGGAGGCCACGAGCGCGAGCACCGCGACCAGAACGAGAACTGCCTTCAGGCGCCGTCTCGGCCGGCTGACTCCGGCGACCAGACCCGGCAGCATCTCACGAGAAGCGAACCGACCGAGCAGCCGTGCCCGCGCGCGAAACGCGTAGACGTAGAACAGCAGAAGCGCCGGGCCAAGCCAGAGCAGCCAGAGCGCATCCGGCCGGCCCGTACGCATCTCGCAGCCGCCGACCAGCAGCAGAGCCGGGGCCAGCGCCAGCAGTTCCCACCCGCGGCGCGGGCCGGCGCCATCGGGCGCGGTGTCACGCACTGCCGACTTGCCGGTCACGGCAGCTTCCTCAGGCGGGTATCGAGCAGCACGACCTCGAGCAGCAGCAGGAACACGGCCGGCGCCACCAGCCAGGCGAACCGCTCCTCGTACTCCATGTACGACTCCTGGCTGATCTCCGTCTTCTCGAGCTCGTCGATCCGTTCGACGATTTGCTCCAGCCCGGCCTCGTCCTCGGCGCGGTAGTACGCGCCGCCGGTAGCGTCCGCCATCCGGCGCAAGGTCTCCTCGTCGATCTCCACGTCCTGGTACACGACCCGCGGCCCGAAGCCGGTCTCGACGACGAACGGCGCCTGCCCCCTGGTGCCGACGCCGATCGTGTAGAGCCGGACGCCGAGCGCCGCCGCCGCTTCGGCGGCGCGCAGAGGCGAAAGGGAACCGGCGTTGCTCCGTCCATCCGTGAGCAGGATCGCCACCTTCGACTCGGCGTCCGAGTCCTTGAGGCGCTTGGTGGCGACGCCGACCGCCGATCCGATCGCCGTGGCGTCTCCGGCCATGCCGATTTCCAACTGCTCGAGAAAAGTGGCCGCGACCCCGTGGTCGAGCGTCAGCGGACACTGCGTGAAGGCCTCCTCGCCGAACACGACCAGGCCGACCCGGTCGTTGGGCCGGGCGGCAATGAACGTCTCGACGACTCCCTTCGCCACCTCGAGCCGGTCCCTCCGGCGACTCAGTGAACGCTCGTGCGCGTCCAGGTCCAGCGCCCGCATCGATCCCGACGTGTCGATCACGAGCACGATGTCGATCCCCTCGGTACTCACCTCGGTCAAGGCGCGTCCGGTCTGCGGCCGCATCACGGCAAGCAGGACGAGAGCAACGACGAGGAGCCGCAGGGCCGAGACCAGCCGGCGCGCCGTCAGGGTGCCGGAGCGCGGGGTTCGCAGGGCATGGCCAAGGGAGGAGTACGCCAACGCCGCGGTGTCGCCACCGGAGTCGCGCCTGGCCGCGATCTGGCGCAGGCGCGGCCGGAGCCACCACAACAGCGCCCAGATCACATACAGCGGCAGCAGCACCCAGAGCCAGCGCGCATCGGCGAAGACGAGCTGTTCCGTCATGCCGCCTTCTCCGCCTGATCGGATGTCGGGGCCGCAATCTCGCTGTCTTCCGGGTCCTCCACGGGCCGGGTCCCCGTGACGAAGCCCAGGGCCTGCTCGTAGGTGCGTTCGATCTCCTCGAGCGCCGGCAGGTGGGCCGCGAACTTGACCTGATCGGTCGCAACGAGGAACCGCTCCAGGCGCCTCGCCTGCAAGGGCTCGAGCCGCGCCAGCCCGTCCAGGCGGCCCAGGATCTCCTCCGTCGTCAGGTCGGTCGCGTTGAGCCCGAAGCGGCCCTCGACGTAGGCCCTGATCACCGCGGAGACAGCGAAGTAGTAGCGGCGGAGTTCCCGCAGGTCGGAAAAGTCCGTGCGACGCAACCGCTCCAGTTCCCGGATCGCCAGATCGTAGGGCGGAACCGGAGGCGCCTCGGGCGCGCTGCCGTCCGGTCGGCGGCGGCGCCACCACCACCACGCCGCCAATGCGAGCGCCGCGGCGGCCAGGGCCAGACCCGTCCACAGCAGCCACGACGAGGCAGCGTCAATCCGGCGCAGCGGCTTGATGTCGCGGATGTCGGTCGCTTCACTCCGGTCCTCCGGCAGAACAGACTCGACTTCGACGGAGATCTCCTCCGCCTCCAGGTCGCCACCGGGGCCGGACGGCTCGCTGTACGTCGCGGTCAACGCCGGCAGGACGTAGGAGCCCACGAGGTCGGCCCGGAGTTCGTACCACCTTCGCTCGAGGAGTCGACCGGAAGCCAGGGTCTCGACCGGGGCCCGGCCCAGGTCGACGATGCGGAAGCCGGCGATGTCCGCACCGGGATCATCCAGCGCCACCTCGACCTCCGGGGCGTGCTCGACTTCCACGGTGTACGTGATCAGGTCGCCCGTCGTGGCGACGGTCCGGTCCACGGAGGCACGCAGTTCAGCGGGCGGCTTCGCCTCGGCGTCGCCGGCCGGTTCACCCGAGGCGCACGCCACGAGCATCGCCGCGGCGAACCCCAACGCGACCCGGACACTGATGCTCCGCAACGTCATCCCTACACCCGCACCGACTGCTCGCGCGCTCTCATGTAGCGCACCAGGGGCTCGATCCAGGGCCGGTCGGCCCAGACCTGGATCTCGCCGACACCCGCCTGGCGGAACTGTTCCGTCCGGCGCTCCATGTCCTGCCTGGCGAGCCGCACGAAACTCTCCGAGACCCGCCGGTCCGCCGTGTCGATGACCAGCGTCTGGCCCGTTTCCGCATCCTCGAGCTCGACGAGCCCCATGCGCGGCAGACTCACCTCGCGCCGGTCGAGCACCCGGATCGCCGTCAGATCGTGGCGCCGCGCCGCGACCCTCAACCGTTCCGCAAAGCCCGTGTCCAGGAAGTCGGAGATGACGAAACCCACCGAGCGGCGCCGCACGACCCGGCCAAGGTACTCGAGCGCGCCGTCCAGGTCCGTGCCGCGCCCGGTGGGCCGGAAGCTCAGGACCTCACGGATCACGCGCCACACGTGCGCGCGTCCCTTCTTCGGCGGAATGAACCGTTCGATCCGGTCCGAGAAGATGATCATCCCCACCCGGTCGTTGTTCTGGATCGCGAGATACGCGAGTACGGCGGCCAGCTCGGCGACGACCTCCCGCTTCTGCTTGCCGGAGGTGCCGAACGCCCCGGAGGAACTCACGTCGACGATGAGCATCACCGTCAGCTCGCGTTCCTCGCGGTGTTCCTTGACGAAGGGGCTCGACATGCGAGCCGTGACGTTCCAGTCGATGTGGCGGATGTCGTCTCCCGGCGCGTACTCGCGGACCTGCTCGAACTCCATGCCCCTCCCCTTGAAGGCGCTGTGGTACTCGCCGGCCAGGGCATCGGTCACCAGACGCTGCGTTCGGATCTGAATCGCCTTGATCCGCGCGAGCAGATCGGGCGACAGGGTCGCCGTCTCCTGCTCCGGGGTCTCGTTCCGCTCTGTCCTGAAGAAGAACATCGATCCCCGCGATCTCCTCCATGCTTGGTCCCCTGGTTGCCTGGCCGGCCTCAGGGAACGTCGACGGTGTTGAGGAAGTCCTGGATCAGGTCGTCCGAGGTGAGATCCCTGGCCTCGGCCTCGTAGGAGATCAGCACCCGGTGCCTGAGCACGTCCGGGGCCACGGTCTTTACGTCCTGCGGCGTGACGTAGGCCCGACCCGACATCAGGGCCTGCACGCGGGCGGCGGCGGCGAGGAAGATCGTCGCGCGCGGCGACGCTCCGTACTCGATCAGCGGCTCGAGTTTCTCGAGGCCAACCCCGGCCGGCTCCCGCGTCGCGAAGACGAGGTCAACCACGTACTCCTCGACCTTCGGGTCGAGGTAGATCGCGTCGGCCACGTCGCGCGCGCGCCGGATGTCCTCCGGACTCACCACCGCCTCAACCGCCGGCCGCTCGCGACGGGCCATCCGCCGCATGATCTCCATCTCCTCCTGGCGGTCCGGGTAGTCCACCCGCAGCTTCAGCATGAAGCGGTCGACCTGAGCCTCCGGCAGCGGATAGGTGCCTTCCTGCTCGATCGGGTTCTGGGTCGCCAGGACCAGGAACGGATCCGGCAGATCGAACGTCTCGTCCCCCAGCGTGACCTGCCGTTCCTGCATCGCCTCGAGCAACGCGCTCTGAACCTTGGCCGGCGCGCGGTTGATCTCGTCGGCAAGCAGCAGGTTGGTGAAGATCGGTCCCTGCTTGACCTGAAAGTCGTGTTGATCGGCCCGGTAGATCTGCGTGCCCAGAAGATCCGCCGGCAGCAGGTCGGGCGTGAACTGGATGCGCGAGAAGCCGGTATGAACCGCTTCAGCCAGCGTCTTGATCGCGGTCGTCTTGGCCAGTCCCGGAATACCCTCGACCAGGACGTGTCCATCGGCGATCAGCGCCATCAACAGCCGATCGATCATGTAGGTCTGGCCGACGATCACCTTTGCCACTTCGGCGCGGACGCGCTTCAGCAGGTCCGCCTGGGCGGCGATCTCCGTGCGCAGCTCTTCGCTGACGCCCGGTACGGCAGGACCGGCAGGCGGCGCCTGGGGCACGGCCAAAGGCTGCTCGGTTGGAATGTTCTCGCTCGAATCCATCGTCATCTCGGTCGACTCTCCCAACCCCCCGGATACCCCGGGTTCTTCCCGCCCGGTTCTCCCGAACAGCGGGGAATCGAACTTTATCCGAGCCTTTCGGTCCGAAACGGACGGCCGTTCGAGCCGGTGTGACCGTCAGATGCCGGACACCTGACCGCCGTCCGCGGTCGCGGCGTCGAGGTGGTCGCAGCAGTTGACCAGGGACGCTTCCCAGGGCGCGCGGCCCTGCACATGGGTTACGGACGTGTTGCCCCACCGGGTCGGAGGCTCCACCCCGTCGCCGAGGTGCAGATGACGCAGCGCCAGCGAGTAGCAGACGAGGCCGTGGGTGACGAAGACGCTGTCTCCCTCCGCCGCCTCCGCCGTCTGCCGAATCCGGTCCCAGGCCGCATCCACCCGAAGGTGGAACGTCTCCCAGTCCTCTCCGCCCGGCGGCGCGTAGCCGGGTTCCATGATGTCGAGGCCGATGTCGGCGTACGCCCGCCCCCGCAGGTCGCCGAAGTTCCGCTCGGCGATCAGGGGCTCGATGAGCAGAGGCAGTCCCAGAGCCTCCGCCACCGGCTCCGCCGTCATCTCCGCCCGGCGCAGGTCGCTCGCGACCACGCAGCCGATCGGACGCTGCCGGTGGTGCTCCAGCAACCGTGACGCCAGACGCCCCGCCTGGCCGACACCGCGTTCGTTGAGGGGCGTACCGGGGGTCTGCACGACGCGGGCGGCGTTCGACGCGGTCTCGCCGTGGCGCACGATGAGCAGCACGGGCGGGAGGGTATCAACGCGCACGGTCCGCACCGCTAGGATCGGTGCAGCCGCCATGCCGCCGCAGCTCTCGATCGTCGCCCCGGTGTACAACGAGGCGGGCAACCTGGAACGACTCGTGGCGGAAACGCGCGATTCCATCGAGGCGGCCAGCCTCGACTACGAGCTGATCCTGGTCGACGACCACAGTACGGACGGCAGCCGCGACGAACTCGTGGCACTGGCTACCGACGACGAGAGACTGCGCGTCCTGAGTCTCGAACGACATGCCGGGCAGTCGGCGGCATTGCTTGCCGGGCTGCGGGCGGCCAGCGCGCCCCTGGTGGTCACGATGGACGCCGACCTGCAGAACGACCCGGCCGACATCCCGGCCATCGTCGCCCTGCTCGAGGACCACGACGTCGTCTCCGGCGTGCGAGCGAAACGCAGGGACACGCTCCTGCGGCGGCTTGCGAGCCGCGTCTCCAACCGGATCCGGCGGCTCGTCCTCGGCGACCCCTGCACCGACATCGGCTGCGCACTCAAGGGATACCGCGCCGCCACACTCGAAGACGTGCCCCCCTTCGACGGTCTTCACCGGTTTCTGCCGTTGCTGGCCTTGCGACACGGCGGCAGTTACGCTGAACTCCCGGTCCGACACCGTGCCCGTACCGAAGGTGCGAGCAAGTACAACATCCGGGGCCGCTTCCTGCGCGGGGTTCTGGATCTGTTCGGCGTCTCCTGGTACCGCCGGCGCGCGGTCTCCGTCACCGTCAAAGCACTGGAGCGCTCACCATGCCACCCGTCACACCCGATCTCATCTGGAAGGTAGTTGGCTTCGGAGGACAGGCTCTCTTCGGCTCTCGTTTCCTGGTCCAGTGGATCGCCACGGAGCGCCGCCGCCAGAGCGTCGTCCCGACCGCCTTCTGGTACCTGAGTCTCCTCGGCGGACTGACCCTCCTGAGCTACGCCATCTCGATCAACGACCCGGTGTTCATCACCGGCCAGAGCTTCGGAGTGCTCGTCTACCTACGCAACCTCTGGTTCGTACACCGGAAGAAGCCGGAACAGGCCGACCGCGACGCTTCAGGCTAGAAGCTGTACTTGACTCCGAGCTGCAGGATCCGGCCGTCCCCGTTTGTCGACGTGATCGCCCCGTAGCCCCGATCACCGACCCGGTTGCCCGGCTGGGCGAAGTTGACCCGGTCGAAGACGTTGAAGGCCTCGACGCGGAGCTGCAGCGACCGGTCGCCGCCGCCGAGCGGGATGTGCTTGATCAGAGACAGGTCGACGCGCTGGAACTCCGGGCCGCGAAGGATGTTGCGGCCGGCATTGCCACGGCGATCCGCCGTCTCGGCCAACGTCAACGGCACGAAGCACTCGGTGTTGAACCACTTCTCAACCGTCCTCGGCGCACCCTGGTTCGGGTCGCAGACCTGGTCGGGGCGGGAAGTGAGACCGCGAATGTCGTCGCCGCGCACCCGGATCGGGAACGGATAGCCGGTCTGATACTGGAGGATGCCGTTGACCTGCCAGCTTCCGAAGACCCCGCGAGCGAAAGCGCCCCTGTTCTCGAGCGACGGCAGGTCGTAGCCAAAGCTGAGGACCACCCGATGCCGGACGTCGAAGAGAGCCTCCCCCCGCTCCCGCGCGAGGGCGTTCACGATCGTCGCTGGACGATCCGGGTCAACCGGAATGATCGGCCGCTCCTCGCCGCCGATGTTGAGACCGGAGACGTGGTCCTCCGCGTTCCCATAGGTGTACGAGAAGAGGAAGTTGAAGCCACCCGTCGGCCGCATGCGGACGCTGGCCTGCCACGCGTCGTACCAGGACTTGGCAACCGTGAACGTCGGCCGCACCAGGCTGAACGCCGGATAGAGACGTGGCCCGAGCGAGGTCTGGCCCGGCTCGGCGATCCTCGGATTGACCTCCATGAAGATCGGCAGGTTCCTGCCCCGCGACCCGACATAGCCGACTTCGAGACCCATGTTCTGCCCCAGTTGGCGCTGGTAGCCGAGGTTGAAGTGCTGGTAGTTGGGTGTCGTGAAGTTCTTGCTCCAACCGATGAAGATGATTCCCGGCGGGAATCTCGTCGGCCCGCCCTCGAGGTTCGCCAGCGGGTCCGCGAGGGTCACCACCGCGGGCGGCGCGTTGAGCTGAACCAGCGGGTTGAACGGCGGCGCCAGGACCGAATTCTGGAAGAAGTCGCCCTGGCCCGGAATGCTGTCGAAGAAGACACCCCAACCCGCGCGAACGCTGCTGCGACCATCGCCGACCGGATCCCAGGCCATCGCCAGTCGCGGCGCGAAGTTGTTCGAGTCCGTGTCGTACGTCCCCGCGGGCACTCCCGCATCACCGGGGTAGACCAGGCCGGCCGGAGCGTCCGGGAACCGCGTCGACTGCTGACCGGGCCGGAAGCTGTTCAGCGCGTCGCCGCTGTCCTCGAAGGGCGTCGCCAGCTCGTACCGGAGGCCGAGGTTCAGGGTCAGCCGCGGCGTGGCCCGGAATTCATCCTGGATGTACCCGGAGTACAGCCAGCCGTCGCCCTCGTTGATCGAGTCCGCGCCCGGCACCGCTGTGCGAATGAACGAGGGCAACCCGAGCAGGAAGTCGGCCGCCGCGCTCCCCGTATGCGTGCCGCGGAACACGAAATCGCCATTCGGCCGGTTGATGAAGCCGATGAACATCTTCTCGTTGCGAACGTCGACGCCGGCCTTGATCGTGTGACGGCCCCGCAGGATCGTCAGATCTTCCGTGAGCTGCTCGACTTCGTTCTCCCGCTTGACGAACGGCTGGTTGCGGTCGCCCATGCTCGGGAAGCCCGAAATCGAGAACTGCGGCAGACCGATCGCCAGCTCGTTGATGTTCGGCAGGTTGATGCCGTACTCGGAATTGGTGAGACCGCTGGTGACCACCGGCTCCGCGTCGATCGCGCTGGTCAGGTACCGCACCTGGTTGAAGACGTTCGACCCGACCGTGGCGGTGTGGGACAGCATGTAGTCCTCGAGCGTCGAGGCCGCGGTGTTGCCGATCGGCCGCACGGTGGGAGGCTCGAAGCGGTCCGACGAACTGCGAAGCGCCCGTACCAGCACGTTCTGGGAGTCCGTGATCCGGTAGTCGAGGCGCAGCCCGAACTGGTCGCGATCGTCGGTCACGTCCGGCGACACGATGTACCGGCCGCCGGAGTTCGGCAGCGGCATGAACTCGCTGATCAACCGGGTCGCGATCGGGCTCAGCCGATCGGCGGGGATCACGTTGCCGGGGAACGGCTCACCGGTCATCGGGTCCATGATCGTGGACCCGCCCGAGAAATCGCCCATCCGCTCGGCGGCGGACATCACGGCGATGTTCTGCGTGATGCCCCGCGTATTGCGGAAGCCCTCGTAGTAGCCGAATCCGAACAGCCTGTCGGTGATCATCGGGCCACCGACGGCGCCGCCGAATTGATCCTGTTTCAGCGTCGGCTTGTCCTGATCCGGCGGCGAGAAGTAGTTCCGGGACTCGAACGAGTCATCCCGGTTGAACTCCCACACGCTGCCCTGAAGGCTGTTGCCGCCTGACTTCGTCACGACGTTGACGATGGAGCCGGCGCTGCGGCCGAACTCGGCCGTGTAGGAGTGCGTCAGAATCTTGAACTCCTCGATGGCGTCGGGCGGCGGACGCACGATGAAACCGGTGTTGAACGTGTCGTTGTTGGCGGCGCCGTCGAGCAGGAAGTTGTTCGACTGGTTGCGCACGCCGTTGACGCTGAAGCCGGAGGTCACGGCGCCGAAACCGTGAATCGCGGCGTCCGCGTCGCCTTGAGCTCCTCCGAGGCGCGCCGGCGGTTCGACGACTCCGGGAATCAGCGTTCCCAACTGCGTGAAGTTCCGGCCGTTGAGCGGCAACTGCACGATCTGCACCTCGTCGACGACGATTCCCAGAGTGGCATTCGACGTCTCGATGAGAGGAGTCTCGCCGGTGACGGTCATCGTCTCGGAAAACTCGCCGACCGTGAGCGCCATGCTGATTCGGGCGGTCTCGGCCACGGTGACCCTAACGCCCTCGCGGCTCAACTGGACGAAGCCCTCGAGCGCCGCCGTGACGTTGTAGTCACCCGGCGCGAGCAGCGGCGCCGCGAAGTAGCCGTCCTGGCCCGTCATCACGAGCCGGGCCTGATTCGTGGCGACGTTCGTCACCGTAACGCTCACGCCCGGCAGGGCGCCGCCCTCCTGGTCCGTGACAAAGCCGCTCAACTGTCCGGTCGCCTGCGCCCAGGTTCCCGTGGCACAGAGTGCGAGCGCGAGTGCGGCGAACCCCACCGGTCGAATCCAGCCAACCTTGTTCCTCATCCTGCGTCTCCTTCCGTCTACGCACTTCCGGGGCGGAGGTGCGGGGCTACCAAGTCAAGAAACGGCGAACGGTATTCGCCGTCGGAATCCAGGTCAGTGGGGGCGGGTCGGAGCATAGCACCGCGCCAACCCCACGGTCCCACGACCAGCCGGGCCGTGCGGTCTGCTAGCATTCGCCCGTTCCGCCACGGTTCTCCGTGGCGGGGCAACTCATCGAGACCGGCTGAGGGACAGGCCCGTTGACGCCGGGGCAACCACCGGGGCTTCGAAACCCTGGGGAAGGTGCCAACTCCTACGGGAGTTCCGCCCTCGGGCGGGGCTTGCCGAGAGATGAGGAGACTCATATGACCTCGAACCACGACCCGGCGACCCGCGCCGTCCGCGCGGCGCTGGCCACCGATGAACACCACGGAGCGGTCGTTCCGCCGCTGCATCTCTCGGCGAACTTCACGTTCGCCGGCCTGGACGGCAAGCGTCCCTACGACTACACGCGCTCCGGCAACCCGACGCGCTCGGCTCTCGCCGAGGCTCTCGCCGAGGCCGAAGGCGGTCACGGCGCGGTCGTCACCGCCTCCGGCATGGCGGCTGTCACCCTCGTCTGCCAACTGCTGGACCCGGGAGACCGGATCGTCGCGGCCCACGACTGCTACGGCGGCACCTTCCGGCTCCTGGACCGGTACCGGCAGCGCGGCCTTCTCGAAGTCGACTTCGTCGACCTGACAAACCGCCAGGCCATGGCGACGGCTCTTGCCTCCCGTCCGAAACTGGTTCTGGTCGAGACGCCGAGCAACCCGTTGCTCCGGATCACCGATCTGGAAGCCGTGTGCAGGGAGGCGAAGCAGGCGGGCGCGCTGGTCGTGGCCGACAACACGTTCATGTCGCCGGCGCTCCAGCGGCCCATCGAGTGGGGCGCCGATGTGGTGATCCACTCGACGACCAAGTACCTGAACGGCCACAGCGACGTCGTCGGCGGCGCGGTCATCGCGGCGACTCCGGAACTCCACGAGTTCTTCGAGGAGTGGGCGAACATGATGGGCGTCGCCGGAGCGCCGTTCGACAGCTACCTGACCCTGCGCGGCCTGCGCACCCTGCACAGTCGTCTACGCTGCCACGAGGAGAACGCGCTCGCCGTCGTCGGAATGCTCCGTGAGCATCCCGCCGTCGAGCGCGTCTACCATCCGAGCCTGCCGGACCACCCCGGCCACGGCATCGCGAGTCGCCAGCAGGACGGCTTCGGCGCCATGGCGAGCTTCGACCTCCGAGGCGACGCCGGCGACGTGGCCCATCTGGTCTCGCACCTGACGTGCTTCGCCTTCGCCGAGTCCCTTGGCGGCGTCGAGAGCCTGATCTCCCATCCAGCCACGATGAGCCACGCCTCGATGACGGCGGAAGCTCGCGCCGAGGCCGGCATCAGCGACCAGCTCCTGCGGCTCTCGATCGGAATCGAACACGCCGACGACCTGGTGGCCGACCTGCGCGGCGCGCTCGACGGCGTCCTGCGCCGACCGCGGTCGGCTAGCGCTACGGCGTAGCGCCGGCCGCTACGGAGCGCGAGCCAGGGCCGCGCGGATCATTCGGTCGCAGAGGTCTTGGAAGGAGATCCCGAAGACTGCGGCGGACTGGGGAAGGAGGCTGGTGGGGGTCATACCGGGAAGGGTGTTGACTTCGAGGCAGTAGGGGGATCCCTTGGCGTCGAGGCGGAAGTCGACGCGGGAGAAGTCGCGGAGTTCCAGGGCCTCGTGGGCCGCGAGGGCGAGGTCGCGAAGGCGTTTCTCTAGATCCGGGTCGATCTCGGCAGGGAAGAGTTCCTGCGCCCGGCCAGGCGTGTACTTGCTGTGAAAGTCGAAGATCACGTCCGGTGGGACGATCTCGCCGACACCCAGCGCTGCGTCCTCCAGCACGCCGACCGTGTACTCCCGTCCCGGCAGGAACTGCTCCAGGATCACCTGGTCGTCGAACGTGAGGGCCTTGCCAACTGCCGAGTCGAGGTCGAAGCGGTCCGACATGAGAGAAAGGCCGACCGTGGAGCCCACGCGTGACGGCTTGACGATCAGGGGCAAGCCGAGTTCTTCGATGTCCGACTGCCGAGCCGGCCAGGTCAGCCACTCGGGGGTCGGAATGCCGGCATCGCGGAAGCGACGCTTGCTTTCGTCCTTGTCCATCGCCAGGCGGCTGCTCCGGGCGTCGCTACCGGTGAAGGCGATGCCGGCGGCCTCCAGCAGCTCCTGGACTTCGCCGCCCTCGCCCTGGCGGCCGTGCAGCACGAGGAAGACGGCGTCGTGGCTGCCGAGTTCGCCCGCGACCAGGGCGGGCAGGTCTTCCCGCGCCTCCAGTTCACGCAGCTCGGCCAGTGACGGTGGGCGGGTGCCGACGGAACGGCCCAGGCGCTGCCGTTCCAGTCCGGCGTCCAGGGGTCCCGGTTCGATCGTGTCGAACACAGTGACGTCGTGGCCGTTGGCTCGCAGGGCGGCCGAGACCTTGGCCGCACCGGCCAGGGCGACCGTCCTCTCGGGCGTCGAACCTCCGGTCAGAACTGCGATTCGCGCCATGCCTTACCCACCGGGAGCGGATGCTACTGCCGTTCGGCTGCCGCTGTTACTCTGACCGCCATGAGGACCAGCACACGCTTCCTGCGAACCCTCATCGTCGGGTTCACGATTCCGTTGGTCGGCGTCTCCGCGATCACGGCCGACGACGCCGGAGAGCCGCTCGCGCCGACGCTGGAAGGTCTGGGCGACCTGCACTACGCCATCACGACCTCGTCGGAACCAGCGCAGCGCTTCTTCGATCAGGGACTGCGACTCGTCTACGCCTTCAACCACGCCGAGGCGATCCGGGCCTTCGAAGAAGCTTCGCGGCTCGACCCGGAAGCGCCGATGCCGTACTGGGGCAAGGCGCTGGCCCTGGGCCGCAACCTGAACGACGGGATGACGCGCGAGCGCGAGCTTCAGGCGCTGGCGAGCCTGGAGCAGGCGCGGGAACGGCGCGCCAAGGGAAACGAGCGCGAGCAGGCCCTGATCGACGCTCTGGCGAGCCGCTACTCCGCCGACGAGGACGCCGACCGGTCGACCCTCGACGCGGCGTGGGTGGACGCCATCGAGGCGGTCGCGAAGCGGTTCGCGGACGATCCGGAAGCGGCCACCCTGCACGCCGCGGCGATCATGAACACGATGCCCTGGGACTACTGGCGCGACGGCCAGCCGCAGCCGGGAACCCTGGAAACGAAGGAACTCCTCGAGCGGGTGATCGCGGCCCATCCCGACCACCCGGGCGCCCACCACTACTACATCCACCTGATGGAAGCCCGGGAACCGCACCTCGCCGAGCCGAGCGCCGACGCCCTCGGCAAGCTCATGCCGGCCGCCGGCCACCTGGTCCACATGCCCGCTCACATCTACATTCGCGTCGGCCGCTACGACGACGCCGTGACGTCGAACCAGCGCGCGATCGAAGCCGATCTCGACTACATCGCCCAGTGCAACGCCCAGGGGCTGTACCCCGTCGCCTACTACCCCCACAACATCCACTTCCTGTGGGCATCGGCGACCTTCGGCGGCCGCGGGGAACTCGCGATCGAGAGCGCCGACAACCTGGCCGGGGAAGTCCCCGCCGAGCTCGCTCCGACCCTCGCGTTCCTCCAGAACTATCTGGCGACACCTCTGTTCGCGCGCGTTCGATTCGGCCGCTGGCAGGAGGTGCTCGACACGCCGCGACCTCCCGCCGGCCAGGCCTTCCAAACCGCGATGTGGCACTACGCCCAGGGTCTGGCCCTGGCTGCCGGCAGCGACCCCCGCGGGGCCAGACGGCACCTCAAGGCCCTCGGCAAGCTGCGGCGGAGTCCGGAACTCTCGGACCTGCGCATCTCCTTCGCCCAGGGCTCAGACCTGGTACGCCTCACCGAACACCTGCTCGCCGGCGAGATCCAGGCGGCCCGAGGCCGGATGGGCCGGGCGATCGAAGAGATGCGCTCGGCCGTGGCCCTCCAGGACAGCTTCCGCTACGCCGAACCGCCGTCCTTCCACTACCCGGTTCGCCAGTCCCTCGGCGCGGTCCTGCTCGAAGCCGGGCGCGCCACCGAGGCCGAAGCCGTCTACCGCCGCGACCTGGAGCACAACCCGCACAACGGCTGGTCCCTGTTCGGGCTTGCCACGGCGCTGCGCGCGCAGGACCGCACGCAGGAAGCGGACGCAGTGGAAGAGCGTTTCGTGAAGGCGTGGCAGAGCGCCGACGTGGAACTCGAAGCGTCCGTCTTCCGCTAAGACAACCTCCACTCCCTCGCCAGGCGGTCGGCCCGGGCCATGCCCTCGAGCGTCGGCTCCAGGCGACGACCGCGAACACGAAGCCAGCCCGCCTTCTCCCAGGCCTCGATCCTGCCGGCGTTGCCGGCGGCCGGATCGATCCCGAAGCGCTGCACCAGCTCGGCGCAGTCGATGCCGGACCGCTGGCGGAGGCCCATCATCACGGCTTCCAGCAACAGTTGATCGTCCGTCAGCTCCTCGCGACCGGCCACCGGCGAGTCGCCGCCCGCTACCGCCGCGCTCCAGTCCTTCCACGCGGCGACATTCCACCACCGGCTGCGACCGGCGAAGGAGTGCGACGAAGGTCCCAGCCCCAGATAGGCCTGATGCCGCCAGTACTTCCGGTTGTGGCGGCTCCGATCCGCCTCCCGGCGAGCGAAGTTCGAGACCTCGTACCCCTCGTAGCCAAGCTCCGTGAGGCGACGGTGGGTCGCCACGAAGTTCGTGGCCCTCTCGTCCTCCCCGGTTTCGCGTAGCCGACCCGCGTCCCGCCGGCGGCCGAACGGCGTGCCGTCGTGGATCGTCAGTTCGTAGCAGGAGATGTGATCCGGTCCGAGCGCCGCCACCTCGTCCAGCGTCCCGAGCCACCAACCGCCATCAAGACCGGGCAGCGAGTAGATCAGGTCGACCGACACCGACCGGAAACCCGCAGCGCGGCCAAGTTCGACGCTCCTGCGCGCCTCCGCCGCATCGTGGCGCCGCCCGAGAAAGCGCAACGCCCTGTCGTCCAACGCCTGCAGCCCCAGACTGATCCGATCGAAGCCGAGTTCCCGCCACCCCGCCAGCCCCTCAACCGAAGCATCCTCCGGGTTCACCTCGATCGTCCATTCAGCCTCCGGATCGATCGCGAACGTCGCAACCAACCGGCGCCGAATCGCCCCAAGCTGCTCCACGCTCAACGCCGACGGCGTACCACCCCCGAAGTACACCGTGTCGAAGCGGCTGGTCCTGAACCTCTCAGCCTGGCCACTCCAACCCCGCTCTCGCCCGCTGCCACCTAACAGGTCGATCTCCTCGACCAAAGCCTCAACGAACCGCTCCCGATCCGCCTCGCCACCCCGCGCCACCGCGAAGTCACAGTACGGACAGATCGCCGAACAGAACGGAATGTGGACGTAGAGCCCGGCCGCCTCTCTTTCAGCCATACCCCCGCCCACGACCAGACCCTACCGCCGTCGAACACCTCCGTATCCCGCCCAGCCGAGCCAGCTCCGGCTCTCTCCAGTCCCGCAAGCAGGAGAGCGAAGTCGCCCGACAGCCCGACGAAGTCCAGCCGGACCGGGGCCTGAGGGGGGAGGCTCCCGGCGGCCTCTGAACGAGCGACGCCCAACGCCCTTCCCGCAACCGACGCCCAACCGAAGCGAGTGAAGCGGAGCGAGCGCCAACCTTCCCTCCTCCGAGAGAGTGCAAGCGTCCGCCGGGAGCCTCCCCCCTCAGGCCCCGGTCCGGCGGGTGCCCGCCGCAACCGGCGCCGGCGAAGAGCCGTCTAGCGCGGCTTCTCGCCGCCGACCCACCAGGGGCTCGACCAGGCAAGGTGGCCGTCGATTTGCTCGACGCGGAGGTAGTACCAGTCCTCTTCTTCGCCGAAGTCCGTGAAGCGGAAGGTGACGTCGTCGCGGAGCCCCTCGAGGAAGTCGACACGGATGCTGTCGCGATAGTCGCCTTCGTGGAAGACGTGTTCGTTGCCGCCGCGGGCGCCCGCGGACGTCCCGGGCGCGGCCGGCAGGGCCAGCGTGAACTCTGCGGCGGCAAACCGTTGCGGCGTGCGCACCTGGGTCGGCGCGGTGCCGTACTCGACGGCGGCAGCGATCCCGAGGTTGAGCCGGACCGCCGCCGGATCGCCCTCCAGCACCAGCGCGAAGGATCGGCGCGAGCCCCGGGTCGTGAAGTCGAAGCGGGCCGTGTTCCCGTCGACGCCGAAGCTGTCGGCCGGCAGCGGCGTCCCGGTCAGGCGACCGGCGACCAGCTTCGCGCCTTCGACCGTCACGGTGCCCTGCCACGGCCGCTGGCCCCGCGGGTTGTCCCGGATATCGACCCAGGTCTCCGAGAAGAAGCTGACCAGGGCTTCGAACTGACCGTCGGGCAACGCCGAGCCGCCCGCGCCGCGGGTGTCGAAGGTCGCTGTGACTTCGCCGTTTCGGATCAGGTCGACGCGGCGAATCGGCCCGGTGCCGATCGCGCGTCCCTCGAGCACACGGCGATCCGTCTGGTCCAGTTCGCTGCCCATCGCCGCACCGTTCAGCCGGGCGTCGAGCACGATCCGCTGTGCGCCGGTCGTTGCGTACGCGCGCCGAGACTTCAGGGCGCCAAACACGGCGTCCGTGGTGCGCGCCGGCGCCCAGGCGGCGGCCAGACCGCCGAACTGGAAGATGTTCGATCTCCGCCCGGAGGCGCCGGCCTGATGGCCGGGTGAGTAGCCCGGATGACCCCGGTGGTCGTCCGAAGCAGACACGAAGCCCACCCGGAAGCCCTGCTCCAGGTAGCGGCTGCCGAACCACTCGAACGTTCCGTGGCCCGACATGATCTCGATCAGGTTCTCCATCTGGAAGTCGTTCTGCCGCCAGTCCCCGTTCTGGTGGGCGTGCGGGATGATCAGCACGTCGGCGGTGTCGTACTCGGCGCGCAGCCCCCGGTAGAGCTCGGAGAGGTTCGGCGCTGCCTGCACGCCCACCCTCTGCATGCCCACGTTGCGGAAGAACACGTTGTGGTGACCTCCGCGCTGGCGCGGCGAAGTCCACTCGTAGCCGGCGAAGACCAGCAACTCGCCCTCGCGGTGGAACTCCCGGACCGCATCGTTCAACTCCTCCCAGAGCCCGTCGGTCAGCCAGATGTCGTGCTCGCTCATCGTGATGAAGTCGAGGCGGGCGTCGTCGCGGGCGAAGGTGAAGTAGCCCTCCGGCGTGCCTTGGCCCTCGGCGAAACCGGAATGGCCGTGAGTCTCGCCCCAATAGAGCCGGTGTTCGGGGTTCGCCCGCACCCAGACCGGATTGGCGGCGCCCGTCACCTCGCCGTCAGGGCTACGAAACGTGTAGCGATGGACACCCTCCGCGCCGGCGACCAGCTCGACCAGGTGGATCGCCTGCCCGGCCGGCAGTTCGGCCACCTGCTCGCCGTCCCGGAGAACCTGGAGGCCCGGAATGTCCCGGGTCGCCCGGTTGTAGACCCGGTCCTCTGCGCGCACCGAGATGACGAAGGTTTCGCCGGCGCCAACGATCGACGGGGCGAAGCCGTGGACCCGCTCCGCCGCACCGCCCACCACCTCGTACGTCGCCGGCGGCATCTCGTAAACCCTGCCGTCGCCCGGGTCGATGTGAATCGGCAGGGAGATCCGGTCATTGCTGAACTCGCCGATGCCGAGACCGCGGCCGCCGCCGCTCCGGTCTCCGTAGGTCAACGTGATCGTGTCGCCCGGCGAGAGATCCCCGCCGTGAACCCGAAGAGTCGGGAAACCGGCGGGCCCGCGGAAGCCGCCGTACGGGCCCCAGATCGGGTGCGCGTCCTGCTCCAGGCTGATGCCTTCCCGGCTCACCCGGGCGGAGACGTAGTGATCGCCGGCGGGTTCCGTGGTCTGCAACCGACCGTAGCCGCCGGCGCCCTGCGTCGAGATCACGATCCCGCCGCCCTCCTCCATGCCCAGCGACCCGACCATGTAGACGACCTCGATGGTCACCCAGCTACGCGCCTCGAACGCTTCGGACCCAGTTCGCGTCACGGTGCCGAGAGCCTCCTCGTCCTCCTCCAGCCAGGCAAGCTGGCGCACGTAGTCGTCGATCGACGCCAACTGGAAAGGCGACGGCTCCGTTCCAGGCCGGGGGAACGGTCCGTAGAACGCTAGGAGGGGCAGGTTCTTGGGCACGTACCCGCCCTGCATGGAGACGGCGTTCGCCCATTCCCACAGAACCGGCATGCGCTCGGCGACGTTCGAGACGGTGGTCGGGGACTGGGCGACATCCGCGATCAGGGCGTCGACGCGCGCCCTGAGATCGGGGTCCAGCTCGGCGCTCAGGCCCGGCGACACAGCCGCCAGGACACCTGCAAGGACAAGGACGAGTCCGCCGGTCAGTTTCCGCACAACGAGGCCTCCCTTCGCGATCCGAAGCAAGAAATTCAAACGCCGATAGCGCACAATAGTAGACTGCCTGGACACGCTGCCTGAGGAGAGCCGATGAAGAAGCTGACGACCGTCGCGGCGCTGGCCGCGTTCTCCGTGTTCCTGATTGCCGCCTGCGCTCCGGGCGAAGACGCCGCCGATGGTGGCGAAGCGGCCGCCGGGACCGCCGAGGGACCGAACCCGACGAAGAACGCGTACTTCGGCGACCTCCACGTCCACACCCGCTACTCGTTCGACGCATTCATCTTCGGCACGACGACCGATCCGAACGACGCCTACGAGTTCGCCAAGGGCGGGACGATCAAGCATCCCGCCGGCTTCGACATGAAGCTCGACCGGCCGCTCGACTTCCAGGGCGTGACCGACCACGGCATGTACCTTGGGATGCTGCCGGCGATGACGGAAGATGGCTCGCCCGCATACGGACATCCGATCGCCGCCGACATGCGCGCGGCAGAAGAGGCCGACGAGCGGCGCGGCATCTTCGTCGGCATGCGCCCCTATCTGGGCGCCCGGAAGGGCGAGGACGAGCACCTCAACATGGACGTCGTCCGGGACGCCTGGTCCAAGATCATCGAGGCGGCCGAGGCCCACAACGATCCGGGGAACTTCACGGCCTTCATCGCCTATGAGTACACGTCGTCCGGCTATGAGCGGGACAACCTGCACCGCAACGTGGTCTTCCGTGGCTCCGAAGCCCCCGACGCGCCCTTCAGCCGAATCGACTCGCAGAACCCCGAGGATCTCTGGGCCGCGATGGACGAGTGGCGAGAGCAGGGGATCGACGCGCTCGCCATCCCCCACAACCCCAACGGCTCCGGCGGCCGCATGTTCGAGATGGAGAAGTTCTACGGCGATCCTCTCGACGAGGACTACGTCGACGTACGGATGCGTAACGAGCCGATCGTCGAGATGACCCAGGTCAAGGGCACGTCGGACACCCATCCGGCGCTGTCGCCCAACGACGAGTGGGCCGACTTCGAGATCATGCCGTACAAGATCGCGACGACGATCATCAGCGATCCGCCCGGCAGCTACGTGCGCGACGCCCTGATCCGGGGCCTCCGGCTCGCCGACGGCGGCCTGACCAATCCGTACAAGTTCGGCCTGATCGGCGCCAGCGACACGCACGTCTCGGGCGGCGCCTTCCAGGAGGACGACTACTGGTCCAAGGTCGGCATCCTGGACGCCGAAGCCCATCTTCGCGGCTCCGTGCCCGGCACGGGCGCCAACCAGACCCTGGGCGACGCAGCCCAGCAGTCGGACGCGGCCATGTGCACGGACGACGGCTCCGGCAGGACCTTCCGCGACACCTACTACTACACATGGGGCGCTTCCGGCCTCGCCGGCGTCTGGGCCGAGGAGAACACCCGCGAGGCGCTCTTCGACGCGATGCGCAACAAGGAGACCTTCGCCACGTCCGGTCCGCGCATGAAGGTCCGCTTCTTCGCCGGCGACTTCGAAGACGGCGACCTCGACGATGCCGAGTTCCTGACCAGGGCCTACGCGGAAGGCGTGCCGATGGGCGGCGACCTGCTGGCCGGCGATGTCGGCGAGGCGCCGACCTTCGCGGTCATGGCCATGCGCGACGCGCTGGCCGCGCCGCTGGACCGCCTGCAGGTGATCAAGGGCTGGTCGAGCGACGGCGAGGGTGCCGAGATGGTCTACGACGTGGCCTGCTCCGACGGCGCCGAGGTCGATCCGGCCACGCACCGGTGCCCCGACAACGGCGCCACGGTCGACCTCGCCACCTGCCAGATCAGCGACGACTCGGGCGCCGACGACCTCAGCGCGGTCTGGACGGACCCCGACTTCGACGCCTCGAAGCGCGCCTTCTACTACGTGCGCGTCCTCGAGAACCCGACCTGCCGCTGGTCGACCTGGGACGCCCTCCGCGAAGGCGTCGAACCCCGCTACGACGTCGCACCGACGATCCAGGAACGCGCCTGGTCGTCGCCGATCTGGTACACGCCGGAGTAGGCGTTTCGGATCACGCCCCGGCGCGTATAGTCCGCCGTCGAGAACCATGAGTTTCGACGTCGAAGGACACCTGCGCGCAGTTGACCGGTCCGTCCTGTCGCTTGAACGCGACGGCCGCCCCGCCTGCTCGATCACTCTCGGGCGCGGTTTCGGTACGAATCCAAAGGACCTCTGGGACGCCGTGACCAACGGCGACCGCATTCCACGCTGGTTCCTGCCCATCACCGGCGATCTCGAACCCGGTGGCCGCTTTCAACTGGAAGGGAACGCGGGCGGCGTGATCACCACCTGCGAGCAACCCACGCGCTTCGCCATCACCTGGGAGTTCGCGGGGGACACGAGCTGGGTGGAGGTCCGATGCAGTGAGGACAAAGCCGCCGGCAGCCGCCTCGAACTCACCCACTCCTTCCTCTGGTCCCCGCACTGGGACCAGTACGGCCCAGGCTCGGCCGGCGTCGGCTGGGAACTCGGCCTGCTGCGACTCGCGCTCCACCTCGAGCAGCCGAACGAGCCTCAGCCGGACGAAGCCGCCTTCGCCACATCACCGGAAGGCAAGGCCCTGATCACCGGCAGCAGCGAAGCATGGCGTCAAGCAGCGGTCGCCGCCTGCATGGACGCCGACGCTGCCCGCGCCGCAGCGAACCGCACCACCGCCTTCTACACCGGCGCATAAGCGAGAGCTCTGCACCGCGCCCGAACCATCCGGGAGCAGCGGTCCGTGAAGCCGACGTCGTCCAGCCCGCAGCCCCGGACGGGCGGGCACTACCCGTCGCTGCGCAACACCGACACGAACGCCTCCTGCGGAATGTCGACGGAGCCGACGCGCTTCATCCGCTTCTTGCCCTCGCGCTGCTTCTCGAGGAGCTTCCGCTTGCGGGTGATGTCGCCGCCGTAGCACTTGGCGGTGACGTCCTTGCGGAAGGCGCTGATCGTCGTGCGGGCGATGATCTGGCCGCCGATCGCGCCCTGGATCGCGATCTTGAACTGCTGGCGCGGGATCGTGTCCTTGAGCCGCTCGCAGTAGCGGAGCGCCCGCCGCCGAGCCTTGTCCCGATGAACGAGCTGGGACAGCGCGTCGACCCGCTCGCCGTTGACCAGGATGTCGACCTTGACCAGATCGGTCGGCCGCAGTCCGATCAGTTCGTAGTCGAACGAGCCGTAGCCCTGCGTCACCGTCTTCAGCTTGTCGTAGAAGTCGAACAGCACCTCGGCCAGCGGTAGTTCGCAGGTCAGTTCGACCCGGCCCACGGCCAGGTAGTGGATGTTCGTCTTGCCGCCGCGACGCTCCAGGCAGAGCTCCATCACGGCGCCGAGGTAGCGCTCCGGGAGCATGATGGAGGCCTTGATGTAGGGCTCGGCGACGCCCTCGATCTCGGACGGGTCCGGGTAGGCGGCGGGGTTGTCGATCAGCCGCTCCTCGCCGTCCGACATCGTCACTTCGTAGCGCACCGACGGCGCTGACAGCACGAGCGACAGCCCGTACTCCCGCTCCAGGCGCTCCTGGACGACATCCAGATGCAGGAGGCCGAGGAAGCCGCAGCGGAAACCGAACCCGAGCGCCGACGACGAGTCCTTCTCATAGGTCAGCGAGGCATCGTTCAGCGCCAGCTTCTCGAGCGCGCGCGTCAGATCCTCGTAGTCGTGACTCGAGACGGGGTAGATCGAGGAGAAGACGACCGGCTTCGCCTCGCGGTAGCCCGGGATGGGCTCGGCGGCGCCGTCCGGCACGGTCGTGATCGTGTCGCCGATGTCGATCTCGGAGATCTTCCGGATTCCGGCGATGACGTAGCCCACGGCGCCGGCTTCCAGCTCCTCGCGCTCTCTTCGCTTGAGCAGCAGGGTCCCGATCTCCTCGACTTCGTGCTCGCTGCCGGTGTGCATCAGGCGGATCTTCTGTTTCGGCCGGAGAGTGCCCTGGCGCACCCGGACCAGCATGACCACGCCGCGGTACGGGTCATACTGGGCATCGAAGACCAACGCCTTGAGCGGCGCCGCTCCATCGCCCTCCGGCGACGGCAACCGCTCCACGATTGCGTCGAGCACGTCCTCGACACCCTCGCCCGTCTTGGCCGAGCACAACACGGCCTCGAACGGGTCGAGGCCCAGATCGCTGTCGATCTCCTCCCGCACCCGGTCCACGTCCGCGGACGGCAGGTCGATCTTGTTGATCACGGGGATGATCGTCAGGTCGTACTCCAGCGCCAGGTAGAGGTTGGCCACCGTTTGCGCCTCGACACCCTGGGATGCGTCGATCAGGAGCAGCGCCCCCTCGCACGACATGAGCGACCTGCGGACCTCGTGCGAGAAGTCGACATGCCCGGGCGTGTCGATCAGGTTCAGACGGCAGGGCCGGCCCTCCGCGTCCTGGTGCCGGAGGGTGACGGTGTTGCTCTTGATCGTGATTCCGCGCTCCCGTTCGATGTCCATCGAGTCGAGAATCTGGTCGCGGAACTCCCGATCCTCGATCGCCCCGCAGTGCTGAATCAGGCGATCGGCAAGCGTGGACTTGCCGTGGTCGATGTGGGCGATGATGCAGAAGTTGCGGACGGACATGGCCGATCCGCATCCTATGAGCTTGCGGCGACAGGTGCGCTAACTTCCCACCTATGCCCGCTCCCGCCACCCGGACCACAATTCGGATCGTCGGCGCGCCGCTCGATCTCGGCCAGTCGCGCCGCGGAGTGGACCTGGGTCCCACCGCGCTCCGCTACGCGGGTCTCAAGTCGGCCCTCCTCGGCCTCGGCTACCGCGTGGAAGACCGCGGCAACATCGAGACCGTCGAGCGCGACTCCCTGTCCGAGGAACCCGGCCTGGGCTTCCTTGGGCCGGTCGTCGATGCCTGCGAGCGCATCTACGAGGCAAGCCGGAAAGCCGTGGCCGGCGGCGCCGTGCCGCTGGTCCTGGGCGGCGATCACTCGATCGCCGTGGGAACCGTGGGCGGCGTCTCGCACGAGCACCGCACGGGCGTTCTGTGGATCGACGCCCACGGCGACTTCAACACGCCCGAGACGTCACCGACCGGCAACCTCCACGGCATGCCGCTCGCGGCGCTCTGCGGCTATGGAGCGCCGGAGCTCGTCGAAGTCGGTCGGCCCGGCGCCAAACTCCGGCCGGAAGACGTCGTGCTGTTCGGAGTACGCGACCTCGACCCGGGCGAACAGGCGCTGATCCACCGGGCCGGCGTCACCGTCTACACGATGCGGCAGATCGACGAGCGCGGTCTGGCTCCCCTCGCCAGCGAAGCTCTCGAACGCCTGGGGCACGTGGAGCGGCTCCACGTCAGCCTGGACATGGATTCGATCGATCCCCGGGAAGCGCCGGGCGTCGGCACCCAGGCGCCCGGCGGCCTGAGCTACCGCGAGGGGCACCTGCTGATGGAACTGATCGCTGAGCACGGCGGCCTGGGTTCCGTCGACGTCGTCGAAGTCAACCCCATTCTCGACACCCGGAATCAGACCGCGAAGCTCGCCCTCGGCCTGCTGAGTTCGCTCTTCGGACGCAGCATCCTGTAGCGGGCGCGCCGACCACCAGGAGACCGCCAATGACCGATGAACCCCGCCAGTACTGGCTGATGAAGAGCGAGCCGGGCGAGTACTCGATCGACGACCTCGAGCGCGACGGCAAGACGTACTGGGACGGCGTGCGCAACTATCAGGCCCGCAACCTGATGCGCGACCGGATGCGGGTCGGCGACGGCGTCCTCTACTACCACTCGAACGCCAAGCCGACCGCGGTGGTCGGACTCGCCCGGGTGTGCAGCGAGTCCTATCCCGATCCGACCCAGTTCGACCCGGAGGACTCTCACTACGACCCGAAGTCGGACCCGGAGAACCCCCGCTGGTACCTCGTCGACATCGAGTTCGAGTGTAAGTTCGAGGAGCCCGTCACGCTGGCCGAGCTACGCCTGCGGCCTGACCTGGAGGGGATGGCCCTGCTCCACCGGGGCCAGCGGCTCTCCGTCCAGCCGGTGACCGAACGGGAGTGGCGGATCGTGTGCGCGATGGCGGACGCCTCCGCCGCCGACTAGAGAGGCGTCTAGTCGACGCTCGCGACGCGGACGCTTCCCGAGCCCGTGTCGAGGATCACGCTCGCATCGCCGCCGCCGGCAATGAACCGCATCTCGCCCCGCGACTTGTGCAGCGTCTTCGCGATCGGCACATCGACGTCGATTCCGCCGCTGCCGATGTCGATGTCGAACCGGGCCGACAGATCCTCCGGAACCAGCATGACGATGCCGCCTGAGCCGGTGTCGATCTCGAACCTGCCGTCGCCCATCCGCTCGAGGGCCAGGTGCACTCTGCCGCTGCCCGTGTCGATCACCGCAGAGTCGGCGCCCGCGGACTCGACTCGCACGCTGCCGCTCCCGGTGTCGATCAAGAAGCGCTCGGCGTCCAGGCCGTCCACCGTGACGCCGCCGCTGCCCGTGTCGATGTCGATCGCCTCGGCGGCCACCTCCGTCACCACCACCGAGCCGCTGCCGGTGTCGATCGAGAGCGCCGAACCCTCAAAGCCATCGAGACTTGCGCCGCCGCTTCCCGTGTCCATGACCAGTCGGCCGCGCACGTCCCGCACCGCCAGTCCGCCACTGCCGACGTTGATCTTCACGTCGCCGTCAAGGCCGGCCGCTTCAGCCATGCCGGCCTTCACGTCGACGTCCAGATCCGCGACGACGTCCCGGATCTCCACGTCGCCGGCACCGTGCTCGAGCGTCAGCGTCGCGCCCGCCGGCACCCGGATCGTCAAGTCGGCCCAGACCTCCATGCCGCTGCCGCTCCGCTGGATCCGGATCCTGCGGCCCGACACGGCCCGCAGGATCTCTCCCAGCAGGCTGCTGGAACGACCCTCGCGGAACCAGAGTTGAGCCCGCCGCCGGCTGAACTCGGGATACACGAAGCGGCGCTCGTCATCGACCGGAAAGACGACGTCCAGCCGGGCGCGGGAACCGCGCTCCTGCTCGATGTTGATGTTGCGCCGCACACCGTCGTCGCCGCGCACGGAAACCTCGACCTCGAACTCGTCGCCGGTCGCCTGCTCGATGTCGACCTTGCCGATCAGGTTGGTGACCTCAAGGGAGCGGGCGTCGAAGCGGTGGCTCTCGTCGAACTCGGCGAACGCCGGCGCCGCGAGACAGGCCGCCGCGACCAGCGAGGCGACCGCCAGGCCGCCACGCGCGAAGAGCGGTCCGCAGCGGCTGATCGGAGTGTTGGAACACGGAGCGGGGATCGAAGGCTGGTAGGTCATCGCGCTCTCCCTGGTTCGGGGCAGGGCTTCCGTCGCGGCCGGGAAGGACCGGGATCTGCCGCCCTTACCGCCTTACAACGGAGGCAGGCGGCGCCGGGTTTCACCGGCGCCCTGCTGCTAGGGTTCGCCCCGACGAATGTCGCCGGCGGAGGACGTTCGGGATCGATGGCCAACTACAACATGAACCAGGTCCGCACCGGGCTCAAGGTGCTCGAAAGCGGCGAGCCGAACGTGATCATCTCGTGCGACTTCATCAAGCCCGGCAAGGGGCAGGCGTTCACCCGGGTCAAGATGCGCAACCTCCTGAACGGACGGGTCAACGAGAAGACCTACAAGCCGGGCGACCTGCTCGAAGGCGCCGACGTCATTGAGACCTCGATGCAGTACCTCTACACCGACGGCGAGCACTGGTTCTTCATGAACCCCGACACCTACGACCAGGTCGAGGCCGATGCCGCGGCCCTGGGCGGTGCCGAGCAGTGGATCAAGGAGGAAGACATCTGCAACGTGACGCTGTGGAACGGCCATCCGATCCTCGTCGCGGCGCCGAACTTCGTGACCCGGGAGGTGGTCGAAACGGACCCCGGACTCAAGGGAGACACCTCCAGCGGCGGCAACAAGCCGGCAAAGCTCGAGACCGGTGCGGTCGTCAAGGTGCCGCTCTTCATCCAGACCGGCGAGTCCATCCGGGTCGACACCCGCACCGGCGAGTACGTTTCCCGCGGCAAGACCTAGCGCCGGTGACGGGCGACGCCGCCGAGTGGCGACCCACCGCCGGGCTGGCAGCCCTCGAACGGCGCGCGGCAATGCTCGCCGAACTGCGCGCCTTCTTCGCCGAGCGGGGCGTGCTCGAGGTGGAAACCCCGCTGCTGTCCGCCGAAACCACTCTCGACCCGCACCTGGAACCCCTGGGTTCTCAGGTCGACGCGCCGGGGATCGAGCGCCGGCGGATGTACCTCCAGACCTCGCCGGAACTGGCGATGAAACGCCTGCTGGCCGCGGGTTCCGGGTCCATCTACCAGGTGTGCAAGGCGTTCCGCGGCGGCGAGCGCGGCCGCTGGCACAACCCCGAGTTCACGATCCTCGAGTGGTATCGCGTGGGATGGGATGTCCACCGGCTGATGAGGGAAGTCGCGGCCCTGATCGAGACCCTTCTCACCGGTTCGCGCCAACTGGAACGGGCGACGTATGCCAGCTACGCCGATCTCATGCGGCGGCACGCAGGGGTCGATCCGCACGAAGCCTCGAACCGTACCTTGCGGCGGGCCGTCGCGGACGGCCCTTCACCGGTCGACACCGGCGACCTCGACCGGGACGATCTGCTCTCGAGGCTGTTCGGCGAACGGGTCGAGCCTCGTTTCGCGTCCGACCGCGTCACGGTCGTCTTCGACTACCCCGCCTCCCAGGCCGCGATGGCGCGGCTGAACGCCTCGGATCCCCTCACCGCTGAGCGCTTCGAGGCCTACGTCGGACAAGTCGAACTCGCAAACGGCTACGGCGAGCTCTGTGATCCGGCCGAACAGCGGCAGCGCCTGGAAAGCGACCTGGCCTTCCGCCGCAGGACCGGCCGACCGCTGCCGTCGATGCCGTCCCGGTTCCTGGCCGCGCTGGAGTCGGGGCTCCCAACGTGCGCGGGAGTCGCCCTTGGATTCGACCGGCTGTTGGGCCTCGATCTTCAGGTCCGGAGCATCGAGGAACTCATCTCGTTCCCAGTGGAACGGGCCTGAGCGGCCGGGCCGGGAGGCACCACTTCCAGAAGTTCGACCGCCGGGCGCCCGTCGCAGAAGATCGTCGCGAGGCGACCATGAACCGGCGATGCCTTGCCGTCCGCCCCGTCACCCAGACCGAAGTGGCGCCGCATTTCGCGGTCCGGCTCGATCTCGAGAAGACAGTGGGTGCTGATCCGCCGCAGACGACTGTGGCGGATCAGCACGTGGCCGAGCGGAGTCGCTTCGCCGAGGACTTCGTGGCGGGCTGCTTCGGTCGTGAACCGAAAGTCGATCAGCACGATGCCGAACATGACAACGGCGGCCGAAGCACGCCGCAGGAGGATTCTCCGAGCGTAGCGTCCGTCGTACGCGACGCGATCCAGGACCTCGACGTCGACCAGGTCGCCGTGGTGGGCCTCCAGGGTCACCGTCATGTGGTCCTCGTGATCCAGGAGATCCCGCTGGGGCTGTGGAACGGCGGCCCGCGCTACGACCACGGCCTCCGGCGCCCGTCGCCCGAACAGGCCGTACAGATCGCCGATGTCGTGCGCCTGCGCTACCACCTCTTTCACGGCGGCGGACTCTACCGACAACGCTTCAGCGACGCAGCGACCTGTTCCTCCGCATCCTGGCGACACCGGACTCGAGTAGAGCGGAACGTTCCACCTCCGGCTCGAGTACCGAGCGGCGCCAGCCGTCGACTTCCGCCGGCCAGACCCATGCGCCCCGCTCGAGACTCCGCGCTGCCCAGGCCTCGAGAGTCCTCCTTGGGACGAGAAACTCGGCCGGTACGTCGAGATCACCGGCAACTCCCGCAACCAGTTCCCGCAATTCCTCCGACAGGCCGCTCGACGAACGCCTGCCGGAGCGTTCCAGACGGTCGGGGAGCCGATTCTCCGGCAGCAGGCGGACGCCACGCACCAGTTCAAGCAGCTTCGGCCCGTGCCGCCGCGCCTGGCGCGGCCCCAGGCTCTTCACCGGGGCCAGATCCTCCGCCGTGCGTGGCAGGCGTCGTGCCACGTCGACCAGGGTCTCGTCCTTCAGCACGAAACCCCGGGGCACGTCCCGGCGGCGGGCCCGGCCCTCCCGCCACGCGCACACGGCCTGGAGCACGGCCAGTTGACGCCCGGACATTCCCGGTCGCCGCAGCCGGTTGTAGGACCACGCGGGGTCCAGACGCGCCTCGGCGTTCTTCGACAGGCGGCCGAACTCCTCATCGGCCCAGGCTTCCCGAGCGAGGTCACGCAGCCGCGCCTGCAACAGCTCGTGGGCCGGCAGGAGATAGGCCACATCGAGACCGGCGTATCGCACCTGCTCCTCGCTGAGAGGACGCCGCAACCAGTTCGACCGCTGCACGCCCTTGCCCAGCTCGACATCGAAGAGACGCGAAACCAGGTGGACGTAGCCCAGGGAACCGCCCAGGCCGCAGAGCGTGGCGGCGACCTGGCAGTCGAACAGCGGTACCGGAGCGCACCCGAGAGCGTTGTGGAAGATCTCGAGATCCTCACTCGGCGAATGGAACACCTTCGTCACCTCCGGCGCCTCGACGACGGCAACCAGCGGCGCCCGATCGCTGATCGAGACCGTGTCGACCAGGTAGCAGCCCTCCGAATCCGCCACCTGAATCAGGCCGAGCCGCGCAAAGAACGTCCGCTCCCGCACGAACTCCGTGTCCAGGCCAACGGCCGGTTCACCCAGCCAGCGTTCGGCGAGACGTGCGAGTCGATCATCACGGTCCACGACCTCGGGGGTCGGCGGCGGGGGGAGGGTCATCGAACAGGCGGGCGGCGACCCAGGCGAGGATCGTCGTCGGCCGGATGCTAGCGCCAGCAGAGGCCGCTCAGACGGAGCCTTGGGTGTCGGAAGTCCCCGGCGTACAATCGGACGGTCCCGACGAGAGAACCGGAAAGAAGACCGATGGCCTACAGATCCGTACCACTCGTCATCCTGGGGGGCAGCGACCGAAGGCCCGCCTACATGCCCCCGGGAGGACGTTCCAAGCACCCGCTCGCCGGCATCAAGGGGGTGGACGTGAAGATCGGGGGCAGGCCGTTGATCGAACTGGTCATCGAGCGGCTCCGCCAGGTCGAGGCCTTCGACCCGATCTACGTCGCCGGACCCGGTCACGCCTACCGGTCCCTGTCCGACGGCATCTCCGTCGACACCGATGGCGGCTTCGGCCGCAACATCCAGGTCGGCGTCGAGACGGCCCGCCGGCTGCACGGCGACGGACCGCTGGCGATCATCACCTGCGACATCGTTCCCGACCCGGCCGAGATGAAGACGGTGGTTCGCGACTTCTGGAGCCACAGTCCGCTGGACTTCTTCTTCCCCATGATCAGGGCGCCGCGAGATCCCGAACGGCTCGGCGAATCCGGGTGGAAGCCGCAGTACCACGTCAAGCCCGAAGGGGCTTCCGAGCCCGTCCCGGTGTTGCCCGGTCACCTGGCCATGTTCGACTCCGCGGCGCTACGGTGGAAGTTCATCTACCGGTTGATGGACCTCGGTTACCGGACACGCAACCGGCCGATCCTCTACCGCAACGCCTACATGGCCCGACGCCTGCTCTGGATCATGCTCGTTCAGGACCTCATCCACCTCCTGAATCTCCGGTTGCCGACCTTCACCTGGGACACGCTGCTGTCGGGCACCCGCGCGGCACGGCGCCTCAAGGAGAAGGTCATCCAGCAGTCCGAACTGGAACTGGCTCTGCGCCGCATGTTCATCAAGCGACGCCACCGGCGCAGGCATCCGGATCGGAAGGTCCGGATGCCGGTCGTCGACGCGATGTCCCTTGCCCGCGACATCGATACACAGGAGGAGGCAATCGCCTTCGGGGCCGTCTCGGCGTGACCGTCGCCGGACGACTCCTCCTCCTCACCACCGCGCTGGCGGCCGCGATCTGCGCGCCCCTGCCCGCGGCCGAGCCGCACCTCGTCCTGCTGTCCGTGGACACGCTGCGCGCGGACGCGCTCGGGGCCTACGGCGGCGAGGCGGCCACGACACCGACGATCGACGCCCTCGCCGCGGAAGGCGTGCTGTTCGAAGACGCCCACACGACGATCGGCAAGACCGGCCCGGCCTTCGCCTCGGTCTTCACCTCCCACTACCCGCCGACCCACGGGGCGAGGCGAAATGCCCAGCGAATGCGAGGCGACATCCCCGTCCTGGCCGAGATTCTGGGCGAGGCAGGCTATGAAGCCGCCGCCTTCATCTCGAACTGGACGCTGCGCTCCGACCTCGTCGGTCTGAACCGCGGTTTCGACCACTACGACGAAGACTTCACCGAAGCGCGGAATGCGGCCGGCGTCATGGAGCGCCATGCCGACGACGTGGCAAGGACGGCGGAGCGTTGGCTGCGAAGGCGGGCCGGTGACGAGGAGCGGAGCGGGCGTCCCCTCTTTCTCTGGGTCCACTTCTCCGATCCACACAGCCCCTACCTGGAACGGACGGGCTTCACGCCGCCGCGGCCGCCCCGCGAGCAGCGCGGCAGCGGCTGGCAACGGCGCTGGCGCTACCAGTCGGAGGTGAACTACGTCGACCACTGGCTCGGCAGACTGTCCAGGGCGATCGACGAGCTTCTCGCCGGCCCCCGTTACACCCTGTTCCTGAGCGACCACGGCGAGAGCATGGGGGAGCACAACTACTGGGGACACGGCAAGAACGTTCACTGGCCCAACGCGCGCATCCCCATGATCCTCACGGGCCCGGGGATTCCCGAGGGCCTGCGGGTAGGCGCCGCGGTCGGCGTGGTCGACGTTCTGCCGACCGTGCTCGACCTGCTCGAGCTCGGAGGCCCCGCCGATGTCACGGGACGAAGCCTAGTGCCGATCGGCGACGAGCCCGCCGGCGCGGCACGGCCCCGCTACGTCATCGGCGACAAGCACAGCGCCCTGCTGGCAAGGTCGCGGCGCAACGCGCCCTACGAGGACCCCCTCCAGATCAGCATGGAGCTGAACGGCGCCAAGGTGCTCCACGACTTCTCGAAGCGGGAGACGGTCTACTTCGATCTCACCGTCGATCCCCAGGAGGAGCGGCCGCTGCCCGCGCCGCCGGTCGACCTGGTGCCGCCGCTCGGCCGCCGCCTCGTGAACTGGTACCGCGACCTGCCGAAGTACGAGGCGAGGAGCGGAACCGTCCTCAGCGAAGAGGATGTCCGCCAGTTGAAGAGCCTCGGCTACATCGACTAGGTGCCGGCGCTGACGAGCACGACGCAGTCGGCAAGCAGCCGCGTCGCGGTCTCGATCTCGGCGACGCCCGGCAGCGTCGGCGCGATGCGGATGTTCCGGTCCCGCGGGTCGACGCCGTACGGGAACGTAGCGCCCGCCGGGGTCAGCTTGACCCCCGCCCGGCCCGCCATCTCGACCACCGCCCGCGCGCAGCCGGGCTCCGTGTCCAGACTCACGAAGTAACCGCCCCGGGGCCGGCTCCAGGTCGCGACGCCGAGGCCCGCCAGCGACTCGTCGAGAACGCGCAGCACGGTCTCGAACTTCGGCCGGATCAACTCAGCGTGCCCTCGCATGTGCTTCCGGACACTCGCGAGGCCGCCGGCGAAGAAGCGGGCGTGGGCGAGCTGGTTCAGCTTGTTCGGTCCGATCGTCTGGATCGAACGGAAGCTCCGGATCCACTCGCCGTTCACGGGGCTCGCGGCTACCGCCGCCAGACCGGCGCCGCCGAAGGTGACCTTCGAGAACGAGGTGACGATGAACGGCCGGTCCTCGTGGCCGTGAGCGATGCACCGGTCGTAGAGGTTGGCCAGCCGATCCGGCTCACCCTCGAACGCGTGCAAGGCGTAGGCGTCGTCCCAGATGACGCGGAAGTCGGCTGCCGCGGCCGGCATCGCGGCAATCGCCTCGACCACGTCGTCCGAGTAGGTCACGCCGGTCGGATTGCTGTAGCGGGGCACGCAGAACATCCCCTTGACGTTCCGGTCGTCGCCGGCAAGACGCGCGATCTCGTCGACGTCCGGGCCGTCGTCACCCATCCCGATCGGCAGCATCTCGATGCCGTAGCGCTCCAGCACGGAGAAGTGACGATCGTAGCCGGGGCAGGGGCAGAGGAACTTCACCGGCGTCGAACACCGCGGCCCGCCCCACGGATCGCCACCCGGCACGCCGACCAGCATCGCCTGCACGATCAGGTCATGCATCCACTGCAGGCTCGCGTTGCCGCCGACGAAGACCAGGTCCGGATCGACCTCGAGGATCTCGGCGAAGATCGACCGCATCTCCGGCAGGCCGCGCGGGTCGCCGCCGTAGTTCCGGCAGTCCGTGCCGTCGCCGGCGGGGCGGTCCTCCTGACCGACCGCGGCCAGGAGCCCGTGGGACCGGGCGAGCTGCTCCGGTGACGGCTTGCCTCGCGTCATGTCGAGCCGGAGACCGGCGGCGCAGGCCGCGTCGTAGCGGACTCGCGCCGCCTCGACGGCGGCCTGATCGATCGGCGACACGTTCCTATTGCCCGGCCGCCGCTGCCGCGGTCCGGTCATAGACGATGCGGTAGATCACGCCTCGCAGGTCGTCCGACACGAGGAGCGAACCGTCGGCCAGCTCCATCACGTCGACCGGTCGACCCCACGAGTCTTCGCCCTGGAGCCAACCGGTAGCGAACTCCTCGTACTCCCTGGCCCGGCCGTCCGGATCGACGTGAACCACCATGACCCGGTAGCCGATCTTGTTGCTGCGGTTCCAGGAACCGTGCTCGGCGATGAAGATCTGCCCGCGGTAGCGCTCAGGGAAAGCATCGCCCCGGTAGAAGCGCATGCCAACCGCCGCCACGTGGGGGTCAAGGTCGATGGCCGGCGGCACGAGCTCTCCGCAGGGACGCTCGTCGCCGAACTCCGGGTCCGGGATGTCCTGGCCGTGACAGTACGGGTAGCCGAAGTGCTGGCCGTCCTCCGTCAGCACGTTCAGCTCGTCGGGCGGAACGTCGTCGCCCATCATGTCGCGGCCGTTGTCGGTGAACCACAGCTCACGCGTGCCCGGGCGCCAGTCGAATCCGACCGTGTTGCGCACCCCGCGAGCCACGACATCGTAGTCGCCGGCCTGGTCCAGCCTGAGGATCGTCGCATAGGGATCGCCCTCGTCGCAGATGTTGCACGGGGCGCCGACCGGCACGTAGAGCCGCCCGTCGGGACCGAAGCGGATGAACTTCCAGCCGTGATGGGTCTCCTCCGGCAGGTCGGCGGTCACCACGACCGGCGAGGGCGGTGAGTCGAGCCGACTCTCGATCTCCTCGAAACGGAGCACGCGGCTGATCTCCGCAACGTAGAGGTCGCCCTCGTGGAAGGCGACGCCGTTCGGCCAGTTCAGGTCCGAACCGATGCGGTAGCGGCTGTCGGCCTCTCCGTCTCCGTCACGATCGACGACGGCATGGACGACGCCGCCGCCCCTGCGTCCGGTGCCGACGAAGACGGTGCCGGACGGGCTCTGGGCCAGCGAACGCGCATTGTCGATCTCCGCCGCGAAGACGCCGATCGAGAAACCGGCAGGCAGCTCGATCGCGTCCAGACGGAGTTCGTCGTCGGCCGCCGCCGTGCCCGACACGAAAGCCACGGTCAGGAAGAAGGCGCAGAGGCGAAGCACGGTGTTGCGTGAAGAGAGCCGGGGTCGCGACCCGGACAGCGCGAAGCGGAGCATGCTGTAACTCCTGATCTGGTTGAAGTGCGCGTCCCGGAACCAGTTGTAGGAAACCGGGACGCGACGAAGGTCCGGGCGAGAGTATCGCTACGGGAGACAACTGTTCGGAAACGCCTTCGCGTCCGTGATCGCGGCCGCCGACCGTCCCGGCTCGTTCCGGTACTCCCGGGCGTCACCCGTCACCGTGTCCGTGATGCGGATCACGTAGCCCAGCGTCGTCGTGGAAGCGCCGTACACCCAGTGGTGATCGTTGGTGGCGCAGCCGTTCAGCACCTTGACCAGGATCTCCCAGTTGTCCGCTTCGAAGAACCGGAACAGGCCGGAATCATCCGTCGCCTCCGAGACCACCTGGGCCGAGCCCGTCTCACCGTCGCCGGTCCACCACTCGACCCGGACCTCGTAGCGATCGCCGTGCAGGCAGAGCGTCTCCGCACTCGCCACGCAGGGACCATCCGGTCGAGGCGCGGGTGGCTCGGGCTCGGGCTCGGGGTCAGGATCCGGGTCGGGATCGGGAGGCGGCGGTTCGGGGTCGGGCTCCCGGCTGCTCCCGGACTCATGGACGATTCTGTAGACCGCTCCCCGCCGATCGTCCGACACCAGCAGCGAGCCGTCCTCGCGCACCATCACGTCGACCGGCCGGCCCCAGGCCGTCCCGCCCCGAAGCCATCCCGTGGCGAACTCCTCGTATCCGGCCGCCTGTCCGCCCGCGCCCAGACGAACGACCATCACCCGGTAGCCGATCGGATCCGTGCGGTTCCAGGAGCCGTGTTCGGCGATGAAGATCTGGTCGCGGTAGCGCTCCGGGAACATCTCCCCGGTGTAGAAGCGCATGCCCAGGGCCGCCACGTGCGGTCCGAGCTCCTGGACCGGAGGCCGGAACTCGGAGCAGGAACGGAGCGAACCGAACTCCGGATCGGAAACGTCTCGACCGTGGCAGAAGGGGTAGCCGAAGTGCTGGCCGTTCGACGTCAGCACGTTCAGTTCGTCCGGCGGACTGTTGTCGCCCAGCCAGTCGCGACCGTTGTCGGTGAACCAGAGCCTTCGCGTTCCCGGATGCCAGTCGAAGCCGACCGTGTTCCTGACGCCCCGCGCCACGATCTCGTAGCTGCCGTCGGCGGCCATCCGCAGGATGGCGTTGTACGGGTCGGCCTCGTTGCAGATGTTGCACGGCGCGCCCACCGGCACGTAGAGCCGCCCGTCCGGCCCGAAGCGAATGAACTTCCAGCCGTGGTGCGTGTCGGTCGGAAGCCGGTCCGTGACCACGAACGGCTGGGGCGGCGAGTCCAAGCGGTTCTCGATGCCGTCGTACCGGAGAATCCGGCTGATCTCGGCGACGTAGAGGCTTCCGTTACGGAAGGCCACACCGTTCGGCGAGTTCAGGCCCGACGCGATCCGGTAGCGCTCGTCGGCGGCGCCGTCGCCGTCCCCGTCGACCAGCGCATGGACCAGGCCCGCCTGCCGTGTGCCGACGAAGACCGTGCCGCCGGGGCTCTGCGCAAGCGATCGCGCGCCCGTGACGTTCTCGGCAAAGAACGTGATCGAGAAGCCGTCGGGCAACTCGATTTCGGACAGGCGCGACACCTGGGCGCCCGCGCCGCCCGACCCGATCGCCAGCAGGCCCAGGGCGACTGCCAGACGGGGCCGAAGATCGACCGGGAAACCGCTGGCCATCGATCGTCAACCTACCAGAGCATCACCGCGACGCCCGCCGCGATCACGGCCACCGTCAACACCTTGCGCGGCGTCAGCGGCTCGGCGAAGAAGACGCGGCCGAGCACCAGCGCCAGCGACGATCCGATGCCCCGCTTCACCGTCTCGACGAAGCCGACCCAGGCGTGCTGCAACGCCAGCAACTGGAGTCCCTGCGCCGCGGCGCCGAGGACGACGGCGGTCAGCAGCAGGGACCAGGTTCCGGCTCCCGCGCGAACGTCCGGGCGACGCCGCACACCCGGCGCCTCGCGGAGGCCGCGAAGCGCGAGCGTCAGCACGGAGAGGCCGACGCCGAGGTGCATGACCAGGCCGTGGAAAGCCGCGTTCGACGCTTCGGTTGCGAGCTTGTCGAGGGGCAGCGCCGAGGCCCAGAGGAAGGCGACCAGGATCATCCACCACGCTCCGGCACTCAGTCTCCACTGCCGGCGACGCCCTCCGGTCCGCTCGCCCAACTGGAGCGCGAGAGCGCCGAACACGACCATCGCGATACCGAGCCACTCGCGGGCGCCCGGCAGCTCGCCAAGCAGCGGGATCGCGAGCAGCGACGTGAACACAGGGGTCAGCGAAAGCAGCGGGATGACCGCGCTCAGCCCGGAGAGACGCACGGAGCGCAGGAAGCCGTAGTTCGCGCCCAGATTGCACACGACGGAGGCAACACCCGGCCACAGGTACGCGGTACTCACGGCAGCGGGCGGCTGCAGCGCCACCCACGCGCCGTAAAGGGGCACGGCGCCGAGCGCCAGCACCATGACCAGGAAGGCGTCGCTCAGGCGACCGGTGAGCTTCTTGCGCAGAAGGTCGAACAGCGAGAAGCAGAGCGTCGCGCCGACAACCAGCACGATGCCGAGCAGGGAAACCATGCGCCAGGGCAGTGTAGGAGGTCCCGCCTCGGAACGCTACAATCCCGGCGCCCGTGACTCCGCTCGAATCAACGCCCGGCGATCCACCGTCCGAGGCCCCTGCCGGCGGCCCGCCGAGGGGACTGCTCGCTGGAAGGCGGGGCCTGGTCGTCGGCGTCGCGAACAAGCGCTCCCTGGCCTGGGGCATCGCCCGCCGCGCCCACGAAGAAGGCGCCGAACTCGCGTTCACGTTCCAGGGCGACGCCCTCGAGCGTCGTGTCCGGCCGCTGGCCGAGAGCATCGGATCGGCCATCGTCGAGCCGCTCGACGTCACGGACGACGCCCAGATCGAAGCCACGTTCGCCACTCTCGCCGAGCGCTGGGGACGCCTGGACTTCCTCGTCCACTCCGTCGCCTATGCCAACCGCGAGGACCTCCTCGGGCGCACGATCGACACGTCGCGCAGTGGCTTCGTCACCGCGCTCGACATTAGTTGCTACTCCCTGATCGCTCTCGCCCGCGCCGCCGAACCGCTGATGAGCGAAGGGGGCAGCATCATCGCGATGACCTACTACGGCGCCACGAAGGCAACCCCGAACTACAACGTGATGGGGATCGCCAAGGCGGCGCTCGAGGCCTCCATCCGCTACCTTGCGGTCGATCTCGGGCCCAGGGGCATCCGTGTTCACGGCGTCTCCGCCGGCCCGGTGAGGACTCTCGCCGCGTCCGGCGTCTCCGGGATGCGCGGCATGTTGAAGGTCATGCCGGAACGGGCGCCGCTCCAGCGCAACATCACCGTCGACGATGTCGGCGCCACCGCCGCGTACCTGCTGTCCGACCTGAGCGCCGGCACCACCGGCGGCATTCACTTCGTGGACGCGGGGTTCAACATCACCGCGATGCGCCACCCGGACCGGGACGCGACCAGCAGCTAGCGCCTCACGCGAAACCCTGTCCCTCCCGGTTGCGTAAACCGGGGTCAGGGGCAGAGCGGTCCGCTCCTCCTCATGTGACGTCGACTGACTACCTCCCCAGTGGACCGATACCGGCCGCTCCGCCCCTGTTTCCAAAGGGCCACGTCGGCCCGGAACTTGCAGTCTCGTCGCTCGCCCCTCAGGAGGATCGACGACCATGAAGCGAGTCCGACGCCTTGAACCCCGCAGCCGTCACCTGATCAGGACGCTGGGCCTTACGGCACTGCTGACCGTGGTCGCGGCGGCGACTTCACCCGCCGCTGCGCAGAAGGAACGCTTCGAGATCACCCCGTACTACGGCCACAGCTTCCTCGGCGGCTTCGAGATCGACGACTACGAGTTCGGAAGGCTCGATCTGGAGATCGACGACGCCACGGTGGACGGCGTGGTCATCGGCTTCCCGATCCGGCGCAATCTCCATATCGAGCTGTTCCTCAACGAGCAGGAGACCGGCTTCGGCCTGGACGAGGGCCCGTTCCTCGGCGCCACCCACCTCGGCGGGATCGACGTGAGCTACTACCAGGCCGGCGTCTCGTGGACCGCGTCGATGGGCCAGGTGCGGCCCTTCGCATCGTTGAGCGCCGGGGTCACCCGCCTCGCGCCGAACAGCGACTTCCTGCCGGAGTCCGAGAGCCACTTCTCGCTGGGTCTCGGCGGCGGCGTGAAGATCTTCTTCTCGGACCACGTCGGCTTCCGGCTGGACGCGCGCCTGCTGGTGACCGACACCAGCGACGAGGACGGGTGCTGCCACGGCTGCTGCTACGGAGCCGAACGCGATGATCTGGTCCAGGGCCTGGTCAGCGCCGGCCTGGTCTTCGCCTTCTGATCAGGAAGCAGCCGCGAGCTCGGCCGAAGCGCGCCGCGCCGCCGCAGCGAGCAGCGCCCCGCCGACGAAGATCGCCTCTTCGGCCGGCGCGAAGTGCGGCGTGTGGGCAAAGGCGACGGGATCGCCCGGGCGTCGCGCACCGACCCTCATGAAGCACCCCGGAATCCGCTCCTGGTAGAAGGCGAAGTCCTCGCCGCCCATGTTGGCGACCGGCAGCGGCTTGACCGACTCGGCGCCGATCACCGTCGCCGCGGCCTCACGCGCCCAGACAGCGGCTCGCCTGTCGTTCAGTACGGCCGGCGTTCCCTGGAGCATCCGCACCTGGACCTCGAGCCGGCAGGCCGCGCCGACCGACTCCGCGACGTGTCGCACCTCGTCCGCCAGCAACTCGCGGATGGCCGGGTCGAGTGACCGCATGGTGCCCTTGAGCACGGCACGGTCGGGAATCACGTTGTGAGCCGTTCCCGCCTCGATGGCGCCCACGGTGACCACCGCGGGCTGATCGGGCGGCACGCGCCGGGAGACGACCGTCTGCAGAGCGGAAACGACCTGAGCCGCGCCGGCGATCGGGTCCAGGCCCTGGTGGGGCCTTGCGCCGTGCGCTCCCTGGCCCCTGAGCTCGACCTCGAACCGGTCGGCGGCGGCGCCAACGGCACCGGGTTGGATCATCGCCTGTCCAACCTCGAAGGTCAGGTCGACGTGGGCGCCGAAGATCGCCGCGACCTCGTCCAGGATGCCGGTCGCCAGCATGGCCGCCGCCCCTTCCCCCGTCTCCTCCGCCGGCTGCAGCACGAGCAGCACGTCGCCCGCCGCCGGTTCGTCGCGGAGCAGACGGGCGGCCGCAACCGTCCACGAGGCGTGCACGTCATGGCCGCAGGCGTGCATCACGCCCTCGTTGCGCGACGCGAACGGCAGGCCGGTGTCTTCCTGGATCGGCAGCGCGTCGATGTCGCCGCGAACCGCGACGGACGGCGCCTTCCGGTCGCGGCCGGGTATGCGCCCGACGACGCCCGTGCCGGCTACGCGAGTGACGCCGTCAACGCCGAGTTGGTCCAGCGTTCGCTGAAGACGGGCGCACGTACGCTCCTCCTGGAGCGAGAGTTCGGGGTCGGCGTGGAGAGTCCGCCGGAGGTCGACGAGCTCGGCCAGCGCGCTAACGCTGTAGAGCCTCGCCACGACCTCCGGCAGCCGGAGCGCTGCGGCTGGATCGCCGCTCATTGCGGCGGCACGAAAGCCGAAAGGGACCCGCCGCCGTGACCCACGCCGCAGCCGATCGGCGAGCCGTCCGGCGACCGGAGCGGCGCCGGCAGTTCCACCGATCCCGGGTCCTCGAGAAAACGCCCGATCAGCCATCCCCCGTAGGTCCGATGCGCACGTTCCGCGGGCTCGTCGGTCCCGCCCGGGTTCTCCTCAAGCCACCGGCCGAGAGCTGACAGCGCGGATCGGGCTTCGGCTCTCACCTGGAACGATCCCGAACGCGCCGGCACGACCGGCCAGTCGAAGTTCGGCGGCGCGGCGACCGGAACGCCCGCCGCCAGCGCCATCAACCGCCGCAGGGCGGCGAAATCGACCGCCCTGCCGACTTCTCCGGCGAGACCCGGCGAAGGATCGGCGCGCCAGGTCACGGCCAGCACCCGATCGATCATGGGGCCGAGAGCGGGCTGTTCGGCCGCCCGGGCATGGTGATCGACCAGCCGGGCCGCCCGCTCGCCATCGAGGACCATGGCGAAGGTGAGATCGGCGGCCATCTCGGCCGCGCCGACCGGATCGAACGTCAGACCGGCTCGGGACGGCAGGTGCTCCCGGCCCCGGCTGCGGCCCGGAGGGGGCGGCGGAATCAGATCGAGTATCCGCTGCGGCAACGTGAGTTCCGCCGGATCGACCGTCCGCAGCAGTGCGTCGAGCGCGTCGAGCTGCATCGCCGGCGGCAGCAGCGACACCGGCGCCCTGCCGTCTCCCCGCACCGCGTAGCTGTAGTCGACGCCACCGACGATCTTCGCCGCCGCCTCGATCTGGTACCGATGCAGCAGGTAGAGAGGCGTCAACACGTCCTCCAGTTCCGATAGCGGGGCGCCGACCCGGATGCTGCGCTCGGAGAATCGATCAAGCGCGGCCCGCCGCACCGACAGGACGCGCCGCAGTTCCTCCGCCGCGGAACGGCCGTTGTCCCAGAGGTGGGCCAGGGGATGTGCGCCGCCCGCCGGCCGCGCGTCCTCGTCGCTGATGTAGTGGAGGCCGGCGTCGATCGTGCCCTGCAGGATGGCGTCGAGCTCGGCCGCCTCATCCACGCCCTCGGGGAAGTCGGCGTAGCCGTAGAGGACCGTCCGCTTGTCCCACTCGCCGACGCCGACGTCGTAGGCGGCACTCAGGTCGATCGCGCCGTCGGCGCCCAGGGTGGCCAGCGGATGCGGATAGTCCATGACCGACTCGCGGCCATCCGGTCCATCGACGCTCGAGGCGAAGTTGTGCATCAGGCCGATCGTGTGGCCGACCTCGTGGGCGGAGAGCTGGCGCAGCCGGGCAAGCGCCATCCCGGTGAGCGTCTCGGTGGACGAGTCCGCGTCCTCGTAGGGCGACAGCAGACCCTGGGCGATCAGGAAGTCCTGCCGCACCCGCAGCGAACCGAGCGACACGTGGCCCTTGATGATCTCGCCGGTGCGCGGGTCCGTGACCCCGCCACCGTAGGACCAGCCGCGAGTCGACCGGTGAACCCACTGGATCACGTTGTAGCGGACGTCGAGCAGGTCGGCGCCCTCCGGCAGGAGTTCGACCCGGAACGCGTCGATGTAGCCCGCTGCCTCGAATGCCTCGTTCCACCAGCGGGCGCCGTCGAGCAGCGCGGAGCGGATCGGCTCCGGCGCACCGCGGTCGAGGTAGTAGACGATCGGTTCGACCGGTTCGCTCCGCTCGGCGCCCGGATCACGCTTCTCGAGCCGGTGCCGGTCGATGAAGACGGCCTCGAGCGGCTGGTCGATCGGGGTCGCGTAGTCGAAGTAGCTGGTCACATTGAAGCCGGCACGGGGATCGGCGCGCCGGGGTTCGTAACCGGGTTCGGGCAGCGCGACGAAGGAGTGGCGGATTCGCAACGTCACTGCCTCGGGCGACGGTGCGACCTGGCTCACCCAACTTCCCGGACCGCGGTCGGACCCGCGCAGCACGAAGGTTTGCGTGCCCTCGAGTTCCGAGTTGCGCGGAAAGGCGGCCACGCCGGGGCGATGAATCGCCGACCGCGACGCGTCCAACTGGTAGCTCCCCTGCCCACGCTGGTGGAGCCGCGCCACCACGCCGTGCGCATCCCGGAGCACGAAGTCGGTCGCATCGACCAGCACGGAACCGTCCTCGGCCTCGGCCTCGACTTCGAAGCCCCAAAGCACGGAACGAGCGAAGGCATCCGCCACCGCGCGGCGCTCGTCCTCGTTGTCGCTGATCGCCCGGTAGCGCGTGTTCTGGTGAACCAGAAGCACCTTCGGCCCGACCCGTTCGAAACGGGCCAGGAGGGTGCGCCCGAGCTGACCCCGGTCGAGTCCGATGTCGTTCGATCCCAGGCCCGCCGACAGCGACTGGATGTAGAGCAGATCGGCATCGAACGCTTCGACCCGGAGGAAGAGCCTGCCGGCCCGGCTGTCCCAGAACAGGTCCAGAAAGCCGGGCAGATGCTCGAAGCCTCCGGTGGCTTCCGAGATCGACCGGGGCTCCTCCGCCCCGGCGTCCTGCGCATGAAGACCCTGAATCGAGAGGACCGACGCAAGGCTCCCGATCGCGATCGTGGCCCGGCTCGACGACCAGGCCCGGATCACGAGGCGGCTCGCACCGGCACCGGCTCGGTCTTCTCGATCAACGCCGTGAGCGCTTCGCGGTCCGGTTCCGCCAGTTCCTTCAACCGTTCCCGATTCACCGCCGCCACGATGATCTCGCCAACCTCGGTGTTCGCGCTTTCAAAGATCCCCAGCTCGATCATGCGCCGGGTCTGGTGCTGGTTGTCGTCGGTCGGACTGACGTAGTGCACCCACACGGCGCCATAACGATGGATCAGGAACACGTGCATCAGCGCCATGAGACGACGGCGCCTCAGGTCGGTGTCGAACGTGTTCTGGTCGCGCACCGAGAGGATCATCCGCTCCCGACGGTCACGAATCGGCGCGAACACGACGTTCGCCGCCTTCGACTCCTCCCGTCCGTTCCGCGCGAGGACATTGAGCTCCAGGAGTTCGGATCCGGCGACGTGAGGCCGGAGCTCCACGCGCATGCTCTCGTCGACGTCGTACTTGCCACGCCAGAGGTCGAGCCACTCTTCGAGCAACCGCGGCGGCACCTCGGTCTGCGCCAGGTGCTGGACGTGGGTCGACCCCTTGCCCATCGCCTTGGTCGTCGCCGTATGGCCGGTGGCGGCCGAGAGGCCGCCGTCGAGCCGGGCGCCGCCGACGTGGGCCTGCGGCGTGCGATAGGGCGATCCGACCAGACGCAGCTTTCGCTGCAGCCGGGCCAGGGCCAGCATGCCGTCCTCGCGCAGGGCGGTGGCGAAGTCCTCCGCCGCCAGACCGTCGACCTGGTGACCGCCGTAGGTGATGAAGTTGAACACGTAGCCGAGCTTGCCCAGCTCCTCGGGGAACTGCTTCATCTGCTCGTCGGACATGCCCGTCGTGTCCCAGTTGAACGAGGGTGACAGGTTGTAGGCCAGCAGTTGATCCGGGTACACGGCGTGAATCGCCTCGGCGAACCGCCGGGCGTCCTCCAGGTTGGCCGTGGCCGTCTCCATCCAGACCAGGTCGGCGTAGGGCGCGGCGTGCAGCGAACGAGAGATCGCGTACTCGATGCCGCCCCGGATCTGGTAGTAGCCCTCGGGAGTCCTCGCCATCTCGGCGTTCCAGACCAGGTTGATGCCCATCTTGCGCGCCCGGGCCGCCGCCTCTTCGACCGACACGGAGTGGGCAAACTCCAGCCACTCCTCCACCGAGAGCTCGAACACGGCGCCTTCTTCTTCCCGGAACGCGATCACTTCCGCCACCGCCTGCGGGTAGGTCTTGAGTCCCGCCTCCAGCTGCCAGGCGTCGAGGAAGCTGGCCATCGTTTCGTCGAGCACCGCCTCCATGTTCGTCCCGGCGTTCGCGACTGTCTTGCGGTAGGCCGACTCGAGTTGCTCATAGACGCCGGCGCCCTCCAGCCAGACGTCCGCGCGGTGGTAGGTCGCGTCCGATATGTCGTACAACTCATGGCCGCGGACGTCTTCCGCGCCGAGAGCGTTCAGCCGCCGCAGAATCGCCAGGGTCGCCGTCTTGTAGCTCGGCAGATCGAGGTTCGTCGCGCCCAGGATGAAGGCCTGATCGCGTTCGTCGCCGTTGCCATCGAGGAAGGTGGCCGCCTCCGAATCCGTGCGGGCGACGATGAGTCCCGGCACCCCCATGACATCCAACTGGAAGCGGGCGGAATTCAGCCGCTTGTTCTGTTCGTCCTGCGGCACGAGGACCTTGCCTGCCTGATGGCCGCACTTCTTGACTCCGGGCTTCTGGTCCTCGATGTGGTAACCGGGCACGCCCACCTCCACGAACCGGCGGATCAGGTTGCGCACATGCTGCTCGCCCCCGTGGCCCGTGTCCGCGTCCGCGATGATGAACGGTCGGTAGTCGATGGCGGGATTCGCTCGCCGTTCCGCTTCACTCATCCGCGAACGGGTGAAGGTCTGGTTCTTGTCGGCCGTGAGCAGGGCCCGCACGACCGGTGCCGCTTCGTCCGGCACCTGGCTCAAGGGATAGCTGGCGAGATCCGGCCCCGGATCCTCGGTGATCGAGCCCTTCGCTGAGGTCGCCCAGCCGCCGATGTAGATCCCCTCGATCCCCCGCCGCTTCATTGCCACGGCCTGACCGGGCGAGTAGGGGCCGAAGCTGGTGATCGACTTCTTCTGGTCGAAGAGCTCCCGCAACCGAGCCAGGAACGCCGCGGCGGCTTCCCGCGCCACCGTGTAGTCCTGCGGAATCGTGCCCCGCTGCACCGCCACCTCGCGGGCGGTGTGGAGCCGCCTGATGCCTCCGAAACGGTCGGCGCTCATGAACGCCGTTGCCGCCTCGGTCTGCCGCTCCAATGCCTCGTTGGTCGTCTCGCCGCTAGCCATCGCCGTCGTCTCCGTCAGCTCGTTGTGGAAGGCCCCGGAAGGTCTCGGAAGAAGCTAACCGTAGCACCGGAAGGGCGCCTCCTGCCATGTCGACGCGACCGTCGAAGAACCGCCCGATTCTCCTGCTACCCTCCACGCCCATGAGCCTGCCAGCGATCCGTCCCAAGCACAGCCCCCAACGCGGAGGCGACGTTCTGCTCGATGCCCTGACCGAGTACGGCATCCCCTTCCTGTTCGGCAATCCCGGCACCACGGAGAGCCCGTTGATGGACCGGCTTTCGGACCATCCGGACCTGCGCTACGTGCTCGCCCTGCACGAGTCCGTGGCGCTGGGCGCCGCTCACTACTACGCCCAGTCGACCGGGGTCACCGGAGTCGTCAACCTGCACGTGGCGCCAGGGCTCGGCAATGCACTCGGCATGCTCTACAACGCCTGGGAGGCGAACACGCCGATGGTCGTCACCGCCGGCCAGCAGGACACCCGTTCCCGGCTGCGCGAGCCTCTGCTCGGACACGACCTGGTGGCGATGGCCGAGCCCCTGGTCAAGTGGAGCGTCCAGGTCGAACGCGCCGACGAGTTCGCGCCAGTCCTCCACCGGGCCTTCAAGGTCGCGCACGATCCGCCCGCCGGACCGGTCTTCGTCGCCCTTCCGCTGAACGTCCTGGAGGAAGAGACCGCGGAGCCGGTTCGGCCGCTCGGCGACCTCTACCGGGCGCCCCAGCCGGAAGCGGCGGCTGTCGCCCGCATGGCCGGCGTACTGAGCCAGGCGCGCCAGCCGGCGATCGTGATCGGAGACGGCGTGGCCCGAAGCGGCGGCCAGCAGGAACTCGTGGCCCTGGCCGAGTTCCTCGGCGCGGGGGTCTACCCGGAAGGGTTGATGCAGCGCCTGAACTTTCCTCAGAGCCACCCCTGTTTCCGACCGCGCATGCCGCTCAACCACGCCGGCATCCAGCACGCCCTCGGCGGCGCCGACGTCGTCCTGCTGGTCGGCGGTTCGTTCTTCGAGGAGGTCTGGTTCGACCCGGACTCGCCGTTCGGCGCCGAGACCACGGTGCTCCAGATCGAGGACGCGCCGGGCCGCCTCGCCTTCAACTTCGCGGTCGAGGTGGGCATGCTCGCTGATTCACGCGCCGGACTCGCGGCCGTGCGGGCGGCACTCGAGGAGTCCGCGGATTCCGGCTTCCGGGCTGCCGCCGCCGAGCGGATGGACAGGCTGCGGACCGCCAGCGAAGGCGCCCAGGCGGCCCGCCAGAAGCGGCTGGAGGCCCACTTCGACGACGCGCCCATGTCGCCTGCACGGCTCATGTCCGAGGTCGCCAGGGCGGTGCCCGACGACGCGGTGATCGTCAACGAGTCGATCACCGCGGGTGGCGATCTGCTCGGCTTCCTGCCGGTCGACGATCCGGACCGGTACTGCGGCACCCGCGGCGGCGGCATCGGCCAGGGACTGGTCGGCGGCATCGGCGCTTCGCTCGCTCACCCCGAGCGACCGGTGATCGTCTTTTCCGGCGACGGCTCGGCGATGTACTCGATCCAGGCTCTCTGGACGGCGGCGCACTACGACATGCCGATCGTCTTCCTGATCCTGCACAACCGCGAGTACAAGATCCTGAAGATCAACATGGACATCTACCGGGAACGCTTCGGGATTCCGGCGGACCGGCCCTACCCCCACATGAACCTGACCGAGCCGGAACTCGACTTTGTCGAGATGGCCGCGGGAATGGGCGTTCCGGGGCGGAAGGTGGAGGACCCGGCGGATGTCGGGGAGGCGCTGCGGGAGGCCTTCGCGACCGGCGGTCCCTACGTACTCGACGTGATCATCGGCGGCCGGATCTGAGGCTCGAGCGCAGCGCACCTCACCCAAAACCGATGATGTATGCTCCCGACCACACAAGCTGACGACAGCCCGCCTCAGGCAAGGCAACAGCATGACTCCCCCAACGGAGGTTGGAGACCATGGATGAGTTGAGAGAAGACACCTTCCTGCAGGACGACCTGCTCGAGGAACTTCGGCAGGACCAGGAACTCGAGGAGGACGGCGACGGCTCCGGCCCCTCGAACGTCACCCGACGAACCTTCATCCAGGGTTCCGTCGCCACCGGCGCCGCCGTCTCGATGGCGGGCGGAAACCTGCTGCAGCCCGACGTGCTGCGCGCCGCCACGGAGCCGGTGGCTCGCACGATCAACCTCCGGGTGAACGGCGAGACCCACGAGCTGGAGGTCGAGCCGATGGACACGCTGGCCATGGTGCTGCGCTACGGGCTGGACCTCACCGGCACCAAGCTCGGCTGCGATCGCGCCGAGTGCGGCGCCTGCACCGTGTTGATCGACGACGTTCCCCACTACGGCTGCTCGATCCTGGTGCACCAGGTGCGCGGTCGCGAGGTCACCACGGTCGAAGGCCTCGAGCAGGACGGCGTTCTCCACCCGGTCCAGCAGGCGGTGCTCGACGAGATGGGCTTCCAGTGCGCCTTCTGCGCCCCGGGCTTCATCATGAGCATGGCGGGTCTGGTCAAGGCCAACCCGAACGCGACCCGCGCGGACGCCCAGAAGTGGCTCGCCGGACACATCTGCCGTTGCGGCGACTACAACAAGATCCTGAACACGGCCGAACGCGCGCTCGAGAACGCACGCGCTGCCCTGAGCTGAGGAGTAAAGCATGGCCAAGACCCTTGTCGGCACCGACTACGCTCCACCCGATCTGATCGAGAAGATCACCGGCCGCGCCAGGTACGCAGAGGACTGGCGCGCCGAGGGCATGCTGTTCGCCAAGCAGTTGCTTTCACCAATGCCCCACGCGAGGGTGCGGAACATCGACGCCTCCGCCGCGCTCGAGATGGAGGGCGTCGAGGCGGTTCTCACGGCCGACGACCTCGCCGAGTTCATGGGCGAAGCGGGGCCGCTCGATGAGCGCTCCCTGACGAACCATCCGAAGTACGAGGGCGAGCCCGTGCTCGCCGTCGCCGCGGTCACCGAGAAGATCGCCGCCGACGCGATCGAGAAGATCAGGGTCGACTTCGAGCCGCTGCCGTTCGCTCTCGACCCGCTGCACTCGATCGCGCCGGGCGGGCCGAACTCCCTGCCGGACGGCAACAGCATCGTCCGCGAGCGCACCGACACCGGCGTCGAGACGGTGGTGAGACGGGTCGAGTGGACGGCCGAAGACCTCGCCACGGCGCGCGGCGAGAACGGCGAGAAGGGCAAGATGCCCGAGGGCGTGTTCCAGGACGAGTGGGCGAACGGCGACCTGGAGAAGGGCTTCGCCGACGCCGACTACATCATCGAGGAACCGCTCTTCTTCCAGTCGGTCACCCACCACCCCATGGAGCCGCGAAGCTGCATGGCTCACTGGGACGGCGACACCTGCCACCTCTACCCCTCGACCCAGAGCGTCGCCTTCACGCTGCTCGCGGGCCAGGGCACGGTCGGCGTGCCGCCTCAGAACCTGATCGTTCACGCCGAGTACACCGGCGGCGGTTTCGGCAGCAAGATCGTCGGCACCAGCAACATGGCGGTACCGGTCTACCTGGCCAAGAAGACCGGCAAGCCGGTCATGCACCGGGTCACCCGTTACGAGGAGAACTACATCGGCCGGGCCCGGCCGGGCTTCCAGGGTTGGGCGAAGATCGGCTTCAAGAAGGACGGCCGCATCTCCGCCTTCGACTGGGCGGTGATCCAGGACAACGGCCCGTACGGCCGTCAGAGCGACATGGGCACCTCGGGCAACATGGTGTCCCTCACCTACCAGCCTGAGAGCATGCGCCACCGCGGTCTCTCCATCGCGACGAACACGCCCCCGCGGGCCCCGCAGCGGGCGCCGGGCGGCGTGCAGATGTCGGCCATGGTCGAGCCCCTGCTCGACCGCGCCGCGGACCACCTGGGCATCGACCGCCTGACGATCCGCCAGATCAACATCGCGAAGAATGGCGCCAAGTTCGGTGAGGCCGAAGGTCGCAACGTGACCACCGCCTACGTGACCGAGGCCTGGGACCGGCTGGCGGAGATGGTCGACTGGGAAGACGCCAGGGCCCGCAGCGGGCAGATGAACGGCTCGAAGATCACCGGCGTCGGCCTCGCGAGTTCGACCTACACGGCCGGTTCGAGCGGCTTCGACGGACTGATGCTGATCACGCCGGAAGGCCGGCTCGAGATCCACACCGGGATCGGCAACCTCGGCACCCACTCCTACTCCGACACCGCGCGGGTCGCAGCCGACCTGCTCGACGTGCCGTGGGAAAAGGTGGACATGGTCTGGGGCGACACCGGCAAGGGCGTGCCCCACACCTGCGTGCAGGCGGGCAGCCAGACCACGCACGCGATCACCCGCGCCACCCACGCCGCCGCCACCGACATGAAGACGAAGCTCCAGGAGATCGCGGCCCAGGTCCATGGCGGCTCGGCCTCGCAATACGTCGTCGCCGGTGAGCGCGTCTACCGGCGCGGCAATCGCGCGGCGGGCCTGAGCCTGGCCCAGGCCGCCGAGAGGGCGATCGAGATGGGAGGCCGCTACGACGGCACCGAGCTCAACGAAGGACTGAGTCCGATCACGCTCGGCGGCGCCGCCGTCCTCAAGGGCCGCGGCCTGCTGGCTGCCGCCAAGGACAACTACGGTCGCGCCGGCGACGTCTACTCCTGGGTCGTCGCCTACGCCGAGATCGAACTCGACAAGGAAACCGGCGTCATCGAGCTGACGGACTACAAGGCGGTCACCGACTGCGGAACCGTCCTGAATCCCCGGAGCCTTGGCGGCCAGCTTCACGGCGGCGCCGTCCAGGGCTTCGGCTGCGCGGTCGGCCAGAAATGGGTCTACGACCCGCAGTGGGGCATCCCGTTCGCGAACCGCTTTTACACCGCCCGGCCGTCGACGATCCTCGACGTGCCGCTCGAGATGGAGTGGGACGCCGTGAACATGCCGGACCCGAACAACCCGGTGGGCTCGAAGGGCATCGGTGAACCGCCCATGGGCGCCGGCTGCGCCTCCCTACTGTGCGCCATCCAGGACGCGCTGGGGCAGGACACGGTGGCCTACCTGCCGCTCATGACCGACCACATCATCAACCAGCTCGAGGGCCGCGAGCAGGACAGCGAGTTCCTGGCCGCGCACACCTGATCAGTTCGCGATCGCCTGATCAGACCAGCGATACGGAGGAAAGCACACGATGGCCGTCATCCACGACATGATCCCCGACTTCGAGCTGTACCAGCCCGAGAGCCTGGACGGCGCCCTCGAAGTCCTCGACCGTCACCGCGAAAGAGCCTGGGTGCTCGCCGGCGGGATGGACACCTTCGACTGGTTCAAGGACCGGGTGAAGCGGCCCGAAGCGGTCGTCGACCTCGGCGCGATCCCGGAGCTGTCCGGAATCAGCGAAACGGACGGAGGCATCGAGATCGGCGCCATGACTCCGCTCACGGAGGTGGTGGAGAACGAGCTGATCCGTGAGCGTTACAGCATCCTCGCGGAAGCCGCCGAAACCGTCGCCACCCCGCAAATCCGCAACCAGGGAACGCTGGGCGGCAACCTCGTGCAGGACACCCGCTGCTGGTACTACCGCGCCGGTTGGCCCTGCTACCGGGCGGGCGGCAACATCTGCTACGCCGACACGCCGGAGTCGATGAACCGCGAGCACTGCATCTTCGATGCTTCCCGCTGCGTCGCGGTCACGCCTTCGGACACCGCGCCGGCGCTGATCGCGCTGGACGCCGAGATGGTGATCCGCGGCCGCCGGGGCGAGCGCTCCGTGGCAGCCGAGGACTTCTTCGTCGGCCCCGCGATCGACATCACGCGGATGACGGTCCTGCAGCCCAACGAGGTTCTGCAGTCGGTCCGCATCCCGGACACCTGGGCCGGCGCCGACTTCTACTTCGAGAAGGTCCGCGACCGGAACGCCTGGGACTTCCCCCTGGTCAACGTCGCCTCCGCGATGCGGGTCGTGGACGGAGTCGTCGAGGACTGCCGCCTCTCCGTCGGCGCCGTCTCGCCGGTGCCGCTGCGCATGGATCGCTGCGAGGAACTCCTGCGCGGTCAGAAGATCAGCGAGGACATCGCCACCCGGATCGCCGAGCTGGGCGTCATCGGCGCCAAGCCGCTCCGCCACAACGGCTACAAGGTGCCGCTGATGAGAAACCTCATCCGCCGCGCCATCCGCGGACAGGCGCCGGTCTAGTTCTCGATGGAAATCGTCCAACGCGCCACCAACCCCTGGGGACAGGACGTTCTCCTGGGGATCGACTGGAGTCTGTTCTGGATCGCGCTGATCGCCGGCGGCGTCTTCCTGCTCCTGCACCTGGCGCTTCGCCGCCGCTGGATCGGCGAAGAGAAGAAGGCTGCCGCCAACGCCCCTGACGATCCGGGCCTGCCACAGAAGATCCAGCGGCACAGCCTGGCCTCCCGCCTGTTCCACGGGGTGATGGGGATCTCGATGATCCTGTTGCTCATCACCGGCTTCCTGCCCAAGGTCGGCCTGCAGTTCGCCTGGCTCGAGATTCACTGGATCACCGGTCTGATCCTGACCGCGTCGATCGTCTTCCACATCATCCACGCCACCTTCTTCCAGAGCCTGAAGAACGTCTGGGTCGGGCTCTCGGATCTCGGCGACATGATGCGCGAGATGCGCAAGGCCGTTACCGGCGGCGAGCCGCCGGCCAAGCCCGGGAAGTACCCGGCGGCGCAGAAGATGTTCCACCACGCCGCGACCCTGGCGGGCATGGCCGCGATCGTCACCGGCATCCTGATGATGTGGCGGATCGAGCAGCCGCTCTGGGCCCAGGACGACTACAAGTTCTTCGGCGACGGCGGCTGGGGCTGGGTCTACGTCCTCCACGGCGTCGGCGGCGTCGTGCTCGTCACCCTGACCGTGGCGCACGTCTACTTCGCCATCCTGCCCGAGAAGCGCTGGATGACGTGGTCGATGATCCTCGGCTGGATCGACCGGAAGGACTACCTCCGGCACCACGACCCGGCCAAGTGGCCGGTCACCGGCGGCAAGTAGGACCAGCTACGAAGGCAGCCATTCCGAGATCGCCTGGCCGATCTCGTCCGGGGAGTCCTCCTGAATGAAGTGGGAGCCCTTGACGGTCACTTCCGTCTGGTTCGGCCACGCGCGGCAGATCTCGCGCATGGCGCCGGTGAGAATCGCGCCGGGTCTCGCGTTGACGAAGAGCTTGGGCAGCTCCGAATCCGCCAACCAGTCGGCGTAGGACTGCACGATGGCGACGACGTCCTCCGGCTCCCCGGCGATCGGGATCTGGCGCGGCCACGTCAGCGTCGGACGGCGCGATTCGCCCTCTTCCTCGAACGGACGCCGGTAGACAGCCATCTCCTCGTCCGTCATCTTCCGGAGCACGGACCCGGGCAGCACCCGCTCGACGAAGACGTTCTTCGCCAGCACCATGCCCTCGCCGGCCGGCGAGCGGAAGCCCTGGAAGACTCCCCTGGCCGCCTCGGGCCAGGCGTCCCAGCCCGGAACCGGGCTGACGATCGCCTCCATGTAGGCCAGGCCCCGCACAGCGTCCCGATGCCGGTTGGCCCAGTCGAAACCGAGCGCCGAACCCCAGTCGTGGATCACGAAGACCACGTTCTCCGTAACGCCAATCGCCTCGAGCAGGCCGTCGAGGTACCGCCGGTGCTCGACGAACCGGTACCGGTCCGGCCCGCTCTCAGGCAGCTTCGCGGAGTCGCCCATCCCGATCAGATCCGGGGCCACCAACCGGCCCTTCCCCTCGAGGTGCGGCATCACGTTGCGCCACAGGTACGACGAAGTCGGATTGCCGTGCAGGAAGACGATCGGGTCGCCCTCGCCATGGTCGACATAGGCCATCTCGTGCCCGTGGACCTCGATCCGTTTCTTCTCGTAGCGCGCGTCAGCGGAGATCATCTGCCGGTTCCTCCCAGTGTTTCGTCGTCACCTTCCCGTCAAAGCCCGCGGAGCCTACACGGGCGCGCGTCCGGGAAGAAAGGCCTGCGCAACTGCCATTCGTCACCAAGGAAGGGACCGAAGCCGGTAGCCGACACCGGGACCGGAGGGACGGCTCCCAGGTGGCTCGGAGCGAGCGACGGCCGATGCCGCTACAGCAACCGACACCAAACCGGAGCGAGCGCAGTGCAGCGCGCGCACCCCCTTTCATTCTCCGACCAAGCGCGCGCGGCACCTGGGAGCCGTCGCTCCGGTCCCGGTGTCGGCGGCGCGCTCGCTACGGTCCCGACGACTCGCCGTAGCGGAAGCCGGTGCGGGAGCGGACCTTGTAGCTGCCGTCGCGGACCTTGACCTTGATGTCGCGGTAGCCCTGGGTGCCGGCTTCGTACTCGGAGCGGAAGCTCACGAGGTAGTAGCCCTGGTTCTCCTCGGCGACCTGGCGCATCGGCGACATGATGTTCGTGAAGTTCGCGTAGTAGTGGCCGCCCGTCTCGTTCGAGATCAGGCTCAGCGAGTCGTTGAGCGACGCCGAGGCGATCGAGCGGCGGCGGCTTCCCATCGTGTCGATCGTGTAGACCGCCACGTTCCCTGCGTTCAGCGCCTCACGCATCTGCGGGTAGTACCGCGGGTCCGGTGTGTAGCTCCCGAACTGCCCGATCTCGCCGAAGCCGAGGCTGAACATCACCAGGTTCTTGCGGCCGGCGATCCCCGAAGCCGCTTCGCCAAGGAGCTCCAGCCCCTGCTGGAGCTTGCGGCTGCGCCGCGCCAGTTCCTTGCCCACGGGCAGGTTCACCACCAACGACGGCGAGTTCGGGTCGAACTCGGGCTCCGAACGCGTCACCCAGCGCTCGAGGTCCTTCTTGCCACGGGAAGCGGCGTCCACCGCCGCCAGGATCTCGTCGCGGTTTCGGGTGAAGTCGAGGTAGACCTTGAGCCGGGCCTGGTACGCGAACACGGCCACCTGGTCGTTGGGCTGGAGTTCCTCCTCGATCCAGCGCTTGAGCCAGCGCGCATTGTCCATCTGGGGCCCCGCCAACTGCGGCGCCTGCATTCGCTGATCGTGGAACATGAGGATGAAGTAGCGATCCGTGCGCGCTGTGTCGCCGCCCCCCGGCGACGCGAGTTCGCTCGGTCCGCCGTAGAAGGAGGCGCTCGTCACCTCCTGCTCCTCGCCGTCGTGGAGGACGACGAAGTCTTCGGCGCCCAGGTCGTCGATCACGTTTCCCTTCCGGTCGGTCACCAGGACATCCAGCAACACCTCGGCCACGCGGATGCGTTCGTTCAGGCTGATGTCCCGCGCCGGAGCCGCCGCGGGCGTGAGCCGCGCAGCACGGGGCTGCTCCGGTACAGGAGTCGGCGCCGGGGCAGTCCGAACCGGCTCCGCAACCGGCGCTCTCGCCGGCTCCGTCACAGGCTCCGGAGCCGCCTTCGGCGCTGAAGCAGGTTCCGGCGCGGACACCGCGGCCGGTTCCGGCGCCGGTATCGCGGCCGGTTCAGACGCCGCGGCCGGCTCCGACGGCACGACCACCGCGCGCACCGTCCGGCCCCGCTGCCGCCGTTGCCTCTCCAGCCGCTTCTGCTCCTTCGCCGCGCGGGCCGCCGCCTTCTTCTCCGCCTTTCGCTTCTTCTTCTCGTCGTCCTGGACCGCGGACTCGACGCCTGCCGCGCCCTCCGCGGCCACGGCCAATCCGTAGCCGGTCGACAACAGGAAGGCGCCGCCCGCCAACACGGCAGCAAGCGCCAATCGCCGTCCAACCGTCGCAATTCTCTTCATCCCCGGACCTCCTGTATGCCTGAGTGCCCGCCGCCGGCACGAGGCGACGGCACGGGAAAGCGACGCTTCCGCCATCCTAGCAACCCCGGTCCCGGCCAGGTTCTTCCAAGGCACCACGGACGAGTAGCATTCCGCCGCCATGGCTGCGCCCGCCCCGGATCGTCGAATCGCGGACCTCGCGGCCGCCTTCGTCGAGTTGCGGACGGCGCTGGGACGGGTGCTGGTGGGCCAGGACGAGGCGGCAACGGGGCTGACCCTCGCGGTGCTGGCGGAGCAGCACGCCTACCTGGAAGGGCCGCCGGGTTGCGGCAAATCGGAGCTTGCCGCGGCCCTGGCCGCGCTGTCGGGCGCCCGCACCCACACGCTGGTCTTCCATCGCGACATCCGGGAAACGGATCTTCTCGGCGACGTTCTGCTGAGCCGCCACCGTCACCGCGGCCACGAACGCCTGCGCCGGGAGCTGATTCCCGGCCCTCTTCTCCACGCCGAGATCGCCCTGCTCGAGGACCTGCCCCGTTCCCCGGGAGAAGCTCTGGGGCCTCTGCTCCGGATCCTGGCCGAACGGCACGCCCTGGGACAGCCCCTGCCGCTCGAGTCGGCGGTGGCGACCGGACCACTGGAGCAGGTGGAGGCCCCGATCGACCCGCTCGAACCCGGCCAGCTCGATCGCTTCGCCATCCAGCTTCGTCTGAGCGGACTGCTCACCGGCGGACTCTTCGACGAGGCTGCCGTACTGCTCGAACGCGAAGCGGCCCGGGCGCCCTCGCGGGCCGCCGCACCGCGATCCGCGGTGATGAGCACCGCCACCCGCCACGCCGCGCAGCGGGCGGCCGCGGCTCTCCAGGTCGAATCGCGGACCATCGACGCCTACCACCGGCTGCTCGACCGGCTGCGCCGGCGCAGCGCCGACGAGTCCGCCTCGGGCGACCGCCTGATGTCCGACCGCTCCTTCAGTTCGGCGGCGCTCCGGCTCGTCCGCGCGCACGCCTTCCTGCGCGGCGCCCCGGCCGCCGCGCCGCGCGACCTGGGCGCCATCCGCTACATGGTCGCCCACCGCCTGCCGGAAGACGTACAGGAGGACTTCGATCACATCCTGGAGGAGCTGCTCGGCGACCCTCCGAACGTGACGATGACGGAAACCGGCGCCCAGATGCCCGGAGCCCAATCCCAGGGCGACGACTCGGACGGCGCCGCAGCGTCTTCGACGGCGTCCGACTCGTGGATCGACGATCAGGCCGACGTGCCGGCACCCCCGACCCTGTTCGGGAAGCCGCCTCCTCCGGCTCAGGTCGATCCCCTGCTACGGGCGCTCGTCGGCCGCATCGAGCGTGGACGGATCGACCCGGACACCGATCCGGGAGGCCAGCCCCGCGGCTACCGCCCACTGCGCGACCTGGACGAGCTGATCGACGCTGACCTGATCGAAGCCCTGCTGTTCGCCGAGGGCCGCCTTCCCGGCGCGCCGCGCACGTTCGAGCGAAAGCGCAAGAGCGCGGGCGGCGCGGTCGCCGTGCTGCGGGACATCTCCGCCTCCATGGCCGGCCGCCTGACCGTGTGGTCGAGCCAGGTCGTGCTGGGCATTCTGCGGGTCGCGGCGCGGCGTCGGATGCGCGTCGGCTACGTCGAGTTCCACCACCGCGCCCTGCCCCACCAGGTCGGCGGCCGGCTTCTGCACCGCTCGTACTCCCGCCTTGCCGAGCAGGCAGGCCAGGCGAAGGCGGTCGGACAGACGAACTACGAGGCGCCGCTGCGCACGGCCCTCGAGGGTCTTCGCGGCGGCTCCGGCCGCAACCGGCACGTCGTCCTCCTGACGGACGGTCTGCCGATCATCGGCGACACGACCGTCCGTCGCGAGCGCCAACTGGCGCGCCGGCTCGGCGTCGCCCTCCATACCGTGTTCCTGGGCAACGGGGACTGTCCACCGGTTCTCGACGACATCTCTCTGGAAACCGGCGGACTGCGTTTCTACGGCCGTCCGCTGGCCGGCGGCGGCCTACGGCTGGAGGAGCGATGACCCCGATCTTCGGGTGCGGATAGAGTCGCGCGTTCCCGTGAGCGACCTGACTCCCCTCCGCGATCTGCTCGATCACCACGTCGTCGGCCACGACGAGGTGAAGACGGCGCTGCTTCTGGCTCTCATCACCAGGGAGCACATCTACGTCGAGGGCCCGCCGGGCACCGCCAAGACCCGGCTGGCCGAAGTCGCCGCCAAGGGCTCCGAACTCGACTTCTTCTTCTACCAGTTGCACCGGGATACACGTCTCGCCGAGCTCGTCGGCGACATCGTCCTCGAGCGCCGCAAGGTCAAGACCGACGGCGCCGCACCCGGAACCACCGGCGAAGCGGAACGGATCCACCAGCGGATCGAGCCCGGCGGACTCCTGACCGCCGAGGTGGCGGTGCTCGACGACATCTCGCGCGCTCCCGGCGAGGCGCTGAACGTGCTTCTCCGGATCCTGAACGAGCGCCGCTTCGGCGCCGAGCCGATTCCCCTGATGGCCGCCATCGCGACCGGCAACCCGATGGACGACGAGTACTACAACGAGCCGCTCGATCCCGCGAATCTGGACCGCTTCGCCCTTCAGTTGAGGGTCTCCGGACTGATCCAGAGCGGCCTCGACGACGCGAAGACCCTGATCGACCGGTTCGCCTCCGGCTCGGTCGTCGAACAGCCCGACCCCGAACCCGTGACGGACCGGGCCACGCTCGACGCGCTGAACCGGCGGATGGTCGAGGTCGAGGTTGGGGCGGCGGTACGGGCTGCCCTGCTCGACGTGCTGCGCACGCTGGTGCTCGAGTTCGAGTGCAACGAGACCAACTCCCTGCTCACCGACCGCACCTTCCTGGTCAAGGCGATCAAGATCCTGCGAGGCGCCGCGCTGCTGGCCGGCCGGGATGCAGTCGACCTTCAGGATCTCAACGCCCTGTCCTGGATGACGACCTTCCGGGTGCCCCCGGAGGCGCACGAAGCGTTGCCTCGGATCATCGGACGCGTGAGCCGGCAAGTGCGGGCGGTGTAGCCCGACCTACTCCTGTCCGGAGCTGGACTGGCCCTTCTCGTACTCCGCTTCGAGCAGGCGCGCACCGCGCAGCGTGTTGCCCGCCGCGTAGTTCCCCTCGTGGCAGGCGTACTCGTAGCTCTTCCCCGTCGTCTTCGCCCACGGCAGCTCGCCGCTGTAGGGCGCCTCGTACTCGGGGTTCTCGACCGTGAAGCTGTAGCGCAGGCTGTCGCCATCGTTCGGGCTGAACTTCTCGATGACGCGCACGCCCTCGCCCCGAAGATCAGGCATGTCGCGGAAGTTCGTCGTCTCGACGACCAGCGTGTCGCCTTCCCACCAGCCGATCGAATCTCCGGCGAGAGAAGTGTAGTCAGCCGGCATGTGCTCGCCGCCGATGCGCACGACCCGGGCCCAGTGCATCCACTCGATCATGATCATGAAGTGGTCTTCCGTCTGCACGATCGTCTTCACGTTGTTGTAGGGAAGCGGACGAATCGCGACCGAGGCCGTCGGCTGGTAGAGGCAGCGCACACCGACGATGTTCGTTTCCGGGCCGTCGTACGGGATGTCGCCCGTCTCGAGCCACCAGGCGTAGCCCTTGTTCGGCCACGCGAACTTGGGCGCGGCCGCCGCTCGGGCCTTCCCCTCCTCGGTCATCGCCGGCATCTGGCCGTTTGGGGGATCGACCAGCACCGAAGTCCGGTACTTGCCGTCGATCACGTAGTTCTGGCTGCCCCACTCGAACCAGAAGTTGTTGTAGGCGCCGACGTTGCCGCCCTTCTCGGGCGCCGCGCGCTCGCCAGCCGAAGCGCTGGGCCCGTCCTGGGCGGCGTTCGCATCGGCGCGCCGCTTCGCGTTCGCCTCCGCCTCCTCGGGGGTGAGGGTCAACTTGTCGCCGAACTCCTTGGGCCGGGCGAACGGCGTGATGCTCGAGATGTCGTACACGCCGGTGAAGTCCGGCTTGCCGCTGGCGGTCCTCTTGACGCCGTCGTCGGCGGCGACGACCGCGGACGCGGCGGCAACGAGTCCGACCACGACGGCGGTGGCGATAAGCGACTTTTTCATCTCGGCCTCCCTGCGTTGAAGCGCAATTCTGCTGCTGTGGGCGCTCATCATAGCGCGCTTCCGCTGCGATACTCTCCCCGCCACGACACCGATCCCTGTCAGGAGGTCCGATGCCACGATCCGTCCCCGTCACCATCACGGTCAACGGCAACACGCACGAACGAGAGGTCGAGCCGCGCACGCTGCTGGTCCACTTCCTGCGCGAAGAGCTCGACCTCACCGGAGTCCACATCGGCTGCGAGAGCACGCTCTGCGGCGCCTGCACCGTGCACCTGAACGGCCGCGCCGTGAAGAGTTGCACCGTGCTGGCGGTCCAGGCGGACGGCCAGGAAGTGACGACCATCGAAGGACTCGCCCCGGACGCGGACAACCTGCATCCGCTTCAGGTCGGGTTCTGGGAGAAGCACGGCCTCCAGTGCGGCTACTGCACTCCCGGGATGATCATGGCGGCGAAACAGTTACTCGACGACAACCCGAATCCGACCGAGGATGAGATCCGGGAAGCGATCGACGGCAACATCTGCCGCTGCACCGGCTACCAGCAGATCGTCGACGCGGTTCAGCACGCGGCGGAAACCGCGGGAGCAGCCTGATGGTCGCGTTTCGTCCGAACTCAGTCGGCAAGGCGATCAAGCGGCGCGAGGACCCCCGCCTGATCCGGGGCCTCGGCACCTACACGGACGACGTCAAGCTGCCCGGCATGACGTACGCCGCCTTCGTGCGCAGCGACTTTCCGGCCGGCGCCATCCGCTCCATCGACACAACCGCCGCGGCCGACCACCCCGGAGTGGTCGCCGTCTACACCTACGCCGACATGGACGGACAGGTCGGGCCGAGTCCGGTCGGCGCCGAGATGCCGGGCATGGGCAAGGCGGATCACCCGCTGCTGGCGGACGGCCGGGTCCTACACGTCGGCCAGCCGGTCGCCGTGGTGGTCGCCGAAACGCCGTACGCGGCCCGGGACGCCGCCGGCCTGATCGAGGTCGACATCGAGCCGCGAGAAGCCGTGGTCGACGTCGAAGCCGCGATGGCGCCGGACGCGCCCAGGGTCTACGAGGAACTCGACAGCAACATCTGCATCCAGGTTCCGGTCCCCAACCCGGAAGCGGACAAGCTCTTCGAGCAGGCCGACCAGACCCTCTCGATGCGCCTGCTCAACCAGCGCGTCGCACCCTTCCCGATGGAGGGCCGCGCGATCTGCGCGCACTGGGAGGAGGGACCCGGCAAGCTGACGATCTGGACCTCGAACCAGGCCCCCCACTTCGTCAAGCAGCAGATCGCGATGTGCCTTCGGATCCCGGAGATCCGGGTTAGAGCGATCGCCCCGGAGGTTGGCGGCGGATTCGGCGCGAAGATCCCGACCTATCCCGAGGATCCCCTCCTCTGCTGGGTGTCCCGGAAGCTCTGCCGGCCGGTCAAGTGGTCGGAGACCAGGACCGAGAACCTCCTCGGCATGACGCACGGCCGCGGCCACGTCGAGAAGATCCAGGTCGCCTTCCAGAACGACGGCCGCGTGCTGGCGCTCAAGGGCCAGACGATCTCCGAGCTCGGCGCCTGGCGGTCCTTTTACGGTCCCTTCATCGCACTCTCGACGCACACGATGTCCTGCGGCTGCTACGACATCAGGGCGGTCGCCTGGGAGACCTTCGCCGTCTACACGAACACGATGGCGACCGAGGCCTACCGCGGTGCCGGGCGCCCCGAAGCCGCCTACATCATCGAGCGGGTGATGGACGAGGTGGCGGCGGCAACCGGCCTCGATCCGGTCGCAGTGCGGCGACGGAACTTCGTCGACAAGGACGCCTTCCCCCACACCACGGCCTCGGGCGCGGTCTACGACAGCGGCGACTACGAGAAGACGCTGGACCGGATGATCGAACTCGTCGGCTACGACAACGCGCGCGAAGCGCAACGGCAAGCCCGCGACGACGGTCGGCTGGTCGGCATCGGGGTCGCCGCCTTCACCGAGGTCTGCGGCATCGGTCCCTCGGGCGGCACCGCGCCTCACCAGCGGATGGGTACCTGGGAGAGCGCGACCGTTCGGGTCGAGCCCAGCGGCAACGTGACCGTCTACACCGGCGTGTCGCCCCACGGCCAGGGCCAGGAGACGGCCTTCGCCCAGATGGCTTCGGACGCCTTCGGCGTCGGTATCGACGATGTCGTCGTCGTCCACGGCGACACGGACCAGGTCCAGCACGGAGTCGGCACCTTCGGCAGCCGCGGCATCGCCGTCGGCGGCGCGGCGCTTCACATGGCGCTGACCAAGGTCCACGCCAAGGCGACCCGCATCGCGGCCCACCATCTCGACGCGCCGGTCGACCAGATCGACTACGAGGACGGCGAGTTCACGGTCAGCGGGACCGACCGGAAGCTGACCTTCCGCCAGGTCGCCGAAATGGCCCATCTCTGGAACGTCGCCGTCCCGGGCGAAGAGCCCGGCCTCGAGGCGGTCGCCCGCTTCGAACCGCCGGGAACGACCTTCCCCTTCGGCGCCCACCTGTGCCAGGTCGAGGTCGATCCCGAGAGCGGCCAGATCGAGATCCAGCGCTACGTGGCGGTCGACGACTTCGGCGTAGTGATCAATCCGATGCTGGCCGACGGCCAGCGGATCGGCGGCGTCGTCCAGGGCATCGGCCAAGCGATGTGGGAGGAGGTCCAGTACGACGACGGCGGCCAGCTTCTCTCCGGCACCCTGATGGACTACGCCGTGCCGCGCGCCAAGCACTTCCCCCGCATGGTGCTGGACAACACCGTCACGCCGACGGACGTGAACCCGCTCGGCGCCAAGGGCATCGGCGAGCTGGGGACGATCGGATCGACGCCCTGCGTGGTCAACGCGATCGTCGACGCCCTGCGGCCGCTCGGCATCACGAACATCGACATGCCGGCCAAGCCGGAACGCGTCTGGCAGGCGATTCAGGCGGCGGCATCGGCGCAGTAACCTGCTGCCTCGCCTGACCGTCCTCGCGGCAGTGGCGAGCGTGCTCGCGGCTGCGTCTTCCCTCGGCGCCCAGGAACACCGGTTCGGTCCGCTGCCCGTGGCTGAGGCCTGGCTGGGCAGCGGCTCGGGTTTCCTCAGCCTGCCGATCGAGGCGCCGGCCGCCCCGGAGGTCGGCGACGGCCGCTGGCAAGTCACAGCGAGTCTCAGCCTCTCCAGCTTCTGGCTGCGGTCGCCGTCCGTGTCCGAGGTCATCGAAGCGCGCCGCTACCGGGGCCCGGTCACGGCCGAAGAACTCGACGGCATCTCGCCCTGGCCCGGCTTCGAAGGGATCTACTTCGCGGACATGGAAGTCCACCGCCTGACGCTCGACGCGCGCAGGTGCTTCGGACGGCGGCTCGAACTCGGCCTCCGCGCCTCCATCGTCAACGCTGACGGCGGCTTCGTCGACCCGCTGATCGAGGGCTTCCACGACTTCTTCGGCTTCCGCCAGTCCGGACGACCCCAGACCTTCCACAACGGCTACGGCCTCTACGTCCGCCGCGACGGCCCTGGCGGCTACGGAGAACAGCTCCGGTTCGTGCGCTTCGAGCAGGCGGGACTTGGCCTTGGGGAGACGATCGTCTCGCTCAAGTCCGGTCTCGGACCGGAATCAGGCGCCTGGCGGCAGGCCGTCCAGGTCCAGCTCAAGCTCCCCACCGCCGACGACGACCGCTTCCACGGCACCGGCTCGGTCGACGCCGCGATCCAGTACCTGGTATCCCGGCCCTGGCGGCGCTGGACCCTCCACGGCAACGCCGGCTTCACCCGCCTCGGCAGCCACGACCTGCTGACGCTCGAGCCGCAGAACATCATCACCGTCGCCATCGCCGGCGAACGCCCTGTCGGCCCCAGGTCCTCGATCGTCCTTCAACTCCGTCACCAGCAGAGCCCCTTCCGTCAGCTCAACCTCTCCATCCTCGGCGTCACCGCGACCCTCATCGACGTCGGCTGGACCCGAAGACTCGACCCCACCCCCGGCCAGATCAAGCGCTCTGCCTACTTCAGCCTCAGCAACAACACAGCGAAGTACGGCTCCGCCGTCGACATCAGCCTGAACACGGGGATCCGGTTCCGAACCGGACCGGGTCAGCGTTCGGGCGCTTTGCGGTAGTCGAGCGGCGGCTCCTGGCCCTCCTCCAGTGCCGCGCGGTAGGGGCGGTCGGCCAGCCGGCGGTCGAGCTCTTCTCTCGCCGCCTCGACGATCGAGGGATCGGCGAGCAGGTCCCAGGCCGTCGCGGCGAGGACACGGGCGGCCATCAGCATCCCCTGGCGACCGATCGTCGTGCCGCCGGCGGCGACCGCCTGCCAGGAGTGGGCCGGCGTGCCGGGCACCCAACAGGCAGTCCGGATGCCCGTCGTCGGCGCCACCCAGGAGACATCGCCGACGTCGGTCGAGCCGAGGGTCGTGTTACCCGTTTCGTCCCGCAGTTCGGACACGGAGGCAAGGGGCCTCGGCTTGAGCAGCGACTCCTGGAGCTTCGCGGCCCACGCCTTCTCCGCCTTCGTGTAGCCCATGTCGATGAGGGTCTCGAAGTTGGCAAGCGAGACCCTGGACAGCGTGTCATTCGGAAGCAGGTTGTGGATGCCGCCCAGGAACTCGATCTCCAGTTCGGTTTCCGTCGCGTGCGCGGCGCCTTCGGCCACGAGCACCAGACGATCGTAGATCGAGCGCGCCACGTCGATATCCGGGTGGCGGACGTAGTAGTACGCCTCGGCGAATGCCGGCACGACGTTCGGCGCGTCGCCGCCGGCGGTGATCACGTGGTGGATGCGGCTGCGGTCCGGCGTATGCTCCCGGAGAAGCTCGGCCCCGTAGTTCAGGATCGCCACCGCGTCGAGGGCGGACCGGCCCGCCTCGGGCGACGCTGCGGCATGGGCGCTGCGGCCCCGGTAGCGGAACTTGGCCGCCACGCGGGCCAGATTCGTCGGATCGCCGGCCGAGTTCGCGTCGCCCGGGTGCCAGTGCAGCACCGCGTCCACGTCATCGAACAGCCCGGCGCGAGCCATGAAGGCCTTGGCGCCGCCGCCCTCCTCCGCGGGGGTGCCGTAGAGCCGCAACGTTCCCTGAATCGCACCGCTACGGATGCCGTCGGCAACCGCCAGCGCGGCCCCGAGTGAGCCGGCGCCGAACAGATGGTGGCCGCAGGCGTGGCCCCAGTCCGGTCCCTCGCGCGGAGAACGGTTGGGAACGGCCTCCTGCGACAATCCCGGCAGGGCATCGAACTCGGCGAGAATCGCGATCACCGGGCGACCGGCCCCGTAGGAGGCAACGAAGCTGGTGGGAATCCCGGCGACGCCTCGGGTGACCTCGAACTCTTCCTCCTCGACGATCGAGGCGAGCAGGGCCGACGACTTCGTTTCCTGGTAGCCCGGCTCCGCCCACTCCCAGATCTTCCGGGCGGCATCCCAGAGCAGGTCGGCGCGCTCCGCCACCGCGGCCTCCAGGCCTTCTTTCTCCGCCACGCCGCTCGCTGCCGCCGGCGCCAGGGGGAGGAGAACGAAGGCGCAGGCAGCCACGCCCACGCGCATTCGCCTACGCATCGAACACGATGACCTGGCGGGCCACCTCGCCGCTCTTCAGGTTCTGGAGCGCGTCGTTGATCTGGGAGAACCCCACCCGGTCCGAGATGAGTTCGTCGAGCTTGAGCTTTCCGGCCAGGTAGAAGTCGACCAGCCTGGGCATGTCGATGCGGAACCGGTTCGAACCCATGACGCAGCCCTGGATGCACTTCGCCTGCATCATTTCGTGACCGGGAATCTCGATCTTCTCGCCGAAGGGGACCATGCCGATGACGGTCGCCGTGCCGCCCGGACGCAACATGGCCCAGGCCTGCTCGGCGGTCACCTTGAGGCCGATCGCCTCGAAGGCGTACTGCACGCCGCCTGCGGTCAGTTCCAGCACCTGCTCCACCGGATCGCCGGCCGACGCGTCGACCGTGTCCGTCGCGCCGAACTGCTTCGCCAGTTCGAGCTTCGAAGCCACCCGGTCGACCGCGATGACGCGCCCCGCGCCGGCGAGCTCGGCGCCGTTGATCGTCGACAGCCCGATGCCGCCGCAGCCGATCACCACGACGGTGGAACCCGGTTCCACCTGGGCCGTTCGAAAGGCCGCGCCGACGCCCGTGGTCACCGCGCAACCGATGACGGCCGCCCGGTCGAGCGGCATGTCCTCGCGGACCTTCACGACCGCGTTCTCGTGCACCAGCATCTGCTCCGCGAACGAGGCGAGATCCGCGAACTGCGAGACGGGCCGGAGACCTCCGCCGTTGCTGGGGGGCAGCGCCAGGCGCGGCTCCTCGGTTCGCGGCCGCCGCGTGGCCCGCTTGTCGCAGAGCGTCGGCTCGCCGCTCATGCAGTACTCGCAGTACCCGCAGAACACGGAAAGACAGGTGATCACATGGTCGCCCGGCTGGACGTAGCGCACCTCGGAACCCACCTGCTCGACGATCCCGGAGGCCTCGTGACCGAGGATTGCCGGCGTGCGAATCGGCCACAGACCGTCCACGAAGTGGAGGTCGCTGTGGCAGACGCCGACCACGGCGCTCCGGATCAGGATCTCGTGCGGTCCCGGTTTGCTGATCGCGACATCGGTGATCTCGAGCGGTTGCCCGACCTCGTGGAATACGGCTGCTTTCATGTTCCGGTGGCCTCGTTCGTCTTGGGGTGGAAGGACGGGCAGGCTATCAGCGAGACGACGACATCCCCGGTGGTCCCGCGGCGGCGATAAGCTGCCGTGATGGTCCCCACGCCGGCCCCGAGCTTCCGTGTTCGTTTCCTCGCGCTCACCGTCGCCGCCGTCAGCACTGCCGCTCCGGTCCTCGCCCAGCGCACGGCGAAGCCCGTCCTGCACGGGCGTCACTGGGTCGCTGTCACCGGAAAACCGCTGGCCGCCACCGCCGGCGCCCTCATCTTCGCCCGCGGCGGCAACGCCGTGGACGCGACGTGCGCCATGCTCGCCGCCACCTCGACGATGTGGGACACGCTGGGCTGGGGCGGCGAAACCCAGGCCCTGATCTTCGATCCGCGGAACAACGAGGTGGTCGGGATCAACGCGCTCGGCGCCGCGCCGACCGGCGCGACCGTCGAGTTCTACCGCGATCAGGGCTACGTCTATCCGCCCGAGTACGGGCCGCTCGCGGCGGTAACCCCGGGCACCCCGGGCGGGCTGATCGTGATGCTCGCGCACTACGGGACGATGAGTCTGGCGGAGGTGCTCGAACCGTCCATCGAGATGGCGGACGGCTACCCGATCGAGCGCGCGCAGGCCGACAACATGGAGCGGCGCAAGGAGATGCTGCAGCAGTGGCCGGACTCGGCGCGGGTGTTCCTGCCTCACCTGGGGGAGGAACGCGCGGCGCCGAGCGCCGGCGAGATCTTCCGCCAGCCGGACCTGCTCGACACCCTGCGCAAGCTGGTGGACGCCGAGGCTGCCGCGCTCAAGCAGGGCAAGACCCGGGAGCAGGCGCTGGCCGCCGCCTACGACCGCTTCTACCGCGGCGACATAGCCGAGGAGTTCATCCGCGGATCGCGGGAGCTCGGCGGCCTGCACACGATGGCCGATCTGGACCAATGGCAGGTCCACATCGAGGAGCCGGTGCGCACGAACTACCGCGGCGTCGACGTGTACAAGCTGACGTCCTGGGTCCAGGGCCCGGTCATGCTCCAGGCGCTGAACATCCTCGAGAACGCCGATCTGAAGGCGATGGGCTACAACTCGGCCCGCTACATCCACGCCCTCTACCAGGCGATGAACCTCGCGTTCGCCGACCGCGACTTCTACTACGGCGATCCCTACTTCCCGCCCGAGGAACCGCTCGAGGGCCTGCTGTCGAAGAGCTATGCCCGAGCGCGCTACGAGTCGATCGACTGGCAGCGGAACGACGAAGGCGCCCACCCCGGCGATCCGTACGCCTTTCAGGAAGGCGACAACCCCTTCCTCGACCTGCTCGACGAGTGGACGCCCATTCCGCCGGCAGCGGACGCGGAAGGCGAACAGGGCTTCCAGCAGGCGTCGGCCGGCCGACAGACTCTGCCGCGGATGAGCTACGAAGAGGCCTTCACCGCCGGGACGACCTCGATCCAGGCCGCCGACGCGGAAGGCTGGGTCGTGTCCGTGACCCCCAGCGGCGCCTGGATCCCCGCCGTGATCGCCGGCCGCACCGGCATCGGGATGAGCCAGCGGATGCAGAGCTTCGTGCTCGATCCGGGGCTCAACCCGTACAACCTGCCCGAACCGGGCAAGCGGCCCCGCGCCACCCTGACCCCCGGCATGGCGCTCGTCGACGGCCGGCCCTACCTGTCGTTCGCCGTCCAGGGTGGCGACACGCAGGACCAGAACCTGCTCCAGTTCTTCCTGAACGTCGTCGAGTTCGGCATGAACGTCCAGGAAGCCGTCGAAGCGGCGAACATCACCAGCCACCAGATGCAGAGCTCCTTCGGCGCCCACGAGTCGCGACCGGGCGACCTCGACGTCCGCCAGGACGTGCCGCCCTGGGTGCGGTCGGAGCTTCGCCGCATGGGCTATCGGGTACGGGCCCTCGAGCGCACCTCCGGACCGATCACCGCGATCTGGTTCGACCGCGAGAACGGCACGATGTGGGGCGGCGCCAGCGACTACGGCGAGGACTACGGCATCGCCTGGTGATTCGGATCAACCGCCCCTCTTGACTCAAGGAGACCGCCCGTGAAGCGACTGCTCGGCGCTACCTCTGCTCTCTGCCTGTTGATCTCCGTCCTGGCCTGCGGCGAGTCCGCGGACACCGGAGCCCCGTCGGCCGACATCGTCGACATCCCCAACACGAAGTACGTGCTCGACAACGGCCTGCGGCTCATCGTCCACGAAGACCACAAGGCGCCGATCGTCGCCGTCAACGTCTGGTACGACGTCGGCGCCGGCGACGAGAAGATCGGCAAGACCGGCTTCGCGCACCTCTTCGAGCACCTGATGTTCAACGGCAGCGAGCACTTCAACGACGACTACTTCAAGCCCTTCGACCGCGTCGGCGCGACCGGCATGAACGGGACGACGAACCAGGACCGGACGAACTACTTCCAGGTCGTGCCGACGACCGCGCTCGACATGGCGCTGTGGATGGAGTCCGACCGCATGGGCCACATGCGCGCGGCCGTCGACCAGGCCCGGCTCGACGAGCAGCGGGGCGTGGTCCAGAACGAGAAGCGCCAGGGCGAGAACCAGCCCTACGGCAAGGTCTTCCTGACGATCTTCGAGAACACCTATCCCGACGGCCACCCCTACGACCACTCGACGATCGGCTCGATGGAGGACCTGAACGCCGCCTCTCTGGCCGATGTCCACGAGTGGTTCGACACCTGGTACGGCGCCGCCAACGCGGTCCTCGTCGTCGCCGGCGACGTCGAGGCCGAGGACGTGAAGGCCCGGGTCGAGAAGTACTTCGGCCACATCCCGTCCGGGCCGCCGCTGATCAAGCCCGACGTTTCGCTTGCCCGCCGTAGCGAGCCGAGCCGGATCGTCCTCCAGGACCGCGTGCCGCAGGCCCGGGTCTACAAGGCCTGGAACGTCGCCACGGTGAAGGACGAATCCGTCGATCACCTCTCCCTGGCCAGCGACGTCCTGGCCGCCGGCAAGAGTTCGCGACTCTACAAGCGGCTGGTCTACGACGATCAGATCGCCACCGATGTCAGCGCCTTCGTCATGACCCGCCAGTTCGGCAGCCTGTTCCTCGTCATCGCGACCGCCAGGCCCGGCCAGGACCTTGGCGAGGTCGAGGCCGTCCTCGACGAGGAACTCGAGGCCTTCCTCGCCTCGGGGCCGACCGAGGCCGAGTTGGCGCGGGCGCAGGCCAGCACGCGGGCCAGCTTCATTCGCGGCGTCGAACGGATCGGCGGCTTCGGCGGCAAGTCCGACGTGCTGGCCGCCAGCGAGGTCTACCTCGGCAGCCCCGACGGCCACAAGACGACCCAGGCGAACCTCCTGGCGGCCACTGTCGCCGACGTTCACGGCGCCGCCGTCGAGTGGCTGGACGAGGGCGCCCTGACCGTCGAAGTGAGGCCCTTCGCCACCTACACGACGAGCGACAGCACCGTCGATCGTTCGTCCGGTCCGCCCGAGGTCGCCGAGTTTCCTTCCGCTTCGTTCCCGGCGCGCGAAACCGCGGAACTCGACAACGGTCTGAGCCTCATCCTGGCCCGGCGCGACGCGGTGCCGGTGGTCAACCTGACCATGCTGCTCGACGCCGGCTACGCCTCCGACCAGTTCGCCCTGCCGGGCACCGCGCGGATGGCGATGGGGATGCTCGACGAGGGCACGACGTCCAGGGGCGCGCTCGAGATCTCGGACACGCTCGACAGCCTCGGCGCCAACCTCGGAGCGGGCTCGAACCTCGACGTGTCGACCGTGTCGATGAGCGCGCTCGTGGAGAATCTCGACGAATCCCTCGACCTGTTCGCGGACGTCATCCTGAACCCCTCCTTCCCGGAGGACGAGTTCGAGCGCCAGCAGCAACAGCAGCTCGCCGGCATCGGCCGCGAGAAGGTACAGCCGGTGTCGATGGCCCAGCGCGTCCTGCCCCGCATCCTCTACGGCGAGGGTCACGCGTACAGCAACCCGCTGACCGGCTCGGGAACCGAAGAGTCGGTGGCGGCGCTCGACGTCGACGCCCTGCGCGCGTTCCACGACACCTGGTTCAAGCCGAACAACGCGACCCTGATCGTCGTCGGCGACATCGCGATGGGTGACCTGCTACCGGCAATCGAGTCACGCTTCGCTAGCTGGGAAGAGGGAGACGTGCCCGCCAAGAACCTGGCGGACGTCGCGGCACAACCCGAGACAATCGTCTACCTGATCGACCGCCCCGATTCGGCGCAATCGATCATCTTCGCCGGTCAACTTGCGCCGCCGAAGGGCGATCCCCGGAACCTCCAGATCGAGGCGATGAACGACATCATCGGCGGCGGCTTCACCTCGCGAATCAACCTGAACCTGCGCGAGGACAAGGGCTGGTCGTACGGAGCTCGTGCGATCCTCCTCGACGCCGCGGGCCAACGGCCCTACTACGCGTTCGCGCCGGTCCAGACCGACAGGACGGCCGAGTCGATGGCCGAGATCGACAAGGAGGTTCGGGGCATCCGGAGTGGTGGCAGCCGAGCCCCGACGGCGGACGAGCTGGCCAAAGTGACGGACCAGAACACGCTGACCCTGCCCGGGCGCTGGGAAACGAACGGCGCGGTGATGGCCAGCCTCATCGAGATGACGCGTTTCGACCTGCCGGACGACTACTGGGACACGTTCGCGGACGCCGTACGGGGAGTCGGCCTCTCCGACGTCAGCGCTCAAGCGGACCGGGTGCTCCAGCCGGACAACATGGTCTGGATCGTCGTCGGCGACCGGGCACGAATCGAGGAGAAGATCCGGGCGCTGGGGCTTGGCGAGATGCGCTTTCTCGATGCCGACGGCAATCCGGTGGAGGCGTAGGCTCGCCGCTACGCGGCATTGCGCTTGATGCCGGCCGGAAGGCCGGCGCACCCAGTGTTAGTCGCCGGCCGGCCAGCGCAGGCTGCGCCGGGCTCCGGCGAACTCCACCGTGCGGCAGTCCTCGGACGCGGTGCGCAGCAGCGCGAACCGCGGCGCGTCCGCGATCTCGACCAGACCGTGGTCCGCGGACGAAGCGAACAGCCGTTCCCGCTCATCGAGGCGCAGCGAGTCAGGATCGAGTGTGTCGGTGCGGCCGTTGTTCAGATCGGCGACGACTCGGCCCCCGGCAGCCTCGTCTTCTTCCCGCAACTGGATCGCGACCAGCGGCGGGGTCGCGCAGTCGAGGTAGCACTTGTCCCACCAGCCGTCGTTGACCCGGTACTCGACGAACCAGACACCGAGAGCCGGCTCGAAGCCGATGTGCTGGACGAAGAAACGCCGGATGCGCTCCGCCACCGGCTGCCCCTTCCACGACCAGCGCCGGTCCGCGTCGACCACGACCGGCGGATAGTGGAACGACATCAGCGCGTCGTCGAAGCCGCGTCCCCCGGCGACCGCTCTCGCCAGCGGCACCGGGAAGTAGGTGCCCCGCTCGAGCCGGTCGAGCCGCTCAGGGAGTTCCTCCGCGACGATGGCCACGACGGCCGGATCCGCCGCCGCGTCCGAATCGGACAGCGCCTCCCGGTCAGCGGGTGACAGCGGGTTCCGGAAGCGGGCCTGGTGCGAAAGGAAGATCGAGATCCCCTGAGGCCACAGCCGCTCGCAGGCCCGAAGCAGATCGTCCATGACGCGACCGACCGGCTCGCCCTACCTACCTCCGGGCTGCGGCGCCGGCTCCGGTTCTCCCGCCTCCGGACTCATCCCCACGAGCCAGCGCAGACCGTTCTTCAGATCGTCGACCATCATGTAGGTGCAGGGCACCAGAACCAGGGCAATACCGGTCACGAACAGGACGCCGAAGCCCAGGCTGAGCGCCATGGGGACGAGCCACTGGGCCTGGTTCGACCGTTCCAGGATGATCGGCATCAGGCCGAAGAACGTCGTCAGCGAGGTCAGGATGACCGGCCTCACGCGCCGGGTCACGCCGCCGACCACGGAATCGAGCAGGCTCCTGCCCTCACTCCGCAACTGATTCACCGCGTCGATGAGGACCAGCGAGTCGTTCACCACGACGCCGGAAAGCGCCACCAGTCCGAAGATGCTGAGGAAACTCAGGTCGTAGCCCATGATCAGGTGGCCGACGACCGCCCCGAACATGCCGAAAGGCACCGCTGAAAGAACAACGAGGGGCTGCAGATAGCTGCGGAAGGCGACCGCCATCAGGGCGTACATGGCAAGCATGGCGACGACCAGACTCCCCATCAGGGAACCAACCGCTTCGGCCTGCGCCTCCTGCTCGCCACTGAAGTTGAATGTCAGTCCGGGTGTGTCGGCCACCACCTCCGGCAGGATGGTCCGGGCCAGGGCGGCCCGAATGTCGTTGCCCGTGGTGGCCGTCGGATCGATGTCGGCGGTCACGGTGACGGTGCGGCGCCCGTCGACACGGAGGATCTCGGTGAACGATCTCCCGGGCCGGACGTACGCCGCCTGGTGGAGCGGAATCTCGCCGCCGCCCGGGGTGCGGATCAGGAGGTTCTCGATGGCGTGAACCGAATCGCGCTCCTCCCGCGGCAGGCGGACGTAGACGCGAAGTTCGTCGCGGCCCCGCTGCTGGCGGCTGGCCTCGGCTCCGAAGAAGGCCCCACGGACCTGGGCCGCCAGGGCGCGCTCGGTGAGTCCCAGACCCTTGGCAGCGGGCTTGAGCACCAGGTCGAGCTGCGGCTTGCCGACCTTGAAGCCGTCGTCGACATCGAACACGCCGTTGTAGGTCGCCAGCGACGCGGCGACGCGCGCCGCCGCCGCCTCGAGCGGCGGCGTCTGGGTGTGCTCGAGCTGGACCGAGACCTTGGCGCCGGCTGACGGACCGGTGTTGAAGTCGAACGACAGCCGGTCCACCCCCGAAACCTCGCCGACCCGCTCGCGCCAGCGCGCGGTGAACTCGGCCGAGCCGAACTCGCGCTCCGCGTCGGGAACGAGGTACGCCGTGACGACGCCGACGTGTCCACCGGTCGCGGGGAAACCCTGGCCGGGGCCGAAAGCGCCCGTGTCGGCGCTGCCGATCCTCGCTCGGAGTCCCTCCAGGACGGTGTCCGGCATCGAGCCGTCGGCTCGCCGGCGCATCCGCCCCTCCGCCACGAATTCGGCGCCGACCTCCTCCGCGGCCTGGGTCATCCGTCGCGCAACCTCGCGGGTGTCCGCGACCGGCGCGCCGAACGGCAGTTCGATCACGCCGTTCGCGAACTCGCCCTCGATCCGCGGGAAGAAGTTGAACTTGATGTGGCCCCCCGCGACGATGCTGACCGCGACGACCAGCCCCGAGAACATGACGGCCACCGTCAGGTAGCGGTCGCGCACCAGCCGCCGGATGATCGGCGGCACCTGCCCCGCGATCACGCGCTCCACCCACTCCGAGAAACGGAGCTGAAGCGCGCCCAGCTTCTTGAACGGATTGAGAGACCGCCTCCGGCCCTTACGGCCGCGCAGCTTCGTCCGTCCCACGTGCCGCAGGTGCGCCGGCAGGATGAACACGGACTCGATCAGGGACAGCAACAGAACCGGAATGACGATGAACGGGATGTTGCGGAAGAACTTGCCCGTGATGCCGGGGACGATGGCCAGCGGGATGAAGGCGATGATCGTCGTGAGCACCGCGAACGTGACCGGCGTCAGCACCTCGCGGGTGCCGACGATCGCGGCCTCGAGCCGGTTGTCCCCCCGGCGGTGGTAGAAGATCGCCTCGCCGACGACGACCGCGTCGTCCACCGCGATCCCCAGTACGAGGATGAACGCGAAGAGCGAGATCATGTTGAGCGACACGCCGAGGATCGGGATGAGAAAGAACGAGCCGCAGAATGAGATGAAGATGCCCAGGCTGACCCAGAAGGCGACCGCCGGCCGCAGGAAGATGCCCAGCACGGTGACGACCAGCAGCAGTCCGATCAGGCCGTTCTTTCCGAGAATCGACAGCCGGGCCCGGTACTCCTCCGACTCGTCGTTCACGATCGAGAGTCCCACCGAGTCCGGCAACGTGCCCTGCCGGCGCTCGACCAGGTCGTAGACCGCGGACGAGACCTGAAGCGGCACCTCCTCACCGACACGGTAGACCTGCAGGTCGATCGCCGGTTGACCGTTGTAGTACAGCTCCTCGTCCGTCTCCCGGAAGCCGTCGACCACGGTGGCGACATCGCGCAGGCGGACCCGGGTGCCGTCGGCTCGCGCGATCAGCGTGATGTCCCGGAACTCTTCGCCGAAGTCGCGACGCTCCGTCGTGCGAACCAGCACCTCGCCGCCCTCCGTCTTGACCGAGCCGCCGGGAAGATCGATCGAGGCCGCTCGCACCGCCGTCGAGATCTGCGGCAGCGTCAGGCCGTAGCGCCGCAGGTTGTCCGCAGGCACCTCGACGCTGATCTCGGGCGGCGGAATGCCCGCCTTCTCCACCAGGGTGATCCGCTCGTCGGAGAGCAACTCGCTCCGGATCTCCTCGGCGAGCCGGTCGAGCGACTTGAGGTCCACGTCGCCGTGGACCAGCAGCGACAGCACCTGTCTGCGGTTCGTCACCAGCGAGATGACGGGGCGTTCGGCGTCCTGCGGGAAGGACGTGATCCGGTCGACGGTGCTCTTGATGTCGTTGTACGTCCGGTCCGGGTTCGCGCTGGTGAGGAGCTCCGCCATCACCGTACCGAGCCCCTCGACCGAGATCGAGTTGATCTTCTTGATGCCGTCGAGGCTGCTGATCTCGTCCTCGATCGCCAGGACGACGCCCTCCTCGACCTCCTGGGGCGAGGCCCCCGGGTAGGCGACCACCACGGTCACCATGTCCATGTCGATCTCCGGGAAGACCTCCCGCTTGGTTCCGAAGGCGAACAGGATGCCGCCGATGACCAGGACCCCCATCAGCAGGTTCGCCGCGACCGGATGCGCCGCCATCCAGCCGATCGGTCCCTTCCTGTCGACGGGACCGTGGTCGTGCGACATCAGGCTCATGGCGCCACTCCCGTCGGCACGGCGCCCCAGGCCGACACGTCCCAGCGGCTGGCGGCGGAGAGGAATTCGGCGGCGATCACCGGCGGTGCGCCCGCTCCGAGGCGGAGCTTCATCCCCTCGATCGGGGTGGCGATCCGGCTGGTCACCACGAGTTCCCCCTCAGCCAGACCGGCGTCGATGCAGACGCTGTCCTCGAATCGCCACGCCACGTCGACCGGTCGACGTTCGAGACGCTCGCCGCTGTACAGCCAGAGGTGTCCGCCCTCCTGGAGCCAGTCCCGAGGCACTTCGAACAGGTCGCGCACCGTGCCGCCTTCGAGCAGCAGGTCGACATAGCTGTCCAGGAGCAGGAGTCCCCGCCCGGCTGAACCGCCACTGCCGCGCGCGAGTCCGAGCGGATCGTCGACCTCCACCAGGACCCGGGCCATCCTGCCCGCGGTGTCCAGGTCGCCCAGCAACCGGACGATGTGTCCCGGCAGGACGTAGTCGGTCTCGGGATCGAGCCGCACCAGCGCCCGCGACCCCTCGACGTCACCGTGGAGACCCGGAACGCGGAGCTGTTCGAGCTCGTCGGTGCGAACGGCAGCCCGCACCCAGAACGCGTCGGTGCCCGCCAGCGTCACGGCCTGGCTCTGCGGCGTCACCGTCTGCCCGACCTCGATCGACTCGGAGAGCACGACGGCGTTGAACGGGCTGCGCACGACCGTGCGTTCGAGATCGAGCCTGGCTCGGGCCAGGGCGGCGCGGGCGGTGTGGACGGCCGAGAGCCGGGAGCGCAACTGAGGTTCGCGAAGCGCCAGAGAAGCCTCCATCTGTTCGACGTCCAGCTCGTCCTGGAACAACTCCCACTCCCGCTCGGCGACCCGGCCCCGGCCCTGCTCGAGCTCCAGTTGGGCCGCCGCCTCGGCGACCGACGCGGTGGCCCGGGCCACCGCCAGCCTGAAGTCGGCGTCCTCGATCGCGAAGATGACGTCGCCCTCACGCAGCAACGTGCCGGGTGCGAGCTGCGGCATGACCAACGCGATCCGGCCGCTCACCTGGGGTTGAACGACGACCCTCTGGGCCGGAAGCACCGTTCCCTGGGCCTCGATGTCGATGCGCCGCGGGAGCCGCCTCACCTCGGCCACTTCGACCAGCAGGCCTGCGTCGTCCGGCGGCCTCTGGACGGCCTCGGGCCTGGCCTGAATGATCGCCCTGGCAGCTATCAGGCCGACCGCCAGGACCAGCACCACGATGCCGACGCGGATCAGGGTACCCTTCATGGCATTCCGCCTGTCAGGACGCTCCCTCAGCGACTCTTGTTTCGGGCGCCGCGGCGAGTCCCGCCGCCAGCCGCTCCACCGACGTGCCCGGCGCGAAGCCCAGCGCCCGGCAGAGCTGCAGGCGGCTAGCGAGCTGCCGCCGTCGTGCGTCGACCAGCGCCTGCTCCAGCCCCTGCTGGGACAGGAGCGCGGTCAGCACGTTCAGGTAGTCCGTGGCTCCTTCGCGGTACGACTCGCTGGTCAGGAGCAGGACCCGGCGCGCTTCTCCCAACCTCTCCTCCAGGTTCGCGACCAGTTCACGGTTGCTCCGGCCGACCGCGAGCGCCGTCTGCACCTCGCCGACCGCGCTGACCAGGGACTGTGCATAGGCGTAGAGGCTCTCCTCCGCCGCCGCGTAGGCCTGGTCGATGCGCGCGCGGCGAGATCCGGAGGCATAGACCGCCTGCCCTCCGCTGGCGCCGATCTGCCGCACGAGGTCACTCAGCACATCGGTGATCTCGAGCGCGCGCCCGGACAGCAGCGCGGTCACCGACAGCGACGGAAGCCACTCCTTGACCGCGGCTGCCGCCCGCCGGTCCGCCGCCTCCACCCGCCGGAGCGCGGCCTGCAGGTCCGGCCGCCGGTCCAGCAACTGCGCGGGCACGCCCAGGTCGGGTCGCGCACTCCCCGCGAGCAGTGGACCGAGACCCGGTGAAACCGCCGGGGTCTTCCGCTCGGCGCTGCCCAGCAGCGTGGCGAGCTGGAACTCGAGCGACTCGAGACGGCCCCGCGCCAGTTCGATCTGACCCTGCAGGCTCAGTAGCTGTTCCCGCTGGCGGCCGATGTCCTGAGCCGGGCCCAGCCCCTGGCCGAAGCGGAGCTGCGTCAGTTCCAGGAACCGCTCCGAGGTCGCCTGCTGGCGCTCGAGCAAGGCGATCAGTTCCCGCTCGGCGACGATGCCGAACCAGGCCTCCGCCAGAACCGACGACAGGGTGATGGCCAGCGACCGAAGATCCTGGACGCTGGCCTCGGCTTCGAGCAGCGCGGCCACCTCGCGATTCCTCAGCCGGCCCCAGAGGTCGACCTCGAAGCTCGCCGCGAGAGTCGCGTCGTAGGCGGCGCCCTGGAACAGGAACGCGTTGACGAGCCCACTGCTCGGGAAGGTCAGATCGTTCCCCGCCAGCGTGGCGTCAAGGCGGGGCATCAGGTACGCCCCGCTCTCGCGGGCGCGGGCATCCGCCGCCTCGAAGCGGCTCCAGGCGGCATGCAGGTCGAAGCTCTGCCCGGCCAGGCGGTCCTGGAGCTCCCGAAGCGTCTGATTACCCAGGGCGCCGCAGGCTCCGGGCGCCCCGGTCCCGGGCGCCAGGTCAGTCACCAGGTCGAACTCGGCCGGCGGCTCCGCGACCTCCGGAATGCGCTCCAGCACACTCGTGTGGGTGCAACCCCAGGCGAGGACGGCCAGTCCACAAGCCGCGAGACAAGTCGCGTAGAACCAGGAGGATGGCTTGCCGGCACCGGCGACCTTGTCTGATGGGCAACGCATGGGCGACTGAACGGCGGGAACCGACAACTCTACGCCAAGCCCGCAAGCGCTCAGTTGAGAACGGCCCTAGTTACGTCCCTCCGCCCCGGAAGTTCTATTCACCGCCCGGTCGAGGACCAGCGCGTGCGCTGCGTCGACCCGCAGTCTCCAGTCCGGCTCCACGACCGTGATGCTGTGCCTCTCCTGCACCAGACAGGGGCCGGAGCGTTCGAAACCCGGCGCGAGGTCTTCGCGGCGCAGCAGCGCCGCGGTCCGCCAACCCTCGAACCAGGCCCGGTACTCACCGGCTCCGACTTCGTCGCCCGCAGCCGTCCCGTCCCGATCGAGCCGGGCGGCAGCGGGAGCCGTCGAGGCCAGGACGCGGATCGACTCGACCTCGATCGGGTGTTCCGGGGGCGGATAGCCGTAGACGGCCTGGTAGCGGTCGGCGAACAGACCGGCGACCACCTCGGTCGAGGCCGCCTCCGCGGCGGAAGCGGGTTCCACTTCCAGCGCCGTTTCCTGGCCGAGCAGCCGGAGACGCACGATTCGACGCCGGACCGCGGCCCCTTCCAGATTCGCGCCACGTTCTTCCAGCAACCGGCCCAGCGCTTCGCGTTCCAGGCGCTCGACCGCGGCTCCCGCCCCCCCGCCGTCGAGCGGTTCAAGGACCTGCCGGTGCGCGAAGCGCTCCAGCACGGCGTGGCCAAGCCCGACGGCGCTGAGCAGCGATGTATCGACGGGCACGACGACCGTCTCCATGCCCAGTTCCGAGGCGATCGCGCAGGCGTGCTGCCCACCGGCTCCGCCGAAGCTGACCAGGGCGTAGTCGGTCGGGTCGTAGCCGCGCGAGATGGAGATGCGGCGAATCGCGTCGGCCATCCGTTCGTTGGCGATCGCGAGGAACCCCCCGAGGAGGTTCTCGTCGACGCCGCCGAGCCCGGCCAGCGCCTCGGCGGCACGCCTCTCGGCGGCGGCGACGTCGATCGGCAGGCCGAAGGCCGTCGGGTCGATCCGCCCCAGCAGCAGGTTGACATCGGTGATCGTGAGCGGTCCGCCGGCTCCATAGCAGGCGGGTCCGGGACGCGCCCCGGCGCTCTCCGGCCCGACCTTGAGTTGACCGTGGTCCACCCGGCAAATCGAGCCGCCGCCGGAGGCCACGGTCTCGATCGCCAGCGCCGGCGCCACGACGACCGCGTCGCCGACGCGGAACTCGAAGTTGTACTCGAAGTCGCCGTCGTAGCGTGAGACGTCCGTGCTGGTACCTCCCATGTCGAACCCGATCACCCGTTCATGGCCACTCGCGCGGCCCGCCGCGGCCGCACCCACGACGCCCCCGGCAGGACCCGACAACAGGCTGTCCTTGGGCCGGTAGCTCGAGAAGCCGGCAAGTCCGCCGGCGCTGGTCATCACCCGGGGCGCGACCGCGCCGTCCTCCCCTGCTTCCCCCCCGCGACCTCCGGATAGCGCGGCGCCTGTGGTCTCCAGGTAGCCACCGACCGCACGCCCCAGGTAGGCGTCGACCACGGCCGTGTGCGCCCGGGGCACGATCTTGATCAGCGGCGCCAGCTCCGCCGAGCACGACACCGTAGGGAAGCCGGCGGAGCGAAGGATGCGCTCGGCACGCTGCTCGTGGTCCGGGTTCCGGTAGCTGTGCATCAACGCCACGGCCGCAGCGCGAAAGCCCTCTTCGGCGAGGGCGCTGGCGGCGGTTCCCAGACCGTCTTCGTCGAGCGGCTCGATCTCCCGGCCCTCGGCGTCGAGCCTTCCTCCGACCTCGACCGCTCGTTCGTACAGGGGAGCCGGGCGTTCGACTGCGAGCGCGAAGATGTCCGGTCGCGCCTGGTCGCCGATCAGCAGCAGGTCGGCGAACCCTTCGGTGACGAAGAGCACGGTCCGTGATCCCGCCCGCTCGAGCAGGGCGTTCGTGCCGCGTGTCGTGGCGAGCCGGAGATCGCACGGCGGCAGCGGTTCGTGCAGCGCCCTGCCGGTTGCAATGCGCGCCGCGAGGATCGGCGCATTTTCCGGCGAGAGGAGCTCCAGTACCTGGCCGGGCTCGAGAAGGGGAATCCCGGCGCCGTTCTCCGCTGGCAGGAGCCGGCAGGTTCCATCGACCGACCACCGCTCCACCAGGGCCGACGCGCCGCCGTCAAGGGGCACCGCACGGTAGCCCGCGAAGAAGCCCTCAGGAAGGTCGAAACGCGTCTCGAGCCGGGGCCCTTGCGCGCCACTCGAGACCACCGTGGCCCGGACGGCCCCCGAGCTCAGGACCTTCACGCACCGGGATGAGCCCTTCGGGTCAATCGCGACACAGTCGGTGAACGTGCCTCCGGTATCGATCCAGAGCTGCCAGAGGGACGGCACAGCGGAAACCCGGTCGCGAGGCCGCCCGGCGACGCTAGGAGGCCGCCAGCAATCGGACCAGGCGATCGATCCGCCGGTCGCCGCCGGGTTCCAGCCGCTGCGCGCGGCGAAGCAGTTTTTCCGCGGCCTTCCGCTCGCCCCGCCGCAGCAGCACCTCTCCCAGAGCCGCCGCCGGCGCCGCCTCGTCGGGGCCAAGCCGCCGCGCCCTGCTGTAGAAGCGCTCCGCCTCGTCCAGGCGCCCGTACCGCAAACTCAGATCGCCAAGGGCGATGTACGTGAACGGGTTGCGGTTGCGCTTGACGTCCGCCATCAACAGCAGGTCGTCCGCCTCCTCCGTTCGCCCGTTCAGCCGCAGCAACACGGCCAGGTTGACCAGGGCCGAGCTGAGCCCCGGATCGACGACCAGGGCTTGCCGGTAGCTCTGCTCCACCTGACCGGTCCGGCCACTCCGGCGCTGGGCCACTCCCAGGTTGGCCCAGGCGGACGCCAGTTCCGGGTCGATGCGGACAGCGTCCTCGAGCCAGGCAACGGCTTCGTCGAGGCGCTCCGCCCGCAGCGCCTCGGCGCCCCGGTTCGAGTAGTAGAGGGCGGTCGCCGTGAGATCGCTGATCGGCGTGACCCTGAAGCCCCGCTCGTCCTCGCGCAGGCCGAAGTCGATGAGCCGCATCGCGTGCCTCGGCCCGAACCCCACGGCCACGTGGTCGGAGATAACGATCAGGTCGCCCTCGCGCTCGAAGTTCTCGACGTGCGACACCTCGACGAAGTAGGCGGCGAGATCGAGCTCCCTGGCCATGCCGACGAACATCTGGGTGAATGCCAGGCAGTTCGCGGTCCGGGTCTCGAACACCTCCACCGCGGATCCGGTACGCCCGGCCTTGTACTCCACGCCGAGCATGGACGTCTCGGTCACCGCCTCGATCAGCCGATCGAGACGCTTGTCCCGCTCGGTCGCGCCCACCGCTTCGTGAACCCAGACGGCCATTTCGTCGTTCAGCGCGAACGGCACCAGGGCATGCCTGACTTCGCGATGCTCGAGTTCACGCAGCAACGCGTTCTCGCCCGTCTCGCGCACCCCGGTCGAGGCGCACGCCAGAACCAACGCAGGCAGAAACGCCGCCATAGCCAGCCGGTTCAACCAACGGCGCCCGACTCGCGGCTCGATGTTCCCCGAAGTCACAGCGGTCACACCCTCCATCGGCGCCCGGGCCCATCTTAGCGCCGTTGATTCACCAACCGGCACGGATGCCTCAGGATTCCCGCACACCCAACGGCCGGCCGTGCCCCCTCAGCGGAGCGCCCCCCGGAGGATCGATTTGCGTCAGGACTCGGCGCGCCGCGCCTTGAGCACCCGCCGCCGCAGGAGGCGGACACTGACCACCGCGACCAGGAGCGCCACCGCGGCCAGAGCAAGCACGGGCATCGTGATCGCCAGGAGCGACAGGCCGGCCGCCGATCCTGCCTCTCCGGTCGACACCAAAGGATTGCCGATCCCCGCCGTCGCCATCGTGGAGGCTCCCCTCAGGAGCGTCGTCCCGGTCTGGACAACTGCCGCCGCCGTCCCGCCGGCCACTGCCGCGAGAGCCCAGCCAACCAGGGGCGTTGCGGTCTCGATGTTCGCCGCAGCCACGACGACGCCGGCGGTCACCGCGGCCGGCATCGCAGCTACGTCGAGGACGTTGTCGAGCCAGGGAATGTAGTAGGCGCCCACCTCGCAGATCGCGGCGACCCCCAGAGCAAGCAGGGCCGGGGTTCCCGCCATCCATTCGAAGCCCTCAGCCAGATCGAGTGCGCCAGCCCGGGCCGCGACGCCCATGACCAGGACGGGCAGAAACACCCGGAAGCCGCACGCCGCCGCCAACCCGATGCCAAGACCGACGCTGAGCAGAATCTCCATCTCGCCACTCCTCTTGCCTGATCCTGACTACGTCGAGGGCCGGCGCCGGGTTTCGAGCAACCAGCGCCGCAGAGCCAGCGCCTCCGGCACCTTGAACGCGTTGGCGGCTACCAGATACGTGGCGGCGAAGCCGATGACCGGGACGACGCCGGCGATCCAGGGCGGACCCGGCACCAGGGTCTGCGTCGCCGCCCAGGGAGCAAGGCAGAGCACCGCGAGAGGCAGATGCCGACCCCATGCCCGCCACGGCCTCACCGGAGCACTCCGGCGACGCAAGCCGCGAAGCAGCAGGGCCAGCTCGAACCAACTGCCGACCGCGGAGCCCAGAGCCAGTCCCACGGCGCCCAGACGCAGGCCGTCCGGGACCACCGCGACCGCAGGCCCCAGCCAGCCAGGCAACCGCAGGTCGGCCACGGCGACGCGATCCAAGATCGTCATCAGCCCCGCGCCGAGTCCGGCCGCGATCGCAAGGCGCACCAGGACGATCCGGGCAGGGCTTCGGGTATCGCCGAACGAGAAGAACACGCTCTGCAGCAACCGCGAAGCACTCGACGCCAGCAGGCCCAACGAGTAGGCGGCCAGCACCAGGTACACGAGCCAGTTGTCGTCGAGATCGAAGGAACCGTGTCGATAGACGGCGCCGACGATTCCCATGCCCAACGCCAGATACCCAACCAGCGTCGGCGAGACGAGGAAGGACATCGCGGCCACGGCCCTTTCGGCACGGTCAGCCGCCGCCTTCGACCGCTCCTCCTCGTCCCCGTCGAGCCGCGCCAACTCCGGCAGTTCCGCCGCCGCCACCGAAACGCCGAACAGCGAGATGGGTAGCAGGTACAGCCGCTGGCCCCAGTTCACGACGGCAAGCGCTCCCTCGGCCAGCAGAGAGGCCAGAAGGCTGTCGACATAGCCACCGAGCTGGCCGGCGCCGCGGCCGGCGATCGCCGGCCAGAGCCGGCTCAGCGTCTTCCGCACGCCCGGCGCCCGCAGGCTGAACGACGGACGCAGCCCACCGGTCGCGCGCAGCACCGACGGCAACTGCACCGCGAACTGGAGCAGACCGCCGAGCAGGCCGCCCCAACAGGCGGCTAGCGCCAGTTCTTCCACCCGGTCCGCTTCACCTCCGGTCACCCGCGCGGCGACGAACAACAGTACGGCGATCACGCTGGCGTTCCAGAAGCAGGGCGCGAGGTAGGGGAGCAGGAAACGACGGTGGCTGTTCAGGATGCCGAGACACCACGCCGAGAGCGTGATCGCGGCCACCATCGGGAAGGTGATGCGAACCGCGCTCGTGGTCAACGCCAGGCGGTCGACGATCGCTTCCCCGGCCGCAACCGCCTCGGCGTCGCCGGCGAAGCCGGGGAAGAACAGCCTGACCAGCCAGGGGGCCAGAAGCACGCCGAGAAGGCTGAGGGCCGCCATGACGGCAAACAGAAGCCCGAAGACGGCGCCCGCCAGCGCGCCGGCATCGCGCCGCCGGCCCTCACCGAGCAACCGGCTGTAGACCGGAATGAAGGACGCCGAGAGCGCCTGGTCTCCGAGCAGGTTCTGGAGCGCATTGGGCGCGCGGAACGCAGCGGAGACGACGTCCGCCAGAGCGCTGGCTCCGGCGAGACTCGCGACAACGGCCTCCCGGACCAGGCCAAGCACACGGCTGGCCAACATGCCGATCCCGACACGCGCCGCACCGCCTGCGGTCCGCCGCGAGCTGTCTCTTCCGGCGGACTCCGCCAGGGTCAATCCGAGAGGTGGACGACGACCCGGTCGCCGCGCCGCTCGACCCTCGCCACGATGTCGGGCGACGCGAGATCGAGCACCACGTGCAGGTTCCGGGTCGCTCCCCTGCCATGAACGCCGGTGCGTACGCCACGCAACCGGGGCGCGCTCACCGCGCTCGCGTCGTAGTCGCGCTGCACGCCGACGAGCCGCACGAGCAGCCGCGGCGGTGCTTCAAGCAGCATCACATGGTGGCGCTCGAATGGCGCATTGCCCGTGATCTCGACCAACGTCCGGTCATCCTGCACCGAGGCGCTGATGGCGCGAAGCGCGGTCGCGTTGACGGGCCGTGCGCTCGGCGCCGGACTCGACTGTGCAGGCGCCGGAGGGCGCGGCCGGACAACCGGCTCGGGAGATGAAGCCGCCGGCTCGGGAGGCGGGGCTGCCCGCTCGGGAGGCGAGGCTGCCTGCTCGGGAGGCGGGGCTGCCCGCTCGGGGGACGGAGTTGCCCGCTCAGGAACCTCGGCGGCGGCCGGGCCCGGCACGGACTCGGCGGAAGGCTGAGCGGCCGCGGGCGGATCCACGGGCCGAGCCGGTTCTTCGACCGGCGCTGCCACCTCGAAGCTCTGCGGCACGGGGGCCGGCTGCTCTTCGGCGCCGTCTCCACCGATGCCGACGAGCCGCATCAGCGGCCTACCCACGAAGATCAGCAGGAGGCCGACGAGGATGACCCCGGCCACCGTCGGCCAGACCCAGGAAGGTCGCTCGGACTCCCGGTTCATCCAGTCGTCCTGGTCACCGGCGAGATCGCCGAACAGCTCGGCGCGCGTATCGCCGACTTCGCCGTCCCCGGTCGCCGGCTCCTCAGGGGATGCCGCCTCGTCCGGAAGAGGCTCTTCCGCGGCCTCTCCGGGATCGACTGGCTCCGCCGCCTGGGCCTCGTTCTCGACCGCGGGCTCTGCCGGCTCTTCGATCCCCTCGCCGGCCTCGTCCACTGTGTCGTCCTCCGCCTCGGTCTCCTCCGCCTCGGTCTCTTCCGCCACGTCTTTCTCCACTTCCTCGGCTACAGGTGAAGGCGCTGCCGCGGGCGCGTCCGAACCGGCGGTTTCGTCCGGCGGTTCGGAGAACAGCATCGCCAACCGTTCCTCTCCCGGCGGCTCCACGCGCGTGAACTGCATGCCCATACCCGCCGGCTGATCGGCGCCTCCCGGCGCCTCGCGCACCCAGACCACCGCGGCATCGCCCTGGACCGTGTCGGGAGCGTCCCCCGACCCCAGCTCCAGCACGAACGCCGCGCCGGTACCCACCGGACGGACGTCCGAGGTAGCCACGAACATGCCGCCGATCGCGATGTCGCGCGTCTGGGCGACGAGTTCGCCATCCTCGCCGGACACAGACAGACGCACCGGCACCTCCCGGAGCAGGCGGCGGGACTCGCGGAAGCGGAAACTCTGGCTAGCCGGGGACATGGATGCTAGGCGCTCCTTCGCAAAGGGCGCCGCAATAGTAACCCCTCAGGCCGCGGCAACCCTCAAGAAGTCTGGGCCCCCTTGCGCGCCACCAGCAGGGCCATCTCCAGAGCCTGCTCATAGTTCAACCGTGGATCGACCTGGGAACGGTATGCCCGGCGTAGTCCCCGCTCGTCGAGGCCACGGGCGCCGCCGGTGCACTCGGTGACGTCCTCGCCGGTGAGTTCGAAATGGACGCCCCCCAGAATCGTGCCGTGGTCGGCGTGGATGTCGAAAGCCTGCTCCAGCTCCGACAGGATGGCGTTGAAGTCCCTCGTCTTCATGCCGTCGGACGTGCCCTTCGTGTTCCCGTGCATCGGATCGCAGATCCAGAGCACCGGCTTGCCGGTGGCCGACACCGCTTCGATGATCGGCGGCAACTCCCGACCGACGTTCTCGGCGCCGCAGCGATGGATCAGCGCGAGCCGTCCCTCCTCGCCGCCGGGATTCAGCACGTCGACCAGATTCGCCACGTCCCTGGGAGCCATGCCGGTCCCCACCTTGACGCCCAGGGGATTCCGAATGCCGCGCGCGTACTCGATGTGGGCCGAGCCCGGGAACGCCGTCCGCAGCCCGATCCAGGGCAGGTGGGTCGACAGGTTGTACCAACCCTCCCGCCGCGGCACCGTCCGGGTCTGCGCCTGCTCGTAGACGAGGTGCAGGGCTTCGTGGCTGGCGTAGAAATCGACCCGGTCGATCTGGCCGACCTCGACACCGGAAAGGGTCTCCATGAACTTCAGCGAATCGGCGATCGACTCGACCCGGCGCTGGTACTCGGCAGCGTTCTGCGAGTGGCCCACGAAGTCGAGGTTCCAGTACTCCGGGTGGTGCAGGTCGGCGAAGCCGCCGTCGATCAGGCCCCGGATGAAGTTCAGAGTCAGCGCCGAGCGGTTGTAGCCGCGAAGGAGGTTGAGCGGGTCCGGCTCGCGCGCGGCGGCGTTGAAGTCGAGCGAGTTGACCAGGTCGCCTCGGTACGACGGCAGGGTCTCTCCGCTTCGGGTCTCCGTATCGGACGACCGCGGCTTGGCGTACTGGCCCGCGAAGCGGCCGATGCGGATCACGCGCTTCTTCAGGCTGTGGGTCAGGACCAGGCTCATCTGGAGCAGGATCTTGAGCTTCGCCGTGATCGAGTCCGACGTGCATTCGGCGAAGCTCTCCGCGCAGTCCCCGCCCTGGAGGACGAAGCGCTCGCCGCGCGCCGCGGAGGCCAACTGCCCCTTCAGCGTCTCGACCTCCCAGGAGGTGACGAGCGGCGGCAGCGCGGCAAGCCTGACGGCCGCCGCCTGAAGCGCCTCCTGGTCGGCGTACGTCGGCTGCTGGCGCACATCGGCGCTCCGCCAGGAGGTCGGGTTCCAGTTGTCCGCTGCGTTGCTCATCGCTCCACCGCTCACGAAAGGCCGTGAATCCTAACCTTCCTCTATCTGGAGATACCTGCGCAACCAGCGGGTGCCCAGGTAGAACGGCAGCGTATCGACCGCGGCCGCCCCGAACTTGAACACGTAGGCCGTGCCGATGAAGACCCACAACTGCGGCCAGATCGGCTCTCCGGTCTCGACGGGAATTGCACCCGCGGCGAAGTGCGTGATCGTGATGACGGAGAACGAGTCGACGAACTGGCTGACCACGGTGGACCCGTTGTTCCGCAGCCACAGGTGCCGTCCCTTGGTCAGGCGCTTCCAGAAGTGGAACACCCAGACGTCGCAAAGCTGCGCGCTCAGGTAGGCGATCATCGACGCCGCGATCACGCCCAGCGTCATCGTCCGGATCTCGAAGAAGATCGGCAGCCGGCCATCCGGGCCCGGCACCGGGGCGTCGAACCCGGGCAGCGCGCCGCCCAGCCAGAGGATGACGGCGAGCCAGAGGTTGACGAGGAAGCCGACCCAGACCAGGAAGTTCGCCCGCTTGCGGCCGTAGATCTCGGAGATGAAGTCCGTGCACAGAAACGTCAGCGGGTAGGGCAGCACGCCGATCGCCAGCGGCATCGGCACGCGCAGACCGAAGACGGTGAAGCTCAGGTCCAGGAACCGCGTCACGCCCAGGATGTTCAGCATCGTCATCGAACCCAGGAACAATCCCGCCAGGATGAGGAAGACCCGTTCGCGGCGCGCCTGCAGCGCGCTCGCCTCGATCGGATGCAGGTCGGGTGGGTGCGATGCCGCCGGAGTCGCCGTCGTCGTCATCGTCCGGCGCCTTCCTGGACGCGGCTCCGCGCCCGTTGCCTGGCGGCGATGAAGTCGCCGTGCGGGAGGTGCAGAAGCCTCGCGATCTTCCGGATCAGAAACTCCTCCTGCGCTTCGAGCACGCGGTCGGCGAACGCCACCCGCCACAGCTCCTCGATGAGCCGGCCCTTGCGCGCGTTGTCGAAGGACTCGTGGATCAGCCGGGTGAACTCGTACAGGCAGACGGAGCCCTCGGTTTCCGATTCGGCCAACTCCACCAGCTCGCCGGTCTGTTGCTCGGAGAGCCCGAGATGACGTCTGACGCCGGCCAGCACGGCCTCCTTCTCCTCCTCCGCGGCATCGAAGTCGGCGCGCATCACCTCGACCATCAGGGCCGCCGCCGCCAGCCGCAGGCGCGCGTCCGGATCATCCGACCGCTCGGGGTCGATCTGTTCACCGAAGAAGCTGCGAATGCGGTCGAGCACGGCCGGGCTCAGGTCGACGACGCGGCGAGTCGCGCCCAGGCGCCCTGCCGCCGGAGTTCCTTGGCGCGCGCGGCGACCCCGCCCCCACCGGCGGCGCGCCGCCAGGCCGCGGCCGCGGCCTCGTCCACGAGTGCCCAGTGCTCCGCGTGGTCGGCGCGAACGCGAGCCGTCGCGCGGGACAGGGCGGCGACCCCCAGGTGCGCGGCGGGCTCGTCCAGCGGGCCGAAGGCCAGCGCGCCGGCGGCAGCGAGAAGAAGCAGCAGATCCTCGACCGCGGCTTCGGGCCATCCCGACCGCCGCGCGAGCGCCAGGTTGTACGCGGTCGTCGCGGCGCCGATGTACAGGTCCTCTATCGTCCGGAAGGGCTTGATCGCGTCCGTGTAGCCGTCGCCGTCCATCACCTCGCCGGCCGCAACCGGAACGGCGGTCAGCTCGACGACCGCGTGCCGTACCTCGGGATTCGACGGCTTCCGGTCGCCGAGATCCATTGGCGAGATACCGATCCCGCTCCTGTCGCTCGGCACGCACAGCGCCCGCAGGCGATTGCGCTCGCCGTCACGGCCCACGGAGGCGATGACCAGCAGCGCGGCCGCGGACGGCGCCAGGGTGGCCCATCGCTTCTGACCGTCGAGGCGGAATCCGCCGTCGAGCGCCTTCCTGAGCGAGGAGTGGACGGCCCGCGGATGCGCTCCGCCCTCCTCGCTGGCACAGAAGGCGACGATACCGCCGTTGGGGACCAGCTCCTGGCCGCCACGTTCCCAGGCGAGGCGCCTCACCGCCGCCTGATGCCCCGCCACCATCGCCCAGGCCGGACGATCGGCGACGAAACCGCCGAGCAGACCGTGGGCGAAGTGATCGCGGCCGGGAGCGTCGGCGTCGCCGTTCGCGCGCGCCTGCCACGGCGGCAGCACCTTCTCGTGAAACGACCGGTACCAGCCGGCCGGATCGTCGCCTGCGGCAAGCGGCGCGGGCTCAGCGCCAAGCAGATGACTCAGCACCGGGTCGAGGGTCACGAACGGCCCCCGGAACTAGCCCCTCGCGACGCCGGGCGCACTCGAATAAGCTCCATCGGCCGAAGATGATAGAGGAAGTGACACCAACGGCCACCGGCACCGATACCGGCCCCGAGACGCCCGGCTTCCGCCGCGTGCCTAGGACCGGCGTCATCTACGTGATGCACCGCGCGGCGGCCGCCGGCCACGGCGCCGACGGCCGCACCTGGTACAACCTCGGCCAGGGATCCCCCGAGGTCGGCCCACTGCCGGGCGCGCCGCCCCGCCGCGACGAACTCCACATCGACCCGCGCCGCCAGACCTACGCGCCGGTCGACGGCATCGACGAGCTGCGCGAGCGGGTCGCCGATCTCTACAACTTCCTCTACCGCCGCAGTAAGCGCTCGCAGTACACGCGGGACAACGTGAGCATCGCGCCCGGCGGCAGGCCGGCCATGACCCGGATCGCGGCGGCGATGGGCGAGATGAACCTCGGCCACTTCATCCCCGACTACACCGCCTATGAAGAGCTCCTGACCGCCTTCAAGGGCTTCATTCCGATCCCCATCCTGCTCGACGCGGCCCACGGCTACCGCGCCTCGCGGCGGCTGCTCGAGAAGGAGATCGTCGGCCGCGGCCTTTCCGCGCTCTGGTGCAGCAACCCCTGCAACCCCACGGGTCAAGTAGTCGAGGGCGATCTTCTGGCTGAGTGGGTCGACGTCGCACGCGACAACGCCTGCACCTTCATCCTCGACGAGTTCTACTCGCACTACATCTACACGCCGGCGCCCGACTCCTGTACCCAGATCGCCGACACCGCGAGGATGGTCTCGGCGGCCGCGCACGTCGACGACGTGAACCGCGACCCCGTGATCCTGGTCGACGGACTGACGAAGAACTGGCGCTATCCGGGCTGGCGGGTGTCCTGGATCGTCGGGCCGGTGAGCGTGATCGACCGGGTGACGAGCGCGGGCTCCTTCCTGGACGGAGGCGGCAACCACCCCTTCCAGGAAGCCGCCGTGCCGCTGCTCGAGCCGGAACTCGTGCTGCAGGAAACGCGGGCGATCCAGACCGAATTCGCCCGCAAGCGCAGGTTCCTCGTCGACCGGTTGCGCGGCCTCGGCATCGAGGTTGAGCACGAGCCCAGCGGCGCCTTCTACGTCTGGGGCAACCTGACCGGCCTGCCGGCGCCGCTGAACGACGGCATCGAGTTCTTCAAGGCGCTGCTCCAGGTCCAGGTCATCACGGTTCCGGGCGTCTTCTTCGACGTGAATCCGGGGCAGCGGCGCCGCAACGCGCGCTACCACAGCTACTGTCGGCTCAGCTTCGGTCCGTCGATGGACACCCTGGAGCGCGGCATGGAGCGGATCGAGAAGCTGATCCGCGCGCACTCCTGACGCCGCTCAGGCAAAGCCAACCAACCGGCGGATTTCCGCCGCCTTCGGCTCGGCGACTTCCCGCGCGCGCTCCGCGCCGATGGCGAGCAGGCGGTCCAGTTCCTCCGGCGCGGCCATCAGCTCGTCGTAGCGCCTCCTGATCGGCGACACCACCTCGATCACCGCTTCCGCGACCCCCATCTTCAGATCGCCATAGCCGCGAGCCCCGCCGAAGTCGGCCAGGACCTCGTCGTCGCTGCGATCCGTAGTCGCCTGGTAGATCAGGAGCAGGTTGTTGACACCCGCCCTGGCCGGATCGTCGCTGAACCCGATCTCGCGCCCCGAGTCGGTGACCGCCCGCTTGAGCGAACGTCTGATCTCGTCGTCCGTGTCGGTGAGGCGGACGGCATGGCCACGCCCCGCGGTCTCGCTCTTCGACATCTTGACGGTCGGATCGTCGAGCGCCATTACCCGGGCTCCCGCGGTCGGGATGACCGCCTCTGGCAGGACGAACGTCTCCCCATAGATGTGGTTGAAGCGCCCCGCGATGTCGCGGGCCAGCTCGACGTGCTGCTTCTGGTCCTCCCCGACCGGCACCTCGTCGGCGTCATAGAGGAGGATGTCGGCCGCCTGGAGTACCGGGTAGGTGAACAGACCGACGCCGATCCGCTCGCGGCCCCCCTGGCGTTCCGACTTCGCCTTGAACTGCGTCATCCGCTCGAGCCAGCCGATCGGTGTGGCGCATCCCAGGATCCAGGCAGCCTCGGCGTGCGCGCGCACGTGGCTCTGGACGAACAGGGTCGTGCGCTCCGGATCGATGCCGCAGGCGAACAGCATCGCCGTCAGCTCGCGGGTGCCCGCGCGGAGCGCCTCCGGATCCTGGCGCACCGTGATCGCATGGAGATCCACGACGCAGATGAAGTTCTCGCGGTCGTCCTGGCGCGCGGCCCAGTGCTTCACCGCGCCCAGGTAGTTCCCCAGGTGCAGCACACCGGAGGGTTGAATGCCGGAGAACACGCGGCGCCTGCGCATCGCCCCCTTCACGCCGGAGAGATCCTCACGCCGGGACGGTCGCCGGGAGCTTTGCCGGGCGAAGCACCGTCCAGCCGACGCAGATGCCGTAGTTCACGAGCAGGCCCCAGACGCCGGCGCCCACTCCCCACGGACTGCGGGTCGCCCAGACGTCGAAGGCGGCGCCGCACCAGATGACCAGGGTGAGAAAGGTGCCCAGCACCATGCCGGTCAGAACGGCCGAAGCCGGCATCCGCCGCCAGTAGACGCCGAGCATGAAGACCGGCGAGAGCTGGACCATGAACTCGAGCTTCAACTCGATCAGCACCCAGATCGAGCTCTCCGTCTCCAGCGACACCCAGGCCATCAGGATCAAAATCGCCATGATGCCCCAGGCGAAGGTCTTGCCGACGATCAGCATCTCGCGGGCCGACGCCTCGCGGCGGAAGTAGCTCTTGTAGATGTCCTTCGTGAACATGGACCCGATCGACAGGAGGGCCGAATCCGCAGTCGACATGATCGCCGCCACCACCGCCGCGAACACCATGACGATGAGCCAGTACATGACCGGCGAACGGTCGATCAGGCCGCCCAGGACGTAGATCGTGACCTTGTCGCTCTCGAGCTGCGAGAGTCCCGGGAACCGGCTCAGCGCGATGAAGCCGATGAGGAAGGCAAGCAGGGTCGTGCCCAGCGGCATGAAGCCCATCGCCGCCAGCGATCGTCGCAGGCTCTTCTCGCCTTTCGCCGCGAAGATGCGCTGGATCGCGTGGGGGTACAGCGCGACGCCGAGACCGAGCATGAGGAGCGTGCTGACCCAGGTCCGCAGACCGCGGGCGTCCGGCGCGTCGAGCCTCTCCGGCGCGGTGGCGCGAATCCCCTCCGATGCGGCGGCAAGCCCGCCGTCCGCGGTCACGAGCGTGTAGAGAATCACCGCGCAGCCGCAGAGCAGCAGGGAACCCTGGACCGCATCGGTCCAGGCGACCGCCCGCATGCCTCCGAGGGACTCGTAGATCAGCATCACGCCGACCAGCAGCAGCACGCCCTGCATGAAGCTCATGCGGCCGCCGCTGATCGCCTCGACGCCGTGCCCCATCGCCACGAGTTGCTCGAGCACGTAGTTCGCCAGCCCCCAGCAGAGCAGCACGACGCACAGGACGCGCAGCGCATGGGAGCCGAAGCGGTGGTACACGAAGTCCGTCGGCGTGATGTAGCCGAAACGCCGGGCGAGGCGGAACAGACGCGGCGCGTAGATCATGAACACCGTGATGACGAGGACCATGAAGGTCACGCTGACGATGTAGGTCGCCCCCTGAACGTAGGAGCGGCCGGCGAAGCCGAGCAGCGTGTTGCCGCTGTACTGGGTCGCGAAGAGGGTGAGGAACAGCACCGCGAAGCCGAAGGTCGAGCCGCCGAGGTAGAAATCCCGCAGCGAGCGTTCCTTCTGCTTCAGGCGGCCGAGCAGGCCGAGGCCGAGCATGACGACGAGGTAGCCGCCGAGGACAGCCAGCGCGCCCGGCCCGAAGGTCACTTCGGGGACGGACGTGTTCACGGGTTCTCTCCGGACGCCGCCGGCGACGCCACGTCGCTCGCGGCGTCGCCGTCTTCGTCGGCGCCGTCCCGCCACAGGCGCAACGAGGCGAAAGCCGTGATCACCGCCAGGGCCAGGCCGCAGACGATCGTGATCCAGGTCCAGACGGGCAGGCCGGCCGCCAGCCGGCCACCCACCGACGGCGGCAGGTACCACGGCACGCTGACGGCGAGGATCAGGATGACCGCGGGCAGGAACCAGCGATGCCGCAGAGGCTCGTCCGCAGGACGAATCGCCTCCCAGAAGGCGTCCTGGTCCCGCTCGTCTTCGTAGTCCGACAGACGTTTCGTGTTGGCCACCGAGCGCGCATTATGCCCCACCGGCACCGGTGACCGCCGTGCTAACGTCCACCGCTCCGGTTCCGGCCGGCGCCCCCTGGTAGACGCCCTTGACAGGCCTCCAACGACCAGGGGGCCTGCACATGGTGAACGGCTCTCGACTGTGTTCCCCGACTCTCCCGGTGGCCGCCTGCGCGGTCCTGGCCATGGGACTGGCATCGTGCGGTCTGGCGGAACGCAGGACGGCTGAACCCGGAGCGAACGGGGAAGGGCAACAGGACTTGAGCCAGGAAACCCAAACCGAGGTCGAAGCAGCGCCGACCCCCGAGTGGTCGCTCGCCATCCATGGAGGCGCGGGCAGCGCCCGTCGCGACACGACGGACGCCGAGGACTACTACCAGGCGCTGCGCGATGTGCTGTCGCTGGGCAGCGAGCAGTTGGCGGCGGGTGAAGCGAGCCTGCGCGTGGTCGAAGAGGTGGTCGCGGCGCTGGAGGACGACCCGCGCTTCAACGCCGGACGAGGCTCCGTGTTCACATCCATCGGCACTCACGAACTGGACGCCGCGATCATGGACGGCCGCACCCTCGCCTGCGGCGCTGTCGCCGGCGTGAAGAACGTGCGCAATCCGGTGCGACTGGCCCGCAGCGTCATGGAGGACACGCCCCACGTTCTCCTGAGCGGCCAGGGCGCCGACAACTTCGCGGTCAACGCCGGCGTGCGCCGGAACGTCCAGGCCTACTTCACGACCGAGCCCCAGCTGGAGCGGTATCGCGAGATCCGGAGCCAGCGGAGAGGCGGCAGTTCGGAAGGTGACGGAGCTCCGAGTCCCGACGGCGACTACACCGGCAACGCGGGCCCCGTACCTGACCAGGGCGGCGCCTCCCATCTCGGCACCGTCGGCGCCGTGGCCATGGACCGCTACGGCAACCTGGCGGCGGCCACCTCGACCGGCGGCACGATGTACAAACAGATCGGCCGCGTCGGCGACGTGCCCGTCATCGGAGCGGGCACCTACGCGAACAACGAGACGGCGGCGATCTCCTGCACCGGCCGGGGCGAGGAGTTCATCCGCCACACCGTGGCCTACGACGTCTCGGCGCTCATCGAGTACGCCGGGCTCTCCGTCGAAGACGCGGCGCGCAAGGTGATCCGCGAGACGTTGAAGCCCGGTGACGGCGGCATCATCGCCGTCGGCAGGGACGGCTCGATCGCGATGGAGTTCAACACGAACGCGATGTTCCGCGGCGCGGCGAACTCACTCGGCCAGTTCGACGTCGGGATCTGGGAGGACGTCCGCAGCGGCCGGCCGTGAGCACCCGCTACGAACAGACGCTGCATCGGGCCCGAACCGACCCGGAGGGTTTCTGGGCCGAGGCCGCCGAGGCGATCTCCTGGCACCGGCGCTGGGACCGCGTGCTGGACGATGCGAACCCGCCGTTCTTCCGCTGGTTCGCCGGAGCGGAGGTCAACACCTGCTACAACGCGGTCGACCGGCATGTCGAGGCGGGACGGGGCAACCAGCCGGCGCTGATCCACGACAGTCCCGTCACGGGCACGGAGCGCATCCTCTCGTACTTGGATCTGCGGGAGCAGACCGCGCGGCTCGCCGGCGTGTTGCGCAACCTCGATGTCGAGACTGGCGACCGGGTCCTGATCTACATGCCGATGGTGCCGGAGGCGGCCGTCGCCATGCTCGCCTGCGCCCGCCTCGGCGCCGTCCACTCCGTGGTCTTCGGCGGCTTCGCGGCCAGGGAACTCGCCACCCGGATCGAGGACGCCAGGCCGAAGGTCGTCCTTGCCGCCTCCTGCGGCATCGAAACGGCCCGCATCGTCGAGTACAAACCTCTCCTCGACGAGGCGATCGCGATGTCGGCCCACAAGCCCGTCGCGACCGTCATGCTCCAGCGCCCCCAGCACACCGCCGAACTCGGCCCCGCCGACCGCGACTGGCACGACGCGATGGCCGTGGCCGAGCCGGTCGACTGCGTTCCGGTCCAGGCCACCGACCCGCTCTACATCCTGTACACCTCCGGCACGACCGGCGTCCCCAAGGGCGTCGTCCGGGACAACGGAGGCCACCTGGTCGCCCTCGACTGGAGCATGGGCAACGTGTACGGCGTGTCGCCCGGCGAGGTCTACTGGGCCGCGTCGGACATCGGCTGGGTGGTCGGACACTCCTACATCGTCTACGCGCCGCTGATCCACGGCTGCACCACGGTGCTCTACGAGGGGAAGCCGGTCGGCACGCCCGACGCCAGCGCCTTCTGGCGGGTGATCTCCGAACACGACGTCTCGGCGCTGTTCACGGCGCCGACGGCGTTTCGCGCGATCAAGCGGGAGGACCCGCGCGGCGAACTGATCGGGAAGTTCGATCTGAGCTGCCTGCGCACCCTGTTCCTGGCCGGAGAACGGGCCGATCCGGACACGGTGCAATGGGCCGAGGACAAGCTCGGCGTGCCGGTCATCGACCACTGGTGGCAGACCGAAACCGGCTGGGCGATCGCCGCCAACTGCGTCGGTCTGGGCGCCCTGCCGGTCAAGCATGGCTCCCCGACCAAGGTCGTGCCCGGCTACGACGTGCGGATTCTCGACCACGACGACGCCGGGACCCCCGGATCGAGCCGGGAAGTGCCGCCCGGCGAGAACGGCGCGATCGCGCTGCGCCTGCCGTTGCCGCCCGGCTGCCTGCCGACCCTGTGGCGGAACGACGAGGGCTACGTCGAGTCCTATCTCCGCGAGTACGACGGCTACTACCAGACAGGCGACGCGGGTCACCTCGACGACGATGGCTACCTCTACATCATGAGCCGGACGGACGACCTGATCAATGTCGCCGGTCACCGCCTGTCGACCGGCGCCATGGAGGAGATCCTGGCTTCCCACCGCGACGTCGCCGAATGCGCCGTCATCGGAGTAGCCGACTCGCTCAAGGGCCAGGTGCCCCTGGGGCTGGCGGTGCTGTACGCGGGATCGAGCCGCACCGAGGCCGAGATCGTTCCGGAACTGGTGCAGAGCGTGCGCGATCAGCTCGGTCCCGTCGCATCGTTCAAGGTCGCGGCAGTCGTCGAACGCCTGCCGAAAACGAGGTCCGGCAAGGTGCTCCGGGGAACGATGCGGCGAATCGCCGATGGCGAGCCTTACACGGTGCCGCCGACGATCGACGATCCGGCGATTCTCGACGAGATCGAGCAGACCCTCACCGAGCTGGGCTATCCCCGCCCGGCGACGCCCTGAAGGCGGCCACGCGGCGCCCGAGGTCCGCAGAATCTGCGGAAAACTCTGCGGAAAGCAACCATCCCAATACCTTGTAAACCCTTTGATATCAGTAACTTACAGCCGTTCCGCACCGTATACGGTGCGCGCCCCTGAGTCACTGTAAGTTACTCATGAACAAGAGGTTAAGCCGGCCCGGAGACTGACCGGCATTGCCGGATGTTTCGAGTCGGCGGTACAGTGCCCTTCATGGACCCCACGCAGGCAACCCGAGAGGTCTTCTGGAACATCGAGTACACCTGGTTGGTGTACGTGCTGATGGTCCCCACGCTGGCGGTCTTCGGCTGGGGCTTCTGGCTCAAGATCCGGCGATGGCGGCATGGCCAGGCGGCGATCCGGTTCGACCGGCCGGGCGAGCGCCTGCAGCTCTTCCTCAGGAACGCCGTGGGCCAGGGGCGCACGATCAAGAGCCGCTACGCGGGCGTCTTCCACACGCTCGTGTACACCGGCTTCATCGTGCTGTTCCTGGCCACCACCGTGGTCGCGATCCACCACGACACGCCCCTGCACATCATGAAGGGGCACTTCTACCTCATCTTCCAGTCCCTGATCGTCGACGTTTTCGGCCTCTTCGTGCTGGTCGGCGTCGCCCTGGCCGCGATTCGACGCTGGATATCGAAGCCGAAGCTGCTGGTCTACACCGACGAAGCAAGCTGGATTCTGGTCACCATCTTCGTCATGGCGCTCACCGGCTTCATGATCGAGGGCTGGCGGATCGCCGTCACCGACGACCCCTGGGCCGCCTGGTCTCCGATCGGCAACCTGTTCGCGCTCGCTTCGGACCCGCTGATGAGCGACGCGGCGATGCAGACCGGTCACGTCGCCATCTGGTGGTTCCACCTGGTCGTGGCGTTCGGCTGGATCGCCTGGGTGCCGTTCAGCAAGATGTCCCACGTCTTCACGGCCCCGCTGAACATCTTCACCGCCAACCTGGACGGCTACGGCGGCTCTCTCAAGACGATCGACTTCGAGAGCGCCGAGCGCTTCGGGATCAATCACCTGGGCGACTTCACCTGGAAGGACCTGCTCGACTTCGACGCCTGCACCGAGTGCGGCCGCTGCACCGACGTCTGCCCGGCCAACACGGTGGGCAAGTCCCTGTCGCCGCGCGACATCATCCTCGACCTGCAGGCGCTGATGCACAAACGGGGCGACGAGTTCCTGGGAGCGGTCAACGGCGACGGCGGCAACGGAAGCGGCGAACTCCTGCCGATCATCGACCAGAAGACGGCCGTGTCGCCGGAAGCGCTGTTCGCCTGCACCACCTGCGCCGCCTGCATGGAGGCCTGCCCGGTCCACATCGAGCAGATGCCGAAGATCGTCGACGCGCGCCGCTACCTCGTCATGGAGGAGGCGGACTTCCCGGAAGGGATGATGGACATGATGAACTCGCTCGAGTCGCGCCAGCATCCGTTCGCGGGCACGCAGTTCAGCCGGGTTGACTGGACGGAGGGACTCGACATCGACGTGATGGCAGAGATGGACGATCCGCACGAAGCCGAAGTCCTCATGTGGGTCGGCTGCGGCGGCGCCCTGGTCGAGCGCAACCGCAACACCGTCCGCGCCACCGCGAAGCTGCTCCAGAAGGCGGGAGTCAAGTTCGCGATTCTCGGCCGCGAGGAGTCCTGCACCGGCGATCCGGCCCGCCGGGTCGGCAACGAGTTCCTGTTCGAAATGCTGGCCAAGGGCAACGTCGAGACGTTGCAACGCTACGGCGTTCGCAAGATGGTCACCTCCTGCCCGCACTGTTTCAACTCGTTCAGGAACGAGTACCCGCACTTCGGCGGCAGCTACGAGGTCTACCACCACACCCAGTTCCTGGATCAACTGCTGGAGTCGGGACGTCTCGACGGCAACGGCGCCCCGGGCGGCTCGAACGGGAGCCCGACGGTCACCTTCCACGACCCCTGCTATCTCGGCCGCCACAACGGCGAGTACGAGGCGCCCCGCAACCTGCTCGCGAAGATGGGCGGTACGCGCCAGGTCGAGATGCAGCGCAGCCGGAACACGAGCTTCTGCTGCGGCGGCGGCGGCGGCATGGCCTTCGTCGACGAGCCGCCCGATCAGCGAGTGAACCAGGAGCGCGCCCAGGAGGCGGTCGACACCGGAGCGGACGTCGTAGCCGTGGGGTGCCCCTTCTGCGCCACGATGCTCGACGACGGCGTGAACGCGCGCCGCGGCGACCGGGACGTCAAGGTCAAGGACGTCGCGGAGCTCCTCTGGGACACGATCGGCGAGGCCGACCAGGCCGCGCCCTAGCGTCCCTTCGCCCACCCGGTCCGTTGCGAACCTACCGGGCGGTCGGTAGACTATTCTTCGTGACCTTCCCAGAACCTTCGACCCGATGACTGCCCTGGACAACGCGGCCCTCCGGGCCGCCGCCACCGCGGTCGACGGCGAACAGGACCGGCGCGCCGAGATCTACCGGAACGCGGCGCGGATCTTCCACCGCAAGGGCTACCACGCCACCTCGATCAACGACATCGCCGCCGCGGTCGGACTGACGAAGGCAGGCCTCTACTACTACATCAAGGGGAAGCAGGACCTCCTGTTCGCGATCATGAGCTTCGCCATGGACCAGCTCGACGAGCAGGTCATCGAGCCGGCGCGGCGTGTACAGGATCCGCTGACCCGCCTGGAGACGATCGTCGCGCGTCACGCCCGGCTGATCACCCAGGACTCCTCTGCGCTGACCATCCTGGTCAACGAACTCGAGGGGCTGCTCCCCGACGACCGCACCGACGTCATCGGCAGGCAGCGGGACTACGTCGACTTCATCGCCGACACCCTCGCCGCCCTGCGTGACGAAGGCAAGGTGGTGGGGCTCGACCCCACCGTGGGCGCGTTCAGCCTGGTGGGGATGATCCTGTGGATCTCCCGCTGGTACCGGGCCGACGGCCGGCTGGACGGCGACGAAGTGGTGGCGGAAGTGACCCGAATGGCGATCTCGGCGGTGCTGAATCGCGGTGACCACAGTGACGCCGGCGACCGGGGAACCGGGTAGCCGGCGAAGGAGACGCGAAGTGAAGGTGCTCGTCTGCCTCAAGCAGATTCTCGATCCGGATGTCCCGGCCCGGGACTTTCAGATCGATTCCGCAGCAAAGGCCGCCAGAAGGGGCGGCGCCAACCTGGTGACAAACATCTTCTGCGAGAACGCGGTCGAGACGGCTCTCCAGTTCCGGGAGGCGGCAGGCGGCGACGTCAAGATCACCGCGCTCTGCTACGGGGAATCCTCGGCCGAGGACTGCCTGCGCAAGGCGATGGCGATGACGGTCGACGAGGCCTGCCTGGTCGAACGCGACGGCAACACCAACCCGGACGCAGAAGCGGTCGGTCGCGTCCTGGCGGCGGCGATCCAGCGACTGGAGCAGGACGGTGGCCCCTTCGACGCCGTGCTCGTCGGCCGGGAGTCGGGCGACTGGGGCGTGGGGCAGACCGGCGGCCTGCTGGCGGAGGAACTCGGGCGGCCGGCGCTGGGTTTCGTCGAGAGTCTCCAGCCCGGCAACGGCAGCGTCACCCTCCGCCGTCAGACCGATGTCGGCATCGAGGTCGCGGAGGCCGAGCCCCCCTTCCTCGTCACCATCACGAACAACGAGGACAACGTGCCGCGCATCCCCAAGACGCGGGACGTGATGATGTCCTACCGCAAGCCGCTCCAGAAGCTGAGCCTCGCCGACCTGGAGCTGGACAGCGAGGAGATCCGGACCGGTTCGTCGATCTTCGAGGTCGATGAGATCTTCATCCCGGCGGACGAGGTCGAATGCGAGCTGGCGGAAGGCGACACGCTGGACGAGCGGGTCGACCAGCTCGCCAGGCGAATCCACGAAGTCGTCGCCTCGATCGGCTGATACCGAATCCGCGCAAGGAAGGACGAAAGGAAGACCGATGGCGAACGTTGCAGTCTGTGTCCTGGGCAGTCTCGGCTACGACCGCGCCGCGCAAGGCGCGGCGGGTGCCGGGCGCGCCCTTGCCGAGAGCCTGGGCGGCGAGCTCCATGTCCTTGTGATCGGCCCCGCCGGGGACGAAGCGATCGCGGCGCTGGCGACCGTCGCCGACCGTGTCGTGATCGGCTCCAACGAAGCACTCCGGGACTACCAGCCCGAACAGGCGCTGCAGGCGGCCGAGCAACTCCACGCGGCGGGCGGGGGCGACTACGTCGCGGTGCTGCTCAGCAACGACACCTACAGCCAGGAGATAGCGCCCCGCCTCGCCCACCGCCTGGGCGGCAGCTCGATGGCCGATGCCGCCGCGATCCGCATGGACGGCGACCACCTGCTGGCCCAGCGCACCGCCTACGGCGGCAAGGCGATCTCCATCTACCGGCTGAAGAAGCAGCCGGCCGTCGTCTGGCTGCGCGCCAGGGGCTTCGAGCCGGCCCCCGAACAGGCCTCACCCGGCGACGTCACCACCGTCGACCTCGCCCTCGATCCCCCGCGCATCCGCATCACCGGCCGCGAAGTGGCCGCTCAGGAAGGCGTCCGGCTCGAGGACGCGCAGGTCATCGTCTCCGGCGGCCGCGGACTCGGCGGCCCCGAGCCGTTCCAGGAGTTGAAGAAGCTCGCCGACGCGATCGGCGCCGAGCAGGGCGCCTCCCGCGCCGCCTGCGACGCCGGCTGGGTTCCCCCCAACTGGCAGGTCGGCCAGACCGGCAAGAAGGTGGCACCCGAGCTCTACATCGCGATCGCGATTTCCGGCGCCAGCCAGCACCTCCTCGGCATGGGCGACAGCAAGGTCGTCGCCGCGATCAACACGGACGCCGACGCGCCGATCTTCAAGCACTGCAGCTTCGGCATCGTCGAGGACTACAAACAGGTCGTGCCGCTCCTGACCGACAAACTCCAGGCGATGACCGGCTAGCGGGCCGGCGCACAAGTGAGCAAGTCCGGCGGTTCTCCCGACGATATGCAGAGAGACGCATAGACTCGGACGCCGTGCATCGGACCTCCTGCTGCTCCTGCGCCGCCGCCCTGGTCGCCCTGGCTCTCGGGTCGACGAAGGCGGCAGAGGCGGGTGACTTGCTGAGCGAGGGCTCGGCGACACGGGGAGTGGAAGAAGCGGTTCTGGGCGGTTTCGCCCGCGGAATGCTGCTGGGCGCAACGGACACCGTAGGCCGACGGTTCGCGAAGAGGCCGGGCGGCAACCGGGTCAAGATGAAGTCGCTCGACCGCTGCGAAGCCGGACGCCGGAAACGCGTCGACGTAGAGCGCATCGGTCCGCGGAGAGGCCGCGCAGAGGGCCACGAGGTGTGCGGAACGCCCGACCTGGACTTCGACTTCGCGACGGACAGTTTCGAGTTCGTCCGTCGAGTGGAGCCGATCGAGGAGGAACGTCCGAAGGGAACCCTGGCGCTCTGGGGGGCCGGGGTTCGTCGGTCGTTCCGCGGACGAACAGACGAGAACGCGTACGCGGTCGAGCCCGAACTGCCCTTCGTCGGCGTGGACTACACGGCCGGCCGCTTCATGTTCGGGACCGCGGTGTCCTGGTTCGACGCAACCGGACGCTACCGGCTGGCGCACGCGGGCAGCGGCGCCGTGCGTCTCGACCTGAATGGTGTCTACCCCTACGCGCGCTACGCGTTGGGTTGCCGCGGGCCGTCCCGGAAGACGTGCCGGACGGAACTCTGGGCGGTCGGCGCCATGGGCCAGGGCGACCTGGTTCGAGGCGGGGCACCGGCGGCGGGAGAGCCTCCGTCGTCTGACGCGCGCATGCAGCTCGGCCTCGCCGGCTTCCGCCAGCGCGTGGCGAAAGCCGGCTCACTCGACTTCGTTCTGCGCGGTGATATCGGCACCGCCGTCATCGAGGGAGGCGATCGCTTCGGTCGGTCAGGCGGAAGCGCGAGTCTCGGCGGCGACGCCGGTCGGGGACGAATCGGTTTCGAAGGCTCCCTCACCCGCAAGGTCGGCGCGCTCGTCCTTCGCCCCTTCACCCAGGTGGCCCAGCGCTATGACGCCGGCTCCTCGACGAGCGGAACCGGGACCGAGTTCGTGGGCGGCCTGGAAGTGGTTTCCGCCGATGGCCGCCTGCGGGTCCACGCCACCGGCAGGACTCTGGTAACCCAGGGCAGCGCGCGCTACGTGGAAGAGGGCGTCGGCGCCACGATCGAACTGAGGCCGGCGACGAAGGACGGTGAGGGACTGTCGTTGCTTGTCGCCCAGCAGTTCGGAGGCGCGGCGGCAAGCGCGAACGCCCTGTGGCACTCCGACTCCCCCCGGTGGATGGGAATGTCGCCGGACGCGCTGGCCGCCGCCTCCGCTCGCAGGGATCCGGGAGCGTCGCGCACCCGGGCCGAAGTCGCATGGGGAGTGGGAATCGGCTCGTCCATGGTCACGCCGTTCGCTCAGGCCGCCGCCGAGTCGGCGACCGGGCGAGAGCACCTTCGCCTCGGCGTCCGCCACTCGATGCGCAAGGGTTCACCCCGCCGGGTGAACCTGGAGGTCACGGCCGAGCGTCCGCAGGTCGCGCTCAGTAGCGACCTCGACGAGTACCAGCTCGGCGTCGCCGGTCAGGTTCGCGTGCGCTTCACGACCGCCCGCCGACGATGACCTGATGGGCCTTCAGGCGTAGCGCGTTGATCCGGATGAAACCGCGCGCGTCCGTCTGGTCATAGCCGCCCTCGACGTCCATCGACGAGAGGTTCTGGTCGTAGAGCGAGCTCGGTGACTCGCGGCCGAGGATCGTCACCCCGCCCTTGTAGAGACGGACATGGACGGTGCCGTCGATGATCCGCTCGGCCTGCTGGAACGCGGCGCGAATGAACTCCATCTCAGGCGAGAACCAGAAGCCGTTGTAGATCAGCTCGGCGAACTTGGGCGACAGGCCGTCGCGCAGGCGCTGGACCTCGCGGTCCATCGCCACGCCTTCGAGGTCGCGCAGGGCGTGGTGGAGGATGGTTCCGCCCGGCGTCTCGTACACGCCGCGGGACTTGATGCCGACGAAGCGGTTCTCGACGATGTCGATGCGGCCGATCCCGTTCCGGCCGCCGGCTTCGTTCAGGTACTCGAACAGAGCAAGCGGGTCCGACTGCTCGATGCCGCTCGTCCGGTCGCGCACCCGCACCGGACGCGCGTCCTTGAACTCGATCTCGACTTCGGTCGGCTCGTCCGGGGCGTCGAGCGGAGAAACGGTCAGCGAGAACATGTCCTCGGTCGGCGTCTGCATCGGATCCTCGAGCAGGCCGGCCTCGTAGCTCTTGTGCATCAGGTTCTCGTCCATGCTGTACGGCTTCTCGGACGAGGCCTCGATCGGAATCCCCTGCTCCTCGGCATAGTTCAGGAGATCGGTGCGGCCCTGGAAGCGCTTCAGGAACTCCGCGTCCTTCCACGGCGCGTAGACCTCGATCTGCGGCGCCAGGGCGGCATAGGCGAACTCGAACCGGACCTGGTCGTTGCCCTTGCCGGTGGCGCCGTGGGAGAGCACGTCGGCGCCCTCGCGGATCGCGATCTCGGCCTGGCGGCGGGCGATCAACGGACGCGCGAGAGCCGTGCCGAGCAGGTAGCGGTTCTCGTAGACCGCGTTGCCGGCGATCGCCGGGTAGATGAAATCCGTCACGAATTCTCGACGGACGTCCTCGACGTAGACCTTCGTGGCGCCGATCGCCTCGGCGCGGCGGGCCTGACGGTCGAAGTCCTCCCGCTGGCCGACGTCGACGATCACGGCCACGACATCGAAGCCCCTTTCCTGCAGTGTGCGCAGGATGACGGACGTGTCGAGGCCGCCGCTGTATGCGAGTACGGCTTTCTTCCTCGTCATGGCTGGCTGGACCTCCCTCGGAACCGGAGACCGCTCCGGGCCGGCGGGAGACTATCCGGGCAACGGTCCGCAGTGAAGCTCCCGTCAGTCGTCGTCAACGACTTCGGCCGGAAGCTGGCCCACCGCACCGCTAAGCCAGAGCCGCCAGCGAACGCGAAACGCAAGGAAGATCGCCACGAAGACCAACCCGAAGGTCAGGCCCCACCACACGCCGCTTGGGCCGAGCCCTCTCTCGAAGGTCAACCAGACGCCGGCCGGCATGCCGATGACCCAGTACCCGACGAGCGCGACAGCGGCGGGAAACCGCGTGTCGGCAGCTCCCCGCAGCACACCGGCGGCGGCCACCTGCAGGCCGTCTGCGACCTGAAACAGACCGGCGATCGGAATCAACGCGGCGGCCGCGGCGATCACAGCCGGCACGTCGCTGAAGACGCGCGCCAGAAGCTGCGGCAGCGAAAAGAAGACGAGGCCGAAGGCGATCATCACGCCGGCGCCAAGGCTGAGGCAGACCAGCGCTGAGCGGCGGGCCCCCACCGGATCCCTGCGCCCTATCGCATTGCCGACTCGCGTCGTCGCCGCGCCGGCGAAACCCAGAGGCACCATGAACGAGATCGAGGCGAGGCTGATCGCCACCTGGTGACCGCTCAGCTGCGCCTCCCCCAGGCGACCGATCAGCACGGCCGCGAAACTGAACACGGTGACCTCGAGCGACACCTGAACCGCGATCGGCACACCCACGAACAGGAAGGGACGCAACGCGGCCGGGCGTAGCCACGACCACCGCCAGCCGCCGACGTAGCGGCGCAGATGACGCCATCCGAACGCGGCGACGACGATCAGCATGACCCAGCGGGATCCGGATGTCGCGTAGGCGGAGCCGCGCACACCGAGCGCCGGGAATCCCAGATGGCCGAAGATCAGGGCCCAGTTCGCGATCGCGTTGAACACGTTGGCGACGCCGATCGCGATCAGGGCCGGCCGCACGATGCTCATCGCCTGAAGCGTCTGCCGCAGACACATGAAGAGGAGGAACGCGATGACGCCGGGCCCAATGCCCCGAAGGTACGCCGCGGCCGGCTCGACGATGGCCTGCGGTTGACCCGTGAGCGGAAGTGCGCGATCCAGTCCGAGCACGATCAGGGTCGCCGGCATCGACAGCAGAACGGCCATGCCCACGCCGCGGCAAAGCACCCTGCTGATCTGCCGGTGGTCGCCGGCGCCGAACGCCTGCGCCGCCATCGGATCGATCGCCAGCAGGATGCCGATGAAGGACCAGATGACGGCAATGCTGAGCGCGTTGCCGATCGAGCCGGCCGCCAGGTCCGTCTCCGACACGCGGCCCAGCATCATCGTGTCGACGGCGCCCATCAGCACCATCCCCACCTGGACCACGATCACCGGCGTCGCCAGGCGCACCACGGCACCCAACTCTCGGCGCACCGGCCGTCTGTCGCTCGCTGTGCCCACACCCTTCAAGGGGCGGTATTGTAGGCAGCCTCACCCTCATCGAGATCGCCGTTGCTCAGCTACATCCTCCGCCGGCTCGTCACCGGACTGGTCACTTTGTTCGGCATCTCGGTCATCTCGTTCTTCATCATCCAGCTCGTACCGGGCGACCCGGCCCAGATCCAGACCTCCCAGATCGCCGACGCCGCAGTCTCGGAGCGCGTCTACCAGCAGTTGCGGGAGCTCTACGGCCTCGACAAGCCGATCCCCGTGCAGTACGCCAACTGGGTCGGAAAGCTGGTCGTGGGCGACTTCGGCTCGTCCTTCCACGACGGCAGGAGGGTGTCCGCGAAGATCAGCGAAGCGCTGTGGCCGACGTTGTCGGTGGCGCTGCTCTCTTTCATGCTGACCCTGATCATCTCGACGCCGATCGGGATCTACAGCGCGCTACGCCAGGGCGGCGGCTTCGACCGCTCGGTCAGCACCGGGCTCTACATGCTCTATTCGGTGCCGAACTACGTCGCCGGCATGCTGCTCATCCTCTACCTGGGCGTGAAATGGGACCTGTTGCCCTTCCGCGGCATGAGGTCCGACGGCTACGACGAGATGACGACCCTCGGCCAGATGTGGGATCTGGCCCAGCACTACGTCCTGATCACCTTCTGCTTCACCTTCGGCAACCTGGCCTACTACTCCCGCTTCATCCGCCAGAACCTGCTCGAGGTGGTGCGACAGGACTACATCCGCACCGCCCGCGCCAAGGGCCTCGGCGAGCGGAGCGTGGTGCTCAAGCACGCGTTCACCAACAGCCTGATCCCGTTGATCTCGCTGATCGGCCTCACCCTCCCCTTCGTGCTGGGCGGCAGCGTGATCCTCGAGTACATGTTCAACTGGCCGGGGCTGGGTCGCCTGTACTTCGAGTCCGTCCTCCAGCGCGACTATCCGACGATCATGGCGCTGAACTTCATCACCGCCCTGCTCGTGCTCGGCATCACCTTCATCGCCGACCTGACCTACGGTCTGGTCGACCCCCGCATCAGCTACGAGAAGTGACGATGGCGACCGAAGCGACGAAGAGCACAACGACCCGGGGGGCGCCCGTGGCGCGCTCCTACTGGCACATCACGTGGCGGCGCTTCCGCGGCCACCGGCTCGGCATGGTCGGCCTGTGCGTGGTGGCCGTGCTCTTCCTGGTCGCCTTCCTGTCGCCGATCCTGGCCAACGAGCAACCCATCCTGTGCCGGTTCGACGGCGGCTTCTACTATCCGGCGGTCGTCGACCTCATCCACCAGGTCCCGGGCACGAGCCTGATCATCCAGAAGCAGCGGCCCTACCGCCTGGCGACCTTCGACTTCAAGCGGGAGTTCGACCCGGAACGCGGCGACTGGGCGCTGTGGACGCCGGTGCGCTACGGCCCCAGGGAGATCGCCGCCGAGCCCCTGGCCGGGCCCTCCAGCCGTCACTGGCTGGGCACCGATCAGTCAGGACGCGACGTCCTGTCGCGGATGGTCCACGGCACCGTCGTGTCGATGAAGGTCGGCTTCCTGTCGATGGGCATCGCGGTCATCCTGGGCCTCGTGTTCGGTTGCATCGCGGGCTACGCCGGCGGCATCGCCGACCTCGTCATCTCGCGCTTCATCGAAGTCGTCCAGTGCTTCCCGGCCTTCTTCCTGATCCTCGCCGTCCTGGCCTGGTTCCCGCCCAGCATCGAGAACGTGATGATCGTGATCGGTCTGACCCGGTGGGTGGGCATCGCCCGTTTCGCCCGCGGCGAGATCCTCCGCATCCGCGAGACCGACTACGCTCTCGCCGCCCGCTCGCTCGGGGTCAGACCCGCGCAGCTCGTCCTCCGCCACCTGCTGCCCAACGCGCTGGCGCCGGTACTGGTCAGCGTGACCTTCGGCATCGCGGTGTCCATCCTGATCGAAGCGGGGCTCTCCTGGCTCGGCTTCGGCGTGCAGCCGCCCGACGCGTCCTGGGGAACGATCCTCCGCTCCGGTTACGAGAATCTGTTCACCGCCGGCCACATGATCCCCCCTGCGTGCGTGGCGATCTTCCTCGCCGTGCTGAGTTTCAACCTCGTCGGCGATACGCTGAGGGATGTAATCGACCCGCGGCTCCAGGCCGAACGGGCCTGACGCCGCCGGGCTTCCCTCCCAGGAGGTAGGCAGCGATGAGCGAGCAGACCGGGTTGCACAGCCTCTCCCTCGACTACGTCGAAGCGCTTCTGGCCGATTACCGTCGCGATCCGGCGTCGCTCGACCCGGCGTGGCGGCGTTACTTCGACGCCCTGGCCGCCAGCGGCGAGCTGGGCAACGGCGCGATCGGTCCGGAGCTTCAACCCTCCCCGCTGTTCGGCGGCAACGGCGGAGCGGCGCGTCCCGCCGCGACGGCGGTTCCCCCGCCGGCCGGACCGAGCCCCGCACCCCCGCCAGCGACGCCGGCGCCCGCGAACGCGTCCCCCGCCCTCACCGGCGATGTCGAACTGCAGCGCCGCGTCGACGACATGATCCGCAACTACCGGATCCGCGGCCACCTCTACGCCGACATCAACCCGCTGCGCAATCCGCCCGTGCTGCCGGAGGAACTCGAGCTCGAGGGCCTGGGCATCCGTGAGAGCGACCTGGACCGCACGGTGTCGACGGCCGGCATCCCCGGTGCCGATACGGCAACGGTGCGCGAAGTGCTCGACCGGATGCGCGCGACGTACTGCAAGTACATCAGCGCCGAGTTCATGCACATCGACGATCTGGAGGTCCGCTCCTGGCTCCAGGAGCGGATGGAGGTCAGCCGCAACCGGGTCCAGCTCAGCCGCCGCGAGCAGGTGCGAATCCTGAAGAAGCTGATCGACGCCGCGGTGTTCGAGGAGTTCATCCAGAAGAAGTACCTGGGCGCCAAGAGCTTCTCGCTCGAGGGCGCTGAAAGCCTGATCCCCCTCCTCGACCTGGCGATCGAGAAGGTGGCCGCCCAGGGCGCGATAGAGATCGTCTTCGGCATGTCGCACCGCGGCCGCCTGAACGTGCTCGCCAACATCATCGGCAAGCCGACCCGGGACATCTTCCGCGAGTTCGAGGACCTCGACGCGGAGCAGTACACCGGCGGCGGCGACGTCAAGTACCACATGGGGCACTCGAGCGACTGGACCACGGACCAGGGCCGCAGGATCCACCTGTCCCTGTCGTTCAACCCGAGCCACCTCGAGTTCATCAACCCGGTGGCGATGGGCCGCGTGCGGGCCAAGCAGGACCGGATCGGAAACGAACTGCGCGACCGGGCGGCGCTGTTCCTCATTCACGGCGACGCCGCCTTCGCCGGCGAGGGAATCGTCCAGGAGTCGCTCAACCTGTCGCAACTCTCCCCCTACCACATCGGCGGCGCGTTTCACGTCGTCGTCAACAACCAGATCGGTTTCACGACGCCGCCCGAGAGCTCGCGCTCCAACACCTACTGCACCGACGTCGCGAAGATGCTCCAGGCGCCGATCTTCCACGTCAACGGCGAGCAGCCGGAGGCGGTGGCCCAGGTCGTCAACGTCGCCCTCGACTTCCGGCAGCGCTACCGCCGCGACGTCATTGTCGACCTCTACTGCTACCGGCGGCGCGGGCACAACGAAGGCGACGAACCGGCCTTCACCCAGCCCATCCTCTACGACGGCATCCGGGCCCGGGATCCGGTCCGGGTCCACTACCTGGAGCATCTGCTCGAACTCGGCGAGATCAAACCCGAAGAGGCGGAGATTCACATCGAGCGCGAAGAGAAGCGGCTCGAGGGAGCTCTCGCCACCGCCCGCCGGATGAACGAGAAGACGAGTCCGCAGGCCTACGACGGCGTCTGGAACGCGTTCGTCGGCGGGCGCATGGAAGACATTCCGGAGCCGGACACCGGCGTCGACCAGGGCAAGCTGATCGATTACCTGAAACGGATGGTCGTTCTGCCCGAGGGCTTCAACCTGCACCGCAACCTGAGGCGCTTCCTCGCTGCCCGCGCCGACATGGCCGAAGGAAAGCGGCCCGTCGACTGGGCCGCTGCGGAAGCGCTCGCCTTCGCCGCCACCGCCGATTCGGGCAACCGGGTGCGGCTGAGCGGCCAGGACTGCGAGCGCGGGACATTCAGCCAGCGGCACGCGGTGCTGCACGACCGGGTGACCGACTACAACCACCGGCCGCTCATGAACATCGCCGAGAACCAGGAGCCCGTCGAGATCTTCAACAGCCCGCTGTCGGAGGCCGGCGTTCTCGGCTTCGAGTACGGCTTCAGCCTGGACTACCCGGACGGCCTGGTGCTCTGGGAAGCCCAGTTCGGCGACTTCGTCAACGCGGCCCAGGTGATCATCGACCAGTTCATCACCAGCGCCGAGGACAAGTGGAACCGGCTGAGCGGCCTCGTCATCCTGCTGCCCCACGGCTTCGAGGGCCAGGGGCCGGAGCACTCGAGCGCCCGCGTCGAACGCTGGCTGCTGCTCGCCGCCGAAGAGAACATCCAGATCGTCTACCCCTCGACGCCGGCGCAGTACTTCCACCTGCTGCGGCGCCAGGTCGAACGCGCCCAGCGCAAGCCGCTCGTCGTCTTCACCCCGAAGAGCCTGCTGCGCCGACGGGAAGTCGGATCGTCCCTGGCCGAGCTCGCCGGAGGCCGGTTCCAGCCTGTCCTGCCCGATCCGTCGTTTGCCAGCGACGGGGATCGGGCGAAGGTGCGACGGGTCCTCCTCTGCGCCGGCAAGGTCTTCTACGACCTTGACGCCCACCGCCAGGAAACCGGGGCGCGCGATCACGCCATCCTGCGAATGGAGCAGTTCTACCCCGCCCCGAAACAGGAGCTCGACGCGGCGCTGGCCGCGTTCCCGGCCGACGCCGAGATTCGTTGGGTCCAGGAGGAACCGCGAAACATGGGCGCCTGGTCCTACCTGCGGCTCAACTTCGGCTTCCTGATGGGCGGCCGGCCCCTGTCGGGTGTCTACCGTCCCCAGTCGGCGAGTCCGGCGACCGGCTCTCCGAGCAGCCACAAGCAGGAGCAGCAGCAACTGATGGAAGCGGCCTTCGCCGAGTCGGCCGACACTGCGTGAGAATCCCTCGAAGGCACACCGCATGACATACGAAGTCAGAATCCCCGAGATCGGCGAGTCGGTCACGGAAGCGCTGATCATCCGCTGGATCAAACAGCCCGGCGAGGCCATCGGCAGGGACGATCCGCTCGTGGAGCTCGAGACGGACAAGGTGACCGTCGAGATGCCGTGCCCGGTAGCCGGCGTTCTCTCCGAGATCGTCTGCGCGGAAGGCGAGACGGTGCCGATCGGAGCGGTGATCGCGCGCATCGAGGAAGGGGCCCAGGGCGACCTGCTCGCCGGAGCGCAACCGTCGGCGGAAAGGGTGGCGACACCGACCGCTGCGCCGGTCCCGGCGCTCGCCGCGGAACCCCCTCCCCCCGCGCCCGCCCAGTTGGCCGAGGCTCAACCCGCAGCGGCTGAACCCCAGGGAGAAGAAAGGACGGCGGCCGAAGAAAGGCGCATCCTGCCCGCGGCCCGGCGCCTGATCGCCGAGCACGGACTCGACGCGTCCCTGATTCCCGCAACCGGCAAGGGCGGCCGGCTTCTCAAGAGCGACGTGGCCGCTTGGCTGGCCACCCGTGAAGCCGAAGCAGGACCGCCGGCCGGGGAGGAACGTGAAGCGGCTTCGCCCGCTCCGGCTCCACCGCCGCCTCAAGCACCTGCCCCCGCGCCCACCGGCGCGCCGCCCGCTGGCGACCGCGCCGAGGAACGCGTCCCGATGACGCCGATCCGCCGCAGGATCGCCGAACGCCTCGTCGAGTCCCAGCAGCAGGCGGCGCTGCTCACGACCTTCAACGAGATCGACATGTCCGCCGTCATGGACTTCCGGCGGCGGTACCGCGACGCCTTCGTCGAACGGCACGACGTGCGCCTCGGCTTCCTCTCCTTCTTCGTCAAGGCGGCCGTCGACGCGCTGCGCCGCTTCCCGCGCCTCAACGCGGAGATCTCGGGCACGGACATCATCTACCGGAACTACCACGACATCGGCATTGCCGTGAGCACCGACCGCGGGTTGATGGTGCCCGTCCTGCGCAGCGCCGAGAGGCTGTCCTTCGCCGAAATCGAATCACAGATCGGCGACTTTGCCGGACGAGCCCGGGAAGGCCGCATTCGCATCGACGAGCTCCAGGGCGGCACCTTCACGATCACGAACGGCGGCATCTTCGGCTCCCTGCTTTCCACGCCCATCATCAACCCGCCCCAGAGCGGCGTGCTCGGCCTGCACGCGATCCAGGACCGGCCAATGGTGGTCGACGGCGAGGTCGTGGTCCGCCCGATGATGTACGTCGCCCTGACCTACGACCACCGCATCGTCGACGGCCGCGAAGCGGTGAGTTTCCTGGTCCGGATCAAGGAGGCGATCCAGGAACCGGCCAGAATGCTGATCGAGGTTTAGGAGCCCTCTGTCGCACCGGCCACGGGCGGGGTAGTGTCCACGGCCAGCATGACGGACTCTTACGACCTCCTCGTCATCGGCGCCGGACCCGGCGGCTACGTCGCGGCCATCCGGGCGGCCCAGCTCGGGCTTCGCACCGCCGTGGTGGACGAGAATCCGGCGGCCGGCGGCGTCTGCCTGCGAGTGGGCTGCATCCCGAGCAAGGCGCTCCTCGAGTCGAGCCAGCGCCTGGTCGCGGCCCGCGACGAACTCGCCGCCCACGGCGGCGTCGCGGCGGAGGTCGGCCTCGATCTGGCGGCGATGATGAAGCGCAAGGACCGGGTCGTCACGACCCTCACCCGCGGCGTCTCTTCCCTGCTCAAGAAGAACGGGATCGACCACATCCAGGGCCGGGCTCGTGTCGGCGGGGTCGACGGCGAACTGCGCGAGATCGTCGCAACCGCCGGCGACGGCGAAGGGACGCTTCGCGCCCGCAACGTGATCGTCGCCACGGGTTCCCGGCCCGCCAGCCTGCCCGGAATCGAACTGGACGGCGACCGCATCGGGACCAGCACCGAGGCGCTGGCCTATGCCGAGGCGCCGGAGCGCCTGGTCGTGATCGGCGCCGGCTACATCGGCCTCGAACTCGGCGCGGTCTGGAACCGGTTGGGCTCGAAGGTCACGGTCCTCGAGTACCTCGATCGCATTCTTCCCGGCGCCGACGCCGAGATCGCGGCCGCCGCCGCGAAGATCTTCGCGCGCCAGGGCCTGGACATCCGCCTCGGCTGCCGCGTCCTCGGGGCGGCGGTCAAGGACGGCAAGGGAGAGGCGGGCTGCGTCGTCGAAGTCGAAGGCGAGGATCCGATCGGGTGCGACCGTGTTCTCGTCGCGATCGGGCGAACGCCGATCAGCAACGGCCTGGGACTCGAGGAGGCGGGCGTCGCGGTGGACGACCGCGGCTTCATTCAGGTCGACGAACGCTTCGCCACCTCGGCGCCTGGCGTCTTCGCGATCGGCGACGTGATCGGCGGGCCGCAACTCGCCCACAAGGCCGAAGAGGAGGGCATGGCCTGCGTCGAGGGCATCGTCGGCGGCTACGTCCACATCGACTACGACGCGATCCCCGGCATCGTCTACACCGAGCCCGAAGTCGCCTCCGTCGGCCGGACGGAGGAGCAACTGCGGGAAGCAGGCACCCCGTTCCGCAAGGGCACGTTTCCGTTCCGGGCAATCGGCCGCGCCCGCGCCACCGGCAGCCTGGAGGGCTTCGTCAAGATCCTGGCCCACGCCGAGACGGACGCGGTGCTCGGCGTTCACATCCTGGGCAGCCACGCCGGCGATCTGATCGCGGAGGCCGTGGCGGCGATCAGCTTCGGCGCCTCGGCGGAGGATCTGTTCCGCACCAGTCACGCCCATCCGACCCTCGCCGAAGCGATCAAGGAGGCCGCGCTGGCGGTCCACGGCCGGGCGATCCACATGTAGACTCCAACGACCATGAAAAGCACCTGTACTCGTCTCAGCCTGGCGCTGCTCGCCGCCTTCTTCATCCTGATCGCTTCGCCGCTTGCCGCTCAGGAACCCGCCGAGCCTGCCGTCGAGACAGAGGAGGCGGGCGAAGAGAGTGTCGAAGAGAAAGAGAAGCCCCCGATTCCGGCAGGCGCGGAACTCCAGGTTTCCCCGACCGAGCTGACGCTGGAAGTCGGCGACAAGGCGACCCTGACCGCCACTGTCGTGGACGAGGACGGCGCACCGATCGAAGGAGTCGACGTCGTCTTCTTCTCCCGCAACCGCCGCCGACTCGGCGTCAACCCGGCGGGCGAAGTCGAAGCGCACGGCCCCGGCGAGGTCACCGTGATCGCCCTGGTGCCCAAGGAGGTCGAGGACGAGCCGCGCCGGGCGGAAGCCCTGCTCCGGGTCGAAGTCGACGTGACGATCCCGAACCCGCCGGTCGAGAGCGTCGAGATCGTCGAACTCCCGGGCGCGTTCTACAGCGGCACGCACCTGACGCTGCAGGCCCGCGTGGTGGACATCACGGATGTCGTGCGCGACAACGTCGACGTCGTTTACACGAGTTCGGACACCGGCGTCGCGGCGCCGGACGGATTCGGAGGCCTGGATCTCGTTGCGCCCGGCACGGCGACCCTCACGGCTGCCGCCGAAGACGCGACGTCCCAGGTTGACATCCGGGTCACAAGGAACCCGACGCAACGCCTCGAACTGACCGCCTCCGCGGAGGAGGCGCGCACCGGCGACGTCGTCTGGTTCGAGGCCGTCGGTCGCGACGCCTCCGGCAACGAAGTCGAGGACCTGCCGATTCGCTTCCTGGTGGCCGGCCAGGCGGCGAACCGCATCCTGGCCCCCGGCGCCACCGCCCAGATCGAACAGGACGGCGCCTTCGTCGCGGAGCGCTCGGGCATCTACACCGTTACCGCGCTGGCAGGCGGCCACTCCGACAGCGTGCCGGTGCGGGTGACGCCCCGGCGGGTAAACAAGGACATCGAGTTCGTCGGCCAGGGCAAGGTTCACGATCGCCGCACTTCCGACCTCTGGGTCTGGGAGGGCACGGACGGCCGGGACTACGCGATCACCGGCACCTGGGGCGCCGAGGGTCACGCCTACATCTGGGACGTGACGAACCCGGAGAGCATCGTGCTCGTCGACGCGGTCCGCGTCGACGCCCGGACGGTGAACGACGTCAAGGTCTCCGAAGACGGCCGGGTCGCGGTGATCAGCCGCGAGGGCGCCTCCAACCGCAAGAACGGATTCGTCGTTCTCGACGTCTCCGAACCCCAGGTCGGCGTGCGCATCCTGTCCCGGTTCGACGACCAGTTGCGCGGCGGGGTCCACAACGTGTTCATCCACGAGGAGCATGTCTACGCCCTGTCGAACGGCCGCCGCTTCGACGTGATCAGCATCGAGGATCCGACTCAGCCCCACCGCGTCGGCCGCTTCGAGCTCGACACGCCGGGACACTCGATCCACGATGTCTGGATCGTTGACGGCGTCGCCTTCAGCTCCAACTGGGACGATGGGGTGGTCGCGATCGACGTCGGCGGCGCAGGCATGGGCGGCGCGCCGAACAACCCGGTCAAGCTCGGCAGCTACGCGTATCCGAGCGGCTGGAACCACGCCGCCTACCCCTACCGCAGCGAGTCGACCGGCAAGTTCTATGTCTTCGCGGGCGACGAGGCCTTCCCCTACGGCGAGCTGGGGCGCGACCCGCGGGCGGCGCCACCACGGGCCGCCGGCTGGATCCACGTGATCTCCTGGGACGACTGGGAGAACCCCCGCGAGGTCGCCCGCTATCAGGTGCCGGAAGCCGGTACCCACAACCTCTGGATCGAAGACGACATCATGTACGTCGCCTACTACAACGGCGGCCTTCGCGTCGTCGACGTTTCCGGCGAACTGCGTGGAGACCTCTACCGCCAGGGCCGCGAGATCGGCATGTTCATGCCCTTCGACAGCCAGGCGCTGGTGCCGAACTCTCCCTTCGTCTGGGGCCCGCAGCCGTACAAGGGTCACATCTTCTTCTCCGACTGGCACTCGGGGTTGTGGGCGGTCAAGCTGAAGGACCCCGAAGACCCGAACCGGATCATCGGAGAGCCGCACTAGGTCCCCCCAACCGGGACGCACCGAGAGGAATGCACATGTCGACCTGCCGGCAGCCGTGGACGGCTGTGCTCTCAACGCTGCTTCTCGCATCCACCGCCTTGACGGGTTCCACCCTTCACGCCGAGTCGGACCTCACGCCTCCGTCCCGCGAGTACTACGCCTACGTCTGCGCCGAATCGGAGGACGAGGTGGCTCTCGTCCGCTTCGGACCGTCCGGCATCGAGGTGACGAAGACGATCACCGTCGGCAGCTTCCCGGCCGAGACGGAAGGGCCGCACGGCATCAATATCTCGCCCGGCGGCCGCTACTGGTACGTGTCGATCGCCCACGGCAACCCGTTCGGCTCGATCCACAAGTACGAAACCGGAACCGACGAGTGGCTCGGCGACGTCCGGGTCGGCATGTTCCCCGCCACCCTCGACGTAGCCGCCACCACCGGGCTGCTCTTCGTCGTCAACTCGGACTTCTACGGCGACCACGTGCCGAGCACGATCTCCGTCGTCGAAACCGCGACCATGACCGAGATCGCGCAGTTCGAGAGCGGGACGATGCCGCACGGCGCCCGGTTCAGCCGGGACGGCCGGACCCTCTACAGCGTGAACATGATGGACGACGAGCTCGTCGAGGTCGACGCCCTGCGCTTCGAGGTCGGCCGCCGCCTGAAGCTGGGGCAGACCGGAGACGCTGCCGGCGGCCACAAGGGACACGGCGATCACGCGGACGTTTCGACCGGGCACGGCGCCCACGGCCAGCCGAGCGTCGAACCGTCGTGGGTGACGCCGCCCACCTCCGACGGTCTCATCTACATCACGGCGCTGTCGGGGAACGCGATCTACGAGGTCGACACGGGCGACTGGAAGGTCTCCCGCCGACTGGAGACGCCTGCCCCCGGGCCCTACAACGCTGCCGTGGCGCCTGACGAGCGGCTGTTGGTCGTCACCTACAAGAAGGGGGATTCGGTTGGCTTCTGGGACCTGGAGGAGGGCCGTGAAGTCGCGCGCGTGTCCACAACGCGCCGCATCCCCCACGGCGTCGCCATCACGTCTGATGGGCGCTTCAGCCTGGTCACCGTCGAGGGTGTCGGTGGCGAACCGGGCGTCGTCGAGGTCTACGACAACGGCGCGTTCCGGCGCGTAGCCCAGATCGACATCGGCAAGCAGGCCGGGGGCATCGCGCTCTGGGAACGGAATTGAAACCGTCCGGCCCTGATCCGACGGCGACTTCGGAGGCCGACGCCGCCGGACTGCAAAGCCGGTTGCTGCGCGGCCTCTCGGCCACTGACCGCCGGCTACGCCTCCGGCGCGGACTGAAGTCCCTCACATGGTTCGCGCCCGCCGCCTGCCTGTGGCTGCTCGCCAGTTGGCTGCTGGCGTTGGGCGCGACGAGCGAAGGCGGCGTTGCCGCACACTGGCCCTCCTGGGCCGGCGGCGCCGTCCTCCTCCTGCTCGCTCTGCGAGAGACGGCGGCCTTGGGCCGCGACCTTCCAGCAGCCGCCCGCGCCGTCGACCGGGTGGGCGACCTGCATGACGCGGTTGCCACCGCGCTGGAGATGCAGCACTGGCTGGACGACTCGCGCGGCGACCGGCAGCGCGAGGGGCACGGCACCGTCTGGCCCCTGCCCTGGATCGCCCTGGTCCTCCAGCGGGCGGTGGCGGGACTCGAGCGAACCGGCCCCAGACAGACCGTTCCGCGGCTCGTTCCGCGAGGCGCCCTTCCATCCGCTGGAATCAGTCTGCTCCTGCTGCTGCCGGTGGCGCTGCCCCGTTCCTTCGTCGGCGAAGCGCTGGCCTCGGCGATGAGCGGCGACGCGACCGGGGAACTCCCGCCCGGCTTCGAAGCGGCCGCGCTGCTTGAAGACGATCCCAACCGGATGCCCGGCATTCCGGAACTCGACGTGCGGCTCAGCGACCTGCCCTTGGTGACACTGCGCGTCCGCGAACCCAACGCCGAAGACGGCTCCCGTAGCGGTGATTCGACCGACGCCGCCGAAGGCAGCCTCGGCGACGGTGCGGAGGCCGAAACGCTCGACGCAAGCGCGGAAGGCGGCGACGCCGCGGCCAATGCCCTGACGGACGAGACGAATCCGGAGACCGGCGCCGATCTGATGCGTGAACTCGACAACCGCGAAGGAACCGGCGAAGAGGAAAAGGGCACGGCGCCCGGCACGGAGGGCAGCGGCGAAGGAACGGAATCCTCCGCCGAAGCCGGCGAGGGCGACGGTTCGGGCGGCCAGCCCGTTGAAGACGGCGAGGGTTCGGGCGACGAAAGCGGCACGGCGGCCGCGGTCAGCGAAGAACCGGGCAGCAGCTCCGGCGAGGCCGACGGGGCCGCGGCCGGAGTCGGCACCGGACCGCAAGAGGAGATGGTCGATCCGTTCGGCGACCTCCTCGTGCCCGCCCTCAGTCTCGAACAGGCTCTCGAGACGGCCCTGCTCGAGTCGATCGAGGAAATCGAACGCCGCCCCCTGGCCACAACCAGCGCCACCCAGTTCCGCGCCGCGGAAGTGGCCATGCGGGGAGCCGCACCCGCCGTCGTCGCCCAAGCCGCGGCCTCGAGCGGGGACTTGCCGTCCGCCCGCCGTCCGATCGCCTGGCGCCACCGGGAATCCGTGCGCCGCTACCTGGAAGCCCTCGAGGCAGAAGTTGAGGAGGACGGGGAGTGAACGACACCGCCCAGCCGCGGACCGCGGCTGATCTCGCCCTGCAACTGACCGAGTTCGCGGACCGGTGCAGCCGTCTGCGCAGCGAGATCGGCAAGGTGATCGTGGGCCAGGAGGAGGTCGTGGACGGAGCGATCATCGGCCTGCTGGCGGATGGTCATGTCCTGCTCGAGGGCATTCCCGGCCTCGGCAAGACCCGTCTCGTTCGCACTCTGGCCCAGGCGCTCCACCTCAGGTTCAACCGCATTCAGTTCACGCCCGATCTGATGCCGGCCGACATCGTCGGCACCCACGTCCTCCGCGAAGACGAGACCGGAGGCCGCCGGCTGGTCTTCGAACGCGGTCCGATCTTCGCGAACCTGGTGCTCGCGGACGAAATCAACCGCGCCACACCGAAGACCCAGTCCGCACTGCTCGAGGCGATGCAGGAAACGACGGTAACGGTCGGCGGCGAGACGAGCCTCCTCGATCCCCCGTTCTTCGTGCTCGCCACCCAGAACCCCCTGGAGATGGAGGGCACCTATCCCCTGCCCGAAGCGCAGCTCGACCGCTTTCTGTTCAAGCTGCGGATGACCTACCCGGCGACCGAGGAGCTGCACACGATCCTCGACCGCACGACGTCGGGACAGGTCCCCGAGGCCGACGCACTCTGGACCGCCGAGCAGGTGATCGCCATGCGACACGCGGCCCGGCTCGCGCCGGTAGCGCGCCCGGTCCAGGACTACGCCATCCGGCTCGGGCTGGCGACGCGGCCCGAGGGAGAGCATCCGGCGGAGACGGTGCGCCGCTACATCCGCATCGGCGCGAGTCCCCGCGGCATTCAGGCGATGGTGCTCGGCGCCAAAGTCCACGCGCTGATCCGGGGCCGGCCGAACGTGTCCCGCGAGGACATCCGGGCCGTGGCGCTCCCCGCCCTGCGACACCGCGTCCTGATGAACTTCGAGGGCGAAGCCGAGCGGATCGACCTCGACGAGCTGCTCCAGGATCTGATCGACAGCGTGCCCGAGGGCTGAGCGGGCAGGCTCCAAGCTCCGAGCCGTGGCCGACCACTCCGTCTTCGCCTTCGAGCCGGCCTTCCTCGCCCGGTTGGAGCGCCTGCGCCTCCTCACCCGGCGCGTGCCCGCCGGCGGCTTCAAGGGGGAGCACCGCGCCAGCCACCTCGGCTCCGGGCTCGAGTTCGCGGACTACCGTCCCTACGTCGAAGGCGACGACGTGCGCCACCTCGACTGGCGCGCCTACCTGCGGTTCGATCGTCTGCTGCTCCGGATGTTCGAGGAGCATGGCGACCTCGCCGTCTACATCCTGCTGGACTGCAGCCACTCCATGGCGCCGACGCCCGGTGCCTTCGGCCGCCGCAAGTTCGACGCGGCGCGCCGGATCGCGGCCGCCCTGACCTACATCGCCCTGGCCACGCTCGACCGGGTCACGCTCGCGCCCTACTCCGGCCACGTGCACCAGGTCCTCGGGCCGCTCCACGGGTCCCGCCAGGTCTGGCGGGCCCTCGACTACCTCGCCAACCTCGACACCGGCGGCGAGACGCATCTGGACCGGACCGTCCGGGAGGTGTTCGCCGCCGGCCGGCGCCGCGGCCTCGTCATCGTGATCTCGGACCTCCTCTCCGACACGACGGAGGGCGGCCTCGATCTCCTGCTGCCGCTCCGACACGACGTAGCGGTCATCCAGGTGACCGATCACCGCGATCTGGAGGCTCCGCTCGACCGGGACACAACCCTGGTCGACAGTGAGACGGGCGACTCGCTCCGGATCCACGGCGCCCCGAACCTGCTTCACCGACTGGAGCGGGAAGCGGAGGCCCACCGGGAGGAGATCCGCACCCGCTGCACCGCCCGCGGCTGGTCCTTCATCCACGCCCCGGTCGAGGCGTCCTTCGAAGAACTGGCACTCGGCGCCCTGCGCCGCGGTCTGCTCAGCCGGGGTCGCTGATGCCCTTCTGGCTCCCGCTCGGCATCACGGCCCTGCTCGTGCTGGCTATCTACCTGATCCGACCCACCGCACAGGCACTGCCGGTCGCCTCTACCGTGCTCTGGCGGCGCCTGCTGGCGGCGCGCAAACGGCGACGCGACCGCCTGCGCTGGCTGCTTTCGCTACTGCTGGCCACGACAGTCGCCGGTTCCCTGTCGGTCGCGGCGAGCCGGGCGCCCTGGTTGCAACCCGGCGGCGGCGACCCGATCGCCCTGGCTTTCGATCCGTCGCCGACGATGCAGGCCGGCTTGCCGGCTGGTGGCCCCAGCCGGATCGAACTGGCCGCGGCCGAGGCGCGCCGGATCGTCCTCGAAGCGGACGCCGGCAGCCGCTTCACCGTGAACGCGGATCCGACGGCGCTGACCTCGACGGAGGTGCTGGCGGTCCTCTCCGACCCGCTGACAGGGCTCTCCAACGGCCCCGACACGGAACCGGCGATCCCGACCGCCCGGCGAGTCCACGTGTTCACCGACGGAAACGGGCCGTACGCACCGATCATCGACCCCGGCACGGAGACGCACACCGTGTCGGTCCTCGTTCCGGCCCGAAACGCCGGCATCGTCCGCTTTGCTACCCGGCCGCCCGCGACCAGCGCCGCGGGGCCGGAAGCCCTGCTCGAGATCGTGGTGACCGATCCGGCCGGCGGTCCCGTGCCGGTCGAGTTGACGGTCGCCGACTCCGAGACGATCCGCATCCGCCGGCAACTCGAGCTCGAACCCCGCGACCGCTTCACCGCCCTGATCGACCTCGACAGCTTCGCCCCGGGCCCCGTCACGGCCCGCATCGCAACGCCCGGGGACGTCTTCTCGCTCGACAACCGGGCCGGCCTGATCGACGCCGGCCGAGCCGGCCCCGCATCGACACGTCTTGCCGTCCGTCACGCCCGCACCCGGACCGAGCCCGGCCGCGTTCTCGTGATGGCCCGCAGCCCGGGCTCCTTCGCAGGCTCCGCCGCCGCGCTCGCTCTCGAGGCGGACGCATCGGTCGACGTGGTAGCCGTCCGCGCGGCAACCGGCGCCGACGATCCCCCACCGGAGGATCCGCTCCCAGTGGCCGACATCGCCGCATTCCACCGGGCCGCGCCGGCGATCCCTCCGGCAATGCCCGCCCTGTACCTCGACCCACCGCAGGCGGTCGCGGCAGGCGGCCTCTCACCCGCCGCCGAAGCGCCTCTGTCACAACGCCGTATAGACCGGACTGACGCCTCCCATCCTCTCCTGACAGGCGTCTCGCTCCTCGACCTGCCGGTCGTCGTCGCCGCCCGCGAGCTGGATTCCCAGTGCTCCGCCCTTGCTTCAGCCGGAGACCGCATCGCCATCGCCGTCTGCGATCCGGCACCCGGCAGCGGCTCCCGCTCCCTCACCGTCGCCTTCGACCTCGATCACTCTTCCCTGGCCCAGCGCCCCGACCTGGCCGCCCTGTTCCAGAACGCCGCCTCGTGGCTCACCGAGACGCCCGCCATCACCGGCGATCTCACCGCCGACACCGGCCTCCAGGACGAACGCGCCACCCGCATCAACGACTCGAGTCTCGAACCCGTCCCCGCGGACCGCCTCGCCGAGCTGGACCGTCCCAGCCGGCGCCCCTGGTCGTGGCGCACCCTCGCCCTTGCCGGCCTCCTGCTCGCCTCGTTCGAGGCCATCACCTTCTTCCGAGGCCTGACCCTGTGATGCCGATCGCCCTGCAGGAGCCGCTCTGGCTGCTGGCCGCGCTGCCGGTCGCGGCGCTGCTGTGGTCGCAACGCAGCGACCACCCCGACCGGCAACGCCGACGGCTGCTGTGGGTGCGAGGATCGCTGCTCATTGCCGTCGTGCTGGCTCTGGCGGAGCCGGTCGCGACCTGGCGTACGCGCGAACTCGACGTGGCCGTGCTGGTCGACGTCTCGGCCAGCATCGAGCCGGCGAGCCTGAACCAGGCCCTCGAGGCGATCGAGAGCGGCCTGGATCCGGACGGTCCGGTGCGCCTGTTCGCCTACGCCGATCGCGCCGCCACGGTCGCTGGTGCAGCCGACCTGAGGCAGCTCCAAGTCGCCGATTCCAGCACCGCCTCGGCCGGCGCCGCCGCTCTCGACCGCGGCAGCACGCGGCCGGACGCCGCCCTCCGTCAGGCCGCCGCGACGTTGCGTCCCGATCGTGTGCGCCGGGTGCTGCTCCTCTCCGATGGGCAGCGCCTCGAGGGCGCGGGCGCCCGGTTCGCGGCCGAGTACCCGGATCTCCGTGTCGACACCGCGGCCCTGGGCCGGACAGCGCCGCCCGTCTGGATCGAGTCGGTCGAACTCGACGAACGCGACCGACCGCTGCGCGCTGGAGAGCCCCACGGCTGGCGGCTCCGTCTCGGCAGTCGTTCCTCGCTGCCCGAAGCTCCCCTGACTCTGCGCGGCGGCGGCGCCGAGGAGCACCACAGCGTCGCGCTCTCGCCGGGCGTCACTACCGTCGAACTGGAGTGGACCTTCGACCAACCCGGGATGCAGACACTCGAGGCGATCCTGGGAGCGGGCGCGGGCGACGCTGCCTCGCAGGGCGCGATGTGGCGCGGCAGCCTGCGGATCGAGCCCCCGCACCGCGTCCTGTTGCTCGCGCCCCGGAACCACTCGGCCGACCTGCAGCGACTGCTCCAGGCGCAGGGTCTGCGGGTGATCCGGTCCACCCCGAACCGAACCGCCTTCTCCCCTTCTTCGCTCCGAGGCTACGACGCCATCGTGCTCAGCAACGTCGCCGCCGCCAGCCTCCCGGAACCAGCCCAGCGCGCGCTGGGCGCCTGGGTCGAGGAAGAGGGCGGTGGACTCCTGTTCGTGGCCGGCGAGGAGACCTTCGGCGAGGAGGGCTACCGGAACTCGCCCCTCGAGCGCGTTCTGCCGCTCGATTTCGAGATCGAGGAGGAGCGTAGCGAGGTGGCGCTGATGATCGCCCTCGACAAGTCGTACAGCATGAAGGGCCCGAAGATGGACCTGGCCAAGGAGGCCGCCAAGGCCGCGCTCGGCATGCTGAACGAGCAGCACCGCTTCGGCCTCGTCGCCTTCGACTGGCACACCCACGACATCGTCGGCCTGCAGTTCGTTCGCGACCAGGAGCGACTGAACCAGAGGGTCGATCGGATCGAGGCCAGCGCCCAGACGAACTTCTATCCGGCTCTGGAGGCCTGCCTGGAGCAGCTTGCCGAAGTCGAGTCCGAGGTCAAGCACGTCATCCTGGTCTCCGACGGCCGGACCTACCCCGACGAGTATGAACAACTCGTCCTGCGGATGAGGCAGGAGGAGATCACCGTCTCAACGGTCGCCATCGGCGTCGAGTCCGACCGGGAGCTGCTCGCCGACATCGCCGACTGGGGCGACGGCAACGCCTACACGATCGAGGATCCGAGTTCCGTCCAGAACATCCTCATCGACGAGACGATGAACCAGCTCCCCGACTCGGCCCGCGAAGAGACGATCCTGGTCGAACTGCGCGGCCAGTCGGACGCCCTGACCGGAATCGACGTCGCCACCGCGCCGGAGCTCTACGGCCGGATCGCGGCCGTGGCCAAGGACAGCGCCGAGGTCATCCTCGGCGCCGGTGAGTCGGATCCGATCCTGGCCAGCCGCTACGTCGGCCTGGGCAAGACCTGGATGTTCACCTCCGACCTCGAACCGCGCTGGGCAAGCGACTGGCTGCGTTGGCCCGAGTTGGGCCGGCTCGTCGCCCAGGTGGTCCGCGACGCCGCCGACCGGCGCGCCGGCGCCGAGTGGGACTTCAATCTCGACCGCCGCGACGGCGTACTCGAAGCGTCGCTCAGCGTGGTCGAGGAGGATGGCCGCTTCGGCAGCGACCTCTCGCCCCGCCTCGTCCTCCTGCGCGGCGACCGCCGGATCGAGACGCCGCTGCAGCGCACCGGACCCGGCCTCTACCGCCTGGTGTCCGGGGAAGGAACGCTGCTCGCGCCGAGCCTCGAGCCCTATCGCGTGGAGGTCCACACCGGCCCGGCCGGCGCCGCGGAGACGATCGGCCCGGGCCGCACCATCTTCTACCCCGCCCGCGATGAACTCCGACCCGGCGCCCCCGACGTCGCGGCGCTGGCCGCACTCGCCGCGGAAACCTCCGGCCTCTTCCACGAGACCGTTGCGGGCGCCGTCGGCGGCATCACCGCCCCCAGCGCCGACACCGCCGTCCGCCGCTTCGACCTCTGGTCCGTCCTCCTGGTCGCCGCGACGCTCCTCTTCCTCGCCGAACTCCTGCTCCGCCGCCGTCGGCGGCACGGCGCGTCAACCGTGATTCCGGTCCCCGCCGAAAGCCGCCCCGCCGCCTGACGCCGCCCACGCCAGCACGCCGGCCAGGCCGGCATCCGTGCCGAGAGCGGCGGGTTCGACGCGCACATCGTCGATCGGAAACACGCGGACCCGTTCGGCGATCGTCCGCCTGACGCCGTCGAACAGCAGGTCGCCGAGGCCGGCGACGCCGCCGCCGAGCACGATGAGGTCGGGATGCAGGGCGACGACAACGTTGGCGGCGGCGATGCCGACGAGGCCCGCGATCCGTTCCAGTTCCTGCGCCACCGACTCGTCACCGGCCCTCGCCGCCTCCCCCATCGTCTCCGCGTTGACCTTCTCGGTGTCTCCTCCGGCGATCTTCTGCAGGATGGGCGCCTGACCCGAGCGCAGGAGCCGAACGCCGGCCGCCCCGATCGCCGGACCACTCGCTACCGCCTCCAGGCAGCCCCGGTTGCCGCAGCCGCAGAGGGGACCGGTCGGATCGACGATCTGGTGGCCCAGTTCGCCGGCTGAGCCAAGCGGTCCCAGGCGCAGCCTGCCCTCGATCACCACGCCGCCGCCGATCCCGGTGCCGAGCGCGAACAGCGCCATCGTCGACACTCCACGACCGGCGCCGAAGAGGAACTCTCCCAGCGTCGCCCCGCGAACGTCGTTCAGAAGACGGACCGGCGTCTCCAGGCGCTCGCCGAGCAGGCGAGCAACCGGCACATCCCGCCACTGGCCCGGCAGGTTGGGCAGGAACCGGGTGACGCCGGCCTCGAGGTCAACCCATCCGGGACAACCGACGCCGACCGCGGCCGGGCGCCTGCCAACCTCCCGTTGCAGCTCGAGCAGGCCCTCGGCAATCCGGTCGAGCATCGGCTCCCATCCGTCGTAGCCACCGCCTTCGAGGTTCCGGCGCGCGACCAGGCGGTAGTTGCCGGCCTCAGCATCGACGAAGCCCAGCGCCAGTCCGATGTGGGAACCGCCGAGATCGACGGCGCCAAGGAGAACCTGATCGGCCGCTTCAGCCGCCATCGCCCGTCAGCGGAAGTCGTTGCCCCACACAAAGAAAAGCGGCGCGCCCGGGGAAAGGGACGCGCCGCATATCCAAGGCTCGCAGGAGGAGGAGGCTACTGCCCGCCGCCCGCGGCCGGCGTGGCGGTGGCCGCCGCGCCTGCCGCCTCGGTGACGAGGTCGCCACCCCGATCCTCCGAGTAGTCGATGAAGCCGATCATCATCTCGTCGGTGGTCGGGCCGCCGAACTGGACGGCGCGGGTCGTGTCGAGCTCGAGCACCGTCTGCTCGTTCCGCTCCTCCGTGTTGACGTAGGTCATCAGCACGTCGACGCGGGTTCCGGCCGGCAGGTCCTTCGGCTCCTTGTAGATGTAGTTCGTCTGCCAGTTCCAGTCGTAGGCCGGAACGTCGAGGAGGACCTCCTCGGTGCCGTCGGGGTAGTACGCGGTGTACCTGGCGTCCAGCCCCCGCAGGTGGGAGTGCGGCAGGTAACCGTAGATCGTCGTCGGGTACTCGAAAACCTTGGAGGCGCCGATGACCCAGTTCTCATGGCCCGGCGGGATCTCGAAGTCGCTGTTGCCGACGCCTTCCCACTTCGCGACCCGGTCGATCTTCGCGTCCTTGGGATGGAACTTGAAGGCCATCTGGGAACGGTCCCAGACGCCGGTGCCCTCGCCCGGCTCCTTGTTGTAGTGCATCGAGAAGTAGAGCTGCGTTCCCGGCATCAGCAGCCGGCCGGCGCCGTCGGGAAGGTAGAACGGCTCGGTGCCCGGGGCGATGCCGCCGAGCAGTCCGGAAGCTCCGGGCGTCTCGGTCTCTGTAGCGACCCGCGAACCGACCACGTGGTGGACGACATCGCTGCCGGGGCGGAACTCGATCGCCTGGATCCAGCGCGGCTCGGGGAGCATCTCCTCCGTGATCATGACCGCCTTCAGACTGATGTTCAGGTCCTTGACGTCGTCGTCGACCCAGAACGGCTCGGCCAGGTCGAGCACGAGGTCCGGCTCGCCGATCAGCCAGCCGGTCGGCCACTCGATCGGTTCCGGAGCGTTGGCCGGGTCACCGCGGCGGGCGCCGGTCTTGGCCCAGCCGAGGATCGTGTCGATCTCCTCCGCGGTCAGGATCCGCTCGTTGGTGAACTGACCGTGGGTGTCATCGCTCGCGAACCAGGGCGGCATCTCTTTCGCCTCCACCTGCCGCGCGATGCTGCGTGCCCAGGGCCGCGTCTCTTCGTAGGTGGTCAGAGCCATCGGTGCCTTCATCCCGCCGTAGGCGACGCCCTCGGGACGATGGCAGCCCTGGCAGGAGCGCTGCAGGATCGGCTCCACGTCCTCGTGGAACGTGATCGTGTCGGGGCTGTCGGGCTCGTTCGGGCCGGCGGCAAGAACCGGGGCCGCGACAACGAGAACCATGACGGCGAGAGCGACGAAGCGGGAACGACGTGACATCACGGGCTTCCTCCCAGAGGGTCTGGTTGCGGTTGATCGGACCCTACCACACTGAGTGACGACTCAGCTATTGACCCTCGGCATCCGCGGGGAGCACGGTTTCGAGCCGGTCGATCGCATGGACAGGAGCGGCGTCGCCCTTCATCAGGTGGGCAATCGCCCGCAGCACGATGCGCTGGCGAGCCAGGCTCCGCTTGCCACCGAAGGCCGCGGACTCGACCCGCAAGCTGAAGTGGTTTCCCTCTCCCGACACGTCGATGACGGCGTCCGGCAGCGCCGCGGTCACAGCGTCCCGGATACGCGCCGCCGTCTCCTGCGGCGTCGGCTGGCCGGCGACCTTCACTCCGCTCGGCTCGGCGGACCTAGCCGCCGGCGCGGGCGGCGGGAATGTCGACGTCGAGGCGCTGGCCGTGCTCGGTGTCGAGCACCGTGATCGAGGCGCCCCGCGCCCGCTCCGCACTGTCCCGGTCGAGCAGGAAGAACAGGCCGCCGACCGGCACCCGAAGCTCGGCGCCTGCCGCCGGGCCGAAGCCGAGGAACGGCTGGAACTTCGCGTCGATGCCGAAGTGGAGCTCCGCCCCCTGCTGCTGCTGGGCGTTTCGGAGAATCTGCTCGGCCTCGGCGCTGATCGTGATCTCGACCTCTTCGGCGGACAGCTCCGCGCGCTCCATGCCCAGCGCGTCATGGAGCTCGCCGCTGTCGTACATCTCCTTGACGATGTCGCAGCCACCCATGAACTCCCCGCCGATGTAGAGCTGCGGAATCGTGGGCCAGTCGGAGAACTCCTTGACGCCCTCCCGAACCTCACCGTCCGACAGAACGTCGAACGTCTCGTACTCCGGCAGAAGGCGGTTCAGCACCTGTACGACCTGCGCCGAGAATCCACACTGCGGGGAGGCTGGACTGCCCTTCATGAAGAGAACGCAGGGTGCGGAACTGACGATGCCCTGAATGCGGGACTCGAGTTCAGGCGTGAGCGACATGAAGGGGTCTTCCTGGCCCTGCGGACCGGTCGTGCTTGTTGCTACTCTACCGGGTTCATTGCCGACCCGCGACCGCAGCGCAAGAAATGACCGGCCAGGAGGCTGCAACGGAATGACGGACTCTGCGAGGGCCGCGGCCCGAAACCTCACCTCTCTTCCCGCCCTCGGCGTCCTGGCCGTCTGCCTGACCGCTCTGCCGGCCTACGCCAACGAATGGACGTCCTGGCGGGGGCCCCACCAGAACGGCTACTCCCCGTCGACCGGCCTGATCGACACCTGGAGTCCGGACGGCGAGAACCTGATCTGGCGACAGGACTTCATCGCCCGCTCGACGCCCGTCGTGATGGACGGCCGGGTGTACGTCAACGGCCGCGCCGGAGCCGGCGTCGATCAGCAGGCGGTGGTCGCGGCCTTCGACGCCGAAACCGGCGAGCCGATCTGGGAGAACCGCTACAACCTCTACCTGACCACCGTGGCGATGAACCGGGTCGGCTGGGCCTCGCTGACCGGCGACCCCGAGACCGGCTACCTCTACGCGCAACTCGTCAGCGGCCTCTTCCTGTGCCTCGACCGCAACGGCGAAGTCGTCTGGTCCCGGTCCCTCAAGGAGGAGCACGGCCGTTTCGAGGGCTACGGCGGGCGTACCGCTTCGGCCGTCATCGACGAGGACCAGGTCATCCTCAACATGATCAACGGCAGTTGGGGCAATCAGGGACCGCCGCGCCACCGCTACTACGCCTTCGACAAGCGAAGCGGCGCCGTGCGCTGGATGTCGACGCCCGGCGGCAACGTCTACGACCGGAACACGCAGTCGACTCCGGTGGTCGCGGTCATCAACGGCCAGCGACTGCTCATCGGCGGCAATGCCGACGGACACATCTACGCGCTGCAGGCCAGGACCGGCAGGAAGGTCTGGGAGTTCGAGCTGTCGAAGCGCGGCATCAACGTCTCGCCGGCGGTCGACGACGCGGGCCGGGTCTTTATCTCCCACAGCGAGGAGAACATCGACGAAGCCACCCTCGGTCGGGTGGTGGCGATAGACGGCACCGGCAGCGGCGACATCACGGCCACCGGCGAGCTGTGGCGCTGGAACCGGAACAAGGCGGGCTTCCCCTCGCCCGCGCTTCATGACGGCCGGCTGTACGTCGTGAACAACCAGGGCAACCTGGCCGCGGTCGAGGCGGCCACCGGCGACGTGCACTGGGAACGCAGCATCGGCACGGTCGGCAAGGCGTCGCCCGTATGGGCCGACGGCAAGCTCTACGTTCCCGAAACGAATGGCCACTTCGCCATCGTCAAACCCGGCGACGACAGCGCCGAGATCCTCGCCCGCCACGAGTTGCGGATGCCGGACGACCGGCGCTACGCCGAGTTCTACGGGTCGGCGGCGATCGCCTACGGGCGGATCTACTTCACGACCGAGGAGGGCCTCTACTGCCTGGGCGACAGGGACGCACCGTTCGAGGTGGCCGCGGCGCCCGCCCCCGGTCTCGGCGACGAAGGCTCCGCCGAAGGACCGGCCGCAACGCTGCTCGTCGTACCCGCCGAAGTGACGGCGAACCCCGGCGAAACTCACGAGTTCCAGGTAGAGGCCTTCGACGGCACGGGCCGCGCACTCGGTCCGGTCGAAACCACCTGGTCGGTCAGGGGACTCGACGCGGAGCCCGCGGGCTCGCGCCTCACGATCCCCGCCGACGCGGGTTTCGCTGCCGGTGCGTTGATCGCCAGGAGTGGCGATCTCGAAGCCGAAGCACGGATCCGCGTGTTTCCCCCCCTGCCCTGGAGCGAGGACTTCTCCGGCGGCAAGCGCGGCCTGTGGATCGGCGGCGGACGCTACGACATCGCCGAGGAAGGTGGCGAGAGCATTCTGATCAAGCCGGTCGCGGAACGAGGCCTGCTGCGTTCGCCGCTGCTGATCGGTCCGCCCGGCCTCGGTGACTACACCATCCAGGCGGATGTCCGTCTCTCGCAGAAGGGCCGCCGCAAGTCGGACGCGGGCCTGATCAACAGCGGCTACATCCTTGACCTGCTCGGCATTCACCAGCGCTTGCAGATCCGGTCCTGGTCGGCGCAACTCCGGATAGAGAGTTCGGCCGACTTCGCGGTCGAGATGGACCGCTGGTACACGATGAAGCTGCGCGTCGAGAGCACCGGCGACACGGCCACGATTCGCGGCAAGGTCTGGCCACGCGGCATGGACGAGCCCGCCGACTGGACCGTGACCGCGGTGGACCCGCATCCCATCCGAAGCGGCTCGCCCGGCCTGCTCGGCTACTCACCATCGGTGGTCTCCTACGACAACGTGTTGATCACGACCAACTGACCCGCGGCCCGGGGCGGAGGAAAGCGATGGAACGGAAGATCCGCATGGGCATGGTCGGCGGCGGCCAGGGCGCCTTCATCGGCGCCGTGCACCGGATGGCCGCCGGGCTCGACGGCCTGATCGAGCTCGTCTGCGGTGCCTTCAGTTCGGATCCCGAGCGCTCCAGGGCCTCCGGCGCCGACCTCTTCCTGCCGCCCGAGCGCTGCTACGGCACCTACCAGGAGATGATGGAGCGCGAAGCCGCCCTGGACCCGGCCGAGCGGATGGACTTCGTCTCCATCGTCACGCCCAACCACATGCACTTCCCGGTCGCCAGGGCGGCGCTCGAAGCCGGCTTCCATGTGATGAGCGACAAGCCGATGACGAAGTCTGCGGCCGAGGCGGAGGCGCTGGTCGAACTCGTGGAACGGACGGACCTCACCTTCGGGCTGACCCACAACTACACCGGCTACCCGATGGTCAAGGAGGCCCGGCACCGGGTTCGCAGCGGCCAGCTCGGAGAGGTCCGGAAGATCGTCGTCGAGTACCCGCAGGGCTGGCTCGCCACGAAGCTCGAGTCGGAGGGCCAGAAGCAGGCGGACTGGCGCACGGACCCGGAGCGCGCGGGGATCTCCTGCTGCATCGGCGACATCGGGACCCACGCGGAGAACCTGGCCGAGGCGATCACCGGGCTCCGCATCGAGTCGCTCTGCGCCGACTTGACGACCTTCGTCGACGGGCGGCCGCTCGAGGACGACGGCAACGTCCTGCTGCGCTTCGGCAATGGCGCGCGCGGCGTCCTCTACGCGTCCCAGATCTCGATCGACGAGGAGAACGCGCTGGCGATCCGCGTCTACGGCGAATCGGGCGGCCTGGAGTGGCACCAGGAAGAGCCGAACACGCTGATCCTCAAGTGGCTCGACCGGCCGCGGGAGATCCTGCGCACCTCCGGCCAGGGACTGAGCGACGACGCGGCAGCGCACACCAGGCTGCCGGCTGGCCACCCCGAAGGGTTCCTCGAGGCCTTCGCCAACCTCTACCGGAACTTCGCGCAGACACTGGACTGCCACCGTCGCGGGGTCGAGCCCGACGCCACGATGCTCGACTTCCCCACCGTGTACGACGGCCTGCGCGGAATGCAGTTCATCGAGACCGTCGTCGCAAGCAGCGAAAGCGATCAGAAGTGGCTCAGCATGCCGGCCTGACGCGGCAGTAACCCGTAGGAGACGCACCGTGGCCCGACCCGTTACCCTGTTCACCGGCCAGTGGGCCGATCTGCCCGTCGCCGACCTCTGCCCCCTGGCCCGGGACCTCGGCTACGACGGCGTGGAACTCGCCTGCTGGGGCGACCACGCGGAGGTCGACCGCTGCGATCGAGCCTACGCGTCCTCCCGGCGGGAGTTGCTCGCCTCGAACGATCTCGAACTCCACGCGATCAGCAACCACCTGGTCGGCCAGGCGGTCTGCGACCGGATCGACGCCCGGCACGAGGCGATCCTGCCGCCCCACGTCTGGGGCGACGGCGATCCGGAAGATGTCCGCAAGCGGGCCGCCGACGAGATGATCCGCACCGGCGAAGCCGCGAAGGCCCTGGGCCTCTCGGTCGTCAACGGCTTCACCGGCAGCTCGATCTGGCACCTGCTCTACTCCTTCCCGCCGGTTCCGCCAGCGATGATCGACGACGGCTTCGCCGACTTCGCCGCCCGCTGGACGCCGATCCTCGACGCCTACCGGGAGCTAGGCGTCCGTTTCGGCCTCGAGGTCCACCCGACCGAAATCGCGTTCGACACGGTGAGCGCCGAGCGGGCGATCGAGGCTCTTGGCGGCCACCCCGCTTTCGGCTTCAACTACGACCCGAGCCATCTCGGCTACCAGGGCGTCGACTACGTCGATTTCATCCGCCGCTTCAGCGACCGGATCTTCCACGTCCACATCAAGGACGCCTGGTGGTCCGACCAGCCCAAGCCGTGCGGCGTCTTCGGCGGCCACACGAACTTCGGGGACCACCGTCGCTTCTGGGACTTCCGCTCGCCCGGCCGCGGCTCGGTCGACTTCGAGGAGATCATCCGGGCGCTGAACGACATCGGCTACGACGGTCCGCTCTCGGTCGAGTGGGAGGACTCCGGCATGGACCGCGAGCATGGCGCCGCCGAAGCGGCGGAGTTCGTGAGGGCGCTCGACTTCGCCCCATCGGCGATCGCCTTCGACGCCGCCTTCGAAGACAACTGACGGACGCATGAGGCGAGCTTCGAGATGACGCCCTTCTTCCCCGAGGTCAGCAAGCCGATCCCCTTCCACGGCCCGGCCAGCCGGGAGCCGCTGGCATTCAAGTACTACGACCGCGACCGGAAGGTCGGCAACCGGACGATGGAGCGGCACCTGAAGTTCGCCGTCGCCTACTGGCACACGTTCAAAGGCGGCGGTCAGGACCCGTTCGGGCCGGATCCGGTGTATGACCGGCCCTGGAACCACGCACCGACGGAGATCGAAGTCGCCGTCCGCACGCTCAACGCGGCGTTCGAGTTCTTCACCAAGCTCGGGGTGCGCTACTACTGCTTCCACGACCGGGACATCGCTCCCGAAGGCCGATCGATCGCGGAGAGCAACGAGTACCTCGAGGAGATCGTCCAACTGGCCAGGATCCGGCAGCGGGAGACCGGCGTCAAGCTGCTCTGGGGCACCGCCAACCTGTTCTCGCACCCGCGTTACACGCACGGCGCGGCGACGAACCCCGACCCGCGCGTGTTCGCGCACGCCGCCACCCAGGTGCGGCGGGCGATCGACGCCACGATCGCACTCGGAGGCACCGGCTACGTGTTCTGGGGCGGCCGCGAGGGCTACACCTCGCTGATCAACACGGACATGCGCCGCGAACGCGAGCAGATGGCTGCCTTCCTGCGGCTCGCCGTCGACTACGCGCGTCGCCAGGGCTTCAAGGGGAAGTTCTTCCTCGAGCCCAAGGCAAAGGAGCCGTCGGTCCACCAGTACGACTTCGACTGCGGCCACTGCCTGAACTTCCTGCGCGAGTTCGACCTGACGGACGACTTCCTGCTGAACGTCGAGGCAAACCACGCGACGCTGGCCACCCACTCGTTCGAGCACGAACTGGCGACCGCCGCGGGCGCCGGCATGCTCGGCAGCGTCGACATCAACCGCGGTCTCGAGGGTGTCGGCTGGGACACGGACAACTTCGCGATGAGCCTGCGCGAGTGCGTTCTGGCGCTGCTCATCATCCGGGGCCAGGGCGGCCTGCGCTGGGGTGGCCTGAACTTCGACGCCAAGGTGCGGCGAGGCTCCTTCGACACGGTCGACCTGTTCTACGCCCACGTCGCCTCGATGGACGTCTTCGCCAAGGCGCTGCTGATCGTCGAGCGCATCCGGAAGGACGGCGTGCTCGGTCTCGCCGGCAAGCGGATCCGCCAGCGCTACGCCGGCTACCGCCGCGGCCTGGGACGCAAGGCGCTCGCCGGCGACACGACCCTCGAGGAACTGGAACAGTGGGCCGGCAGCCTCGGCGAACCGCCCAAGACAAGCGGGCGCCAGGAAGAACTCGAGAGCATCCTCAACGACTACCTGTACAGCACGCTCATCGAGTGAGCGACGCCTCCTACCTGGGGATCGATGTAGGCACCCAGAGTCTGACCGCGATCCTCGTCGAAGCGTCGCGGTCGGATGGCGACGGTGAGGATCGCGCCGAAGGCATCGTCGGTCGCGCGGGCGTCCACTACGACACGGAACTTCCTCACTACGGCACCGTCAACGGACAGCTTCCCAACGAGGACCCGGCGATAGGGCGAGTACCGCCGTGCATGTGGCTCGAAGCCCTGGACCTGGCCTTCGAGAAGCTCGGATCCGGAGCCTGCCGTGAGATCGGCGGCGTGTCCGTATCGGGTCAGCAGCACGGGTCCGTCTACCTGCGACCAGGGGCCGAGGCCGTACTTCAGTCCCTGGCCCCCAAGCAGAGCCTTGCCGAGCAGGTCGAACCCATCCTGGCCCGTCCCGAAGCGCCGATCTGGACCGACTCCTCGACCACACGGGAATGCGAGGAAATCCGGCGCGAGCTCGGCGGACCGCACGCGGTCGCGGAACTGACAGGGAGCGACACCTTCGAGCGGTTCACCGGCCCGCAGATCCGCCGGTTCGCGCGGACCGAGCCCGACGCGTGGGCACGCACGGCCCACGTGTGTCTGGTGAGTTCCTTCGTCACGTCGGTCCTGGCCGGAAGGCTGGCGCCGATCGACTATGGCGACGGCTCCGGGATGAACCTGCTCGACATTCGCCGGCTTAACTGGTCGGAGGCCGCGATGGCGGCGACCGCGGCGGGGCTCCGGCGCAGGCTGCCGCCGACTTGCGCTCCGTGGACCGTGGTCGGACCGATCGCGCCCTACTTCGTCTCACGGTATGGCCTGCCAGCCTCGGCAAAGGTCGTCGCCGGCTCGGGCGACAACCCCTGCTCCCTGGTCGGCGTCGGCGTCCGCGAACCGGGCGAAGCTGTCCTGAGTTTGGGCACGAGCGACACGTACTTCGGACTCCTGAGGGAGGTTACGGTCGACCCGAAGGCGAACGGCCACGTGTTCATCGCCCCGAGCGGGCACCCGATGAGCCTGATCTGCTTCCGCAACGGCTCGCTCGCCCGCGAGGCGGTGCGGGACCGGTACGGACTGGACTGGCCGGGCTTCGACGCCGCCCTGCGGGCAACGCCACCGGGCAACCACGGCATGATGATGCTGCCCTGGTTCGAACCCGAGATCGTGCCGCGAGTAGCGACTCCCCATGTCCACCGGCTTGGCGGACTACGCGACGCGCCGGAGCAGGCCGCCCGGAACTGCCGGGCGGTGGTCGAGGGCCAGTTCCTGTCGATGCGGCTCAACTCCGAGTGGATGGCGACCCGGCCAGAGCGACTCGTCGCCACTGGCGGAGGCGCGCAGAACCGCGAAGTCCTGCAGATCGCCGCCGATGTTCTCGCCTGCCGCGTCGAGAGCCTCGAGGTAACGGACGGCGCCGCGCTCGGCGCCGCCCTTCGCGCCACTGGCCGCCGGATGTCGCCTCTGCCACCCGTCGGCGACGCCGGGCCTTCCGCCGAACCAAGGCCGGAAGCGACGGCGATCTATGACGCGATGCTGCCTCGGTATGCCGAAGCCCAGCGGCTCGCCGCGGGCTGATCCGGTTACTCGAGCGCTCCGTAGAGCTCCCTGAGCTTGGACCGTACCCGTTCGCCGTTCTCGGGCCCCAGCCGCAAGAGCAGCTTCTGAGCCGGGTTCAGGCCCTCGAGCGCTGGATCGACGTACTCGAAGCTGATGACGCGCAGACGGAGTTCGGGCGGGGATTCCGGCATTGGAGTCGAGAGGATCTTGGTCACGGCGAGTTCGAGGGTGTCGCCGAACTCGTCCGGGTAGCCGAGTTCGTCGTGCGCCCGCTCGAACAGCGGCTCCAGCCGTTCGTAGGCTCTGGCCGCCCCGGCAACGTCGACCGAGTCGAACACCTCCACCGCCAGGTCATACCGGCGGTAGCTCGTCTCCGCCGGATAGAAGCGCTGTCCGCGCCGGACGACGCTGAAGCCGTCCTCCGGCCGCAACGGCTCGAAGCTGCTCTGGGGCGGCTCGTCGTAGGCAACGGCGCCTACCGAGCGCACGAAGCTGATGGCCAGCTCCTCGGGCGCGAGCCACGCGACCCACTCCGCGTGCCGGGACAGTCCGCCGACCACCTCCCGGACCAGGGAGTCGCTCCCGAGCAGGTCCGGCGGAGGCTCGGCCGCCGGAGCAGCCGGTTCGGCGGGCGGTTCGGAGTCCGCCGGCGACTCGGGCGCCGCCCCATCCACGATCGCGGCCGGGGCCTCCACCGCGCCTTCGCCGTCCGCGCCAGCCCCGCGGCTCGTGTACCACCACCAAAGGACGACACCGGCGCCGACCACGATCAACGCCGCGATGACGATGACCGCTATCGTGCCGGAGCGTTCCGCGGGCTCGTCTTCGGGAGGGACACTCTCCTCGCCGCTCAGGTCCAGCGGCAGATCGAAGCGCGGGCCCCCAACGTCCGGTTCCCGCTCCTCCGGCAACCTCTCCTCAGGCCGGTCCCCGCCCGTGGGCTTGTCGTCCATTGGGACAGTGTAACCCCTCGGATCCGCCCGTCATTCCGGCAACACGGCGCCGCGGGCGCCGATGTCGCCCGCGTCAGGCGGCGAGCGCGCGATTCGGCCGGATGCCCCGCAGCACGTCGATGCCCTCGGTCAGACCGTCGATCGTCAGTTCGAACATCGGGAAGACCTGCCGGATCAGGTGAATGGTCGGCGCGTTCCAGATGCGGCGCGGTTCGGGGTTGAGCCAGATCGAGTTCGGGCAGCGGTCGCGGAACTTGCGGAGCCAGTCGAGGCCGGTGACCTGGTTCGTGTGGTAGTAGTCGATCGCTCCGCCGGTGTGGGTCAACTCGTACGGGCTCATCCAGGCGTCCCCGACCAGGCACACGGACCACGTGTGGTCCAGGCGCTTCAGGATCTGGGACGTCGCCTCGCCCTTCCAGCGGCTGATGTCCGTGTACAGGTTCTCGTACACGCAGTTGTGGAAGAACTTGAACTCGAACTTCTTGAAGTGGTTCGCCTTGTGCGCGGCGGAGAACAGCCTCTCGCAGAGCAGCGTGTGCGGGTCCATCGAACCGCCGACGTCGATCAGCAGCAACAGCTTGATCCGGTTGCGCTTGGGCGGTCGGAACACGAGGTCGATCTCGCCCGCGTTGCGGGCGCTGCTGTCGATCGTCTCGTCGATGTCCAGTTCCTCCGGTCCCTCGTCCTTGTCCAGCTTGCGGAGCCGGCGCAGCGCCAGCCCGATCTGGCGGGTATCCAGGATGCGGTCCGAGCGCAGGTTGCGGAAGCGCCGATCCGTCGCGACCTGAACGGCCGAACGGCCTCCCCCCGAACCACCGATCCGAACCCCCGTCGGATGCTCGCCGCCGTGGCCGAAGGGCGACATGCCGCCCGTCCCGATCCAGCGGTTGCCGCCGTCGTGACGCTCCTTCTGCTCGTCGAGCAGCTCCTTGAAGCGCTCGCGCAGTTCGTCCAGGTCAAGCGCCTCGAGCTTCGCGCGCTCCTCGTCGGTCAGTTCGCGCGGCAGTTCCGGCTTGGACAGCCACTCGAGCAGCTCATCGCTGATGTCGAAGTGGTTCTCGACGCCCATGAAGAACGAGGCGAAGGCACGGTCGTAGTTGTCGAAGTCCGCCTCCCGCTTGACCATCAGGCAGCGGGCGAGGTTGTAGAAGACGTGCAGATCCGCCCGGCTGTGGCCAATCGCCAGCGCCTTCATCAGGGAAAGCCATTCCGTGATCGTCACCTTCAGGCCGTAGCCCCTCAAGTGGTAGAAGAAGTCGACGAACATCGGTTCGGTCCGGGATCAGTTGACGCGGCCGCGGCGATGAGCGGCCATGACCGCTTCCAGGTCGTTCTCCCGCTTCATCAGGACTCCCAGGAAGGGTAGCTCACTCTCGATCGACTCCGTGCTCACGCCGCCGCGGCGCAGCGCGGCGATCCAGTCGATCAACTCGCTGGTCGACGGCTTCTTGCGCAGCTCCGGCAGGTCGCGGAGCCAGTAGAACCGCAGCAGCACCTGCCGCAGCAGCTCGTCCTCGACGTCCGGATGGTGGACGCGGATGATGTCCTCCATCTCCGCCTTGTCCGGGAAGGCGATGTAGTGGAACACGCAGCGGCGCAGGAAGGCGTCCGGCAGCTCCTTCTCGTTGTTCGACGTGATGACCACGATCGGCCGGAACCTGGCGGCGTGCTGCTGGCCGGTCTCGTGAACGAAGAAGCTCATCCGGTCCAGCTCGTGCAGCAGGTCGTTCGGGAACTCCATGTCCGCTTTGTCGATCTCGTCGATCAGCAGAACCACCCGCTGGTCCTTCAGGAAGGACTCGCCGAGGGGCCCGTACTTGATGTACTGCGAGATGTCCGTGATGTCCCGGTCGCCGAACCGGGCGTCGTTCAGACGCTGCACCGTGTCGTACACGTAGAGGCCTTCCTGGGCCTTGCTGGTCGACTTGATGTTCCAGGTCAGGAGCTCCATGACCAGGTTCTCGGCGATCGCCTCGGCGAGCACGGTCTTGCCGGTGCCGGGCTCGCCCCGCACGAGAAGCGGCTTCTCGAGGGCCGAGGCGACATTCACCGAGTCCCTCAGTTCGGGCGATGCAAGGTAGGTGTCGGTCCCGGTGAACGCGTGAAAAGACATGCTGCCCTCTATCCTCCGGCGTGGCCGGCGTTATCCAGCTTCATTGCAGGCACAGTTCGCTATTGGCGGGGGCCAGTGTAACAGACCGACCGGTCGGTAGAGGCCTGCCCATAGACTCGTTCAGGCCGGCCAAAGAACCTGGAGACACGAATGAACCAAGCACAGGATCTCGAACGCCTGATCGAGGAAGCGTCCCGGATCGTCGCCTTCACGGGCGCGGGAATCAGCACGGAATCCGGCATCCCCGACTTCCGGAGCCCTGGCGGGATCTGGACGAAGTACCGGCCGATCGACTTCAGCGAGTTCATGGCCTCGGAAGACGCGCGGCGCGAGTCCTGGCGGCGCAAGATCGGCAGCGACCGCACGATCGGCCAGGCGAAACCCAACCGCGGCCATCTGGCCCTGGCCGAACTCCGGCGCCTGGGGAAGCTCCTCGCCGTGATCACGCAGAACGTGGACGGCCTGCACCAGCAGTCGGGCATTCCCGACGACGACGTGATTGAACTTCACGGCAACGCGACCTACGCGACGTGCCTCGAGTGCCGGCAGCGCTACGAGCTGGAGCCCATCGTCGCCGCCTTCAGGGATCGGGAGGAGTTGCCCGTCTGCAAGCGGCAGCATCTGACCGGCGATGCCTGTGGCGGCATCATCAAGACGGCCACGATCTCCTTCGGCCAGGCGATGCCCGAAGAGGCGATGCGGCGGGCCCACCAGGCAACCCTGGCCGCCGATCTCTTCCTCGCCATCGGCAGCTCCCTCGTCGTCTATCCGGCGGCCGGCTTCCCCGCGCTGGCAAAGCAGGCCGGCGCCAGGCTCGTCATCCTGAATCGCGAAGCCACCGACCTCGACGGCATCGCCGACCTCGTCCTCCACGCCGAGATCGGCCCGACGCTCGGCGCCGTCACCGGCGCCACTATCTCATAGTCTTTTCATCAGGTCCTTGACATCTGCGTATTGTCGGCTCATACTTCGGGTCATCGGCGGCAGGAACCCTCAACCCTTACGCCGAGTTGAACGAAATCAACCTCAAGGAGGGACAACACCATGACCCGTAGCCTGATCCGTCACACTCCGTTTCACCGTCCCCTGATCGGGGCCTTCGAGCCGCTCTTCGGCAAGGCGATGCTCGACGACTTCTTCTCGCCCGTCCTGAGCCGCGTGGCCGGACACGACGGTGGCGAAACCGCCGCCATGACCTGGTGGCCCGCCGCGGACCTCACCCAGACCGACGAGGCCTACACGCTCGCGGTCGATCTGCCCGGTCTGACCAAGGCCGACATCGACCTCACGGTGGAGGACCACACCCTCACGCTGTCGGGTGAGCGTCAGGCCCGCCACGAGGGCGCGACGGCCGACCGCGTCGAGCGCGTCTACGGTCGGTTCGCACGGCGCTTCACCCTGCCGAACGACGTCGACGTCACGGCGGTGAGCGCCGAGTTCGAGCATGGGGTGCTGAACATCACCATCCCCAAGGCCGAGGAGGCCAAGGCGAGGAAGATCGACATCGCCTGACCCGGTCTCCCTGACTCGGACCACCCAAGGGCCCTGCCTCGGCGGGGCCCTTTTCTGTTTCCCGTCAGTGCTACAATGCGCCTTCGGCCAGCCCACGCCGAACCCGCGCCCCGAGGCCGCGGTCCTTCCTCCTCCTCACCATGACTGAGACGAACGATCAAGCGCTCGCTCAGGAGGCCGCGGAGAGCGACGTCCCCGCCGAGCAGGCTTCGGACGGGGCAGCGCCCGAAGAAGAACAGGTCGAGCCTGACCCCGAGGTTGCGGCCGCTCCCGAAGCCGAGGAAGAGCAAGCCGTCGAGGAGGTGCCACTGGCGGCATCGGCCCTTCCGTTCGCCGCCGCGCTCGAGGCGAAGAACCCCGTCGAGGGCAAGGTGATCGGCTGGAACAAGGGCGGCTTCCACATCGCCTCCGACGGCGTCACGGCGTTCTGCCCGCGATCGCTCATGGAGCTGGGCAACCGGCCAAGGCCCCCTTCCCACTACGTCAACAACACGTACGCGTTCCACGTGCTCGAGATCAAGGAGGCCGGGCGGCGGATCGTGCTCACCCGGCGGCCGGCGATCCGAAACGAGCGGCGGCAGGCGCTGGACGAGATCCGCGCCAAGCAGGAGTCACGGGAACCCGTGAGTGGCAAGGTGACGTCCGTCACCGAGTTCGGCGCCTTCGTCGACCTGGGCCGAGGTCTCGGCGGTCTGGTCCACCGCACCCAGATATCCCGTACCCGCAACGGTGAACCCGCCGACCTCGTCAAGGTGGGCCAACAGGTCGAAGCTCTGGTCACGAAGGTCGAACAGAAGAACGGCAAGCGCAGCGCACGCATCTCGCTGTCGATGAAGGCTCTCGAGGCGGATCCGTGGAAGGAAACGGCGAAGGGCTTCAGCGCCGGCGATCAGTTCAAGGGCAAGGTGGTCCGGCATTGCGAGTTCGGCTTCTTCGTCGAACTGGCGCCCGGTCTCGACGGCCTGGTCCACACGTCCCAGCTTCCCATCGGCAAGTCGATGAGCCATCCCGGGTTCGCCACCGGCGAAGAGATCGAAGGCTGGATCGTCGAAGTCGCGCCGAAGCGTCGCCGGATCGCCCTCTCCCTGCGCGAGGTGCCGGCAAGCGACCCCTGGAAGGACCTGGGCAAGCAGTACGTCGAGGGCGCCGAGGTGGAAGGCAAGGTGGAGCAGGTGTCGCGCTTCGGCATTTTCGTCGAACTCGAGCCCGGGCTTACCGGCCTCCTGCCGATGTCCGCGGTGAAGCTTCCCGAAGGGGGTCTTGCGCGCCGCACCTATCCCCCCGGCCGGGAGATCAAGGTCGTGATCGAGAGCATCGACCGCAAGCGGCGGCGCCTGGGACTGGCGCCTCCGGGATCCCAGCTCGTCGGCACGAAGACGGACTACAAGAAGTACCGCCAGCGCCAGAAGGACTCGAGCGGCCTGAACGTGATGGCCGCCGCCTTCGCCAAACTCCAGCAGCCCAAGTAGCCCGTGTCCGACGACCTGATCTACCGGGTGACCTTCCTGAGTCAAGGCGAAATCTACGAGGTCTACGCCCGCTCGGTCTCCCAGGGCGGCCTGCTCGGCTTCGTCGAGATCGGCGAGCTCGTGTTCGGGGAGAGGACCCAGGTCGTCGTCGACCCCTCGGAAGAACGGCTCCAGCGCGAGTTCAAGGGGGTTCGCCGCACCTACCTGCCCATGCACTCCGTCCTGCGCATCGATCAGGTCACGAAACAGGGCACGGCGCGAATACGGGATGTCGAACGCCCGGAGAGCCGCAAGGTGACGCCGTTCCCGATGCCGATCTACACCCCCGGTGGAGAGACCAAATGACCAGTCGCCGCCTCATCCTCTGCTCGCTTGCCGCCCTGCTGGCGGCCACCGCCTCGCCGGCGCTCCATGCCCAGGAGGCAACTCGCGTCGCCTCGATCAACGTCGAACTCGTCGTCGCCGAAGCTCGCGAGGGAAGGGAACTCGCGGCGTTCCTCCAGCAGATCGAGACGGAGACCCGGACCGCCCTGGAAGCAAACGCCGGCCGGGTCGAAGCGCTGCGTCAGAGCGCCGCCGGCAAGAGTCAGGACGAGCTGCGCGGCATCCAGCACCAGATCGAGGACCTGCAACGCGAATCCCAGCGCCTCGCCAACGACGTCGAGCGCCGCGCGGCGAAGCGACAGGAGGAAACGCTGCAACAGATCAACGAGCGCCTGCGTCCGATCGTTCAGCAGTTGATCGACGAGAACGGCTACGACCTGATCCTGAACGCCAGCATCGGCGGCGTGCTCCATGCCAGCGCCCGCGTCGACCTGACGCAACGTGTCATCGAGATGCTCCAGGCGCAGGAGCAGCAGGAAGAAGCCAGTCAGGAACCCTGACGGCGGGCACCGCCGCGCCGGCTACGGAGGCGCCGCGCGCCCGCGGTACAACTCGTACGACCGGCTGTGCCGGTTCGAGAGGTCGATGTCCCGGCCGCGGACAATCACGTGGCGCACGGCAGTTCGGACCTCCAGAGGGTCACCGTCGGTGACGATCAGGTTCGCCCACTTACCCGCGTCGATCGAGCCCAGGCGATCGTCCAGTCCCAGGATCTCCGCAGCACCGAGCGTAAGGGACCGCAGCGCGGCTTCCGGGTCGAGACCGAAGGCGACCGCGGTCGCCGCTTCGTACGGCAGGACCCGTGCGCTCGACGAGTCGAATGTACCGAAGGCGATCGCAACACCGGCTCGCTGGAGTTCGGCGGGCGACGTGAACGGGGCGTCGTAGGCGTCGTCGTCCTGCACCGGCAATGCCTGGACGGCGCCCAGGATGACCGGTACGCCCTTCTCGCCGAGCAGTTCCGCCTCTTTCGCCGCATCCCGTCCCGAGGCCAGCACCAGCCGCAGGCCGTGCTTCTCGGCGAAGGCCACGGCGTCGCGGATCGCCCGCGCCCGGTCGGCGACGACGATCAGCGGCGCCTCGCCCCGGTTGACCGCGGCCACGCCTTCCAGGGCGTGGTTGCGCTCGACCGCGGCTCCGGATCCGGCGGCCGACCGGGCGTGGTCGTACTGGCGAGCCGCTTCGATCCATTCCGCCAGCTCCTCGACCGTGCGGTCGTACTCCTTCTTCGCCTCCGAGAACTTCTTCTCGCGCACGCTGAAGGTCGAGAAGTCGAACTCCCGCGTCTCCAGGCTGGGCCACTCGAGGACCAGACCGACGCTCGGCTCGATCGCCATCTCCTCCACCGTCCAGCCGTCGAGCAGCACCGCCGACGCCTGACCCGCCCAGGGGCCGCCGGCTGGCGCCGACACGACGTGGGTGATGCCGTTCGCCCGGGTCACCGGGATGATCTCGCTCGCCGGGTGAATCGCTTCGATGGCCCTGAGGTGAGGCGTGTCCCCCAGCTCCGTCGTGTCCTGCGTGGCCGAGATCGAGCCGATCTCCGACAGCCCGATGGACGTGAAGGCGTTGAACAGGCCGGGATAGACGTGCAGGCCGGCGGCGTCGATGATCTCGGCGTCCGGTGGCGCCGCGACGTCGGCGCCGGCCGCCTCGATCAGGCCGTCTCGCACGATCAACGTTCCGACGTAGGACGGTCCCGAGACCGGATGCACCGTGCCGCCCTCGATCGCCAGGGTCTGCGCCGTCGCCGGCCCCGCGACCAACGCCAGGGCAAGGGCCGTCAACGCGGCGCCCGCCGATCGCGACCGCCATCCGCTCGTTCGCTGGCTGAGTTCGCTCAAGGCGCCTCCCCGCCGTCCCCGTCCGAGGACTCCATGAGCGACTGCTCGAGCGCCCCCAGATGCCGCTGGCGCACACCGTCCAGCTCGCGGTCGAAGTAGACGTTGCCGTCCACCAGCGTCGTCTGCACGACCGCGTAGGAACTCAGCGGATGGCGGTCGTAAACGACGAGATCCGCGTCCTTGCCGACTTCGATCGAGCCGACCCGGTCGTCGATTCCGAGCTGCTTCGCCGGGTTGATCGTGACGAGGGCGAGCGCCTGCTCGTCGCTCAGGCCACCCCACTTCACCGACTTGGCCGCCTCGTGATTCAGGTGGCGCATCTCCTCCGCGTCGTCCGAGTTGATCGACGACAGCACGCCCCGGTCGGTCATCAGCGCCGCGTTGTGGGGGATCGCCTCGAAGGCCTCGACCTTGTAGGCCCACCAGTCGGAGAAGGTGGAAGCGCCGGCGCCGTGCGCCGCGATCTCGTCGGCCACCCGGTAGCCCTCCAACACGTGCTGCAGCGTGGCGATCCGGAACCCGAGTTCCTCCGCCAGCCGGAGCAACTGGAGGATCTCGTCGGCCCGGTAGCTGTGGGCATGGACCAGTCGCTCGCCCTCCAGGATCTCGACCAGCGCCTCGAGTTCCAGGTCGCGCGCCGGCGGCCGGCTGCGCTCGCCGGCGGCTTCCGCCGCGCGATGACGTGCCCAGGCATCCCGGTACCCGGCGGCCTCCGTGAACGCCTCCCGAATCACGTCGAGGACGCCCATCCGGGTCGCCGGGTAGCGGCGCGGCCCCTGGCCGAAAGACCGTGACCGCTTCGGGTTCTCGCCGAGCGCGAACTTGATGCCCGGAGGCGCTCCCTCGAAACGCATGCCGTCGGCATCCTGGCCCCAGCGAAGCTTCAGAACCTGGTTCTGGCCGCCGATCGGATTCGCGCTGCCGTGGAGCACGTTGATCGTCGTGACGCCGCCGGCGAGCGCCCGGTAGATCGCGATGTCGGTCGGATCGACGACATCCTCGATCCGCACCATCGCGGTCACCGCCAGGCTGCCCTCGTTGACGCCCCCCGCGGTCGCGATGTGCGAGTGGGCGTCGATGATGCCCGGGATCACGTAGCCGCCCCCGGCGTCGATCACGTGCGCGCCGCTCGGCACCCTGACACCGCTGCCCACCCTGGCGATCCGGCCATCCCGCACGACGACCGTGCCGTTCTCGATCGTCTCGCCGGCCATCGTCAGGACAGTGGCGCCCGTGATCGCCAGCACGTCGTCCTCGCGGTAGGGACCGGTCATCGGGACCATCCCGTCGCCGGCGACTTCCGCGTACTTCTCCGCGACCTCGGCCAGCCGCATCGGCGCGAGCGCTTCGCTCGAACCGCCGCGCCGGCCGCCTGGGCCACCAGGGCCGCGCGGTCCGCGCGGCCGCGCCTCATCCGGTTCCCCAGCCGATTCGGCTTCCTGAGCGGTCTCACCGTTCTCAGCATCGTCCCCGGCCTCGTCACCCTCGGAGACCGCGTACCGGACGCCGTCGATGAACACCGCCTCGACCCGCGCCGACTCCTGCCACGGGTAGCCGTCGGCCAGCACGAGGTCCGCCCCCATTCCCGCGGCTACCGTGCCGATCCGGTCCTCCAGGCCGTGGACCGCCGCCGCGTCCCGGGTGAGCGCCTGAAGCGCCCTGGCCGGTTCGAGGCCACCCTCGATCGCCCGGCGCACGCCCGCCAGGAAGTCGTCCGCGCCGTTTGCGCCGCCGGAGCTGAACGCGAACTGCACGCCGGCATCGGCCAGTTCGACCGGCGTCGTCGGCGCCATACGCTCGTGGAGGATCTCGCGGAGCGGCCGGTCCGCGTCCGGATCCCGGTCGCGCTCCGGCAGCGGCTCCGGCCAGTCGACATCCATCAGCACAGCCACGCCGGCATCCGCGAGTTCGCCGGCCAGCCGATAACCCTCCTGGCCGCCGTACAGCGCGAAGTCGAGACCGAACTCCTCGCCGAGCCGGAGTGCCCGGTCGATCTCGACCGCGCTCGAGCCCGGCAGGAGGATCCGTTCCTCCCCCGAAGCGACGGCCGCCAGGGGCGCCAGGGTTCGATCGAACTCCGGCCGCCGCCAGCCGGAGGGATCGGCCTCGTAGGCGGTGGTCGCGGCGGCGTAGTGAGCCGCGTCCAGGAGCAGTTGCCGGAAGTAGGCAACCCTGCCCATCAGGGCGCCCGGATAGGAGCCGAAGCCGCCCCCGCCGCTCAGTGACGCCACCTGGGCCAGTTCGGGAGCAATCACCTGGTGTTCCGGATCGCGACCGGGAGCGCCCAGCCGAACCAGCGACAGCCGGCCCGGGAACAGCCCGTCGCCCGGCCTTGCCGCGATCGAGGTGACACCGGCCTTGCGCCAGGCCTCGACCGCCTCCGCGTCCAGCGTGAGGTCGTCGGCCGCGAGCTTCCAGGGGGTCGTCAGCGGGCGATCCTCCGGGCCGCGAGGCAGGGCCCGCTCAGGGTCCGGCCGGCGCCGCTGGCCGCCGGGCGTCGCGCCCGGGCCGCCGGGAGACCGCCGGGACTGCGGCAGACTCCCCATCGCGTCGATCAGGCCCGGATAGACCGTGAGTCCCTCACCGTCGATGACCCAGGCGTGAGCCGGGATCGCCGCGTCCTCTGCAACGGCTGTGATCGTGCCGTTCTCGATGACGACGGTCGCGCGCTCCAGGACCGTGCCGTCGCCGACCTCGACCCGCACGCCCTCGATGGCGTAGAAGGGAGGCGGCTCCGGCGGAGGACCGGCAACGAGCGGCAGGGCAACCAGCACCCCTGCGATTGCCAATCGAAGCGCTCGTCCGGTCGTGGCGATCAGCTCCATAACGAACCGCGGCAGCCTAGCAGTCCGGTAAGCCGTTGCGCGGGCACCACTTCGCCAGCGTGCAGTTCGCGCAGTCGGGCCGTCGCGCGGCGCAGACGCGGCGGCCGTGCCAGATGATCGCGTGGCCCATGAAGATCCACCTGTCCTGCGGTAGCCGGTTCATCAGGTCCCGTTCGACCTTGACCGCGTCTCTTTCGGGGCTGATGCCAAGGCGCCGGGCCAGGCGACCGATGTGGGTGTCGACGACGACGCCGACCGGCTTCCTGAACCAGGTGCCGAGCACCACGTTCGCCGTCTTCCGCGCCACGCCCGGCAGGGTGATCAGGTCTTCCATCGTGTCCGGCACTTCGCCGCCGAACTCGTCGGTGATCTTCCGGGCTGCTCCCAGCACGCTCTTCGTCTTGTTGCGGAAGAAGCCGGTACTGCGGATCTCCTGCTCGAAGACGGCCGGATCGGCGGCGGCGAAGTCCTCTGCACTGCGGTAACGCCGGAAGAGAGCCTCAGTGACCTGGTTCACGCGGACGTCGGTCGACTGGGCCGACAGAATCGTGGCGATCAGGAGCTGCAGCGCGTTCTCGTGCCGCAGTTCGCAATCGGCGTCCGGGTAGAGACGTTCAAGTTCCGCCAGCACCTCCCGAAGCGCCGACTCGGTGATCGGCTCGAAGGGACCTTCCGGTTTGGGCACCGCTAGGGCTGCAGCAGGTCGAGAACAGCCAGCGTCATCGCCTCGACGCCGGCGCGGATCGAAGGCTCCGGCTCGATGCGGAAGAAAGGCGAGTGATGCGACGGCACCGGCGGTCCGCCGGCCGCCTCCGCTTCCAGGTCGGCAGGGTCCGTGCCGCCAACGTTGAAGTAGGTGCCGGGCACCTTGTGCTCCGTGCGGACGAAGTAGGCGAAGTCCTCGGCGCCCATGCCCGAGGGCGGCTCGCTGTAGAACACGTCATCGCCCATGCCGTCAGCGATCGCGGACCGCACGCGGACCGCAAGTTCCGGGTCGTTCACCGTGACCGGCGTCGACTCCTTCGTGCGCACCACCTTCGGCAGCAGCGAAGCCGGAAGGCCGGCCGCCCTGCCGACACCCTCCGCGATCCGCTCGATCGCGGAGAGCAACTGTTCCCGCGTTTCCTCGTTGTTCGCTCGCACGGTGAGCTGCAGTTCCACCCGGTCCGGGATCACGTTGTGCTTGAAGCCGCCATGGATCGCGCCGACCGTCACGACACCGGGATCGAGCGGGTTGAGCTCGCGGCTCACGATGCCCTGGAGCGCGACGACGAGCTGCGCCGCGATGTAGATCGGATCCTTGCCCCGGTGCGGCGATGCTCCATGCGCGCCGACCCCGAACACCGTGATGTCGACGCTGTCCGAGGACGACGCGAGCAGCCCCGGCGGCACCTCGATCTTGCCGGCGGGTTTGCCCGCCGAGACGTGCAACGCCAACGCGTAGTCCGGCACGCCGAAGCGCTCGTACAGGCCGTCCTCCAGCATTTCGCGGGCGCCCATGATCCGTTCTTCCGCCGGCTGGCCGACGAACATCACCGTGCCCGACCACTGATCGCGCATCGCGGCGAGCCGCCGCGCCACGCCGACCATCGTCGTGATGTGCATGTCGTGGCCGCAGGCGTGCATGACCGGGACTTCCTCGCCGGAGAGGTCGACCTGGGTGGCCGTCGAGGCGTACGGCAGCTCTGATTCCTCCGCCACCGGCAGACCGTCCATGTCGGCCCGCACGAGGACCAGGGGTCCCTCGCCGTTCTCCATCATGCCGACGATCCCGGTGCGGCCGATCCCCTCCGTCACCTCGACGCCCGACTTGCGGAGTTCATCCGCCAGGCGGGCGGCCGTCTCGTGCTCCAGGAAGGAGAGCTCAGGGTTGCGGTGGAAGTGCTCGAAGAGCGACTTCAGTTCCGTCCGGTAGTCGTCGGCGATCGCGTCGGCGAGGTCCTGGGCTGGACTGATGCGCGGGGCGGCGAGGACCGCGATCAGGGAAAGGGAGATGACAGACAGGGAACGGGCGCTACGCATGAAGGACTTCACGATAGCCCGATCGTACCCGGGGCGCGTCCGAGAAGAGCCAGCGACCGTCGGCGAGCCACTTGCCAGGCAGGTTCAGGCAGCCGGGCCGGGTTCGACCGCTTCCTCGATCATGGTCAGGAACTCCTCGTCCAGACCACCGGTCCTCGCCAGGATCTCGCCCTGTTCGTCCAGGAGTATGTACGTGGGATAGGAGCTGACATCCAGCGTCTCGGTCACCTCGCTCCCCCTCCCGACATGCCAGTTCGACCAGGGCATCGGCTCATCCTCAAGGAACTCGGTCACGGTTTCGAGCTTCTCGTCCACGCTGATGGACAGCAGGGCGAACCGATCCGGGGGCAGATCGGCGACCAGCTCGCGCAGCTTCGGCAACGCCGCGATGCACGGCTTGCACCACGTAGCCCAGAAGTCCACGAGAACGACGCGGCCCCGGTAGTCAGCCAGACCCTCCTCGTCGCCATCAAGCGTACTGCCGGTCAGCTCCGGTGGCGTCGTTCCCACGGTGGCGTACCGGATCGCGTCGATCAGTCGGTTTTCGGCGTCCGCGAATGTCGTCCCCGCGGCGAAGGTGGCCCCGAGAAACTCCTCGTCCTCCACGCCGGCGCTCAGTCCCGTCGCAGCCTCGAGGGCCTCCTGCCGTCTGGCTGCGCGGTCCTCCTGCGACAGTCCCGACGCGTTGACCGAAACCGCCAATCCCGCCGCCAGGTAGTACCGACCTGCCGCGCCGAGAGCCGAATCTCCGGCCTCGGAGGCCAGTTCCTCGAAGAACGTCTCGACCAGGGGCCGGGACGGCTTCCCGTCCTCGCCGAAGTGCCGGAGCATGTCCAGCCGACTCAGGACCATGCGCCACTCTTCGTAGTCGGGTGCGTGCTCGAGAAGGGCCTTGGCTCCGCGGTAGGCGTGTCTGTCCCCACCTGCCCTGAGGCCCGCGTGGAGGACGAGGAACTCCGCGGCTTGAATCGTCTGCTCGTGCTCCCCGCCGGCCTCCAGGATCGCCGTTGCCGCGGCCGCGGCACGATCGGTGCCCGGTTGCTCGCGAGCAAGTTCCTCGAGGCTCTCCTCGGAAACGTCGCTCATGTTGAGTTCGCGGAAGCGCTCCGACCACTCGCGCTGCCGGTCGTGGAACTCCTCCACGACTTCCCAGTCAGGGCCGACCTCCTCGACCAGCGCCGCGAACTCATCCTCTGCGCTCGCCGCATCCGGGGCCGTCGAGCCTCCGCAGGCTCCGATCGTCAGCAGCAGGATCATCGCCACACCGGCGACACGGTCCGAATGGCCCATGGTGGACTACCTCCTCTGGAACGTGGGTACAGGCAGCACAACCCGGGCCTCGCCAGGGCTATTCCGTGCTGCGCCCGACCGCTTCCTCGATGAGCGCTATGAAGTCGTCGGGGAGGTGGTTCGTCCTGTCGAGAATCTCGCCGCTCTCGTCCACGAGAATGTAGGTGGGGTAGGAAACGACGTTCAGAACCCGCGTGGTCTCGCTCGTCATTCCGATATGCCAGTTCGCCCACGGCATCGGCTCGTTCTCCATGAATCCGGTCACGGTTTCGAGCTCCGCATCGACACTGACCGACAGGAGAGCGAATCGGTCCGCCGGGAGGTCGGCAACGAGTTGCCGTTTCTCCGGCAGCGCAGCCACGCACGGCACGCACCAGGTCGCCCAGAAATCGAGAAGAACCACACGGCCTCGATAGTCGGAAAGGCGTTCGGGGACGCCATCCAGCCGACTGCCGGCGAGGTCCGGGACCTTGCTGCCCACGGTCCCGTGGCGGATGCTGCGGATGAGGTCGGCCTCCGCCTCCGCGAAGGTCCGTGCGTCGCCGGGAAAGTCCTCCTCCTCGACGCCGGCGCTCAAGCCGGCAGCCGCGTCGAGGGCACGCTCACGTCTCGCCGCGCGGTCCTCTTCCGAGATTCCGGGTGCGTTCGCGAACTGCATCCGTCCCGCCGCGACGTAGTACCGCCCCGCGGCACGAAGCACGGGATCCTCGGCCTCCGAGGCCAACACCTTGAAGACAGCCGGCGCCGCGGCTTGTCTGGCCGGCCCGACACGTCCCAACAGGTGCATTCGCTGCAGGATCAACCCCCAGCCCTCGTAGTCTGGTGCGTACTCGAGCAGGGCCCTGGCGCCCCTGGAGGCGTACTCCTCACCTCCCGGTGTCATCGCTGCGTTGTTGACGAGGAACTCCGCGGCCTCGACAGTCTTCTCATGCGTCCCACCGACTTTCAGAATCGCGATTGCCGCAGCGGCCGCACGACGAACGTCGGGGGCGTCGGGCACCGAGCCATCCGTGCTTGCCGGGGAGTCGCCGTCTTCGGACGGCAGGTCGGCCGACTCGGCACCAGGCCGCGCCTCGAGCGCTGCCCGCAGAACGTCGTTGATCAAAGTGCTCGCTGGCGAGTCGGGCTCTTCCGACCGGGGGTCCACCAGTTCCGCGCCGTTCAGGTCCTCGAGCGCTGCTCCCAACCGTTGCTCCACGTCGACGCCGTCCTCTGCCTCGAGCGCCGCTCGCAGTGCCTGCTCCATTTCGGCCCGCGGCGGGGCACCGTCACTCGATGCGCGAACCACGAAGACCCGCGGCGTTGCACTGCCCGCCTCTCCGAGGTTCGGGGACGAGCCGTCCTCCGAGACCTTGCCAGACGCGAGGATCCGGGCCATCCATGTGCGTTCATGTTCGAGGTAGGCCTCAACAACGTCCCAGTCAGGGCCGACTTCTGCAACCAGGGCCTCCATCCCGTCCTCGACGCTCGACTCTTCCAAGGCCATCGAGCCCTGGCTCGCTCCGCTCCAGAGCACAGCCGCCAGCGCCGCCGACACGGCGCCGGCTTTCCCCCACCTACCGAGTTCCGTTTCCATCCAGGTCGTCACTCCCAACCTCCCGTTCTGCGCCCGCCATCGGGAGCGGCAGGCGCTCCCGGGCGGCGTTCGTCAGCCATATCAATGCACTGGGACTCACCCTTACAACCGCGAACCGCGCGATTCGTTCCCCAGCCAGACGGCCTGTGGCCACCTAGTGGCCAGACGGCGACTAAGTGGCCTGCGGCCACTCAGTTCTCGAAGCCAATGGGCTCGATGTTGCAGATCGAGTAGGCGACCGGCCCGCGGCGGGTCCAGGCCGGTTCCACCGTGATGGAACGCCAGTCCTCGATGACCGCTTCGAGGTCGGCGACGTCCTCCGGCCGCTCCGTGGCCAGATCGGTCTGTTCCCGAACGTCGGCGGACAGGTCGTAGAGGAAACCGCCAGGTTCATCCTGGTGCGGCTTGATCAGCTTCATGTCGCCGCTGCGGGCGGCGACTGTCGGGTAGTTCCGCCACACGAAGCGGCCGTCACCTGTCGCTTCCGCCGACCCGTCGAGCAGCGGCATCAGGTCGTGTCCGTCCAGTTCGAGATCCGCGGGCGCTGAGGCTCCGGCTGCCGCCAGGGCCGTCGGCAGGATGTCGAGCGTCGACACCGGCGCATCGATCGTGGTCCCGGCCGCGACCGCCGCCGGCCAACGCAGCAGGTAGGGAACCCGCACGCCGCCCTCGTAGTAGGTCAACTTGCCGCCGGAGAGCGGTTCGCAGGAGCACAGCCCGGGGAAGTAGCCGGCGCAGCCGTTGTCCGACAGGAAGACGACCAGCGTTTTGTCGGCGACTCCTGCCTCGTCCAGCGCGTCCAGGATGCGGCCCACCGCATCGTCGAGGGCGGCGATCATCCCGAAGTAGATCCGTTGCAGTTCGTGCTCCACGTCGGGGAACCGGTTGTAGTACTCCTCCGTGACCTGGAACGGCGAGTGCGGCGCGTTGAATGCCGAGTAGAGGAAGAAGGGCCCGTCCGCGTGCCGCCGGATGAAGTCGACCGACTCGTCGCCGAAGACGTCCGTGATGTAGGCCGGCTCGTCGACGACCGTCTTCTCCGGCCCCCGGACGATCAGATTGCCCGCCCGGCGCGTCGGGGGCGCCGGCGGCTCCGTCCCCCGTACCACGAGATCGGTGCGCGGGTCCTCGGGCGGCCGCCTCCTGAACTCCTCGTCCGCCGACATCGATACGGCGCCCTGTGTCCTGCGGTTGATGAACCGCGTCGCGCCCGAGAGATGACCGTAGAACTCGTCGAAGCCCCGGTTCGTCGGATAGTGCTCGTCCTTGAAGCCCAGGTGCCACTTGCCGACGATTCCGGTCGCGTAGCCGGCCGCCTTCAAGAGATCCGCGATCGTCAGCTCGCCCGGGATCAGGCCGACGTCCGGCACTTCCGGCGCCTGGCGCGCGTTGTACTCGAAGCCGAACCGTTGCTGGTAGCGACCGGTGAGCAGGGCCGCCCGCGACGGCGAACACACCGGCGTCGTCACGTAACCCTGAGTGAAGACCGCGCCTTCGCGACCGATGCGGTCGATGTTCGGCGTCTGGAGCCGGTCGCCGTACGTCGAGACGTCGGCATAGCCGAGGTCGTCGGCCAGGATGACGACGATGTTCGGCGGTGGAGCGTCCGCGGACGCTTCCTGCTCGGGGCCGTTCCCGTCCCTGGAGCAGCCGATCGCCAAGGCCAACAGGAGGAGCCCGGCCGCAACCGGGACACGAGTTCGTTCGCTCATCCGAGATCTCCGCTGTTCTCCGTCTATGTCAGTAGCTGAACTGTACAGAAAGGAGACCGTATTGCTACAGAACGCTACAGTTGCTACGATGCCTCGGGTGCGAACGATCACACAGAGGCAGCTACGAAACGACTCGGCGAAAGTGCTCCGAGCCGTTCAGGAGGGCCAGGCCATGACGATTACCCGAAACGGGACTCCGGTAGCCGAACTGCGGCCGCTGGCTGCCCGACGATTCGTATCCCGCGTCGTTCTCAAGGAAGCTGGCAGGACCGCTCCCCGGATCGATGCGCGCCGCTTCCGGAGCGACGTTGACGCGGTCATCGATCCCTGGATCGACGACTAGCGAAGCACGGAACGGGAATCGCCGGACATGAACTCCGCCGTACAGCCGCTTCAGGAAGCGGCGCACGAAGCCGGATTCCAGGCCAGCCAGACACTCGGCGCCGACAGCCACGGGCTGCTGGACACGTCGGTCATCATCGACTACGACCTCATCGATGCGTCGGCACTGCCGGAACTATCCGCGGTCTCGGCCATAACGATGGCCGAACTCACGGTCGGCCCCTTGGCCGCTGGCCCGGATGCCGAGGAACGGGCCCGCCGGCAGGACCGGCTGCAGTGGGCCGCCACCACCTGGGACCCGCTGCCGTTCGACAACGCGGCAGCTCGCGCCTACGGCCGCATCTACTCCGCACTCCTGGCCCGCGGCCCTGTCGGCCGCCGGCGCCTCGCCGACCTCCTGATCGCCGCCGTCGCTCTGGCCAACGACCTGCCCCTCTACACGAGGAACGCCGCCGACCTGCGCGGTCTCGAGGAGCTTCTCGCCGTCCGAGCCATGTAGCGGTTCAAATCCGTCAGTCGACGCGTCCCGCCAGCTTCCAGGCGTAATCGAGGGCGTGGCCCAGCGAGTCCGTGAACGCCTTGCCCTGCCAAGCGATGTCGAACGCCGTGCCGTGGTCGACCGAAGTGCGGACGATCGGCAGGCCGATCGTCACGTTGACGCCCCGCTCGAAGCCGTAGAGCTTCATCGGCGCATGGCCCTGGTCGTGGTACATGCAGACAACGGCGTCGAAGCGGTCGAGGTGGATCGCCTGGCGAAAGACCGTGTCCGCCGGATACGGGCCGGACACGTCGAGGCCATCGCCAGCCGCCCGTTCGATCGTCGGCCGGATGATCTCCTCGTCCTCGGCACCGAAGAGCCCGTGCTCTCCCGCGTGCGGATTGAGTCCGCAGACGGCGATCCGCGGCCGCTCGATGGGCCGCGACAACGCGTCGTGGGTCAGATCGATCACCTTCCGAATCCGCACGGGCTCCACCCGCTCGATCGCCTCGCGCAGGCTGACATGAGCGCTGACGTGGGTCACCGCCAGCTCCGGCACCGTCAGCATCATCGCGAAATCCTCGACGCCGCACAGTCCGGCAATGAACTCGGTGTGCCCGTTGAAGTCCGGCCTGGAAGCTCTGGTCGCCTCCTTGTTCATCGGCAGAGTGACGACCCCGGCCACCTCTCCGGCTAGAGCGTCGAGTGTGGCGCGTTCGACATAGGCCAAAGCAGCCGCCCCGGCCTCTCGACTCAGAACGCCCGGTGTCACTTCGTCCGCACTCAATAGCCGCAGATCACGGACATTCAGTACTCCCTCGACCGCCTCACCCGGCCGATCGATCGAGTGGATCGACGCGACCAACCCCAGCACGTCGGCCGCACGAATCAGCACCGAGGCATCGCCATACACCACGGCATCGGTGCCCAACAGCCCCTCCGCGAACCTGCGCACCGCGATTTCGGGCCCGACACCCGAAGCATCCCCCATCGTCACCGCCATCAGCCGACCACTCATGGCTGGAATCTACTCTGCCCCTCGGCAACGTCAGGTAGATTCGCCGCTTCGCAGGAAGGCGAACACGAGGAGCAGCCATGGCCGAGTACATCCCGAGTCCGATCAAGTGGGTCCGCGACCAGGTGGAGCTCTACGAGGGCAGCGGCGGCACCGAGGGCGTCGGCCTGCTCGACACCGGTCTGCCGTGCATCATCGTCACCCACACGGGCAACCGGACCGGTGCCATCCGCAAGACGCCGCTGATGCGCGTCAAGGACGGCGACAGCTACGTGCTCGTCGCCTCGAAGGGCGGAGCTCCCGCGAATCCAGAGTGGGTTTCCAACCTCCGGGCCGACCCCGACGTCGAGATCAGGGACGCCACGGAGGTTCAGGCGATGCGCGTCCGGGAGGTCGAGGACACCGGCGAGCGGGCCCGCGTCTGGGCGCTGGCCGTCGAGGCGTTCCCGCCGTACGAGGAGTACAGGAACAAGACGTCGCGCACCATCCCCGTGTTCATCGCGGAGCCCGCGTAGCAGCCAGGGCGCACTACGCCGAGACGCCGGAGCTACTGGGACGGATGCCCTCCGACCCACACGGGACTCGACCAGGCCATCGCGTCGTTCAACTGGCGCACCCGGACGAAGTAGTAGTCGCCCTGACGCGGCGTATCGGTGTCCGTGTAGCTGAAGGTGAGGTCGCGCGGGCCGTCCGGGCGGACACGTCGCAGGGTGACCGAGTCGCGGTGGTAACTCTCGATCGGCAACAGCTTGTCCAGCCGGCCACCTTGCATTTCCGAGAGCGGCAGTCGCACCCTGGCGCCCGGAATCACGGCTCGCGGCCGGTAGAACGGGGGCGCCGAACCGGTCTCGGCCGCTTCCTCCAGTTCTACGACAATCGCCGCTCCCGGCTGCACGTCGGCGACCGAGAGTTTCAGTGAACTCGTCTCGCCGCGCGTGTTCGTCCGGAAGGTGGCGCCGTTGCCGTTCTGCTCCACGTGCTGGGTCGTCGGGTTCGCGAAGTCGGTGCCCTCGATCGAGCGGAGCGTGGCGCCGGCCACAGTCAACCGGCCCCGCCAGTGCCGCCAGCCACGCGGCGCGTCGCCCAGGTGGACCGGGGTTTCTTCGGAGTAGAACGTGAGCAGCAGGTCGGTGGGCGCTCCGGTACCGGTATCGAGCGAGTAGTCCTCGCTCCAGAGTTCCTCCTCGTTCTTGATCAGCGCGATGGAGCCGACCGGCGCGGTACCGATCACCCGGCCCGTGATCTCACGGGTGTCCGAGAACGGAGCCCGCGCCCCCATGCCGATCCCGTTCACCTCGAACTCGAGGATGATCCGGTCCCCGGTCGTGGCATAGGTGCGTCGCGCCTTCATCCCGTCGAAGATCGCGTCGCGCGACCTCTCCGGCGCCAGCACCGCGCCCAGGCCGCCCCGTTGCGCCAGCGAAGTCCGGTTCGGGGCCGAGTAGCCGGGGTGCGAGAGATGGTCGTCCGAGGCGGCGACGACGCCCACCTGGTGGCCGCGTGAAAGGTACTCCTGCATGAACCACTCGAAGGTCCCGTGCATCGACATCATCTCGACCAGCGGTTCGAGGCCAGGATGAGACTGTCGGAAGTCCCCCGGATTGTGGGCATGCGGAATGACGACGACGTCCCGGCGGTCGTAGCGGGTGTCGAGTTCGCGGTAGAGCTCGGACAGGGTCGGGAACTCGAGCACCGAGATCACGTCCTGGTCCTCGACCGTGCGGTACAGGACGTTGTGATGGCCGCCGCCCTGGCGAGTGTGGCGCGTCCATTCCCAACCGAGGTAGGGAATGAAGCGACCCGGCTCGTCGTACTCGGCGCTCTTCGCCCGCATCAGTTCCCACTCGCCGGCGTCCAGCCAGACGTCGTGTTCGGAGTGGGTCACGAAGTCGAGCCGGGCGTCATCGCGCGCGAACTGCAGGAAGAAGTCCAGCGTGCCGATGCCCTCGGCGTAGCCCGAGTGGCCGTGGGTGTCGCCCCAGTAGATGCCGTACTCGGGGTTCTCCACCACCAGGATCGGGTTCGCGTCGCCGGTGATTTCCGGCCCCGCGCCCCGCGACCGGATCGCCGTCCAGTAGACGCCCGGCTCGTCGAGGGCCAGCTCGACGACCGCGATGGCCTCGGTTCCCGGTTCGGTCGACGCTCGCAGCTCCCCGTTGAGGAGCACATCGAAGCCGGGGATGTCGCCGGTCGCCCGGTTGTAGAAGCGGTCCTCGGCACGCACGGACATCTCGAAGGTCTCGCCCGGGCGCACGACGCTGGGCGCGAAACCGTGCACGCCGGCGACGGACGTGCCGACGACGGCGAACGGCAGGATCGGCTGCGGCCGCCATTCGCCGGAGCCATCGAGATCGACGTACAGCGGAAACGGCAGCCGGGCGCTCGACGTCTGCGCCATCATGATCCCCGGGGCGCCCCCGGCGGTGTCGCCGTAAGTGATCGTGACGCTCTCCCCCGGCTCGACGCGGCCCTCGGCAACCCGAAACATGAGCGCCGGCTCAGGCGCCCGGAAGCCGCCGTGAGGCCCGGAGGCCATGTAGACGTCCGTCTCGAACCGCGCATTCGCCGCGTCCGTCCCGATCGTGACGTAGCCCGCGCCCGCCGGGTCGTCGGTCTGGAAGGCCCCGTAGTTCGCGTTGAAGTGGCGCGCCACCCAGAAGCCGCCGCCGGTTTCGATCGCGCGCGACCCGGCGGTCCAGGTCTGGCTGACGGTGGCGTACTGCCGCGCTTCGAACGGACCGAACGATACGGCATCGAGCGTTCCGAGAGCACCGGCCTCCTCGCGCAGCGTGAACTCCCGCACCAGGCGGTCGACGAAGGCGCCCGCGTCGACCGCCGCGTTTCCCGTCGGCGGCAACGTCGACTGGATCCGGACCCGCGGCCCCTCCAGGCCCATCTCATGGCCTGCCAGGGAAAGCGCGTCGGCCCAGTCGGCGACCACGGCCGCCCGCGCCGCGACGGTCGACTCGTCCGTCGGCGCCGCCGCGACATCGGCCTTGAGCTGCTCGATCGCGGCGCTCAGGTCGCGATCGTAGGCCGGACCCGGGCCGGCAGCTTCGCAACTCACAAGGGCGAAGGCCAAGGCGCCGCTCACAAACAGCGGCGCCCAGCCCCGGCCGCGCCTTCCGATCGGGATCAGAAGCTGAAGCCCACCTTCAACCGGAATTCCCGCGGCCGCTGATACGACGAGACCCGTGCTCTCGGCACTCCGGTCTGCGTGTTGATCGAGATCGGCTCCTGGCTGTCCGTCGCGTTCGCGAGGTCGAAGCCGATCTTGGCCCGCACGTTGCCCGCCGTCGCAATCGAGTACATCAGGGACAGATCAACGGTCCAGGTGTCCGGTAGCCGGTGGGAGCCCGCCGGCTCACGGAAGGTCGACGTCGTGATCGGCTGATTCGATACCGGATGTCGCACCTGGGTCGAGACGTGGCTGGCCCACGGCGCCCCGGATGCGTAGCGGAGGAAGCCGCCCAGCACCAGGTCGTGCCTGCCGAAGACGAAGCGCTTCATCCCGACCACGTTCGCCAGGTGCTCCCGGTCCTCGAGCAGCCGCCCGAACCAGTAGGGACTCGAGGTCGCGTTGGTCAGCCCGGTGCCTACCTCGATGCCTCCCAACCCCTCATAGAGGTTGAAGTTGTCGTTGAGCGAGTTGATGTTCCCCTCGGTCGAACTCAGGGTGTAGTTCGTGCGCAGGGTCCAGTTGTCCCGGAACAGGCGGTTCGCCTCGATCTGCAGCCCTCGGTACTCACGACGTGCGTCGGGCCAGTTGCGGAGATCGCGAACCACCCGGCCGGCATCGTCGTACTGAAGCGTGGCGTGGAAGATGTTGTCCGCCTCGCTCGCGATCAGCCGCGACTTGACGACCCACTTCTCGGACACCTGGAAGTCAGCGCCGAAGGAGATCTCGTCCTTGTAGTACGGGTCGACGTCCTGGATCGCCTGGTCGAACGTCGGCTCGACGCGCCGCTGGAAGCGGTCGTAACGCAGGGTCTCGCGGTTCCACGCGAACTGCTCGTAGATGTTCTCGCCGTTGTTCTGGCGGGAGAACTCCTGGAGCACGATGCCCATGCCGATCGCGTGGTAGTAGCGGCCCAGCGTGCCGCGGAGCAGAATGCTTCCGTCGGCCTTCACGTCGTAGACGCCGCTGATCCGGGGCACCCACTCGGTGTACTCGTTGACCCGCTCGCCGACATCGTTGTCGATCGTCTGCTGATCGCCGCGGATGCCCAGGGTCCAGACCCAGTTGTCGCCGACCTCGAAGCGATCCTGGGCGAAGACGGCCAGGAAGTCGCTGGTCTCCCTGATCACGTCCGACGGATCGAAGACCCGCTTGTTGACGGGCGTCACGTAGCCACCGGGCAGGTTGGGGTCGAAGTTCCGCCCGCGGAACTCGGTGATGATCGAGGTCAGGTTGGCGAACTCGATCGCCTGCGCGTCGACGCCGAACTTCCACTCGTGGCGGCCCCGGAAGCTGGTCAGCGACACGTTCGCCTGGTCGCGCGGGAAGTCGTTGAAGCCCTCGGCCAGCCGCACCGCCGGACCGTTGTGTCTCAGTCCCGTCGCCAGATCGCGATAGCGGAAGTTGTTCCCGAGCGGGTCGTCCGGAGACGCGTTCGGATCGATCGGGTGCTGCTCGGCCGGGTTGCGGCCGACGAACTCCTCCCGGTTCGCGACCTTGAACTCGAGGAAGTTCGAAGAGCTCAGGCCGAGGCTCCAGTTCAGCGTCTGCACCCGCCCGTTCAGCGGGAAGTTCATGATCGCGTACTGGTCGCCCGGGTTGCCGGAAAGGCCGATCGCGTCCGACGGAGCATCGATCGCCGTGATCGCGATCTGCTGGGTATCCCTGGGCTGGAAGTTGACCTTGGCGATCAGGGGATCCGACTGGCGGCTGAGATTGACGATGCTCCCGTCCGACAGCCGATCGATCAGGTTGTCCGAGAGCCTGCCGTAGGAAACGAAGAACCACGCCCGGTTGCGGGCGAGCGGACCGCCGATGCTGGTCTCGTAGCTGTTGATCTGATCGTCCGGACGCTCCAGTTCCAGGACGTTCAGCGCCCGCCACTTCGGGTTCTGACCGACGTAGAGCGCCTCGCCGTGAAACTCGTTGGTCCCCGTCTTGACGGTCGAGTTGATGATGCCGGACGTCGCCCGGCCGTACTCGGCGCCGAAACCGGTCGACTCGAGCTTCGACTCAGTCAGCGCGGTGCTGGGGATGAGCAGACGCATCTCGCCGCCGCGGCGGTGCATCGAGGTGTCCACGCCCTCGACGTAGACGCCGATCTCGGTACCGATGCCACCGTTCACCGACGGCCGGCTGTCCGCTTCACTCCGGTTGACGACGGACGGCAACTGCCGCATGGCCGCGCTGTAGGCGCGCGTGCCGAAGGCGACGTTGTCCGTCACCTCCTCCGGGATCGTCGCCGCCAGGGCGGTCTCGTAGCGGCTGATCAGGGGCGCCTCGCCCGTGACCGTGATCTCCTCCGCGGTCGCCGACACGAGCGTCAGGTCGACGCCCCGCCGCTGGCCCGGGTCGAGATCGGTCGCGAGTTCGGCGGTGCCGAGACCCTCCAGCTCCGCATTGACGGTGTAGCGGCCGGCGAGCAGCAGCGCGAAGCGGTAGACGCCGTCGGCGTCGGTGATGACCGTGCGCGTGTTCTGCGGTCCGGTCAGGGTTACGGTGACGCCGGGCAGCGGCGCACCCTGGGCGTCCAGGACGCGGCCGTCGATCGTGCCAGTCTGCGGACCATCCGCGAGCAGCGGGGCGACGCAGATCAGGGCGACCAGCCCTGCGGCCCACATGGAACGTCTACTCATACCTCTCCCTCCAGGGTCCAGATTTGACCAGCCACCTCCGAAGTCCGGGCAACGTAGCCGATCCCATGGCTGTGCTTCCCGCATAAACTAGCCAACGCCGTTGGCATTCGCAACTTTGTTCGATTTCCTGAACCCGAACCGAGGAAGGAGGCCCAATGACCAGCCCTACCCGCCGCGATTTCCTCCAACAGTCATCCCGCCTGATCGCGGGCGGGGCTTTGGCCGGGCTTTCCGGCTGCGGAGGATCCGAGCCGCAGCCCGAGGCCGACGCTCGACCCAACCTGCTGTTCTTCTTCCCCGACCAGCACCGGCCCGACTGGCTCGGCCCAGGCAGCGGCGGTCTCGCTGCACTGCGGACACCGAACATCGACCGCCTGGCCCGCGACGGCGTGAACTTCACCAAGGCCCTGGTGCCGTCGCCGGTCTGCGCTCCGTCCCGCGCCTGCCTGGCCTCCGGCCGCGAGTACGACCGCTGCGGCGTACCGGGTAACGGTACCGACTACCCGCTCGACCAGACGACCTTCTACGGCCGACTCCGCGACTCCGGCTACCACACGATGGCAGTCGGCAAGCTCGACATGTCGAAGAACAGCGGCAATTGGGGCATGGACGGCACGAACTTCGCCGACGAGTGGGGCTTCTCGGCGCAGATCAACAACTGCGGCAAGGGCGACGGCATGCAGTCCTACCTGGAAGATCCGGAGGGGCCGAAGGATCCGTACTACGCCTTCCTCGACTCGCTCGAGCCGCCGCAGGGCCGCGCCTGCGCGACGGACTTCCGCCGCCGGCGCTCCGGCTTCCCGGACAGTTGGTGGGGCGACGTGATCACGTCACCCCTCGACCCCGAGGCCTACTGCGACAACTGGATCGCCCAGAACGGCCTGGACCTGATCGAGGCCGCCCCGAAGGATCACCCCTGGCACATGGTGATCAACTTCGTCGGCCCGCATCCGCCGGTCGACATCACCGCCGAGATGGAAGCGTGGGTCCGCGGCCGGGAGGGTCTGGGCCAGCCCTACGCCTACCACGGCGCCCTCACGCCGGACGACCACATGGCGACCCGCCAGAACTACGCCGCCATGATCGAGAACATCGACGCCTGGCTGGGCCGCTACATCGACATGCTGGAAGAAACCGGCCAGCTCGACAACACGATCATCGTCTACTCGAGCGACCACGGCGAGATGCTCGGCGATCACGCGCGCTGGGGGAAGTCGGTCCCCTACCAGCCTTCGGCGGGCGTACCCCTGCTGGCCGCCGGCCCCGGCATCCGCGAGGGCTACGAGTGCCGCCTGCCGACGACCGTCCTCGACCTGGCGGCCACATTCCTCGACTACGCCGGCCTCGCCACTCCAGCCGACATGGACAGCCGATCCCTGCGACCCCTGCTGGAGGGTCGAACCGACAGTCACCGCGAAGCCGTGCTGTCCGGCCTTCGCGACTGGCGGCTCGCCTACGACGGCCGCTACAAGCTGGTCACCGGCTTCGGCGACGAGGACATTCTGTGGGACCTGGAGGCCGATCCGATGGAGACGGAGAACCTGGCCGCGAAGCAGCCCGAGGTGGCGCGGCGGTTGCGCGACGCACTGCCGGCCTGAGCCCGCTATCATCCCGCCGCCGGCGGTCGACCCGGCTTCGATCATGTGCCTTCGTTCGACGCTAGCCGCCGTCCTGCTGGCGGCCGCCGCCGCTCCCGCAACCGCCCAGTCGGAGGCGACGACCGGGATCATCCGCGGCACGGTCCGCGGCCCCGACGGCGCGACTGTCGGCGGCGCCCACGTGCTGATCCAGCATGCAGAGACGGGGTTCACGACCTCCGTCGAGACGACGGCGACTGGCACGTTCGCGCGTACCTTGCTGCCACTCGGTTCCTACGAACTCATCGTGACGAAGGACGAAGCCGGACTGATGGAGCGGCTCGCCGGGCTGACGCTGCGCGTCGGCGAGAGCCTGAACCTCGACATCGCGCTCAAGGAGGTCGTTGCCGAAGAGATCACGGTGTCGACGGACGCCTACGGTACGGCGGCCACCGAAGACGTGACGACGTCCCAGCGGCTCTCCGACGAAGTGATCGAAGGTCTGCCCGTCAACGGCCGGAACTTCTTCGACCTGACGCTCCTCACGCCGGGGGCCTCGCTGTCCCAGGGGCCCGACGGCGACGAACTGAACATCAGCGGCCAGCGCGGCATCTTCAACAACTTCATCGTCGACGGCGCCGACTTCAACAACTCGTTCTTCGGCGAGCAACGCGGCGGCCAGCGGCCGGCCTTCACCTTCAACCAGGACGCGATCCAGGAGATGGTGGTCATCAACCAGGGCGCGACAGCCGAGTTCGGCCGGTCGGCCGGCGGCTTCGTCAACGTGATCACGAAGTCCGGCACGAACGAGTTCGAGGGGACGGTACACACCTTCCGCCAATGGGACGGGATCTCCACCGAGCATCCCTCCGGCGAGGCCGCGAGACCGGACTTCAGCCGCCTCCAGTACGGCTTCACGCTCGGCGGTCCGATCAGGCGCGAGCGGGTGTTCTTCTTCGGTGCCTACGACGAACAGGATGGGACGGAAACGAAACAGGCCATCCGGGAAGTCGTCAACCCATACCATCTTGCTCGGCTCGACGGCTTCCTGAGGAACCGCTGGCCCGGCCTGTTCGACGACGAGTTCGGGCCCATCGAGCGCAGCGACGACAACCGGGCCCTGATCGCCAAGCTGGACTTCAACCTGAGCGAGAGCCATCAGGCGTCGGTCAAGTACAACTACACCTGGTCGGAGCAGGAGAACGGGACGTTCGACGTCGACTCCTGGGGCCTGTCGGCCAACGGCATCGAGCAGGACTACTCCCACGCCGTCAACCTCAGCCTCCGCTCCCTCCTCAGCAACCGGACGTCGAACGAACTGCGCCTCCAATGGGCGCGCGAGCACCGTCCGCGGCGCTACGGCGGGCCGCTTCAGCCGGGAGTCGAGCCGCCGCCCCAGCCGCCCTACATGGCTCTGGGCGGCCGGCCCTTTCCGGACATCGCGATGGACTTCGCCGACGGTTTCCGCATCGGTCTGCCCTTCTTCCTGCCGATCGGCGCCGACGCGGCGGACGACCGGAAGCAGCTCGTCGACAACGTCTCGACGCTGCTCGGCGATCACCTGGTCAAGGCCGGGATCGAGGCGAACCGGACCGGCATCGCCCAGCAATTCCTGGGCTTCGGCAACAGCCGCTACATCTTCGACTCGGTGGACGGCTTCATCAACTTCATGGAACAGGGCAACCACTACGTGACCTGCTCCGACGGCACGAGCAGCGCCGCCGGCCACTGCCCACCGGGAACCGGGATCACCGGACCGGTCCTGCTCTACCTGCAGGCCGCGACCGTTCCCGGCATTCCGCCGGAAGACCTGGGCAAGCAGGCATTCGACGTCGACGAAGTCGGTCTCTTCCTCCAGGACACCTGGCAGGCGAGCGAACGGATCGTCCTGAATCTCGGGGTGCGCTGGGAGGGAACCTGGAATCCGGACCCGCTGATCGCCCCGCGCGACACCTGGTTCGCGCCCTACCTGGACGATCCGCGGTTCCCTTCGGACGGCACGATCCCCGACGATCTCGACAACTTCCAGCCCCGCCTCGGCCTGGTGTGGGACGCCTCGGGCGACGGCTCCAACGTGCTGCGGCTGAACGCCGGCTCCTACGTGTCGCGCATCCCCAGCCTGGTCCTCGCAGGTCCGCGCACGACGAACGGCGCCTTCCAGCAGGTCCTGTTCAGGAGCAGCGCCGCCTCGCCGGCGCTGGGTCCGGTACCGCCCATCGACCAGCAGATCGACGGCTCGGACACGGTTCCCTTCCTGCCCGACATCACCGTCGTCGACCGGGACCTGGAACTGCCGGAGACCTGGTCATTCGGCGCGGGCTTCGAGCGCCGGCTGGGCCGTGGCGTGACGGCCGAGCTCTCCTACCAGCACGCGCGAACCGACGAGCTGTTCCGCTTCGTGGACCGCAACCACCCGGGTTTCGGCGCGCCCTTCGGCATCGGCACCCATCCGGGCGGCGGCGGCATCAATGTCCTGAACAACACGGAAAGCTCGGCGCGCTCCCGCTACCACGGCCTGACCGCCACCCTGCGCGGGCGGGGCGCCTTCGACGGCCTGCTCACGTTCGAGGTGAACTACACCCTCAGCCGGGATCGCTCCGACGACGACAACGAGCGGGACCCCTTCACGTTCCGCTACGCCGATCCGACGAACCTCGGACCCGAGTTCGGCTGGTCCGACCGCGACCGCCGCCACCAGGTCGCGGGCTACCTGCTCTTCGCCCTGCCCGGCGAGGTCCAGCTCAGCAACGTGTTCCGGTACCTGTCGGCGTCGCCGGTGTCGGAATCCTGCAACGCCCCCGGCCGGAGAGCCGCCCAGCCGTCCGACCGTGTCTGCGCCGACGGCGGTGTCCTGCAGCGCAACACGCTGCGGCGCGACAACGACTTCCTGACCTGGGACGTCCGCCTGTCGCGCCCGTTCACGCTCGGCCGCGGCATCACGCTGGAACCGGTGTTCGAGATCTTCAACCTGACGAACGCCGACAACCGCCTCGACGCCTCCCAGGGCTCCCTGCTCTTCAACTTCGACGGCACGATCCGCAGTGGCCTCGGCGACAGCCGCCGCGGCCAGGTCGGCCTGCACCTTCACTTCTGAAGGGGCGCTGTCGAGGGCTCAGGCTCCGAGGATCCGCAGCTCCCTCGGCGACGACGTGAGCAGGTCGCAGCCCTCCGCGGTGACGCGCACGTTGTCCTCGATCCGCACGCCGCCCCAACCTTCGAGATAGAGGCCCGGCTCGATGGTGAACACGGCCCCCTCCTCGACAACGTCGGTGTTGCCCGCCATGACGGACGGCGGCTCGTGGATCTCCAGACCCAGGCCGTGCCCGGTGCGATGGGTCATGAACTCCTTGAAGCGCGCGGCGCGCAGATTCGCCTGGCAGTTCTTGTGGACGTAGTCGTAGGTGACGCCGGGACGTGACGCCGCGACTCCGCGGATGTTCGCCTGCAGCACGGCCTCGTAGACCTCCCGCATGCGGTCCGTCGGCGAGCCGCTGACGACGAACGTGCGGGTGATGTCGCAGTGGTAGCCGTCGAACGACGTGCCGAAGTCGATCAGCAGGAACTCGCCCTCCTCCATCTGCCGCTCGTCGGGCACCCCGTGGGGCAGCGCGCTCTTCGGGCCGCTGAGAACGATCGGGCCGAAGGAGATGCCGCCCCCGCCGCGGCGCAGCAGCTCGCTTGAGAGCTTGGCCGCGATCTCGCGCTCGGTGCGTCCCGGCTTGACGTCACGCAGCGTGAACTCGAGCGCCGCCTCGGCGATCTTCGACGCCTGCTGGATCGCTTTCGCTTCCTCGTCGTTCTTCTTGAGCCGCAGTTCGCTCACGATCGACTCCGCGCTCTCGAGCTTCGCCTTCGGCAGCTCGCGGGACAGGTGCTGGGCCTCCATGTAGCGCAGGCTGAGGGGTTCGACCGCCACTCGCTTTGCCTTGCCGAGGTTCTTCAACGCGGCGGAGGCGGCTGCCTCCGGGCCGTCCGCATCGTCCCAGAGATGCACCGACTCGACCGCCGGCGCGACGCCGCGGAAGTTCGCCTCCTCCAGCGCGGGCACGATGGCCACCGGAGCGTCGGCGGTCGGCACGATGAGCAGGAAGAGCCGCTCGTGGCCATCGAAGCGGTGACCGAGGAGCCACGTCAACGTGGCTCCCGGCGTCAGCACGACAGCATCGGCGCCGGCCGATGCCGCGGCCTGCCGCAACTGCTCGAGGCGCACGGCATCGCGACTCGAATGCCCCGGTGCGCCCGCGTCCTCGTCCCCTTCCGCCAGCCCTTCCGCCACCGTGTCGTCGGCCATCTTGTCGTCGCCACCCTTCCCGAGGTTGTCCTTCGACGGAGTGTCGAACTCGACAGCTTACTCCGAACGCCCGAGCGTGCTGACGAGGCCATCCCCGCGCGATAAAGTCGCACCCATCATGGATACATCGATCGGCTCCGAATACGACTCCCTTCGCGAGGAGGTCCGCTCCTTCTTCGCCGCCAACCAGGATGCCGCCGTCCCTGCCGGCCCGGGCTTCGGCGGAGACGCCTCGGAGGTGCGCAGGCGCGTCGTCAAGTGGCAGCAACGGCTCGTGGACGCGGGCTACGCCGGCCGCGAGATCCCGCAGCGCTACGGCGGCGCCGGCCTCGAGCCCGACCCCCTCGCGAGCCTGGTGATCGAAGAGGAGTTCCAGAGCGCCGGGGTTTCCCTCGGTATGGAGAACCAGGGCATCAGCATGTTCGTCCCGACCCTGCTGCACTTCGGCCGCGAAGACCAGAAGCAGGAGCTGATCCGCCCCACGATCCGCGGCGAGCTGATCTGGTGCCAGGGGTACAGCGAACCGGGATCCGGCTCCGACCTCGCGTCGCTGCGGACCTCCGCGGTGCTCGATGGCGACGAGTACGTGATCAACGGCCAGAAGATCTGGACCAGCGGCGCTCGCGAGGCCGACATGATGTTCGCCCTGATCCGCACCGAAGCGGACGCCGGCAAGCACGGCGGCATCAGCTACATGGTGCTCTCGATGGACACGCCCGGCCTTGACGTCCGGCCGCTGATGACGATGACCGGCGACGCATCCTTCAACGAGGTCTTCTTCACCGACGTGCGCGTGCCCGCGACCAACGTAATCGGGCGCCCCGGCCAGGGCTGGGAGGTCGGCACGTACACGCTGCGCTTCGAGCGCAACATGCTCGGCCGATCGAACGCCACCGAGAGCTACGTCGCCGGCTGCGTGGAGATCCTGCGCGAGACCGGCCTGATCGACTCGCCCGTCTACCGGGACCGGCTGCTCAGGCTCGAGGGCAGGGTGCAGGCCATGAAGTACCACCAGTTGCGCCTGCTCACCGACCGGCTGAAGAAGAGGGACTCGGGCGCGGGCGGCCTGATCGTCAAGCTGAACAACTGCCAGTTGAACTACGACGTCTGCGCCCTCGCGATCGACGCGATGGCCGAGCGAGGCGTGCTGAAGCGCGGCTCGAAGCACGTGCGGGACTACGGCAACTGGCAGCGCAACTACATGTACGCCCTCGGCCTGATCATCGGCGGCGGCACCGCCCAGATCCAGAAGAACATCATCGGCGAGCGGGGCCTCGGTCTGCCGCGGGAGCCGAAGCCGGCCGCGGCCTGACCGTCGGGGCCACAAGGAGTCCTCGAACATGGACTTTGGACTGACGCAGCCGCAGGAGCTGCTCCGAGACTCGATCGCCCGCTTTCTCGCCCAGGACGTGGGCATCGAACGCGTCCGCCGCGTGATGGATTCCGAATCCGGCCGCGACGAGGCGATCCACGGCCAACTCGGCGACCAGGGGATCACGGGCCTCCTGATCGACATGGACCTGGGCGGTTCGGAACTCGGGATGCAGGAGGCGGCGATCGCCGCACAGGAGATAGGGCGCGCCGCGGCGCCGGTGAACTTCCATTCGTCCTACGTGCTGGCGCCGCTGCTGATCGCCGGCGGCGACGGCGGCGAACGCCGGAACGACCTGCTCGAAGGAATCGCCGAAGGGAGGACCCTGGTCACGCCGATCCTCGACGCGCCGATCGAGAACGGCCGGATCGACGGTTCGGTGCTCTACCTGCCCGACGCCGCGTGGGCGGACGCCTTCCTGCTCGAAGACGGCGGCAGTCTGCACCTGCTCGACGCGACCACGCCGGGCATCGAGGTGGAGGCCCTCCAGACCGTCGACGACACCCGCCGGGTCGCCGAAGTCACGTTCTCCAGCGTCGACCTGGGAGCAGCCGAGAGCCTCGGCGGCAACGCCGACAGCACCCGGCGAGCCCTCTACGCGGCCCAGATCGCCCTCGCCGCCGATGCCCTCGGCGCCGCCCAGAAGGGGCTGCACATCGCGGTCGAGTACGCCAAGGAGCGCAAGCAGTTCGACCGCATCATCGGCTCCTTCCAGGCCGTCAAGCACATTTGCGCCGAGGTCCTGGCCGAGGTCGAGCCGGTCCAGTCCCTGCTCTGGCACACCGCCGACGTCTGGGACGAGGGATCGGACGAGATCGAGAACTTCGCCCCCCTGCTCAAGGCCCACGCCACCGACGTCGCCAACCAGGCCGTCACGATGACTACCCAGGTCTTCGGCGGCATCGGCTTCACCCACGAGTGCGACATGCACATCTTCTACAAGCGGGCCGGCTACGACCGGCAGATGCTGGGGAATCCGACGGCTCTTCGGGAGCAGGTGGCGGCGGTGATGTACGGCTGAGGGGGTCGCCCTACTCCGCCGCGCCGAACAGCCGCACCATGCTCACCGTCACGCCGATCCCCTCCGCCTCCACAGCCGAGGGCACGGTGACCCGGACGTCCGGGAAGTCGGCGACCCAGGACTCGTCGCCGTACTCGCTGTAGGTCGCCTCGAAGCGCAACGCGATCCTGCGGGCGTACTCGCCGCTGCCGAACCGCTTCTCCAGGCCGAGGCCCCAGGTCGTGGCGACGGGATCCACATCGCGGCCGTCGGCCCCCGAGACGAACCCGGACGCCGAACACGGCTCAGCGGTCAGGCAGCCTTCGAAGGTCGTGCTGAAGCGCGACTTGAAGAGCCGAACGCCGCCGAGCAGGTAGAGGCTCATGTCCCGGGACTGGAGCGATTCCGGCAGGAAACCGAGCCGCAAGGTCAGGCCGTAGCTGCGCTTCTTGTCGAGCGACCACGCATCCGGCCAGCTCTCGCCCAGTTGCTTGCGGTCGGGCGACGTGCCGACGCCGGCAAGCCGGCCGTCCGGCTCACCGCTGTGAAACATGACGTCGAGTTCCGTACTGAGGTACGCGCCGCCGGCGCCGGGGGCCGTGCGGTAGCCGACGACGAAGCCGGCCGCGAGATCCACCGTGTCGGCGGAGTCCCGGTCGTGGAAGACCATGCCGCGCCGCGGCTCGGGCACCAGGGTGTCCGGATCCGTGTTGTCGACGCTCTTCGAGAAGGTGGCGTCGAACTGCTCCACCGACGCGGTGTAGCCGGCGTAGAAGCCGCGGTCCTGGGCGAGAGACGCTCCGGCCAGGATCAGCAGCGACGGGACGCCGAGGCCCGCGGCTCTGAACTTGCGCGTTCTCATCTTCTCGCGCCTAGTCCACGATCGCCTGGTAGGTCAGCACTTCCATCGTCGGACGCAGCGGATAGGTGCCCGTGGGCAGCAACTGGGTCAGCACCATGGCGACGAGATCCTCCTCGGTATCGACGAGGAAGTCGGTCGAGGCGGCGCCGCCCCAGCCGTAGGTGCCGGGCGAGGCCGGCAGTCCCGTGAGCCCGGTGTCGGTGATCGAGTAACCGCCCAGGCCGTAGCCCATGCCCTCGCTCATCCCCATGTCGAGGTTGAGGCTCGACATCGGCGACGGCCCGTAGGCCGATCCCAGGTGGTTGTCCATCATCAGGGCCACGGTCTGTGTCCCGAGGATCCGCACGCCGTCGAGCTCGCCGCCGTTCGCCAGCATCTGGGCGAAGCGCAGGTAGTCGCCGGCGGTCGCGACCAGGCCGGAACCGCCCATCTCGACCTTCGGCGGCTTGCGGTAGGCGCTGGCCTCAGGATCGTCGAACACGACGATCCCGCCCTCAGGCGTCGGCGCGTAGTTCACAGCGAGGCGATCGAGCTTCTCGTCCGGGACGTAGAAGTCCGTGTCGACCATGCCCAGGGGGTCGAAGATGCGCTCCTTCAGGAAGTCCCGGAAGCTCTGCCCGGAAACGACCTCGACCACCCGGCCCGCGACCTCGAGGCCGACGCTGTAGTTCCAGGCGGTGCCGGGATGAGCCAGGAGGGGCTGCTTCGCCAGTTCCCGTACGTAGTGCGCGAGATCGTCGTGGGGCACGGCGTCCGCCGAGCCCTCGAGTCCCCCGGCCGCGTAGCTGGCGGCCACCGGACTGGGGATGAAGGTGTAGGTCAACCCGGAGGTGTGGGTCATCAGGTCGCGCACGACGATCGGCCGACGCGGCGGTTCCGTCTCCATATCGTCACCATCGCCGGAGACGTAGACCTCCGTGTCGGCGAACTCGGGAAGAATCCCCGCCAGCGGGGTCGACAGCAGGAAGTGGCCCTCCTCCCAGAGCATCATCAGCGCCGCCGAAGCGATCGGCTTGGTCATCGAGTACATGCGGAAGATCGTGTCCTCGGCCATCGGCTCGCCGGCCTCGACGTCCTGGTAGCCGCTGGCCTCGAAGTGCACGACCTTGCCGCCGCGGGCGACGGCGGTGACTACGCCGGACAGCTTGCCGTCCGTCACATAGCTCTCGAACGCCGGCCGAATCCGGTCGAGCCGTTCGCTCGACATGCCGGCGCTCTCGGGCGTGGCGCGCGGCAGGCCGGCGAACGTGCCGGCGCTGCTCGGGCTGTCCGTGCCCTGGGGCGCACAGCCCGCGAGCAGGCCGGCGGCCAGTAGGGACGCGAGAACGACGGTGAAGGTCTTTCGTTGGTGCATGTCGGATTCCTCTCTCAGTCGCCGCTGAGCAGCCAGGTCTCATCGAAGCTCACGTGCTTGATGCTCTTGCCCTGGCCGCCGTCGTCGAGCGCGCCGGCGACGTGGTAGCTGTAGGTCACGTGGATGCGGCCGTCCCGAGCCTGGATGACGGACGGATAGTGGTAGCGGCCGACGCCCTTCTCCTCGCGCTCGATGTAGCGCCGCGGTCTGAAGGTCCTGCCCTCGTCCTCGGAGACGGACACCGCGAGCCGGTAGCGGCCGTCAGGGATGTCGTTGTGGACCACGATCCACCGGCCGCTCTCGAGCTTCAGCACCTCGAGCCCGGCGCCGGTCTCGACCAGGTCGGCATGGTCGCGGGCGATCGTCCAGGTGGCGCCCAGATCGGACGACTCGGCGACATGGGCCCGCTTCGGCGGCGGGCCGTTGTCGCGCATGAAGGCGAGCAGGGTGCCGTCGTCACGCAGCGCGAACGTGGGCTGGATGCTGCCGCCGCCGATGATCGGCTCGCTCATCGTCCAGGTGTAGCCCCCGTCGTCGCTGTAGGTGGCGGAAGCGAAGCTGAAGCCGTCCGAGTAGAGCCCCAGGAGCAACCGCTGGCCGCCCTCGGGCAGCGGCAGGACAACCGGATGGGCCCGGGTGAACCAGCCGATCCGACGGGTCAGCTTGTCGGCTGCCTGCTCCAGATTGCGCGCCGCCCACTGCCGGGCCGACTCGGGCGCCGACGGATCCGTGGCGCCGGTGAAGCCCAGGCTCCGGAAGTACTCGTCCGTCTTCTCCGCCACCAGGTCGTGGAAGCCCTCGCCCGGCTTCATGTGGAGCACGTCCTGCCACTGCCAGACCGGCGGCCCAGGACCGTCGAAGTCGGTCGAGACCTTGACCTTCATCAGGGCGCTCTCCCAGAGATTCGCCTGGATCGTGGGCCAGAACAGCCACAGCCGGTGGCCGCCCGCGCTGACCGGCTCTAGCAGCAGGGTGCAGTTCGTGTCGGGAAAGCCCGGCGTGTCCGCGAGCAGGAACGGCTCGCTCCACGCCTCAGCGCCGGGCCGCAGGCGGGCACCCAGGATCCGCACATCGTCCGACCTCCGCTCGCCCGATCCATGGAACCAGGCCACGAGCAGGTCGCCGTTCGGGAGTTCGACGACGGAAGAACCGTGGTTGTGCCAGTGCTCGAGCGGAAAGATGAGCTCGCCCTCCGGGCCCTGGCCGGCGGCCGGCAGCGCCGCGAGCGCGAGCAGCAGGGCCGCGAGGGCGGTCCGGCTGGCGATCCGCGCAGATCTACTCGGCGGCCAAAGAGACACGGATGATCTCCTCGTCGTTCCTCGCAATGACATGGCGGTTGGCATAGGCCGGGTGCGTCCAATTGACCATCGCGTCAAAGAGCCTGCGCGGTCCGAAACCCGACCGTGTCGTCGGTTCGATCAGCCTCGCGCGATCGATCTCCTCGTAACCGTCACGTGAGAACCGGGCGATGATCAGGTCGCCGAGATCGTTGTTGACGAACCAGCGATCGCCGTGCCTGACCATGAAGGCCGCGCCCCAGCGGCCCTGGCGAGTCATCTCGTCGCTCTCCCAGAGCCGCGAGCCATCGGCGGTGTTGAGACCTCGGAGCTGGCCGTAGCTGCAGACGCCGTAGATCGTGTCGCCCTCGAGGATCGGCGTCGTGATCAGGGAGTGGAGTCCCTGCGTCTCCTCCGGCATCTCGCTCCGGCTCTGTCCGCGCCACAGTTCCCGTACCTCGGGCTTCTCGGAGTCGAACTCGAGCAGCAGCGAACCCCGGTAGAACTGGCTGAAGAGAAGCCGGTCGCCGTCGATCACCGGGGTGGTCACCGTCATCCCCGAGGCGACTTCCCAGGGAACGCTCCAGTACACCTCACCGGTTGCCGGATTCAGCGAGTTGACCGCCTGCGGCTCCCAGACGATGAGCTGTTCGACACCGCCGCGCTCGAAGATCATCGGCTGCCCGTAGCCCATCTCCCAGTTCGAGGACAGCGACCGCCAGACCTCTTCACCCGTGTGCTTGTTGAAGGCCATCACCTTGCCGTCCGGTTCGGCGCCCACGATCTGGATCAACAGGTCGCCGTGGACGAGCGGCGAGCTCGTGAAGCCCCAGATCGTGATGCTGGCGTTGCCCTGCTCCACGGAGTCGTAGCTCCAGATCACCTCGCCCGTCCCGGCTTCGAGCGCCATGAGATGGCCGACTGCCCCCATCACATAGAGCGTGTCGCCGTCGACGGTTGGCGTCGAACGAGGACCGATCGCGTAGCTCTGCTGCAACGCCGAGTAGTTCACGTCCCACTCGTGACTCCAGAGCTCCTCGCCGGTCTCCTCGTCGAGCGCCAGGACGCGTTCCTTGCCCATGATGGCCCGTGTTCCCTCGATCCGCTGCCAGTCGGTCACGAACACGCGGCCGTCCGCGACCACCGGCCCCGAGTAGCCGCCGCGGATGGGGACCCGCCAGACCACCTCGAGGCCCTCCTCGGGGAACCGCTCCAGAATGCCGTCCTCCTGCCACACGCCGGAGCGGTCGGCGCCCCGCCACTGCGGCCAGTCGTCGGCCACCGCCGGCACGGTCAACGTCAACCCCAGCACGATGCCAAGGGTGCGAATCACTGAGGCTTGCACGGAAGGGGACCTCCTGCTCCGGAATGAAGGAGCAACGGTAACAGCAGGTGAAGCTGCTCGCCTTGCATGGAACTGGCCGCGTACAAGGAAACGCCGGCCTGACGGCCGGCGTGTTTACCCGGCCGCCTCCGGCGGCAGCGGGTCAGAAGACCCGCGCACCCAGTCGCGGCCAGTTCCATGCGAGTCAGCGCTGCGCACGCGCAGCGCTGACTCCTAGATGTCGTAGTACAGCGCGAACTCGTGCGGGTGCGGCCTCAAGGCCACCTCCTGGCACTCGCTCTCACGCTTGTAAGCGATGTGGTTCTCGATCACGTCCTCGTCGAACACGCCGCCCGCGGTCAGGAACTCGTGGTCCTCCTCGAGGGCGTCGAGGGCCTCCTCCAGCGTCGCCGGCGTGGTCGGAACGCCCTGGCTCTCCTCCGGCGACAGATCGTAGATGTCGACGTCGAGCGAGCTGCCCGGGTCGATCTCGTTCTGAATGCCGTCAATCGCGGCCATCAGCAGCGCCGCGAAGGCGAGATAGGGGTTGCAGCTCGGATCGGGGCAACGGAACTCGACCCGCTTCGCCTTCGGCGACGGCGAGTACATCGGGATCCGCACCGCCGCGCTCCGGTTGCGCTGCGAGTACACCAGATTCACCGGCGCCTCGAACCCCGGCACCAGCCGCTTGTAGCTGTTCGTCGTCGGGTTCGTGAAGGCGAGTAGCGCCGGCGCGTGCCTCAACAGGCCGCCGATGGCGTGCATCGCCATGTCCGAGAGGCCGGCGTAGCCGTCGCCCGCGAACAGAGGCACTCCGTCCTTCCACAGCGAGAGGTGGGTGTGCATGCCGCTGCCGTTGTCCTCGAACAGGGGCTTCGGCATGAAGGTGACGGTCTTGCCGTGCCGTGCGGCGGTGTTCTTGATGATGTACTTGTAGAGCATCATCGCGTCCGCCATCTCGACGAGAGGCGCGAACCGCAGGTCGATCTCGGCCTGGCCGCCGGTGCCGACCTCGTGGTGCTGGCACTCGGGATTGAGACCGAGATCCTCCATGATCAGGATCATCTCGCTCCGCATGTCCTGGTGCTTGTCGGTCGGCGGCACCGGGAAGTAGCCCTCCTTGTACCGCGGCTTGTAGCCGAGGTTCGGGCCTTCGTCGGCGCCGCTGTTCCACCGCCCCTCGATCGAGTCGACTTCGTAGAAGCCGAAGTTCGGACCGCCGTCGAAACGCACGTCGTCGAAGATGAAGAACTCGGCCTCAGGACCGAAATAGGCGGTGTCCGCCAGCCCCGTCGACTGCACGTAGGCCTCGGCCGCCCGGGCGACGCCGCGCGGGTCGCGGCCGTAGCTCTCCCGGGTGATCGGGTCGACGATGTTGCAGGTCATGACGAGCGTCTTGTGCTCGTAGTACGGGTCGATGAAGGCAGTGTCCGCGTCGGGCACGACCAGCATGTCCGACTCGTTGATCACCTGCCAGCCGCGGATGCTCGAGCCGTCGAACCCGAGCCCGTCCTCGAAGGTGCCCTCGTCGACCTCGCGCGCCGGCACCGAGAAGTGCTGCCACAAGCCGGGAAAGTCGGTGAACCGGAAATCGACGATCTGGATCCCCTCATCGCGGATCCGATCGAGAATCGACTTGGGGCTTGCTCCTGACATGAAGTTCTCCTTTGCTGTTCCTTGCTGCGGACCGAGCCGCGCCAAATCTGTTGTGGCCGGGACACCGCCCGGCCGCAGGCTCAAACACGAATCGCCAAGGCCGCGTGTCTATCAGCGCGGCCATGAACTAGGCAAGCCACGGGCCGAACGCTGCGGGTCTTACTAGCAACGTCCATGCCCAACCGGTGTCCTGGGAAGAACGATGCTCGGCACGGCGAACGAACCGTCCCGACGACCCCGCGCGCCCCGCCGATGCGACAACCCTGTCGTCCGCGGACCCCGGGATCCAACGTTTCTGTAGCGTCTAGCCGGTCTCCAGGCGGCTCAGGACGGCGGCGTCCTCGCGCCAACCCGGCTCCGTCCGTACCCGCAGCTCCAGATAGACCCGCCGCTCCAGGAACTCCTCCAGATCACGTCGCGCCGCCGTGCCGATCTCCTTGATCCGCCTTCCGCCCCGGCCGACGACGATCCCCTTGTGGTTCTCCCGGTCGACCAGGATGCTGGCAAGCAGGTCCGTCCGCTTCTCGCCGTCCTCCCAGACCTCGATGACGACCGCGGTCGTGAACGGCAGTTCGTCGCGCGTCTGCTCCAGGACCTTCTCGCGGATCAGCTCCGCGACGAGGAAGCGCTCGGTGTGGACAGTCAGCAGTTCCGGGTCGTGCCGCGGCTCCCCGGGCGGCAGGTGCCGCCAGAGGAGTTCGAGCACCTCGTCGACGCCGTCGCCGGTGAGCGCCGAAACCGGAACGATCTCCTCGAACAGCGCGCGGCCCGCGTAGCGCTCGATCTCAGGCAACAGTCGGGGTTTGGAGACCAGGTCGATCTTGTTCAGCAGGCAGAGCATCGGCCTGCTGCGCTCCGCCGCCGCCGCGGCGACGAGATCGAGAGCGTAGGCGTCGCCCCGCCCGAACGGCGTAGCCGCGTCCCGCAGCAGACACACCACGTCGGCCTCCTTGAGCGCCGCCGCGGCGGCATGAACCATGCGCCGGTTCAGGCGGTGCAGGGGCCGGTGCAGGCCGGGCGTGTCGTGAAACACCATCTGGCCACGCTCGGTGCTCAGGATACCGATCAGGCGGTGGCGTGTGGTCTGCGGCTTGTCCGAGACGATCGCCAGCTTCTCCCCCAGCATGCGGTTCATCAGCGTCGACTTCCCGGCGTTGGGCCGGCCCACGAGTGCGACCGTGCCGGCCCTCCTGGACTCCTGATCACCGGACGCGCCCAGGAAGCGAGCCCGCAGCCGGGTTTCCAGAGCCTCCATTTCGCCGCTGTCCGTCTCGTGGTCGTGGCCCAGACAGTGCAGGATGCCGTGCAGGGCCAGCACCTTGAGTTCCCGCTCGAGGTGCGCATCGCCACGGGCGGCGGCCGTGTCGACCGAGATGACGATGTCGCCCAGGTGCCGGCCCTCAGGTGTCTCCTCGCCTGGGAAGGACAGCACGTCCGTGGCCGAGTCGATCTGCCGATAGGCGCGGTTCAGCTCGCGAATCTCGGCGTCATCGACCAGCCGCAGGGTGAGCGTCGCCGGCTCCGGCACCAGCTCGCCAACCACGTCGCGCGCCACCGCCCGGAGCCCGGGGAGACACTCGCGGCACCGGGCCTCCACCGCGGCCGCAACCTGCAGGTCGATGGTTGCCACGCCTTCGTCAGTCGCCGACCGGCCCGCTCCCGGCTCCTCCGGGCAGAACGCGCAACGAACCACGACCGCCACGTCCGAACTCGAACCCCGGGTACTCCACCCGATGATGATGCACCGTCTTCAGCACGTTCTGCAGGGTGTAGCGCATCCGCCGCAGATCGGCGAGGGTCAGGTCGGTCTGGCTGAACTGATCGTCCTCGAGAATGTCGCTCAACAGCCGTTCGACCAGGGCACGGATCGACTCCTCGGAGAAGTCGCCGAGGGTACGGCTCGCTGCCTCGACCGTGTCGGCGACCATCAGCGCGGCAAACGTCTTGCTCTGGGGCATGGGGCCCGGGTAGCGGTACTGGCGTTCGTCGACCTCGTCGCCCGGTTCTGCCTGCTCCTTCGCCCTGGCCAGGAAGAAGTTCAGCCTGCGCGTGCCGTGGTGCTGCTCGATCGCGTCGACGATCGGCTGCGGCAGCCGACTCTCGCGCGCCAGCCGGACTCCTTCCTTCACATGATCGATGATGATCAGGGAAGACATGGAGGGCGAGAGGCTGTCGTGCGGGTTGTCGCCCTCACGTTGATTCTCGACGAAGTACTGCGGCCGCAGGACCTTGCCGATGTCGTGGTAGAGACCGCCGACGTACGCGAGAGTCGGATTGCCCCCCACCGCCTCACAGCAGGCCTTGGCGAGATGCGCGACCATCAGGGAGTGCTGGAACGTCCCCGGCGCCTCGAACGCCAGGCGTTGCAGTAACGGCAGGTTCGTGTCGGAGAGCTCCAGCAGCTTGATGTCGGTCGTCCTGAACAGCACCGCCTCGAACACCGGAACGGCGAAGCTGACCGCGGCCGCCACCATCAGGCCGCCCAGCAGCCCGCAGAGCACCTCGAAGCCCCAGACGGCTACCGTGACGCCATCCCCGAGCAACGTGAGCATCGTCACCGAGCCGACGTTGACGAGTCCCACCAGCAGGCCGGCTCTCGTCACCGCGGACCGCCGCTTCAACTGGTCGAGCGCGAACACCGCGGCGAGGCTGCCGGTCAGGCAGTAGAGCATCGTGCCCCCCGCCAGCCCGAGCTGCGCGTTCGCCGTCTCCACCCAACCCAGGCGGCCGACGAGGACCGAGAAAACGAGGCCGGCAAGCAGACCGGCGCCCCGACCGTAGAGCACCGACACGAGCAGCGCCACCGCCGCGAAGGGGATCGCGAACACGTAGCTCCGCGCCGAACTCAGCGCCTCGATCGGGAACGAGGCGGCGAGCGCATCGGCGACCAGGAATCCGACGCGGGTCGCCGCGAGGCCGAGAATGAGGATCAGGACGACGCTGCCGAAGTCGCGGCCCTCCACCGCGACCAGGCGCTTGCGGCGGAACGCGACCCACAGGAACGCCACGGCGAGCCCGAGCACGAGGGCCGATGCCAGCGGCGAGCGAAGGAGGATCAGACTGCTCTCGCTGCCGGTCATCTCGCGGAGCAGGCGCATCGATTCCGGGTCGACCTCGTCGCCCTTGCGCACGATGACCTGACCGGCCTGAATCTGGTTGAACACCGGCCCGACATCCTCCGCCGCGGCGTTTCGCCGTTCCTGCGTCTCGTTCAGGTTCAGGTAGACGTTGGGCGCCAGGTTGACCATCAGGAAGTCGACGACTGTTTCCCGCTCGGCGCGCGACCACCCCGCCCAGCGGCCGACTTCGGCCTCCAGGTAGTCCTCCACCTCGACCGGGTAACCCCGATAGCCGAAGAGGTCGAACTCAACCGATTCCTCGCCCGTCTGCATGTTGTGCAGCGTGACGCCCTCCAGGCGGTTCTGGAGCAGGGTCTCCTTGTTCTCCACGATCCCGGCCCGGAGCAGCAGCCCCACGAGGCGGGTCAGGCGTTCCTCCAGCTGCGCGCCCTCGTCCTCTTCGCCTACGCGGGCCGCCAGCAGGTCCGCGTGGCCTTCATCGACCCGCAGGCCGCTCCCGCCCCTCAGCCGACGCAGCCGCTCCTCGGCCACCTCCTCCTCGGGCAGAAGCTCGGCGACCTCGTCGAAACCCCGCTCTATCTCGAACAGGTTCGCGATCCGCGCCTCGACCTCGTCGGCCTGAACGGCGTCGAAGTCGTAGAGAGGCCGGACGTCGGCTCGGGCCCGCTGCTTCAGCTCCTCCGAGGTCTCCTCGTCGAGAAGCAGCACGTCCCGGGTCGCGTGGTAGTCGCGGTTGGCGATGTCTCCCTCGCGCAGATCCGGCCGGAAGAAGACGCCCGGCGGCGCCATGATCCAGACGCCGGCCAGGACCATGACCACGACCCAGACGATGTCGCGCTCCAGTGCGTAGTGCCACAGGCCGGCGACCGTCAGACGGTCGCCATGGCGCCGGTACATGCTGCGGCGTAGCCGCTTGCGCGCCTCCCGCCTGCGGTCCGACCGGCGGCGCTTCGTCGCCTTGACCGCCGCGGTCACCGGCCGCCCCTCTCCGGGGATCCAGCCTCCCCGGAACGCGTACCGTGACGGGCCTCCCAGCGGTCGTACGCGCCGACGATCCGCTGCACGAGCTCGTGCCGGACGACGTCGGACTGCCCGAAACGTACGAAGGCGATGCCCTCTTCACCCCGGAGCACCTGAAGCGCGTGCTTCAGACCGGACTGCTGGCCGGGCGGCAGGTCGATCTGAGTGATGTCGCCGTTGACCACGGCCTTCGAGTTGAAGCCGATGCGGGTCAGGAACATCTTCATCTGTTCAGGCGTCGTGTTCTGCGCCTCATCGAGGATGATGAAGCTGTCGTTGAGCGAGCGGCCACGCATGAAGGCGAGCGGCGCCACCTCGATCACCTCCCGTTCCAGCATCCGGGACACCTTGTCGAAGCCGATGATGTCGAACAACGCGTCATAGAGCGGGCGCAGGTAGGGGTTCACCTTCTCCGCCAGGTCGCCGGGCAGGAAGCCGAGCTTCTCGCCGGCCTCGACCGCCGGCCTGGCCAGCACGATGCGCCGCACCTTCTGCTCCTTCAGCGCCGAAGCCGCGACCGCTACCGCCAGGTAGGTCTTTCCGGTGCCGGCCGGCCCGGTCGAAACGACCAATTCGTGATCCAGCATAGCGCGGAGGTAGCGCTTCTGGTTCAGGCTGCGCGGCGCAACGAGGCGCCGCGAAGCCTGAATCAGGGCGCCCGTCCGGAAGAAGTCGACCAGGGAAGTGGCCGGCTCTTCGGCCACCACCCGCAAGGCGGTGGCCAGATCGTCGGAGCGGAGACGGCGCCCCGTCTTCGCCAGGGCGCCCAAGTCGGTCAGCAGCCGCTCGGCCGCGCCGACCGCCGACGCCGCGCCCTTGATCTGTACGGCGGAACCGCGCACACCGAGCGTGACCTCAAGAGCCTTCTCCACGCGGCGCAGGTTCTCGTCGTGGGCGCCGCAGATCGCCTGCACCGATTCTTCGGGCAGGGTCACCTGCGCCCTGGCCTGCGCTGCCGGCTCAGCTGTAGTCAAAGAAGCCCTTGCCCGTCTTGCGCCCCAGATGTCCCGCCTGCACCAGTTGCTTCAGCAGCGTCGGCGGTGCGAAGCGCGTCTCGCGGTACTCGTCGAACATGATGTTGGCGACGGAGTACATCGTGTCCAGTCCAATGAAGTCGCTCAGTGTGAACGGCCCCATCGGGTAGCCGCAGCCAAGCTTCATCGCGGTATCGATGTCCTCCATGCTGCCGACGCCGGTCTCGTAGGCGCGGACGGCATCGAGCAGATACGGGATCAACAGCCGGTTGACGATGAACCCGGAGTTGTCGCCACAGGCGACGGGCGTCTTGCCGACCCGCTCGGCGAGGCGCCAGCAGGCGTCGTAGGCCTCGTCCGAGGTCATCAGGGTCCGCACCACCTCGACGAGCCGCATCGCCGGCACCGGATTGAAGAAGTGGAGACCGACGAACCGGTCGGGCCGCGCCGTCGAGGCGGCGAGCTGGGTCAGGGTCAGCGACGACGTGTTGCTGGCGAAGATGCAGGCGTCACCGACGATGCCGTCCAGCGCGACGAACAGCTCACGCTTCGTTTCCAGGTCCTCGACGATCGCCTCGACCACCAGGTCGGAGCCGGCGAGATCGGAAAGCTCAACGGTGCCGGTCAGGTTCGCCAGCGCCCGGTCATGTTCCTCGACATCGATGCGCCTCCGCTCGAGGCTCTTGGCCAGTGACGCGCGCACCGCGCCGAGCCCCTTGTCGAGCACGTCCTGGTTGATCTCGCGCACCGTGACCGGGATGCCGGCCCGTGCGCAGATCTCCGAGATGCCCCGACCCATCAGGCCGCAGCCGACCAGTCCTACGCGTTGCACTTCCATCGGTACTTCGTTCTCCTTCGTCGAGTTTCGCGGTGCCTCAGCGGACAGAGGCGGCACCCTAACAGTTGATCTCGACCTCTCGTTCTTCCGGCGCGGCGCCCATTCGCAGCCGCACTTCGATGGCGGACGGCGGCTGCGGCAACCGCTCCGCCCACTCCACGACCTTGACTCCGTCCCCGGCCAGGAACTCCTCGACGCCGATCGCGTCCACCTCCTCCGGTTCCAGGCGGTAGAGGTCGACGTGGACGAGACGCACGGGTCCCCGGCGCGAGCGGGGGTCCCGGTCGTACTCGTGAATCAGGGTGAACGTCGGCGACTGGACCAGGGCCGCGTCCAGCCCAAGGCCCTCCGCTATGCCCTGGGTCAGCACGGTCTTGCCGGATCCGAGGTCGCCGAACAGGAGCGCCGTCCCGTCCGGCCGGAGCCGGGCCGCCAGTTCGAGACCGAGTTGCCGCGTTTCGTCGGCGCTCTTCGTGCGAACGATCATTCTTCGAGTGACTGGAACGCGGCTCCCAGCTCGTCCACCAGGTCGCAGGCGGCCATCGAGATCTCTCCCCAGCGCTCCGCCGCCAGATCGCCGGACAGGCCATGAGCGTAGACGCCCAGCCGCGCAGCGGCGGGCGGATCGAATCCCTGGGCCAAAAGCGCCGCGATCAAACCGGTCAGCACGTCGCCGCTGCCGCCCGACGCCATGCCCGGATTCCCCGTCGGGTTGACCCAGGTGCCCAGCGCCGGATCCGAGATCAGGGTCTGGCGCCCCTTGAGCACGACGACCGCTCCGGTCTCGCGGGCCGCCTGCCTCGCATGCTCCCAGCGGCCTTCGACAACCGCCGAGGCGGATACGCCGAGGAGCCGGCCGAGTTCTCCTGGATGAGGCGTGATCACCAGGTCCGAATCGCGCGCGAGAAGAGCCTTCGCGTCGCCGGCGAAGGCGGAGATGCCGTCGGCGTCGAGCACGACCGGCGCCGCGCTGCGGGCGACGACCTGTCGCGCCAGCACGCGGGCATCCTCAGAGAGCCCGAGACCGGGGCCGAGGGCCAGTGCACCGCGCGGAGCACGCTCGACGATCGTCTGCAACAGGGGTTCGACGGCGTCACGCGAAAACCCCTTCCCCTGCGTCGGTAGCCCCAGGGTCATCGACTCGATCGAACCGGCGTCGACCACCTGAACGAGATGCTCGGGCACGGCCGCCGTCACCAGACCGGCGCCGCCCCTGACCGCCGCGCGCGCGGCCAGAACCACGGCGCCGCTGTAGCCGGTCGATCCGCCGGCGACGACGACGTGGCCGAAAGTCCCCTTGTGCGCGTCGCGCTGCCGGGTCCGCACGGAACCGACGAGGTCCTCCCGCCGCGACTGGTAGAGGGCGTCCGGCCCCGGCGGCGGTTCAGGCAGCGGAACGCCGAGATCACCGATCCACAGCCGCCCGCCCGCGTCCGCGGCCGGCGCCAGAACGTTGGCGACCTTGGGGAATCCCAACGCCACGGTCAGATTGGCCGCCACATGCGGACCCGGTGGCGTCGCCGTCGACGCGTCGAGGCCGGTCGGCACGTCGACCGAAACCAGCGGCGCGTCGTCGCGACGCTCTCCAAGCCAGTCGACCCAGTTCGCCACCGGTCCCTCGACGGGTCTGTTCAGGCCCGTTCCGAGCAGAGCGTCGACCCAGACGTCGTAGTCCTCGTTCACTTCGTCGTCCACGGCCGGCTCCGGCACCGACCGGGGCGAGAGCCCGAGCTGTTCGCACGACACGAACTGCCTTGTCGCATCGACGCTCAACCGGTCGATCGGCCCGGCAACGAAGGCGGTCGCCTCGTAGCCGCGGGTCGTGAGATCGCGGAGCAACGCGAGACCGTCGCCGCCGTTGTTGCCCCGCCCGCAGGCGATGGCGATCCGGCGGGCACGCGGATAGCACTCGACGATCGCATCCGCGGTCGCGCGGGCGGCGTTCTCCATCAGGACGATCGCCGGCACGCCGAGACTCTCGATCGCCTCGGCCTCGACCTCGCGCATGTCAGCGGAGGTGACGACCCTCACAGAAGAACCTCGGCGGTGCGCGGACAGAGCGAGCGCAACTCGGCCCGACGCTCGAGCCGTTCCCGGAAGCGGGCGAGGTCGGCCACCGTGTCGAGATCGTGCGCCTCAGGCAGGAACGCCGCGTCCAGGCCGAGTTCCCCCAGACGCGAACGCGTCGTGGCGAGCACCGAGGGAGTACTCCAGGCCACCCCCTCGAACAGGCGCGGGTGAAGCGCTTCCCGGCGCAGCGCGATGAGGTAGTAGCCGCCGTCCGCCGCGGGTCCGAGCACGACCTCACGGCCAGCGTCCAGCGCGTCGAAGGCCTCCTCCACCCGCACGGAATCGAGGTCGGGGTGGTCGCTGCCCACGGCGGCCACATGATCGGCGCCCTCGGCCGCCCAGCGGAGCCCGCGGTAGAGGCGCTCTCCCAGGTCCCGCCCCTCCTGGCGACGCCACGGCACATCAGCCGGTGCCAGTTCCACGGGGGGGCGGGCATCCGAAGTCAACGCCCACATCAGGACGAGTTCCCACGGGCCAGCGCGCAGGCGCTGTGCAAGATCCGCGACCAGCGCACCGTGGAGCGAAGCGGCGCCAGCCGCCGTGAGTCCTCCGGGTGCCACCAGCCGGGTCTTCACCCGGCCCGCAACCGGCGCCTTGGCGAAGAGGAGCAGGCGTCGCGTGCTCACCGGTTCCGGAATCGCCGCAGCGACCACGCGATGGCGATGCCGAGAGCGCCAGCCGCGATCGGCAGAACCCAGGCCCCGCCCTTTCCGGGCAGTGCTGCCAGGCGCGGGGCACCCGCCCGGTCGAGCGCGCCTCTCACGTCCGCCATCGCCTCGCGGACATCGTCGCGGCGGCGCGCCAACGCCGCCGCCCGGGCCCGCGCCTCCGACTGCCGGCTCACGACGTTCCTCCGGGTGCATCGTCACCGCCCTCGTCCTCCAGCACGCCGCGCCAGAACGCGAGGTGGCTGCCGACGCGGCGCCTGACGGTGCCCACCGGCGACTCGAGCCGGCGCGCCCGGGCCTGAAGGACCCGAATCAGGATGAACGCCACCACCAGAAGGCCGCCGGCCACCGCGAGAGCCGCCGCCCACACCGGCAGTACGCTGGCCAGACCCGCGCCCGCCGCGAACAACAGAGCACCAAGCGCCCAGAACACCGCGCCGAAGACGAAGGCTGCGAGCAGGACCAGACGGAGGAAACGAGCCCAGTTCCGCGCCAGATCGAAGCGCAGCTGTTCAACCTCGGCCTCCAGCAGCGCCGCCGCCGAGCGGGCCAGCGAACCTCCGAGTCCGCTCAGGTTCGCAAGAGCCTCGACGATCTTCGTGGGCATTGGGGCTGAAGCCTCAAGACAGCCGCGGCCGGCTTCATCGCCGGGCGGAGTTCAGGCGTCGTTTAGACGCCGACACGCAGGGTCCGTGTGACGAAGGAAGTCTCCCCCGCCACCTCGTCCCGCACCGCCACCGTCAGGCGCTGGTCGCCCTCCTTCATGATCAACGGCAGCGTGTATGTGTAGTAGCTCTCCATGGCGCGCTCAAGGTCCGCAGCCGGGATCGTGAGTTCGAACGGCTCGACCTGGGGCGGGGAGATGTCGCCGTTCGAAGCCAGTGCCTGCACCCAGATTCGCGCACGCAGAAGATGCTCGCCCTCGGTCCCCACCGGCACCAGGGTCATCTCGCCGATCGGAACCTGGACGTCGACGTGAACCGTGTAGAGCCCTCGCTCTTCGCGCCGGATCTCGTCCGCCTTGACCAGCGAGATCTCCAGGTCGTTCTTCTCGTAGCCGAGCTTGAGGGCGGCGAGCGTTCCTTCGGTCATCTCCGTATCGACCGACTTGTCCCGGTAGGTCAGACGATGCCGGACGAAGCGGTCACGCCTCAGGCCCAGCCGCTCCTGGGCCTCCTTTGTGAGTTGGACCTTGATCTTGTAGGTCCGGCCCGTTCCCGCATGGCCGGGCTGGAAGCCAAGCGAGTAGTAGCTGGCGAAGTCCAGAGCGATCCGGTTCAGCCCGTCGCGGAAGTTGTTCGTGTTGACGATGTACTGGCCGCCGGTCTCTTCCGCCATGTACATGATCGAAGATTGCACGTTCTCGCGGGCAACCGAGTCGATGTTCGACGAGAAGGCCATGCCCTGCATCGAGGCGTCACGCGAGTTGATGCCCATCGGACCCGAGGCGTCGACCGTGTAGAACGAAACCTCGTTCGCGTTCGCCGTGTTGACGAGGTCCGTGAAGCGCCGGCTCGAGTCGTACTGCAGCGAATCGAGGAAGAAGTTGTGGTCGTACTCGATCGAGTCGACGGAGCGGCCGCGCTGGTCGAGCGCCTCCCACATGTCCGCTCCGGCCCGCATCGGCAGACCATCGGAGATGTAGAGGAAAGCCTTGCGTCCGGGCAGGCCCGCCAGCGAGATGACGCTGTCCTTGAGTCCGTCGAGCGTGAACTGCATGTCGTTGTAGATCTGCTGCGAGTAGATCCGCACGCGTCCCTGCACGAAGTAGTAGTCACGGTCTTCCTCGCCAATATCGCGGATGAGATCGGCCCGGTCCGAGTCCCACATCGTCCGGCCGCCTGTGTGCTTCTCCAGATCGTAGAGCGCGTTGGCGATCAACTGCGGGTCGCCCGTGAACTCACGCTCCACCTTCACCGAGCGGTTGAACGTCAACAGCATGACCCGGTCGTCGCGGGTCACGTGCTGGCGGAGGAACTCCCGGACGTAGCGGAAGAAGCGGTTCCTGTTCTGGGGGCGGATGTTGTGGTGGTCGACGTAGACGATCAGGTGCAGCCGTTCGTCCTCGGGCACGATGTAGTTCCGCCGCGCGAGGCCGGGACGGTCGATGATGTGGGCCTCCGGCTCGCCAGGCACCAGGCCGGCGACCGCGCCGACCTTGACCCGCTCGTGGACTTCATAGAAGTTCGTGACGGGTACCGGACGCTTCTCCTCCAGCAGCACGAAGTCGTCCCTGGTCAGACCGGTCACGGGATTGCCATCCCGGTCACGGACGAAGACCTGGACGTTGATCACCTTGACGTGGACCGCGTCCTCGAAGGTAGCCCGAGGCGACCGGGGGGGCGTCTCCTGGGCGGCAAGGGAGACCGGCGCGACCAGCATCGACCCGGCGAGCAGCGTCAGGGCCAGCGCGGGCGATCGGAATGAGGGCATACTGGTCATGGATGATCGATTATAGGGGACCGACCCGACAAAACACCGACGCTGGCCGCGGCATTCCAACCGTTCCGCATCAGCGACGGCCACGGCGACCCGCCATCGGATCCAGCGTGCCCTGGCCGCCGCTCCGCCCCAGGGGGTAGGAACTCCGCAGCGCGCGCTCGACAAAGGCAACCGCCCGCCGCACCGCTTCCCGTAGCGGCAGATGCCAGCCCAGCCCGGCCGCGACCGCGGCTGAAAGCGTACAGCCCGTGCCCCTCCGCCAGCGCGTCCGTATCCTCGGATGGACGAAGGTCTCGAAGCGGTTGCCGTCGAACAGCAGATCGGTCACCTCGCTGCCGCCTCCGCCTGTGCCGCCGTTCGATCGAGAAGCGGCAGCCGGATAGCCGTGGCCGCCCGTGACCAGCACGCTCGGGCCCAGTCGCTCGATCCGGCGGGCCGCATCGCGGGCCTCCTCCAGACCGGTGATCGTCACCCCGCTGAGACGCTCGGCCTCGAACAGATTCGGCGTTACCAGCAGAAGCTGTGGCAACAACCGCTCCACGAGCACGGGCACCGCCTCCACGTCGAGAAGCGACGTTCCCGACGTCGATCGGAACACCGGGTCCAGCACCGCCGGCGTCGGCGGCAGCCGCTCCAGCCAGCTCGCCACGACTTCGACGGTCGTCGCGTCGGCGAGCATGCCGATCTTGATCGCCTCGATGCCGATCTCCTCGGCCGTCTCCAACTGCTGGCGCACGAGGTCGGGCCCCAGGGGCTCCACCGCATGCACCTCGGCCGCGGATTGAGCTGTGACCGCGGTGAGCGCGCAGAGACCGTGAACGCCGTAGGCGGCGAAGGTCCTCAGGTCAGCGGGCGCCCCCGAGCAGCCGCCGGAGTCGGAACCGGCGATCGTCAGGACGCGCGGCGGCGGTGCAGCCATAGCGAAGCGACGACGAGCAGGATGGCGATCGCGATCAACTGAGCCAATGTCAGCACGCCGAAGAACCGATCGTCCTTGGCGCGCAGGAACTCGACCAGGAAGCGCTCCAGCGACAGCAGGCCGATGACCGGAAGTGCCACGCCGCCCGGCGCCGTCCCGCGCGCGAGCAAGGACCTCCCGAACCAGAAGATCAACAGCGCGGCAACGGTCTCGTAGATCTGGGTGGGATGTACCGCTACCAGGGCGTCGGCGGCGACGTCCGACGGCAGGACGACCCCGAACTCCCGCTCGAGCGCACTCGCCACGGTGGGGATGGGGCCCTCCGGGAAGGTCATGCCCCAGGGCAGGTTCGTGGGCACGCCGTAGTCGTCACCGACCAGCAGACAGCCGATGCGGCCGACACCGTAGCCAAGCGCCAGGGCAGGTGCGGTGGCATCGGCGGACCGCCAGAGCGGCATCCGCCGCCGCCGGATGACCAGCAGGACCGCCGCGGCGCCGACCACGAAGCCGCCGTACCAGACCAGGCCGGCGCGGCTGTACAGCAGGTGCCAGTCTCCATAGAGTAGCGCGTAGTACGCCTTGCCGCCGACGATGCCGCCAACGGCGCCTGCCAGGAGCAGAGCGGCCGCGTCGTCCGCGGCCCGAGAAGCGCTCGAGCCCACCCGCCGGAGGCCCCAGCGCAATTGGAGGCTGGCCGCGAACAGCGCCGCCACGAGCATGACGCCGAAGGGCGAAACGGACAACGGACCGATGCGGAACAGCTCGGAGATCACGGGCCGATCCTACCGGCGGTAGCATGAACGGGATGCTGAGCGACCTGGCTCAGAACCACTTCGCCGCGTTCCGCGAGCACATCGAGAACACGGACCCGCGATCGCGCTGGCTCGTCCTCACCCACAACAACCCGGACCCCGACGCCCTCGCCGCCGCCGCCATCCTGACCAAGGTCCTGCGGTCCGGGTTCCGGCGCCGGGTCACTGCCGCCTACCGCGGCATCATCGGCCGGGCAGAGAACCAGGAGATGGTCCGCTCTCTCGACCTCGACTTCAGCCGGGCGCGGCGACTGAAGCTCGCCAGCTACCCCTACGTGGCGTTGGTCGACTGCCAACCGGCGACCGGCAACAGCCCGCTGCCGGCCGAACGGATGCCCGAGGTCGTCATCGATCACCATCCGGCCCGTCCGAGCACGGCCGCGACGCCCTTCCACGACATCAGAACCGACTACGCCGCCGCCGCCACGATCGCCGCCGAGTACCTGCTCGCCTCCGGCGTGCCGGCCACCCGCCGCGAAGCCACGGCGATCGTCTACGCGATCCGTAGCGAGACCCTCGACTTCTGCCGCGGTTCCAGCGCCGCCGACCGCGCGATCCACGACCACTTCAACGCTCAGGCCCTGCCGCGGCTTCTGGGCCGAATCCAGAACCCCCGGCTGCCGCTCGATTACTTCCAGACCCTGCGCGAAGCGCTGGACAATCTCTACGGCGTGGACAGCCTGATCCTGAGCCGGCTCGGCCCGGTGGCCCAACCCGACATCGTTCCCGAGATCGCCGACCTGCTGCTGCGCCTGGAGGGCTGTACCTGGTCGATGTGCAGCGGTCTCCACGAAGGCCGCCTGTACTGCTCGATCCGCACAACGAATTCCCGAGCCAACGCCTCCCGGATCATGCGCCGGCTGGTCGGACGCGACGGCCGCGGCGGCGGCCACGGCATGATCGCGGGCGGTTGGATTCCCGAGGCGAAGGGAGGCGAGGACGCGGTGCGCCGCCAGCAGGACCGGCTCGCCGTCAGGCTGGCCGGACTCCTGCGCAAGGACCCGAGCCGGATCGTGCAGATTAGCGGCCCCTGAACGCCCCGCGCTACTCCCACTCGATCGTTCCGGGCGGCTTGCTCGTCAGGTCGTAGACGACCCGGTTGACGCCCGCCACCTCGTTCACGATGCGACCCGCCACGCGGCCCAGGAACTCGTGGGGCAACTGGCTCCAGTCCGCCGTCATGAAGTCCTCGGTCTCGACGGACCGCAGCGCAACGACGTTCTCGTAGCTGCGGCCGTCGCCCATCACGCCGACGCTCTGGACCGGCAGCAGGACCGCCAGCGCCTGACTCACCCGGTCGTAGAGACCGGCCGCGCGCAACTCGCCGATGAAGATCGCGTCCGCCTCCTGGAGCACGGCCACGCGATCGGCGGTGACGTCACCGAGGATGCGAACCCCGAGCCCGGGACCCGGGAAGGGGTGCCGCCCCACGAACTCCGAGCCGAGACCGAGCTCCCGGCCGAGCTTTCGCACCTCGTCCTTGAACAGGAAACGAAGCGGTTCGATCAGCTCGAACCCCAGCTGTTCCGGCAAACCGCCCACGTTGTGGTGGCTCTTGATCATCGCCGACGGGCCGAAGGCCGAAACCGACTCGATCACGTCCGGGTAGAGCGTGCCCTGAACCAGGTAGCGGATCCTGCCGCCGCCTCCCGTCCTCTCCAGTCTCTTCGCCTCGCGCTGGAACACCTCGATGAACACCCGGCCGATCGTGCGCCGCTTCTCTTCGGGATCGGTAACTCCAGCGAGCTCTCCGAGAAAGTCGCTCGCCGCGTCGACGACGACCAGCCGCAGGTCGAGACCGGAGCTGAGACTCCGCTCCACGGTCGCCCGTTCGTTCTTGCGCAGCAGGCCGTTGTCCACGAACACCGCGGTCAGCCGATCCCCGACCGCCCGCTGAACGAGGCTCGCCGCCACCGCCGAGTCGACGCCGCCCGACAGGGCGCAGAGAACCCGGTCCGTCGGCCCCACCTGGTCCGCGATCGCCGCCGTGGCCTCCTCGGCGTAGGACGCCATCCGCCACGCGCCGGAGGCGGAACAGGCACCGTAGAGGAAGTTCCCGAGCATCTCGCGACCGCCGTCCGTGTGCGTGACCTCGGGGTGGAACTGGATCCCGAACAGGGCCCGTTCCCGGTCCTGGACCGCCACCACCGGCACGGTTGGGGCCGAAGCCGTCGCCTCGAAGCCAGGGGGCACCTCGTCGACCCGGTCGCCGTGCGACATCCACACTCTCTGCTCCGCATCGAGTCCCGAGAACAGGCCTCCGTCCCGCACGGACAGGGAAATCTCGGTGCGGCCGTACTCGCGCATGCCCGACGCCACGACCCGGCCGCCGAGCACCTGGGCCATCCACTGCATGCCGTAGCAGATACCGAGGACCGGAACGCCCAGCCGCAACAGCTCCGGGTCGGCCTGGGGAGCACCCTCCTCGTAGACACTGTCCGGTCCGCCCGAGAGCACGATGCCGACCGGCCGTCGAGCGCGTACCTCGTCCACCGACAGGTCGAAAGGGTGGATCTCGCAGTAGACCCTGAGTTCCCGCACCCGCCGCGCGATCAACTGGGTGTACTGGCCGCCGAAGTCGAGGACGAGAACGGTCTCGTGCTCGGTCACAGGGCGGACTCTACCTTGAGTTCCCGCCCCATCAGATCGCGGATCGCCGCCGCCGGCTTCTTGCCCCGGTAGAGGATCTCGACCATCTGTTCCGTGATCGGCAGTTCGACCTGCCTGTCGGTCGCCAGTTCGAGCAGCGCAAGCGAGTTCCGCACACCTTCGGCGACGCCCGCGCGGCCCGTCTCGATCTCCTCCAGCGTGCGGCCGCGCCCCAACTCGATCCCCGTGTTCCGGTTGCGCGACAGGCCGCCGGTGCAGGTCAGCACCAGATCGCCCAGACCACCGAGCCCCGCGAAGGTCGCCGGACGACCGCCGCAGGCAAGGCCCAGACGCATCATCTCGTGCAGACCGCGAGTGATCAGCGCCGCGCGCGTGTTCGAGCCGTAGCCCAGGCCGTCCAGCACGCCGGCGGCAATCGCGATCACGTTCTTCGCCGCCGCGCCGATCTCCACGCCCACCACGTCGGTCGAGGTGTAGAGCCGCAGCGCCCCGCACGAGAGTTGGGCCTGCAGCCGTTCCGCCACCTCGGCCTCCTCCGACGCGACGACGCAGGCGGTCGGTAGCTCGGCCGCCAGCTCGGCGGCGAACGACGGACCGCTGATCGTCGCGAAGTCGATCTCCACGGCGGCCGACGCGGCCTCCTCCGCGCAGACGTCGCTCATCCTGCGGAAGTGGCCCCGATGGTCGGACTCGATCCCCTTGGCGCCCGAAACCAGGGTCACCCGCTCGGGTAGCGGGGCGACATCGCCCAGGCTGGCACGCGCCTCCAGAAACCAGCGAACGACGGCGCGGAAACCGTGGGAGGGCACGACAACGAGCACCGTGTCGCTGCCCGCGGCCTGTCGCAGGTCCCAGGTAACGCGGACCTCCGCCGGTAGCTCGACGCCCGGCAGGTAGCGCTCGTTCACCCGTTCGGAAGCCAGCTTCGCTCCGAACTCGACCGAGCGGGCCCACAGCAGCACGGGCGTACCCGCCCGGGCCGCGTGAATGGCCAGCGCGGTACCCCACGCGCCTGCTCCGAGCACGGCGATGCCGCCGCCGTCTCCGGCGCCGCTCAACCGGAGGCCTCCGGCGTGGGCGGCGAACTACCCAATCGCGATTCCGTTCCGGCCCGTAGCCGCGCCAGGTTGGCCCGGTGCTTGGAGATGACGAGAACGGCGATCGCCGCCGTACCCGCGAGCAGAGCCGGCCCCGAATCGACCCCCTGGTCCACGCGGAAGGCGCCGCTCAACCAGTAAACCCCGACCAGCAGTGGCAGCGCCACGGCCGCCGAGATCGAGCCCAGGGAAACGTAGCGCTTCCACGCCACCATGACGACGAACACGGCCAGCGCCCCGAGCGCCGCTCCGGGCACCAGCAGCGCCAGGACGCCTGCGGCGGTTGCCACTCCCTTGCCGCCCCGGAACCCGAGGAACAGGGGGAACACATGCCCGGCGACCGCCGCGACCGCGGCCGCCGCCAGCCACCAGGAGCCGACTTCGAGAGAACGCGCCAGGACCACCGCCGCGGCACCCTTGGCGGCGTCCAGCAGCAGCGCGAGCAGAGCCGCCCACTTGCCCGAGGCCCGCAGCACGTTCGTCGCGCCGGCGCTGCGGCTGCCGATCGACCGCACGTCGATGCCCCGGTGGAGCCGCACGATGAGGTAGCTCCAGGGCAGGGACCCCAGCAGATACGACAGGGCGACCGCGACCGGACCGGCTGCCGTCACGGCGGACCCGTCCGCGACGGCGCGGCCCAGGGCAGCGCGTCGGCCTGCCCTTCTCCGGCCAGCAGCATCCGCCGCAGCATCTCGAGTGCGAACTGGGTCGAGAGCTGCCTGACACGCGCCCGGTCTCCAGGGAACCGGGCCTCGAAGTGCGAGCGCGAGTCCGCCGGTCCCGCCACGGCGATGTGGACCGTGCCAACCGGCCGCGACTCGCTACCGCCGCCCGGGCCCGCGACGCCCGTGATCCCGATGCCGTAGTCGCTTCCGCATCGCTCCCTGGCCCCAGTAGCCATCGCCAGCGCCGTCGGTTTCGACACGGCGCCGTGTTCGGCCAGCGTCTCCCGAGGCACGCCGAGCAGGTGCATCTTCAGCCTGTTCGAGTAGGTGAGGCAGCCGCCCACGAACCAGGCGCTGCTCCCCGCGGTCGCCGTGAACCGCTGGCCGAGAAGGCCGCCGGTGCAGGACTCGGCGACCGCGACCGTCTCGCCGTTGGCCGCCAGTAAACGGCCCACCTCCGCCTCGAACTCGACGCCGTCCTCGATCGGCCCGACGTAGAACACCGCATCACCGAGGGTGTCTCGTACCGCCCCCTCCATCTCGGCCAGACGCGGTAGCCGGCCTGCCACGGCGCCGCCGGCCCGCAGCCGCAACCGGATCTCACCCGGCCGTGCAAGAACCGACACGTTCTCGTCACCGAAGCGCTCGTAGACCGGCGAGATCCTCTCCTCGACCACCGACTCCGGCAGGCAGGCGACACGCACCTCGACCTGATCGAACCCCGCACCGTCCTCGGATCGCTCCGCCAACCACGGATCGAGGGCGTCCTCGACGAGGGCGTGCAGCTCCCGCGGCACGCCCGGGAACAGGAAGTAGGTCGTACCCCGGGGCATGGGTTCGGCATCCTCGATCCGCTGGCCCGGCGCCACGCCGGCCCGGTTCGGCAGCATCTCCGCTCCGTCGACCCGCTCCGCCTGCTTGCGGTTGACCCGGGGAATCCGCCGCCCGAGCTTGCGGAAGCCGCGCTCGATCTGGTCCCACAACGCTTCGTCGACCGCGACGGACCGCCCCAGCAGCCGAGCCAGACCCTCCCGCGTCAGGTCGTCCCGCGTCGGGCCCAGGCCGCCGGTCACGAGCAGCAGCTCCGCCCGCTCCCGAAGCGCATCGAGGGTCTCCGCGATCAGGGCGACATCGTCGCCGACGACCGCCTTGGAAACCAGTTCAACGCCCCGCCGCCTCAGCACCTCCGTGAGCGCCAGCGAGTTCGTGTCCAGCCGGTCCGTACCGAGCAGCTCGTCGCCGACCGCGAGAATCGAAGCCTTCACCGGCGGCAGTGTAGCGAGGCGGCTTGCACCCGCCCGCTCCGGTCCGGAGGGAGGGTCCCAGGGGACGCTCGCCCTCAGGGAGAGAATGGCGAGTCTGGGCTCGCTGTTGTCGGCTGCGTTCCGCTACGACGGTGGTTCAGGCAATGGCGCGGGCAGTCACTTGCCTCCGACCCCCTGGGACCCTCCCTCCGGACCGGAGCGGGCTGGACGTCGTCGGCGCCGGAACCTGCAGGGAGTCTCCCACCGGGTGCGCGGGTCTTCTGACCCGCCGCCGCAGGCGGCCATAGAATCCCGCCGGCCGCCAAGCCGGCACCGCTCTGGCGGCCGGTTCCACGCGCGACGCGCGTCTGAAGACTGGGACCGCTGCTAGCGTTGACCCGCATCGGCCATACGGAAGGACAACGCAATGCCGCGAGTTGGCGCCAACACAGAATCACTCTCCCTCTCGCACTATGCAGGGAGGTCGGTATCAAACCCGGCGACGAGTATGGCTGCTTCGCGGCCGAAGGCCGCATCACCATCGTGCGCAAAGAGGCGGGTGCGGCCAAGGGCTTTCTCCGGCACGTCTCCGGCGACCAGAGGTTGAGCGACGACGAGTCGCTACGGAGCGCACTCGACGAGCTGAACGAACTCCGCTGACCGCTCCCCAAAGCTCAAGCGGCTGACGCGCTTGCGCCGGCAAGTCCAGCCAAGTCGTCGGCGAGGTCGTGAAGGTCGCGGCGAAGGTCAGGCCAAGCCTGCCCCAGGTTGAGCGAACGGACCTCGATCGGGTGGCCGGGAAAGCCGTACGCGTGGTGGAACGAATTGCCGTCCGTGGCGTAGAGCAGAATGCCGGCGGGTGAACGGACCCCGAGGTTGGCTCGGGAGTAGTTCGTGAGGTAGGCCCAAAGCTGGTACAGGTGGTCCGAGCGGAGGAACTTCCCGTCGCGGGCGAACGGCTCGTTCACGCACTTCGTCTCCACGATCACGCTCCGGCTCCGCTCCGAAGCGCGGCGGGAGGGGACGAAGATGTCGGCGAACATTGCCGGCACGACCGGTGCTCCGATGGGTGTGACCGTGCCGAATGAGATCTGCCTGTTGCCCGGCCAAACCCCAAGTTCTGGTCGCTCCCGCTTCAGGAAGCCCCGTACGAAAGCCTCGAACAGGTTCCCCATCTCCGTGTCGCTGGCAGTGAATCCCCGGAACCGGTAGCGGCCGGACCGGCCCTCCGGAACGAGGCGGCCGGCAACCAGCCGGCAGACGCTGAGGAGGAAGCCGTAGTCCGAGTTGTTGCGGTGGAGCTGCACGCCGTGGAAGAACTCGCCCCGTAACTCGACTTCATCGACTTCGGGGAGTAAACGCGCCAGACGCAGCAGGTCATGGCGCAACCCGTGGTCCAGATCGTTCGTTGGAAGCGACGCCAACCGCAGCATCGTCGACTTGACGAGGCGGTTGGGCAGCACGTTCCGGGTCAGTTCCTCGTATCGCACCGCCACGCGAGCGCGGGAACGAAGCGCCCGGGCCACCGTTCGCACCATGTCGATCTTCCCCTTCGGCCGCCGCGCGTCCTCGGCCCGCTCCAGGTAGCCGCGGTCGAGGCCTCGCCGCCACAGCCGCCGGAAACTGTCGCGGAGCAGCCGCGCCATGAGGTTCTGCGGCAGATCGTCGGGGACCGAGGCGTGTTCTCTCGCCGCCGCCGAGTCCAGATGCTCGTCGTACCGCTCCCACGCGTAGCAAAGGACGACGTAGAGGGTGTGGGCCGGAATCTTCATCCCGACTCGAATCAGTCGCCGGCGAGCAGGTTCGCTACAGCTTCTGGAGCTTTCTCTGGCCGGTCGAACCAGTACTCATCGAGCAGCGGCGCGATGTCGAAGCTGACCACCTCCTCGAACCAACGACCATGGTCTGGCGACTCTCCCGAGGGAGGGTCGCAGAAGTAGCTGTGACCGATACGGAAGCCGGATCCCAGGTCCGAGTCCCCGGCGATCGCCTCGTTCAAGGCGGCGAGCCTCTCGCCAATGCGCGTGCGGAATGGCGCCGGGACGCGTCGATCCTCCAGGTGACGGCGGAACTGGGGGTGCCCGAACGCCGGCTCGACCGTGAAGAAGGCGAATCGCCGGCGGAGTGCGTAGTCCACCAACGCCAGCGAACGATCTGCCGTGTTCATCGTGCCAATCAGATAGAGGTTCTCCGGCACATGGAACCGTTCGCCGGCGCCTCGCGGGTAAGCGAGCCGTACCGCCCATTCCTCCGACCGCTTGTCCGCCTCGATGAGCATCAACAACTCGCCGAAGATGCCGCTCAGGTTTCCCCGGTTAATCTCGTCGATCAACAGCACATAGGGCCGGTCTGGGTCCTCCCGAGCTCGCTCGCAGAACTCGAGAAACGGCCCGTCGCGGAGCACGAAGCCGCCATCTTCCGTTGGCCGGTAGCCGCGGACGAAGTCCTCGTAGCCGTAGGACTGGTGGAACTGCACGGCCTCGATGCGCTCCATCGACTGCTCTTCCGCCAGCAACCACGCCAGCCGCTGCGCGATGAACGTCTTGCCGGTGCCGGGCGGGCCCTGGAGCACGAGGGCCTTCTTGCGCGTGAGCTGGGAGAGCAGGCGCTCGATGTCGGCCTGGTCGAGGAAGATGTCGGCGGCGGCGGCGCCAGTGGTGTAGTTGGCGATAGGCGCGTCGGTAGCGCCCGAGGTGGGTACGTCTGCCCCGCCGCCAGCCTTCCGCGGATTCCCCATCATCTTCAGCGTCAGGTCCCACGGGTCCACGCCGAGTTTGTCGCTAAGTTCCTCTATCGCCCGGCTGAACTCGACGTAGCGCTCGCCAACCGAGTTCCCCGCCCCTCTTCGGCAAAGCCTGCAGAATTCGGCAGCCTCCGATCGGAGGTTGACCAGCCAGTTTCCCGTGTACAGCTGCCAGCGATCAGAGTCGTGCCCATGCCAGCAAACGCTCAGGATCATCGGCGCAAGGTAGCTCGGCCCATCCTCGGAGCCGTCCAGCGGCCGACTGTCGATCCACCCAGCGAAAGCGTCCACTCGCGCTGCCGCTTCGTCTTCGCTCGCTGGCAGCCGGACGAAGCTCCGCAACTGATCTGTCGCATCTTCGTCTCCCACCAGTTCGTCCGCTAGCTTTAGAAGGAAAGGACCGTCCCATGCCGGTCCTCCCAACAACGGGTGGTAACTCTCGGCGAACTGCCTCAGTCCGCCGCCGTCAGCAAAGCGCCCAGCTGCCTCTCCCACTTGGCGAGAGGCGCCCCTGTCCATCGTTGCCACCCAATCGCTTGTCCAACCCTGGTGGTCACCCCTCGTCTCCCACCGCTTGCGCACGCGCTCTAACTCGTTCTTGGGAATCTCCATCCGTCTCCGACCTCCACGCGTTGCTCAAACCCAGCTTTCGGCGCAACACTACTAACGCGCCGCTGGCGGCCGGCTCAGGCAGATTCGACGTCGGTCTGCGCGAAGGCCTGGCCATCGAGGGCGGGCACCGCAGAACTGTCGACGATCACTTCGGCAAACCGCGCTCGTCGTAGAGCTCGTCGCCGTGCTCGACGGCAGAAGGTCCCGGCTGCAGCGACTCGGCGCAGCGGCGGCCGATGGCGAGCAGCTCCTCGACCCGCGCATCCAGGTCACGCCGGCGCTCCTCGCGGGCGGGACGTTCCCGCAGCGCCACGGTGATGGCGCCGGTCATCGTCTCCCCGGTCAGCCGGGCCAGTTCGCGCGCGAGACGGCAGGTCTCTTCGTTCCTGATGCTCAGGGTCATCGTCGGTTTCCAACCGTTGCCTTCTTTCGGCCCGCGCTACTCCATCACGGCTGGCGGAGGATCCGTCTCCTCACCGATGACGAGCGCGGCGGCGACCTCGCGCTGTAGCGGCTCAGGATCGCGGCGCACGTAGAGGCGTGCCAGTTCCTGGCCGCGTTCCACTTTCTCACCCAGGCGGACGTCATACCGGAGTGCGACGGCGTGGTCGATCCTGTGCGGGTCCCGGTCCGGGCGACAGGCGTCGGCGAAGGCGTTGCCGATGCGGCGGCAGTCGACGGCTTCGAGGAACCCCGACTCGGAGGCCGTGACGACGGCTTCGACCGGCGCCAGGTCGAGGGATTCGACCCAGCCGGGCCTGGCGCCCTGCGCGTCGGCCCAGTCGACGAGCTTCTGCCGGGCGGCGCCGGAATCGATCGCCGCGTCGATCTCCCCGGGCGATAGCTCCCGTCCCACCAGGCGGGCGGCCTTGCGACAGATGGCGGTCACCACCTCGAGCAGCCGTGCGTCGCCGTCGCCGGCAAGACAGTCGAGCGCCTCCCGCACTTCGGCCGCGTGACCGACCCAGCGACCCAGGGGCTGGTTCATGTCGCTCAGGACGTAGTCGGCCGGCGTGCCGCATGCGGCGCTGATCTCGACGAGGCTCGAAGCCAGCGAACGGGTGTCGCGCGGGTCGAGGAAGAAGGCGCCGTTGCCGATCTTCACGTCGAAGACGATCCCGGAGGCTCCGAGCGCCAGTTTCTTGGACAGGATGCTGCCGACGACGAGGGGAATCGAACTCACGGTCGACGTGCGATCCCGCAGGCCGTAGAGACGCTTGTCGGCCGGCGCGATGCCGGCGGTGGCGATGCCGATCGCCATGCCGAAGCGGTCCAGCAGGTCGAGCGTGCCGGCCCGGTCGAGTTCCAGGCACACGCCGGGGATGCTCTCCAGCTTGTCGGCGGTGCCGCCGCTGTGGCCCAGGGACCGGCCCGTCAGCTTGGCCGCCGGCACGCCGCAGAAGGCCAGCAGGGGCAGCGCGATCAGGCTGACCGTGTCGCCGACGCCACCGGTTGAGTGCTTGTCGACGAGGGGACCGAAGTCCTCCGCCAGGGCCCACCGGTCGCCGGAGTGGAGCATCGCCAGGGTCAGTTCCCGTGTCTCATCCCGGTCGAGGCCCCGCATCGCGGCGGCCATCAGGAACGCGGCGAGCTGGACGTCGGTCCAGCTACCGGAGGCCGCACCGTCGACTACGGACCGCACTTCCGTCCCGGTCAGCGTCCGCCCCTCCCGCATCCGGTTCAGGATGTCGAAGGGCGTCGCCATCGCGCTGTGCGGAGTAAGCCCTAGCCGCCGAACGTGAACGGTGACGCACCCGCCGCTCCGGGACCGAGTTGCTGGCGGGCCCGGATCGCGTAGCCGCTGTCCGGGAACTCGGTGACCACCCGCTGGAATGTCTCCCGGGCGCCTTCTTCGTCGCCAAGCTGCGCCAGCGTGGCGCCCAACTCGAACAGCAGGGCGTCCTTGGGCAGCGGCGACGACTCGGCCGCCACCGCGCCGCGCAGCGTGGCGGCCAGTTCCTCGCCCCGCCCCTCGGCGCGATCCAGGCTGTAGAGGTTCAACTGCACGCCGATCGCCATCGCGTGATCGCGGCCCGCGGCGTCCAGATAGTCCGTCCACAGTTCCCGGGCCTTCGCGGTGTCGCCTTCAGCCGCCGCGATCTGGCCCAGGTAGACGGAAGCCAATCTGCCGGACGACGTCGAGCCGTAGCTCTCCCTCACGGCCTCCAGTTGCGTCCTCGCCGCCGAGCGCCGCTCAGCCTCCGAGGCGAAGCTCAGGCCGTCGCCACCTGTGTCGCTCCCAGCGGCGGGCGCCTCCGCCTCTTCCGCGACGGCCTCCCCCGGAGCGCTGTCGGGAGGCGTACCGAACAGGTCGTCGATCGCGTCGGTCGCCGGCGCGTCGATCGGCGCCCGGTAGACCTTCAGGGCTTCGCTGAGCTGGTAGCTCGCCTCCTTCTCCCGGCCATCCTGGTAGTTCAGAAACAGCACCGCTCCGACGACTACCGCGATCACCGCGGCAACGCCCATCAGGATCTGTCGAACGTGCTCCGCGAACCACGTGGAGGCCGAGAAGACGGCCTCCCGCACCTCGTCGCGCCGTATCTCGTCTCGGGTCAAACGGCTCATTCCACATCTCCTCCGACGCGGCGAACCCTAGCAGTCGGGGCGGTACTCCCGCGACTCGAGCGACCGTGTGGCAGACTTGGCCATCCGGGGCGACCCGGCCCTACGGACCCGGCACACGAACCACTGGAGCACCCAAGATGCCCACCCTGGGATTCGGCGAACTTCTGATCGTTCTCGCGATCGTCGTCCTGATCTTCGGCGCCAGCCGCATTCCGAAGCTGGCGGGCGGTCTGGGCAGCGGCATCCGCAACTTCAAGCAGGGCCTGAAGGGACCGGAAGAGGACGAGGCCGAAGACAAGCCCAAGCGCGAGATCGAAGAGTAGAAGCGAGGCGTGGCTTTCCTGGTGCGCCTGGAGGGGCTCGAACCCCCGACCTGCGGATTAGGAATCCGCCGCTCTATCCTGCTGAGCTACAGGCGCCCTGGGGCGTGGCCGCGACGCTGAGCGGCGCCGCGGCAGCCGTCGAAGGATCTCAGTAACGGACCAGGGATTCAACCACGTCGTAGCCGTCGAGCCGGCGGCGACCGTCCAGGTAGGTCAACTCGACGACGAATCCGATCGCGTCGACCGTCCCGCCGACGGACTCGATCAGGTCCGCCGCGGCCTTCGCCGTGCCGCCCGTCGCCAGCAGGTCGTCGACCAGGACGACGCGCTCGCCGGGGGCGACGCCATCGAGATGCATCTCCAGAGTGTCGCGGCCGTACTCGAGTTCATAGCTGCGCGACGCGGTTTCGGCCGGCAGCTTTCCCGGTTTTCGCACCGGCACGAAACCCACGTTCAGCCGGTTGGCCACCAGGGGACCGAAGATGAAGCCCCGCGCTTCGATTCCCACGACCTGCTCAATGCGGCGGCCGGCGAACCGCTCAGCGAGCCGGTCGGCCGTCTGGCGCAGTGCCGCCGGGTCCTTGAGCAGCGTCGTGATGTCCTTGTAGAGGATGCCCGGTTTCGGAAAGTCGGGAACCTCGCGGATCCGCTCCTTCAGCCAGTTTTCCCCTCCCTCCGCCATCAGGCAATCGCCTCCGCGCTCATGGAGCCGCCTCGGCCTTCGTCTTCCAACCGTGACGGCCGATCAGCGGAACGAAGCGCACCGCTTCGCCGAGCTGCCGGGCGACGGTTCCGTTGTCGTGCTTCTGGTAGGTGACCAGGCGCTGTTCGTGCCGGTCACCCTCAGGGATGAGAAGACGCCCGCCAGGCGCCAGTTGTTCGAGAAGCGAGTCCGGAACCCGCGGCGCGGCGGCGGACACCAGGATCCGGTCGAATGGGGCTTCGGCGCTCCAGCCGACCGTGCCGTCGAAGACCTGTACCTTGACGTTCGGCAGTTCGAGGGCCTGGATCCGACCGATCGCTTCCCGCGCCAGCCGGCCCACGCGCTCGATGCTGTACACCCGATGTGCAAGGAGGGCGAGGATCGCCGTCTGGTAGCCGGAGCCGGTGCCGATCTCGAGCACGGCGTCGTCCTCCCGCACGCCCAGATCCTCGGTCATGCGAGCCACCACGTAGGGCTGGGAGATCGTCTGCTCGCAACCGATCGGTAGCGCGTGGTCGCCATACGCGTCATTGACCAGATGCTCGGGCACGAACAGGTGGCGCGGCACGCGTTCGAACGCGGCGATCACACGCGCGTCCCGGAGGCCACCCCGCTCCACCAGATTCGCCACCATGCGGCCGCGGGCGTAGAGGTACGCGCCGGCCGGACCGGCCGTCTGCGTCTTCAACCCAGTGCCCCCGCCAGACGAGGCAGAACCCCGTCGCCGGCGTCGAGCGACTCTCCGTCGGTCAGGTCGGCGGTGAGCGGCGTGATCGAAATGAAGCCGTCCCGGATCGCGGCCGCGTCCGTGTCGTGGCGGCGCTCCGGGTCCGGCTTGCCGACGATCCAGTACATCGTGCCGCCCCGCGGATCCGCCTGTTCGACGATCGTGTTGCGGTAGGGCCGCCGTCCGAGTCGCGCGACCCGGACGCCGCGAGGCGGGTCGAAGGGGAAGTTCACGTTGAGCAACATGCGCTCGGGGATCCCCTGCTCGACCAGGGCAACGATCGCGCGGGCCGCCAGCGCCGCGGCGCGTTCCATGTCGGCGCGCCGGGCTTTCCGGTACTCCTGGGAAAAGGCGACGGCGGGCACGCCGAGTATCCGCGCCTCGAGCGCCGCGCCCACCGTGCCGCTGTGGGTCACGTCGTCACCCAGGTTGACCCCCATGTTGACCCCCGAAACGAGCAGATCGGGACGCTGGTCCAGCAGCGAGTGAACCGCCAGGTTGACGCAATCGGAGGGCGTGCCGTCCACCGCGAACCAGCCTTCCCGCACCTGCCTCGCGCGCAACGGCCGGAACAGGGTCAGAGCCTGGCTGCAGCCGCTCTGCTCGCGCTCCGGGGCCACCACGTCGTAGCTGATCGGCCCCCTGGAGGTCGATGCTCCGTCGAGGGCCGCGGCAAGGCAGCGCAGACCCGGCGCGTCGACGCCGTCGTCGTTCGTCAGCAGCAGTCTGGTAGTGCTCATCGCTCGCGACCGTTTCCCAGTAGGCGACCGACAATCGGCTCCAGATCACGCAGCACGGAGGCCGGAACGACCGCGGGGTCGGTAATCAAAGCTTGCTCCAGGGCATTGACGCAGGGACACTCTCCGGGGCCCCGCTCGGCCGGCAACGATTCGACGATCCGGGCCACCGCGGCCTGGGCGGTGCGCGCGTTCTGCCGCAGGACCGCGAGCACGGCCTCGACCGTCACGTCCTCTTCCTCCTCGTGCCAGCAGTCGTAGTCCGTGATCAGGGCCAGTGTCGCGTAGCAGATCTCCGCCTCACGGGCGAGCTTCGCCTCCTGCAGGTTCGTCATTCCGATCACGTCCGCGCCCCAGCCCCTGTGCATGAAGGACTCGGCGCGGGTCGAGAACTGCGGCCCCTCCATGCACACGTAGATACCACCGCGATGGACCACCGCTCCGGCCGCGGCCGACTGGTCCGCGCAAACCGCCATCAGCACCGGACAGATCGGATCGGCGAAGGCGACGTGAGCCGCCAGCCCGTTTCCGAAGAAGGTGTCCGGGCGGTGCCGCGTGCGGTCGATGAACTGGTCCGGCACGACGATGTGGGTCGGCTGGTAGCGCCGTCGCAGCGAGCCGACGGCTGAAAGCGAGATCAGCCGCTCCACCCCCAAGCTCTTGAACGCGTAGATGTTGGCGCGGAAGTTCAACTCGCTGGGCAGGATGCGATGACCCCGGCCGTGCCGGGCCAGAAAGGCGACCGGCCGGCCCCTGAGTTCTCCGAGCACAAAGACCTCCGACGGGCTTCCAAACGGGGTCGCGATCGCCCGTTCCTCATGAACCTCGAGTTCCTCCATGCCGTAGAGGCCGGAGCCGCCGATGATCCCGATCGGACCGACGTCAACGCTCATGCGCTGGCGCTCCCGGCTATCGTCGAGTTCACGAGCAGGGCCGTCTCCAGCGCACGCCTGCCGGCCGCACCGTCGACGAACGGCGCCCCGCCGCCGGCGCAGCGGTCGAGAAACGCCTCGAGTTCGAGCCGTAGCGGCTCACCGCCCTCGACCTCGAGATCGGCAGCCAGAATCCGACCCGCCGGCCCGCCGGCGGAAACAACGCCTCCGCGGGCGGCCTCCTCTTCGCCGCGCACGCGCCGCGCCCCGCGCACCGTCTGCTTCTGATAGTCGAGCGAGAGATACCGATCCTCGAAGAACACTCGCAACTGGCGCACGCGTTCGGCCGAAACCCGGGAGGCTGTCAGGTTCGCGACGCAACCCGACTCGAGTTCGATCCGAACGTCGGCGATGTCGACCCGGTCCGACAGGACATCGATTCCGACCGCCCGCACCTCCCGCACCGGACTCGGGTCGAGGGCGTGGAGGATCTGCAGGTCGTGAATCATCAGGTCGAGGACGACGTCAACGTCCAGGCTGCGCGGGCTGAATGGCGACATCCGTTCGACTTCGACGAAGCGGGGCAAGAGGCCCAGCGCGAGCACTTCCTGGACGGCCGGATTGTAGAACTCGACATGCCCCACGGCCAGGACAACGCCCTGGGCGGCGGCCGCGGCGATGAGGGCATCCGCCAAGTCGAGATCCGCCGCGATCGGCTTCTCCACCAGCACGTGAATGCCGGCCTCGATCAGGCGCGCCGACACGTCCAGGTGATCGACCGTCGGCACGGCGACGACGGCGACGTCCACTGCGTTCAGAATCCCGTCGATCCCGGCCGCAACCGACGCGCCATGCTCGAGCGCGGCCTCTTCGGCCCGCGCCGGATCCGCGTCGACCACGAGCACCGCGTCGGGTCCCAGCAGGCGGGAAAGCAGGCGCACATGGTGGCGTCCCATCGCGCCGGCGCCGACCACAACGGCCCGGACCGGAGCCTCCGCGCTCAGGGCGAACCCCCGTCCCTCACGAGCGGGCGCCGCGGGAACCGCGCCGCGCCGAGCGGATGAAGCCCCGGTCGGAACTCCTGATGAAGGCGATCAGGGCATCGACATCCGCGTGGCCGGCATGCTCGGCGTCGAGTTCCTCGAGCGCCTGGGTCGTATTCCTCCGCGAGCGGGTGAGCACCCGCACAGCCCTCTCTATCGATCGGATGTCTTCCGGCGCCTTGCCCTTGCGCTCGAGTCCGATGCGGTTGACGCCCATGCAAGCCGGCTTGATCCCCACCGTGATGCAGAACGGCAGCGCGTCCATCGTGATCACGGAGTAGCCGCCGATGTAGGCGTGCCGACCGACCCGACAGAACTGGTGGACCGCCGAGAAGGCGCCGATCGTGGCGTCGTCCTCGACCTCCACGTGCCCGGCCAGGGTGCCGCCGTTCGTGAACACCGTCCGGCTGCCGACCTGACTGTCATGGCCGACGTGGGTCTGGGTCATGAACAGGTTGTCGTCGCCGATCCGGGTGATGCCGCCGCCGAAGGCGGTGCCCCGGTTGATCGTCGAGAACTCGCGGAACTGGTTGCGGTCACCGATGACGAGCCGGCTCGACTCGCCCTCGTACTTCAGGTCCTGCGGGTCGAATCCGATCGCGGCGTAGGGAAAGACCCGGTTGGCCCGTCCCAGAACCGTGTCGCCGAGGACCGTCGCATGCGGGCTGATCTCCGTGTCGTCGCCAATCTGAACGCCGGATCCGATCACGGCATAGGCGCCGACGACCACGCCATCCCCCAGGTCGGCCGAGCGATCAACGATCGCCGTGTCGTGGATCCTCGCCGTCATGATCCGCGCCGCGGTCCGCGGTCCTTCAGGGCGCCACCATCGTGGAGGTGCAGACGGCTTCGACCGCCAGCTCCCCGTCGACCGTGGCCCGGCCCCGGAAGCGGGAGTGGACGGTGCGCAGGCGCAGCGACTCCACCTCCATCCGGAGTTGATCGCCGGGCACGACCGGCCGGCGAAAGCGCGCCCTCTCGATGCCGGAGAAGAAGAGAATCCGCTCGTCCCGGTCCTCGATCTCGTGAAGCAGCAGCAGCCCGGCCGTCTGCGCCATCGCCTCGATCACGAGGACGCCGGGCATGATCGGGTTGCCCGGGAAGTGGCCGTCGAAGAACGGCTCGTTGCGGGTCACGTTCTTGATCGCCACGACCCGCTTCCCCGGCACCAGCTCCAGCACCCGGTCGACCAGGAGGATGGGATAGCGGTGCGGCAGCACACTCGCGATCCAGCGTGAGTCGAACGGTCCGAGCGGCGCACTCACGGCGGCGCTCTCGGCTTCCTCCCGCTCCTTGCTCACGTCTCGTCTCCCCCGTCCGCCGCCGAATCGTCGTCGCCGCCGCGGCCCGCCGCTTCGAGCGCGCCCACGCGTCGCTCGAGCGCCCTGAGCGCGCTGCGCATCGCCGGCAGGCGCGACTGTAGCGCGTTCCGCCGGCGCCAGGCCGCGATCGGCACGGCGGGTATACCGGCGACCCGCTGGTCCTCATCGACCTCCTGGAACACCGCCGACTTGGCCGCCACCTGCACCCCGTCGCCGATCCTGAAGTGACCGGCGACGCCCGCCTGTCCCGCCAGAAGCACCCGATCGCCGATCCGGCTGCTGCCGGACACGCCCGCCTGACCACAGAGGATGCATCCCTGGCCGATCTGCGCGTTGTGGCCGATCTGCACCAGGTTGTCGATCTTCGTTCCGCGCCCGATCGTCGTCGTGTCGAAGGTGGCCCGGTCCACCGCGGAGTTGGCGCCGATCTCCACGTCGTCCTCGATCACGACCACGCCGACCTGGGGCAGCTTGATCTGGGAGGCAGCTTCGACGCCCTCCGCGTAGCCGAATCCGTCGGCGCCGAGAACGACACCGGAATGGACGACCACCCGTTGGCCGATGCGGGCGCCGGCGTAGATCACGACATGGGGATGGAGCACGGTACCGGCCCCCAGACTGCAGCCCCGGCCTACCACCGCGTGGGCGCCGATCACCACGCCCGGACCCAGCGTCGATCCCTCGCCAACCACGGCGAAAGCGTCGACCCGGGCGGTGGGGTCGACCTGGGCGGAAGCGTCGACCCAGGCCGTTTCGTGAACGCCGGGTTCCACCTCGGGGGCCGGAAAGAGAGCCGTCATCAGGTCGGCCAGGGCCCGGTAGGCGTCGTCGCAGAGCACCAGGTCGGCGCGGAGATCGGCAAGCGTTTCGCGAGACAAATCCCTGGACACAAGCAGTGCGCCGGCCTTCGAAGCCAGCGCCTCATCCCGGTACCGGGGATTGGTCAGAAAGGAGAGATCTCCAGGGCCCGCGGCCATCAGGGTGGCGATGCCGTCGATCGGCCGATCCGGATCGCCCTCGAGGTCAGCTCCAACCATCGCGGCAAGATCGGCGAGGCGGCGGGTCACGAAGCGAGCCTACCGGAAGCGCGACACGCGGAAGCGGCGAAGCGGATACGATGCGCACCGATCCACAGCCGATATCTCCTTGCTACGACCGGGAGGTCCGATCTCGATGAACACCGCAACATTGCCCCTGCACCGCAGCCACGCCATCCTTCTCGCGGCCCTCGCCTGCGCCGCGCTCAGCGCCGGTACGGCTGCCGCATCCGACAACTGGCCCCAGTTCCGCGGCCCGGGCATGAACCCGGCCGTCTCCGACAACGCCGCCCTGCCGGATCGCTGGAGCCAGACGGAAAACGTCGAGTGGGTCGCCGAGATCCCCGGTCTCGGGTGGTCCAGTCCGATCGTCTGGGGCAACCAGGTGTTCCTGACGACCGCGGTCTCCGAAGGCGACTTCGAACGGCCCCAGGCCGGTCTCTACGCGGCCCGCGGGCGCAGCGAACCGCCGCAGGCGCAGCACGACTGGCGCGTGTACTGCCTGGATCTGGCGACCGGGGAGGTGCTGTGGCAGCGCTCCGTCAAGGCCGGAGTACCAGAGTTCCCGCGCCACCAGAAACAGACCTACGCCTCGGAGACGCCGACCACCGACGGCGAACGCGTCTACGCACGTTTCGGCGACCTCGGCGTGTACGCGTTCACGATGGAGGGCGAGTCCGCGTGGAGCTTCGACACGCCCTACCGCCCGACCATGTGGGACTACGGCTCAGCCTCCTCGCCCGTGCTGCACGACGACCTGCTGATCATCCTCTACGACAACGAGGAAGAGTCCTGGATCGCCGCGCTCGACAAGAACACCGGCGAACAGCGCTGGCGCACGAGTCGGGAAGAGGTGTCGAGCTGGGCGACGCCGTTCGTCTGGTCCAACGACGCCCGCACCGAGATCGTCACCAGCGGCAAGAACCGGATCCGCTCGTACGGCCTGGACGGCCAACTGCTGTGGGAGATGGACGGTCGCATGTCCTGGGCGGCCATCGCCACGCCGTTCGCGGCTCACGACATGGTCTACGTCAACTCCGGCTACTTCCAGGATCAGCGCCGGCCGGTCTTCGCCATCCGTCCGGGGGCGCTGGGTGACATCACCCTCGAAGGGGACGCGGCGGAGAGCGAGTTCGTTGCCTGGCACCAGCCCAAGGCCGGCAACTACAACACCTCGCCGCTCGTCTACAAGGGCGTGTACTACAGCCTGCTCGACCGCGGCTTCTTCGAGGCGTACGACGCGCTGACCGGTGAACCGGTGTACGGCCGGAAGCGGGTGGCTCCCCGCGGCGGCGCCAGCTTCACCTCATCTCCGTGGGCCTACAACGACCGCGTGTTCGCGCTCAGCGAGCAGGGCGACACGTACGTGATCCGCGCGGGCCCGGAGTACGAAGTACTGCACACGAACAGCCTCGACGAAATGGCGATGGCCTCACCGGCGGTTGTCGGCGACCGGCTGCTGATCCGTACCCGGTCGAAGCTCTACAGCATCCGCAACCCGGAGTAGCGCCCGGCCGCCGCGCTACTCGCGGCTACTCGGCGGGAGTCGCCGGGTACGCGGCGTTGTAGCGCTCGATGATCAGGTTCGTGATGTCCGCGGCGTCGGCCGCGAACAGCAGGCCGCCCTGGAACTTGTTGAAGATCGCGGTGTAGCCGAACTCCCGGCCGACCTGGGCGATGATCGGCAGCACCGCCTGCTCGATCGCCCCGAACCTCTCGCCCTGCACCTTCTGCATCTCGCGGTTCGCGTCGTCCTGGGCGCGGCGCAGGTCAATCGTCATGTCCTCGAGCTGCTTTTCCAGTTCGGCCAGGCGGTCCTCGGCCAGGGTCAGCCGACCGTCGTTGTACTGCTGCTGCAGCGCCGCCAACTGCTCCTGCCTGGTCGTGAGCTCCGCCTGCTTCTCGTCCCGGAGCCGGGTGAGTTCCTGGACCGCGTTCTGGCCGCGCGCCGACTCCTGCAAAAGGCGCTCGACCTCGACCACGGCGATCTTGCTCTGGGCCGCAACCGGCCCGGCGAGGAGGACGCCGGCGAGGACGGCGGCGGTCGCCGCGGCGGCGCGGAATCCAATCGGTTTGACGTTCATCTTCGTAGTTCTCCGTGAGGCGTCAGAAGCTGGTTCCGATACTGAAGTCGAAGCTGTCGAACCGCTCCCGGTCGAAGCCTCCGAGGTCGTCCAGCGGATTCAGGTTCGTAGCGTAGATGAAGCGGAGCGGAGCTCCAAGGATGGGCACGTTGACCCGAAGCTCGATTCCGGCGGACATTCGCATGTGGTTGAAGTCGACGTCCTGGTCGTCGCCGTAGACGTTGCCGGCGTCGAAGAAGGTCACGACCCGGAAGGGACCGTTGACCAGGGTGTGGTGCTCGAGGTTGATCACGACGCTCTTGTTGCCGCCCTGGGGGAAGCCGTTGCGGTCGAGGAGAGTGCGCCCGGTTTCCGGATCGCGCACCCAGATGGAACGGAACGCGAAGCCGCGCAGGCTGTTCTCGCCGCCCAGCAGGTAGCGGTCGAGGAAGAACAACTCGCGCGCGTTGCCCGCGCCGTCTTCCCCGAACGGTTGGATGTAGCCGAGCTGGATGTTCGCCCGCCCCACCGTCCGCAGCCCGCGGTTCGTCAGCGGCACGGTGATCGCCGCGTTCAGCGACGGGCGAATGAAGAAGGACTCGCCGCCCAGGGGGCCGCCGGCGTACTCGAGGGATGCGACCAGGCGCTTGCCCTGGGTCGGCTCGAGACGGCTGTTGTGGCTGTCGAACTGGTAGGTGGCCGTGACCGAGCGGCGGTTGAACTCGAACGCCTGCTCGAACGTGTCGCTCGTCGGGTCGTCGCTCTGCTCCGGGTTGTCGAAGAAGTAGAAGGTCTGCGACTGGTAGCTCTCGATGTCCATGTTGCTGTAGGCCAACTGGACGAGTTCCCACCGGCGGAACGACCGGCCGTAGGTGAGGACGCCGCCGGCCTCCTTGCTCCGGTAGCGCTGGTCGATCAGGAGGTCGAAGTCCGTGTCCCGATTGAAGAGCTGAATCCCGAAGTTCTGGGGGCGATCCTTGACCCAGGGCATGTAGTACGAGACGTCGAAGATGTCGCGGTAGCGGCCCGTCTGAATCGACACGCCGACGGTCTCGCCGCGGCCCAGGAAGTTGCGGGTGCGCAACGCCGACTGGACAAAGAAGCCGTCGAGTTCGCTGTAGCCGCCGCCGAACTGAACCTCGGTCTGCCCGGTCTCGTTGCCCTTGACGGTGATGTCGACCTGCTTGTCGTCCGTGTCGTAGTCGACCTCGACGGGGTCGTCCTCGTTGACCACGTAGTACTCGAGCTGGCTGAGCCGAAGCAGGCTCGTGCGCAGCATGCCCGAGTTGAAGACGTCGCCTTCCTTGAGCAGCATCTGGCGGCGGAGCACCCGGTCGCGCGTCCGGTCGTTGCCGGTGAACTCCATCCGCCCGATCCGGAACTGGTCGTTCTCCTCGACGGTCACCAGGATGTCGGCAACCAGATCCTCGCGCTCGATGACCTCCATCTTCACGTCGGCGAAGATGTAGCCGCTGTTCCGGTACAACTCCCCGATCTGCTCGACGCCCTCGTCGATGACGTCCGACCGCAGCCAGCCACCCTTGGGATCCTTGAACATCGCAACCAGCAGGCCCTCGGGCAGAACCTCGGCCCCCTCGACCTGAACCTCGCCCAGCTTCCAGCGAGGACCCTCCTCGATCGGAATCACGAGGGCGAGCTGGCGCTTGCGGTCCTCGATGCGCTCGGCGTTCGGCTTGCGCTCGATCACGTCGAGTTCGGGCTCGCCGACCTCGACGTCCTTGTAGCCGAACTGGCGGTACAGGCCCTTGACGTTGTCCAGGTCCTCCTGGACCGTGGCCGAGTTGAACACGTCGCGCTTCCGGATCCGCGTCAACAGATTGGACTTCTTCGTCTTCTCCATCTGCCGCCGGAGGCGGCCGGCGGAGAACACCTCGTTGCCCTCGAAATCGACCTGGCCGATCTTGACTCTCCCGCCCTCGTCGACGGTGATCAGCACCCGCTTCTCGCCGAGATCCGCGTCCTGGATCTCGACGTGGATACCCGCGAACCGGAAGCCGCGTTCCTCGTAGAGCTTCTTGATCGCCTCTTCGAGCCGCGCCAGTTCGCCCAGGTCCAGCGGCAAGCCCTCGAAGACCGAGATCCGCTCCCGGTCCGTCATGTCGCCGATGTCGCTTCGTTTCACTTTCTTCAGGCCGTCGTACTCGAGCGAGACCAGGAGCGGCCTTTCCGCGACCGTCACCCGGACCAGGACGCCTTCGCCCTGCGCCTCGGCCGCGATCGAAATGTCATCGATCAGCTTGCGCTCCCAGAGGTCCTTGATCCGCTCGTTCACGCGGCCGGGATCCCAGGGCTTTCCGGCCTCGATGTCCAGGTAGTAGTTCAGACTGTCTTCGCTCAACGTCTCGACGCCGGCGTACTCCACCGACACGATCGGCCGGCCGACCAGCAACTGGCCAACGGCAGGCACGGCCAGCAGGAAGACGCCCACCAGCGCGCACGGCCATGCCAGCCGTCGAAAGACCTTTCGATCAGGATTCCGCAAGAGCAGGTTCCTCCTCAACGGTCATGGCGGCCCCTTGAACGACCTCCAGGACCAGTTCCTCCCGGACCAGATCCACACGGATACGTTCGACGGATTCGCCGGTACGCTGGATCAGCAGGTCGGACACCGCATCCTGGACGTGACGCTGGATCGTGCGCCGCAGCGGACGGGCTCCGGTCGATGGATCGATGCCCGCCTGCTCCAGCAGCCATTCGCGCGCCTCACTCGTGACCTCGACCGTCAGGCCCCGGTCGGCAAGCGTCTCGTTCACGTCGGAAAGCAGGAGACACGTAATCGCGCGCAACTCCTCCCGGCCCAGCGGGTTGAACACAATCGTCTCGTCGATGCGGTTGATGAACTCGGGGCTGAAGGTGCGGCGCAGCTCGGCTTCGATCTCTTCCCTGATGCGGCCGAAGTCCCCTTCTGGGGAAGAGTCTCCTGCCGAGGACACTCCGCCGAAGCCCACGCGCCCTCCCTTGAGCACCAGCTTGCTCCCCAGATTCGAGGTCAGCAGCACCAGGGCATGACGAAAGTCGACGTAGTTGCCGTAGGCATCCGTCAGGCTCCCTTCCTCCAGGATCTGCAGCAGCAGGTTCATGATGTCCGGATGCGCCTTCTCGATCTCGTCGAAGAGGATCAGGGAGTACGGCTGGCGCCGAACCCGCTCCGTCAACTGCCCGCCCTCCTCGTAGCCGACGTAGCCCGGCGGCGAACCGATCAGCTTGGAAGCCGAGTACTTCTCCATGTACTCGCTCATGTCGAAACGCATGAGAGCGGTCTGGCTGCCGAACAGGAACTCCGCGAGGCGCCGGGCCACCTCCGTCTTGCCGACTCCGCTCGGACCCAGGAAGACGAACGAACCGACCGGACGACGCGGATCGGAAACGCCAAGCCGCGACCGGCGGATCGCGCGGCTGATCGACCGGATCGCCCGGTCCTGCCCCACGATCCGGCGCCGCAGCGCGTCCTCCATCGTCATCAGCCGTCTGGCCTCGTCGCCACGCACGGCGGCCACCGGCACCCCTGTCCAGGAGGCGATCACCTCCTCCACGTCCTGAGCAGTCACGACCTGATCCTTAACGTCCTGGTCCTGCAACTGCTCGATGCTCTCGAGATCTTCCCGGAGTTCGATCTCGCGCTCACGGAAGCGGACGGCGCGGTCGAAGTCCTTGTCCGAGATCGCCGCCTTCATCTCGGCCACGACTTCCCGGATCTCCTGCTCGATCCGCCGCGCCTGCCGGGTATCCCGTACCCGGCGCAGCTTGACCCGGGCGCCGGCTTCGTCGATCACGTCGATCGACTTGTCCGGCTGATGACGGTCGGTGATGTAGCGGTTGGATCCGGCGATCGCGGCGCGCAGCGCGGCATCATCGTAGGCGACCTTGTGGAAACCCTGGTAGCGCTCCTTCAGACCGACGAGGATGTCGTAGGTCTCGTCGGCGGAGGGCGGCTTGATCTGAACCGCCTGGAATCGCCGCAGCAGAGAGCGATCCTTCTCGATGTGCCGGCGGTACTCGCGCTGGGTCGTGGCGCCGATGCACGCGATGTCGCCACGCGACAGGGCCGGCTTGAGGATGTTCGCGGCGTCGAGCGAACCCTCGGCCGAACCGGCCCCGACCAGAGCGTGGATCTCGTCGATGAAGACGAGCACGTCTTCGCCTTCCTCGAGTTCCTTGAGGATGCCCTTCAGGCGTTCCTCGAACTGCCCCCTGTACTTCGTGCCCGCGACGATCAGGGACAGGTCGAGCGCAACGATCCGCTTGCGCGCAAGGAACTTCGGAACCCGGCCGTGGGACACTCGTTGCGCCAGCCCCTCGACGATGGCCGTCTTGCCCACCCCCGGCTCCCCGAGAAGGATCGGGTTGTTCTTCGTCCGTCGAGCAAGGATCTGGACGATGCGACCGACTTCCTGTTCGCGGCCGATCAGGGGGTCGAACTGGTCCTGCTGCGCGAGCGCGGTCAGGTCGCGGCCGAACTCCGTCAGGAAGGGCAACTCCTGCTTGCCGCGCCGGCTGGCGCGCTCGCGGGCGATGGCCGCTACCTGTTCGCGCACCGCCGCGACCTCGAGCCCTCGCTGCGCAAGAACGCGCTGGGCCAGACAGCCGTCGACCCGCATGATCCCGATCAAAAGGTGCTCGGAGCCGACCGCGGCGTGAACCATGCTCTCCGCCTCGTGCGAGGCGAAGGCGAGGATCTTCTTCGACTCCTCGGACAACGGCAGCTCGGCCGTCGACGAGATGCGTTCGACGAACACCCGCTCGCCCTCGATCTCGCGGCGCAGATCCTCCGGCTTGACCTGGAGGCGCTGCAGAAGCTCGATGATCGACTCCTCCCCCTCGCGCAGAATGCCGAGCAGGACGTGCTCCGACTCGATGACCCGACTGCCCAGCTTGCTCGCCTCGTAGCGGGCGAAGAAGAGCGCGCGCCGCGACTTCTCGTTGTACTTCTCGAACACGGACCAGAGTTTATTCGCCCAGCGCCGTCAGGCGGCCACCGTCGAGACAGAGAACCTTGCCGCAACGCTTCGCCACCTCCGGGTTGTGCGTCACCAGCACCATCGTCGTGTCCCGGCGCCTCCGCAGCGTGTCCAGAAGCTCCAGCACCTGCTCTCCGCTCCTGGAGTCCAGGTTGCCGGTCGGTTCGTCGGCCAGCAGCACCGCCGGTTCCAGCACCAGCGCGCGGCAGATCGCGATCCGCTGCCGCTCGCCGCCGGAGAGCTGCTGCGGGAAGGCGCCGGCACGGTCGGCGAGGTCGACCTGGTCCAGGAGCGTGAGCGCCTGGACGCTGAGAGGCGAGGTCGGACGGCCCGCGATCCGCCCCGGCATCATCACGTTCTCGAGCGCCGTGAAGTCCGGCAGCAGTTGATGGAACTGGAAGACGAAACCGAGGGACCGGTTGCGAAAGCCGGCCAGGGCCGACGGCCTGGACGCGGTGAGATCGACGCCGTCAACCCGAACCGAACCCGCATCAGGCGCATCGAGCGCGCCCAGGATGTTGAGGAGCGTCGACTTTCCGGACCCGGACGGACCGACGATGGCCGCCGTGTCGCCGCGCGCAACCTCCAGGTCCACGCCGCGCAGCACCTGCCGCCGGACCGCGCCGTCCTGGTAGGCCTTTGTGACCCCGGCGACCGCGATCACGTGCGTGCGCTCCTCATCGCCTCGACCGGGTGAAGAAGGCTCGCCTTGCGCGCCCCGATCACGGCGGCCGCGGCCGTGAACAGGACGGTCACAACCAGTACGACGAGCACATCCGTGCCCCGGACCAGGAACGGCACGTAGTCCACGACGTACACCTCCGACGGCGTGGAGATCACGCGGTACCGGTCGAGGAACGCCGCGAGCCCCGCGCCCGCCACGCCGCCGAGGCCCGCGCCGCCGACCGAAAGCAGCGCGCCGAGCAGGAGGAACACCCGCTGCAATCGGGCCGGCGGCGCACCCATCGCGGCGAGCACGCCGACCTCGGCGCGCTTGCTCGAGAGCACCATGGACAATGCGGCGAGCAGGGCGAACGAGGCGACCGCGACGATCAGCGCCACTGCCGAGAACACGAGCGCCTTCTCGAGGCGCAGCACGAACAGAAGCGCCCGGTTGGCCTGCCTCCAGGTCGTCACCGTCGCCACGGCCGGGTCGATTCCCCGGCGCAGGAAGGCGCCGATCTCCTCCGGATCCGCCTCCGGGGCAAGCGTCAGGTCCAGTCGCCTGTCCCCCCGCGCGAACAGGGCGGAGGCCTGCCCGAGCGGCAACAGCACCGGATCGTCCGCTTCCTCAGCGCGGCCCGACCGGTAGATCAGGTCGACCGCCAGCATCCGGGTCCGCGGCTGGGGTCCGACCGGCGTGAGCCCGGGGCGCGGCGAAACAACGCGAACCACGTCGCCCACGGCCAGCCCCATTCGCAGCGCCACGGAGACGGGCACGATCAGTCCGGGCGTCGCCTCTCCCCGGACCGGGATCCAGGGCGGCGGCGTCTTCTGGTAACCCAGCATCTCCACCGCGAACGGACGGTCGTCATCGGCCAGCCAGCCGCGCGCATAGAGCAACTCCTGTACGCCCGCGACACCGTTCGTCGCGGCGGCCAGTTCCGCCAGGCCCCGAGCGCTTTCCGTCGTCGTCCGGCCCTCAGGAGCACTTCCGGTGACGCGTGCGCCCCCGAGTTCGATCTGGAGGGCAGGCGTGTATCGCGCCAGATCGTCCAGCAGGAGGTTCTGAAAGCCGGCGAGCGCCGCCAGCGCCAGCACGAGCGCCGCCGTGCCCACCGCCAGACCGCCCGCCGTCAGGGTGGACAGCGCCCGGATGTGCGCGTCCGCGCGGGTGGACCGGAAGTACCTGACGGCTATGTGCCAGACGAACCCCACGGCGACGCGAGGCTACTCCGAAGCGCCCTCCAGCACGCCGATGTAAGGCAGGTTGCGGTAGCGGTCGTCGTAGTCCAGGCCGTAACCGACGACGAACACGTCGTCCACCTCGAAGCCGCGATAGTGGATCTGAACCGGCGTCTCCCGCTTGCAGGCCTTGTCGAGCAGCACGCAGAGCCGCACGGAACGCGCCCCCCTGAAACCCATCAGCGCCATGATCGTCCGCATCGTGTAGCCGGTGTCCACGATGTCCTCGATGAGCAGAACGTCGCGCCCGGCCAGGGAGTGATCGAGGTCGCGGCGGATCCGCACTTCGCCGGGCGAGGTCGTCTCGCCCCGGTAGCTCGAGGTCTGGAAGAAGTCGACGACGAGCGGCCGGGACAGCCGCTGGAGGAGGTCGGACATGAAGAAGACGGAGCCCTTCAGCACCCCGACGCAGAGCAACTCCTCGCTGTCCGCGTAATCCCTCTCGATCTCGGCGGCCAGCTCGCCGACCCGGCGGTCGAGCACTTCCCTCGAAATCAACTCGCGCGGCATGCCGTCTTCGGTCATGGAACTCCTCAGGATATGGTCTGCCGCACTCCAAGCCTGGAGCGGGCGACCCGAGAAAACGCCGTGAATGGACACAAGGATACCGGCCCGGAGACGAGTCTCGCGGCCGAACTCGAGGACAGCCGTCGGCGCTGGCTCGAGGCGGGAATCCCGGCGCCGGAAGCCCTCCTCGTCACCGGTTCCGGCCTGAGCCTGGATCTCGGCGAGCCGGCGGCGGGACCGTGGTCGTTTTCCGACCTGTTCCCCTTCGACGTCGAGGCGATCGAGGGCCACGCCGTGACCGCCGAACTCGTGCGGACGGGCAACGGCAGGCTGATGCTCTACAGCCGCGGCCGGCTGCACGCCTACCAGGGCTACACGCCGGCCCAGGTCGTCTACCTGGTGCGCCTCAGCGCCCTGCTCGGCGCCCGGTCGCTGGTCGTCACGAACGCCGCCGGTTCGCTGCGGGAGGACCTGCCTCCCGGCTCGATCGTGGCCATCTCCGACCACATCAACTTGACCGGTCTGAACCCGCTCAGGGGCCGGCTTCCGTCCGCCTGGGGGCCTCAGTTCCCCGACCTGGCGGATGCCTACGACCCCGGCCTGCGCCGCCGGTTCGCACAGCTCGGGGAGCAGGCCGGAATCCCGGTCGGCGAGGGGGTCTACGCCGGCCTGCTCGGACCGTCCTTCGAGACGCCGGCCGAGATTCGCGCCTACCGCACCCTGGGCGCCGACCTGGTCGGCATGTCGACGGTGCTCGAAGTGATCGCCGCCCGCCACATGGGGCTCCGCGTGCTCGGCTTCTCCCTGGTCACGAACATGGGCGTGGGTCTCGTGGACGAAGCGGTCGACCACCAGGACGTGCTCCGAATCGGCGGCGAAGCCTCCAGCGGTGTCGCCCGCCTCCTCTCCGACCTGTTCGCGGACGACGCGTTCTGGAACGGCCAGGTCGACCGGGAAGAAGCGCCGAGCTGAGCCATGTCGGAACTCGAAGCCCAGATCGAAAACCGCCGCGACAAGCGAGACCGCCTGCGCGAACGGGGCGTCGACCCCTACCCGACTCGCGCGCCGTACGACCTCGAGCCGTGCGAAGTCTGCGAGCGCTACGGCGAGCAGACCGAGGCGGAACTCGAGCAGGCCGCCGTCTCTCTCCGGGTTCCCGGCCGCGTTCGCGCGCACCGCACCCACGGCAGGGCGGCGTTCCTCGACATCTCCGACGGCGCCGACTCCAGGGTCCAGGTTCTCCTGCGCCGCAACCACGTGGGCGAGGACTGCTGGTGGCTGCTGTCACAGCTCGACATCGGCGACTACGTGCTCGCCGACGGCCTGTTGATCCGCACCCGCACCGGCGAACTGACGATCGCGGCCGACCGCCTCGACCTGCTGGCGAAGGCCACCCGTCCGCTGCCGGAGAAGTGGCACGGCCTGGCCGACCGGGAAGAGCGTTACCGGCGCCGCTACCTCGACCTCCTGAACTCCTCCGAATCAACGCGACGGTTCGTCGTCCGCTCGCGGGCGATCTCCGCGCTCCGCGCCTGCCTGCTCGGCGAGGGCTTTCTCGAAGTCGAAACGCCGATGATGCAGGCCATTCCGGGGGGCGCAACGGCGCGGCCGTTCGTGACCCACCACAACGCGCTCGACCTCGACCTGTACCTGCGCATCGCGCCCGAGCTGTATCTCAAGCGCCTGCTGGTCGGCGGGCTGCACCGCGTGTTCGAGATCAATCGCAACTTCCGGAACGAAGGCATCTCGACCCAGCACAACCCCGAGTTCACGATGCTGGAGTTCTACTGGGCCTACTCCGACTACGAACAGTTGATGGCCTTCACGGAGACGATGTTCGCCGCGGTCCTGGATGCCGTGCATGCCGACGGCTCGACAACCTGCACATGGCGCGGCAACGAGATCGACTTCCAGGCCCCCTGGCCGCGGCTCAGCGTACGGCAATCCCTCCTCGAGATCGGCGGCCTGGATCCGGCCGCGGTCGACGACGGGGCGGCTCTCGCCGCGGAACTCGCCCGCCTGGGCGAAGACCCGCCGAAGAACGCCAGCTACGGCAACCTGCTGATGGCCCTCTTCGACCGTCTCGTCGAACCGAAGTTGATTCAGCCCACCTTCATCCACGACTACCCGGTCGAAGTTTCACCCTTCGCCAAGCACAACGCCGGCGACCCCCGCTTCACCGAACGATTCGAACTCTTCATCGGCGGCATGGAACTCGCGAACGCCTTCACCGAACTGAACGATCCCGACGACCAGGCCGAGCGATTCCGCCAGCAGCTCCGAGCCCGCGAAGGCGGCGACGACGAAGCCCACCGCTTCGACCGGGACTACGTCGAAGCACTCCAGTACGGCATGCCGCCCGCCGGCGGCCTCGGCCTCGGCATCGACCGCCTGGTCATGCTCCTGACCGACGCCCGGTCGATCCGCGACGTGATCCTGTTCCCGTTGCTGCGGCCGCGGTAGGTACCGTCAGGGCCGCTCGGCCAGCCATTGCTCCACCGCCCGCCTGGCCGGATCCTCCAGCCAGGGCAGGACGCCGAGGTTGCCTTCGCGGGCGGCGGCTTCGATGTCGATTTCGTTCCGGTCGAAGAAGCGGGCGGCCCGGTAGTAGGCGTCGCCGCCGGTGACGGCAGCGTCGCCGCGTTCGATCAGGTGGCCCGCCAGTTCGCGGGCGAGGCGGAGTCGTGCCGGGAGCGGAGGCGCGGGAAGTGGCCGCGGCAGGCGATGATCGAGGCCGGCGGCTTTGACCGCCTCTTGAAAAGCCGCCTCGTCTGGAGGCGAATCGTCACCGTGGAACACGGCGTCGAAGGCCTCAGGCCAGGTCCGTTCCAGACGTTCAGCGAGCAGGCGCCGGTCGTGGGCGTCCAGGTCCAGCGAGCGCGGGACGACTCGGTGGGCTCCGGCTGCCGCGAAGCGGACCGTGGCCGGGCCCAGCACCTCTGGTTGATCGGTCCAGCCGGAGATCAGCGGCCAGACCAGGGTCGCGTCCTGGAGCGGCGGCGGAGCGAATGGGAGGCTCGACTGGCGGTTCTCCCTGAACTCCTCTCGCAGCGCTTCGGCCTGGCAAACCAGGCTGTCGAGTACGTCGAGCACGATCGTGGCGTTGAGCGGCAGATCGGCGGCCGTGGTGTCCGCCAGGCGACCCCGTACGACCTGGACCAGGAGGGGTGCGCCTGTGACCGCTGCGGCTTCGATGATGCTCGAGCGGAGTGGCCCATGTTCAGCCGCAACCGGCGGCACGTAGACGACATCGGTCACCAAGTGGAGCAGCTCGACTGCATCCCTTTCATCGACGGACGCCGCGTCCGCCGCGGCTCCGGACGATCGCAGGCTGCCGGTAGCGAGATCGCACGAGAACTCGCCCTCACGGGCAAGTGGCCAGCGGGAGAAGCTGTGGTGTATCCAGAGATTGGCGGGTTCGGCGACGTGTTCCCGAAGCGTGAGGGGGGTCACGTGGCTACTTCGACTCGAGCGCGGCGGCGACCGCTGCCTCCACCGCCTTCTGGACGTAGCGGGCGAGAACGTCGCCCTCGACGTTCACCCGATCGCCCGGCTTCAGACCGCCCAGGGTCGTCACATCGAGGGTGTGCGGAATCAGCGCCACGTCGAAGGTCCGTTCATCGAGCGACGCCACGGTCAGGCTGACGCCGTCGATCGTGATGCTGCCCTTGAGCACGACTCCGGTCTCCAGTCCGGCAGGGACGTTGAAGGTGACGACGCGGTGGTCCCCCTGCTCCTCGACTCGCGCTACGCGCGTCGTGGTGTCCACGTGCCCCTGGACCCAGTGGCCGCCCAACGGTTCTCCGGCCGAAAGTGGCGGCTCGAGGTTCACCTCGTCCCCTGCCCGCAGCGCGCCGAGCGTCGTTCGGCTCAGCGTCTCCGGAGACAGATCGAACACGGATCGCGCGGCTCCATCCACCTCGTCCTGCTCCACCACGGTCAGGCACACGCCCGCCACGGCGATGCTGGCACCTAGATCGAGCTTCGCGGCCAGCGCCGGCGAGTGTCCGACGACCAGGCGCGCACCGCCCCGGTCGGACGCCCCGGGGACCTCGACTACCCGCCCACGCTCCGTGACAATTCCGGTAAACATCCCTGTCTGTAGCCTAAGAGAATCACGTCCGGTCCGCGCCTGCTGATCCGCAGTTCGTCCAGGCGCCAGGCATCGGCGAGCCGCCGCGGTCCCTCGCCGCCCAGAGGACCCGGAGCCGCGGCGCCGCCGATCAGAACCGGCGCGCAGCAGACCGCCGCTCGATCCCACAGCCCGGAGCCGGCAAAGGCGGCGAGCACTTCCCCGCCACCCTCGACCAGCACGTTGGAGACCCCACGGTCGAAGAGGTCCTCCAGCACATCGGCCGGCTCGACGGCGGAAAGGGCCAATACCTCGGCGCCGGCGCTGCGCAGCCGATCGCGCCGCGTCGCCCAATCCCGGGCGTCCGCCGACGTCGAGGAGCCGCTCTCCTGCGGAGCCTCCGTGTAGATGACGACGGGTCCCTCGACCTCGAACAACCGCGCCGTGGGTGACAGCCGCAACCGCCGATCGAGCACCGCCCGCAGGATCGGCCCCTCGGCCCGACGCAGCCTCCGGTTCAGCCGTGGATCGTCGGCCAGTGCGGTACCGCTGCCAACGACGATCGCCTGGTGCTCCTCCCGCAGGTCGAGTGCCCACTTCCTGCCCTGCTCTGACGAGATCCACTGGCTGTCGCCGGTCGCCGTCGCGATCCGTCCGTCCAGGCTCATTGCCCACTTGAGGGTCACCGCCGGCCGCCGCTGGACGACCCGGGTCAGGAAGGGAACGTTCAGTTCCACCGCCTGCCCGGCAAGCAAGCCGCCCTCGACCCGGACGCCCATGGCGCGCAGCCGGTCCCCGCCGCCGCCCGTCACCTCCGGGTTCGGATCGCGGTGGGCGAAGACCACGCGCTTGATGCCGGACTCGATGACCCGGTCGGCGCAGGGCGGCGTGCGCCCGTGATGGTTGCAGGGTTCGAGGGTCACGTACAGCGTGCCGTCCAGCGCCGCGTTTCCAGCGACTCGCAGCGCCGCCACCTCCGCGTGTTCTCCGCCCGCCAGGCGATGCCAGCCCTCGCCGACGATCGCACCGCCGTTCGTGACGACCGCCCCGACCATCGGGTTCGGCGCCACGGTGTAGCGGCCGCGGCGCGCCAGGGTCAGCGCGCGGGCCATCGCCCGCTCATCGCCCGGACTGAATCCCGACCCCTCGCTCATCCGAAGAGAGCGGCCGCGAAGGACCGCGGATCGAAGTCGACCATGTCCTCGACCGCCTCGCCAACGCCCAGCCAGGCGACGGGCAGGCGCAGGTCGCGCGCGATCGCCACCGCCATGCCACCCTTCGCGGTGCCGTCGATCTTGGCCAGGAAGACAGCGTCGAGCGGGGCGGCGGCGCCGAACTCTCGCGCCTGCACCAGGGCGTTGTGCCCGGTCCCCGCGTCGACGACAAGAAGGTTCTTCACGCGCCAGGTGCGGCCCTCTTCTTCAGCCGATGCGCGCCGCGCCACCCGATGCACCTTGGCCAGCTCGTCCATCAACTGGCCGCGCGTGTGGAGCCGGCCCGCCGTGTCGACGATCAGGTGGTCCGCGCCGCGGGCCCCGGCCGCCTGCACGGCATCGAACACGAGCGCCGCCGGATCGCCACCCGACGGACGCCGCACGACCTCGACTCCGAGCCGCTCGCCCCAGACCTGGAGCTGCTCGGCCGCCGCCGCCCGGAAGGTGTCCGCCGCCGCGAACAGCACCCGCTCGCCGCGCGCCAGGGAAGCGTGGGCCAGCTTCGCGGCGGAGGTGGTCTTGCCCGAACCGTTGACGCCGACCAGCAGGGTGATCCGCGGCGGCGGCGGCCACTCGGCCCGCGGCGCGTCGAGCAGCAGCACCGCCACCTCGTCGACCAGCAACTGCCGGAGCCCGACTTCATCGCCTCGCGCGACGGATCCGGTGCGCACGGCCGACCGGAGACGCTCGACCAGCTCGAGGGACGTCTCGACACCGAGGTCGGCCTCGATCAGTGTCTCCTCGAGTTGCTCCAGGACGTCCTCGTCGATGCGCTGCGCGTTTCCCAGCACGGCGCCGATGCGGGAGGAAAGCCCCTCCCGGGTACGACCGAGGCCCCGGCGCAGCCGATTCCACAGCCCGCCCGACCGGAGTTCCTCCCCGGACGATCGCAGGGCTACGCCGCCGCCGAGGTCCGCACTCATGCCGGCGCCCCGCCCGCCGGAGCGCGTGATGTGTCGAGGAAGACCTCGAGTTCGCTCCGCACCAGAGCCGGATCGAGGCCGGGGACGATCTCGCCCCGTCCAGGCGCCGCCGGCAGAATCCACACCAGACCGCTCTCGCGGGCCTTCTTGTCCCGGCCCATCGCCTTGATCAGGCGGTCCGCGTCGAGACGCACGCCAAGCTGGCGCTCGACGTCCCCGAGCGTCGGCGGCCCGAGCCGATCGATCATCCGCTCCAGGCGCTCCGCAAACTCCGGATCCAGTCCGCGTCGCCGCGCCAGGCGGAGGGCGAACCTCATCCCGTGGCCGACCGCGTCACCATGGCGTAGCCCGCGATAGCCGAACTCCGACTCGATCGCGTGTCCCAATGTGTGTCCGAAGTTGAGCAGACGGCGCCGGTCCCCTTCTTCGAGATCCGCTTCGACGACGTTGAGCTTGGCCTGAATGGAGGCCGCGACGACCGGGGTCAACACTTCCGGGTCCATCGCGAGCAAGCGATCCAGCGACTCCTCCACCAGCGCCAGCAGATCGAGATCGAGCAGCGCTGCCATCTTGATCACTTCGAACAGACCGGCTCGAAGCTCCGCTGCCGGCAGGCTCCCCAGGCAATCGATGTCAGCGAGCACGAAGCGCGGATGGTGGAAGGCCCCGACCGAGTTCTTGCCGCCGGCCAGGTCGACCCCCGTCTTGCCGCCGACCGACGCGTCGACCTGCGCCAGCAGCGTTGTCGGGATCTGCACGTAGTCGATGCCCCGCAGGAAGCACGCCGCGGCGAAGCCGCCGAGATCGCCGATGGCGCCGCCGCCGAGCGTGACGAGACGGCTGTCCCGCTTGCCGCCACGCTCGAGCATCCGCTGCCAGACGGACGCGGCGCACTCGACCGTCTTCGCCGCCTCGCCGTCCGGCACCTCGAGCGTCTCGATCCGCCCCGCGGGCTCGAGCAGCTTCCTCGCCGCCGCGCCACAGTGCCGATCCGGGAGCTCGCCGGTAACGAGAAACACGGTCCGGCCCCGGCACCAGTCCGCGACCCCGCTCAGCACGCCGGAGCCTGCCGACGCCAGAAGACCCGGCCCGACGAGGATGTCGCTCTCGCCACGCGGGTGCGCGAGGGTCAGGCGATGCGGCGCGTCCGGAACGAAGTCCACCATGCCGGCTCCGCGAGCGTCCTAGCCGCCGCGCGGGCGGACGCGCAGCCCGAGTTCCAGCAACTGTTCCTGGTCCACCGTCGACGGCGCCTCCGTCATCAGGCACACAGCAGAGGCCGTCTTCGGAAAGGCGATCACGTCGCGCAGCGAGGCGGCGCCGGCCATCAACATGACGATCCGGTCGACACCGAGAGCGATCCCGCCGTGAGGCGGCGCGCCGTAGCTCAGGGCCTCGAACAGGAAGCCGAAGCGACGCTCGGCCTCCGCGGCGTCGATCCCGAGCACCGCCAGCACCCGCTTCTGCACGTCCCGGTCGTGGATCCGGATGGAACCGCCGCCGATCTCGTTGCCGTTCAGCACCACGTCGTAGGCGCGAGAGAGAACCGTTCCCGGGTCGCTCTCCAGCCGGTCCAAGTCCTCCATCCGCGGCGAAGTGAACGGATGGTGGGTCGCGTTCCACCGTCCTTCGTCGCCGTTCCAGGTCACCAGCGGGAAGTCGTGGACCCAGAGGAACTCGTGCGCGTCCTCCCGCATGTGCCCGAAGCGCCGCCCCACCTCGACCCGCAGGGCGCCGAGCGCCGCCGCCGCGGTCGGCGCAGGGCCGGCAACCAGCAGACCCAGGCCGCCTTCCTCGACGCCGAGGCGATCGGCCAGGGTCTCGACCTGCCCGTCCGTCAGCGCACCCTTGACCAGGAACGAGGGGACGCCGCCGTCCCGCTTGACCCAGAGAACACCCGCGGCGCCGTGGCGGCGGGCGATGTCGGCGTACTCGTCGACCTGGCGACGGCTGGAGGAAGCGGCCCCCGGGATGTGGACTCCACGCACTACGCCGCCCGAGGCGATCGAGGCCTGGAAGGCGCGAAACCCCGTCTCGCGCAGGCAGTCCGTCACGTCCTCGATCTCGAGATCGACCCGTAGATCGGGACGATCATTGCCATAGCGAAGTACCGCGTCGTCGTAGGAGAGACGCGGGTACGTCGCGGGCGGCTCGATTCCGGCCAGCGGGAAGACCCGAGCGAACAGCCCCTCGACCAGGCCGTAGACGTCCTCTTCGTCGACGAAGGACATCTCCACGTCGATCTGCGTGAATTCCGGCTGGCGGTCGGCGCGCAGGTCCTCGTCGCGGAAGCAGCGGGCGAACTGCACGTACCGCTCGAGCCCGCTGACCATCAGGATCTGCTTGAACAACTGGGGCGACTGCGGCAAGGCATAGAAGTTGCCGTGGTTCAGCCGGCTCGGCACGAGATAGTCGCGCGCGCCTTCCGGCGTCGAGCGGGTGAGCATCGGCGTTTCGACGTTCACGAACCCCTGCTCGCGGAAGTAGGCGAGAGACTCGATCGTGAAGTCGGAGCGCAGCCGCAGGTTGCTCTGCAGCGCGTTCCGACGCAGGTCGAGGAAGCGGTACTTGAGCCTGGTCTCCTCACTGGCGTCCTGGGCGCCCTCCACGCCGAACGGCATCGGCTCCGAGCGGCCGAGAACGCGGCCGCTCGCGACCTGGATCTCGATCTCGCCGGTGGCCATCTTCGGGTTCACCTTGTCGGGGTCCCGGCGGACCACCTCGCCTTCGACCTCGACGACCCACTCGAGGCGCGCGGGCTGGAGAGCCTCGGCCGCCTCCGGCGTGGTTTCAGGATGAACGACCGCCTGAACGACGCCGCTCCGATCCCGCACGTCGAGGAAGATCACACCGCCGTGATCGCGGCGCCGATGGACCCATCCCTGGGCCTTCGTCTGCCGGCCGACCTCTTCGGCGGTCAGGGATCCTGCCTGCGTTCTCTTCACGTGCGTGTTCCTCGTGGCGAGCCGCTGCCGGCTCGAACCGCCGATCCTCGCACAACTCAGGCGGAAATTCTCGCCGCCACCGCGGCCGCGAAGCCGTCCCGAGGAATCGTCTCCTGGCTGCCCTCGTAGAAGTTCCTCAACACGACCTCTTGGCTCTTCTCTTCCTCCTCGCCAAAGAGCACGACCCACTGGCAGTCGTGGCGGGCCGCCTGTTTCAGACGCGCCTTGAGTGGCCGGAGTGAATCGAACTCACAGATCGCGGGGATACCGGCGGCGCGCAGCTCCTGCGCCAGCTCCATGCCATGCCGGCGATACGAGCCGCCGATCGGAATCACGCACACGGGCCTTCGACGATGGGCCTCGGCGTTCAGACGCTTACGGGCTCCGGGGATCTTCAGGACCAGGTCGACCAGCCGGTCCTGACCGATCGCGAAACCGATGCCGGGAACGCTCGGCCCGCCGAGGTCGGCGATCAAACCGTCATAGCGGCCGCCGCCCAGGATCGCGTTCTGGGCGCCCAGGGCGGTGGACGTGATCTCGAACACGGTCCGCGTGTAGTAGTCGAGGCCGCGCACCAGCCGATCGTCGATCTCGAAGTCGACGCCGAACCGGCCGAGTTCGTCGCAGACGACCTGGAAGTGGTCGCGAGCCGGGCCGCCCAGCTCGTCGCGAAGTCGTGGTGCGCCTTCCAGTAGTTCCCGCTCCCTGGGAGCCTTCGTGTCCAGAATGCGGAGGGGATTCGTCTCGAGCCGTCGCCGGCTGTCCGCGCCCAAGTCGTCGCGGTACGGTTCGAGGAACTCGCGAAGATACTGGGAGTAACGCTGCCGGCATTCCGCGTCGCCTACCGAGTTCAGGCCCACCTCCAGGTCCTCGAACCCCAGCTCCCCCAGGAAGCGCAGCAGCATGACGAGCAACTCGACGTCGCTGTAGGGCCCGGGATCCCCGATCAACTCCGCGCCGATCTGATGAAACTGACGGTAGCGGCCTTCCTGGGGACGCTCGTAGCGGAAGTACGGCCCCATGTAGAAGACCTTGACCGGCTGCGGTCCCGACGCCCAGTTGTTCTGCAGGTAGGCGCGCGCGACCGGCGCCGTGCCTTCCGGGCGGAGCGTCAGGCTACGTCCCTTCTTGTCGTCGAAGGTGTACATCTGCTTGCCGACGATCTCGCTGGCCTCGCCCACGCCACGCACGAACAGCTCCGTCTCCTCCACGACCGGTGTCCGCACCTCGTCGTACCCATAGAGGGAGAACACCTCTCGCGCCTTCTCCTCCACGAACGCGAAAGCACCGGCCTTGCCGAACAGCAGGTCGTGCATGCCCTTTACGGTCCGGAATCGCCGCTTCGCAGCCATGGCGCGATGGTATCCACCCCGGAGACGATTCCCGGTGGTAGCGTCCCGGCAGGGACGAACCGCCCGTGCAGATCGAACTCTCCGAACGCCAACGCGCCACGGTTGCCGCCGCCGCGACGATTGCCGCGGCCGCTGTCATCCTGGCCGCGGTCGTGGCGCTGTTCTGGGCCATCGGCAGTTTCTTCGCGGCCTTCTCGAACGTCTTCCTGCCGCTGGCGGTCGCGGCCGTTCTCGCGTTCGTGTTGCGGCCCTACTACGAACTGCTGAGCGAGCGGCTGCGGTTTCCCAGGATCCTGGCGGTGGCCGCGGTGTTGCTGTCGCTGCTGCTGCCCGTGGCCGGCTTCGCCTGGTTCTTCGGCGCCCTGGCCGCGTCCCAGATGACTGGATTGATCGACGCATTGCCCGACGCATCCGATCGCGTGGTGGATTGGGTAGCCGAGACCCTGCCGGCGGTCAACGAGTTCATGGAGACCAATCCCCTCGGGAGCCGGGTCCGCGACGCGGTAGAGGACATGGACCTGACCAGTCTTCTACCCGGCTTCGGCGTCGTCGGCGACACCACCCTGGATGTCCTCCAGGGCATCGGAGCCGGCCTCGCCTCCCTGTTCGCCTGGGCCGTCCTGCCGGTCTACCTCTGCTTCTTCCTGATCATCGACCCCGACCGCTTCCGCAAGCTGGACCACCTCTTCCCCTTCCTCAAGCCGAGGACCCGCGAGGACGTCGTCTACCTGATTCAGGAGTTCATCGACATCCTCGTCGCCTTCTTCCGCGGCCAGCTCGTCGTCGCCTTCCTCCAGGGAGCGCTGTTCGCCATCGGCTTCTCCATCGCCGGGCTGCGCTATGGACTGGTCCTCGGTCTTGCGCTGGGCTTCCTGAACATCATCCCCTACCTCGGGAGCATCGTCGGCCTCGCTGTGGCGCTGCCGATCGGCTACTGGCAGGAGGGCGGCGGGCTCAACCTCGTCATCTGGGTGCTCGTCGTTTTCGCGCTCGTCCAGTTGATCGAGGCCTACGTGCTGACGCCGCGGATCATGGGCGACCGCACCGGGCTCCACCCGATGGCGATCATCGTCGCCGTCTTCTTCTGGGGCTCGGCGCTCAACGGCATCGCCGGCATGATCCTCGCGATTCCGCTGACCGCTTTCCTCGTCGTGTTCTGGCGCCTCGCCCGGGAGCGTTACATCGGCGAGGTGGTCTAGTCCCCAGCTAGAGCAGCACCAGCCGGCCAGAGGCCGGGCTGTCGGTCAACTGCTCCAGCGCAAAGCAGTACCAGCGGACCTGCCGGCGGTAGCGCTCACCGCGGGAGACGCCGTTGCCGCCGGTAACCCCGGCGGGGGCGTCGAGATCGCCCAGATCGGTCTTCCAGTCAACGACGATCCAACCGCCCTCATCGTCGACGTAGGCGAGGTCGATCGCGCCCTCGATGATCCGGTGCTCCGCGTCGCCGGCCAGGGGCAAGAGAAAGGGCGTTTCGCGCAGCACTCGCTGCGACGTCCGGGCGGCTTCAGCCGCGGGGCTGGCAAGCGCCGCCGTCACCACGGCTTCTGCCGCTTCGACCTCGGCGACCGTCGAGCCGATCAGGGCGCCGTGAAGCCGTGCCAGTTCACCGATCCGGTCCGCTTCCCCGGACAGCGGGGCGTCGCGCAGCACGGTGTGAACGAGACTGCCGAAGCGCTTCCCGCCGGGCCGGTCGCCTGACCGCGGCAGTTCCTCGATCACGACGTCGACAGGGTCACCCGGCGGTTCGAAGTCGAGCTCCGTGACCGCTACGGGCGACACGCTCGGCTCCGAGCCACGGGCAACCAGCTCCTCACCATGGCGCTGCCAGCCTTCGAATCGTTCGCGGTTCGCGTCGTCGCCGGCTTCGACCAGCAGATCCTCGCCCAGCAGACCGTAGCTCGCCGGCGGTTTCCCGTCGAGCAACTCGGCGTCCCACCAGACGACGTCGTAGCCCGTGTCACCGGCCTCGCCCGCGACGCCCGGGAAACTGTGGCGGCCCGGCCGGACCGACGTCTCGGGCTGATTCTCGTAGTCGTGTGGACGCCTGGCGACAGTGCGCTCACCGAACGCCGGACAGCCCTCCGCCGGCTCGGACTGCCGCCACTGCTCCGCCGGCGGGTAGACCGCATCGTTCAGACACTGGACCCAGCCCTTCCGTTGCGCGTCGCCGACCGCCGGCACGACGAGCAGGTCGCGGGCGCGAGTCGCCGCCACGTAGGCGACCCGCACGCCCTCCGCCTCCTCTCGCCGGTCCTCGATCTCCTTCGCGTCCAGCAGCTCCTGAGGCGACAGGCCGAGGAGCCTCATCGCGCACAAGCCGTCCTCCGGGCGCACGGTCCGTTCGGCGCCGCGAGACAGGCCGGCCGTCATGTCGGCGAGGATGACGACCGGGAACTCCAGCCCCTTCGCCGTGTGGACCGTCATGATCCGCACACCCTCCGCGTCCTCCTCCACCACCGGCGCCTGGGTGCTCGCCGGGCGCTCGGCCTCCTCGTCCAACTGCTCGACGAAACCGCGGAAGGAGCGGCCGCCCGCCAGCTCGTAACGGCGGGCGAGATCGCACACCCGCTGCGCGTTGCCCAGCACCTGGTTGCCGGCGGGCCGGAGCGCCATCGACGCCTGGGCCCGGGGCCTGGCCAGTACTTCCTGCACGGTGCGCACGATCGGCCGATAGTTCCGCCGGCGGTGGAGCTCGGCGAGGAAGTCCAGCACCTCGACCACGGACCGGAACTCCTCGGGTGGTTCGCCGTCCTCGCGTGCTCGCCGCGGGCCCTGAAGCGGATGCCAGGTGCCGTAGCGGGCCTTGAAGAGCAGCAGCAACTCGTCGTCGAACGCGAACAGCCCTCCCCGTAACGTCGCGTAGACGGAGAGATCGTCATCCGGCCACTCCACCGCCTTCAGTGCCGACCGCAGCGCCTCCACCTCTTCCCGCTCGTGGAAGGAGCGGGCGCCGAGCAGGAGATGGGGAATGCCCACGGCCTCCAGTCCCCGAACGTACTCGCGGGACGTGTCCCGGTTCCAGCTCAGGAACCGGCGGAAGAGGAGGCAGACGTCCCGGGGCCGGATCCGCGACCGCATGCGCTGTCCGGGCCGGTCCGGGTCCGGAACCTCGACCTCGAACCCGCTGCCTTCGATCAGCCAGCGCACGAACTCGACCGTGGCATACGGCTGGCACGCCTCGATCTCCCGATTGCTCAGGTTGCGGGACCCGTACGGTCTGGGTGCCGGCAAGGCGATCACCGCGGGCTGGCCGGCGATCGGTTCGCGGTGCTCGCCGAGGGCGATGTAGTCCGCGCTGCCGGCTTGATGGTCGCCGGTCATCAGCGGCGCAAAAGCGGCGTTCACGGCTCGCTGGATCGGCCCGACCGACCGGAAGCTGGTCGTCAGGTGGAGGACCTCGACGCCGCGGCCGGCGAGCATCTCCTTGACGTCGTGGTAAAGCACCACGTCGGCGCGGCGGAAGCGATAGATCGACTGCTTCGGATCGCCGACGACGAAGAGCTTGCCTGCTGCCGGCCGCACCTCCCTCCAGTCGCACGGTTCGGGACTGTCGGCGGCCAGCAGAAGCAGGATCTCCGCCTGAAGCGGATCCGTGTCCTGGAACTCGTCGATGAACAGATGGCTGTAGCGCCGCTGAAGGTGGGCTCGGACCGTGCCGTCAGAACGCAGCAGGTCCCGAGCCTTGATCAGGAGGTCATGGAAGTCCAGCTTGCCGAGAGAGTTCTTTGCCTCTTCGTAACGCTCGACCGCACCGGCCAGCTCGTCGCGGAGCAGCGCCGCGAGATCCGCGTCGGCCGCCTCCACGAACTGCTCCAGCCGCTCCGCCAGACGCCGCCAGAGCTCCCACACCTGGTCCCGCGCGACACCCTCCGCGAAGCCGCCGCGACCCTTGCGGGGAGCGCCATAGCCGCTCAGACGACGCCGCAGCTCGACGAGCCGTGCCTCCAGTTGATCCTGAACCGCCTCGTCGCCATCCGCTTCCACGCCACCGCCGTCCGGCTTCGAAGCGCCCAGCTCCCGCGCCCGGGCGATCCAGGCCGCCAGCTCGACGACCCGGTCGAGGCCGCGCCGCAGGATGTCGCCGCGCCGCCCGTGCCGCAAGAGGTCGGCGAGACGCTCCACGCGCGTCGCGAGATCCCCGAGTTGCGCTTCGCGGTCGAAGTCCGGCCGCCGCCAACTCGACGGGAAATCGCGCCATTCGACCAGGCGAAGAGCGGTGTCGCGCAACCGGTCCAGCGGCGGCTGCCGCGGTGACCACGGCCCGGCCGTGAGCCGCGCCAGTTCCCGGCGCAGACCGGGCGGCATCGATTCGAGTTGCTCCTCGATCCAGCTCCGGAAGGCGCGGTTGAAGAGACGCGGCGCCTCGTCCTCGGCCAGTTCGCCGAAGCCCGGATCGACCCCGGCTTCGACCGGCCGTTCCCGGAGGATCTCGGCGCAAAGCGAGTGGATCGTACCGATCGACGCCTCCTCCAGGCGCGAGATCGCCGCCTCCAGGTTCTCGGTGCGCCTGTCGGCAACGCCGCCGGCGCGCAGCTCGACCAGCCTCCTGTCCAGTTCCTCGCGCAGGCGTAGCTTCAGTTCGCCCGCGGCCTTGCGCGTGAAGGTGACGGCCGCCAGCCCGTCGACGGTGCCCAGGCCCTGCTCCAGGAGGGCCACCAGCCGCTCGACGAGCACGGTCGTCTTGCCGGTGCCGGCGGCCGCCTCGACGAGTTGACTCTCACCCAGCGCCTCCCGGATCCGCCGGCGGGCGGTTTCGTCCGCGAGTGGCGGCGCGGCCTGGCCGGTCATGGTTCGAGCCTCAAGTCGTTGAGCGCTCCGAGCCGACTCTTCTGCTTGCGGGCGACGCGCAGGTCCTCGTACGGGCCGCACACCGGGCGGTAGTCGCAGTACCGGCACTCGTCCTTGGCCGGCGCGGCAGGAAGGAAGCCCTCTTCCAGGGCGCCGTCGACGGTGGCCAGCATCCTGCGGACCGCGCCGCGGCTTCGCTCGTCGAGCGGGACGGAGACAAGGCTGTAACCGCCGCGCTGCGTGCAGTAGAAGAGCCGGCCCGAGACGACGTCCCGGCCGAGCACGGCCTCAGCCGCCAGGCTGTAGAGGACCGGCTGCAGCACTTTGCCGCCGCCGATCACCAGAGACGTGCCGGCGTGGCGCGCGCCGCCGGTCTTGTGGTCCGTCACCCGCAGGCGACCGGCGCCGTCCGCTTCGACCAGGTCGATCGACCCTCGGAGCCGGGCAACCTCCAGGACCGGGGCGGCTTCCCGAACGCTCCGCGGGTCCCGATCGCGCGACCGCGCCAGGCCGAACCCGAGTTCGGCATGGACCGGCGTCCACAGGCCGCCCTCGTCCGCCACCTGGCGCAGCCAACCGCGAAGGTCCCCGCGAAGGCCTTCGAACTCGGCCTGCCATACGCGCTCGATCGGCGGCGCCAGCTGGTCCCGGAAGTCGCGTTCGGCTTCCTCCAGCACAGCGTCCAGCACGCTGAACGCGTCCTCGAGCCGTGCGGATATCACCGGCAGGAACTCCGCCTCGCGGAGGGCGCCGAACAGCCGGAACTGGATCTCGTGGAAAATGCTGCCGCGGGTCAGGGGATCCAACTGCTCCAGTTGCACGAGTTCGTCGCGCGGGTACAGGCGTAGCACCGCTCCAAGGAAGAACCGGTAGGGACAGGCAGCGAAGTTCTGCAGCGCCGTCGGCGAGTAGGAGCGGGCCCCGACGCGATGGCGGGACAGGACCTCCCGGGCCTCGTCACCCACGTCCACCAGGCCGTCGACCGGAAACCAGCCCTTGCGCCAGCGTCTGGCCCGGGCCCGTAGCGCCCGCGCAAGGTGCTCGTTCGAGGACAGCAGGAACCGCGCCCTGCCCCGGCGTTCAGCGTCCGACAGTCCACCGCCGAGCAGCGGCTGGAGCATGGCGAGGTCGAACTCCGCTTCGTCGATCGCCTCGTCCGGGTTGGCGGGCGCCGGCCAGCCGACGATCGCGGCGCCGGCGGCCGCGGCCCGCCGGCCGAGGGTGTCGAGGTCGGGCAACCGACCCTCGGCCGCCCGCAGCAGGTCGAGGGCGTACAGCGACGGCACTCGGGCCCGGCCCTGCACGAGATCGACTCGTGGGTACGAGGCAACCAGCGTATGAGCCGCCGCGCCGGCGGCCAGGCGGAGCAGGAGTTGTTCCCGGCGGGTGCGGTCGACGTCGACCGCCAGGCGGTAGCCCGCTCCGCTCAGGGCTCGCCGCCGATCATCGAGCAGCAGGGCGTCCTCGCCGGACCTCCGCGGGAAGACTCCCTCGGCCAGGCCCGGCACGAACACAAGATCGAAGGAACGTCCGGCCGCCTCCTCCGCCACGCCCACGAAGACGCGCCCATAGCGACGCTTCGGCGGTTCGCGCCACCTGAACCTGAGGCGCTCGGCGAGTACGCGCTCGACCTCGGGGAGGCCGACTTCGTCGACCTCCGAGAGCGGCCGCAGTTCCGCCAGGACTTCAAGCACGGACTGCGGGCGCCGCAGCGCCATCGTCGCCAGCTCGCCGAGGCGGTCGAGCCACACACCCCAATCGGCACTCTCCGGCAGACCGTCCAGGAACTCCACCAGAGGCAGTGCGAAGCTCTGGAGCGTGCCGAGACGCGCGATCTGACGCTCGAGGTAGCCCCTCTGGCCCTCGTTCTCCTCCTCGACTTCGCGCAGCCGCAGCCGGAACTCGGCGTCGAGTCCCTCCAGTCGCTTCCGCCAGCGCCCGGCGCCACCCACCACGGCGGCGTCCACCAAAAGCCGTTCCCACCGCGCAGGGGCCCGGAGAGCACCGGCGGGCGCCGCGTCTTCGTCGGATTCGCCGGCATCGTCCGCGTCGACAACCGTGAACTCCGAATTCGTCGCCTCCGGTGATTTCAGCACGAGTTGCTCACCGGCTGGTTCCACCCAGGGCACCTCGTCAACCTTCGGCGGCGCACCGTCCGCCGCCGGCTTCGGCGTCTGGCCGAGCGAGAGATACTCCGCGAACCGGCTCGCCGAGAGCCGTTCACCGGCGCAGGCGAGCAGGGCCAGGAAAGCGCGGCCGGCCGGGTTGGGGCGAAGCGAGCCTCGCGTGACGTAGGCCGGAACGCTGGCCCGGCCAAGTGCATCTTCGATGAGGGGCAGGTAGGCCGTGGGCTGGCGCACGAGGATCGCTATGCGGTCGAAGGCGAGCCCGTCGGCCGCGGCACGACGGATGCGACGCGCGATCTCGACGCACTCCTGGCCCTCTCCGGCGGCCGAGAACAGGTCGACGGACGGCGGCCCTCCACCTGGCGGTGGCGGCTCCGCCGGAGGCGTCCCCTCCACGTCCACGCCCGTCTCGAACACGAAACGTTGTACGCGGCCAAGCGCTGTCCCCGCCTTGCCGTGCGTATCCTGGTCGACGTTCGCTACGGCCTCGGCGCCCAGCGCCGAGGTCAGCCACTCGAGCGACTCGCCGTCACCCGCGGCGACGGTCGCCACGACCTCCCGGCTACGCCCGGCAAGGGCCCTCAACAGGTCGGCCTGGGCGCGGCTGCGCAACGCGAGGTCCAGCCAGACCGAGCGCGGCGGCATGATGGCCCGCCCCTCCCCGAGCGCCGCCGCGGCCAGCTTGAGGACGGCGGACCGGTCGGCAAGCCCGAATCGCTTCATCTCGTCGGCAAAGCGCTCGAGCAGCCGGCCCAGGTCCCGCGTGCCGTCATCCCCGGCCAGGGTTGACGGCGAAACGCCGGCCGACCGCAGTTCGTCGAGCGTCGCCGCCAGCGAACGGGCGAAGCCCGGCATGCCGGCGACCGGCGACAGGCGCTCCAGTTGCCCCTCGGCGGCAGCCAACCGCGCCGCGCGGGCCGCCATGGCCTCGGTTCCGAGCGGTGTGATGGGGCGAAGATCGCGGGCGGCCAGGTCGAGCGCGGCGACCTGGAGCGCCCACTGGTGGAACGACATCGCGTGAACGCCCAGCAGGCCGCCGCCGGTCCCCGTCAGGCGGCGCAACAGGTCGTCCGCGGCGCCGCGGGACGGCGCCAGGAGCAGGACCTCGTCGCCGGTTTCGAGAAACTCGCGGAGTCTCTTTCCCGCCTCCGCCAAGCGAGCCCGGGCGGAGCTCGAAGCCAGGATCGACGCCGGTGGCAGATCCGTCACGGGGCTGGCGGCGGGATGAGTTCCAGCGCGGCCAGCCGGCTTCGGCCACGCACGTAGAGCACGCCGTGGGACAGCACCGGCGCCGCCCAGGCCGGGTAGCGGAGCAGGTCGACGGTGCGGCCGTCGACGTCGGCCCGCAGGCGAATGTGGGCCACCTGCTGGTAGCTCTCCGCCGTCGCGCGGATGAGGAGCAGATCGCCGACTTCGCTGTGGACGACGAAGTGGCCGTCGACGTAAAGCAACTGGGTGCGCGCGAGGCGGGGGTGGCTCCAGTGGATCTCGCCGGTCGCCCAGTCGACGGCCCGCAGTTCCGCGTTCGGCGACTTCTCCCCGCTCGAGACGTAGACGACCCCCTCGTGGTAGACGGGCGTGTTCCAGTGCGCCGCGATCGACTGGTTGCGCGGTCCGTCCTGCCAGATCGATCGGAAGGCGCCGCTATCGCCGTCGGAGGCGGCCTCGTACTCGAGCAGGACCGCGCCCTTCTCGTAGGACTCCGTGAGCAGCACCTGGTTGCCGACGATCACCGGGTTCGCCGCGTTCACGCTGGTCAACCGGCGAGCCCGCCAGTCGAAGCGGTCCAACTCCTGGCCCGCCTTCGGGTCGAAGACGATCAGGCCGGAACGGGCGAAGTGGAAGCCGAGGCGCCTGCCGTCGAAGTCGATGACGATCGGACTCGCATAGCTGGCCAGGTCGTCGCCAACGCGGTAGCGCTCCTCGCCGGTTCGCTTGTCGAGGGCGACCAGCGCCGTGCCGTTCGACTTCACCCGACCGCTGTGGATGTTCGGCGCGCCCGGCGGACTGCCGCCGACCGCGACGATCAGCAGGTCGCCCTCGATCCAGGGCGAACTCGCGACGCCGAAGAAGTTCTGCTGGACGCCGTACTTGGCGTGGGTGTCGAGCTCCCACAGCACGGCACCGTCGAGCACGCGGTGACAACGGAGAACTCCGTCCGCTCCGACCGAATAGACGCGCGCACCGTCGACCAGGGGCGCCGTGCGTGGACCACCGTCGTAGCCATAGTAGTCCTCATAGTCCGTTGGGTACTCCGAGCGCCAGAGTTCCTTGCCGGTATCGGCGCGGACCGCGACCAGACGCGCCCGGTCGCCAAAACGGGTGAAGTAGAAGAGCCGCCCGCGGGCAACCGACGGCGCCGCGTACCCCTCGCCCAGTTCGAGGTGCCAGAGCAGCGGCGGCGGATCGCTTGCCCAGTCGGTTCGGACGCCGGTCTCGGGCGACTTCGAATCGCGGTTCGGGCCGAGGAAACCGGGCCAGTCGATGCCGTCCGTGCGCGTGCGGAGGTCGGGCGGCAGGGTCTCGCCGTCGGCCGCCAGCGCGACGCCCGCAGGTTCGGTTGCGAGGGCCGCCGCCAGCAAGAGTCCCGCCGCGCGGAGCACGGCCGGGGGACGGCGGCGCGGTTTCACTCTCAGCCGACCAGGTCGATCCGGTCCGGCCGGTTGGGCACCAGGCAGAGGAACTCGAACGGCGCCTCGATCACTTCGTAGGAGTGCGGCAGACCCGCGGGAATGAGCAGCACGTCGTCGGCGCCGACCTCGACCGTCTCGTCGCCCAGCACGATGCGGGCTCGGCCCCGGAGCACGTACTGCTCGTGCTCCACCTGGTTCGTGTGCAGCGGCATGCCGCCGCCGTCCTCCATGCGGAACCGCCGCATCGCGAAGTGCGGCGCGTCGTCGGCGGCGCCCAGCAGGACCTGGGTCGTCGTCGCCGTGCCCAGCTCAACCTGGTTTGCCGGCGCGTCGTTGGCGCGCCGTACGACGGCAGGACGTCGGAGCGAAGGCGTCTGGCTCATGGACCTGACTCTACCGCCGCCGGCCGCTCGTCCGCGCGCTCCCGCCGCGGCGCCCGCGGACCTCCGTACTTGGCTGCACGCACGGAACGGTGTATCTTACTTTCGCCTTACCCGCATAGAGGAGGGAATCCACCGATGCTCACGCCCGAACCACTGACCACAAAACTCTCGACCAAGGGGCAGGTGATCCTGCCCAAGGCGATTCGCCGGGAGCTGCGCTGGGCAGCCGGAACGCGCCTCGTCGTGGAGAACACACCCGACGGCGTCCTGCTCAAGCCCGAGCCCGTGCTTCCCGAGACCCGGCCCGAGGACGTGTTCGGCAGCGTGGCCTACGACGGCCCACCGAAGTCCCCCCAGGAGATGCGGGAAGGCGTCCTGGCCGAGGCCAGGCGACGGCATGCGGGCGATTGACACCAACGTCGTCGTTCGCTACCTGACCGGCGACGATCCGGAACAAGCCGCCAGGGCGAGAAATGTAGTCGAGACGGGGAACGTCTTCGTGAGCACGACCGTCCTCCTTGAGTGCGAGTGGGTCCTGCGCAGCGTTTACGGCCTTGCCGCCGAGGATGCCGCCTCGGCCTTGCGGGCCTTCTCGGGACTGCCGGGTGTCACGGTGGAGAGCCCGAACCTGCTAGTCGAGGCGCTCGACCGGGCGGCGAAGGGCATGGACTTCGCGGATGCCCTGCATCTTGGCGTCGCCGCTCACTGCGAGACGATGCTCACATTCGATCGCGACTTCATTCGCACGGCACGGGACGAGTCACCAGAGGTCGCAGAGCCCTGATCCTCAGCGTCCGCGGTAGCGGGGACGCTCCGGCCCGTCCGGCGTCTTCGAGAACAGCTTGAGCAGCAGGCCGGCCCCCAGGGCGATGTCGTAGATCACGCCGAGGACCAGGACGGCAACGAGGAGGGCAACCAGCAGCATGACGAAGCCGTCTCAGGGCGATGGCGCGATGCCGGCGCCGGCCCTGATTCCCCACCGGCCGTCCGATTCCGTGACCAGGTAGACCGTGTCGAAACTGTGGATCTTCGCTCCGCCTGCACCGTAGCGCGTGATTCTGACCGCGACGTTCACCCCTCTGGCGCCAGTTTGGATCGCCTCCATGGAGTCCGCTTCGGAGCGCTCCCAACCGAGGCGCTCGGCGAACGCGTCGAAGTCGAAGCCGTCCCTGTACTCCGCGGCGGAACTCCAGATCCTCACCCCTCCTCTTCCTACGCGAACGTGGGGAAACTTCATGGCGTCCGTCATCGCCGCCTCGTCACGGGCGTTGAACGCTGCGAGGTAGCTCCCGACCGCGGCAACTGCGGCCGCCGCATTCGCCTCGCGATCCGACTCCGACAGATCGTCCAGGCCCGCCGCGAGCCTCGCCTGGATCCCGGTCGAGCCGTCCTGCTCCGTCACAACGTAGGTGATCTGGTTGCTCCAGATGGCCGAGCCGTCGGCACGCAACCGCGTGTACCGCCCTGCGACGTGAGCCTGCCCTTCTCCAGCCTGGACGACGGTTGCCGAGTCGAGACGGGTCCGATCCCAGCCCGTCGCCAGCACCTGGTCGAAGTCGATGCCCGCAGCGTACGTCGCGGCGTCGGCGAAGACGCGGCCGTCGAAGTCCGCGGTCGGCCGCACGTGCGGGTACTGAAGAGTCGCGGCGAAGGCGGCCGGCTCGCGGGTGTTCCAGGCTTCGATGAAGCGGTGAACGGCCTCTTTAGCCTCCTCGTCGGTCAAGGCGGGTGCCTGAGCCGGCCAGAGAACGAAAAGACAAACCAGTCCAAGCAGGTGGCGCACAGCCAGCGGCATCGTGGAATGACTCTAGCCCGCCGTAGCGCCGGCTAGGATCGATGAGCGTGATTCGACCCCTCAGTCTGCTCACCGTCTGTCTGCTCGCCACCGGCCCTGCCGCCACGGCTCAGCACGACGCTCCGAACGTCCTGTTCGCGATCGCCGACGACTGGGGGCACCCGCACGCCTCGGCCTACGGCGATCCGGTCGTCCAGACGCCAAACTTCGATCGCATCGCGAGCGAAGGCGCCCTCGCACACCACGCCTATGTCTCCTCGCCCTCCTGCACGCCGTCGCGCGGGGCGATCCTCACCGGGCAGTGGCACTGGCGGCTCGAGGGCGCCGCGAATCTCTGGAGCGTCTTCCCCGATCGATTCGAGACCTACCAGGAGCTGCTCAAGGCGGCCGGCTATCGCACCGGCTCGACGGGCAAGGCCTGGGGCCCGGGCCGTACCGAAACGGAGGGCCGGGAACTCGCCGGGAGACGGTTCGAGAGCTTCGAGAGCTTTCTGGCCGGGCTCGGTGAAGCCCAGCCGTTCGCCTTCTGGCTGGGTACATCCGATCCACACCGCCCTTTCCAGCCTGGATCGGGCGAAGAGAGCGGCATGGACCTGGACGCGATCCAGCTGCCCGCCGCCTTTCCGGATCACCCGGACACCCGAGGCGACGTGGCGGACTACCACTGGGAAGTGCAACGGTTCGACGCCCTGGTGGGCGACGCGCTGAGGTTGCTCGACGAACAGGGCCTCGCGGAGACCACGATCGTCGTCATGACGAGCGACCACGGCATGCCCTTCCCCCGCTGCAAGAGCAACCTCTACGACTGCGGCTCGCGGGTGCCGCTGGCGATCCGCTGGCCCGAACGGCTCGAGGCCGGTGTCGAGATCGACGCCTTCGTCAGCCTGACGGACTTGGCGCCGACGTTCCTGGAAGCCGCGGGCCTGCCGCGGCCCGAGGCGATGACCGGGCGCAGCCTGATTGCACTGATCGAAGCCGGCAACGATGAGGCCGCGGTCGAGGCGGTAGTCGCGGCCGACGGACGCGACTTCGTGCTGACCGGCAAGGAGCGGCACGTACCGGCGCAGGAGGCGCCCGACGTGGGCGGCTATCCCGGCCGCGCCATCCGTACGCACGACTTTCTCTACATCCGCAACTTCCGGCCCGACCGCTGGCCCAACGGTACGCCGAATCAGGAGTTGGCTGCCTATCCCGGCGCCTGGTACGCCGACACGGACAACGGGCCGACCAAGACGTACATGATCGAGCAGCGGGACCGCGACGCCGAGCATCGCCGGCTATACGAACTGGCCTTCGCGAAGCGCCCGGCGGTCGAGCTCTACGATCTGAGAAGCGATCCGGACCAGCAGGTCAACGTGGCCGACGAGCCGGAGCACGGGACGACTCGGGACGAACTGGGCGATCGGCTGATGGAGCGCCTCCGGGAGACCGGCGACCCTCGCGCCACTGGCGACGGTGACGCCTTCGACGAGTACCCGTATCTCGGCGGCGCGCCCCGCCACCCGAGCCTGCCCCGCGCGCGTCCGGGGGCCCTGCTTCCGCCGGCGGATCAGCCCTGAGTCAGCGGAGGTCCGGCCGGCAACCCGCATGCGGCAGGAGCGGCTCATCGGAATCGTCGGCGGCCTGGGGCCGTTCGCCCACATCGACTTCGAGCGGAAGCTCCTGGACGCGGCGAGCGAGCTGATCGGCGCGAGGCGCGATCAGGACTTTCCGCAGTGGGTGCTCTCGAGCATCCCGCAGACGCCGGACCGGACCGAGGCGTACTTCGGCGAGGCGGATGACCCGACGCAGGCGCTGAGTCAGAGCCTGGAGAGGCTGCGAGGCGCCGGGGCCGACTTCGCGGTCGTCGCCTGCAACACCGCGCACCTGTTCCTCGAGCGACTGCGCGAGGAGAGCCCGCTACCGATCATCAGCCTGATCGAGGTGACGGCCGACGAGGCGGCGCGTATCGCGCCGGACGGCTCGGTGGGGCTGCTCGCCACATCCGGGACGTTGCGATCACGGCTGTACCACGACCCGCTGGAGACGCGCGGGCTGCACCCAGTGAGCCCGTTCGACCTGGAGGGCGGCGAGACGCTGCAGCAGCGCAACGTGATGGAGCCGATCTACGGGCCCTGGGTCGATGGGCGGCATCAGGGAGGCGGGATCAAGACGGATGGCGGGTCGACGTCGGCGCGGGCGCTGCTGGAAGAGGCGGCGGAGCGGTTGGTCGGGGAGGGCGCCGACGTGCTGATCGCCGGATGTACGGAGATTCCGTTGGTGCTTGAAGGGACGGATGTCGCGAGAAGGCCGTTGCTCGATCCGGCGGCGTTGTTGGCAAAGGCGGCGGTGCGGTACGCGTACGGCGTTTGACCCAACGCAAGACCGCCGGCGGCCTTGCGGCGCGCCGGCGGTTCGAACGGAAAGGACCGCGCCTGCGGCTTACTCGCCGCCGGCGGCTCCGGCAGCGGCGGCCTCGGCCTTCTCCCGCTGCTCGGCCATCTGCTGGAGGAAGGCGTTGGCGGCCTTCGCCTCCTCCATGTCGACGGCGCCGTCCTTGTTCTGGTCCATCATCTCGAAGTACTGCTTGATCCCGCCGGGTGCCTCTTCGAGCTGCATCTTGCCGTCGCGGCTGTCATCGGAAAGTGCGACGATGGCCGTCACGTCGATGCCCTGGCCACCACCCTGGAAGGCGCCGCGGCCCTCATTCTCCTCATTGATGTAGGACAGGAAGCCGAAGCTCATCTCATCGGTCGTCGGCTCGCCCCAACGCACGGCCGCGGTCGGGTCCGGGTTCGCCGGGTTGTCCTCGGAGTTGTCGAACACCGTGGTCAGGACCACGCGGGTGCCGGCGGGGACCTTCTTGCGGTCCTTGTACTTGTAGGTGGTCTGCCAGTTGAAGTCGTAGTTCGGCACGTCGAGCAGGACCTCGTGGCTGCCGTCCGGGTAGTGCGCCTCGTACTTCGCCGCCTTGCCGCGCAGATGCATGTGCGGCAGGTAACCGACGATCTCCGAGTCCGAGGGGAAGGTCCACTCGGTCTGGATCGTGTAGTCCGAGTCGCCGGGCGGAACGACGAAGTCGTACTTGCCGAGGTCGGCGTTGAAGACCTCGTACTTCACTTCCTCGTCCTTGTCGTAGAACTTGAGCGCGACCGAGGACTGGTCCCAGGAGCCGGTGCCGGGGCCCGGCTCCTTGTGGTAGTGCATCTGCCACCGCAGGTTGCGGCCCGCCTTCAGCACGTCGGCCATGCCGTCCTCGTGGATCACCGGGTCGTTCCCCGGGGCGATGCCGCCCAGGCCGGGAACGATGATGTGATGGACCGCCGGGCTGCCGGGCCGGAACTCGATCGCCTTGACGTACCGATCCTCGGGGATCATCTCCTCGGTAACGGTCGTCTGGAAGTAGATGTAGAGATCCTCGACATCGTCCTCGACGAAGTAGGGCTCGTCGAACTGCAGAACGAGGTCCGGCTCGCCGATCAACCAGCCGTCGCTGCTCGGCCACTCGACCGGTTCCGGCGCGTCCGCGGGATTCCCGGCCGGAGCGCCGGATTCGGCCCAGTTCACCAACAGGTCGATCTGTTCCTGGGTCAGCGTGCGCTCGTTCGAGAAGACGCCGTTGTGCTGGGGGGCGGCATCCCACGGAGGCATCGCCCGCGAAGCGACCTGGCGCGCGATCGATCGCGCCCAGGGGCGGGTCTCTTCATAGGTCGTGAGCGCCATCGGCGCCACCATGCCGCCTAGGTTGGCGCCGTTGGGACGGTGGCAGACCTGGCATTCCTGCTGCAGCACCGGCGCCACGTCGGCGTAGAAGGTGATCGGCTCGGGATCGACGGCGGCCGCCGAGGCGGCGCCGGCAAGCGCCAGTGAAGCGAGCGCGCCGAGCGCTAGCAGTCGGGTCACGGGGGAGAGCTGGGGACGGGTCATTCGAGGTCTCCGTGAGGCGTGGTGTCCAGCGTTCTTGACGGGCGCAGTGCTCCGCTCTGCGCCACATACTATACGACTGCTCAGTTTACGCTGGCGAACCTGCTCCGGTTTCACAGAACCGGAGAGGCGTTACCGTAGGCGCCGCGAGAAACCGACACGCACGCGTAAACCAAGCCCCGCCGACAACCGTATAGACACCCGAGGAGGAGAGCATCGTGAGCACGACCGTCGACGTGCAGGGTCTTCGGCATGTCTACAAGGGCGGCACGGTCGCCCTCGACGGGGTCGACCTGTCGATCGGCGCGGGGCTGTTCGGCCTGCTCGGCCCGAACGGCGCCGGCAAGAGTACGCTGATGCGGATCGTCTGCACCCTGCTCAAGCCGTCCGCCGGCACCGTGACCGTCTTCGGTCACGACGCGGTCAAGGAACGCCGCGCCGTCCGCGCCCACCTGGGCTACCTGCCACAGGAGTTCGGCGCCTGGCGCCTGCACCGCGTCGAGGAGGTCCTGGACACCCTCGCCGATCTCTCCGGCCTGGACGATCGCGCGGCCCGGCGCGAGCGCGTCGACACGGTCCTCGACAACGTCGGTCTAGGCGATGTCGCCCACCGCAAGGTGAAGAAGCTCTCCGGCGGCATGACCCGCCGTCTGGGCATCGCGCAGGCCCTGATCCACAGGCCGCGCCTGCTCGTGGTCGACGAACCGACCGTCGGCCTGGACCCTGAAGAGCGCATCCGGTTCCGCCAACTGATGGCCACGCTGGGTCGGGAGCGGACGATCATCCTCTCCACCCACATCGTCGCCGACCTGGGCACCGGCTGCAACGACCTCGCGCTGCTCGACGGCGGTCGAGTCGTCTTCCGGGGCTCGCCGACACAGTTGCTCGAACGAGCAGCGGGCCAGGTGTTCGAGGTCACCCTGCCGATGTCCGCGCCGCAGCCCGAAGGCGACTTCGAGATCGTCTCGCGCACCGCCAGCCAGAACGAGGCGACCTACCGCGCGGTGGCCGCACCGGGCGGCGTCCCGGAAGGCGCCCGCATCGCCGCTTCGCCCACCCTCGAGGAGGGCTACCTCGCCTTCATGGTCGCCCGCGGCCGCGCGGAGGCGCTGGTCAGCGACGAGCACTTCGGCGAGCACGACGAACTCGAGTTGGCCGAGCCGCCACCCGTCGAGGACGGAACCGGGAAGGAGGCGCACCCGTGATCTCGCTTGCCCACGTCTGGTCGCTCGCCCGAACCGAGATGCGGACCACTCGCCGCCTGTTCCGCTTCTGGCTGTTCTCGGGTGTCGCGATACTCACCTGCCTGCTGAGCTACGGCTACTACTGGGTAATCCACGGGCTCTTCTCGTCCTTCTCGGCCACGATCGGTTCGATCAGCCCCAAGTTCCTCCTGAGCCAGACCGCCCAGTTCCAAACGACGATCCTGGGCCTCGGCGTCGTCTTCCTCGCCTTCGACCTGCGTGCCCGCGACCGTCGTGACCGGGTCATCGAGGTGCTCGACACACGGCCGTACTCGAACGCCGAACTCGTGCTCGGCCGCTTCCTGGGCACCGTACTCATGGTCTGGGGGGTGGCGTTTGCCGCGATGATGCTCATCCAGACCGTCGGCCATGCCGGATCCGCCTTTGGCTGGTACGTCGGCGAACCCGCCCTCTGGAGCTCCGTCTGGGCCTACCTCGTGCTCGAGGCACTGCCGGCGCTGGCGCTCTACGTCGCCTTCGTGCAAGTGGTTTCCCTGGTCAGCAACAACCGGTTGATCGCTGCCCTGGCGGGCATCGTGCTCGCCGCCGGCAGCACCTTCCTGACGTTCCGGGTCCCGGTCTACCTCCTGCCGCCGCTGGCCCTGAACGGCGGTTTCATCAGCAACATCTCGGAGGTCGCGCCCCAGATCTGGACCGGCATCAACTTCGTGAACCGGGGCAGCCTCGCCCTGCTCGCCGCGGGCCTGCTGGCCACCGCGGTCGCCGTCCACCCCCGTCTCGACGACGCGAAGCGCCGCCTGTGGGGGATCGCCGGCGGTGCGGGCCTCGCGGCCGGCGCCGTGCTCATCTTTGCGGCAGTCACGTGGAGCGGCAACCAGATCGCCGAAAGGGACGCCTGGCGCGCCGCACACGACGAACGCCGGACCGAAGCGGTCGTCGACCTTCAGACGATCCGAGGCTCGGTCGACATCGAACGGGGCGGACGGCTCGCCCTCGACATCGAGGTTCACTTCCTGCCCTCGACCGGTTCCGGCGCCATGTTCAGCCTGAATCCAGGCCTCCGGGTGGAGGGCGTCTGGAACGCTGGCGGTGAGGCGCTCGACTTCAACCACGACAACGGCCTGCTCGACGTCGACCTGGGCTCGGCGCCACCGGCCGGCCAGGTCACCGGGGTCCGCGTACGCGCCCGCGGGCGGCCCGACCTCCGCTTCGCCTATCTGGACTCGGCGATCGACTACAACACCGGGGAGTGGCAGGACGCGCAGATCGTCATGCTCGGCAACCTGAACGGCTCCGTCGAACGCAACCACGTCGCACTCCCCGCTTCGCTCGCGTGGCTCCCCCGCCCGGGCGCGTCCGTCGGCGCCGATGACCCGCGGCAGCGCTCACGGGACTTCTTCGAGCTGGACCTCGACGTCAGAACCCCCTCCGGCTGGACGGTCGCGGGGCCGGGCATGGCGGAACCGACCGGCGAAGGTCAGCGATTCGCGCCCGCCGGTCCGGTGCCGGAGGTCATGCTGGTCGCCGGCAGATTCGACCGCCGGACGACACAGGTCGAAGGAGTCGAAGTCGAAGTCCTGTTCCACCCGAACCACCTGCGTAACCTCGACTACTTCGCCGACGCACGAGCCGAAATCGAGCGGGTCGCCGCCGACCGCTTCGCCACTGCCCGCGAACTGGGAATGCCCTACCCCTACAGGCAGTTCAGCCTGGTCGAGGTGCCCTGGACGCTCCGTTCCTACGGCGGTGGATGGAGGATGGACACCGAGCGAGCGCCGCCCGGCATGCTGCTGATCAGCGAGAGCAGCCTGCCGACCGCGCGCTTCGAATTCCGGTTCCGCAATCCCGAGCGGTTCGAGGACGAAGAGGGCGGATTGCCTCGGGCCAAGGCGAACGGGCTGCAGCAGTTCTTCCGTCTCGACTACTCCGGCGGCAACCTGGAGGCCGGCGGCATCCGCAACGTCTTCCTCTACCAGGCGGGCGCCCGAGGCCCGGAGGCGCTGGCACTGGAAGCGCTTTGCCACCACCTCGTGAACCAGTTGGTGAACGGCGGCGAGTCGTACTTCTCCGCTCACCTGTTCGACCGCGAGTTCGGCTGGACCATTGCGAACGTGATGCAAGGGGGGTTCACCGGCCAGTTCGCGGCCGGCGGCGGCTCGGCCGCCAGCGGCATCGTCAAGGCCCTCACGGACCGGCCCGGCGTCTGGGACGCGGTCCTCAGCAGCTCCCTTACCGAAATGGACGTGGAGGAGAACCCGAAGCAAGCCGTGAACGCGCTCTATCTCAAGACTGCTGCCCTGGCCACGGCAATACTCGACGGCGCCGGGAGGGAACGCACCGCAGCCATGATCGCCAACCTGCTGCGCGACCACCGGGGTTCGACCTTCACCGCCGCCGATCTCTACAGCGCCGCCCAAGAGGCGGGCGTGGATCTCGCCGGTCTGGTCGGCGACTTCCTGCACCAGACCGACCTGCCGGGTTTCCTGGTTTCCCCGGCGCAACTGGAGCGCCTGCCGGACGACGACCAGGGTGGGCCGCAGTACCAGACCCGGTTGTTCGTCCGCAACGGCGAGGCGGCGCCCGGCCTGTTCCGGCTCCGCTATGCCGTCCGCGCCCCCGGTGGCGCGCGCTGGGATTCCAGCGAGCCGGTCCTGATCCCCGGGCACACGACGGTCGAGTTCGGACTCGTCACGTCCCGGCCGCCGGGAACGATGCTCGCCTCCCCGTACCTGTCTTTGAACCGGCGCGAATTCTCCATCGAGTTGCCGCGGCTCGACGACGAGACGATCTCGAACAGTGAGCCGCTTCGCGGTGTCCGGCCGGCCGACTGGACTCCGGCGTTCCTCGATGGCGGCGCCGGCACCATCGTGGTCGATGACCTGGATCCCGGCTTCGCAGTGGAAACGGACGAGGCCGAGGCGGACGGAATCCGGCTCCAGGGCGGTCTCGCCGGCTTTTTCGCACCTACCGTCGAGACCGATCAGGGGCTGCCCGTCTACTCGATCTTCAGCGGCACTCCGGCCGACTGGTCCCGTTACGAACAGCCTTCGAGCTGGGGACGCTACCGCCGGACGACCGCGCTCATCGCGAAAGGCGACGGAAGCCGCCGCGTCACCTACACCACGGAACTTCCCGAAGCCGGCCGCTGGCGAGTGGAGTTGCATGTGCCCTCGCTTTCGCCAGTGCCGGGCGGCGGCGAGATACGCCGTGAAGTGCGGATTGGCGGCGGGGACGGTCCGCCCCGCGACGACGCTCGCGGCGCCCAAGTCAACGTGAGCTTCGGCCTGAGCCTCGGCACCTACGACCTGGAACTCAGGAACGGCGGCAGCTCGCGTCCCATCGACTTCGACGCCCAGGGGGCGGGCATCGGCTGGGCCGTGCTGGGCGACTTTGATCTCGCCCCCGGAACGGTGGAACTCGAGCTGAGCAACGACACGACCGGCAACGTCGTGGCCGCCGATGCCGTGCGCTTCGTGCGCCTCGACAACGGCGCCGGCGCCGACACGACCGGCGGCGGTGGGGCGCCGTGAGCGCGCGGCAATGGCTCGGCGCCGCGGCCGGCGCCTGCGTCCTGGTTCTGGGTTGCGACGCGACAGGCACCACGGACACCGTCGACTTCCTGGTGCCGGTGAGCGCATCCGAAGTCCGTACCGGCAACGTCGAAGACCTGATCGTCGCCACCGGCACCCTGCGCGCCGCGGAGAGCATCGTGCTCCAGGTCGAAACGCCAGGCCGGCTCCAGATCGGGCGGAACAACAACGGCAGCCGGCTTGCCGAGGGAGATCGCGTCGTCCCCGACCAGATGATCGCGGAAGTCACCGGCGAAGACGCGCGGCTCGCGGCCCGGGTCGAAGCGACGCATCAGGCCTACCAGGGCGCTCTCGCCGAACGCGACGCTCGCGCCAAGCTGTTCGAGCAGGAGTTGATCGCCGCCGAGGAGCTGCGCCGGGCGGAGACCGCGCTCGAAGACGCCAAGGCGACCTGGGAGCAGAGCCTGCTGACCGAGGACCGCGCCAGAATGCTGACCCCGATCGGGGGTGTGCTGATGGAGCTTGCCCGCGACACGAGCGGCATGCCGATCGCGGACGGCCAGCTCGTGTCGCCGGGATTCCAGGTCGCACGGATTGCTCCGGTCGACTCCCTCGTGGCCGACATCGACCTGGTGGGTCCGGAGCTGGCGCGGGTCCACCCAGGCCAGAAGGGACGGCTCCGCCACTTCGCCTGGGAGGACATCACCTTCGAAGGAGCGGTCGTCCGCCTGTCTCCCGAAGTCGACCCCACAACCCACACCTTCCGCGCGGAAGTGGCGATCAACAACCCCGGCGGCCTGCTGCGGCCCGGCATGTTCGTCGAGGTGACCCTGGTCGTGGAGCAGCGCAACGCCGTGCCCGTCATCCCCCGCGAAGCGGTCACCGAGCGCGGCGGCCGGCGGGTCGTGTTCGTGCTCGACGGTCAGCGCGCCGTGCGGCGCGAGGTGGTGCTCGGTCTCGGCGACGACGAGATCGCGGAAGTCCGCCAGGGGCTCGAGATCGGCGAGCGGATCGTCGTGCGCGGACTCGAGACTCTGACCGACGGCACACGCGTCCGGGTGTCCGGGTAGCGCCGCCCACCAGGAGGTCGGGCAACCGTGATCGCTGCTCCCGGTGAAGGTTCCGGCCCGGCCCGTCTCGCCGCCCGCCGTCCGGTAGCGGTCACGGTCACCGCCCTGGCGTTCGGCCTCGTGGGATGGATGTCCTGGCGTGAACTGCCGATCGACCTTCTCCCCGATCTGCGCTCGCCGACGATCGTTGTCGCGGTGCGTTCCGGAGATCGACCCCCGACCGAGATGGAACGGCTCTACGGCGAACAGGTCGAGCAGCGCCTGTTCACCGTGCGCGGCATCCGCGAGGTCCAGCAGGTCGCCCGCACGGGCCGGCTGATCGCCACGGTGCGTTTCGACTGGGAAGCCGACATGGACCTGGCGCTGATCGAGGTCCAGAAGGCGATCAACCCGGTCGCGGCCGACCCGGAAGTCGACGAGGTCCTGGTCCGCCAGCTCGACCCCAGGCAGTCGCCGGTCATGACCCTGGGGCTGGCCTCCGACCCTGGTGGCCCGGATCTCGCCGAACTCCGCCGTCTCGCGCGACGCCAGGTGGCGCCGGCCATGGAGCAGCTCGCCGACGTCGCCGAGGTGCGCGTGCTCGGCGGCCGCGAGCTGGAAGTGCGGGTGCGGGTCGACCGCTACCGCATGCAGGCGTTCGGCGTCACCCTCGGCCAACTGGAGCAGCGCCTGGTGGCCGAGAACGTCGACATCGACGCCGGCACCCTGGAGGATCGCGGCCAGGTCCTCCTGGTCCGCGGCATCTCCCGTTTCCGCAACCCCCGGGACGTGGAGCGGGTCGTCATCCGCTACCGGACCCAGGCGGGGACGGGTGGCCAGCAGGTCCGGCAACCGATCCGTGTCTCCGATGTCGCCGAGGTCGAAGTCGTCCACGGCGAGATCGACCACCTGGTACGCGTCAACGGCGGGGAGGGCGTCGGCCTCCAGGTGTTCAAGGAGGCCGGCGCGAACACGGTCGAGGTCTCGCGCACGGTGCGCGCGGCGCTCGAGAACCTGGCACTCGACCTGCCCCGGGTCCAGGTGTCGATGGTCAACGACGACGCGGCCCTGGTCGAGGACGCGATGGCCGACCTCCAGAACGCCGCCCTGGTCGGCATTGCGCTGGCCGTCGTCGTCCTGGCCCTGTTCCTGCGCTCCCTGGGGCCGACCGTGGTCGTCGCTTCCGCCGTGCCCGTTTCCCTCTTCGTCGCCCTGTTCGCGATGCGTCTCTGGGACCATTCGCTCAACATCATCACCCTGGCCGGGCTGGCACTCGGCGCCGGCATGCTGGTGGACAATGCGATCGTCGTCGTCGAGAGCATCCACCGGCGTCATCGCCCCGGGGCTTCGGCGGCCGACAGCTCCGCCCGGGGCACCGGCGAGGTCGCCGGAGCGATCGCCGCGTCGACGCTGACGACCTGCGTCGTCTTCCTGCCGGTCCTCTTCGTGCAGGGACTGGCCGCGCGGCTGATCGAGGGCATCGCCTTCACCGTCACCGCCTCGCTGGTCGCCTCGCTGGCGGTCGCGATGATGCTGATTCCAGCCCTGTCCCGCTGGTTCCTGCCGCGGGCCAAACCGGCGGCCGGAGTCGGAGAACCAGAACCCGCTGCCGACGTCACGCGGGCGCCCGATCCGGACGACGGAGAGGCGCGCCCCCTCGGCTGGGCCTTCGGCGCTCTCGAGCGGTTCGTCCTGTTCCTTCTCCGTCTGCGCTGGGTCGTGGTCGGCGCCGCCGTGCTCGCCGCCGCGGCCGCGGTGAACGTCCTTCTCGGGCTGGGCAGCGAACTTCTGCCGCCGGCTGACCCGCGGCAGTTCTCGGTGCGCATGGTCGGGCCGCCCGGTCAGCGAGTCGAAGCGACCGCCGCCGCCGTGTCCACGCTCGAGGAGGCGGTGCGCCAGGCTGCCGGCGAGCACCTCGAGGCGATCCAGGCCGAGGTCGGGCGGCTCCCTGAGGACGACCGGCTGGTCACCACGGAACTGACCGAGGAGAACACGGCCCGGCTTCTGGTCCGGCTGTCGGCCGAGGGCCCCACCGGCAGCCAGCTCGTGGGCGCGCTATCGCCGAACTTCACCGATCTGCCCGACACGGAAATCGAATGGGAGGTCGGAACGTCGGCGCTGGCCGAGGCCCTGGGCTCGTCCGGGCCGCCGATCGTGGTCGAGATCGCCGGTCAGTCGCTGGTCGACCTGCGCGCCGCGGCGACCAGCCTCCGCGACGCAATGGCCACCCGAGGAGAACTCTGGAACGTGCGCTCGTCCTTCGAGGGCGGCCCGCCCGAACTCCGCATCGAACTCGATCGCGCCATGGCCGACGGCCTGGGCGTCGATCTCGAGACGATTGCGCGCGTGCTCCAGTCCGCGCTCGACGGCCGCAGGGTCACGCTGCTGTCCGTCGGCGACGAGGAGCGCCATGTCGTCCTCTCCCTGCCCCAACCACGGCCCGAGGAACTCGCCGGACTGCGCTTCACGAGCAGCGCCGGAGCCGATCTCGTCCTCGGCCAGGTGGCGCGCTTCGTACCCACCGAGGGAGCGCGCGAGGTCTTCCGCCGAGACCAGCGGCGCGTGGCCCAGGTGACCGCCAGGATCGCCGAAGGCAGCGATTATCCGCGCGCCATTGCCGCCGCGAACGACGCGATCTCCACGACCGACCTTCCCCCCGGCCTGATCGTGAGGCTGGCCGGCGAGGAGGAGGAGCGCCAGCGCGCCACGTCCGAGTTACGGCTCGCGGGCATCCTGGCGATCGTCCTCGTCCTGATGGTGCTTGCCGGGACGTTCGAGTCCCTGCTGCAACCCCTCACCGTGCTGTTCTCGATCCCGCTGGCCCTGGTCGGCGTCGCCTGCACCATGGGTCCCATGGGCAGGCCGGTCGGCGTGATGGCGCTGCTCGGGCTAATCGTGCTCGCGGGTGTCGCGGTGAACGACGCCGTCCTCCTGATTGCCACGGCGCGGCGGCTGATGGCCGCCGGCCTCGAGCGGCGAGCCGCCCTGGCACGGGCCGCCGCGATCCGGCTGCGGCCGATCCTGATGACGACCCTCACCACGGTGCTCGTCCTGCTGCCGCTCGCCGTCGGCGCCGGCGAGGCAGCCGAACTGCGAAGCCCGATGGCCTACACGATCATCGGCGGCATCGTGACCTCGACTGTCGGCTCGCTGCTGGTGCTGCCCTGCCTGTACCTGATTCTCGACTCTCTGAGGCTGACCCGGCGCCGCCGGCGGACCGCGGACGCCTGAACCGGAACACGCCGTGAGAGCCGGTCTCGACACGCTCGCCATCCGCCGCCCGGTGGCGGTGACGATGTTCTTCGTCGCTCTCGTCATGCTCGGTGGGTTCGCCTGGCAGAGACTGCCCGTCGAACTGTTCCCTGCTCTCACGGGCGATTCGCTTTACGTCAGCTTCTTCCGCCCGGGAAGCGAACCGGAGACGATCGAGCGGGAGATCCTGATGCCGCTCGAGGCCCGGGTCCGCACGCTGCCCCGGGTGGCCGAGACCTGGGGCGAGATCAGCGGCGCCGGCGGCAGCTTCACCGTCCGCTTCGAACGCGGGGTCGATCTGAAGGTGCGGGAACTCGAGATGCGCCGCATCGCCGCCGATCTCGCACGAACCCAGCCGCGCGATGCCTTCCTGGACGTGCAGGCCGACGACACCAGCATGTCCTCGAGCTTCGCCATGATCCTGCAGGTGACCGGCTCCGACGACGGGGACGCGCTGTACGACCTGGTCGACGAGATGATCACGCCCCGGCTGGCCGCGGTGCCGGGAGTCAGCCAGGCGATGCTGGGCGGCGGCGCCTCACGCCAGTTGACCGTGTGGGTCGACCCGAACCGGTGCGCCGCGCTCGGCGTGACGACGGAACAGGTGACCGCGGCGGTGCGCGGCGCGGCGGGACGCCTGCGCTACCTCGGCAGCCTGGAGGACGAGGCCGGACGGACGGCGGTGATGCTCGACGGCCGGCCTGCCGGTCCGGTGTCCATGGGCGAAGTCCGGGTCATCCCCAACCGTCCCGTCCTGGTCCGCCACGTGGCCGACGTGGAGATCGGCTCCGGCCGCCGCCAGATGCTGTACCGGGTCGACGGCGAGCCGTCGGTCGGCGTCCTGGTGTTCCAGGAGGAAGGCGCCAACCTGGTGCGACTCGGCCGCGATCTTCGCCGCCGGGTCGAGGAGATCAACGAGGAGTTCGCCCCACTCGGCATCCGCCTGCTCGTCAGCTTCGACGCCGCCGACCTGGTCGAAACGCAGATCGACCGGCTGCGGAACCTCGGACTCTCGGGCTTCGGGATCGCGCTCCTGGTCCTGTTCCTCTTTCTGCGCCAGTGGCGCGCGGTGGCCGTGATCGCGGTCGCGGTGCCGGTCAGTCTGGCCGTTGCCCTTTCCTTTCTCTACGTGGCCGGCCTCTCGCTCAACCTCTTCACACTCTTCGGGCTCGCCATCGGTATCGGACTCATCGTCGACAACAGCGTCGTCGTCTTCGAATCCGTCCAGCGGCGGCTGGAACGCGGAAGGAGTCCCGACGATGCGGCCGCGGGCGGTATTCGCCGCACGGGCCGCGCCATCATCGCCGCTTCCGTCACGACGGCGATCGTCTTCCTGCCGGCCGTCATCGTCGACCTGGAATCGACCCTGATGCAGAACATGATCGGGCTCCTGTCCCTGGCCATCCTGCTACCGCTGTTCGGTTCCCTGCTGGTGGCGATCGGCCTGGTGCCCCTGCTGGCGCGGCACCTCGCCGCACCGGCCGCGATCCGCCGGCTGGACAAGCTGCGTCAACGTCGCGAACGCTTCGGCGGTCAGGTGCCGCCGGATCCCACGCGGATTCTCTTCGCGGGCGTGCTCGCCTCCGCGCTGCGCCGGCCGGCGAGCTGGGTCACCGGTGTCGTCGTCGCGATCGTCCTGAGCGTGATCGCCGCGCTCTTCCTTGTCGCTTCCAGCGGTACTGGCCAGGCGCCGATCGCGGATCAGGTCCAACTCTCCGTCCGCCTGCCCGAAGGTCGCGGGAGCCTCGACTCGGCCGTCCGCGTCTTCGAACGTCTCGAGACGATCCAGGAAGTCGAGGGCGTCGACCGTGTGGAGAGCATGATCCGGGAAGAGGGAGGATCGCTCACCGTCCACCTGGTGGATGAAGACGAGCGGCCCCAGGATCTGACGGCCAGGCGCGTACGGCAACTGCTGCGACCGCCGGCGCGACGCGCCGGCGCCGAGCTCCTCAATCCGGGTGAGGGGGACGGCCCGGGGGGACGTGGAGGCGGCGGCGGTGGCAGAGGGGGTGGCGCCCAGGAACTGCTCGGCGGCGGCCCTTCCCGCGTCGTACTTTCCGGCAACGACAACGAGCAGTTGACGGACCTCGCCTCCCAGGTCACCGAGCGGTTGCGGGAGATCGAGGGCATAGCGAGCGCCTACCCGGCGGTCCGCCCGGGGCCCGACGAACTTCACGTGAGTCCGAATCGGCGCGCCTTCGACACGTTCGGCGTGCTCCTGGACGAGGTGCTGCCGATGCTGAATCTGGCCGGCCGCGAGGGGACCAGGATCAACACCGGCTATCCGCTCGACAGCGGGAGGGAGTTGCCGATCGTCGTCCAACGGCTGGAAGACCAGCGCGCCGAGGCGGAGCCTTCCAGCGGCAGCGGCTTCAACCGCGACGTGTCGCTCAGCGGGCTGCAGCGGCTCCGCGTGTCGACCGAGGCCGGCGTGCTGCCGGTCGCTGCTCTGGCGCAGGTTCGGCAGGCGCCGCCCTCCCCGGTCATCACCCATCACAACGGCGTCCGCGAGCGCGAGGTCTTCTACACCCTGTCGCCGGACGTGCCGCGCCGGGGCCCGGCGCGCGACGCCTTCGACCGCAACCTCGACGAGGCGATCGCCAGTATCCACCGGCCCACTGGCACGACCATCGCGCTCGACCGCTCCGAGGAGAGCACGAACTGGTTCCGGCGCATCGCCGTCCCGGTCGTCCTGCTCGTCCTTCTCGTCCTGGCGGTGACGTTCGAGTCGCTGACGCTGCCGATCCTCGTCCTGATCGCGCTTCCCCTCGCCATGCTCGGTTCGGTGTGGGCTCTGGTGCTGACCGGCATCGGCTTCGAAGCGATGGCTCTGCTCGGCGCGCTGGTCCTGCTCGGGCTGGCAATCAACCCGGCCGTCCTGCTCGTCGACCGAATGCAACAGCACACGTTGGGCGCCGGCTGGAGCGCGGGCGCGGCCGCCCTCGCCGCGGTCCGCGAACGCGCTCGCCCGGTCCTGATGACTTCCGCCACGACGGTCGCAGCCCTGGCGCCCCTGTCCATCGCCACCGGGCGGGAAAACGAGCTTTGGCCGCCCTTCGCCACCTTCGTGATCGGCGGCCTCGTGACCGCGACCGTGCTGACGCTGCTTGTCATCCCCGTCGGCTTCGTCTTCCTGCGACGCCTCGACGAGCTGTTCAGCCGCGTCGGCCCCTGGGTCGTGCTGACCTGGCTCGGTGCCGTCATCGCGACGACCACCCCCCTGTTCGCGTTCGGCGTGATCGAGTCGATGTTCTGGCAGATCACGACCACGGTGCTGATCGCCGGAGCGTTGCTCGGCCTCACCGTGTGGCTGCTGCCGAAACCGCCGGCGCCCGAGCCGGAGACGGCCGCCGGTCCGCCCAGGCTCGTGGTCCGCCACCTGCGCAAGACGTACGGCCTGCCCGGACCGGTGCGCCGGGCGCTGCGGGCTACCGCCGACTTCGCCAGACGGGTCGCGGCTCAGGGCGGTCAGGCTTTCGAACCGGCCGACGCGCGCGACCGGCTGCTCCCTCTCCTGCTTCTCTTCGCCGGCGCCGTCACGCTGGCGGCGCGGATGCGCGGCGGTCTGATCATCATCGGCGTGCTGATCGCCATCCTGCTGATCGGCTCCCGGCTGCTGCGCGAGATCCGTCGCGCCCGTGGCCGCGCCGACGATCTCGGTCGCGTCGCGCCGGGCGGCGTCGAGGGCGTGTTGACGGCCCTGCTGCCATGGGCGCTTCTTGCCTGGCTGGTCGTCCCGGAGATGGTCGCCGATCCTGAAGTCGGAGGGTTTGTCGCGCTCGCCATCGTCTCCACGATCATCCTGCTGGTTCAGCTCGGGCGCCGCACGGCGCGGCTGGAGACGATGCGTCGGGAACAACGAACGTCCCGGCGGCGGCGCGCACGCGGCTGGCGTGGTCAGCTCTTGCGCCTCTGGCGCACCGCGGCCACAAGGGTGTTCGGCCTCGACCTGCCGATCGACACGGTCAGGGCCCTGGCCGCGGTGAGCTTCGAAGTCGAACGCGGCATGGTCGGAGTCCTCGGCCCGAACGGCGCCGGCAAGACGACCCTGCTCCGGCAGTTGACCGGCATTCTCGACTCGACCCGGGGCCGGATCACGCTCGGCGGCGTACCGTTGCTCAGGGTCCGAACGCGCCTCGCGCGCTACGTCGGCTACCTGCCCCAGGACGCCGGCCTGCCGCCCCGGCTGACCGCGCGCCAGTACCTCGAGTACTACGCCGCCCTCTATCAGATCGACAAGTCGGAACGGGCCGACCGCATCTCGACTCTGTTACGTGAGGTCGGCCTGGACAAGCGCGCGGACGAGCAGATCGGTGGCTACTCGGGCGGCATGCGGCAGCGCGTGGCGGTGGCCCGCACGCTGCTCCGGCTCCCTCCCATCATCGTCGTCGACGAACCGACCGTCGGCCTCGACCCCCGCGAGCGGGTTCGCTTCCGCAACCTCCTCTCACGGCTCGCGAAAGACCGGATCGTGCTCTTCTCGACCCACGTCGTCGAAGACGTGGCGGTGGCGTGCGATCGCGTCCTGGTGCTGAGCCGCGGCCGCATGGTGTTCGACGGCCATCCGGCCGCGCTGTCGCGGGAAGCCGAGGGCCGGGTGTGGTCGTGGCGGACGGCGGACGAAGAAGAAGTGCCTGAGCTCCCCGATGGCGCGGTGCTGGCCGACCGCAAGCCGGAACCCGACGGCACGAGTAGCCTTCGAGTCCTTGCCGCCGGCCGACCGGACGAGCGGGCCGCCCGCGCCGAGCCGACGCTGGAAGACGGCTACCTGTGGCTCGCGCGCGCGGCGCGCACCGAGGCGCCGGCATGATCACGTTGCTTCGCACTTCGGCGGTGCTGCTTGGTGGACGCCGGTACTGGCTGCTGCCGCTGCTGCCCCTGGTGTGGCTGGCGGTACAGGCGCTCATGCTGGTAGCCGGCATGCGACCCGCGCTGGAGCCGGTGGCGGCGCAGAACAGCCTGATCGGCGTACCGGTAGCCGTGCTCGCCATCTTCCTGGGCGGCCGGATCATCACCGGAGAACTCGATCAGCACAGTCTCGAGATTGCCTACACCGTGCCCGGAGGCGCCCATCGCGTCTGGCTCGGCAAGCTCGCCGCCGCGATCCTGATGCTCCTGGTCAGCCTGGTCCTCCTCGCCAGCGTGACCTATGCCTTCTTCACGGACTTCCCGGTTCTCCAGGGCCTGTACGGAGCAACGCAGGGAGTCGTCTTCTACCTCGTTGCCGCCATGGGCTTCGCGACCCTGTTCCGCAGCGACGTGGCCGGCTCCCTCGCCACGATCGGCGTCCTCGGCCTCAACCGGCTCTTTGGCGCGTTCCGCGTCTCACCGTTCTGGAACCCGCTCGCCGTGCAAGAGGCGGACGCGGCGCAAATGCTTGCGCTGAACGTTCAGAACCGCATCGGCACCGCCCTCGCGATCGCGGCGATCGTCGCCCTGACGTTCACCCGCGCCGAGCGTCGGGAGAAGATGCTCAGCGGCTGAAGTCGCCGCCGCCACTCCTCCGGGTCGGCAGCTCAGCGGCGGGACACAAACCCAAGATGCCACCAGGTCAGTCAATGGTAGACTCTGCACTTATGGTAGACGGCCTGACAACCCCACCCGCACAAACGACGGCAGTCGTGGACTCCGCAGGGAGGCTCGTGGTGCCCGCCCACTACCGCGCGGCCCTCGGTTTTCGACCGCGGCAGGAGGTCGTCCTGGATCTCGATGGTGACACGATCCGGATAACCACCGTTGAGACCGCGCTGGACGCCGCGATTTCCCGCGCCCAGGCCCTGGCCCGCAAGTACGACGAGAAGCTGGGACGGACAGGAAGTGCCGTCGACGAGTTCATCGCGGAGCGACGGAGAGAGGCGGCGCGAGACTGACGTGGCCCATGTCCTGCTTGACGCCTCGGCCGTCCTGGCCATGATCTGGCGCGAACCTGGGGCCGAGGTCGTCGGAGCCGCCGTGCGCGACGGCGCGGCAATCTCCACAGTGAACCTGGCTGAGGTTGCCGCCCTCCTCCACTATCGTGGGTGGAGAGGCTCCGACGTCCAGAGCACTCTGGCGGCGTTCAGGATGGACACACTGCCTTTCGACTCTGACGTGGCCCTGTCAAGCGGCGCCCTGCGCCCAGCAACGGCGCCAGCGGGCCTCGGACTGGGCGACCGCGCCTGCCTCGCCACCGCGGCGCACTTCAAGTTGCCGGTCCTCACCACCGACAGGTCGTGGCTGCGAGTCGATCTGGAGGGAATCGAGGTTCGGGTGATCCGCTGAATCACCGCGAGTCGCGAGAACCGATCAGAAGTCGCAGGTCAGTCCCGGATACCGGAACACGACGCCCGGATCGAGCTGCTTCGGCTTGTTCGCCGCCTCTTCGGCGCGGGCGCCGGCGAGCATGCCCTCCATCCCGTAGTTGCCCTCATGACAGGCGTACTCGTAGATCGCGTCCCCTGTTCGCTTGAGGGGAATCGACGCCGTCCAGGGCTTTGTCCACGTCCCCGGGTCGGTCACCGTGACCTCCCATTCCAGGGTCTCCGGGTCCGTCAGCGTGAACCGCTCGGTGATCTTGAGCTGCTCCGAGGAGCCCATGAAGTCGTTCTTCCTCGAGTAGTTCGTCGTCTCGATGACCAGGGTGTCGCCGTCCCAGTGACCGCGGGAGTCGCCGTTCCACAGCCGGACATCGCCGTCGAGAGGGGACTCGTCGTCCAGCCGTATGACGCGCGCGTCGTGGATCATCTCCTGGTGGATGACGACGTGGTCCTCGCTCTGGAAGATCTGGTGGTAGCCGTTGTAGCCCGGGAAGATGAAGGGGGCGCCGTAGCTGATGCAGCGCTCGGCGATCGGCCGGTCGAGCCAGGAATCGGCCGGGTGCTCCATCAGGTGCTTCACCCGCTTGCAGAGGCGCTCTTTGGCCGCTTCGGTGAACGGCGGGATCAGGCCATCGGGCGGATCGACGACGAGGGAAGTGCGCTTCGTGAAGTACCGGTCCGCGATCCAGAACTGGTTGTAGTTGCCGGTCGTCGGGTCGTAGGACGTCGCCTTCGTGCGCTCGATCGCCGCCAGGACGAGCTGGTCGCCGAACAGTGCGTCCGCGCCCGGGTTCGTCGCCTCGGCGACCGCCGCCATCAGCTCCTGGAACTCCTCGTCCGTCAGGCGCTCCTTGCCCGCCCAGGCGGCGGGCCGCTGCAGGGGAGTGCCGTTGTTGTTCTCCCACACGCCCTGGAGGTCCGGGTGACCGTAGGCGGTGCGCGGAATCGTCCAGTCGGCGTCGTTGGCGTTGTTGTTGGCTCCCGAGGCCGGGCCACCGGCGCCGAGCCCGAGCAGCAGAACCATCGCGCCACTCGTCGCCACGGCTCTCGACCGTTCGTTCTTCCTCATCCGACTACCCTCCCAAGAGCGGGTGAACCCAGGTATGCAAACCAGCGTCCTTTGATCATAGCCGCGGCTCAACGGCGGTCCGCGTTAAGTCCAGCCCCACGCCTTCGCTTCTTCGTCCCACAGCGCCCAGCAATCGGTCGCTAGACCCGCGTCCAGAACCCACAGCGGCATGTCCGTTTGCAGTCCGGTGGAGCCCTCCCAGACCGTGATCGGCCGACCGTTGGCACTCCAGGCCGACAGTACGTGACCTAGCACCTGGGCCCCCTCGCCTGACTCCACTTCGAGCGAGTCGATCCGCACGCGCCACTCGACGTCCTGGCCGGAGCCGTCGGGGCGAACGAAGCGAACCTCGTCGCCGTCGGTTTCGAGGCCCGCCACGAGGTCGATCGATTCCATCTGCGCGATGAAGGACGCACGCAACGTGTCCACGTCCGGTTGAGGCTCCGCCTGCGACGGGCCCTCCGACGGGCCGCATGCCGCGAGCGCTCCGACCAGGGCAGTCGCCAGCAGGGTGTACCGCCGACTCGACCGGCATGCTCCGACCATGTGACTCATGGCGTCAACTCTAGCGCCTGCCAGCCGTACTACTCTCCCGACGCTCGAGTAGGTCCACACGGTGACTACCCCTCAACCACACGCGCCTCCCCGCCGCCAGGCCGGAGTCGGCTTCATCTTCGCCGTGATCCTGCTCGACATGCTGGGTGTCGGCCTGATCATCCCCGTCTTCCCCGAACTCGTCGAGCAGTTCCGCAGCGGCGATACATCGTCCGCCGCCGTCGCAGTCGGCGCGATCGCGGCCTGCTACGCCGTGGCGCAGTTCCTGTGCGCGCCGATCCTCGGCGCGCTTTCCGATCGCTTCGGCCGTCGCCGCATCCTCCTGCTCTCCATGTTCGGCCTCGGCGTGGACTATCTGGTCATGGGCTTCGCGCCATCGCTCGGCTGGCTGTTCGCAGGCCGCATCGTCGCCGGCGTGATGGGCGCCAGCATCACGACGGCAAACGCCTACATCGCCGACATCTCGACGGCCGAGACCCGGGCCCGGAACTACGGGCTCGTCAACGTCGCCTTCGGCGTCGGTTTCATCCTCGGGCCGATCTTCGGCGGCCTGCTTGGCGGCATCGACCTGCGGCTGCCCTTCTTCGTGGCGGCCGGCCTCTGCCTCCTGAACTCGCTCTACGGCTTCCTCGTGCTGCCCGAGTCCCTGGCGCCGGAGAACCGGAGCGCCTTCTCGCTCCGCAAGGCGAATCCGGTATCGAGCATCGCGCACCTCCGCACGTATCCCCTGGTCGCCAGTCTGGCGGTCGCCTTTCTGTTGATGGCGCTCGCGCAACGCGGCCTGGAAACCTCCTGGGTGCTCTACACGGGCTACCGCTATGGCTGGAACGAGTTCCAGAACGGTCTCGCGCTGGCGGCCGTCGGCGTTTCGGCGGCTCTGGTTCAGGGCTTTCTGGTGCGACCCGCGGTCACCTGGCTGGGCGAGCGCCGGGCCGTGCTGGTGGGCTTCGGCATCGGAACGCTGGCCTTCGCCGGCTACGGCCTCGCGCCGAACGGCCCCGTCCTCATCGCCGTGATCTTCGCGGGATCGCTGGGGGGCATCGCCGGACCGGCGGTCCAGGCAATCATCGCGGGAACGGTGAAGCCCACCGAGCAGGGGAAGATCCAGGGCGCCCTGACGTCGCTGATGAGCCTGTCGGCGATCGCGGCGCCGCTCGTCTTCACCAGCGCCGTGTTCGGCTACTTCACCTCCGACGCCGCTCCGTTCGAGCTGCCCGGCGCGCCCCTTCTGGCCGGATCGCTGCTCATGGCGGTCGCCATGCTGCTGCTGGTCCGGGCGTTCCGTCGACACTGACGCCTCCGGCGCCGTCGGTACGGCTAGAATCGACTCCTCAAGGAGGTTCGCCATGCCGTTCGACAGCTCGTCGCTGCCAATACGACTCTTCACCGCTTCCCACGAACGTTCGTGGAACCCCGCCGACATCGACTTCTCGCAGGAGCGCTCCGACTGGATGTCATTCTCGGACGACGAGCGGAACCTGCTGATCCGCCTGATTTCCGGCTTCCGGGTCGGCGAGCGCGGCGTGACCCATGAACTCGCGCCGCTCCAGTTCCGCTTCCGCCAGGACGGCCGCCTGGAAGACGAGATGTACGTCACCGCGCAGATGTACGAGGAGGCGCGTCATGTGCAGTTCTTCGAGACCTGGCTGATCGAGGCGCTGCCGGGCCGCTTCGGGGTCGACATCCCCTACCCCAACCTGCACGGCGACATGTTCTCGACCCGGCTGCCGGCCACGATGCGCGCGCTGTTCGAGGACGACAGCCCGGAGGCGCTGCTGCGCGCGATCATGCTGTACCACTTCTACGTCGAGGGCGTCGGCGCGGAAGCCAGCTACCCCATCTACTACAAGATCTTCGAATGCACGGGCAAGTTGCCCGCGCTCAACCGCGGCATCCGCCTGATCCAGCGCGACGAAGCTCGCCACATCGGGTTCGGCGTGTACATCCTGCAGCGCCTGCTCGCCGAGCACCCGCGCCTGGTCGACCAGTTCGAGGCGCAGGTCGAGGCGATGCGGCCGTTCGCGGAGGACGGCCCGAACCAGACCTTCGCCGGCTTTGAGCGCGGTCGGGCCCCGTTCGACCTCGACTACGACGAGTACCGGCAGCTCTACCTCGACAAGCTGGAAGAGATGCGGCAGAGCATCTACGACGGCCGGCTCGCCGCCGCCGTGTAGGGCCGCGGAGATGACGCCGGTATCCGCGAACGGCAGTCCCCGGCACGAGCTGCCGAGTCTCCCCGCCGTCGCCGGCAGCGTTCTCTGCTGTCTCTTCCTGGCCAACGGCCCGCTGGCGGCCCAGGCGGAGCCGAGGGCCGATCACGTCGTGCTCGTCTCGGTCGATGGCTTCCGGCCGGACTTCTACCTCCCCGGCTCCTCCTGGCCGGCGCCGAACATCCAGCAGATGGCGCGCGACGGCGCACACGCCGAGGGCGTGCGCGGGGTGTTTCCTACGGTCACGTACCCGTCGCACACGACGATCGTCACCGGCGCGTTGCCAGCACGCCACGGCGTCTACTACAACCGGCCGTTCGAACCGGAGGGACAAACCGGCGAGTGGTACTGGTTCGAGTCCTCGATTCAGGTCGACACGCTTTGGGACGCGGTGCGCGCTGCCGGCAAGCAGACCGCCGCGATCTCCTGGCCGGTCACCGTCGGCGCTCCGATCGACCGCTTCGTGCCCGAGACCTACTCCCTCGACCCGAACAGCGACCGCCTGGCACCGATGCGCGAGGGCACTTCGCCTGGCCTGTGGCAGGAACTGGAGCGGGAGGCAACGGGCCGCCTCAACCTGCGCAACTACTCCGCCGCCTACATCACGCGTGACGACACGACCGGAGTGATGGCTGCCTACGTCCTGGAAACCCACCGGCCGGCCCTGCTGGCGCTGCACCTGATCACGACCGATTCCGCCCAGCACGCGCACGGCCGGGAGTCGGATCGCATCCGGCGCGCCGTCGGCGCCGCCGACCGGGCCATCGGCGCGGTCCGCGACGCCGCGGAACGCGCCGGCATCCTGGACCGCACCGCCTTCGTGATCACCGGCGACCACGGCTTCGTCGATCTCCACACCCAGGTGATGCCCAACGTCTGGCTCGCCGAAGCCGGTCTCCACGGAACGGAGTCAGACCGCGGCGAGTGGCGCGCCACCTTCCACCCGGCGGGCGGCGCGGCCTTCCTGCACCTGCGCGACGACACCGACGGCGAAGCCATGAGTGCGGTCCGGAGCATCCTGGCCGATCTGCCCGAGACGGTGCGCCGCCTGTTCCGCGTCGTGGAACGCAACGCACTCGACCAGGCGGGCGCCGCCCCCGAGGCCCGCCTCGCCCTCGCCGGAACCCTCGGCGTCAGCTTCGGCTCCGACGCCTCCGGCGACGCGATCAGGCCCACCGACGGCGGCGCCCACGGTCACTTCCCCACCGACTTCCCCGAGATCCTCACCGGCTTCGTCGGCTGGGGCGCCGGTTTCGAAGCCGGCCGCACCGTCCACCGCATGGGGCTGACCGACATCGCCGACCTCATCGCGATGCTGCTCGATGTGGACTTCGAGAGCCCGGACGGAGCGCCGCCGCTGGGGGTCCTGACCCGCTGATCTAGGCCGTCAGCCCTCGATACACCTTCGGCAACTGGCTCGGCAGGGCGGCGATCTCGTCGATCACGAGGTAGCGGCGTTCCGGGCACATCTCGCGCAGGTAGTCGTGGCCGGCCGGATCGACGGTGATGCAGAAGGTGGAGATTCCCTGGCGTTCCGTCTCGCGGAGAGCGACCATCGTGTCGCGGATGCCGTAGACGCGGGATGCCCGGTCGCTGCCGTAGTCGAAGTCCTGGGGGTAGCCGTCGGAGAGGATGAGCAGAACCTTGACCTTCGCCTCGCGCTCGGCGAGTCTGGCGGCGGCGTGGCGGATCGCGGGCCCCATCCGGGTGCTGCGCTTCGGCTCCATCGCGGCGATCCGGTCCTCGGCCCCGCGGTCGAAATCGTCGTCGAACTCCTTGGCGACGAAGAACTCGACCTCCTTGCGGCCGAAGCCGGAGAACCCGTAGATCGCGTAGTCGTCGCCGAGGGTCTCGAGGGCGTCGGCCATCAGAACCAGCGACTCCTTCTCGATGTCGATCACCCGGCGCCCCGGCGGCAGCGGCTGAGGATTGTCGGGCCAGTCGAAGTCGTCGAACACGCCGACGTACTCCGGCTCCGGTTCGCGGCCTGATGCCGGCTCGGGCTCGTCGACCGGCGCCTCCGCGTCGGTGGAGGCGCTCATGTCGAGCAGGAAGGCGGCCGCCACGTCCCGGTGCTGGCGGCGGCGGCTCATGTAGACGGCGCCGTCCGGCGGCCGCCCGGCGCGCCGGTCGACATGGCTTTCGACCACGCGGTCAAGGTCGAGCTCCTCGCCCTCGATCAGGCGCCGCATGCGCCGGAACTCCTCCGGCTTGAGCAACTCGAACTGCTTCCTGACGCGCCGCAGCAGGTCGGCGTGATGGCGCCTCGTCTCGTCGACGAACCGGCCCGCCGGAGCCGCGGCTTCGTTCGGAGCCGTGCCGGGCGGTTCGATGACCTTCTCCCGCAGGTGGCACCAGCGGCGGCGGTAGCCGGCCAGCTCGTGATCCCACTCATCGTAGTAGTAGACCTGTTCCCGGTCGAGCCCGGCCTCCGCCAACTCGCGTTCCAGCCGCTTCGACAGCTCCTCGAGGCGGGCCGCCAACTCGTCGGGGTCGAGTTCGATCGGCGTCCCCTCCTCGTCGCCCCCTTCGGCCTCGATCGCCCCCGTGATGTCGAGGTCGGTCAACGGCAGCCCAGCGGTGCCCGAAAGGTCGCCGTCCTGCAGACTGAGCACGCCCAGCTCGTCAACCTGCAACTGCTCCATCAGACCGGCCGCGATCGGGCCCGGTTCCACGTCGTCCCGGACTTCGACTTCGGACGCGAGCTCCTGCCACTCGCGGCGCAGCTCGACTCGCTCCGGTGCGGGGTCGCCGTGGTGTGCGGGCGCCGGCACGTCGAGGGACTGGACTTCGGCTTCGGAATCCGGGGCGGCGCCGGGATCCCGCGGTCGACCACCGTTGGCGGCCGGGGCGGGCTCGGAAGAGGACCGAACCGAGCGTAGGCCGGCGAGCTCGGGATAGAGCGCTTGAACGGCGCGCAAGGTGTGATCGACTGTGGCGCCGGGATTGAGCAACGTCGCCGCTTCTTCGAATTGCGCCGGTATCCGGCTCGCCGAATCCTCGTCTGTTGGGGCCACCTCCAACCGGGAGCGCTGCTCGACGAGCAGCGCCCGTGCGAGGTCGAACAGAGCCGCTTCCCGCGGTTGCCGGCGCACCGGCGGCCTCGACGGCGGGCTCAGCGACGTCTCGAGCGCATCGTCGATCAGTCGCAGCAGATCGCGGCCCACACCACGGAAGACGCGCGCGAGAGCAGCGTCGATCCGCGCCCCCTCGAGCCGCGCAAACAGCGCCCGGGCCAGGCCGGGCTCATCGAACCCCGCAAAGAAGTCGGCGAACCGGAGCGGACCGCGCCTATAGGTGCCGAACAGCACGCCGCCCAACTGGTGCAGCACGGCCATCCGGTAGACCATGAAGTTGCCGTAGCTGTCCGGTAACCGGTCGATCCGCTCCGGCAGGTAGAAGGCAGCGCCGTCGGTGGTCGGCCGTCCCGCGGCCGCCGCGCCTTCCAGGTCGAGATGCCCCGCACGCGACCTGTCGCCGGCTCGCAGATCGGCGAGCGGCCGGACCTCGGCCGGGCGCGCAAGCATCGCCTCGACGTAGATCTCGAGGACGCGGGCGACGTCGTCGAGGGCGACCGCGGTCAAGGCAACAGCGTCGACGCCACCTCGGTCACCGCACGCTGGACCTCGTCGTCGTCGGTGATCGCCCGACAGATCGCGGCGACGCAGGCTTCGCGCACGCCAATGCCGCCGGCGATCAACTGCGCCGTGTAGATGAGCAGGCGGGTGCTGACGCCCTCGTCGAAGCCGCGGTGGTGCAGATTGCGAACGCGTTTGCCGAGTTCGGCCAGATCCCGGGCCAGCGGGACATCGATTCCCGCCTCGTGCGCGATGATCTCCGCTTCGACCTCGGGGGGCGGATAGTCGAACTCGAGCGCCACGAAGCGCTGGCGCGTGCTCGGCTTGAGATCCTTGGCCACGCTCTGGTAGCCCGGGTTGTACGACAGGACGAGCAGGAAGTCCGGGTGCGCCGGCAGGATCTCGCCGCGCTTCTCGACCGGCAGGATGCGCCGGTGGTCGGTCAGCGCGTGGATCAGCACCGTCGTGTCCTTGCGCGCCTCGACGATCTCGTCCAGGTAGCAGATCGACCCGTCCCGCACGGCGCGGGTCAGCGGACCGTCCATCCACACCGTGTCGTCGCCTTCCAGCAGGTAACGGCCGACCAGGTCGGTCGCCGTCAGGTCCTCGTGGCAGGCGACCGTGACGAGAGGCGTCTCGATCCCTGTACGCGCCCCCGCATCGCCTCCCCGATAGAGGCGATGCGTCATGTGCTCGAGAAACCGCGTCTTGCCGCAACCCGTGGGCCCCTTGAGCAAGACCGGCATGCGCGCCCGGTACGCGGCGAGGAACAGCTCGACCTCGTTGCCGACCGGCAGGTAGTAGGGCGCCTCCAGCTGAGGCCCCGGAGCCGCTTTGAGGGGTTGGGTCATCGCTTGCCCGCCGGCCGCCGGGTCAGCTCTGGTCGATCGCGCGGGCCAAAGCGAAGTCCTTCTCCGTCACGCCGCCCGCGGAGTGGGTGCTGAGGGTCAGGCGAACCCGGTTGTAACGGATGTCGATATCCGGGTGATGGTCCGCCGCCTCCGCCAGTTCAGCCACGAAGTCGACGAAACGCACCGCCGCCGGGAAAGTGGGGAACTGGTACTCACGCGAGATGGAAGGCGCTTCCACATCCGCCTCCCAACCTCTCAATCCCTCGCAGGCACCCTGAATCTCGTCCGCCGTCATCGCCGCCATCGCCTGTTACCTCCGCCGCGCGACCCTAGCAGCCGCCGGCCAGGGCCGACGACCGCCGTCGCTCCAGCGAACCTCCCTACGACACACGACTCCGCCTCGCCCCAGCGGATGCCGGCCAGAAGGCCGGCGCACCGGCACTCATCGAGACGAAAACGCCGCACTGGGGGCGTCTAGCCCGCTGGGGGGCCGGGGGGGGGGGGGGCGGCGGGGGGGGGGCCCCCCCCCCCCCCCCCCCCCCCCCCCCCCCCCCCCCCCCCCCCCGCCCCCCCCCCCCCCCCCCCCCCCCCCCCCCCCGCCCCCCCCCCCCCCCCCCCCCC